>NZ_WAGX01000005.1 GCF_008830185.1 Candidatus Galacturonatibacter soehngenii
TAACTAAATAGTAATTACAACCTTCACCACTCTCACTAAATTCAGCTTCGCTTCATTAAGTGTTCGGGTGGGCTTTCACACTAAACTCGTTATCACTCGCTAAGTGTTTAATGCCTACTCATTTCCTTAGAAAGGAGGTGATCCAGCCGCACCTTCCGATACGGCTACCTTGTTACGACTTCACCCCAGTTATCGAACCTGCCTTCGGCAGCTCCCTCCTTACGGTTGGGTCACTGACTTCGGGCATTTCCAACTCCCATGGTGTGACGGGCGGTGTGTACAAGACCCGGGAACGTATTCACCGCGACATTCTGATTCGCGATTACTAGCGATTCCAGCTTCATGTAGTCGAGTTGCAGACTACAATCCGAACTGAGACGTTATTTTTGGGATTTGCTTCATGTCACCACTTCGCTTCCCTTTGTTTACGCCATTGTAGCACGTGTGTAGCCCAAATCATAAGGGGCATGATGATTTGACGTCATCCCCGCCTTCCTCCGGGTTATCCCCGGCAGTCTCTCTAGAGTGCCCACCTTAAATGCTGGCTACTAAAGATAGGGGTTGCGCTCGTTGCGGGACTTAACCCAACATCTCACGACACGAGCTGACGACAACCATGCACCACCTGTCTCCTCTGTCCCGAAGGAAAGGACACATTACTGTCCGGTCAGAGGGATGTCAAGATTTGGTAAGGTTCTTCGCGTTGCTTCGAATTAAACCACATGCTCCACCGCTTGTGCGGGTCCCCGTCAATTCCTTTGAGTTTCATTCTTGCGAACGTACTCCCCAGGTGGAATACTTATTGCGTTAGCTGCGGCACCGAAAAGCTTTAGCTTCCCGACACCTAGTATTCATCGTTTACGGCGTGGACTACCAGGGTATCTAATCCTGTTTGCTCCCCACGCTTTCGAGCCTCAGTGTCAGTTACAGTCCAGTAAGCCGCCTTCGCCACTGGTGTTCCTCCTAATATCTACGCATTTCACCGCTACACTAGGAATTCCACTTACCTCTCCTGCACTCTAGCAACACAGTTTCCAATGCAGTCCCGGGGTTGAGCCCCGGGTTTTCACATCAGACTTGCATCGCCACCTACGCTCCCTTTACACCCAGTAAATCCGGATAACGCTTGCCCCCTACGTATTACCGCGGCTGCTGGCACGTAGTTAGCCGGGGCTTCTTAGTCAGGTACCGTCATTTTCTTTCCTGCTGATAGAAGTTTACATACCGAAATACTTCTTCCTTCACGCGGCGTTGCTGCATCAGGGTTTCCCCCATTGTGCAATATTCCCCACTGCTGCCTCCCGTAGGAGTTTGGGCCGTGTCTCAGTCCCAATGTGGCCGTTCACTCTCTCAAGCCGGCTACTGATCGTCGCCTTGGTGGGCCGTTACCTCACCAACTAGCTAATCAGACGCGGGTCCATCTTATACCGATAAATCTTTTCCAACTAGGCCATGCGGCCTCGTTGGCTTATGCGGTATTAGCAGTCGTTTCCAACTGTTATCCCCCTGTATAAGGCAGGTTACCCACGCGTTACTCACCCGTCCGCCACTCAGTCACTTTCTCTTCCGAAGAAGAAAAAGTGCTTCGTTCGACTTGCATGTGTTAAGCACGCCGCCAGCGTTCATCCTGAGCCAGGATCAAACTCTCAATAAAAGTTTATATCCTAACGTCAAAAAGCTGCTAGCTTATTTTCCGTTAATTACTGTTTTTTAGGTCGCATCTCATCTGTTAAGATGGATACTTTGTTCTGAATTTTTCTCTTGGTTTTCTTTGAAAACCATTGAATTTTCAAGGTTGTAATTACTATTTAATTATCAAGGTTCTTTGTCATTTTTTGTCGTTCTCACAAGCGACTTCATTATCTTAACATGTGGAACAATTTTTGTCAACAGCTTTTTTTGCTTTTTTTAAAATTATTTGAATAAATTCTTCATTTCAGATAATTGTATTTATTTTCCAACAATTCAGCTTTTAGCGACAAGGAATATAATATCAAACTCTGAATCATATGTCAACATATAATTTAAAAAATTTATCATTTTCCGAATTTATTTGGTCGCGCACGACATAATACAAGTAAATCATGCAGCTTTCTAGATAAAATGCTTTTATTTTACTAACTTAAGCTTACATAGTAAAACCCAAGAGACCATGCAAGCTTATTTACTGCAAGTCACTTGGGTTTTAGTTATCTCTTTGCAAACACTTTGCTCTTATGCAAGTTACGAAACATTCCTATCCTCTACGAAAAATCAGAATATATCTTTACTAAATTGTGTAGAATCTTTACAACCGTTTCCATTCCTTCTACTGTTATGTGTTCATAGACACCATGAAACGCATTTCCACCAGTTCCTAGATTCGGGCAAGGAAGTCCTTTATAACTTAAGGTTGCTCCATCCGTACCGCCTCTAATAGGCTTAGTATTTACCACGAGCCCTACCTCTTCTATTGCTTTTCTTGCATTTTCTATTAGATGATAGTTTTGATCTATAATTTCAGCCATATTTCTATAACTTTCTTTATAAGATAAAATTACTGTGTTTTCCCCATACCTCTCATTTAGAACTTTTGCAATATGCTCTAACGTCATTTTCTGTGCCTTAAAGCAAGCTGCATCATGATTTCTTATAATATATGTTAATTTAGCTTTTCTGGTATTCCCTTCGATATCCATTAAATGGTAAAAGCCTTCATAACCCTCTGTCAATTCAGGAACCTCTGCCTGTGGCAGCATGGATTGTATTTTGCAAGCAACAGAAGCTGCATTTACCATAATTCCCTTTGCTGAACCTGGATGGATATCAACTCCATTTATCTCGAAGACAGCAGATGCAGCATTAAAATTTTCATATTCTAATCCGCCCTCCAAATCTCCATCTAAAGTATATGCATAAGCCGCTCCAAAGCTTTCAACGTCAAACCAAGTTGCTCCTTGTCCAATTTCTTCATCTGGTGTGAAACCAATACAGATCTTGCCATGAGGTTGTGAGGAATTAACTAATTGTTCACATAATGTCATTATCTCAGCTATACCTGCCTTATCATCAGCCCCTAGAATCGTTGTTCCATCTGTGGTTATCAGTGTCCTCCCAATATAGCCATTTAATTCAGGATAAACTAAGGGAGATAATATTTTACCACTTGTTCCTAATTCAATATCTTTTCCGTCGTAGTTTCTTATGATTTGTGGATTTACAATTGCTTCTTTATCTCCAACCGTATCCATGTGTGCAATAAAACCAAGTGGTTTTACATGTTCATAGCCCTCACTTGCTTTGATACTTGCCATAACATTACCGTTTTTATCAATTCGTGCATTCTCTATCCCCATGTCTTTTAATTGCTTTACAAGCTTTTCTGCCAAAACAAGTTGACGGCTTGTACTTGGATGAGTCTCACTATTTTCATCTGATACTGTATTAATTTTAACATATTCAATAAAGCGTTCTTCTACTCTCACAAAATTCCTCCTTTAAAATCTAATTGAAGCGTATTTTCTTTTATCCATTTTTCTCTGATTTTATAATCAGGTAAAATCTTTTCAACACTTTCCCAAAAAAGCTTAGAATGGTTTAAATGCTTTAAATGACATAATTCGTGCACAATTATATAATCAAACATTTCATCTGGCATCATAACAATTTTCCAATTAAAATTTAAGTTTCCTTTACTGCTACAACTCCCCCATCTCTTTTTCTGGCTCTTAATCCTAATGTCACCTATGGGTTTCTTGATTTGCGGCATATAAAACTCAATTCTTTCTTTTACTAATGATTTAGCCTCACCCTTATACCATTCCAACAATAATTCTTGTATCTTTTTCTTCTCTTTGGTTTTTTTAACTATTATAATTTCTTTTTCTTTTAATAATATCGTTGATTGACTTATTCCTACTGTATTTATCACTTTAATAGTATATTCTTTTCCTCTGTAGAGAATTTTATCCCCTTCGGTATAATCACGTTTTTTGGGTATTACAATTTCTGGCATTTCGTTTCGTTTTTTTATAATCCAATCCCCTTTTGACCGTACTATATTTTTGATTTTATCAGAAGATATTTGATTCGGAGCTCTAACAATTACTTCTTTGGTTGGGTATACTATGATTGCTACTGATTTTCGATTGCTTTTAATAACCCTATAATTTATTAATTGATTGTTATGCTCTAATACATACATGTCGTTATTATACTCCTAATATACTATTATTGATTCTCCTACTTTGTAATTCATTTGTTTGTAAAGACTGGGTATTTTAGCTGATAATTTCCCCATATGGTACAAGGATATTTACAAAAATAATACGTACTAAACAATATCTCTTTGGCATTTAACTCAGACGTTAAACAAAGTATCTCATCTTCAAGAAGAAGATAAGTGACATCATTTAAGTCTTCATACTTATTAAGTATTTTTAAGTACGGCTCCTCTAGATGTTGTTTTACTTTTTCCTTCTCTTTGTTGCTTAATCTTCCATAATAGAAATCAACAAACGAATACGCAATTCCATTTTTTTCCTGTAACCTTTTTATTTCTTTTTGTATCTCGTCTTTTGTACCTTCTAAATAAGAAAAATTGTATGAATCAAATCCCTCTTGAATGTTTTCAATATATATTCCACCCAAGCGTTTTATCTTCTCAAGTGTCACATTCTTATAACATACATTCTTATTTTCGTCGTTCATCATCTAGGCGCCTCCAGTCTAAGGAGTCCATATCGAACTCTGTCGATATGGACTCCTTAGACTGCATTAGAATTGTTTTGCTAATTCTTCCATTTGTTTTACATTTTCTTCGTTCATTGTAGATTTTATTAGGATACTAGGCTCAACAATCTCTACGTTTTTCATAGTTACTAATATATCCTTCATGGTTTTTCCAGCTGTCGGAGCCCATGAACCATTTTCAATAATTGCAACTTTGCGATTTTGATAATTCTTGTGCTGCAAGCGTAATAAAAATTCATGCATACAAGGAAAAACACTTGCATCATAGGAAGAAGCTGCAACAATCATTTTGCTATACTGAAATGCATATTGTAATGCTCTTGATTTATCAGTTCTTGCAAGATCAATCACAATCACTTTTTTGCCTTGTTCCTCTAATAACTTACCCATTTTTATAGCAGCATCAGCTGTATTTCCATAAATTGAAGCATACGCAATAAGAATACCTTCCTCTTCTGCTTCGTATTTACTCCAAGTATTGTACTTATCAACATAATATTTGAGATTTTCTTTCAAAACAGGTCCATGAAGAGAACAAATCATTGAAATCTCCAAGCCACAAACTTTCTTCAAAAGCGCCTGAACGGGCGCTCCATATTTCCCTACTATATTAAAATAATAGCGTCTAGCTTCTTCTACCCAATCATCTTCAATATCCAAAGTTCCAAATTTCCCAAAGGCATCTGCAGTAAATAACACTTTTTCACTTTGCTCATAAGTAACCATAACTTCTGGCCAATGTACCATAGGTGCCATTATAAACTGTAAGGTATGTCTTCCTAGATTTAAGGTATCGCCTTCTTTTACAATAATTTTCTTCCCCTCTAAATCCATATGAAAGAATTGGGATATCAAATTAAATGTTTTGACATTTCCAACCACCTGTAACTTTGGATACTTCTCTACAAGATTCTTAATATTTGCAGCATGGTCTGGTTCCATATGAGAAACAATAAGATAATCAATCGTTCTTCCCTGAAGGGTTTCTTCCAGATTATGAAGCCATTCATCTGTGACTCTCTTATCAACCGTATCCATTATCGCAACTTTTTCATCTATAATAACATATGAATTGTAAGATACACCATTTGGAATCAGATACTGTCCTTCAAATAAATCGAGATCCTTATCGTTGCAGCCTACATAATAAATTGATTCTGTAATTTTACTCACTTTACTTCCACTCCTATTACTCATTCATGTATTTCAGACATATCATCAACAAGCCTGATCTTTGGTTTACTAGTCTTAAATATATAAACGTATTAAATCCATATGAAATACGTACTTATTATTAACTATCATATCATCTTTTTCTTTATTCGTCTATTCCGTATTATCGTTGAAATTGAAAATAAGTATCAACTCGCTACATTCTTAAAATTCAAGCATAGCTTAACCATTGCTTTTATTATACACAAAAATGATTGAGATAAGCAATTATTTTTACCTTCTCAATCATTTTTTATTTTATCACTTTTTTCTTAACATGCAACAATTTCTTTAATATTGAATTCTTTTCCAGTTAGCATCTCCCAGTTTTTACTATTACAATATGGACAGACGCTTTTGCTTTCAAGGATATTAAAAACCTTGTTACAAGAATCACAGATTGCATTTCCAGGCAGTATTTCAATCTGTAATTGTGTGTTTTCTAATAATGTACCCTCTATTGCAGCAGGGTAACATGCTTTAATATAGCGCGGAACCACTGTAGATAATTCTCCTATTTGTAATACCAAGGTCTGAATTTGGGTTACGCCATTTTGCTTTGCAAACTTTTCGACTGTTTTGACAACTTCAATCATGACACCTATTTCATGCAATTTTCTTCACTCCCGTGCATTTTTATTTTCCTAATATGGATTGAACAGACTTTTTTGCACTCTTTACCACAATTCTTCCTTGTCTCTTGATTGCATGTTTAATAACAATTGGCTTCATTTCAGAAAAATCCACGCCTGCACTATCATATTTACGTGTTAATGAGATTGCATCGAATTTACATTTTGTTGTACAGACTCCACATCCAACACATTGATATTCATCTACCACAACTGCACCACAACCTAGACAGCGCTGCGTTTCTTTCTTTATTTGTTCTTCCGTAAAGGTTTTGCGAAGGTCTTCAAACGTTTCCTTTGAACGACTTCCCTCTACATGTTCCGATTTTTGTCTAGGAATATTATCGTACCCTTCCAGATTTAGATTCTCCTTATCAAGAGCGTGGTATTCCCTTTCTCTTCCTATTAAAAGATTATCATTATGTACATAACGATGAATCGATATTGCTCCCTGTTTTCCCAGTGCAATTGCATCAATAGCAAACTTAGGCCCAGTTACTGCATCGCCTCCAGCAAATATATCTTTTTCCTTTGTCTGATAGCTAAGTGAATCCACTTTTATTGTTTTATTAGGATTTAATTCAAGTGCTGTTTCTTCGAGCAAACCACCCCAATCCATTGCTTGACCAACTGAAATTAAAACATAATCTGCTTTTACAATCTTTGTATTGCTCTCATCAAATGAAGGATTGAATTTGCCTTGTGAATCAAAAACAGAAATACACTTCTTAAATTCAACTCCAACCACGCGGCCTTCTTCTGTGAGAATGCGACTTGGTCCCCAAGAAGGATTGATTTTAATACCTTCTGATAAAGCTTCTTCTATTTCTTCTTCAAGCGCAGGCATCTCTTCTCTGCTTTCCAAACAAAACATGTCAATTTTAGATGCTCCGATTCTTTCTGCCGTTCTTGCAACATCGATAGCTACATTACCACCACCAATTACAACTACCTGGCCTTCTGTCCTTAAGTCCTCGTCTAGATTCACTCTTCGAAGAAAATCAACCCCTGTCATAACCCCTGTCGCATCTTCATGTTCCAGACCAAGACTTCTTCCTTCTTGTGCACCAATTGCAAGGTAAAAAGCTTGATAGCCAAGTTTTCGTAATGCATCTATCGTAATGTCTTTTCCTACTTCAATTCCTGTTTTAAATTCTACGCCCAGTTCTTTTAATATATCAATTTCCGCATTTACCACATCTTTACTCAGTCGAAAAGACGGAATTCCAAGTGTTAGCATGCCTCCAAGCTTTGTCTGCTTTTCAAATACAGTAACCTGATATCCTCCAACAGCCAAGAAATACGCACAAGAAAGGCCTGCTGGTCCAGCTCCAATGACTGCGATTTTTTCTGGCCTTTCGATACTTCTTTCAGGTATAAAGCGATGTTCTTCTTTTAAGTCTTGATCTGCAAGAAATTTCTTTACTTCATCTACCGCTAAAGGTTCATCGATACCCGCTCTTGTACAGGCAGATTCACATTTTCTTGGACAAATACGTCCACAAACAGCAGGAAATGGATTCTCTTTTTTAATCAATTCCAAGGCTTCTTTGTATCTTCCTTGAGAAGCCATTTTAATATAGCCTTGGACTGCAATATGTGCAGGACATTCTGATTTACAAGGACTTGTTCCTGTTTCCGCTACTACCTTACGATTGCGATAATCCAAATCCCATTTGTCCTTACCCCATTTGGTATCAAACGGTGTATCTTTTTCTTCTTGTTCTGGCAGTGGCTCCTTGGTACATAGATTTTGCCCTAATTTCAGTGCATTCACCTGACAGTTTTCTACACATTCTCCACAGGCTACACATTTATCTTTGTTTACCTGCGCCACGTAGTTTGATCTGGAGAAATCAGGGTTCTTATAGAAGGTAGCATTTCTAAGACCAAAGCAAGAACATCCACAACAATTGCACACAGCTAGTGCATTACCTGGTCCAGACAGGTTTGGAATAGAATGAACCAATCCTTCTTTTTCTGCCCGTTGACAAATCTCTATCGCTTCTTCTTTTGTAATCTTTCTTCCTCTTCCTGTTCGAATATAATATTCTGCTGCTGGTCCAAGTTGAATACACATATCCTCAACCGTATGACCACATCCCTCGCCTATGACTCGCATTGAGGTCCGACAAGCGCAATCAGCAACCGAGAAGTGTTCATGCTTATTAATTAATTCAGCAATTTCTTCATAAGATGCTCTTCTTGTATCTCCTTCAATCGCACTATCAATTGGAATTACTCTCATAACCCCCATACCAACTGGAAGGTTTCCCGCTAATGTCGGGCCTAACTTTCTTGTATATTCTTCAAAACATTCTGCAATGACTGGATATTTTTTTACGTTTTCTTTATTTGCAACCATATATTCCATAACACCCGGCACATACAGTTCAAGGAAATAATGGTCTTTTCCATTTATTTCTTCCACTTTAATGGAACCATCGATTGCCATTTGGGAAAGAAGCTTTTCTACTTCTTCTACTGGTCTTTTACATTCCTTTGCAATCACATCAATGCTTTTTGGTTTTCGTATCTCTAAATGAAGTGCGACTTCTGCCATTTCATCTGTTGTTACTGGTTCAAGAATACGATATTCTGGATCGGTTGGTTTTACTTTAATTACTCCCCCTGTAAGTCCAGCAGATATCTTATTTGCTAATTCCAACACCTTTTTCTTTACCATCTTAATCCTCCCCCCATGTTTTCACCTGTTCTCTAATCCAATCAAACCATTCCTCCATACCTTCACCTTTTTTAGCTGAAATTGGAATTACTTTAATGTTCGGATTTAACTTTTTTACTCTTTCCTTCACCGCTTCTAAGTCAAAATCAAAAAATTCAACCGCATCCATTTTATTTATTAGTAACACATCTACAATGGAAAACATAAGCGGGTATTTCAATGGTTTATCATCACCCTCTGGTACACTAAGAATCATAGCATTTTTAGAAGAACCTGTATCAAATTCAGCTGGACATACAAGATTTCCTACATTCTCCAAAATGGCAAAGTCGATTTCCTCTGTTCCAAGACCTTGTAAGCCTTGTTTGGTCATATCAGCATCTAAATGACACATGCCTCCTGTATGTAACTGTATTACCTTTACACCAGTTTCAGATACCTTAGCAGCATCCACATCCGAATCAATATCAGCCTCCATCACACCTATGTTCATTTCATCTTTCAAAGCTTCAATGGTTCGTACAACAGTAGTTGTTTTACCTGAACCTGGCGAAGACATTAAATTCAATAAAAAGGTCTTGTTTTGCTTTAATTCTTCCCGAAGCAACCTAGCTTGTTTATCATTATCTTCAAAAACACTTTGTTTAATTTCTAATACTTTATATGTATCCATTCCCCTTCTCCTATTCTGCCAACGCTTTGATTTCCTTGTATTTTTTCAAATCAATATATAACTCACCTTTATACGGATTTCGTTTTGTCGATACAGCTTTATAAACCATAAATGCAAACACTACAATATTAACCAATAAAGCTAGGAGGCTCCAAAAGAAAAGCCAGTTTGTGCCATAAGAAGAAGATACTGCAAATTTTCCTTCATCTATAAATGCAGGTACGGTTTGAGCAAACATACACCATAGTGCCAGTGTCTGTGCGCGGTGCTGCAACCAAGCTCCTTTTCCTATGGTAAAGGCGCATACGGTAGGTGCCAATAATAGGGCAAATCCACAGTACCAAGAATGTCCTGGTAAACAATTATATGTATATGCAAAATTCCAAAGATCATATGCTACAATCCAAAACCACAACATATCTGGCCAAAGCATATCCTTACTCTTATCATGATTTGTAACCTTTCGTATACAGATTCCAAACCACCCAGTAATCGTGATAATATTTAAAATACCAGCTGCTGCATTCATGAAATTCCATGAGCCTCCAAGCACAAGCATCGAATCATTAGCAATTCCTCCGCCTTCAACTGAAAAGGTAAGTCCAACTTCAATGTCTCTGGCAACTGCTTCTAAGATATTAATGGCTAAAATAAGTGCCGGAAAACACAATGCGATGCGATTGTTAGATAGCCTCCACTCTTTACCAGTCTTTTTGTTGGTTCCATGCAAGTGACGAATACACCAAAATCCAATACAGCCAGCTGTTGCAGAGTATACCTTTGCAAGATGAAACCAGTCTGTATATGTTGTTTCTTTTAAAACCGTAAACCATAATACCGATAAAAAGATTGGTAATACGACAAACGAAAAAAATCCAACATACACATTTCTTCTTGTCAGCTCATTTAGTAGAAACAATAGGACAAATACCAAAATCCAAACCATCCATACGGATAGCGCGGTTGCACCGCTTTCATAGTCAAATATAAACATAATAATATCTCCCCTTCCTCTCTGGTCATACCAGTATGACACAGGTTTACTTTGTCAATATATTAACATATTATGTTAAAAAAAGTCAAGTTATCCCTTATTTTACATGTTAAATATTTTAATTTTTTCCGCTAATATTATTGATTTTTATTCAATATTACTATATAATTATAATTGGTATGTGGTCATACCAGAATCACATTAAGGAGTTTTAAGCCATGGAATTTACAAAATTAAACGCCCCTTCCTTGAAGGAATTATTTATCAGCCAACTAGAAACTATGATTTTATCCGGGAAAATTCCAATTGGAGAAAAGTTACCTCCCGAAAGAGAACTAGCAGAATTAATGCAAGTAAGCCGTGCAGTTGTAAATGCTGGCATTTCAGAATTGGCACGAAAAGGATTTTTAATCATCAAACCAAGAGTTGGAACTTTCGTTGCTGATTATAGAAGAAATGGAACGTTAGAGACTTTAATTTCCATCATGAATTATAACGGGGGAGTACTACGTGATGCAGAGATTCGTTCTATCTTAGAACTTAGAATTGCTTTCGAGACTCTTGCAGTTGAATTATGTATCTTAAAAATTACAGATGATGATTTGAAATTACTAAAAAGTTATGTTGATAAAATGAAAGTAACATCCTCTGTGGAAGAGGCATCTAAACTTGCATTTGAATTTCAGCACGAATTAGCATGCTTATCTGGAAATACCTTGCTGCCACTTATTGTTTCTTCCTTCCAAATCCCTGTTATGTCCTTGTGGAAGAGATTTTGCCGTCTATATGGAACCGAATCTTTGTACCATAACACAGCAGTATTATTTGAATATTTGGAAAGACGAGAATTACAAAAAGCAAAAGACTGGCTCGTATCTTCTATTAACGATACCATATTTGGAAACAAACAGATTTATTTTTAACACATAAAAAACAATTGGGGTAGTTATCCCTAAAAAAAGGATAACTACCCCAATTGTTTTTTATTACAATAATTTATTCAATCATTCCATCTCTAACGGTAATGACACGGCTACTGCTTTTAGCTGCCTCTGGCGAATGTGTTACCATAATGATTGTCTGTCCACATTCACGGTTAATATCACGTAATAGATTCATAATTTCTGCCCCTGTCTTGCTATCTAGATTACCTGTTGGTTCATCGGCAAACAAAATTTCAGGACTTCCAATCAATGCACGGGCAATTGCCACTCGCTGTTGCTGCCCTCCTAATAATTCTCTTGGAGTATGCTTACGCCTGTCAGATAGGTCTACAACCTCTAAGATGTGATTCAATTGCTTCTTTTAATCCCTCATTCTCTTTCCATCTAAAAGTAAAGGCAACATGATGTTTTCTTCTACATTCAAATTCGGAATAAGATTATAGAACTGGAATACAAAACCTATCTTCTGACGACGTATTCTGCTCATTTTTTCATCACTAAAGTGAGAGATATCGGTACCATTTAGATAAACGAATCCGCCAGTGGGAGCATCCAGACCCCCAAGTATATAAAGCAGCGTGCTTTTCCCCGACCCTGATGGACCCATAATGGATACAAATTCACCCTTCATAACCTGCAACGATACACCTTTTAATACCTTTGTTATAGTATCACCAAGTCGAAAATCTTTCATAAGTTGTTTCCCCTCTACGGCAATCGTATCATATAATGATTTCATCTATTAACCCTCCAATTCTTTCTTAATCGAATTTGATTTCTTCTATTATCTTCATTTGACGACTTTTCAAAATCGGAACAACAGAGCCCAACAATGTTACTAGTATCCCCATAGCACCAGCCAAAAAAAATGTCTTGACACCAAATTTTGGCACCATTGAAATTTTAGGTCCAGCAACAAGGAAAATTGTTTGTATCTCCATATAAGAAACCACTACTGCGATAACCATACCAATCAAGCCACAAGAAATACCCTCAATCAATGTAATCTTAAAGTTTTGCCAATTGCTTAATCCAACCGACTTATACATAGCAATGGAACGGCGTTTTTAGATATAGTTAATCAACAAATTGTTTATAACTCCTACGGTTGCTAGCACAAAAATAAAGTAAGTCATGTTATGCATAGGCCGTAAAAAGGCTCCCACCGTTGACATTGCATCCTTGTTAAATTCCTCCACTGTCCGACTCCAGTTGGAGGTATCTCCAAATAAATGACGAATTTGTACCATGATTGCATCAGGATTGGCGGCGGTAAAAGCTAAAAATCCATACATTTCCTTACTAAAATCAAAAATAGCAAAAGTAGAAGAAATGATACCCTCCACATCTGTTGCTCTCGACTTAAAGCTACCGATTACAACATAGGAATTTGTTACAACCCCATTTGACAAAGATAGTGTATCTCCAATGAAAACACCAGTGCGTTTTATACAACTTTCACTTAATATAATTGACCGCTCCTTTTCAAACATAGAAAAAACTTGTTCTAGTTCGCTATTTTCTTTATAGTTAAGTGCAAACATAGAACTATACCATTTTAAATTGTCTGTTGCTTCAAGCCGAGAGATAGCAATACCATTTGCTCGCATCTCATTCTTATAAACAAAGAGTGGAAGTACCTTTTCAATTCCATCCATTTGTTTTACTTGCTCAATAAAGTCCGTATCCATTTGACCATCAGCAAAGCCTTGTAATTGAGCTTGGTTGAATACGTCACTAATATAAACGGTTACAAAATTGCCTACAACACTAATTGCTATGACAGCAGAAATGCTAATAAAAAGTAAGGTAATATTTTGAGCAATGCTTTTATTGTCTCGTATATTTCTTGCGGCAAGTTTTCCTTCATTTTTTAATATCAGACCATATAGGCGTTCCAAGCCCACAGAAGTAAGATTAGTTATAGGGGGTATAATAAGTATTGTTGCGGCAATCAATCCAAGCAAAGAAAATCCTCCCGCTAAATATAATAAATTATCAGAAGCAATCCTTGGTAAAACAACAGATACTAAAAATAAAACAAATCCAAGTCCAAATATAAATTGTTTGGAAATCTTCTTTTCTTCTACTGTTCCAAGTACCACCTCTTTGATTGGAAGACGACTTGCCCGACGTATGGGAAGTAATGCGCTTAGCATTGAAGCTGCAATTGCCACAGCAAAGGATATCATGATACTAAACAGTGATATTATAACTGGAATTTCTATTCCTTGTGCAAGCGAATTCCCCATTCCCTGTAATATCAATTTCAAAACAAACATTCCTACCAAAACTCCACTCACTCCTCCAACACCGCCATAAAATAGGCTTTCCAATAGAAGAATATGTGTGACTGCTTTTTGGGTCGCCCCAATACTTCGAAACGTACCAATTACAGGTAGTCGATCTAAAATAATGACCTTATAGCTGCTGTAAATAATAAAGACACTGATTGTTAAGGAAAAAAAGCTAATTAAAAAAAATGGCATAGACTTTTGTCTCGCATCAGCTATGACTTGTGCTTCGTTTACAATTTCTGATACCTTGTAACTGCTACTAGGAATTGTGCTCTTTAACTCCTTTAATAAATCTCCTGTTGAAACGTCTTTTTGGGGTTTCACTAAAATCTTACTATATCCATCCGTTTGTCCCAAAAGTTCTTTCAATGCAGAAAGAGGCAACAAAGCTGTCGCTCCCCTCGTATGCCGTAAAAAAACAGTATCATAAGCAGCTATTTTTTCAACTTTAAAACTGACTGGACTCGCATTAATTTGTAGTGTTATAAAATCACCTTGCTTAATTCCATATTTTGAAGTGAATCGCTCAGGAAGAATAATCTTATTCCCTGTAAAATCAGTGATATCTCCTCCATCTAGTAAGCGCGGTTTATTAATCTGGTTTAACTGCATTAAATCAGCAGCAAGCAAGTCAACCGTTTCGTAATAGCCATTTTCGTGATATAATGAACTACTTTCAAGTATACCTACACATGCCTCAATTGAGGATAAATCTGGAATATCATTGATTTTAATGTTGTTTTTATCACCTTTTGCTGTAATAGCAACGGTTGCAGCTCCTGCCATACCCTGTGCCATTTTTCGCTGTGCGCTTTCATAAGAAGTACCAATTGAAAAGGATACAAATAGCAATGCCGTGGAAAGAAGTATTGACATCAACATTACAGCTGATCTCATTTTTTTATCTTTCACATTTACCAAAATATATTTTAATATGATTTTCACTTTAACACCTTCTTTCAAATAAAAAAGTTGATAGCTATCATATAAAATGATAAACTATCAACCTTAATCTATTTTTCAGTCAACCTTAATTAACCTTAATTTGGGGGAATTGTAACTGAAAAGTAGTTTCGACATCCTTTACGCTGTTTACACTGATTGTACCACCATGAAGTTCTACAATATTTTTTGAAATTGCAAGTCCTAGGCCTGTTCCCTCTGACTTTTGCTTTGTTTTTGTTCCTCTATAATATCGCTGAAAGAGTAGGTCTATTTCCTCTGATGCGATTCCTCTACCATTGTCTGTTACAAAAATTTGCAATACAGTATCCAAGGAAGTAATTTCCAGGGTAACTTCTGTATTTTCATTCCCATGTATAAAAGCATTGATTATAAGATTTTGAAATAGTCTCGTAAATAGTGTTTCATCAAAAGAAAATAGAATGTTTTCTACATCAGTTTCAAAATGAATGCTACGATCCTCATATGTCGGGTTGTTTAAAATATCAATTACCAACTCCTTTAAAAATCGAATGATATTTTTCTCCTGTCGTTTGAAAGGAATCATTCCATTCTTCAATTGATAGGTCAATTTCAAATCATGAATCAGAGTTTCCATATAGGTAACATTTTTTAACATAACTTGCGCATATCGCTTACGTTGCTTCTCATCTTCAATGTCATTTTCCAATATTAATTCTGCATACCCCTTAATCGGAGATAAAGGTCCTTTTAAATCATGAGTAATGTTTGAAATCCATTCTTCTCTCATTTTCTCTGTTTGTTCCTTTATTTTGTCACTTGCCTTAATTTCAGTATCTAAAACATTTAAGCTATCATAAATGTCTTTGAACGAGCCACGTGCTTGCATGGGAAGATATCTTCGTGTTGCAATTTCACTGATTGATACTGTTAAATGACTCATGATTTTAGTTGTCCAATATCCATAAACAACCCCTGACAAGATGATAACTATAAAAAGGATAGCAACAAAGGTAAGAATAACACTTTTCCCACCCACAAACCTTTCTCCGTTTAGGTACATATTTATTTTAGATATCTTTACAGGAAAATAAAGAATGTAAATATATTCAGTTTTATTATGAGTTATTGTATCTATAAAAGCAGTTGTTTCGCTAATATTTAACTGACCTGTTTGATATAAATCCTGCAATAAAGTACTTGTATAAGTATCCTTTGCTTGTTCAGGCTTTTGATAGCTATAGATTTCATTTCCTGAATGTGCTAAAATTTGCAATCCGATCTTGTTTTCTTGTAAAGACTCTATTCCTGACTGTTTGACTTGTGGTTTGTCATTAACAAAAACAATCTGCTCACTGAAATTCTTAGTAAATGATTTTGGCCAATCGCTTTTTACTGTGTTACCGTTTGGTGTTTTCACAGTAACCAATAAATAAAAAATACTGATTGCCACTATAATTACTCCAAGCATAGACAGAAAGAATATCACATAAACATGAAAAATTGTACGAAATCCAGATTTCTTCATTTAATCAACCCTTTTCTTTAACTTATATCCCAAGCCTTTCACAGTAATAAGCTGGCGAGGAGTTGATGGAGTATCTTCAATCTTTTCACGAATATGACGGATATGAACCATAATGGTATTATCACTAATACTAAAACATTCCCCCCATACCTGTTCATACAAATGCTCTTTACTAATGATTTTATTAGCGTTCTCCATTAGATATGACAATAGTAGAAACTCTCTCCCAGTTAGACTAATCTCTTCTCCTAATTTCTTATCGTCATCTACCAATAAGATCTTTCCATTCATTTTATACCCTGCCCTCTTCCTTTATTTTGATAATCATTATATACGCTAAAACAAATAATAGCAACAAAACTTAAAATACGAAAACACATGCTTTACTTTTTGCAAAAAAGAAAACCTATGCATTGCATGCACAGGCTTTTTTTACTGACTAAAAGCATTACTCACAAGTAATTGTAAAAGTTCTTTCATAAGGAGTATAATCATTTAAATAAATGGTATATCCTGATTCGTTGAATTCTTCTCCAGAATAGTGCCCACCAAATTCATGTGTTCCATATCCTGGTCCAATTTTAATTGTCTGGTCATTATGATGCATGGTAACATAACCATCTCTTAATACCATTCCACTGCCTTTTTCTGCTTTCATATAGAATGTATCATGTTCTATGATTGCTCCTGTTGGAATACAGATTTCAACACGAAGTGGTAACATATCAAGTCCAATGGAATTTACCTTAAACTCTAATCCATTTTCTAATTCTTTGATGGTAACCTCTACTTTTAATTCACTGCTAATTTGCAGTTCTCTTTTGGAGTGATCCATCTTCCACCAATCTGTTGTATCTTGTTTATCCTTAAACGGAAGAAAATACCAGCCCTTTGCAACTGAGCTTAATTTATATTCCTTATCTTTTACTTCAAACTTTTGTGGAATAAAATTTCGAATGTCACAATAGCTTTCTCCAATTTTAAGATAAATTAAGGTATCTTTGAATTTCATAAAAGCAAATGCACTTTTCCCTTTTAACAGGCTATAACCAAAAGTATCGTTTTTCACACGCATGACACCAGCTTCTTTAAAATGTTTGCGATAGGAATCTAAGAAGCCATAGCCACTAAACTCATATTCTTCCATCTCTTTATGAAGCATAATGGTGTAAAGACAAGGTGGAGCTAATTCTCCTCTTTCTTGATTATCTTTAATAATCTTATGTGCTGCATTACCAAAAAGAGGATCCTGTAACTTGGTTGCCATATATAAATATTGATAGAAATATTGATTCGGATAGGCCGCTTTTCCTTGATCTTGTCTTGTTGAATTTTGTGTAAATATGGTTCCGTCTGGCTCATAATAATACATCATCATCTTAAGATTTCGTTCCACAAATCCAAGATAATATTCGTCCTTACTTTCCTCATACATTGCCATCATAGCATTGTTTACCACTGCATTGTAGTTTCCTGTGGAACGCTCTGCATATTCTCCTTCTTCGTCTCCATCAATTCCTTCTGCAAGAAATTGTTTGGCACGCAAGGTTAGTTTTTCTTGAAAATCTGCATCATCTACAAGATTTACTCCCTGCATTAATGCCGCAGTGATTCCCCATCTATGATTTGGCGTATGAAAGCCACCTTCCACCAACGCATTGAGTGAACGAACTAAAATTGTCTTATATTTACCAAGTAGCTCCACTTCTTCTGGTTCATATTTTAAAATGACACGATACCCTGCAATTAAGCGTTTAAAACAAAAAGAAGTATCTGGAGCTGAATTAAAGTTACAGCTTGGATAATCAAAACTTCCATTCTCTCTTTGCGCCTTTGCAATAAAATCCAGTGCCAAATTCATGGCGTTTTTTAACGTGGTATCATGAAAATATCGGCTACTAGCATTGCAGTATACTGCTGCTGCCTCTGACATGGCATATATCGTTGGCTTCGCCTCATATATCTCACCTTTCATAGCGCCGTAATCCATTTTTGTTTTGTCCTTTACCTGAACCGTTAAAAAGTGATCCACTCTGGCTTCTGCAGATCGTATGATATGTTCCATATATCTTTTCATAGGTTTTCCTCCATTTAGGGTGTTAGTTCGTGAAATGTTTTGCAAGTAAACCTGCTCCAATAATTCCTGCATCATTTTCCAGTTGTGCAAATACTATTTTAGCCTGTTTTTTTGAGGTTCTGGCGTAATCTTCTTTTTGGACTCTCTCTTTTAATCCATCTAAAATCAAATCACCTGCTTTGCTGATTCCTCCTCCTATGCAGACCATATCTGGTTGAAATATATTGATGATATCAATGATTCCCACTGATAAATAATAAATATACTGATTTAATACTTTTTCTGCTGTCTTATCAAATAGTCGTACACAGTCAAATAAAGTTTTACCTTCAACCTTTTCCAAATTATAGTCACACATTTCCCACAATAAGGATTCTTTTTCGTTTTTCATAGCAGTTTTGGTCTGCTCAATCAATGCAGTGGCGGATGCATACGCTTCAAAGCATCCCCTTCTACCACAGTTACAAGGAATTCCTTCGCAATTGATAACAAAATGTCCTAATTCTCCAGCAGCAAAATTAGAGCCTTCATAAAGTTTACGGTCAATAATAATTCCGCCACCGATTCCAGTTCCTAAAGTCACCATGATCATTGAATCAACCTCTTTGCCAACACCTGCAACAAATTCTCCGTATGCCGCAGCATTTGCATCATTATTCATTGCCATTGGTATGCCAGGATAATGTTTTTTCAACATTCCCATTAAATCCTCATCATGAAAAGAAAGATTATTGGCAAACTCAATTTTTCCACTTTCTTTATTCACAGTTCCTGGAACACCGATTCCTATATAATCGAAATTTTCCTTTAAAACATTTAATTCTTTTGCCATCTTTTGAATTAGAAAAACAATGCTATCTATGATATTTTTTGCTGTTCCTCTTTTTGGTGTTTCTACAGAATCCTTTAATGCCAGCTGATTATCTTCATTTATAAATCCAATTGCAATATTCGTGCCTCCGATATCTACCCCTATCGTATATTTTTTCATTCTTTACACTCCTTACAATTCTATCATAGATAATGCTGCCTCATCCGCTACAATGGTTACATCATTATGAAGCTGTAAAATAGATGCTTGCACTTTAGGAGTAATTGGTCCAAAAAATGCCTCTTTCACTATTTCGGCTTTCTCTTCACCACTTACCACCACAACAATTTTTTCAGCTTGCATAATTGTCTTTATCCCTACTGTATAAGCTTGCTTTGGAACCTCTTCTATCGTAGAAAAGAATCTTTGATTGGCTATGATTGTAGATTCGGCTAAATCAACACAGTGTGTTTTTGCTTTAAACTCTTCTCCTGGTTCATTAAAACCAATGTGGCCATTGTGACCTATGCCTAGAAGCTGCAAATCTACACCTTTACAGCTTTCAATTATATTATTATAGTCATCACAAGCCTTTGTGCTATCCTTTTCCATACCGTTTGGTAAAAAGATTCTTTCTTTTTTTATATTTACTCTGCTAAATAGCTTCTCGTCCATAAAATGATAATAACTTTGTTCATTATCTTTGGATAAGCCTTTGTATTCATCCAGATTAATTGTGGTAACTTGCGAAAAATCCAAATCACCTTTTTGATACCATTCTACAAGTTGATTGTATATCCCAATAGGTGATGAACCTGTTGCAAGCCCAAGAACACAATTAGGTTTCATAATAATCTGAGCCGAAATGATATTAGCTGCTTTTCTACTCATATCCATATAATCTGTTGCTTTAATAAATTTCATGGTTATTCTCTCCTATCACAGTTACTCGTTTGTCAAAAATTCGAAATATAACATAAAAAATACACATCGTAATCGGCAAAATCATAAATCCTTTTCCAAAGCCTATCTTATCGATAATATATCCAAATGCAATATTAAATACAATATCAAATATAGTTGCTACACTGATAATACTACCTGTTGCAGTTGAAACAATATCTGAGTCATAGTAACCTTGAATCATCATAATTAAAGTCGGATACAATACGGAAAAAAAGATTCCCGTAATGCTAAGTATAAATACCCCTTTTGCCCCCAAGACAATTCCTATTGCATAAAAACAAGTAGCAACACCACCAAACACCTTGATGCTTGTTTGTATTCCAAATTTTGCTATCAATGGAGCAAATATAAGTCTTCCGATTGTAATTCCACCAAAAAACAAAGAAAGAAAAGTAGATGCTTGTTTCATGCTTAAGCCTAATTTATTATAAGCATAGGACACAAACCAGTTAAGCATTCCATGCTCGGCAACAAAATAACACCCTAGTATTAAAATCAAATAGAAAAAAGCTGGATTTTGAACTACTTCTTTAAACCCTTTACTCTTAGAAGCATTCGCTTGCTGCCTTTTAGGCTCTTTCATTGGTGTAAACGCTAACAATATAATACCAATAACTGCAATCGCAATTAAAATCGCATTGGTAATCTTCCATGAATTGATATCAGAAGCATACATTCCTGCTAGCTTCTGACTACCTGTTGTTCCAATCCCTTGTACAAAAAATAAAGTGTTAATAATCATTGCAGGTGCACTAGCAAACAAAACAGGGGTCATAATATTGATTAATGTATTCATTAAGGTAGATGCCCCCATAGTAAAAAACATTCCAATAAGCAATGCATAATAATTATCCGTTACTAGATATAATAATGCTGCAAGACACCAAATACACATAACACTTAAGGAAACAGCCTTTTTATGAAAGCGATCTGCAATCTTTCCACCAACCAGTAAAAATACTAGATTTCCCATATAACTTATGGTTACAATCAAAGATATCTGTGTATTGGTTAAAGCAAAGTGCTTTTCAAAAACAAGTGCAAAAATACCACGCATCGCATCACTTGCTCCAAGTGCAATCATGATAACAGACATACTCACATAAGCTAAGATTTCTTTTTTATTAGACATTTCTTTTTCTTCTTTCTCGTAATCATTCATTTGTATATAAAACTTGTTTCCTATTTATTCACTATCGCTCAATACTCATCGTAATGATTTCGTATGGCCTTATTTCAAAATTTATTTGATTCTCATGAATTAAAAGGTTTGTTTCTTTTTCTTCTAGCATACTACAAAGCCAAGCACCCTTTGCACTTAGCTGATTCACATCAAGATTCACCTTACCCCTTTTTCCGTATGCTTCATAGAACCTAAGTATAATTTCATCCGAATCTTGTGCTTTTTTTATACTTTCCAAAATGACATGATCTGGTAATTCTCCAAAAAGGGAAAACTCTTTTGCATCTATATACGCTGGCTGCAATATAACCTTACATGGAACATTTTGCTCATATGCGGTCTGAACTACCCTGCCACCTCTAAAGTCACCTTCATGTGGATATAAGGAATAAGTAAACTCATGCATCTGTTTATCCGCATCCGCATATGGAAAGATTCCAGACTTAATTAACGTGATACTGATGTCTGATTCTTCAAAACTATAACCATACTTACAATCATTGATCAAAGCGACTCCATAGGAAGCTTCTGATAAATCTACCCATTTATGTGCACATACTTCAAACTGTGCCTTTTCCCAGCTTGTATTTTTATGTGTATTTCTCACAATATTTCCAAATTGAATATCACAAGTTGCTTTTGTTGTCTCAATATCCAATGCAAATTTTGCCTTCAATAAAAGCTGTTCCTGCTTCCAATCTACGTTCGTATGAAAGTCAATTCTCTTTGAGTTTGTGTAAAAAATGATTTCTTGTTGTATCGTAGAATCTAAAAACCTCTTTTTACAAAGTACTTTTGTCTGTAGTTCTCCTTGTTGTACCGACCAAGAAAGTACTTCATTGACTGGATAACACTTCTCTTTATAAAAAGAATCAATGTTCCAAGCATCAAATTCATAAGGTCGATCTTCATATACTAGTAATTGATTTGAGCAAACACCATCTCTAAGGATTTCCCTCTCTGCTGTTTTATCAAATAAGGAGCTTAATTCACCCACTTCATTAAAGCATACCTTATAATACTTTGTTTCAAATTCTTTGATATCACTTTCATTCACTAACGCTATTTCGTTTTCTCTCTCCTTTAAGCAAGTAAGAACGGTATAACCATTAGCTGGAATATTTGCTACATGGCAAAGGTAACCCTCTTCACTATATTGTGTCACTAATTTTTTCCCATGATGAGCTACATTTTTTATTCCTTTTGGTAGACAAATCGTTTCGTTTCTTACCATACTTAATGGATTCCAAACAAAAATAATATTTTCTTTGGACTCTTGATAATCTAAATTCATGCCAATTACTTGTAGCGCTTGGTTTGAAAGTTTTGTTGTAATATCATCTATTTTTTGATAATCAATATCAGAGTCTTCATACACTTCTTTGATTGAACTTCCAGGTAAAATATCATGGAACTGATTTAATAATAACAATTTCCATGCTTGTTCTAGTTCTTCTTTGGCATACGCAAAGGAAGTGTCTTTTATAAAAGCTAGTGTTTGAAAGAATTCTGTTGTCATAAGAGCAAATTCCATCTTACGATTATTCTTTTTATTTCGACCCATTGAAGTGTAGGTTCCTCTATGAAATTCTAAATATAAATCCCCACACCACTTTGGTATTTGTTTTCCTGCTAAATTTGCCTCTAATTTTTCGAAAAATTCTCTTGCAAATGTTTGTTTTACAGTTGGACAACCTGGTATCCCTTTTATTAGCCTTTTGCTTTGCTCTAGCATTTTAGGAGTTGTACCACCACCGCCATCTCCATATCCATAACAAGTTAAAACATCCTTTGTTAAGTCTTTATTTTGAAATCTTTGCCAGGTACCCATAATCTGGCTAGGATTTTGTAATCCATTATATGTTGTACTAATATCTGGATTTTTATTTAACTCTGGATCTGTCATGTAATCTCTGGTGGTAATAAAATAGGTAAGTATTTCGCTTCCGTCAATTCCCTTCCAAAGAAATGTATCATTTGGAATCTTATTGTATTCATTCCAGCCAATTTTAGTAGTCATAAAATATTTAATACCAGATTTTTTCAATATCTGTGGAAGAGCTGCGCTATACCCAAATACATCAGGAAGCCATAAAATTACATTATCTTTTTTGCCAAATTCATCTTTAAAGAATTTCTTACCATACATAATATGACGGATTAAGGATTCTCCTGAAGATAGGTTACAATCTGCTTCTAGCCACATGGCTCCTTCCGTTTCCCATCTACCTTCCTTTACACGTTCCTTTATCTTTTCATATAATTCTGGTTCCTCTTCTTTTACAAATTGATATAAGATTGGTTGACTTGACATAAACTTATATTCTGGATACCGATCCATTAAATACAATACCGTTGAAAAACTTCGGATTGCTTTTTCTTTGGTCTGTCTTACTCTCCATTTCCATGCTATATCAATGTGTGTATGTCCTACGCTATAGACTGTAACGTCATTTGCTTTGCACATTTTTTCATAAAAATTTTCTTGAAAATAATCTCTCGCCTTACAAATCGAGTGATAAAATCCATCAGATGGCACCACTCGAAAATCAATGAGATTCATAGTATCATTGATTGCTTTAAGCATATCAAACTTCAAGTCATTTGAATCCTTTAGTAAAGCAGCAGTTTCAAATGGCACGAGTAAATCATAATAAAGCTTTTGTACTTCTTTGTGTTGCACTGCAACTTTTAAATCAAGGGCAACATCTTTTTGGGATGTATTGGTGTAAGCATACAAAGCAATATGATACTCTCTGTTTTCTGCCTGTTCACTTAGAACACATTCATAGTGATTCATATCAAGTGCACATAGCATCTTTTTATCGATATATAAAATAAACTGTGGATTATCTGTATTCCAGATGTCCGTGGCCCCTGTCTTTAACTGTAAAACCACTCTTTTCCCAACAAAATCTTTTGGTGGGCATATCGTTGCTTTAAAACAATAGTGTTGATCTAATTCTCCAAATCTATCTCCTGTCTTAAAGCTTTGATATCCTGTTTCATCTTCAAGGAAAGTAGCTCGTTCATTCATTCCAAGCTTTTTCATTTGAATATCATGGATAACAATTTCATCCGAATTGATTTCATTTTGCAGAGTGCCTAATAGGTTTTCTATTCTTTTTGTTATCTCATACATGATACTCTCCTTTTTAGCCCTTTACGCCTGTTGTAGCAATTCCACCTGTTATATATTTTTGAAGAATAATAAATAATATAATGACTGGTAAAATAGATAAAATAGAAGCAGCAAGAATAGAGTTCCAGTCAACACCCATTGTTCCTATATAGCTCTTAATTGCAATCTGAATGGTAAAGTTCTTTTGATCTGATAAAACCATCAATGGTAAAATATAATCATTCCATCTCCACAAGAAAGAGAAGATTGTTAACGTAACCGTAACAGATGACCCAAGTGGAAGCATAATATCTTTAAAAATTTTAAATTCACTCGCTCCATCTAAACGTGCTGATTCAACAAGTGATAATGGAATTGACATGTAATGCTGTCTGTACATGAAAATACCTGTAGTCGTTGTAACAACTGGAAGAATAACTCCCCAAACATTATCATAAAGACCTAATTCACTAATTACAGTAAACTGAGAAATCGTTAAAATCTCACCTGGAATTAACGTTCCCAAAAGAAAAATTCCAAACACCTTATTCGTGTATTTTATTTCTCCACGATAGATTGCAAAGGCATAGCCACACATTGCGCTAATGATAACTGTTATTAATGTACCAACAACTGCTAAAAATAAACTATTTTTTACATAGATAAAAAAACCATTCTGGATTACTTTCGCATAGGAAGCAACTGAAAACTTCTCTGGAAACAGGTGAAGCGGATAGGCAAATAATTCACTTGATGATTTGAAGGAACTTAAAAACAACCAAATAATTGGGAAAATCATAACAAAAGCGATTACAAATCCTAGTATTGTTACAAGAATACTTTGTGTTTGTTGCGTTTTTTTTGCGCTCTTTAATGTATTATTATGTCCTTTCATTATACTTCACCTCCACCCTTTGTGAATTTAAACTGAATAATGGTAATAATGATAAATACAAAACTTACTATAACACCCACTGCAGATGCATAGCCATATTTGGATTGGTTAAATCCTTGGTCAAACATATATTGAATGATATATGTTGTTGATGTACCTGGTCCACCAAGAGAAATACCTTGTATCAATGCGTATTCTTTTAATAAATTTACTGTTGATAACAACAAAACAATAAAAATCGTTGGGGAAAGCATTGGTAGCATAATTTTGAAAAACACTTGTACTTTTGATGCCCCGTCTACATTTGCTGCTTCAAATAATTCTCTTGGAATATTGTTAATCCCACCAATAAATAGTATCATGAAATACCCAATTGATGCCCAGTTTGACGCAAAGCTAATAACAAACGTAGCCAATTTAGAATTAAGAGCCCATTCAAGTGGTGTACCACCAACATTTTGAATTAGAAAGTTAATCAAACCATATTCCTGACCAAACATCCAGTTAATCGTAATACCTACAACCAATGCTGATAGTAATACTGGTATATAAACTACTGTTCGTATGAACGTTGTACCCTTTAGTAGCTTTGAAGTAACTAAAACAGCTACTAATAAAGGAAGAATTACTTTAAATGGTAAATTTACCGCTGTATAAATAAAAGTTCTTATCATGGTCTTATAAAACTCTATGTCTTTTAGAATCTTTATATAGTTTTTAAGTCCAATAAGATCCATCTTTTTCCATCCATCAAAATTAGTAAAGGAAAGCCCTATACTTAAAACCAAAGGAACTAAGAAAAATATTGTAAATAATATAAATGCAGGCGCTACAAACATCCAAAATGCTCTTGTATGACAAAATGCCTGTTTCTTTTTATTCATTTCATAATCCTCCATACAGATTTAATATTAAGCTACTGATTCATCTCAGTAGCTTAATACATGTAATCTTTATCACTTTTTATTCAGCAATTGACCATCCTGATTCTGCAGAAAGTTCTTTTGCAAAAGAATCCAATGCTTCTTGTGCAGTCAATTCACCGCTTACTGCTCTCTTAAGAGTATCTCTATATTCTGCATCTTTGTATACTCTCCATGATGAGCTTTCATCTGTTTCAAATGTTTCAGTAACCTGATTTACTTCATCTTGAAGTTTTTCATAATCAATTCTTGCCTTATCTGATTCTGGCTCATAAATAATTCCCTTCATAGAAGAAAGACCTTTGTCGTTTTGTAAATAAGCCTTAAAGTTTTCATCTGTATACAACCATTTTAAGAAATCAATTGCAACATCAGAATTTTCTCCATTCTTTGGTACTGCCAAAGCACCACCACCAATGATTGCACTTCTTGAAGCACTACCTGTTGGTGAAGTCATAATTCCATATTGGAATTTAGAAATTTCGTTTGCAAATGTATTGTAGTTCCATGATCCAGATAAAAGAATTGCTGCATCACCATTTTTAAAGTATTCTACTGGATTATCAGTGGTTGCTCCAGCCCAGATGGCTTTAGGCATAACACCATCTTCGTTTGCTTTTACAAACTGATTTAATGTATCTACGTTTGTTGCACTGTTTAATGTAATTTTAAATGTATCACCATCTTTTTCAACTAATTTTCCACCATTTGCATACATTAAAATGTCATATCTTGCTCTGGATACATCTGCTGCAAAACCATATTTTACACCAGTTTTTTCTTGAAGCAATGCTGCGTTTTCATATAATTGATCAAGTGTCCATGGATTTTCCGCAGTTGGAGCTTCAATTCCAGCCTGTGTAAACAAGTCTTCATTGTAATAGAAACAAGTTGTTGTAAACTGTACTGGTAATCCTGAATATACATCTTCTGTGAATGCTTTTCCGATGATATTTAAAGGAGTTTGCTCAAATTTGCTAATATCAACAATTGTACTTACATCAACAAATTCTTCTGGGTATAACTGATGAATACCTACTGTAGAAATCAAATCTGGTAAACTGTTATTCTTTGCCATTGATGTAAACTTAGTTTTTTGATCATCATTGGACAAGATAATAGTTTCATAGGTATTTCCTGATTCGGCTGCCCATTTGTCCAAAGCATTCTTTAAGGCATTATCTGTACTTGGTTCTTCAGAAATCATGACTTTCATAGTCTTTCCTCTTACTTCACCAGTTTCGCTAGATTCGCTTGTACCTTCTGTTGCACTTTGGTTTGTGTTATCCGTTGTTGCTTTGTCTGAAGATCCACATCCAGCCATTGCAAATACCATTGCAGCACTAAGTGTAGCTGCTAATACTTTACTTAAACTCTTTCTCATTTCTTTTCCTCCTATATACTTATAGTGTTTTGATTGCTTCTATTAAAAATAAAATCGCCAATGCTTGTCCATATGGCATAGATTTTATTTCAATACGTTTATAAAAATCTTTGCTTTCTCTTCCCATTGCAGTTCCATAGGAAACTTGATTGACTTTGCCATCTTCTGTTATATAGGAGAGAATCGGATGTAACGCCTTACCAGCACATTCTTTTAGACTTTCATCAACGATTCCCATCTGTATGGCTCTTAAAATCCCATAAGCAAAGCCACAAGTAGCACTTGCTTCTACATAAGAAGTTTCATCATCTACCAATGTATGCCACATACCGTTTTCATTCTGGTATTTCACTAAACTTTCAATTTGAGCGCGTAACGCTTCTTGAAGAAATCTTTTTGTTGCTTCATCGCATTCAACCATATCAAGAAATTCTGGTATTGCTGCTGTAATCCAACAGTTACCTCTTCCCCACAAGGCTTTGGCAAAATTATGATTTCCATTAAAAGTATATCCATGAAACCATAATCCGGTTTCTTTATCCGCTAAATACTTTGTATGAATTAAGAATTGGTATTTTGCTTCCTCAATATATGCTTTATTGTTATTGATGCGTCCCATATTAGCAAGGAATAAAACCGTCATAAATAAGGTGTCGTCCCACAATTCCTGATCATTTAAGGAATCCGATGTGATGTGTTGAATCCCTCCTTCTTTGGTTCGTGGCATTTCTTTATACACCCATTCTGCCCAATCATCACAAATCTCTTTATATGTTTCATTCTGTGTATATTCTGCTAAATAAGACATTGCAAGCATTGGTGCTGTTGTATTTACATTTTTAGCAGGAAAACCAATTTCTTTTTGCCTATCATAGTAGCGTATTAAAATATCTAAATATTTTTCATCCTTTGTATATTCAAAGTATCTCCAGAATCCAAATAATCCAACACCTTGCGTCCATTCCCAGAACTGATATTTGCAAATATCATCACCTGCTAAATTTTTTGTCTTCATGTTTTCAAGAAATTCTTCATCTTCTTCATATAGTACTTCTTGAAAACTATCAATTAGTCTAACAAGTTTTTCGCTAATTTGTTTTTCAGCGCTTTGATTCATTTTGTGTCCTTTCTAAACATAATAACTCTTATGTTTATTACTTCTTTGTTTTTCTTAATTATAATAAAGTAAACCTTAATATACTACATATTTTTTGTCATTTTCAAGATAATATATTGCATTTTTTGTTCACAAGTAATACAATATATTTATATATACACAAAATATGCAATATTTTAGAGAAAGGAATTACTTTTTATGCTAATTGATGACTCCCTTTTATATGAGAAAAAACATAGTATTATTATTAACGATTTACCTAATAATCTATTTTATTATTTTGATTATGACGAAAGATATTCAGCAATTAATATGGAATTTCAGCACTTTCATCAATTTTATGAAATTTTCATACTACTCGCGCCTCAAGCGGATCATCTAATAGAAGGTAATTCGTTTCATTTAAAAATGGGGGATATGGTTTTGATTCCTCCCTATTGTCTTCATAAATCAATATATAACGAAGGCTCGCCTAGTAAACGTTTAGTAATCAATTTTATGCTTCCCCAAAATCTATTTGGTCTTCCAAATGGTTATTCTAGTTTACTAAAGCCTTTTTATGATGAGGTTTCTGTTTTTCGATTTTCGCAGGAACAAAAAGAGATGTTACACAAGAAATTAAATGAGATATTTCTTTATTCAAAGCAAGAAGACTTCAATCATTCTGAATTAAATGAATTGATTATACATTCAAAATTTATTGATTTCTTGAATTCAATCCTACGTTTTCGTGATCAAAACATCTATCGTAACGAAGAGATTAGTACTCCATCGACACAAAAAATGTACGAAGTGAGTTCTTATATTCACAGTCATTTTGATGAAGACCTAAGCTTGAATTCACTTGCCACACGCTTTTTTTTAAGCCCTTATTACTTATCACACCAATTTAAGAAGGTAACAAGTTTTACTGTGTCTAATTACATTCAAATGACTCGTATTAAGCATGCTCAGCATCTTCTTGTCACCACAAATGATAAAATAACGGATATTGCGACTACTTGTGGTTTTACTAGTTTTTCGCAGTTCAATCGGGTATTTCAAAAGATTAATCATATCTCGCCTAGAGATTACAGAAAGGGTGGATATAAAAGTTAAAAGGGTAGGCACTCTACCCTTTTATTGCATATTTTGCTCTTTTCCTATTTGCCAATAAGGACTTTCTTGTTGATAATCAATTCCTTTTTCTTTTAATTCCTTGTTTATCTTTGTATTCATAACTTTTGACAACATTACATATAGAAACCCTGGCACTTTTATTTGACAATTTTGATAAAGGCTATCTGGTGAGCTGCTTCCCCTTAGAATGTGCTGTAAAAACAGATTAAAGTTTTTCTCTACCTTTTTACCATTCACTAATTGATTAAGCGGTTTCCCATTTAACATTGCTCCAAATCCGATGATAAAAGAACCATTATAGGAAATCGCTACATCTTTGCAAAATAATGCAAGTGTCTTTACCCCTGATTCGTGTGTATGTATGTAGGGCATACCTCCTTGAATAATTCCATACACGTTTTGGTTATGAAAAATAGCTTCGTTTTCTTTGAGTTTTTCAAGCAAGTAGATTGTATCCGCTGGAAAATGATTGATATAACTTGGACCGCTTAGGATGATGGTATCCGCCTCTTTTATTTCTTTTAACAGCAAATCAATGGATTGAATACTTTTGTATAAATGAAACAATTTTACTTGTTTTCCTTTTGAAACCAAGTACTCTTTACACATGTACGAAAGCATACTACTGCTGCCTTGTTCTCTTGGACTTAAATTGATAATCACAGTCTGATTCATTTACTTACCTCCCGTGCAATCTGTAATATCGATTCTTGACTTGAATCTTCCCTCAGTACAAAAGCTTCTCCTGTCACACTCATTATTGTAATATTTTCCTTTATCAGACTTGTGAATGTCTCTTTTTCTTCTAAACTACATTCATCTTTTATACCAATTGCAAAGTATTTTTTCATGTTGCCTTGCATTCTTTTTACCAACTCTTTTTTGCTAACATAATAATGTCTATCTCCAATGAGTGCTACCTTATCTAATACCCTTTTTGTTTGAAACGAATAAGTCCCCCACATAAGCGGTGTGACAATTATCCATGTTGTTGCATTTAATAGCTTTGGATATATGTAATCTCCATCATCTTGAACAACACATTTACCATATGTCTTATAGGTACATCCCGCACAATTATAGCAAGGTTTCACATTCACATTTCCTATACTTATGTATTGAACCTCTTTCTTTTGCTTACATAAAGTATCATAAAGTTGTTTTCCTACATTTTGTCTTGAATCATCTGATATAATCACTATATTTTCACGAAGCACTTGTTTTTTCATTTGATTCTCTCCTTACTTTATCAACCAAGGGAATTATATGGCTTATATTTGAGCAATCATTTGATTTTCGAAGTGCCTGTATCAAATCTATCTCATCTTTTGTTTTGTTCTTCTTCTTTTCGAGCATAACAGCAAGTATTCTAAGAACCATTTTTCCACCTAACTTCATATTCTCGTAGTTAATACCACTTTGAAAATAATAAAATGGAATTCTTACTTTTTCTTCTTGCGTAAAATTGGCATTTATTATCCCTTTCAAGTTCTCTTTGTTTTCCATTGGAGTTGCTCCAGTAGCAAAAACAAAGATTTGTTTATCCGAATGTTCTAACATGATATTCTTAAACTTTTTCAATCCACCAATCTGTCCTGCCGTAATACCGCCACCATATATGACGGTATGATATGGCTTTAATGATTCCTTTGTTACTTCATGAAGACTTATCGCCTCACAGTTTAATTCTTTGGCAATCCAATTTGCATACTGTTTTGTAAATCCAGTTTTTGAACTATAGATTACTATCTTTTTCATTTTTTATATCCTCCAGATTTTGTTCAAATTGAATCAATGTTTTTAAAGCTGTCTTGATATTCTCCGTCTCAATTCCATCAAATAATTTTTTCATAAATTCCTTTTGCTTACCATTGTATTTTTTTATTAATTCATTACAATTAGCAGTTGCTCGAATTCTCATTTTTCTCTTATCCTCTGTATCTGTGTAAAATTCAACATATCCCTTTTTTTCAAGTTTCAAGACAATTTGTTTTGTATTTTGATGTGAGCTTCCAGTTGCCGATGACAGCTCGCTTAAGGTGGGAGGATTATCTCCAAAAACTTCAAGCATTAAAAGAACAAACCATTGTTTCGTTGTTATCTCATCGTAAAAACTATCACCAATTACCTGCAACTTATTGCCTAATACAAACATCATGCCAAATAACATATATTCCTCATCATAATCTGGAAACTCTAATCCATTTGGTAGCTTCATCCTATTTCTCCTTTGCTTTATTTTATGCCCTTTGATAGCGCGTTGCTAACGGCACTTTTTATAACATTACTTGATGTGGTTGCTCCTGAAACACCATCTACTTCCCAATTGTTTTGCTCTATCATGTTTTGTACTATAATTTCTGCCGGCTGTCCTTTGCCATTATCATGTCTATTGATTACGATATCCGTAATTTGGTGGTCGAAAACAGTTACCATTACAGTTACTTTAACAAGTGTTGTTTCAGCAATTCCTTCATAGTCCCCATTCTCCACCTTACTCATATCAATTACCTCATATCGCAATGCCTTCATATCATTCTTTTGCGCTTCCCCTAATTTCATTACTACTCCAATTAATGCGACAACAATTATTCCAATTATTCCTAAAATCATTACTAATTTTTTCATATCTGCTCCTTATGTAATATGTTACCTTTCTATTAGGTAGTATATTACATATTTTTCTTTTCTGTCAAGAAAATATATCCCTTATTAAAAATATCTATTGCATTTTAAGATTAATAGCAGTGCTATTGATAGTAGTACTATTAATTATAAAAGGGAGAAAAAGGCAAAGTTTGCATCGTACATGATTTATCCGGGTTTCATAAATTAAAACAAGGTGAAATTCTTGTCAATGGAGAGGAGGGTATTGTAACTATTTTGTCTTAGTGCAACTTAAATTTACAAGATTAGGCGAATTTTAATTATAACTTTATGAAAAAATGAAATACTAATAAGAAAAACAAAAAGAGGTAGTTTATGAAAAACAACGAGAATGGATTATCAGCAAGACATCTTACAATGATGGCACTTGGAACAGTAATCGGAGGCTCCTTCTTTCTTGGATCATCTGTTGCAATTCAATCCACAGGTCCAAGTATTATCTTATCCTATATTATAAGTGGAATTTTAGTCTATTTCATTTTGTTTGCACTCTCAGAAATGACAGTTACTACACAAGCAGTAGGTTCCTTTCGAAGCTTTGCCTCTCAATATATAAGTGAAGGGTGCGGATTTGTTGTTGGTTGGGTATACTGGACAGGAATGGTAATTACTATGTCAAGTGAAGCTACGGCTGTATCTTTGCTTGTTAAAAGATGGATTCCTGATATTTCTTTACCATTACTTGGTTCTATTATCATTCTAGCTGTCACGTTGCTTAACTTACTAGGCGCAAGGCAATTGAGTCGTTTAGAGGGGGTCTTAGCAGCCATAAAGGTTTTTGCAATTGTAGCTTTTATTATTTTGGGAATACTCTTAATTGCTGGAGCATTTCCTAATGTTTTAGCTATGAATAATTCCATTTTTGTATCTGAACCATTTTTCAAAGGAGGAATTAAAAATCTAGCTGGAAGTATGCTTATTGTTTTATTTACCTACGCTGGATTTGAAATTATTGGTCTGGCAGCTTCTGAGACAAAGGAAAAAGAAAAGACTATCCCAAAAGCAATCCATGCAACTGTATTTTCTCTGATTACACTCTACATCCTTTGTATTGGAGTATTACTTTTTCTAATTCCAACAAATGAGTTGAGTGACAGTGTAAGTCCTTTGGTCAGTGCATTAAACAGATACCAACTAACTTGGGCAGAAACAGCAATGAATCTGATTTTGATTAGCGCAATCTTATCCACTATGCTTGCGGCTATGTTTGGTATAGGCAGAATGATTCGCTCACTCGTAGAAGATGGTCTTGGACCACGTTTTCTAAAAGATAAAACTGAAGTTCCCTATCGTGGAATATTATTTTCAGGGTTTATTATGCTGCTTGCACTTTATGTCGGAATGCTTTTTCCAAGAGTTTATTTATTCCTAATTAGTTCAGGTGGCTTTGCACTTCTTTTTACCTATATTATCCTAATGGTTACGCATATCCGCTTTCGAAAAGTAAATGGTATGCCAAAAGGAAATGTCCGCTTACATGGATTCCCTTACAGCTCTTTTTTTACCTTAATTGGTCTGATTATTGCAATGGTAGGTATGCCTTTTGTAGCTGGGCAAACAGCAGGATTTTTTGCGGGTATTGCTTTAGTCATTTTTTTTAGCGTTAGTTATGGACTTCTTAAGTATTTTAGTAACAGAAAGCTTTACAAGGTACTCGTTGCCTATTCCAAAAAACCAAGTACTCACTCCTTTTTAACTGAATTTTCAGAAGAATTTCATGATGTAAAAGCTTCTAGTAAAGGTGCGAAAAATGATACGAATAACAATGAAAAAAATTCATAAATTCAAACCACGTTTTTATTGATTTTCCACAATTATTTGTAATAGGACAAGAATAAAATTGACATTTATTCCAACTTACAATATAATACTACTTTGTTATATAAATTATTGTAGTAATTCTTAGGAGGAATATGAAAAATTCGACTAATCTCAATGAACATTATGGTTTATTCACCGCTACGACCATGATAATTGGAATCGTAATAGGTTCTGGAATATTTTTTAAAAGTGATGATGTTTTACTTTATACAGGCGGTAATGTTATGCTTGGAGTTGCTTTATTTTGTATTGGTGCATTAAGTATTATTTTTGGAAGTCTAACCATTACAGAATTATCTCTTAGAAGCATAAAGCAAGGTGGCATCATAGGATATTATGAGGAGTTTACATCAAAGCGAATTGCAAGTGCCTTTGGCTGGTTTCAGACCTTTGTTTATTACCCTACAATTAATGTTGTTATATCATGGGTTTGTGCAATTTATTTGTTCTCCTTATTTAATATCAACGCAACATTAGAATTACAAGTACTGATAGGCGCTTTGATATTTACATTTATCTATGTTCTGAATGCATTATCCTATAAATTAGGTGGATATTTTCAAAATATTTCTACTGTAATCAAGTTAGTTCCTTTACTTTTGATTGCCTCAGTAGGATTTTTCTGGAAAGGCGCTACCCCACAGATACCTGCTGATATTACGGTAATAACCAAATCAGATGTGGGGCTTGGTTGGTTAGCTGCATTGGCACCTATTGCTTACTCATTTGACGGCTGGATTATTTCTACCAGTATTGCAAGCGAAGTAAAAAACCCGAAGAAAAATATGACACTTGCTCTAATCGTTGGACCAATTATTGTTTTATTTGTTTATCTGATGTACTTTTTAGGACTGAATCAAATGCTTGGTTCTGAATATATTATGTCAACTGGAAATCTAGCAATTAATATCGTAGGAGATTTATTGCTTGGCTCAAATGGTTTTACAATACTTATGTCCTTTATCATCATTGCTGTACTTGGAGTTATTAATGGAGTTTCTCTTGGTAGTATTCGTATGCCACAAATACTAGCTAGCAAAAATATGTTGCCAAATTCAGACGCAATTAAAGAAATCCATCCAAAGTATGAAGTTTCTTTGAAGGCTGTTTTGATTTCCTATTTCATTACTCTTTTTTGGATGATTATGCACTATGTAACCCAAAAAACTGGAGTATTAAATGGATCAGATATTAGTGAAATATCCATTGTTTTTAGTTATGGCTGCTATATCTTACTTTATATCAAAGTCCTAAACATGAAAAGGCGTGGAATTATAAAAAGTACCTTCAAAGGTATTATTTGCCCGATTCTTGCATTGATAGGTGCATTTATTATCTTATTTGGAAGTATTATAACAAATCCATTTTATGTAATATGCTTTATCCTATTTTGTTCCTTTGTTTGCTTAATCGGTTATATTTATACCAGAAATAAAAAATAATAATAAAAAGTATTACTTCTTTCTTCCTGAAGTAATACTTTTTTAGCTTCCTTTTATGTTAATTATATTTTTCTTCCTTTTACCAAAAACATTGGTACTTGAATATAAAATTCATCCTCCTCTTGATAAATACGCTCCCCAACCTTTAAATCAATCTCAGTCTTTATTCCACCAATCTCATCTAGAACCTTTAAATCCCATTCGGGTCTATTTTCACAACTTATATTTAACATATGATAAATCTGATGACACTTTATTTCCTCTTCTTTGGTCAACTTATTGTGTGCATGGTTGGCTGGTAGTACTTGCTTATGATGATCTTTTGCATATTCTGCATCATAGTTTAATAAGACTCCACCTTTTTTTAGCACGCGAGTCCATTCTTGATAAGCAGTCTTTGGATTGGGTAAGTTCCAAGTTACATTTCGTGCAATTACAAGGTCAAACATCTCTGCATCAAAATCAAGTTTTTCGGCGTCCATAACAAAAAACTCTATCTTACCTGAGATATTTTCAATCATCTTTTGTCCATGCTCTATCATCTTACTTGTTAGATCAATTCCTACTACGTCATGTCCCAATTGGGCAAGCAATATAGAAAAGAATCCACTTCCACATCCTACATCTAATATTTTTAATTTTTCTTTTTGGGGCAACTGACTTTTAATTTCTTTTTCCCAACGTATATATTTGTTGCTTTTTAGTTCTGCTTTTCTAAGCTTTGCAAATTCTTCACTTCGCCCTGTCCAATAATCTTTTATAAATTCTTTTGTATCAACCTTATATTGCATGCTATCGTTTTGATTTATTTCTGACATTTATTTCACCACTTCCACTAAAAACATCGGTGTTGCTGCATAGTTAAGTTTTTCTATCTTAGACCATACCCTCTCCCAAACGCTTAAATCCGTACGAATTCCATTCATCTGCAGTTCCTCTAGTATCTTTACATCCCACAGTGGACGCTTTTGTCTGCTTAACGGCACCTGCCTTGCAATTGCCTCCATTGCATCAATATCTGTACCAAGATAATGATCCTCTACCCCCAAGCGCTTAACATTTTCTCGATCTCGTTCATACTCTTTTTGCTTTTCCTGATCAAATAGATAAGCATACCAATTTGCATCAAAATTAAGCAATAGACCTTTCTTTTTTAATACCCTTGTCCAAGAAGAATACGCTTTGTTTGGGTCTTGTAATACCCATGTAAGATTTCTTGATACGATTACATCAAAACTGTTTTCTTGAAACAAAAGATTTTGTGCATCCATTTCATAAAAGGATATTTCCTTGGAATAATCTTTTGCATTTTTCTTAGCTTGTAACAACATAGCCTTTGTATAATCTATAGCCGTTACTTGATACCCTGCTTTTGCTAGTATAATTGCAAAAAAACCTGGACCAGTACCAATATCTAATACTTTTATTTCCTTTGGAATATGTCGTGGATAATTCTTTTCAATTCTTGCTTGAATTTCGTTTCGCCACAAGGTTTCTTGTTCACTTAATAATTCTTCTTGATTTACTTTGGAATAACTTTCTGCACGTTTATCCCAATATATTTCAATCTCGTCTAGTAACTTTTGTTTCATACTCCTCCTTGCTACCAACAAAATGCCGCTTCTATTAGTTCTTTGGTATATGTCGTTGTTGGATTATTTATTAATTTATCTGGTAGCCCTTCCTCTACAATTCGTCCCTCTTTCATAATTATGATACGATGGCAAAACTGTTGTACCAAAGCCAAATCATGGCTGATAAAGATATAGGTCAAATCATCTTGTTTTTGTAGATGATGTAATAAATCTAACATTTGTTTTTGAATTGTAACATCAAGTGAACTGGTAGCCTCATCAAATATGACAATACTAGGTTTTGTTGCTAACGCTCTTGCAATTGCAGCTCTTTGACATTCCCCTATGCTTACTTCATGTGGGTATCTTACGGCATACTCTAAGGGCAATTCACATGCTTTTAATAATTCATACATCCTTGTTTCGGCAGATTTTTTTGATATTTTTTGGTTTCTCATCCCTTCCAAAATTGAAGTTCCTAGTTTACGTTTGGGGTGAAAGGATTCCTTTGGGTTTTGAAAAACCATTTGAATATGTTTATAGATTTCTCTTTGCTGCTTATGAATTACTTTTGTAATGTTTTCCCCGTTTAAATAGATATTCCCTTGGTCTGCATCCTCTAGTCTACAGATCATTCTTGCAATGGTGCTTTTTCCGCTGCCACTTTCACCAACAATTCCTACTATTTCTCCTTTGCTTACTTGAAAGCTTACTTGATTAACAGCTTTTTTTTGATGATAGCTTTTTTCTAAGCACTTTACTTCTAATATAGTATTCATTCTATCCCTCTTTTTATCCTTGGTACTGCTGCGAGTAATGTTTTGGTATACGAGTCTTTTGGATGAGACATGACCTCTTTTGTTTCTCCATACTCTACTATCCTTCCTTTTTTCATGACTAATATTTGGTCTGCCATATACGTAGCAAGCCCTATGTTATGTGTCACAATCAACATTGCTGTATCTAGACTTCGTTGCTTCATTAGGGTTGTTACAACATGCTTTTGTGATATTACGTCAAGTGCACTCGTTGGCTCATCTGCAAATAATAGACAAGGTTTTTGCATTATAGCTATCATAATTGCTGCTCGTTGATTCATGCCACCTGATAATTGAAAGGGATAACTTTCTAAGAAACGCTCCGCATCCGATACATTTAGCTGTTTCAATATTTGAATTGCCTCTTCTCTTACTTTCAATTTACTTTCTTTCTTTCCTTTTGAAAGTGCTTCATAAAGGTGTTCCTCAATTGTTTTTACTGGGCAAAAGGAGCCTTTACTATCTTGTGGAATACTTCCTAGACACGTTCCCCTTATTTGCTGATATTCCTTCTTTGATAATTGTAACAAATTAATATCTTTATAAAAGATTGTTCCACTATCTACTTTACCACCTAAATCCAATAGCCCTAAGGCAGCCTTTATAATTGTACTTTTTCCACTTCCTGATTCTCCAACAATTCCTAGAATTTCACCCTTTTTAATTGTAAGGTTTAAATCACTTACCACTTGTTTTTCATTATAACGAATGGATACATCCTCCATTTTTAGTAACAACGACATGTCTTTTCCTCTTATTCGATATCAAGATTAGCTGTTATTTCATAGTAGTCACTTGGATGTGCCTCAAATCCAATTACACTATTTTTCATCACAAAGGACATTCTTAAATGTGAAGCAAAGAAAAAGGCGGCATCCTCTAATATAGTCCGTTGCATTTGAATTGCCAGATTACTTCTCTTTCTAACATCAAACTCTACTTTCAACTGTTTGGCAAGTCCTTCTAATGTTTCGTTATAATATTGCCCTCTGTTTTTAGCAGAATCTTTTAATGTATGTGTTGTAAAAAAGTACGCTGGATCACCTGTTGGTGCGGTAACAAATGCACTCGCATAAACATCCCAGTCTCCACTTTCAATAAAATCCATATGATTGGCAGTTGAATTGACTACAACTGCAATACCGATATCCTTAAGTGTAGCCTGCGCTGCCTCTGCTAATAACGGAAGTTCTTGGCGTCCTGGATACGTTAACCATCTAATCGTAAGCTTTTCTCCATCTTTTTCTACATAGCCGTCTAAATCCATATCCTTCCAACCCGCCTCTGCTAACAATGCCTTTGCTTTTTCTGGCTCATAGTCAAGTGCACTTACTTCATTGTCTCCGAAAGTAAAACTTGCAGGAAAAGGACCTTTTGCTTTGGTACCATTGCCATTTAACAAAACGTTTGTAAATCCCTCTTTATCAATTCCCATTGCGATTGCTTTCCGTACGTTTTTATCCTGAAGTTCTTTTGTCTTAAAGTTCATAGCCGCAAAAAATGTTCTAGAAGTATCCGTAGAACTAATCTTATACTTTTGATTATCCACAAAAAGTGAAAGACTAGCATAAGGCAGACCTTGTGCTGCATCAATTTCACCTGACTGTAATGCCATTGCTAACGTATCTCCATCTGTGATGGATTTGACAATGACTTTATCCATTTTTACTTCTCCACCCCAGTACTTCGTATTTTTTTCTAATTCAATTTCCTGATCGCTAACCTTCTTAGCTACAAAAGGACCAGTTCCTGCAACATTTTTATCTTGCGTCACACCATACTCCATATCTATGATTGCAGCATAAGGGTCACATAGATAATTCAGTAACGCAGGTACCTTTTCTTTCGATTGTAGGGTAATAGTTTGTCCCTTAGCTAAAATTGTTTCAATCTGCAGATCACTTGGTGCTTGGTCATGCTTTGCTATCAAATCCTCCAAGCATTCTTTTACTGCTTCACCATCCATTTTTCTTCCACTGGTAAAATATACGTTCTCACGCAAATTTATTTTAATTGTATACTCATCAATCTGCTCATAATCGACTGCTAACCAAGGCATAAGCCTCATGGATTCATCAAATTGAAACAAAGTCTCTCCCACCCCGTAGCGAATGGTTGACCACCCAGAATAATTCTCATGCGGATTTAATCCTGCGTTTCCCATTTCAGGTCCATAGGCGGTCGTTCCATAACGAAATATCTTTTCTTTCTTTGCCTCTTCTTCTGATTTCCTGCTGCATCCTGTCAAAATGCATAGGATACAAACAAAGAGTCCCAAACTAATTATCTTTTGTTTCATTTACTCGTACTCCCCTTTTCTTTGTGTCTAACATCCATCCAATCACGATAACTATCACCTAGTAAATTAAAAATAGAAACTGTTATAAAAATTGCAAATCCAGGAGCCAAAATAACCCACGGAGACGTTTGAATCATACTTCTTCCACTGCTCATCATTAATCCCCATTCTGCTGTCGGGGGCATCGCACCTAATCCTAGAAAGGATAAACCAGCAAGTTCCATCATCATTGTACCAATATCAAGTAGGGCGGTCGTCACAACCATACCGAATATATTTGGCAATATATGAATAAATATAATTTGAATCGTATTAGACCCACTTAGAATTGCTGCGTCTACATAGGTATTCCTTTTTTCACTCAGTACTTGGCTTCTGGCAAGCCTTGCATACTTTGGCCATGAGATAAGTAAAAGTGCAAACACTGCATTTGCAATTCCTCCCCCTAATACGCCTGCAACTGCAAGTGCAAATACCATTCCTGGAATTGACAAAAATACATCTGATAACTTCATGATAACGGTATCCACTATTCCTTCGAAATAGCCACATATCATACCGATTGTGGTTCCAAAAACAGAAGATAAAAAAACAAGTAAAAGTGTAGAAAAAACGGAGCAACGAGCCCCAACTAATACTCTTAAAAACATATCTCGTCCATAACGATCGGTTCCAAAAAGATGTTCTTTGCTAGGTGGCTGCAAGGCATTCATTAAATCTTGTTTGTTTGAATCATAATATGTAATATAAGGAGCTATTAATGCAATTGTTACAATTCCTATGGCTAAAATTGAAAATAGAAGACATTTGCTTTTTCTTTTCACAATACGCCCTCCTTACCTCTTGTAATCCTTGGATCTAATACCCGATAGCTAATATCAGCAATTACATTTACAACTGCATAAATAAGAGACATCCAGATTACATAAGCTTGTATCATAGGGATATCTCTCATCATAATTGCATCAAGTGCTAATTTTCCAACACCATCCCACAAAAAGATAGATTCGATAATTGCAGTTCCCCCAAGCAAAGAGCCAAACGAAAGGGCAAATAATGCTACGATTGCAGGCATGCAACATTTTAAAACACTACTATATATAATAACCGTTTCTTTTACGCCTCTTGCTCTTGCTCCTATGACATAATCCTTACCTAGCTCTTCTAATACGACCGTTCGAATTTGTCTTGTATACTTTGCACTCATAGCAAATGCCAGTGTCAATGTGGGTAAAATTATACTTTTTATTCCTTCCCCTCCTACTGCTAGGAACCAATTGAGTTTTACGCAAAAGAATAGAATCAGTAAAAGCGAAACAAAAAAACCTGGTAATGCATTCCCTATAAAACTTAGAAATCGAATTAGATAATCCGCCCAAGTATTTTGCTTTGTTGCGGCAATGATTCCAAGTGGTATTGATATACATACAGTAAAAACGATTGATGTAAGCGTTAAATATATCGTATTTGGTAACTTAGACATAAAAGTATCTGATACACGGTTTCCAGATATATAAGACACACCAAAATCACCTTGTACCATATGCCCCAACCACCTTACATATTGAATAAATTGAGGGTCATTTAGACCTAATTTATTCCTTGTCGCATCTTTTACCGCTTCACTGGCTCCCGTCGCATTATCATATAGAATATCTACTGCATCCCCAGAAACAGAATGAATCAATAAAAAGGTCAAACCTGTAATACCTAAGACAATCAAAACGAAATGAAGCAAACGTTTTGCTATGTATTTCATCATAATAGTAAATCCTTCCTTTTTCACTAAATAAAGGATAGCAAAGTGTCTATTGATTCACAAGCCTCCCCAGGGGATGTTTTCCATTTATAAGCTTATTATCCTGTTATCGGTTTCGTAATGTTTCAAACGCATTATAAACATTTAGTAATCCATAGCCTAATTCTTTATTCGGATAAGTTAATTGGTTGCTTCTCGTTGCCCCTCTTATAAATAAATTCCTTATTTCAACTGAGCTGATTTGTGGGTAAAATTTTCTAATTATGCCCCATTCAAGTAACATAGCTCCTGCTCCTGCAGCATGTGCGGCCGCCAAGCTAGTTCCAGACATCGTCTTATAGCCTCCTAATGTATCTGGACCAATCAAATTTACGCCAGGGGATGCTATGGTAGGAGCAATATTATCATTTCTCATAAATCCTCTACTTGCTCTTATATATCTGGCATCGTTTTCTGTTTCATAAGCAGTCGTAACAATTGGAATAAATATGTTTCCTGGCGAAGTAAGAGTATAATCTGGAGATGAATCAATAAAATGTGTTTCTTCACTCAAAAACTTTGTAATCGGTAACCAACAATGATAGATAAACGATAAATTTCCTTCCGAATATACATTAAATGTCCATAGTCCCTCCATTGGATTGACAAAACGTAATAAGATTAATTGTTCTCCCGATTGAGCCTCTACTAATTGATAATCAATATAGATAACTGTATTGGTAAAAATCAATTGTATTTTCCTTGATAGCCTGTATCTTGGTGCAATTCTAGGTATATATTCACCCGAAGGTGCTACGATATCAATTGAAAAATTAACTGGAGTGCTTCCCCAAAATTCCATTGAAAAGCCAGATACATTAGGTGCTACAACCATTTCCATCTTATTAGAAGCACCCGTTACATTTCCTAAATAATGATGACCAGAATTCCCTTCATTTCCTGCGCATATTGTCAAACAGACTCCCACCCTGCTTGCTAGAATAGACAAATACGTACTTAACGCTCCACGTTCATCATGCGCTCCTTGCGAGGTACCGATTCCAATAAAAATCGAAATAGGTCGATTTAACTCATTTGCCAATAACTCCAAATAGCGAATACCCATAATCAGGTCATTTTTTTGAAATGCAATTACATCATTTGGAATACACCAAAAATCAAGAAGATTATTTTTAGCTTGTTTTAATTTTACTACTGCAATTTCTGCATTGGGAACCACTCCTGAAAAGTTCTCATCAATATTTTTATTTCCTGCTGCAATCCCTGCCAAAAAGGTTCCATGACCAACTTCGTCATTACTTGGAACAATTGACAAGGGATCAGCATTCTTTAATGCAAGATTTATTTGTTCTTGCCGATACTCTGATCCAAATGGAAAATTATTTGGGTGCAATTCATCATGATTAATTGATTGATCCCATATTGCAACTACTTTAGAAGTTCCATCCTCTTTAATGAACGCTTCGTGACGGTAATTAATTCCAGTATCGACAATTCCAATTAATACCCCATCTCCTCTTAGGTTTAAACCAGGAACCTCTTGAATTCTTGTTATCCCAGAAGCATTCAAGCTCTCTGTGTCCATTAAACCGTAGCAGTTCGGATAGGCACCATAACCGTAAGTACTTAACATATTGTTTGGTACACTTTTTACAGGTATATAGACGCTGTGCGTTTTTTCAATTAATGGTAACGAACAAGTATCAGGAATAGCGGTAAGCTCATTCAATGCAATTCCACTATCAATCATAAAATCTGCATACTCTTCACTATATATTTTATTAGTACAAATATCAGCCACGCAGTTACTCCTCATATGTTTTATTAATTATATGATGTTTAAAAAAAACATATTCAAAATGAGCTGTCTCAAACGAATTCATTCATTTTCAACAGCTCATTTCATATGACATTAAGGGATATTCCTTAATACTTTATATAATTTTTTCATGCTACAAATATTGTCTTAATGCAGATTATTCACCCGCTATCATATGTAATCGACTCTTTGTAGCTTAATAAATGCTTGATACCTCACTTTCCTTTGCTATATCTTCATTTGGTTGATTTTCTAATGTAAACGAACAAACCAATCTTTCACATTCATAAGTCATTACTGATACACATCAACTGTATGCAATTATACATAAGCGAAAACCAAGAGTCAATCCTGATTGCGAAAACAAAAGCATTTAATTATTTTAAGTACTAATGCTTAATTTAAATTCTTTATATTCAATTTTACTTAATTATATTAAGTAGGCAAGTTGACTTGTGTAAAAAATATGTTATGCTAAAAGAAAAAACTAGGGGAAAATTATGAATGCATCAAAATTAGATCACATTGACAAAGAAATCTTAAATCTATTACAAAAGCAGGCAAGAATGCCCTTAAAAGAAATTGCAGAAAAAGTATTTCTATCTTCTCCGGCTGTTTCTGCTCGAATAGATAGATTGATGAAAGAGGGCTATATTGATAGCTTTCAGGCACATTTAAACCCAATCGCTCTCGGTTATCATATTAAAGCTTTTATTAATTTGGAGGTTGAGCCTATTCAAAAAAAGGAGTTTTACCCTTTTATAGAAAGCATTCCAAATGTCATAGAATGCAATTGCGTAACTGGTAATTATGCTATGCTGATCTCTGTTTTATTCAAAAGTACTGCTGATTTAGACATCTTTATCAACCAATTACAACGTTTTGGCAAAACCAAGACACAAATCGTATTCTCAACCTCTGTAAAGCATAGAGGTGTTGTAATAGACGAATAACCAGAAAGTAAAGCACTTTCTGGTTATTTAAAGAAGTCCTTTTATGAAAGACCTTGCATATATTCGTCCATACATTGAGCTACTGTTTTTGAATATGCGACCGCTTCTACTACTGTTTTTGCTCCCAAAACTACATCTCCTGCAGCAAATATTCCTGATATCGTTGTATTTCCTTTTTCATCTGTTTGTAGCAATCCTTGTTCCGTTGCTTTTAGCCCCTCTGTTGTATTAACCAAACGGCTTTTCGGCCCTTGGCTTATTGAAACAATAGTTGAATCTGCTGGATATAGTATTTTGTCTTCTTCTATTTTTACAAAATTTCCTTCTTCATCATAGATAATATTTTGAAAGACTGGTCCTTCGTCTGTTATTTCTACTATATTTTTAGCAAATTCAAACTTTGCTCCATCAAGTTTTGCATATTCTGCTTCTTTTACACTTGAAGTCCATTTAAGCCCTCTTGCGTATAAAGTAACGTCCCTTGCACCATTTCGAATTGAAGTTCTTGCTACATCCATGGCTGAATTTCCCATACCAATAATCGCAACTTTTTCTCCAAGATTATAGGCACTAGGATTTTTTAAATAATCAATGGCAAAATGCACATTGCCCAAAGATTCACCTTTGATTCCAAGTGTTTTTGGTTTCCACACACCAGTACCAATAAAGATACTTTTATACCCATCACGTAACAAGTCCTGTATAGTTAACGCTTCACCAATTGCAGTATTTGGTCTTATCTTAATACCCATTTCTAAAAGCTTCATTCTATAACGTTCTAATATACTTTTTGACAATCGAAATTCAGGAATACCATATTGAAGAATACCTCCTATTTTATCTTTCGCATCAAAAATAGTGATGTCATATCCTTTTTGCGCCAAAATTATTGCAATTGTTATTCCTGCTGGGCCTGATCCAATGACAGCAACCTTCTTGTCCTTATTCTTTTCGTGATTTATTTTAATTCGTTCAAAACAAGTATCTGAAATGTAATTCTCAATCGTACTGATGTGAACTGGCTGCCCTTTTCTACCTAATATGCAATTTCCTTCACATTGTTTTTCATGGTTACAAATAAGGGAACATACAAGTGACAATGGATTATTTTCAAATAACATTTCTCCAGCTTCTTGTAATTTTCCTTCGTTGAAAAGTTGTATCATTGTAGGAATTGATGTCTGTATCGGACATCCTTTTTTACATAATGGATTCTTACAATTCAAACATCTTTTTGCTTCATCTATTTCATGTATCATAATCGACTCTCCTTTTCCCTAGTTTATCTATTCATAAATAATAAGTCAAGGTAGAAAGAGTCAAGTTCTTAAAAAAATACATGTTATTTCGTACAATTTTTAACAAACTTTTGTAACATTTATCAATTTATTGCACAATAGTTTTTGTAATTGTTATTATAAATTTTTTCTAAATCCATATGAATCAAAGGTTTACTAAAAAGGTATCCTTGAATATAATCACAACCATTTTGTTTTAATTTTATCAGTTTATTCTCTTCTTCAATTCCTTCTGCTGTAATCTTAAGATTAAGACTATGCGCTAATAGTATTAAGCTTTCCATTACTTTATTGTTTTCAAACTCCAAAAATTTATCAATAATGGATTTATCTAACTTAATTTTATCTACTGGCATGTAAGTTAAGTAGTAAAGAGAAGAATATCCCGTTCCAAAATCATCCAACGCTATTTTAAAGCCCTGATTTCTCAATTCTTTAATAAAATCAAGCGTCTGTGTATTATTTTCAAAAAATATTCCTTCTGTTATTTCTATTTCTAAATACTCAGGCTTCATTCCATATTCTTGTATTAACCCTTTTACATAATTGATAAATCCTTTATCTCTCATTTGCTTGCCTGAGTAGTTAATTGCAATCATTTTCTCAGGATAGCCTTTTTTAATCCATTCCGCCATTTGTCGAATCGCTTCTTTTGCTACCCATCTTCCAATTTCAATAATATAACCTCTTTCCTCCGCTATTGGTATGAAAATATCGGGGCTTATATTATGATTTTTTAATCTTAATAACGCCTCAAAACCAATAATCTCGCCTGTCTTGACTTCTATTTGCGGCTGATAGTAAAGACAAAAACCATCATTTTTCATTGCTTCTCTAAGGATTGCCTCTACTTTTTTCTTTGACTTTAATTCCTCCTTCATTTGCTCGTGGTAGTAAATGCAACTATTCTTTCCACTCTTTTTGGCTTTATACATTGCAGTATCAGCATTCATAATAATTTGACTAATGTTTTTACTGTCCATTGGATAAAAAGTAACTCCCATACTAAAATGAATGAAATCTTCCCTTCCTCCTAGCATAAAAACTTGCGAAAACATCTTTTTTATTCGCTTAATATACAGGTCTACAATCTGATTATCGGTCACGTCCTTAAGTAAAATAAGAAATTCGTCTCCTCCCATTCTTGCAACATACATTTTCTCGTCTTGTATATTCCTAATTCTAGCTGCAATTTGTTTTAATAATTCATCCCCATATACATGTCCTAATGTGTCATTTATGCTTTTAAAATCATCAATATCAAAAAGTAAAACCGCACCGCTTGACTCTTTTTTTAGCTCCTCTTCCAACACCTCCATAAATCGAAGTCGATTTGGTAAATCTGTCAAGTAGTCATGACTTGCAGCATGCTTGATATATTCTTCTTTCTCTATGATTGATGTTGTATCTAACACAATGCCATATATCTTTGTTAAGTTATTGTCTTTATCATGGATACCTTTACCTCTTATTAAGAACCAACGCTGTCTTTTATCTTGAGCATTATCAGAAACTTGAATGTATACCTCATCCTTTTTACCCATTATACAATTTTGTATCTCGTTAAAAACTTGTTCTTTGTATTCAGGGTGTATTACATATCCCAATACATAATTAAAATCTCCACGAATCGGAATTGCTTTGTTTACAATATTTTGAATGTTACTAGAAACTTCTAATTCATTGGTTTTAACATCTAGTTCCCATACTGCACTATCTGTGCTGGTAATTGCAATATCATATTTTTGGTAAAGTAAATCCGTTTCTTTTGCATGTTGCTCAACAAGTCCATACTGCATCTTTAATTCTTCCTCAGAAGCTGCTAATTCTTCATAAATCATGCTAAGTTCTTCATTGCTTTCTTGTAGCTTTCTTTGGATTTTTCTTCTTTTTATATTATCTATAATCAAAATAATAGCAACACAGCCTAAAAACAATATCAATACTCCAACCGTGACAATGTATTTCATATACTCTTTTAAAGGATTTATCCTTTTATTCACTAACACTGCTTCTTTTGGGATGAGGGCTTCATCTATCTTATATTTTTTTATAATTTGATTATCAAAAAAATAATAATAAGGGGTCTCTTCCAGTAGCGGAATCGAATCAATAGGTGTTCCTGCAAACACATCTAATACCATACCAGCTGCAATCTGGCCAAATGCTTCATATGATATCAGCCTTCCGCCCAAAAGTCCTTCGCCTACACCCCCAATGCTTGCACGGTAAACGGGTACCTTGGTATGGTTTTTTATAAAAAGATATTGGTCTTGCATCTCCATATAATGATTTGTATTATCTTGATTCATACTAAGAAACAATAATATTGTATTCTCATCTATTTTTTCTAATACTTTGGCAAATTCCTCAAAGGAATAGTTGGATACATTTAAGATTATACTGTCTAAATCCGTGAATGCTTGCATCGCTGTTTCAAATTGCTTTTGATCTCCTTTCCCAGTTAATGTATCATCCACAATTGCGGCAACCTTTGTTGCTGTAGGATTAAACTTTCTTGCAAGTTGAATGTTTTCATCGAGCGAGGTTTCTTCCACAATCCCTGTCATATAAGGATTCTTGGCGGCTTCTTTTGCTCTGTCTTTGTCATTAATTCCAAAGAACACAATGGGAATTTGAGAAAATAAATCTTCTTGATAGTCTATGGCAAATTGTAGTGCTGCATCATCTCCTACAATCACCGCATCATACTTTTGTGTATTTTTTATTTTAAAGCTTAAATTGGTATAAAAATTTTTAATATTTTGGTCAGAGGCAAATCTTTTGGTATCCATAAATTCCATATCTAGATTAATCGGTTGATTTTTAAACTCTTTTTTTATTCCTGAAATTTGATCTGGAACCGTCATAAAACTTTGTGTATATGAACTAATAAATAACACATTTTTTCTTGGTTGCTCTGCCCCATTTACGATACTTCCACGAAATGACACAAGCAAAACAGCTAAGACAAATAAACCTAACAAAGAACATACAAACTTTCTTTCCCTCTTCATAAGTGTACCTCCAAAACAAATTTTATTTGTTTCTATGTCTTACTTAACTTAAACGTATCTTTTATCCTATTTTATCACATTTATTGACATTTTTCTTTTGTTAAAATATTTATTTTAGTATATTTTTTAATAACTTTTGGGGGATTAGAAACCTTTGTACTCCCATATAACCAGGTGCTATTTCATATTCATCAAATACAACGATTAGGTTTTTATCCTCATCTAAATAAAAATTCTGATTCTCCTTTATTTCTTTGAAGTTGTTCTCTGGATATTCTTTGTTATCTATCCAATAAACAACTCCTGTTTCTTGTTCCATTTTTGTTTTCATTTGATTTATAATCTCTTCGCTTATAATTGCAATATAGTCACTTCCCTCTTTGAATAAGTCTTTTAATTGTACCTGTTGGCCAGTTGATTTATCTATATTATAAAATCTATGAAATTCGTAGCCGCTTGCCTGTGTTTCAACTGCAGCAATATCTAAAGCAAACCAAGTCTCATTATTTGTTACTACTTCATAAGAAACATCAAGATTCTGATACCCTTCTACCAGCATATTATTTTCAAACTGAGCCAGTAATTTATTGGTATATTCCTCCACCTCCTTATTGACATCTGATACCGCTGAGTGATCTTCTTGTGTTACAATCTTAGGAACTTTTACCTTCGCACGATTATGTCTATCCTCAAAAGAATACTCTCGAATGGTAACCACTTCAAATATTTTACCCACAAGTGGAAGTTGTTCCATGGCATATGCAATTTTTTTGTTGGTATTTGGTAGTATACATAGAACTGCTAAAACTGCAACTACCCACAAACCTATCGTCTTTATTTTCTTCTTGAAAGCTGCCTTTCTTTTATCTTCTACTGCCCTATCCATGGCTCTTAACATAACTTCTCTTGTTCTATCTGGTATTTTCATATTCTCATATTCCCTCTTTAAAACGTTTAAGTCATCTTCTACTTTTCTCATACTACCTCCTAGATAAAACTTTACCTAACTTACGAATTGTTGCTTTTTATTGTTAAGAAGAATTATGAAGTTAATTCTAAAGATAGAAAAGACACCATCATTTACCTCTCTATAAATGATAGTGTCGAATTGATGTAGTTATTACATTTATTATTATTTTTAATATGTTATCACAATAAATTTAATTAAGTAAATTCAATACTCCTTTTGTAATGGCATTTGCTTGAGATAGAATACTTTCATTGGTCTGCTTTAGGATGGATTCCTTTGCATATTGAACCATCTCTTCTGCCATATCCGTATCAACAATTCTACTCCTTACAACAATTGGGCCTAAATTGCATTACTTTCCTATCTCATTCGTTAAAAACTCCATTGCCTTATAAAAAAAATCGGAATTCACTCCTACATTCTCGTCATTGTTAATATGTAAGGATAACCTCATATTCTTACCAAGAGATGCCACTCCAATGATTCGTTTTGCATTTAATACAATGGGTGGAATAAAAATAAGGTCTTTTAACTCTATGTCATTGTATTTAGATTCAATTGGAAGCTGTGTAAGATTAGTGATACTAATTCCTTTTGGATTCCCATCATAACCAAACATTTTACTAAAGGTCTTTGCAATCTTATTCTCATAATTGCCACAAGCATTAAAATAAACCGCATCAATTAGTGTAGGCTCAATGTTTCTCATAAATTGTAATAGAAAATATTTCTTGGATGTGTTATTTAGCTTACTATAGATTCTTTTTTGTACCATTTTTGCATTCCAAAGAAAATCATACTTTTCCTTGTATTTATATTTAATGGATATACCAGTTGCATAATTTCCCATTCCAGTAAAATCCTTCTCTCTTATACTTGCGGCCATCCCCACATCACAAAGCTCTCCACTTACTTTTATCAAAGCAGTTGTCAGTAAGGTATTTATGGTTACTTGGTTCGCCTTAGCATACTGATATAACAAGTCGTAGTTTTCTTCTTTTAATTGATAAGTATATACGAGTGTTTCTCGATTCTTCCAACATTGTTTGTACATCTGATAATATTCTTCAAAATCAAATTTTCTTCCTGTGCGACTCCACTGTTTATTCATATGCTTCTTAAGCCATGTCGTAGGTGCTTGGAGCTTCGTTTTCTTTGGCAATGCATCCATATCAAATAGCTGTAGTTTTTTATATTCAATCTTTCTTCCAGCTAAAGAACGTAAGATATCTTGTAGAAAATAGATAAATGACATGCCATCTCCCGCAATATGATGTGCAACAATCAAAAGGGACATGCATTCCTCCTTTTGTGAATAAAAGAAACGAATCAATTCTCCTTGATCAATTCGTAATGGGATTTTTTCCTGTTCTTTTATTACTTCGCTCCACTCTAGATTCATTGGACGAATTGTAGGATTTAATACATTTGTTTCTTCATAATAAGCAATCCCCGATTCATCCAATACAATTTTTTGATGAAACATCTCATATTGTTGTATGGTGTTCTTTATTGCCTTTTTTAATTGCTCTTGTGATATTCTTCCACCAATATCAACTTTAAATGCGATATTACTAACTGGTGAAAACACCCAAGTTCGTTCTTTGTCTATCTTTACACGTTTAATCTTCTCCATTCCTCCTCCTTTCCTCAATCGCCTGTTCATTTAGAACCCGATCTTGGTGCTGTTCAATCATAATTAAAACCCACAAAATAAAACCAGTTATACCAGCCAGAATGCTAACTAGATAGCACAGTACAATTAGTTTCGTAAAATAAAAAATCACAGAGAGTATAATCAAACCTACAATAAGTTTTATCATTTTAGTACCAGGCTCAAGCATATTTAATTTATATCTGTATTCTTTCATCTATCCCCTCACCCTTTCATTTATTACTTCTCAATAACGCATATGCCTGTAACAACATCTCCTTTAACCATTCATCTGAATCAGGTAATGCTTGAAACGCCTGCATCATGATTATTCCATTTGCATATACAATCATATGAATATCTAATTCTATATCCGACAAATTTAACTCATTCCATATATTTAATTCACCAGACGTAAATATTAATTGGAACAAATGTTTTTCAACCTTTGCAAATTGGATATAGGAAAAAATGTATTGTAACTCTTTTGGTAATTGTTTCTCATTTGATTCAAGCAAATATGCTACTATTGTTTCTTTCGCCTTCTTAATTAGCTCTTTTTTTAGTTCACTCATATTCGCAAATGCTTGGTATATCGGTTGTGTTGAACAGGAAAGCTCTTTTGCAAGCTTTCTTGCTGTTAGTAAATCATATCCATCTTTTTGTACCATTTTAAGAGCAGTATCAATAATCTGTTCTTTAAAAATTTGTTTTTTAGGTGGCATAAATCGTCCTTTCCTCATACAATAACATTGTTATATAACAATGTTATTGTATCAAGAGATGAATGTCAATAGTTTTAACTTCAATAGTATTTATTTTAAGAGGAACTATTTTATATTCTTCTCTTTTGATAGACTTTCTTAGATATTCCAAGCCCCCTCATACAACATTTCAGATAGTATGAGAGGGCAAATTGATCAAGCCTGTGATTTCGAAAGAAAAAACCTCTTATATCAACTATTAGTTAATATAAGAGGTTTCCTATTATTCAATGTTGCTTGTGTGGCTATAATTGACAGATTACAATGAATTTGGTTTTTTATTCGAGTTATATCAATTATTAAATTATATGATATAAGTAAATGAGCATTTATTAGCTTTGAGAATCTACGAAACCCATTCATAATAAATTCTATATATAACTCTTTTAGTCACATCATCATATCCAAAACGAAAATGTTGTTTATCTTTTTTATTGTTGCCTAATGTGTAATGCATTTGAAATCCATCTTCTACTACTTGACTATTAATTGGCTTAAATGATTGCATTCTTAATTTCTCGTTTTCATAATCCACATAATCTTGATAGGTCCATGAAATTTCCAAGTTTAAATATTGATCATCAAAGATAACTTCGTATTTATAAAAATAATCTACGTCTACTATATTATTGGGTAATGTGTCTGGTAGCATTACAAATTCCTGATTATTAAGTAATTCTTCAACACACTCTTCCTTTTTTGCATAATTCTCAGGATTGGTCGTACTAGATGGCATCCTTAAACTAATAATAAGTCCTATTATCCATATAAACGGTAAACTGATTAATAAAATTAATTGAATTACACCTTTTATTATTTTAAGAATATTATTAGTATTTTTTACAAATAATATTAAAATTAATATACTAGGAATTAAAAATGTAATAGAAAATAATAACATTGTGTTTTGAATAGTATTTCTTTCAGTAATAGAAAAATATTGTGTATTTGAAAAAATTACATATCCAAGTATCCCATTCATTATCAGATACAAAACAATAGTCAGAATTCTAATTATCTTAAATACTTTTTTAATGATATATCCTAACTTTGCTTTTTCCAATAAATCTTTTATTTTTTTTTCTTTTATAACTTCATTTTTATATGTATTATCCTCCATTTCACTTGACATCTCTTCATATATTAATTTACAGTTAGTACAGTTACTCAAATGATCTTCAATAATATAATTTGTTTCATCTTCAGTTAATTTATCAATATAATTCGGTAATAAATCTCTAACTATACTACAAGATACCTTATTATTCATTCTCTTTAATTCCTTTCATAATTTTCTGTTTACTTCGATAAAAAGAAACTCTTGCCCAGTTTTCTGACCGTCCAAATATTTCTCCTATCTGAGCAAAGTTTAATTCACCAGTAATTCTAAGATATACAAGTTCTCGAGAAATATAATCAAGTTGGTGTAGAGCTTTAAAAAAACTAATCTTCTCTACATTCAATAAATACTGTTCTTCTATTCTATCATCTGATGCAATTTCCAATATATCATCAATAGGTATTGAGTTTCTGTCTTTAGATCGTAACTCTTTATACCACAAATTTTTACTAATCTGACAAAGCCAAACAGAAATTTTACATTCACCTCTAAATTTACTAATTCCTTTCATTGCCTGATAAAATGTTTCTTGTGTAAGTTCTTCTGCTACTCTCGCATCTCTTGATAGACGAAATAAATATTTATATATTAGATCAGAATATTCATTATATATTTTCTCGATATCATCACTATTCATTTTTTCACCTCCTATTAATAAGTTCCATAAATATATGATTCGTTACACAACTTTCCATATTATTTTGGTTTATTTTTTACCTATATAATTATTTAATTTTACTTTTACTTAACAACTAAAAGTAGAATTAAATAATTAAAATCCCTATTTCTTTAGAGTATAAAATCATAAACAGAACCCCACATACCAACTTTCTCGTTACCATTTTAACAAAACTACTGCATAATCTAGTAATAACCTTATTTAGTATACCAGATAATATAATTTTGATAAATAATGCACAAAGTACTAGCATTTAACAATGTACCAATCCTATACTCTTTAATACTTTATATACCGATTTCTTTCTCATTCTAATTATCTATAATCGTTTTTCCATAAAATGAATGAGTTGAATCATGACTCTTTTTATTATAATGATATAAATACGTTTTATAAGTCCTAAAAAAGGAACCCTAATATTAACTTCTACTGTCAATATTAGGGTTCCTACATTATTCTTAGAAAAAATTTCGTCGAACACTCAACAAATTTTTCATCTTATTTATTATTTCATTAGTCTTAACTTGCATATATTTCAATATTATCCGCATTTGTTGTTGCTATCCATTTTAACAAATCTTCTGAATAAAAACTACTGTCTAATCTAATATTCTATACTATACTCACTAATACTTTATATATCAATTTTGTACTCATTCTTATTATCCTATATTTGGGTTTTCATAAAATGAATGAGTTGAATCATGCCTCTTTTGATAATAATAAATAAATACGTTTTACAAGACCTAAAAAAACCCTAATATCAACTTAACTGTCAATATTAGGGTTCCTACATTATTCTTAGATAAAACTACGTCAAGTACTAGACGAACATTTCATCTTATTTATTATTCAATGCTGCCTGTGCTGGGACAGGCCTGTAACGTACATTTATCACTTAAAGATTGCAGATGCTGTTTTTTTTCCAATCGGAAGCGTCTTGCTTATATACCTCATTACCGAATACCGGATTCAAATACCAAATAAATGCTCCGTGATCAAAAACAATCTGATCAACGAAATTATCAATCACAGTATCAGGTATCTTAGCCCTGGCATCAAAGGCAGTCATCTTGATAAACTCAGAAAGACTATCAATACGTCTATCCTTTGCACCATTATCTTCCAATTCTAAAACCCGTTGTCTGCATTCATCATTTAATTTCTCTAAGTTTGAAATCTGATCTTCTAATTTCTTTTTCTTGCTTCGGAAGACTTCTCTGGAAATATCTCCTTCAGAGCACATATCAACCAAATTGGCAAGCTGTCTGTTCAGCTTCTCAATCTGACGATTGTTTGCTTCAAGCCGTTCTTTATCGTTTCTCTCAGGAGCCTTTACTTCAGCAACATCCTGTGCCATAGCCATAGCTTCCTTATAGATTGCATCTTTATTTCCAAGAAGCTTCTTAAAAACAAAATCGGCCTGAACCTCTAATTTCCATTCCATAAATGATGAGTTATCACAAATACCTTCGATATCAAGACCTTTTTTCAGTCTTCCTGCAGGAGTTCCTGTCCGTAACTGTCCATAGCACTGATAAATATAACTAAGAGTTCCATCATTAGCCTTATGAGCAATTCTTCGATTCATAGCATGACCACAGGTACAAACAAGCTTATTGCCCCACAGATGCTTGCAAGGCGACTGTCCAATTGCTTTGCCGTTCTTGTCTGTCTTCACGGACTTGTGTTTTTCTCTTAACTCCTGTGCTCTGTCAAAATCTTCCGGCGAAACCAGCTTCTCATGTGAACCTTCTACATATACCTTATCAACAGCCCCATGATTATTGATTTTCTTCTGAACCAGATAATCCGGAACGTATTGCTTACGGTATACGATTCTGCCGCAATAAAAAGGATTTCTAAGAACTCTGTTGATATTGCCGGACTGCCATCTAGTAAGGCCTGTGGCTGTCTTACGCCCTTCCTGCTCCATGATGTCCTGAATCTTACGAACACCATTGCCAGCCAGGTAAAGTTCAAAGATTCTTTTCACAGTGTCGGCCTGTTCCTTATTCACAACAAGCTTATCACCAACTCTGTCATACCCAAGAATATTGCCATTACCATATAGGACTCCATTCTTAAACGAAATCATCTGACCGGCTTTTACTCTCTGAGAAATCTTCTTGCTTTCATTCTGGGCCAAGGTAGCCATGATAGAAAGTCTAAGCTCTCCATCCTCATCATTCATTGTCCAGATATTATCTTCTGTGAACCACACCTCCACACCATATGTTTTGAGGGTGAGATAGTCAAGCAAAATTGTAACACCAATACTGATATTTTTATCGGTAACTAAATCTCTTTTCAAATGGTGTTAAATACCCATTTGATGAATGTGGTCTCACATGATTGTAATATACAAAAATATAATCATAAGTTGCTTCATTTAATGCCTCATCTGTTTCAAAGCTATGGTGATTTGCAAAATCTGCTTTAAATGTTCCGTAAAAGCTTTCCATGGGAGCATTATCATAAGGGCATCCTGCCTTACTCATACTTTGAGTAATATTTTGCAAAGAACAAAATTCTGTAAAAGCTCTCGATGTAAACTGCGACCCTTGATCACTATGAAGGATAAGCCCCTTCTTAACGGTATTATGATTCAGTGCATAGGTCAGAGTTTCAATCGCTAATTCTGCATTAATACGATTACTATTTAAAGTTGCCACTGGTGAACGATCATATAAATCAATAATAGTACAATTATATCTTTTCGCTCCATCCTCTCTCCACATATACGTAAAATCCGTACACCAAATCTTATTGGGTTCATCTACTTTAAAGTTTTGATTCAATAGGTTATCAAATTTTTTATAGCAATCGCCCTTTTTGTACTTTGGTTTTTTGGGTACCACAATTGACCTAAGTCCAAGCTCATTCATATATTTATGAACGGTTGGATTACTTAAGCTTATAGATTTTCTATTAAGAAAGATACGCATCATTCGATATCCTGGTCGCCCCGCATACTCATGATAAATCTCTTCAATGGTTGCTTTGATTTCTTCCTTTTTCTTATAATAGTCAGCTTTTCTATGTTTTTTGTAATTATAATAGGCATTTGGCTTTATATTAAATCTCGATAAGAGCCAACGTACACCATAATTTTCATGGTAGAAATCAATGAAATGGTATTGTTCTAATCTAGTTCCTTTGCGAAGAATGCGGCCGCTTTTTTTAAGAAATCATTTTCCTTTTTGGATTCAGCAAGTTCCTTACGAAGTCTTAAATTTTCTGCCATTAAATCTTTCTCATTATTTAACTCTGGATTTGATTCGCATTCTTCACTGTACTCGCGTATCCACTTGCGCAAGCTACCTTCTCCTAAATTGTATTCCTGATTTACGCTTTTCATTTGGCGTCCTTCTTCAAGGACTAATCTCACTACTTTTTTCTTAAACTCTGGGGTATAAGTTTTTTTGATTCCTGCCATTGTAATAGCCTCACTTTCATATGAATTATTTTATCATAAATATCAGTGTTACTGTTACAACTTTAGTTTAGCATCTCAATCCAGCTGTAGATGAAAAAACATTATTGACGGAATTACATAAAAGGTCATCTGTATCTATCGTCTGTGTCACAAAACACTTATAGAGATCTTTGGCAAAATCTACAGCCACATTCGCAGTTGCCATAACAGGGATAGCTTCCAGTGAATTTGCTGCCACTTCTTTTCCAAGCATCTTGCCAAATAATTGAACAGATCCAGCAATTGCACCTCCACGCACTCCACCTTCGACTGTTCCACACAAAATATGTTCTATACTTTGAACAAACTGATCTTCCGGCAGATCCTTTGCGTTCTTTATTACGCCAACAATTTCTTGAACCGTGGTAAGAATAAGTCCTGTAGCTGCACCAGCTTTAACAGCTCTGCCCAAATTTACCTTATTCAACTCATCAAGTTTTTCTTGTCTTTTCGAGTACTCTGGTGTCGACTGAGCTTTCATCTGTTCAGCCAGTTCAGCAGCCTCTTCTGGCGTTATTGAATCAGAAGTGATAGTTTTTCTTCCAATATCAACTTTCACAGTATCATTTACACCCTGCCCTGCTCCGCCGACAAACTGTACATCCTGATACTGCGGATTTTTCATATCCTTAGCATATGCAGAAGCTTTATTATGAATTTTAGATTGGTAATCAGCCGTTCTCATTGGCTTATCCCACGGATGCTCTCTTGTCCAAATAGAAATATCCGTTTCCATATCTATACCAGAAAGGACAGTACCATCCGGCATCTGTCCTTTTGTGTAAATACCGATTTTAGAATCGGATACCCCCTTTGCAAGAGCATTTATTTTCATAGTATTTTTGAAATATTCTTCTGCTGCAAATCCTTTATATTGTTGCGTTGGTGTTTTTACCGGAAGCCCTGTAGACTTAGCTATAGCAGACTGATTCATTGCTGCGGCATAGTTGTCCATAGCCGATTGAAGACTTCTTGTTTGCAATCCAGCCTGTGTTGAGGTACCCTCAGATGAAGCATCACGAATAACCGAGGAAGCAACTTCATCCTCAGCTGAAAAATCGACAAGATCATCAAAACTAATGTCTTCACCTATTCGTTTTGTTCCATCAAACAAATCTCTCATCAAACCACCCTTTTTTCAAACTCAAATGTATCCTCTTTTTCAATTTTATCTAGAAGAATAATTGCATATAAAAACCTTAACAATTTTACGCAATCCATTTTTGTTTTTCTGCGTTGCGTTCTTCCATGCATTGTCCAATGTCTATTGATATATTGAGGCTCCTTTTCATTACCAAAATCAGATGATGCTGCAAATGTCTTCATGGTTGCATCAACGGTTAAATATAATGAAAAAAGTGAATATTCATCTTCACTCAAAACTTCATCGCCATCTAATTTCCCGAGCAAAGGTTCTAATCTTCGCTTAATATTCGTGCCCGGATTGCCTGTAACCACCGATAATTCACCATCAATGACCACAGTAATCCCTATAGCACATAAATCGTAATTTTTAAACGAAAATGAATCTATTGCTTGAGAAAGAATACGTGCATTATTTCCATCTAAACAATTAATACATTCCTGCGAAAGAGAATAAAATAACCTATACTTATCCTTCTCATACATGAGTCGTAGTTCTTTGTCTACATTTGAGGACTTATAAATAGTATCCACAAATTCCAGCGTCATATATTCCCAAATAACATACTGGTGCTTGCCTAGTTTATCTGCTACTAAAAGTGGTTTAAAAGCAGCAGATGCAACCTCCGATATATTGACAAGTTTTGCTCGAATCTCTCGTCCGAAGTCTTGAAGTGGCTTAAATACTTCGTTGTACCATTCTGCACTCTTTTTAACTAATTCTCCTAAGTAATTTCCAATCTCATACAATGGTCTCAAGCTTTCTGCAAGCGAAGAACCTATATTACTTATTTTTCTAGACTCATTATCATCCATTTACAGTTGTCCCCATTCCAATCAAACCCCATACAATTGATCCTTAACATTAAATGATTGTCCAATTCTATTGTACTTAAAGAACTTATACAAAATGTAGTTTTCCTTATCAGTTTCATGAGTTGATAAAATAATCTGTCTATCTTTAAAATCATTTCGCAGAACTTCTATCATGGACGAAATATTAATATCATCCATTGTCTGTACCGGATCATCTATAAGAATAAAACCAAGATCATCTTCTGATTCTTTTACATATTGCTTATTCATAGAAAATAAGAACGCCAAAACAAAGCCCGATAACTGCCCTGAACTAAACGTGTTAAGGATATCGTGCTTCACATCACCATTTGTTACAAAACGCATTTCATCTTTGCTGATGAAAACCCCTAAACCATTCTGATAATCCTGTAGAATTTTTCCCGTATAGATTAGTAACGGCACTCTCAGTCTCTTCAAAATCTGATTCTTATAGGATTCAATTGCATCAGAGTACACCCTCTGTATATTCTTCAAATCTTCTCTAATTGCCTTTAAAGCTTGCCATTTTCTAATATTTTTCTTAATGCGAGCCTTAATTTCATTAGCTTTTTCATTCCTCTTGGAATTTATCGCTGCTTTAATATAACCTTTCTTGTTTTCTACCATTTTTTCATCCTGTAATAGATTTTGCTCCGTCCACTCTATATCAGGATATTCCTCTAATAAAGAATCATAAGCATACAAAGATAAATTATTCGTGAAATCTTCGCTAGAAAAAACTTTCTTTGCTTCTATAAACATCCTTTGTAGTTCATTTTTCTGTTCTGGTTTGCCCATGTCTTCAAAAGCTTTATCCACTGCGACCAATGGAATAAGCATTTCTACATCTTCTATTCTCTTCTTATCTGAAATAAATGCAGACAATCGTCTTACCTCATCTAATAGAACAGTTACACCAGAATCACTAAGAGAACCGATTTCTTTATTCAAAGCATCTTTTGATTCTTTAACGACTTCCTCCAACTGTTTTAATAGCTCATTATATTTCCTTAATTCCTCACCATTTTCTTTTTCTAAAAGAGCATGAGCCGATTCATATGCCTCCTTCAGTTTTATTGATTCTCCATACTGATGTCCACAGTATGGGCATTTATCTGTGTTTTTATCAAATTCCTCATTTGCTTCATACAATGCAATTCTTGCACTTTCCATCTTCTTTATTACAGCCTGTTTAGAGGAAAGCCTTTTACTCATTTCAATTAAATTTGTGCACATACTTTGAACATCTTCAATATCAAAGAGAACACTTTCTGGAAATAACTGCTTTAATTTTCTCATTCCATCTGCACTATAATCACCTGGAACAATCTCTTTACTCCTTAAAAAAGCACTATTATTAAAAATCGTTATGACTCGATTCTTCGACTCAATGATATGCTTAATGCCATCAATATCTATTTTTTTATCCTTCACATAGCCACGGCTTAATAAACAATCGTCTACCCCGTTAACCATTGCAGCTTCAAGTTTTTTGTTCCACAAATGATTCTTATAGTCATCATAGTCATTGACAAAATGTGAAATTCTATCAATATCCTTTACTCCGCGTTCAAGTTCTGATGCATCGACCTCTTCAAGTTTTTCGGAATCCCAAAGTGGAGCACTATCCATATCTCGAAGATTAATAATGTTGAAAAATTTAAATTCGCAACCTGATTCATCAATAGCACCAAATGCCTTAAGCTGATCAATATCTTCATTTATCTTAACATCCAACGATTTGATTTCTTCATTTATTACAACGTTAGGTGATGATGCGGTTTTACCTATTAATTTTTCCTGAAGAAATTTTACCCAATTATCCACATCTCCCAAGTCAAGTAGCGCATTCATTGCATCCTTTCGTTGACTTATAGACTGTTTCAAAAAATGTACGGATTCAGCTTGAGATACATAATAATAAACAGCAAAATTCTCTTTAGAATACTTTAGTACATCAAATTCAGATATACTTTTTCTCCAGTCTGAATATTCTCTAATACATACATCTAGGTTTTCAGTTGAGACACTCTCATTTATAATTCCATACGTTATAGAATCCGAATAGTTAACCTTGTGCATTCCATGATCTATTCTTGCAATTAATGTCAAACACTCACGATTTTCATTTATTAAAGTGCAAACTATATAACCATCAGAATCTGCTTCATTCAGTAATACATTTTTTTGCAAATCAGTATTTCCTTTTTCAATAGCCTCATTGAACCTAGTTATTTTATTTGAAAAAACCAATTCAATCGCGTCAAAGAATGTTGTTTTCCCAAATCCATTCGGCCCAGTGAGAATGATAGGATTCTTTGTATCATCTAAAACAAATTCATAATATTTTGAACCATCAAAGCACTTAAAATTCTTAAGTCTGACGGACTTTACTCTATACTGCATCTTATCCCCTCTTTTCCATTCTCTTTTTCATCTCAGCCTCAATAGCAGCATCATCGTCAGGCAAATTTGAAGCTTTTATGTACTCGTCTATATCCACGCAGTTATCACAAATCAAAGTATGATATTTAAGCAATTCAGCGTCCATTTCCGATTCAATCCGCTTCTCAACCGACATTGGTTTTTGCTGTGCAACAAAATTATATTGTAAAAAAGGTATTTTAGAGAATAATCTTATCACCAATTCGTAAGCATTATCTAAGTTTCGATGTGCGGCAAGTTCATAATATGCATCTTCCTGATTAGCAATCTCACTCAATAAATTCACGATTTTTTTCTCTGGATAATCAGAGATTATTTTTTTTAATTCATCCACCTGCTTGTCAGTATAGGGTAAAACAAACCTTCTAAAATAGTGAGGTGATTCTTCAACCGAATAGATTAAATTCCTATACTTATCCAAATTGTTTAAGGATTCCAATTTGATTGGAAAAATTGCAGATGTGTTTTTGTCGATTTGAGCAGCTATACTTGCATTATCATTCACAAACAACTCCTGAATTTTTCTTTTTACGCCCTTTCCATTTGTACTCTCATCGATATAATCTTTTTCAAGCCTCTTTAACATCGTTAGCATTTCGAAATCTGTTATGCCTTCGTCCGTTGCTTCGATATAATCAATCAGAAAAAAGCTTGTCTTCTCTTCTGATTCGGCAGAATAAAACTCAATACTGTCATCTTGCCACTTTTCACCAAATCCATATGCTCTAAAAATCTGTTGTATCAACTCTCTCATTACAGTAATTCCTCTTTAGCCTGCTCAGCATCAACCAAGCGTATTATTTTGGGTTTATTACAATCAGCCTTTTCATCTTCTATATTGCAAGAAACAATATCTCTTATTTCTTCCAGCTGATTTTTTTCAAGTATATTCACATTTGAACCGTCTATCTTAAATGTCTCATCATTTAGACGACCAGTAATTAAAGTATCGCACTCGTATAGGAACGATTTATCTGGATTTTCTCTCATTCCTTTTTGTATTTTTTCTCTAAGTTTTTCCTTTTTACGACTATCGTCAAGTGATAACCAATAAAATTCTTTATTCAATGAAGCTGTAATTATGTTTTTCTCATTCAATGTTAAGACAGACAACTCCTTTAACAGTTCAACCAATTGTGTTTCGATTGTTTCATCACTTGGAAGATTATTGATGCTATCGGTTGGTTCCTGCAGAAGAAGATTAAAGACCAAGCTATGCTGTTCTTCAATCTCCCTCCCCGACAGTTCTGTAAGTTGTTTCAACAGATTACAGGTTTCAGCATCTGTACACTGTTCACAATTATTTTGATTACAATTATCTTCTCTAAACTTTATAAACACCTCATCTATTTGTTTCAGTACTAGAAAATACTTAAACTCTTTGCTATCGTCATAATTGCGATAATAATCTTTAACTATTAATCTATAAAAATCACTAAATGAGATAATACATTTATCATTCTTATTCTTTTGAATAAAAAAATCCGTCACATTCTGTTCTATAAGGCCTATCCCCTGTTCATACAAGAAACCACAATATTTATCATCCGCAAATGTCCACTCAGGATGCACCATAGCAACTATGTCTTTAATTAGCTGAATGCCCTGCCTTTTTACTTCATTTATATCATCAAATTTTGTTGGCCATTCTTCAATAAAACACCTGTCTTCAACTCCATCCGGGTTAGCATCTAAATAAATCTGCTTCCTATTATCTATTTCATTCACATGTTGCTGAAGTTCGTTTCTTATATTTTCAATAGCATTCTCAACAGAACTTCGATCCTTTTTTCCTCTTGTGTTATATTTAATTATGCTATATTTCGAAGCCTTCGCATTATTAGCTGTAACAGATTCCAATACAATATAATCGTCCGGATTATCTGCCGAATTCAAATCATCTTTTGAAACAACCGCTTTTTGAAATTCGATATTCAAATTCGAAATAACAGAACACGCTTTTTCTAAAAAATCACTTGGTATATGCTTATTTGAATTGACATGAAAATACCCTAGCTCTGCGCCATTTTGAATAATCTCAGCAATAAAAGCAAATTTATCATTATCATCAAGGTTAACTGCCCCTAGCTTCACCTGATGCAATGACTTGTATTGACCATTCTTTAGTAAAGCAAAATCTTCCTCTCCCTCAATCTGAACATCATAGTCATCTAAGGATTCCTGTTTTGTCAAAATATCTTTTATATAAGAAAGAGTGACATACAGTGCTATATTACCCTGATATTTATAACCTTCCCATGAATTTATCGCACTAATCGGTGCTATCAAGCCCATCTATCTCAAGCTCCCTTCAACATTATGACATTTTATTTCTTGTTCTAACCATTCCATGGTCATAATAAAATTCTTTTTTAACTCACACTCCCAGATAACAATTACCTTCCACCCAAGCTCCCTAAGCTTTTCCTGTTTTATCTGGTCGTTTTTGACATTTTTATCAAACTTCTCAAGCCAAAATTCCGTTTTCGTTTTTGGTGTTGTCGCATCTTTACATCCTTCATGCCGATGCCAAAAGCAGCCATGAACAAATATAGCCACATGATACTTTGGCAGGACAATATCCGGCTTACCGGGATATCTTTTATCATTCTTTCTGAAGCGATATCCTTTTGAAAACAGATATTTTCTAACTTCCACCTCAATTTTTGTATCCTTGCCTTTAATCCGGCTCATATTCCAGCTTCTTTTTTCAGGTGTAAGCTTATCGCTCATATTACTTCACCAGCTTTCGAGATTTCACTAATAACCAATCTTCAGTTACAACCTTAGGTGAATGCGGACTGAATGTATCATTTCCATTCACGCCATTCAAATCACTATTATTACAGCTAATCTTTGGCTCAGTGCAGCTTACTACCTCCACCTTAAGAACATAATAAAAATCTGCGGATCTTTCTTTACCATCGTTAGAGCCATTCTCTGTCAGTAGATCATCAAGCTGCTTTTTTGAAACCAATTCACTTGATTTTATGATTCCTTTAAGCGGCTCTATTTCATATCTACCCGTAGCATTTATATCATTCTGATAAAAGCGAATATACTTTGCTTTTCCTATATCTTCATGATGTGAATACACTGATTCGCCCTTGATAGCATAGTAATAAAAAACAAAAGTCCTGCCTTCAGATAAAAGGTCTTCTCTGCTCAGCAACTCATAATAATCAGGTCTCAAATAACCGATAACACACAAATCATTATGGATATTCTTATTGTCCTTTTCCTTACCTGTAGTTCTTTTATCTAACATACTAATCGCAGGTTCACCAAGTACAAGGTTGCTATAAGACAACATACGGTTAAGTCTGCTGTATTTTCTGCTACGTGCTTCAATGATTTCATATATAAAATCCTTCAATGCATTTTCACTGTCCGTCTGAATACTTGGTTTAATTGCAAAAGCACCTACTCCTGGAAGAACCTCCTCAAAGAGTCTGTAATTCTTTGTCTTTGAATCAAAATCTCCAGGATACAGGACGTAACTTCCTACAGTTCTTCTAATTGCATCATTGTATGTATGCATTTTCAGAAGATCTCCTCGCTTGTATGTATTCGTTACGCTATCCTGTTTATCATTTTCAACTTCTTCCTTTATCTGCTCCTCTGTCATTTCATTTTCATCAGGTCCGATAAAAGATCTTAAATCCATTATCCTGTACTTCGCATCAAAATGAATGTAGCTTACCGCACCTTCTCTGACGGCATCTTCAGGTTTAAGATAATCCGAAGGATACACTTCTAGCGTGTAATCCGGTCTAAACGGCCTTGAATATGATCCTGCATACTTTGTATTGGAAAACTCTTCCCTTGAAAAGGTCCTGTTATAATACAGATTCACCCTTGTACCCAAATCAGGAAGAAGAAATGCCTGACAAGAAGTCTGACCTTCGCTTAATGAAATAGTTAGACCATTGTCAGTATTGATGAACGGCTTTTCAGAAGCCTGTACACATTGGCAATTATCGATTGAACTGATAATTTTTCTAAGTTCAAAAAACAACCAATACTCATACAGTAATGCCGTATTTTTAGATTCTCCGCTATAGGCCTCCTGCTCACCCTCCCAATTCAACTGAAGAGCAAGATCAACCATAGCTGCTGCGTAAAAGACTTGTCTATATCCTTCTCTCTTTTCAAGTACCTGATTATTCTGCGGCATAATCGTAAGTTCTCTTACATCATCAAAGAAATGATCTCTCAAAATGTCATCAGTAATTCTTTGAATCTCTAAAGCCTCCCGATAGCACTCCGTATACATATTCTGTCCTGCATTTTTTCCTTTTGCGGCATCAAGACTTGAACAGAGTTCTCTACATATCAGGTTGAATTTTTTCAAAGCAAACTTCACAAAACGGTTTGCAACTGTATCAAGACTGTCATACTTTCTTGTTACAGCAACTTCTTGAGGCATAGACTTTCCATTTACCATCTGCCAGCCTCTACTATGAGAAAAAGGGCTGGAATAAAAGCTTGCACTTGGAGAACCCTGTCCAATTGGCTTAAGGACTTCATCCTTCATAAGCATTCTATCCGGATTACGCTTTATATGTCCGAAAAGAGCCTGTAGGTTATGTGAGTAACAGAATTCCCTCAAGAAAATAAACTGCTCCAAAAGCGTCTTGGCACTATTGGTATCAGATGTTTCAAATCTGTTCGATGTAACACCTGAATACTCCAGCAAGATTTCTGCGCACTCTTCAGCCAGCTTTTTAGTTAACTCAATATAGTCCTCTTCATAATTCATCTTCTGAGGTACTATTTCAAAATCGACTACAGTTTCATCTGAAGAATTTTTTAAATGTGTTCTTCCAAGGTAGTTAATAAATCTAAAGGATAATGCATCTCTATCTCTGGTTACTTTGAGGAACTTATTATTCTTCTCATTTGGGAAACCGAGATTCTTACAAATCTGATCCGAACCAGTTTGAATATCCTCCTTTAATCTGCATGTATAAGTAGCTGTTTCGCGTAGTCGTAATATTTTCTGTCCATCCACTGAAGTTGCAATATCAAGCTTTGAGAGCACAGCTTTAGACGCAGCTTCTTTTTCTTCATAGGCAATCATATCTGTGCCTTCTTCTTCAGTAGCTACGTTAAAATCAATAGTATCCCACTCGCCCTGCGGATAAATTACTATCTCTATTCCATTTTTATCTTTAAATGAAACTGCTGCTATGCCCATAAAAACACCTTCTTACATAAAGCTTGCGTACTGATATTTATCAAGTCTTTTCTTCATCTGCTCTATCTTCTTCAATGATAAAGTCATTTCTTCTGATGAATCCCCAATTCCGTTTTTACATTTTTCTTCAAGAGTATCCAGTAACTCTCCTATCTGTTTTCTATCACCATATATTTTAGGAAGAATCTTCTGAACAATCTGTTCGTCCATTGTTCTTGTAAGATTAAAGTTACCTTTCTGTAACTCATATGCCGCTGCATAATACTGACGGATCTCTTTAACTGTACGATAAGCAAATTCAAAACCACTTTCCTGAAGTTCCTCGTAAATGCTATCAAGAAATTCTCGAACCTGCTCAAGTTTTATCTGTTCAACATTGCAAACTCCATTTCTTATAACAGACGCAAGATCTATAAATCCTTCAGCTACTCCATTTCCTGCACGAGAAACATTATTCACATCTACTGAACCTGTCATCAAGTTCAATACAGCTTCCTTTTCAGGCTTAAATTCTACAACATTAGAGCGATCTAACACCTTTGGACTAAACATATATGTTGTTTCATCAATATTAACTGTTCCTGTTACAAAAAGATTTTTAGGAAGTCGTATCTTTTCAGGAATCGTTATCTCTTCTCCATCTTTCGCTTTTTTGCCAGATACCTTGTAAAGCGGGATTTCTTCATCCGACTCCATTGCACTCAAAAAATCTGAAAAATATCTTTCCACATGTGAAAGATTCATTTCATCAAGTATAAGGAAATATGGCACTGTCGGATTTTTTATTGCCTGGAGAATAAAATCCAGTGTTGGAGTTGAGACATATTTCTCTTCAAGTGGATTATAAAATCCAAGCATTTTAGTATTATCTGTCCAGTCTGCACCAACAGGAACAATTAACCAATTTCTTTTACCATCTATTGTTCTTTCAAGGTACTGTGAAAACTGTTTCGCTATTCTGGTTTTTCCCGTACCACTATTACCAGTCAAAATAACAAACGGTTTAGTCAGAAGTGATGTGATATATCGCTCAGCAAAAACAGAATCAAATACGTCTGGTAAATCTGATATAAGAAATTCTTTCTTCAATACATGAAGATAATAGGTACCACCCTCGTCCTTTATTTCGAGAACATCAGAATAATATTTATTAACCAGCTTTATAAGCGCCTGTACATAATTATTGCCCTGTGCACCCTCAGTTATATCTGTTCCAACCCATTCAGTAGTCAGTTTACATCTGTACTCTTCACCGTTTGCTTTTATAAGATATTCAGTATCAAACACCCTAGTCTTATCACTTGATGATTCTGGGTCAAACATTCCTGACGATGGACGTGCGAACATATACCGTAACCAGTTTCCTTCTGGCAAAAGCCCATCTGTATTTCCTGTATTTATCTTTATACTCTGATCCATAATTTCGATTCGTTCGATAATACTCTCGAACTCATCTAACTTATATATGTAATCAACAATTGCTTTTGCACAATCTTTCACTACAACTGGCAGCTTGATTGCTGAATCAAGCACTTCAGTCTGGCCAGAAATTTCATTTTCAAGCTCATCATAAAGAGCAGGTCTTTTTGCAAGATAATAGACCAGATTACCTAGATATGCAGATGAGGCATTTGGAACATCCATCTTTCCTAAAACACAAGACCCAAAAATATCCTTACATGATCTGATTTTATCGCCGGCATTAACCAGATTTTTACCTGGTCTAAATTCCTGATCTCCGTTAATGAATTTTTTCATATACTCTCTATCATTTTCAGAGTCAAAAAGATTAACATATGCAGATCCGCTATAATCCTGTGCTTTAACACAATTCATTACATCAGTATCAGTTCTCATATGATTATCAAAAAAATCGCAATACTGATATAAAGCCTGCGCATATTTTTTGCACATTACAGCCAGATACAACCATTGATTTGAAAAGAAAACATAGCTTTTATCAGTTTGAACAACTGATGTTGCTCCCCAAATTTTGCTATATGCTTTCTCCTCCTGTGAAAACATCTCATCCAACTTTATTCTTAAGCCTTCACTTATTGTAATTTCTGGAATAAGTCCTGCCTTGATACTTTCAGGTTGAAGCACAGGATCATTTAAATCTGCAAACATCTATTTACACCTCCAATATTTGTTTCACTATTTGTTCTGATACCTTTTCAACAACCGGAACTGCTACACTATTTCCAAACTGCTGATAGGCCTTTGTATTCGAATCCGGAAGCTTAAACTCTTTTGGAAATCCCTGCAGGTTAGCTGCCTCTCTTGGTGTTAGTTTTCTCGGATTCTTACCCGGTTGCTCAATCAGTATTTCACTCCCGTCCTTGTAATACCTTCTCGATATTGTGCTTGTATATTCAGAATCTCCATTGAATAAACAATATCCAAATCCATTTCCTTTTTCTTCATGTTCCAACTTTCTTCTTTGATGTCCCGCCCACAATTTATCCGAAATTGTAAATGTATCAGGAACATTTTTTTCAAGAATAGATGAAACTTTTGTTTTCGTGTTTTCAGTCTCTGGATATAGAAATTCTTTAATATCCAAATCCTTTTTCCAAAGTACTATATAAATTCTAGGACGATTCTGTGGTACCCCATAATCTTTTGCGCACAAAACCATCTTTGCACATTCCTCTTTTAGTTTTGATACCGGACCATTATCAATAAGTTCCTGTGGAACATTACACGTATATCCCATCCCAGTAATTGTTCGCAGAACAGTTTGAATGGTTTTTCCTTTATCATTACTGATAAGTCCTCTAACATTTTCAAGCAATACTGCCTTGGGTTGATGATCACGGAGTATTTCCGCAATATGATAAAACAATGTTCCTCGCGTATCTTCAATTCCCTTTTTTAATCCAGCATTGCTAAACGGCTGACAAGGAAAGCCCGCACATAAAACATCAAAATTATCAGGGATTAATGCTTTAGTTGCAGGTATCGTAATATCACCAAATGGCACTTCACCATAATTTCTAAAATAAGTTTCCTTGGCAGGCTCATCCCACTCACTAGAGAAAACGCACTGGCCACCCAGATTCTGCATAGCAATTCTGAATCCGCCAATTCCTGCAAATAAATCTATAAATGTAAACTTGTTTCTCTTAGGCACTAATACAATTTTATTATCTTTATTGAACAATTCTGCTGAAGGTAAGTCAGAAGCGTCAATTCCATTTTCTTTTAAAATGTCACGATATTTCTTTGCGTTAATCGTATCGCCAAGCTGAATTGCATGACTGATTAATGCATACTTTTCATCAAATTCCTTGTCTGTGAATCGAGTAAATGCGTTGTTGTAAATTGTCTTCTTCATTTAAGATTTGTATAACCTCTCAATCTTTAATTTTGTCGCATTTGGAGACATATTCATTTTTCAAAACTCATAACATCACCAATATCACAATTGAAATAATTGCAAATTCTCTCCAATACATCTAAAGACACTTTTTCTCCCTTCCCCATTTTTGCAATGGTAGTAGAGCTGACTCCGATCTTATCTATCAGATCCTTCTTTTGCATTCCATTATCAATTAATAATTTCCATAGACCGTTATATGATATTTTCACTAAGTACACCTTTCTTCTCCTCAGAGAACAACATTAAACCAATCTTTCACTATTATACCATCATCTCTCCATATTCGCTATAGAAATCTTTATGTTTGTAAAGTTTTTATTTTCCCGGAAAAAGCATTACTTTATTATTTTCCCATATAATGTTGAGATTGATTTTTTTAATTCACTACGGTCTTGTTACATGTCCCTTACATGTCCCTTACATGTCTAAATTATCAGAAATACTGTCCCATTATCCGGACTTCCAGACCTTTTTTATGCTTTTCTCATCTATTTTCCCGCTTCGCGCGGCACCATCTTCGATGGTGTTAGGGCGCGTCTTCGCAAAGTGGCGAGCAGTGCTTTTTTGTACAAAAAGCTATTATCCGCTCGTTGGTGGCACATCCCCAATCCCCTTGAACAAGCTAATCGCTTGGCTACGCAATTCTTACGAATCGCTATTTTCATCCGTTGGAATTTTCTTCAGAAATGAAAAAAGATGGGAACCTGCAAGTCTTAAACCTACAGATCCCCCATTAGAATTATCGAGTGATATTGTGTTTTCTGACTCGTTCCTTCTTCTGCTCTTCATCGCTTTTAAGGAACTGGTCGATATCGTATTTTGCTCTTTGAATCTCCTGCATATCTTTCTTAACCTGACGATATTCACCGTACAGCTTTTTCTTTTCTGCAAGAATCTCGGCATACTCTGCACTTAGATCTTTTACCTTAGGAAGCTTCTTCAGATGAAGCTCATCAAAGGCATTCTTGGCAGCCTTATGAAGCAGGATTTCCTGTCTATGCTCTTCTAAGAACTTCTTGCTGTATCCGCATTTACGATAATCCGCATATACGTCTTTGGTCTTAAAGTAATCAAAGATATGTTTCTTCAAAACCTGAATCTCAGCAAGCCGCTTCTCTTTTTCTTTGATAGAAGCTGATAATTCTGTAAAACGCTCTGTTGCTGTTTTCACATTTTTCTCCAGATCATCGTAGCTTCGAATGTCATGCTGCTTCAGATATAAAACTGCCTTGGCCACCTGCTTTGTATTAAAGTTCTTAGCAAAGCGGACGTAATATTTTCCTTTGCCCTGAGTCAGTTTCTTTTGAATATCGATAAGAAGGTCAAACTCATGATCTTCCTTTTTTCGCTGGTAAGTCTTTGGCTGCTTTTCGGCTTTTTCATTATCATAGAAAGCATGCTCCATCTCACCGGCAAGAATCTTCTTAAGGTCATCTTCTGTATAACCATCACCCAGAGAGCGCAGCCGTATGAAACGCTTCTGCTCTTTTCCCTTTAGAGAAATATGCTTTCCACGCTTAATCTCGTATCCGGCATCTTCCAGTTTATAAAGCAGCTCATTAAAATCTTTTGCGCTGCCTTCCTTAAGAATCTGATCAATCGCATCTCTAATATCATCACGAAAGGATTTCTTCTCTGGATAGGTCGTTCGCTTAACACGCTCACTCGGCTTCTTCTTTTCTATGACAGACAGACCATGCTCCAGGCAGATGATATCTGATAATCTCTGTAAAGCAAGACCAACAAAAAAGAAATCTCTAAACTTATGGGTGCAATCAAGACTCGTAGAATTAAAGATGATGTGATTATGAATATGCGCCTTATCCGTATGAGTCGCTACGATAAAAGCATGATTGCCTTTGGTAAATCGCATGGCGGTTTCATAGCCTACCTGATTCGCTTCCTCCGGTGTGATTTCTCCCGGTTTAAAGGATTGCCTGATCTGATAAGCGATGATATTGCCTTTTGGATGTCTTCCTGTCAGACGCTCATATTCTCTTTTTGAGAGCATGAATTCTTCATCAACACTCTCAGCCTGGCAGGCGTAGGAACTGATAAATTGACCATTTTCGGTCTTCTCTCCATTCTTGGCATAATCTGTTCTGTCGCTAAGAGACTTCGCTACGCTTTTACCTTTATTCTGATGCATCGTGATAAGTCTTGTAGCCGCCATGCGCATTCACCTCCTTCCCTAAATCGTAGACAGGCGCTTTAGTATTTCCTTCATCACTTTCCAAAGTTCTTCCTGATGAAGTCTGATATCATCGATATCTTCTTTGTAGATACTGCCGGTTTCATTTGCTTTCTTTGCATACTGATTCATGTTGGAAGATGTGATGCCAAGAAGCCTTACAGCCTCTTTGACATCACTTAAATCCATCTGGATGAGATAACCATCAATCGCCATTTTGCGAAGATAAGCACTCTCATTTAAGATGCCGATTTCTTTCTCCCTATCACGAATCAGTTTAGCTTCCTCAGGAGTTGCAAAGAAATGAAACTGCTCCGTTCTGTTATTCATAATTACATCTCCCTGCAGGGACAAATCACAGGAGTTTTCTTTTCAGGTTCCGGTATCGGAGCCAGCTTTACTTTTTCCTGCTGCTCTTTTATCTTCTCCATCACAGATGCCTTGGTATCAGCAATGATATCCTCCTGATCTGCCTTCTCATTGATTTCTGCAAAATCCGGCACAGGAGCTGCAGGCACATTATTGATGATTCCATCAAAAGAATTATCATTTTGCTCGACCATATCCTCGATGCCTCGCATATGATTTCTGCTGATGGATGGACCTGCCCCAACATCCTCGATCGGATCAATGGACTCAGGAATCTGTTCCTCTATTGCATTTCCTGTGACTTCATCCCATTTTCTGATTTTCTTCATCTTTGCCATCTGGACGCTCCTTTCTTCGGATACTTTTTATACTGTTTGTACTGACGAGGTGGAAAGAGTTTATCTGCACCCTTTACAGGCTCATAGGTCTCGATCAGATCAACAATCATATCCTTGATTTCCGCCATAAAGTCTTCCGATGCAATATCCTGTTTTTCCACTTCCAGAAGTTTCTGCTCCCACTCAGCTGTCATAGATGCCGACTGAATCTGTTCCGGCATGACAGTAATAAGAGAAGTCCCCTTTTCTGTTGGAACCAGATACTTTGTTTTCTTACTGCCCTGTCTTTCTACAAAACCGATACGAACCAGCTTTTCAATAACACCGGCTCTTGTTGCAGGAGTACCAAGCCCTTTACGTTCAACTTCATCTGGCATATCTTTAGCACCAGCCGATTCCATAGCTGAAAGAAGTGAGTCTTCAGTAAATCGTTTCTTAGGAGTTGTCTTTCCTTCCTTTACCTTAGGATCTCTGGCAGGAAGCTCACGACCCTCTGATAAAAGAGAAGCATCCGCTTCCAGAATTTCCAGAATGCCATGTGAACCACCATCCTCTTTTTTACCAGAGTCTGCTTCCTCATCATCCTGCTTTTTCCCAAGAATCCAGTCTTCCAGTAAATGCCATCCAGGACTTGTGATGCACTTACTCTTTGCCTTAAAAACTTCACCGGCACATTCCACTTCCAGGGCATACTCTGTAATCTCAGCCGGATCTCCAACAGAAGAAAGAAGCCTTGCAGTTACAAGACCAAGAATCTTTTGTTCACCAGATGGAATCTCTGAGTAATCAGCATCCGAAACATTTTCTGTAGGAATAATCGCGTGGTGATCTGATACTTTGCTGCTATTTAGAACCTGCTTTGTAGAGATAGGAACCATCTTCGTATATCCGTATTTATCTTTCATCAGACAGCAAAGACGAGCTGTACTGTCATCCATATCATCTGTCAGATATCTGCTGTCTGTTCTTGGATAAGTAACAAACTTTTTCTCATAAAGACTCTGAGTATAATCAAGAGTCTGCTGAGCGGTAAAGCCATAATATTTATTGGCATCCCTCTGAAGACTTGTAAGATCATATAGAAGTGGTGGCTTCTCCTGCCTGGTGGAAGTCTCCATTTTAGAAATTCTCGCCTTATCAGCTGCATTGATTTTCTCTACAAGTTCTTCTGCTTCCTGCTTAATCTTAAATCGTTCTGAGTTTACAACAACACCAGAAACCATCATCTGAACGGTATAAAAGTTCTCAGGCTTAAATCCCTTGATCTCAGCTTCACGCTCTACAATCATTGCAAGGGTTGGAGTCATGACACGACCAACATTCAAAGTCTGACCATATACTGTTGAGAAAAATCTAGTGGCATTGATTCCAACAAGCCAGTCAGCTCGTTCACGGCAAAGTGCAGCTTCATAAAGATCATCATAATCAGCGCTTGGCTTCAGATTAGCAAAACCATCTTTGATTGCTTTATCTTCCATAGATGAAATCCAAAGTCTTTCAAACGGCTTTTTACATCCTGCCTGCTTATACACAAGACGAAAGATAAGCTCTCCTTCACGCCCTGCATCAGTTGCTTCCACAAGACTGTCTACATCAGAACGCTTCATGAGATCCTTTAATACCTGATACTGCTTTTTCGTGGAAGCTGTTACCTGATATGAAAATGGCGCAGGGAAAATCGGTAAATCTTCCTTGCGCCACTTCTTATATTTCTCATCATAATATTCCGGGTTCGCCAGCTCGATCAGATGCCCTACGCACCAGCTGACAATATAACCATTACCTTCCAGGTAGCCATCTTTTTTCTGATTAGCCCCAATGACTTTCGCCAGAGATTGAGCAACCGAAGGTTTCTCCGCAATCACTAATTTCATATAGCAACTTCCTCCTTCTTCTTTGATACTTTGGCTTTCTTAGGCCTTGCAGTCTTCGCCTTTTCCTTAATCTTTTTGGATACAGATTCTTCTTTTTCTGCATCCTTTACTGCACCTTTCTCAGTTCCTTCAAGTTCAGGCATAAGCTTTGCAATTTCATCTGCTGCCTTTACAACCTGCGGATAAGCAGCCAGCTCAGGAAGGATATCTTTCATCTCCTGCATATTCAATTTGTTGCCAACAACCAGGTCATATTCATTAGCAAGAAGCTGATCGTCTTTAATGACAAAACCGATAGTCTTTACACCATTCATCCTGTCAGACGGAATCGACTTATAGATGTCTACTGCCTGCTGCAAGGTTAGGTTCTCATGGAATTCACCCATGGAATGAAACTCACCACACTCAGCTACATAGAAACTGATAGGTTCCTTCTCAGCTGTAAGCTCCTGTACTTTCGCATCAATCTTTGTAATAAGATCAGCTGCTGCCTCACGAATCGTATTAAGTGATTCCTTTAACTCAGGCATCTCCTTTCCCTGCGACCAGGTTGCAACATATGCAAAGCTGTAATCAGAAGTATCAATGCCATAATGCTGACACACGGTATAGGCAACACTCTCAGCTTCCACCTCTTTGCTGTTTTTAGACTGCTTGTTATCTTTCTGAGCTTCCAAATTATGAAGCTTGGCATGAGCCATTTCATGAATTGCAGTCTTTACTGTCTGAATCTCACTCATGCCGTTATTGATAGCAATGCGATTGTCCTCAACGTGAAAATATCCCTTGGCACCTGACTTGATATCCTCAAATCCGATAGGTACAGGACTTGCTGCCTTGATTGCTTCAAAGAATGTCTGATATCCTTCCACACTTCCGGTAAGCTCATCTACACCGATGGACGGAAGTGGTTCACCTTCTGTCTGGGAGATATCAAAAGTACTCACAGGCTTAAATGCAGTAAGATTGATCTCCACCTTTTCCTTTACAGCTTCGCCATCTTTATCAAGAATGACTTTGCCGGCCTCATCCAGTTTTTCCTGTTCTTTTTCCAACTTAAAAGGAGCCGGCGCAAGGATACGGATTCCCTTCTCACCCTTCTTTACAAAACGCCCCATCTTCTTCCATCCGGTATAGGTGAGATGCTAAACTAAAGTTGTAACAGTAACACTGATATTTATGATAAAATAATTCATATGAAAGTGAGGCTATTACAATGGCAGGAATCAAAAAAACTTATACCCCAGAGTTTAAGAAAAAAGTAGTGAGATTAGTCCTTGAAGAAGGACGCCAAATAAAAAGCGTAAATCAGGAATACAATTTAGGAGAAGGTAGCTTGCGCAAGTGGATACGCGAGTACAGTGAAGAATGCGAATCAAATCCAGAGTTAAATAATGAGAAAGATTTAATGGCAGAAAATTTAAGACTTCGTAAGGAACTTGCTGAATCCAAAAAGGAAAATGATTTCTTAAAAAAAGCGGCCGCATTCTTCGCAAAGGAACTAGATTAGAACAATACCATTTCATTGATTTCTACCATGAAAATTATGGTGTACGTTGGCTCTTATCGAGATTTAATATAAAGCCAAATGCCTATTATAATTACAAAAAACATAGAAAAGCTGACTATTATAAGAAAAAGGAAGAAATCAAAGCAACCATTGAAGAGATTTATCATGAGTATGCGGGGCGACCAGGATATCGAATGATGCGTATCTTTCTTAATAGAAAATCTATAAGCTTAAGTAATCCAACCGTTCATAAATATATGAATGAGCTTGGACTTAGGTCAATTGTGGTACCCAAAAAACCAAAGTACAAAAAGGGCGATTGCTATAAAAAATTTGATAACCTATTGAATCAAAACTTTAAAGTAGATGAACCCAATAAGATTTGGTGTACGGATTTTACGTATATGTGGAGAGAGGATGGAGCGAAAAGATATAATTGTACTATTATTGATTTATATGATCGTTCACCAGTGGCAACTTTAAATAGTAATCGTATTAATGCAGAATTAGCGATTGAAACTCTGACCTATGCACTGAATCATAATACCGTTAAGAAGGGGCTTATCCTTCATAGTGATCAAGGGTCGCAGTTTACATCGAGAGCTTTTACAGAATTTTGTTCTTTGCAAAATATTACTCAAAGTATGAGTAAGGCAGGATGCCCTTACGATAATGCTCCCATGGAAAGCTTTTACGCAACATTTAAAGCAGATTTTGCAAATCACCATAGCTTTGAAACAGATGAGGCATTAAATGAAGCAACTTATGATTATATTTTTGTATATTACAATCATGTGAGACCACATTCATCAAATGGGTATTTAACACCATTTGAAAAGAGATTTAGTTACCGATAAAAATATCAGTATTGGTGTTACAATTTTGCTTGACTATCTCAGATCTCAGATGGTCTGATCTCTGGTGCATTCTCCATGGCATCAGCGCGAAGCTGCTCTTTGGTAATGCCATACTGATCAAGCAACTGATTGGTAACAAGGATTGTTCCATTGCCGGAATCTGTCTGATCAAGCACAAAGCGATAAACAACAGCCATATCCTCCATTCTTTCATGAGGTACGCTCTCAAGAAGTTCCGCATTCTTCTCTGCAGAAACCACTTCCATAGAAAGCTTGCTCTTCATCTGCTCATAATCAGAAAGCGACTCCAGATCTACCTGAGGGGATTCACGGAACCCTTTCTCCACTGCATCAGCAAAATGCTCAGCAATCTCTGGGATTGGTGTTCCATTCTCATAAGCAGCAAACGCCTTTTCAACGCTGATGTTTACTCCAATAGAACTGTCCGTAGGTCTAACTGTGATAGCATCATAGCTTTCATTCATCTTATCTACTCTACGAGCAGTAAGTTCAACATCAGCTCCTCTAACAGCAAGTTCAGCCTTTAACGCATCCTGGAAACCTTCTTTGAAACGTTCATAATCCATATTCAATTTTCTCCTTTTCTTTGACAGTTTTAATAGAAACACCGGCGCGCGCTTTCCGGTTTCGGATAACAAAAAAGCGCCGCACACGGCCTTGAGGGTTTGGTCATGTGGACGCTTAAATCTGCTTCCTATTCTTCTGCAAAAGAAAAACAAGTGAGTGGCTTTTGTTTACCTCTCACTTGTCTATGATAATAATAGCACCGTTAAATCTATAAGAAAAGTGCTAATGTCGGTCGAGACGAGACAAAACGAGTCAAAACGAGACAATGTCGGTCAAGAACTCAACAAACAGGAATTTGCCAGCTGATTTTCATATTCCGTGAAAGAATATTAATATTTCAACAGATCATCCGTTGTGTTTGTTATGCCAATAAGTTTTACCCCTTTAGGGGAAAATTTCAGATCAACATTCCAGCATTCCACACCTTTTCCAATAGCCTCACGCATCACAGATGATACCTCTTCAAAATTTGTGCTGTGTAGATGTGGTTTTATTTCGGTTGGCTCGTATTGATGTACTGTCAGCAGGATTGCCCTCTCGTGATCTTTAAGTGCCCCTGCCAGTTCCTTCACGTGTTTTACCATTCTATCTGTGGAAGAAAACGGCGTTACCTTCTTTGTCTTGACCTTATCGCCATATTTCACGTTGATTGTTGTAAGAGGCGTTTTTACTTCAAGGTAAGTGCTCCCCACAAGGAAATCCAATTTTGAAATACCAAGAAAGACCTCCCGCTTCACTTCATCGTAATCGGATACCATATTATCCAACTGATGCGTACTCAGCAGAAACTCTACGATCCTGTTTGAAAGAATCAGGTTAATTCCCACCCATTTCTTATCCTTCTCATCTGGATTGTCCATCGAAACTGCTTCTACTGTATATTTTAGTTTTCTCTTTGGGTCATCGCTCACGGAAACAAGACAATGAAGACCGGCCACATCTACGTCTCCAATCCTTGTTGTGGCGGGACAATGACATTTTTCTTCCCGGCCATCAATCAACACATCCATGGTAAACTGCGAATTGCGCTTTATGATGACCGCCTCTTTCAGTTCTTTGTCAAATACATATTCCTTCACTATTCACACCTCCGCAGTTTTCGGCACAACAGTAAAGATTATCAGATCTTCGTCACCGTCATTAATAATGCTGTGTGCCTGTCCGTTCCTGCAGTAGTGGCACGTTCCGGGTACAAGCATTTCCTCTTCTCCGTCACAGATTGCTCTGCCATGCCCGCTGATCACATAATTAATATCGGCGCTTCCATTATGTGTATGCATCCCAATGGAACTGCCCGGATGAATGCGGCAGTAGACCATCCTGTTTTCAGCATCCGCATACATCCTTGATGACATAGTGCCGGTTCCATCATTCATGCCCGGACAGGTAATCTCCTGCATAGAATTAAAGTCAAGCAGCATTTACATACCTCCAAGATTGGCAATATGAAGAGCCGGAACATCATTCTCATTTCCAGAAAGCATCTCAAGGCATACCATGTTTGCCGTATCCACACCCTCAATCTTAACTCTCTTTATCACACGGCACTTGATTGCTGTTCTTGCACCGTCAATCAGGATAGCCCCATCGTCCTCTGCGCATGGGATGTTTACAAGTTTATCTACAGTATCCGAATGCTTCTCCATATCTCCCAAAGTAAAGCAGACCATCTGCTGTCCATTTGCAAGATTGGAGAAGCCGACCATATCACCTTCTTCTATAGCATTTCCTGTACTGCTCTGTCCACCGATTGCGCACAGAATATGATCAGGAGAGATCTGTGTGGCCCATGCGACACACATTCCATAACGCTTTCCGTTCTTTTTCATTGCTAATACATTTACATTATGATCGATTGCTTTGATATCCATCTTATTTCCTCCTGTGGTTGACTTTAAGCAACATTTGTTGCATAATCAAGATATCACAAACAAAAAACCATTTCAACACTTCAAGTACTAGGTGCAACAAAGCCAAATAAATTGTTGCTTAACAGGAGGCGCTATGAAACATAAAAATATTACCAACGAAATGATAAGGGATTATGTCGTGGAAGCCCTGCTTATTCTCATGCATACAAAAGATTACAACAGTATCACCATCGGTCAGATCACGGAAAAAGCAGGAGTGAACCGATCCACATATTATCGTAACTTTGACTCCAAGGAGGATATCATCCGCCGCTTCTATGCCAGGCTCCTCGAAAAGAGCCTCGACAGTATGGATGAGAATGTCAAAACATCCATGCAAAGCTATCTAAGAGTCCATTTCAATACTTTTTATGAGAAAAAGGATGAACTGCTTCTCATCCATAAAGCAGGGCTTTCTTATCTTCTCCTTGACGTACTTAACATGATCTTCATAGACAAGCAGCATCTGAAGCATGATTTCATCAAAGAGATTTCCGTATATTATCATACCGGCGGAATCTTTAATTCTTTTATTCTCTGGTTTGAAAAAGGAATGTCGATTTCACCAGATGACTTTGCCAGCATCTGTGCGGAAATCTATCCAAGTGAGAAAAAGCCCATGCTTCTCTAAAATCGATCCATATCATCCTGAGATGCCATTTTTGTTGAAGTTTTTCTGAACTCTCATATATTTCTTACTCATCTTAGATACCTTCTTTGAATAGTGAATAGTTACTGCTCAAAATGAGCACAAAAAAAGCAGCTATCTCGATTGAGATAACTGCTATGTAACGTTCAGTAATCAATTAGGTCGACAAACTTGAATTTGTCATTTAGAATTCTTTTTCATTTGCATGGGCAGAAAGGATTCGTTTTGGATGATAGCTCATAATTTGCTCCCAGTCACTTTTTAGCCTGGGATTATGGTCATAAGCAGCCAGATATTCAACAGGCTCCAGATCGCCAACAATACAATTTCCATCGTCAAGAATAATGGATACACTGTCTTCACTGTGACTTGGTGTGTAAATGATCTCTCCGCTAATTCCAATACTGCACAAGAAGCTTCTGCTCTCTGCACAACTAATCACCTTTGCCACGTTTTCATCTATCGGCTTGTAATTCAATCGCTTGTCTCTGAAAAATATGTCATCGGCGAAATGAACTGAACTGTGCTGAACATCTACAATCAAAAGCGTAACCCCAAGCTTCTGTAACTCACTGACGATTCCGATGTGATCAGGGTGGTAGTGAGTGGCTAACATATAAGAAATATCGCTTATATCAATGCAAGCTGTTTTTATCGCTTTGAAAAACTGAGGTAAGGTTCCTGCATAATCAGTATCGATAAGCAGACCGCCTTTTGCTCCAGCGATATAAAATGTGTTCGTATTTCCATATCGTAGTTTTATCATTACTGCTCATACTCCTTCATAAATCCCGATTTATCAAAATAAGCTCTTTTTCATGCTGCTTCTTATCTTAACACACTATAGCTTTATATTCTTGCTAATAATTCCTTTAAGCAACCAATTCCTTCAGCTCCCCATAGAGTTAATGCTTGAGGAACCACTGCAACAATAATACCTACAATAAGTCCTTGCCATCCAAGTGATGCAGATCCATTAATAAACGAGCAGATGCCTCCAATTACAAAGAAAACTCCCAGAACCCAACATACAAGATTTGCCAGGCCACCAATAAAGTCAATTGCAAGCATTAAAAGTGTAAGTATAGCCTGAACTGGCAACAGAACGATTCTAAGAATAAATCTTATAACTATCATCATAGGTTCCCCCTTTCCTTCTCCATCTTAACTTTATAAGCAATCAATCGAAGAACATAATCTGGAGCCTGTCTACGTCCCAGCTCCCATTCTTGCATTGTTCGATAAGGAATTCCAAGCCAATCAGAAAAGTCTTTACGATTCATACCAGCATGTTCTCTAATAGCTTTAAATTGGTATGCTACAAGTCTACGCTCACGATTAGCATCATTATTATCTATATGCTCCACTTCAATTTCAATGCCTTCAACATTGTAAATTTCTTTCATCATAGGCGCCTCCTTTATGTAGTCATTGCGTATATCTCTATCTATATTATAATGTAGTCAATGCGTATATGTCAATATATAAGAAATACCCGCAAAGCAGGTGTGATCTGCCATGCGGGTACCCATACCATATTGAATTTTTAAAGCAATCCTTCAACCTTACGCTTTATTACCCAATAAACATCTTCAATATCACGATCAGATAATTTCTCAAGTAATTTAAAGAAAGAACTGTACTTAGCTGCAAGTCTCTGCTCTTCACCGGCTTCTGTAAATTCCAGAAACAGTAATTCTCTTACATCAACTTCATAGATACGAGAAAACTGTGCCAATTCATCAGCAGATATACTTCTCTTCCCAGCTTCCATTTCGCTCATGGTCGTCTTCTTCAAGTTCATGAGCTTTGCAGCTTCGTCCTGAGTAAAACCAGCCCTAACACGCGCTTCTTTAAGCTTTTTAGCTGTAAATTCCGACATTTTTAAACCTCCTTCCAAGTTCGGATATTCCGAACTTTTTTCAAAATGGTCCTTTTTCCTTGTTCGGATTTCCCGAACTTTTCTTCAAATTTTAGTCGAATGCAGTCAACAATTTCTTGTGTCTAGCTCTCATTACAGCCTGGTTGAAATTATTCTTAAGTAAAAAAATATAGGGTGTCTTTGCAGACACCCTATACTAGGAATAGCTTTATTTCAAGCTTTTCTGGGTAATGGAAAGTATTTTCTGGATGATAAATCCTCATACTTTGCTTCATGAAATCTTTGGAGATTTCAAAAGTTCCCAAAAAACAGCTTGCATTCTTTACTGACGTGACTCGGCGATAGCTGCCTGCGCTGCTGCCAAACGAGCAATTGGAACTCTAAAAGGTGAGCAAGATACATAGTTAAGCCCTACCTTATGGCAGAATTCAACAGATGATGGATCACCACCATGCTCTCCACAGATTCCAAGTTTGATATCAGCTCTTTGTGCACGACCTTTTTCTGCCGCCATTTTAACAAGCTGTCCTACACCACTTTGGTCAAGTCTTGCAAATGGATCTGATTCGTAGATTTTTGCTTTGTAGTAAGAATCTAAGAATTTACCTGCATCATCACGAGAGAAACCAAAGGTCATCTGTGTTAAGTCATTTGTTCCAAAGGAGAAGAATTCTGCTTCTTCTGCAATTTCATTTGCAAGCAATGCTGCACGAGGAATCTCAATCATAGTACCAATGTGGTATTCAATGTCTGATCCTTTTTCCTTCTTCACTGCTTCAGCAGTCTCAACTACGATATCTTTTACAAATTTTAATTCCTTCTTTTCTCCAACTAATGGAATCATGATTTCAGGAACGATATCATATCCTTTTTCTTCTTTCACTTCGATTGCAGCTTCAATAACTGCTCTTGTCTGCATTCTTGCAATTTCTGGATAAGTAACAGCAAGACGGCATCCTCTATGTCCCATCATAGGGTTAAACTCATGTAATTCATCACATTTTGCTTTCACTTGTTCTGGGGTCAATCCCATATCATCCGCTAACGCTTTGATATCCTCTGGATCCGTTGGTACGAACTCATGTAGAGGTGGATCAAGGTAACGTACTGTCATTGGTTTTCCTTCTAATACTTCATACATCGCTTTAAAGTCAGCTTTCTGGAAAGGAATTAATTCATTCAATGCAGCTTCTCTTGCTTCTACGGTATCACTTAGAATCATCTTTCTGATTTTTGGAATTCGGTCCGCTTCAAAGAACATATGCTCTGTACGGCAAAGTCCAATACCTTCTGCTCCTAATTTTACAGCATTTGCTGTATCAGCTGGAGTATCAGCGTTTGTTCTTACTTTTAATGTTCTGAATTTATCAGCCCATTCCATAATTCTTCCAAAATTACCACCAACAGAAGCCTCAACTGTTTTAATATCTCCTAAGTAAATCTTTCCTGTAGAACCATCAAGTGAGATATAATCTCCCTCTACAATCTTGTGTCCGCCAAGTTCGAATACTTTTGCTTCTTCATTGATTTTAATCTCACCACATCCTGATACACAAGCAGTTCCCATTCCACGAGCAACAACAGCTGCATGGCTTGTCATTCCTCCACGTACCGTTAAGATACCTTGTGCTGCATGCATACCCTCAATGTCTTCTGGTGAAGTCTCAAGACGAACAAGAATAACTCTTTCTCCTCTTTCTCCTGCTTCTTTTGCATCATCTGCTGTAAAGTATACTTTACCAGCTGCTGCACCAGGAGATGCTGGAAGAGCAGAACCAATCACTTCACCTGCTTTTAAAGCAGCTGGATCAAAGGTAGGATGCAATAATTGATCTAGAGATTTCGCATCTAGTCTAAGAATTGCTTCTTCTTCTGTAATCTTTCCTTCATCTACTAAGTCACAAGCGATTTGGATTGCTGCTGGAGCAGTTCTTTTTCCACTACGAGTCTGTAAGAAATATAATTTACCTTCTTGAATGGTAAATTCCATATCTTGCATATCTCTGTAGTGATTCTCTAATTTATTTGCAATTTCCATGAATTCTTTATAGCATTCAGGCATATCTTCTTCTAATCTTGTAATTGGAAGTGGTGTTCTAATACCAGCAACAACGTCTTCACCTTGTGCATTGATTAAGTATTCACCATAGATTCCTTTTGCACCAGTGGATGGATTACGAGTAAATGCAACACCAGTTCCTGATGTATTGCCCATGTTACCAAATACCATGGCCTGAACATTAACTGCCGTTCCCCAATCACCTGGAATATCATTCATTCTTCTGTAAACAATGGCACGTGGGTTGTCCCAAGAACGAAATACTGCTTTTACAGCTTCCATTAATTGAACTTTAGGATCTTGTGGAAACTCTTCGCCCATTTTCTCTTGGTAAATTGCTTTGTATTTTGCAATTACTTCTTTCAAATCATCCGCTGTTAAATCGGTATCAAATTTTGCACCTTTTGCTTCTTTGATTTCGTCTAAGATTCCTTCAAAGAATGTTTTGCTCATTTCCATAACTACATCTGAGAACATTTGGATAAATCTTCTATATGAATCATATGCAAATCTTGGGTTGCCAGTTTTTTGTGCAAATCCTTCCACTGCGACGTCGTTTAAACCAAGGTTAAGTATCGTATCCATCATACCAGGCATTGAAGCTCTTGCGCCTGAGCGAACAGAAACTAACAATGGATCTTGCGTATCTCCAAATTTCTTTCCCTGAATCTTTTCTAATTCTGATAATGCATCAAATATTTGTGTCTGAATTTCATCGGTAATTCTCTTGCCACTATTATAATAATCTGTACAAGCCTCCGTAGTTACAGTAAAGCCTTGAGGAATTGGTAATCCTAAGTTAGTCATTTCTGCTAAGTTAGCACCTTTTCCACCAAGAAGGTTTTTCATGTCTGCCTTTCCTTCTTTGAATAAGTAAACCCATTTTGCCATTTTTAAATCCTCCTAAATGATAATGTACTTTTGTATATTTGTATAAGATTTACATCCTTTGTTTGCCACCAAAGTTAATATGTTAAATCTTATATGAATAACCATTTCTTAGAATTTTTGTTTACAATCAATATTGTACCACACTGAGATTGATAGTCAAGATAATATTTATAAATGTATGGTCGTTTATTTCCTTTTTTATGTCGTTTTTTTTGTTTTGTCATATACTTTGCTGTTAGCGCTTGTGGAAAGATAATGAATTTTTTGTCGTTTTTTGTATTTACTTATACATGATATCCATAAAAATGTAAGCACTTACACTTGGCAAAATACAAATATGACGGAGGCCTTTTACAAGGAAAGCTTGTAAAACTTTCTTATTATATAAAAATGATACAGTGCGTTTTACACTGTATCATTTCAATTCATTAATATTCAAATTTTTTCGCAAAATATGCTTCTAAATCTTCGATTTTGATTCTTTCTTGTTCCATAGAATCACGATCACGAACAGTTACTGCTCCATCAGTTTCTGATTCAAAATCATAAGTAACACAAAATGGTGTTCCGATTTCATCTTGCCTTCTATAGCGTTTTCCAATGTTTCCTCTGTCATCAAATTCACAGTTATATTTTTTGCAAAGTTGTGCAAAAATCTTTTCTGCACCTTCATTTAATTTTTTAGACAATGGTAACACACCAATCTTAACAGGTGCTAGGGCTGGATGGAAATGAAGTACGGTACGTACATCCCCTCCCTCTAACTCCTCTTCGTCATAAGCGGAGCATAAAAATGCTAAAACAACGCGGTCTGCACCTAATGATGGTTCAATTACATAAGGAATGTATCTTTCTTTTTTCTCGTCATCAAAATAAGTCAAATCTTCCTTAGATACATTTTGATGCTGGGTTAAGTCATAGTCTGTACGATCTGCAATTCCCCATAATTCACCCCATCCAAATGGGAATAGGAACTCAATATCGGTAGTCGCCTTACTATAAAAGCTGAGTTCTTCCTTCTCATGATCTCTTGCTTTCATTTCTTCCTCTTTGATACCCAACGTCTTTAGCCAGTTAATACAAAATTCTTTCCAATACTGAAACCATTCTAAATCAGTATTTGGTTCACAGAAAAACTCTAATTCCATCTGTTCAAATTCTCTGGTTCTAAACGTAAAGTTACCTGGAGTAATTTCGTTTCTAAATGATTTACCAATCTGTCCAATTCCAAATGGAATCTTCTTTCTTGAAGTTCTTTGAACATTTTTGAAATTTACAAAAATACCCTGTGCTGTCTCTGGTCTTAAATAAACTGTATTTTTGGCATCCTCCGTAACCCCTTGAAAGGTTTTAAACATTAGATTAAATTGTCTAATATCAGTAAAATTATGTTTTCCACATGATGGGCAGGCGATATTATGGTCATCTATATATTTCTTCATCTCTTCTTGTGACCATGCATCAACAGACCCTTCTGTCTCAATACCATTTTCAGCGTTATAATCTTCAATTATTTTATCTGCACGAAATCTTTCATGACACTCTTTACAATCCATAAGAGGATCGGAAAATCCGCCTAAATGTCCTGATGCAATCCATGTCTGAGGATTCATAAGAATAGCACAGTCTACTCCCACATTATAAGGATTTTCTTGAATGAATTTTTGCCACCAAGCTTTTTTTACATTATTCTTTAGTTCTACACCAAGATTACCATAATCCCAAGTATTTGCAAGACCACCATAAATTTCTGAACCAGGATATATAAATCCTCTTGCTTTTGCTAAAGCTACAATTTTTTCCATTGTCTTCTTTTCCATTCCACTACCTCCAAGTTTTGTTTCACGTAAGTGCTTTCATGCGCCTCACCGCGAATGACATAATGTCTTTTATCCTTTATTCGTATATAATGTACCCTAAACCTTCTGCATCATCATTTAATACAGCCGTTTTAGCATCTATTAGTTTTGTATTACTACTCATATATAATATTTTACTATCTGTCATTATCCTAATATTTTCTTCGAAGATAACAACCTTATATTGGGATAGGCTTTTGATTGTCTCTGAACCAACCGTATTGTTCTCATCAACTGACATAAACATATCGTCAAACTCATACCCTTCGGTCTTTGCTTCACTTATCGTACCTGCAAAAAATTCAACATCATTAAAAATTGCGTAATCACTTGCTTTTGCATAACTTGTGATTAACTTGGCAATATTATCTTTTACTTTATATTTCTCAACCTTAATCGCTTCCGTTCCATTATTATAGGAACTAACGTCTTGCTTAATTATCTCTTCCAGTTCATTTTGATCATAATTGCTCTCATTAAATTCTTCTATAATCGCTTGCATAACAGCGCCGTCTTTTTTTACATAAACCGTATTCGTTTCTGCATCAAACGCCTGAGAGCAACCGGTCATTAGCATCAGTATTAAAAAAACTGCTACAAATGCCTTTCTATTTTTCATAATTCATTCCTCCTAAAGTTAGTCCTATCCATTATAGCATTTTTTTGTGCATTTTCAACCTTAAATCTTCATATTTTGAGCTGTTATGGCTGAACTTTAGCAGATATGATACTATCTAAAATGGGGAGTGATTTAAACTCTTTTTCTATGTACATTTTCATATACTTTTTCAAAATGACTTGTAGTTCATTTAAGACCTGATCCGATACTTTAAATGTAAATAGTTTCTCAATAGGGGAAGTTATAATATACTGCATTGTATATAAGGTAGAATTGCTGATTCGAATTGTAGCATGCTCCGTTACTACACACTCTTTACATATCACACCGCCAAGTTTTGTAGAAAAGTATACTAAATTATCTTCCTTTTGGCAACATTGACATTGAAAAACTTCTGGGTATTCACCATTTACCATCATAACTTTTAACTCAAAAATACATTTTATTAATTCATTATTTATACTTTCTTTGGTTAAGGCTCTTAAGGATTGATACAATAATTTTAACATCATGATTTCATCGTTGTTTTCTCTTGCATAATAGTCTGCAAACTCCATAAAGTAAAATCCATAATAAGCACCTTCAAAATTATTAACCAATTCCAAAAAATAATTGTGAACATTTGCCTTAACCAGTGTATAGGAGCTTCTCCCTGCAAATAATTCAAATTCTCCAAATACAAAGGGATTGGCTGCCGCAATCAGGTGACTGTTTTGTCTTCTTGCACCTTTTGCAAAGGCGGTTATTTTACCTCGTTCCTTCGTTAAAATAACCACCCTTTTATCATAATCACCTACAGGTGTCGCATATAAAATTATTCCTGTCACAACAGTTGACTGCCCCATTTGTGTCTACTCCTACTTTTGTTACACTCACTTCGTTTTTATTCCTGTCTTCAATCTTGTAGGCCAAATAATCAAATACATTTCCTGAATTGGTAAATAAGTTCCAGTATTCTTTTTCGTACATGTTTATCTCCTCCACATCTGATATGCAATCCTAGCTTAAATTTGGTAAGCTTAATGTTAATTTGTTACATATTTAGGATGTGTAATAAACGAAAGGCTATACTAAATAATAAATACCAATTATTTTTTTATTCTTGGCCTTGACATATTTATAAAACCGCTTGGGAGTTTAAAGTTCTTTTTTATTATAACCGTAATTTTTCATAAGAAAATCGCTGTCCCGCCAATCTTTTTTTACTTTTACCCATAGCTGAAGGTTCACTTGCTGCTCAAGCATATGCTCAATGTCTTTTCTAGCCTGAATACCAATTTTTTTTAGCATAGCACCATTTTTTCCAATGACAATACCTTTGTGGGAATCTCTTTCGCATACAATGGTAGCATCAATGTCTACAATATTGCTTTTCTGCCTATTTTTCATTTTATCAATCGAAACTGCAATACCGTGTGGTATTTCTTCATCTAAAATACGCAGTGCCTTCTCACGAATTAGTTCAGCAACAATCTGCCTTTCTGGTTGATCTGTTATTGTATCCTCATCATAAAAATTAGGACCATATGGAAGATATTTAAAGATTACGTCAATTACGGTTTTTGCATTGTCTCCTTTTAACGCTGATACTGGAACAATCTCTGCAAAATCATATATTTTGCGATACGTATCAATAAAAAGAAGAATTTCTTCTTTTTTCACGGTATCGATTTTATTTATAATTAAAATAACTGGAGTTTTTACCCTTTGTAGTTGCTCTGCAATGTGTCTTTCACCTGCACCGATAAATGTAGATGGTTCCACTAACCACAGGATCGCATCTACTTCATTTAATGTATTTTGAGCCACATTCACCATATATTCACCAAGCTTATTCTTGGCTTTATGAATCCCTGGTGTATCTAAAAATACAATTTGTCCCGCTTCATCTGTATAAACTGTTTGAATTTTATTCCTAGTAGTTTGTGGCTTATTTGACGTAATTGCAATCTTTTGACCGATTAACCGATTCATTAAGGTGGATTTTCCAACATTTGGTCTTCCAATTATGGTAACAAATCCTGCTTTGTTGTCTGCGTTCATTCATTTCTCCTTTATCACTTGTAACCATTTCATGTATCAAGGGTCAAAAGGTAGTTTGACCCTTGTTGCATTTAATTACGATATAAATTCTCTAAGTGTTTAAATAAATCTTTTTCTTTTTCTAACTTATTTTCATTTCCAATTACACAGATTGCATTATCTTCTAAGACAGCATCTACAATGTCTCCTAATGCTTGTATATCTTCCACTGTTGCATTTAATATTTGGTTTCTCTCCTTTTGCATCTGCTCATAAGTCAGATTGCTTAAATACGCAGAAAGGGAGCGAATTCCTTTCCCCATTGGAGTCTGTGGAACGTCCATATCACTAATGGTACCAATTATAAATTTGGTCATATCTCTTTCATCTGCCTGAAAGCTTCTTAAATAATTCGCTGTCCCATTATAAATCTCGTTGGTTTTCTTAAGATTAGGATCACGATAAGATACTAAATAGCTATCTCCTGTGATAGCAAAGTTGCTCATACAACCATAAGCTCCGCCTTTAACTCTGACATTATTCCATAAATAATCATAGCTTAATATCACCTTGAGCATTTTAAGTGCTCCTGTATATTCAAAATTCTTACTTCTAAAGTTACCACATCTTGCAACATACTGTACCTTTGAAGAAGACTTAAATCCTTCATTTTTCTTTGAAAGTTCTGGTACAAACTTACCTTCAACGTAATCATTTGTATAAAGGCAACTTTTGAATGATTCAATTTCTCTTTCTAGATATTCAAAGCCCGTATCATTTGCTGTATAGGATATCATTAGATTCTCAGGGCGAAAGATAATATGCATAAGTTCCTTTAATTTATTGATTAAATTCGTCTTTTGATTATCAAAATCACTTTCTATTTTTTCTATAACGCGGAAAAACTCAATGCCACCCATTAAATCACTATAATAAGATACTGGTGAAAAATACGAGCATCCTCTCATCACAGAAACTGAATGACCTGACGAATTAAGCGTCATTTGAAGCCTAGACTTTAACTGTGCTATAATCTCATACAAACGCTTTTCATCCTCTAATTTTGAGTTTAGTAAAATTTCTTTCATCATCTTAAAGGAATAGTCTACCTTTTCGTATAAAGCTTTTGACCTAATATGGAATTTTACTTTGAATTCTCCTTTGCTCTTTAGATCAGGGAAAATATTAATTACATTCGTAATTCCACCTGTATTGATATTGATTTCATTATACAAATCCCCATAACTATAGTTTTTCGTATCAATATAACCAAGAACGGATTTAAGAATCCCCATATATGGAATCAACTCGTTTGATACCTTACCAGCATCAAAAAGAAGTTCTAAATATCCAATTCCATTGGTAAACAAATTGTGATGAACCACTTCGATACCATGAATTGTTTTAATCTCATTATAGATAGGAGAGGCTTCTTTTTTCATATCCTCACGCTTTAACATTGGAATTGCCTCCAACTCTTCTTTTGTAGAAGGCGTTTCTTGATATACTTCTAAGGCTTTTGTATCCTCTATCAGCTTTTGTATCTCTTCTTTTGACAATCCATCTTTATACTTTTTTAGTTTATCCGAAAGGATTTTATCATTTTTAGCGGTCAATCCTCTTTCAGGCTCTACAATCACAATCGATGCATGCTTATTATTGATTAAATAATCTCGAATTAAGTTCTCATAGTATCCTGTTCCAATCTGACTTTTTAAGAATTCAAACGTCTTTAATGCTTCAATATGAATGAAAGGTTTTTTATCATCATAAAGCCAACTATCAAGCATCTGTAGACCATACATAAGTCCTTTTGGATAATTTCCAAAATCAGCTTCACGGTATCTAAATTCATTATAATTAATTCCTGCCTTGAGTGCTTTTCCATCTAGTCCCTTTTTGACAATGTCTGACAAGGTATCTAAAATAATCTGAATAAATTTATCCTTTAATCCTGTGTTGGAATTTTTTGCTACGATAGAAAAGATTGGTTGTAACGTTCCATTATCGTAAGATCCCATAATATCTTTACCTATTTTAGCATCTAATAACGCCTGCTTAAGTGGTGCACCTGGCGCACTTAATAGAGCATATTCTAATATCTGGAACGCAAGATATAATTCCACATCCAAACTCGTTCCAACTACCATATTATAAGCTAAAAATGTATTGTCCTCTAATGGTTCTGATTCCGTTATTGAATATTTTTCTTTTACCTCGACAATCTTTTCGAATGGCTTTTGGCATTTTATTTCTGAATTTATCGATATCGTATCGTATTTACCCAGATATTCTTTATCCAACCATTTTAATTTTTCTGCAATGTCTATATCCCCATATAAATAGATATAGCTATTGGATGGATGATAATAGGTTTTATGAAATTCAATAAACTTATCATATGTTAACTCTGGAATCTTACTTGGTTCCCCACCTGACTCTCTTGCATAGGAAGTATCAGGGAATAATGATTTTAAGACAAGTCGTCCTAGTACTCCTTCTGGCGAAGAAAAGGCTCCCTTCATTTCGTTATATACAACACCATTTATTTTTAATTTTGCATCTTCTGATTCAAGATCATAGTGCCAGCCTTCTTGCTTAAATATTTCTTCCTTTTTATAAATATTAGGATGAAACACTGCGTCCATATATACATGCATAAGGTTTTGGTAATCCTTATCATTGCAACTTGCGATTGGATATATTGTTTTATCTGGATAAGTCATGGCATTTAAAAAGGTATTTAGAGATCCTTTGACAAGCTCAACAAAGGGATCTTTCGCTGGAAATTTTTCAGAACCGCATAAAACCGAGTGCTCTAATATATGAGGTAAGCCTGTATCGTCATTTGGAGGCGTACGAAAACCTACATAAAACACTTTATTCTCATCATCATTTTTTAAAATAGCGATGCGAGCACCACTTTTTTTATGCTTTAAAATATAGCCAAAAGAATTTAAGTCCTTAATTTCTCTTTTTTCTACTACTTGATATTCTTTGATATCATTTATATCCATCTAGTTACCTCCATCTATTTCAATCGTCACTTATCTTTATTTTATCCAATATATTCTAACACATTCATCTTATTTATGCAAAAATAAGTAATAAAACGACGATACTTGTTTTATGTGTAACTATTCATCAAAAACTATCTTTTGAATAAATTTTGCAACACCACTTTCATCATTGGTTAAAGTATGAAACTTGGCCACTTCTTTAATTGGCTCTATTGCATTTTCCATTGCAACAGTATAACCAAACTCTCTTTTTAGCATGGAATAATCGTTTAGGCTATCACCAAAACACATTACTTCTTCCATTTTAATACCGTGTTCTTTTGCATATTGCTCCAATGCAATTCCTTTATCAGCTCTTTTATCCGTTATTTCTATGTTTGTGTGGAAAGAAGCAGATACTGACAGATTAGAATTTAGACTCAGTTTTTCTCGAAGTTCACTGATTTTATTCGTATCTTTATGACTAATAGCAATTTTAAAGACCTGATAACCTCTATCAAAAATTTCACTTACATTTGAAATATAAATAAAACTTTTTCTTAATCTCATGATGTCTTGATAAATCTCTTCTTCCTCAATTGCACTAATATCTCCACTGTTATAAAGTGAAATCCATCCTCTTAAAAAGCTTTCTGCTTCTTCTTTTTTAATCGCGATGCAAGTTCCAGCATTCGTATTAAATTCAACGAAGAATTCTTTTATATCCACATAAGAAATGATATCCATCACATCTTCTTTTTTCATATAACAGGCCTTAATCAGTTTTCCTTCCTTATTATAAACAGATGCACCATTCATGCAAATGGATTCACACTGAATATTTGTATCGTCAAGTACATGGCGTACGCCCTCATAGGTTCTACCTGAGTTTGTTACAAATCGAATACCCATATTTTGTATTTTATCTATCATCTCTTTATTTTCAAGCGATACATGTCTTTTACTATTTAAAAAGGTTCCGTCCAAATCAACAGCAACTAATTTAATCATAATTTTTCTCCTTTATCTCTTGCCTTTTAGCCATCTATACAAGTATACCACAAAAAGTTAAAAAGTGTGAGCATAGCTCACACTTTAGAGTTCAGACAAACATTCTATGAATGCGTAGGCTGTTGACTTTGTCGACACCCTAACTAACCATGCCTCCAAAGGTCCCTCCTGAAACGCACATCACTAATACTGTAAAAAATCCAATTCCATCGCTTCCAACCGAACGATTTACCGCAAAGGATACGAGTGCAAGAAATGCAAAATAGGCTGCACCACATATCGCGCCCCAAATAAATTTATTCTCCTTTTTAAGCTTTCCAAGAATAAATCCACCCACAAAACTTGCCAATATGTAGATAATTGTAATGCCTACCTTTACTTTACCATCGTCCAAGTCTAGTTTGTATACAAATAAGGCTAATAATAATAAGGCTAAGCCAGTTATTATATAGGAGCATAGAAGGCATTTTAAGATGGTAATTACACTGTTACTTGGTTTTGGTGTTGTTTTATCCACTGCTTTACCTCTTTATTTCATTATATAAACAGTATATTATAACACCTTCTATAAAATTACATTAAATCGCCTTGAATGTAATAATAATTTTTGTCCCTCTTAATGGCTCACTATCGATTTTAATATCCGCATTATGATAATATGCCCCATGTTTTACAATGGATAGCCCAAGGCCTGTTCCACCTGTTTCTCTGGAATGACTCTTATCTACACGATAAAATCTTTCGAAAATACGATCCTGGTGCTCCTTTGGAATTCCAATTCCTGTGTCCCATACCGATAATACGACTGTATCATTTTCTTTGATTACACTAACACCCGCTTTTCCATTATCTTCATTATATTTAATTGCATTATCTAATAAGTTATAAATCATCTCATCTAGAATTTGACGCACTCCTTTTACTTTTACATTTTCGCCTATTACACGAAGTTCGACATTCTTTTTCGCTGCTTGTGTCAGCAGTCTTTCTTTGATATCTTCTGCTAATACTAGCAAGTTCACCTCTTCAAAGTCTGGAGTATTTTCATCTTCATCTAGTCGAGATAATTTAATAATATCTCCTACTAAGCTGCTAAGTCTAGTTGCCTCACTGTATATTCTTCCTGAAAATTCTGGAATATCTTCACTTTTAACCAAACCATTTTTAATGATTTCTGCATATCCTGAAATAGACATCAATGGCGTTTTTAGTTCGTGTGAAACATTTGCTGAGAACTCTTTTCTCATCTGTTCTGCTCTATGCTTTTCCGTTACATCCAGCATAAGTACGACACACCCATTTAATATGCCTTCTAAATAAACTGGATTTGCCATAATCTTATAATATTTGTTATCAAGTATGACAATGGCATCACTTGGCGTGCCACTCATTGCTTCTTCAATGGTGCTTTGGAATTCATGATTACGGCTAATCGTTAGAAAATGTTTTTCGATACAGTTTCCTCTTTTTACATTTAATAACTCAACTGCCGCACGGTTCATAGATAATACCGTATTTTTCTTGTTAATAATAATAAGAGCTTCTCTCATATTTTCAGTTATGGCATTAAACTCTTCTTGCTTTTTATTCAAATGCTCTAACTGCTCTTTAATAAGATGGTTTTGGTTATCGATTCGATGCAAAAGTGGTGTTAACTCATCATAAATATCATTTTCAAGAGGTTTCTCTAGGTTTAGATTATTAATAGGAGTAATAATACTCTTGGTTTGCCATCTCGCAAAAATCATTGCAATAATTAAAATGATACATGCTAATACAAGAAGTATAGGCATATTAGTCATAATCATGGTCAACACGCTATCTGTTGTATTGGCAACTCGTATAACCATACCGTTATCCAGACGAAAGGCGTAATAAAATGTCTGCTGTCTTAGCGTTTCTGAAAAACGCATCGAACTGCCTTTTCCCTTCTTTAGTGCTTCTATAATCTCAGGTCTGTCTTTATGATTATCCATTGTATGAATTTCTTCAGAGGAATCGAATAAAACAGTTCCCCCTGAATCAATGAGAGTAATTCGATTCCCCTCATCTTTCATGACCTGATTATCTAAATAATCAATCCCAGTAATGTTGAGCGCAGAGTTTAAATACCTCGCTTCTCTTTCCACTTCTTTTTCCATATTGTTAAAAAGCTGCTGGTACATCACCCCTACAATCAAAACATAAAAAAATATAAGGGAAGCTGCGATTAAAACACCCATGCTTCGAAATATTTTTTGTCTCATTTATGCCTCCATTATGCTTGTATTCTATAACCTACTCCTCTTACTGTCTCAATCGTATTTCCTGCCTCTCCAAGCTTTTGTCTAAGTGTTCGTATGTGAACATCTACCGTTCTAGTCTCTCCATCAAAATCATAGCCCCATATATGTTCTAACAAACGATCTCTCGTTAAAACGATTCCTATATTTTCGATTAAAAATCTTAATAATTCATATTCTTTTAAGGTAAGCAGAACACTTTCATTGTTGACATAAACATTGTGCTGTTCCAAATTAATCTTAATTTCACCTACCTGTAATTCATTTTTAGGCTCTTCGGTTTTTACACGTCTAAGAACCGCTTTCACTCTGGATACAAATTCCATCATCCCAAAAGGCTTCGTAATATAATCATCCGCACCTTCATCAAGTCCAATTACTTTATCATATTCTGCGCCTTTTGCAGTCACCATAATGACTGGTATATGCTTTGTTTGTACTGTCATCTTTAATTTTTTTAGTATCATAATACCATCTTCACCAGGTAGCATCACATCAAGTAAAATCAAAGATGGTATCTTCTTATCCAATTCTTTAAACAACTCTGTTCCGTTTTCTAGCCCTTTTGCTTCAAATCCAGTTGATTCTAGTGTGTACACAATCAACTCTCTAATATTTCGTTCATCTTCAACACAATAAATCATACTTATCAGCTCCCTTTATGCTTGCCTGTTATGGAAAACTCAACCCATTCTGCAATATTCGTTGCATGATCCCCGATTCTTTCAAAATATTTTGCAATCATTAATAAATCAACCGCAAACTCGCCATCACTTTCACTGTTACTGATAAAGGATATCAGCTCTTTTTTAACCTTAATAAAGTATTCATCTACCACATCATCATAATCAATAACATGCTTAGCAAGCTCTAAATCTTTTCTTACATAGGCATCAATGCTATCTGTTACCATTTTCATGGTTGCTTCGCCCATACCTACAATATTTGACAAATCCTCTACTGAAATATTGGCCATGCTTACGATTTCTGCAATATCTGCCGCCTGATCTCCAATTCGTTCCATATCCGTTATCATCTTAAGAGCAGACGAGATTAATCTTAAGTCCCTTGCTACAGGTTGTTGTTGCAGGAGCATTTTTAGGCACAGGCTTTCTATTTCTCTTTCCTTTTGGTCAATTTCTGAATCTTTTTCCATTACCATCTTAGCAAGCTCCATATTATGAGATGTCAATGCCTTTATCGCATCAGATATTCTTTGCTCACACATCGAGCCCATTTCAATTAATTCAATATTAAGCTGCTCAAGCTGTTCTTCGAATTTGTTTCGCATCAACCAAACCTCCCTGTAATATAATCTTCTGTTCTTTTATCCTTTGGCATAGAGAACAGTTTTTCAGTTTCATTATATTCAATTACTTCACCTAATAAAAAGAATGCCGTTTTATCCGATATTCTTGCTGCCTGCTGCATATTGTGTGTAACCATAACAATAGTATAATCTTTTTTCAACTCAACAGCAAGGTCTTCTATTTTAGAGGTGGATATCGGATCAAGGGCTGAAGTTGGTTCATCCATTAGTAAAACTTCAGGCTGAACTGCTAATGCTCTTGCGATACATAGTCTTTGTTGCTGTCCACCAGATAAACCAAGTGCACTCTTTTTTAAACGATCTTTTACTTCCTCCCAAATTGCTGCATCACGAAGAGATTTTTCAATGATATCATCAAGCTTTGCCTTCGATTTTACTCCATGTGTTCTAGGGCCATATGCAATGTTGTCATAAATACTCATTGGAAAGGGGTTGGGTTTTTGAAACACCATACCTACTCTTTTTCGAAGCATGTTAATTTCAATGTCTGTATAAATATTTTTGTTGTCTAATGTTACAAGCCCCGTGATTCTACATCCTTCTACCAAATCATTCATTCGATTCAAGGATTTTAGTAACGTAGATTTTCCACATCCACTTGGTCCAATAAATGCTATAATTTCTTTTTCAGGAATCGTAAGATTTACATTCTTTAGTGCTTTGAAATCTTTATAATATAAATCCAAATTCTCAATTACTATTTTATTCATCTAATTACTCCTTCGCTATTTTTTTAGCAATAAAACCTGATATGCTGTTAATGACTACTACAATAATAAGTAAGATTACTGCTGTGGCATAGGACTGATTCATATACAACCCTTCTTTTGATAAATTATACATATGAACGGATAAGGTACTACCAGATCCCATTAAATCAGGGATTTGTGCAATTGTACCCGCTGTATAAATAAGTGCTGCTGTCTCTCCTACAATTCTTCCAATTGCCAGAATAACTCCTGCCAAAATACCAGGAACTGCTGCTGGTAATACAATTACAAAAACGGTTCGTAATTTTCCTGCACCCAGCCCAAAACTTCCCTCTCGATACACATCAGGAACTGCTTTTAAAGCTTCTTCTGTCGTTCTCATAATAAGTGGTAAAATCATAATAGCAAGTGTAAATGCTCCAGCTAGCATGGAATACCCCCACTTTAATGTGGTAACAAAAAAGAGAAATCCAAATAATCCATATACAATGGAGGGAATACCAGATAATGTCTCAGCTGTAACACGAATTAATCCTACTATTTTATTTCCTCTTTTTGCATACTCAACAAGATACACCGCCGAAAAAATACCGATTGGTGTTGCAATGAGTAACGAAATTGCTGTCATTACTATGGTGTTAATCAAGGAAGGCATTAAGGATGCGTTTTCCGTTGTATATTTCCATTCAAATAGCTTCCAAGTAATATTTGGTATTCCTTTTACTAAGATATATCCAACCAAAAATACCAATGTTAAAAAAGTAACTGTAGTAGCAAACATGACTAAGATAAATAGGATTGCTGAAAATGGATTACTCTTAAATGATTTTAGTTTACTCATAAATGACTGTGTATTGATAGCTTCCATTAATATTTCCTCCTATTTAATAACGATACCGATAAATTAATGATAAGGATAAATACAAACAGTACCACTCCAGTTGCAATTAATGCTTCTCTATGTAAATCTGCAGCATATCCCATCTCAATTACGATATTGGCTGTAAGCGTGCGTACACCTTTAAAGATTCCTTTTGGCAATCTAGCTTGATTACCTGCAACCATGATAACAGCCATTGTTTCACCGATTGCTCTTCCTATCCCTAATACAACCGCTGCAATGATACCTGATTTCGCCGCTGGTAATACTACAAAAAAGATACTTCTTTCATGGGTTGCTCCAAGAGCTAATGACCCTTCATAATATTGACTTGGAACAGCTCTTATTGCAGCTTCTGATACTCCTACTATCGTAGGTAATATCATAATTCCAAGTAAGATGGAAGCAGTCAGCATACTGCTACCATTTCCTCCAAATACCTCTCTTATAAAGGGAACTAAGAGCACCAGTCCAAAAAATCCATATACGATGGATGGAATTCCAGCCATTAACTCTACTGATGATTTTAAGAATGGATAGATTCTCTTAGGGCAATATTTTGCCATGAAAACCGATGTAAGTATTCCAATTGGAACACCAATGATAATAGCACCTGCTGTCAGATAGATGCTTCCTAATATCATAGGTAATATTCCATAAATGTTATTGCTCGGTTTCCACTTTTCTCCAAGCAAAAAATCAAAAACACCAATCTCTTTGATTGCTGGAATACCGTTTACAAATAGGAAAAAGCATATTAATGCCACAGCTAACACTGACATACAAGCCGCAACTAAAAACACGATTTCCATAAGTCTTTCTAAAATTTTGTTCATAGGTCCCTCCATAAGACAAATATTCACAATTAAATCTTGGATCCAATTGTAAAAGAATATTGCGCAAAAGTGATATACGACATCACTTTGCGCATAACTTGCTATTTTATTTCATCCCAAGCTAATGTTTCACCTGTATAAATTGATTTTACTTGGTCACTTGTTAATTCATCAAAACTATTATTTTTATTTACAACCACTGCAATTCCATCCATTGCAATTACCATGTTGGTCAAGCCACTTTCTAGTTCACTGTCTTTTAATTCACGTGAGGCCATTCCAATATCGCAGATTCCATCAATAGTTGAAGTCATTCCAGTTGTCGAATCACTTGTTTGTACTTCAATTTCAGCATTTGTATTGATAGCTAGGTAAGCTTCTTTTAATTTTTCCATTACAGGAGAAACGCTTGATGATCCTGCTATCACAATCTTACCTGCTGGCTTACTTCCTGCATATGCACTATTTTCAGATGCTGAAATGTATCCATTGTCTTCTACTACTGCCTGCCCATTTGCACTCATGATAAAATCAATAAAATCTTTGGCTACTTCACTTACATCACCTTTCGTTGCAATATTAAAAGGTCTAGCGATTTTGTAAGCTTTACTTTTGATATTTTCAACTGTTGGGTTTGCTCCATCAATCTTTAGTGCTTTTACTGTATCATTTAATGAACCAAGTGATATGTAGCCTATGGCATAATCATCACCTGCCACTGTGGTCATCACTACTGATGTACTATTAGAAATAGTCGCTTCTTCGGTTGTCATATCTTCCTTGTTACCATCTGCATCTTTTTCTTCTACTCCAAATAATTCAATGAAGGCTCCTCTCGTTCCTGAACCATCTTCTCTGGATACTACAGTGATATCATTGGAAGTATCAAAATCACTTGTCACCTTATCTTTTGATGTATCCTCAGTCGTAGTAGTTACACTATCCGTTGATTGTACTGAATCTGTTGTTGTGCTAGTACTGGAGGATTCACCCGTACTTGATGAGCCACATCCCGCCAATAAAACCATGGAAAGTGTTGCTGTTGCAGCAAAGCATAATAACTTTTTCATTGTTTTTTTCATAATATAATTCTCCTTCTTTACATTTCACATCTTTTTTACATTTTCTGTTTACAAACTCATTTTATAAAATGATTGTAAAATCCAAAAGCATGCTTATGTTAAAAATCTGTAAAACTGTTTATTTACAATCTACAATGAATATTTTTGATTGTATTACGATTTTTATCATCCTTCTATCATAAAAGAGTTAAGATTATGTAAAATTCATGTTAAGCACAAAAAATAGAGACTACCCAATGTATTTTGGGTAATCTCTATTTGAATGACAATCTTCTTATTTTTCAACAATTATAAAATCAGACTGCGGTTTGATTGCACCACTAGCAACTAATTTAATATCTTTACAATTATCTGAATTCGTTATTATGATAGGGGTTGTTACCTGGTAACCTTCTTCTTTGATTTTTTCAATATCAAATTCTGCTAGTAAATCACCAGTCTTTATTTCATCACCCGCTTTCACCTTAATATCATAATGCTTTCCATTTAATTGAACCGTGTCAATTCCAATATGAATTAAAAGCTCTACTCCACTATTTGATGACAAGCCTATGGCATGCTTCGTGTCAAATACCATATCAACTTTTCCATCAAATGGTGCGTAGACTTTGCCAATTTGTGGCTCTATTGCTCCCCCTTTTCCTAGCATTCCTTCAGAAAATACTCCATCATTGACCTCTGATAGCTCCAATACTTTTCCTTCGATTGGCGCTTTAATTTTGTATTCTTTCTCGATGCTATCTATTTTTTCTTCTTTTTCTATTTTTATTTCACTTTGCGTTCCAGTTAAATAATCCTCTAAATTAGATTTAATCACTGTCACCTTTGGCCCATAAATGATTTGCACGCCATTTCCTTTTAAAATAACTCCAGCGGCACCTGACTCTTTTAAAATACCTTCGTTTACTTTTTTAGCATCATATACCGTTGTTCGTAATCTAGTGGCACAACAATCAACATCGCTGATATTGCTAGTTCCACCCAGACCTTTTACTATCATTTCAGACATTTCATCATTTAAAGTACCTTTATTACTTTCTTTTTTTGCTTTTGCTGCTTCCACATCCGCTCTTTTGTATAGTTTCACTTCATCCGTATTTTCTTCCCTTCCTGGGGTTTTCAAATCATACTTAGAAATTAAGAAGCTAAATAATAAATAGTATACAATAAAATATATGATTCCTATTATAACGATAAAAATCCAGTTGGTTTTTGCATTTCCTTGTAATATACCAAACAAAAACATATCAATTAGACCACCCGAAAATGTCATACCAACACCAACTTTAAATATATGCATTAGCATATAAGCTCCACCTGCAAACAAACAATGAATTCCGTACAAGGCTGGTGCAATAAACAAAAAGGTAAATTCAATTGGTTCTGTAATACCTGTTAACATTGAAGTTAAAGCGGCTGATAATAATAACCCTCCAACTGCTTTCTTCTTGGCTGGTAATGCACTTTTATACATAGCAAGTGCGGCTCCTGGAAGACCAAAAATCATCAGCGGAAACTTTCCAGACATGAATCGGGTTGCCGATACGCTGAATTTTGTAACATTAGAAGAAGCAAGTTCCGCAAAGAATATATTTTGTGCCCCTTCAATTAAAATGCCATCCACAACGGCTGTTCCACCAACTGCTGTTTGCCAAAAAGGTAAATAAAATACATGATGAAGACCAAAAGGTATTAACAATCGTTCCATTAATCCATAGAGAAAAGTTCCTGCATAACCAGATTCCATTACAAACTTACCTACAGCGTAGATACCACTTTGAACCATTGGCCATACAAAAAACATTACAATACCAACTGCCAAATATACCAATGAGGAAATAATAGGAACAAATCTGGTCCCTCCAAAAAAGGATAAGACTTGTGGTAACTCTATTTTGTAGTACTTGTTATGAAGTGCAGCTACCCCTAGCCCAACAATGATACCACCAAATACGCCCATCTGAAGCGATGTAATTCCTAGTACGCTTGTAGTTGAATTGGCAAGCATCGCCTCTGCTCCACCGCTTATCTCAATTAATGTACCAATTGCGGTATGCATGATGATAAAAGCAATTGCACCTGATAATGCAGCAACCTCTTTTTCTTTTTTTGCCATACCAATCGAAACACCCATGGCAAATATCAAAGCAAGGTTATTAAACACTGCTGTTCCCGCACTAGCCATAACCCTTAAAATGTTGTTGATTATCGTACCACTTCCCATTATTTCATCCAAATGGTAGGCCGCTAACGTTGTTTCGTTTGTAAAGGAACTACCAATACCAAGCATCAATCCTGCAACTGGTAAGATTGCAATCGGAAGCATAAAAGATCTTCCAATACGTTGTAAAACTCCAAATAACTTATCTTTCAATTTTGTTTCCTCCTAATTTATATTATCTATGTTAAAGTATCCTCTTTTCAATACTGAAACATCCAACAAAAAAAGACCTAAAATTTGTTATAACGAAAGACATGTTCTTACTTTAAAACATGATTAACAAATTTCTAGGTCTTGCCTGCATTATCAGTCACAATCCTGTTAATATTTTTTATTTTATCCAATTATTTTTTATTTATCAACAGTACTAACTCTTCTTAAATGAATGGTTAAAAACATCATCTCTTCTTCGGTAATTCTTTTATGAAATGTATCTTCTACGTATTTTCCTATCAAAGTAGCACACTGATAATCATTGGGATATCTGCTTTTAACGATATCTTGAAACGTTGCATCATCATCCTTTGAAACTTTATTTGCGAAAAGTCTTTGACCAAAAAACTTTAGATGCGTAATAAATCTCTCATAATGTAGAGTGCTTTCATCTAGCTCTAAGTTGTAATATTTACTTACTATACTAAGAATGGCTTTGATTAATTCTGTGATTTGTACGGTATTGCTCATATTGGTATCTAATTGCGCATTAACAATATGTAATGCGATAAACCCAGCCTCATCTTCTGTTAAGCGTACCTTCAACCTCTCTTCAATCAGATCCAAAGCCTCAAGACCTAGCCCGTATTCCACAGGATAGAATTTCTTAATTTCCCACAATAATGCATTATGATATTCAAGATTCTTTTCCTTTCGTTCAAGGGCAAAGCTGATATGATCCGTTAAAGTAATATAGATATTATCACTTAGCTTCTTATTTAATCGTTGCTTGGTAAGTTCAATGATATCTGTTGATGTCTGAATCTGGTTAAGTGGAATATTTTCCAATAAACGAACAAGCTTATTGGAGACTTTTGCATCTTCCATTTTATATATTTTTTCAATTTTATCACTTGCTACTTCATCCCCTGCTTTTTTACCAAATCCAAGGCCAAGCCCTCGGATTATAACTTCGTTTTCATCTTTATCAATTGAGCAGACAATATTATTATTAATTACTTTCGTAATTAGATACATACCCCATAGTCCTTTCTCATGTAATCTAAAAATGTATCATCATATTAGATTCCTTTGTGTACTTCATTCATTTAATTAAAAAAAGACCCTCCTAAGGATAAACTCTCTCATCCTTAAGTTGGTCTTGCCTGCTTTACCAGTCACAATCCTTCTAAAACAGATTTAGTTTATCAAAGATTTTCTTAACTGTCAACTGGATTTTTTTGTTTAACTAAAATATAAAATTTTGCCTTCGCCAAATCTTTTCTCAATCTCTGCTTTTAAAAACACTTCTCCAACTTGTCGAAATTCTGGTCTATAGCAGTATTTTCCTATTCCTCTTCCTACCATAGCTTCTTGGTTATAAAGGTCAATTGCTTCTGGAAAAGCTTCTGTGTTTATTTTTCGATGCACAAAACTATAAGTCATAAAAATAATCTCAATAAACATCTGTTTTTTCATTTTTATAGACAGTGTATCGTTTAGAATATCCAATAACCTTGTATATTGTTCCTTCCAATTCTCTAACAAGATTACAGGGGCAATTAAAATACCAACTTTATAACCTGCCTCTACCATTTTATTTATCGCTTCCACTCTATTGGTCAAAGATGCAGTCCCAATCTCAATATTAGTAATGATTTCGCTTGGATTTACCGACATTCGAAAAATGATTCTTTGTTGATGATTGAGTGGTAGTAAATCATCCACCATACTAAACTTTGTTGGAAATGTTAAATTGCCCTTACCTTCTCTAATAAATTGTTCGATGACAAAGGGTAAATTGTTTGTAATTGTATTTTCAAGTATTAAGTCACTGTTGCTGCCTATTTCAAAGGTTAACTCTTTTTCACTTTTTCTTGAGAAGCGCACCAATTTATCAAGCATTTCTTCACGATTTGCAAAAATTCTTAAATAGGAGCACTTGTTGTAGTTACAAACCAGATAGCAATACAGACACATAGCGCTACACCCCGAAGAAGTAAATGGGACAAGGTAATCAGAGACTTTATGATTTTCTGAATACTTGTGGGTTTTTCGAATTCCTAGAATTAATAAACGTTTCAGCGCTTCAAATTCACTGTTTTCTTTTGTTCTAAGCTCTTCAATATTATTGTGACTTGTGATTGGCGTCCATTCCAGTTCCTCATATTTTTTATAAAGTTGTTTTCCTAAATCATAATTTAACACTTCTGGTTCATAATAAATTTTACTCGGCTTCATTTTTCACTATTCTTTGTAATAGCAAGACAAAGTATCCTTTCTTTTCATATAACAATAGTGTTTGCAAAGTAATCTAAAATATTCTTTCTTTATGAAACCGCATTTATAATACGAATTGCCTGATCTGGATAGTTGGTTATTATTGCCTCTACTTTTTGTTCTACCAAATACTTCATATATTCCTTTTCATCTGCATACCAAACATGAAGTGCAATCCCAAGTTGTCTGCACTCTTTTACAAATTCCTGATCAATTGCTCTCCAAACTGGAGGATGAAGAGCCCTTACCCCAAGTCCAATGGTATATTCTGGTATACCAATGAAGCCATCTGCAAAAAGCAATCCAACGTTAGCGCTACTATCTATTTCTTTTATCTTTAATATACTAGGATGATAAAAGGAAGAGTAAATAACCCTATCTTCCATCTTCATGCGTTTCACTGTTTCTAATGCTTTCTTTTCAATACCTGGATACTGAAAAATACCAGTCTTTAATTCTACATTCACAGTCAAACCAGAGGGTTCTAGTAATTCTAACACTTCCTCTAAGGTAGGTATTTTAATGCTTTGACTCTCGTTAAATACATCCTTACAAGAAAAAGCTTTCAATTCATCATACGTATAATCTTTTACAAAACCTGTTCCATTGGTTACTCTATCAATTTTTTCGTCATGAATCACGACTAACTTTCCATCCTTTGTCAATTGAATGTCCAATTCTACTCCATTCGCATTTTGTTTGATTGCTAACTCAAACGCATTCATTGTATTTTCTGGAGCATATCCGCTTGCTCCCCTATGAGCCCACACTTGTGTTTTCATACTAACGCCTCCTTATTAAAATAGAGCAAGGTATCTTGCTCCATTTCACTATACACCTTTTACTCGTAATTTAAAAGGTTATATTCTTCAATTGCTCGATTAATATCTGTTGCCATTTTAGCTACTGCCTCTTCCTCGTTATGCAGGCCATTTATCATATTTTCAATTTCAGTTTCAACGATTTGTCTTGCCTCTGGAAAAACACTTAAAAGGGCTCCTGCGCAAGAAGGTGAAGAATCATGTAATTGATCAATTGCAGTCATAAATTGAGGGTATTTTTCAATATTATCTTTAAAAACTTGTTCTTCTTGAGCCTTTGTTGTAATCGGGAAATACCCTGTTTGCGCATTCCAATATGCCTGTGATTGAGGAGAAACTAAGAATTTTATAAACTCCCAAGTAGCCATCTTTTTGGCATCATCTTGATTATTAAGAGCCCATAAAGAACCACCGCCTATGGATACACCGCCTTTATCCGTATCCTTTATCTTAGGAAAATATGCTGTCCCCACTTCAAAGGCTCCATCTACGTCTGTTAAAATCTGCTTTAAGGATGCCGTAGAACCAAGAGTCATAGCTGCCTTTCCTGCACTAAATTCTGTAATGGCATTATCTCCACCCCGCCCTACATTAGGGGCATAACCTTTCTCTGCTAAAGCTTTCCACGCTTTTACTATATTTAGCGCACCTCCATTGAAATCAAATTCTACAGAAGTTGCTGCATCGCTTCTACCGTTATCATTGTTTACATAATTTAATTGCTGTTTGCAAATAAACTGTTCAAAAAACCAACCATATATGCCAAGAGCAATCGCCTCAGAAGCACCACCTTCCTTCATTAGTTGACTTGAAATTGACTCTATTTCAGAAAAGCTCGTTGGAATACTTGTGATTCCTGCCTTATCAAATATTGCCTTGTTGTAATATAGAATTGGTGTGGAGGAATTAAATGGCATAGAGTACAGCTTATTATCAATGGTATAATACGCTGCGATATTTGGTTCAATCTGCGTTATGTCATAGCTATCTGCATCAATTAATTCTTGCATTGGTACTACCCACCCGGAATCAATCATAAAACGTGTTCCTATATCGTAGATTTGTACCAGATCTGCTCCCATATTTCCTATCTGAGCACTTTTTAGTTTGTTAATTGCATCATCATAGCTTCCTTGATATTCAGCCAAAACGGTAATACCATTTGTATTCTCCTCATTGAATTTATCTACTAGAAACTGTATTGCCTCACCATTGACGCCCCCCATAGAATGCCAAAAAGTAATGGTTGCCTCTTTTGTACCTGCGGATGTAGATTGTGATTGATTACTCTCTAGCGTTTTCTCAGCTTCTAAGTTTGTTGAAGTTGTTGCGACTGACTCCTTTACATCCGCTTCTGTCGTTTTGGTGCCTGCTTCACTACTACATCCTGCTAATACTCCTAATAGCATCGTAGTACTTAATAACAATGATCCAATTCTTTTTTTCATCTTATCTCCTCTTTCTTTCCTTATTCATAACAAGTAAAACATCATGCTGTTTCATCTTGTTTGTATGAAAACGGAGTTTACTCCGTTGATACAACAAAAATACATTTTTCTTTCTATCCTTTTACTGCTCCTGAAAACATCCCCCGAACTAGTTGCTTTTGCCCTACTATAAAGATAGTTATGGAAGGTAAGATAATCATAACAACGCCTGCAATCATCATAGTTATGGATTGAGAATCCACGCTATCTAACATACTAATACCAATTTGCACCGTTCGCATCTGATTATTTCCCGTGACCAGTAACGGCCACATGTACATGTTCCATGCATTGATAAAGGTATACACTGCCATTGCTCCAATGGCTGATTTCGTAAGTGGTAAAAGTATTCTTACGATAAACCTGATGTTGCTACAACCATCCAACTTAGCTGCTTCATACAAGGACATGGGAAAGGTCATGTAAAACTGTCGAAATAAAAAGATGCCCATTGCTGAAGTCAAATATGGAATGATTAATACTTTATAAGAATTGAGCCATCCAAAACTACTTACGGTTAAATAATTTGAAATTATGGTTGCTTCACCTGGAACCATCATGGTAGCCATAACCAACATAAAAATCACCTTTTTCCCTTTAAACTCTTGAAAAGAAAAGGTAAAGGCTGCAAATGAACAAGAAATCATTTGTCCAAAAGTAATGCTTAATGCAACCAGAAAGGAATTTAATACAAATCTAGCCAACGGTATTTTTGTAAGTGCCTGTTTGAAATTTTCCAATGTAGGATTCTTCGCAATTAAATTAAACTCAGTAGAGAAAACTTCACCAGAAGGCATGATGGCAAGGCTCATGGCATAAAAGAGTGGAAATAATATAATGAGTGCTACCGTTACATTTAAAAATAATAAACTTATTTGTTTGATTGTTTTTCTCCTCTTTGCTCTTTGATTCATATCAATACGAAGCTTATCGAGTTGTTCTATGGTAATCTTATTTGGTGACAGTCTTTGTATTTCTTCCATCAATAACTCACCCCTCTTTTTTCCAGACGAAACATCAATAATGTAAGCGTCATAATAATAATAAATAATAAAACCGATTGTGCCGCCGCACTTCCGAAGCGAAAATTAAAAAAGGCATCACGATAAATAGAATACACAATTAAATTAGTAGACTCCCCTGGTCCTCCTTGTGTTAATATCTTAACCTGCCCAAACGATTGAAAGGCTTGTATAATATTTACAACCAAGGTATAAAACAAAATGGGACTTAATCCAGGAAGCGTTAATCTCCTAAACTTTTGCCATTCATTTGCTCCATCAACAGAAGCTCGTTCATAAATCGTTTCATCTATATTACTAAGTCCTGCTGAAAAATAAAGAAAATTAATACCGCTGTTTAACCATGCAGTTAATAAAGCGACACATATCAAGGCATACTTTGGATCATTAATCCAATTAACATTAAGCCGTAATAGCTTATTCATGATTCCCACCGAAGGGTTCAGCATTATCTTAAATACAATTGCAGCGGAACTTGAAGCGATTGCCATAGGAAGTGCATAGGCTGTACTAAAGAAGCGAATTCCTGGTAAGCTTTTATTGCAAAGCATGGCAGCCAATAAACCGATTAACATACTTACACAAACTGAAATCAAAACAAATATAATCGTTACCACAATGCTGTTGTAAAAGGACTTTGATTGGAATAGCTCCATATAATTTCCAAGGCCTACAAAGAGTTTCGCCTGTCCCATCTTATTTGTTTTATACAAGCTCAAATAAATGGTTTTAAAAAAAGGAAAAAATAAAAAAATTCCAAATATTAATAGCGATGGTACTAGATAGGTATAAGGTGCAAAAAACTTTACAATTCTATTTTTCATCATGAATCCCCTTTATTCATTTACTACTTCTTGTATTCTTATTCTCATATAAAATATTTTCTTGTGTATTGGCATCAAATAAATGGAGCTTTTCTTGATTGAATCTTATTTGCATTGCTTCATTTAGTATAATTTCATCCTCTGTGTCAACACAAACAAGATAGTTTTTCTCACCAATATCAAAATATACATTTGCTTGTGCTCCAAGAATTTCTCTTCTATTTGGATAAATAGTAAACGTATCAGCATGTTTATACTCTTTATCTGCAATAATCTCTATATCATTTGGTCGGATACCAATGATTACCTTTTCATTGACATAACCTTTTGCATAAAGAGTGTGATTTAGTATGTCATTTAATTTTATTTTCTTATAGTTAAATTCAAGATAAAGTCTTCTATTTTTTGTCGTTACCTCTGCTTCAATAAAGTTCATAGTTGGTGTCCCAATGAAACCTGCTACAAACAAGTTACGAGGATTCTCATAAAGTATTTTGGGACTTGCAATTTGCTGTATCATACCATCCTTCATGACAACTATTTTGGTTCCTAGTGTCATTGCTTCTGTCTGATCGTGCGTTACATATATAATAGTAGTGCTTAATTCTTTATGTAATTTAGCAAGTTCTACTCTCATTTGCCCTCTAAGCTTTGCATCGAGATTTGATAACGGTTCATCCATTAAAAATATGTTTGGCTGCCTTATTATCGCACTTCCTATTGCAACTCTTTGTTTTTGTCCGCCAGATAATGCGTTTGGCTTTCTCCATAGAAGGTCTTCAATTTGTAATAAGCTTGCAGTTTCTCTTACTTTCTTATGGATCTCTTTTTTGGGTACATTTCTTATCTGAAGTGAAAAGGCCAAATTATCATATACTGTCATGTAAGGATAGAGTGCATAGTTTTGAAATACCATAGCTAAATTACGATCTTTACTTTCAATAAAGTTAATCAACTTCCCATCCATCCAAAGCTCACCTTGCGATATTTCTTCCAAGCCTGCAATCATTCTCAAAGTAGTTGACTTACCACAACCAGATGGACCTACAAATATTACAAATTCTTTATCCTTTATTTCGAGATTAAAATCTCTAACTGCAGATATTTCATTGTCATAAATCTTGCTTACATTTTTTAGTAGTAACTTTGACATCTCATTCTCCTAATTCCTTTCCTATATTTACTAAATTTATTCTATCTTAATTAGGAATTTCTATCTATCATAGGAGCGTTAATTGTTCGTTAATAACTTGTTAAGCCGATACTTTTCCTATTTGAATAATCAGTTGACAAATGTATTTCTTTTCTTTAATATGTAGGGTACAGTTTTTTTAAGTTATTTTTGAAAAATATTGTCTGTTATTGTACTGCAGGTAGAGAAAACTTTTAAGGAGGAGCAAGATGTTTCGTACGATGAGAAGATTTAAGCAAGCTGTTTCAGAGGAAGAATGTAAGAAGATATTGACAGAAGAAAAAAGAGGAACCTTTTCTGTTATTGGAGATGATGGATATCCATATTCACTCCCGATTAATTTTTATTACGATGAAAAAGAGAACCGCATTTACTTTCACGGCGCTAAGCAAGGCCATAAGGTCGATGCTATAAATAATTGTGATAAGGTTTGCTTCACCATATGGAATACAGGTTTTAAGAAAGAAGGCTGCTGGGAGTGGAATGTTACCAGTGTCATAGTTTTTGGAAGAGCAAGTCTTATTGAAGACAGAAAAATTACAGAGGACAAATCACGTAAACTGGCGCTAAAATATTACCCAACCAAGGAAGAGGTCGAAAAAGAAATAGCTCTTGCTATTGATAGAGTACAGCTTTTTGCCATTGATATTGAACATATGACTGGTAAATTGGTTAATGAAAAATAAGAGTAATTTAACTAATGTATAGCTAATATGATTTATTGCAAAAATTGAGCCTGCTCATTTTAATACGTGTATATTTTCAGTATAAAAAGGAACCATCAAATGGTTCCTTTACACTGTTCTATTCTTACTTTGACTTCTAAATATTTATTCTAAAAATCAGCTCCTGAAATATTTCGGTTTCTATTATGAAATTCTTTTATGCTATCCCATACTTCTTCAATTGATACTGGTCTTCCATCATGGGCATCCACCCCAACTTCATATCGGCGTATCGGCTCAAATGTCGCCTTCTTTCGATGTAGGTGTCCATGCAAATGGATTCTATCATTGCGATAACCTTCCCACACCTCGATTGGAAAATGAAATAATATAAATTTAGTTTCCTTTATTCTTAATATATAATAAGGTTGACACCATGCATATAGACTTTTATCAAATTCTGAATCCTCAAGGTATTTATCGTGGTTTCCAATTATTAAATATTTCGTACCATTTAAGCGTTTTAATATTTCGTTTGTTTCACTTGCGTTACCGTCAGAGATATCACCCAACAAATATACCTCATCCTCTGGTGTAACGACTTCGTTCCATTGTTTTATTAAGAACTCATTTTTTTCTTGTATGGAATCAAATATGCGATTGCCGACCATGGGAACTTGTTTATTATAGAAATGCAAATCAGATGTAAAATAAATCATATCATACCCTCCATTTAAAAGTTCTTTACAATATAAAATAGACAAAGTACACTTTACTAGTATTACTTTGTCTATTTATAGTTAGAGTTCATGCTTTGATAACGTTCAAGAAACTCGTTTGAATCTCTTTGAAACGTTAAGTAACATTAATATCTCATTGGTATTAAATCAACGTAATCTTGAACTGATGCATTATTATTAAACAATTCAATAATTTGTCTTCCAAGTGGATTAAGTTCTGGCGTATTGTATTTATCCAATTCCTTTTTAAAGAAATCTGATAAAATCTTAGCACCTGCATCATAACCTTCAATTCCAATTTCTTGTTGTCTTTCAGGTTGCAAAAATGCTTTACCAATGTGCTGTCCATCAATCTTAAGTGAATCTAAGCCATAACCTAATAAAGAGCATCTAGATTCTATTAAATGTTCCTGTCTAAACTTAGCACTTCCTCGACGGGCAATGTATTCTCTGGCAATCCATTGTGGAACAAATCCCACTTCATATACACCTACATGCTGATTTGGGATAAGTACGTATCTTGTATTAGGCGAATTAACGATTTGCTCTAATAAAAGGTTTGCTTGTGTAACCATTTTTCCTGTTGCAAATGGCCAGTAGGAACCAACACCTTCACTCTTCATCTCTGAAGAATCTATAATACTTGGATTATTAAATCCGCGTGGTGCTACCAATCTCCATAACCATGCAAGTGCTGGTGGAAGAATATGAACCAAACCTAGAATACCGTAAGATGGATGTTCTTTGGTACACGCTGGTGTACGAACTCCAAAACTTCTGATATCTACTTCTACAGAGTCTGATATTACATTATCCATAAGGCGTCTTGGCAATATAACTCTAGGATTAGGGCATGGCTTACCAGTTGAGTCCATGGTATGTTCCCAAACAAGACATGTAGAGTTTGGTGTCGCTTGCAAATTCAAAAAGATTAGTGGCTCTTCTGGTTGAGTAAATATTTTTTCTAATTGAGGTGCACTACCATATTTCGTAATATTATCTACTCTTAAAAACCAGCCTGCTTCTGCATCTCTTACTACTAATTTTTTACTTTCATTTTGCATTGCAGTATGACACAATGCCATGTCATCTGTCACTGGTAAAAGATCACAAGAATCAGTAAATTCAAGATAATGTTTTTCACCTGTTACAGAGTTTAGACCAAGAACAACTCTTCCATCCATTTCTCGATGCATGTGTTCGATCATTTCACTCTTTCCACCACCTGAAGCACCTTCATGCATAATTACGATTTCATTGTCATAAGGAGTGATTACTTTAACCGTAGAAGCATGCGCTGTTACCCAGCCTTCTTGTTCTCCTATGTCTAATAGCACCGCATAGATACCCTTTTTCGCACTTGGACCTGGATATAAATTATAAGAATATACTTCATGCATCTCAACACGGTTATGTACAACAACCTGTTTTCCTTCAAAATGAGTGTGTCTAAATGGAGGCGCTAAAAAAACAACCGCTTTTGCATCAAATTCCCAATCAATTTCATCAATATTTAAAAAGTCCTGTAAATCTGCAAGACCTGCTGCAAAAAATCCAGCGTTAATCGGAGCAATTACAATTGAATCATAACCATATTCCAAGCCTCCAGATTTAAATGGAAAGAAAATTAATTCTTGCTCTTTTAACCAGGTAAATGTGTCTTGTCGTAATTCCTCAAAGTCTTTTCCATATATATCAGAATACTTTGGCTTATCGGTTGGCTTTTGATCAGCAATTACCATCGAATTTGGATCACGTCTTCTCATGTAATCCTCGTAATAATTTACTACTACGCCGTTCTTACATTTCACTACAGTAGCTTCTTTTACATTTCCTATTCCTGGCACATCATAACAAACATCAAAAGTAGTATTATTGCCATTTCCCATAGCTAATTCAATTAATTCTTCTCTGGTTCTTGGTACAGTTACTCCCTTGGAATTATTCAAGATATCAAGAATATAATTAGGAAGGTTTAATTTTTCAGTTACTGTTCTCATCTTTACCTCACAATCATTTTTGATTAAATGAATGAAACTTGCTTATTCATTTAACATACTTTGCTTCATTACCAACTTTATTTATCAGTTCCATACATATTAATATTTACTTGACTTATTGCTTACGCATACCATTTATTTTAACTGATTTTATTCCAATTGTCAACCCAAATTCTTTCACAGAAAGACAAATTTCTTTCTACCGAAGACACATTGTTATTTATTTAATTATTTTCCTTCCTTTTACATAATTAAATTGTTTCAAGATTTTCATTATGTAAAAGACATGAAATGCTTGAAACACTTCATGTCCTCTAATTTTTTACTCATTCTATTAACTTGGCATATGAACCTTTTGCTCAAAAGATGCCTTAATTATCTTACGTCCTTCTTCGAGCGAAGAAATGGCTCCAACTGCTTTCAACTGCATCACAACATTGCCAAGAACAGAGCCTTCAATTGGACCTGCTACTACTTTCTTTCCTGTAGCATTCGCTGTTAATTCACATAACAACTGGTCTTGAATACCTCCTCCAACCATATTAATACAAGGAATTGACTTTCCTGTTATTACTTCGAGGTTTTTAACTGTAGTCTTATATTCATTGGTAAGTCCATTATAAATGGCCATAGCAATTTCTCCAAGGCCTTCTGGCTTTCCTTGTCCATTTTCTTCACAATAAGCTATTACTTCATTCATCATATTATAAGGAGCTGTAAATCTTTGATCATTTGGATCAATGATAAAATCTTTTCTCTTTGCTTCTCTAGAAGCTTTGATAATATCAGGAAATGATACTTCTGCTTCAAATTCACACCAATTTCTTCTAAGATTTTGCATAATCCAAAGGCCATTAATATTCTTTAATAAGCGAATCTTACCTTCTACGCCACCTTCATTGGTGTAGTTATACTGATAGGATTCCTCTGTTAAAACAGGTTCGTCTATTTCCATTCCAAGCAATGACCATGTTCCACAGCTTAAAAAGGCTGCATTTTCTTCTTCAAATGGGGTTCCAGCAACAGCAGATGCAGTGTCGTGGCTTCCAACAGCTATTACTTTTACACCAGTAAGTCCTGTTTCTTTTACTACTTCATCTATCAACTCGCCAACTATGCTACCAGGTTTTATCATTTCACAGAATAAATCTGTTCTAAGCCCTAACTTCTTAATTAAATCAAGATCCCAGAATCTTTCTTTGGCATCTAGTAGTTGGCCAGTACTTGCATTTGTATATTCGTTATACATCTTACCAGTCAAAAAGTAATTAAATAAGTCAGGCATCATTAAAAATTTATCCGCTTTTTCATAAATATCAGGACGCATCTTTTTATCTGCATAAAACTGAAAAATAGTATTAAAGTTCATAAATTGAATTCCAGTAGAAGCATATACTTCCTTTAAAGGAACAATTTTATCAACTTCTTCAATTACACCAATGGTTCGATCATCTCGATAATTAACAGGATTACCAATCAAATTACCATCTTTATCAATTAAGCCATAGTCAACTCCCCATGTATCGATTGCAAGGCTAGTAATCGGAATCTTTTTGGAGGCAGCTTTTTTTAAACCTGTCTTTAATTCATGGTATAGACGAAATGTATCCCAATAAAAGTTTTTACCGATTCTTACTGGATCATTTGTAAATCTATGTATCTCCTCCAGTTCAATCTTACTTCCATCATACTTACTTAGAATAAGTCTTCCACTTGATGCTCCAAAATCAAAAGCTAAATTGTAAATTGGTGTATTCATATATCTTCTCCTTTATATAAATAATTAAATATTAATTCTCTGTAATGATTTGAATGCTTCTATCTTCAAAATACTGGCTCCATTTATCTGGTAATACTTTATCTGTAACCAAAATATCGTTTTTCTTTAAATCAGGAACCTTAATAAATGAAACATTATCGAACTTACTGTTATCAATAGCAAGAATTGTAGTTTTTGCGCAATTTCTCATGACATTTTTAATTTCTGCTTCATTTTCATTTGATTCTGTAATACCCTTTTCTAAATCTACACCCTTGCATGAAATAATCGCTTTATCAACATTAAAATTCATTAAAGTTCGTTCTGCTGTTTTTCCTACCAGTGAAAGAGAAGCATCACGAAGCATTCCGCCAGTTGAAATCACATTAATTCCCTTATTCCCTGAAAGTTCTATCAAAACTTCTACAGAATTCGTGATTACGGTAAGCTTTTTCATTTGTTTTAAATTCTTTGCAGCCATAAGGGATGTAGAAGAAGAATCTAGCATTATCGTTTCTCCTTCTTCTACTAATTCTGCTACAAGTTTAGCGATAATTTGTTTTTCTTTTTTATTGGTTTTTTCTCTGATTCTAAGCGGAAGGTCTACATTTGTATTATTGTTCAAAACGGCTCCACCATACGTTTTTTTAACAAATCCTTCTTTTTCTAATTTCTCTAAATCTCTACGAATTGTTTCTTCTGTAACATTATATTTTTGACTTAACTCTGCTACCAATACCCTCTGCTCTTTTTGTAAAGTGGCTAATATTTCATTTTTTCTTTCTATCGCGAGCATATTTACACCTCCTGTTCTTTATACTAATGCCTACACATTGTTACGCACGTTGTACTTTCATAATCATCTTATATTGCGATGATTCATTTTTACACTTTTTAGTATTATACCATAATATGTTTGTTTTTTGTAGTATTTTTGTATATTTTTTCTCAAAAACAATACAAAACAACACTATAGTTATTTTAAACAAAATACAAGGAGAAGAATATTTTTTTAACAATAACTATCTATAGTGTTACGTATTTTTTTAACCAGTTTACTGCTAAATCAAACCAAACTTCACACTCTCTATCAATTTGTTCTTTTTTATTTGCAGTAACTTCATTGGCTAATGACAAGCCATGCTCTCCATCTTGAAATACATGCAACTCATAAGGAACATTATGTTTTGCCAATTCTAATGCAAATTTCAACGAATTTTCTGCATACACCAAATTATCCTTAGCCGTATGCCATAAAAAGGTGGGTGGGGTATGTTGTGATACCCAATAAATCGGACTATACTCTTTTACTATATCTTGGCTTAAGTCACTTTTTCCTGTTAAAGCTTTGTTTGCAATTTTCATAAATTCAAGATTTGCTTTTGCTTTTTCATCTAAATCTTCTCGCTCAGCCTTTTTAAGCATTACATTATAATCTAATAAGGCATACCCTAATATCAGCGCATTTGGTTTGATTTGGTCACTTTCTGCCTGATTAGAAAGAGCATTTAGTAAACTTTGATCTTGCCAATGTACTCCCAAGCTGGCCGCCAAATGTGCTCCCGCAGAAAAACCACATACCACTACCTTTTGGGAATCAATCATCCAAAGATCTGACTTTCTTCTTAAATAGCGAATGGTATGTGCCAGCTCCTTTAGCGCTTGTTTTCCCACTCCTACTTTATTTCCCTCCATATCACCAGTCGTATATCGCAGTACAACTGCATGATATCCTAGTGACAAGAACTTTAGAGCAATCGGCTCTGCTTCTCGATCCGATGTGAATAAATAGCCTCCCCCTGGTGCTATTACTACAACTGGTCTTTTTCTTCCTGAAAGCAATTCTTTTGAATCCTCCAGTAAATAAGCCGTAAAGTATGCTCCTGATTCATTTTCCTCTACATAACGTTTCTTAATAATCAAATCAGCCAACTCCCTTCTATTAAGCTTTTGGTTTTTCTATTAAAAAAGGCGATAGAGAAAAATCTTTATCGCTTTTAAAAGTATAACATATTATTCATTTGTTCGCTACATCAATGTTTTTACAAATTCTTTTGAAGGATTTGGTACGATTGCATAATCTAATATCATCCCTTCTTCCTTAATCAAAGCAACAGATGAATTTACTGCCTCTGTTACTGCTGCTACACTGCCTGTAAGAAGTACATAAGATTTGCCACACATTCCTCTACATACACGTATTTCAAAAATATCCACTTGTGCGGTCTTTGCAGCATGGTCTGCCGCAACAATCGCAGAAGCACCTGTAAATGTTTCTATGACTCCAAGCGCTGAAACATGCTCAATTTCCGAAGTACAAGAAAGTGCTTTAAAAATTGAATCATGGGGATTTCCAAGTACGAACTTATCAATCAGACTTTCTGGATAAGCCTTCTCCACAGCATCTACGGATACTCTAATTGCACTTAAATCTCCGCCAAACAATATGATAAATTTACCTGGACAAACTGTCTGAGCTTGAATCAATTCTACATCTGCTGTTTTTACAAGCATATCTGCTGCTTTTATACCAGTAGAAACTGTTTTATATTCTACCATTCCAATTGCCTTGTTCATCTTATTCATCTCCTGAAACTATTATTATAAAGTTATCGTTTACTGTCGTAATTGTTCCAGATATACTTGCATGTAGGCATACACCTAATGCCCCATCCTCTGGCATACCAATTATCTGGCCTTTTAAAACCTTATCTTGGACTTTCACACATGCTTTACATGGTGCACCTAAGCTTTGACGCAATAATAGCTTCACTTCTTTCATACCTGTTTCGCATGTTACTAATGGTGCTGCTACATCGAACTTTGCTAAACCTAGTCTATTAATTAGTCTATGTTCAGGAACCTTACGTTCCTCTCGAAGTCTATTAACTGGCCCATTAGGTTTTTGCATAGGTTTTACACCTTTTGCTCTAAGTCCATTTTTATATTCATCTAATAGTCTTCTTGGTGATAAACCTTGATGACAAGAATACATTTCACAAAGTCCACATGATACGCAATAGAATGTATTCATAAATGGTTCTACGTTATATGTAATTCCATTCGCAATTGCTCTCATAAATTCATGCGGTTTTATTGATGCTCCAAGAAGGTTTCTTGGACAAAGACTCGTACACATAGAACATTGAGAACAAGCCGACATAGCTGCCTTTAAGTTACTTTTTGTGGTACTTTGTCTTTTGGTTACTGGTGGACATGAAGTTGGCAATACCAAAATGGCTTTTGTCGTTTTTGTTACAACATCAAACACAGAGCAAATTTTACCCGTCATAGGACCTCCCATGATTACAATAAAATCCTCTTCCAAAAAGCCTCCTGCCATATCAATTAGTTTTTTCACTGTGATTCCAATTGGAACCAAAGCTGTAATTGGATTCTTGACAAGACCAGCTACTGTTACGAACTTTGTCGTAACATTTTCATCTTTTGTAACTTTTTTATATACATTAAGAACAGTCTCGACGTTTACAACCACACAACCTACTGTAATTGGTATCTTACCCTGTTCTACAATTTTTTTCGTAGTCTCATATATTAAAACAACCTCATCACCTGCCGGGTAGATATCTGGCAAAATATGAAGTCTTAGCTTTTTATAGTTTTCAATACTACTCTTTACTGCTTCAATCGAAGAAAGATAGGATTTTTTTATCGCTATAATTCCTTCGTTTGCTCCCATTGTATCTACAAGCATTTGCATGCCAGAAAGTATCTCATCTACATAATCTGTCATGAGCTGTCTATCAACTTTGATTAATGGCTCACATTCAGCGCAATTTAAAATAATAGTCTCTGCCTGATCAGAAAGTTTGGCATAAGTTGGAAATCCAGCACCGCCTGCTCCAACAACACCACCCTCAAATAACGCTTTTTTTAATTCTAACATTTCCATCTGTTTCACCTAAACCTTGTTCGATTATTCATCCATTCTAATCTTAGTCTATGAGAACTATTTTTTGCGGATCATCAACAATACCTACAATACACGCATCTACAGGCGCATTCATATCATCACAGCCAACTCTTGCTGCACTACCTGTTGCTACCAATACAATATCATTAATACCAGCTCCAACATTATCTACAGCTACAATTCTTCCTGCATTTAAGCCCATTTTTTCCATAGGATCAACAATTAAGAACTTACTACCTACTAAATTATTATTTTTTCTGGTACAAATAACTGTACCTACTACTTTACCTATAATCATAAATGCCTCCCAATAATCAGGAGTCCAAATAACTTTCCTGATAATGAATGAAAGTGACGTAAACGCCACTTTATTACTTAATTAAGATTCCCATTTCTTTTCCAACACCAAGGCCGTTTGCCTCATCTGTGTCAATGTGCATCTCTAATGTAAATGTTTGATCAACTCGAATTTTAACACCTTCGAAAATGCCACCTCTTCCATTGTCAATCTTCACTTTTACAATCTGACCATCCACTACACCAAAGTTATTTGCATCTTCTGGTGACATATGAATGTGTCTCATTGCTATAATACATCCTTCTTCTAGATAAATTGCACCCATAGGTCCAACGATTGCAATTGGGGCAGAGCCTTTCACGTTTCCCGATTCTCTAATTGGAGCTTTGATCCCTAAACGGATTGCATCAGTTTTTGACACTTCTACCTGTGAAGCTTTTCTTTCTGGTCCTAATATTCTAACATTTTCTATTGCTCTAAGCTTTGTACCAACCAAAGTAACACATTCTTGTGCTGCATATTGGCCGCCCATTAGCTCTTTTTTCTTATTTAACTGATATCCTTTACCAAACAAGATATCTATGTGTTCTCTTGTTAAATGTACATGACGCGCAGAAATTCCAATTGGAATTAATTGTTTTGTATCTTCTATCTCGCTTTTACCAAGGGAAGCTATCACAAGCTTCGTTATTTCTTGTACTAATTGTTCTTGCATCCTAAACCTCCATACGGTTCTTATATAGTTTCTGATTGTGCTTGGCATTTCATGCAAAGCACAATCAGAATAATCTTTGACCTACGTCCAAGATACTCTATTTTGCCTGTGGAAGAATTTTTTCTACATCAGCATGTGGTCTTGGAATTACATGAACTGCTATCACTTCTCCTAATTTAGCTGCTGTAGCTGAACCTGCTTCTACTGCTGCTTTTACAGCTCCAACATCTCCGCGAACCATAACGCTTACTAGTCCTGAACCAATTTTTTCAGTTCCTACTAATACAACATTAGCTGCTTTTAGCATAGCATCTGCGGCTTCAATTGATGCTACCAAACCTCTGGTTTCTACCATTCCTAATGCTTGAAGTTCCATTCTTTTTTCCTCCTTAACAACGACTGTTTGTTCTGCTGGCTGTGTTTTTACAGCACTTTTCGTGGTAAGTGAAGCAGGTTGCTGCTTCGCTTTATTAACCGTACTTGGCTTCTTTTTGGATGCCTTTATCTCTTTTGTAAGGTCATTATTTAGCTCTTTTTCTTCGGCCATCGTTTATTACCTCTTTTTGAATAAACTTTGTTAACTGTAACATCTAAACTTTTATGTTTACTGTTAATCTTCAAAGATATGCTTGTATTTTTTCGCACTGATTGCAACAAGTTTCATCGTCTCTTCATGCGGATTCGCAATGACTGCTGATGCTACTATGTTTCCAACTGCACTACGCTTTGCGCTTTCTATTGCTTCGGTCACAGCAGAAACTTCGCCTTGTACGATAATAGTAACTAACCTACCGCCTAATTTCTTTTCCCAAGTAAGAAATTTAACATCCGCCGTTTTTAACATAACATCCAATGCTTCAATTGCATCCGTGCAATTAGGTAATTCAATTAACCCTAATGATTTCATATGCGATTCCTATTTGATTACAGGTAAGATTTTTTCTACGTCTGTATGAGGTCTTGGGATAACGTGAACTGCTACTAATTCTCCAAGTCTTCCTGCAGCCTGTGCACCAACTTCCGTTGCTGCTTTTACAGCACCAACGTCTCCACGAACCATAACCGTTACAAGACCTGAACCAATTTTTTCGGTTCCTACTAATTGTACGTCTGCTGCTTTTACCATTGCATCTGATGCCTCTATTGCTGCTACTAATCCTCTAGTTTCTACCATTCCTAATGCTTCCTGTGTCATAATTCAAATCCTCCTTAAGATTCTTTCCTTCTAATTGTTATTATTCTAACATGTTTTTTGATAATTCGCACTTATTTTTATAAAGCACTTATTTTCAACATTTTTTCTGTGTTTTCATCTGGTGCTGCTATAATATGCTTTGTTACTACGCCTGTAAGATTATTTGCTGCTCTTGCTGCTGCTTCCATTGCTGCTTCCACATCTGAAATACTTCCTCTAATCTTTACACACATAACCAACGGTACTGGCAACGCATCCGCATTCGCTGGCTTATTCTTATCCAATGCTTCGATTGTTACATTGCCTGCTTTACATGCTGCATCTGCTGCTACAAAAGCGGCTACACAACCAAATACTTCTAATAAACCTACTGCTTGTTTCATAGCTCATTCTCCTATTCATTAATGATTGCTATCTTTAAGCCTTCCATCTTTAAGTTAGTAATATGAGCTTCATTAATTTGACTCAATGGGAACTTATGTGTAATCAACTTATGAATTGGAAGTCCAATTGCTTTCGCACCTTTTAAGAAGTCAAAGGTAGTTGCATAATCTCTTAATGTATATACCCATGAACCAACCGTTGTAATTTCTTTGGAACAAATATCAAAATGAGGATTAATGGTTGCATCTCCACCATTGATAAAGAATCCTAATTCACATAGCCCTCCACCATTTCTGATGAATTTATAAATATTAGCATGTGCAATTGGAGATCCTGTACATTGGAATGCAAAGTCTGCTAAATATCCTCCAAACGCTGCCTTTACGCCATCTGTTAACGCTTCAATTCCTTGGAAGTCTTTAAAGTTAACCGTTGCAGAAGCGCCTAATTCTTTTGCAAAATCAAGTCTCTTTTGTTCTCCATCTATTGCTACAATGTTTTGAACTCCCATTGTCTTAAGTATTGCAATACAAATAAGTCCAATTGGTCCACAGCCTTGCACGGCTACTCTGCTGTTAAATCTTAAAATTCCAGTTGATTTTGCTCTTTCTACTGCATGGATTAACACTGCACTAGGCTCAATCAATATTCTAGATTCTAAATCCAAATCGCTTACGTTAAATACAGTTGATCCTCCTCTGATTACTAAGTAATCAGCGAACCATCCATTTAAATGAATGTCATCGTCTGGAAGTAAACCATATACATCCGCACCACCTACGTTTTGTTTGTTTAAGTCAAACATCGTGATGTCTGGATTATCTTTAAAAATCATACAGGTAACTACTTTATCACCAATTGTTAAAGGTTTTCCTGCGCTGTCTTTTTTTACATTCTTACCCATCTTAACGATTTCTCCGGTACCTTCATGTCCAAGTACCAATGGAATCAAGCCAAATGGATCTCTTTTGAATTCGTGAGCATCTGTACCACATACTCCACAGCCTTCTACTTTAACTAAGATATCGTCATCTCCAAGTTCTGGAATTGGAAACTCTTTGATTTCATAATTTTCAAGTGCTGTAAGCATCGCTGCTTTAGAAGTTTTTGGAATTACTCCTGCTTGTTTTGGAGCTACTGTTGCTCCTGGTGTTCCTTGCATTTCAGCAAGTACTTGCTTTACAATTGCTTCTATATTCATTTCCACTTATGCCACTCTCCTTATCTAATGCTTAATGCATCACACATAACGCATCTTCTGCTCTTTGTAAAGTTCTTAGCTGATGTTAACCCTTCACCTGTACGGCTTGCAATGGTGAAAGTAGCATAGCCTTCTCCGCCAAATCCAAGTGCAGAATAGGAAGGACCATTCTTAACAAAAATAGCGGTATCAATTGCTTTTCCAAATTTTGTTAAGTTATTTACATTCGTGGAATGCATATGTGCAGAATGTCTGTTACCTTGTTCTAATTCTACTGCAACTTCGATTCCTTCATCTACGTCTTTTACTTCTACAATTCCAAGAATTGGCATCATCAATTCTTCTTCAATCAATGGATGTTTTTTATCTCCTTTGAAGATAATACAACGAATCTCATCTCCAACCGTTACTCCAATTTTATTTAAAAGAACTTTTGCACTTCGACCAACACATTCTCTATTTAAAATCTTTTTACCATTTTTCTCAACTAAAACTGTAGAAACTAATTTTGCTACTTCTTCGTCATTTGCTCTATAGCAACCTGCCTCTTCCATATAGTACATCAATTCATCTGTAATGGAACTTACTGCTATGACTTCTTTTTCTGCTATACATGGAAGGTTGTTATCAAATGTTGCACCATTTACAATGTCTTCGGCAGCTTTTGGGATATTTGCTGTTTCATCAACCAATACTGGTGGATTTCCTGCTCCTGCCCCCATTGCTCTCTTTCCTGAGGAAAGTACCGTTGTTACAACACCTGGCCCACCAGTTGCAACCAATAACGAAATATCCTTGTGACCAAAAATAGTCTTACTCACATCCATAGTCGGATTCTCAACCGCTACTGCAAGATTTTCTGGTCCTCCAACTTCAACACTTGCTCTGTTTACCATATCGATTGCAAGATTTGATACATTCTTTGCGGATGGATGTGGTGCAAATACGACAGAATTTCCTGCTGCTAACATTCCAATTGAATTGCAGATGACTGTCTCTGTTGGATTGGTTGATGGACACACTGCTCCAATCACACCAAATGGTCCTTGTTCAATCAAGGTCAAACCTCTGTCCCCTGACCAAGCAATGGTAGAAAGATCTTCAGTTCCTGGCGTCTTTTCCGCAACTAATTGATGTTTTAAAATTTTATGTCCTACATTACCCATACCTGTTTCTTCTACACCAAGTTCTGCAAACATCTTTGCATTCTCTAGTGTTTTCTTACGGATATTAGCAATGATTTTTTCTCTAAATTCTAGTGGCATAGGCTGTATTTCTTTTTGCGCCGCCTTTGCCGCCGCTATTGCATCCTCTATGTTTTCAAATATTCCCATCAATTTTTTTGACTGTACTGCTGTTGTTTTGATGGTTGGTTCTTCTGATTTACCCATATTTTGCAAAACATTTCGAACAATATTTTGAATTTCTTGTTCGCTGATAGACAATTTACGCACCTCCTAGCGATTTACTAATATTCCTTGTCCATTTCTTATTTCATTTGAGCTAAAATCTTCTTTGTAACTTCTGCAACGATTTTTTCAACATCTGTTGATGCAGCTTCGGTTGAAGTAGTACTATCGCATGAATGGCATCCGCCTCCACATTGTCCGCCCAAGTTCTGGCAAAGATCTGCTGGGTGTTTACCTGGTAAGCCCATTTGTCTTCTAATTTCATATAATTTTTGAATGGTTTCTTTATCAAATTCTTTTGGCCCGCCAAGTTGTCTTGCTTTGTATAATAATTCAGCATAGAATTCTACTGATTCCATTTTATGATAAGCAGCTAATAGATCTGTGCTCCAAGTTAACGCTCCGTGGCTTTCTAATAAAACTGCATCATAATAAGGTAGGTATTTTTCTAATCTATCTGGAATTTCATTGGTGGAAGGTGTACCGTACTCAGCAATTGGAACACATCCTAATGCGATTACCGCTTCTGGCATAATTGGTTGTGTTAGAGGAATTCCTGCAATTGCAAATGCTGTAGCAAATGTTGGATGTGCATGTACTACAGATCCTACATCTGGTCTTAATTTGTAAACTCTCATATGCATTTTGATTTCAGAAGATGGTCTAAAATTACCATTTGCCTGAAGACAGTTACCTTCTGCATCTACTTTACAGATATACTCAGGAGTCATAAATCCTTTTGATACACCAGTTGGTGTGCAAAGAAATTCATTGTCGTTTAATTTAACAGAAATGTTACCGTCATTTGCAGCAACCATGTTTCTATTGTAAATTCTTTTTCCAATCTCACAAATTTGTTTTTTGATTTCATATTCATTAGCCATTTTAAAAAATTCCTCCTTAAATATGTGTGTTTATGTTGTTTTATTTTGACTTTATTTAATTTTATCACTATTTCATCTAAAAATCAACATATTTTATAACTTTTTTTGTTTCCGATATAAGACTTGTTGTTGCTTTGTTTTTGGCACTTTCTCTGATGTTTTAGTAGTTGGCATTATCTAATGAAAGGCGATGATATTACTCTTTGTGTTTAATAAATTAAAAACAACATAAAACAAACTTAATAATAAGGTTCGCATTTGCATGAACTATTATACAGAAGCATTCAGCGAATTCATGATAAGACAAAAATAGGGCATGTCCTATCATTAGACATGCCCTATTTTTATAATCCTAAGCTAATATCTCTTTTACAAATGCTGCAATTTTTTCATCCTTGCAGTTAGCAAAGAATAATTCCTGGAACTTAGAACCAGCTACTGCACCTTTTACTAAATCTTGATCGATATTTTTTAAGGTAGTTACTAAATCATTTAGTGAAACCTTTCTAACTTCATCTAAGATTTTCTTATTTCTTTGTTCTGGCACAACTCTGTCTCTTGGATAGCCTTGGCCACTTTCACCTTCGAATAATTTTTCAAAGATATATTGAAGGTTTAATTCTGCGCCCCATCCAAATCCCTTTGCAAATGGTAAAGAAATTGCATTACCATCATTGATTTGAGCAAACATATATGCATCAGATGGATCTACAACAAGTCCACAGATTACACCTGGAAATGAATTACAAGCTAGCATTGCACCTTCGCCAGTACCACATCCTGTAATTACATAATCAGCTGCTCCTGAATTTAAAAGAATTGCTGCTAAAATACCATTTTGAACATATGTTAATTGATTTTCATCATCTGCGCTATACATACCATAGTTAAAAACTTCATGACCCATTGGTTCTACAACTTTTTTTAAAGCTGCGCAAATCATTTCATTTTTAGCTGCCTGACTGTTTTCATTAATTAAAGCGATTTTCATTGTTATCTCCTTTTCTTATGCTATTCTTAAGTTACTTCTATAATATAAGAAGAATAAAAAGCACCTCTTATATCATGCTTCGCTCTTTCGCTAACCTATCAGGTAAAAACAAATACTCACTTCGTTCGTGCTTGTTTTTCTTCTGATAGGTTACATTATAGCATCATCAAGAGGTTCTTTCTTGTGTTTTCTTAGATAAAAAATTGCTTTTATTGAACTACAAACAGTCTTTTTCTCTTTTATATACGGTAATTCCTTCTTTATTAGTTTCCAATACTTTAATATCTTTTAAACAAGACTTCTCTTCCTCTAATGGATTTTTATTAAGTATAATAAAATCTGCTTTTTTTCCTGCCTTTATACTTCCCTTTTCTGTTTCTTCAAATATTTGATAGGCTCCATGAATCGTAACTGCCTTTAATGCTTCTTCAATTGAGATTTGTTCTTCTTCTCCTAACACGCGATTTTTCCTTGTTGTTCGATTCACTGCGTTGTGAAGGGAAAATAAAACATTTGGTGAGATTACGGGGGCGTTTTGATGTATGGTAAAAATCAGCCCCTTCTCAATCACTGACTTAAGTGGGCATACTTTTTTTGCTCTTAATGCACCTAGGGCTGTCTCATGATAATAATCACCGCTGTAATAAATATGGTCTAAGAAAAAGGACGGAATCATTTTGAGTTCTTTCATCTTTTCCAATTGATCATCTCGAATAACCTGCGCATGCAACATTACTGCTCTAAGGTCTTTTTTATGTTTTTGATGCTTCACTGCTTTTTCATATGCTTCTATAAATTGGTCAATAGCTGCATCGCCATTGCAGTGTGCGTTTATTTGCCATTCATTTTCAATACAACGTATACACTCTTCTTCTACTTCCTGATCGGTTTTGATTGGAAACCCCCGATAATTATCCGCTTTTTGCTCTGGTACGATGTAGTATGGTTTTGAAAGCCATGCCGTTCTTAAATGGGGCGACCCATCCAATTCTATTTTGTAGCCACCAACTCGATATCGGTTTTGATAGCAAATAGATTCAACTGGATTAGGCTTTGCCTTTTTCAATGTATCTTTTGTAATATAAGAAATAACATCAACAGGAAGTTTATTTAAGTCTGATAGATTTTTTAATAAGACATATTCTAGTGCTCCCGTTCTTGCATCTTGTATTGTCGTGATTCCATTTGATACATATTCATAGATAGCTTTTTGCAATGCACAAATTATTCTTTCAACTGACGGAAAAGGAATTACATCCGTATCATATAGTGCATTTCCAATAATTAAACCAGTTGTATCCTCCTTTACTTTCTCAACGATACCTCCTGTAGGAACTTTAAAGTCTTTTCCCGCATATCCAAATAGTTTTAGTGCAGGTGAATTACACACGGCGCATTGCCCCAAGGCATGAAGAATCATAATAGGAACGGATGTACTAATTTTATTTAAATCATATTTGGTAGGATGCTTCTCATCCTCAAAAATATCATTGTTATATCCCCATCCAATCAGCCACTCATTTTGATTTGGAGGATTCCTTGTATATTCTTGTTTTAAAACCTCTACGATATCTTCTATCGTTTTGCATTTATCCGTTCCAATATCAATCAACAGATAATGAAAAATCATGGAACTAAGGTGGGAATGTGAATCTATAAAACCGGGCATAATTACTTTTTGCTCTACATCTATTAGTATTGTATCTTCTTTTTTTAAAGACATTATCTCCTCATCGCTTCCCACATTTTGTATTTTTCCATCCTCGATATACATTGCCTGTGCAATGGGACATTCTTCTTCCATTGTTATAATTTGAGCATTATAATATATTTTACTTTCCATTTTGTTTGGTTTTTTATTTTACTTCCTCCTTGTTCTTAATCTTATCCTGTCATAACAAGTATTTGTAAAACTACCTAACTTATTCGAAAGCAACTCTTCCATTATTTGTATTACTTTTATTTTTTTGATATGTACTCCTTTTACTCAATGTCCCGTAAAGGGAGTACATATCATTTGCTATTTGGCCTTATCTGCAATTAATTTAGTTCTTCTTTAAAAATACTACAATATTCTTTAATGGAATTCAAATCATAATTTGCTTCTTTCATTATCTTAATAAAATGTGACCCTACAATCGCGCCATCAATGATGTTTTTCATTGGTGCTACATCCTTTGCACTACGAATTCCAAATCCCATCATAACAGGAATCTTTGATTCCTTTTTCACCTCTTCTAAATACGTTATAATATCTTTATGAAATGTAGCTGATTGACCCGTCACTCCCATGGAGGATACACAATATACGAAACCACGAGCATCTCTTAATAATGTAGGTATTCTTTGCTTTGACACAGGAGATACTAACTGTATTAATATCGGAGCTTCTTCTTTACCTAAAAATTCATTAATTTCTCCTTGTTCTTCATAGGGTAAATCTGGAATAATCAATCCATCTACACCTACTTCAATACATTTATCTACAAATTCTGATACTCCATAGTATAAAATGGTATTATAATAAAGCATAAATACAATTGGAATCTGGGAGTCTTTTCTTACTTCCGATACAATTTGAAACACCTTCGTTACATTAGTTCCAAGCTGTATCGCCTCATAAGAGGCTTCTTGAATGACTGGTCCATCTGCAACTGGGTCTGAAAATGGTACTCCAAGTTCAATGATATCGGTACCTGCTTCATCCTGTGCCATTATAATGTCTTTGCACCCTTCCAAAGAAGGTAACCCAGCTGTCATATAAGTAATCAAGGCTTTTTTATTTTGCTTGGCAAGCTCTTTTAATCTTTCTTCGATTCGATTCATCTTAATCCCCCTCCTAATTCAAATATCCTTTTCCACTAAAGTAGTTTGATACCGTATGCACATCCTTATCTCCACGTCCAGATAAGCAAACAATCATCGCCTGTTCTGGTTTCATTGTTGTCGCTTTTTTAAATGCATAAGCAAGTGCATGCGCACTTTCAATAGCAGGAATGATACCTTCTAATTCACACAATTCCTTTAATGCTTCCATCGCCTCTGCATCCGTAATCGACACATACTCTACCCGCTTGCTATCGCGAAGATAGGCATGCTCTGGGCCAACACCAGGATAATCAAGACCTGCTGAAATGGAATGTGCTAGTTCTACATTCCCATCTGCATCTTGTAATAAATAAGATCGCATCCCATGAAGCGTTCCAGGCTTTCCAAGAGCCATAGCGCTTGCATGCTTTCTAGTATCAATCCCAAGACCTGCTGCCTCTACTCCAATTAATTCTACTTCCTTCTCTTCTAAAAACTCTGCAAACATCCCTATGGAATTTGAGCCACCCCCAACACAGGCAATCACCGTATCTGGAAGACGTCCTTCTTTTTCCTTAAATTGAACCTTTGCTTCTTTACTAATAATGCTTTGGAATTCTTTTACCATCTTTGGATAAGGATATGGGCCAACGGCTGAACCAATTACATAGAAAGTATCTTCGGCTGTTTTTGCCCACGTACGAATGGCTTCATTGGTAGCATCTTTTAACGTATTACTTCCTGATTTTACACTTACAACCTTCGCCCCAAGCATTTCCATTCGAAATACATTTAATGCTTGCCTTTGTACATCTTCTTCCCCCATATATACCGTACATTCCATATTAAAAAGTGCTGCTCCTGTTGCAGTTGCCACACCATGTTGACCTGCTCCTGTCTCTGCTATTACTTTTTTCTTTCCCATTCTTTTTGCCAAAAGAATTTGACCAATCACATTATTGATTTTATGTGCACCAGTATGATTTAGGTCTTCTCTTTTTAAATAGATTTTCGTTCCATATTTTTTTGAAAGTCTTTCTGCCAAATAAAGTGGGGTTTCTCTTCCCACATAATCCTTTAAGTAATAGGCTAATTCTTTTTGAAATTCTTCATCGATTTTTGCTGCTTCAAATGCAGCTTCCAATTCATCAAGTGTATTGATTAATGATTCTGGAACATATCTTCCACCAAATTTGCCATAATAGTATTTATCCATATTTACTTTCCTTTCTGTTCTGTTTTCTTTACATTCTCTACAAATTCATTTATTTTAAGTGCATCTTTTCCCTTTGTTCCTTCAACACCAGAACTTACATCAACTACATCTGGTCGAACCTTTTCTATTGCCTCGGCGACATTATCAGCGTGCAAACCACCTGCTAAAATGAATAACTTATCATCTCTTGGAAATTGACTTAGTATAGACCAATCAAAGGTTTTTCCACCACCAGGGATTGCCGCATCAAACACGTAACCATGTATTTTAGGACAGTTATGATACACTTCATACATATTCAAATTGTTTCCATTAAAAGCTCGAAGAATTGGTATTTGTATCTCGTCAAAGGTCTCTTTGGATAACGTGCCATGTATTTGTATATAATCAAATCCTAACGCCTCAATTTCTCTTACTTGTTGTATGGTTGGGGAAACGGTGACTGCAACCTTTTTTATTACCTGTAATGAGAGGCTTTTTAAGATTTCTCTTGCTTCGCTTATGCTTTTATTTCGCTTACTTTTTGGGTAAAACAAAACGATTCCCATGTAATCCACTTGATTGTTAATTAAGTATTTGGATTCTTCTGGTGAGGTAATCCCACATATTTTGATTTTTACAGCCATTTTACCTCCCGTTTTCGTCAAATATTTCTTTCCAGCTTTTTGCAAGTTCTTTTGGGTTTTCTGATTCCATAAAAGCTCTTCCAATCAATAGGGCATTGACGTTACAATTTTTAAGAAATGCAATGTCTTCTTTCGTAGATACGCCACTTTCAGATACAAATACAACTTCCGCATTTACTAAATTAGATAAGCGTTTTGTTGTTTCAAGACTAATAGTAAAATCTTTTAAATTTCTATTGTTTACACCTATAATTTTTGCCTTCATAGAAAGTGCTCTTTGCATCTCCTCTTCATCATGAACCTCTAGTAAGACATCCATTCCTAATCGATAAGCCAAATCATAAAAACGTTTCATCGTCTCATCATCAAGGATTGCCGCAATTAAAAGAATTGCATCTGCACCTATTATCTTTGCTTCATAAATCTGATATTCATCAATGATGAAATCTTTTCGAAGAATCGGTAGATGAGAAATCCCTCTTATTTTCTTTAGATATTCTATATTACCATTAAAATGATCTTCTTCCGTCAAACACGAAATGGCATCCACTGCCTCATTGTATTGATCGATTCGATCGGTTAACTCAATCTTACTTTGTATCACTCCCATACTTGGTGATGCCTTCTTGAATTCTCCAATAATCGAAAGTCCTGGTTTTGACAAGGCATCATAAAAGCTAATACATTGCCTTTCATTTGAAGCACCAAGAAGTCGCATTTCATCTTCGCTAATCTTTTGTTTGCTTTCTATTAATCGTTTTCTTTTGTCTGCTACAATATCATCTAAAATCATTTCCTACCTCCTATATGATTCCATTTACAAAGTTCTCAATTAAGCGCTTCCCATGATCGGTATAGATAGACTCTGGGTGAAATTGCAATCCAACAACTGGATATTCTTTATGTCTCATAGCCATGATTTCCCCATCCTTGGTTGTTGCTAATACCTTGAGGCAATTGGGTAAATTCTCTTTTTGTACTGCTAGCGAATGATATCTTGCTACATGTATGGGTGTATTAACTCCCATAAATACACTAGACATGTCATGATGTATTATTGATTGCTTTCCATGAAATAATTCTTTTGCATAAGTTACAATTCCTCCAAAGGCTTCACCAATGCATTGATGACCAAGACAAATCCCCATAATAGGCTTTTTGTCATAAAAATGTTTGATTAAGTCGATACAAATACCTGCTTCTTTTGGACTTTTTGGCCCTGGTGAAATCAATATCTTATCTGGGTTTAATTGTTCTATTTCTTTTAGTGTAATTTTATCATTACGAACAACCTTGATATCTTCTGTAAAAATCCCTACATATTGATATAAATTAAAGGTAAATGAATCATAGTTATCGATTATAAGTATCATAATTGTTCCTCCTTAACCAAGGTCTTAGCAAGTGCCATTACTTTATTACAACATTCTTCGTATTCACTCTTTGGAACGGAATCTGCAACAATTCCTGCACCAGCTTGTAAATACACTTTGTTTTTCTTTTTTAACATGGTTCGAATGGTAATACAAAAGTCCATATTTCCATTAAAATCAAGATATCCAGTCGCACCTCCATACAGTCCTCTTCGTGCTGTTTCTAGTTCATCTATGATTTCCATCGCACGAATTTTAGGTGCTCCACTTAATGTGCCTGCTGGCAGAAAGGAGGATACTAAGTCAAGTGGATGATATTCTCCTTTTTTCTTTCCTTCAACCAACGATACGATATGCATGACATGAGAATAGTTTTGTACTTCCATGAACTGCGTAACCTTAACACTTCCAAACTCAGCTATTCTGCCCATATCGTTTCTTGCAAGATCCACTAACATTACATGTTCTGCTCTTTCTTTTTCATCCTTTAACAAATCTTGCTTTAGAAACTCATCTTCCTTTGCATCTTTCCCTCTTCTCCTGCTACCTGCAATCGGGCAAGTGTATACTTTTTGATCCACTTGTTTTACTAGCATTTCAGGAGAGCTACCTATAATCTCAAACTCTCCAAAATTAAAATAATATAAATAAGGAGATGGATTTAATACTCTTAATTGTCTATATAAATCAAAACCTGTTTGCTTTGTTTCAATGGTCCATCTTTGAGAGAGCACCGTTTGAAAAATATGTCCTTCTCTGATATAGTGTTTGATTTTCTCTACTTTTTCACTATATTGATCTAGTGTATCGGATTTCTTAATGATTACTCCATCCTGTTCAAACCTATCTTCTCGTATTACCATGTTAGTAACTGCACGTTGGATTAATTCCTCTGCCTTTTTTAATCCTACCGCTTTTCCAGCTTCACTATCCTCTTCAAGTACAATTGCCGTTAATGTTTCGGCTACGTGATCTAATACCATAAAGGATAACGCCAACATAAACTGAATGGTCTCAATACCGATTTCATCTGAATTCTCATCTGGTAGTTCTTCAATGTAGCGAATATAATCATATCCAAGACTTCCAAATAACCCTCCACAAAACGGAATATCTGCTCCATCCGTTCTTACTTCAAAATTAGAATAATATTTTTTAAGTTCTTCAACAGGATTTCCTTCAAGTATTGTTTGTGTTCCATCGTTTTTTTGTATGACTAGATTATTTTTCTTAGAGGTAATGATTTCTTCTGGATCAGCTCCAAGAAATGTATATCTTCCGTTGTTTTTATCATAACTTTCTAATAAAAATCCCTTTTTGTCTTTTGCTAGACCTTCAAATAAACTGATTGCAGTTTCATTCACAATACTTACTGTTTTTTTATAAGCTCTGAATATTCGTTTCATTTTTTCCTCCTCCAATAACAACACTTGTTCGTCCGTATCAAGAACAAAGAGATTTTTGGTAATAAAAAATCCCTGTTACTAATTATATCTAGTAACAGGGACGTATTTTACGTGGTACCACCCTTTTTCTCAAGTTGTTTTTGGTGTGTAACATGACTAGCTTCAAATAATATACTCTTAGTTAAAGTGTATCACTTTCGGTTATTCATATCAAAATAAAAAAAGATATACTCCCAATCGGAAATATACCTGCCACCAATTCATAACTTGACTCATTCACAATACGGAAACTTTCGTTTCGATATTCTTCCCCTATAACGTGAGGTCACGGCTTTAGCTACTCGAATTCTCTTTCACCTTGCATCTAACAAACCCATTCCTTACAGCTTTCCATATCGACTCCCACCAACGTCGACTCTCTGTGATGTACCTTCCGTAAGTACTCTTTTTGATCACTGATTTTATTATATTTTCTCTAAATTACCATATATATTGGTAACTGTCAAGCAAATTATTTATGTTTACACTATTTTATGCAACAGTTACCAACATTATAAATTCATATCAGAATGCACAATTTAAATGTTAATGAATGCATTGGAAGAATTATTATTATTTTGCTATACTGCTATTAAGAATTAACCATCATTTATAAAAAGGGCATTCCCAGTCAAGCCATATCGTTATACATATGCTACAGTAGTTAAGAGAGGAGGTGCTAATTATGCACGCATGGGAACAAATACAATTAACGCTAGATTATATTGAAAATCATTTAACGCAAGACATTAAGATTGAAGAGCTTTCTCAAATTGCTTCATTATCCCAATTTTATTACCAACGTTTGTTTTCTCGCCTTGTTAAAAGACCCGTAAATGAATATATTAAGCTTCGTAGACTTGCAAAAGCTTCTGATGCCTTATTAGTAAGAAACAATCGCATTTTGGATATTGCTTTGGATTTTGGTTTTACCTCACATGAACTTTTTACTCGCAATTTTAAGAATGTGTATGGAATGACTCCAGAAGAGTATCGAACTCACCCAGTTCGGCTTAATAACTTTTGCAAACCGCAGTTGCTTTTAAATTATACTTTGGTTGATGAAAATGTCCCGCTTATCACAGAGGGAATCGTAATTGAAATATCAAGACGTACCCTTACTTCTTCGGAAACTTTTATTGGTCTTACAACAGAAGAACCAATTGAGCAAATTCCAGGAAATGGTGAGCCTGGGATAGATGGATTAAGTAAATTGTGGGATGACTTTCATGATAGAAAATCTTCTATTGATGGCTTAATCGAAAATGGCGATGAATTAGGGGTTGCTTTTGGGGGAACAAAACCTGGATATTATCGTTATTTTGGTGGTGCACAAGCCTCTGGAAATGTATCTTTTAAAGAATTCTCTACATGGGAATTAGAAAAAGGTGAATATATTATATGTTCTTTTGAGGGTGAGAATTTTGAACAGCTCGTAACCGATGCGCTCTATAAGGCGCAAAGATATCTTTTTGAAATGTGGCTTGTGAAGCACAAAATTATTTACAAACCTTTTGCTGTGGAGCGTTATGCAAATCATACCCCCGAAACAACTTGTATGGAGATTTGGGTTATGTTGGAGTAACACGTTTGAAACAAAGCCCCTTTCGTTGATAATTTTTATCTAACAAAAGGGGCTTGTCTTATTTATTAATATGGTGGTCCTTTATAGTATAAATCTGTGTTCTTAAGCTTGCCTACTAGTTCTACATATCGTTGATTAGCATGACTCCATCTTGTCCACGTTCCATCACTATTTTCTTTCCATATATATATTTAGTTAAAACACTATCATAAATATTTTTCTATATAACATCATATGTCCTAGAACTATATAACGTTATATAAAACCAATCTTCATCAGCAACAACATAAATATTAGAGTTACGATACCCCAATATATATAAGTTACCTGAAAGTACAGTAGTAGACGCATATGGATATGCCGTATCAACTGTATCATTTGCCCCATATGGATCTTGACTCACTGACGCCGCAAATACAGTGCTCTGAAACGTCTGTTTAAAGACGTTTTTTACTATTCTTTGATGAATTACTACTTTATTTTGTTTTTAACGAACTGTGTACGAATAGTTTTCTTTATCAATTGTAAGGGTTAATACCAATGAATTATCACTTTCTTCAACTTCTTGCGGACAGCTAATTAAGAATCTAACCCCCAATGTATCTAATGGCTTAATTGACGTTATATTCGCATATGTAAAACCTGTTGATGAATCTTCTGGCACAGGTGATGAATTATATTTATATCCATTATTATAATTTGCCTCAACAGACATTATTTCATCAATATTTAAATTTTGCTTTTGTGTGTTTTTTACATCTGTATCTATATGAATATAGACATTGCCTTCATCTGCTGGATAATGAGTGTAAAAGGAACTTGTATCATCTGGAAGTACATCATAACTAAACTCAATATTTTTGATTGTTATTTCAGCCTTTTCCGTTTGTATAGTATCTCCTATTTGAATTTGTGCCACCTCTTCTGTGCCTACTTCTTCTTTTTCTACCTCCACATCAGTATTACCTTCAATACTTGCTTTCAATTCAGCGTTTTCCTTTTCTAGTTCAGCAATTCTTTGTTCTAATTTTTCTGTATCTGTATTTTGACTTGTTACTGGTTTAGAGCTTGAACATCCTCCTATAATTACTGATGCTAATATTACAAATGCTAAAATGCTTTGCCTCATATTATTTCCCCCTTCTTTGGTATTATTTAATAATAATAAACTAAATAAAACATTCTGTCAATTTTTATGCATGTTCGTGCACCGTAAATCATACCTCTAACTTACTTTCTAAAGTTCAGATAAGACACTAAAAAAGTACCCCAAAGGATACTCTTTTAATTTAATCTATTTTCTTACTCTTACCAAAAGCTTACCTATTTTATTTCCTTTGTCATCAGTTACCGTTACATATGTAGTTGCAATACTGGCTACTGTTAATTTTCCTGTGTCTGAAACTGTGCCCACTGCATTGCTATTGGATGCTCATATTACATAACCATATCTGTTAATCATCAACTGTTAGTCATCTTATATCTCCTACTCTTAGGTCAATGGCTAACTGTAAGTCAGTTTCATCATTTATGACTAAAAGCAACTGTTCATTCCTTAAACTATAATGTTTACATATCCAAAAATGATTAGCTGGTGGTGAATTCTGGGAGTGCTCCGTACAACATAAATATGCTTATTGTACTCTCTGATCCAGATTGGTTTGAGACATAAATTGCTTCTCTGTCTTCTAAAATGGTACATGTTACAGGAGAACCTGCTTGTAGTTTTGCTACATGCATCCTATTTGATCCTATACCATACCCGTTTGCAATAAACGAACCGTAGGACTGACCATTTACTCCATCTATTGTTATAATACAGCTAAATATTCCTGAGAAATTCAAGTATCTAAATGATTTTATACCAATTTGCTGTGATCCAAATTTCCCTTTAAGGGTATTGACATCTGATTTTAAATTATCCAAATTAGTGTTTAATTCATTATAGGCATCACACACCGCCTTCGAACTTGCTCCTACCCCGGCCATTGCAGCTCCCGAAGATGAAGTATAATCATCACTTAGCTTTACATGCCCAAAACTCGTATCACTTCCAATTCCATATGTCATTTCTGTTGACGCATGATTTTTTGATGCTTTGCTTTCATTCAGCTCTTTTCCCATTTTTGCAGATAATGCTGTATCTGAATCGTCAGTGCTAAGATTATCTGCTATCTTAACATTCACTAATTCATCAATCATATCAAAACCTGTACCAATTTTAATATGTCCCAATTTTACATCGGATGCTACTGTATTTATATGATTATCTAATACTGTAGCATTTGAATTGAAAGGTTGTACATTATAAATATCTTGACATAAAGCTGTTATTACTCCATTGTTTGTTGTTTCCATAAAATATTCCTCCTATGCATAAATTATTAGTATCCAATACAAATATCACGTTGCAACTATCAATTTGTAAATAGAGTATAACATTACTTGATATATCATTGTATATCATGCTTTTATAATAAAAGTACAAATTAAGATATCAAAAAAGTACCCCGAAGGATACTCATTTAATTTATTCAATGGATGCCTATGTTACATTGTATCTGTTAGATTGACTGTATTCTTGTACAAATCCACCAATTTAATGCTGTAAATTGTTTAATACATAAAATTTAGAAATATGTTCAACCTCATTTGTTCCCTTTCTTGTATGTTCTTTTATAAATGTAAAACCACATTTTTCAATTACTCTTTTGGATTGATTATTTTCTATTGAATGACTACATTGCAAAAAATCAAACTTTTCTTCCACAAAGCAAAATTGTATCACTCTTTTTACAGCTTCTGACATTATTCCTTTCCCCCAATATTTTTTACTAAGAACATAACCAATTTCTCTACCCTTTAAGTCAGTGTACGGCTCACCCAGATCAATAAAAATTTCATTTAATCCCACCGAACCAACAACCTTATTATTTTCTTTTAATTCTATAGCAAATTCACTCTTACCCTCTATAAATGAGTATAAAATTTCCTTGGACTCTTCTTTTGATGTATGTGGATTCCATCCTGCCATTTGACCAACGCCATCAACTTTTGCATACTCATAAAAATCTTCCAAGTCCTTTAGTTTCCATTCACGAATAAATAATCTATCAGTTTCTAAGCATACATTTCTTAAATCTACGATTACATTCATATTATTTCTAATTTCCTATCCCAAATCCTGATTTGTAATTCCTCTATGTATACATTCTATCACAACACTACTAACATCATTATTAAGTCTTCAATGTTCTCTACTGCATTAATGTTTATTCCGGTTAATGTGCAGATTAAGCCAGTAAAAAAGCACCCCGATGGATGCTCTTTTAATAAAATTTATTTTGAAACTTGATTTTGTGATACATATACGGTATATGGGTATGAACCAACAGTACCACCTTTTTGGCTATAGTATAGATAACCTTCTGTAATATCTACTCCTTCTACCTCACCCGTTAGGTTTAATTTTATCTTGTTTTGCACCTTAACCTCAGCATCACTACTAGGAATTTTGTAAATACTTATACAGTTTTGTTTATACTCTTTTCCATTACTGTCCGTTTGGGTAGTTGTCATACCTATATATAATTTGCCTTTATAATATGCCATTCCTTGACCACTACATTTATCTGCTATCTTAATAAGTTTGCACACTTTATTCCCGTTTAAAGGAAGAGTCTTAGTTGAACTAGCTTTTGACAATTCAATGTTAACCTTGTAGATTACAAATCCACTAGAATCATCATTCTTCTTAGTTCTTATATAAAAAACTCCGTTGTTTTCTTTATCACTAGCAATACTCGTAATATACTGAACATTATTTAATTTGTATTCTTTTTGAACCGTAAGCTGCTTGTTTGGGTTATCTACTTTTACCTGTACAAGAGAAGTACCTGTTGCAACCATTAAGGTTGTTTGACCATTTATATCAATGACCTTCATGTCCCCTGCGTATCCAAGCTTATTTGTATAACTCGGATCTTTTTCGTTTGTAAATTTAAGTAATACTGTTTCCCCTGTCGACATTTTAGTTCTATATATGCTAACAGATTTTTTATCATCACTTCTTTTTGCAGTATAAATATACTTGTTTCCAACTGCCATACCCTCCAATTTTGCACATTTTCCATTTGCTGGATCCAAATCTGCACTTCTTGATAAAACAGTATTCACGCCTATTGATAGTTCTGCCGCATATACATTAAATGGTGCTGCAATTAATAGGCATATGATCAATATGATACTTGTAAAAATACTTGGTCTCTTTTTCATGTTATATTCCCCTTTGTTTTTATTTATAACTAAATTGTAGATGGAATATAATGGAATTATAAGTCTTATTTTTGACAAGCTGATGTGTTAATATATAAGTTTATGCATTAATAAAGGAACATTATTTTGGATTATAAATATAGTAGACAAAAAATATTTACCCATAAGAACACACACCATAACAATAATATTAACCTAAATGTCATGAAGCCATTCGCTAGTAAAAGCTCTTCAAAAACTAAAATTAGAGTCAAACTAATGCCATGATAGAATTTAAATTATTAACCCCCCTTGATAAATCAAGGGGGGATTTTTAATTCCCACATTCAATACTAACCTTAATTTAGTAATCAAATCTATTTTGTAGCGTTTTTATAGGCTTTTTATGTATTAATTATTTATATTATAAGGTAAAAATTTTGTTTGTGTTAATTTTATAGAGCCATTTTAGAGCCACGCATAAACTTAGGCATTTATATTTTGTAGCTAATTATGCGTAAGTATTATTAACTAACCATACCTTTTATGTGTAATATAGTTTCTTAATTCACTAATTGAATTGATTACTTTAAGATCATCTTTAGTTAACAAATTAATTATTATTAATTTTGATATTTCAATAATTTCGTCCATGTTTATTTTAGCTTCATCAGTTTGATTTCCATGAGCTATTTTTGAACGTACATCATATAATTTTTTAAACCTATTTTCAATTTCTATTCTAGCTTCTAAGTTATCTCCTAATATAAATGCCACATATTCTGATATCTGTGCTGAGATACTCTTAGTTATAAATCCCTGCTGATCTTGAAGTATACATTCTATCGCAAAGAAGCATTGTATAAATGCCATATTAACATCTTTTTCATTAATAGACATACCGACCCATTCTAATCCTCTTAATACTCTTTTCTGAATTTCTGTTTTGTTTTCTTTATTTAGTAAATCCCAAATAACACCATTGCCATTCTTATAATCAAAAAAATAACTATCTAATTTGTTGTAACCATATCGAAAAGGATTATTATGATTATACTGTAGAAAATCATTGTTTCCTTTTAAAATAGAAAAATTCATTGACTCATCTTGATAATTAAAAACCCCTAATTTCTTGTAACTTGTTCTGTCTCCCATCATATATCTCAATACATTATCTAATTGTTTAAAATTCTTATCAGCTAATTCTTCAGCCTTAGCGGGTTCCCTCGTAGCCACATGTGTCTCAACATAACAAATACCTCTTTTCTCATTTTCTAAGAATCTATTAATCCAATGTTCTTTCATTGGATTATCTGGAATAAATCCTAATAAATATTCTTTTATATAACTAGCTGAGATAAATTTATATTTACCTTTATCTATAATATTTTCATTATAAAAACTCAATCCATATAGTGGTCTTAGAAAAGTAAAATTAATTATCGGCAGTTTTAAAAAATAATTTTCTAGTTTCAGTATATCAATATCACTATCTTCTATAATTAAATCCAGTATTACATCCTCTGCATAATCAATTGTTACTTCTGGAGTCTTATTTGTAATCCATAGAAATAATTTATTTAAAGAATTTTTATATGACTCATATTTATGATTATCATCTATATAAATTCTATAATTATCCTTGGTCCTTTCAAATATAATATTGTCATCATCTACAAATTCAGTTCTCTTTTTTACTGTTATACTTTCCTTTAAGATATTAAATTCTAATGCCACACTTTCTTTATTCACCATTAGCCTCCTTTTTTAGTAAATTATTTTTAACATATTATAGCACATTTAAATAATAAAAATCGCCAGTACGTAACCAGCGATTTTTATTATCTATTTAGATGAATTTTTGTATATTATATATAATACTAAGGCAATAGCTAATGGACTTACAGTAGTTATAAAACTAGCGAATTTAAATAAATAACTAACTAATAGTAGCACTAACACTACTACTATTACCATATGTATTTTTTTTTGATACATATATTTTCTCCTTTTGTTTTTATTTCCAGCCTCAATAACAAAATGAAATAACCATGATTATTTCACTATTTATACATACCTCCTGCTTATCTCAAGTGTAAATCTTTCGAGAAACATACAAATTCCTGTCTGCTATCAAGTAGCTATAAAAAATAAAAACAATTGGAATAAATCCCAATTTACTCCTTGCTGATTGAATTAAAACGCTTTAATCTCAATCTATAAAAAATTATTCTTCCTTTTACATACCTAAAAATTCAATATTTAAGCTAGATGTAATTTATTATAGATTATATAGAAAAATTTTACAAGTTTTTCCTCATATTTCTACATTTTTCATTTATCTTTGTTTTAAAAATGTACTAAAAAATACAACTCCTGCAATTTTATCTTGATTCAAATTATTATCCCTCTGGCACTGTCCTAGTGCCGTTGCTGAATCTTCTGTAAATTCTTCTCTAAACGCTTGAGGATTATAACCGTACAAATACAAAATAGCTTGTACAATCTTAGCAGACACATCCTTCGTCCCTTCCTTGACTATTAGATATTTCTTAACTGCATCATTTGTCTTAGTCCCATATTCTCCGTCTACTGTTAGATTTGCCCCTAAGCTATTCAAATGAACCTGTAAAACAATAGTTAAGGCTGCTCTGGTCTTATTGCCCCTTAGACCATCTTCTACTAAAAGTTTGTATCCAGTAAGCTTGCACTTCTTAAAATACTCTCCATATTCCTGGTTAAGCCATTTTTGTACAAGTATGATGTTCGCTTTTATTTCCCTTGCGGATAATCCAGCACTGGATGGAGATAAAATTTCTTGGTCTACTACACCTTTTAAGAATAGTGCTTGCTCTGCTTTTCTTCTAACTTTTAGTCCTTCTTCAAAAGAAGTACCTTTGTTAATATATAGAAGCATCTTTTCAGCAATCACACTTCTTGAACGTAGACCATTTGCAGTAAGTTGATTTATACTACCTAGATTATGTGCAAAGCTTACTAGGGCATCAAACTCATTTTGATTCCATGTATATCTTTTATAAAAGCTATTAACATTAGCTTCACTCCTTGCTAAGTCATCTTGTAGTAATTCTAACGCTTGTTCCATTGTAATTGTCATGCCAGCGCAAACATTTTTCTTAAAAAACTTTACATATCCTGTATGGCCATAGCCAATCGTCCATTTTTTTGCTGGGCATAAATAAGCTGCAAGTCTACACCCTTCAAATCGCTTTATCAGTTCTATTCCGACACTACTTGTTTTCCTCATATGCTTTCCTCTTTTCTTTTTAAAAAAGAGAGTGATTTTACTCACCCTCTGTATCTGATTTCCCATCTATATTAATAAGATTTCTTAGCATTTCATATAATCCAGTCGAAGCTAGACCACTTATCATTCCCCCCAAAATCACCGCTGCATTTACATTACCTAAGTTTGTTACTATTGCAATAATAGTGCCCATGCATAACATTGTGATTGGTATATACTTGTTGTTAAACCACGTAAATGCTTGCTTTAAAGCAAACCCAACGCATAAGCAAATTCCTAAAATAATAGTGTCAATGTTCTGTAGTAAAAAAGTTAAATCTTTCATAGTTTACCTCGCTCCTTCTAAATCACTTATTCTGTGATTTATTACTTTGATTTGTTCATTGGTTACTGTTGTTGCTTTTTCAAGTGCGTATGTACGCTCAATAACTGTGTTGTGCTTATCTACTTTCTTTTCCAGTTGTTCGATTCTATAATTCGTTAATTTACTTGATGCTATTACCCCGAAACCACTGCCTACAATAGTTCCTAGCAAGGATACTAGCGCAACTATAATTGTTGAATCCATTTTTCCTCTTTTCTGCCTTGCAGGCCTAATTATTTTCAATAATCTGCTGTTTCTCTGTTTCAGAAATCCATCCAAGTTCTAGGGCTTTAACAAGGACAATTACTCCATTCGCCTTATAAAGTCTCGTCAACGTCTGTTTCATCTGCTTCACCTTCTCGTATTATATAGTAGTAGTGTTTATAGTCCCTCTCCAAGGACTGTATGCTATACTAATGGAGATACTGTGGATTGGTGCTCACCTTCTACCACTTGATGGTTACAGAAAGACTCCAACCACAATCTCTTTGTATATTTGTTAATCAGTTAGATACCGCATGACGGTTTATTTAGAACGAGAATACAATCGCAAGGAGTATCCGTGGTTCCAAACAGTATCAAATACATTTCAAAGGAGAATTGCTATGATATACGCAGGAATTGATATTGCAAAGGATAAGCATGATTGCTTTATCACTAACTCAGATGGTGAAGTGCTCTTTAAAGCATTTACCTTTCCAAACAACCGAGATGGTTTTGATGAACTCTATCAGAAAATCATATCCGTTACAGATGATTTAACCGAAGTAAAAGTAGGACTTGAAGCCACAGGACACTACAGTTATAACATCTTGGGATATCTTCTTGATAAAGGTCTGACCACCTTTGTTATCAACCCGTTACATACCAACCTTTACAGAAAAAGTCTAAGCCTTAGAAAGACGAAAACGGATAAAGTTGATGCCCATACGATTGCTACAATGCTTATGTCTGATGTGAACTTAAAGTCCTACTCAGACACATCTTACCATAATGAAGAATTGAAGTCACTAACTCGCTATCGTTTTGATAAAGTTAAGGAACGTGCCAAGTTAAAAACCTCCATTTCCCGTCTTGTTACAATTCTTTTTCCAGAACTGGAGAAACATGTGCCAACACTCCATATGGCATCTGTTTATGCTTTATTATCTGAGTTTCCAAGTGCATCTGATATTTCATCAGCTCATTTGACTAGGCTGACAAATCTACTTTCTGTTTCTTCTAAAGGTCACTATGGAAAAGATACTGCTAATCTTTTCAGAGAAGCAGCAAGGACATCCATTGGTTCTCATATGCCTGCCAAATCTCTGGAACTAAAGCATACCATCAGACTGATTAAGGAACTAAATTCTGAAATCAATGAAATTGAATCCCAAATCAAATCTATCATGGACAATATCAATTCACCAATTCTAAGCATTCCAGGTATCAACTACCGTATGGGTTCCATGATTATTGCTGAAATCGGTGATTTTTCTTATTTTGATTCTCCTGATAAGATACTCGCTTATGCAGGTTTATCACCATCTACTTATCAATCCGGTCAACTAGATTCTTCCTATGCACGCATGGAAAAACGGGGTTCCAAATATCTACGATACGCTCTATTTAACGCAACTATATTTGTGTGTCATTGGGATCCAACCTTTTCAGCTTACCTTGCCAAAAAACGCTCTGAAGGTAAGCATTATTATGTTGCAATATCACATGCTGCTAAAAAACTCGTCAGAGTAATTTACCGGTTAGAAAAATCCGGACAATCCTACATCAAAGCAGCTTAAGTTTTTAATAAAAATGTCTCCTTATTGAGCACCTGTTAAGATGCTCTATTTGTCATGCAGTTTTCAATGTTCAAATATATGAAATGCATATCCGCAATTCATTCAAAAAAATATCATTTTAGACTTGACTTTTAATAGTTAGTCTTTCTGTTCTGATTCGCTTGTTAGTTCTATTCCTAACGTATTTAATACGAGTGTGTCTATTGTTTCTTGTAGTTCTTTAAGCTTCTGCTTAGTAGTATCAATATCCTTTAATGTAAATGTAGCAATCAACTTGCTTTCCACTGTTTCTTCATCCGCTACGCTCTGTAATTCAGCCTTATCCAAAGTCTTATTGTTATAGATAGACATTTCAATACCTGTTTCACTTAGAAACGTAATCTTGCTTAAGTTATCATCTTTAAACTTGATGTACTGCTCCAGGAAAGCTTCTTGACTTGGGACTTCAACCTTTACAGAATTGGGCGTTGCTCCATTTTGGATTTCAATTAGATCACCATTGTTTAATTGCAATTTTTCCATGTATTTTCCTTTCTGCTTTTTTGCATAAAAATAAGCCTTAACAGGCTCGTTATTGGTTTCTTTCTTTTACTTTACTTCCATCAATTTAGGCATTATTATATACTTTTTTCATATAATATAAAAATAAATTTATTCATGAGGCTTAACATGATAATACACATTGTTAAATCGGGAGATACAATTCAATCAATAGCTCAATTTTACGAAATCTCTACTGATAAACTTATGTACGATAATGAACTTAATAACGTTGATGAATTGGCAATCGGACAATCGCTTGTTATTGTAAAACCAGATATTACTTACACCATTCAAGAGGGTGATACATTATTAAATATAGCTGACAAGTTTGATGTCTCTTTAATTCAATTATTAGCAAATAATCCTTATTTATCGGATAGAGAGTATCTATATCCTGGAGATACTATTGTTATTAAATATACAAAAAAAAGGGTCATAACAACCCATGGTAACACGGTACCCACTATTAATAAAACTACTCTCAGAAAGACTCTACCTTATTTAACTTACATATCTGTACTAAATTATACTGCTAAAAATGATGGATCCATTATTCAGCATTATGATGATACCGAAATCATCCAGATTTCAAAAGCTTACGGTGTTGCTCCTCTCATGTTGTTAACAACATTAACCATTCAAGGAGAAGCAAACATAGCAGCAGACCTTGATATACTTTTAAACAACGAATTTCAAGAAACACAAATACAAAATATATTAAATACTCTAAAGTCTAAAGGTTATTACGGTTTAAACCTTTCTCTACAATATATTAGTACATCAAACATCCAATTTTACGAGCAATATTTTACAAACGTAACGAGTCGGTTGAACGCAGAGGGCTATCAGGTATTTGTAACTATTAATCCTAACATAAAAGAATTAAATAAAGAGATTAACTTTGAAAAAATAAATTATTCCCTTATAAATCAACTAGCACAAAACATAATATTTACTAGTTATGAATGGGCATTTAATGTTAACCCTCCATCTCCTATTACGTCTGTGCACCGAACGAAAGTATTTTTGGATTATATTCTTAATTTCATCCCGTCTGATAAGATTATTATTGGTATTGCAACTTTAGGCTATGATTGGACATTGCCATATGCAGAAGGCATTTCTAATGTCAATCTTATATCATTTGATAATGTTAACAACTTAGCTAGTCTTTATAAATCAACTATTCAATTTGATGATGTGTCTCAAACACCTTTTTTTACTTATACTAGGGATGAATTAGAACTTCATGCTGTTTGGTTTATTAACTCACAAACTATTAATGCCATTCTAGATTTAGTAACAGAGTATAATCTAAAAGGAATAAGTGTATGGAATATAACTGTTTTCAATCCCCAGTTATGGCTTATGGTTAATTCTCAATATGAAATCGAAAAAATTAAATTATAATTTATTACTTTCCGCTCAGTTCATAGTTAATTTTTATTAGGTTCATAGATCTTTAATATATTACGAACTACAAAAAATTATTGTAGTTCGTAATTAGATAAAGTTCAGATTAAACCACCAAAAAAGCACCCCGAAGGATACTTTCTTAATTATACTTTTTAATTATATTCCATTATTTCAAAACTTGAAATTTTGTCAAAAGATAAATACTCGTTTCTACTTACAAATCCACCTGTAGTAGCTTTTGCAAATGTATAATATGCTTTACCACTTCCATTGGAGCGATTATCATACCATAATAAGTAATCTTGTTTAATAGCTGAATCTACGTGATACTCTTTAATTTCACCCGTAACCATTGTAATGTAAATAGTCGCATTGGCACCTTGTGGAACTGTTTCCATCATTTCAAGCTCACCAATTGTAATAGTACGAGATTGTGGATATTTAGCAGATGGATTATCTACAATTGAACTTACATTTATTCTGTACTTAAGATAAGAATTAGTATTTTCTAATGTAAACTCTTTTTTAGAGCTTACATTCCAGTCAGTTATATTTGTCTGAGTGTCTAAAACTACCCACGTGCCTTCTTCTTCATCATACGCTTCAAATGTCCAATCTTTTGGAGATTGCCATATGTATTCAACCCAATTTCTCGGTTGGAGTGTATATTTAGTAATAATTTTATTTTCTGGAAACTCATATTCAAGCCAACCTGTTTTACTATTTAATGCTTGCCAACAACTTGTTTTCACGACACTATGATCAAATGCTAAGTACTCTGGCGTTAAACTCCCATCAGAGTTAACAGAAACACTACTTGCACTTGCTTTACCACTAGGTGATGTATTACTTGTCATTTTAGGTATTAGATTTTCTGTATATTGTATCTCTTCCGCTTTAACAACGGTGTTAGGAAAGTTTAAAACAAATCCTAAAATTAATAGTACACATAATATTTTCTTTAGTTTTTTCATAAATTACTCCCTCTTATTTGTTATTATTTACTCCAGTATAATTGTCAAATTTTGGAAATATAAGTCTTATTTTTGACAAATTATTATGGTAGCATATAAGTTTAGATATATTGTCCTCTTGGTAAAAAAGTATAGATTACTCCCTAATAATAGTACATACATGGTTTGACACAATAGTGACGTAACTCCATGGGGCAAGTGTTAAAACTGCAACACCATTTGAATTTGAATATGTAGCGCTGCCATAACCAAGATTTAATACTTCACTACCCGTGAGTACCATAAGTATCGGAAAACCATTTCTGTCTCCAAACACAAAAATTCGGGGATGACTTACCCTACCGTTCAGCGTTATTCTTAATTTTGTTTTATCATCTGTACCCACACTGTAGACATAGTTGCCAGCAATATTCACACCAGCCAATGGATTTTTTATATTAGTTAAAGAGTCATTTAGCACTTTACCCATATCAGCACCAAGCACCATATCTGGATTTGTCGTTAAAAGATTGTGAGAAATATTTGCTTTGTCAATCTTAGTGTTAAATAATTCTGATAATCCCTTGGCTATCTTAGAAAACAAAGTTCTAATCGTATCACCACTTGCAGGCTCCTCATAAGAAGATGGCTCTGTATATTCTACAACAGTATCTACGTTTGTATCTCCATCGTTTCCTCTCACTCTTCCTAAATTAATTGTTGGCATGTAAAATCCTCCTTCCTACGCTGTTCTTTTCCACATGTAACATGTAATATATGGTTGTAAGTTGTTGTGTGCGTTTCCACTGCCTACAGAACTTGTAGTATAAGTCGAAGCCCCAGTTTCAGATAAAGGCCTTACAACATTATTCCAATGGTCTATCGTTCCACCGACAAAAGCATCCGTAGAATATTTAAAAGTATGCGCATGCGCCGGGGTCTCTGCCTGTGTTAAAGTATGCGTCTTTTCTCCGCCTGTCTTTTCAGTTGAATTAAACTCTGTTTGTGACGTATCGACTGAAACTGGAACTCGTCCGCTTCCCCACACAACCCATGTTCCACCTAAAAAATTCTGTGGCGAATTATTCGTAATACTCATATAAATTGAGCCAACAGGATACACCTTGGACAATAATGTTGCCGTTAGATTATCCCAATTTGCCTGTAAGGTGTTTATATTTGATGTGTTTTCCGATACATCGCTCTGGGTTTCGCCTATTAAATTATTAGCTGCTTCAATATCTGAACCCAACAGCCTGAGTTTCTTAACAAAATTACCGATAATATTAAACAGGGTTCCACCACTCACAGGTTCCGTGTATGTTTCTGGAACTGTAAACTCAATAATACTGCTAGAATCTACATTTCCCCTTACTCTCCCTAAATTAATCTTTTTAATTGCCATAATTACACCTCTATTCTATTGTAAGAATCAAGTCTCCATCTTCATTAATTGATAGTGGTGGAGGGTCGGTTCCTTCTAAGTAGTATAAAAACAAATCACCATCCTCTATCTGCAAAGCATAGCTGTTTGTTTCTAAATCGGTTATAACAGCAACGCCAGGTTCACCTTTTATTGTTAGACGCATCCAATAGTCTGGATTGTTTAACAAAATACCAGAATTAGCCGAAACAGGATTAATGCATAGATACCCTATCTCTATCCCATCTCCAATATCTTGACTAACCAAATTACCAACAGCATAAGGAGCATTCAAGACAAATGGACCATTGCTACTTACAAATCCATTTAATGCAGATATAATCGCATTTATCCTGTCTTCAACTTCTTGCGACCAAGCCGCCGTATTGGCATCATACCATACTGTAAATTGTGATTCTGAATTGGACTGAAAATCCTGCATATACGCTTCTACATTGTCCTCAAAGATGCCTTTTTGTTCAGCAAAGTAATCCTGAAACTCCTGCGCCAAGTCTCCGTCTTCCGTTTCTATGTAGCCCATGATAGTGTTCATGTTGGCGCATATGGTATTGATATCTTTTGCGCCGATAAAGGTACCTACTGTCGAATAAGCTGTACTATCTATTAAACTAATCGTTCCATCAGCATTGTTGACGATTGTGTATCTTCGAAGTTGATTGACCGAAGTATTTAAAATATCATCTTTATAGTCTGTTTTTAACATTTCAAATGCCATAATTAAAAACGCTCCTTTCTACCCAAATAAAAAGCAAGCCTTCGCCTGCTGTTATGTTGAGCTGTTATTGTGTTGTAAATTCTTAGGCACGCACTTTCAATACGGTTAAGGTCTGCAAAACCAATGAAAGGTGAATTGTCATAGTATAGAATTCTTCTTCCAATGCTAAATTCTCTCGTCCATGCGTTATGTGCAATTGCTGTAGTAAACGTATTCTCCATAATTGCTTCAAGTCTTCCTGTTAGCGCATTTATTTCGTCCGCATACGGATAATCATCGTACTCTTTATCTGATTCAGTATCTATGTCTATAATATATTTTGGAAAACTATACTCTGGAACAAGCTGGATAGACATTGTCCTTAGCTCAATTATGTTATTTTTTATCCTGTTATAATCCTCTACATTAAAATAATCACCTGTATATCTTCCGTCTTCATCATAAGATTCCTTCCAGTCTGTTTTCGGCTGTAGCCATGCCATTTAGTTCACCTCTCTCCTTGCTTTGATTGCACCTCTTAAGGCTCCGTTAAAGTCAATTGTATGCTCATAAATCCTTACCTGCATATCATCCACATATTTATTTTCAAGAAATACCAGGTCATTCACATCCAATGACGGATCTCCACGATAATCTAATTCATAATCACGGTCAGATGCATAATACTTCGACATCCATTCTCCTAAATCATTAGCCAATACATTGGTACTGATCAGCGGATTTGTCCATTTCTCTGTTTTACCTGTGGAGTTTAATGCAAACTTATGTGTAGAAGTTGCCACCATGAATTCATAACCGTAAATAACAAGTCTTACGTTAACTGGATTGACAGGTGGACTATTAAATGTTACAACACAATAATAAGAGCCGCTTTCTGTAACACTTGCTGTATAACTTGATATTATGCTATTTCCACTACTATCTGGCTCGACTTCATATACACCACAGGTAAGCCCATGCACTGCATTTCCAAACTCAAACATAAAGCTATTTTGACTTTGTGATATCTGAATGACTTCATTATTTAATTCAATCTGGTTTTTACCATAAGTAAGAATGCTTCTAAGTATCTGAACCTCTTTTACTTTTTCAAGCTGCCTTCCCTTTGGAGTTTTATACAAATCTGGATGATACATGATATGATAATTTGTCTCATCACCAAATTCCACATATTCAAGGTATACTCTATTATGGGGCCTTGCTTTTGTAAACTCAATTTCTAGACTGTTCACATTAATGAAGTCAAGATTAATAATCATATTTTGCTCGGTTTCTGCTATTACATGGGTACCGTTAAGGGTTCCATTATTATACGTACGTATGGTAAATGCTTCTGGATATGCGGTACCAAATCTTAACAGTAAAGAATAAAATGTAAATGCCGCTTCCATTGTAAAACGAATTACAGGGTTCATGCTAAAATTACCGTTTGCATCAGAAAATGACTCACTTACATAACCAGTATTCATATAATTTGCATTTCTTGGAAAGAAGTACTGTGTTCGATTTGTCTTGGAAAAATTCTGTTCAAAGGTTGCATATTCTCTTTTGGATTCATCCGATAAGATTGCCTGTACATTTCCAAATTCTGCAACATTATCGCTGAACACTGAAACATCAGGGATAAAAGAAGATTTTATTATGATCTTTCCTTCTCTGTTTTGATTTAAAACACAACGGCCAGCATTTGCAATATACTGCAAAGCTTCTCTATGAGTACAAATAGGAATCGGGTTATAAACCGTAACTGTTTTTAAATACGGATCAATCCAGTATTCCGAAACTTTTGCATCTATCAACACCTCTTCTGCAAGATTATAAAGCGACATTCCATTTGGATAGTAAACACCTTTATAATAACGATCATCCATATAATTAAATTTATCTACCATCACAAAGTTAGCTTCTGTATCATCTGCATCCCAAGATTTCAACACAATGGATGCAACTTGAAACTCCTCTAGCTCACCATCATCTAATGTGTAAGAATGATAAATTTGCACATCCTGTCCAATCTCCATGAAATTGATAGCACTGTCTTTGTTTTCAATATCAAATTCACCGTCATAATTAGCCACTGTCAAATTAAAATCAATAGTAGGTAACGATTCTGCAACTGGTGAAATATAACTTTTTAACGATGATTTCATAATTTTATCCGTATCAAGAGAAATACCAATACCAAATAAGATTGACTGAATACGAAACCTTGTAGCTCCACCAGACATTTTACTTGCACGAAAAATAAAATAATTCACTCCATGAAACGCATGATCTGTTACAAATTTCTGCTTATCATTATCAGTAAAGGTTACTGTTTCATTATTCGTTTCAATCGTAAAATCTATTGGAAAACTAAAACCAAAATCAATCGTAAGCCCTTTAATTTCTAGACTTAATGTTTTGAATGATATTTTTATATATTTGTCTGAAAGGCTTTTTGTAATAATACCTGCATTATAATAATTTTGAGCTGTCCTGGGAATGAAATACATACTACCATCAACCCTTGAATAATTCTGTTCAAAGGTTGCATATGGCCTTGTTACTTCAACATTCTCTAAGGGGTTCTTAAGGTTTGAGTAATGAGTAAAAGATCCATCCGAAACATAAGCTGTCTTTTGAGCCTCTTGGCTAATTACACCAAGATTGACTCTTAAGTACGATTTATTCCTTATCAGCTTTTTCATAGAAGCTCGATAAGCTTTACTTGTCTGATACATATTATCACCTACATTTCTATGAAATTAACAGAGAATCTTTCATATACTGGTACCCCATCCCATATGGCATAGACTGGAGTTGTTCTGTCACCCACGTAACAAATAATGTTGCCCTTTGCATCCTCTTCTGGAATAAAATAATTTACATTTAAATTCGTCTTTGGTGCAATTGCATTTCGTATTGTCATGTAATCCTCTCGCTTTATTCGATTCCATGTACATTCCAATTTGTGCACGTTCTCTCTAATAATTTGCCCTACCATGAAACCTTTTGAATTTCTATTCATAACTGATAAATCAAAATCACTGGGTGTCATTTTGGAAGGGGTAGGAAGAGCTACCCCATTCACAGTTATTTCGTTCATATTGCAGCCCCTCCTATTCTCTAAAGTTTACACCATTTCTACTGTTAACCTCTGCCACGGCCGTTGCAATTGCTCTCTTATCTAGTTCCACTGTTACATAAATTGGAGCACCAGAAGAATCTCCTGTTGTGGCAAGTTGCATACTTAAGTTAGTACTTACAATTCTACCAATTACATTTCCTATTTTCTCCATCCAACCAGTATTATTTTCAAGTGGTACCACGGCTTCTTTACCAGCTTCACCAATCATTGCTATAGTTGCACTGTTTACAACGCCACCTTTTGCTAATTTTGGTAAATTCACAGGATCAACTGTACTAATATTTACACCTGGTATTTTGTTGATAACTTTAATTGCTGTATTAATAAAATCTATAGCCTTATTTATTGTATCCTGTATAGTCTTTATACAATTGTTAATAACTGATTTAAAAGCGCCCCCTACAGCATCACCAGTCTTGGTTCCAATATCAGTAAATAGTCCTTTTATAGTTCCCCATACGCCTTTATCACCAAAGAAGTCCGTAAGAGCTGTTGTTGAAAATACAGCCTTAATTTTTTTCCATGCATCTCCAAACTTTGAACCAAACCAAGTATCAACTGCATTCTTACCATCAGTAAACCTTCCTTGAATATCGCTCCATCTACTACCAAACCAACTTGTTAAATTACTTTGACTAAAAACACCTTTTATTTTGCCCCAAGCGTCTCCGAACTTGTTATTGAACCATGTTGCAGTATTATCAAAAGCCGCCGTTACGTTTGAGTACCTTTCCTTAAACCAGTTTGATACATTAGATAAACTGAATATACTCTTAATAAACTCCCATGCACTATTAAATTTACCTTTGAACCAAGTATCTACTGTACTAAATATGTTCTTTATATCGCTCCATCTAGCGGTAAACCATGAGCTGATATTGGATATGCTAAAAATACTTTTGATTAAATCCCATGCTGCGCTGAATTTATCCTTAAACCAAGTATGGGCATTTAAAAAAGTATTTGTTATATTTTCCCATATAGATTTGAACCATGCTCCTACTCCATTCCAAGCTGTCTTGATTGCATTCCATGCAGCCGTAAACTTTTCTTGAAACCATGTGTGGACACTTTTAAAGGTATTTGTAATACTATCCCATATGGATTTAAACCAGTTACCGACTGGACTCCATGCCTCTTTGATTGCGTCCCAAGCGACTGAAAATATCTCCTTAAACCAATCACCTACACCTGAAAAGACATTCTTAATTGCTTCCCATATGGACTTAAACCATGAACCAGCTCCATACCATACCGCTTTAATTACTTCCCATGCAAGGCTAAACACTGTAGCAAAGAATGAAACTACAACAGAAAATGCAAGCTTGATAGATTCCCATATTGCAGATGCCAATTCTGCAATGACTTTTCCAAACCCCAAAAAGATGTCCTTCACTCCATCCCATGCAAGTCCCCAATTACCAGAGAATACACCAGTAATAAAATCTATAATTCCACTAAAGACTTGTATTACACCACCAATTGTATCACTGATTTTCGCCATTACATCTAGCATTGTATTACCTATTTTCTCAAATATCGGAAGTAATTTGGGCAATACGCTTGAAATAATCCATTGTAAAAATGGCTGAATCACATTCTGCCAAATCAATGTGATTACATCCGCTATTTTTCCAACCAAATCTAGAAACTTATAAATAGCAGGTTGTACATGATTCTCAACAACTGTTTTGAATTTGCCTGCAAGTTTTTCTAATACTGGTTGCACACTCTCATTATAGAAGTCCAAGAAACTACCAGCAAGTTCAGATATGCCGCCTGCAATCGCATCAATCATTGGCTTAATATGTGCATCATAAACGGCATTTGCTTTATCCATGGTATTTTGCACAACATCCTTTATTGTACCAAAAATACTTGAAATTACTGCTAAGGTACCTTCTAAAGCTTCCTTAATTTTGTCCTTGTTATCGATAAAAGGCTTTGTAATAAGATTTAAAAGGTCACGATTCAACTTACTGGCTATCTCAATGGCTCCCATAGCGGCACTTGAAAATATACTTAACATGTCAGCCGTAATCTGCTTTGCATTATCACCGCGAAATACACTGAAAATATCAGCCGTTGCAACAGCAAAATTCCCCTTAATTTCTGCAATGCTTCCATGGATATCAAACATGGAAATAATAAATTTCTTAATTCGTTCGGAGTCTTGTTTTAAAAACTTATCAATTCCACCTACAATATTGTCAACAATGGTTGCACCAATAGAAACCATTGCCCCTGTTCTTTGTCCTATGCTATATACAAGCTTATCGACAAATGCGTTGGCGGCGCTGACTACGCCTGCGTCTGTAACAATCCCATGCAAACTATCTCCAATGCCCTTGATGTGCTTTTGGATACTATCAAATACAGAGGTATCTCCAAGCCCCTCCCAAAAACCTGACATGAAGATATCTTTTAACTCTTTTAGCTTATTGCCAATCTTGTTAAGGAAGGCATCCAGTTTGCCCTCTGCTGCCGATGTATCAATATCAGGTGATACCAGACCACTATCATCTTCTGATTCATCTTTGTTCAAAGAATGTACTTCATCAAATGAAGCGATGGTACCCTGTGCCTTTTTAACACTCTTTGCGGTACCTTCTGCCGATTTCTTAAGCTTATTCATGTTTTTCACAGCGTTTAAGCTTTGGTTGTAGGTACTTCCAAATATCTTATTAATAAACACTGCTATGTATGCCGTTGCCGTTGCTATCCCTCTCATGAGGGCATTTAAGGCAGGCATTATGGCTTGGTAGATAGGCATGAAAGCAACTTGTAGGTTTGTCTTAATCTGCGCCACCGACCGTGTAAATTGGTCATTGGTAGAAAGGCACCCACTTAGATATTGTTGGAATTTTCTTAGTCCTGCGCTTATTACATTAAATACTAAGGCGGCACCTACAAGGCTTGTGATTCGTTTTCTGACATGGTCAATCTTTTTGCCAATCATACCTAGAGCTGAATTTGCTTTCATACCTGATTTTCCAGCTTTGACACCAGTTTTAGTAAATTCATCGCCGACATTCTTAATTTTATTCTCTGTCTGCTCAGCTTCCCGTCTTAAACGACTTAACTTACTTTTGGCCAATTCAATGTCTTGCGATACCTTATCCGCTCCGCTCGCTGATGCAGGATTCATTGAAATATCATTCATTCTTGACTTGGTAGAACTAGCTTCCTCTTTTAATCGTTCGAGTTTACTTGTAGCCAAGTCAATATCTGTTTGAAGCTTTTGAAAATCAGTAGTGGACTCAGGATTTAGCTTCGCTTCTTCCAATTTCTTTTTGAGTTTATCAACTCTTGCTTCGATTTCCTCATACTTTGGATTAAGCTCATCAATCTGCTTTTTAACATCCTCAATACCTGGAAAAGAAAGTCCTGCCGCTTCAAAATCCTCTGCTTGCGTCAACTTGTCTAACATTTTTTGCATTTCGCTATCAACTTTAGCAAACTCCTCTTCCGCTTTTGCGAGGTCCTTTGATAGCGTATCAATTGTTTTATTGGCAACCTCACCATTTGTTAATGCGTCAAGCTTATTCTTTAGCCCATCAACTGCCGCCTGTTGTTCATTTACCTTTTCCGTTTGCTTTACGAACTGGTTTTCCAATCCTTGCATCTCTTTTTGTGCCAATGCATCTAGTTTAGCATTAAGTCCATCAATAACGGCTGCCTGTTTATCAATTGTTTCTTTTTGACGATTAAGGCGATTTGTGAGGGTTTCTAACTCCTTTACTGCCTTTTTGGTATTGATCTTGTCTAGTGCTTCATTTACTGCCTTCGTACTTTTATCTACCGCCTCATTCACCTTTTTAGTCTTATTCTGTACTTTTTCAAGTTCGTCACGAAACGGCTTTGTGTAGGCTTCTATAATTACCTGTAGCTTTTGCAGTGTGGTACCTTCCATTACCCCTCACCTCTCTCCCTTTTCCGTCTTTCATTATGCTGATAAGCATAATCTTCCATTCTAGCTTTGTTCAGTTCTAGTTGATTCATTTGTGCTCGCCTGTCTGCTTCCTCTTTTTCACTTTTAAAAAGTTCGGGAAAATAATCATACAAAGGAGTAAGACTTGTTCTATTTCCCATGGCCATCCCCAAATGTTCACCTATCTGTTGCGCCAATACCCAATTCAGACTGATTTGCGTTTTAATCTTGGTATCTTCTTCCTTAACTCTTTGCTCTTCTCTGCGATTGTAACTTTGAATTAAATCAATGATTTCCTCTAAACTGGAATTCCAAAATAAAGATGGAGCATATCCACAGTCTAAAAAGCTTGGATACACTCCATAAATCATATCTGAAAGGGTTTCATGCCTTACATCATCTCTAATTCTTTCCTCGTTTCCTCTAGCCCCTTTTCCATATCCGCTGCCAGAGCTTGAGGAAAAAAACCACTTACAGTAAATATTTTTAAGTAAACGTTAATATAAAATGAAAATTGTGAACCGCCTTCATCTACATACTTCTCAAACATATCCAATACATCTTTGAGTTTTATTCCATGATGCCATTCCTTCATAGCCGCATGGGTTATTTCTAGCATAATAGATAATGCTTGAGTACCACTACTATCTTCACCTTTCATAAGCTCTATTAAGTTTATTTTAAACTTCGTTTCAAGTTCTACAATCGTAGATGTCTTTAATTTTAACTTGTAACTCTCGCCATCTACTTCCCAATAAGCAAATGGAGAACGCTTTTTTATCGCATCCTCCATCTTTACTACTACTTCTTTTTGTTCTTCTGGCATAGTTGCCTCGGTATCTTTATCAAAAAATCCCATGTTTTAATTCCTCCTAATTTTATTTTTTACGATGGATCCGTTACTACAATATCACTTTGTAATGCCATTTTGATTGTGAAATCCATAACCCCATTTACACCACCACTTGATAATTTGACAGATACCTGTGCCGCCCAAGAAAACTTTGTTCCATCTGGATATTCTTCTTGGAAAAACAAAATACTTTTATCTACTTCTGCCTTTCTCATAATACGATATGGCGAATCTTCGCTCTTGTTTTCATATCTAAATTTAAACTCTAAATCGCCTGGATCTCCAATACCAAATTCATATTGTTTAACAGTGTCCGATAAACAGGTATTTTCAACTTTCTCTGGTTCGTTTCCCATTTCTGGAACTTCTTTTAGTCCTTCTAAGTTTATATATGTAGTTGCTGCTTCATCGGTTTTATAACCTAGTTTAATACCATTTGCTAACATATTATCATTCCTTTCGTTTTAACTGTGATATACATGTCCTGTATTTACGTCTATTATTCCTGCAAAACGCATTTGCTTATGCTTGTATCCTGTTGCTTCATTAATATCTTGACAATATATCCTCTTCAATCCTAAAGCAGTAATTGCATCATCTATCCGTATAGCAATATCTGACGTACTTTTGTTATTCCAAATATCAATTCTAAATCTAATTTCAGCTTTTTGTTCAGCTCCGTCCGTAAATTCATGGGTTGAATTGTATTCTTCTACATATTGAATAGCTGGGAAAATTGCAAAATCCTTAGGATATCCATCAGATACATTTTCGGAAATATTCTTTATTGCATCGTATATTTGGCTTTTTATATTAATCATGTAATCTCCTTTTCAATATCTTTTTCAATATCTTTTTTAATATCTTCTTTCAGCTCATTTGCAACTCTATTTTCATTATTCTTTAATGAAGGATAAAGAAAGGGCTGTGCCGGTTGACCATTCGTATGCACCCATTGTTGTTTCTCTTCATCAAAGTAGGACCAACCTTTTTGTGAATAGGCAACATTGATATTTGGTGATACTCCTTCGTGTTTGCTTTGGCCAGTTGGACCAGTACCAAGCTCCACATAAGGAGCATAACTTTTATTTGTAAAGACTCTACCTTGTGCGCCATATTCTGTTTTTGTTGTCTCACCCTGAATACTGTTTCTTAGTTCTCCTGTATTAGTCGGACAAAGTAGCTTTGCTTCGGCTTGAATCTTTTTTGTTTGGGTATTTACATGATTTACAATATTTGTCTGTACCACGTCATCCAAATGCATAAATTTCTTATAAAGTTCATCATAACCTTTCATAACTTTTCAAGCTCCATTAACAAATGACCTACTGGTTTGATTGATATAATTTTGTAATCTGGCTCCGCATCCTTTGGAACATAAACACATACACCTGCACTCTCACAGAACTTGACTCCGTTTTTAGTGATATAAGTTAGTACTTTCCCCTTTACCTCTACCGTGTATGGATCATCACATAATACATTTAAGATTGATTTCAGACGTTCCCCATACATTTCTACTTGAAGTTTTCCACTGGCGGGATAGATGCAGGCTTTGAATTCCTTGGGTTCTGAATATCCATCGTATTTTCCACCCTCATTGTCAGTTATGACGGCTTTTTCCTTTATGTAGTAGGTTTTCTTATTCTTTATCCGCATTTGCTACGTTCACCGCCTTTAAGAGCCTATAAGAGACTAACCTTGCTTTGATACTTTCTGGAATCTCTGTACTGTATGAAACCGACACACCACCTTGACTTCTTGAAGCTTCTCCCTCACTGCCAGAACGATTATAATAAATAATAGCCAGCTCCCTTTGTAGTCCTTCCATTTTGGTTAGAAGAGTACTGCGGTTACAAAAGTCTAGGATTTCATCCTTGGCATCATCAAGCATTTGGCTAAGACACTCATCTTGTTCTTTATCATCAAGTGATATCCCAAGTCTTGGCTTTATTTTTTCTAACTGTGACATCTTTTCACCTCACTAAAAAGAGCCCAGATTTACTCTGCGCCCTCTAGTAATTTAAGTAATTCTTCTTTTTTGATATTGGTATCAAATTCAATACCTTTTTCCGTTGCTAAGGCCTTTAGTTCTTGCAATTTCATAGAAGAGAGAGAAGCTGCCGCTACCTCTTTCCAATCATCTGATAGGTATCTGTTTTTGGATGCTTCTGGCACTTCTCTTTCAATATTTTCTTTTTTTATTCTTATTGTATCCATTGTCTACCTCCTATTTCGTATTTAGCCAAATGGATGATTCTTGATTTTTCTTCACCCATAATTCATGGTATCTTCGATAATCCATAGACCATCCACTAAATGCTTGATTTACTTTTGGATCAAAAATTCTAAGATCATCTTGCTTTGATACTGCAATAGGAGTTGTGAGTGGTAAGATAATAAAGTTGATATCACTTGCCGTAGAGCCTTTTACATAGCCACCCATTTCCTGACCCGCTGTTTTGCCATCGTAGATTTGAATAGCAGTATACATTCTGTTATCTGGTACCGGAATCATTGGAACGCCATCAATAGAATTCACCTTCGTATTAAATCCACCTGCCGCAAATGTCTGCGCTGATAATTTGCCCGCCATTGCAAGTTCGACTTCCATTTGTGCATCGTAGGAAATCATAATAACCAGACTTCCGTTATAGCCTTGTTTACGGATGTTTTTGATACCTGTCTTAATCTTCGTTACAATACTTGCATTTGCTGGTGTATATCCATCTTCCACCATACTGCCTTCCTCGATTGCTGTTGTAGCGACCTTAGAAATACGGTAGGCATCAATTTCAGGGATTACATGCTCTCGCTGAAACTGTCCCATGATTCCGGATGCAGTAACAACAAAGTTCGTCTCATCCACATCGTTTTTATCAATACCAAACTTACGACCTCTATCTTGAGTCATGGTGTATGTATTGTATTTCAAGTCAACTACGCCACCAACAAATCCTGCATTTCCTTCTCTTTGGTAGTCGGCTAATCCATCCATTGACATGGTAGGAATCTTAACTTCATTACCTCCGTTGTATTTAACCTGTCCTGCGTTGGCATCCATCCAGCCAGTGCAAGACTCTTGTACTGCAGCCTGATCCAATTCACTTTGTAATATTGTTGCAAACTCTAATGTATTTGGCATATTCTTCTACCCTCTTTCTTAAATTTGTCCTTTAACTGCTTTTGCAATTTGAGCCCTGAATGCATCCATTCCACCTTGGGCTCCCTTTGGTGGAGTACCACCTCTTAATCTTTCATTTACTGCTTTTTCCACTGCTGACTGGAAGGCTTTTTGAACTGCTTCAATGCTCTGATTACAAGTTTCAGCACTTTCATAGTTAAGAATATTAGCAAGGTCTTTTGGCAACCCTTTTTCTGCAAGTGTTTCATAAGCTTGTGCCTTTAACTCTCTTGTATTAATATCCTTTTCTCTCTTTGCTAGCTCCTCTAAGCTTTTTTGTCGTTCATATTCTGCCTTTTGGTCTGCATTCATCTTGGCCAGCTTTTCAGCTTCTGTTTTGGCATCCTCAATCTTTTTAGTTGCCTCTGCTTCCCACTTGCTCTTAGCTTTTTCTAATGCTTTGGCTACTTTCTTATCAAACTCTGATTGGTTCTTTGGATCTTTTAGTAAATCATCAAAGCTTGATGCACCTGTGCCATCATCCGCTCCTGTCTTAACACCATCACCATTTCCCTCTCCTGTGCCTGTGCCGTCGCTATTACCATCATTGGTACCAGCTCCATCACTTTCTGCAAAAAATTGTAAATTCATTGGAAATCTAGGTTTAAATTCTTGTTTATACATTTTCATTCTCCTTTTCTGCCCCACACATTGCATATGCCCCATGTGATTCATTCGATTTATTGTTTAGTTTAGTGTCTTTTCGGACATAAGAAAAAGCCGCATTTAAGCGACTTTTGAATATAAAAATACCACCCAACATTTATCTGCTAGATGGTATTTACATATTTGATATTAATTTATTTGCTTCTTCTTCTGTTATTTCACTATAAGCATCATAATAAGGGCTGTCACTATTAAAATACTTTATCATTACACCGCTTTCAACCCAACCTCTCCCTGGTATAAACCGCTGTTGGCTTCGCCCTTCTGTTCTAACAACGGAACCTCTATTTTCATTATCATTTAATTTGTAAAATTTCATTTATTTCACCCTTCCTATATTATCAGGCATAGTTAATTTATCCGATAACTCAAACATTTGATTGCGTAATGATATAAATTCTTCTGACTCTTCATCCGCAATTAATCGCTGTTTCTCATACAACTCATGTAGTTTTCCATTTTTCAAATCAAAGCTTTCTTGTGTATGGTATTGTAATTCAAATTTTTGACCATTTGGTGATTGTATAATGGTATTAATCCCTTTATAAGGGTTATCTTCATTCAGCCAACTATTTTTCACCTTAATTGTATTATATCCCATAGATGAATACTTATCAATGCTCTTTAATGTTCTATCTGCTAATTTCGTTGTATCTGCTCCAAATGTATATCTAAGAATGTCATTAATCTCATACTCATTATCCCCAGGCTTATAATTTGACCTTATCTTTCTTAAGTAAGAATCTTTTGTTTTAACTCTGTATTCAAGTCCCAACGTGTCCATACCAACCGTTTGGGCAACGTCTGTTACTGTTTTTGTTATTTCAGGTTCATTTTCTAAAACCTTGTTATAATAAGACATTCCCTTTACTTGTGCTTTTAGTATTCCATATTCATTTTCATTAGTATATTTTAGGTTTTGAAATTCCTCAATATCCTTTGGCGCGAGTCTCCCTAATTCTTTTTTGTATCGTTTAAACTGCTTTTTATCCGCTGTAAGGTTTTTCACTTTCTTCTCCATAAGCTGTGCATCAGGATTATCAGCAACATACTTTTTATACCACTGCTCGTATGTCATATTGGCAGGTACCAGCTCATTTTTTCCAGTAATCGGATTCCTTGCACGTCGTTTCATATTTGCCAGTTCTTCATCCGTAATATTACATATTGTTGTTGATCTACACCATGGATGCATAGGTGGACAATTGACATTAGGTTTTCTGTCCTTTACCTCGAAACGTTTGCCGTCTAATCCCTGACATTCCTTAGAAGTCTTTAAATCCAAGGTAGCAACAAAAATATAAGTCTCAATACCATTTTCTTCATAGGAGAGCATTTCCATTTCGTTGGCTATGAAATTTGATTCTGTTCTTACCAACCTTCGTGCAACACTGGAACCCTGCGCGAACTTATTTTGAATGATTTTAGCCGATTCTTTATTGCTTCTACCCGTTAATAAATCTATCAACAGTTCTTCTTTAATATCCTGTGCCAATGCCTGTGTATTATTCCAAATACGATTGGAGTAATTCTCTCCAATCCATTTTGAATTTAATAGCTTATCAATTTTAGTAGGACTTAATGCGCTAAAATTAAAACCATATCCAGTCATTTGCTGAATATCAAACATTGATTTATAAAAGCTTTCCTGTGCCAAGTTTACATAATGACTGATATTGAAGTTCTTTTCCTGTTGATATATATTCTTCATCAACAGACTTATTTCACTTTGTAATTCTTGTAGTCTGTCTATTCTTGCACGGTAAGCATATGACTCTAGTAGTTTAATAAGTTCTTTCTGTTCAACTGTAGTTGCACCAGCTTTTAACTTTTTAATTGCTTCCTCGATGGAAGTTCTATCATCAAGTGAATTCAACAGTTTAATGGCTTCTTTTTCTGTAAGCTTATGCTTTGAGACAAATCTATCAAAAATGGAATCTATCTCATAACTTATGTAGTTTGATGCTTTGTAATAAATTTGAGCTATCTTGCTGGCGGTTTCCTCTGCTGACTCCATGTATTCAAACATGTTCTGTGCTTTTCGCTTCTCCCAATATGCATTACTCTTCTTCATCTACATCACCATCCGGTGGATTGTTTGGTTGATTTCCAAACGCTGCTTGTTGACGTTTTACGGCATCTTCTTTTTCTTTATCTAGCCTTTCTTTTTCCATCTCAATATCTAGTTCTGGATCAAAACGCTGTACTCGTGTTTCCCATGATATGAAATCGGCTGTTTCCTGCGCTATTCTTGCAAGCAATTCATCATCCACTGGAAGAGAACGCTTCATCACAACATCAAGCTGTGTAAGGTCTGTATTCTTTGCTTTTACCGTATTGATATTACTAATAAGCTTTAATCTTTGCCGTAACCCCTTTTTGAAATAACGCTCTTTGGTCTTCCCTAATTGCTCTAATCCTAGTAGCTTATATTTCATCGCTACACCTGAAGCATTACCCACAAAGTTTTCATCAGTCAAGCAAGGAACTTTAGAAAACTCATGAATATCATCTTTGATGGCTTTTTTTAATACTTCAACTTCTGTCTCGTTCATATTCTTTACAAGCCATTTGGCATCTGCTCCCTCTGGAAGCTCTAATATTTTCATTTTCTTTAGTAGCTTTGCCGTGGCCGTCATTTCTTCTTCGGTATCTCCAAAGGTTACATTGCTTACTGCAAGTAATGCATCTACTAGCTGCTCTTTATCATTCACACGGTCAGATTGCAACTTATTATATGCATCTATTAGTGTTATGACTGGTTCAAAGTCCCCCCTCTCCCTTTTGTTGTTCTGATACTCTATGACTTGAATCCCTTGAAAGAAATGTTCTTTCTCTTCTGTTGGCATTCCAAAATCATCCGTTTCGAGCACATCACTGTGATAGGTTATTTCTTGATTTTCCGTATAGATTACAATATCAAATCCCTTGTCGTTGCCATCTATATCAACTACTTTGTTATAAGTACATGCAAACAACGGTTTATGCTGAACCGTATTATCTACAACAAGAAAACTGTTTAAAGGACTAAGGCAAGCAAGTAATGGCTGTGGTTTCTCTTCATCACTCATGTAATTTAATTCCAAACCATGGCCAAATATAGAAATATCCAAAGCAAGCTCATTGTTATGACTATCTTCATCTATAGCTGTGTAATGCTTATTTAATTCTTCTGCTCCGGTACCAGTATATTGAACTGGAACACCAAATACATATCCCACGGCCATATCTGTTATGTAAGCAGCATGATTGCATATTAGCTTATTGTTAGGCAAGGAATCATCGGAAAACTGGCGTGAGTTAATTGCATGTTCTCCATCATAATACTGGTCAAGTTTTTCAAATCTTGTTACTTGCTTTTTATGTATTTCGATGCACCTACGAATTAATTTACCTGGTATGCTTCCGTCTTTATTCAGGAAGTCTCTGTCCATCATAATCATCTTTATCACCTCAATCCTAATCTTGCTTTATTTCCAACAGACAATTTAGGTGTTGTTTCAAACTGCTCTGCAACACCTGTTGTTGCATCAGGACCATCATCATTTTTATTCTTACCTTCTCTTTGATATTTTGTCATTGCTTTATAATATTCTGGCCACTTGTCTCTCCAGTTTACTGGAAAGTAAATATGTTCCATTACCCATGTGCTGTTTGAAAGAATCCTTGCAATCTTATTTTTACTTTGATGAAACCACTTAATCTTGGTCTTATTGCTTTTATATTCTTGCGTTAATATTCTTTCAATGGATCTGGCAAAGCCACGTCCTCCATTATTACTCTCTATATCTGCAATATTAACGCGATTTTCATATAGCCTCTTGGCTGTCTCAGGCTCTGTTATTTCCATCGGTGCATTCGTGTAATAGACATCCAATACATAGGCTTCTTTGTTATAAACACCATAAATAATATTGCAGAGGTAATCGGTACCCTCATCAGCTGTATCACAATAGCTTTTAATTGATGTAAAGAGTAAATTTCCATTATCGTCTTTTGGTAGAGAAGTATATGTCTTAAACCTCGAATACAACTTACCTTTTAAATCAATTGGCTCCTGTTGATAGTTCGCACTTGCTATATCTTCTCCCATGGCCTTTATCTTCTCCATATAGGACTCATAAGACAATACCTCTGGGCAAAGCATTTGTTTATTCTCTTTATCAATGAGTGCTTTCATGCTTATATGGCGTATCTTAATACCTTGTGACTTATAGTAATCAAGTGCCCTTCCTGCTAGATCATCACTTGCCCATCTAGTCATAATAATGATAATCTTGCCGCCTTCTTCCAGTCGTGAAAGCATTGTATTCGTGAACCACTCCCAATGCTTCTCCTTAACGGCTTCGTTATTTGCTTCCTCTGCATTTTTTATCAAATCATCTATAATCATTAAAGAACATCCAAAACCTGTTGCTGTACCTGTTGGTGAGGTGGCCAGATAGTTGTTGTATCCTCCTTCCAAACTCCATAGGTTCATTGCTCCATCACCACGTTTTATTACTATGCCAGGGAACACATCGGAGTAAACAGGCTTATATTTATCTGCCTTTCCCTCCATAATGCTATTACGGACATTCTTTGAGAACATAGTACTTAATGTCTCATTGTAAGAACCCGTCATAATTTTTTGTGTTCTATCTTTTCCTAGAACCCATTCAACCAAATTACCTGCTGTTCGGCTCTTACCATGTCTTGGTGGTTCATTTACTACCATTACCTTTTCATCAGATTCAAGGAACTCTTGAAACTCTCTACATAGATGAACAAGATATTTTCTATCTGGTTTATAAAAGTCAGGTGCTTTTAGATTGCAATAAAAAAAGAACTCACGTCTTGCGAGTTCACATTTAGCACCTAATTGTATTAATTTATTATCCATCCTCTTTACCACCTGCCAATTTCAGCAGCTGCTCTGTTGTCAATTCCTTAAATGGATTATTTATCTCTCCTGATATCTCTACATTTTGTTTGTCTCTCCAATCATTTGGCTTTCTATTCTTTAACCAAAATATTTGGGCTGTAGTATCTGGGGCAACATCTTTTGTTTTTCTTTGGATCAGTACCATTTTCGTTTTTGGAAATTGTTCTCTTACCATCATCAGCTCTGAATCAGTGGCATCTGGATGCTCATATTTATACTTGTTCATAAATTCATCGAGCTTTTCAAAATACTCTCCTTGCTCCATAGCAACACTCATATACTTATCTTCGTTATACGAATAACCTAGAGCCCTTTTAAGCAAAGCATTCTCTACTTGGACATCAACAACTTCTTTGTTTCTTTTAAGGAGTTCAGAAAGTTCATTGTGTTCTCTTAAATATTTGTAAAACGTTGTTTTGCTAATTCCTAAATTCTTTGCTATTTGTTCATCCGTGAGCCCATTTCTTGCCCACGATTCAATCAATCCGAACTTTGGTTTTACTTTTCTATCATATTGTGAATATGCCATCAGGCTCACTTCCTTTCGTTTTGGAGTATGAAAAAGGAACCATCGTTCTGATGATTCCTTAAACTTTTATTTCTTTAGCTTTTTTAATCCCGTATTAATTTCTTCTAACTCATTTTTAACATAATATATATCCCCAGTATTACTCTCTGTTCCGCTAGTATTACTTTCAATTCTTATTAATCTTGAATCAATGCTATCCAAAGATTTAGAAATGTTTTTTAATAAAGCTATTACCTCATCCATATTATTTACTCCTCTTCATCATATGTATCTCGTACTTTACCAAGCGTAACATTTCCATGAACTTTAGCTCCATCACCGTTGTATATTTCAAAATCATACCCTGGATACTGTGCTTTTAACTTTTCTTTTAAAAATTTAACATTCATATTATTTTTAGTTCTGTTTCCAGCTTTATAGTTATTAGCTAAAAACAAATCTCCTCTAACATCCTTACCATCTTTAAAAAATTTAACATCAATTCCTTCTTGTTTATAAATAGTTTTTTCGATAAAACCCACTCTTGGCATATTTTCTCCTCCTAGTACTTTTACCACAATAATACACCTTAATATATGTTTTATCAACAAAATATTGCATAATTTTTACATTTTTTTAAATTAGTCTATACATTTAAAAGCACCCTACATCATCATTGTAGAATGCTTTTATTAACTTATCAGAATCCGGAGGAGCTAGCAAGCTATTAATTGCTAATACCATAATATCACATTAACTTGTTGCATGTGTTGAATCTTCCATTGACTTTAAAAACTTATCTATTTTTCTGGAAATACTACTTTTGTCATAACCTAGCTCTTCACCTATTTTCTCTAGTGACATATTATCAACAAATTTCATCTGTAATATGGATTTTATTTCTAGATCAGTAACTTTTTCTAAAAACAACTCAATATCAAGTTTCATATCCTCATATAGCTGCTCATTACCTTTCAAGTCAATTATTAACTGCTGAATTAACTCTTTACGCTTTTCATCCGATTTAACCTTAGGTCCCGATACTACAAAATGACATTGTGCAAATGGAAATCCAGGCATTGAACCTTTTACTACTCCATGCTCAGATTTTAAAGGATTTTTTTCATAGTACTTCAATTTTCTCCTCATACGCTTTATCTGTGATTCTAAATATGTATATTGAGCTAAATACTCCGCTGTAATTTTCATAATAAATTCACTCCTTCTATTCTTCTCTTATTTCTAGTTTTTTGGTATCACAAGATTCATTTATCATAATTCCCTTTTTCATCCAAATTTCGAACTGTCAGGCATGTTCTTATGGGATGTAGTGAATCACTACCCCCTTACTAAACAACAAAAAAGACCCAAACACGCAAAAAGCGAATAGGATATAGCATTATGCTATGTAATTCTCCTGTTCCTTCGTTTGTGTTTGAGTCTTGTATTTCTTCTCAAAGAGTTTTATTCAATTAGAATTCTTATTTTATAATCAATTGGGATTCACATTTCTTTTTTTCTATTGAACTGATATCTTCCAAATAAATAAATACCTTTTCCCTGTAGTCATCCACATCATACTTCAACACAACTGTTTCTTCTCCCGATTCATTGATTATACTTTTTTCATATCCAGTTAGAATTATATATCTTAATTTACAACTTTCATATTCATATCTATATAAAAATCCTGAATACACAACTGGTTTTGTCTTTAAATAAATTTTTAAGTATGTAAATTCTTCTTCATCATAATCTTTTATTAATTCTAAAGCAACATCTGTAATACATGTTCTTATTTTTAATATTGTACAGACTTTTTCTACAAATTTAGAGTATTTTATTTTATACCAAAAATAAGGCGTAATAAATGAAATACCTATAAGTGTAGCATTATAAATTATGTTTTTATTATTATCATAACCAATAATATAAATTAAAACTAGATTATATAAATAACTAATAGAAAATATTTTAATAAAAAATGCTTTATTATTTTTAATTGAATGAGACTCTAAAAAATTTATAATATATAATGATATCACTCCTGGATAAAAATATACTACATAACTGGCTAGAGTAGAAATAACAATATTTGCTTTTTCTGGTTCAGAAAATAACTTAATTAGTTCATCCATCAATTATTTTTTCGTGCCTCCATTTTTACCTGGCACCGGACTACTTACTGCTCTATGCTCCGTTGCTGCACTATGATTTGTCTTGCCTCCTTGAGACTTAGTTACACTACCTGATTGATTACCAGAATTTTGCTTACTGTACTTATTATCCATAAATTCCCTCCTCTGTAAATTACGATATACCATATTATACCATTAACCAAATATTACTAAAAGAGTTTTCTTACATTTCTACTATTTCCTTCTATTTTATTTAATACAAGTCAATCCCTACGTTTCTTAAAGCTATAGCATCTTGTTCATCAGCTCGATACATATCAACTTTACATCTATCCAAGTCAAATACATTACGATCAATAAGACGTTTCCTTGTTTCTTCATCAAGTCCCATGAAGCGATTTCTTATTTCTTGCCTTTCTTTTTCTATTTGCTCCATTTCCAATCTTCTTTTAACTTCTGGATCCTCAAAATAAAATAAGTCTTGATTGTTATTCTCTTCAATTTGCTTTTCAATGTCTTGAATATAAAACCTTTCATAATGTTCTTTGAATTCTCTTGCAGCTATATTTTGCTTACCTGTTTCAATTAGATTCCAAAGACAATCATACCCAACCACGCTTACTGCATATTGCCCTGCTTTATTAAATTTATGCAATGGAAGTTCTCGTTTTATAAATTCTCTCCACGCAAAAGACCAGTCATAATCAGGTCTTTTCAAATATGCTTGAATTTCTGAAACTGTAGGAAACCATTTTTCATTTTTAATTGCTTCCAAAATTGCTTTCCTTAACTCTTCACCTGTAAAGCCATTTAAGCAATCCCAATAAAGAGCTATCTCTTTCTTGTCATTTAAGGCATTTCTTCCCCTAAATGCAATATTAAGTTGTGTTACCATATCCAAAAATTCCTCAAAGGTAACTGTCAGTGACCTTGATAATTCCGCATCAGGTTTATTCGATGTATTGTTCAAATTCAAAATTTCCGTATTGTCCATTTTTAGCTCTCTCCTTTTCTAACAACTCATTGACAGTTGAATTATAATCATTGCTTTTTTGAGTTGGTGTTTTATTATTACCTTTGCTATTTTCATTCCCCCGTCTTATCCAATTCCGAATTACCAAATTATGATTTTTATATTTAGCCCCTTTCATTTCGATATATTCATCAAGACGTTTCACATATTCAGTAAAAATTTCATTTCCAAAGTCATTTAATAAACTATTCATTTCAGAATCATTAAGAAGGACATGTTCAAATTCTCCGAATTTGTGCTTAGGTTCTTTTTTCTTTTCTGTTTTACTTTTATTATCCCTTTCATCTTTCCGGTCAGGGAAAGATTTATCATTATTAATCTTATCTATATTATTATAGTTATTATTATCATTAATCTTATCTATATTATTATTGTGGTTCATTTTGATACAGGTATCTAGTTCATTTTGACCTAGGTGCTTGGTGCATTTTGACCTAGGTGCTTGGTGCATTTTGATACAGGTGCTTGGTGCATTTTGACCTAGTTCATTTTGCACTATCGCTGTATCATTTTGACCTACATTGATAATATCTAAATTAGCCACATAACACTTTGATTTATAGTGCTTTGTTTTATCTTCATAGATATATTTTAACTCTTCCAGATGTTTAATACTCCGTTTTGTGCTAGAATTATTAACACCTATATAGTCCCCTAGCTTGGAAGATGATATATAAAAATCTTGACCACTTTTATTGTAGCTTATGATAATACTTAATGTTATTTTTTCGCATAATGTCAGTTTTTTATTATGCAATACACTATATGGAATTGCCAAAAAATTTTTACTCACTTTTTCACTTCCTTTTTGTATTATCGACTAGCTTTTCCATGCTTTAAAATCCCTGTTTATATGAAATATTACACCGAAATTTTCATCTGGCATTGAATCAATAATAATAATATTTCTTTTAGCTAAACTCTTTATTGCTTTTTCGCATTCCTGTTGAGTACACTTGATATTTTCTGACATGCACTCAATTGGAATAGATAAAAATACACCTTTGACTTTATGTTCAACATGTAGTATGTACAATAAAACACGACAATTAATTTTACTTAAATTAGCACTATAAATAGCTTGAAGCATGCTTTCATCAATTTTAACATCTGAATCATATTGATTCGAATTCACTATGCTCATTATCTAATACCCGCCTTCTTCATCAAAAAGACAACCATCTGTTATTATAATTACTCCATTAACTCTATTAATTAATCCCACATCAAACAATAAGTTGTAGTCTTTTTCAGAAGCTCTTACCATCCTTCTTACTGCCGTTCCATTTAAAACATATCCTTCATCATCTGCATTTAATACTAATTGACAGAATAACATCTGTGCCCTTACAGGTAGTTCCAAAAAACTATCTGTACTTGTTGCTATTTTCATCATTTCTTTAAAATCATTCATTTCCTACACCTCTTTCTAAAATTATTTCAATGGGGCTAACAGGTGTACCTATTAACCCCATCATGTTTAAATATTCCAATCAATTTTAAGTTGATTCAATAACTTCATTTCCTTTGATGTATCCTTGTCCTGATTAGCATCCGGATGAAATTTTTTAGACAACACTCTATAGAACTGCTTAAGCATTTCCTTATCTTCCATACCGTGGTTACTCTGATTATTATTAAAGTAACTACCTTCACCACTGCCTGTAAAATACTTACTGTAGTTACTATAAAAATCCTCTTGATAACTACGGCTTTTTTCTTCATACTCTTTTCGTGCTTCGAAATTAGCCTTTACTTCTTCCAGCTTTGTTTCATTCATCAGATTGCCAAATACATCATAGATTGAATCATAAATACTCGAATCACATTCATAATTTTTACCAAACTCTATTTTATTTAGAGCATATCGAGTAGTAATATCCTCGTGTTTCTGGTTCACCTTATACTCTTCCGTTTGCATAAATTCATCTCTTATAGATTCTATTAATGGATTAAGCTTTTCTTCCACTATATCGTAGATAAGGCCAGCATCCACTCCTAATTTTTTAGCTACTTTATATATACCAATTTCACAACATTCATAGAGTGAAAGCATACCTGTAGCAAAATCATAATAATTTACAGTACATAATACATATTGCTTTTTCTTAACTTTCCCATCTTCTCTATAGCTTTGATGTATACTAATTTTATATGCCTTTTTAATAGGTCTTTCAAAGCGTTCCTCACTGAATCTATGGCAATAGTGGCTCAAATCCTGTCCATTAAGTGACATTTTTAATAAATAGGCTTCTAGCTTCTTTGGATAGCCATACATATTTGGTTTTTTTAATTTTATTTCCTGGACCACACAATACATTTACTATCTCTCCTATGTAGTTACTACGTACTAAAACATAGTAACATGTTTAATGATATTGCTTTTTCCTTACTTTTGGCTGGTAGATATCACCACAAAAATACAGATATCCACCACAACTACAGTTATGTTTTTCTAAACTATGATAAGTTCCACAGGACAGACATTTTTTAACACTAAAAAGCACGTTAGTTTTTGTCATTTGGATTCACCTGCTTTCTACGCATGCGTTCTATCCGTTTGCCCTGCATCTTACCAAAATTAAATGCTATTATAGCAACACTAAACATTCCATGTGATGAATATGCTTTTATAATTTTGCTGATAATTGCTGTTTCATCATCTGTTGGTGATTCAATAATAAACGCTTTTACAACATCATTCATTTAAGGCACCTGCTTTCTTCAATGCCGCTTTTTTTCTTCTGTCACGCTCAGATCTGACACCTTGAATATACCCAAACATGAATGGATTCCAATCAAAGAAAAATTCACTTTCACATGTATCAACTCTTCTTAATGCTTCTAGCATTGGGGCTGCTTCTCCAAAGGCGGCAACACTTTGCCTTTTAAGTATTTTTTGAAATTTTCGTGCTTCTTCTTCCTCTTGTTTACATTTTCTAATCCAATATACCGAATCTAAAACATTAACCATTTCCAATATATGCTTTTGGCTTTTTAAATTAGAGATGCGCTGTATTACGTCCCCCCTGTGCTCCCTATTCATTTCTAAATAATTTTCTGCAAAGGACTTGATGAATTCATAATTTTTATTATCGTAATTCAAAACAATCATGTCGTCTTCTTGGTCATAAAACATTGAAAGTGCCTCTATACTATCACCATTAAATACTTTTACAATCACTTCTTTTCTTTTATCTGATAAATCATCAATACCGCAGGACATAATTCTTAACTTATCATTTATCATTTGATACATAAATTTCCTCCATTCCTCTTGCATGGAGTATAAGTTTATGATATTATCAACCTATACTCCAACAAATTGACGTTTACGAGTTACTTGCCATTACTAAGGTGCGAACTTAGTTAATGGCTTTTTTATTGCTTTGAATCAATTACCTACAATAGCCTTAAGTTCACTTTCATCACAATAATATCTTTCATTAAAAAACTTCTTTGGGATACGGCCAGCTACCGTTATATACCCCTTGTTACTTAGCTCCTTATTAAGTTTTCTAATAATTTGATATGCCTTACTATCCGATATTCCTAAAATCTTCTTTACATCTTCAACTGTATAAAAACTCATAATTTATCCACTCTCTTTCTTGCTTTAATTCAGGCTGATTTTTTATCTTTCAAAAACTTGTTAATGAAATACTGTTGCCCCTTGCCTGTGACAAGCGTAGTTCTAGTCGGCTCACCATCCGGTCTTAAACCCTCTCTTATTTCGAAAAGTCCCATATTCATTGCTCTTTGCGTTGGCATTCTATGTCTTGAACCACCATAAATTAGATAGTCATTTTTATACATCCAATCAAACAATCTATTTTGACCTATATCGATACCGTTTTGTTTTAATATCTTTGCTAAATCACCAATCAGTATTGAGGTTCTAGAACCTGTCACCGCATCAACAAATCGAATTTTAGGTTCATTTTGCTTTGCCTCCAATAACAGTTGATTGTTATTACTCTTTAGTTCTTCAATTTTTTTATCAGCTATCTTTATTGCCCTTGCCCATAATTGTTCTGGTGAATTCCAAGCATTCTCAACCTCAATTAAATGCTGCCTCACTTTTTTACCATGTTCAGTTCTCTGCAGCATACAAATTTGTTTTGCCATATCAACTGAAAGATCATAATCCTCCACTTCTCTTGAGACATATCTGGTTCCCTCTAATTGAACCCGTACTTTTTTATATGGGGTTGAAAAATCTTTACCTTCTTCAAATCCGTACCCAGCATATCTTTCAAACCACTTACTGAATCTTTCAGTACCAGATATCCCATCTTCACCTGAAACCGAATCATATAAATCTCTTGCTGAAACTGTCGGTATATTTGTTTCGTAGTTGATTGTTAACTCGTTCATAGAATCATCCCTTTCCTTAGTTATCCTTTTAATTTGTTTATCCAGAACTATATCACGCAGTCTTATTTTTCGCAAACCCTTGTAAATACTGGCATTGTGCAGTTTTTCAGTTAGTTAAAAAACTCGACTTTATCTAACTAATTGCAGTTTCATTTTTTTCTTCCCATACAATAGCTAATATTCGCTTTGCTTGTTAGCCACCTTGTATAATTTAGTTAGTTAAATAAGAATTTAACGAACCAAGCTTTTTACGAAGGAACAAAACAAGCTTTAAATTTTGTGAAAAATTTAATTTCCAATTTCAATCAACTCTTTCATAGTTAATCCTCCTCGTATTATAAGTTTATAGACCTCATATGGAGGCTATAAACTTATTTTTATGATATAGGTATTGAATTTTAGATACCTACATAGTTAATAAGTTTCTTTATCATCATGGCCCCAGATGCTATACTTTGTTCATAAGAACTGTAGCTGTGGTTACTGCTTTATTCCTCCTGCAAAACTTCATGTTATTGCCTAGAAAGCATGCAGCCCTAATGCTACGCCAAGACTTATTACACAAATGCTGCATCCTGGTATCTAGCCACCAGCAGGGTATTTCTGCCAGAGAATGCTAATAACGCGAGGTTTAGGGTGGCGTAGTGATCTGGGATAATCCATGATTACATTCTTCATTTTATTTTGAAAGGTGGTGATTCCCGTGAAGAAAATCGATTACCTATCAACGCTGTTTGTTGGGATTGATATTGCATCCCGTTTTAATGTTGTGTCTGCCCTTGATTTCCATCAGGACTATTTCATAAAGATGAAACCAGTTCCTAATTCGCAGGAAGGAGCAGAACTTCTTGAAACAATGATTGTTGATGTTTTAGCTAATAACCATCAGTTCAAGTACGTCATTATCAGTATGGAGTCTACCGGCTTTTTTGGTGTTCATATCGCCAACTATCTTTCTGCCAGTGATAAACTTGCTCCTTTTTCTGTACATGTTTACTGCCTTAATCCAAAGGAAGTAAAAAACTATAAAAAATCTTTTAATGACTTAGGTAAGAATGATGGTATTGATTCTTTTGTTATTGCTGATTATGCACGTGTGGGGCGTATTACCATTAAACCTTGGCGTGGTTCCCAGTATTTAGCTCTTCAGCGTCTTACAAGACATCGTTTACATATCACCGAATGTATTGCCAGAGAGAAAACATACATGTTAAATAACATCTTTCTGAAATTCAGTGAGTATGCTTTATTGAATAAAGACGAGCATCCTTTTTCAAACAAATATAATGCTACTGCCAAAGCTATTCTGACCGAATTTACAACCAATGAAGATCTTGTAAATTCATCTGTCGAAGAACTAGTTGCTTTTGTCAACTCCAAAAGTCGCGGTCGCATTGTTGATCCGGATGAAACTGCTAAGCTTCTTCAAGCTGCTGCTCGTAATTCATATAGGCTAGATAAATGTCTTTATGAACCATTAACCATATCTATTGCTTCTTCTTTTAACTGCATCAGTTCCTTTGAAAAAGAACTGAAAGCGATTGATAAAGCCATACTTCAAACTGTTCAAGGTTTAAACCCTGATGAGTATACCGTTCTGAATTCCATTCCTGGAATCGGTAAAGTCTACTCTGCCGGTATCCTTGCCGAACTCGGCTCTATTAAAGCTTTTCAGAATTCTGATGCACTTGCCAAATACTGTGGTATCGTCTGGAATGATAACCAGTCTGGTGAATTTGAAGCAGAAGATAAAAAGATGAGTAAGGCTGGCAACCGTTACCTGCGCTACTACATCATCGAAGCTACTGGCAGTGTCATAAGAAACTGCCCTGAATACAAAAGCTTCTACAATAAAAAATATGTTGAAACTAGAAACCATCAACATAAAAGAGCACTCGCGTTGACTTCCCGTAAATTTTTACGTATGCTTTTTGGCCTGCTGGACAAAAGCCAACTCTACTCTCCGGATAAGAGTAGGTAATCTATATTAATCGTCTAACTTACGTTTTTTCTTTGAAAAGCCGTAGGTCTATTCAAGTTACCCTTTTCTATCAAAAACAATTCAATTATGTTCTTGACATATTACCAAATTGCTTTATCAAGTCTTCTACTGTTACACCTAAATAATCTGATACCATTTTGACCTTATTTACACCTGGTACTATCCTATTCCATTTATGTATATATCCTCGTGTAAAATGTAAATCTCTTTCCATCTTAGATATTGATACTTTTTTTATTTTACATTGGATTTTAATATTTTCTAAAATCAATACAATCACTCCTTTCTCGACAAATTACGCAATAAATTGCGTTTACCTGTTGACTTAATACGCAATATATTGTATAATTCATTTAAAATTTAGCTTTAAAACATAATAAATATACGTATTATATTGCGCTGTTATATTTCATTATACACATTATTTTGCGTATGTCAATACTATTATTTAAATTTCAAGGAGACAAATGATGGATTTATATGAACGAATTAAGCAGATTGCAAAGCATAGAGGAATTTCAATTAATAAGATGGAAAAGGACTTAGGCTTTGCTAGAAGTTATCTTTCTAAACTTAGGAGTATTACTCCTAGCAGTGAAAATTTGAACAAAATTGCAAAATATTTAGACATAAGCACAGACATTTTGTTAAACCAAAAACCTATTGATTATATTTATTACATAGGTAATCAAAATATAGTAATTGAATCAACCAAAAGAAATTCAAACGAAGACTTATCTTTAATAAGACTTATCGATGAGTTTCCGGAAACCGTGCTTCAAATATTATCTACCTTGTGTAAAAATGAGAGAATAAAAAATGATGCAACAGAAAAATATGTGGCTAATAAGCTAGAAATATCATTAGAAGATTATCTATTATTTGAAAACGATTCTAAAAATATTGGCGAAGATATAATTATCAATATACTCAAATTCTGGAAAATGGATATTTCTCTTATTACAGGTTATACAGCAGGACTTACCTTAACACTTAATCCCATTCTTGAAAATGCAAACAAAACTATTGATGATTTGACTGATAATGATAATTACAGAGAATACTTAAAAACTATAAATGAACTAAGTAAAAATCTTAACATCAAAAATATAATTAATAATAGTGATTTCAAAACCAGGCTCGAAGAGATACTTAAGGACAATTCAACAATTATAAAAAATGAACTACCAGCTGATAAAGATAATGGCGAAACAAAGTGACTTCGCCCAAATGTGGTCGAAAACGATTTTCCCCAAAATAATGCGAAACCTACTTTCCCAAATAATTGGGAATTATATTAGAACGGAAATAAGGTTTAACATGATGTCACTCCCTACATTCTTCCTACAGGAAGAGCTGCCGAAAATTCGGCCCCTTAGGAAAGAGCAAAATTGCACAGTCTGATTCTTCAAAGTGACAATCAAATGGTTGTGAGTGAGAGTTTTTCCAGACTGCCCACGAAATTGTGGTGAGTAAAACTTTTAACAGCCATCAATTTTGTTGAGGTCTACAAAACGATAGAATACAAAGAGGTGTGGCTCTCGCCCACACGTAGTAACGAAATTACCACATTGAACCAACGTGTGCATGAGACGCACACCTTTCGGACGTGCCTGTCACATCGACACGTTGACAATAATATATTTAACCGGGCAGCCGGTAGGGCGAGCATGCCCATCCGTCTCGAGTCTTGCGAGGGGGTGGTGCTCATGTATGTTACATATAGTGATCTATTTGCTTTTGTAATTATGGTAATTGCTATTTTAACCTTTGTTAAAAATGACAAAAAGAAATAGCCGCCCTGTTCTCTGCAAAAGTTAGGACGGCTATTTTTATAACGCTTTGATTTTTCGCCGAGACGGATAAGTTTGAGCTATCTTCCGGCTGTCTTGTTAAGTATATTATATACATAGGTTAACCTATATGTCAAGAAACCATCCTCCTAATTTAGGGGACAGCAACGAAAAAAGAATTAAGAAAGAGGGATAAAGAGTATGAGAAAAAGAGCAATATCGTTGTGTTTATCAGTTATTTTATTATTAATTTTAGTAATGAGTCCAATTTGTAATAGCGCCTCTATTGTAAATGCGGCATCTGATAAAACAAAAATCAAAACAACTATTAACAATTATTTTAAAGCTGCAAAGAAGTACGATGTAAAAAAGATGAATAAATACGTAAAGGATACCAAGAACTATAATCCATCGGAATTAAATGATTATTCTTCGTTGCGTAGCTATTTAAAAATAAGGAACAAGTCACTAAAATACTCTGTTCAAAAAATTAAAGTAGATAAAAATAAAGCAACTGTTACTGTTAAATGTAAATACTTAGATTCATCAACTACGTATGAATATGCATTTGCAAATCTTATCCTATTCGCATTTGCAAATGCAGATAAAAATTATTCAGATAAAACATTATTAAAAAAATTCAATTCCATCTTTAAGAAGTCAATCAAAGATAGTATGAGTGCTTATCAGAAAAAGTATAAAACTAAAACCTTTAAAATTAGTTTGTTAAAAGAAAAAGGAAATTGGAAGATAAATACAGTCACTTATGATCTGGCTAACTCCGTAACAGCAAATTATTACAAAGCTGTAAAATCTATGTCTTTTAATTAATCATATAAACAAAAGAGAAGGGAGAAATAAAACCATGAAATGTCCTAAATGCGGAGGCGAAAATATATCATTCCAAACCGTTTCTGAATCAAAAGGTACTGGTTGCTTTACACTATTACTTTATTTAATATTAGCACTAACAATTTTTGGATTACTTATAGTTATTCCATTAATGTTAAGAAAGAAAAGCAAAACAGTTACATATGGGGTATGTCAAGATTGTGGTAAACGATGGAAAGTTAACTAATTATTAAAAAACCGCCCCTACACCACTAGGAACGGTTCAATAGATGAAACTCATAAACCAATAAAAGGCTATGCAATATCACCATAATCAAAGATATTGTATCACATAGCTTTAATAAAGTACACCATAAACGAAAGGAAGATACAATATGTCAGCAACAAGGGATTTAGACAGAAACACATGGACAAGTCAATTTTATTATACTGACTGGCAAGGTAACAAGAAAAAGAAGAAAAAAAGAGGATTTGCTACAAAAAGAGAAGCTCTCGAGTGGGAAAGGGAATTTCTAAATAAACAAGAAGCTAATCCAGATATGAGCTTAGAAAGCTTGGCAGAATTATATATGGAGGATTTAAGTTCCAGGCTTCGCACATCTACTGTACAGAATAAAAAACGTATTATCGATGGCAAAATATTACCTTACTTTAAAAATAGGCCTATCAATACCATTAAGGCTACTGATATTAGAAAGTGGCAAAATATGTTGATTAGCCAAAATTACTCTGACACATACTTAAGATCAGTGAATGCTCAACTAGTAGCAATTTTTAATTATGCAAGTAAATATTATGATTTTAGAGACAACCCTTGTCGTAAAACAGAGTTGATAGGAAAAGATAGATCAGGAAGAATTGACTTTTGGACAAAGGAAGAATTTGAATGTTTTATTAAAAACTCATCTGGAAAGATTCACACTAAAACAGGACTTGAAGTCCTATATTATACAGGCATGAGAATTGGAGAACTACTTGCCTTAACTCTAAACGATATTGACTTAGAAGCAAAAACAATAAACATCAATAAAACACTGCAGCGCCTTAATGCAGAAGATATTATTACCCCACCAAAGACACCTAAAAGCAATAGAGTTGTTTTGATACCAGATTTTCTATGTGAAGATATAAAAAACTATATTGCCACACTATACGCCCCTGAACCTACAGATAGACTCTTCCCATTTAACCGTCAAACATTTTCATACGAGATAAAAATAACATGCCAAAAGACGGGAATAAAAAAAATAAGGATACACGATCTAAGACATTCTCATGCTTCCTTATTAATTGAATTAGGTTTTACTCCATTACTCATAGCCGAACGATTAGGCCATGAAAAAGTTGAAACCACACTAAATACTTATTCGCATCTATACCCTAACAAGCAGAGCCAGGTAGTAGATGCTCTTCAAAAACTTAAATTAGAGCCAAATTAGAGCCACTTCATATATTTATATCATTCAACCCCTTGATATACAAGGGGTTTGACTTTTAATTCCCACATTCAATACTAATCTGATTAAATCTATCTAAGATATCTTCTACCTTAATATTTGCCTTCTCACTTCTTGCCTTATCCACAATAGCTTCTCCTTGATGCATCATAATAAGACGATTTCCATATTCAACCGCGTATCTTAAATTGTGAGTTACCATAATTGTGGTTAGTTTTTTCTCCGATACGATTTTGTCGGTAAGCTCCATGATGATTTCAGCAGTCTTTGGATCTAATGCTGCTGTATGTTCATCTAGAATCAAAAAACGAATTGGTGTCAAAGTAGACATCAAAAGCGCCATGGCTTGACGTTGTCCTCCAGATAATGAGCCAACTTTAACCTCTAATTTATCTTCTAGCCCTAAGTTTAATTTTTTTAAATTTTCCTTATAAAAATCAATTCTCTTTTTATTTGTACCAGGCATTAAATTAAAAGGTTTTCCTTTGTTATCTGCGATTGACATGTTTTCAAGAATTGTCATATTAGGGCAAGTTCCCATAGAAGGATTTTGGTATACTCTTCCAATAATTTGTTGTCTTTTGTATTCTTTAAGATTAGTAATGTTTTTCTCATCTAAGATAATTTGCCCCTGCTCAATCGGAATGCTTCCACATATAATATTTAACATTGAAGTCTTACCTGAACCATTGCTACCTACGACTGAAACAAATTCTCCATCTTGAATTGTTAAATTAAAGTGATTAAAAAGGCAAGTTTCATTAATTGTACCAGGATTGTAATATTTGCTAATTTGGTTTAATTCAAGCATTTTTATTCACCTTCCTTCTCTTTTCCTGTGTAAAAACAAGGATAACTAAGAATAAGACTGCGGTGACTAACTTTAAGTCATTTGCTCCAAGTCCTATGCCAATTGCCAAAGCAACACACCCTTTATACAAAATACTTCCTATAATAACTGCTGTTGTAGCTTTTACAAAATGAAATGATTGAAAAACATTAATTCCTATGATTACACTTGCAAGTCCAATCACAACCATTCCTGTTCCCATAGTAATATCAAAAAAACCTTGTTTTTGTGCATAGACGCTTCCTGCTAATGCAGCCAAGCCATTTGCAAGACTCAAACCAACTATTTTCACAAAGCCCATGTCTTTTCCTAAAGTCGTCACTAATGTCTTATTATCTCCAACTGCCCTTAATAGGTATCCTGAACGAGTTCTTAAATAAGCATCTAACATTAATTTTAATAACAATATAATTATAATAATAAGTACGAGTCTTATCACCTTTTCACTGCCCTCAGCAAAAAAACTTGTTAGAAAATTTTTTGTGAAAATAGTATCTTTAGAAAAGAATGCTACATTCGCCTTTCCAGCAATCCTTAAGTTCACAGTATACAGAGCAGTCATCATTATAATACCAGCTAATAAATCTCTTACCTTTAATTTAACATGAATGATACCTGTAATCATACCTGCAAAGGCTCCTATCAAGAATGACACCAGTAAGGTTAGATATGGATTCACATCATTTATTATTAATATTGCAGTGATGGCCGCCCCCAAAGGAAAAGTTCCATCTACAGAAAGATCTGGAAAATCCAAAATCTTATAGGTTATATATACTCCAAGTACCATAATTGCATATATAAGTCCTTCTACCAAAATACTGTTTAGAATGTTAAGCATTCTTACACGCTCCCTTTAACTACTTTAATTAATTTTCTTCTATCGTCTTAAATATTTCTACTGCTTTGTCCACTAAATCCTGTGGTATCTCAATCTTTAAAGCCTCTGCTACTTGTGCATTTGCATAAAAACTTCCTTCTTCAATTACTTCGTAAGGCATCTCTGAAGCTTTCGCATCTCCTTTTAAAATCTTAGCTGCCATTGCACCTGTTTGTTTTCCTAATTCATAATAATCTAGTCCTACCGTAGCAAGACAACCAATTTTAACCTGTTCTATTTCGCTCCCAAATACTGGTATGTTATTTTCATTCGCTTTTTCCAAAATAATTGGTAGCGCACTTACAACTGTATTATCAGTCAAATTATTAATACAGTCTACCTTTGAAATCAAATCATCAGCTGCCAAAGGAATATCTGCTGCAGTTGCAATTGCACTATCTATAATTTCAAATCCATATTCAGAAGCCTTTTCTTTATATTCTTCCACGGAAACAGCAGAGTTAACCTCACTTGTAGTATACATAATACCAATCTTTTTGGCACTTGGAAGCAACTCTCGAATCATTTGTAATTGTTGTTCCACTGGTAATTTATCACTTGTACCAGTTACATTACCTTTTGGTGTCTTATCTTCTTGGGCCAACTCCGCCGCAACTGGGTCTGTAATAGCAGTATAGACAACTGGAATATCTTCATCTCGTGCTGCACCAAATGCACTTTGTGCCATCGGTGTTGCAATTGCACAAATAAGATCTACTTTCTTTGATACATAATTGTCTGTAATCTGTGCTGCTGTTCCTGTATCTGCATTGGCATTGTCATATATAAGCGTTAAATTTTTTCCCTCTTCAATCCCAGCTTCTTTTAAGCCTTCTATAAATCCTTCTCGGCAATTATCCAAAGAACCATGTTGTGCAAACTGACCGATCCCAATTGTATAAGAACCTGAATTCTCTTTTTGAGTTTCTTGAACATTTTCTTGACTATTTTTTGTTTGCTCAGTGGAGGATGCATTATTTTTTCCAGCGCATCCGGTTGCCATTGTCATAATTAGAGTCGTTGCTACCAATAATGAAGTTACATTCTTAAACTTTTTCATAATATTCTCCTTTAATTTCAATACTTTTATTATTGTTGGTTTTATAACATACTACCATTCAGTTATGTGAAATAAATTGAGTGAAAAGGAAAGAGTTGTATAATAAGGATATTCTACGAACTTTCTTATTATATAAAAAAACCGCCTCAAGCTAATGCTTGAGACGGATATATCCGCGATACCACTCAAATTGACGTACGTCCTCTTTGTATACATACCAACATATGCTATGCCTTTATAACAGGTGCATCCTCCCGTCAACGCCTACTATTAGTTCGGGTTGCCCTCGAAAGCCCATTCAATTAAAAACTCCATATCGCCTTCCACCTCTGGCGACTCTCTGTCATGTCATTTATAATTTACTATTCTTTCTCAACGGTTTTAATATAATAGCCAAATTATAGCATATATAACTAAGATTTGTCAATCAGGAATTGAAGCTTGTTAATCCAAGTGAAACACCATATCTAAGTCAACAGCAACAGGACTATTATCTGGATTTGTTTCCATAATATCTGCCATATAATCCCACCATTTACGATTGATTGCTGTGTCTGCTCCTTTTTTCCACTTCTCTTCGTCTTCTATTTCAATATATCCAAATAAAGTTAGTGTTTCTTTATCTAAAAATATGGTATAGTTTTTCCCACCATACTCATGAATCATATCCTTCATCTCTGGCCATAACTGATTATGACGATATTCATATTCTTTTTCTTGTCCTTCGTATAATTTCATTTTAAAGCCTTTAATCATTACATTGTCCTCCTTAGACCTAAACGAATTTTGATTTGTTTTAGTATAAACCAAATTATTTTATTTTTCAATACTTCATCCTATAAAAGATTGTGAGTTTGCTTACCATAAGACCTATATATATAAAGCTTCCTACCAATGCAGGAAGCTTTATTAAAGTGATTTGATTATTTATTTTAGTATACGCTCTTCCATTCTTCAATATTGCTTGGATCGAATTTGAATGGAGGTCCAAGAATAATTTCGGTTCCACCGTCTGCTGCTGCAACGATTTCGTAGTCTCCCATGTCGCCAGCGCTAAATTTCTCTCCAGCTGCTCCAGTGATTTCACCCTTTGCTAAAGCAATTGAAGTATAAGCTGATAATCTTCCAATATCAATTGGATTCCACAAATACATATAAGGGCATGCTTTTGCAGCATCATCACCAATGTAATCAGCCATTTCAGATGGAAGTCCAAGGCCTGTTAATTTAATCTTGTCTGCAACACCTTGATCTTGTAGTACTTTAGCTGCCGCCATGATACCTACAGTAGTAGGAGCGCAAATTACTTTTAAGTCAGGATAGTTAGATAATAAAGCTTGTGTCTGGTCAACGGATTTTTGATATTCATCATCACCATAAACGATATCTACTAATTCAAGTCCTGAATACTTGCTATCTTCCATTACTTTTTTCATTGCTTCAATCCATGCATTTTGGTTTGTAGCCTGACTTGTAGCAGAAAGGATTGCAAATTGTCCTGATCCGCCAGTAATATCAGCAATTGCTTCTACTAATGTTTGACCAATGATTTCTGTACCTGCCTGGTTTACATGAACTGCACGGCTTGCAGCATTTGTTGATGAGTCAAAAGAAGAAATTGCGATACCTGCATTTTTTGCTGCTGTTAGTGCTGGCTGTAACGCATCGGTATCATTTGCTGCGATTGCAATTGCATCTACTTGCTGAGCAACTAACTCGTTAATCATAGCAATCTGCGCCTCAGCTGTAGCTGATTCTGGCTCTTTCGTAATACAAGTTCCACCCTGTGCCTCGATTACTTCTTTAAAACCTTGAATTTGCTTTGCATTATAAGGATTTCCTGCACTTTTAACAATGACTGCATAAGATCCAATATCTCCTGATGCAGTAGCATCATCTGTTTTCGTTTCTGTTGTTGTGTCCTTTGAATCTGTTGTAGTAGCTGAATCTGTTGTAGTAGCTGAATCTGTTTTGGTTCCAGTAGAATTTGATGATGAGCTTCCACAGCCCGCTAACATAGCTGAAACCATTGATGCGCAAAGTAATACGCTAAGTAATTTTTTCTTCATTCTTTTTTCCTCCCTAAGAATTTAGTGTTTTGATACCCGATATATACAAACAGCTTCGCTGTAAGTACCAATTACATGATTGACTAAATTGCATTTTTTATGCTGTCTTTTTCTTTAATAAGCCTTTTAAATTTAGATTTGGAAGCATAACTGCACAAATTAAAAGTGTTCCAATAATAACTAACATAACCTGAGATGAAACGTTTACTAATCCTAATCCGTATCTTAAGAATCCTATAATAAAGATTGCTATAATAGCTCCTACAAAGTTACCCTTTCCTCCAGCAGTTGATATACCACCAAGTACTACCATTGATATCGCATCCAACTCATAGCCTGATGCAATATTTGGTCTAGCACTTCCCATACAAGATGCTAAGAAAATTGCAGTCACTGCTGAAAAGGTACCAGTAATGGTAAATACAATGCATCTAATCTTTTGAACTTGAATTCCTGCATATTCGGCTGCAACTCGGTTACTTCCAATCGCATAAAGTCTTCTACCAAACGTGGTTTTATGAAGTACAAATCCAAATATAAAAGCACATATGATAAAAATGATGAAAATATATGGAACAGGTCCTAATTTTCCCCAGTAAAGCTGACTGAACCAATTTACATTAGTAAGTCCCTGTGAAGCCTGATCCTTTAATATAATAGTTGCAATCCCTCGAAACAGTATTTGCGTTCCTAAAGTAACAATCATTGGTGCAAGTTCTGTAAACTTGGTTAGTATAAATCCATTGATAAATCCACACAAAGTTCCTACTAAGAGAGCAATGATAACGCATGCACCCATTGGCAATCCAAGCTTATTATAACTTTCAGCCATAACAACAGCGGATAAAGCAACGATAGATCCTACTGAAATATCAATGTCACCCAGTACAAGGATATAAGCCATTGGCAATGCGATAAACGCTTTTTCAAGGAAGGATAAAGTTGCATTGAATAATCCTGACAAGCTCATATAAATTGGCAATCCTGTTGTTTTATCAAGTGGTGATACATAGAAATTCAATATATTTACTCCGATAAAAATAAGTACTAAAAACCATTCCCATTTGAGGAAAAATTTCTTCCATGAAAATTCCTGCTCTGCAATAATAACTCTTTTTTGTTTTGCCATGATTAGATTTCCCTCCTCTTAAGGTTATTTTTATCCATTGACCTTTGTAAGACCACATTCAATATGACTGCTACAATTATGATTAAGCCTTTAATCGCATCCAACCAAAACTGTGATACTCCAATCAATGGGAGACCATTTCCTAAAACTGCAATGGTAAGTGCACCAAGCAATACTCCTACTACACTACCTCTACCACCTGTTAAGCTAACACCTCCGATAACACACGCTGCAATGATATCCATTTCGATTCCAGATGCCATATCACCTTGCGCAGAAGCGTATAAGGAAACCCATAATGCTCCAGAGAGTCCACAAAGCATACCCATGATTCCATATACCATAACTCTTACCTTATCAATGTTAATACCACTTACTTGTGCTGCCTCAGCATTCGAACCAACTGCGTATATCTTTCTTCCTGTTCTTGTGTATTTTAAGAAATAGAAGAAAATAATATAACAAATAATTGCTACAAAAATCAAGTTATTAATTAATCCAAAGGTTAAATATTTTCCAGTTGCAAAAGACTTAAAGCCTTCCGTTACCTGATATGCTGCTACCCATTGGTTTTTTGCCAATAAATAGGTAAGACCTCTTAGTATGTTCATAAATCCAAGCGTAGCGATAATCGATATAACCTTTCCTCTTGCAATTACAATACCAATGACAATTCCACACAATGTTCCAACAGCAATTGCAATTAGAAAAGCGACTAGTGTAGGCGTTCCTTGATGATCTCTTAGAATGAGTGCCGCAGACATACCTGAAAAAGCTATTGTAGATCCAATTGAAATATCGATTTCTCCAATTACCAGTACACACATCATTCCTAAAGCCAGAATCATATAGATCGCATAATTGACAAACATATTATTTAAATTCTTTGGAGTTACAAATGTAGCATTTCGAAAAGCAATAAATGCACATAATACGAGTAACACCACAGCCAAACTCGCTTCACGAGAGCTGGTTAATTTTTTTATATCAAAACCTTTCTTCTCCATCTCTTCCTTCACCTCACTCCACTGCTTCTGTTGTTTTTTGTGTTTTGGCCATCGCTTTTTCAAGAATTCCTTCCTGCGTTGCTTCGCCTCGCATCAATTCTCCGGTTACTCTACCATCACACATAACAACGATTCTGTCACTCATACCAAGTATTTCTGGCATTTCAGAAGAAATCATGATAATTGCATAGCCTTGTTTCGCAAGCTCACCCATTATTTCATAGATAGCTGCTTTGGCGCCAACGTCAACTCCTTTTGTTGGTTCATCCAAAATAATTACTTTTAGATCTGAAGCCAATAATTTTGCAACTACTACTTTTTGCTGATTTCCACCTGACAAAGAACTTGCTTTGTCAAATAATGTAACTGCTTTGGTATCTACTCGCTCTGCTAACTCTTTCGCTCTTGCTCGTTCCTTCTTTTCATTCGTTAGCAGCTTATTTCCTAAATCACCAATCACTGGTAACGTAATATTTCTTCCGATTCCCCAATCAAGAATCAGTCCCTGAAGCTGTCTATCTTCTGGTAGAAGCCCTATTCCAAGATTCATAGCATCCAGTGGTTTTTTTATATTAACTTGTTTTCCATTCATGTAAATTCTTCCACTGTCATAAGCTTCAATTCCAAAAATGGTTTGCACTACTTCTGTTCTACCTGCACCAACTAATCCTGTTAGTCCAAGTATCTCACCTTTTTTTACTGCAAAAGAAACATCTTTAAAGTAACCCGTTCGACTTAAATTCTCAACTCGCAATACCTCTTCTCCAATTTTTACTTCTGGCTTTGGAAATAAGTCATTGATTTCTCGACCTACCATAGCAGTAATCAAATCATCATTGGTAATTCCATCTACATCATAACTTCCAATGTATTTGGAATCTCGAAATACAGTTACCTTCGTTGCTAAACGATACATATCTTCAAATCTATGAGAAATAAATATAATAGAGGCTCCATCATCTCTCAATTTTTCAGTAATACGATATAACTCTTCGGATTCTCTTTTGGTTAGGGATGCAGTTGGCTCATCCATGATAATAATTCTTGCATTCATTGACAAAGCTTTTGCTATTTCAACCATCTGTTGTTGTGCAACACTAAGGGTTCCCATTTCATCCGTAGATTTAAAATCTGCATTCAGCTGTTTTAACAGTTCATCGGCTTCCTGATTCATTTCTTTCCATTGAATTCTGCCTTTTTTTACTTTTTCATGTCCCATGAAAATATTTTCAGTCACTGATAACTGTGGATAGGATGTCACGTGTTGGTATATAGCTGCAATGCCTGCTGCCTGTGCATCTTTTGGCCCTTTGAAATGTACTAAATTACCATCTAGATACATTTCTCCTTCTTCTGCTTTATGTACTCCAGTAATGACTTTAATGAACGTTGATTTACCTGCACCGTTTTCTCCCATTAATGCATGTATCTCGCCCGGCTTTAATTGAAAATGCACATTATCTAGTGCTTTAACACCAGGAAATATCTTTGTAATTCCTTTAAGCTCTAGAACATACTCAGACATTTTTATTCCTCCTTTAACAGCTTAGATAGCTTTTGTTTAGTTCGTCTTTTCTATATCATATCACATAGATTTTTTTTATTTTATCGTAATATTTTTTGAAACAGGGTAATTTTTTTTGGTGAATTTTGCTTTTCCTTGTAATTTTTTAAGGATTTGGTAAAATAAATATAGCAAATTGCCAAAGGAGATACACGTATGAAGCTTTTAATTGTTGATGATGAAGAACTGACTAGAGGTGGCTTGATTCATAGTATTGATTGGAATGCACTTGGCATTGATACTATATTTGAGGCAGATGATGGCTTACATGGACTTGAAATTGTAAAAAGCCATTCACCTGAGATTATTCTAAGCGATGTACGTATGCCTCGCATGGACGGCGTCGAGATGGCAAAACAGATTCGTGAAATCCAACCTGAAAGTTCTATTATATTCATGAGTGGATATTCTGATAAAGAATATTTAAAAGCGGCCATTAAACTTAAAGCGATCAGTTATGTAGAAAAACCTATTGATCTTGAAGAATTAAAAGAATCCGTCAAAGAAGCAATCCTATATCATAAATCAATTGTTTTTAGTAGACAATCGGCGGATGATAATCGTTATGATAATATGTTTCAATTGACTTTAAAAATGATTTATCCAAATCACGACCCTCAAACGGATTATAAGAGCGAATTATCACAACTGGGATTATCTTTAAAAAATTATTCCTCTTTTGCTACCCTTATAATTAAATTATTGTATCAAACAAATCAACAAACAAGCATGCCTGGTTCAAACAATGATTTATCGATTTCTAAACTAGAAGCCACTCCTATTATGAAGCAACTAACTCCTTTACTAAAAAAAGCTAAAATTGATTTTATCTATGGAATAAAACAAGAGGAATATATCATTGTGCATCTACTAGGTAAGGATAAAATACAAAAGGATATGCTTTGTACGCCCTTGGAGTATTTTTCCAATTCACTAAAACAATCCTTTACGCATTTTATTAGTTTAGGAAAGGCAGTGAGTAATATAGAAAAGTTATATGAATCCTATAATAACGCTATTATTTTAATGCATAGCTCCTTTTTTTACCCGTATAATGCAGTATTGTATAATGATGTTGAAGCTATCACATATCCTTCTTTTTTACCTAGTAAAATTTTATCAGAGTTTTCAGAAGCATTGATGAGTCGAAACTCTGAAAAGGTTACTCAGATTCTAAGTAAATTGAAAACATCATTTGTTAATAACAAGGCTATTTTGGTAAATCAGGTTAAGGACTTATACTATAAATTATTGCTAGAATTAAACGAATCTGCGAATCAGTTTCATATTTCAATTTCAGCAGATAGTACAGAAACGATTCTAGATTACATTTCCAAAAGTGTTACTTTTTTTGACCTACATGAAATTCTGGAACGTAAAACAACAAGTTTTTTTAAGTCTTTCGAAAATGAGAATCGGGATAATTCAACCATATTTTTAATCAAAGAATTTGTAAGTAAAAACTATCAAAACGATAGTTTATCGATTAAAGATATTAGTGAACATGTTTTTTTATCCTCTTCTTATGTTTGCACAATATTTAAAACAGAAACAGGAAAAACGTTAAATCAATATCTCACCGAATACCGTATCGAAAAAGCAAAAAAACTATTAATGGATTCTCGTTATAAGATAACAGATATTTCTTCCAAAGTAGGTTATAATGATGGTAATTATTTTGGGAAAACTTTTAAAAAACAGGTAGGCTTATCTCCATCTGAATTTCGAGAGCAATATTTTGATGGAAAACTTTAAATAGATTTATCTTTACGCTTTGTAAAGGCTAATATTTCATTGGAAAGGAATATATAACAGATGATAAAACGGTTAAAAAAAGGAATCCTATTTTATACACAGGACATGAAATTGCAGTCTAAATTTATCTTTTCTCACTTAATATTAGTCATCGCACCTACTATTTTAATTGTTTTTATATTATTAAATCAACTTTCGGACATACTGCTGTCTAACACAGTGCTTTCCGAGCAAAGCCTCTCTAGACAGACGGCTGATTATATTGAAAATTCCATTGCCCAAGTTAATAATGCTTCGAAATCAATATTAAACTCACAATACTTGTCTGAGATTGTGACAAAGACTTCCTATGAGATACCACTTGAAAAAGGAGAAGAGTTTGAAAAAGATACCACTTCTTTCTTAAGCTCCATTCATTCCTCTATCGACGGTTTTGTCATTACTGATATTAAAGTATATTTAAGTAAAGAATTTGAATCCATTTACAATGATCCGATTTATTCGGATTATCAAATCTTAGAGCCAATGGAAAACGCGAAAGGTTCTTATTGGCATGGTATTTTTTCTAGTACACCTAAAAAATATCTTGTTTGCCCAAGCTTATATCTTTCTCCTAGTGAGTGTAAAAATTACGGAGAACTAGCAATTATTCGAAAGGTTAACTTTTTAGATAACGTAAATACTCCTGCTGCGTATATTGCTGTTTACTTTTCAAAAAGCAATATTGATTTTATTCTAGGCAAGGATTTGTCAATAAGCGACAGTTCCACTTACTTAATCAACGAACGAAACTCAATCGTCTCTACCTCTAATTCCTCTTTATCTGGAAAATATATTTTATCTTATGAAACAGTACAACAAAAGCTGGCTCATATTAACAACTTTACCACAATGACACTAGGTGGAGAAATCGTATACATTGGTTGTAAAGAGATTCCAAATACCGACTGGTACATGATTTCTGTTATCCCAACCAACAATGCCATTGTACAAACCAGAGATATTGTTTATCAACTTGTCGGTACTTACATGATTTTCCTTGGAATTGCCTTTTTTATTGCTTTACTTTTATCCAATTCAATTGTAAAGAGAATCAAATCCGTAATCAATCAGATGAATCAGGTAAGAAAAAGTACACCAAAACGTCTTGCGCTAGACCCGGGGCGTGATGAAATCGGTGATTTAATAGAGACTTACAATTTTATGACCGATGAAATCAATATTTTATTAAAACAGCAAGAAAAAGCTTCCAATGATTTACGAATATCAGAGTTTAAAGCGTTGCAAGCTCAAATTAACCCTCATTTTTTATATAACACACTGGATATGATTAATTGGCTTTCTAAGATGGGAAAAAGTGATGAAGTATCTAATGCCGTTTGGGCTTTGTCAAAATTTTATAAACTAACCTTAAACAAGGGAAATATAACTGTTTCTGTAAAAGAGGAATTAGAACACGTTTCACTTTATGTACAGTTACAAAACATGCGTTATCAAAACAAGATTAAGTTTTTAATTGACGTTCCTGATGAACTCCTAGACTATGAGATACCAAAGCTTGTCTTTCAACCTATCGTAGAAAATAGTATCCAACATGGAATTTTTTCCAAAGAATCAAAAGAAGGAACCATTGTTATCATGGGTTGGTTAGAAGATAACACTATTGTCTTTATCATATCTGATGATGGCGTAGGTATTACATCTGAAAAATTAAAATCCATCCTTATTGGTGGAAACAAAAGTTCAAGTTCTCATGGTAGTAATATTGGTATATCAAATACACATAAACGATTACAACTTTTTTATAATGCAGAGTGCGGTCTTACTTACCGAAGTACTCCTAATATAGAAACAGAAGTAGAAATTCGGATACCTGCTAAGAAGTTTAATAAGCCAAAAGCGTGAGCATAGCCCACGCTTTTTATTTATCGAAAGAATATATTGATAATACCAAGAACAAAACCAATCACTGCTCCTAGATTTACTACAGCAGACAATTCCTTTTTCATAACGGACATAATTAATTCTTCTAACTCTAGAACATCCATTTCATCTATCTTTTTCTCAATGATAGATGAAATATTGATTTTTGCGACAATTTTTCCTAATTCATTTTCTACCAGATTCTCATAACCTTTCATAAAAACAGAAGCAAAATCAAAGTCGTCGGCGATATGAATCACCTCTTTGATTTGTGAATTAGATAATTTATCACATTCTTCACTTACCTTACTATAAATAATAACTGGACCATTTTCTTTTATATACACATTTATTGCATCGATAATAGGCGCTGACATAGATTCAATCAAAGAATCATTTATCATCATTCCAAGAAAAGAACCTCCTATTTTCTCTTTTATTGCTTTGATTCCCTCACCAGCAATTATTGTGCCTATGTCCATTTCATCCATTTTTTCTAGTATTTTATCTGTAATTTTATTTTCTATCTTATCTTGAGTTGCCTCGTATTGCTCCTCATTCACATATTCCAATGCTTTTTCTTTCACCGTTGTTTCATTTTGTTGTTGTTTATCCCAAAAGGCTTTCACATCTTCCAAAACCTTATTTTTCATCTCTTCTGATAGAAGTGCTTCTTCGAGTGCATCTTGGGTTAATAAGTTCTGACCAACCGCATTTCCAATGGCTGTTCCTAACCTCTTTCTTCCTCTAGGAATAATTCCAGGTGTAAAGGGAAGTGTATAGTTTCCTATCTTAATGGGCTTTAAAGGGCGAAAAAGCATTTTAACAGCTATATAATTCGTAAAGTACCCAATTACTCCTCCGATAATTGGACCAGCTAAAACATTTATGTTCATTGTACAAAACCTCCTTGCTTGTCCAAAATATTATATAGCACACTTCGTTTATTTTCAAGTCTAAGCTTTTGTATTAAATATCAATCCAATCAAAACTAATGTGCCCCCTATCACTTTTCCTGCTGAAAGCTGTTCAAATAAAAAATAATCTAGGATTACCCCTGAGAATAACTGACTAACGAATATAATGATTGTTAGTGAAAAGGCTGATATTTTAGGTGTAATAATATTCGAAATAATAATCATTATAACACCTAGCACACCTCCTAAAAACATAGCATAAAAACGCACTCCATTTGTATGTGGCTCAAATAAAAAGGTTGCTCTAAAAAGAAACATGGCAAGCATTGATCCTATAAACCCCACCACATAATTAAAAAATGTACTTTGGTATACACTTAATTCTTTTCCAAGCTTTGCGTTTGTCATTCTACTTACCACAATGGTAACCCCTGATAATATCGCTAATATAATATACATACGTTTCCTTTCTTCCTTTATAATTCTGACTTATTCTCAACTTGATATCAATTAATAAAGAAACATGACTATAATTCCAATTAGTATAAGGGCGATTCCAATAAACTGCTTTTTCTGAATATAGCGCTTTGGTGTTTCAAATAATCCAAAATGCTCAATAACAATTGAAATCACACTTTGACCAAATAATGCTAATGCTAACATTTTTGATACCCCAATCTTTGAGACTGTGACATTCTGAAAAATAGTAGTTAAAATACCAACTGCCCCTCCGCTATACCAATAAATTGGAATAGATTTATCAAATTTCAGACTTAATTTTTTGATTTTTAAAATAATAATAATTACGATTAAACCAATAAAATGAATCAGTGCGACCGAAGGATAAATGCCCATTGTAGTTGACAAATCACTATTCATAACAATCATAATCGATAAAATAATGCCACTAAAAATAGATAAAAATACTGCCATGTAGAATCTCCTTTTCTATTTACTAACTAAAAGTATAAAACTTTTTGTTGCAGGAATGTATGACATATGTCACTATATATTTATTATCAGAATAATTACGAAAGAAAGGATTAAATAATGGAGCGAATTCATGATAGTATACTATTTCAAAAAATATTACGCGAGAATCCAATTGATGAAGTATTAACAGATTATCAAAACTACCCTCTCGAGCTTGTTTTATATAAAAAAGGAGAACATATTTTTAAATATGGAGAGCCCCTTACATATATTTGCTTTTTTATATCGGGTAGAGCTAAAGTGTATTCTTTATTATCCAATGGAAAACATTATTTACACACCTTTTATCATCAATTTGAAATTATTGGAGATGCAGAGTTTGTGAATCAGTTAAAAATTACTACTAATGTACAAGCCTTAAGTGATGTATATTGTCTTTTACTTCCACTCAAACCATGTCATAAAATGCTGTATAATGATCGAAAATTTCTTCGTGCTGCCTGTTGTCACTTAGCAAAAAAGCTAGATACAACTGGGCAATTCAATTCTCATAACTTGCTTTATCCATTGGAAGAACGTTTGGCTTCTTATATTATTAATACCTCTGAGAATCTTGTTTTTGACGAGAATCTTACTGCTTTATCTGAACTTCTTGGTACTAGCTATAGACATTTGCTTCGCACTTTAAAGAATTTTTGTGATAAGGAATATCTAAAGAAAGAAAATGGAGTATATAAAATAATAGCACCTAAGAAATTAGAAGCCTTAGGTGCCGATATTTATATGAGTTATTATTAAAAACGTAAAATCGTATGTACTCTTGCATACTAAACTTATGATACCACATTTCAATCGTATTAAGATTGGAATGTGTGAATCCCTTGAATTATTTTTTCAATAATATCCACTCGATTAAATGGTGTGATAATATAATATCCATCTACATATGGACTGATTTTTTCTGCAATTTCCGTAGAAATCTTGACGGCTAACTTACTAGCTTCCTCTCGTTCCTTTCCTTCGTACTGATTGATAATATCTTGAGATACGTTGATTCCTGAAATTTCATTATTCATAAAACAGGCATTTCTGTGACTTACAATTGGAATAATTCCTCCTAAAATTTTTGCCTGTAATGTTTCTTTCGCTTTTTTTAGATTTTCAAAAGCTTCCTCAGTCAAGACAGGTTGTGTAAAAAGCATCGTAACACCATTATCAATCTTCTTTTGTGCATGCTTTAGCTGCGCATCAAAATTCCTAGCATTCACATTTAATGCGGCACAAATGCCAAAAGGAGAAGAAAACACTTCTTCATTTAACTCACTAATATGTTTTGCCAAAATAGCTGAATTAAAGCTAAACATTGTTTTTATTTCATCACGAAGGGGAGAAGGTACAGGATCTCCTGTCACTACAAGAACATTTTCAACTCCTTCTATGTTTAATCCTAAAAGCAATGCTTTCGTTGCATTGATATTTCTATCTCGACATGTCATATGTGGAATTGGGGTAATATCCAACTCCCTTTTTAATTTGCATGCCAAAAGGCTACTATCTACTCTGGCTCTTGCTAGTGGACAGTCCGCTATCGTAATCGCATCCACTCCACTATATTTTAATCTTTTTGCTCCCTCCATAAAATTTGAAATTTCCGCCTTTGACGGTGGGTCCAACTCGACTGCAATTATCTTTTTGCCTGCGTTTATTTTATGAAGCAACAAGTTTTCCTTTTGATTTGACTCCCTTTTCGTGACTTCAGCTTTTTTATATTCAATTCGTTTGGCTGTTTTTACGCCCTTTACATATTCTACTGTTTTGCGAATGTATTCGGGTGTCGTTCCACAACAACCTCCGACGATATTTACTCCAACGTTTATTGTCTTATATAATGTTTCTGCAAAATAATCTGAGCTATTTTCAAATATTGTTCTATTATCTCTAACGGTTGGAAATCCTGCATTTGGCATAATAGAAATGTTCTTTTGAAATGGCTCTAATTGTTTAATATATTCATACAAATGATGAGCACCTGATATACAGTTAAAACCCACTGCATCTATTTCCTTGATCTCATTGATTCGCTTAAAAATATTCTTTCCTGATAGTCCCACTCTCGTAAACCCATCTGGTGTCACTGCAAATTGGACTATTATAAAGCTATCTTCTTTCTTTCGCTTAATATATCTTGATAACTCAGCTAAATCTTCGTCACTTCCCAATGTCTCAAATAGAAAATTGGTTATATTATTTTCTAAAAAAACATCTATTATTTCCTTATACTCTTGAATCGGTGAGCCACCTACATAGGGAATCGGGCCCATATCAGCAAATACAGCAATGTCTCTCTCTTTTGCTGCTTCAAGCGCAATACGTGAACCTGCTGCGACGATTTTTTTTACGATTTCTATATCAGTTTCTAAGCTGACCGTATTGGCCGCAAAGGTATTTGTCTTAATTGCCATACAGCCTGCCTCAATATATTCTTTATGGATTTGCAGAACTCTATTTGGATGTTCTATATTGGCATATTCACATTTCCCTGTGTATCTCTCACCATAATAAGTTCCCATTGCACCATCAAATATGAGTGGCTTTTTTTCTAAATATTCACTAACGTTCATTTTTCACCTCTAATAATTTATCCCTTTTTGCATAAACTTTCATTTGTTTAATCTATTATACAAAAAAAGAAAGTATTTTACTATACTTTCTTAAGATAAAAGAGTCCTGGTTCGCAGATATTCACATTCAACTTAAATTCTTAAAATGATACGGCTAAAAATACAATTTGTACTTTTAGCCAATCATTTTGATGCACAAGATGGGACTTGAACCCACACGATATTGCTACCACAGGCACCTGAAGCCTGCGCGTCTGCCAATTCCGCCACTTGTGCATATCATACATTATATTTTTAGAAAAGAAAAGCCTTGTAAATAAATTCACAAGACCTACATCTCTAATGCAGTTGACGGGACTTGAACCCGTACCCAGTTATCCCAGACTAGATCCTTAGTCTAGCGCGTATGCCAATTCCGCCACAACTGCTTAGTTAAAACCATTACTACCGATTTGAACGCTACAACATTAAATATTATATATAAGATACATAAATTTGTCAATCCTATTTTTTCTTTTGTTATTGTACTATTTTCTTTTGTTACTCTCACCTTTCCTTGATATTTATCTTAAGAGCTCTGCACATTATCCCCCCTATGTTCATACAATAAGCTGTATATCTATATTTGAAAGGGATGTATATATGGCTACAGATGATTCTGATTACTTAGATTGCAAAGAATTAGAAATATTAAATAATAAAAAGGCAAAAGGTAAATCCATCACACAAACACAAAGACGTCCTGGTGGTCCTGGTGGCCCTGGTAGGCCTGGTGGTCCTGGCGGTCCTGGTAGGCCTGGTGGTCCTGGTGGACCTGGTGGATTCCCTGGCGGGCCTGATGGATTCCCTGGTGATTTTCCTGGTGGCTTTCCTGGTGACTTTCCTAGCGGTCCTGGCGGCCCTGGTGGCCCTGGTAGACCTGGTGGATTCCCTGGCGGGCCTGGTCCAGGAGTCTCACCACCTAACACACCACCTCCTTCAAATGTTCCGCAGTTACCACGTGGAGTTGTCATGCCGCTTCCTGAAACTGCACAATTCAATCAGCAATTTGGTAACATAAATCGATCCAATAATTTGCAAAGAGAGATTCGTCGTTGTCTAAATCGATTTACTTTCATTTGGTTATGGAATGGAAGGTCTTTTTGGTTTTATCCTATCTTTATGAACCGCTGGTCAGTAGATGGCTTCGTATGGCGACGCAATCGTTGGGTGTTTGAAAGAGTTAATATTAACAGTATCTTTTTCTTTCGATGTTTCTAATGTAATTTAAGAAAAGGCTCTTATCTGTATGAGAATAATCCCATCGATAAGAGCCTTTTAATCGGTTGCCATTTTCAGGTTATCACACACTTAAAAATGACACTGTTCAATCTGTTGATATCTTAGAATCACATATTTCCTTAAATAAAGTGAATGAAGATGTCAATTTAACACTTAATCTAAAGTTAAAAAATTATAATTTTCACCCAACTAGATTTAGAATTAAAGTTTACTTACCAAAGACTCTTTCGTTTTACACAGGAATCACAAGTTATGATTTCTCTGACTCTTACTTATTAGTCCTTTAGATGATTCCTTATCGATAAACGAATCCTTTGAGATACCTGTTAGTGATGATGCATATGACTCTATAACTTCTAGTAATTGGTCCAATGAGAGTGTACGTTACGAACTTTATGACAAAAATATATCCTCACTCTATATCGATTATGCTTATTAAACCACATAATTTTATTCTTATAAAGTAAATATCCCTCAAAATTTTAATTTTGAGGGATATTTACTATTTATTGTAGTCTACATTTTTATTGTACCAGTCACTTACTAATATTTTAATCGATGCAGTAAGGGGCACTGCTATTAGCATTCCAATCAAACCTCCCACATTTCCACCAATTAATATTGCCAACATAGTAAAAACAGGATGTAATCCAACACTATCTCCTACAATCTTTGGCGCAATCAGGTTGTTATCAATCTGCTGTACGATTATCATCGCTATAATTGCCCATAATATCATAATTGGCTGTCCGCTCAATAAGCCCATAATAGCCGCTAATACTGTTCCAACCAAAGGCCCAACATATGGAATCATATTACATATTCCTGAAATAATTCCAATTACGATTGCATAATCAATACCTATAATTGCCAGTGCAATTGCTGATAGGATACCAACAATGCAGGCATCCAGTAGCTGACCTCTAATATAATTAGAGAATGTATTATTAATTACTGCTGCACATCCATTAATTGTTTTCCCTGTCTTACCTTTTCTAAATATAAAATAAAATATTTTTTTCCAAAGCTCCTTAAAATACTCATAATCTTTGAGCAGATAAATACTTAATATAATAGAAATAAAAAATGATAAAATATTACTTCCAAAAGCTACCACAGAGCCAGCTAAATTAGAAATACTAGTAGTGATATAATCCTGAACAAATGTAACTACATTCGCTACAATGTTATTAAAATTCTCTGGTAATTGAATATTAAGGCTATTTAATTTACTTTCAATTGCAGCTGCCGAAAACTGATTCTGATTCAGATAATCCGTTATATATATTATAATATTCGATATCGTCGTATTCTTTGAAATCTGTCCTCCTATCATAATGTAGATTCCACAGATCATTGCAATTACTAATCCTATGATAGTTAAATAGACAATGGTAATACTAAAACTTCTTCGAGAATCTTGTTTTTTTAATATCTTTTTTCTCTCAAGAAATTTTTCTATTTTATTGGTTGCTGGCTGAAACAAGTACGCTATGACTAAAGCTATAATTAGTGGTTTCAAAAGTGTCATTATTACACCTGCAACCTTTGCTACCTTACCAATAATAAAACCAATATTACCCATAATGGAAATTGCAATATAAATCGCAATTGCAGTTAATGTTGCATAAACCGCATATTTAAAGAGCTTATCTTCTTTATCAAATTTCATTTTATCCTCCTAAGTTGAAAAAATCCCAAACGAATGTTTGAGATTTATTTTTTTCTAAAAACTCCCTGAGTAGGGCTCGAACCTACAACACCACGGTTAACAGCCGTGTGCTCTACCATTGAGCTATCAAGGATTATATTGTCTGCTTCGCAGCCGCTTGTTTTTCTTCTGATTTAATATACTTTCGAACTTCGTTCTTCGTATATTAGCTCTAGTGCTTCGCACTATCACTAACCTATCAGATAAAAACAAATGTCTGCTTCGCAGCCGCTTGTTTTTCTTCTGATTTAATATACTTTCGAACTTCGTTCTTCGTATATTAGCTCTAGTGCTTCGCACTATCACTAACCTATCAGGTAAAAACAAATGTCTGCTTTGCAGCCGCTTGTTTTTCTTCTGATTTAATATACTTTCGAACTTCGTTCTTCGTATATTAGCTCTAGTGCTTCGCACTATCACTAACCTATCAGATAAAAACAAATGTCTGCTTCGCAGCCGCTTGTTTTTCTTCTGATAGGTTACATTATAATTGATTTGAGCTTGTGTTGTCAATGTATTCTTAGAAAGCATTTACAATATTTCCACTTATTTCTTATTTTTAGTTTAAATATATTGACACAAGTGCCAATTAGTGACAAAATAAATAGAAGACTTTGAAAGAAAGGAGTTGTTGCACATTTATGGATACTATTAAAGAACTTCAAAAAGCCTTTATGCAGAATAAAGAAGAAGATTGGATTGACAAAGAACGCAAATTAATGAATGATATTGTAAATTATACCTGTTCCCAAAATGGGACAAGTGCGATTCAAGGTTATGAGTCAAGCGCTGTTTTGGCTTTTCTTGAAAAACCTGCTGAAGAAGTAAAAGAAATTCTCAAAATAGAAACTATGGATGCGAAAGAATTACAAACTCTTATGTATGCTTTGGCACCTAAAGTAAAGAAATTTGGCAATTTCATGACTACAAAGAGCTTTTAATTATAGATAAAATATATGAATTCATTTGCAATATTAATAAGAAAACCCTTGTAAACTATTTCAGTTTCAAGGGTTATTTTCATATTAGGCTATCTTTGATTTTGCAAGTTCTGCTAATGTTGCAAATCCTTCTGCATCATTAATTGCCATATCAGATAACATTTTTCTATTCATTTCAACTCCAGCTAATTTTAAACCATACATAAATTTGCTGTAACTTAATCCGTTAATTCTAGCTGCTGCATTGATACGAGCAATCCATAACTGTCTAAACTGTCTCTTTCTTTGCTTTCTACCAGCATATGAGCTAGTTAATGCTCTCATAACTGATTGTTTTGCTACTCTATACTGTTTTGATCTAGCTCCTCTATATCCTTTAGCTAGCTTTAATACTCTATTATGCTTTTTCTTAGCGTTCATTCCGCCTTTAATTCTTGCCATTTGTCGATTTCCTCCTTTACTCTATTTTATCCTATAAATAAGGTAAGATTTTTTTCATATTTTTAACGTTAGTAGCATCTGTCATAGTAGCTTTTCTAAGATTTCTCTTTCTCTTTGCAGATTTCTTTGTCAGGATGTGACTCTTATATGCCTTCATTCTTTTTAATTTTCCTGTACCTGTTTTTTTGAAACGTTTAGCAGCTGCTTTACTAGTTTTTATTTTTGGCATGATATTTCCTCCTTAATAATTGTCATAAATTAAAAATCTATATTATTGTCACATAGTGACGATAATTCCTAAATGATACACAGACAGTCAAGATGAAATTAACGTTTTTCAGTCAAAAACATCATCATACTTCGTCCTTCGAGCTTAGCAGCTTTCTCAACAACTGCTATATCAGATAACTGCCCCGCAAAATCATCCAAAATATGTTTACTTGCATTAATATGAGCCATCTCTCTTCCTCTAAAACGTAAAGTAACTTTCACCTTATCACCTTTTTCAATGAATTTTCTGGCTGCATTTACTTTTGTTTTTAAATCATTGGCATCAATATTAGGTGATAGACGTACTTCTTTAATGTCTATGGTTTTTTGTTTTTTCTTAGCCTCTTTTTCTTTTCTGGCTAACTCATATCTGTATTTACCATAGTCAATTATTTTACATACTGGTGGTTTTGCTGTAGGAGCAATTTTTACCAAATCAAGCTCAGCTTCTCTTGCTAGTTTCATTGCATCCTTGGCTGACATAACTCCTAATTGTTCTCCGTTTTCCCCGATCAAACGAATTTCCTTATCTCTGATCTGTTCGTTAATCATTAATTCGCTAATAACTGTGCACCTCCATGAATTCGCAACAACTTTACTGCCATTGCATTTGCGTTAATATAAATGTAGCATTTACTATAAATAGCTGTTGTATTGCAACAAGCTAATTATTATAATGTTGATAGCAAGCTTATCAAAAGAAAAAGCCTGTTTAAACAAAAAAAGGAATAGCCATACAGCTATCCACTTAATCTAAGACCATTAATATACAACATTAATTTTCAAATATTAACCATTAGTCACTTAAACGTGCTAAGGTGAGAGTGGATACTCTGCTTTCTTTTATTCATGACAAGTGAAACATTTTGCTGCTTCATCTTGCTTTACAACATTAGTAACTTTATCATATATCTTCTAATAAGTCAATACTTATTCTTCAAAACATTTATTCTTTTAATTCAATTATGTTTTTACTATTCAGAGATTTTATTGATATCAGTTCTCTTTGCTTTTTGGCTATATAGTATTCTACCATACGATTTACCGCACCAAACTTACAGCCATATAAAAATCGATTATTATTCCACTCTTGCTTTCTAACTATTTCACCAACAAAATTAAAAGTTGTGCCATTATCACTATCAATAAAAACCAAGTGTACTTCTTCGTTAAAATTCTCAATATCCTTCTCTGTAGTAAATGAAAAACCACTTGCGCTAAGGTCATGTACCACTACATTAATTGTACCTTTATTCGCCCCGACTCTTGCAGTTCCTGTATATCCCATTTCAAGGCGAAATCTTCCTCTACGATTGATTTGCAAACCACTTTTGGGAGAAGTAATCATATGATATACTTCATTTTTGTATTTCACACCTTTTATAACGCACTCTCTCCAAATGACTGGCTGCCCACCTTCTATATCAGCAGTTACGCTGATTCTAAGTTTTCCAGTATTAAAGTCAAGCATTTTACCATCCTGTTTAATTGGTTCAATAAAAATACCATCAAAGGCACTGAATTTCGTCACTGCTTCGTATTGCAATTTATTTTCTTTAAACGATACTTCAATTTGTATTTTTGTATTTTCCCTTAAATCAATTAACTTCATAACTGCTCGTTCCCTTCCCCATTTATCCTTCGTAACACTTTAACCTATCCATTCGAGAATCTTTGTTACTTACTTTCACTAATTTTTCCTTTCGCAATACTGTATGGATGAATTTTAATACCAAATTTCTTTTCATATTTTTTTATAAGTGAAACTTCTTTTTGCGTAACAATCAATACACTTAATCCTTCTTTACCATTTCTTCCGCATCTACCTGCTCGGTGTAAATAATCATTTTCATTTTCAGAAATACTGATATTAAAAATTGTATCTACATCTTCAAAATGTAATCCTCTTGCTGCAATGTCAGTTGCAATTAAAAGCTGTAATTTATTGGACTTGAAAGCATCAATTACTTTTTTTCTGTCTTTTTTTACATTGGAACCGTGTATACAATCTGCATTATAATGATGATACTTTAATTTCTCTGTTAGTTCTTCAATATCGGATACTTTATTGATAAATACCATAGCCTTCTTAGGTTTAATACTATTGGCAAGTTTTCGAAGCATTTCAAGTTTGTCTCTTCTATCCACAGTAAAATAAATATGTTTTATATTTTTTGGAATAGCTGTCTTATTGCTTTTAGAAAGTGAGATAATAAGTGGGTCCTTTAATATCTCCTTCCCTGTGTCTATCGCAATCTTTGACATACTTGCAGAAAACATAAGGATTTTTGTGTCCCTCATACAGCATTTTACAACTGCCTTTACACCTTCTAAATTATTCTTATCTAACATTTTATCCGCTTCATCAATGACGATTGTTTTTACAGTATGAGCGGTTATTTTTTTCTTTTTTATTAGTTCTAAAATTCTTCCTGTCGTACCTATCACAATCTGTGGTTTTTCTTTTAGCTTTTCTATTTGCCTGTTGATATTTACATCACCAACAATCGTAGCAGCTTCGATTGCTAACCCCGAATTTTTTGACAAAGATTGTACCTGCCTGTTGACTTGCAAAGCAAGTTCATGTGTAGGAACTAAGACTATTGCTTGTAATCCCTTTTCTACGGGGATTAGTGTTTTATAGATAGGAAGTAGATATGCTAATGTCTTTCCTGAGCCTGTCTCAGATTGTACGATAAGGTCTCTCTTTTCGTCAGCCTCAAACACTTTTTGCTGCACTTCATTTGCCTTCACTATTTTTTCTTTCTTTAAGGCTTCTATTACAACCTTATCTAATCCAAATTCCTTAAAATCCATTCTGTCCTCCGTTATTAAATAAAAAATATTTTTGAAAAAGGACTTGCCTCTTTCACAATACACCATTGATTTCATTAGCTTAAGAAAATGAAATCACAAGGTTTAGCTGAATAACTATTTCAACTTAGTGATTAAGTAGACAAGTCCTTTTCATAAATGATACTATTTGCCACAACATTTTTTATATTTCTTACCGCTTCCACATGGACAAGGATCATTTCTTCCAACTTTTTGACCTTTAACAACGGTTCCTGAAGCTTTTTGTGCTTTGTACAATTCTTTTCTTTTTTCAGGTGTTAAAAGCTCGTCCCATTCTGGTAGATTGTATAACCATTCTGCTTTAGCTTCTACCATGTTATAGTATAGTTTCTCAGAATCAAAATCGAGACTTACCACTGTATCCTCTGTCATCTCTTCAATTGGATTCTCAGTTTTTAAACTTTCATTGATTCCATCTAAAAAACCAACCATTGTCATGATGTCTGTATTGTATTTTGCAGCTAATTCTTTTACTGTTCCTTCTACTACTTCTGAAGGATTTGCTAAAATTTGTTTGTAAATACCTTGCTCTATTTTAAAATAAGCGCCCCATAGCTGATCACTTTCTTGTTGACTCATATCCTGTGAATATGCTGTTTCTCTCCAAGTTTGTAATAATCCCATTTTTTTACCATCCTTTATTCCTTAGTGTTTTAAGATAGCTATAGTATATTATATTTTATAGATTTTTTCAAACTTTTTTACTAGATTTATTATTGTAATAAAAAAAATAATTTTTTTGATTAAATGATGTATAAGTTTTCATATTTGACCAATACTATAATTAATCTTATTGATAACACAAAAAGATATCAAAAGATTATTGCGTATGCTCTTGGTGATTACCAAATCCCCCTTTGTTAATCACCACACCAAAGAAAAAGAAATACTTATCCTCCCCTTTTGTATCCCCCTTGCGGCAAAGGCGTCGCGAGGGGGATATTTGTTTTAATTGAACTACAAAATAGTAACGGACATGCATGTGCAGCTGATATATTCCTAACAATTTATTTTCAACGTTCTCCTTAACAGCCTATTTAATATTAATTTCCTTTAAATCTAGTAAGTCTGTTAGTTTCTGTAATGACTCAATTTCTATATATTCAAACTGGTCTGACTTTATATTAATTCCATAAGTTTTTATCCCCACTCTATTTCCAAGTTCAATATCACAGAATGAGTCTCCAACAAGTAATGACTCATCTAAATCAATATTAGGATATTTAAGCGTTGCCTGTTCAAAAAGTCCTGGCTTTGGTTTATAACATTTGCACCCCTCCTCTTTTGTATGTGGACAAAAGAAAATATCCTTCAAAACTATGTCATTATCTAATAATATATTTACAAGTCGTCTTGTAAATTCGTAATACTGTTCTAAGCTAATAATACCTTGATTAATAATATATTGGTTTGTCAATATAATAATTTCATAATTCGATTCACGTAATCTTTTCAGTGTATGAATTGCTCCATTTAGAAAAACAGGAGTTTTTACCTCCCCCCATTTTTCATCTGGATAATCCTCTATAATCGTTCCGTCTCTATCTAAAAATACTACTTTTATTTTGTCTCTCATACCTGTTTATACCCTTTTAAGTACCTGACAATACTTGTTTTCATGATAGTTTACAACCTCCAGCTCTCCTCGTTCTATCATATTAATTATTCTTTTTGCATACCACCAATCACCAACGCCCAAAGGGTATTTCCCTAAAATATTTCCTATCAATTGTACCATTTCAAACTCTTTATCTGGTATTTCTTTTCTAATAATATGGTCATAGAAATCTTCTAGAACTCCGATTAATTTTCCATTTACATATGCTCGTAGAGCACTATTGTCCACTTTTAGTTCATTCCATAATAATGCATACTCACTAATTACACTTGCTGTTAATTCTTCTTCGAAAGGAAGGTATTTATAATATTCTTCTGGTTCTACTTCTCCCCAATTTGTCAGAAATAAAATTTTATTGTCAGAGCCATGTTTATAATCTGGCAGCTTGATTGCAGATAATTTGCAATGATAGTCTTTTAACAAGCTACAAGTATAGTAGTATCCACATATAGAATATGGGGCATTGCTATACCATAAACGGATTTTTTCTCCTTGTGATGCATATTTTTTTAATCGTTCTATTTCATTTAAGTATATTGGCCAAGTTTCCTCTAAGGCTTTGGCTATACTTTTGTCAACTCTTCCATTTGCAGTATAAAGCTCCATAATCAAGTTTTTTCGATATTCACTTTCTACCGCTTCATTGATATTACCAATGTCTAGCAGAAAAGGGATACAAACTACTTCTGACTTTTTTATACCGTTTACTTGCCCATTCTCTGCATAACCCTGTGCTATCTTCATTGCTCCGCCTTCACTTTCCCCAAACATTACTTCTACCATAGAACCTCCTTAATATACTTTTTAATATACTTAACATTAATCTGCATATATAACTGTCTTCTAGTATGAATCTTATATAAATTGAAGCCTTTACCTATAAATTTTAAGTTTACACTTTCATTAAAAAAACAAGTCCATGTAGCCCATAACCCAGTATATTTTTATTTTCGCAAGTTTTTAAATGTAATTTCATATATTTATCAAAATTTTCTTTACTTGCATCATTAAAGCTGTCGTTATGCATATAAACGTTACCATCTGATGTTAAGTGATGAAGAATTTTAAGTTTATAATCAGATGACATTGTTTCTATGTCTTCTGGTAGCAAATAAACAAAAGAATCTCCTGAATTTCTATTCTCATAGTACCCTAATATTTCTTCTATATTTTCTAATCTTTTATCTAGTTGCATAAATAAAACTGCCAATAAATTGATATAGCTTATCACAAGAATTCCTTCTTTTTTTAAAATTCTTAGGCATTCCTTTATAGCACAATTGCGTCCTTCTTCGTTTAAATGATAAAAAGCACCCATGCAAAGAACAACATCAAAGTATTGATTATCATACTTATCAACATTACAAATATCTCCAATAAATATATCTTGTAATAAATTATTTTGTTGCTTTTTATGTATCATGTCAACATTGTGCGGCACTATATCACTTGCCACTACACTATGACCTCTTTTGGCTAATTCAAACGCATAGTTTCCTGTTCCCGCACAACCATCAAAAATTCTGCAACGTTGTGGTAATACGGTATTAAAATAGTGCATAGTTGTCAACCACTCTATATTATGGCTATAATCTCTAAACAACCTCCCATCCTCATCATAATTACTATAGTAGTCTATTATTTCCTTCATATTTTATTTAACCCTCCCTTTTAAAGCAATATTCTCTAAGAATATTATTCATACAGAACAATAAACAACTCATCTATGTATAATAATGTAGTTTTATTTGCACTTCTGACTTATCTTCACTATCTTCATCAATATGAATTATATTACCGCCCATTGAAAGATAAAAATTGAGTGCATTTGTATTATATTTATTGACCGATATGAAGAATTCATCACTTCCATTGCTTTTAATAATTTCTTTGCCTATGGTAAAAAACGTACGTCCGATTCCTTTTTTTTGATACTCTTTTCGAACATAAAGAAGTCCAATCTCCTGCTTAAAATTGCGAAAAGGCCTATATGGCTCTCCACAACTCATATAACCAATAATTTGTTCATAATCAAAAGCAATATATAAAGTAATATTGGGGTTATTAACTATTTCTTCGAATTTCAAAGTATTCCTTAAGATATCATAATTATTTATTTTATCATCAGAATAAATTCCTCTATATGTAGTGTTCCATATTTCTTTCTTTAAAACAGCCAGCCTATAGCAATCCTCAATGTCTGCCAATCTATATGTTATTTGTTCCATATATATTTTCCCACTCCTTTAGAAACAACTTTTATCTGTAAGGTTATCAAAATAGTTAATTTATGTTCCCCCTTATGTTTATTTACTTTATCTATAAATGCCATAAAGTTTATATGGATCATCAATTAACTTTTCTTTATACAAGCCAACTACTTCTGGTAGATCCATAAGCATACACTTGGCATCACCTATCATCCCCTCTTTGATATAACCCTTTTCATAGGCTAACTGCTGTATCGTGTACCACGCTTTCACGGGAACATTGCCATCTTCCACAAACCATTCATTCGGGTTGTATATTTCATCTAATTTGGGTGACTTTATTCTATCAATTATCTGCTTTGGAAGATGCTTTTCTACGTGATGCATTGCTGTAAGTGAATAGATGTCAACACCTATCAATAAGGCCTTTCCATTATTTTCTATTAAATATCGAAACATTCCTTTTACTTCATTTGCATGTTTTCCCCAGGCGGCTGCAGCAAAAGTTCCAGTCCCCACTAATGTATCTGGCATCAATCGAAAGGTATCAGCTATAATTCCCATTGCACTTTTAGGTTCATCCGATGTTAGGACTTTTATTTTTCTAATCAACCCATTTTTCTTATCCTTTTCATCAAGTGGTAAATCAGAACTCAAACGTAGAGCAGGCATAAAAATACTTCCATCTTTGCCTACCACCTTTTTCAAAGCTTTAATTATAGTCACTGCCCCACCTTTGACATATCCCATACTACTTAATGAACTATGCACTTCAAGATTTATTTTTTCAGTAACCCCAAGTTGATATAATCCTTCTACAATATCATCTTCGTATAATACCTTCATTTATTTTTCTCCCCTACTTCTTATGTTTCTATATTTTTTTCTATACTTTTCCAAAATCTTATACTTATTATAGCATAATACTAAATTCAATTTTTTTACATTTTCATGAACATAATAATAATATCTATAAATACATAAAAGAGTGCCTATTTGCAGACACCAAAGAAAATTCTTACACATAAAAATCCCCCACACATAGAGTGTGAAGGACTATTTGTTAATGCTATTTAGTTATGCTGCTATTTATCGTTCATACTTTTCTTCGCAATATTTACAACGATACACTTCTTTTTCTTTATCCGTTAATAGAAACACTTGTTCCAATTCCTGTTCGATTGATGTGATACAACGAGGATTCTTACATCTGATTACATTGACCACTTGCTTTGGAAGTGTTAACTCCTTTTTATCTACTACTTGTGCATCCTTAATAATATTGACAGTAATGTTATGATCTATAAAGCCTAGAATATCCAAGTCAAGCATATCAATACTACATTCCACTTTTAGTATATCTTTTTTTCCCATTTTGTTACTTCTTGCATTTTTTATAATAGCAACACAGCAGTCTAGCTTATCAAGCTGAAGATTGTGATAGATTTCCATACTTTTTCCTGCTTGAATATGATCAAGAACAAAGCCTTCATTGATACTACCTACATTTAACATATGATTCTCCTTATTTACAAAATAGTTAATGTTCGCTCACTTGTATTTCCAATAGTATTAATATGAGTGCCATTCTTGCATAAACACCATACTGAACCTGTTTAAAATAAGCAGCTCTAGGATCATTATCGACTTCCACTGATATTTCATTTACCCTAGGCAAAGGATGTAATACTAGCATATCCTCTTTTGCATATGACATCTTCTTCATATCCAATATGTATCTATCCTTTAGCCTTACATAATCTTCTTCGTTGAAGAACCTCTCTCGTTGCACTCTGGTCATATAGAGCAAGTCCAACTCTGGCATAACCTCTTCCAATCGTTCTACTTCCTTAAAAGTTACATTATTTTGAATCAATACATCTTCTCTAATATAATCTGGAATTTTTAGCTCTTCTGGGGATATCAAAACAAAGGTTATGTTTTCATATCGCACCAATGCATTGATGAGAGAATGAACCGTTCGTCCGAATTTCAAATCACCACATAGTCCTATTGTTAAATTCGAGAGTCTGCCTTTTAGTGATCGTATGGTTAGCAAATCCGTTATCGTTTGTGTTGGATGCTGATGTCCGCCATCGCCAGCGTTAATAACAGGAATAGAGGATTTTGTCGATGCTACTAATGGCGCTCCTTCTTTGGGATGCCTCATTGCACATATATCTGCATAACATGAAATCATTTTTATCGTATCTGATACACTTTCCCCTTTTGAAGCAGAGCTAGATGACGCTGATGAAAACCCTAACACATTCCCACCTAGATTCATCATGGCCGCCTCAAAACTAAGTCTGGTTCTTGTACTTGGTTCATAAAATAATGTCGCTAATTTCTTTCCATCACAAGCATGGCTATATTTATTAGGATTTTTTTCTATGTCATTTGCAAGGTCAAGTAGCTGGTCAAGCTCCTCGACAGTAAAATCTAATGGACTCATTAAATGTCTCATGTAGGTTCCTCCTATTTATACTCTACCAACTCTTCTACCGATTTTCTTTTTGGTGCATTTGGGTGTTCTTTTTCATAACCAATTGCTATTAATGCTCCTACTTCTCTATCTTCTGGAAGTTCTAATACTTTTGCTATTTCTTCATGGTCAAAGATTCCTAGTATAACAGAAGAAACATTAAGTTCATGTGCAGCCAAACAAAAAGTTTGACTTGCTATACCAACGTCAAACATCTGCCACTCATTTTTTCTTTTCGTTGTAAAAGAACCATCTCTTTCAAATCCACAACGGTTTTTAATAAAGGTAACAACAACTAATGTCTTTGTACCTGCTATAATTTTTCTATTATGGTCATTTGCATGTTCCATAACCTTTTCTTTTAAATTTTCATCTTCAATTACAACATAACGGGAAATTTGAGTATTCTTCCAAGAAGGGGAAAAAGAAGCAGCTTCAATGATTTGATTAAGAATAGTATGGCTAACCTTTTGCTCAGTAAATTCGCGAACACTTCTTCGGGATTTAATACATTCGATTGTATTCATCATGTTTCCTCCATTCATATATAAGTTTAAATGTGTTTTCATAGTTCTCAAAACTTCTTGTATTATTCTATACGAAAACTTCTACAAATTCAACTGTTCTAAGTAAGAAAGCACCTATTATTTAATCTAATACATAAGAACACTTTTTACTTATAAACAGTGCCAAAATAATCCTTATCTTTACCAATATACTCCTGTTTGTTTTCTTACAATTAGTATAGATTAACCGATTATAGGAAAAAATAATAATGACCACATTGGTCACTTATCAAGATACAAGGAGCAATAACATTGAAAAAAAATTTTGTAATCTGTGGAATATTCGGCTGGTGTATTGAGATATTATGGACAGCCTTTGAAAAATTTAGAAGACGTGATATGAAGTTGATAGGAAATACCTCTATTTGGATGTTCCCCATCTATGGAATGGCTTCTTTATTTGTACCAATCTATCGCTTTATCAAAAACGCTAATATAGTTGTGAGAGGCTTTGTATATATGTTATCCATTTTTACTGCTGAATATATAACTGGGTATATTTTAAAAAAACGTAATATGTGTCCTTGGGATTATAGTAAGGCAAAATATAATATTAATGGGCTTATTCGCCTTGATTATGCACCGTTATGGTTTTTGGTCGGCCTTGTTTTTGAAAAATTAGTAAATACTAAAAATTAATGCTTTCAGACTACAAAAAACACTTGGAAGTATCCTTCCAAGTGTTCATATTTCTAATTAATTGCTTAAGAATCTTCTTGCACGAATTGGTGTTCTATAATACATATTAGAAATCTTAATACCAGTTCTTGCTGAACTAGCATGAATTACTTGTCCTCCACCAATATACATAGCAACATGATTAACTGATCCACCATTTCCATAGAAGATTAAATCTCCTGGTAATACATTTCCTAATTCTACAGCTGAGCCCATTTGGGACTGAGAAGCAGACGAATGTGGTAAGGATACGCCATATTTTGACATAATGGATAGTGTGAATCCAGAACAATCCGCACCATTTGTCAAGCTGGTTCCTCCCCATACATAAGGATTTCCTAGGAATTGTTTTGCATATTCAACGATAGATACTCGAACATCTGAAACACCTTCACCATATTTAAGCTCAGTAATTGATACAGCTTTTGGTAACTGATAAGAGATATCTACATATTCTTTTGAAATATATCCTTCATCTGAATCTACTGTAACTTTTACCCATTCTCCATTATCTTCTAATACTTCTAATTCTTCTTCAATTGGAATAAGCGTTAGAACCTTTGATTCTGTACTTGGCTCCATACGCACCTTTAAAGTAGTGGTATTTACAGTTGCCATTACAGTCTTAACTTCCTCTGCTTTTGCATTCGCATCTTCACCCGTTAAAAGATACTCTGCTTTTACATATCCAGTAACCTTACCTGATTTGATTTTATACCATTCACCATCTTCGGAAACTTCTGTTACTTCACTACCAGCATTCTTTGGAAGCTTACCAACTATTTCTTCCTCTTCTCCTGCTTCTTCTCTAATATTTAAGTATGTATCTACATTTGCAACACCTAAATTTGTATATCCACTTACAACAGATGCTACTACTTTTTCTTCTTTTGTTAGAGCAGCAATTCCAGCTGCCGCTGATTCATCATCTTGTACACTTATATAATATTTATCTAAAGCTGCTGTAATACCAGCAGTTGATGTATTGCTAAAACCATTGACATTTGCACTTGCTTCCAAATTGTATCCTGATGCTAATACTGCACTTAATACACACACGCCTGCTGCCTTAATCACTGTTTTCTTCATTAGAAACCTCCGATATACTCTTTTTGGTTTTCAAATCATAAATCCAATCACGGGTTACGAGTTTTTCTTATATTTAACATATTATAAATAAAAACTGATTAGTTGTTACATAATTGTTAAATATATTACAGGCATATTATAGCAATATTATAAAGGATTGTCAATAAAGTATTTTTTTACAAGCAAAATATCTTTTTCCATTGCTTCTTTTAACTCTTCTATGGAACTAAATTTTAATTCAGGCCTTTCAAAGCGATATAAATCAATTTCTATTGTTTTGCCATATAAATCTTCATTATAATCAAAAATATATGTTTCAACTCCACGAATCATATCGGTGCTTACTGTCGGTTTACACCCAATACTGGTGATTCCATTATATATTTTGTTATCAATGATTGTTTTTGAAGCGTATACTCCAAACGGCGGTAAAAGCTTTTCATTCATTGGGATCAGATTGGTTGTAGGCATTCCAAGTGTTCTTCCTAACTTTTTACCATGAATCACTTTTCCTATAATTGGATATGGATAGCCTAACATCTTATTTACTTCTTCCATCTTTCCTTCTTCAATAGAATTTCTGATTCTCGTACTGCTTATTTCTTCCTCTTGATACGCAACCTTTTCTACCACCTCTACTACAAAATCATATTTCCTAGAGTATTCTTGTAGTAGCTTATAATCTCCTTTTGCTTTATATCCAAATCTGTAGTCTGTTCCTACCGCGATATAGCCAACACGAAGACTCTTTACAAGTATCTCCTCTATAAAAGTTTCCGCACTCATATGTGCAAATTCCGCACTAAATTCACACTCCAAAACAAAATCCAAAGGATACTGACTTAATATTTTTCTTCTTTCTTCTTTCGTCAAAATCATATTCTGTTCTGAATCACGCAAAAAAGCCCCAACCGATTTGTCAAAAGTAAATAATACGGATTGGAAGCCTTGTTCTTTTTTTTCTACTACTTTATGGATTAATTTTTGGTGTCCTACGTGCACTCCGTCAAATTTACCGAGAGTAATTGCCGTTTTTGATTCTAAATTAATCTCATCAACTCTACTTATATACTTCATAATAGCTACTCTCCCAAAAACATTTTTACTGGGCTAAACTGTTCTCTTTTCGTATCATACTTATAGATACCGATAAAAGCTTTTGTTTCATCGTAAACACGCACTTTATTATAATCTTGGTTAAAAACCTCTGTGTTTTTTACGCACTCTCTGCTAAATTGATTCCCGTTATATATTAATTTGTTATATCTTTCATCTACCACGATAGCAGGATATGCTCGAAAAACATACTCAATTGGTACAATTCTCTCTGACAATTGATTTGCCACTTTTAAATCTGCTATTTCATCTATTTTTAGGCTATCTTCTATTGCAAGCCCATTTGCTTTCATTCGCTTTAATTCTTCCATGCATCCAAGACAACCTAACTTCTCTCCTATATCATTGCATAAGGTTCTGATATAAGTTCCCTTAGAACAAGATACTTCTATCTTTACTCTTGGAAGATTAATCTCTTTTATCTCTATCTTATATATTTGCACGAGTCTAGCTTCTCGCTCAATCGTTTTTCCCTCTCTTGCTAATTCATATAACTTTTTCCCGTTTACTTTCAAAGCAGAGTACATAGGAGGAATCTGATAATAATCACCGATGAAACTATTAATAGCTTCTCTTACTTCCAATTCACTACATTGAACTTCTCGACTTTCAATTAATTTTCCTGATGTATCCTGCGTATCCGTAGCTTGTCCGAGTAATAAAGTTGCAAGATAAGTTTTGTCCTTATCCTCAAGCATATCGCATAATTTCGTACCTTTTCCAAGACAAATAGGAAGAACACCTTCCGCATCCGGATCCAGTGTTCCAGTATGTCCTATTTTCTTTTGCTTTAATATTCCACGAAGCTTAGCAACAACATCATGTGAGGTATATCCTTTTTCTTTATAAACATTCAAAATTCCATTGTACATTGCCTTACCTCAAGTCTCTAGTTTTCTTTTAGCTGCTTCTCAATATGTAATGACAAATTATTTACAACATCATGAATGGTACCAACCATTGTGCAGCCGGCTGCCTTTTTATGTCCGCCTCCACCAAAATAACTAGCAATCTTACTAACATCTACCAAATCAGAAGAACGAAGACTGACTTTGTATTCGTGATTTCCTGTTTCATACAAAAAGATAGCACATTCGCATCCTTTTGTTACCCTTAACTGGCTAACAATACCTTCTAGGTCTTTTGATGTAACCCCATAAAACACCATATCAGATTTTCGCAAAGCGCTAATAATTACTTTACCATCTAAAAGTAAGATGCTTTCAAGAAGCGCTCTTCCCAATATCTGGTTTTGTACATATGTCTTCTGATAGAATGTCTCTTCGATAATGCGTGAGAAATCAATTCCTTTTCCCATGAGTTTTCCTGCAATGTTCATGGTTCGTTCTGAGGTATTAGAATACTGAAATACCCCTGTATCATGTACAATACCTGTATATAGGGCTTCTGCAACTTCTTTACTTATTTTATCTTCTTCAAGAAGAGTATACACAATTTCACAAGTAGAACTTGCGTCGGATATAATATGATTTATATCTGCATAACCTACGTTACTGATATGATGATCAATGCAAATCGTATGCTTTGCACGCTCAAAATATTTCACGGCGCTTCCAAGTCTTTCTTTATCACCACAATCAAGTGATATAAACAAATCATATTCTTGATCTTTTTGATAGAGGCTGTCAATTTTGTGAGAATTTTTAAGAAAGGAAAAAACCTCAGAAATTTCTTCTAGATACAAATCCACCTCAATATCTTGAAAGCATTCTTTTATATAATTATATAATCCTAAGCAAGAGCCTGCACAATCGCCGTCCGGTCTTACATGTCCAGCGATTGCAACAGTTTTAATTCCTTGTAGATGTTTTTCTATCTTATTCATCACAATCAACTCTTTCTATTATTTGTTTACATCATCAATTAGTTTGGACATATTAATTCCATATTCAATCGATTGATCTAAAATAAATTTTATTTCAGGAGTGTTTCTTAAATTAATTGTCTTCGCTAATTTTGTCCTGATATAGCCTTCTGCACTTTTTAGACCTGCAATGGTATTTTTTTGTGATTCTTCATCACCTAATACACTAATATAAGCCTTACAGCTTTTTAAATCAGGAGCAACTTCGACTGCTACCACCGAAGTCATCGGATTGATTCTTGGATCTTTTATCTCTCCGCGAATAATATTACTTAACTCTCGTAACACCTCTCCATTAATTCTGGTATTCTTTATGCTGTTCTTTCTCATTATAATCTCTCACTTTCACTGCCACGTTTTCTAGGACGTAGTACTTTCCTAGAACCTTAGAACTTCGTTCTTTCGTTAGCTTATTAAAGTTTGCTAAATGACTATCTTGGAACTTCTACCATAGTATATGCTTCTACTATGTCTCCTTCTTTGAGATCATTGTACTTTTCTAATACAAGACCACATTCATATCCTGATTTTACTTCTTTTACGTCATCTTTAAATCTTTTTAGAGAAGCTAGCTGTCCTTCATGAATTAGAACACCTTCACGATTTACTCTCACGCTACATCCTCTTTTAAAGATTCCATCTAACACATAAGAACCTGCAATTGTTCCAATACCTGAAGCTTTAAATGTCTGTCTAACTTCAGCATGACCAATTACCTTTTCTTCAAATACAGGATCTAACATACCCTTCATTGCTGATTCAACATCCTCAATCGCATCATAAATTACACGATACAATCTCAAATCAACTTTTTCGCGGTCAGCAATTGATTTTGCTGTTACATCAGGTCTTACATTAAACCCAATAATGATAGCATTTGATGCAGATGCTAAAATAACATCAGATTCATTGATTGCACCAACACCACCATGTATGATTTTAACAACTACTTCTTCATTTGATAGCTTTAATAAACTCTGTTTGATTGCTTCTACAGAACCTTGCACGTCTGCTTTAACAATAATTCCAAGTTCCTTTACGCTACCCGCTTGAATTTGGCTAAACAAATCATCTAGTGATAATTTTGCTTTTGTATCATCTAATAAACGTTCTCTTCCTTCTGAAATAAAGGTTTCAGCAAAACTTCTAGCTTCTTTTTCACTATCGGTAGCAACTAATATCTCACCAGCGTTTGGTACATCGTTTAATCCTAAAATCTCAACTGGTGTCGAAGGAGTTGCTTCTTTTACACGTCTACCCTTATCGTCCATCATAGCTCTTACTTTACCATGACATGAACCTACTGCAATGGAATCACCAACATGCAAAGTTCCTTTTTGTACTAAGATTGTTGCAACGGAACCTTTACCTTTATCTAATTTAGCCTCAATGACAACACCTCTTGCATTTCTTTTTGGATTTGCCTTGAGTTCGAGAATATCTGCTGTCAATAGAATCATTTCTAATAATTCATCAATACCTTCTTTGGTATGAGCAGAAACCGGTACAAAGATTGTACTTCCACCCCAATCCTCTGAAATCAAATCATGCTCTGCTAATTCTTTTTTTACTTTATCTAAATTAGCACTAGGTTTATCAATTTTATTAATCGCAACAATAATTTCGATACCCGCAGCTCTTGCATGGTTAATCGCTTCTATCGTTTGAGGCATAACACCATCATCTGCTGCTACAACAAGGATTGCTATATCTGTAGAATTTGCTCCGCGCATTCTCATAGCAGTAAAAGCTTCATGTCCAGGAGTATCTAAGAAGGTTATTTTTTGCCCTTCTGATGCATTTACAACATAAGCACCTATATGCTGTGTAATTCCGCCTGCTTCTTTCTCAATAACTTTTGTCTGTCTAATTGCATCTAAAAGTGAAGTTTTACCATGATCAACATGACCCATAACACATACTACTGGTGGTCTTGACTTTAATGTGCTTTCATCATCCTCTTCTTCTTTTAAAAGTTCGGCTATTACATCTACCTTTACTTCTGGTTCTGCAATATAATTATATTCCAATGCAATGTCTTGAGCTGTGTCAAAGTCTACCTCTTGGTTAATGGTAACAACTGTTCCCTGTAAAAACAATTTTTTTACCAATGCAGACGGCTGTTGTTTCATCTTTTCTGCCAGTGCTTTAATTGTAATTACTTCTGGTAAAATAATTGTCTTGATTTCATCCTCTTTTTCAACAGCTGCCACTACTGGTTTTTCTTGTTGATTATTGTTTTTGAATTTAGAATTCGTATTGTTTCTATTATTTTGACTCGATTTATTTCTCGAGTTATTATTCTGCCCATTTCCTTGTACATTATTTCTGTTATTTTGAGCATTATTTCTATTATTCTGTCCCTGTTCTCTTGACTGTGTATTATTTCTGTTGGCTTGACCTTGCTCTCTAGTTTGCGTATTGTTTCTGTTGTTTTGGCCCTGCTGAGTGTTATTTCTGTTGGCTTGACCTTGCTCCCTAGTCTGCGTATTGTTTCTGTTGTTTTGCCCTTGTTCTCTTGTCTGCGTATTGTTTCTGTTATTTTGTCCTTGTTCTCTTGTCTGTGTATTATTTCTGTTATTTGAATTTTGTACTCTATTGTTATTGTTACTGTTATGTCTTTGTCCTTGATTTCCTTCAGCATTCTGCTGGTTTGAAGCTGGTGTATTATGAGCTGTTCTTGTGTTTTGAGTATTCACAGCTTGAGTACTTACCTTGTTATCATTATTTTGATTTCTGTTTCTATTGCTATTTTTGTTTGCATTTCCCTTGTTATTGTAATTTGCTCTGCTATTTTGAGGATTGTATACCTGTGTAATGTTAGAAGATTTCTTTTCTTCTTTTACAACCTCTTTGCTTACTGTAGAATTTTCTTCCTTCTTTGGCTTTGAGAATTCTGCTTCAACGATAGCAACGGCCTCATCACTTAAGGTACTCATATGGTTTTTTACTTCAATATTTTTATTCTTCAATAAATTAATTATCTCTTTACTCTCTCTATTTAATTTTTTTGCTAGTTCATGTACTCTCATACTTACTACCTCCTAATTACTTTGTTTTGTTTCCAGTTGCTTCACCATAGCCTTCGCGAATCCTTCGTCAAGCACAGCTAAAGAAGCTCTTACTTCTTTTCCAATGGCATGACCTAAAGAGTCCTTAGCACCAAAAAAGTATAAAGGCACTTTATAGTAAGTACACATATTTCTAAACATTTTTTTGGTATTATCGGATGCATCCTCTGCAACAATCACTAACGATGCTCCGTTTGATTTAACCGCCTTTTCGGTTGAAAACTCTCCACTAGCTATTTTTCCTGCCTTTGTCGCTAAGCCAATTAGAGAAAATATCTTGTTTTGCGTCAAGTCAATTCAACTCCTTTTCAAGGCTGTCATATATTTCTTGTGGTATCGTACATTTTAACGAACGCTCTAAGCCCTTGTTTTTCTTCGCTTTTAAAAGACAATCCTTAGAGAAACAGATATATGCACCACGGCCATTCTTCTTTCCCGTCACATCTATCACAATTTCATCTTCTGTAGTCTTTAAAATTCTTACCAATTCTTTTTTACTTTTCATTTCATTACACCCAATACATTTACGCATTGGAATCTTTTTTAATGTACTCACTTTATCACATCCTAGATGTTTATTCTTTATTTTAGTCTTCCATCATTTCTATATCTTCACCGGCTTCTTTTGCCTGTGTCTCACTCTTAATATCTATTTTAAAACCTGTTAACCTTGCCGCAAGTCTTGCGTTTTGTCCCTCTTTACCAATTGCTAATGATAATTGATAATCTGGTACTACTACATTTGCAGTCTTTGCATCTGCATCTGCAACTACAGATACTACCTTAGCTGGACTTAACGCATTTTCAATTAATACTGCAGGATTCTCACTCCAGTTAATAATATCTATTTTTTCTCCTCTAAGTTCATTCACAATTGCATTTACTCTTGCACCATTTAAACCAACACAAGCTCCTACTGGATCAACATCAGGGTTGTTAGACCAAACAGCAATCTTAGTTCTAGAACCTGCTTCTCTTGAGATACTTTTTATCTCTACTGTTCCATCCTTTACTTCTGTTACTTCTGCTTCAAACAATCTTTTTACAAGCTCTGGATGCGTTCTGGATACTAATATCTTTGGTCCTTTTGTTGTATCTTTTACTTCTAGAATGTATAGTTTAATTCTTTCTGTTGCTTTGAATACTTCACCCTTGACTTGTTCATTTTCGTTGAGCATAGCATCCACCTTACCCAGATTAATACTAACATTCTTTCCAACATATCTTTGAACAATACCAGTTACTACATCTTTTTCCTTTGCATAGTATTGATTGAATAATACTTTTCTTTCTTCTTCTCTGATTTTTTGAAGTATTACATTTTTCGCATTTTGAGTTGCAATTCGCCCAAATTCCTTTGACTCAATTTCAACATTCACAATATCTCCAAGCTCATATTTACTATCAATTAATTTTGCGTTTGCAAGACTAATCTCTGTCACACTATCTAATACTTCTTCTACGACAATTTTTTCAGCATAAACCGAAAAGTTGCAATTGTCTCTGTTAATATATACTTTAACGTTATCCGCTTTTCCAAAGTGATTTTTACAAGCTGTAATCAAAGAATTTTCAATCGCATCAATGAGTGTATCTTTGCTAATGTCCTTTTCCTTTTCAAGTATATTCAACGCTTCTAGTAATTCGTTACTGTTGTTCATTTTATTATCCTCCTGCTCTTTCTAGAAATCAAATGCCAGTCTGATTAATGCAATATCAGCTCTTGCTATGTTCATCTCTGTATTATCTTCAAACGCTAAGGTTACACTATATTTATCATAAGCTTTTAATATTCCTACAAATTCTTTTTGTTTATCAATAGCTTTGTAGGTTCTTACTTCTACTTCATCACCTAAACTTCTCTCAAAATCTCGTTCCTTCTTCAGTGGTCTTCCAAGTCCTGGCGAGCTTACTTCTAATATATAAGCACTATCAATGAAGTCTTCCTTGTCAAGAATCTCTCCCAATGCACGACTTACAATCTCACAATCATCAACAGTGATTCCACCTTCTTTGTCAATGTAAGCTCTTAAATACCAGTTAGAGCCTTCTTTTACATATTCTACATCTACAAGCTCATAATGATTCGCTTCTATGATAGGGAGTAGTAAGTCCTCTGTTCTTTTTTCATATTCATCTCTTTTTGACATGACACATCGCCTTTCTATAACCATTAAATAAGAGTGGACTTACGCCCACTCTTTCTTCTGTCATCTATATCAGTTCTTATTATAGCACCCTATTTGATTAAATACAAGGGGTTTTGGGTTTTTTTCACAAAACAGTTTATCCCTGTAAATTTATCGCTGGTCCTATCAATTAAAAAAACGCTTAAACATATACATATGTATACACTTAAGCATTCTCTCGGGTTGGGCTATTCTTTCAAATAGTCAACAGCTCGTAGGGGAATCGAACCCCTGTTTCTGCCGTGAGAGGGCAGCGTCTTAACCGCTTGACCAACGAGCCATATACAGTGCCTCTAAATGGCACTTGTATATAATATAATAATTTTTTTAAAAAAGCAAGTATTATTTTCTAAAATTCTATATTTTTTTCGACGAAGACTCTAATGGCTTTTATGAGCCTCAAAAAGAATCTTATAACCAAATGGTTCTAGCACATCTTTGCTTTTAGAGGACACAAGCAGTTCATCATCAAGATATTTTTGACACTCTAATGTTTTATCAGAAAGGTTAAACATAACACGCAGCTTACCGTTTTCATTTTTCCTTTCAAATGCAAATATATCCTGACTCATCTCCTCCCACAGCACTTGATATGAACTAGTTACATCCGTGTATTCTTTTCTAATTTCAATAAGTCGCTTAACAAATACACATAACTGAGGGTTCTGCCCCCATACCATAGGATTACGATATTCATTTTCATTTACTCCACATATTCCTTGTTCATCTCCATAGAACAAACTTGGTACTCCTTCAAAAAGCATGAGAAGGATACACGCTAATCTCCACTTTCTTTCATCTCCTTTGCACAAAGACATAAATCTTGGTACATCATGACTATCTAAAAGATTTAATTGACCTCGCACAATATTGGTAGGATAGCGAAGTCTCATTTGTTCTAATTGCTTCGCTAGTCGGAATGCATCTTTTTGCTCTCCAATCAAATAATCACGACAAATTCTTCGAAATTCATAATTCATGGTAGAATCAAAGGCATCCCCTTTTAACCATGTCTGTGCATCTTCCCATACCTCTCCTATCAGAATGGCTTCTTTGTTTTGTAACTTAACGGCTCGTCTAAACGCCCGCCAAAACTCTCTGTCTATTTCATTTGCAACATCCAATCTCCATCCATCTATCTGGTAATGCTCCAACCAATGCACTCCCACTGCTGCAAAGTATTTTTGAACCTCTAGATTAGATGTATTTAACTTTGGCATTTTACGTTCATACGCAAAGCAGGCATATTTTGGTTTACCAACCTCTGATTCTGGTCGAGTCAATGGGAGATTTAACTCATAGAACCAATCGTAGTATTGCGATTCCTTTCCATTTTGTAATACATCTTCAAATGCAAAAAACTGCCAACTGCAATGATTAAAGACTCCATCTATAATAATTTTCATATCTTTCTTGTGAATTTCATCTACAAGCTGTTTAAACTCTTCATCCGTACCAAGGCAAGGGTCAATATGATAATAATCAAGCGTATCGTATTTGTGATATTCACCTGCCGTAAAGATAGGATTTAGATAAATACAGTTAAATCCAAGTTCCTGAATATAATCAAGATTTTGTGTAATTCCATGAATGGTTCCGCCTAATCTTGCTTTGCTTACTTTTCCACTATCTAGTATCACTTCTTTTTTCTCATTTGGAGCTTCGTATCTTCCACATGCAAAGCTATCAGGAAATATATTGTAAACCACTGCTGTTTTAAACCAGTTTGGCACATCTTGGATTTCACTTTTTAATATGTAAGGATATTGGTAATACTCACTTCTTCCTTCAAGAATTGCTCCATCTAGTTCATAATCTGCCATTTCTTTTGTAAAGCGATCCGAATAAAAGAAAGTCCACTCCTTTTTGTTCTCTAATTTAAAATAATAACAAACGCGACTAAACGGTGTTATAAAAGTAACCTCATAATAATCAAAATATTCATCGGTTGCTGCCTTCTTCATTGGTATTTCTTCAAACACTACAGGTGTACTTTCACATGCACGATCCCCGTAATATAACATACATGATTCTATATTATCTTTTTTGGTTCGTATTCTTATTGTTAATTTATTTTCCGCATCGGCAAATGCATATTGTGATAACGGAATATGTAATATTGCTTCACGATTTATGTTTTCTTCCATGTATTTTTTCATTATCCTTTGACTCCTCCTGCTGTCAGACCTGATACCATATACTTTTGTATGCAAAAAAAGAGTATCAGAATCGGAATAGATGTTAATATAGATGCTGCTGAAAATATAGGCCAGTTTCTGCTATAGTCATTTGATTGAAGCTGATACAAACCTCCAGCAAGTGAATAGCTGTCTGCCTTCATTAAAAATGTAGTTGCAAACAAATACTCGTTCCAAACAAAAATCAATACCATGACTGCTGTTACGATAATCGCTGGTCTTGCAAGTGGTAATATAATCTTTCGTATCACTTGGCTAGGGCTTGCGCCGTCAATAGCTGCCGATTCCTCTATTTCAACTGGAATGGTATCAAAATATCCCTTCATATTCCAAATCCCAAAAATACACATACTGCCAGCGTATATTAAAATTAATCCAATATAACTATTGATTAAATGTATATTTTTAAATAATCGAAAGATTGCAAACATACTTAAAATTTGAGGAAATGCATTTAACACAAGCAATAACTTTAAGATTTGTTCTCTTCCACGAAATCGAAAACGTGAAAATGCATAAGCTGCACTTACCGAAGTTCCCATTGCAATTCCCATTGTTCCAACACTCAAAATGGTAGAATTCTTTAACCATATAAGGAATGGTTCTTCTAAAAGAATTGCTTTATAATTTTGTAAAGTAACCTGCTTTACCCAAAGCGTATTTTGAAAGGTGCTATTACCGCTACTAATTGAGAGAAAAAACGCATACCCAATTGGAATTAATACAAGCAGACATAATAAAATAAAAAATAAATTCAATACCATAAGTAAAATTCCACATCTTACTTTTTTTAATTTCATATGTTTTCCCCCTTTATGCCACGATTAATAAATAATGAGAAGAAAATAATAAAGCCAAATATTACAATCGAAACGGCTGATGAAAGTCCGTAATTGTTGGATACAAACGCATTTTGATAGGCATATGTAATAACCGTGTTAAGAGTGGCACCAGTAAGAGAGCCTTTTTGCATTGTCAACAAATATATAATGTCAAATTGTTTAAATGTGGTAAAAGTAGTCATTATAATTGCAGGGGCTATTATTGGCCAAATGCAAGGAATTGTAATATATATATTTCGCGCCCACCATCCTGCACCATCTAACTTAGCGCTCTCATAGTAACTATGATCAACACTTTGTAGTGCTCCGTCCATCATCATAATAAGAAAGGGTAACGCCATCCACAAATTTAAAACCATACAAGAAAAAAAGGCTGGGATATTTTCTGATAAGAATTCTACTTTTGGTAAACCAATTGCCGTGATAAATTTATTTAAAAGACCGTATTCCGTATTATACATGCCAACTCTCCATAAAAGAATTGATATATAAGCAGGCATGGCCCAGGGAAACATCAGTAAGGTCTTATATAATCTGCCCAACTTTAGTCCTTTTATATTTAACCCCAAGGCTATAAAAAAAGAAATTACAATTTGTAACACCATGTTTAAAACGGTCCAAATAATCGTAGTCACAATTGCAGATAAAAAACCAGAATCTATTTTTGTTAGTGCACGAATATAATTATTCATGCCAATGAAACGATAATCATCCCAATGATACAAATTCATATTCGTAAATGAAATATATAAAGTAAATGCTATTGGAAATATTATAATCATCGTAATTAATACCATAGAAGGTAGGCTAAATCTCCATGGAAGAGTTCCATTTTTCTTTTTCATTTTCTGTCAACTCCTATTGTCTTTAAACAAATAAGCCATTATCGAAGAAAAAGAAGTTTTATTTTCTTTTTCTTCGTTTCAAGCTCAACTCATTTCTATTGTATATCTATTATTTCATATCTTGGATTGCAGTTTCTGCTTGCTTTTGATATTCACTAGCCGCTTCTTTGGTATCTTGACCAGATTTATTAACAGCTGCAAGAAGAGATTCTATAGGCCCCCACATAACACTCATTTCTGGTACATTTGGCATTGGTTTAGCAGTATCTGCCGTTCTTCTCATAGCAACTATCATTTCATCTTTTGCTACTTCTGTATAATCGTAAGAGATTTGATTGGCTGGCGCACATCCTGAATTAAGAGCAAGTTCAATTCCTATTTGTGGATTTGCAATTTCTTTTAATACTTTTCCCAATGCTTCCTTCTTATTTTCTACTGCATATTTCATAATTCCAATTGCTTGCACACCAGAATAAGGCGACAATGCATTTTGATTTGGTAATGTAAAATCAGATAACGATTTAATTCCATAATTGATTTTTGCTTCTTTTATACCTGCAATCAACCATGGACCTCCAATAATCGCTGCCGCTTTCCCCTCATTAAAGAGTGTATTGACTGTATTATAGTCACCATCCGCCTCTAATGCTGCAAACTTTTTATTATATTCAATTGCCTCTAATGTCTTTTCATCATTTAATCCAGGTACTGACTGTTCATTTATGATATATCCGCCAAAGCCATTAATAAACGGTGCTACATTATATGCAGTTGAGTGCTGATTTACCAGAGCATATTGTCCAGAGGCTGTATCTGTGTGACTTTCCATATAGGAAAACAACTCTTCTGTTGTGGAAGGAACTTCTCCTTCCCATAAGTCTTTATTATATAAAAACAATAATGTCTCAAAATATACCGGAAGAAGGTACTGGGTATTTTTGTAATTCCCAGCTTGTATTGTCATTGGAAGCATATCAGAATAATCACTTTCCTCTATTACATCGGTTAAAGGTGCTAATATTCCCATTTCAACAAACGTCCCTAGAGAGTCATGGGCATATAAGTACATATCTGGTCCATTCGCCTCGTCGTTACCATATAATTTCATTTGATCCGTTAATCCACTCTTTTTTTCAAACTTAACAAGAATACCATCGCTTTCTAATGCTTCATTCACACCATTTTCTATAACCTGCATAATGGAATCATCTCCATCATGCCAGATAGTAACCACCGATTGCTTACTAGCACTTCCTCCTTTCGTCGCAAGGCTTTCCTCAGAGTTTCCACATCCAATGATACCCATTGCGGTCATGGTAATACAAAGTAGCAATGCAATTTTTTTCTTCATATCCTATCCTCCATATGTTTGTTGTTTCACGTAGATTTTTTATTTACCAATCCAGACTCACTTCACCAAAATCTGACAATGGCACTGTGTACTTATGGTTACTTCCACCTTGCCATACCACATTTCCTGATTTATCCTTTTTAATTGCCTTGAATTCAATTTCTTTTCCTACTGGCAAATAAGCTGTAAGCTCCCAATCTGGATACTTTGGACAAGTGGCTGGTCCGATTGCTTCATCGGCATTCCAATTACCAAGTTCTGCACAGTTTCCAACAATATAGATATCTTGTCCCCAGTTGGTAGTTGCATTTTTGATATGAAAGGTTACTGGAACGCTCTCCATTGCCTCCTCATCAACCGCATAAATTTTTGCATTATTACCTGATAAGGTTATTGTAACTTTTTTATCAGCAGATACTGTTATTTTATCATTTGGATTCATCACGTTTACTAACGTGGTTCCTGGGGCAATTGTACTTTCAGCACGAATAGACATAGTTACTGTATCTGTTCCTGCCGAATTGTGAAATGCACAAATTAATTCCTGACCTTCCATTTCTCCTTCATCCACTCTTCTTGAAAAAGCGTAAGTATGCATAGAAGTCCACATTTCTCTTTGCGTGCCAAAGCTAAGAGCTTCATATTCCTGTCTTAGTTCATTTAATGTTGCAATAAGCTGATAGGTATCCGTTGATGTATCAAAGTAATCCTTTATTACATTTCCTTCTTGATCCTTTGTAACCATCGACCAGCGGTTCCAAGTATCTGCAATACCATTTATCGTAGCACCATTTGCATTTCCACGATTTTGTTCAGTACCTTGGAAAACAACTGGGATGCCTCTTGCCGCAAAAATAAATGTTAATGCATTATGCAACTTATCAATGTCTCCTCCCGCTTCCGTAAGAAAACGATTTCTATCATGATTGTCAATAAAGGTCACCATCTCATTTAGATTTGCTCCATAAAGATAGTCTTGATCAAATATGGATTGTATCGAAATCTCTGATGTATTATTAAAGTTTTTACCATAAGCAAAGTCATTTACAATTGCCTGAAACAATGGAAAATCAAGCATTCCAGTCTCTCCATTCTCACCAACCCAGTCCTTAATAAATTCAACATCCATATCAAAATTCTCACCAAAAGTTGGTACGCCAAGGTATTCTTGCAATTCATGAATATCAGATGGTTTCATACATTTTGCAGCATCCACTCTGGCCGCATCTGCCCCCGTATAAGTAAACCAATCTTTAATTGCGTCAAATATCGCCTGCTTTGCTTCTGGATTATCAAAATCTATGTCATCTAATCCTCCCAAATCGTGTTCTTCTAACATCCTTGTACTTTCTTCTGTGTGTGGATGCTCTAAATCAAAGTTAATATCTCCTTTGTTGTGGTACCATAAAATATTATTAAAAGGTGATGCAGGTTGTACCTGTGACCCTTCCTTTAACCCTGCATCCGAAATATAGTGTGCCTTATCACCGACTCCTTGAAGATAATCTCCTATGTGGTTTGGAACAATATCCAAAATAACCTTGATACCATTGTCATGGCAAACATCCACTAGCTCTTTTAGTTTTTCTTTACTCTTAGTTGGATCATTTGCTCCAAAATATCGGCTGGCACGGTTTGGATCATAAACATTGTAGCCATGATATGCGGTCGGCCATTGTTTTCCATTTGGATCAGGTACGCCCCATAATTGCGGGTCAGATACGGGAGAAATCCAAATTGCAGTATATCCCATACCTTTTATGTAAGAAATCTTGTCAATAATTCCTTGCCAATCTCCTCCATGCATATAGCGAAAATCTTCTTCTACATTTTCTGCAAATCGAAATGCTTCTCCTGTTGCATTATTGGATGAGTCTCCATCATAAAAACGATCCACCATAATCTGATAGATTGCCTCACCTTGAAGACTACTAGATGCTTGTACATTAATTGGTGTCAACATTGATAGCAATAGTAAAATACAAAGAAAAAAATTCCCCCATCTTTTTATTAACTTTTTCAACATATAATCCCTCTCCTCCTTAATCCCAATTATAATAATTTTACTATTTTCATTAAAATACCGGTATTTATATGTAAATTATACCAACATCCTTTTTTATCACAAGGCTTTTCTATACATATTGCTTGATTTTTTTAGGTAATCGTTATACTATTACCTAAAATGAGTTGAACAAAAAGGAGTATTTTATGGCTGTTACTATAAAAGATGTTGCTAGAGAAGCTGGGGTTTCCGTTGCAACGGTCTCAAAAATATTAAACAATAAGCCCTATATTTCTGAAAAAACAAGGCAGCATGTGAAAGAAGTTATGAAACAACTTGACTATCACCCCAATGCACAAGCCAGTAATTTTAAATATAAGCGTTCCAACAATATCATATTTCTGGCAATCACACAGTTACATACGGCTTTTCATAATCCACATATGTTTGAAATCTTGTGCGGTGCAGAGAGTGTCACCAAAAAAAAGAAATATAATCTTTCATTTGTTGGGGTATCTTCTACAGAGGAGGCTTATACTAGCGTATTAGAAATCGTAGGGCGCAATACTGCAGATGGAATATTGGTGCATGGTTCTGCAACCTCAAGACATCTCGTTGATTTTCTTGTAAAAAGTAATTTCCCTCATATCATTATCGGAAGACCTCCTTTTGCAAGTGCTTCTTGTTGGATTGATATCAATAATCGTATGTCTGGTCAAATGGCGATGGAATATTTAGAGACATGCGGCTATTCTAAAATTGCTTTCCTTGGTGGACCAAAAAGTGATGAGATATCAAGACATCGTTTACAGGGCTTCCTTTCCTATATGAATATAAATGGCTTGACTACACAAGAAGATTTTATTAAATATGGGGAATACACAAAAGAGAGTGGGTTTACTATGATGGAAGAATTGTTATCATACGGTACACTTCCAGATGCTGTTATTTGTGAAAATAATTTAATTGCAATGGGTGCTGTAAAAGCAATTGAAAATAAAAATTTATCAATCCCTAAAGACATAGGAATGATTACCTTTGATGATTATCCTTTATCGCAACTTATTGATCCACCACTTACCGTTATAGACATTGATGTCTATGAAATGGGGAATCAAGCAGCTACTATATTACTTCGAAAAATTAATAATAAAAATCTATCGGTACAATCCTTTGTTACACTCCCAAACTTAATTGTACGTTCCTCTACAAGAAATCCAAGAACAAAAAAAGATGCCCTCTAATAATGGGCATCCCAAATCTATTTGCATTTTAAAAGGGACACCCATAATCTGGGCATCCCTTAATCATCTTATTAGTTTGCTGGTTTTTCAGCATTTGTATCTGTTGCATCTTTGCTATCATCTGCTGCTTCGCCAGTTGCATCAGTAGCATCTTTTGTATCATCTGTACCTTCTGCATCATCTGTCTTAGCATCATCTGTCTTAGCATCATCTGTTTTAACATCTTCGGTTTTAACATCTTCTGTCTTTGTATCGTTAGTTAATGCATCTTCTGATTTATTTTCAGTTGTAGCATCAGTTGTTGGCTCAGCTGTTGTTGCTGGAGCTGATGTAGTACCAGCGTCCTTACTTCCACATGCTGTTGCAGCAAATGCTAATGTTGCCACTGTCATTACAAGTGCTAATTTCTTCATTGATTTTTTCATAATAATAATCCTCCTTAAATATCTTCTTTTATTATAGATTATGGTTTGCTTTAGTTAACCTTATCAGGCTACGAGAAAAATTTACCACAGAGAACTTTAAGAGTCAAACAAATTTTATGACTCAATTTTTAAACAAAAATACACACTTTTTTTATACTTTTACTCTTGTCAACGAAAATAAACACAATAGTTTCAATATATTTTTACCTCTAATTGTGAACATTCTATGATCTCTATTGTTAATAATGCTTTATTTTTAATGTATTTACTATTATTTTTTTGTGTATTATTTTTACAGCTTTTGTTTTTACTTTGTTACTTATGCACTATAAAAATTAATTTTTTTATATATTCTTAAACTTTTATGTCAACATTCTTAATATGAATTCAAAATACTGTTAGAAATATTTAAAACAAGAGTAAGAGTTAATGCAAAAAAGCAAAAGAATAAAAAACATCCTTTTGCTTTATGAAAAACATATTATATCGTGAGCAGAACTATAAGCCGGGTCATGTCTTGGATAATCATCTATCTAGGTTCTACGTCGCCATAGAACTCAAGCAACCTACCTAAAGCCAGCGGGCCACTGTATGCTTATGTTCGGTCTTGCTTCGGATGGGGTTTACATATGCCTGTCTTGTTACCAAGACAGCGGTAGTCTCTTACACTGCCCTTCCAACCTTACCGGTATTACCGGCGGTATATTTCTGTTGCACTAGCCTTGGAGTCACCTCCACCAGACGTTATCTGGCATCCTGCCCTGTGAAGCCCGGACTTTCCTCACCTGCGGTCTTTCGACACTTGCAGCCGCGATCATCCATTCTACTTACGAAAAATTATTCTAACACAATCGTTTATTTAATGCAATCATTTTAAATAACATTTATAGATTTAATCTAAATATATCTTTTCTTTTGCTTTTAGAGACAGATATAACACATTGTTAATCGGAGTATCAATCTTTAATTTTTTACCGTACTCCAACACAGTACCTGCAAAATAGTCAATTTCCGTCCTTCTCTTCGCCTCCACATCTTGTAACATAGAGGTCTTTCCATCTGGTGTAAAATTAACAATTACCTCTTCAATTTGCTCTATATCTTCCATTGTAAGGTTAACGTTTGATGCTTTTGCGATTTCTAGCACCTCTAACATAGCCCCCCGAAACAAATCCAATAATTCTTTTACTTGACCAAAATACTTAAACTTAGCACCTGTAATGGCAGAAGCCTGATTTACCCCTACATTAAGCATCCACTTTCTCCAAAGCATACGCTTCATATCAGGATACACCTTCGCATTTATTCCAGCTTCCTTTAAATACTGCTCTACCTCTATTACTTCTTGCGAAGGAATCGTGTTATCTTCATATCCAAATTGAATGACTCCGTCATCTGTATTCACAATACCATCTGTTGTTCGTATGGCATCAATTCCCATAGATAATCCAAGCAACGTTTTAGAGTTTGAAAATGTACTTTCTAGTCGTTCACTTGCCGTTATTCCGTTTAACAAAGGCAATAAGATTGTATCTTTCGATACCAGTTTTTTCACATCTTTCATCGCCTGTTCTAAATCATAGTTCTTAACTGCAAATATAATTAAGTCCATTTTCTTATTTTTTAAATCAGACGAGATGACTTGTGGAAAGAAAACCTGTTCATTTACTTTTATTCCATTTTGTAATATTCTTTCTTTACGACTTCCATTCGCAACAACATAAAATTTATTTCCATATTTGGCATGTAGATATTTGGCATATACACCGCCTACTGCTCCTGTTCCAATCAATGCCACTTCTTCTATAGCCATTTACATCATTCCTTTCTTTTACACATGGAAGCAACTACCCCCTACAAATTCACGAAGAATCGAATTATTTGGAATTTCTTCACTTCCAATAGCCAGAAAATAGTCTAAAAATTTTAGAAGTCTTTTCGCTTCCAAATACTCTGGCTCATCTTTATTAATACCAAACAACAATGGTTCTGCATATAACTTAAGTACTGCTAATTCATAGATTAGTGCTGAATTAAACATGACATCTGCTTCTTCTTGATAAGGGAAAATATACTTTTCTTCTCCTCTTCTTACGGAATACCACATATCAATGGTTTGTTTCGCAGATATTCCTCTAGTTCTTGCGTCTCGTACCATTCTTCTAATTAAACGACCATCGGTACTTGGTATTCTATTATGTTCATCAATATTTAACTGAGTTAACGCACTAATGTATATTTTAAACTTATTTTCTTTTGGAAGGGAGTGAGATAACATATCGTTTAGACAATGGATTCCCTCAATTACTAACACATCATTATTTCCTAACTGTTTGAACCTTCCTCTATATTCTCTTTTTCCAGTTTTAAAATTGTAAAATGGAATTTCGATTGTTTCACCTTTCAAAAGCAAAGCCATATCTTTATTAAACAACTCGACATCAATTGCCTGTAAAGATTCAAAATCATATTTACCAAATTCATCTTTTTTAACATCTTCACGATTGATAAAATAATCATCCATTGCAATTGGATGAGGATTTAACCCATTTGCTTGAAGCTGTATGGATAAGCGATGAGAAAAAGTTGTTTTTCCTGACGAAGAAGGACCTGCTATCATGATGAATTTAATTCCAGGTCTATTAACAATACTCTGTGCTATTTCCGCAATTTTTTTCTCTTGTAACGCTTCCTGTACTAAAATCAACTCATTTGCTTTAGATGATACAATCTTATCATTTAACGCCCCAACTGTACCAATTTCCAACATATCTCCCCACTTAGTGGATTCTCTTTGCACTTCAAATAATTTTTCCTGTGGCTCAAACGAGGGTACATTTATTGGATCTTTGCTTGTTGGAAGCTGCAAAACTAAGCCCTCTTTGTAAAAATACAAATCAAAGTATTTAATCATCCCAATGTTTTGAACCATAAAACCGTAGAAATAATCTTCAAAACTTCCCAAACTATAAATATTTACTTTGGAAGGTCTTCGGTAATGAAACAATCTTTCTTTGTCTGTCATACCATATTTATTAAAAAGTTTTATTGCATCATCCGTGTGTATGGCTCTTTTCATAATTGGTAATTTCAGCGCTACCAGTTCACGCATTTTATCTTTTACGTTTGAAACAAATGTTTCATCTAACGAAACATTTCCTTCTACTGTAAAATAGTACCCCTTACTGACGGAATAATGGATTTTAACATCTTTTATATTTTCTTTTCCGCCCACATCGTAAACTGCCTTTAACAACAACAACACTGCACTTCTGCGATACGCCATATTCCCGACCGCATCCTTCGTTGTGATAAACGATATCGTACAAGGCTCTTTTAATCTTTTATGAAGTTCTCGCAAACGATTGTCTGCCATTACAAGTACAATATCATACTCCTTTGTAGATTGATATTCTTCTGCAATCACGCTATAGGTTGTGCCATATGGATATTCCCTTTCTTCTCCATCAATGGTAACCTTTATCATTTCATTTTCCATCGTATCGACCTCCTATCTTAATCTACATAAATTGAAAAGGATTCTTTGTTTTCTCTGTATATACTTTTATTCCTACAAACCTGTCTTCTATGAATTGTTTCATATATTCTACAAAAATATGCTCAATACCATAGTGACCCGCATCAATGATTACTAGCCCTTGTGCAACTCCATCGATTCCATCATGATGATCGATATCACCAGTTATCATAACATCTACCTGTGAACGTACTGCATTTTTTATATAACTTTTTCCTGAACCTGGCATAATTGCAACTTTTTGTAACTTTTTATTCGTGTTTCCAAATACCTTTACATGCTCTAAAGAAAAGACTTTCTTCACATACTCACATAGCTCTTGTAATTCCATTTCACTTGGCAATAATCCAATCTTTCCAATTCCATGTACTTCATCTGTCTTTTCTAATACTTCTTTTTGACTCAATCTTAGATAATCTGCTGCCAAGTCTGCCATCACTGCAACATCAAAATTCGTATGCATGGAGTAGTAGTTTACTTCATTTTGAATCAATTGAATCAACCTTCTACCTACAAACTCCTTCTCTGTTATTGTTTTTAAAGATTTAAATATTAAAGGATGATGCGTAAGCAATAGATCCACTTCTTTTTCTATTGCATCAGTCACTACATCATCCGTAGCATCAAGTGCTATATATACACGATTTATCTCTTTGTCTTTTAGTCCAATTAATAGTCCACAATTATCCCACTCCTCGGCCAAAGAAAGTGGTGCCAGCTCTTCAAACGCTTTTATTAACGCATGACTCATCATAGTATGTGAAAGCCTCCTTTATATACTCTAATTCTAACTTTACTTCTTTGCATCTTTCACCATCTTTTTGTTTTGGATGTGCTATAAGCTTATTTAAAATATTTGAATATGTAATAAACTCTTTTTCCAAAAATAGCTTTAGTACTGTATTTTTACTTTCTAACAACCCTTTTCCATACTTATAGAATATGGTCTTATTATAAGGTAACACTTCACCTTTGATTGCCTTCATCATTGGATAAAATTTGTCATCTTCTACAATCATATTTTCTTCTACAATACGATATCCACATTCAACTAAAAATTTTCTTACTAACTCTATCTCGGACTGTGGTTGCAAAATCAATTCTTTAAAACTTTTAACTTGTTTTTCGCCCTCTTTGATAATCTTTCTTACCAGTCCACCGCCCATACCTGCTATTACAAGCGTATCGCCTTCATTTATATTTAAGGCCGTCAAACCATCTGACAGCCTTGTTGTTATGTAGCTTTCTAAATTATGTTCTTTAATATGTTCTTTCGCCCTTTCAATCGGCCCTTGATTAATGTCCATAGCAATAGCAGATGGTACTTGTCCACTTTCTACCAAGAAAATAGGAAGATAACCATGGTCTGTTCCTACATCTACAAGACGATTCCCTTTACTTACCATAGCTGCTATAGCAGATAGTCTATCAGATAGTTGCATGTTGCCTCCACTTTATTCCAAATAATCTTTTAGCTTACGGCTTCTACTTGGATGCCTAAGCTTTCTTAGCGCTTTCGCTTCAATTTGTCTAATTCGTTCTCTTGTTACATTAAATTCTTTCCCTACTTCTTCCAAAGTCCTAGCTCGTCCATCATCTAAACCAAAACGTAGTCTAAGCACCTTTTGTTCTCTATCTGTCAGCGTTTCTAAAACCTCCATAAGTTGTTCTTTCAAAAGAGTAAACGCTGCAGCATCGGAGGGAACTGGTATGTTATCATCTTGAATAAAATCTCCAAGATGGCTATCTTCTTCTTCTCCAATCGGAGTCTCTAAAGATACTGGTTCTTGAGATATCTTTAATATTTCTCTTACTCTTTCCACTGGAATTCCCATTTCTTTTGAGATTTCCTCTGGTGAAGGTTCTCTTCCCATATCCTGAAGGAGTTGTCTTGACACACGGATTAATTTATTAATTGTTTCAACCATATGAACTGGAATACGAATGGTTCTTGCCTGATCTGCAATTGCTCTTGTAATTGCTTGTCTAATCCACCAAGTAGCATAAGTACTAAACTTATAACCTTTTGTATAATCAAACTTTTCTACAGCTTTAATAAGTCCAAGATTACCCTCTTGAATTAAATCTAAAAAAAGCATTCCTCTTCCTACATACCTTTTTGCAATACTAACAACTAGTCTTAGATTGGCTTCCGCTAGTCTTTTCTTTGCTTCTTCATCTCCAACTTCCATTCTTTTGGCGAGTTCAATTTCTTCCTCTCCACTAAGCAATGGCACTTTTCCAATTTCTTTTAGATACATTCGTACTGGATCATCAATGCTAATACCGTCTGGAACAGATAAGTCCAACGTATCCAATTCAACCTCTTCTTCATCTTCTAACAAAAGAGGTTCTTCTTCTTCCTCATCACTAATTTGAAGTACATCTACATTATTCTTCTCCAGTACATCAAGTACATTCTCAAATTGTTCTGTCGATAATTCAACATCCTGAAAAAAGTCATTGATTTCTTTATATTCTAAAACATTTTTCTTTTTCTTGGAAATTTCAAGAAGCTCTTTTATCATATCGCCTAAATTAATTACATTTTCCTGCATGTCATTCACCCTTCCATAATCTTTTATATTTTAGCCCTAATCTAAGGAAATATGCAAAGTTCTAAGTCTTTCTATCATTTTTTTACCCTCTGTTAATCTTTGCATCTCGGCAACAATGTCACCTGAACTTAGATTGGAGCTTTTATAAATCAAGCTATTTTCTTTTACCCTTACTATTGTTTCATGTAAAGCCTTTTCCTTATCCCCCTTTGTTTCTACAGCTTTTGGCTTTGTATTAAACAAACCAGCTACCTGTTTATGCTCTTCTTCATCTGTAAAATGGTTAATAATCTTTGCTGGATTTACTTCTCCTTTTTTAAGCTGTTCAAATAGGATACAGGCTACCGTATAATACAAATCTTCTGTAAAATCATCTGGCGTGATATAATCTTTTATTTTATCATACAGGCCTTCTTCTTCAATTAAATACGTAATTAATATTCTTTGCGATTCCTTCATTCCTCCATCTTTTGATTGAATAGAGTTCTTAACAGGCTTAGCCTTCTCTCTAGGAGAAATCCCTCCTAACCTTATTCCGACACGATTAACAAGTTGTCTGAAATTGTCATATCCAACATGATATGTTTCGGCTACTGCTTGAATATAATTATCTCTTGTCAAATCTTCTGGAAACTCCAATATTTTTTTAGCAACTTCTCCAAAGAATTTGGTTTTACTTTCTGGATCTTTCATATCGTATTCTTGTTCCATTATCTCAAGTTCAAACATAAAACTATTGATTGCATGTTCAATACGTTCTTCAAAAGCTTCCTTACCTAGATTTTTAATAAATTCATCGGGATCTTTATATGGTTGCATGTTAATAATTTTAACGGTTATCCCAACATCCTTTAAGATAGGAATCGCTCGTACTGCCGCGTTTCTTCCAGCACCATCACTGTCATAGGTAATATAGACTTGATCCGTATAACGTTTTATTAGATTTGCATGTCCTTGCGTAAATGCTGTTCCAAGAGATGCTACTGCGTTGGTAAAGCCTGCTTGATGGAGTGCAATCACATCCATATAACCTTCGCACAATAGTAAATGGTTTTTTCTTGATGTTCTGGCAAAGTTTAGACCATATAAATTTCTACTTTTGTCGAAAACTTTTGTTTCAGGTGAGTTCAAATATTTGGGACTTCCATCTCCCATTACTCTACCGCCAAAACCAATTACCCTGTTGTTGACATCCATAATTGGGAAAATAACTCGATTCCAAAACTTATCATATACACCTTTTTTTTCATCTATATTAAACAAGCCCGTCTGCTTTAAGATTTCATCTGAATATCCTTTATTTTTAAAATATTGATATAAATTGTTGCTGTATTTACTCGAGTAACCAAGACCAAACCGCTTCATCGTTTCATCTGTTAAGTCTCTGTTCTTTAGATAATCATAGGCAATTTTCCCACTATCATTTTTTAATTGCATATAAAAGTATTGTGCTGCTAATTTATTAATCTCTAATATTTTTGATTTTAGGTCTGCTTGTTCTTTTGCTTCTTTAGAAAACTCTACTTCTGGTAGTTCTACTCCTACTCTATCTGCCAGATATTTAATGGCTTCTTGAAAGGTATAATTTTCATATTCCATAATAAAAGTGAATACATTTCCACCTGCACCACAACCAAAACAATAATACATCTGCTTTCCTGGCGACACAGAAAATGACGGGGATTTTTCATTATGAAATGGACAAAGACCAAAGTAAGAGCTTCCCTTCCTCTTTAGCTTTATATAGGAAGACAATACATCCACTACATCGTTTTTCACTCTAATTTCTTCCACTAAATCTTCTGGGTAAAACATAATCAATGCCTCCGATAACTTCTTAATATATTTTCCAAGAATTAGGCATAAAATACTGAGCAAATTTAGACATGGCAAACTGATCGGTCATTCCTGCAATATAATCACAGACAACACGCTCTATATCCTCATTGCCTAGCTCAATCATATCTATGTATTCTTTCGACATATCCTCAATATGCTTCATATAATGCTCAAATAATTGTACAAGCATACTCTTTGCTTTTATCTCTTCCCCTTTTGCTTTTGGATTCTTATAAACATTTTTAAACATAAATGCGCGAAGCCCCTTCATTGCATGCTCTACTTCATCAGACATAATAATATCGGGTTTGTTGGCGCTATTTATGACAATATCATGAATAATTGTATTTAATCTTTCTCTCGATGAGAAACCAAGAATTTTTCTGTATTCGAATGGCAAATCATCCTCTGTTAAAATTTTACCTCGGATTGCATCATCAATATCATGATTGATGTACGCAATCTTATCGGATAATCTTACGATCTTTCCTTCCAACGTAGATGGACTGCCTGCTGTTGGGTGATTTAAGATACCATCTCTAACTTCTTTTGTTAGATTGAGACCCTGACCTCCCTTTTCAAGCTTCTCAACGATTCGTAGACTTTGTTCATAATGTTTAAAACCATGACTACATACAGAGTTTAGTGCACTTTCTCCTGCATGTCCAAATGGGGTGTGCCCAAGATCATGACCAAGTGCTATCGCTTCTACTAAATCTTCATTCAAGCGAAGAGCCTTAGCAATTGTTCGCCCTGTTTGAGAAACTTCTAACGTATGTGTAAGTCTGGTTCGATAATGATCTCCCTCCGGTGATAAAAAAACCTGAGTCTTTTGTTTTAATCGCCGAAATGATTTGCAATGTAAGATTCTATCTCTGTCTCTTTGATAAACTGGTCGAATATCACATTGCGCTTCCTCAATATCACGCCCCTTTGAATTCTTACTAAGAGATGCGTATTCACTTAAATATTCGGCTTCCCATTGTTCTAAACTTTCCCTAATCGTCATGGTACTCACCTTTCTTTCATTAAAACCAATTCTATCCCTAATATATATATTCTACAAAGATTTGCAAAATCCTTCTTTGTTTGAAAAAATTAATTTTCATTATTTTTCGTTGTTGTTTGATTTAAATTTACTTCTTTCTTATTTTCCTTTAGTTTTTTTATATGTTCTGCTGCTTTTTTCTTTAAATCAACTGGCTTGCCATCCATATTGATATAATCCATAGCCCTCAGCCCTTTCTTAGCATTATCACTATTTACCTGATTCGAATATATGTTTTGTAAAGATATGTTTTTTATTATAAAATAGAAGATTGATTCCGTCAACTGCTCATACTCTAATAAAGTCTACTTGCAAACATTACGCATATCGCATTGCGAAAAAAATAAACAAGAAATCATTTTGTGATTTCTTGTTTATTTTACACTTATATGAAATTCTATCCTATCATATCATCATAAAGAGATTCATATTCTTTTGCAGAAGATTTCCATGAGAAATCCTTAGCCATTCCTCTATCTATAATTTTGTTCCAATCTCGTTTTTTATTATAGTAAATATGCATGGCGTATCGTATGGTATCAAGCATTTCATGCGCGTTATAATTAGCGAAACTAAAACCTGTCCCTGTATTTTCATATTCGTTATACGCTTCTACTGTATCTTTTAGCCCTCCTGTTTCTCGAACAATTGGAACCGTTCCATATCGAAGACTCATAAGCTGACTTAGTCCGCAAGGTTCAAATAAAGATGGCATCAAAAACGCATCACATGAAGCATATATTTTATGCGACATTTCTTCTGAATAAAATATATTGGCAGATACTTTATCAAAATATTTCCAGTCAAAGTGGCGAAACATATTTTCATATTTTTCATCACCAGTACCAAGAACCACTAATTGTATGTCAAGTGAACACAATTCATCCATTACATATGCTATTAAGTCAAATCCTTTTTGATCCGTTAGACGAGATACAATCCCAATCATAAACTTCTTAGAATTTACCTCTAATCCCAATTCTTCTTGCAAAGCTAATTTATTTTTTATTTTTTGCTTCCTAAAATTTTTAATACTATATTTCTTTTTTATATAGTTGTCTGTCTCAGGATTATAGTCCACATAATCAATGCCATTTATGATTCCTCTTAGACAATTCGAACGAGCATTGATTAATCCGTCTAATCTTTCTCCATAAAATTTTGTTTTAATTTCGCTTGCATATGTATTACTTACTGTTGTAATAATATCCGCATATACCAATCCACCCTTTAAAAGATTGGCATCGCCATATGCCTCTAATTTATCGGGTGTAAAATAATACATAGATAGTCCTGTGATATCTCTTGTCTTGTTTAAATCCCAGATACCTTGGAATTTTAAATTATGTATGGTCATAATTGTTTTTATTCCATAAAAAAAAGGGTCTTTATAAAATCGATCTTTTAGGTAAACGGGAACAAGTCCAGTTTGCCAATCATGACAATGAATAATATCTGGTCTAAACTCAAGCAAAGGCAAGCAAGAAAGTGCAGCCTTTGAAAAAAAGGCAAACTTTTCTACATCTGTAAACATTTCTCCATAAGGCTTATCACCACCTAAATAATATTCATTATCAATAAAATAAATTTTAACCCCATCATATTCTGTTTCTAATATTCCAACATATTGAGTTCTCCACGCAAGATCCATATAAAAACTTGTTTTAAACGTTAAGCTTTCTTTGTACTTGTCTGCCATGCACAAATATTTTGGTATTATTACTCTAACATCGTATTTTGTTTTATCAAAATATTTTGGTAAAGAGCCTACAACATCTGCTAATCCACCGGTCTTTATAAAAGGAACTGCTTCTGAAGCAACAAACAAAACATTTTTCATAAAATACCCTCCAACCTTTGCTTTCTTACGTACAATCATACTCCGATTTATCCAGTATTATTACTTACTGTAAATCGGAGTCTTTATGTTTCTTCGCTTGATTTCCTTCCAATATGCTAATTATAACTCATATCAAGATGGTTGGAAAGTACTTGTTCTTTATTAAATGCAAGGTGATTATATACTTTTAATTACCAAAATTATCATTTGCCTTATATTCTAATCTAATTTTATCTGCTATGAGTGCAACAAACTCTGAATTGGTTGGTTTTCCTTTTCCTGTATTAATGGTATAACCAAACAAAGCATCAATTGTATCCATTTTCCCTCTACTCCATGCTACTTCAATTGCATGGCGTATTGCTCTTTCCACACGACTTGGAGTCGTTTGATGCATTTTAGCAATCGTTGGATACAATATTTTAGTTATAGAATTAAGCATTTCCATGTCATTTACTGACATAATGATGGCATCTCTTAAATACTGATATCCCTTAATATGTGCTGGTACACCAATTTCATGTATGATATTGGTTACATCCGACTCAAGATTTCTAGTCACATATTCTTTTTTATTTTCATAAGCATTTACTTTTCTAACTTCTTGTACATGTCTTATGGTACTTCTTTTGATATTTTTAATGCGGTTTAAGACCATCGTATTATCAAACGGTTTCATAATATAATAATTGGCCCCTAAGTTAAATGCATCCTCTGTTATACCTTCCTGTCCAACAGCCGTTATCACAATAAAAGCTGGATGTTTTTTCATCGAAGTATCCTTGTTTACTTTGTCCATTAAGCTCAAACCATCCATTTTTGGCATAATGATATCCAATAATACCACATCAGGTTCTTTTTCTTTAATGATATTATAAGCTTCTTCTCCATTTCTAGCTTTACCAACTACTTCTAACTCCTCGTCATTACTTATAATCTCATCGAGCAAATCCACAACTCTTGAATTATCATCAGCAATAGCAACATTTAACTTACCCATTAAAACTCCTCCTTAGATATTTCTTTCCCTTATTATTGTTTTTTCGAAAAATTACTTGGCGCCGTTCTTCATTTTTTTGTAAAAAAACTAATTGTATTATATAAATATTACTATTGTTTCGCAACTTTTATTTGTCGCACTTTTCGACACTTCATTTCCAAGTAAATCTCTTGTATATTACAGCACTTTCCACTCCACCTACTTTTTTAGCAAAATTTGTCCAAAATATATCTATTATACCGTAATTTTACCTTTTTAACCCTTTTCTGGCAAATATTTTATTCGACATTTTTCGACTGTAACATATTTTCAATAAAAATTCCAAATCCCTTTGTCGAATCCTGAATAAATACATGTGTAACTGCACCGATAATCTTATTGTTTTGTAAAATGGGACTTCCACTCATACCTTGTACAATTCCACCAGTTACATTTAACAGTCTTTCATCCGTTACTTTTAAAACAATGCCTTTGTTCACATTGTTTTCACCAGTATTAACCTCAATGATCTCAACGTCATAATCTTTAATTTCTCCCTCTACATTACATCGTATATGAGCTGGACCTACTTTAACATCTTGTTTTAACCCTACTTCCATCATACTACGATCTTTATCATATTGTGATAGTATTTTTTCTGAAATGCCGAATATTCCTTCTGTCGTATTACGGTTAATCTCCCCTAAAATATTTTTTTTATCATAATCGATTGTACCTGTTAATTCCCCAGGTACTCCTTTTTCTCCCTTTATAATAGAAACAATATTTGTGTGATAAAGACTACCAGACTTTAGCTCCATTAATGTACTTGTGTCAACATCATTGATTCCATGACCAAGTGCCCCAAATTCTGCATCTTTATCAATAAAGGTAAGGGTTCCAATTCCTTGTGTATTATCTCGTACCCATACACCTAACTTATATTCATCTGGGGTAGTTTGTACCGGCTCAATTTTAACATCAATTAATTCGCCGCTTCTTCTAATATTAAGTACTATACTATTCGCTCCATCTTGATTGATTAGTGAAATCAATTCGTTTTTATTATTGATTTTAGTCCCATTTACACCTACAATATAATCTCCTGATTTGACAAGCTTGTAAGAAGGTTCATAGTTCATGCCATCCATTGCATTTACAACACTGGTGCCAATGACTAATACACCATCCGTTTGAATGTAAATTCCAATCGGCATTCCGCAGGGAATGACATATTCTTTATCCACAACATCAATTTTGACATTTTTCAAATTAATCAGACCGAATAACTTACATGCCATTACAAAGCTTCCGCCATTGCCTGATTTAAGTGTGAAGGGTTTATGCATATCAATCTTAATCTGATTGGATGGTATGTTGGATTCCCCTATTTCAGATACTTCAACTGCACTTTTTATGAATCCATTTACAGGTAATCCAAAGTCAAACTGCTGTTCTCCATTTGCAATAATATTTATCTCATCTGGCAAAGCCTTTTTAATAGAATGAAATAATAAGCCAGTTAAACATATAAAGAATAAAAGCATAACCACGATAAATATTTTGTCTATATATCTGTTATTCTTCATGATACCCTCCGTTAAAATATAAAATTTGAAGTACCAGTAAAGCCATGCAGATAGGTTTCAAAGGAATGCAATTATATTGCAAAATACTACTTAATTTACCTTGCATGACACTCTGTCACAATAAAAAAAGAATATACATAATATATATCCTTTTTTAGTATCTGTTCATATGGGATTTTTAACACTAGGCATTTTTTGTACGTGTTGCCAATTCTTTCATTTCTTTTGCACTTTGAATCACAGTATCTGTAATTTTTGCACCTCCAAGAATTCTTGCTAATTCTAAAACGATTTCATTTTCATTTAATTTTCTAATTGAAGTAATGGTTTTATTTTCTACAACATTTTTTTCGATTACAAAATGACTATCCGCCATTGCTGCTATTTGCGGTAAATGCGTGATGCAAAGTACCTGTTGTGTTTTAGCAATTGCAGTCATTTTTTCAGAAACCATTTGTGCTGTCCTTCCACTAATTCCCACATCGATTTCGTCAAAGATAAGTGAACCTGTTTCCTCTTTATTGGATAAAACAGTTTTAATTGCTAACATAATTCTCGATAACTCACCACCTGAGGCAACTTTTCCAAGCGGTTTGATCGCTTCTCCTGGATTCGTTGATATCATAAATTCAATTTCATCATAACCATTTTGTGAAAAATGATTTAATTTGTGAAACTTTATCTCAAAATCTACATTTAAAAAATTTAAATCTACAAGATTTGATTTAATCTTATCTGATAATTCCTTTGCAAATTTTTGTCGAATCTGAGATAATGCATGAGACTGCGTTTGCAACTTTTCTTCTGCATTTTTTAGTTGATTTTTTAGTCTTATTATATAGTCTTCATACTCATTCAACTGGTTTAAACGAAGCTGTTGCTTTTCCTCATAATCAAATATTTCTTTGAGTGTTTTGCCATACTTCGACTTTAAATGATTGATTAAGTTGAGACGATTATCTGCTTCCATAAATTCCTCATCAGAAAATTCCATTTCAAGTAAATAATCAGAAACTTCTCTATTAAAATCATTTAACAAGGAATCGATATCTCTTAATTGTGCACATAAATCATCTAATTTTTTGTCGTAATCCACAATGGCAGTCAATTCTCTTAACGCGCGCCCAATACTCTCACCTGCTGATGAAGTTTCTTCATAGCCTGTCTTGCTATAGACTCCTGCTAGATTTTCGACTATCTTTTTGGCATTTGACATCTTTTTATGTAATTCTTCTAATTCTTCGTCTTCACCTAATTTCAGGGAGGCCTCTTCTATTTCATTTTGTTCAAATTCAATGAAAGCTATTTCTCTTTTTCTTTGCTCTTCGTCAATTTCTGATTCTTTTAATTGCTTTTTTATTTGATCAAATTCTTGATAAGCGTCATAAACTTTTTGTTTTACTTCACTTATTTCTGATTTTGCATATTCATCTAAAATAACTAAATGATTCTTGTTATATAATAAAGATTGGTGCTCGTGTTGTCCATGGATATCGATTAGAATTTCTGCTACTGCTTTCACAAGATTATTTGGGACGGTTTCTCCATTGATTTTACTGATGCTTTTCCCGTTCATTAACTTTCTTGTAATAATAACTTGTCCTTCTTCCTGCAAATCAATACCCAACTCTTTTATCTTATCTGCTTGTTTCTTTGTATCCAATGTAAATACAAGTTCTACAAGTGCAAACTGTGCATCCTCTCTTATAATGTCCTTTGATGCTTTTGCACCTAAAGCAAGATTGATCGAGCCAATTATAATCGATTTACCTGCACCAGTCTCACCAGAAAGAATATTTAGCCCTTCCGTAAAGTCAACTTCACATTCATCGATTAACGCTAAATTTTTAACATGTAAATTAAGCAACATATGATCCACTCCCTATTAAGTTATGTCTCTCCACACACTTTTCAAGCAGGTTAACAACGTGTGAGCTTTGCTCACAATATCAAAAACAAAGCCAACTTATTTTCCAACAATTTTTCTCATTCTATCCATCAAAGATAACGTTTCCTCATCACTTCTGGTAGCACAAAAGATAGTATCGTCTCCTGCAATACAGCCTAATACTTCTTTAAACTGCATTGCATCCAAAGCTGCCGCTACAGCCATTGCCATTCCTGAAACAGTTCTTATTACTAAGATATTGGAGGCTTTTGTCATACTCAAAAAACCATCCTGCAAGACGCGAATGTATTTTTCACTCATCCAACCTTCTTGACTTTGCAAAACCACATATTTTTGTCTGTTTCCATCTGTTGAAACCTTTGTCAACTTAAGCTCACGTATATCCCTAGAAACAGTTGCTTGTGTAACATTAAAACCCGCCTCATTTAATTTTTCCGCTAAATCTTCTTGGGTTTCAATGTCGTATTTACTAATTAACTCTACTATTTTCGTATGGCGTTCAATTTTCATTTATTTAATCACTCCTATCTGGAATCTCCCATTTTATTTCTAAGCGCTTCTAAAAAACTTACATTACTTAGTTTTATAATTTGTGTATGTTTTGTTGATTTTGTTATTTCAATATAATCACTTGTTTCCATTTTAATACTGGTATCTCCATCAAAAGTAGCAACCACATTTTCTACATATAATTTTCTGCCTGGCCCAATCTTCACAACTACCTTATCATTTGCCGATAATACAATACTTTTCGAATTTAGAGTGTGTGAACAAATAGGCGTTACGGTTAAGATTTCTGCCTTTGGATCTACAATGGGTCCACCCGCTGACATATTATAGCCTGTAGAACCAGTAGGAGTAGAAATAATAATTCCATCTGCGCTATAAGATACGAGATATTCATCATTTACATAAATTTCATACTCTACAATTCTAAGCCTTCCATCTCTATTAATCACAATGTCATTTAAGGCTCTGTTTTTGAATGCAGACTTTCCATTCTTAAACATTTCACCTTTTAACATTAACCTTTTTTCCAGTACATATTCATCGTTCATTAATTTATCCAAAGCAGGATAGATATTATTTCTCTCGATTTCTGCTAGGTAACCAAGCGTTCCTAAATTAATTCCCACTAGTGGAATTTTTTTAACCGCAATATCTCTTGCCGCTTGAATTAAAGTTCCATCTCCTCCTAAGACCATAACACAATCCACGTCATTTGGTATTAAACTTGCATCTGTAAACATATAGTCTTTTTGGTGATCTTTTAAACACTCTTCTTGAATGATACATTCTTTTTTGTTTGACTGTAAATAGTCGCGAATGGATTTTGTCAGGGCAAGCCCTTCATCTTTTTGATGATTTGTTATTATGTAAAATTTGTTCAAAGCAGTACCTCCTATAGAGTTTCATGTGCCCTATCAACGACTTCATACACATCTACAGCGTTCGTTTCATATGGTTCTTCGTTCGTGTGATTTTGAATATATAATAAATATTCTATATTTCCTTCTGGTCCTTTTATTGGTGAAAATTCTAAATCAAGAACTTCAAAACCGATATTTCGAGCATAATCAATTACTTTTTCTATCACCTCAATATGAACACTTTTTTCTCTGACAACGCCTTTTTTCCCAACCTTTTCTCTGCCTGCCTCGAATTGAGGTTTAATCAAACAGACAATCTGGCCATCACTCGAAAGCAGATTCTTTACAGGTAATAGAACTTTTGTTAAAGAAATAAATGAAACATCTATGGAAGAAAATTGAATCAAATCGTTTATATCATCCTTTGTAACATAACGTATATTTGTTTTTTCCATACAAACAACACGTTCGTCTTGTCTTAACTTCCAATCAAGTTGCCCATGTCCTACATCCACTGCGTATACTTTAGTTGCACCATTTTGCAACATACAGTCTGTAAATCCTCCAGTGGAAGAGCCCACATCCATACATATTTTATCTGTTACACTTACGCCAAAGTTAAGTATTGCTTTTTCTAACTTTAGTCCACCACGGCTCACATATTTTAACGTTTGTCCTTTTACCAGAATCTCTGCCTTTTCATCAAAGGTTTGTCCTGCTTTATCTTCTCTTTCTCCGTTTACAAATACGTTTCCAGACATAATAATAGCCTTTGCTTTTTCTCTTGAGGGCGCGAATCCTCTGTTAACCAATAAAATATCTAAACGTTCTTTCATTCTATCACCTTTATTAACGCCTTCCTAACAATCAATCATTTGATATAAGCTGAAATTATTTTCTTTAGGATGGAATCCTTATCAATACCCACTTCTTTTTTTAATATATCCACATTTCCATGTTCTACATATTCATCAGGAATACCAATGGTTAATACATTTGTCTGTATTCCGCATTCAGATAAGAACAAAAGCACCTTTTCTCCAAAACCACCATTCTTTACATTTTCTTCTAATGTAACAATTAACTTATGTTCTTTTGTTAATTCTAGAATGGCTTCCTCATCTATTGGTTTTAAAAATCTGGCATTTATTAAACTACAATTATATCCAATCTCTTTTAGCTCTTTTCGAACTTCATTTGCAGTTTTTACCATACTTCCAGCTGCCACCAATGCAATATCTGATTCATCGAAAATCACTTCGCTTTTTCCATAGATAATCGGAGCGCGATACTCTTTTAATCCATCATATGCCTCTCCTCTTGGATAGCGAATTGCAATTGGTGCGTGAAAATCAACTGCATATTTAAGCATATCAGACAATTCCCATTTATTTTTGGGTGCTAAAACATTCATGTTCGGTATGCTTGTTAGAAAAGAAATATCAAAGAGTCCTTGATGTGTCTCACCATCACTTCCTACCAGTCCAGCACGATCAATAGCAAAGATTACGTGTAGATTTTGAATACAAACATCATGTAAAATCTGGTCATAAGCCCTTTGCAAAAATGAGGAGTACACAGCAAAAATTGGTTTTAAACCTTCCGCAGCAAGACCTGCTGCAAAAGTTACAGCATGCTCCTCTGCGATGCCTACATCAAAAAAGCGATCTGGAAACATATTTTTAAAACGTTTTAACCCTGTACCATCTGGCATAGCGGCGGTTATTGCTACCACTTTATCATCGCGGTCTCCTAATTTTCTCATTACCGTTGAAAAGATATCTGAGTAAGTGGCCTTGGCCCTTTTTGTTGTAGGAAGTCCTGATTCGATCATAAATGGCTCCGCTCCATGAAATCTAGCTGGATGTCGTTCCGCAGGTGCATAGCCTTTTCCCTTACTCGTCTTAACATGAACGATTACTGCCTGATTCAGCTTTTTAGCCTCATTAAACGTCTTTACCATTTTATCCACATTATGACCATCAACTGGTCCAAGATAAGTGATACCCATATTCTCAAACAGCATACCTGGTATCATAAGCTGCTTGATACCATTTTTTGTTTTTCGTATTTGCCCTACTACCTTTTCACCATAAATTGGTATTTTAGACAACGTGTCTGCTACTCCAGTTTTCAAATCTGTATAAGCATCAGCGGTTCGAATATTACTTAAATATTGAGACATTGCCCCTACATTTTCTGAGATAGACATATTATTATCATTTAATACAATAATAAAATTCCTATTAAGACGAGCGGCATTGTTTAATGCCTCATAAGCCATCCCGCCTGTTAAAGCTCCATCACCAATAACCGCTACCACATAATTATCTTTTTTTAAAATCTGACTTGCTGATACAAGCCCAAGCGCAGCAGATATGGAGGTGGAACTATGTCCTGTATCAAAACTATCGCAAGGACTTTCATTTCTTTTTGGAAATCCACTTAACCCACCATATTTTCTAAGTTCATCAAATCCAGCTTTTCTACCCGTTAATATTTTATGGGTATAGGATTGATGTCCCACATCCCAAACAATCTTATCATTTGGTAATTGAAAGGACAAATGAAGGGCCATCGTAAGTTCCACCACCCCCAAATTTGAGGCTAGGTGACCACCAGTAACACTTATTTTATTGATTAAAAATTCTCTTATTTCTTCTGCTAGCAACTCTAATTCGATAGGCGTTAGCTTCTTGATATCATTTTCATGATTCATTTTTTCTAATATCATATGACATTATCCTCTACTTCTCTCTGGTTATCAGCATTTCAATTAGATCCTTTAAAAAATCATTTTTCAACTGTAAACGTTCTAAAAGAGCGAGAGCTAATTGGGAAACCTCTTTTACATCTTTTTTCGCTTTATCTAAACCTTTAAGTGTAACATACGTAATTTTGTGATTCTTCTCATCACTGTTAATTGGTTTACCCAGAACTTCTGCTGTACTTGTGATGTCTAAAATATCATCTTGAATCTGAAACGCAAGTCCTACTTTAGCACCAATTTGCTCAACAATACTTACCTGTTCTTCATCTGCTCCTGCTAATACAGCACCAATCATCATTGATGCTTCGATTAAGGCTCCTGTTTTTAGTCTGTAAATAAAGTCTAGGGTATCTTTATCCAGTGGCTTTCCATCGTTTTCTATATCAACACTTTGGCCACCAATCATTCCATACACACCAGATTTGTTGGCTAGTATTTTAAGTGCTCGCCCAATTCTTTTATACTCTAAATCCATATCAAATGCCATGGTTGCACATTCAAAGGCTAGATTTAATAATCCATCTCCTGCAAGGATTCCCATGGCTTCTCCATAGACTGCATGAGTTGTCTTTTTACCTCTACGATATTCATCGTTATCCATGGCTGGCAAGTCATCGTGTACAAGTGAATACGTATGAATCATCTCAATTGCAACCATAAAAGGCTTAACTATTTCGTCCTTACCACCAAATAATTTATAGGTTTCTTCCATAAGCATAGGACGTAAACGTTTTCCGCCTGCTAACATACTGTAATTCATTGCTTGAATTACAGTTTTTGCAAACCCTTCTTCTTTTGGAAGAAACTCTTTCAAAGTTTGTTCAATTGTGTCTACTCTTTGTTCTAATTCATTTTTAAAATTCATTTATCTCACCATTATCATCAATTTGCAACATTTGTTTTTCCACAGTATCTATTTTCTCATTGCAATGTTTTAATAGTTCCATGCCTTTGTGATATAATTTAAAGGAATTTTCCAAGGTTATATCTCTATCTTCTAGTTGTTCTAAAATCGTATCTAAATTATCAAAAGCCTCTTCAATTGAAAGATTTTTTTTCGCCATAGCAATCTCTCCTTTTTACTTATCTTTCCCTAGTCTCATTTACATCAGCTAATATAACACCATTGGCCACATGTATGGTTAGACTATCGCCTTTTGCAACCTTATTGATATCATTTACAGTATTCCCACTATCATCTGCTACATAAGCATATCCTTGATTTAATTTATGTATTGGTGACAAACCATTCATTTTTTCTATATATATTTCTAATTGATATCGTTTTGATTTTATCATATTTTTCATAATCATTTTAAGCTTAGTTTCAATATCCATAGTAAGCTGACGTTTTTCTCGAATTTGATTGGTTGGGCTTAACATACTAAGCCTTAACTTCATCTTCTCTGCTTTATTTCGATAATCAAGCACAATACGTTTCATAAATGATTCTAACGTTTTTTTATAGCCATATAGATATTCAACATAAGCATCATATTCAAATACTGCTAATTCTGCTGCTGCGGAAGGAGTTGGTGCTCGTAAATCAGCAACATAATCTGCTATCGTTACATCGGTTTCATGTCCAACCGCTGAAATGATGGGTGTATTGCAGTCAAAAATGGCTCTTGCAACGATTTCTTCATTAAAAGCCCATAAATCTTCAATCGATCCACCACCACGTCCAACTATTATCACGTCAACACCTGCTTTATCTAAAACTTGAATTCCTTTTACAATGCTGGCTGCTGCCTGCTCTCCTTGTACAAGTGCAGGGTATAGGATAAGTTGTGTATATGGATTCCTACGTTTGGAAATGTTCATAATATCTCGAATTGCAGCTCCCGTAGGGGCTGTGACGATCCCAACTTTTTTTGCAAAACGTGGAATACGTTGTTTGTATTCTTTTGCAAACATTCCCATCTCTGCTAATTCTTTTTTTAATTTCTCATATTTTTGATAGAGAAGCCCTGCTCCATCTAAAATAATTTCTTTGGCATATAATTGATATTTGCCATCTCTTTCATAGACATTTACACTACCAAGTGCAATTACAGTCTGTCCTTCTTTCATTTGAAAAGCAAGACCTTTTCTTTGGCCGGCAAACATAACACAGGCAAGCGTCCCTGTATCATCCTTTAAAGTAAAATAGATATGGCCGGTGGAATGATACTTACAATTGGATACTTCACCCTTAATATATATCTTATTAAGAGCAAAATCCTGTGTAAACATATTTTTAATATATGAATTAACCTGACCTACACTATATACATTCGCCATAAAAATCTCCTAAGCAAGCTTTGCTAAAATACCATTTACAAAAGCTGGTGATTCATCTTGTCCAAATTTCTTTGCCAATTCCACTGCTTCATTTATTGCCACATTAACTGGAACATCTTCATCATATTTCATTTCGTATTGTGCAAGTCGGATAATCGTTAAGTCTACTTTTCCCATTCTGTTTGTCTTCCAGCCTTCTGCAATATTATTAATGGAAGCATCGATTTCTTCTAACTTTGAAACTATTTCCATGTATTTATTCTCAATGTAGATCTTGTCCTTTACATCTATGATAGTCATTTCAATATCATCAAAGAACATTTTCATTTGTTCTTGCATTTCATCTCCATCATGAAATTCTATTCTAAATAAAAGCTCAAATATGTGTTCTCTTAATTCTCTTCTTTTCACCTTTACACCGTGCCTTTCTGTTTGAACAAGATATTGTCTTTACAATACTTGTCACAAATAAAACTCTAAAAGAGGATGTCTGCCTAAGACATCCTCTATCATTATAATCTGTAAATGAAACATAATCCATTTCATTTTACATGAATAAAAAGATTTATCTTGTTTTTTCCATATTAACTCCAGCTATTCTAATGTTAACCTCCATTACATTTAGTCCGGTCATATTCTCAATAGCTGTCTTAACTCTTTCTTGTACTGTTTCAGATGTCTTTGGAATACTATATCCATAATCAAGATTAAGAGCTAATTCTACACTTACATTATTATCTAAAACTTCAACTCTAACGCCCTTTGATAAATTCCTCATACCTAATTTACTAATTAACTCATTGGTAATATTTCCTGCCATTGAAGCCACACCTTCTACTTCCGTTGCCGCTAATCCAGCAATAATTGCTACTACCTCATCTGCAATTTGTACTTCACCAATATTATTATCTGCTTGTATTGTATGAGTATTTCTACTATTATATTCCATTTTACAGCCTCCTAAATATTTATAATGTGAGCAATCTAAAAATGTTTTTACACTCTTAAATGCAAACCACTTAAGTTCTCAAAAATATAACCATTCACTTCTTTAACAAATGCCTGCTTCGCAGTCGCTTGTTTTCCTTCTGATAAGTTACACTATAAGAACTTCGTTCTTTACGTGTAACTACTCTAAAGCTTCGCTTTTTCGTTAACTTATCAGGTAAAACAAATGCCTGCTTCGCAGTCGCTTGTTTTCCTTCTGATAAGTTACATTATAAACAATTTTGTATGGTTTTGCAAACTAAAACTAATTTCAATTTTGTTTTTTTAAATTTTATTAATCAATGTCAATAAGTTTGACTTATAATTATTTGTTAATTAAAAAATTTTTCTAAAAATTCTATATTTTTCTTGAAATAGTAATTATTTGGTAATATAATACAAATTGTGATATATATAAATTATATTAATATTTTAAGAAAGAGAGGTAATAATTATGATGAATGTAACTAGAAACAATGTAACTTTAAAACAAAACAGCGTGAGCATGAAGTGCAAAATTACCTCGATAATGCATATATAGTTAATAATCTATTTTAATTAACGTCTATTATGCCGTGGTGTTTGCCACGGCTTTTTCATATGATAAGAACGTTCTTCAAACTTCCCTACTATCCCCCATAGGAATCGCGTCTTTGTATTATGATAAAGATATGATATCTTAAGCACGTGGCTTATATCCTCGAAATCATTCTTTGCCTCAATCAGCATACAAATCATACATGTATTGGCGAAGTAATTTATTATCGAACAATTTAACGAAATCCTTTTGCTGTATTTTAGGAGAATAGCTAAATTTATCGCAAGCTTATCTCTTAAGGGAGGTAATTATGAATTTATACCAAAACAGTATTGACACAATGCAATCTAAAAATTTCCATGATGAATTATCACATTTGCCTAAATGGGCCGTTGACGAACAATTTTATAATTGCGATAATGGAAAAGAGGAAAAAGGAAAGAAAAACAAAAAGAAATTACATGAAATGAAGTGACTTTATATTATTTAGTCGAAGTTATTGTCAACTTGTAATAATCATATTATACTAAATACGTTGCAGTATGGCTTTTTGCTTTACTGCAACAACATAAATAAAGCATCAATAGCTTTAAAAGTTTACAATAGAGGAGATCGAAATATGGCATTTGATGGAATAGCAATCGCTAATCTTGTTTATGAATTAAAAGAAAAACTACCAAACGCTAGAATATATAAAATAGCCCAGCCTGAGTCAGACGAACTAATTTTAACACTTAAAAGCAGTTTAGGTCAGCATAGATTACTGATTTCAGCCAGTGCCAGCTTACCGCTTATTTATTTGACAGAGAATAATAAGCCAAGTCCTATGACAGCACCAAATTTTTGCATGTTGCTTCGAAAGCATTTAAGTAATGGAAGAATTACATCTATTACACAACCAGGACTCGAACGTATTATTAATTTTGAGATTGAGCATCTCAATGAATTGGGCGATTTATGCAAAAAGTATCTTATCGTTGAAATCATGGGAAAACACAGTAATATAATTTTTTGTGACGATAACAACAACATTATTGATAGTATCAAACATGTTTCAGCGCATATGAGTTCTGTACGAGAAGTATTGCCTGGAAGAGATTACTTTATCCCTCAAACGCAGGATAAGTTTAATCCGCTCGAAACATCTTGGGAAAGTTTCAAGCCAGCAATAGGCAGTAAACCTGTATCCTTGGCAAAGGCACTCTATACTTCTTATACAGGAATTAGTCCTGCTGCCGCTGAGGAGATTTGCTATCGAGCTTCTCTTGATTCTTCCACTCCTGCCAATGTATTAGGGGAAAATGAGTTGCTACATCTGTATCATATCTTTTCAAATCTAATTGAAGATATTAAAAACAACCGTTTTCAGCCTACTATTGTCTATAAAGATGAGGAACCAATTGAGTTTTCAAGTATCGAATTAACTCACTTTGAAGGAATGCAATTACGTTCTTATAGTAGTATCAGTCAGGTATTAGAAACTTTTTATGCAACTAAGAATACGTTAACAAGAATACGTCAAAAATCATATGATCTTCGTCATGTGGTACAACTGGCATTAGAGCGAAGCATCAAAAAATATGATTTACAATTAAAACAATTAAAAGATACTCAAAAACGAGATAAATATAAAGTATATGGTGAGTTACTTAATACTTATGGCTACAACCTAGAAGAAGGGGCAAAAGAATTAGAGGCTCTTAATTATTATACAAATGAAATGATTAAAATTCCTCTTGATGAAACACTAAGTGCGAAGGAGAATGCCAAAAAGTATTTTGATAAATATAATAAATTAAAGCGTACATTTGAAGCGTTAAGCTCTTTAACGCAAGAAACCAAAGACGAGATTAACCATCTAGAATCCATTAGTACTGCCCTTGATATAGCCCTTACCGAAGATGATTTAGTCCAATTAAAAGAAGAGCTTATGGATTACGGTTATATGAAAAGAAAAGGTTCTAATAAAAAACAGCAGAAAATAAAAAGCAAACCTTTTCATTATCTTTCAAGTGATGGTTACCATATTTATGTTGGCAAAAATAACTTCCAAAACGAAGAACTTACTTTTAAATTTGCTACAGGAAATGATTGGTGGTTCCATGCAAAGGGTATTCCTGGTTCTCATGTAATCCTAAAGGCAAATGGTGAGGAAATTCCAGATAAAACATTTGAAGAAGCTGGACGACTTGCTGCATATTATTCTAAGGGTAGAGGCACTGATAAAATCGAAATTGATTATGTAGAAAAAAAACATATAAAAAAACCTAGTGGCGCAAAGCCTGGTTTTGTCGTATACTATACTAACTATTCATTGTTGATTGATTCAAATATAACTGGTATTGAACAAATCAGCGATTAGGTTATCACATTTTACAAAAAATGTAATTGACAAACAAATTAAGAATGCTATAATTAATTCAATAAAATATTTAAACATGTTGATGAGACGAGTAAAATGTCTAGGATTACAGAGAGAGATGCAATTTGCTGGAAGCATCTTATGACAAAACATTTGAAGACTACCTCTGAATGGCTCTAATACAGTCCGGTGATTCCGTTATCATCATTAAAGTGGTATTGAATGAATTGTTCAATACAATTAGGGTGGAACCGCGAGTATAACTCGTCCCTTCTGTTATATAATACAGAAGAGACGAGTTTTTTTTCACACTTTATTTATACTAGAGGTATCTTATTATATTTGTTCTATTATGAAAGGAGTTTTATTATGAAAATAACATTGAAAGACGGATCGTTTAAAGAATATCCAAACCCAATATCCGTAATTGACATTGCTGCTGATATAAGCGAAGGACTTGCAAGAATGGCTTGTGCTGGTGAGATTGATGGTAAAGTAGTGGACTTAAGAACAATTGTTGAATCTGATTGTGAACTAAGTATCCTTACTTTCAATGACGAAGCTGGTAAAGCTGCATATCGTCACACCACTTCTCATGTGTTAGCAGAAGCAGTTAAAAACCTTTATCCAGATGCAAAACTTGCAATTGGACCTTCTATCGAAAGTGGATTTTATTATGATTTTGAATGCCAACCTTTTTCCAGAGAGGATTTGGATGCCATTGAAAAAGAAATGAAAGCAATTATAAAAAAAGGTGCAACGTTAGAGAAGTTCACTCTACCACGTGAGGAAGCAATTGCACTTATGAAGGAAAGAAATGAACCATACAAGGTGGAGTTGATTGAAGATTTACCTGCTGGTGAAACAATATCTTTTTATAAGCAAGGAGATTTTGTTGACCTTTGCGCTGGACCACATTTAATTAGCACAAAAGCAATTAAGGCCTTTAAACTTATTTCTGCTTCTGGTGCCTACTGGAGAGGAAATGAAAAGAATAAAATGTTAACAAGAATCTATGGAACTTCCTTCGCCAAGAAAGCTGATTTGGATGAATATTTAGTTCACTTAGAAGATATCAAAAAACGTGACCACAACAAACTTGGAAGAGAAATGGAAATCTTTACTACGGTTGATGTCATTGGACAAGGACTTCCGCTTTTACTACCAAAAGGTACAAAAATGGTGCAAACACTTCAAAGATGGATTGAAGATGAGGAAGAAAAGCGTGGCTACTTAAGAACGAAAACGCCACTTATGGCTAAAAGTGATTTGTATAAAATTTCAGGACATTGGGATCATTATAAAGAAGGTATGTTTGTTCTTGGTGATGAGGAAAAGGACAAAGAAGTATTTGCTCTTCGACCAATGACATGTCCATTCCAATACTACGTGTATAAGAATAGTCAAAAATCGTATCGTGACCTTCCACTTCGTTATGGTGAAACTTCTACTTTGTTTCGTAATGAAGATTCGGGAGAAATGCATGGATTGACTCGTGTTCGACAATTTACGATTTCAGAGGGCCATTTAATTGTAAGACCTGATCAAATGGATGAAGAATTTAAAGGCTGTCTGGATTTGGCTCGATATTGCTTCCAAACTCTTGGTTTAGAAAATGATGTGACCTATCGTTTATCCAAATGGGACCCAAATAATCGTGACAAGTATATTGGAGATGCTTCCGTTTGGGAAGAAACACAACAAAGAATTAGAACGATATTAACAGAATTAGGAATTGACTTCATTGAAGCGGAAGGAGAAGCTGCTTTCTATGGACCAAAGGTTGATATTCAGGCTAAGAACGTATATGGCAAAGAAGATACTATGATTACGATTCAATGGGATGCCCTCATCGCAGAACAATTTGACATGTATTACATTGATCAAAATGGTGAAAAAGTTCGTCCTTATATCATCCATAGAACTTCTCTTGGTTGTTATGAAAGAACGCTTGCTTGGCTAATTGAAAAATACGCTGGTTTGTTCCCAACTTGGCTATGTCCAGAGCAAGTTAGAATTTTACCAATATCTGAGAAATATCATGACTATGCGCATAAAGTAGAAAAAGAATTAAAAGAAAATGGAATACTTTGTACCGTAGACGAACGTGCTGAAAAAATTGGTTATAAAATAAGAGAAACAAGACTCAACCGTGTTCCTTATATGCTTGTTGTAGGACAAAAAGAAGAAGAAGAACAAAAAGTATCTGTTCGTAGCCGTTTTGCAGGTGATGAAGGTCAAAAGTCAATTGATGAATTTATCAGTGCTATTTGTAAAGAAATACGTACAAAGGAAATCAGAGAAATAACAGTAACCGAAGAAAGTAAATAAATGTTAATCTCAGTCAGTGTGACTACATCGACATGAATAGAAAATAAATAATCTACACATAATACCTCCGTATATATTATTTTAATATTAAGGAGGTATTATTATGCCATTATTGGATTGTAATGTTGTTGATTGCTATTATAACGATAGTAAACTATGCAGCAGACATAACATTGTAGTTGGTGGTGAAGAAGCCTGTTCATCTGACAGTACTTGTTGTGACAGTTTCCAGCAAAAAAGTATGGATTCGTATACAAGTAATGCTGGAGAAGCAACTAGACCTACAAGCGTTACTTGTGAGGCAGTAAAATGTGTTTATAATGAAGAAAATTTATGTATGGCTAATCAAATCGGCATTAGTGGACATAATGCTCATCAAGCAGAACAGACTGAATGTGCAACCTTTAAACCTCGATAATCTTTTTTGGTAGGTCATTTCTTTCCTTACGATAGAATGAGCAAACATAGTTATATCATATGTTTGCTCATTTTATTGAGAATTATTCCTTTGGCTTTACATTTCCTTCTTGATCCACCACTGCATTTGTTGATATCTCTGTCAGATATTGATATATTTCCTCTTGATTAGATGCCTTATTCAATACATAGGAAGAATCGGTTGCACATGCTTCTAGGCTAAGCGCTATATTTTTTTCACTGTCTATCTCCATTTTTAAATAAGCAGTTTTGGGAATCTGACTACCAAATATAAAATTACCTAAACTATAAAAGATTGGTTTTTCATTGTAGTATTCAATTCCTTGGAGTACATGTGGGTGAGCACCTATTACGATATCTGCTCCTGCATCGATATATTTTTTAGCAAGCTCCCTTTGATAATCTTGTGGGTATTCATCTCTTTCTATTCCCCAATGTACATAGATAATTACAACATCACAAGTTTCTTTTGCACTTTTAATCTCTGCTATTAAATTTGTAGGATCATAAGTTGTAAAGACTCCTGGTGAAGATCCTGCTGCCCAATTTGGTACTGGAATAACTCTTGAGGCTGCCAGGATTCCAATATTCATTCCATTTAATTCAAACTCTCTTCGTTGTTTTGCTTCCTCATGATTATTACCTGCTCCAACGTATTGAATTTGCGCATTCTCAAGTGTCTCAAACGTATCAACTAATGCGTCCTGTCCATAATCTAACACATGATTATTTGCTAATGCTACAATATCAATTCCCAAATCTTTCAATACATTTACCCTTTTGGGGTCAATGCGAAATGTAAACTGTTTATCTTCAGCTGCTGTTCCTCTGTTACTAAATGGAAATTCTTCATTTACCATAGTTAAGTCTGCCTGATTCATTTCTTCAACAATATCAGGAGCAAGAATCCCTTGAATTCCTTTGGTATCATATTGAGTCAATAAATAACCTGTTAGCAAAACATCACCTGTAAAAACTAATTTTGTTTTTACCTCAGGTTCTTCCTCAATAGGTGTTTCTACCTCTTCTTCAGCCTTTAAATCCTCTTCTTGTGTATCCTTCACTTCATTAGCTGTCTCATCTACTATGGGAGTGTCCGTATCTATTGATACCGCTTCCTCGGTTATTTGATTGGTAGCTGGTTTTTCACGCTCTTGCTTTATCAACTCCCAAATGTTATTTCTATATTTGATACAACCAATGATAAGTACAATAAATAATAGCCCTATACTAAATTCTAATATATGTATCAGTATCTTTTTCATTGAAGTAAGTTCCTTTCTGACCTATTTCGACTATTCCTCTCTCTATTATACTTTGATATCTGCGTTATGTAAATACATCCAACTTCCTATGTACATACGTCATTACATAAATATACGCTGCCCTTAGATTAATATTCCTTGGACAGCGTATATACTTTGAATGTTTTATTTTTATATTTTTTCTAAGCTGCAAATGAAAAGCGTTTCATATTTATTGCTTTCTCAAACAAGTAAACCAATGTATTTACTACTTGAAGAGTTATATTCACTATAAACTCACAGTCTTCTAGTACACATCTTTTACACTTAATGTATTCTTTGTGAGTCTTTTCAATAAATTGAAACAATGCCTCTAAAGATTCCAGACGAATAAATTTAGAAATCTTTTTCGTTGCTTCCCCGCTTTTGATATATTCTTTTAATTGAAACTTTAAATGCTTTTCATAAACACAATGATCTTTTAATGTGCCAACATAAGTAATATTGTGTGGGAAGGTAAAGTAATCGGCAATATAATGAATTACCTGGCCCAGATTTCTCCAATAAGCCCTTTTGTTATTCATATTACTGTCATTTGCGATTGTTAATTTTGTCATATCGTCCTTAAGCTTTTGAAATGTAGTGCCAAATTCATGTTTCGTAGTCAGAAAGGTTGGCTTACAATCCGGAAGAATACTTCCTAAATAAAATGCTTTTTTATGCTTCACCAAATCTTGTTGATGAAGATTATCTACAATATAACCTGCTAATGATATATGGGATTTTTTTCTCACTATATTCTCCTTTTTCTTTAGAAAAACAGATGTTTTACTATCATTTCTATCAAGCAATTGAATGATTTACGATAAATTATAGTATTTCATAACAATCCCATTTTATTCTTTTCAATATTAAATAGCAAGAACATTTGTGTTAATTTTTTATGAACTGTAAATAAAGTTAACTCACAAACTTTATTCTAAAAATTCCTTTAATTTACGACTTCTGTTTGGATGTCTTAGCTTGCGAAGTGCTTTTGCTTCAATCTGTCTGATTCTTTCTCTTGTAACATTGAATTCTTTTCCAACCTCTTCTAATGTTCTTGGAGTACCGTCCTCTAAACCAAATCGAAGTTTAATTACTTCTCTTTCTCTATCATTTAAAGTAGATAAGGCTTCTGAAAGTTCTTGCTTTAACATGGTAAATGCAGCGGAATCAGATGGGGATAGCGCATTATCATCTTCAATAAAGTCACCCAAGTGGCTGTCTTCTTCTTCACCAATTGGTGTTTCTAGGGATACAGGATCTCTTGATATCTTAAGTACCTCTTCCACCTTTGCAACGGGGATATCCATTCTAGCTGCGATTTCTTCACTGGTCGGTTCTCTTCCCAACTCTTGCATTAACACACGTGATGTTCTTAAGGTCTTATTGATTGTCTCAACCATATGAACAGGAACACGAATCGTCTTAGCAAAATCTGCAATTCCTCTAGTGATTGCCTGACGAATCCACCAAGTCGCATAAGTACTAAACTTATATCCTTTTTGATAATCAAATTTATCAACTGCTTTCATTAATCCAATATTACCTTCTTGAATCAAATCAAGGAATGACAGGCCTCTTCCTACATATTTCTTAGCTATACTTACCACTAATCTTAGGTTGGACTCAATCAGCTTTTTCTTAGCGTCCTCATCACCTTCACTCATCTTTTTAGCAAGACTAATTTCATCTTCTACCGATAATAACGATATATTTCCGATTTCTTTCAGATACATTCGAACTGGATCTTCTGTACTAACTCCATCTAATACATCTACTTCATCTATTATTTCAACTTCTTCTTCCTCGTCCGACAAAATAAAAGGATCTTCTTCCTCTTCTTCCGTAACTCTTGTGGTCATGACATCTACATTCTGTCTTTCAAAGTATTCGAGTACCCAGTCAAGCTTCTCTGGAGTTAATTCCATTCCCTCAAACGCATCATTTATTTCTTCTAATCCTAATGTATTGTTATTTACCTTTGCAGTTTTTAACAACTTTTCCATAATTTTTGTAAACTTTACTACTGCTTCATCCATTTATTTCACCCTTTTATTTCATATAATTTCGACTCTTTTTGACAAACGACAACATTATAGCATACTTTTAAAGTGTTGAACACTTATTATTTTAAATATTTTATTTTGTTTTATTTTTACCAAAAATAATGATAAATGCTATGTTTCGTCTTGTAACTAACCGCTAAAATTTATAATTAACAATTCTAAGCTCATGACATCATTTATCCTACCCGTTTTGACAGACTCCTCTGTTTCTGCACACGAATTTAGGGCTGATTTCAGCCATTCAACAGAAAAACTCGTTGACTGTGATACATATTTATTTACTACAAATCCGGGCAAACCTATTTTTTTTGCTATATCGCTAGAACTAAAACCTAAACGTTTCAAATCCTTTATCTGTAACAATAAATTAAATTGTCTTGTTATCAGAAAAAGAATTCTCATTGGTGGCTCCTTAAGTGCTAATAAATCATAATATAAATCAAGTGCCTGTTTTTGCTTTTTCTCTGCAACCGCACTTACCATATCAAATATGTTATTTGATATTCTTGTTGTACATATTGTATTGATATCACTTTCCGAAATGCTTTCTCTCTCCCCTACATAGCAGATTAATTTTTCAAGCTCTTTATGGATATTTTCCATATCCGTTCCTGTTTTAGCTAAAAATAACTGCATCGCATTCTGTGTAATCTTTTTGTTTTCCTTCTTAAGTAACCCCAATATCCATTTTGTCAGGCTATTTTCATCCTGATAATTTAACTCCACCGTTCTTCCTTTGTCTTTTACCTTTTTAAAAAGTCTTCCTCGCTTATCCACCTCATTTTCAACAAATATGAAGCATGTAGTTTCTGAGCAACTATCCAAATAATCTGCCAGCTCATCACACTTTTCTTTAAAAAATCCGCTATTTTCAATAATAATGACTCTTCGTTCAGCAAAAAAGGGCATTGTCTCTGCCAAATCTATTATTTCATTCGGATTAATACCTTTGCCTTCATAATAGCTATGATTCATGGTATCATCGACAGAAACCAATGAGGATTTTAGCTTATTTTTATATAATCTCTTTAAATATGATTCTTCACCATAAAGTAAATACATATTCTTAAAAATATTATTTTTCAAATCTTCATTTAAATTTCTCATCGAATACCTCCATTGGTATTTATTATATATGTATATAATAACCTACTCTTCTACATTTTAATTCAGTTTTTGACTTTTTGTCAACTATACCGCTAGTAAATTACTTCCAAATTAAAATTTATTCTTGATTTTAAATCTACCAACTTTTTTCTATTATTGACCCAGATTCTTTGTTGTATAAATTGCTTGACTATTCAATCATAATACAGATACTTTTTATCAATTATGAATATTATAGTTCATTCTCTTTTGCAAATCATACATAAAACAACGCTACTTTTTCTAAAAACTAACGTTTTGTTTGTGTAATCTGATATTGTAAAAACCTTCAATCCTCACTATTTACAAGGGTTTTGGTAACAAAAACGTTTCATAACCTTTACTGTGCATTCATACTTCGTTCATAATTTCTCCATATTCGTTCTATATAATTTTAATCATAGTAATAAAACTTTTTCATATTCAACCGCCAACTATGTTGGCAAAATTCTCCCTTTTATTATAGTAATAAACAATAGCAAGCCGCTGGATACCCACCAGCGGTTATTGTTTTGCATTTTTTAAATCTTTAAAATACTTTAGTAAAATCTTTAATCTTTCTAAAAACTTAACTAATTCAAGTTAGAAACCTATTAATTATGTTGAAAAATATTCTTATTCATATATTTATGTAACATTTTGCTATATAACAACTTTTATTTGCTATATTGTTAATTTTTTTACTATAATTTTTAATTTTTTATTTACTTTTTCCTCATTTTATTTTATAATTTTAATAAGTTTCAAATAATTCAGCATAATACTGGAGGGGAATTATATGAATGAAAGCGAACAAATTGAGAGATTAGAATCTGAAATACGGGATCTTGAATATGAATGTGAAATGTGGCGTAAAACCTCTAATCAGTTAAATGAAACATTGAATAAACTAATTACAACATTTATATTTAACACTGATAAAGCCTGATTGTTGCAATCGGCTTTATTTTTATATAATAGGAAAGTTCTTCGAACTTCCCTATTATACTCATCCCTCCAAAAGCTCCCACGCAACGTCGTTGCACCTACTTTTACATGTCAAAGAGCGATAATTGGTTTGATTCAGGCAAATCTCCCAAAAGTCCCAAATCATCCATTAAATCAATAACTGTTTTACTTACTTTGGTTCTCTGACGAAAATCATCCTTTGATAAAAACTTACCATCTTTTGCTGCTTCTACCACTGCATCGGCTGCCTTATCTCCCAATCCATCAATTGTACTTAGTGACGGCATCAATTTGCCATTCACTACTTCAAATCGATGTGCTTTGGCACTATAAATATTAATAGGCTCAAATTCAAATCCTCTCGCATACATTTCTTGTACAATTCTCATATCTTTTAACGTATCTTGTTCCTTCTTAGAAAGGGTATCTGCTCTCTTTTTATAATCATTCAGATAATACTCTAATTTGTCCTTACCTTGGCACATAAGTTCATAAGTAAATCCAGATGCACGAATACTAAAATAAGCTGCATAATAGGCAAGAGGATAAAACACTTTAAAATACGCAATCCTCCAAGCCATCATAACGTAAGCTGCCGCATGTGCTTTTGGAAACATGTATTTTATCTTCCTACAAGACCATATATACCATTCTGGAACTCCCTTTTCAAGCATTGCATCGACCCATTCATCCTTTAAGCCTTTTCCCTTACGTACACTTTCCATGATGGTAAATGAAAGTTCACTTTCTACTCCTTGATTAATCAAATAAGTCATAATATCATCACGTGTACATATGGCTGTTGAAATGGTAGCCTTTTTTTCTTGAATAAGGGTCTGGGCATTACCAAGCCACACATCTGTACCATGTGACAATCCTGAAATTCTTACTAAATCAGAAAAAGATTTTGGTTTGGTATCAATTAACATTTGAATTACGAAATCTGTACCAAATTCAGGAATTCCAAGGGCTCCAAGTGGACATCCACCAATATCATCAGGCGTAATATTCAACGCCTTTGTACTACTAAACAAAGACATAACTTCTTTATTATCCAGAGGAATCTCTTTTGCATCAATTCCTGTAATATCTTCTAACATTCGAATCATCGTAGGATCGTCGTGTCCAAGTATATCAAGCTTTAGCAAGTTATGGTCAATGGAATGGTAATCAAAATGTGTTGTAATGGTATCTGTTGTCATATCATTTGCAGGTCTTTGAACTGGCGTAAAGGAATAGATTTCTTCGCCATGGGGTAAAACGATAATACCTCCTGGATGTTGACCAGTTGTTCTTCTTACTCCTACGCAGCCTCCAACAATTCTACTAATTTCACAGTTCCTCTTTCTTACACCGCGCTCTTCATAATAATTTTTTACATATCCAAACGCTGTTTTATCCGCCAGCGTACCTATTGTACCAGCTCTAAATGTTTGACCTTTCCCAAATATAACCTCTGTATAGCGGTGAGCATTACTTTGATAATCACCAGAAAAGTTCAAATCGATATCTGGCTCCTTATTTCCTTTAAATCCCAAAAATGTTTCAAACGGAATATCAAATCCTTCCTTCTTTAGAAGCTCACCACACTTAGGACAAGGCTTATCTGGCATATCACATCCTGCCCCACCAACGTACTTCTTAACTTCCTCTGAATCAAAATCACTGTAATGACATTTCGCACAATAGTAATGTGGCCTTAATGGATTTACTTCTGTAATTCCAGACATTGTTGCAACAAAAGAAGAACCAACAGAACCTCTTGACCCCACTAAATAGCCATCATCATTTGACTTCCACACTAGCTTTTGTGCGATAATATACATTACCGCAAACCCATTTGATATGATTGAGTTTAGTTCTCTCTCTAGCCTTTCTGTTACTACTTCTGGTAAAACCTTTCCATATATTTCATGCGCCTTATCATAACAAATATCTCTTAAGGTCTGATCGGAATTTTCGATAACGGGAGCGCATTTATCAGGTCTTACTGGTGATATTCTCTCTATCATATCTGCGATTTTATTCGTATTGGTAATAACAACCTCTTCTGCTTTTTTACTTCCCAAATACTCGAATTCCTTAAGCATCTCCTCTGTGGTTCTTAGATAGAGTGGTGCCTGGTCGTCTGCATCCTTAAAGCCTTTCCCTGCCATTATAATTCTTCGATACACTTCATCCTCAGGATCCAAAAAATGTACGTCACAGGTAGCTACAACTGGCTTTTTAAACTGTTCGCCTAATTCTACAATCTTACGATTGATATTTTTCAAATCATCTTCAGAATTTACTTGGGAATTTTTTTCATCTTTTAACATGAATGAATTATTGCCAATCGGCTGAATCTCCAAATAATCGTAGAAATTTACGAGTCTTGCAATCTCTTCCTCTGATTCTCCTCGAAGTACTGCTTTGTATAATTCTCCTGCTTCACACGCAGATCCTATGATAAGGCCTTCTCTATACTTAATAAACTCACTCTTAGGAATTCGAGGTCTTCTACTATAATAATTGATATGTGAATACGATATTAATTTATATAAGTTAACTCTACCTACATCGTTTTTAGCCAAAATAATTGCATGATGTGTAGGAAGCTTTTTAATTGTCTGAACAGACATTCCACCAGCTTGATTAACGCTATGTAAATCGTAGATTTCTCTTTCTTTTAACATCTCTATGAATTTAACAAATATTTCTGCTGTACAACCTGCATCATCCACAGCTCTATGATGGTTATCTAGCGATATGCCAAGTGATTTGGCTACAACATCTAGCTTGTATTTGCTTAGACTAGGTAATAAAAATCTAGCCATAGCAACCGTATCAATAACAGTGTAATCGCATATGAGCTTTTGCCTGTCACAGTTGGCCTTTATAAAACTCATATCAAACCCTGCATTATGAGCGACCATAACTGCCCCATTACAAAATTCTATAAATTTTGGTAACACTTCATCAATCAGTGGCTCGTTGATTACCATGTTATCTGTAATTCCTGTCAATTTCTCGATTTCAAAAGGAATCGGAACTTGTGGATTTACAAAGGAACTAAAACGTTCTATAATCTCACCATTTTTTACCTTGACAGCTCCAATTTCTATAATACGATTCTTAATTGGACTAAAACCAGTTGTCTCAATATCAAATACAACAAAGGTATCATTTAAAGTTTGTCCCTTTACATTTTGCACGATTTCTTTTAAATCATCTACTAAATAAGCCTCTACTCCATATATCACTTTAAAATCGTCGTTCTTATCAATTGCATGGTTCGCATCTGTAAAGGCCTGAACAACGCCATGGTCTGTTATGGCAATTGCTTTATGTCCCCATTTTTTTGCTCGTTTGATGATGTCCTTTACATCTGCAACTCCATCCATATCACTCATTTTAGTATGACAATGAAGCTCCACTCTTTTTTCCGGGTTTGTATCCATTCTTGAAGTTGTAAAATCAGGTATTTTTTTCATTCCTGCAACAGAAGCAATTGTTAATTCACTATCAAAGCGGTCCACAGTTGTGATACCCTTAACCTTTATAAATACACCTGTTTTTAATTCTTTGAGTAATTCATCTCTTTGCTCATTTTTTAGAAACATTTTTACTGTTATGGTATCTGTAAAATCTGTAATGTTAAACATAACAATTGTTTTTTCATTACGAATTTCTCTGGTATCTAAAAATATAACCTTACCTCGAATGACTACTTCTCCCATTTCACCGGCTATACTTTCGATTGTAATTTCACCTTCTTCAAAATCTCTACCATAAATAACATCAGGGTTATCACTTTTCTTAAATTGTCCGTAGCCACCTTTTTGATAAGACTTCTTCTCAAATGAAGGTTTTGTTTCTTTTTGCTTTTGTATTGGTTTTTCTATTTTTGTTTCTTTTTCAGCCACTGCAGAATCAGCATTTGTTGATTGTTCTTCTATATTTTGGCTGTACTCTTCATCGTCACGTTTTATGGAGCATTGACTTACAATAAAAGCAATTTCTTGTTCTATTTTCTTTTCACTCATAGCTCTTGCTTTACTAGACTTTGGCTCTTCATACTCTACGTCTATTTTTATTTTAAATCCGCAACGTTCGTTAAAGATTTTGTCAAGAATTCGAACCAATTCATCTGCTTTACTTTTGGCTATAACAGAATCCTCTAGCGTAATAATTAGAACTTCTTCATTTACAAATTTGTACTTTGCCATATGAAATAAATTATATTCAAGCATACTATACTCTTTCAATTCATCCAAAATACTGTCACGATATACCACCATAAGCTTAGAGGGTGTATACTGTTCGGATAAATGAAAAGACTCTAATATTTTTATGGAGATTTCATTTTTTGGAAATAACTGGTTTCTAATTTCTCTCTCTATTCCAAATATATCCTTTTTTTCTATGAGACGACTACTCTTTATATACACTCGAATAAAATCTCTTTTTGTATTTGAACTGATTTTAGTAATTTCAACCTCTTCCATAAGGCTTTGAAGATCATGGTTTAATTTCAGGGTAGAAAATGCTTCAAAAAATAGCTTGCCCATTCTTATTCACTCCAATTAAGTAATTCATTTCTTAAAGTGTTTAGTAATTCTTCTTCTGGTACCTTTTTCACAATTTCACCATGCTTTATTAATAATCCTTCGCCCATACCACCAGCAATTCCAATATCTGCTTCTCGTGCTTCTCCTGGTCCGTTTACAACGCAACCCATTACGGCAACCTTAATATCAAGTGGAATATCAGCAACCATATTCTCTACTTCATTTGCAAGTTGTATTAAATTAATTTTAGTACGTCCACACGTCGGGCAAGATACTACTTCGATTCCACCTTTTCTAAGCCCCAAAGTTTTTAATATTAACTTTGCTGACTTGATTTCTTCTAATGGGTCTCCTGTTAAGGATACTCGAATGGTGTCACCAATTCCTTGATTTAAAATAATGCCAAGTCCAACTGCGGATTTGATATTCCCTGATAAGACTGTTCCTGATTCTGTTATTCCTACATGAAGAGGGTAGTTCGTTTTCTTTGCAATAAGTTCATGCGTCTTTACACACATTAAGACATCAGAAGACTTAATGCTGATTACAAGGTTATCATAACCAAGGTCCTCAATTATTTTCACTTTATTTAAGGCGCTTTCAACAATTCCTTCTGCTGTAACACCATTGTATTTTTGAATCAGCTCCTTTTCTAAAGAACCACTATTTACACCTACACGAATCGGTATATTTCTTTCCTTCGCCTTTAAAACTACCGCTTCTACTCTATCTATGCTTCCAATATTTCCTGGATTAATACGTATTTTATCTGCACCATTCTCAATTGCTGCAATTGCCAAACGATAATCAAAATGAATATCGGCAACTAGGGGAATTGTGATTTTCTTTTTAATTTCTTTGAGTGCCAAAGCAGCTTTCATATCTGGAACAGCACAACGTATAATATCACATCCTGCCTTTGTCAAAGCGTTTATCTGATTAACAGTTGCCTCTACGTCATCTGTTCTTGTATTCGTCATAGATTGAATTAAGATTGGATTTCCTCCTCCTATGACTTTATTTCCTATTTGAATTACTTTTGTATTTTCTCTATACATTTTTTTACCTCCAATACAGTCGCTTCTTACTTTGTATGAAACGGACTAGTCTAGAAAAAGTTCGCATAGCGAACTTTTCTTTAGAATAATCGTCTTATATCATTAAACATTACAAGGATCATTAATGCCATAAGAAGCATTAAACCAACAAAATGTACCATTCCTTCTTTTTCTTGATTAATTGGCTTTCCTCTAATTGCTTCAATAATTAAAAATACCAATCGTCCACCATCCAAAGCAGGAAGTGGCAAAAGATTCATAACTCCAAGATTTGCACTTAATATTATGGATATGTTTAGCATACTAAGCCATACATAAAAGGCTCCTTCTCTTTTGCTTTCTTCGTAGGTATCACCTATCATATTAACCATTCCTACAGGACCTTGTACGTCATCCTTCGTAACTTTTCCTTCAAAAATCATACCAATGCTTTTTATTGTTAGCTTAATCCAGTATTTCACCTCATATGCACTATATTGAATCGTGGTAATTGCATTTCCCTTTACTTTCTTTCCAGCTCCCCTAAATCCAAACAGGTAATTACCTGTCTCTTCATCTAATTGAGGTACCAAAGTAACATTATATTCTTTGCCCTCACGTTCAAATACGATATCTGCTGCCTTTCCTTGATTTAATTGAACATAAATAGATACTTCACGATATAAATTTATTTTTTCATTATTAATTTTTATGATTTTATCACCAGCTTGCATCCCTGCTTCTTGTGCAGGATATCCCTCCATTACTTCACTTACGATTGGTAGATCATATCCAATCTTTCCCACAATAAATAAAGCAAGTATAAAGGCTAATATAAAGTTAAAGATTGGACCTGCTGCAATTACAGATATTCTTGCCCACACAGGCTTCTTACCAAATGCTCGTTCATCATCGATTGCTTCATCCTCTCCAAGCATCATGCAAGAACCACCAAAAGGTAAAAGTTTTAATGAATATCTCGTCTCACCTTTTACAAAGCTTACTATTCTTGGCCCCATACCAACGGAAAATTCAGTTACATAAATTCCATTTTTCTTTGCCAGGAGAAAATGCCCCATCTCATGAATCACAATAATTAAGCTAAAAATTAATAATGCTATGATTATTTTCAAACTAACACCTGCTTTCAATTAATTCATATACTGACTGTTCAATTTCAATTATTTGATCGACTGTTGGATTCTTTATAATTTTGTGTTCACTCATACACATTTCAATAGTGTCTGCTATATCTAGATATCTCATTTTTTCTTGTAAAAATTTACTTACTGCCATTTCATTAGCAGCATTAAAAACGGTAGGCATAGAATCACCAATGTTTCCTGCCTGGTAAGCAAGCTTTAGCCCTTTAAATGTTTCCATATCTGGGTCTTCAAATGTTATTCCACCCAATTTTGCGAAATCTAATCTTTCATTTTGCATACTCTTTCTTTCTGGATAAAATAGAGCATATTGAATTGGGAGCTTCATATCTGGTAATCCTAATTGTGCCATAATGCTTCCATCAATAAACTCAACCATAGAATGAATGATACTTTGAGGCTGCACAACTACCTGTATTTGATCCATTGTCGTATCAAAAAGCCATTTGGCTTCTATTACTTCCAAACCTTTGTTTACAAGTGTCGAAGAATCGATTGTAATTTTTCTTCCCATTGCCCAATTTGGATGCTTTAGTGCATCTTGTAACTTAACCTTTGCAAGCTCATTTATCTTCTTTCCTCTAAATGGACCACCTGAAGCCGTCAATAATATTTTATGAATCTCTTTTGGATTTTCACCATTTAAAGATTGAAAAATCGCACTATGTTCACTATCTACAGGCAATATATTTACCTTATTTTCTTTGGATAACGGCATAATGATATGACCTGCTGTCACTAATGTTTCTTTATTCGCCAACGCGATGTGCTTACCTGCCTTTATTGCAGCAACGGTTGGACGAATCCCTATCATTCCAACAACAGCCGTAACTACAATATCTATTTCTTCTAATGTAGAGATGAATATCAATCCATCCATCCCACTTACTACTTTTGTATTTGTATCTTTTATGAAATCCTTTAGTTCTAGTGCCTTCTTTTCATCCCAAACCGCAACGTATTGTGGTTTGAATTCTCTGATTTGCTTTTCTAATAATTCGATATTGGATCCAGCAGCAAGTGCAGTGATATGTAAATCTGCATTTTCTCTTACAACATCTAAAGTCTGTGTTCCAATTGAACCAGTCGAACCTAAAATCGACAATTTCTTCATGTCTTCCTCCATCTTATTATAAGATAACCGTTGCCAATAGATAAATCACAGGAGCTGTGAAAATAACACTGTCAAATCGATCTAGTATACCACCGTGTCCGGGAATTAATGTACCATAGTCTTTAATATCATGATTTCTCTTGATTGCAGATGCCGCTAAATCCCCTATCTGAGAAATAATAGCTCCTAATGCACAAATAAGAGCAAACCATACAATGATGATGTTTTCTCCGCTTTGTAAATACTGGCTGATAACCCCTGCATAAATTGCGCCAATCAAAGCTGCACCAACGATTCCACCTATTCCACCTTCGATTGACTTTTTAGGGCTTAATTTAGGTGCCATTTTGTGTTTCCCTATCAACATACCAACGCAGTAAGCACAAGTATCACATCCCCATGAGCAAATAAATATAAGCCAAACAATATATGCGCCATCCTCTAATAATCTTGTTTGATATATATAGGATAACATAATTGAGACATAGAATAAACCAAAAAATATTATCATGATTTCATCTGCTTTGAATTTTGGAAACAATATTACATATTCTATCATAACTAAAACCAAAAATATCATAATAAAATACATAAAATACTGTTTGTATTGGTATCTTAACATAAAATAATAAACTATAGTAAAAACATAACCAGTCATTCCTAATAATTTTCTCTCAAGATGCGCAATTTTATACAATTCTGATAGCCCAATCAAAGATATCAATAATGTTGTTGCAAATAATATATCGCCCCCACTTATAATTGTAGCTAATGCAATTATTATTAAAACTATGCCGCTTAGTAACCTAGTCTTAAACATAAGTTATTCTCCCTTCACGCCTCCAAAACGCCTATCTCTATTATTATATTGCTCGATTGCTTTCACTAATTCATCTTTTGTAAAATCTGGCCATAATACATCTGTAACATAAAACTCTGCATACGCAAGCTGCCATAAAAGAAAATTTGATAACCTTAATTCTCCGCTTGTACGAATTAACAAATCAGGATCTGGAATATCCTTTGTATCCAAATAGGAATCCAATATCTTTTCATCTATATCATCTATGTTAAGTTTATTTTCATCTTTATCAATTATTATCTTTTTCACTGCTCTAACAATCTCATTACGGGAACCATAGTTAATCGCAACCTGAAAATTTAAACCAGTATTATTTTTAGATGACTCTTCTAAATTAGCTATACTTTTTTGTAAGTCTACATCTAATTTTGATTTATCACCAATTACTTTTACCTTCATATTGTTCTTTGTAGCTGTTCTTGTACATGTTTTCATATAATTTCTAAGTAAAGTCATAAGAGCATCTACCTCATTTTGAGGCCGATTCCAATTTTCAGTAGAAAACGCATATACGGTTAGATATTTTACTCCAAGCTTATAAGCGTCCTCACATATTCTTTCTACCGTTTTTGCACCTTGTGTGTGCCCATAATTTCTTGGCATGCCCTTTTTGGCTGCCCATCTGCCATTGCCATCTAAAATAATAGCAATATGTTGTGGAATATTCATAAAGAACTCCTTTCCATTATCTTATGCAGCAAAGCTAAAAAAGGAAGGTCCTTGATCTGGTCAGTGCAACCGACAAGAGACCTTCCATTCAATTTTTAGCTTAGATTATACCGTAAGTATTTCTTTTGATTTTGCTTCGATTGCTTTATCAATTTCATTAATATACTTATCCGTTAATTTTTGAGTTTCATCCTCTAATTGTTTGATTTCATCTTCTGATATATCGTTTGATTTACTCATTTTCTTAAATGCATCATTTGCATCTCTTCTAATATTTCGAATGGCTACTTTTGCTGATTCACCTTTCTTCTTTACATCTTTTACTAATTCTTTTCTTCTATCTTCTGTAAGTTCTGGAAATACTAATCGAATTGTTTTTCCATCATTTGTTGGATTAAGCCCCAAATCAGATACTAAAATTGCTTTTTCGATTTCCTTTAGCATGCTAGCTTCCCATGGTTGAATCTGAATCATTCTAGCTTCAGGAACATTAACATTTGCAACTTGTTGAATTGGTGTAGGTGAGCCATAATAATCTACTCTTAATTTATCTAAAATATGTGGATTTGCACGTCCTGCTCGTACCGCTGAATATTCACCTAATAGGTTCTCCAGTGATTTTTCCATCTTATCACTATATTGTTTTAATCTTTCATCCATTTTTAATTCCTCCTTATACAGTTACTTTCGTTCCGTTAAAATTACCTTTTACAGTATTCACTATACTATTTTCTTCTCCCAATGCAAATACTAGCATTGGAATTTTATTTTCCATGCACATAATAGAAGCTGTCATATCAACTACAGCTAACTTTTTATCAATTACTTCCTGAATGGAAATTTCATTGTATTTAACGGCATTCGGATTCGACTTAGGGTCACTATCATAAACTCCGTCTACTGCTTTGGCAAGTAAAATGTAATCTGCTTCAATTTCAACAGCTCTTAAAACTGTAGCCGTATCGGTAGAAAAATAAGGATGACCTATTCCTCCTGCAAAAAAAACCACCATATTTTTTTCAAAATATTTCATAGCTCTATCCTTTGTAAATAGCTTGCTAAACGCGCCACATTCAAAAGGTGTTAAAATTTGAGTCATCATACCTGTTGCTCTAAATATTTCAGAAACATAGATGCAATTCATTACAGTGGCAAGCATGCCAATTTGGTCTGCTTTTGTACGGTCGATATTTTCGCTGGTTCTTCCTCTCCAGAAATTGCCACCACCAATCACAATACCTACCTGAATTCCTTCGTCTATTAAACTTTTTACTTGCTTTGCAACTTTTATAACGGTTGCTTCATCAAAACCAGTTTTTTTATCTCCTGCTAATGCTTCTCCACTTAGTTTTAATAAAACTCTTTTCATATTGCACCTCTAATTATTATTATTTATGTAACTGTATTATTTTGTCACAATTACATGTGCTGTTACACACACAAAGACTTAAAAAATTATCTATTCTATTATTACTTATTTATTATCTTCAAAAAATGCCTTAACATTAACATCGGAATAGCATTGTGAACAGAAACCTTCGATAACGGCACCATTATTAATCTGAACTGATTTGGATTTAATATCGCCCATAACAACTGCAGATGAATCAATGATAACTGGTCCTTTTACATCAATATCTCCATTTACTGCTCCTGCAATTACAGCAGATGTAGCTGTTACATTACCAATAACAATAGAACCAACTCCTATTTTAACCGTTCCTTCACTTACCACTTCACCTTCGATTCTTGCTGCATCAGCAAAAATCTCATTTGCACTTGAACTGCCTGTTACCTTACCTGTAATTGTAAGTTTACCGCTACAAGTCACATTACCTGTTACTGTACCAACAATTTCAAGAGAACCATTTGATTCTATATCACCTTTAATCGTGGTTCCTTTTGTAATTACTGCTGAATCATCACTTGTAACACTGTCTGTTTTTTCTTCTTCAACAACTAACTCCTCTACAACAGGAATATTTACTTCTGATACTTCATCTTCTACTATTTCTTCCACAATTTCTTTTTGTACTTCGTCTTCAAGTTCTTCTTCAAGTACTTCTTCTATTGTTTCATCTACTGTAGCACTTTCAACTGACTTTAATAAATTATCAAATTCATCTAAATCTATACTATCCTCGGAATCTTCCAATATTTCCTCGTCATTTTCCAATTCATTATCTGTACTTAATAATTCTTCCTCTGGTAATAACTCATTTACAGCTGTTGATAAATCTTCTTTAAATTCTTTAAAAAAACTCATTGTATAATCCTCCATTCTAATTGTTTACTGTTTCCGCCTCAATATGCTGGACATGCGGAACATTTTGATCCAGCGCTTTCATCTGTATACCTAAATTTTGAAGACTTTCAATAATTATACTTAAAGCCTCCACTGATGTGTTCTTCTGTAATGCATCATGCATTAAAATTACAGAAGTTTCATTTTCTTCCACATTATTTAATACGTTATTTACTAATGTTTCGACACTAATATTTTGACTTGTTGCATCTCCACTTGCAACATTCCAATCAAAATAAGTAATGTTTTCATTGTTTAAATATTTAATAAATTCCGTCATTTCAATGTTGCTTACTAAATTATTGCTTCCACCAGGAAATCTATATAAAGTTGGGATTACACCAGTAGATTCATACAATAAATCTCTAAGTTTTTTTTCATCCTTTGCAAATGATTCAACAGAATTATATATCTCACTGTATTGATGGGAATATGAGTGCATTCCAAGTGTATGTCCTTCATCTACAATTCGTTTATAGAGTGCCTTTGCTTCGTCTGTTTCTTTGCCAACCACAAAAAAGGTAGCTTTCACATCATAGTTTTTTAAAATATCAAGTATTTGAGAAGTGTTTTCACTCGGTCCATCATCAAAGGTTAGATACGCTATCGTAGCTTTTTCTTCCTCCTCAACCTTTACCTGCATAGCGTCATACGACTGATTCTCCATTTGCATTTCCTTTGGAAGTTCAGTTGCATATACACCGTCAGCAAGATTTGCAGACTTATTAATTTCACCAATTTCCTCATTTTTCAATAGAACTTTACTCAATTCATCCACTTGTTCTTGTAAGGAAATGATTCGAACCATTAAGAAAAAACTTAATATAGTCGGAAATAATATCGAAAATACAATACTACCGATAATGATTTTTTTTAAACGACTGACCCTAGTCTTTCTCTGTTTGTTTTTTTCTTCAATTGATATCATTAAATCACTCATTTGAATTCCCCCAGACCTATTACCGTATTAATACTATTTTACCACATTTTAAAAAAAGGGGATAAAAATTTTATAAATTCGACAAATATTTTTTATAAAATTTGACCCCTTTTTACATATTATGGCAGGAATCATGTAATATCTGTCAAAGAATTCAACTAATTAAGTAATCATTTTGATACAACTTAACTATTTACATCGAAAAAACGGCTTTACGAAAACCTTCGCAAAGTCGCCTTTCATGCTTGTTACTGACCCATCTGTTTTGCTACTTCTTCAGCAAAGTTTTCTTCTTTCTTTTCAATTCCCTCGCCAGTTTCAAAACGTATGAAACGTTTTACACTTAATTTAGCACCAGTTTCTTTTGCTACCTGTGCAATATACTTAGCAACGGTTAAATCTCCATCTTTTACATATGTCTGGTCTAGTAAACATACTTCTTTTAATTCCTTATTCAAACGACCAATAATCATTTTCTCAATGATATCATCATTTTTATCAGGATTTTCGTTTTTAGCCTGTGCTTTTAGAATTTCTTTTTCATGCTCCATATATTCAGCAGATACTTCGTCTTTTGAAACATACTTTGGAGCAAGAGCAGCAACCTGCATAGCTACATTTCCTAAAGCAGCTTTAATCTCTTCATTAATAATATCTGTTTCTGCTTCAATTAATACACCGATTCTACCGCCACCATGAATATAAGAAACAACACATCCATTCTCAGCAGTAATTTTTTCAAATCTTCTAATATTTAAGTTTTCACCAATAATTGCAATTTTCTCTGTTAATGCTTCTTTTACTGTTTTTGCTGCATCTGCGTTCCAAGCTTCTGATAATAAGCCTTCTACATCTGTAGCATTTGTGCTTAATACTTGATTTGCAACATCTGCTACAAATGTTTGGAAATCATCATTCTTTGCAACAAAGTCAGTCTCACTATTTACTTCAACAATTGCCGCTACTTTGTCTTCTTTAATAACTGCTTTTACTAAGCCTTCTGCTGCTACTCTACCAGATTTTTTCTCAGCTTTTGCTTGTCCATTTTTTCTAAGATATTCAACTGCTGCTTCCATATCTCCGTTTGTTTCATTCAGTGCTTTTTTACAATCCATCATACCAGCACCTGTTACTTCTCTTAATTCTTTTACCATTGCTGCTGTAATTGCCATTTATATATACCTCCGATTTTATTATTATTTAGAAAATGCTCCAACCTGCTAAAACAGGTTGAAGCATTGTATACTTAAATTCAATTGCCAAAGACTATTCCTCAGCTAGATTGATAAACTTAAGCTTCAACTGCTGCTTCTTCCTCTGCAACAACTTCTTCTGTAACCTGGCTACCCTGGTTAGCTTCGATAACAGCATCTGCCATTTTTGAAACGATAAGTTTTACCGCTCTGATAGCATCATCATTACCTGGAATAACGTAATCTAATTCTTCTGGATCACAGTTAGTATCTGCAATACCGATTAATGGAATACCTAATGTATGTGCTTCCTGAATACAAATTCTTTCTTTCTTAGGATCAACTACAAAAATTGCATCAGGCACTCTCTTCATATCTTTGATTCCACCAAGATTTTTTTCAAGCTTTTCTAATTCTTTCTTTAATGCGATTACTTCTTTTTTAGGAAGAACTTCAAATGTTCCATCTTCCTGCATAGTTGTAATTTCTCTAAGTCTTTCAATTCTCTTTTGAACTGTTTTGAAGTTGGTAAGCATTCCACCTAACCATCTCTCATTTACATAGTACATACCGCAACGCTCAGCTTCTGATTTAATTGCATCTTGCGCTTGTTTTTTTGTTCCAACAAAAAGAATTGTACCACCATCTGCAACAACATCTGCAATTGCTTTGTAAGCTTCATCTACTTTACCAACTGATTTTTGTAAGTCAATAATGTAGATACCATTTCTTTCTGTGTAGATGTACTCTGCCATCTTAGGGTTCCATCTTCTTGTCTGATGACCAAAGTGAACACCTGCTTCAAGTAATTGTTTCATTGATATTACGCTCATTTAACTACCTCCATGGTTGTTTCTTCCGTACACTTCATATTTTTAAGCAACCTTTCGGCACCAACTTAAAAATCTGCATACGTGTTTTTTTACCGTCTTGTATTATAGCATATAGCCTCACTATAAGCAAGTCTTTTTTATATTCTATATTTGTTGTTATTTATTCACTTTTTGTTAATTTCCCCATGATTGTATCATAACTTTCTCCAGACTTCACTTCATATTCACCAATTTGTAAATTATTTACGTTGCCAGTATCAATTACGTATTGGTTAAACTCAGATGCATCTGGAATAATTCCCTTTTCTTCTAACAATTTTGAAATAGCCTCTGAACTCATTCCTGGAGTTATGTTAAATGTAACCGTTATACTCTCACTTGCAGATCCTTCTATAAAAGTTTCGGTTGATGTTGCATTATCTGAATTTTCCTTTTCATGATCTGTTGCAGAATCTTCTTTATTCTCTTCCACGGTTGGAGGTTCCGATTCTTTTACGGCTTCTTTTTCATTAGAGATTTGTTTTTGTATATCTTTTAAATCATTTTTGGCATCTGTCAAATCGGAATTTACTGCGTTATATTCTTCTTGAGTAACCATTCCTAATTCCTTTGCCCTTTGGATTATTTGTTCGGTTGTAATACTTTTATCTCCAACCCCATTAGCAATACTGCTGATGAAAGCTGTTGTAATGATACCAATACCAAGCCCACGTAAATAGTATTTTAGTTTCATTGCTTTCCTCCCACAAACAGATCAATTACCAATTGTACTTCACCTACACCTAAACCAAGTGTTCTAGCAATATCAAATGCACTTTGCCCCTTCTTACTCATTTCTATTATTTTGTTATTATAGTTTGATGCATCCTTTTTTTCATCTTCCGATATATGACTATCTTTTGAAATATTTTCTAATATTTCCTCTATGTCATTTTCATTATTTTCATTTTCATTATTGACAAAGCTATTATCCATAAGGTTATTATTTTTTATTTCTATACCACTTGCTTGCGTCAATATTACTTCATGACTTTTCTCATTTATTTGAGTTGCCTCTTGCTTACTTAATTTATCTTCTACTAGATTCCTATCTGTTGAAAATTGCAATGCCATTTGCTCAATTTTATGCAATTGCTCTTCAAGTACTTCAATAGCATGAGTGCTTTTTTCCATTCTATCCAAAGTAACATTTTGTTTATCTGAATATTGATTGAGAAATAATATTTGCGAATCCATTTTCTCTATCAACTCCAAAGCTTCTGCCAGCTTTTTATTGATACCTTTGTTCGCCTTGGTTATTAAATCCGCCGTTTCTTTTATTTCAGCCTTTTTATCATTGAGCATACCATATAAAAACAATACTTCATTATGACTTTTGTGTATTGATTCCATAACAGTCGTTGAATATTCATCAATTGCCATTATCTTTTCATTAGATAACTTTTCCATAGAACGTTTCACTTCATCTGTAGAATTATCAATATTGTCTACTATGATTTGTGTTAATTCCTCATCCATGTCCTTTATTTGGGACTGTAGTAGCTTTTTCACTTCATTTTCATCAATTGCAACTTTTAATTGTTCCTTTGTGGCTGTAATCTTCTCTGAAATAAAAAAACTGCCACCAAATAAAATAAGACCTATTATAACTAAAAGAATCTCAAATGCTGTCATCATTTTCTCCTTATTGCACTATATACTAACATCAAAGCTATGGCCTTGTTCTTTTAACTTCTTTTTCTCTTGTTCTTGGTTATTATTCTTTTTTTTCTTTTGATTTGAATAAAAAGAACCATTTCCTTTTTCTTTTGCATCATATTGTTTCTGATAATAATTGCTATCATCAGCATTTTTCACTTTTTTCTGGGAATGATCTATTTCTTTTTGTGAATGCATAGAAAGATTACTCTGATTAACAACGTGTTTATTATCCTCATTCTGCTTTAAAGTTGCAACGTCTTGCACCCTCGTTATAGTTCCATTTAGTTCAATTGGTCTTATTGCCATAATCCTAGTCTCCTTATAAGAAATAAACTTAAAGTGGTAACACTTTTACTTCACCTTGTTCCTTCACAAACTGACAATAATCTCTTTCTTCTCTTACATGCATCACACAATCAGAAATAGTTATCTTTACATCCGAATATATTTTACCAGTTACTTTAACTCTTGCATTATTTCCTAGTTTAAGGCTCACTTGAATTCCTTCTATTTCTTTTTGTGCTTCTTTGATTTTTTGTTCTATCTCTTTGTATTCTTCCGATAATTGTTTCACATATTTTAATTGATCTTGTGTTAGTTTTTGCCCCTGACTAAGCTTCTTCATGCAATTGCTAATTACAGGCTCAATCAAGCTTAATTTTTTTTGCATCTCTTCAACTTCTTGTAATAAAGTCTGTTGCCTTTCTCTCATAGAAGGATCAATTCCTACTTCAATTCTAGTGGCAGACCCCATTGGTGAACCGATTGATACCGCAGTTAATCCTGTCTGGGAAGTTACTACACCTCCCGTAACAAATCCTTTTTTACCTTGTACAATAACTTCACCCTTAGCCGAAACATAACTATGAAGTATTGATTCTGTTTGTACAAATCCTTCTGCCTCAACGTGCGCACTTTCAATAAACTTAGTAATAATATTACTTCCTGCTTTTAAAAGTCCTTTTCCCATTCCTTGAATACCACGTTTTAAGACAATTTGCCCACCTGCAATTAAGGTAGCTCCCTCTACAACACCATAAACATCAATATTTCCTCTTGCTACTATTTCAAATCCACTTCTTACATTTCCTTTCACTACAACATTTCCTTCAAAGTCAATGTTACCTGTGGAAGTATCTACATCTTGTACTTCATATATATTAGACACAAAGACTTTACCTTCTACTACGGATGCATGTCCATCGACATCAGAGATAATTGTACATTTATCCTCTGATATAGAAATATTTTTACTATATTTTAATTTTAGTTTGCTATAATTTGGCTGTTTAATTAATTCTCCGTATACATTTAGACCAGGCTTGCCTAGGTCTTCTGGTTCTAAAGTAGCAAGTACTTGTCCTTTGCGTATATGTCCTATGTTATCTAAATGATGAAAATCTACCGTACCATCTGGATTTAGCTTGGGTTTTATATTTAAGTTTGTATTAAAATGATAGGTGATTTTTGCATCATGTCCTAGCGTCACTGGTATTCCCTTTGCTATTATATAATCAAAGCAGTAAACTTTTGATTTTAAAATCTCATCAATAATATCTTTGTCCACTCCTACTTTTATTCCCTTTGTGGCAAGAGTACTTACAATTTCATTATATGTGATATTAGTTCCTCCATCAGATGGTGGATAAAAGCGAGCAGATACACTCATCTTATTCTCAGCAACTTTTATTATCATTTGTTCCGATACAGGATTTAGTATTTCATCATTTAATTTTACTTCCTTAATCTCCTCTAATGCCGTTATCTGGGCATTCAACATTTGTATATCGTATTCATAAAGTTTTACTAAGTTTAAATATTCATTAATATCATTGATATTAATGGTTTCGCCTCCCTCATTTGGCGGAAACAACCTTAAATAAGTACCATCTGTTTTACCTAATAACTGGAAATAACCATTCATATTTTTTCCCCCTCGGATAGCTTAAATATCCGTCAAAATTTCAAAATATTTTCCTAGTTTCACCTTCATCTTTTGTATCGCCTTGCTATGTAATTGAGAGATTCTTGATTCTGACACTTCCAGTACTTTACTTATTTCCTTTAATGTCAACTCCTCATAATAGTACAATAAAATCACTTTTTTTTCTTTTTCAGTTAAACCTTCTAAAGATTGCTTAAGCATTTGTTTTATTTCATCATTTTCTACTTTTTTTTCAGGCAACTCAAATATGGATTTTTCTTTACTATCGAACGAAGTCTCACTACCCTGTTCTAAAAATTCATCTAAAGAAATAATATTTGTTACTTTTGTTTTATTTCTCCAGTCCTCTAATTCGCTTTCTTCAATACCAATCGCTTTCGCAATTTCATCATCTGATGCCTCACGACCTGTTTGCAGTTCAATTTCTCTTATTGCCGTCTCAATTTTTTTTTGCTTTTGTCTTATTGTTCGAGGAATCCAATCCATTTTTCTAATCTGATCTAAAATTGCACCTCTGATACGAAGACTTGCGTAAGTCTCAAATTTTACCATCTTTGTACTATCAAATTTATCAATTGCATCTATTAAACCAAACACCCCATAACCAACTAAATCATCATACTCCACGCAATGACCTAGATACATACTCAATCTGCCGGCTACTATTTTAACGAGGGGAGCATATTCGATTATTATTTTTTCTCGAATCTCAAGTGTTTTTTCTTTTGTATAACTCTCCCAAAGCTTTAACTTCCCTGCTTCGTCCATTTATAAGCCTCCAGTCAATGTTTTCTTTTTCGTTAGCGTACTATTCCTGCAAATTTTCTTCCTCTTCACTTGTAGCTACTTCCTCGCCATCTTCTGATTCACTTTCCTCTTCTTTTGGAAAACAAACCTTTATAATAATAGCTCGTGCAATATGCCCTATAATATAAAACATCACTAACACAACAAAAAGAATCGTCAATGCATCTATATTATCATAATGTTTGAGAAACGAAATAATACAGGTGATTAACCCCGCCATTAGCATAACAATGATTGGCAATAATCTTAATTTCTTCATCTTACCACCTTTCGTAAACAACGGAAAAATAGAATCATCATTTAACATGACGTTCTATCTTTCAATCTCCATATACCTTTTATCGAATCATTCTGCTTATATAATCTTTCGCTCTTTACCAACTGACTTAATGATAAAATCGCCTGTTTCTGTATAAAATTCCACTGTTCGTCCGTAATTTAAACCAGTATCCTCTGCCAAAAGACGAACTCCAAGTTCTTTTAATTTCAGCTTTGACGCCTCAACGTTTCTTGCACCGATACGAACCATATCTGACTGACCACTAAAAGCAAACATCTGTGCTCCCCCAGCTATTTTGGCTACTAATCTATTCCTAGTAGCCCCTGCTTTAACCATCAAATCAATCAGATCCATGATTCCCGTATCAGCAAACTTGGCTCGATTAGAATTATTTCTTATCTGTGTACTGTCTGGCAACATTACGTGTGCCAGACCACCAACTTTGCTGATTGGATCATAAATGGCGATTCCTACGCAAGACCCCAATCCCAATGTGGTAATTGCATTTGGAAACGGGCATACTTTTAAATCAGCCATTCCTACTTTAATCATTTCATCCATATGTATGTTACCACCTGTATTATAATCCTAATGAAGCAAGAATTTTATCATATGACGCTAATTCAGGAATCAATATAAAATAACCATTAATTAAAACTTCATCCCCAAACTGTGTTTCAATGAGTAATGCTTTGTCTCCAATTTTTCCAAATTCAATTGCTGGAACACTTAGTATAGCTGCTGCCATATCTATGCTCATATAAGGAATTGATGCTGCTATTGTTAACCTTGTTAACGTCGATAAAGAGGAAAGATATGCACCCGTAATGATATTTCCGATTTCTTGCAATGCTGACAAATCCATTTCATCAAAATCTCTATCGTCGTGAACTGGTCTTCCCATTAATTGGTTAACCAAACATGTAGCCGCTTTTTTTTCTACCATAAACATCATGCTACCTTCAATATCGCCTTCTAGCATTAAATAAATAGCAACTACTAATTCCTCCTCATCACAAATGGAAGATGCTAATTTGTCAAATCCAACCAAATCAACTTTTGGGACTTTCATATCTAACTTCATATTAAGTAACTGGGACAACGCAGTTGTTGCATTGCCTGCCCCTATGTTACCTAATTCCTTTAATACATCATAGTGGAGTGAATCTATTTCATCCAAATTAATTTTAGACATTGCTCTACCGCCTTATACCAATTCTTTTTCAGTAATGACACTGTTGATATCCAATAAAGAAATTAATTCTCCAGCATGTTTTCCAATACCATTTATATAGGATGTTCTATCCTCTTTTGAGTCATATGCCATTTTTTCGATATCCGTATTTTCAAGCGTTACTACTTCTTTTACTTCATCTACAATGATACCAATTAATGCTTGATCCATTTTTAATATTATGATACGACTACTATTGGTAAATTTATCATCCTCTAATTGCATTTTCAATCGAATGCTCATAACTGGAACAATAACTCCTCTTAAGTTAATAACACCTTTAAAATAATGCTGTGCTTTTGGCACTCGGATTATTTTTTGCATGCGTACAATATTGTCAACATAGCTTATGTCAATACCATATTGTTCATTGCCTATCTTTACTACTATATACTGAACCTGGTTATATTCTACTTTATTTTCTTCCATAGCCAGCACCTCCTTATACTAATGTATTTACATCAAGAATTAACGCTATTTCTCCATCGCCAAGGATAGTTGCTCCACTAATCACCTTATCAATGTTAATATATTTTCCTAATGATTTAATAACAATTTCTTGTTGCCCCATCAAGTTATCTACTACTAATCCTGCCAGTTTCTCGCCTTTTTTAACAATTACAACGGTTAAATTTTCAGGCTGTTCTTCATCTTTAACGATTCCTAGTACTTTGTCTAGTCGAATAAGTGGAATTACTGTCTCTCGGATATGTATTACTTCCTTTGCCTCCACATATTTAATATCATGAACGGAAATATCCTCAATTGTTTGAATGCTTCCTAACGCTATCGCATACTTTTCATCTCCAAGTTCAACCATAAGGGCTTGAATAATCGCTAACGTTAGTGGAAGACGGATTGTCCATACACTTCCTTCTCCAAGTTTACTCTTTACCTCTACGTCTCCACCAAGGGCTTCAATCTTAGATTTTACTACATCTAGACCTACACCACGTCCTGAAACATCGGAAACTGTTTTTGCAGTAGAAAAACTTGGTAAGAATAGTAAATCAATAATATCTTTATCACTCATAGATTCTGCTTGATCAGCAGTAATCGTGCCTCTTTCAATCGCTTTATTTCTAACCGCGTTTACATCGATACCATTACCATCATCACGTACTTCAATAATAACATTATTACCTTCTTGATAAGCATCAAGGAATATGGAACCTACTTCTGGCTTTCCTCTTTGGATTCTTGCTTCAGTTGGCTCTAGACCATGATCCGCAGAATTACGAAGTAAATGCATTAGTGGATCGCCAATCTCATCGATTACAGTTCGATCAAGTTCGGTATCTTCACCTGTCATATATAGTTCCATCTTCTTATTAAGCTTTTTATTCAAATCACGAATCATACGTGGAAAACGATTTACAACACTTTCAATTGGTACCATTCTCGTCTTCATAACAGACTCATGTAGATTCGTTGTTACTCTCTCTAAATATTCAATCTGTTCATGGAAGCCTTGTGTATTCTCACCTGTTTCGCTTGAACTAACAGATACCAATCCATTCTTTGCAATAATAAGCTCACTTACAAGATTCATCAATACATCAAGTTTTTCAATATCAACTCTTACGGTACGATTTACAACTGGTTTTTGTGCCCCTGCTTTCGCATTATTATTGGTTTGCGCCTTTTGAGATGACTGAGGCGTTTTCATATTTTCAGCTGAAACATTTGACTCTTTCTCACTTGTTTCATATGCTTCTTGTGTCTGCTCACTTGTTTCTGATTGCTTTTTATTCAAATTTTGAATCGATTCATATGTAAACTCTTCTCCTACTACCGCTTCAATTTCTGACACATTTTGAATCACAGACAATACGGTTTTGTAAGATTCTTTTGAAATAATGTACATGCTAAAGTGAAAGTCAAATCTTTCATCTTCAATATCTTGAACACTAGGCATTGATTTAATGGTTTCACCAACATCTTCAATTCCTTTAAATACTAAAAATGCCCTAGCAGCTTTTAAAATACATGTTTCTTGTATATAGACTGTAAATGCAAATACATTCAATCCTTTTTCAAACGCTTCACTAATTACATGTTTTTCTTGTGGCTCTAACGTCAAATCTCGATACAGCGGTTTAAACTTTGAGTTATCTTGTACTTGACTAGGAGCATTATCTTGTTTTACTTCCTCTGCTTTTAACGTTTGAGCACCTGTCCCTGCATTTAATATCGCATTTAGCTGAGTAATAATCGGCTCATTATCGTTAGTTCCTTCTCCCGCTGTTTCTTGAATGGTCTCTAAATAACCTTCTAACGCATCCAAACACTGGAATAGAACATCCACTAGTCCTGCACTTACTTTCATCTTCGCATTACGAATTTCCGAAAATACATTTTCCATATCATGTGTTAAACGTTGCATTCTTTTATAGCCCATGGTACCAGCCATTCCTTTTAAATAATGTGCTGCTCTAAAAATTTCATTAATCGTATTATCATTTTCAGGCTCTTTTTCAAGAATCAATAACTGTTCATTTAAACTTTGCAAATGTTCTTTTGTTTCATCGATAAAAATCTCTAAATATTGACTAACATCCATATTATCGTACTCCTACATTCTTAGTTATGGTCTGAGAAACCTGATCAAGTGGAACCACCTCATCCACTAATCCTGCTTCTGCAATGGTCTTTGGCATTCCATAGACCACACATGTTTTTTCATCTTGTGCAATTACATAGACCGGTTTACTGTTACTTAGTTTTTTAATACCATTTGTTCCATCTGCCCCCATGCCCGTTAATACTACACATACAATCTCGTCATAAGAAGATTCTGTTAACGATTCATAAAGTATGTTCGCACATGGTCTAAGTCCGCCTATCGGTTCTTCCTTTGTAAGCTTTATTTTATGATTGGCACCTTCTTTTACCACTCTCATGTGAAATCCACCAGGTGCAATATATACGCAACCTATAGTAACCACTTCACCCTCCGTGGCTTCTTTTACCTTTACTTTGCTCATTTCATCCAATCTCTGCGCTAAAGAATTTGTAAATCCTGCTGGCATATGTTGTACAATTAATACCGCAGAATTTAAATCCTTCGGAAGTAATGGTATAACAGACTGTAAAGATTTTGGCCCTCCCGTGGAGCATGCTAATGCAACAATTTTATTGGAAGCAGTATTTATTCTTGTTAATGATTTCTTTACATTGCTTTGAACTTGCGTAGTTGGTTCACTTGATTTTAAAGAGCGAAATGATGGTCGAATCACTTCATTCAATTTTTTATCAATGGTGAACATCGCCGCAACTTCCAGCGTATTCATTAACCTTTGTTTAAAGTCATTACCTTTTGCTTCAATAAAATTCTCAGGCTTTGTTACAAAATCAAAAGCACCTAATTCTAATGCAAGAATCGTTTCTTTTGCTCCTTCTTTTGCTAAAGTACTTACCATGATAACCTTGGCTTTGATTCTGTACTTTTGCAATCGTTCTAGTAACTCTAATCCTGTCATTTTAGGCATATTAATATCACATATCACCACGTCGTATTTATGATCCAATAATAACTCAAAAGCCTCTGCTCCATTTTTGGCTATGTCAGCGACTTTAAATCTATTATCTGTATTTATTATATCACATATAATCCTTCTCATAAGTGCAGAGTCATCAACAACCAAAATATTTTTAACCATTTTTATCAACTCTTTCTATTTTTCCGTGATTTTCGTTCCTCTTCAAAAATATATCGTACGATTTCTTCTACTTCATCTTTCCTTAAGCTTATATATTTCCCTCTGTTTTCATATTGTCCACTTCTATTTAATATTTTCTCAGAAGATATAATTTTAATAACTGTTGAATATTGTTTCATTCTATGATTGATCATTAGGTTAAAATTGATAATTATGTAAGAACTTTTTGCAAATTCATCATTTGTTGTAAATCTTAGTCCTCCGCCACTAATGTCAACTATAAATCCTTCCTTCCATTTGATTTTTTCACCCCTTGCTTCTTCAATCACCTCTGGTAAAATCATCTTGCTTTCGGATTCTGTTATTATTGTATATTTCATATCAATGATACAATTAAAACGATAAAATTCTCTTCTCTGATTTTTCTTAATCGGCTGTGTCATTTCGAATATAAAAACAAAAAGATTATTTTCCTTTAATCTTTCTATTACTTTACCTTTTGACTGATATAATCCATTATTGGTATAGAAAAAAATATCAAAAACTCCTTCTAAAGGAAGCAATACGATATTCCCTCCTTCAATAGGCATAGCCAATTTTATTGTATTGTCATTGACTACATCTACGACTTTACTTTTGTAGGTCCTATAATCTTTTTCGATATTATTTTCTACATGTGATCGTTTTATAATTCTTAAATCAACTTTATCGCCTATACTTATAATGTTGGACATATCTAACCACTCCTATCTGCGTATTCTAGATGTCAAAATTTCGTTAAACATACCGGCAATTCCTTTTTTATTGGGATACTCTTTTATATCGTTTGCCAACCTTTTTGAAATCTCTTCATAAGCTTTTGAAGCCTTTGAATTAGGATATAACAAAGAAACTGGCTTTTGTCTTATAATTGCCTTTGAAACGTTATCATCATTCGGCACGACTCCTAACAAATGAATGTTCATATTTAAGAATCTTTTTGCAACTGTATCTAATTTTTGATAACAATTCATACCTTCTTGGTAGGAATTTGCGCGATTAGAAATGACTCTTATCATACAATCATTGGATTGGAAGTTGTGACTACGGTTCAGCACTTTTATCAGAGAATAGGCATCTGTCAGAGAGGTTGGTTCTGGTGTAATAACCAATAATATTTCTTTGCTTATCATTACAAATTCTAATACAGCATCAGAAATACCAGCACCTGTATCAATAATAATATAATCTGCCAGTTCATCTAGTTCAGATAAATTTCGAATGAGTAGTTCAATTTGATTCCTGTTTAAATTAGACAATTCAGTAATTCCTGAACCGCCTGATACAAAACCAATGTCCTCTGGACCAAAAGCAATTATTTCTTTTATGTTCTTACCCTTATAAATTAAATCTCGTAAATTATACTTAGGGACGGTTCCAAACATGATTTCCACATTGGCTACCCCAAAATCTGCATCAAATATAATTACCCGTTTCCCCATTTTTTTTAAATAAATTGCTAGGTTTACAGCAGAGCTACTCTTTCCAACTCCACCTTTACCACTTGTCACAGTTATAACTTTTGATGCATTTTTTCCCCTTTGACTTGACAATTTAACAATATTTCTCAATTGTTGGGCTTGATCCATTGGTTATTGACCTCCCAATAATTGCTTTACCAAACTTTGTGCATCGAATACTTCGATATCATCTGGAACATTTTGCCCAGATGTGATATAAGATAAATCCTTTTGTGAATACATTTTAATATTCAATATATTACCAAGACTAGTTGTCTCATCTAGTTTTGTAAATATTATATTGTAGTCGGTAATTTCATTGTACGTGTCAACTATCTTTATTAAATCTTTATATTTAGTTGCTGCACTGACTACCAAATATACTTCTTTTTCAGCTTTCGAATCAAGACAATGAATGAATTCTGAAATATCATTTGTTTGTTCTTGGTTCTTATGGGAATGTCCCGCTGTATCAACTAAAATAAAATCATAAGTTCGATATTGCTCTACACATTCCTCTAATTCTTGTGAAGAATAGATTACTTGAAATGGTACACCCAGTATGTTAGCATAGGTTCTTAATTGCTCAGCTGCCGCAATTCGATAGGTATCGGCTGTAAGCATCACAACCTTTTTATTTCCATCAACATGAAATTTGGAAGCAATCTTTGCAATGGTAGTTGTCTTTCCCACACCAGTTGGTCCAATAAAAAATACAACTTTTGGCTTCTTTTTTGTTTCACTGATAATTTTTGCCTGGCCAAGTTTTAATATCATTCTTTGATAGATATTCCCTAAAATATGATCGATTGTTAAATCCTTATTCTTAATTAGTTCAATCTCACGAATAAATTGATTGATATATTTTTCATCTACTTCCATATCAAGTAACGTTTTATAGATTAACTGTGCAAATACAGCAGTCTCACTTTTTTCACTTTCAGGATTGTTCACCACCTCTTGTTCCATAGATGGTTTTGAATCTATTTGCTTTTCTAATAAATTTTGTAAATTGGAAAGTTTTTTTTCAATTTCCGATGTATGTTCCAAATCTTTTTTTTCAACTTTTTCTTTCGTATTCAATTCAGAAATATTAATTTTTTCATCTACAATAGAATTAAAACTGCCTTTTAACTCAGCAGCTTTTATTCCTTGTTCCTCTATTTTTTTATTTTCAACTTTTGTTTCTTCTAATGCAACCGTAACCTCCACAGATGTTGGTTTAAATAGCTTAAAAAGACCTTTTTGCTTAATTGTTTTTACGTTTAAAACAACCGCATCTTTACCAAGTTCTTCTTTTGCTTGAAGTACTGCCTCCATTTCAGTTGCACCTTGGAATTTTTTTATAATCACTAAATTGTCACCATCCCTACTGACTGCAATTCTATATTAGACTCTATTTCATTATATGATACTACAACCAAATCCTTAAAGTAATCTTGTGTAAGTTTTTTAAAATACATTCTGACAATAGGAGAGGTTATAATAATAGCACTCTTTCCAAGATTTTGTAGCTTATTTACTTCTTCTTCAACGGAAGCAATAATTGTCTTCGTTTTTTCTGGGTCTAGTGTTAAAAAAGCACCTTGTTCCGTCTGCTTTACCGCTCCCATAATATCCTGTTCTATTTTAGGGTCCAATGTAATAACACTTGTTGCCTCTCCCTGTTCAAAATACTTAGCAGAGATAGATCTCTTTAAGCTTTGGCGCGCATATTCTGTTAGTATATCTGGATCTCTCGTTGTTGCTGCATAATCTGCTAGCGTTTCACAAATCGTAAGCAAATCACGAATTGAAATTCCTTCTCTTAATAAATTTTGCAATACTTTTTGAATTTCACCAATTCCTAACTGTTTTGGAACCAGTTCGTCAATAAGAGTTGTGTTATTCTCTTTAATATTGTTAATAAGATTTGAAACATCTTGTCTTGTAAGAAGCTCATCTATATGATTACGTATTACTTCTGTCAAATGTGTTGCTATAATGGAAGGCGGATCAACAACCGTATATCCCATACTCTCAGCACGTTCTCTTTGATTTTCTGTAATCCATATAGCAGGTAAATGAAAAGATGGTTCAAAGGTTGGAATACCTGTGATTTCTTCCTCTACATATCCTGGATTCATAGCCATATAATGATCAAAAAGGATTTCTCCTTCGCTTACCTGTACACCTTTTATTTTAATGATATACTGATTCGGATTTAATTGAATATTATCTCTAAGACGAATTATTGGCACCACGGTACCAAGCTCTAATGCAATTTGTCTACGTATCATAACAACACGGTCTAACAAATCTCCCCCTTGGTTGACATCTGCTAAAGGAATAATTCCATATCCAAATTCTAACTCAATTGGATCTACATGCAATAAGGATACCACATTTTCAGGTCTTCTAATCTCATCTGCAACTGATTCTCCTGAATCAACTTCTTCTTCGATTGCTTCGATTGCAATACTTTTTGACATAGTAAATCCTGAAAGAATAAAAATCAAACCAAGCGCTGCAAACAGTAGTGTATTTAATGGTGTTACAACACCTAAAAAAATCATTGTTGCACCAACCATTATATAAAGTGCACTTATTTTAATACCTAAATTTAATATAATATCTCCAATATAGGTAAGTGCCAAATTAAGCGGTATATCGTATAACCGGAGAATAATCTCCTGTTTTGATTTCAAAGTCGAATAAGAAACATAACATATTAATATTATTTTAAGAAAACTTTTCACTAATTCAAATAGAGACCTAGCCGAAATAATTTTCTTCATACCACTGATTGGATCAAATTTATTTAATTTGGGCTGTAACGGCTTAGATGTTGGTTTCCACTTTACTTGAACCAAATCGCCTCCCAAACTAATTATAAATCCAACAACAAAAATAGGCGCTAATATTTTCCCCATAATCAAAGCAGTATGATTTAGAATTTGTACAAAAACCTTTATATCTAACGAATTTTCACTGTAATTTATTAATTCAGGTATAGAATTATAAAATGTATGAAACGATCCAAGAAACTGTGATCCGATACTTCCCATCGCTATTTTTAATAATACAAAGAAACCAAGCAAGGAGAAAGCGCTATTGATTTCTTTACTCTTTGCAACTTGACCTTCTTTTCGGGCATCATTTAACTTTTTAGCCGTAGCAGGTTCTGTTTTTTCTCCGCCTTGTCCATCTTTTGCAAAATATTGAAGATTATACTTTATCATATCAATACATTCCTTGTATCATAGATACTATCATTTTTTTCATTTCCGTAAATACGTAATTTGATACATTATTAAACATACCAATCGTAATTAAAATTGTAATTAAACCTGCAAAAATTTTAAGCTGTATTCCTACAACAAACATATTCATCTGAGGTGCAACTTTTGCTAAAACCCCCAGAATAATATTCATAGCCAATATTACCGCAAATATAGGTAGTACAATGCGAAATCCAATAATCAGATAATCTGCCATATATGTTAAAAAACTATTATACAGATGATTCATGTCAAATTGTACATTCCCCAATGGAATTAATTGGTATGCATCTACAACTGCCCTTAGTAAATATCTTGGCATGTCTGAACATACTAAAATAAGCATGAAAAGATAATTATAAAATGTGCCAGTAATTGAAGTCTGGTCTTTGCTAATTGGGTCTAAAACACTAACCATGGCAAATCCAATTTCCATATCAATGATTCTACCAGCAAAAGCTATGATAGAATAACAAATACTAGCCGATAATCCAATCAATAGTCCCGCTATTAATTCCTTAACAACAAGAATAGCATATTCTATAACCGTAGAATATGCCAAAGTCCCTTTGGGCAGCACAGGAAAAATAACTAAGGCTATAAAAAAAGCTAATCCTGCTCTCATTCTTCTAGGTACATTTGTAATGGAGAAAAATGGTGCAACAAAAATAAATGCACTAACTCTTACAAAAATCAATAACAATTGTTCTAAATTCCCTTGTGTAAATTGTATATTAACCATATTACTAACCTACATATAAGCTAAAATTAGACCATAAACGAACCATAAATTCCACTATATTATTTAACATCCATGATCCAAATATCATCATTGCTAAAAAAATACAAAGTACTTTAGGTACAAATGTCAATGTCTGTTCCTGTATCGATGTTGCAGTTTGGATAATACTAATTATAAGTCCCACAACCAATGAGATAAGAAGTAATGGAGCTGATGTTACAATAATTGTGTAAATTGTATCTTTTGCTATATCTATAACAATTTCAGGTGTAATCAATTTTTCTTCGCTCCTTACTATTAATAAAACGTTTTTACCAAGTTACCTATAATCAAATTCCAACCGTCCGCCAAAATAAATAATAAAATTTTAAAAGGCATCGAGATTGTTGTTGGTGGTAACATCATCATACCCATCGACATAAGTGTAGATGCAACAACCATGTCAATGATAATAAATGGTATATAAATTAAAAATCCCATTATAAATGCTGAACGAAGCTCGCTAATAATAAAACTTGGTATCAAAACAGAAATAGGTATTTCTTCTTGTTTTTCAATGTTATTAATTTGAGCGATATCAAGGAATAATTGTATGTCCTTAGTCTGAGTTTGTTTAAACATAAACTCTCTTAATGGTTTTAAGCCAGTTTCTAATGCTTGTTCCTGTGTTATTTGACCTGCATCCAACGGTTTAATAGCCGTATCATTAATTTGAGTAAATATAGGTCCCATGATAAATAATGTTAAGAATAAGGATAATCCAACCAAAACCTGATTCGGAGGAGCTGTCTGGGTATTTAATGCATTCCTCGTAAAGTGTAATACAATTATAATTCTTGTAAAAGAAGTAAGCATTATCAAAATGGAAGGGGCCAAAGAAATTATCGTTAAGAATAAAAGTATTTTTATATTAGCCGATAACCCGCCTTCTCCATTATTATTATAATTGATGTTTAATCCACCAACCGTATTACTTGGACTAAGTGTATCCACATTAGAACTGTTAGTGGTTGTTGTATTACCATCTTGTGTCGTTGTTGTTTGGGAAGTTGCATAAGCAGTGTTTGATGCAAAACTAACCATTAATATAATTCCAAAAAACAATCCTAACAATATACTTATTTTATTTGTTGTTACTTTTTTTATTGTCATTTGATTAACCTGCCTACTTCTTGTGTTTTAAATCTTTCATTCTATTTAATATTTCACCAAACGTCTCTTTCGACACCTCTTCATCCATAGTTAAATTAAGCTGTTGCTCAGTCAACTCTGTTAACATCGAAATATTATCTTTTGCTATAGCAATTACTAAATATTTTTCACCAGTTCTGATAATCTGTATATACTTATTTGTTGTTATTTTAAATGTTTCTATTACTTCAATATTTTTATTGAAGGATTGCTTCTTTTGTATTTTAGAAATCCATTTTGTTGTAAAGTAGGATAGTCCCAAAACAATAAGAAATATGATACTAACGGAAATTAATTGCCATATACTTTCAAACCTGGAACTTTGCGAAACTGCTATATACATATTATTTTTCTTCCTTTTTGCTAATAACAATAGAAAGTTAGCAAAGCTACCTTTCTATTATGTTATACTTTTCTAATCCGAACTTAACCAACTACCTTTTTAACAGCTTCTAGTACTCGATCTGCCTGAAAAGGTTTTACAATAAAGTCCTTTGCACCTGATTGAATTGATTCAATTACCATAGCTTGTTGTCCCATCGCAGAACACATAATAACCAAAGCTTTTGGATCACCTGCAACGATTTTCTTTAAAGCTTGAATTCCATCCATCTCTGGCATTGTAATATCCATTAACACTAAATCAGGTTTCGTCTCGTTATATTTTTCAACTGCTTTAGCTCCATTTTCTGCTTCACCAATTACATTATAACCATTTTTAGTTAAAATGTCCTTTATCATCATTCTCATAAATGCTGCATCATCACAAATCAAAATATTTTTAGCCATATTTTCAACTCCTATTTTCTAAATATTATAATATTGATTTATATTATTTTAAATTTCACTATTTAATAATTTCAGTTATTCTCACACCGAAACTCTCTTCAATTACCACTACTTCACCTTTTGCTACATACTTGCCATTCACTAAAACATCAATTGGCTCACCTGCGATTTTATTTAATTCAATAATTGTACCAGGTGAAAACTCTAAAATCTCTTGAATTGACTTACTGGTTCGTCCTAATTCTACCGTTACCTGCAAAGGCACATCCATAATAAGATCAATATTTTCATTCCCACTTACAAAACCAGTATTTGTAAACGGTTGGAATTGTGCAGGTTGAATATTTTGAGGCGGCGTTTGCATATATGGTTGTTGCATATATGGCTGTTGCTGCATATTTGTCGGTTGCATATATGGCATCTGCATATACGGTTGCTGCATTGATACTCCCATCCCTTCCATAGTCTGCTGTGGCTGTCCAGTCATCTGTTGTTGTGAAACATCTTGTGCTGGCACCTCATTCGTTGACTTTACTTTAACTTCACTTTCACCATGTGTCGCTACAAACTTTTCATAAAGCTCCTTTGCAAATTCCACTGGGTATAGCTGCATGATACTACTATCAACAAGACCTTCGATTTCCATCTTAAATGCAACCTTTATAAAAGTTCCTGTTAAGAAAGAAGCTATTTCACCTTCGTCAACGGTATCATTTAAATCAACTACTGTAGCGACTGGTGGACTAATATCTACTACCTTGTTTAACATGGAAGATAGAGATGTTGCTGAAGAACCCATCATCTGATTCATAGCCTCGCAGATGGCGCTTACATGAAGTTCGCTAATCTCTTCCTCAACATTTGTACCATCTCCCCCCATCATAAGGTCAGTAATAACCTTTACATCTCTCTCTTTTAATATGAGAATGTTGTTCCCATCTAAACCATCTTTATATGATATTTGTATGAAAACACATGGTCTGTCATAATCTTGTGCAATATCGTCCCATGTTGCATATGTAACAACTGGAGTTGTGATTGTAACCTTTGTATTAACAAGTGAAAATAATGTAGTAGCTGCTGTACCCATACTTATATTTGCAATCTCGCCCACAGCATCTTTTTCTGCCTCTGTCAGTAATTCAGCTGAGTCATTTACACTTTTTGCATCATCCATTGTACCATTTAACAATGCATTAATTTCTTCCTGCGATAACATTCCGTCCATAACTTCACTGCTCCTCTCTTATTATTGATGTAACTCTCACCGCGTAGGCATCTCCAGATGAACCAGGCAGGGCAGTAAATTTTTTTATATTCCCCACAAACACATCCAACTCTTGATCAACTTTTGAATCTAACTTTATAATATCTCCAATTTGTAAATTTACAAAATCATTTACTGCAATGGAGCTTGTACCAAGAACAGTACGAACAGGTATATTCGCTCTACTAATTAAACTTTGTATTATCTCCTCGTAGGATTCCTCATCATCCTTTTGCATTGTAGAATACCAGTATTTTGTATTCAGCTTATCCATTACATCTTCTAAAGTAATAAACGGTAAACATATATTCATGAGTCCTTCAACATCGCCTATTTTTATGGACAAGGTGACAATGGCAATCATTTCACTTGGCGAAATCACCTGCGCAAACTGAGGATTGGTTTCTATTCTCTCTAGCCTAGGTTCAATATTGACTACATTTTGCCAAGGCTCTCGTAATAGATTTGTACAAATAATCATAATTCTTTCTAATACAGTTAACTCAATCTCTGAAAAATCCCTATTTTTTTCCAATGGCTTTCCGTATCCACCTAGCATACGGTCTATAATTGAATAGCCTAAATTGGTAGCAAGTTCTAAAATTATGTTCCCAGCCAATGGCGCAAAATTAACAACCCCTAAAATAACAGGATTTGATAATGCATTGGTGAATTCTGAATAGGTAACCGCTTCTGAATTCATTACTTCAACCTGTATATTCTTTCTTAAGTAACCTGGTAAATTGGTTGAAAGCAATCTGCCATAATGCTCAAAAATAATTTCCAATGTTCGCAAATGTTCTTTCGAAAATTTCGACGGTCTGGCAAAGTCATAATTTCTTATTTGTTTTTCAGAGGTTCCGTTAATATCTTCAACATCTAGTTCACCTGAACTCAATGCATTAAGCAAATTATCAATTTCACTTTGAGATAACACCTCTCCCATATTACTCACCTCCTGATAGCACTTTCTTTTAGTCTGATTTTACTGGAAAACAATATCTCTAAAAGCTACTTTTATAATAAAATCCGAATCAAACATTTTAATCATTCTCTGTTTCAATGCTTCTTGCAATGCTTCTCTGTCTGATTGCGCTTCTTCTAATGTGAAGCTAGAAACAACATCATTTATTTCACTTTTAATCAAACTCTCTTTTTCACTTATTTTTTCACCATAAGTTTTATATCCTTCATTTTTTGTATCCATGGAAAGTGTAACAGAAAATACTGCAAAATGGTCTTTTCCATCTCCATCTTTTTTCAAATTAACTGTAAATTTATCCGCAATATCATACGTTGCAATTTGATCAATTGATATATTCTCTTCTCCATCTGCGCTCTTATTCGCCTCTAATTCTAAATCAAGAACACTGCAAATCTGAGTAATCAATGCATTTGTCTTCTTTGCCATAGGCACAATACTAAACATCATAATAGTCGTCAATACCAAATTTACTATTACGAACGCTAAAATCAAAATACTAAAAATATTTTTCTTCATCACTTTACTCCTTTAATAGTCATTGTAAGAATTATATATCTTAACCTCAACTCGTCTATTACGCGCCCGGCCTTCTGTTGTCGAGTTATCTGCAACAGGCACATATTCCCCACGTCCTGAAGACTTTAATCGAATTGGGTTAATTCCTTTATCTATGTAATATTCCAATACAGCTAACGCTCTGGCTGTAGACAACTCATTATTATTCTTGAACTTATAATTAGATATTGGAACATTATCTGTATGTCCTTCTATTTCTACCAAACGCTCGGAGTATTTTTCAATTATGATTCCTATTTTATCCATTAGTGACAAAGAATCTTCTTTTATCTTAGCACTTCCAGAATCAAATAAAAACGCACCATTTAACGTTAGAAGTACATAGTGTGAATTAAAATCAACTTCAACGTATTCACTAATTCCACTATTTTCAATTATTTGCTCAATTTCTTCTGCCATCTTTTCTGATTCATTTAAAGCTTGTGCTTCGTATTCTGACTTCTCATCTAATTCTATATCACCTTCGTCATTTTTACCCATAGATGTAAAGTATTGATCCAAGTCAGTTAACTGACTTATTCCACTTGAAATAAGTACACCTTCACCAATTGCACTCCCTCCACCTGATAGAATGCTAAAACTGCTTGCTAACGAAGCGGCTACTTGCTCATACTTTTCAGCATCTACATTAGACATTGAAAAGAGCAATACAAAGAAACATAGGAGCAAATTCATTAAATCACTAAATGTTGCCGTCCAAGCAGGTGCTCCAGGTGCTGGCGCATCTTCTTGTTTCTTTCTAGCCATTAGTTCTCACCTCCGCCGCTTGTAGCCAATGTCTCCTCACCACTAGCTGCTGAAAACTCAATTCTTTGCTTTGGTGATAAGAATGATTTTAATTTCTCTTCTATTACTCTTGGATTCTCACCTGCCTGAATGGATAAGAGTCCTTCAATAATAACTTCTTTTAACATTATCTCAATACTGTTATTTACTTTCAACTTACTCGCTACTGGAGCACTTATCCAGTTCGCTAATACAGAACCATAAAAAGTAGTAACCAAGGCTGTTGCCATGTTAGGCCCAATAGAGGCTGAATCAGCCAATACTTTAAGCATGTTAATCAAACCAATCAAAGTACCAATCATACCCCATGCAGGACCCATTGCACCTACTGTTTCCCAAAAACTTATTGTTTTTTTATGCCTTGCTTCGATGCAGGATAGTTCTGTTTCTAATATGGCACGAACCAATTCTGGATCAGTACCATCTACTATAAGTAAAATTCCCTTTTTAAGGAATTCATCTTCTAAGTTATTTGCTGCTTCTTCCAATGAAAGTAACCCTTCTTTTCGAGCTACATTCGACAAATCAATAATAGTTCTAATTGTTCCAGCTTCGTCTCCTGTCGGGGACTTAAATACAAGTCTAATGCTAGATAAACCAGCAATAAAATCTTTCATACTAACTGATGCCATTACACAAACAAAGGTTCCGCCTATCGTAATGATAATAGAAGGCAAGTCCCAAAAATTCGGTAGTGCTGCAAATCCCAAATTACCAGTTACAATACCAAATATTATAATAAAAAAACATCCAAACAATCCAATAATTGAAGCTATATCCACGACTGTCACCTACCCCATCTTTCGTTGTGTCAGGAAATTACTAATTATTCAATATTCCCGCAAAAATTTCCTTTTTATATGATATTACTAAATTTTTAATGTCTTGTCTACTTTCTTTTACAACAATCTTCTTGCCTGTCGTAAATGAAATTACTGTATCAGGAGTTTCTTCCACTGATTCTATCAATTCTGCATTTATTGATATTTTCTTATCGTTTAGCTTTGTCACTTCAATCATGGCACTCCTCCTTGAGTTATAAATCTTCCTATTCCATTTATAATTAACTTTGTTACAATAATCAATGCTTTTTGTCTAATTTATAAAACTTTTACTTTTAACAAAAATTTAATGTTTTCCAAAATACTCTATTGGTCATATATAAATATATTTCCAAAAGAGTATTTTGGAATATGTTACTTAAAACTAACCTCTCTTAAGATTAACTAATTCTTCAATCATAGTATCTGAAACAGTTATAATCCTTGAATTCGCCTGGAAACCTCTTTGTGTTGTAATCATTTCTGTAAACTCTGAGGATAAATCAACGTTTGACATTTCTAACACACCAGTAGCCATACTTCCATTGTTTGCGGTAATATCTATACCGATTCCATCAAAATCTCCTGAGTTTAAGGTTGCTGAATATAAGTTTTGACCTTCTTTTGACAAACCAGAAGGATTCGAAAACTCTGCAACTGCTATTTGTCCTAATAACTTATCATCACCATTGCTATAGCTACCATAGATTTTTCCATCATTACTAATAGAAATACCAATCATTTTTCCAAGCAATCTTCCTGTACCATCTTTGTTCGCATCACCTTTGAGTATGTTCGCTGACATAACACCTTTATTGCCCTTCATCTGGCTGCCTGAAAAATCAACTGTGATGTTAGAAAATTTCTGCTGATCAGGGCCTGTACCAAATGATAGCATTGAAGTAGTAGCACCCGCAGTACCATCAATCGCACTTAATGTTCCATCCGCTTGATTGTAAGTAACTAAAATCGCGTTGTTTACAGTTACGGGATTGCCATCTGCATCAGTAAAATTCAACGTACTACCAAATGTTGCACCTGAAGATGCTAAAACCGAAGCATTTTCACCATCTAGAATATCATCTAAGCTCATGTAAAAGCTTCCCTCTGGTAATAGATTTCCACCCGCATCGGTTAGTCCTTCTGCGTTATGTAGAGTAAAGTTTGCTTTATAAGCATATCCTAGTGCATCATAAAATTCTAAATTACTTACATAACCTTTAGCAGAATTGACATCTGAATTTTCTTTATCCACTACTCCACTGAAATTAGCCTTCGTTGTTGCTTCAGGAGCAGATGTAAGATTCGCAGTAGCCATTAGCTTAAGAGGTGAAACAGTCCCTTTTACAATCTCTCCATCTACTACTTGCCAACCCATAACATTATATCCCGTGGTTGACATTACTAAGTTTCCAGCTGAATCAATGGTAAAGTTACCAGCTTTTGTAAAATAATTCTGGGTACCATTATTTACAACAAAGAAGCTATCCCCTGTAATTCTAATATCAAACGGATTGTTTGTTGTTTGTGTTGCACCCGAAGTGGTAATCGTAGTGCTGATAGCTCCAGTGGTAACACCAAGACCAATTTGTTTAGCATTTACTCCACCTGCTCCTGTGTTTGGATTCGGTCCAGAAGCAAAAGAAATCGTTTGATACATAACATCTTGAAATGTTACGTTTTGTGACTTATAACCTACTGTGTTAACATTGGCAATATTATTACCAATTACATCCATCTTTGTCTGGTGTGTTTTAAGACCTGATACACCAGAATATAATGATCTCATCATAATGAAATGACCTCCTATTATTTATACGATTAAAGCAGTGTGTCTCCTCTATCTATCAAAGACACTAAGCCTCCTTATAAGGTCCAGCTTATATAATGACTGCTCCGTCAATATTTGTGTATACATTTTCCCCAGTATCGCTTTGTTCCATCGCCGTGATTACTGTATTGTTCTTTACATTTACTATAAATGCAAGGTTATCAACAATCACCAGTGATTCATTGATTCCCTTCTCATTGGCCTGTTTTGTACCACTTAGCAGTCTTGTCATTTGTTCATCAGAAATATCGATATTTCTTGATGCAAGTCTATCATTTGCATGCTTAGAAAATTTTAATTCTGATGTCTTTTCTGCCTCATCCAGTTGTTTTTGCTTTAAAATTTTATCAAAGGATGAAGTAGTTCCTGCTATGTCTGATTTCGTAACAGTATTTCTGTTCAGGTACTTCCCTGTAACCTGCTCAATGGAAGTGAATTGACTATTATTCAGCTTCATAATTACCTCCATTTATAAAACATTAGATATTTCTAAGCAGTTGTATCATCTTTCGATTTATCGTCTGTTTTTGTATCATCTGTTTTTGTATCATCTGTTTTTGTATCATCAGTACCAGTTGTGGAATCTTCAATACTCTTTAAATATTCCTTAAAATATTCTTCATCAAGAACAGTATCCAAATCACTCAGTGAATAATAATTACTGTTGATATATAAATAAGGCTTACCGTTTGACATCATTACAGCATCTACATAGCCTACTGTAGAGTAGGTATCTCCTGTTGACTTGGATGTCGTCTTCATAATTACAGGCTTTCCTACTAAGCTAGAAGCTTGACTTTGTTCATAGGAACTTTGTAGATTTTGAGTTGCCTCAAGTTGTGAAAATGTAGCCAACTGAGCGATATACTCTGTATTTGAAGTAGGTTCTAAAGGATCTTGATACTTCATCTGGGCAACCAATAACTGTAAAAATGCTTGTTTATCTAAAGAAGAATTGCTATTTGTCTTTTTTGAACTGTCTGATAAGGACGAACTACTTGTATCCACTAGCTTTCCATCCTTAATCGGCTGTACTAAAGCCATTTTCTCACCTCCGTTTAAACTGTATAATTCAATGAATTACCGTCACCAATCATCATATTCGCTATTAATGTCTCTTCCTCTGACAAGTCTTCCAATGTCTCTGGATCATTAAAATTAATGAGTCGTCTTGTCTTTTTTTGTTGTTGCTCATATTGTTCTTGATTGGTATTACTACTTCCTTGTTCAAGATTTCTCTCAAACTCATGACTTTCAACTGTAACCTCTACTGCTTCAACTTTCAGCCCTTGATTATTCATATTTTCTCTTAACTGAAGTATCTGGCTTTCAATCACTTCTTTTACAACCGTATTTTGTGTTGTAATCTGTGCTGTTATCATTCCATCTTTGGACGCTAACTGAATTGTGAGCTTACCAAGATTTTCTGGATTTAACTGAAACTCCATCTTCGTGTTATCTAAAGTAGTAGAAACTCTAAAATGATTTTGAATCTGCCTTAAAATACTTTCTGTATCAACAGCAGTTTTCTCATTTATTACAACCTCTTCTGTAAGATTGTCTATTACAGCCTCTTGTCTTGGCGCAAACTTTTGTAAGTTGCTTGCTGTATTACTTTCTTCTTCAAACAAATCAGATAAATCATCTGACTGTTCATTTTGTTGTTGGTTCTTATCCTCTTTAGACTGCGTTGTAAAAGAATCAATATTTGATTTCTCATCAGAAAAATTATTCGATACATTTGCTATCGACTTTTCCTGACTCACCGATGAATCTTTTGAATCAGTGATATTTGTTATAATTGTTTCTTTTACAGACTCTACTTGCTGTGTTTGGTCAAACGATTGAGTATGCATTGTATCATCTACATGCACATCCATTGTGGTATCGTTTGCTGACAAGTTCAATTGCTTTAATTTCTGTTGTAATATTGCAAGTTCTTCTTCTGTCAATCCCATATCAGATAAGATAGTCTCTTTCATCCCATCCATCATTGTTAAAACATCATTAAACTTTTGATATAACGTTTCATCTGTAATCAAAACAGATATGTCTGTATTACCAGTTATCGTCATAAGAAGTTGTGCCAGGTTGTTTTTATCCAAACAATCCAAATAGTTCATTCCAAGTAATTCCATCGCTGACTCTAGGTCTTCTTCTGAAATATCAAGCGCACTTAAAAGAGCATCTTTTATTTTCTTGGAATATTCTTTTATTTGGCTATCTAGCTGTGCATCATCCAACTTTGATGAATCAACATTTTTAACGTCTTTATCTTTACTAGTCTTAGAATCGTCAGTAATACTCTTTTTTAATTTTTCTTCTACCACTTGTTCAAAAGTTTGCTTCTTTGAAGTGACATCCGATGATTTTTGATTGGATTCGTTTGTAAGATTCTTAAAATCAGTTTCTGATAGGCTATTCATAATATTACTAAAGCTACTGTTCTTTACATAATCTGATTTTAAACCTTTTTCACTTGAAACAGTATTTAAAAGATTGACGTTTTCTACTGAAGTTGCTTTCATATGCCTCCTCCTTTCTTTTGTATTTTCAATCGATATAAACATCGATTATTTATTCTCAGGTGCCATTATTTTGGTAACCTTAGCTGCGATAGCAGGGTCCATTGCACCAAGAATACCTCCTCTTGCATCCGCCTTCATGTTGCTTAAAATTTCCGCAACCAAATCCAAATTATTTGTCATAGTTTCAAATATTCCAGCTGCTTGAGCAGGCTTCATTTCACTATAGGCTTTTGCATAATCTTTCACTTCATCTGAATATTCAATTTGCTGTACTACTTGCTTATATAACAATTCCGCATTATCCGGGGATATGCTTTCATAATATGCTTTGTACTCGGCAACACCTGGAGCATTGTCATTAAATACAATCTCTTCATCAAACTTTGCTTTAAGCTGTTGGTACTGCGTTTGCTGCTGCTCGAAGGTCTTCAAACGATTTATTTCTTCGTTAAGCTGTGATACCGTTTCATCATTTGCTGCAATTTGATCTTGTGCAGTTTTTAGTTGTAACTCTAAGCTCTTAATCTGTTCTACTGCTTCTGCTAATGTTTCAAATGGATAATCTCCATCCATGGCAGTATCTAGTGTTTTTGTATCTGGTAATATAGCACTTACCACAGGAACATCTTTTAGCAAAGGATATAATACCGTAGAGCCAAATCCTCCAAGATCCCATTTAATAAAAAGTGCAAAAATTCCTAACCATACCGCTATAATAAATAATGTTACTATCGCAACTGTAACCTTTCCTCCAGATGTTTCTTCTTTGTCTATCTCTGAAAGCCCCTGTTGTTTGGCGCGTTTCTTTGCATCTTTTCTTTCTTTTCTGCTAAGTTTTTCTCTTTTTTCCTTTGCCACGTTTCTACACCTACCAATCTATCTAGCCTTACTATAAGTATAACTTACCAGTTCGTCTATTTCTTTGCCCTCTTGAACACCTAGTTCCTTTTTAAAATCTTCAAATGCATTTTCTTTTAATTTTTCATGAATTTTTCTATCATTCATAACTTCATAAAGACGAATTCTTGCTTGCTCCAAATTTCTCTCAGCCAATGTCACTTGCAATATTTGTGCCTTTACATCTATCTTTGCTTTCTCAATCGCAGATTTACACACTTTTATTTCTAAAATATCAAGTCTATCACTCATCAGTTTTTTAAGTTCTGACTCATAAGCACGTTGTCTTGCTACAAGTCTTTGAAGTATTTGTTTTTCTTCATTTAACTTAGCCGCTGCATTTGCATAATTCGTCTTAGCCTGGCTTTCTAGTTTGTATTTTATTTCTAAAATGTTTTCCATCTTATAAATGAATTTAGCCATATATTCACCACTATTCCTTGAAAATGTTATTTAACAGGGTAATAATTTCTTCAAAATCATATTTCTCATCGACGTTTTGCCTTAAAAAAGTATTTACGATATCAATTTTTTCAATTGCATAATCGATATTTTTATTTGATCCATTTTTATAAGCACCGATATTAATTAAATCTTCTGCCTCATTATAAGTGGCTAATACATTTTTTAATTTACCAGCGACCTCTTTATGTTCCTTCTCTGCAATTTGAGACATAACACGTGATATACTTTGTAATACATCTATTGCAGGATAATGATTTTTATGTCCTAATTTTCTCGATAGCATAATATGTCCATCCAAAATACTACGAGCAGTATCTGTAATTGGTTCATTAAAATCATCACCATCTACTAACACGGTATACAAACCTGTAATGGAGCCGACATCTGAATTACCCGCCCTCTCAAGAAGTTTAGGCATTTCAGCGTACACACTAGGGGGATATCCCCTTGTTACTGGTGGTTCACCAGAAGCCAAACCAATTTCTCTTTGTGCCATTGAAAATCGTGTTAAGGAATCCATCATAAGCAAGACATCTTTTCCTTGATCCCTAAAATACTCTGCAATGGCTGTTGCTGTTTTAGCAGCTTTATTTCGAATCAAGGCTGGCTTATCGGACGTAGCCACGACCACAACAGAGCGTTTTAATCCTTCTTCACCTAAATCTCTTTCGATAAATTCTCTTACTTCTCGACCACGTTCACCAATTAGTGCAATTACATTAATGTCCGCTTTGGTATTTCTTGCAAACATACCAAGGAGTGTACTTTTCCCAACTCCACTTCCTGCAAAAATTCCAATTCTTTGACCTTTTCCAACTGTAATCAAACCATCAACAGCTTTTACTCCAAGCGGCAAAATCTCATCGATAATTTTACGATTCATTGGATCTGGCGGCATTGCTTCTACTGGATATGTCTGATTGCATTCAATCACAGAGGCATCAATTGGTCTTCCAAGACCATCCAAAGTCTTCCCAAGCAATTCTTCCCCTACTGGTACTGCCAGTGGATGTCCAAGGTTTTCTACCATGCAACCAAGTCCAATTCCTTCTACATTTTCATATGGCATGAGCAATATCTTCTTATCCTTAAATCCTACCACTTCTGCTAATATGTACTTTTCTTGGTCCGAATCAGCTACAATCTTGCACAAATCATTTAGTTTTGCATCTGGTCCAACTGATTCAATGGTCAAGCCGACAATTTTAACTACTCGACCAAGCTTTTTGTAAAAGGTTTTATCTTTTAAATTGTAATATTTTTTCAAATTAATTGACGCCAATATCCTGCCCTACCTTTTAGCTTAGTGATAAAATTCTTAGTGTCTTTGACAAATTATCTAATTGTACATCTAAACTACAGTCAAATACTCCGCCGTCTGTTTCAATTAAGCATTGGTTTTTGGTCAAGCTTATTTCTTCCATGATATTTATCTGAATATTTTTAGTTACTGTTTTACTTAACACTTCTTTGTACTTTAAAAGAAATGGATAATCTTCTTTTGATACTTTGATTATAATATCATTGCTACTCTCAATCTGGCCAAGCGCAATTTTTAGTAAATGAACAATTAAATTACGATTGTCTTCAAATTTTATTTTAAATACATTTTGAACAACAGTAATAATTGCATCTACAAGAAGTGGTTCCATTTTTTCCAATTGAGATTGATACTCCGCAAGCATTTTATTTTGTTGCATCATAAGTTGTTCTTCTTGCTTTTTTACTTGCGTAATTGCTTGCTGATATCCTTCATCATAGCCCGCTTTATTAGCACTCTCAAACGCTTCCTGCTTTATCAGTTCTGCTTGTTGATTCGCTTCTTCTATTAACTTGCTTGCTTCTAACTTTGCATTTTCAATTATCTCTTCTGGAGATAGTACTATCTCTTCTTGCTCTTGTATTTCTTCCGTAATCGATACTTCTCTTGCAAACAAACCGGCTTGAAACCCATTTATGTCTACACCTTCATCTGGCTGTTTTTTGTTATTTGCAACACTTTGAAGTTTACTTAATTTTTCTGCAATCAGCTCGTTGTAATCAATTACTTTTTTATCCGAATCACATTGCACCATATGATATTTAAACAAATTAGACAACTATCTCGTCACCTCCGCCTCGCGAAATAACAATTTCTGCGGAATCTTCCAGTTTTCTAATAATATTAACAATCTTTTGCTGTGCCTCTTCAACATCTTTCATACGTACAGGTCCCATGAACTCCATATCTTCCTTTATCATCGCCGCTAAACGTTTTGATAAGTTGTTAAAGATAGCATTTTGCACTTCCTCATTTGCTCCTTTTAGTGCAACTGCGAGATCATTGTTATCTACATCACGAAGAACTCTTTGGATGGCTCTATCATCAAGCGAAAGAATATCTTCAAATACAAACATCTTCTTCCTGATTTCATCTGCTAATTCAGGCTCATCTATCTCAAGGGTTTCCATAATATGTTTTTCAGTTCCTCTATCAACCGTATTTAAAATCTCTACGATTGCATCCACACCACCAACAATTGTATAATCTTGATTTACTAAAGAAGCTAATTTTCTTTCCAACACTCGTTCTACTTCTTTGATTACATCTGGTGATGTGCGGTCCATTTGTGCAATACGTTTTGCTACATCTGCCTGCTTATCAGGGGCCAAAGACCCGATAACTGCCGAAGCTTGACCAGAAGATAGATACGATAAGATCAAGGCAATTGTTTGAGGATGTTCATCTTGTATAAAGTTAAGTAACTGCGACGCATCCGCTCTCTTTACAAACTCAAATGGTCTAACCTGTAAGGATGCAGTAAGTTTACTAATAACGTCAACTGCCTTTTCTGTTCCAAGAGCTTTTTCAAGAAGTTCTTTTGCATATCCAATACCACCTTCAGCAATGTATTGTTGTGCAAGACATATCTCGTAAAATTCATCAATTACTCTTTCCTTTATAGCAGGTGATATACTTCTTGTATTTGCTATCTCTAAAGTTAATTCTTCTATTTCATCATCTTTTAGATGTTTAAAAATCAATGATGATTTTTCTGGTCCAAGAGCAATCAAAAGTATTGCCGCCTTTTCCAATCCACTTAAATCTTCAGTTTTAGACATACTTTTTTCACTCCCAATCTTCATTCAACCAATTTCTTAATAGCTGAGCCACTGCAGCCGGATTTTCATCTACAAATTTTTCTATTAACTTTCTCGCATCTGATTTTTCATTAAAGTCAATATCATCAAGCGGTGAACTTTCTTTTGTAGATGCAAGTAATGCCTCCACGGATAGTTCAGGCTCTGTTTCAAGTACCTCAATTGGCCTTGTACTTTTGAATATAACAAATCCAAGCAAGCCAAGGATTAATACAATCATAGCAATCATTAAATAATCTGACCAAGATCTTGCACTTGAGTCAGAAGCTTGGAAGAATGGCACATCATAAGCAACAATAGATATATTTGCTTCCGCAATCCCTGTCGCTCTTGAAACCATGGTGTAAAAATCATCATCCACAGTTGTTTTTGTCTTCACATCATTTGCCGCCATAAATTCAGCAAAGGTCATTCCATTTAATTGTCCTCTAGCTCTTAAATCATCTTCGTTATAAACAATGTAGTTCGTTGCTACGATTGAGATAGAGGAAGAATTATAATTAACACTTCCAGGTGCAAACTGCGTGTCTGTAATTTTTTCATTTGGTGTATAATCTCTTGATGTTTGAGAGGTGGTGCTAGAAGATGTTGCATTATCTTCTATTACATATGTAGTATTACTATTGGAATCCGTACCAGGAACACCTGAAGATCCACCTTTCGTCTCATTTTCATATACTTCTTCATGGCTTAACAAGCCTTGCTCCTGACCATCTGCTGGTGAGTACGTATGCTCGGTCTGATTCACAACATCAAAACTAATGTCTAAATTAGGAGCAACTTCAATATTGTCATACACATTTGTTCCAAGCATGACATCTTTCACCTGTTTTTTAACAATAGCTTCTGCTTGGTTCTTGACAGCAAATTGATTGCTAGCATTACCAACTGTGCTTGTATTATCTTCTCCCGAATATAAGAGATTGCCATTCGAATCTATTATTACAACACTATCTGTTGTTTTGTTACCGACAGCAGTTGCTACATATTTAGCCATTACAGTCGGTGCCCCGTCAGCAAGAGAACCACTTAAAGTAAGAAGTACACTTGCATATGTATCAAGTTCCTGTGATATAATCGTTCCATCTTCATCCGGGATTGATAAACTAACAGATGCATCTTTTACCCCATCCATGGTCATTAGTGTTTCTTCTAGTTTTGATTCAAGATATAATTTGTATTTCTTTTGTTTGTCGGCTTCTGTCGTACTAAACCCGCCACTTAAAGCAGCATCAATACTATAACCATCTGCCGGTATACTGTTTTCGCCTAAGGCTATTGTAGCATTCGCAATGTCCTTTTTATTTACAGAAACAACTAGTCCATCATCTGACACATTTAATGCAATACCACTTGATTCTAGTATTTTCTTTACTTCTGATGTCTCTTTTGTTGATTTACATGTTATCAATGTAACCATTTTTGGTCTTGAAAGCACAACTCCTAAAATTATTAATGTAAATATTATAATTGCACTGACGCTAACAATTGTAGCCTTCTGTTTAGCAGTATACTTATTCCAAAATGCCAATACTCTGCTCGGTATACTCTTCAGTCTTTCTTCCATTAGTTATCTCCTAACCCTTTTTATAGAAATTATAGCTTACAAAGGTTCCCTCTTTTGTATTTCTTATATTTGAATATTCATTATCTCTTTGTATGCTTCAAGAAATTTATCTCTAACAGCTACCGTATACTGAATTGCCGTTGTGGCTTTCTCTTGTGCAATTGATAAATCATGTGTGTTATCACTATAACCTAGAGCTACGTTTAATTCCTCTTTCTTATAGTCTAGTTGCAAACGGTTTGTCTCGTTTATCATATCAACTGCTGACTGCAAAAATGTTCCAAAGCTTTTGTCCTTTGTATCTAACGTAGCACTACCGAGTGCAGCATTTTTAATATATTCTGAATTAACGCTATTTAAAGCTGTTATATTGTTCATGTTCTAGCCTCCCTATTTTCCAATTTCAAGTCCTTTTAACGCGATATTTTTACTTGTATTAAAAGCAGTGATATTTGCCTCATATGCCCTACTTGCATCAATCATATTTGTCATTTCTGTAATGGTATTTACATTTGGATATGACACGTATCCGTCTTCATCTGCGTCTGGATGAGCTGGATCATATTTTTTGATAAAATCCGTTGAAGTATCTTCTACGATAGAACTCACTTTCACTCCACTTCCTGTGTAGCTACTGTGAGCATTAGACAAAATATTCGCAAAAGCTGTATTGCTCTTAGGAGCAAAAGTAACAACCTTTCTACGATATGGTGTACCATCTCCGGTTCTTGTCGTACTTGAATTTGCAATATTTTGAGATATAACATCCAGCCTAAGTCTTTCAGCTGTCATACCAGATGCATTAATATCAAATGAACTAAAAATAGACATCTTATTTCCCCCTTATTATTTCATTACTGCTTGTAGTAGTTTAAATTCATGATTAATACTATCCGTTAGCATATTATATTTAATGTAATTAGCCGCTAATTCAACATTTTCTGTTTCTACATCGACGTTATTACCATCTAACCTATATGAATAACCAACTGAATCTGTATATACCTGAGTGTTTAAACGTTTTAAGGATACCTTCGACACCTTATTATCTAAAGTGATATTTTTCGCTCCCCTAAGTTCCATCTCTAAAACGTCTTCAAATTTGACATCCTGTCTTTTATAATTTGGCGTTGTTGCGTTGGCGATATTATTAGATATTACATCATTCCTTATCCATGAAGCATCCGCCGCTTTATCTAATATATTAATATAATTAAATGCGTCTGACCCAATCATATTTTCACTCCTCCTATATTTATTATTACATACGAATCACAATCTTACTTCATTATAAAATATCCTACAAATTTTACAAGACATAAATGCAATTTTTTTTATTTTTTTCGAATTTTTTAGCCATTTTCCGCCATGTTTTGTGACTTAAGTACCAAAATTTTTGTAGTTTTTTCTGATTTATTAACGAAGCATTAACACATATAAAATTTCTATAAAGTAAATAATTAAGAAATATCAGTACTGTGGTACTAAAAAAAATAAATTTGCAAATCAAAGCATAAAACTAGCCCTAAAATTAATATTATACTTCCTAAAGCTACAATATTAATATTAGAGCCCTATTTGACAAAATACGAGGTATAGGCTTCATACTCTCCTATACCTCTATAAAGCAAAAACACTATGCTTTTTGCATCTTACTTTTCTTAATTTCATCTAATTCTTCAAATATCACATCATTTAATACTTTAATATACGTTCCCTTCATACCAGAAGATCTGGATTCAATCACACCAGCGCTTTCAAACTTACGAAGAGCATTTACAATTACAGACCTTGTAATTCCTACTCGATCAGCAATTTTACTTGCAACTAAAATTCCTTCTTTTCCATCTAGTTCATCAAAGATATGAGTGATTGCTTCTAATTCTGAAAAAGAAAGTGTGCTGATTGCAGATTTAACAATTTGAACTTTTCTTGTCTCCTCTGCGTTTTCTTCATTTACTGATCTCATCATTTCAAGGCCTACAACCGTTGTTCCATATTCACTTAAAATAATATCATCAATCTCATAACTTGCATCACTTTTATATATGAATAACGTTCCTAGACGTTCTCCTGCAATATCAATTGGAGTAATGATTGCCTCGTATTTTCTCACATCATCAAAAACAAAACCTAACGTCTCTAAATTCACATTTTCTTTTGTTGATAAGATTCCAAGTAGCCTTTCATTCAAAAGCGGATCAATATATCCACCAACTTCATCTTCAATCAATTCTTTGATTTCATCTACACCTTCACAAATGCTAATCCCTAATACTTTACCTTTTTTACTAATTACAAGAATATTTGATTTTAATATGTCTGTCAAAACATTACAAATATCATTAAATACAACTTTTGAAGTACTGTTATTGTGTAAAAGTTTGTTTATTTTCCTAGTTTTATCTAACAATTGTACACTCACTTCATTTTGCCTCCTTTGCCTTATCCTTTTAGCATCGAAATAATTATATATCTTATTTAATTGTTATAAATTTTTCTTCAATTTTTATTTATTTTTTATTTTATCACACACATTATACAAAAGCAATCCTCATTGTGAAAGTTATGCGTCTTTTTTATCTTGTACGTATCCACACTGCTCATCGATACAAACTAATTTAGAACCTTTTTCGACTAGTAATCCGCCACATTGCTTGCAAGGAACTTTGGAAGGTTTTTGCCAAGACATAAAATCACAATTCGGATTATCCTCGCATCCGTAATACTTTCTGCCCTTTTTGGTCTTTCTTAACACAATATCTTTTTTACATTTTGGACACTCTACACCAATTTTTTCTAAATAAGGTTTCGTATTTCTACAATCTGGAAAACCTGGACAAGCTAAAAATCTTCCGTGAGGACCATATTTAATTACCATATTTCTGCCACATTCTTCACAGACTACATCCGTAACTTCATCTTCGATTTTATATTCTCCTAATTGTAATAGTGCATTTTGTACTGCCTCTTCTAAATCAGGATAGAAGTTACTAATTACCGTTTTCCAATTCACATTACCTTCTTCAACCTTGTCTAATAACATTTCAAGATTCGCAGTAAAATTAACATCTACAATGCTTGGGAAGGCAGTTTTCATAATAGAATTTACGACTTCTCCAAGCTCTGTCACATAAAGATTTTTATTTTCTTTTGCAACATAACGCCTTGCTATAATCGTTGTAATCGTAGGAGAATAAGTACTTGGTCTACCAATGCCCAACTCTTCTAACGTTTTAACCAATGTAGCCTCTGTATAATGTGCTGGCGGTTGTGTAAAGTGCTGTTTGGTATCAAATTCTTTTAACGACAAGGAAGTATTCTCATCTACATTACCTAGCAATGTATTTGTTTCTTCTTTCTCATCCTCCTCTTGAATATAAACGGACATAAAGCCATCAAAAGCAATTTTAGATGTTGAAACTACAAAAATATAACTATTTCCTTGAATTTTAATGGTTATTGTCTCATATTTTGCTGCCTGCATTCTGCTTGCTGCAAATCTTTTCCAAATGAGCTGATATAATCTGTATTGATCTCTTGACAAAGATTCTTTAATATCAATCGGTAGTCTTGAAATATCGGTAGGTCGTATGGCCTCATGTGCATCTTGTATCTTTTTGCCTTTATTTGTTTTTTTCTCTTCATCCGCTACATATTCTAAGCCGTAATTATCTTTAATATATTCTCTTGCTGCCAAATCCGCTTCTTCCGCTATTCTGGTAGAATCTGTACGTAAGTATGTAATAATACCAACGGTACCACTGCCCTTGATATCCACCCCTTCATATAGCTGTTGTGCCAAGCGCATCGTCTTTTGTGTTGAAAAATTAAGTTTTTTGGATGCTTCTTGTTGTAAAGTACTGGTTGTAAAAGGCAGTGGAGCTTTTTTTATTCTTTCTCCCTTTTTAATGCTTGCAATTTTAAATTCTGCATTCTCAAGTTTTTTTAGGATTTCATCCATTTCTTCTTTTGAATTAATATTAATTTTTCCATTACTATCTCCATGGAATTTAGCAATTAGAGGTTTTTTCTCACTTTCTAATTGAAAAGCTGCCTCTAATGACCAATACTCTTCTGGAATGAAAGCATTGATTTCCTCTTCTCTGTCACAAATAATACGCAATGCAACCGATTGTACTCTACCTGCACTTAACCCTCTTTTAACTTTTGCCCAAAGAAGCGGACTAATCTTATATCCCACAATTCGATCAAGCATTCTTCTTGCCTGTTGCGCATTTACCAAATCCATATCGATATCACGCGCCTCTTTAATTGAGGTCTTAACCGCATTCTGAGTAATTTCGTTAAAACTGATTCGATACATTTTTTCTTCTGTTAATTTTAACGCTTTTGACAAATGCCAAGAGATAGCTTCCCCTTCACGGTCAGGGTCCGTTGCCAGGTATACTTTATCTGCCTTTTTAGCCTCCTTCCTTAAATTTGCTAATATATCACCTTTTCCACGTATTGTGATGTATTTAGGTTCATAATCATGTTCAACATCAATTCCTAATTGACTCTTTGGTAAATCTCTAACGTGTCCATTTGATGCTGCAACTTGATAATTAGCTCCCAGAAATTTTTTTATTGTTTTAACCTTTGCAGGTGATTCTACGATAACCAAATATTTAGCCATAATATACTTCCTCCATTAGTCTACTTATGGTTTTTTACATCTATTCTTACATAATAATTCTTTGAAGTTTCTTTTATTAACCCTTTTATCTCTAAGTCTACTAATGTCATCAAAATTTCTTTATACGTTAAATCAATATTACTCAAAATCTCATCTAGACTTTTGGGTTGTAAATCTAGACAACTATACAACATATTTTCTTTTCTTTCAAGTAAATTATTACTTTTTTTCAATAACTTTTTATTTTTTTCATATTTTATCCCCAATTCATTCAGAATTTCTGAAGGTGAATTCGCAATTGCCGCGCCTTGACTAATCAACTGATTACAGCCTGAACTAAGACTATCTGTCACTCTTCCTGGTATCGCAAAAACGTCTTTTCCTTGTTCAAGTGCACAATCAGCAGTAATCAAAGAACCACTCTTTATTCTTGCTTCTACTACTAATATTATGTCAGCTAATCCACTTATAATTCTATTTCTTTCTGGAAAAAACATGGGACGTGGTTGCATGTCAACTTGGTATTCAGAAATAATTCCTCCTGAATTTGCAATATCACAATATAATTGATAGTTTTCTTTGGGATAGCAAACGTTGACTCCACATCCCAAAACAGCTATTGTTTCTCCTCCTGATTCCAGCGCACCCTTGTGCGCATAACTATCAATTCCTCTTGCTAGTCCACTGATAATGGTTACTCCATTTTCCGCTAACTCTCTTGCATAATATAGTGCCATTTCCTTTCCATAATTGCTACAATTTCTTGCCCCTACAATAGCAACACTTGGTCTTTTTTCATTTAATTTTCCTTTTTTAAATAGAAACCATGGAGCATCTGCAATATTTTTTAATTTTTCTGGATAGCAGGGATTTTTATAACTGATAAACTCGATGTTTTGTTCTTTCAAATAACAAAAGCGTTCCATTATACGCTTATCGTTTTTATTGTCTATGATAGCTTTTTTCTCATTCTCTGTTAGAATGTTAATTTTGTTAATTTCCTCATTACTAAGCTCAAATAGTTTATTTGCTGATTGATAGATATCTAACAATTTTTTAATTTTTCTTCGATAAATTCCTGATATGCAACTTAATCGATATAGACTTTCTTCTTCCGTCATTTTCTACTCTTTACCTCTTTCTTTGTCTTCATACAATATAAACAACCATACTTTTTATAACTATCTTTTCCAGTATTTTTTATCCAGTGTTTTATAGCAGATTGCTTCACTGATGTGTGGAATCTCGATTTCTTTTGCTCCTTCTAAATCTGCAATTGTTCTAGCTACTTTTAATATTCTATGATAAACACGAGCACTTAAATCCATCTTTGCAAAAATATTCTCCGCATATTTTTGAACTTCTTTTGTCAATTTACAATACTTTGCGATTTGATTTCCATTTAAATTAGAATTAAAATAAATTTCCGTTCCTTCGTAACGCTTAGCTTGTCTTTTATGAGCTAGTACTACTCTATCTTGGATATCTTTTGAACTTTCATTTTCGCTTTTGGCTGATAATTCATCATATTTCATTTGAGGAAGTTCAATGCAAATGTCAATTCGATCTAAAAGAGGTCCACTAATTCTTCCTAAGTATCTTAGGACTTGTGTTTCGGAACAACAACATTTATTCAAATCAGGATAGTAGCCACACGCGCATGGGTTCATTGCTCCTACAAGCATGAAGTTAGATGGAAATTGATAGCTTTGTGTCGCTTTTGAAATGTTGACTACCCGATCTTCTAAGGGTTGTCTTATACTCTCTAATACGGATTTATTAAACTCTGGAAGTTCATCTAAAAAAAGTACACCTCTATGGGAAAGGCTTACTTCTCCAGGCCTTATGAAAGTACCTCCTCCGATTAATGATGTTTTTGTAATGGTGTGATGTGGGTTTCGAAATGGTCGATTGGATACGAGTGGATAATCCTGATTTAAATTACCAGAGATACTAAGAATTTTAGTGATTTCAATACTTTCCTCCAAAGAAATAGGAGGGAGGATAGTTGGTATTCTTTTTGCAAGCATGGTCTTTCCAGACCCTGGCGGTCCAATTAATAAAATATTATGCATTCCTGCAGATGCTATTTCACTTGCTCTTTTGGCAAGTACTTGTCCATTTACATCTTTAAAGTCAAGTGGACTAGAATTTTTTTGATTTGAAAAAATTTCTTCTATATTAATAGATTCCTTTTTAATTTCTTTTTGATTTTTCATGTATTGTATAAATTCTTCTAGTGTTTCAACTCCAATCACCTCAATATTTTGCATAACAGATGCTTCTTTTGCATTTGCTTTTGGAACAATAAATTTCTTACATGCATATTGCTTGGCTGCAAATGCCATTGGCAAAATTCCTTTTACTGGCTTTATCTCGCCACTTAGGCTTAATTCTCCAACAATTAAAACATCTTCTAAGTTCTTACAATCGATTAACTCAAGGGATGCTAACAACGCTGCAGCTATCGGCAAATCAAAAAGAGAGCCCGACTTTCTTAAATCAGCAGGGGATAGGTTAACAGTTATTCTTTTAGGCGGCAAAGTAATTCCTGTGTTACGAATCGCCGCCCTCACCCTTTCTTTTGCTTCTCTTACTTCACTTGAAAGATATCCTACCATTTCAAATGTTGGCATTCCATTGCTTACATCTGCCTCAACATAGACTAGTTTACTGTCCATACCAATAACACATGATGACATAACAGTGCTAAACATGTCGTATACTCCTCCTCATTTAATTGTATCTTGGATTTTAAGTGACGATACGTCACCTCTGCAAATAAAACCAGACAGGTTTTAGATTATATATGCATCATAGCATATAATTGTATTTTTCAAAAGCTTTTTTTATTTGATTGAGTGCATTTTTTTCGATTCGAGACACATAGGATCTTGATATTCCTAGATACTTTGCAATTTCATGCTGGGTATATTCCTTATTATTATAAAGTCCATACCTTAGTTCAATTACTATTTTTTCTCTTGGTTTTAAACAGCTTTCAATCACTTTATATAAAATTTCAATATCCTGTTTTAGGTCTACTTCATCATATATACTCACTGAGTTTACTTCGACAACGTCTAAAAGATTAATTTCATCTCCTTCTTTGCTGGTACCAATTGGTTCATATAATGAAACATCTTTTGCCGTCTTCTTCTTTGTTCTTAAAAGCATTAATAGCTCATTGTCAATGCAACGTGCAGCATATGTGGCAAGTCTGTTGCCTTTCGTATTATCAAAGGTAGAAACCGCCTTAATAAGCCCTATCGTACCAATTGAAATCATATCTTCAATGTCTTCTTCCATAAAGCTATATTTTTTGACAATATGTGCAACTAATCTTAAATTTCTTTCAATAAGAATATTTCTTGCCTCTATGTCCCCTTCCTTAACTCTCTCCAAATAATGTTTTTCTTCATCTGCACCTAATGGCATGGGAAAGGTTCTCAATTGAAGCACCTCAAGCAATATTTATTATATTCTATGTTTCAGCCATATACTTTGTGCCTTTCCACAAAAAAGAAGAATAAGTCCTACTAGAAGAAAACTAAGCCTTCCTTCTTTTTGCAGAACTTATTCTTATGATAATGATTATGTCATCCTATTAATCTTCTTTTACACGTAAAATGTCAAACTCTTCTAATTCAACTCCAAGGTCAATAAACAATACTTGTTTTGGATGTGGAGCATTCTCCATTTCCTGTCCTTCTTCGTCTGTTATTCGTTTCACAACTACTTCGATATTCTCACCATTTGGCTTCATAACTTCAATAGACTGTCCGACATGAAACTTATTTCTTTGTTCAATTCGATACAATCCCTCTTCGTTTTTTTCTCCTACAATACCAAGGTAGGTATATTCTCTTACATAGACATTGCTATCATATATTTGTGTTTCTTCCGTTGGCTTGCCAAAGAAAAATCCTGTCGTAAATTTACGATAGGTACATTTACCAATCTCTTCTTTATACCATGATAAATTTTGCCTATATTTTTCTTCTGACTCTAAGTAATCATCAATTGCCTTTCGATAAGTTCTTGCAACTGTTGCTACATAAAGGGCAGTTTTCATTCTACCTTCAATTTTAAGGCTATCAATTCCTGCCTGTAATACTTCTGGTATATACTCAATCATGCATAAATCTTTTGAGTTAAAAATATAAGTCCCATTATCATTTTCATACACCGGAAAATATTCTCCTGGTCTTTTTTCTTCTACAACCGAATATTTCCATCTACATGGATGGGTGCAAGCACCTTGATTGGCATCCCTTCCAGTAAAGAAATTACTGAGTAAACATCTACCAGAATATGAGATACACATCGCACCATGAATAAAGCTTTCTATTTCCATATCATCTGGAACATTTTTTCGTATTTCTTTGATTTCTTCCAACGATAATTCTCTGGCACTTACAACACGCTTTGCACCGAGTTTATACCAAAAATTATACGTTCCATAGTTTGTATTATTCGCTTGAGTACTGATATGGATTTCCATATTAGGAATTACTTCCTTAGCGATTGAAAAAATTCCTGGATCAGAAATAATCACTGCATCGGGTCCCATTAATTCTAATTCCTTAAAATATTCCCCTACACCTTCCAAATCAGTATTGTGCCCTATTATATTAGCTGTTACATAAACTTTCACACCATGTGCGTGTGCAAACTCTATCCCAGCTTTCATATCTTCCTTTGAGAAGTTCTTTGCCTTTGCTCTTAATCCAAAAGCTTCTCCTCCAATATATACTGCATCCGCGCCAAACTTAACCGCTATCTTTAATACTTCTAAGCTACTGGCCGGAACTAATAATTCTGGATGTTTCATCTTTTATTCCTACTACTTTCTTTGTAATACACTCATTGTTACGCCATCTCCAATTGGTAGTATGGTTGTTGTAAACTCATCTGTATGCGTGAGTTCATATAGATATTCCCGCATTCGTGAATGTATCGTTCTCTTTCTTCTTGTTACCGCAAAACGTGATTCAATAATATCTCCATCTTGCAACACGTTATCAGATACTAAAACTCCACCATTTACCAAAAGTCTTTTAACTTCTGGCAAAAAGTTAATATATTGAGCCTTGGCAGCATCCATAAAAATCATATCATACTGCCCGCTTAAATTTGTCATAATCTCTAATGCATCGCCTTCTAATAATGTAATCTTATCTTGCATGCCAGCTCTTTTAAAGTTTTCAATTGCAATAGGTATGCGTTTTTCATATTTTTCTATCGTTGTAATTTTACATTCATTGTCTGTATATTCACCCATTAGAATGGTTGAAAAACCAATTGCAGTCCCCACTTCTAATATATTCTTGGGCTGTCTCATTGCTAGCAAAACCTTTAAAAAACTTTGCATTTCTTTTCGAATAATTGGAACATAAGTTTTTAATGCTTCATCTTCAATCGCATCAAGCAATGGGGTGTTACCAGAATCCAATGAATTAATATATGCTTTCATTCTCTCATCTACTATCACACGATTATTCCTCTTTTTCACTTTCCTGCGAATCTGCTGTAATGGTCTGAATCATTTCTTCTGCTGTCATGGATGTATTAAGTGTGTATCTTCCTGATTTTACTTTGCCGTTTACTGACATCAACTTCATTTGTACGTAAAACACCTTGGCATCTCGAACCAATCCTTTCTCCTCTAGGAATTTCCCCAGTTCATACGCAGAAAGTTTTGAATCGATTGTCACACTTACGTCCCTTCCAGGCTCTGCGGTAATTGGTTGTTCTGCAAAAACTGAAAACCCAAATGAATAAGCCTTCATTCCACCATTATAAATCACTATAATAATTAGCGCTAAAAATATAACTTCTACAGAAACGCTAATAATTGTTGTTACGAATTTTTTAGCACTCATCCCACACCGCCTTGTCCTTAGCTAAAACTCAAGTTCTAAATCCACAAGATTTACTATTGCCATATTAATTTCTTGTATCATCTTACACAATCGAAGTTCAGCAGTTAAAAAAGCCATAACCTTCGGATCTTTTTTTAAGTCTTTATACTGCTGTTCCATTTTGTCAAGTTCAGCAAAATAATCTTCTACCTCAACATTATCTTGCAGTTTGAAGTTTTGTATCCGATATTCATTTAACCTTTTACAAAGCTCTAAATTCCCTTTTATGGCATCTTTTGCTTCGTTATACGCTCTATATTCATCGCTACTTTGAATTGCCTCTGTTAAACGTTTCGTGCACTGCAAAACATGACTCATTACATCACCTATACTTCCATGATAATCGGTAATATCATTGGATTTCTTTTTGTTTTTTTCCACAGATAGTCACTTAATGAATCTTTTACTGTATTCTTAATTTTTCCCCAATCGGAAATGTTTTTGTTCAAACAGCTATCTAAAGCATCACTCACTACTTGTCTTGCTTCATCCATTAGTCCTTCCGATTCTCTAACATATACAAATCCCCTCGAAACAATATCTGGCCCAGCAAGTACTTGGTTACTATATTTTTCTAAAGTCAATACTACAATCAATATACCATCTTCTGCAAGATGTTGTCTATCCCTTAGTACAATATTACCGACATCACCAACACCAAGTCCATCGACTAAAATCGTCCCAGTTGGTACCTTCCCTGTCACTTCGGCTGTTTCTTCACCAAGCTCTAATACATCACCCGACTGCATGATAAATATATTCTCTTTTGGGATTCCAATACTCTTTGCAACCTCAGCATGTGCCTTTAAATGTCTGAATTCACCATGTACAGGTATTGCATATTTTGGACGAACTAATGAATAAATTAATTTAATTTCTTCTTGGCAAGCATGTCCAGATACGTGAGTATCTTGAAAAATTACATTTGCACCTGTTCTAGATAGTTCGTTAATCACCTTTGATACTGCTTTTTCATTTCCCGGAATTGGGTTGGAACTAAATATTACTGTATCACCAGGCTTTATTGTCACTTTCTTATGAATATGTGCAGCCATCCTTGATAATGCCGCCATTGATTCGCCCTGACTTCCAGTTGTAATTAGCACAGTTTGCTCGTCTGGATAATTTTTCAACTGTTCAATATCGATTAGCGTTTTATCTGGTATATTAATATATCCAAGTTCTGAAGCAATTCCGATAATGCTAACCATACTTCTGCCTTCAACAACAACCTTTCGGCCAAATTTATAAGCAGAGTTAATGATTTGTTGTACCCTATCTACATTAGATGCAAAGGTAGCAACAATGATTCTTGAATTTTTATTTTCCGCAAAAATATTATCAAAGGTTTTACCCACTGACTTTTCTGACATGGTAAATCCTGGTCTTTCTGCATTCGTGCTATCACACATAAGAGCGAGAACACCCTTTTTGCCAATTTCTCCAAATCTTTGTAAATCAATGGTGTCTCCAAAAACTGGCGTATAATCAACCTTAAAGTCACCCGTATGAACTACAGTACCAGCAGGAGAATAAATGGCAAGAGCCGAAGCATCCGCTATACTATGATTTGTTTTAATAAATTCAATACGAAAAGCACCAAGGTTGATAGATTGTCCATGTTTTATTACTTTTCTTCTTGTAGACTTTACAAGATTGTGTTCTTTTAATTTGTTTTCAATGATTCCCATTGTTAATTTTGTTGTATAAATAGGGATATTGATTTCCTTTAGCACATAAGGAAGTGCACCGATATGATCCTCGTGCCCATGGGTAATGATAAACCCTTTTACTTTGTCAATATTATCTTTTAAAAATGTTACATCTGGTATTACCAGATCAATTCCTAGCATGTCATCTTCTGGAAATGACAATCCGCAGTCCACAACAATAATACTGTCTTCAAACTGAAAGGCAGTAATGTTCATTCCTATTTGCTCTAATCCGCCTAAAGGAATGATTTTCAATTTTGAGTTGTTAATGTTTTTCAATAAAAATTACCTCCATGTATATAAATTTCCGCACATTATTCCTAATCTTTTTCCTTCGCAGAACAATCTTTGCAAAGTCCATAAAGCTTTACTTCATGATCTAGTACTTTAAATGAAATATGATCCATGATTCTTTTTTCCAGTTCATCCAGTAAATCATCTTCAAAAGAAAGTACTTTACTGCATTTGACACATATCAAATGATGATGATGGTGTTTTTTTGAATTTTCATCATGATTACTAATTTCATAACGAACAAAACCGTCATCCAAATTAATACGATCAATTAAGTCAAGCTCTAATAGAAGCTGTATTGTTCTATATACTGTGGCTAAACCTATTTCAGGAAAATCCACTTTTATTAATTCGTATATCTCTTCTGCTGTTAAATGTATGTCAGGCGAATTGGATAAAACTTCAAGAACCCTAACTCTTTGAGTTGTCACTTTTAAGCCTTTTTGCCTAAGTAATTCCTTGAATTCATCCTTATCAACTGACATTAATTTCACCTCTCATAACTAGAATAAAATGCTATTATTAATCAGCCATTGGCTGTGTTTACCTATTTTTGTATCTCTATATCATCTAATATTTCCGAAAAAATATTAGAAACATATTCTAATTCTTCTTCCTCTTCTACCATTTCATAGATAGCTTCTTCATCTTCTACATCAGACAAATCTTTCAAAATAAAGGCATCTGCATCACCTTCTTCTTCTTCTGTTACCAAAATATAATTTATTCCATTGATTTTGGTCTCTTCTATCACATAAAAATCTACAGCATCATCATCGAACTGAAATTTTATTTTTTCCATCATTTCCTCCATTGCCTACAGCATTTTACACTGTAACAAACTACTTATTTTGATTCGATAAAAAATCCAAATATCCTTGCAAAATGAAGACCGCAGCAAGTTTATCCACATACAGCTTACGATCTTCTCTTCTAATCTGTCCCTCTATCATGGTTCTATCTGCTTCCACTGTTGTTAATCGTTCATCCCACATCGTGACAGGTAAATTCATTCTTCTCTCAAGCATCTCCTTGAATTCTAAGGATTTTATCCCTCGATCACCAACAGAGTTATCCATATTTTTAGGAAATCCTAGCACAATTTCCTCGACCTCGTATTCTTCAATTAACTGTTCAAGACGTGCTAATGTCTGTCTTAATTTATTCTCAGATTTTCTACGTACAATCTCAATCCCTTGAGCTGTATAACCCAATGAATCACTGATTGCAACGCCAACTGTTTTGGAACCATAATCCAAACCCATTATTCGCATATTTCACCTATTCCCACTTATTTGTCTTAATATATTCCTTTAAAACTTCTTCTACAAGTTCATCACGTTCTACTTTCATAATCAAACTTCTTGCATTACGATGACTTGTAATATAAGTTGGGTCTCCTGACATAATATATCCGACAATCTGATTAACAGGGTTATATCCTTTCTCAGTTAAAGCCTGATATACTACATTAAGAACTTCCTTTACTTGTACTACAGGTTCGGCCTGTACTTTGAAATATTGTGTATTATTTTTATCCTGCATACTACCACGCCCTTAATTAGTCTATATTCTTATTCTAATATAAATCAATCTAAAATTCAATGAGTTTATTTATCTTTTCATTTCAGCCAATATCATGTTTTGTCCATATCGTTTTGTACCAATGCAAGAAATAATTTTATTTTCAAGATTTTCTTCACTGTTTATCAACGTTTTCACATATTCCTTACTATGTCCTACAAAGTATTTTACTCCATCAATTTGCGTTTCTTCTTCGATTAACACTTCCAATTCTTTTCCAATTTGGCTATTCAAATAATCCTCTGATTGTTTTTTTGTAATTGCAAGCAATGTTGCACTGCGATTATTTTTGATGTGTTCCTCTACTTGCTCTTCCATTTCAGCCGCTTTGGTTCCTTGTCTTTTGGAATATTTAAAAACATGCATTTCAAAGAAATTCACTTTTTCAACATATTCTTTTGTAATATTAAATTCTTCTTCTGTTTCTCCTGGAAATCCAACGATAACGTCCGTTGTAATTGCAGGATTGTTGAAATATTTGCGTAAAAGCATGCATTTTTCATAATATTCTTGCGCACTATATCTGCGATTCATCCTTTTTAATGTCTTATCGCATCCACTTTGTAACGACAGATGAAAATGCGGGCACATGTTTTTTAGATTAGAAAGCGTTGAGGCAAACTCTTCTGTTATGATTCTTGGTTCTAAGGAACCAAGTCGTATTCTTTCAATTCCCTGAACCTTACTAACTGCAACGACTAAAGACAACAAATCCTCTTCTTCTAAATCTACACCGTAGGAGCTTAAGTGAATTCCAGTCAACACTACTTCTTTAAATCCTTTCGCAGAAAGCTTTTCAACCTCACTTATCACTTGCGTTATCTTTCTACTTCTCACTCTTCCTCTCGCATATGGTATGATACAGTAGCTACAAAACTGATTACAGCCATCTTGCACCTTTATAATAGCTCTCGTATGTTCCAAAGAGCTTTCAAGCTCTAATTCTTCATACTCTGTGGTATGATTGATATCAATAACATGAGAGAGCTCTTGCTCACTTTCATACTCATTTAGAATGCGTATGATGTCTTTCTTTTTATTGTTTCCTACAATGATATCTACACAATCATCTAGTTCTATTTGTTCCTTTGACGCTTGTGCATAACATCCTGTAGCTACCACAATCGCCTCTGGATTCATTTTCTTTGCTTTATGAAGCATTTGTCTTGATTTTCGATCTGCTATATTAGTAACCGTACAGGTATTAATAATATAAACATCCGCTTTATCTGTAAAGCCAACAATCTCATATCCGCTTTGCTCTAGCATTTGTTGCATTGCTTCTGTTTCATAAGCATTTACTTTGCAACCAAGATTGTGTAAAGCCGCTTTTTTCATAGTTTTTCTCCTATTCTATCATGTTATACAAAATTGCTTTTGTCCCATTGTATGCTTTGTCCAACATATGTGTTTTATTTGTAAATTGTACGTAAACTTTATTTATTTTTTATCCTGTTTGCACATATTATCAAAATATTTTTGTTCAAAACATTAAAATTCCGTCAAATCTGATATTTCTGTTAATTGCATCTTGACTTTTAATTTCCATAAATGTAAGATAAATATATCAAAACACAAGGGAGGTTTTAAAGATGAAAACAGTTCAAATTTCTTTAAATTCTATCGATAAAGTTAAATCATTTGTTAATGAAATTACTAAATTTGATTATGATTTTGACTTAGTTTCAGGAAGATATGTTATTGACGCAAAATCTATTATGGGAATTTTCAGTTTGGATTTGTCTAAGCCAATCGATTTAAATATCCATGCTGAAGACGAAATCGAATCAATCTTAGCAGCACTTAATCCTTACTTAATCTAATTCGTAAGGCTTATTATCAAAAATATTATAGAAATGATTATCTTTCTATTTATAAATTGAAACCAAAGCAGTTGCCACATCATTGAGAAATTGGCAGCTGTTTTTTACATATCAAAAATCGCAAGCAATTTTTGATATGTAACGCCTTTTATTCACATATAATAACTTCTTCTGTTTTTAAAGCAGTCTCAACCAATTCGTCAATCTTTTCTTCAAGATTTCTTTCCGAACGTTTTATAATATTAACATTTGGCTTAGTCACTGGATGTTTTGCAACAAAGATAGTACAACAGTCTTCAAATGGAAGAATGGAAGTTTCATACGTGTTGATTTTTAAGGAAATGTCAACAATATCTTGTTTATCAAAACTAATAAGCGGTCTGATAACAGGCATGGTACATACTTCATTTGTTGCAGCGAGACTTTGCATTGTCTGACTGGCTACTTGTCCAATACTTTCTCCTGTAATTAACCCTAAAGACCCTGTTTCTTTTGCAATATGCTCGGCAATCCTCATCATATATCTTCTCATTATAATAGTTAACTCATCATGTGGACACTTTTCATAAATATACAATTGAATGTCGGTAAAATTAATAATGTGTAGATGAATTGGTCCTGAGTATACCGATACTAGTTTCGCCAAATCTACTACCTTTTGCTTTGCTCTTTCACTCGTATATGGTGGTGCATGAAAATATACCGCATCAATTTTTACACCTCTTCTTGCAACCATGTATCCTGCAACAGGGCTGTCAATTCCTCCAGACAATAAAAGCATGGCCTTTCCATTCGTACCAACTGGCATTCCACCAGCTCCTGGAATGACAGTAGAATAAATATAAATCTTCTCACGTATTTCTACATTAAGTAGTACTTGAGGATTATGAACATCTACTTTCACATTAGGAAAAGCTTGTAAGATTTTTTCACCAAGACTATAGTTTATTTGCATGGAGTCCATTGGATAATTTTTTCTAGCACGTCGTGCATTTACTTTAAATGTTTGATCAAGCGTTGGATGGGCTTTTTTAAAATATGCTACAACATCTTTTGCTAATTGTTCAAAACCTTCATCCTCAACATGAACAACTGGACATATACCAACGATACCAAACACCTTTTTGAGTGCATCCACGGTTTCCTCATAATCATATTCACTTAATACTTCTACATAGATTCTACCTTGTTGCTTTGATACCTCAAACTCACCATCCACTTTCCTTAGTGCATGCTTGATTTGTTTTACTAATGCGTCTTCAAACAAATATTTATTTTTTCCTTTAATTCCGATTTCTCCATACTTAATTAAAAATGATTTAAACATCTATTTCCTCCAAATCAGTGCCGTTTATATATTCTTAGTTTTGGTAATATTTCTTTCAACGCATCCAAACAATAACTTAGCTCTTCCTTTGTTGTTTCAAAAGAAAAACTAAATCGGATTGTAGAATCTAAAAGTTCTTTTTCTACTCCAATCGCTTTTAAAGTGGGACTAACCGTAGGCTTATTGGAAGCACACGCTGAACCAGCCGAAACATAGATTTCTTTACTCTCAAGCGCATGAAGTAAAACCTCACTTCTTACATGTAAAAAACTAGCACTAACGATATGAGGAGCACTGTCTAATCCTGTCTTTCCATTTAAATAAACACCTTCAAGTTTAGAAATCTCTTCTACAAAATAACTTTTCAAACGATATAAATTGTCTATTTTTTCTTCAAAATTCTCATATGTTTTTAATACTGCCATACCAATTCCTGCTATCCCAGGAACATTCTCTGTTCCTGAGCGCATTCCTTTTTGCTGGCCACCACCAAAAGCAATTGGTTTTATTTTCACTTTTTCACTGATATAACAAAATCCAACTCCCTTTGGTCCATTTATCTTATGACCACTAGCCGATAACAAATCAATGTTTAGTCTTTTCGGATATATTTTATATTTTCCAAAACCTTGTATCGCATCTACATGAAAAAGTGTATTTGGATTTTTTTCTTTAATCATTTGCGCTATTTTATCAATTGGTTGAACGGATCCGATTTCATTGTTTACATACATAATAGAGACTAAAATGGTATCGTCACAAATTGCTTTGTCAAGTTCCTCCAATGAAACAATTCCAGCTTCGTCCACAGGAAGATAGGTTACACGAAATCCTTGTTCTTCTAAGTATTTCATCGTATTTATAACAGACGGATGTTCTATTATAGTAGTAATCAAATGTTTTCCTGTACGAATATTTGCCATGGCACTTCCTATGATTGCCAAGTTATTGGATTCTGTACCCCCAGAAGTAAAAAATAATTCCTTTTCATTAACCTTTAAAGTAGAAGCAATTATTTCTTTTGACTGCTTTAAATACTTCTCAGCTTCCACTCCCTTAATATGCATCGAGGAAGGATTTGCGTAATCTTTTGTCATAGCATTAATTACAATATCCTTTACTTCTTCAAAACATTTTGTTGTTGCTGAATTATCTAAATAACATTCCACTGTTAATATCCATCCTATTCATCGGTTTCTTTACCCTCTAATTGAAACATAATAACAGACAGCGCTGTAAGTCCTGCTGTCTCTGTTCTAAGTATTCGTTTTCCTAATGTAATCGTCTTCATATTATGTTTACGTGCACTTGCAATTTCATTTTCATCAAAACCCCCTTCAGGGCCTATAAAAACTCCAATCGAAGTATTTGCTTTGAGGGAAGCAATCACTTGCTTTGTCTCTTTCATTTTGTCTGCATGTTCATACGGTATTAAATTATACTCAAAATTCTTTGCATAATCAAGTGCTTCTTGAAAGGACATTACATGTTTTACATTTGGAACAACACTTCTTTTCGATTGTTTTGCTGCACTTTCTGCAATTGCCTGCCACCGTTTGACCTTATTTGATTGTTTTTTCTCATCTAATTTTACAACAGAGTGTTTCATGGATACCGGAATAATTTCGAATACTCCTAATTCTACTGCTTTTTGAATAATAAGTTCCATCTTATCCGCTTTAGGTAGTCCTTGAAATAAATAAATCTTAGAGGGAAGCTCTCCCCCCTCTTCATCAATAGACAAAACAGTGGCAATAATTTCTTCATTTGTAATCTTACTTAGCTCACATAAGTAATCTTTATTGATTCCATTACTAATAAGAAGCTTCTCTCCTATCTTCATACGAAGTACATTCTTGATATGATTGACATCAGCCCCTGTAATGGTAATATAGTTTTCTTTAATTTGATTGTCGTTTACAAAAAAATGATGCATATTTCTCCCTATAGTTTCTTAGCTGTAACAGATACCCATTCACCTTGATGTGTTATCTCAACAATCTCAAAACCATTGTCTTTCACCGCTGCTACAACGTCTTCTTCTTTTTTATCAATAATACCAGAGGTAATATAGTAGCCATTTGGTTTTAAATTTTTCTTAATAACAGGCGTTAAAGGTATCAAAACATCTGCCAAAATATTAGCAACAACAATATCATAGGCTTCACATCCTACTTCCTGTTGTAAATTAATATCCTCTAATAAATTACCTGCCTCTACATGAAATTTATCCTCTGGAATTTGATTTACTTTCGCATTCTCGATTGATGCATTGATTGCATTCGGATCAATATCAATGCCTCTTGCGTATGTTGCCCCAAGTTTGATGGAAACGATGGAAAGAATACCACTTCCGCAACCTACGTCAAATACTTTTGTTGTACTTGTAATATATTTTTTAAGCTGCCTGATACATAATTGCGTTGTTTCGTGCATTCCTGTTCCAAATGCAGTCCCTGGATCAATTTGAATCATTAGTTTGTCATGATCTTCTGGCTTTACTTCTTCCCACGATGGTTTGATTAAAATATCGTCTACACTAAACTGCTTAAAATACTGTTTCCAATTATTAATCCAATCTTTATCTTCTGTTTGTGATTCCATTATCGTGCACTCACCAACCTCCATATAGCTTCTTAATTCATTTAACTCATGCTTTACATTTTGAAGCGTCTCTTTTGCATCTACTTCGCTATCAATATAAAAGCTGATATAAGCTACGTTATCATCTGGTCCCATGTCTGGCAAAATATCGACAAACATTTGCTTTTTATCTGCTTCAGATAATGGTATTTTGTCTTCAATCTCCACACCTTCAATACCAAGATCCATCAGCGTACTACTAATGATGTCTTCCGCATCTGTAATTGTTTTGATTGTATATTTATTCCACTTCACTCGTACACCTCTTTATTATTCGAGAATTCTCTCTTTATTGGTTATGGAATGCTAAATTATCTTCTAATTCTTTGGTAACAGTACCACCATTTCTTCGAATAGAAGCATATGCATTTTCTAATTTCTTAATTTTAGCAGCTTGTAATGTTTCATAGCGGTCAAGCAATTCTGAAAAAGCTGGAAAATTACTCAATTCAGTTCGAATTGGTTTTGAAAAAGGACAATAGGTTAGTAAGATTGCTCTGGCAATTTTATTCAATCTTGACGAACCTTTCGATTCATATCGAATCCATTGAATATAATCTTGCACAAATACCTCTCTATAATTATTTCGAACTCGAGTAATTTCATTTCGCAACTTTTCTTTTGCCTGTGGTGACAAATCACGATTCTTTTTATAAAACTGTATATAATCATAATACTCAGAGGTTAAGGATTTTTCTGTTATATCACTCCAGTATACCCCCTGAACATTTCTACAAATCTCCCATCGATATCGTCCAGCCACGCTAATCAACATATCTTCTGCTTGTTCTTTACTAAGTATTGGCATAACAAATCGAGCAGGTGTATCTTTTCTAAGTCCTGACGTTTCTTGCCACATACTACTTTTTGAACCAACATTTGGCATTAATATTGTAATTGGAAGTATTTTTTTCTCAATATATTCCTTCGCAATCCCTTTACTAGAATCATGGTATAACACAGTCCGATAAAACAAAGAAAAGTCAATTTTTTGCAACTCTTCATACGCCTTTATAATATCAGATTTCTTTTGTATTAATTTATCTATTGTTCCTATTATGAAATCTTTATGCAAAATCGGACAAAAAGTTAATACTTTTCCACTGGTAATCTTATTCGCAGCTCGAAACATATTTTCTATTTCAAACGTAACTTTTCCTTTTTGATCCTTTAAATATTCTCTTTCTTCTGCTTCGGAAACATGTTGTGTTTTTTTCTTTTCGCGAAGCATGCCTTGGTAATCTAAATCAAATTCATTTTTAGAAGGTTCTGCTTTTCCATAATAGATTTCCTGCAACCATTCCTTCATCGTATAAATTGGATATTCGCTTACTTCTTGCTCTTGTTTTAAATAAAACAATTGTAGTAACTGGCTTTCTGTAATGAATTTCTCGTCCACATAGCCATAATTTAAGAACAAATCAATGACTGGCTCAGCCATTTTGGTTTCTTCAGCCTTAAAGAAAATCAATTCATATAATTCATAAAAAATCTTAGTAATTGCCTTACGCAGCTTATCCACTTCATCTGTTGTGGCTGATTTGTCTGGAAGCGAATTGTATACTGTCAAATATTGTTTAAACTTGTCCGCCTTATCTTGGCTAATACCAGAATATTCTAATATTGTAGCAAGTGAGTCCTTAGCAAGTACTTTGGCTCCTTTTATTTGTTCAATCGTGTATTGTTTGGTCAAATCGTTTTGTTCATCATCCAAATCTGCCCCAACCTTTATCTTCGTCTTAAAATGACTAATCAAGACTGGTAATACTGCTTGTTCAATCACTTTTTCTTTGGTGACAAAAGTTGTTATATTTTTAATTCTAGACCAAACAAATGAAATGTCTCCATTTGACTCGTTAATCATAAATGCAAGTTCTGCAAGTCGCATAAATAGATTGTCCTCATCCTTTGCAAATAATGCATGTTTGACTTGATTAACATATTCAATAATAGGTTCATAAGCATCCGAAATCTCTAATATATTTTCATGAAAGCGTTTTACTTCCGTCATCATTACATATTCACTTGCAGAGTAGAACTTCTTTTTTAACTCAAGAGGAATCAAGTCTAAATTGATAAAATAATCTAAATCAGCCGTTACAATCGCATTATCTTCTTCAAACTCCTCTAAATTTTCAATGCGTTTAATTTGTGCTGGTTCTTTATGATAATTCTTACAAATCTGCTTGTACTCTTCATATTCATTTCTTATAAATTGAGAAATTTCTTCACTCAAACCTTTTAATTTCTCAAATTCTCCTGTAATGCTGATCATTTGTTTTGCCAATGAACTTATTATAATTCCAGCATACGTTTTATCAGCGGCAAATACCTTTCCTAAATCTTGTAGCGTTTCCAACTGAAAATAGCATATTAAAGTTTCCTCATTGGCAGTATAATTATATAGATATTTGCCGATTCCAAGATCTAATACCCCTAGTACATTTCCTGCCATAATTGTATTTTCACCATATTTACCAGTCGCTTTTACACTACCCGTTAAAATAATACAAATCTCATTTATGGTAGCCCCTTCTTGGTAAATAACTGCTCCTGCTTCTAATCGTCGAGTCATCATGGACTGTTCTAATCTCCCCATCTTTTGTCATCCTTTCCGTATACGTACATCCTTGTAGTCTAAATGTCATTTTGAGTATTTTCTTTTGTAAAACGAATTTATATATTTTTAAATATACCATATTATTCTTATTCAATAATAAGCCCATATCAAAACATGATATGGGCTTATTATAGCATTTATCCGCTCGATAGACAATAGTTCTAATTGTCCACTCATTTAAGATATGTTACTCTAATGCTTTTACTTTAGATTGTAACCATTTTTGTATCATATGCATCAATGTCTAATTCGATTGGTCCGTTTTCTGTTTGAATGACTGGATGTTGTGATACATCACTATTATTAATAATTACCAATCGCTTGCTTGCTGGATAAAAAGCACACTCTGTCATAGGGCTATCCGTCAAGTAGTTTTGTTCTAGCTTTTCTTTACATGCAAACAAAATAATATGATACAACATTCTGGTATTGGTCAAACTCGTTTCAAAAGATGTTAAATAAATACCTCTACCGCTTCCAAAGTCATATGAGGTTAGAGTCGGTACTCCATTTTCTTCTGCCAATACTTTCGCCTTACCATCTGTAAGGTAAATATTGTCTTTTCCTTTCATAGTAGTTTCGTTAGGTAAAAGGCCCTCTACTTTACTTACTTCAAAACTCCATTTACCATGACAAACCCTTGCACCATTATCTTTATCCACACCAAGAACATGCGACATTCGAAAGAAATTATCATATCCTTCGACTGCTGAGGGTTCATTCACTCCGATAAAGGCCCCTCCAGCATGTACCCATTTTGTAAGTATCTCCACCACTTCATTATCGTTCCACTTATCAGCACCACTCCATGCTGAACCAGCGAAACCAGCATTAATTACAACATCTACATCCTCTAAAACACCATTTTTAATATCTTCAAAACTAATATAAGACACATCAAATGGACTTCCTGATAAGCTTTCATTGATGTGAATCAAATCATGCATATAGGTTTCATGAAAATGACCTGATAGCGTCCAAGAACGAAGACTTCCCCAAGCAGTCAATACAGCTACTCTTGGTTTTAATACATAAGGCTTTCCTGCCTGATGAAATTCTTTTATGGTTCTAAATTCATCTGCCACTTTTTCTATATAATCGCAAAAATCCGGATATGGCTCCACCAGATGCAAATAACCACCTAACCCAATACGATCCACTGGCTCTCGAAGCAAAGCTCTTCTTATACTATTCCAGAACTTTTTCGCATCCAAGGTTGGATCTCCGCCTTCCATGAAGGTTGGCGCTCCACCAAGGCCTACTGGGAACAAATATGGGTGCAATCGCAGTTCATGAGTTGGTGCATCAACACCTGCACAAAGTCTTGCTTCATAACCTGAAAATACGCATTTGATAATTCCATCAAACCCAAACTCTTTAAATCGTTTGCTATAAGGCTCAACGCCAACCCAACTATCATCATAAAATACATAGGCTTGCTTTCCATATTGATGAACCATGTCAACTAATTTCTTACCAAACTCGATTACAAAATCATGAATAAACTCCATCCAATCAAGCTTATGTTGATCAGCTGGCATATGTGTTACATTTAACTTTCCTTTATTCACAAAATCCTCTGCTGTTAGGGAATATCCATATTTCACAGCAAATTCATCAAGTGCAAGTGGACTTACTGTAAAATCATAAGAACCCCAATCAGAGAATAAATGACGATTTCTTTCATCACTTCCCCATATCCATACAAAGTTATAGAACATAGAGGTAAAACGAACCACTGTAGTATCTTCATGTGTCTTACACCAGTTTTCCATCCATGCAAGCATATATTCCTGTGTCTTTGGATGTCTTGGATCTATCTGCATAAGATGCTCTTTGTCCCAATTATTCGTGGTGTGATTGTACATGGAAATCTCTTCCCAAATTCGATAAGCTAAAAAGCTGACACTATATTTATGCCATGGAGTGATACCTTCTACAACAACACTACCACTTTCTTCCTCAAACTTCCATTGATCCGTTGAAATCAATTCATTGCTTGTACGGTCATAAACCTGCCAATATTTTAAAGAATCCTTGGATCCGTTAATCTTAAATTGCTCTTCAAAGAAGTCCTCCATCAAATGAAACGTTAGCTTCGTATCTGTGGCTACCTTAGGATTAGTCATCAAAAATGTCTGCTGTAACTTATCCAAATTTTGTTTTGCCCACTCATTGTGATCTCTTATAATACATATCGTTGAATAAATGCCATATCCCGCATTTAGTATCTCATCGGATAATACTGTTCCATCACTGTCACGAATTACGTCTGCTCCCCATTTTTCTGCCATCTTAAGGGTTAATTCTTCATAACCTGACTCACCTGGTAAAGTGAAGCTACCTGTACGTTTCACATTTGTTTCACTCATTTTGTCATACCTTCCTTTTACTAAAATATTTTATCAAAGACTAAAGTGCTATAAATATTATCTCTATTATTCGTTCTAATGTCAAACCCTTTTTTTGTTTTTTGTTGAATTATTTTTGTTTCCTTTTATTATACCCCAAACCTTCAAAAGTATTGTGTCTGCTTTGCATACATTTTACCCATTAAGTTGCGATGCAATTTTCTATAAAATGAAACGAAACTGTCATTTAGCCATTGGCAAAATAACAGTTTCGTTATATTTATATCCTTTAATCTTCAAAGCTTTCTTTTAATTTATCCATAAAGCCTTTTTTCTTCTTTTCTGTAGTTCCTGTACTGCCATTTAGTGAATTATCTCCAGCAGCATCAAATTTGCGAAGTAATTCTTTTTGCTCTTCTGAAAGTTTATTTGGTACCTGTACTACGAGTGTTACATAGTGATCTCCACGCATCGCTTTATTTCGAAGAGATGGTACCCCTTTTCCTTTTAAACGAACCTTGGTATCTGTTTGTGTTCCTGCTTTTACTTCATAGAGAACATCTCCATCAACCGTATTTATTTTAACTTCACCACCAAGTGCTGCCTGTGCAAAAGAAATTGGAGCGGTGGAGAAGATATTATAATCTTGACGTTGGAAAATCGGATGTCTTGCAACTACGATTTCCACAAGTAAATCACCTCTTGAGCCGCCGTTTATTCCTGGCTCACCCTTTTCACGTATACGAATACTTTGACCATTATCAATACCAGCAGGTACACTTACTTCTATTGTCTTTTTCGCTGATATATATCCGCTTCCATGACAATCACTACATTTGTCTTTAATTACCTGACCACTTCCATTACAGTCTGGACAAGTGGAAACATTTCTTACTGTTCCAAATAAGGATTGAGACGTATAAACAATCTGCCCCTTTCCGTTACATTTTGAACAAGTCTGTGGACTTGTTCCCGGTTTTGCACCTGTTCCATTACAGGTTTGACAATTTTCTTTTAGATTTACGGTGACCGTTTTATCACATCCAAAGACTGCTTCTTCAAAAGTAATATTCAGTCTGGTTTTTACATTAGCCCCCTTCATTGGGCCATTATTGGCTCTACGGCTTCTTGTGCCTCCACCGAAAATATCTCCAAATATATCTCCAAAAATATCTCCCATGTCACCACTGAAATCAAAGCCACCAAAGCCTCCGAAGCCGCCTGCTCCGCCAGCACCTCCATCAAATGCTGCATGACCAAAATTATCATACTGCTGACGTTTTTCTGGATCACTTAAAACACCGTATGCTTCCGATGCTTCTTTGAATTTACGTTCTGCTTCTTTATCCCCTGGATTCATATCCGGATGATATTGCTTTGCCAGCTTTCTATATGCTTTTTTTAATGTGGCATCATCAGCACCTTTATCAACGCCAAGAACCTCATAATAATCTCTCTTGTCTGCCATATTAACCTCCATCATTTACCTATGTAATAGGCATACCATTAACTATACACTATTAGGGACACATTGTAAAGAATATGTCCCTAACAGCTTAGTCTATAGCACGGTTGAAACCGTCTGGTTCTTAAACTTCTTTATAGTCTCCATCTATTACATCATCATCTGCCTGATAGGATTCCTGACTTGCGCCACCCATATCTGGGCCTGCTCCTTGTGCTCCTTGTGCTTGCTCATATACTTTTGCAAATAATTTTTGAGCACTTTCCATTAACTTTTCTTTTGCTACTTTGATTTCTTCTACCTGTGCGTCCGTCATATTGTCTAGACTTGTTTTTTCAATTAATTCTTTTAACGCTGCAAGATCAGCCTCAACAGCAGTCTTGTCATTTCCGTCTAGTTTGTCTCCTACTTCTTCCAATGCCTTTTCTGTCTGGAATACCATGGAATCCGCATCATTTCTTGTATCAATTGCTTCTTTACGTTTTTTATCCTGTGCTTCAAATTCTGCTGCTTCTTTTACTGCTTTTTCAATATCACTATCAGACATATTAGAGCCTGCTGTAATTGTAATATGCTGTTCTTTTCCAGTACCTAAATCTTTTGCAGAAACATTAACGATACCATTTGCATCTATATCAAATGTAACTTCAATCTGTGGAACACCTCTTCTTGCTGGTGGAATACCATCCAAACGGAACTGTCCAAGAGATTTGTTATCTTTTGCAAACTGTCTTTCACCCTGTACTACATTGATATCAACTGCGGTTTGGTTATCTGCAGCTGTTGAGAAAATCTGGCTTTTCTTTGTTGGTATTGTTGTATTTCTTTCGATTAACTTAGTTGCAATACCACCCATAGTTTCAATAGAAAGTGAAAGTGGTGTTACGTCAAGAAGTAAGATTTCTCCTGCACCTGCATCCCCTGCTAATTTACCACCTTGAATGGAAGCTCCTAACGCTACACACTCGTCTGGATTTAAAGCCTTAGAAGGCTCATGTCCTGTCAATTGTTTTACTTTATCTTGAACCGCTGGTACACGAGTAGAACCACCAACTAATAATACTTTAGAAAGTTCAGAAGCAGATAATCCTGCATCACTTAAAGCAGTTTGAACAGGTTTTGCTGTTCTTTCAACTAAATCATGAGTTAACTCATCAAACTTAGCTCTTGTTAAGTTCATATCAAAATGTTTTGGACCTTCTGCTGTTGCAGTAATGAAAGGTAAATTAATGTTAGTTGTAGTAGCAGAAGATAATTCCTTCTTTGCTTTTTCAGCTGCTTCTTTTAATCTTTGAAGCGCCATTTTATCAGTAGATAAATCTACACCTTCTGTCTTTTTAAATTCAGCTAACATATAATCTGTAATCTTTTGATCAAAGTCATCGCCACCTAATTTGTTGTCACCTGAGGTTGCTAATACTTCAATAACGCCATCACCAATTTCAATAATGGAAACGTCAAATGTACCACCACCTAAATCGTACACCATAACTTTTTGTTCTTTTTCATTGTCAAGACCATATGCAAGAGCTGCTGCTGTAGGCTCATTGATGATACGTTTCACATCAAGTCCTGCAATCTTACCTGCATCTTTTGTTGCCTGTCTTTGTGCATCATTAAAATACGCTGGTACGGTGATAACAGCTTCTGTAACTTTTTCTCCTAAGTAATTCTCAGCATCTGCTTTTAACTTTTGAAGTACCATAGCAGAGATTTCTTGTGGTGAATATTTTTTATCATCAATTGCTACTCTATAGTCAGTACCCATATGTCTTTTAATAGAAGAGATTGTTTTATCTGCATTGGTTACAGCCTGACGTTTTGCTGGTTCACCTACTAATCTTTCACCAGTCTTTGAAAATGCTACTACAGATGGAGTGGTTCTAAATCCCTCTGCATTTGCGATTACAGTTGGTTTTCCACCTTCCATAACAGCTACACATGAATTTGTTGTTCCTAAGTCAATTCCTATTATTTTTCCCATGATTTATTTCCTCCTAATTTACTACTTTTACCATACTATATCTAACAACTGTTTCTCTATATGTGTATCCTTTTTGGAACTCTTCGGATACTATATTTTCACCTAATTCCTCATTCTCTTCATGCATTACTGCGTTATGAAGATTAGGGTCGAATTCTTTGCCTAGTGCCTCAATTTGCTTAACGCCACATTCTTCCAAAGAGCTAAGTAATTGTTTATACACCATATTCATACCTTCTACAAATGGCGAACTCTTATCTTCTTCTGATACGGCATTTAAACCTCTCTCAAAGTTATCAACCGTTGGAAGGATTTTTTCTATAATTGATTTTGCACCAACTTCGAACATCTGCTCTTTTTCTTTATCAGTACGTTTTCTAAAGTTTTCAAACTCTGCCATCGTACGCTTTAGACGATCTGTCAATTCTTCGATTTGCTCATCTTTTTTATCTTTTTTTTCTTTTTTCTTGCCAAAAAAACCTTTTTTACCAGATTCTTGGTCCTCGGTCTGCGCTGTTGCTTCTTCTACGCTTTCCTCTTCCTTTGTTTCTTCATTCAATTCTTTTTCATCGGATTCTTGTATATTATCCATGGATTCTTCTATTACTTCCTCTGTATTTACAGCTTCTTCCTCCATGTTTACTTTATCCATCTGCTTATCGTTATCGTTCAAACCTATCTACCGCCTTTCTAAGTCTTCTTAAATATTCCATCTAGTTGTTTCATTAACGTCTTAAGGGTATCTAATACTTTTTCATAATCCATTCGTTTTGGTCCAATGATACCAATTGTACCTTTTACCCCTTCTTCTAATTCATAAGTCGCAGTAACTACGCTACAATCTTTCATTGTCTGAATGGGTGATTCATTACCTATATAAACCTGAATACCGTTTTCCTTTTCCTCTGTCAAGGTTTCTGTTACAAGATTCACTAGCTGCTGTTTTTCTTCTAGTGCAGATATTAATTTGCTTGCTTTTTCTGTATCACTTAATTCAGGATATTTAAAAATATTAGTCGCTCCACTTGTGTATATCTCTAGGTCTTCATCGGATTTGATTGCTTCTGCAACTGCATCTAAAACGCTATTGACGATATCACTATGGATACCAGCTTTCTCTTTCATCTGTGAAATCACACTTAGATTAATTTCATCTATAGACAGTCCATTTAAGTTAGAATTAAGAAGTATATTAAGCTTTAGTAATGTTTCATTATCTAATGGTTCGCAAGAATCAATGATTTTATTCTTTATAATGTTGCCTTCTACGACTACGACTGCCAAGATATGTTCTTCATCTACCTGAGAAAGTTGAATGAATTTTAACTTGTTTTTTTGATACCTTGGTGCTGAAATCATGGTAGCGTAATTGGTATTGGCTGCTAGTAGCTTTACAACCTGTTTTAAGATAAGTTCCATCTTATCGGCTTTTTCCACCATTAGCTCTTTCATCTCAGCAACTTCTCTGTCCTTTGCCTGCATGATCTGGTCTACATATAATCGGTATCCCTTATCTGTTGGGATTCGCCCTGCCGAAGTATGAGGTTGAACGATATATCCAAGCTCTTCTAAATCAGACATTTCATTTCTTATGGTTGCAGAACTTAAATTCAAATCGGAATACTTTGAAATGGTTCTTGAACCAACTGGCTCTCCTGTATCTAGATAATTTTTAATAATTGCATGCAAAATCTTAGCTTTACGATCATCTAACTCCAACCTGTTCACTCCCTTCTGGCAAAACTCTTTTTTCATTTTTCATTTGTTAGCACTCATTCATGTAGAGTGCTAACATCTATGTACCTAACATATCACCTGCACTTTATTTTGTCAATAGTATTTTGTAAATTTATACAATTGTATTATTACTAATTTTCTACTTTTTATAATGCAGTAGTAAATTATATATATAGGCAATCAGCACGTTCATTCTTTACTTTATTTTCTCAAACCTTGACAATGATATATAATTTATTGTATATTTTTATTTATATAATCAAATAGTATGAAACAATATTTAATTATTATAATTTGTTTAAATTAAATTTGACTATTATCAATTTAAAGGAGTTGGTTTTTTTGGATTCTGGCGAGGCCACACAGTTAGTTATTTTGTTATTACTTTTATTATTGTCAGCTTTTTTCTCTTCTGCTGAGACTGCTTTCACTACAGTTAATAAGATTCGAATCAGAACTCTTGCAGAAGATGGGAATAAACGGGCAAGCACTGTATTAAAAGTAATTGATGACTCTGGCAAAATGCTCAGTGCAATATTAATAGGTAATAATATAGTAAATTTATCTGCGTCTTCTCTTGCTACTACTCTCGCAATTAGTGTTTGGGGTAATACAGGAGTGGGTATCGCAACTGGTATTCTTACTTTACTAATACTTGTATTTGGTGAGATTACACCTAAAACATTATCTACTTTACATGCACAAAAGATTGCTTTGTCTTATGCAAATGTAATTTATTATTTTATGGTTCTTTTAACACCTGTTATTTTTATCGTAAACAAACTGTCGTTAACGGTATTAAAGTTATTTCGGGTAGATTCTACTGGTAAAAACGATATTATTACAGAGGACGAGCTTCGTACTATCGTAGATGTTAGTCATGAAGATGGTATATTAGAGCAAGAAGAACGTAAAATGATTTATAACGTTGTAGATTTTGGAGATTCTTTGGCTAAAGATATTATGGTTCCAAGAATTGATATGACTTTTTTAGATGTAACCTGTACTTATCAGGAATTAATAGAAATATATAAAGAAGTTAAATTCACACGACTTCCTGTATATGAAGACACAACTGATAACGTAATTGGTATTATTAATGTAAAAGATTTGCTTTTATATAATCCAAAAAATACGTTTCATATTCGAGACTTTTTGCGTGAACCATATTTTACATATGAATACAAGAAGACTTCTGAATTAATGATTGAAATGAGACAAAGTTCCATTAACTTTGCGATTGTTCTTGATGAGTATGGTGCAACTGCTGGTTTGATTACCCTAGAAGATTTGCTTGAAGAAATTGTAGGGGAAATTAGAGATGAGTATGATACAGACGAAGAAGATTTAGTCATGCAAATAAATGAAAGAGAGTATATGATTGAAGGTTCCATGAAGCTTGATGATATCAATGATATATTAAATCTTAACATTACTTCTAAGGATTATGATTCCATAGGTGGTATTATTATAGAACTACTTGATCATCTTCCTGAAGCTGGTGAAGAGGTTACTACCGCAGATGGTATTCGTCTAGTTGCTGAAAGAGTTGATAAGAAACGAATCGAGAAGGTTCATATGTATCTTCCAGATCAATTATTATCGATGGTAGAAATCAATCCAAGTGATCATGATTCTTCTTTTATAGCAGAGTAAGCTAAAAAGAATGATCAAATATTTAAAATATTTGACCATTCTTTTTTTTATTTTTTCTTAACAAATGTGATACATGTCAAAATGATAATAGCTGTTAATAATCCCAAAACAATCCAACTCATGATTAACCCCCCCATTCCTCCAAGAACAAGATCGGGACTAAGATTATGCTCATCTACAAACACTGCCGTATTCCAAAATAACTTCATAGATATAAGTAAGCATACAATCTGTAATATTATGTTAATTACCGACATTATTTTTATTTTCAAACTATCCTCCTTAAACATATCAATTACTCTTTTACATCTTTTTTTCTTTATTCTCTTCTACTATAATTTCATCGTCTGACACTCTTATAATGTCTTCTACCTCTTCTTTTGACATCTCAAGATATTTAGCTAGTTCTTCTATACTTACGGTTCTTCCCATCTCTTCTTCTAGATTTTTCACGCCTTCATTTAAGAAATTCACTTTACTTACAATTTGATCCTGAGATGATTTTGTAAAGCTAACTTCGTCGATTGCTTCTTCTAACGCTGCAATAATTCCCTGTTTTATCGTTGCTTCTATAGTCTTAAAATCTGTATCTTGATCTATTTGATCCAAAGTGAGCATAAGTCCTATGTTCCCTTCCTGAATCAAATCACTTAATGCAACTCCTTTATTTACATACTGCTTAGCAATTTCAACAACCTTTGGTAAGTATAACTCAATCAATTTACTTTTTGCCATTGGATCATTTTCTAGCAATCCACGTAAAAGCTTGTGTTTTTCCTCCTCATCATCATTGCCAAGCTCCTCTATCTCCTCCAGATACATAGAAAGATACTTATCCTCTTCTACAGGTATATTATCTTTATCTGTTGTGATATCCTCTTTTGATTCACTCTCATTCATTTCTTCTTTTTGTTCAAACAGTTTACTCTTTTCACTCTTTTTATGACCTTCTATTGTAATTCGATTTGCTTCCAGATAACTATATACGAGTTCCAATTGATCTTCGCTTAAAGATACATCCTTAAAAAAAATATTTATTTCTTCTTGTGAAAGCTTATTGCCTTTTGCCTCAGCAAGTTCTCTGATCTCAGAAAGCATTTCTCTAAAAATAATCTTTTCGTTCATATTTATATAATTCTCCTTTAATCACTCATTATCAATCCTATTTTCTTTGTTTTTATAGAATAGCACAAAGCAAAAAATAACACAATAAGTGCTTACCACGCATTTATAAAAGGCAAAATCATTTCTCATTTATTATTGATGAAAGAATCTATTTGCTGCTTTTTGAGCCATATATCTAGAAAAGTTAAAGGTACGAAAATCCATTTGTGGCTTCGTCTTCATTTTTTCAAAATAATTTTTTACCAATTCATTGTCCGCACTATAGTTTTCTAAAACAATCGCTGCATCTGCTGATAGGGAAGTCACATAATTTAAGTCACCATATTGTTCATAGACATTAACTGCATTATGTTTTGTAATGTCTTCTATAGCATCAATATTATATTTGGCAATCAGATAATCTGGATGACTAAATGCGAATATAATAAAGCAAGAAGTGATTACTACCATGCAATAGCGAAAAAATGGGAATCTTTCTTTATATAAATGAATCAAAATTCCAAACATTAATAACGAAAGCACAAATAAAGTCCATAAAACAAAGACTCTTAAAAAAGTCAAATGATATACTTGAATGTATAAAATCATTCGATAGGCACTGGATGCCAACATAATATAAGTACAAATAGATATCATTGTCAAAAGACTTTTTAGTAATTTACTCTTACGGAAAAATGCCATGCAGCATAAAACAATCACGAAATTTAAGCCGCACACAAACAGAAGTTGAAAAAAACCCTCTCTTGCATATCTTGAATACGTATAGCCTTGCGGTAAGCTAAGATTCGCACCAAAGAGTCCTATTATCTGGATTAAACAAAAAATAATATAAATTGCTGAAATAATACTTGTAAAAGTATTCGCAATGATTGGCTCTAGTATTCTATGGTCGTTTACATCCTCTTTTATATTGTTTTTTGTGATTGCATTGATAAAACAATAGATAATACAATAACATAAAACAATTGAAAGCAAAATCCAAAATACTTCTTCAAACATGAAGATTTTATTTACTATATTTTTCATCATATTTGCAAAAATTAAGTCTGCACTTACTAATAGTGATAATATAATAAGAGTTAACGGTATGGCAGTTAAGATTCCAATTAATACATATTTTAATTTATCATTCTTTTTCTTTTGTCTTTCTTTCATCGCATTGGCTGCATCCGAGAATGGATATATAATTGCCACACACATCTCAATGAATAGAATGTATGATGCTTCTATGTACTTCATAACATTCCATTTTGAATCATCATAGAATTGATGTAGCATAAATAAGGTTATTAATACTAAAATTGCCCCTTTACTCATTGTATTCATCAACCAATTATCTGTTAATGGTATGGACACCCCTAAAAGGAGGATACTGATGAAATAAAACAAAGCTCCACCTTTTAAGCTAGGTTTTAACCGTTTTACAAATCGTGTACAAAAATAAATGCTTCCTATCCCTAATAGAAAAATCGCAATACCTGAATCGTTTTTATACTCACAAAACGTATAGAAAATGGCATATAAAAAACTTAAGGCCCCAAAAAAATTAAAGTTTTCTTTTAAAAATTTCCTCTCTTTTGATTCATCGTGTTGATTAAGTGTGTAACTTCTTTGCGACACGATTTCTTCTTGCTCTTTATTCATACTCATTTTTCTTCACCTTCTTCCTCTTCTTTTACATACTGTATAATATCACCTGGCTGACAGTCTAAAGTCTTACATATTGCCTCTAATGTTGATAAACGTATTGCCTTTGCCTTATTATTTTTTAAAATAGATAAATTAGCCATTGTTATATTTACTTCATTGGCTAATTCGGTTAGTCCCATCTTCCTTTGTGCCATAACCACATCAAGATTTATTATGATTGCCATACTTTTCCTCCTAGATTGTTAGATCATTCTCCAGTTTGTATGTAACTGCTTTGTCAAATACTAGTGAAAGTACTTTACTGAAAAGACCTGCAATTATAAATACTAATATTACTACTAAAACTGCAGGTGTTAAATACAACAACAAACGAAGACTTGTAATGATTGCAATGATAAAACTGTAATTCCCCATTCGTCTTAAACTGGTTACATTGCGCTTTACAAAGCAATTATCATTAATAACTGATTGAAACATTTTCCTAAGTTCCCAAATAATCAATATCGCAAATATTCCTGAAAAAAAGAATAGTAAACATAGTTCAATATAGTTTTCTTCAAAGTATGAATTAAACTGACCATAGAACTTAATACTAATTGGAAGTGTGATACATACTAAAATACCTCCAAAAAACATAGCATCTAATAAAAGCTTAGTAAAAATTGTGATTTTATCCTTCATATAATTTCATTCCTTTCCATTAGCATCCCTATGTCACATAATATAGCATATATACAAATGAAATTCAATATATTTTTATTGATATTCGATAAATATATATTGTTATTCGTAAAAACAAACTTACCTTTTGTGCCTTTCGTAATCTAAATGTAAACTAAATTTGTAATCTATTTAGTTTGCTTCTAAGACTTTCAATCACAGAAATCGTAAAAAAAGATAACAATAAATTGATATTACTCAATTGTTGTTATCTTCTTTATCATTTATCTCATGTCTTTCAATTAGCAATCATAACACTATAGTAGTAGGATAAATCCCTATATTTTGTAACACGAATGTATAGGAAAGGATGGTAAATACTAGTCCACACCCCAAGCCTATTATCATTCCAAGTTGATTTTTTTGAGTGATTGATATTTTAAATATCTTTTGTATTAAAAGCAACATTAATCCAACAATAGCAACTGCCGCTAAAATACCATAGTAAGAAATTCTTACCTAGATTTGATCATGTTCCATTCTTTAATCAATCGTTCTAAGCTATAAACTGCATTTGCTGGACTTGTTGATGGCAATTCTATTATATTTATTTCCGTTTTTTGTAAGCTGTATTTTCGATATAATTTGCCCGCTGTTTTTCCATTGGCATAAATTTTGTTAATCTTACATTGGCTTAAAATAATATTAATATCAGTAGGCACCACATTTTTAATGCTACTATCACTTGAACCTATAATGTCGCAACTTTGTATGACATCCCATAACGCAATTTTATTTTCTAACAAAAGTTCTTTTTTTTGTGCAATGGTAATAGGAACTTCTCTTTCATAGATACTAGCAATTACTTGCCAAAAACGGTTTTTGGGATGTCCATAATAAAAACCATTTTCTCTTGATTTTACAGATGGAAGACTACCAAGAATCAATGTCTTGGAGTGCTCATCATAAACAGGAGAAAATGTATGCTCAATTCTTTGATATTGACTCATGCAAGACTCCTTTCCAAAGAAAACTTCTTCTACATCTGTTTTTTTACTATTTTGTATTCATCTCCCATTCGAAAATAAGGACAATTCGTAAAAGAATTTTTTAAAAATCTTGCATATTCATCTTCATCCAGACTCATTTGACATTCATAATAATCCTCTTCTTCATCATATGCATAATTAATGCAATAATCACAATTTGTTTTAGCTGACATTTTACATTTCCTTTCCTATAATTATTATGTAACACTATCATTGCGATGCGACATAAAACTATTAATCTCTTCCTTTGTTAGGGCACGATAACTTCCTTTTTCTAGTGTTTCATCCAATGTAACTTTACCTATCGAAACTCTTTTCAAATAAACAATATAGCATCCTACTGCTTTTAACATTCGTTTTACTTGATGCTTACAGCCTTGCGATATTGTAATAAAACCGCTTACAACTGGTTGAATTTCTCGGTTCTTTTTTACCTTTTCGTATCCATTTCCTTCTATCTGAGCTTGTAATTCGTAAAAAAGTCCTTGTTTATCAATTTCAACCTTGGAGGCCTTAACTAAAATCTCTGCATGTTCCAAATGAACACCTTCGATTAATCTATCCATTTTATCTTTGTTCAATTCACCAAAAGCCCAGAAAAAATACGTTTTATCCACATGCTTTTCAGGGTACATAACTTCGTGGTTAAACACCCCATCATTGGTAATAAAAAGTAAACCTTCTGTATCTTTATCAAGCCTTCCTACTGGAAACAGTCCATTATCATTTAACTCTTGAAAAAAATCCAAAACTGTTTTCTCTCTTTCATCCTTTCTTGCAGTAATACACCCTGCTGGCTTATGAAACATATAATAGACTTTACCCGAATGAATAACTTTCTCTCCTTCGTATTCAATGACATCTTTTTGCTCATCGATTTCAGTAGCAGGTACAATTTGTACACATCCATTTACTAAAACCTTTCCATCTTTTATAAACTGGCGAACCGCCTTTCTTCTTCCAATTGAAGCCTCTGACAAATATTTATCTAATCTCATGTTTCATCCATTTTCATCTTCTTATTTTTCGTAATTTTTTATAATCTTTCATATTTTATCACACTTATGTCTACACAGACAAGCATAGCCGATTCTAGGTATGATTGTTTACTTTTTATTAGTCTTAAAATAAACTCTTTCAAAGGTATATCTTTATATAAATTTGAGATACTAATCTTATCATATATGAGGAGCAACATTATGGAAAATGGACATATAGAAATGTCTTCAGATGAACTTTATAAAGAAATAAACGACCATTTGATTTCAGATAGTATTCCTTCGATCTATCTAGAAAAAGTAATCGAAAGAAAAGAATTTCAATTACCTCCCTTTCACTTGATTTATCAACTCAAATTAACAGAGCAATCACCCATTCACCACCCTGAAGGTAATGTATGGAATCATACTCTGTTAGTCGTTGATGAGGCCGCAAAAAGAAAAAATCTTTGCAAGACTCCTTCGGCTTTTATGTGGGCTGCCTTGTTGCATGATATTGGAAAACCCTCAACTACGAAAATTCGAAAGGGGAAAATTACCTCCTATGATCATGATAAAGTTGGGGCAAAGCTCGCTTATGATTTTTTATCTCAGTTTACAAAAGATCAGTTTTTTATTAACTTTGTTTGTTCTTTTATCGAGTTTCATATGCACATTCTCTATGTCGTAAATGGACTACCTTATGGAAATATTCCCAAACTTTTAAAAGAAATGGATGTAGAAGAGGTTGCCCTTTTTGGTTTATGTGACAGATTAGGAAGAAAACATGCTACTTTAGAAAAAGAAGAAAATACGATAAAACAATTTATCAAACGATGCAAAGCATTAGAAAGGAAACAATAATTATGGCAAAAGCAGGAATGAGAAGGCCAGATCCAAAAGAGCCTCATGGGACAGAAAGTAATCACAAAATGCATCTTCCAAAGAACGCAGTTTTACCAGTACCAGAAATTCAAGGTAAAGCAAAAAGTGGTAAAGAAAAAGCAAAGCCTATACACTAGACTTTGCTTTTTTACCGTTTATAGTAACTCTTTTATTTTTTCTTCAACCTCATACATATCTGTTGTTGGCTCAAATCGTTCTACTACGTTGCCACTTCGGTCCACTAAAAACTTTGTAAAATTCCACTTAATATCAGGTTGATTTTTATAATCTGGGTTTTCTTTTCCAAGCATCTCTTCTAAAACTGGTGTCAACTTATGGTCCTGATCAAACCCTTTAAATCCTTTTTGACTCTTTAAATATTCAAAAAGTGGCGATGCATTTTCTCCATTTACATCAATCTTTGAAAAAATAGGAAATGTTATTCCAAACTTAGTATCACAAAAACTTGCTATCTCTTCTATTGTACCTGGTGCTTGGTTACCAAATTGATTGCATGGAAAATCTAAAATAATAAAACCCTCTTGTCCATACTTTTCATATAAATCCTGTAGTGCATCATACTGTGGTGTGAATCCGCATTCTGTCGCAGAATTAATAATTAATATAACTTTGTTTTCATATTCTGACAATGACATCTCGTCTCCGTCCGCTTTTTTTACCTTAAAATCATAAATTCCCATTCTTCATTCCTCCTAAATTTTTAATCTTATTCAATCCATCATTAGAGTACCCTGTTTTTTACAAAGTTAATCTTTTTAGTAGTTTCTTTTTAGTAGTTTTTCTTTTTAATTGTTATTGATTATATTGTACGCTATTTATTTTGAAATGTCAATCCGTTTTTATCTTTTTTAAGGCAAAAAATAAAGCCATGTATTTTAGCTTTTGCTGTTTCATAGCTTTATCTTTTATCTATTTTAATCATTTGAATTTCTTTGTTTTTATATTGAAGTTTCAAGGTTTGATAATTCTATCGATACTGCTTGTATTGCTTCGATGGTTATTCCTCCTACCAACGTTCAATTAGCATGTTAAGACGTTCCTCATGATGGAAATAACTTAATTTTGTACATGGACGTGGCTCATATTTTGTTGTTACCACATTTGCCCTGTAATGATAAGACCAGTCGGCCATTTGTTAATATTGTGTCAATATAGATTTCAAGATAATATTATGGTATCATTAGGAAAGGGTAAAGTTTATCTAACTTGGTACCACGAAAATGTGACTGTAGTAGATATATGGGAGGCTTGTAGTATATCAAAAACCACATTTTATTATCATTTAAAATCAAAGGAGCGTGGCAGTTATAATATGAGGGACGAACTTACTAAAATTGCTGTTATGATTATTGAAAAGGGGCAAAAGCTGGACAAATTCGCAATAAAAGTAAGGCAATTGATTTATACACTGCCTCTGCCTATGCATTCTTGGGGTTTGAAGTTACTTGGTGTATTAAGATGGGTAAATTTAATTGGTTAGATGAAACGAAAAAAGCGTTAGAAAATATATATGATGTTGCACCAGAATTTCGAAAATAATATTGCAGCAGGGAGATAATATGATTACAATAGAACAAAAGATTATAATAATCGGTTCAACGGATTTGTCGGAAATTGCTTACTGCGGTTTACAGTTATCTGATACATACTTTAGAATTGTTAATTACATAAGTGATTCTAACACAGTGGATACACATTTTCACGATGTAAAGATTCAACCGCTAAATCATTTGGTACAAATTCTAAAAGAGACTTCCTTTGATCTTATTTTTGTATTTAGCGAATTTGAAACTGAAATAAACAATCTATTATTTCAGCTAGGAGTATCTGCTACAAAAATTAAAAATAAAGATAATATAAGTAGTTATCTGACAAAGCCTCAAATAATGTTATTCCTAAAGGAGGAAATCCACTTAAGATTTCATCGTAAATATGTATCCTCTATTATCCATGCAGGTGACTTTACATACGGAGTTCCACTTGTTCTCATGGATGACGATAAGACTTCTTTATTTATTGGAAAATTCTGCTCCATTGCTCATGGTGTTTCCATTTATTTAGGCGGGAATCATAGAAGTGACTTTAATACCACTTATCCCTTTAATATGTATATATCCGATTATAAACATCTTACAGGACATCCTTGTACCAAAGGAGATGTAAGAATTGGCAATGATGTCTGGATTGGTAGTGATGCTAAGATTATGTCTGGTATTACAATTGGTGATGGTTGTGTCATTGGGGCAAATGCATTGGTAACGAAAGATATTCCCCCTTATTCGATTGTCGGTGGAGTACCTACAACCTTAATACGAAAACGCTTTGACGATAGATTTATTGCATGTCTAGAGGAAATGAAGTGGTGGGACTGGGACTATGAATATATTTACGATGCAATTCCTTTTTTGCAAAGCAATAATTATGATGCGTTATATGATTACTATTTAGAACGCATCAATAATAATCACACGCAGTAAAACCTATCACCTATCTTGCTTTTTAAGTTTGATAGGTGATAATACTTGTTTAGTTTAGGAGGTAACAATATGAACTGTAGACCAGGATGTGCTGCTTGCTGCATTGCCCCTTCTATCTCTTCACCCATCCCTGGAATGCCAAACGGAAAGCCAAGCAACAAGCCATGTGTTCAACTTTCCAAGGACAATCTTTGTAAGATTTTTGGTAAAAAAGAAAGACCTTCTGTTTGCAGTGCCCTAAAAGCAAGCGAAGAGATGTGTAAGGAAAACGCGAAAGAAGCTTATGATTACTTATTATCACTTGAAGAATTAACAAAACCAGATTGAAAGCCCTCTACTCATAGAGATTCGCACTAAAATAACGATCTCCACGATCTGGGAGAATTACCACTACATTTTTTTGTTCAATCGTTTGGATTAATTTCAGGGCAGCTGCTGTAGCTGCTCCTGATGAAGACCCAGCAAATATTCCTTCTTTTTTTGTTAAATCTCTCGCGCAGGCAAATGCTTCTTCATCACTAATTTTTATAATCTCATCCACTAGACTCATATCCATGGTATCTGGTATAAAGTCATTTCCAATTCCTTCTATATTATAATCACCATGATTACCACCACCCATTGTTGAACCAATTGGGTCTGCTAAAACTCCCTTAATATGGGGATTCTTTTCTTTTAGGTATCTTAAGATTCCACTAAAAGTTCCACCACTTCCAGCTCCCATAACAACATAATCAATCTTTCCATCCAAAGCTTCATAAATCTCTGGAGCAGTCTGTTCGTAATGTGCCAATGGGTTGCTAAGGTTTTTAAATTGCTCAAAGGAGATGGAATTTGGAATCTGTTTTGTTAATTCTTTTGCCTTTGCCACTGCTCCTAACATTCCTAGTTCACGGGGCGTATTAACTATCGTTGCACCAAGTGCCTTCATTAACTTTTGTTTTTCCATTGAAAATTTAGTAGGTACAACAAATATAATTTGATAGCCTTTATTTAAAGCTGCAAAAGCAATTCCTAATCCTGTATTACCTGCTGTGGCCTCTATTATAGTGTAACCCGCCTTTAGGTTTCCTTTTTTTTGAGCATCTGCTATCATATACTGTCCAATTCTATCTTTTACACTACCACTTGGGTTATATAATTCAAGTTTTGCAAATAAATTTACATCTTTTTTTTCATTGATATAATTTAATTTAACTAAAGGCGTATTCCCAATTAATTCTTGCATAGATTCATAATATCTCATACTTTAGTTCTCCTTTGAAGCTTGTATCGCACGTTCAATGTCTGCGATGATCTCCTCACCCTTTTCAATTCCAACAGAAAGACGAATTAGCCCTTCTGTAATACCAACTTCTTGTCTTATTTCGTAAGGAATGGAGGCATGTGTCATACTCGCTGGATGGCATACAAGAGATTCTACACCTCCAAGACTTTCAGCTAGGGCTATAAGTTCTAATCCATCATAGAATTTCTTAACGTCATAATCATCATGTAATTCAAATGCTAACATTGCTCCCCCGTTTTTCGCTTGCTTTGCATTTATTTCATAGCCAGGAAAATCTTTTAGTCCCGGATAATAAACTTTCTTAACAGCCTCATGATTAACTAAGTAAGATGCAATCTTTTCTGCATTCTCAACATGTCGATCTAGGCGAACTCCTAATGTCTTAATCCCCCTTATTAAAAGAAATGAATCAAATGGCTGTAAAATACCACCTGTCGCATTTTGAATAAAAGCAATTCGTTCTTTTAATTCTTCCTTATTTACTACTACAAGCCCAGCTATCAAATCACTATGTCCGCCAAGATACTTAGTTGCGCTGTGTATTACAATATCTATGCCAAATTCAATTGGCCTTTGCAAATAAGGTGTCATAAAAGTGTTATCTACAATTGATAAAATATCATGTTTCTTTGCCAGATTAGCAACGGCTTTTAAATCGGTAATTGTCATAAGGGGATTTGCCGGGCTTTCTACAAAAATAGCCTTTACGTCATTTGTAATTTTTTTATCCAGTTCCTCTAAATTTGTTGTATCTTCAATCGAATATCCTATGCCGAAGTTCTTAAATATTTTATCTAGAACACGAAATGTTCCACCATAAACATTACTTGAAATAATAATTTTATCTCCTGATTGAAATAAACTTAGGACTGCTGTTATGGCTGCCATCCCTGATGCAAATGCATATCCAGCAATTCCCCCCTCCAATTCTGCAACTAAAGCCTCCAACGCTTCACGTGTTGGATTTCCTGTTCTGGAATATTCATACCCAGTATGATGCCCAAGACTTATTTGTTCATAAGTTGACGTCTGATAAATTGGAACATTTACTGCACCTGTTGTTTTGTCCCCATAGATACCTCCATGGATCAATGCTGTTGAAATATCATTATAATTTTTCTTACTCATAACGAATCCTCCTTATTAAATTATTATTTTTAGTTTATTTATCTTTAATTATTTTCTCTTGGTTTTATAAATTCAGCTGCAATAAAATGAACATTTTCAAAAGCCTGTAGATTATCATGCCTATTAGCAAAATACCTATCCTGAATTTGTTCTGGCGACTGATGTTCTATTACACGATATCCACTGTCAGATAAGGCTTGGGTTAATTCCTCCACAGTAAAGCCTTCCATCATTTTTTCTCCCAGCTGCGCGGTTAAACTTTTTAATTTCATGACCCTCTCTGGTCCTTTATCATTTTCCCACGATACCTTATCTGGAAAATCAAAAACAACCAGACTTTTCAACGCTGATATTCTTGAAATTTGATCAAATGTTTTTTTCAATGTATCCAGTGTCAAATAATAAGATACGCCAAGTATAGAAAAAAATGTTCTTTTATTTGTATCAAATCCTGCATTTAACAGTATTTTATCAACACTATCCTTTTCAAAATTAATGGGAGCAAAATGTACATTATCTGGAATCTCCCAATTAAGTTTCTTAATCTTTTGATTTTTATGCTGTTGGGTATTGGGATGATCTAATTCAAATATTTCAATGTCAGGGTTTTTGTTACGAAATGCAAAACTATCTAATCCTGCCCCACATATCACAAGTTGACAACTACCATTTTTCTCAGCGAACTCCAGTATTTTGTTTTCTGTATATGCAATTCGTGATAATGGAATTGGTGACACATATTTATCCAAAAACTCATTCCACGCAATCGCTTTTTTTCCATCTGATTGAACTGGAATCTTTTGTATGATTAAAGCTTTTAAATATTCATATTCATCCTTTCCTAACAAATCATATGACAAATAATCATCAAACACTTTATCTTTGCTGTAATATGAATGATAAGCTCTTGCAAGCGCACATACTTTTGCTGTTATACTTTCTTTTTTTTCAAGCACTGTTACGTCCCTTTCATTGTATTCATATCGACTTACTATGATTTAATTATATCATGACCATACCAATTGTCAATCAATTTTGCCTATGGCTAGTTATACCTATATCCTATAACAAGTAATACGTTTTACATGTTTACTCATGTACATTACTTCATACAAAAAACAGACCTATTTACTAAGTCTGTCTTTAAAAAGTGGGCTTTGGTTTAACTATATGTATAATACCAATGCCTCATAGGGCATTAAAACAACATTTTTTTGTATTACCTGTCTGTCATAATTTGAAATTAAGCATTTCACATGCTTGCCCATAAATTCTTCTGGTAACGACATTTGTGCCTCTTTATCTGTGAAATTTAATATAACCAATAATTTATTATTATCATATTCTCTCTTATATGCAAATATTTGCTTATGATCTTCTTCCATTAATGTGTAATCACCGTATGGAATAATATCATACTCTTTTCTAAGTTGTATTAATTTTTGATAATAACGAAATACGGAATCATGTCTTTTTAATTGTTCTTTGGCATTGATTCTTTTATAATTCTTATTTACATTAATCCAAGGTTTTACTGTCGAAAATCCCGCATATTCTGAATCATCCCATTGCATTGGTGTTCTGGCATTGTCTCTTCCTCTAGCCTGTATGCATTTCATCATTTCCTCTTTTGAAATTAATCCAGAGCTTGTTAACTCTTCATAGATGTTAAGAGTTTCGATGTCTCTATACTCTTCTATTTTATCAAAATATGCATTTGTCATTCCCAGTTCTTCTCCCTGGTATATGTACGGTGTCCCTTGCATCATATGAATACAGGTGGCTAACATCTTAGCAGATACTTCTCGATACTCTACTTTATCATTTCCAAATCTTGATACACTTCTAGGCTGGTCATGATTACCTAGATAAAGGCTGTTCCATGCTTTACCTTGAAGCTTAGTCTGCCATTTAGTCATTACTTTCTTTAATTCTTGTAAATCAAATCTCTTTGTTGTCCACTTTCCTAATTCACCATCGCCAATTGATACATGCTCAAATTGAAAAACCATATTTAGCTCTGTTTCATTCTCATTTGCATATTTGATAGCTTCCTCAATCGTAACTCCTGCCGCCTCACCAACTGTAATTAAATCATATTTTGATAATACTTTTTGATTCATCTCTTGTAAGTATTCATGTACTCTTGGTCCATTTATATAATAAGGAGAACCATTGCCATATAATCCGCCATTTAATTCTCCATCTGGAAAACTTTGAACCTTTGATATCATACTGATTACGTCCATTCGAAAGCCATCAATTCCTTTTTGACACCACCAATCCATCATTTCAAATACTTCATCTCTTACCTTTTGGTTTTCCCAATTTAAATCTGGTTGTTTTCTTGAGAACAAATGCAAATAATACATATCTGTTTTTTCATCGTATTCCCACGCCGAACCTCCAAAGGAAGCTCCCCAATTATTGGGTTCTTTTCCATTCTTACTTGTTCTCCAAATATAATAATCTCTATATGGATTATCCTTGGATTTGCTACTTTCAACAAACCATCTATGTTCATCCGAGGTATGATTAACTACTAGATCCATAATAACTTTGAGACCCAAATGATGAGCAGTATCAAGCATTGTATCAAACTCTTCCATTGTCCCAAACTCTTTTAAAATCGCCTTATAATCTGAAATATCGTATCCATTGTCGTCACAAGGAGAATCATAAACGGGTGAAATCCATACAACATCCACCCCAAGCTCTTTTATATATTCTAATTTTTCAGTTATCCCCTTTATATCACCAATCCCATCCGCATTACTATCTTTAAAGCTTCTTGGATATATCTGATATACGACACTTTCTTTCCACCATTTTTTTTTCATAAAACTCCTATCTTTGAACTGTCATCACATTGCCAGCCATTTTTTTATTTTTATTTTATCGCACCAGCTACTACCCCATTCATTATCCACTTCTGGCAGAATATATAAACAATTAATACAGGAAGTAGCACCAGTAAATAAGATGCAAAAGCCAAATTATAATTAACCGAAAATTGACTTTTAAAAACATATTGAGCCAATTGCAATGTTTGCTGCTTTGAATCGCTTAATAATACCAGAGGCATTGTAAAATCATTCCACGTCCACATAAACGATAAAATAGCTACAGTTGCAGTGGTAGGCTTTAAAATAGGAAAGATTACATAGGAAAATATTTGCAATGGTTTTGCCCCATCTATCTTTGCCGCTTCATCTAATGCTTCTGGGATTGACTTAATTGCTCCGCAATATAAAAATGTGTTCATAGGTAATCCAAAAACAACATATAAAAAGGTAATACCTATTATATTATCAAGATGAAACGTATTGGCCTGCACTACTAATGGTAGCATAATGACGCTAAAGGGTATAAACATTGCACTGATAAAATAATAGTACATAAATCTAAAAAATTTACTTTTCTTTCGATTTCTTGTTATTGCAAATGCTACGAAGGAATTGGTTATTAACGTAAAGAATAGATTCACAATTGTAATAAACGCTGTATTAAAAAACTTTCTTGGATACTCAGTCATTTTCCACGCATCTGTAAAATTATGTAAACGTAGTACCTTTGGTAATGCTAAGATATGGTTCATATCCGTTGGATCTTTGATTGCAATCATAAGAGCCATATATAAAGGTAATACAATAAAGGAAAGTATTCCTATTATCAGGAGAATCGTAATTGGCCAATTATAGTGCTCTTTTTTTATACTCACTTTACTCACCCTAATCTTTCCTCCCTTTTTTCAAGTATTCGTAATTGAAGTAAAGATATTGCAACTACAATAACAAATAATACGACTGCATTAGCAGATTGATACGCGAACTGTCCACCGCCAAAGCCCTTTTTATAGATTAAGACAGCAATTGATGTGGTTGATGTTCCAGGCCCCCCATCTGTCATAGCCATAATCTGATCATATACCATCAAATATCCTTTTGCCGATAATACCATGTTAATGGTAAAAGAAGGTGCTAATAAGGGAAATGTTATATACTTAAATCGTTTCCATCCACTCGCTCCATCTAAATCTGCCGCCTCATAAACATCTGTATCAATTGATTGCAAACCTGCAGTATAAATCAATGTATTAAAAGCACAAGAACTCCATACCGTAACAATTATGATGCCCCAGATTGCATAATTGGTTCCCAAAATATTCGTACTTAAAGCCTGTATTCCAAAGGCCTTTCCAAACGCTGGTACCAGATTTGCAAATATATAATTAAAAATAAAACCTACAATTAATATTCCTAACATATATGGTAAGAAATAAAATGCTTTTAATGTATTTTTAAATTTTATCTTGGCATTTAACGCACACGCCAAAAGTAAACTAATTACATTTACTAAAATAGTAGTAATAATTGCAAATCGAAAAGTAAATAAATATGCACCAATGGTATCGATATCTGCAAATATATGTATGTAATTGCGTAGACCTACAAAAGACCAATTGCCATACCCTTTCCAGTTCGTAAAGCTATAAAAAATACCTTTGATAAAAGAAAGAGTATGAAATGCAAAGAATAATACTGCCATTAGACTAACAATCACATAGTAGATAGGATCAACCGCTTGTTTTCTTTTCTTTATTCGCTTCATTTCATTCCCATGACCTTTCTTGCCGACCTTTTATTCCTACTGCTTCGAACACAATTATTCGAAGCAGTATTCTTTGTCTTTACACCAAGTTAATCTACATTTGCAATATCATATTTTTCATCACAATTCGTTAAGAATGTTTGAATGTTTTCTTTATCCTCCACTCCATTGACATAGTTTAATGAAAATTCTGAAAGCAAAGCTGATAAGTCAAATCCATTTGGATAGTAATGATCTGGAAAATTTGCTACTTTTCCAGCTGCAATATCTTCTTTTACACCGGCAACGGTTGGATTTTTTTGTTCCACTCCTTTTACGGCGGAAAAAGCAAATTGATCATCAATGTATGTTTGTGCATTTTCTTTTTCTAGCATATAGGCAATAAACTCCTTTGCAACATCGAGATTCTTTGAATCTTTTGCTGCGCCAAATAATACGTCAACGCCAGAAGTCACAAAGTTTCTTGATGGGTCATTAGAGGCTGGAAAGGCAAACATATCCACTTTGAAATCTGCATTTGCTGTGATAAACTGATTTATTGCCCAGTTTCCATTAATCATCATATACGCTTCTCCACTTGCAAATGCTTTGTTTCCATCATCATATGTAGTTCCCATAAAGTCTTCTTGCGCATGGCTTAATATCTCTAAGTATTTTTGCGCTATTTCTTGATGAGTTGATATAAATGTAGTTTTATTTATTAATCTATCATCTGTAAAACCTTCTGGTTGTAAGTCTGGAGCCATACTATTCCAAGAACACAAACCAGTCCAACTATCTTTATAAGTTAAAAGAAATGGTACTTCGTTTGCTGCTTCAATCTTATCTACTACTGTCATAAATTCATCCCAAGTTTTAGGTACCGAAAGCCCCAATTTTTCGAATTTGTCTACATTGTATAAAACACCAGAGGCATTTGTTGCATAAGGAATACCATACGCTACTTGCTCCTTGTCTGCATTCACATCATATACCATCTGCAAATAAGAGTCTTGAACCTTCGTTACAAAGTCCTCTCCACTTAAATCTGCAAGAACACCTGCACTTTGTAGTTCCTTATAGTTATTATCTCCACCTAGTGCAACAATATCTGGAATATCATTTTTCGCCAATCTCGTCTTTAAAACTGTCCCCGCATCTGCAGGAGCCGTAATCACAATTTTGGTGTCTGGGTGTGATTCATTAAACGAATCCACTAATTGTTGCAAAATTTCTTTATTCTCTGCCTTTGAAGAGAATAATTCTATTTCATTGCTTTTTCCACATCCCCCTAAAATACCTACTCCCAATACTACGACAGCAAAAATTGCAAAAAAGTTTTTCTTCATTTCATATTTCCTCCCAATTGAAATTTCTTTTTTCACAAAACATTTTAAAACTTGGCTATTGCTGATTTATTTGTTGCGCAACATAATCCTTTTTACAATTAAATCGTATCACAGAAGACGTGTCTTATTCAATAGGTTTCGTAGGAAACTACACATATTAACAAATATCATATTTCTATATTGTATATTTTTACTAATTTATGCAAAATAAAATCCATATGAATTTTCCTAAGATATTAACAAGTATTCTTACTTTCTATCTTGTGGAAAATTCATATGGATGTTTGAATATTATTTGTAATTCTATTTCCTACAGAATCTCTTTCAATTAACTTAACTTCTATTTTAATATTTCTATTTTGAATTGATTCATCTTTAATTAGCTTTATCAGCTGTTCTAATGCAATATCAGCTTTTTTACTAACATCTTGATGAATGGTTGTTAATTTGGGGTGAATCAGTTCGGTGTACATATTATCATCAAAGCCCGTTACTGATATATCTTGTGGAATCTTCAAGCCACGACTCAGAAAAAAATTGATTCCCTCCATTGCAGCATAGTCAGAAGAAAATGCAATGGCACCGGCCTCTTTGAATCTAGGAATCCAATCTTCATATTGCTTCATTCGTAATTGATATTCAGGATATACTAACACATATCTTGATTTACTGCAAAATCCGCCTTGACTTTCCATTGCCTTTTTAAAACCAAGCCATCTATAATAATCACTAGCCTGTCGGGTTTCTGCCAGAAAAAGAGCTTTTGAATATCCTCGGTTTAACAAATATTCTCCAATTTGATATCCTCCCGAAAAATCATCAATCCCTACATTAACGTATGGAAGTTCGTTTTCTGAATAGGTATCTATCATAATAATTGGTTTATTTAGCTTTCTTCTTAGAGCAATAAAATCAGTACTTGTAAATCCTAAGGCTACCAACCCATCTACATTCCATTGAGAAGCAACCTTTGCAATCTTTTCTATATCAGTACCGCTAATCAGCATAATATAATATCCTGCATAATCTGCTGCTTTTCGCAAAGAACCAACGAACTCTCCCACAAACGGATCTTGCATTGCATTATATCCATGAGTCTCTTCATATGACATAATAAAACCAATTATTCTAGATACATTGCTGGTTAATATCATAGATCCCATGTTCGGAACGTATCCTTCTTTTTTCAAAACCTCATTAATTTTGTCTATGGTTTGTTTTGAAACCCTCTTAGTGTTGCCATGTATCACATTTGAAACCGTGGTTCTGCTAACACCAACCATATCAGCAATATCCTGTAACCGAATCATATCTTGATGTCTAATCCTTATCTCATGGTATGGGATTAGATTTTCCCTTCTCTATTATCATAAACTGTATTCATTATATTCCATTTTTATATGATTTTCCATACCATAATTTTTCTTCCTTACAATGGTAAACTATCCCTCACACAAAGCGCCCCCCATCCAACCTGTGGATTTGGATACACCGAAAATCCTGGCAATGGCCTTGCTCCTTTGATTAGATAGGCTTTTACTTTCTCACCATAAAGAAACGGATCATTCCCATCTGTAATTCCCCACTGCATCATCATAGCACAAGCCCCTGTCACAAAAGGGGTTGCCATTGATGTTCCAGTGAACACACCATATCCACCATTTGCACTGGTTGATGTGATATCAACTCCTGGAGCAACAATGTCTGGCTTTACCAATCCTAGATTTCTTGTATATCCTCTGCCCGAAAAAGCAGCATAGCTTCCTAGTGCTGTATTATAAGCGCCAACTGAAATCGCTCTTGATGATGTTGAGGGGATGGTTAGAGTCGTATCTGCATTGGGGCGAAGGAAATTCGTTCCTACATTTAATGCTCCTTCACTTGGCAGCCACATATGATATTCTCCTGACACTATCCTTCTAGGTACAAGAATAATTGTCCATATCCCATCCGCAATATAATAATCGCGAGGTATAAAATCGATATATATTTCTTGTGCCGTGCTATAAGGACTTGGCTCTCCATAATATAATAATAACTGCGTTCCTTCTAATACAAATCGCTGTGGACCAAGAATTGGTTGTAGGGGACCTACTGTTACTCCACCAGGTGATCTTATCATAATGTCAACATCGTCAGAATAAGACTTCCAAATTTGTACGTTTAGCGTAGTTTCATATTCCGTTACTGCTATTTCAATCTCTTGAGGTACTCCTTCAGTCAATATTCCAGAAGTATGACCTGCTGTGGCACCTTCATTTCCAGTTCCAATGCAGATACAGCTCTTCCATATGTTTGCAGTCAGGTTAATGTAGGTTTCTAAAAGAGACGTCCCATCATGTGAGCCATATGTATTCCCAAAGCTTAAATTAATGGATACAGGTAATCGATATTCCAATGCCCTCTTAACAACATAATCAATTGCCTGCATCAACTCCGTTGTTCTTGGAAAAGAGTCTGTTCTTGGCGTCCCAAGCTTCACTACAATTAAATCACTTAAGGAAGCAACACCTCGATATAACCCATTTGAAGCTCTTCCATTTCCCGCTGCAATCCCAGCTACCGCGGTACCATGACCACTTAGATCCCTACTCGGGACAATTTCCATTTGTGTCTGCATATTAGGTGCTGACAAAGCTTCATTAATTTGCTCTCTTAAATACAGCGTTCCTATCCTATAACCTTGTGGGGGATTTCCCTGAATTGTTTGATCCCATAGCTCCAATATCCTTGTCGTTCCATTTGGATTTCTAAAATCTGGATGTGTATAATCAATTCCAGAATCAATAATAGCCACAAGTATACCTTGCCCAAATAAATTATATCGAGATGTTTGCAATGCACTCATACAAGAAGCCGCTCTTCCATCGTTGACAGCAAAAAACAATCTTTTCGGCTTTTCAATATATTCGATTTCAGGAAAGTTTGGCAGTTCTCTTAATACACTTTCCGTTACTGTTAGGATTGCAAATTGATTCATAAGTGGCACTACATCAATTGCTTCTGATTGTAGTCTTTCAATATCGCCATTATATTTTACAATCACATCCCATGTTCGCTCCTGTTCATCATAACCTACGTTCAGGTTTAATGATTTTTCTCTTTCCTGATCCGTAGCATCTAACGCAAGATTAAGAAGATTTTCTATTTTTTGATTTGCCATAAATGCCTTTTTCTTTCATCATATGCAAAAGCCTACCAAGAAATATCTTTTTTCTATTTTGGTATAATACCACTCCAGTAAATGCGATGCGTAACCTCTGCTATTTCTGGCAATTTTACATCCTTTAATGCCCAGTTCTTAAATTCTTCAAATCCAGTTCGATCTACAATATAACCAATGTGTTCCTTTCCTCCTGGCGCATTTACATCAATATATTCCTTAACGTAATCATACGTATTTTTTACTATTTTAATGATGCTTTCTTCATCTGCCCATTTAATAAAATCTTCTCCCAAACGTGGATTCTTCTTTCCCGTTCTTCCAAGCAATGTTAAACGATAATATTTCTTTTTACTTCGAGTCCATGCCATATTCGGACAACTAAGTACACATTCTCCACAACCAATACACTTACTTTCATCTCTTTGAGGTCTGTTGTTTACAAATGATAATGCTTGAACCGATTTCTTTGCACATGCTTTCACACAGGCTTGACAGCTGATGCATCGATCCGCTTCAAACTGTGGCACCGTCATACCTAGAATACCAAAATCATGCATTCTCACCTTTCCACAGTCATTGGAGCATCCTGTAAATGCTACTTTAAAATGTAGGTCATTTGGAAATATTGCAACCTCCATCTTCTTTGCAAAGGCAGTGGTGTCATAGCATGCATATGGACATACTGTATTTCCAACACACGCTGTTATATTACGCGTTCCTGCTGCACTATAGCCACTCCCTCCATTTTGTTGATTGATTCCCATTCCTTCTATAATCGGCTGTAAAAGTTTGTTTACTTCATCAATCTTATCAAATGGAATACCTAATATTTCAAATCCTTGTCTTACCGTAATATGAACGGTTCCATTTCCATAGGTATCTGCAATTTCCTGAATAAGAGACAAATATTTTGCCTCCATACGCCCACCTGGTATTCTGACTCTGGAGGCTGTAATGCCACGTTCTTTTGTAACACGAAATGCATTTTTCTTTAGACTTTTTGTATTCATATCCATGTCAATTCCCTCCATTAATCAACCAAATGTTTTCCTTGCGTATAACGAAACACAGGACCATCCAGGCACACATATTGATTTCCAATCTTACAATGCCCACATTTTCCAATACCACAACACATCTTTCTCTCCTGTGAAATCCAAATGTTATCTTCTTGCAGACCAAGCTCAAGTAATGCAAGCACACTAAAATGCATCATAGCAGGTGGCCCAACAACAATAGCCACTGCTTCTTTTACCTCTTTTAATTTTAATTGTGGAATATACTTTGTTACAAGTCCTATCTTGTGTTCCTTTGTTTCTTCACCCGCATCTAAAGTAAGAACCACATTCATAGACTCTCTCCAAAATTCAAAATCTTTTTCAAAAAGTATATCTTCTTTTGATTTAAACCCTGCAATAAACGACATGTCTTTTCTGCTTGAAGCGTTCTTTGCAAAATAATCAACGACTCCTCGAACAGGTGAAACCCCAGTTCCTCCTGCCACAACAACAATCTCTTTTCCTTTGTAATCGTCTACATCAAAGCCATTTCCGTATGGCCCTCGAAGAAATAATTTATCACCAACATATTTTTCAAACACTTCATTGGTTACCTTACCAACGCGTCGGATAGTTAAATCAACGCATCCGTTCTCGATTCCACTCACTGAAATGGGAGCTTCTCCATATTTTGGAAAGGATACTTCAAAAAACTGACCTGGCTTTACTTCTCCATCGTATGCCATACGAAACGTATACTCAATTTCCGTATGCTTAATTACTTCAACTATTTCAGATAAAAATGGTATATATTCATTCTTATTCATGTTCCATAACCTCCTTCATTCCATTTTCTAATTTATTGATACAATGGGAGAAGGAAATATATTCAGGGCATATATCATCGCATCGACCACACCCAACACACATGTGATAACCATTTCTTTCTTTGTAATCTAACACTTTGTGAAGCACTTTAAATCTCATTCGATCTCCATTTTTTTGACGATAGCTGGCTCCACCAGCAACATCCGTATAACCATCAACCATGCAAGAAGCCCATACGCGTCTTCGCTCCCCTGCCTTTTCGTTGTCGGTGTAAAAAATATCTTGCATTGTAAAACATGTACAGGTAGGACAAACAAAATTACATCTTCCACAATTAATGCATCTTGTATCATATTCCCTCCACATATTGGAATTTCCAATCTGATAACTTAAGTTAGAAGGAATATTTACTCTTGTTTTTGTTTCCGTTACATAAGCTGGTGTAACGGAAAGATTATTTGTCGCATATTGGGACAATAATTTTTCAAGCTGATTCGACTTGCAATCCAATTGATAGCCATTTTCACTCCTATCAATGCTCATATCATATTCATTAGATTGATTGGTCCCCATGTCAACACAAAAACATGAATCAAATGCCGTCTGACATCCCATTAGCACAAAAACTACGCGTTCTCTAAGTCTTTGGTAGTAATAATCACTAAATCCATTTCTTAGATAGATTTCATCCAATCTTTTTACACTATGTAAATCACAGCTTCTTAGAAAGACAATTGCTCCCTGTTTTGGTGCGTCCGCTTCCTTTACACTATCTTCTGTAAAATAAAATAAGGTCTGTGAGATTGGAAGTAACACTTCTTTGAACGAATATTCTGCCTTTTTATCAAAAACAATTTCTTCTATCTTGTTTATTTCTCCATAGCGAATACAATCTGTATCTGAAAAGCGTCCCCCATCTTGAAAACATTTCGGAGCGTAGATTAAGTAGTCTTCCTTTAATTGGGAAAGTATTTCATTCATTTGCTCTTTGCTTAATTCGTATCCCATTTTAGTCCTCCTTATTTTTTGATGCTAGATAATAAGGTAGAGCCACGAAAGCAATTCCCCCAATCATATTACCAACTGTTACTGTTACTAAATTATAGATATATCCGCCTAGACTAACGGCTTGCCCACATGGATCAAATAAAGAAATAGTAAGAAGCGTCATATTGGCTATACTATGTTCAAATCCAGATGTAATAAATGCAAACAGACACCAGAAAATCATAATTAACTTTCCGCTCTCGGATTTTAATTTTGTTCCACACCAGACGCCAAGACAGACTAAAATATTACATAAGATACCTCGAAGCAAGAGAGGAACAAAAGGAATCCCCATTTTTGTAGCAGAAACACTCGCAATGAATTCTCCGATTGCTCCTTTTGATAAGCCTGAATAATAAAACAAACTCGCAAGTATCACTGATCCAGCCAAATTTCCAATATAACAAATGCCCCATACTTTAAGTCCATCTGCTAATCCAATTGTTTTCTTCATTAACCCTGCAACTATTACCAGATTATTACCAGTAAACAATTCGGCTCCTGCCATCACAACTAAACTAAGTGCAATTCCAAACGAAACTCCCATTATGATTTTTGCATAAGGTTGCCCGATTAGCATCCCACCAATACTAAAGATTAATAAAATTCCAAATCCAATATAGATTCCTGCTAAAGTCGATAATAAAAAATATCCAATCGGATTATTTTTAAGTAAAGCGACTTTGGCGCCAGCTGCTTTTGCAACTGATTGATATTCCTCTTGAAACATAAAAAGAACTCCTCCTTTGTGACTTTTTTAACAATCTATCACAAATTTTTCCTCTCTGCCGTGACGAATCTCACGCTGTTTCAATAAATTTTATATTGCTCAATTTGTACTCTATATTGCCTTTTCGCTTTTAACTACCCTGATAAGACGCTCTGGGTCGCAAATGTAAAATCGATTCTTCCTTACTTTTATAATTTCTTTTTCTGTCAAGCATTTCACAACCCTAGAGATTGACTCCCTCTTTGAGCCAAGCATATCCGCTAAAAATGTTATGGATAAATCAAAATCAATCTGAATTTCATCTTTATCTTTCACTCCAAAGTCCTTTGCAAGTTTCCATAACTTAGCAGCCACTTGTTTTTCAAGATTCATCATGTTTGATGTGTTTCCAAGCTGATGATATAATCTTCTTACCTTTAGCGCCATGGATTCCATCACCAATTTTGTTAACTCAAAATCCTGCTCCATGAATGATAAAAACGCTTTTCTTTTAAAGGACAAGATCGTTACTTCACTCAAGGTTTCACAACTAACAGATGCTACTGGTTCTTGTAGAATTACTTCATTTAACATTTCACCAGCTTTGTATAGAAAAATTACTTTTTTATCTAATTTTTTATTTACCTTAAAAATGGACACATATCCTTTTACCACAAAATAAACTTGATTTACTTCTTCCTTATCCATAAAAATAAACTCACCCTTTTGAAAAGTTCTTATGGTTGCAAAACCAATCGCCTTTTCTTTTGTAAGGGGATTCATTTTTTGTAATATTGTTATTATCTCAAATGCTTCCTTTACAGTCATAATGCCCCTCCACCCTTTAATTTCATTTCCTTTTATACAAAAAAGAACGTGCTGTAACACACATTCTTTTTTGAATTATTTTATAATTTCAACTGTTGCGCTTGTACCCAAGCGATTTGCACCAGCTTCTACCATAGCTTCGGCCGTCTTCTTATCGCGTATACCGCCAGAGGCTTTCACGCCTACATTAGGTCCAACCGTCTGTCTCATCAGTCTTACATCTTCTACTTTTGCACCGCCTGTACTAAATCCGGTTGATGTCTTAACAAAATCAGCTCCTGCCTCCTTTGATAGTTCACATGCCTTCACTTTTTCTTCATCTGTTAATAAGCATGCTTCTATAATAACCTTTAGAATCGCTTTGTCTGTACACGCTTCTTTAACCTTTTTAATATCTTCTAAAACAAAAGCATAGTCTTTATCTTTTAAGGCACCTACATTAATAACCATATCAATTTCTGTAGCACCATCTAAAATAGCCATTTCCGTTTCAAAGCACTTAGCTTTGGTAGACATCATTCCAAGTGGAAAACCAACAACTGTGCAGACATCCACATCGCTTCCTTTTAATTTTTCTGCAACAAATGCTGTATAATATTGATTTACGCACACGGAAGCAAAGTTGTGTTCAAGTGCTTCGTCACATATTTTTGCTACCTGTTCCTTTGTTGCATCTGCTTTTAATATCGTATGATCAAATAATTTTGATGTTAACATATTCACTCCTTCTTGTACCTACTGGTACCTATTTTTTCATATTTTGAACAATGGATTCAATTCTTTCATACAATGCAGCTGGTTCCTCGCCAATATGGAATACGCCATCTTCATATAAAATAACACCGTTTACCATTGTCATCTTAACATTTTGTTTGCTTCCACTATAAACAATATTTTTTGTAATATTATGAATTGGCCTCATATTCGGTTGATTCAAATCTATCATGATAATATCTGCCAATTTACCTACTTCCAACGTATCACAATCATTAAGCCCCATGGCTTTTGCTCCTCCAAGCGTTGCCATTGAAAGAACATCATTTCCATCCATTGCAGCGGCATCGTTTAATTGCAATTTTTGCAAGCCTGTAACAAGAAACATTTCGCGAAACATATCAAGGCAATTGTTACTTGCTGGTCCATCCGTTCCAATTGCTAGATTGATTCCCATCTCCTTCATCTTCACAAGAGGAGCAATCCCACTAGCAAGCTTTACATTCGACCCTGGATTGGTTACCACTGACATATCATGCTCTTTGAAGATGGCCATATCTTCGTCTGTCATATGAATGCAGTGATACCCACCACCACCATATTCAAACATACCAAGACTATTTAAGAATGCTGTAGGTGTTTGACCATATTGTTTCAAACATCCTTCAACTTCTGACTGACTTTCTGAATTATGTGTATATACGGGTGCTTTGTAATGATTTGCTAAAGACGCAATTTTTTCTAGCTTTTCTCTTCCTGTTGTGTATTCCGCATGAAATCCAAGTTTGTAACTAATTAATTCATGATACTGATTATATGTTTTGTAAAATGTTTCCATTTCTTCAACAGACTGTGTAAAATCGTTCATCGCTCCAACAAGCACCGTTCGAAAACCACAATCAACAGATGCATCTACAATTGGCTTAGGCGAAAGATACATATCAAAATTAGCCGTTACACCACTTGTTAAATATTCCATAATAGCCAGTTTACTAAAATCGTATATATGGTCTAAATTAAGCTTTGCCTCCATAGGAAACACTTGATTATGCAACCAGTCAAGAAGAGGTAGATCATCTGCATAAGATCTTAAAAACGTCATACCTGAATGCGTATGTGCATTCTTAAATCCAGGCATTAAAAGATTCCCTGACACGTCAATTTCTCTATCCCATATCACTTCGTCACATCTTAAGTTTGATTCTTTTGGATTGGTTCCAACATAAGAGATCTTATTTCCTTCTACCCAAAGTTCTCCTCTTATTATCTCAAACCCATTTGCCATTGTTAATATTCTAGCATTATAAAATCTAATTTTCATGCGCTACCTACCTTGCTCCTTTGTCATAAGGAATACCTTCCGCTCTTGGTGCTTGAGAATTTTTAGAGGTAAACACAAGCACAACTAAAGTTGTTACATATGGTACCATTTTGTAAATATAACTTGGTACTCCAAGAGAAGCCAAAACTGGAATTCCTGAATAAGATGCTGCAATTGTCTTCATTAATCCAAAGAAAAAGGAAGCAAATAAGATTCGTACTGGATGCCATTGTCCAAAAATAAGTACTGCTAAAGCAAGGAATCCATATCCAGCAACCGTTGCATTAAAATTCGTAGATGTTGGAATAACAAACACCAAGCCACCAATCCCTGCAAAAGCACCAGAGATTAATACACCTGCATATTGCATTTTATATACATTAATTCCTACAGAATCCGCCGCCTGTGGATGTTCTCCACATGCACGAAGTCTCAAGCCAAACTTGGTTTTATATAATACAATCGTTGATAGAATCAAAATCAAAATCCCAATGTACGTAGTAATATAAGTGTTCTTAAAAAATAGATCCCCAATAATTGGAATATTTCCAAGCACTGGTACGGATTCAATACGAAATGTGTTAGTAAATTGAATTTGTTGTACACCTTGAAGTATTCTTGCAACAAATATTGCAAATGCAGGTGCAAACAAATTGAGCGCAGTACCACTAATGGTCTGATCCGCTTTCATATTGATGGAAGCAAACGCATGAAAGAGTGAAAATAGCATACCTGCAATTGCTGCTATGACTACTGCTAAGATTAATTGTGTTTGTCCGCTTAACACTCCTTGTGTACGGTTGATGAATAAAATACTAACAAATGCTCCCATGATCATAATACCTTCAAGCGCGATATTGATAATACCAGAACGCTCAGAAAACATTCCACCAAGAGCTACTATTAGTAGGGGAATTGTAAAAAACATGGTTTGCTGAAATACGGAAAATACTATATTCATGCTTTTTTACCTCCATTTCTTTTCTTATCTAAACGTTCCATAAAAGTTTTAATAATGAGTGCAAATGCACTAAAATAAATAATAACTGCTACAATAATATCTATAATTTCTGTTGAAAACTCAAATAACTGCAAATAAAATCCACCTGCTGTAATGTAAGCAATGAATAAGCCAGCTAAAAGAATACCAATTGGATTGGATAAACCAAGAAGTGCTACCGAAATACCTGTAAATCCTTCTGAAGCCAATACATCTACTACTTCGATATGTTTTCCAGAACCTGCAAGATATAAAAGCCCTCCTGCAAGGCCTGCAAGTGCACCTGCAATCATCATAGATAAAATAACATTTCTTTTTTCGTTCATTCCCGCATATTTACTAGCATCTCTATTAAAACCTGCTGCCTTTAATTCAAAACCAAAGGTGGTTCGATTTAATAAAATGTGAATGGCGATTACTGCGATTACTGCAATAAAGAATCCACCATTGATACTAGAATCAGGAAAAATAACATTTAATCCCATTTTTGGAATTTGTGCGGTTTTAGCAATTGGAAGTGATTGGTTACGCAGTGAATCAAATAACACCTTGCTTCCCTTTACACTGAAATTAACAAAATACATACCAATATAATTCATCATGATACATGCAATTACTACATTAACATTAAAGTATGCATTGAATGCACCTGGGATTAAAGCCCATAATGCGCCCGCTATCATACTTGCAATTACTGCAACAATCCATTGTGCATTTCCTAAGAAACCACCCCTTATTCCTACAATAATTGCTGCAAAAGCACCAACGATAAATTGACCAGGCGTTCCAATATTAAAAAGTCCTGTTTTAAAAGCAAATCCTACAGAAAGTCCTGTCAAGATAATTGGTGTCGCATAATAAAATACTTGTCCTACTCCCTTTAAACCATGTGTAAAAGAACCAGTTAATATCGTTAAAAAGCCTGGTAATGCTTGAGAAGGATTACTAATAATTAAAACGACAAAACCAAATAAAAGTCCTACAATAATAGCAAAAATGGACGACATTAAGCCTACATAATTCTTTTTCTTTGCCTCATTCATGCTACTTCACCTCCTCTTTCTTAGATCCTGCCATGTAAAGTCCAAGTTCTTGAATCGTAACTGTCTTTGGATCTAAATCTGCTACAAGTTCTCCTTCGTAAATTACTAAAATGCGGTCACTTAAATTCATAACTTCATCTAGCTCAAGAGATATGAGTAAAACTGCTTTCCCATTGTCTCTTTGCTCTATGATTTGTTTATGTATGAATTCAATTGCTCCAACATCCAAACCACGAGTCGGCTGTACCGCTATGAGTATATCCGGATTCTTATCTATTTCTCTTGCTATAATGGCTTTTTGCTGATTCCCTCCAGACATACTTCTGGCACTGGTAATACTCCCTTGCCCACTTCGAATATCATATTTCTCAATTAATTTTTTTGCATATTCTTCAATTTTTTTAAATTTTAAAAATCCATTCTTTTGAAATTCAGGAGTAAAATACTCTTGTAATACCAGATTTTCTCCTAATGTATAATCAAGAACCAAGCCATGCTTATGTCTATCTTCTGGGATATGTGACATACCATGTGTATTTTTATAGCGGATACTCTTTTTCGATATATCTTCTCCATTTAAAAGCACTTTACCAGAATCCATTCCTGATAATCCAGTGATTGCCTGAACTAGTTCGCTTTGACCATTTCCGTCAATTCCAGCAATACAAACTACTTCACCTCTTCGTACTTTAAATGTAGTGTTGTTTACCACACTTTTTGTATGTCCTTCTTTTTTTGCATTCACAGTAAGTCCAATTACATCTAATACCACTTCACCAGGCTTACTGTCCTTTTTCTCAATCTTTAAATTAACTTTGCGTCCCACCATCATTTCAGACATGGCCTGTTTGTCCGTATCTTTCACTTCCACAGTTCCAATATATTTTCCACGGCGAAGTACAGAGCATCGGTCTGCAACTGCCTTAATTTCATTCAATTTGTGAGTTATAAAGATGATTGATTTTCCTTCCTTTGTCAGGTTCTTCATGATGTTCATCAATTCATCAATTTCTTGAGGTGTAAGAACCGCTGTCGGCTCATCAAAGATAAGTATTTCATTCTCTCGATACAGCATTTTTAATATTTCAACACGTTGCTGCATACCAACTGTGATATCAGAAATAAGAGCATCAGGCTCTACAAATAGATTGTATTTTTCACTTAAGGCCACAACTTTTTTTCTTGCCTCTTTCATTTCCATCAAGCCATATTTTACGCTTTCCATTCCTAATACAATATTTTGTAATACTGTAAAATTATGCACTAATTTAAAATGCTGATGTACCATTCCGATGCCTAAAGCATTTGCATCCAAAGGACTGTTAATCTTTACTTCCTTGCCTTTTACTTTAATCATCCCTTTTTCTGGTTGATAAAGTCCAAACAATACACTCATAAGTGTGGATTTACCTGCTCCATTTTCTCCAAGCAATGCATGTATCTCACCTTTTTTAATTTGAAGTGTAATGTCGTCATTGGCTATAATTCCTGGAAATTCTTTTGTTATACCAAGCATTTCAATAATGTATTCCATATGTTCACCTCAACGTTTATTTTAAAAAAGAGGATGCTAAATAGCATCCCCTTTTATAGTTAACAAAAAATGCTTATTCAAACATTTTTATACTCTATTATCTATTCGCTATTACGATAGGAATTATTGTACAACGTTTACTTTTGCAACTTTTAGACCAAATGCTCCAACTGCTGCGTTTGTATCACTTTCTTTTGTATCATTGTTGATTTTGATTTCTCCACCTGCAAGTTTCGCAAAAACAGAATCATAATCATCTGATGAAAAAGTCTTGAATTTAGATGTTTCCATTGGAAGACCTACACCATCGTTAGCTGCAGTAAATGTAGTGGTTTTTCCACCTTGAAATGCGTTGTCATATACGGCTTTAATTCCATCATATACAGATACGGATAACTTCTTCATAGCTGAAGTAATTACGGTATCTGATTCAGGAGATTGATCAACGTCTACACCAATAACTGCTTTACCATTTGCTTCTGCTGCTGCCATAACTGAGTTACCAACTCCACCACCACAGCCAAAGATTACTTCTGTACCTGCACCATACCAAGAAGCTGCTAAAGTCTGTACTTCTGGAGTTGCATCGAATCCGCCTGTATAGTGGTAAGAAATTTCAACTGAATCAAGTCCTAATTCACTTGCTGCATAATCAGCACCTTGAACAAACCCGTATCCAAAACGGATAACTGCTGGTACTGCCATACCGCCCATGAAACCAAGCTTTGTATAACCGTCTTTTACTGCTGCATATCCTGCTAAGAATCCAGCCTCATCTTCCTGAAATAAGATAGCCATAGTGTTATCAGCAGTCTTATATTCGGAATAATCCGCATTATGTGGTTCTCCATCTAATAGGATGAACTTTACATCTGTATATTTATCTTGAGAAATAAATACTGCTTCTTCAAATAAATAGCCTGGGCAAACTACTACTTTAGCTCCACCTTCAATTGCTAAATCTATGGTTTCTACATAAGAATCTGTTGTTTTTTCTGCTGGCTGGTAATATTTATAAGACTTACCGCTTTCTTTTGCATATTGAACTACACCTTCCCAAGCACCTTGATTGAATGATTTGTCATCAATGGTTCCAATGTCAGTTACTAATGCAAGCTCATACCCATCTGCAGATGCCTCACCTTCTGCTACTGCATCTTCCTTTGTATCGGTTGCTGCGTCTGTTGATTCTGTTGTCTCTGTTTTAGAACTATCATTGGTAGGTTCTGTAGTTTTACTTGAACTTCCACATGCAGTTAATGAAGCTATCATACAGCCTGCTAAAACGAATGATAAAAGTTTCTTTTTCATAATAATATTTTCCTCCTTCAAGATGTGGGGTCGTTATACGACATTTTATAAATTAACTTAAGACCAAACGCTTGGACTTAAATATAACTTATCATATTATAGCAAAGCTTGGCATAAAATTGGCTACTTTTAAGTTACCTTATATCTTAAAAATAGCCTCGTTGCTACGCAAATCGTTACGTCCAAAATCAAATTTATAATATAATTTATTTAATTTGATTTTATCATTCTCTCCACATATAGTCAATACTTTTGTTAAAGTATGTTACTTTTCCAACATTTTATTGCATATTATTCATAGAAATGTTAGAATATTCACATTATAAGGAATATGAACTGTCATATCCAGAAAGGATCGCTGTATTGTCATGAGCAAAAAATATGAACGCATGAATCATTTAATAAAAATAATAAAAGATTCACAGGGAGCTTCTGCAAAAGAACTTGCTGCAAAATTTAACGTTTCTGAAATGACAATACGAAGAGATCTAAATCAGCTAATAAAACAAGGCATCATTAGAAATCAATATGGTGCTTTCTTCTATAATTTTGAGACTACCAAACCTTTGGATCATGCAGACGATCATTACGCTTTAGGAAGTGCTGTTACTTCTTTTATGGAAGAAAAAAGACGCATTGGAAGCTTTGCAGCAACCTTGATTGAGGAAAATGACATTTTAATTATTGATACTGGTTCCACAACAGAGTATCTTGCAAAGGCTTTACCTTCCACACTTAGTGCAACCATCCTTTGCTATAACCGCAACATCTTAAATCAACTTGTAGATAAGACAAATATATCCATTATCTTTGCAGGTGGATACTATCATGCTAATACAGAAATGTTTGAAAGTATGGAAGGACTTTCGCTTATTCAACATACACGAGCGAGTAAGGTTTTTATTTCTGCTGCTGGCGTTCATGAAACTTTAGGAGTGACCTGTGCAAATAATTACGAAATCGCGACCAAACAAGCTATTTTTAAATCTGGTATTGAAAAAATTCTTTTAATCGATTCCAGTAAATTTTCTATTATAAAATCCTCCTATTTTGCAAACATTGAAGATTTTGATACCATTATCACTGATTGCGGCATATCTGATACATGGATTGACCTCATACATTCCTTGCAAATCAAACTACACATTGTTTAATTGAACGAACACTTTGTGCTTGTAGGCACAAAGTGTTTCTTTCATATTGCTCGAAGAATTAATTCTCTTTTATCTAAACAAATTCTCTTTTATCCAAACAAATTCTGTTGAAAAACGTCTCCTGATATATTATAATCGTCAAAGCGGATCTTGAATTACTATCTATTAAAGTATGCACAGCCAAAGGAGATTTTATGAGTATATTAAATGTTGAAAACTTAAGCCATGGTTTTGGTGACAGAGCCATTTTTAATAATGTATCTTTTCGCTTGTTAAAGGGTGAACACATTGGCTTAATTGGAGCAAATGGAGAAGGTAAGTCTACTTTCATGAATATTATTACTGGAAAGCTTATGCCTGACGACGGTAAAGTAGAGTGGTCAAAAAATGTGCGTGTGGGTTATCTCGATCAGCATACTGCATTAGAAAAAGGTATGACCATACGAGATGTATTAAAATCAGCCTACGCATTTTTGTTTGATATGGAGTCAAAAATGAATGCTATCTGTGACAAAATGGGAGAAGCTTCGGAAGAAGAACTTGCGAACATGATGGATGAACTTGGTATCATTCAAGATCTTTTAATGGCACACGACTTTTATGTTATAGATTCTAAAATCGAAGAAATCAGTCATGCCTTTGACATTGATGAACTAGGTCTTGACAGAGATGTAATGGACTTAAGCGGTGGTCAAAGAACAAAAGTATTGCTTGCCAAACTCTTATTAGAAAAGCCAGATATTTTACTACTGGATGAGCCTACCAACTACCTTGACGTAACACATATAGAATGGCTAAAACGTTATTTACAAGAGTATGAAAATGCTTTTATCTTAATCTCTCATGATATTCCATTCTTAAATAGTGTTGTAAACCTAATTTATCACATGGATAACCAAGAATTAAACCGTTATGTGGGTGATTATGATAAATTCCAAGAAGTATATGCAATCAAAAAAGCCCAGCTAAATGCTGCTTACAATAGACAACAACAAGAAATTGCTGAATTAGAGGATTTCGTTGCAAGAAATAAAGCGCGTGTATCAACTAGAAATATGGCAATGTCTAGACAAAAGAAACTAGATAAAATGGAAAAAATTGAATTGGTTCGTGAGAAACCAAAGCCTGAATTTCATTTTCAGAATGCTAGAGCAGCAGGTAAATACATCTTTGAAACAAAAGACCTTGTAATCGGCTATGATGAGGCACTCTCTAAACCGTTAAACCTTTCTATGAAACGTGGACAAAAAATTGTATTAACTGGAGCAAATGGAATCGGAAAGACTACATTGTTAAAGAGCATATTAGGATTAATTAAGCCACTAAGCGGTGAGGCAGCACTTGGTGATTATTTATACATAGGCTATTTTGAACAGGAGATGGCTCCTGATAATACCTCCACATGCATTGAAGAAATATGGAAAGAGTTCCCTTCCTATACCCAGTATCAAGTGCGTTCTGCACTGGCTAAATGTGGATTGACCACCAAACATATTGAAAGTCAGGTACGTGTTTTAAGTGGTGGAGAACAAGCCAAAGTTCGATTATGTAAATTAATGAATCGAGAAACTAATATTTTACTTTTAGACGAGCCTACTAATCACTTAGATGTGGATGCAAAAGCAGAGTTAAAACGAGCTCTAAAAGAATATAAGGGAAGCATTCTTTTAATTTGTCATGAGCCTGATTTTTATGAAGGGCTTTCCACTGATATATGGGACTGCTCAAAATGGAGCTTAAAGATATAAAAAAATGAGGTGTTGCCACACCTCATTTTTTTAACTAAAATTATAACTTTGACTACTATTTCTCTATTTTAAAAGACTCTACCATTTCATTTAAATCCGCAGTAGAATATTCTAAGCTTTCAATTACCTTAGAAAGCTTTCCTGTTTGTTTATTGATATAAGATACCAACTCTAATGCTTCTTTGCTGCTTGTTTCTCCACGAATTGAATTTTCTTCATTTTGCTTTGCCATCATCAATATATTACTTCTAACTTCATTCATCAACACAGATTGTTCTGACATGGTTTCTAAGATATATGATATCGTTTTTGATATATCAATGACAAGGCTTACCGCCTTCATACTTTCTGTAGAATTTTCAATACTCGTCTTCACTTTATTTTCTATCGCCATGAAGCTAGCATTCGTTTGATTGATTTCATTTTGAATGGTATGAATCAGTCCTTCTATTACAGTAGTTGCCTCATTCGTTCCTTCTGATAGACTTTTAATCTCTTGTGCAACTACCGCAAATCCTTTTCCTACTTCTCCTGCACGAGCTGCCTCAATCGATGCATTTAAAGCTAATAGACTCGTTTGTTTGCTAATTCGATTAATGGTACTAATAATATTGGTAATCTCTAAGGATTCCTTTTCCAACGATGATATGCTTCCCATTGCTTTTACCATGGCATGTTCTAGTTCTTGATTTACAAGATTTGCCTCTTGTTGAACTTTAACTGGATCATTTTTAAAAACAGTAGCACTTGCCGTTTTTTCTTTCATTGTTTCAACCAAATGACTTAATTCATTATTTTCTAAACAATCTGCTATCTTATTCACTTCTATTTGCGTATTATGAAATAATTGATTTTGTTCCATCGCATTATTTGATAAGGTATGGACCATTTCTTCTATACTTCTCATACTATTTTGAATCTTTTGATTCGAATTTGACACTGTTGTCACTGTTTTTTGAGATGCCTTTAAGGAGTTTTTAACCCGAATTATCATATTCATTTGATTGCTTATAAATTTATTGAACCATCGGATTAGCTGACCTATCTCATTGGTGGAATCCATTGGCAGACGCTTGGTTAAGTCTCCTTCTCCCTCAGCAATATCCCATAAAGTGTTGGTTACGTTATTGAGTGGGGTTACGATTGTTTTTTTGCATATAGCATAAGTGACGAAAATGGTATAAAGGATTATGATTCCTCCTGATAGTAATTGATTCGATAAAAAAGAATCCAATACGTATTGAACCAATAAAGAGGAAGACGCCAAAATACCAAGATAGATTGGAATTCTTCGGCTCAAATGAGAATAGTGATAAATATCTTCAATATCTCCTTCACACATCATACCCCATACTTCATCAGAATAAGGTGGCTTAATAATTGTCCCTTTTCCCCCTACCATGATATGCCTGTAATCTGGATATCCAGGCCAACAATCAAGATTTTCTTCGTTATGTATTGTATTTTGAACCCCTTGATGAAGCTTACCAGTAGCTGGGTCGGTAAAAATAACTTCGAATTCTGTATGATCTTTTATTTTAACAATATCCCAATGCTTTGTTTTGATACCATCTTTTAGATTATCTCCCAAAGAAAAAGTTTGGTCTTCAAACCGACTTCGTGAGATTGCGGTCCCTGGCTCGATTCCTCTATTGCTTTGAATCATAAATAAATAATTATCACCAGAATCTTTATAAATATGGGTATCCTCCTCTTGAATCACGTTGCTCATATCATCGTTTAATACCCTTGCCAGTAAAATATATAGTTGCCCATTTATCTCAAGGGGAGTGGAAAAAAGTAAGGTTACTTCATCAAAAAAAGGTTTTTGTTTCAAATCTATATCAAGTGTTGCCTTATCGCAATATGGACCATACATATAATTTTCATTCTTGATTCCCTTTTTTATATTAGGAAACTCTGAAAAATCATTCCCAATGTGCCTTGTAAAGGAAGATGCAATGACCTTTCCACTTACATCACATAAAAAAACTTCTATCATTGTCTGTGACCTTTTTTGCGAATCATTTAAAACTTCTTGAATGATTTGCGCAGTTCCTTGTGATGATATCAACGTCCTTTTTACTACATCTAGCTGGAGCCAGCAATCTTTAAACCAGTTATAAAGGGCTGCCTTTCTTCCATTAGAAATACCTTCAAAAATTTGCTCTGCCTGTTTTCTTTTATGTCTGTTTGCGGCATATCTAAGTTTTTCTCTCATCGTAATTTCTCCCTTTTCGTATATTTGTATTCAAAACAAAGGATGCGCTTTCGGCCAATTCATCTTTTTTGTTAAAGGATACACAAAAAAGGACAAAAAGTGCCTATAACGACACCTTTGTCCTTCGACATAATTATATTGTAAAAAGGAAAAGATTACAATTACTTTTACAATTTTTCTACAATAAAACTTAATCTGGTTGCGTGACTCTTATTTTATCTTTTTTGGACTTGGATAATACTTCTTTTTCTACTTTCCTATGACACAGGAAATCTCTTGACTGATAAAACATTTGATTATCATCCTTAACCACAATCAAGTGATTCACGTAATAAATGGTGAGCTTTTGGCCTACGCACGTGTCTGTCTTGCTAGCCATTTGACATACAAAGCTCAATAAAATAAATAACACTAAGCTAATACGATAGAATCTGTGCTTTTTATTATTCATGGATCAGCCTCCAATTAATTGGCTAAAAACCTGCATTGCCTGTTGCCTAAGTTGTCCATTAAGTGCGGTATTGATTCCTATTGTAATTAAGAAACAAAGGATTCCCCATATAAGGATACGCACCAAAATATAAAAAGAATGGGTTAATAGTTCCAATAACTTTGCAAGAAAAGAAATTTTTTTGACAATAACATAGTCTTTTCCATTCTTCCCTTCAAGTTGTTCTACTAAAAGGTCGAATCGTTTCTTTTCTAAACGTTTTCGTATCAATCTTTTATTGTATGTTTTTTTCGTTTTTTTTGGTCTGCAATTAATTACCTCCCCAAGCATGTTCCTCCTCTCTGATAATAAGCATATGTGGTTTTTGGTAAAAATAATTAGTTTTGGATAAGTGCGCGAAGATGCGCTAGAAATGAATCTAGAATTCATGGATTTATCATATCAGCATTTGACAGGAAAAGCAATATCTTTAAGGATAAAACTTCCAAAAGGGTTACTATTTCGTAACCCCAAGGTCGCTATGCTTTTACTTTATATGATTTAAGATATTATAGCAAAATGTATCAATTTGTAGCTGATCTTCATTTGTTTTCTTTTTCGCTGGATTAACCAATGCAAGTGTTGCTGCAACTTGACAATTCTTAAGTTCATTTTTTAATTTTTCAAAACACTTACTTGCATCATTTCCCGACTGGCAAGCAAAGAAAGCAACACTTTTTCCACTCAAATCATTTTCTGATAAAAATGTTTTAATTGGAGGAGTATAGCTACTTGCCCAAACTGGTGTACCAATCACAATAACATCATAATCTTCTTTATTAAATTGATACGATTCTAGCTTCGGTTTTTCATTAAATATAACACTTTTTCCACCCCAGAAGAATTTACTTACCTTCCCAGTTGGATACTCTTTTTTAGGAGTCAAACATAGCATATCAGCATTCAACTGCTTCTTAATTTTTTCTGCTACAAATTTTACATTACCCTCCAAAGAAAAATATACTATAATCGCTTTCATTGTTATCTCCATCTTATTTTTTCAATCATTATAACATATATTGATTTTATTTCACATATTTAATTATTTTTACATAATATGAAGCATAGTACTTTATATAAGACATTGATTTCATGTCTTAACAATAAATATCAAAAGGGGACATAATATGTGTGGTATTGCAGGTTTTTTTAATCCTTACGAGCATTACTCAAATTCATCAAACTATTATAATGAAATATTAACTAGAATGAATACCGTACAAAAGCATCGCGGTCCTGATGATGATGGCACTTATCTTTCGGATGCCTTTGCATTTGCTCATGTAAGATTATCCATCATAGACTTGGCTGGTGGCCACCAACCCATGACCAGAACCTATTATAATAGCAATTATACGATTGTATACAATGGAGAGCTCTATAATACGATAGAACTTAGAGAGGACCTAAAAGCAAAAGGTCATTCCTTTTTCACCTCATGTGATACAGAGGTAATCTTAATTGGTTTTATAGAATATGGTCCCTCCTTCGTACAAAAACTAAATGGAATATTTGCTTTTGCAATTAGTGACGAAAGGAAAAATGAACTTTATCTATTTCGCGATCGCTTTGGAATCAAACCTCTTTTTTACACCCAAAAAGAGGATACTCTCATTTTTTCTTCAGAAATAAAAGGCATCTTTGAGCATCCATTCATTCAACCAGAAGTAGACATAAACGGACTCAATGAAATCTTTAGCATCGGGCCTGCAAAAACCCCTGGCATTGGTGTATTTAAAGACATGAATGAAGTTCTTCCAGGCTATTATTGTCAGTTTGGTAAAGATGGTTTACATCTACATCAATATTGGCAGCTTGAGGCTTATGAACATACGGATTCTCTAGAGGAGACAGTTGCCAAAACCTCCTTTTTAATTCAAGATTCAATCAAGCGTCAAATGGTTTCTGATATCCCGATTTGTACCTTCTTATCTGGTGGTCTTGATAGTAGCATCGTTTCCGCCGTGTGCGCCAACGAATTAAAAAAGAAAAATAAACAGCTTTCTACGTTTTCTTTTGATTTTGTCAACAATAACAGATACTTTAAGTCGAACTCATTTCAGCCTTCACAAGACAGACCATGGGCAGAAAAAATGGCTAAGTTCCTAGATTCCAAGCACATTTTTCTTGAATGTGACAAACTTAGCCTTGCCGAAAAACTAAAAGATTCGGTTCGAGCACACGACCTTCCTTCCATGGCAGATGTGGATTCCTCTATGCTATATTTTTGCTCTCTAGTAAAGGAATATAATGCGGTAACACTAACAGGCGAGTGTGCTGATGAAATTTTTGGGGGCTATCCTTGGTTTCACAAAGAGGAATGTTTTCAGGCACAAACATTTCCTTGGACGATGAATTTAGAACCACGTAAGGCATTGCTTAAAGATGATTTTTTAAACGAACTAAATATGGATGAGTATGTACAGAAAACCTATGAAGAATCCATAGCGCAAACTCCTCATTTATACAGCGAAAATAAAACCGAATCACGTAGACGTGAGATATCTTTCCTTAACATAAAGTGGTTTATGCAAACCTTACTAACAAGAATGGATCGCTGTAGTATGTATTCAGGATTAGAGGCAAGAGTTCCATTTGCTGACCATCGTTTGGCAGAATATGTATTTAATGTTCCTTGGTCAATGAAATATCATAATGAAGTTGTAAAAAGTCTACTACGCGAAGCTTCTATTGGACTGCTCCCAGAAGAGGTGTTGTTTAGAAAGAAATCTCCATATCCAAAAACCTATGACCCTGGATACGAAAGCCTACTTGCAAAAAAACTAATCGAAGTAATTGAAGAGCCATCCTCTCCCCTTCTACAGTTTATTGATAAAGCAAAAGTATACTTTTTTATCAATACTCCATCCGATTATGGTTCTCCATGGTATGGTCAGCTTATGGCTGCACCTCAGCTCATCGCCTATATGTTAATGATTAATGATTGGTTACTTACGTATAAGGTAAAAATCACTATCTGATGTTAATTTATCCTATATTCAAAAGGAGCATTGCTTTGTATGGCAATACTCCTTTTTCTATTCAGACCGACTCATAAGCCAAGTTGCAAGTTCAAATTGAAATTCATTGTCGATGTCAATTGACTCCTCCTCTTTCATGAGATATGCGTATGTATTCTCCCCATAAAAATCTTTTGCTTTCATAAAAAACTCTGTAGTAGCTATATAAATAGCACCATTGATTCGATATTGCATTACGCTATCTTGCCTTCTTTTTCTTTTGTGCAAACAATCCGTTTGAATTCTTCCCTTTGCGTCTAGAGAAACATGTAAAAAAGATGGGTGTTCCACTTTACAAACACTTACTAAAGCATCCGCTTTTTTCTCTACTACTATCTGTGCACTTTCAATTATGTGACGAACTTTTCTAAGGGGGGATGTAGGTTGTAAAAGCATAAAATACGTGAAGTCTTTTCCTTGATTATGATATTGGTTTAGTACTTCTAGAATTACTTCATTGGAGAAAGCCGTATCACTTGCAAGCTCTAAAGACCTTAAAAATGGCACACTTGCACCATATTGAATTGCTATTTCAGCATAAGAAGCGGAATCTGTTGATACAATTATCTCATCAAAAATCTGTGATTTTTTGCATGCCTCTATGGTATAGGCTATCAGTGGCTTGTTATTTATTTGTTTAATATTTTTATCTGGTATGCCTTTTGAACCACTTCTTGCAGGTATTATTGCTAAAAAATTCATACATTTATCAATCCTTTTCCTGTTTTAATTGATAAAAACCCTTTTTCAATTGAATCCCTTGATTTAGGTTTTGTTTGATAATATTTATTATATTCTTACTGGTATTTTCTTTATAATAAGGATTATCTCCTTTTTCATTCTTCCAATCGTGAGTGATTGCATGGTGTATTCCTCTAGCTATTTCCTTAGCGGTTGGCTTTGAATTAATTACAAAGTCAGGCTTAATTCTTCCTTCTTGTCGTTCTCCAATGTTAACGACAGGTATTCTTAGATAAGGTACTTCCAAAATGCCACTTGAAGAATTGCCAATTACCGCCTTGGCGTATTTGACAAGACTAAAATAGCGTAGGCTTCCAAGAGATGAAAAGACCATGGCTCTGGCTTTATTTTTTAATATATAAGTGTCAATTTTTTTATTGATAATATCCCCACCAGCATCAGAATTACTTCTTGTAAAAATGATTTGATAATCCACAAACGAATCTAAGGCCAATAATAACTCTTTGATTTGATATTTTGTCTCCTTCTCATCTAGGGTCATAGGATGGTAGGTAACCACCAGATATGGCTCATGAAGTGTGATTGCTAAACAAGTTTCTAATTCCTCTCTAGAAAGTAATGACAATCGTGTTATATTTTCAATTCCTAATGCTCCTACCTGATACACACGTTTTGGGTCTTCTCCTAGCTGAATGACACGTCTTTGATATTCATTGGCGCAGGTAAAATGCAGATAGCTCATTTTCGTAATTGCATGACGCATGCAGTCATCGATACTTCCTTTAGTTATTTCACCACCATGTATATGTGCAATAGGAATGTTACAGATACAAGCTGCCACTGCCGCAGATAATATCTCATATCGATCTCCCAATAAAATAACCATATCTGGTTTCATTCGCTCATATGCATCTCCAAAAGAAAGTAAGCCAAGACCTGTTGATTTACATATACCTGTTTTTGTATCTGTTGCCAAATTCATTTCTATTTTTTCTTGTATCGAAAATCCATCTTTTATAATCTCTTGCTCTGTTATTCCATATCTTGTGTCCAGATGCATCCCTGCAACAATTAGTAAAAGCTCACACTCTTTGTCTTCAAGGATTCTTAACATCACAGGCTTTAACAAGCTATATTCCGCTCTACTTCCTGTCACCACACAAAGCTTCTTCACTCTTTGATCCTCTCATCCTTTTCATAATCTATTTGTGCCTTTCTACCAAGTATCTCATTGATTCTCATAGGGGTAATTCCCTCTCCGACTCGTTTGACGCCGATGTTTTCGAATGTAAACGTATCCCCTTGTTTGATTGGTCTTGTCGCAACTAGATATTTTCTTACCAATTTTTTATTTTGTTGTTCCTCCTCTGTCAGTGTTTTCTCTCCATTTCCAAGTGCTTGTTCCACTCGTCGAATCGAATTCACATAATTCTTAAATTCATTGGGCTCCATACTAACTCTATGGTCTGGCCCATTCCATTCCTTGTTAAGCGTAATGTGTTTTTCAATTACAGTTGCTCCCATTGCTACCGCGGCTAGACCTGCCTCGTATCCGATGGTATGATCTGAGAATCCAACTTGTTTTAAAAACGTAGTACGAAGTGATTCCATTACTCGTAAATTTACCTCTGATAGTTTTGTGGGATAAGAGCTAATACAATGCAAAAGGATAATTTGTCTTTGTATATGATTGCTTTCTAGTAATTCTATTGCATCCTTAATTTCATCAAAGCTAGCCATGCCAGTTGATAAAATGATATCTTGTTTTAGGTAAGATAGTCTTTTTAATAGCAAATAATTCGTAATCTCTCCAGAAGGAATTTTGAGTATTTGAACGCCTAGTTGTTCTAGATATTCATAGCTTTCTTCCTCAAAGGCTGACGATAAGAACTGTATGTTTTTACTCTTACAGTACCAAAAAAGTTCTTCCATATCTTTTGCTGACAGCTCAAGTTTTTTAAGCATATCAAATTGTGAATCATCACAACCCGTATTCCTCTTTTGATATTTTGTCTTTTGTAGCGTAGGAACAGCTAATTGCTCCGTGTGATAAAATTGAAACTTAACCGCGTCTGCTTTTGCATCACAGGCCATATCAACTAAACGCTTAGCCAAATTCAAATCGCCATTGTGATTAACCCCTGCCTCAGCAATTATCATTACAGGTTTCAATCCTTCTTACCTCCTTTACTGGACTTCCATAATATATCCTATTTGCCTTTAAATCTTTTAATACAAGGCTGCCTGCACCTACAATTACATTTTCTTCTATTCTTATATTTTGCAAAAGGGTGGAATTGGCCCCAATGTGTGTATTGGCTTTCACCCATACATTGCCACACAATACACTTCCAGGTGCCAAATGAACAAAATCCTCAATACAAGTCTCGTGCTCCATAATTACACCTGTATTCACAATACATACATTACCAAGCACAGCTTTTGCATTGATGATAGCGCCTTTTCCAATGTAATTTCCCTCTCCCATTTTTATATCTTTTGATACAACCGCATCTTTGTCTATAATGTTTGGAAAATGATATCCTGCTTTTTTACACCTGTCATATAACGCTCTCCTTACCTTTGCATTTGCAATTCCTCCAACTGTAATCACAGCAAACTGGATTCCTTTCTGGTAGAAAGCGTCTAATTCATCATCTACCCCTATGATTTTTACTCCTGCTACGCACGTATTCACTTTTTCTTTTTTATCAAGTATACCTGCTATCTCATATCTTTTTAAATGCTTTATTGAGTCAATTACACTGATCGCATGTGCACCCCCGCCAATTAAAAGAACCTTTTTTTCCATTCTATACTAATCTTTCCATCATATTTTTCATTTCCCTAAACTCACCCATGTCAAGCCAGTTACTCCCCATAATTGGATAAGCTCCGATTCTTTCATTATTTTGTTTCAATAACTTTATTAAATCTGTCATATCAAAATATTGATTCTTTGGAATATATTTTCTTACCTCTTCATTCAAAACATAACATCCAGTATTCACTAATAATTCATAGCAGGGCTTTTCTTCAATTTCTTTTACACTTCCATGCTGTCCCAATTCAATCACTCCATATGGTATTTCAAAGCTTTTCATAGCTGTAACAATTGTGATTTTATTATTGTTTTCCTTGTGATATGACATCAAATCTAAATAATTAATATCCACAATTACATCGCAGTTGCAAACAAAAAAGCTTTTTTCTTTTGGAATATCTAGTAGTTTTAACGCACCCGCAGTACCCAGCGGTTTGTCTTCTTCTATAAAGTAAGGACAATACTTGGTTTGTTCTGAAAAATATGCTTTGATCATTTCTTTTTTGTAGCAAATTGTTAAAAAGAACTTATGATACCCATAGTTACTAAATTTTTTCATAATTCGTTCTACAATGGGAATATCACCAATTGGAATCAATGGCTTTGGAATTATTTTCGTATATGGATATAATCGACTCCCTTTTCCACCTGCCATAATTACAATCGGTGCCTCATTTACTCTTTCACAAAAAGATTGTTGGTTACTCATATCATTCCAAAATAAAACGTTGATTACCCTATTATTCTCATCTACCAAAGGAACGCCTTCTATCTTATTTTGCCTCATGAATTCAAATGCCAAATGTTCCTCCTCTTTTTTTAAAGAAAGAGGATTTTCATTCATAATATAAGAAACAGGCAAGGATAGATTTCCTCCCTTTAGTATCCATCTTCTTATATCCCCATCTGTTACAATACCTAAAAGCTCTCCTTTTTCTACTATGATAAGAAGTTTTTTCGCTGTCTGATCAAGTACTTTTATAACATTTACAATGGACATACTTTTCTCAATTAATAAACTAGATACCTCCATACTGCTCCCTCTTTCAAGTGATCTTACTTAATACATCTGCTATGTAGTCTATCTCACCGTAAGTAAGGGTAACGCTACAAGGTATATTTATGATACGCTCCCAATAAAAATAAGCTTTTTCAATATAAAAGGATTGATTACTTTGATACATTTTTTGCATATGACAAAGCTTCCAGATTGGTCTCGTCTGAATTTCATATCTTTTCAATTCTTCTACAAAAAATTCTTTGGTGGAATTTGTTTGAGATAACAAAAGACTATAGAACCAGTAATTACTTCTGACGTCCTTTTGAAAAGGAAGAAGCTTAACGTGTTTCATTGATTCTAATTTTTTCTTGTAATAGGTGTAATTATCGTTCTTAATTTTAATAAAGGATTCTAACTGCTCTAACTGCGCAACACCCAAGGCAGCTTGCAGATTTGTCATTCGATAATTATAACCAACGTCATTGTGAATATAATTCAAATCATCGTCCTTTGCCTGTGTTGATAAATATCTAGCTCTTTGAACCATTTTATCATCTTTGGCAGTTAACATTCCTCCGCCCCCTGTTGTAATAATCTTGTTGCCATTAAAGGAAAATGCACCAAAGTCCCCCATTGTTCCTGAAAATTGATTGCATAATTCCCCTTCGCAATAGAAGCTTCCAATACTTTCTGTTGCATCTTCAATCAACTTTAGATCGTATTGTTTTGCTAATTCGGATAAACGTTTCATGTTTGCCATATTGCCAAATACATGTACTGCAATGATTGCCTTAATATAACGATTCGAACTTTTATTTTTTATCCCTTTAGAAGTTTGCATACATTCTTGTTGAAGGAACTGTTCTAGCTTATCACAATCAATGGTAAGATAATCGTCACAGTCCATAAAAACAGGTTCTGCACCTAGATATTTTATGGGATTAATGGTCGCTATAAAAGTAAGGGTCGGAACAATCACTTCATTATTTCGTTCAACCCCAGCCAATCGTAGCGCCAAATGAATTGCTGCAGTTCCACTTTGTAATGCCACACAACTTTTTACCTTTAGATACTTTTCTAATTCTTGCTCAAATCTTATGACGTACCCTCCTGCACTTGAAACCCAGGTTTTATTAAGTGCATCAAGTACATAGCGCTCCTCATTTCCTTTTAAACAAGGAACTGATAAAGGAATCATATACTCCCTCTTTTCAATCTAAGTTTATATATTATATTGATCTGCTTTATAATTTGTTAAATTATTTTTAATCCAATGAATTGTCTCACACAATCCCTCTTCCAACGTAAAGCTTTGACTCCATTCTGTTAGATCTAATATTTTTTTATTTGCCCCCAAAAGTCTTACTACCTCACTCTTTTCTGGCCTCATTCTTTGTTGGTTAATTTTTATTTTTGCAGCAGGATTAATCAACTTTATTAATTTATTTGCTAAATCCTTCATACTAATTTCAGTCTGACTTGCAATATTTACTTCTTCTCCAAGTGTCTTATCACTTTTTTCTATCTCTACAAAACCCTTTACGGTATCTAAAACGTAATTTAAATCTCTTGTTGTATCTAGATTACCTAGTTCAATTTCTTCTTTTCCGACCAAAAGCTGTGTAATGATTGTAGGAATAATGGCCCTCGCTGATTGTCTTGGCCCATACGTATTAAATGGGCGAACAATTGTTACAGGTGTTGCAAAACTCTTGTAAAAAGCTTCTGCTAACCGATCCGCACCAATTTTGGTGGCGGAATAGGGCGATTGTCCTTGAAATGGATGCTTTTCATCGATTGGAACATAACAGGCACTTCCATATACTTCTGATGTAGAGGTAATAAGCACCTTATTTGTTTCTAACTCTCTTGCTGCCTGTAATATATTTAATGTACCTTTTATATTTGTATCTACGTAAGAATCTGGAGAATGGTAGCTAAATGGAATTGCAATTAGTGCCGCCAAATGAAATACACTATCCACACCTTTCATGGCAGCTCGCACACCGTTTGGATCACGAATATCACCCGCTTGTATCTCAATCTCACGGATTTTATCTGAATCTAAATATTCCAAACAACCAAGAGAATTATAAGAATTATAGTAGATAAAGGCTCTTACATCATAGCCTTTCCTTAATAAATATTCGGTCAGATGACTTCCAATAAATCCATCTGCCCCCGTTACCAATACTTTTTTCATCACCAGACTCCTTATTTGCCTTGCTTATGATTCATGATAATTGTCAAATACCTTTATTTTATACCCACTTAATTTATCTGTAATATAAAAACAAAACTCTCCAAGTTCATTGGTAAGTGTATGCGCAAGGTAAACACAATAGCTTTCCTCCTCTTGTAATTCTTCATTAAACTCTACTATTATTTTATCTAGTATTACTATTGCATTTATGATGGGACGGTATGCTATATCATGAACAAATCCTCTTACTAGTAAGGTATCAATATCGTTTCCATTAAAAAAATCATTCATCCTTTATTCCTTCCAATGGTTCATATGCATTTAGTAAATAGTCAGTGCAATTGTTTTTTTCTACAACGAATGCAAATTCACCTTGGTAATTGGTTAAAACATAACCCATTTTTACCCTACAATTTCCATTATGAATAGCTACTACTTCAATTACTGCACCTTCAATTGCTTTGCGTTCAGGACTATAAATGGTTCCTATAATCAATGCATCCTTCGTACGTCTTATTGAAATATCCTTTTGTAATATGGTAATATGTGACATTTCCTCTGGAGTAATTATGATTTCCCTATAACCACTCATATCCTCTCCTTCTTACCTTTCTAACGGTTCATAAACGATTAATTCATATAGCATATAAGGTTTGGCGTTGATAGAAAACAAATACCCTCCATCTTCACCAGTAATTACATAACCAATAGTCTCAATCCTATTATCCTTTAAGTTTCGTTGAATTACTTGTACAACAGCTCCTATACATGGTACGTTATTTGATTGATACACAGTGCCTTTTACAATTTGAAATTCTTTACACTCCAATTGCATCTGTACCCTATTTTCTCCATGACAACGTAACTTATCTCCTCTTATTAAAAGGGATGTATTTCTACGATAAGGCATCGGTTAGCTACTTTCTTTCTCAGTTTCAAAAGTATACTCCGCTTTTTGTGTATAAACCGTCACATTTAATTCTTGTTTTTCCTTGGTATCTTCAGCCGAAATTACATTTCCAGCTTGCTCTTTTCCATTTACTATCATTTTATTTATTTTAACCTCTTTATACTTTGTTTTTAACTCTTTCGCTATTTTATCATTATCAATTGACATAATTTGAATTTCACTCATGTTACATCCTCCTACCTTTTCTACTTTTACTATATGCTACTCATAAAATTCTATTACCGTTTTAGATATTAATTCTTTTGCTATATGAAGCATTTCTTTTAATTTTTCAAAATAAACGTAGAACGCATTTGCTTGGTGTTGTAAGTCAGATGTTAGCTTGTTGTAGTCTTTTGCTGACATATAAAAAGTATCTTTTTTCATATCATATAAAAATTCCGTCAAATAACCTCCTAAGTATCTGGCTTTTAGCGAGTTTTCAAATTCATTTATGATAGTAAGCATATACAATACTTTTTGTAAATCAATATCATCTTCCTCAACTTCTATTAAAGATTTAGTCTGTTTTTGTGAAATAATTTCACTGCTTAATTCAATTCCCTGATCTGCCTTTATCAAAAAATAATCAATCACTTGATATATTTCATCAAGAATCACTTCACTATCAATCGCTACATTCTTTTCTTCTTGGAATGACATTTTTTTGACTCTTATTATTTCTTTTTCTAATATCTCGTTTAGTGGTTTGAAACTAGCCCCTTTGATTTTTGCACCATAAGAGCAGTTGATAAATTCGACTCTTTTTGACTCCTGATACAAATCAATATATTCCTCAAGTCGCCTTCTAAAATGATCGAGTGTTGGTGACGTTAAAATGTCATTTCCAAATACATCTTTTACTTTTAGCTTTAAAAACTGTGATAACTCTTTGTCAAAAGTAAAACTTGCACTCTTTGCATGATGCTTTTGATCGGTATATGCAAAATCCTGCCCAACCAAAATAATTGGTGAACATCCCATCATATTTGCTATGTCAATACATGAATGCGAGACAGAACCGCCACAATAGATTCCCTTTAAGTGAGAAAGTGACTCTATGGTAGTGGATAATAGAATTGGGATATATACCTTATCTCCTTTATACTCTTTCATTAGAAACCGATTGCTATACTCATAAAATGCCAATGGTACATCTAGGTGTAGATAGTCTTTCATCATATCATAATTCGCATCAATTGGGTCAACCGAGACAATCATATCGGGGATAATTCCTTGCTTTACCAATGTTCCTACCGTTCTACTTCCTGTAATAATAAAATACTCTTTCAACTTATCCCGAAACAAAAGCATTTCCTGAATGTTTTTATCTAAAGACGGACCTGCCGATATAACAAGAGCAGGAACATTTAAATTCCTATGATAATATGACTGAATTAACGTGGTTTCATTTAATATTTTTAGATTGGCTATCATATTTTGTAAGAAAACTTCTTTAAATCTCTTTGCTAGACTTAATTGCGAGGAGGCATTTATTAGCGTTGCATTTAAATGCTCAATTAACACATCGTATTCTTTTTTATAAATTGTCTCATACTGTCCAAACGAATGAAAATAAACATTATTAATGTTTTTATAATTGATAGATTCAGCAAAAATAATTTTCATTACTTTTTCATCAAAATAAACCAATTGTATCTTATCATCCAATTCTTTGGAATAACGTAAGAATATTTTTTTATTTGGTTCAAAGATTATTACTTTGTTATTTTTACAGATAATTTTTTTTAATTGATTGAGATATTCACCAGTATCTAAGCCAAATATAAAGATTAAAGAATCATATCTGATATCATCTAACGTATTGAATAGATGATTTATTTCTTGTTTATAATTCAATCTATTTGCCAAAAAAAAATATTTATGATCCTTTTTTATTCGATAAACATGATATCCGTCTAATGATTGAAACTTTTTCATAATGCCTCCAGATATTTATTATTAATACTTATCATAAGCTTACACTTCTTCTAAAGCTGCATAGGCAATTAACTTATATTCTCTATTCGCAACATATGGTATCGATACACCATAAGTGCCATCCGCAATGGTAAAGGTCACTCCAAGCCTCTTTTCCTCTATAGGAAAGATTGTATTATTGATTAAAACTATTTCAACAGCGGCATTGGCTAACGGCTCCCCATTGGGGCTATACACAATTCCTTTTACAAAAAAATATTGATAAGCAGCTAACTGAATATCCTTTGTAACGATTTGGGAACAGATAATTTGTCTGCCTCTTAATGTCACTTTTGACGGCATGGCTATCTCTCCTTAGCTTTTACATTGTTAATAAGGAAAGAAAGAGCGCATAAAAATGATTCATCTTTAACATTTGTTATACGTTCTTTCTTTCTATTCTTTAATTAGTTATCATAGAATTTCAGTAGTATTCGTACATCTGCCCTACAAGTAATTCCATATTCACCAGTTGCATTGGTAAACGTAAAGCGATTTGCATTTCTAGTCGTGGTTGTGTTAGTATCCTCCCAGACAGCAACAGCACCACTTCTTAATACGGTATCTGAATACTCTGCAGTACCTTTTACTAAAACAAGACCCCAATTACTGGTTGAAACATTCTTTGTGATCATAGTTCCATCAACTGCCGCAGATGCGGAGATTAATGCAGGTTTTGGTCTATAATTAGGCATAATGTTGCCTCCTTTTTTGAAAGCTTTTGAAATACGTATTTCTTATATATAATATGTTTTCTTATAGAAAAAGTGATAAATTAGAAGTACTTTGCATATATTCATAGATGATATATTTTTAGAATAAATTACTTACTTTGTAGAAACTTTAAGTACCACCTGTTACAACGCAATTTATAATACAAAAAAAGAACGAGATACATACCTCATTCTTTCTTTTACTGATTTTGACTCTATTTTACATTTATTTTATGATAGGTATCGTTGTTAGCAAAAGAACTAAAAAAACTACATTTGCCATTGTAAATACGCTAATATATTTTTTTGCATCATGATTATGGACTCCCACATAATATCGATAAGATATCAAGCTTGCCATTGATGCAATCAATGTTCCAAGCCCCCCTATATTAACTCCAATTAAAAGCTCTACATAATCCTTGGTAAAACCTGACAGTAACACAGCCGCTGGTACATTACTTATGAACTGGCTTGAAATTACTGCAAAAAGAATTGTATTATCAGCCATTCTTCTTTGAATTAATGTTTGCACAAACTCCATATGTTGCATATTGCCAATAAAGATAAAAAACGCAATAAATGTAACCAACAAGCTGTAATCCACTTTTTTCATTAAATGTTTGTCACTTATCATTGCACCAAAAATGACAATTACAGTTAACACCACATAAGAAATCAAATGTAAAACTGTACCTATGCATAGGGCAAATAAAAAAACATACAATAGAAAACGTCTCTTATCCTCTACTTCTTTGATTGAAAGTTGCATATCTATCGTTTCATTTTTCTCTTATGTCCTTATCTAACATTGTTCATTCTAGTTATTGCAATACCCATGAGAAAAGATAAGTTAATTTCTCTTCTTTTACTACATCGGAACTTGGAAGCTTAGTTAATTTACCTGTCAAATCTTTCTCAATCGCTGCCTTATGAAAATGGCAGAATCCTATTCCTAGATCGACTCTTTGAATGTCTATCTCTATTTTATCTTCCTTTAATGACTTAGCCTCGTAAAAATGAAACGCCTCATCCTTAAATAATACTCTCCATGGCTGTTTATTTGCCGCTGATGGTGCTAAACGTAGCATTTCTAGTGCGTATCCATACTCACATGCTACACTTTTATCTAAATCAGTAGAAAAATCCTCGAAGTAAAATAATCCTTCCCAAGCTTTTCTTTTATCGGATTTAGCTGCCCATCGAACCAAAGAATCTTTCACGGATCGTTTTTCTACAGGGTATCCAATTGGAGTAATTGCAGGAAATATGTCATTTTCTTTTACTCCCATAGCTTTTGAAAATCCACCTTTATTAAAAGTTCCGCCTAGCCAACACGTACCAATTCCTAATGAAGTAATGTATAATATTAACTCTTCAAATGAATATCCCAAAGCCTCTAAAGCAAATTCACCTTCTTTTACCGTTGCACCAATAAAATCCTTGGCACCTTTAATCATACCGTATGTACCAAGCTTTTCTGTCTTTATTGCCTCCGTTTCAATTATTTGAAAAGATACTTCCACTCCAAATGGATTTTCCAAGTGTTTCATATATGCAAGAATTTTTTCTTTTTCTTCTTTTGCTATAGGGCGTTCTTCGTACGTTCTAACACTGATTCTATTTCTTACTGCCTTTTCAATTGAAAATTTTTCCACTCTTTTCTTCCTTTCCTACCTTATTATATTTTCATAATACACTTTTTCTTGCTAATAACGATCTACAAATTCATTTGACTGTCCGCCTGGATAGCCTGATGAAATCATAACATAAGGAAGGATATGTTTTGGTAGCTTGCACATATTCTTAATATTATCTGTCATTTCTTTCCATGTTGCAACTCCAAGCCATCCCCACTTTTTCCCATAGTCCTTCACCAGATAACATACAAATTAACACGTTTTTATTCTCTCGTCAAATCTATTTTTTATAACACAAAAAAGATAAAGGGGAACTTTTTAAAAGTTCACACTTTATCTTGTTTCCTTTTTCCTATTTATCCCGTTCATTTTTGCTGTCCAAATGATGCTTTAAAGCCCCAATTAGATTGGCATCACTATTGTAGTGACACCGAACGATTTTAGCCTTTGACGGTGTTTGTATTGGAAATACTTGATAGATATAATCTACCTTTTCTTGAATCATTGAAATCAACAAATCCTGTTTGCTGATTCCACCACCGATTGCAATTAATTCAGGATCTAAAATATTTTGTAAATTAAATATTTCTTTAGCGATTTCCATAACAAAACGATCCAATGCCTTTAAAACCATCGTATCATTCGCATTTGCCATCTCAAATATTTTAATTCCGTCTAATTCCTCGAAATCTTGATTCTTTGCACATGCAACCATTTGGCGCAGTCTCTTATTTCCACTTTTCATTCCCCAAACATTTTCTATACTTTCGTAATCATGTCCTAAAAGGATAAAACTAAACTCACCTGCTGCAAAATGCTTTCCTTTATATATCTTTTTATCTTTTATAATACCGCCGCCAACGCCAGTTCCAAGTACAATTACAATTCCATCCTTGCAATCTTTCAAACTTCCATTCCAGCTTTCCGCCAGTGCAGCACACTTTCCGTCATTTTCTACGCTTACTCTCACGTTACAACGCTTTGATAGAAGCTTCGCAACTGGAGTATGATTGATAAATAAAAAAGAACCACCTGTGATTGCAATTCCTTCATCGCTGTCAATGACACCAGGCATAGAAAGAGCAATTCCATCCACTTTTCCCTCGTATATTGTATAAATTTTGACTAAGTTATCAATATAACCATCCACACCATTATCAAAGGTTGTTTTTATTTTTCCTCGCTCTAGTATATCTGATTGTTCTGTCATTAAAGCATATTTCATTTCCGTTCCGCCAACATCAATTGCAAGATATCTTTTATCCATATGATTACCCCTTTACCGCTCCTGCTGCAATTCCATTAATAAATTGTTTTTGAAGTATCGCAAATATTATTATAAGAGGTAGAGCACACAATATGCAAGCTGCAAATAACACATTCCACTGAGCAGGATTTTCTCTATCTCCTAAAAATTGAATCATTCCTACTGGTAAAGAATACTGTGAGGATTTTGATACAAATACCATTGGGAAGAAATAATCATTCCAAATCCATAAGCCTTGCGTAATTATAGTCGATACGGTTGCTGGTTTTAACAAAGGAAATACAATCTTTACAAACCTAGTAAAAAGACTTGCTCCATCTAAATAAGCGGATTCTTCGATTTCGACTGGCACACTTTTCATAAAGCCAGCGTAGAGAAATGTCGCAAACGGAAGACTACAAGTTATAAACATAATCATAGGTGTAAATCTCGTGTTTGGAATATGCAATCGTCCAAACATTTGCGCTACTGGTACAATTACCATTTGTGCTGGAATAACAAGTCCTGCAATAAAAAAATAGTATAAGCCCTTACTAAGCGGGCGCTTAATTCTTGTAATTGGATACGCTGCCATAGTCGCAATGCAAACAATTGCAAATACAGAACCTCCCGTAGTCATGAAGCTGTTTAAAAACTGCATTGGATAATTCATCTTACGAAAAGCTGTTATATAGCTACTTAATGTGAATTGACTAAACAAAATAAGAGGTGATTTCATATTGGAAGCCTCACGTAATGAACTTGACAATACAATTACAAGAGGAGCCATAATAACAATACAAAATAAAATAAGTATGATGTAGATAGCAACAATTGCAGGTGAAAGCTTCTCATATCTTTCTACCTCTTTGTCTTTCTTTCCTAATGCCATTACAGTTCCACCTCCCTTTTGTTCATAAAAATAAGCATAAATATCGTAATTAAAATGATAACAATAAATGATACCACTGAAAATGCACTTGCTTTGCCCATCATCTGATCCGTAAATGCAATCTTATATATAGTAAACATTAATGTATTGGTTGATTTACCTGGTCCACCATTGGTCATGATAAAGGAATAATCAAAGGCCTTTAGACCAGCAATCACGTTTAATATTACATTAATTGTAATTGTCGAGGATATTAACGGAAGTTTTACCTTCTTAATTAACTGCCATTCATTGCAACCGTCAATTCTTCCAGCCTCTAACAGACTTTCATCTACCGTCTGTAATCCTGCAAGATAAATAATCATAGTGGTACCAAAGCTTTTCCATATTTCAACTGCTGCAATTCCATATAATGCGGTCTTATAATTACCAAGTAAATTAAATTTAGAACCATCAAGCCCAATTAAAGTTAAAAAAGATGCAATGAGTCCAGAGTCTGGCATATAAACGTAAGACCATATAAAACCAACTACAATTGCGCTAAATAAAGCTGGAACATAGGCACAAGTCCTAAAAAATGCCTTTCCTCTTATCTTTATATTTAAAACCATAGCAACACATAATCCAAGAAGATTACTTCCAATTACAATAATAACTGCGTATATTAAAGTATTCTTAATGGAGTTGGTCATTGTTCCTTCTCGAAATAAAGTGATATAATTTTTAAATCCCACAAAATCATATTGATAGTTGATACCGTTGAAATTCGTTATACTATAATAAAATAACTGTAATACAGGAAATACCCAAAATACACAGAATAATAATAGTGCTGGAACAGCAAATAAATACATTCTATTTGGAAATACCAAGGAAATATTTTTCTTGTTGTTTTTCTTTTTCTCCAACTTCTTCACCTCTTTAGGAAGGAATGAACGACCAAATATCGCTCATTCCTTCTAATTTTTATATCTTTATTCTGTATATAGTTCTTGGAATTTCATCTGCATTCCATTTACAATATCAGAAACGCTAGTTCCTTGACCACCAATTGCTTCGCTAAATAAAGCTTCCATTTCGGTTTCTGTACCAGCTGGCCAGCCTTGATTACACCAGTAAAAGGATTTTCCATCATTGTATAAGTCAATAAATGGCTGGAATAATGGATTTACCTTATCTGCTCCATAACCATAAGTTACAACAAATCTTCCTGAGTCTGCATAAGCCTTATAGATATCAGATTCTCCATCAAACCATTTTTCTAAGATTGCCTTACATTCCTCAATGTATTTAGAACCTGAATAGATAGCTGGCCCTGCACCCATTGCCATCGCTGCATATAAATCTGTACCCGCATCATTACCTGGTAAAGGAAAATATCCTCTTTCAAACTCAACAGCACCTTTCGCTGTAATTGCAGCTGCATTAAAGGAGCCATCAAAGGTCATGGCAGCTTCACCATCCACAAATTTTTGAATTGCTTGTTGTGCACCAAGCCCTAAAGAAGAAGTCTGGATGTAACCATTGTCATATAAGCTCTTATACATTTCTAAGACTTTATCCCAAGTACCTTCATCTGTGAATTTGGTTTCTCCTGATCTTAACTGATCATCAAAAGAAGCATTTTTTGCATACACTTGGTTAGCTGCAATCTGATAAAGACCAAACTGCATCACATACATATCTTTGTCACCCATTACGATTGGCTGAATTCCTGCATCTTTTAACGTTTTACAAACATTTAAAAATTCATCCCAATTTGTTGGCACGGATAAACCATTTTCTTCAAATATATTCTTGTTATAATAAGTTCCAAGCATCGTTACACCACTTGGTACTGCATACACATCATTTTCATAGACAAATGATTCTCTACCTGCTACTCCTGCAAGTTCAATTGCCTTTAACCCTGTAAGAGGTTCTAGGTATCCTGCTTTAGCAAGTCCAATTACGGAGTTAGCACCTGCGTACTTAGGCTGTACCAATATCATATCAGGGCATTCACCTGATGCTAACTTAGTCTTTAATGCCGTATAGTACTGATCGTCTGGTAATTTGGTTACTTCCAATGTAATATTAGGAAATTCTTCTTTTACAAGCTTTGGTAATATTTCTGTCTCAAAGTCGTTTTCTGCTGCTGTTCCTGAATACATCATAGTAATTGTGATATTATCCTTTGTTACTTCTCCAGCACTTTCTTCCTTTGAATCGCTTGTGGCTTGCGATTCACTTGTTGATGTGGAATTACTTCCTGCATCGTTTGCTTTACTGCATCCTGTCAAACTTGACAAAACCAATACTGCTGTGAGAGCGAGAGCTCCTATTCTTTTTCGTTTCATCGTAATCCTCCCTTTTTAAAAACAATACTTTCTTTACATTTTTAATTCTATCACATCTATAGTATACTTTTGTTTGGATTAATGGTATACTATTGTTAGATTTTAGTTTACCTGTATGGAGGTATCTTTATGAAGTTGAAAACAAAGTTTTTAATTATATTCTTGTTTATTTCCAATCTTCCAATCCTTATCATAACCAGTTATACCTATAAGCAGTATACTGCTTTGATTCATGCGCAAACAAAACAAGTCTCAGAAAATATATTTAATAACGCAAAGGATTTTGCTAATAATTCGATTGCAAACATCAATCATATCGCAGAAATTTTTTCCTTTTATTCAGGAAGTAATGACGCTATCATTGAAGATTTGAAAAAATATGCAAATCCAAATCATTCTTATAGTACTTATGACGTGTTTCAAAGCAATAACAACATCAAATTCATTTGTCAAAACTTAATCTATTCCTCCTCTTATGTAAATGGTATATTTGTATTCACTCCTAGCGGGGAAGTCCTAGGTTACGGTTATGGTGATAACATAGATATACGCTATGAATATCGCCCTTTTAACGATAATTGGTATCAAGAAACACTCGCATTAGAAGGAAAAACCTATGTAAACGGAATCAATACGAAGGACTTTATCTTACATGGAAAACCCTCCATCTCTTTTTCACGCGCACTTTATGATGTCTATTCTCATGAATTTTTGGGCGTATTATTTATTGATTGTTCTCCCGATGTATTTGATTTATCCTCCGTTAATACCTTACCAAACCTCATGCTTTTATCCATTCAAGATGAAAAAAGCAATTTATTGTATACCAATGTGTTTGATTTAGAAGATCGCTTTACAAATGAGACCACCACAAGACAATCGGTTCCATTAAATATTGAAGGGCTTAATTTAAACTGTGCAGTAAACTATTCGCATTTATATAAGCAGTTTAATTATACAAGAACATTAATCATCTTAATTGGCGTAATATGTGCCATGGCTTTTTTAATTATATCCATTTTACTGTCCGATTCACTAACAAAGCCTATCACTTATCTAAGCAATATGATGAGTAATCGCCCTGGGCACAATCTAAAAGGAGAGCGCGCAACTCTTTTACTAACTAAGTCAGCCTTTGCACGTCAAGAAAAATATCTGACACGTACCGATGAAATTGGTGTCTTATACAATGAGTACAACCGTATGATTGAGCAGTTGAATACCTTTATTAAAAGTGAGTACCAAAACAAACTCATTACACTGGATTCACAAATGAAATCCTTAGAGGCTCAAATCAACTCACACTTTTTATACAATACACTAGAATCCATTAACAGCATAGCAGAAATCGAAGAAGTGGAAAGTATCGCTACCATGTCACTTGCACTAGGAAATATGTTTCGCTATAGCATCAAAACGCAAAGTGAGCTTGTAACGATTGAAGAAGAACTCAACCATGTTAGAGATTATATTGCAATTCAAAAGATTCGTTTTGATAATAAATTTGCTATGGTAATCGATATGCCACAGGAAATGACCAATCTTAAAATCTTAAAGTTAATTATGCAGCCGATTGTAGAAAACGCCTTATACCATGGACTCAATTATTGTAACACAGGAAGTTATATTAAAATACATGGCTATGTAAAGGATTCTAATATCTTTCTTGAAATCTGTGATGACGGAGCAGGTATGGATAAAGAACAAATCCTTACGTTAGAAAAGAGTTTTCAAGAAACCGCTCACTTTACAGAGCTTGGGCATCGAAACAAACATAGCATCGGACTTAAGAACATCCATACAAGGATTGCCCTTTATTATGGACAAGGCTATGGCCTATCCGTACAAAGCTCATTGCAAGAAGGAACCATTATTACAATAAAACTTCCGCTATTATTTCAAGCGTAGAATTTAAGGAGGTCGCACATGTATACTTATATTGTTGTAGACGATGAAAGTCTCATACGAAAAGGAACGATTAAAAAATTAGAAGCGCTAAAGGATTGCATTACTTGTATCGGAGAAGCCGCTAATGGAAATGAAGCGCTTGCGCTAATTGCCAACAAAAATCCTGATATTATCATAACAGACATGAATATGCCTATCATGGATGGGACACAATTTCTTCCTCTCCTTGCAGAGAACTATCCTGATAAGCGACTGATTGTCATAAGTGGATATAAAGACTTTGAATACACCAGACATGCAATTTCTGCGAAAGCCATTGATTATATCTTAAAGCCATTTAGCAAAGAGGAAATCCAGGCAACCGTAAAAAAAGCAATTAAGCAAATTGAAGACAAAGATGCCTTACTAAACAAAATTGATTTGAGCGAATCGGAAAAAGAGCGTGCACGTTATGAATATGACATTCAGATGTTAAAGAATATGATTCTTGGTTATCACATCGCCTCTACTTCCATTACCTCAAAGAGACTTAAATTTATTGAAACCACACATGATTTCGTGTTAATTACGATTCGTTCCTCATCTCCTTTGATGGAAGAATCCATGCAAAACTTTCTTTTGGAAAATGGATTTGGTGATTTGGCGATTTACTTACAACATATTCATTGCAATAATCTAGGATTTTTTATTCTTTTTATCCCAGAGCAAGCTGCAATCTCTGTTGAGGATTTGTGTAAACAAGTAGTAAATAGCCTCTACTCCCATCTAAGCACGCAAAACATTGATTCGTTTTTTGGCATCAGCAATACACACTCGGACCTTAATTCGTTAAACAAAGCCTTTTCAGAGGATGTTGTAGCGTTAAATTCAAGAGAAATTGTCTCGAGTCAGCGATATACCTTCTATCATTATGTCACAAACGAGCCTTTGACTATCAACTGGGAAAAATACGAAGAGTTTTTATTTCGAATTGAGTCTGGAATGACCATGCAAATAATTGAATTATTAGAGGATTTATTTTTATATGTAAAAAGCTTAAAGCATGCTACCTTATCTGATGTGAAATACTATTGCTTTCAATTAGCGGATAATGCTAAACTAATTATGTCAGAGTATTTAGAACAAGTTAATACCAATACGGTATCTGCCAGTATGCAAAACATATTAAATACCATGTTTTCGCTTGATGAACTTAAGCAATATTACGAGCAGTTTTTTACAAACATCTCTGAGATATTAAAATCAAAAAGTATTTATGCCTCCAATGATGTTATTGAAAAAATGCAAATTTATGCCAAACGAAACTATTATAAGAATTTAAATGTTGAATTTTTATCCTCTTTGTTTTACATGAATCGTAGTTATTGCTCACATCTTTTTAAAGAGAAAACAGGAATTAACTTTGTAGATTTTGTTAATCAAATTCGCATTGAAAAAGCCAAAGAGCTTCTAAAAAATACCGATAAAAAGATGTATCAAGTAAGTAAAGCAGTCGGATATGATAATGTAAAATATTTCTTTCGGATTTTTAAAAAAATAGAAGGAATTACACCCGAACAATATAGAAAGAATCAACAGTGAGGTGCAACATGCAAGAATTAAAAGAACTGATACAAAAAGCGGATTCCTATAAAGAAAAACGGTTGGCAAATACGTTTTCTTTGGAAGAACAAAACAAAATAAACGAATTATTAAAGATTAAATTTATCTACAACAGCAATGCGATAAATGAGAATTCACTTACTCTTTTTGAAACAACAAAAATATTAACTACAAACTCCTTAACCATTCCATCACACAAAGATTATAAGGAGGTACTAGGGCATAGCGCTGCTTATGATTACATGCTTTCTTTATCACAGCAAGAGGAATTGATTATAACAAGAGAAAACATACTAAAATTACATGTTCTCTTATACGGTCAAATAAAAGCTCAAAGTGCCGGAACCATTAGAACAACTATGGTAGTTCCAAAAGAAAGTAACTATGTAGTGCCAAGTCCAGATGAACTAGACCATCTTATGAATCATCTGGCAGATCAGCTAGACTCCTCAAAATATGCACTTCATCCAATTGAACTTGCCGCACTTGCGCATAAGCGCTTACTCGATATCTATCCGTTTCTCTATGGTAACGGGCAAGTTGCAAGGTTACTTATGAATCTAATTCTAATTCATGCAGGCTATGGAATTACAATCATTCCTTGTGAGAAAAAAGAAGATTATTTCAAAGCTTTGGCTACATCAAGAAAGCTATATAATCCTGACCCTATCACAAAACTCATTGCAGAATGTATCGTAAATACAAACGCTACTTACTTTGAACAATTAAACCAGTAAGTTCAAACCTTTTGTTTTTTGTGTGATATCATAACAATTGCAAAGCAACTTTATGATATCACACTTTCCAAACTTCTTATTTGTCTGTAACTACAAAAAGTGTACGATTCTTTGGTATTGTTAATTTGAATTCATAGCCGTCCTTGACCTTCTTTGCGTCACTTAAGGTTATTATCTCTCCATTTTCTGGATTGCATAGGATTGGCACACAATGTGACACTACATAAATGATTAAATCCTCATCTTTTTCATTGTAATTAGTGAAATTAAAGATTCGTTCTTCGCCTTTAACATATCTGTTTACTCCCACTCCGTATAAGCTCTCCCCATCATGTATATAAGGGTCGATAAGCCTTGCTTCATAGCTTGACTTTGTATGAGCCACCTCATCTACTCCACAAAGAATTTCATAATGTGGGTTGATATTCTCTTCGCAGTATCTAACTACCTCTACTATTTTTTTCTTAACAATATGGTTATGCTGTTTTAATTTCTCGCATGGGTAATTCCTCATATGAGCGCCGTCTTTTCTTACTACTGTTTTGACATCACTTTGATAGCTGACAATAATTCCCCCTGCCTCACTAAATTCATTCAAAAGTAAAACCAAATCTTCGGTCAAAACTTCGGTTAAAGGTAATACAAATATTTCATAGCTTGCTTTTGTTTTTACATTTACCAAACGTCTTCCTTCTACTTTAAAATTCTTAGCAACGTCTGCTCCAAAGATATGAAAGTCAAGGTTACGATCAATTAGCTTATTGCATAAAAGCTGAAACTGATTGTCAATGAATTTGGCATTTTCATCTGTAATCCAAGGCCCTTCATTCCAAAAGCCTGTTTTTACCTCTAAATCTGGCTCAAAATAATTCCAAAAGGTTTCCATTGGGGCATATACTAAAACTTCACACTCTTGCCTTCCATTACTAAGCATCTCCATCATGCGATTTGCCATTTTTACATACATTGGCATATGATCCCAGTACTTCCATTGATAAAAATAGGAAGGTGGAAAATCCTTGCTACGCTCTTCTCTTATGGAATAGTAGAATCCATGCATAATAATTAGATTGATTCCTTGTTGAAACAGCCAATTTGATATCTTAACCATCTCTTCAAAATTGATATCCCAACCAGATGCACCAAATGCTTCACAGGCAATTCTTGTTTTCCCGTAATGATGCGAAGCACTTACTGCAAATTTGGCATCTAAACTTCCGATTCCATTTCCAAGGTGATCGATTCCAGGAACATGAAAATATTGATATCCTCTCATCATATCTCCTCCAAAATAAGATTGGGTAGCAAGCGTCTCTTCCCCTAGAAAATGACCAATGGTAAGCAGATTATTCTTTTCACACCAATCATATACCTGTAAAAAGGTAGCCTCTGTATAAAGGTCTGATACCACATCATAATAATCATAACGTACATAAGCGGATTGCTTTGTTTTTTTCACTAATAAAGGAAGATATTTCGTAATGTCATAGCCCTTTCTTTTCTCAAACTCTTCCACAAATGTTTTCGTCCAAGGCATGGCATTACAAAATCTTGTTTCATCCATAAAGATTCCAGTTATAAATTTTCCAAATTCTTTGCTAAAATGCTCTTTGTATTTTTCGTGTGTGCTTTCTAAGAATTTTTGAATGGCTTCTTTGCTTAAGTAATCGACGCAAAGTTTTCCTATCGGCTCATATGCATCGACATCAACATACACTGCATAAACTTCTGCTTTTTGTTCGGAAGAAAAAACTAGGGTATCCTCTTCATCCCTTAACAATTCTATTTGCGTTCCATCTTCTAAGTAAGCGGTAATGGTCAGGTAATTTTTCTCATTTTTATTTATCTTAAGTTCTTCTTTTTCTTGTAGCTTTACTATATCAAATTGTAAAAAATGTTCTCTATACTCTTCATCCATTGTAATGGTCCAAGAACAATTTCCGCTTGGCCAGTTATTTTCATCATATAACCATATTTTTTGATTGTTTTGTTTGCACACATCAATTACACTTTGAATACGTTCAAACCAATCATTGCTTAAATACTCGTTCGTTAATCCAAAACGAGAATGTACAACTGGTTGATTTGCTCCAATTCGCTTCATCATATTCATCTGTTCTGTTGTTTTATCGTCTGTGATGGTATCATTCCAAAACCAAAATCCCGAAACACTGTAATCTGGATCTGTAAGTGGATTCTTAAAAAATTCCTGATTCATAAAAACACCCTTCCTTTGTTACTAACGTATTTTATAATGTTAGGTTACCTTGTTTTTCTTTTAGTTTCAATTCTTAAATTTAAGATATTATATTGATGTTTTTAAAGATTTGGGGCATACTGTTTGTAGAGGTGATTCTATGACAAAACAAGAGCTTATGACAAAGCTTCATCAATATACAAAACATGAACAAATATATCGGACATATTACGAATTGAATTCTGAAGATGAAAAACAAGAGTATCTTAAGGATTTACAAGCTTCTGATTTTGCAAAAGAAAATCTTTGGCTTCCTGGATTTTTTGAAAATCAAAATCGAATGCTTTCTGAACAAGTCTTATTTCAAGAAAATCAAGACGTAAGCAAAAATATTGTACTTCAAAAACATAATCGTTTTACGCCTGCCTTTCAACATGAACATGAGTTTTTTGAAATGATTTATGTATATTCTGGATGTGCCAAACATGAAATTCAAAATACAAGCCAATCCATTATAGAGGGTGATGTCCTTATCATCGCACCTGGTGTCAAACATGCTTTGTCGGTTTTTGATGATAGTATTATAATTGATGCCTTGATACGAAAAGGTACCTTTTTAAACCAGTTTTTTGAATTTCTAAAAAAGGATAATATTTTATCCTCTTTTTTTCAACGTGATTTGTATTCCAGACAACATCAGCCTTGTATTACGTTTCATACCAATAAGGATCTTGAATTAGAAAACCTTTTATTTGATATGTTTTTAGAGCATTATAAGGATGATGAATTTAGCACTGATATTTTAAGTAATTTATGCCGCGTATATTTTGCAAAGCTCGTAAGGCTTCATCAATCACACGTAGAAATCTTTTCACCCATCGCAAAGGAAAACGAACAGCTTTTTCGTATCCTTACCTATATTCAAAATCATTATGACCAGGTGACGCTGACAAGTGTAGCAAAGCATTTTCATTATGCTCCTGCTTATTTTAGTAATTATCTAAAAGAGCATACTGGTACTTCGTTTATCAGTTTGGTAAAAGAGGCTAAATTAAGTCGTGCCGAGTATTTATTAAGAAGCAGCAACTTGTCCATTCAAGAAATATGTCAGACAATTGGTTATGAAAGCCCTGCTCACTTTATTCGCTTGTTTAAAGATAAATATCAAGAATCTCCTGCAAAATATAGAAAGAAGTATAGCAGTCCTTTTTCCTAAGGACTGCTTTTTTGTTGATACTTTATGAGTCTATTTCTATGATGATAGGTAAGATTAATGGCGCTCGTTTCATTTCCTTCCATAAAAAGTCGTTCAAATCTTCTTTGATTGCTGTCTTTATTTTTCCCCAATCAGAAATATTTTTACTCAAACACCGATCCACACTTTTAAATGCTAATTGCTTTATTTTCCCCATTAACTCATCCGCCTCTCTTACATAGACAAAACCTCTTGATATAATATCTGGGCCTGATAGGATTTGATTGGTTGTTTTTTGTAATCCAATTATGATTATAATAAGTCCATTTTCTGCTAATATCTGTCTGTCCTTGATAACGATATTTCCCACATCACCAATTCCCAGCCCGTCTACGTAGATTTCTCGTGCTTTTACCTGACCTGCTATGTTTGCTTCTTTTTCTGATAGCTCTAATACATTACCTGATTGCAAAAGAAAGATATTCTTACTCTCAATCCCCATGGCTTGGGCCAAATTTTGTTGTGCTTTTAGATGTTTAAATTCTCCATGTAATGGAATCGCATATTGAGGTCTAACTAATGCATAGATTAGTTTGATTTCCTCTTCACATGCGTGTCCCGATACATGAGTATCTTGGTATATCACTTCTGCGCCTTTCATGGCAAGTTCATTGATAACTCTAGATACCGCCTTTTCGTTACCAGGTATCGGTGTGGAACTAAATATAATCTGATCTCCTGGTTTAATGGATATCGTTCGATGAGTTGAATCCGCCATGCGAGAAAGTCCTGCCATAGACTCCCCTTGACTTCCTGTTGTAATGATGACTAGCTGTTCATCTGTATAACTTTTCATCTGATCCACATCGATAATCGTTTGATCTGGAATCGTAAGGTATCCAAGCTCTGATGCTACTTGGATTACATTTACCATACTTCTGCCTTGGATGACAACTTTTCTATTAAACTCATAGGCCGTATAAATAATTTGTTGTACACGGTCTATGTTCGATGCAAAGGTTGCTACAATTATCCGATTTTTCTTATTTTCAGAAAAAATATTGCGAAAGGTTTTAGCTACTAGTTTTTCAGAAATTGTAAATCCTGGTCTTTGTGCATTGGTGCTATCGCAAAGAAGTGCCAAGACGCCCTTTTTTCCAAGTTCTGCAAAACGTTGCAAGTTTATCGTATCCCCAAACAATGGTGTATAGTCAATCTTAAAATCCCCCGTATGAACGATAATACCAGCAGGTGAAAAAATTGCTAGTGCTGAAGCATCTGCAATACTATGATTTGTCTTAATAAACTCAACGCGGAAAATACCTAGATTTATCGATTGTCCATGCTTTACTACTTTTCTTTTGGTTGAATGTATGAGATTATGTTCCTTTAACTTTAAATCAATTAATCCTAGCGTTAATTTTGTTGCGTAAACTGGAACATTTAAATCCTTCAATACATATGGTAAGGCTCCAATGTGATCTTCATGCCCATGCGTAATAAAAATTCCCTTAACTTTATCTTTGTTTTCAATCAAAAATGTAACATCTGGAATGACCAAATCTATTCCAAGCATTCCTTCTTCTGGGAATGAAATACCACAATCCACAACAATAATCTGATTGTCACATTCAAAAGCAGTGATATTCATTCCTATTTTCCCAAGACCTCCAAGAGGTATTAACTTTACTTTCTTTTCATTGGCTTGTTTTAATTCCTTCATATTTCCCCTGTCTTTCTTATCTTTCATACATACAAATCTATTAGATTTTAACTGCAACGCTTAGCCATGCCACCTCTGGCTGAACTGTTACATATTATTCCCTTAAACACTTAGAATGATACTGTTTTTTTATCTAATATTTGTTATAATAAAAGGAAAAAGATAGGAGGGTTACTATGCTTGACAAAGAGGCTCTGGATTATGTGACATCTCGCTTAAGCTTTTGGGATAAACTTGACAGTGATGAAAAAAATATACTTTCAAACAATATAACAAAGATTAACTACCGTAAAGGTAGTAAACTATATAGTAAAAATGGAGAGTGCTTAGGTGTACTTCTCGTTCATACGGGTGAGTTACGTGTTTATATCTTATCAGAGGATGGTCGTGACGTTACTTTATATCGAATACTAGAGGGGGATTTATGTGTTTTATCTGCTTCTTGTGTTTTAAATAGCATTACTTTTGATGTAGAAATTGAAGCAGAGGTTGATACCGAAGTTTATTTATTAAATATTCAAGCTTTTAGTAAGCTTGCTAGCCAGAATATATATGTAGAAAATTTTGCATATAAGAATGCAATTGAACGTTTTTCTGATGTAATGTGGTCAATGGAACAAATATTGTTTATGCGCTTTGATAAGCGACTTGCCATTTTTTTGCTGGATGAAATGGCAAAAAATAATTCTTATGACTTAAACTTAACACAAGAACAAATTGCCAAATATGTGGGAAGTGCAAGAGAAGTGGTTTCAAGAATGTTAAAGGTATTTCAATCACAAGGAATACTAGAGCAATCCAGAGGGGCAATTCATATCATTGATCGAGATAAATTAATGGCACTTATATAACATAGGGTTAAAAATACTGATTTATAAAAGCGATTGCTTTCATAAATCAGCATTTTTTTATTCTTCTAATTCGTTGATTCAAGTACCTGATTAATTACATTTTGCATAATGTCCTTTGTCATCATACCTGGTACATAACCAGCCACATTACCGTTTTTATCAATCATAAATGTAGTTGGGAATGCGGATATATAATAGGACTGAAATAATTCTCCACTTTCATCAAATACCGTTGGGAATGTGTATCCATTTTCTTGTAAAAAATCAGTGATTTCTTCTTTGGTAACATCCTGATTATTTGGATAAGTGTCACTTTTGGGATTGGTGACTCCAAGAAATACCACGTCCTCCTCATTTAAATTATAATCTTGATATAACTCTTCAATATGAGGCATTTCTTCTTTACATGGCGGACACCAAGTAGCCCAGAAATTAAGGAAAACCACTTTACCTTTGTAATCTGATAAGGTATGCTCGTTTCCATATTGATCGGTCAATGTAAAATCAATCGCAGGTAATGTCTCATTTTTACTCTCTTCTTCTTCTGCCGTTTCGCTTTCTTGTTTTGTTTCCTTTGTTTGCGATTCCTTTGTGGTATTTTCTTTAGCAACTTCTTTTTCAACGTTTTGCTGCTTTAAAGTTATCGAATTTAAATAACTAGATATTCCATTCATCCAACCAGTAAAAGTCATAATTCCCATAATAAGTAAAATGACTCCACCCGCTTTTATCGCATACTTAAGCAGACGTTGTTTTCGCTTTAAGAAATTAAGTGCTTGCGTTGTAAATAAACCAAGTATCAAGAATGGAATTAAGAAACCTAATGCATATACGAAAACAAGTAAATTACCTGTTGCTGCAGTTTTGGCTCCTGATGCCATAATTAATACTGACGAAAGTGCAGGGCCAATACAAGGAGTCCAGGCAAAGCTAAAGGTAAATCCCATCAAAAGTGCCATGATAGGGTTCATTGTTTTATTCGCAAAATTAATATTTATTTTTCTCTCTTTTTGTAAGAAGGCAAAATCAAAAATACCAAGTTGAAAAAGTCCAAGAAATATAATTAAAATTCCACCTATTCTAGTAAACAACAATTTGTGACTACTAAAAAAATTACCGAGTACTGAAAAAGACATACCTAATATAAAGAAGGCAAATGAAATTCCTAGAACAAAAAATAAAGTATGTGCAAAAACCTTTTTTCTTTCGTATGTAACAGTCCCAAACTCATCTGTTCTTTTTGCATTACCAGCTAATACACTCATATAAACTGGAATTAACGGAATGACACAAGGTGAAAAAAAAGATAAAACTCCTTCTAAAAAAACAAGTATAAGACTAATGCTATTCGTTGTTACGATATCTGCGATCATTCAAAACTCCTTTCATACTATGAAAAAGATAATACGACTCCAATTACTGTTGTTACAACGATAAGTCGATAGAAAACCATTCCTATACCATATGGATGAATTAAAATTGCCATATAACATTCTCCTCTTATTTTTTTCACAACCTAAGTAAGTTGATATTTGACAACTTTAATTATAAAGATAATTTCATTTATCTCTGTGACTATATCACAAACGATAATATAATATACTATTTTATGATATAAAATACTCCTCCTTGTAATAACTACAAGGGGGAGCATCCCTTAACACAGATTGAATTTTATTGAATCATTGCTAAAATATTTTGTTTGGATTGAACTCCAACTGCACTTTGTACTACTTTTCCATCTTTGATTACAACCAAAGTAGGAATACTCATTACGTTGTATTTTTGAGCCAAATCACGCTCTTCGTCCACATTCACTTTACCAACTTTTGCCGAATCTCCTAATTCCTCTGCTACCTCATCTACCACTGGACCAACCATTCTACATGGTCCACACCAATCTGCCCAAAAATCTAATAAAACTGGTTTATCGGATTGCATTACTTCTGAATCGAAATTATTTTTTGTTATTTTTAGTACACTCATATGAATTCTCCTTTGTCAATCATTTTATTTAATTTGTCCTACTTATATTTTAATATATTTCAGTACGTTTTTCTGTGATTTAGTCACATAAAATTCAATTGTATGATTACGATTTAAACCTTTAGACACTACTTCATGTGGGGTTTTATTAATTTAACGGTATAGGTTAGTATAATAAACAAAATGATTGTATCAATTGGCCACATAATCAGATTCTTAATTACTCTGGCTGAAATCAATATCATAAATCCTTTGCCATAAAGTATACTTAGCCAAATTGTATTAAGAATACAGTTTACGATTACTTTATCAACCAAACCTGCAATTGCTATACGTGTCAATTTTACTGGTTTCTTATAAAGAAAGATACCATAAATGATTCCACTTGCAATTTCACTGATTGTAAATCCTACAAAAAAAGGTCCAGTCGGTCTTACGAAATAACGGATGATATCAAGTGTACCACCAAAAATCCCTCCGACAATAGGTCCAAACAGTAATTCAATTACTCTGTTAGGAATTCCCCAAAATCCAATTTTTATGTACGGTCCAATTTGAATGGTTGTAATAAAGGTTAGAATAACAGCAATTGCAGCCATTAACCCACAAAAAATGACATTTCTTGTTTGTTTAAACTCGTACAAGGTTTCTTTGCTTACTCTTAGTAGCTTATTCATAAATTGCCTCCTTTGTTGCAGTAATTTCCTAATACTACATAAAAAAGGCAATATAAGCCTCACTATGTAGCAGCGGGATGCGAACTTCGTACCGCAAGTTTTCACTTTTCGTCCAAATGACAACTCCCTGTTCACTTGGCACTTAACGCACAAAATTCTACTCTGCTTTGTTGTATTGTTTTACCATAGTTGTTCTTGTCCTATGGATTTATACATTTCATTACTTTTGATTATTTAATGAAGCTATCAATCGCTTTATTAAGATTATCAATGGCTTCTTTATCTCCTGATTCCACAGCATCTACGATACAGTGTTCCAAATGGTCTTTTAAGATCACCTTACCTGTATTATTAAGAGCTGCAATAACCGCCGAAAGTTGAATCAAAACTTCACTACAATCTTTTCCTTCTTCTACCATACGACGAACTGATTCCAGATGTCCACTGGCACGAGCCAATCGGTTGATAACAGCCTTTGTATGCCTGTGATTATGATTATGCCCTTTGTTTTCCTTATCCATATGACTATGCTCATATGTAGTACCATCCAATCTTTTATGAATATGTACTTGTTCTCTTTCTTGCATAATCTTAATCCCCTCTTATTTGTTGTAGGTAAGCCTTGTGACTTCTTTCAGTACAAAAATAATGAAATATATATCATTTTAACTAATTTACAAAAAAATAGCAAGAAAAGGTTTGTTAATAGATTTGCTTTGTTATTACTACAAAGGTTTGATATACATTTGTTCTAATAATTTTTTTCCAGTTTCCGTTCGAAAAAGTTTATTTTTTACCTTTTCAATCGCTACATCATCCATATTATCTTCATACGCATTTACTAGAAAATCTGCTTCCACCAATATCTGATAATCCATTTCCACTATATTGTGATACGTATGATGGTGTGCAATCAAATAGCACACTCTCTCAATTATTTCACTCTCAATATTCAATGAAGATAATAGTTCTTTTGCCTCTGGAGGGCCCTCAATCTGCTGGTAATTTCCAGCACAACTGTTATACTTTTGTTCGCTTATTTTAATACCGATGTCGTGTGTAACTGCTGCTATTTCTAAAATGTTTTGTGTTTCTTCTGTTAGATTTTCCATCTCTCCAATGGTTTTTGCAAAGCTATAAACCTTTAAAAAATGATTGATTCGACGAACATCACCGCTATAATAAGAAATCATAGCATTTATTACTTCACCAATTTTACTTTTTGTCATCCTTGCCCTCTACTTTCTATCACAAAACAACTAATTTGTCCTACTTATATTTTAATATATTTCAGTACGTTTTTCTGTGATTTAGTCACATAAAATTCAATTGTATGATTACGATTTAAACCTTTAGACACTACTTCATGTGGGGTTTTATTAATTTAACGGTATAGGTTAGTATAATAAACAAAATGATTGTATCAATTGGCCACATAATCAGATTCTTAATTACTCTGGCTGAAATCAATATCATAAATCCTTTGCCATAAAGTATACTTAGCCAAATTGTATTAAGAATACAGTTTACGATTACTTTATCAACCAAACCTGCAATTGCTATACGTGTCAATTTTACTGGTTTCTTATAAAGAAAGATACCATAAATGATTCCACTTGCAATTTCACTGATTGTAAATCCTACAAAAAAAGGTCCAGTCGGTCTTACGAAATAACGGATGATATCAAGTGTACCACCAAAAATCCCTCCGACAATAGGTCCAAACAGTAATTCAATTACTCTGTTAGGAATTCCCCAAAATCCAATTTTTATGTACGGTCCAATTTGAATGGTTGTAATAAAGGTTAGAATAACAGCAATTGCAGCCATTAACCCACAAAAAATGACATTTCTTGTTTGTTTAAACTCGTACAAGGTTTCTTTGCTTACTCTTAGTAGCTTATTCATAAATTGCCTCCTTTGTTGCAGTAATTTCCTAATACTACATAAAAAAGGCAATATAAGCCTCACTATGTAGCAGCGGGATGCGAACTTCGTACCGCAAGTTTTCACTTTTCGTCCAAATGACAACTCCCTGTTCACTTGGCACTTAACGCACAAAATTCTACTCTGCTTTGTTGTATTGTTTTACCATAGTTGTTCTTGTCCTATGGATTTATACATTTCATTACTTTTGATTATTTAATGAAGCTATCAATCGCTTTATTAAGATTATCAATGGCTTCTTTATCTCCTGATTCCACAGCATCTACGATACAGTGTTCCAAATGGTCTTTTAAGATCACCTTACCTGTATTATTAAGAGCTGCAATAACCGCCGAAAGTTGAATCAAAACTTCACTACAATCTTTTCCTTCTTCTACCATACGACGAACTGATTCCAGATGTCCACTGGCACGAGCCAATCGGTTGATAACAGCCTTTGTATGCCTGTGATTATGATTATGCCCTTTGTTTTCCTTATCCATATGACTATGCTCATATGTAGTACCATCCAATCTTTTATGAATATGTACTTGTTCTCTTTCTTGCATAATCTTAATCCCCTCTTATTTGTTGTAGGTAAGCCTTGTGACTTCTTTCAGTACAAAAATAATGAAATATATATCATTTTAACTAATTTACAAAAAAATAGCAAGAAAAGGTTTGTTAATAGATTTGCTTTGTTATTACTACAAAGGTTTGATATACATTTGTTCTAATAATTTTTTTCCAGTTTCCGTTCGAAAAAGTTTATTTTTTACCTTTTCAATCGCTACATCATCCATATTATCTTCATACGCATTTACTAGAAAATCTGCTTCCACCAATATCTGATAATCCATTTCCACTATATTGTGATACGTATGATGGTGTGCAATCAAATAGCACACTCTCTCAATTATTTCACTCTCAATATTCAATGAAGATAATAGTTCTTTTGCCTCTGGAGGGCCCTCAATCTGCTGGTAATTTCCAGCACAACTGTTATACTTTTGTTCGCTTATTTTAATACCGATGTCGTGTGTAACTGCTGCTATTTCTAAAATGTTTTGTGTTTCTTCTGTTAGATTTTCCATCTCTCCAATGGTTTTTGCAAAGCTATAAACCTTTAAAAAATGATTGATTCGACGAACATCACCGCTATAATAAGAAATCATAGCATTTATTACTTCACCAATTTTACTTTTTGTCATCCTTGCCCTCTACTTTCTATCACAAAACAACTATTTTAACTGATAACTATTACTATTATACATACCGTACATACAGATGGCAAGAGTGAAGAAATAGAGAAACTTTAATTACCACGACACTTTTGTTCCAATTAGGAAAATACTAACATACCAACCAAACCTGATAACAGCATAATGAAGATTGGATTTGCCTTGTATCTTCTTAGGCCTATCAATGCAAAGGTAAAAATGACGATAGATGCATAATCGATTGAATGAAACCGAAGTAAATCCTGTCTTTCAAGACCAAATGAAGCTTGGCATAGAGAAAGTCCTGCTGATAAAACAAGAGCAATTACAGCTGGCCTTAATCCTTTTAATATCCCTTGTATCATGGAAAGTCCACGATATCTATAATACAAAGTAGACAATATCATAATTATGATACAGGAAGGCAAGATACAGCCAGCGGTTGCAACAACGGCTCCCAAAACACCTGCAACACGAAGCCCTACAAAGGTAGCACTATTTATGGCAATCGGACCTGGTGTCATCTGAGATACTGTTATAACATCTGCAAACTCCTTCATACTTAACCACCCATGAAGGTCAACGATTTGGTTTTGAATAAGGGGCATCGATGCATACCCTCCACCAAAACTAAATAAACCAATTTGAAAAAAACTCCAAAATATCTTTATATAAATCATAATCTTTTACCACTTCTTTTTCTCTTCTTTTGATATTCATTTATTCCTCCAGTGAAAGCTGCTCCAATAATGATAAAGGCTACATTTATCTGAAAAAGAAAGGACGCTAAAAAAGCAGCTACCAAGACAATATAAAATGTGTTATTTCTTTCTTCCTTGCCTTCTTTTACCATGTCGAGTACAACCGATAAAATCACCGCAGCAACTCCTGCCTGCATGCCTTTTAACATACCATTGATATAAGTGTTTTTTATGAAAGAAGAGTATATCGTAGAAATTATGGATAATATGAAAAATGGTGGTAAAATAGTCGCAAGAATTGTTACAATTGAACCAACTACCCCTTTTAATCGATACCCAACTAATATAGCAACATTTACTGCCAACGGTCCTGGTGATGCTTGAGCAATCGCTATCAAATCAATCATTTCCTCCTCATCAATCCAGTGATACCTATCTACAAATCTTTTTCTTAGTAAGGGTACAATCACATATCCCCCTCCAAAGGTAAATAAGCTGATATAAAAGGTCGACCAAAATAACGTTGCATAAAATTTCAAATTTTCTCTCACAATCATTACCTCCAAATATCTCTATTATAATACTTGTCGATTCATAAGTAAAATTGTATACGTTAATTACATGATAGTCTTCTTTTCTTAAAACTCTACAGGCATTACTACTTCTTCCTCCAGACTGGCACATAAGGACAAAGTTATTTGTGACTGAATCACAAAAATAATCGGTTACAAAACATTCGTTTTGTAACCGATATTGGTCTATCTTATTCGGAAAGAGAGCCAAATGCTTCGCTAACCTTTTGACTCATCTCAGCTCTTAAGGTATCGCTAGAAATTTGATTTACCTTTATCATTGCATTGTCATACATTGAATTTGCATAAGCTGGCCAGTTTGGATCGGCCGTATTAATGGCATACATATTATTTATAATCTCTTGAACGGATTCGGCAACAGCTAAATCGCTATCTGTTGCATCATCATAATTAGACAACTCTTCTTCATTTTGCTCAAAAGTACCATCAAAGCTTTTAGCCGGTAAATCTTTGATATACTCACTCATTGCTTTGTTCCAGATTTTTAATGGGTAGGAGGCTCCGTATAGTCCTGTCATAGCCTTTGGATTGTCATATCCAACCCACACTGAAATCGTATAATACGGTGTCACACCACTAAACCAACCATCTTTATTGTCATTTGTTGTTCCTGTTTTACCTGCTGCTTGTGTCTTACTTGACCATCCAGCTGACCTAGCAGTACCTTTGGTAATAACACCTTTTAAAACATCAATCATTCCAATCGCTGCATTTTCTGTATAAACCTGTCTGGTCTGTCTTTTGTCTTCATACACTTCTTTTCCGTCTTTATCTATGATTGATACAATGCAATCTGGTTGTGTATACACTCCTTTGTTCACGAGTGTATTATAAGCGCTTGCCATTTCAACGGTAGATACACCATAAGTAAGTCCTCCAAGGGATGCAGATTCATAAAAATCATTTGGTACTATTTTTGCAAAATTCATACTCTGTAAATAGCTTAATGCCTTTTTCGGTGTGATTTCTAGCATTAGTCCCCATGCCGCACCATTTTTTGATTGTTCGACGGCGTTACGAAACTCAATCGGACTTCCTGTCACTTCTTTTGATGCTTTCCATGTGTCAATATTAATGTCCGTAATTGTACTGTCTGGATTATAACCCATCTCTAAAGCAGGCGCATAAACTATAAGCGGCTTTATTGCACTTCCTGGCTGTCGATAACTTTGGTAAGCTCGATTTAAATATGTTGTAATCTCTTGAGACCTACCACCTATGATTGCAACTACTTTATTGGTCTCATTGTCAATACAAGTTGCACTACTTTGCAACGAATAGATTCCATTCTCATTCACATCCTCACTAAAGCTTAAAGCCGAGTCAATGGATTCTTGCAAAATTTCTTGCATATTCGAGTTGAGTGAAGTATGGATTTGATATCCACTCTTATACCATTCATTTCTTGCCTCTTCATAACTTACATTATAATTTTCAAGATATGTATTGTAAGCATCCATGCTATCAAATACATATTGGAATTCAAATCCATTGCGTTCCATAAAGTATCTGGTCACACAATCGATCGCGTAGCTTGCTGCATAAGGATTGGATTCAATGTTTTTAGCACTCATATCTAAAACAATATCTTCTGTAGTTGCAGCTTGATAATCCGATTCCTTAATATAACCCATTTCCTTCATGTCTTTTAAAATTTTATCTCTTCTTGTTAAAGCATTATCTGGGTTCTTAATCGGGTCATAGTAGGTCGGCGAATTAGGAATTGCACATAAATAGGCCATTTGACTCAAACTTAATTCTGATGCGGACTTATTAAAATATCCTTTTGCTGCAGCTTCAATTCCATAATAACCATTCATGTAATAAATATTATTCACATAATATTCCATAATCTGCTTTTTTGTGTAATGCTTTGTTAATTCCATTGCATAACACATTTCTTTTAATTTTCTCTCCAATGTAACTTCACTGGTAATATAGACTTTACGAACCAACTGTTGGGTAATCGTACTTGCACCATGCATTTGTTCTCCGCCAGTACGAACGTAATTATAAATAACACGTAGAATTCCTTTTAAATCCACACCACTGTTCGTCCAAAAAGTCCTATCCTCAATGGCTATGAATGCATTGATGACCTCTTTTGGTATTTCATCGTAGCTTAAATAATTCGTATCTTTTTCGTTCTTAATTTTCTTAATGATATTACCTTCATCATCATATATATATCCCGTTAAAGAAGAATAAAAAGCTTCATCTCCCATGGATTCGATATCTTGCTTTGCTTTTGTTGTATATTCTTGATATTTTGGAAAAAGTGCAAAGAATGGTACTAATATAAACACTATAATTAAAATAGTACCAATTATAAACCCTCTTCTAAAAGCACGTATGTATGTTTTTTTCTTCATATCTTATACCCTTTCGTTATACTATTTTTTTATTATAATACATTTCCACTCATTAATCTGCAAGTTTTATAAAATGTAAATAAATATTAAAATATTTAATAGTAATAACATATTTGTTTTTAATCGTTTCTGGCTATATAACGAAAGGAAGCCTTGTGGCTCCCCTCCTGCAATCTGGCTAATACTCACTTTTTATTGCTTGATATTGCTTACATGATTTACGGTTGTAAAGAATAGCGTTTTTGGGACAACTATTAATACATCTCATACAAAAAATACACTTTTTATCAAATTTAGGTATTTTTTTACACATTTTTATATTGCCAACAGGACATTTCTTTGCGCATAGACCACAGCCGTTGCACGATTGAGACGTAGAATATTTTACTCCAAACCATGCAAATAATTTCGTAAACAGATATCCCGATGCAAAGGTTACTTGGCTATACAATGGTTTCATTGTTTCTTTTGATTCTTTCCCCGTCAAAAGACAAGTAATCAGATGCTTCATTTCGCTTTCAAGCTTCTCTAGATTCTGTTTTACTTTCTCAGGTTTTGTTACGGGAAAGGAGTCAAAAATAACCATATTATTTGCTATGGGAATGCTTTTTGTTACAAGCAATCGATAGTTTTTTCTCTTTAGAATCTTTTCTATCTCATTAAAATTAGTTTCTAAGTGCGCTACCTGCGTACAAAACATCATAACTGGCACTCTTTTGTGATTCGTTGGCAGATAATCTTTTATGTATTTAATAAACTCGACTACTGGATATTCATAATACTTGGGGCAGCCAAGTATCAAAATATCAAAAGAATTTGCGTTAATTGGTGATTTCTCTTCAATGGAATGTATTTCGGTTGAACAATTCTTTTTGTTTAACATATCACTAATCTTTTTTACTACATAAAATGTATTCCCTGTACCACTAAAGTACAGTAGATATGCCTTCATTTAATCTTCATTACTCCTTTTAAGAATATTAACACAATCTGTTATTTTTATACATATGATTTATTAACAAATTATACGCCTATTTAAAAAGCTTTCCTTTATCTAACTATATCGTAATATCTTTAAAATGAAATGTCTTATTTCCACTCGCATAATCTGTTACGGTCTGCCCTGAGCCAAAAATCTTATACTTATAGCTTAATAGCCCTTCTAATCCAACAGGCCCTCTCGCATGAAGTTTGCTAGTACTAATCCCTACTTCTGCTCCAAAGCCGTAGCGGTAACCATCTGCAAATCTCGTAGAACAGTTATGATAGACATTGGCAGAATCAACCATCTTCATAAAAACATCAACAGCCTGCATATCTTCTGTGATAATGCAATCGGTGTGATGTGAACCATAATAATTAATATGATGAATGGCCTCCTCTACAGATTCTACCGTCTTAATCGCCAAAATGTAATCTAGATATTCCGTTTCATAATCTTGATCACTTAATTCATTGCATTCAATGAGTTCACATATATCCTTGCTTGCTCTGATTTCTACCTTCTTTTCCTCCAAAGCTATCTTCAAATCTTTTATAACCTCATGCATGATATCTTTGTGAATTAATAGTGTCTCTACTGTATTACAAGCAGATACATATTGAGTCTTAGCATCTACAACAATTGGGATTACCTTACTAATATCTGCTTTCTTATCCACATAAATGTGGCAAATTCCATCTGCATGCCCCATAACAGGTATCTTGGTATTGTTCATAATATATTGTACAAAGGAATTAGAGCCTCGTGGTATCAATAAATCAACGGATTCATGGCAAGTTAGAAGTTCATTAATCTCACTTCTTGCTTCTAACAACATCATACTGTCTTTAGGCAAATTAGCCAAACATATTGCATTTTGAATTATTTGAAACAAGATCTTATTTGTCTTCATTGCCTCGCTTCCACCCTTTAAGATAATGCAGTTTCCGCTCTTTATACATAAGGTAGAAATCTGAATCAAGGCATCAGGGCGCGCCTCAAAGATAACACCAATTACCCCAATTGGACAAGTCTCTTTATAAAGCTTTAATCCTTCATCCAATTCTCGTGCCAACTGTGTCTGAAACAATGGATCTTTCATTTTAATCAAGTCCTGAATTCCTGTTATGACATCTTGTAACTTTTTTTCATCAAATTTTAGTCGTCCTAAAACTGCCTTTTCAATGTTATTTTCAATGGCAAGTTCCATATCCTTATGATTTTCTTCTAAAATTTCTTCCTTGTGTTCTAATAACGCTTTTATAATTTCTTCCAATGCCTTATTTCGATTCTCTATCGACGTTCCTTGCAATTGTATGCTAGCTTGTTTTACCTTTTTAATATCCTCTTTTAAATTCAAGTTAACTCATCTCCTTAATCTTTGACTTACTTATCATATTCTCCATATTCACAACCAGTGTTTCGAAACTCTATCTCATCAATTAATACTTTAAAATCATTTGTTTTCTCATACAACTTAATTCTACCAAAACCCGTTCCACCATTCCACAAACGATTGTGACGTTTCTTACCGTTTGGTGCTTCATAATTAATCTTTAACATCTCATCTTTTTTACACTTTAGCACCAAATGCATGACTGAATGATGATTCTGGGCAATTAATTTCCAAGTGTGATAGATTTCACCTTCTTCAAAGCTAAAATCAATGCGAGAACCCGTCCAGAATTTCGAGAAATTATAGTCATACATTTTTCCTTCGTAGTACAATCCACCAAGTAATCTTCTATTTAATGTAATACCAAATACCTTTGGTCTACCACCGCCAAATTCAACCGCTGAATTGGCAAGAACCTTTCCAGTAAGTAAACTTTTCATATTACAGCTACTGATCCAAAGCCAAGGGGAAGTAAAATCAGCTCCCCAGTTTTTGTCTGCATATCCAAAGGATTTATCTGGTATGATATCATAAACTTCATTGTCATATTCGACAACTCCACTATATTTTGTCTTAATTCCCTCTGCATGCCAAAACATTTCAAACGCATTTAATTTTCGAAATAGCTTAGAAGCACCATATCCTACATGATACGATATTTGTTTGTCTATTTTTAAATCCCATTTCATGCTTCCTGCATCACACATATATTCTGGATGAAGGATTGCTTCTTCTTTTGATACCTCACAATAACCTTCCATATGCTTTTCTGTTAGGATGCAATCACCAATTTGAATGGAAAGGTTTTTTTTCTCAAAAGTAAAATCCGAAATGGGATAAAAATTATGAATTTGCTTTGGGTTTTCTCCCCAGCTTCCAACCTTTATCATAGCATAAGAAGGCTTCTTTCCAAGCTTTTGATTGTTTTTCTCTTGTCCAAGTACAGGAATCTCTTCTCCTAATGCAGGATTACATATAAAATACTCAATAAAAAACGCCTTTTCTTTTCCCGTTTTTCTATGATACCCAGTAAAATTATGCCACCACCAGTCATATCCTTTTTTTCTTAAGGGACCATTTAACATATAAAAATTACGGCTTATATCACTCTTGTTCATTTTGTCATCCTTTCAAAAAATCTATTGTCCCATGCACTTATAAACAACTTATTGTCTCCTCTTTAAAAATACTTTTGACAACCGCATCATATTCATATAACTTTTGCGCTTTTTTTATCTTTTTTACGTATTTATCAGGGTTAGAAAACATGTGACCAAAATAATGCCAAAACTCTTTCATTTTAAACAATACATTTTTTTCACCAAATAAAACACTTTGATAATCGGTGTAAATCTTATTATGAAACTCCCATAACTGATTCTTATCGAGATCTTCTTTTCCATTTATCTGACAAATCAAAAAAGGATTATATAGCAAACCTCTTCCAAGCATAACGGTATTTATGGTAGGAAACCTCTCTATTAATTTTTGATAATCTATCAATGTATGAATATCCCCATTGTAACATATAGGATTCTTGCTTAATTTTAGTGCATCTTCAAATATGAAAAGATTCGGTTTGTTATTGTAATAATCTGCTTGAAGCCTTGGATGAATGATTAATTCTTTGATCGGAAATTGATTGTAAATATCCATTAACGCATAAAATTCTTCTGGATCTTCCATGCCAATTCTTGTTTTAATCGATATTTGCGTGACCTTGCTTTCAAAAACCTCATCAAGAAATTCCTTTAATTCTTTCGGCTTTGCTAAAAAACCTGAACCTCTATATTTTGTGACCACTGTTTTAGAAGGACACCCAAGATTTAGATTTATTTCTTCATAGCCAAATTTGTGTAACTTAGATGAAGTATGAAGGAAATCCTTTGCCCTATTTGTCATGATTTGAGGAATTAGATTTATGTCTTTATTATTTTCTGGGAAAATATCATTTAATTCACGACTCTTAAAGCTTTCACTTAAATTAGCATTGATAAAAGGCGCAAAATATTTATCTACATTATTTCCACAAAAAGCATGATGTGCATTTCTATAAATATATCCTGTAATACCCTCCATTGGTGCAAAATAAAACTTCATATCCTTCTTTCTCCTTATCTTAAGTGTTTCTATTATACCATTTCCTTTGTATCAAATCTATAAAAATTATTTTAGTTATTGACATATGCCCATAATAATTTTAAGATTATACTAACTACAAATTCAAAAGGAGAAATGAAAATGAAAATTGCACTACCAACCAGACAAAATAACATTGACGAACATTTTGGACATTGTGAATACTACACAATCTATACCACGAATGAAAAAGCCATCTTGTCGGAGGAAACGTTACCTTCGCCAAAGGACTGTGGATGCAAATCTGGTATTGCAAAAACTTTAGCTGATCATGGAGTCACTGTAATGCTAGCGGGCAATATGGGAGAAAATGCAACAAGTATATTAAATGCAAATGGAATTGAAGTTATTAGAGGGTGTTTTGGCAATGTAAAAGAGGTAGCTCAATCTTGGCTTTCTGGTAAATTAATTGATTCAAAAGAATCCTGTCACTCACATGAATGTGGCGACCACGAAGCATACTAAAATAGAACATCTGCTTTGCTAACTTTTAACCAAGGTCTAAGGCAATCCCCATGGAAAAAGCGCAAAATGCTACAAGATTACTTGTTTTGCATTGTGCGCTTTTTATTTAATCTTAATCTATTGCTTATGACACATTCTTTTACTACATAATTTCTCATTACAATTTTTCTTACAGCACACTTTGAATGAACCACATTTGGGGCATGTATAATTTTCTTTAATTGCCTCTAAATTTTCAAAGCTATCTGACCATTCTTTCCCACATTGTACACAGTGAACAGGACATACCTTTCGGGTAAAATTTCCTCCCTCAATGTGCAATGCCTTTCCATTAACCAAGCAATCGGCTACCTTTTCTCTCGCAGCTAGAAGAATTCTTTGAAAAGTGGCCCTTGATACCTCCATTCTCTTTGCACATTCCTCTTGCTCAAAACCTTCTAAATCCTTTAAACGTATTGCTTCTAATTCCTCAAGCTTTAAAATATTTTCTGGTATTATTTCAGCAGAATTACTGGAAGGTATAAAATAAGATGTTGTAGGAATATGTTCTATTCTTCTCCATTTTGTTGGTCTTGCCATACTTTTTCCCCTTTTTGCTCCATGATATATTCATCCAATATCTCTGCTGCCATAGATACAAGTTCAAAACACGGTCTTTTTTTATAATATTCTTTTGTCCTTTCTTCCGGGACGGGTATATCTCTCTTATTATCAATTCCAAGCAATTCTCTACAAATGATGGAGTTGTTTTTCTCTTCAAATTTCTTAGCTAAATACTGTACACGAGTATAATGCTCGGACTTTTGTATTTGATCCCTTGGATTCGTATAACCAAATATCATACCTGCCGCCATAAACATTCCAGTTACAGCTCCGCAGACCTCTCTAAGTCGGCCCATTCCGCCTCCAAAGGAAGAACTAATTCGAAGTATTGTGTCTGAATCTAAATCATATTCATCCGAAAATGCTAGAAATACTGATTGTGCACAGTTGTAGCCTTCCATAAAATAATTCTTTGCCTGATCCTTGTGATTGATTTTAATAGTATTCATTATCTTATCTCACCATGCCCAATCTGTAATATCTTCTGATTTATACTTCTTATTTAATTATACTTTTTTTCTGGCATATGTCAATAATGACACTTTTACACCACTCATAACGATAAGCCTCTTTCATTCACCAGGCTTTAGTGATAAACTTTTCCTGCTGGAATAGTAAACATAAATCCTACACCAATACCTGAATCTTCATCAATTGATTCGTTTACTATTGACACTGCTCTACTATCTTTTCATTTTCAAGAACAGTAAATATAGTTTTACTAAATGGATGAGAATCACCAATAAGCATATGTAGGATGTTAAAAAAAGGAATGTTATCCTTCAGACACTGGTAAAGCAGCATGCGCTATATTATTTTTCTTTTTGTTATATTCTTTTTTCTTTTGATCCAATCCATTTATTTCTCCTGCTTTTTGTATTGCAAGCTTTGCAAAGATAGGTCCTGATATTTCGTATATCAACACACTAAACATAATTATGGTACTAATCTCTACGGCAAAATCTGGTATTTGTTGACGTACCAATACTAGAAGTCCAATAGATATACCCCCTTGTGGAAGTAAAGCAAAGCTAAGATATCTCGTAACCATAGGATCGGCTTTTACAATTTTTGCGCCACTCCATGCACCAAGCATTTTCCCTGCTGCTCTTGCTAACACATATGCAAAACCTACGAATCCAACTCGAATCAAAACATTTAACTCTAAGCTAGCTCCAGCTAATGTAAAAAACAAAATATAAACTGGAGATACAAAATCATTTAAAGAATCAAAAACTCTCTTAGAATTTTTTGTAATATTTACTACCGTTGCACCCATTACTATGCAAACTAATAAGGGGGATAAGCCCAAATAATTTGCAATTCCGGTTGCAATTCCGATTGCCGCCAAAGATACTGCTTGTAACTCATCACGAGCACTCGATTTTTTTAAGACTATGATATAAAGCAACCCCATAATTAACCCTATTACGATAGACCCTCCTATTTCAATAGCTGGTTCCATGAACAATTGGGCTACAGAAAATGTATGTTGGCCAGATGAAAGTTTTGCTAAAGAAATAGCAATCCCGAACGCAATAATACCAAATACATCGTCTAATGCAACTACAGGTAAAATTGTTCTAGTTAATGGACCATGTGCTTTATATTGTTTTATCACTAACATAGTAGCTGCTGGTGCTGTAGCGGCTGACATAGCTGCTATTACAATACTAAAAGCAAAGGGCTGATGGAATAAATAGTACATGATTATAAAGACGATTCCAATAGCTCCTATAACCTCTGTAAGAGTTATAATCACAATAGATTTACCTAATTTTATCATATCTTTAAGAATGAATTCATTCCCTAAAGTAAATGCTATCGTTGCTAATGCCAATTCATTAACAACTGAAAAAGATTCCATATCATTTGAATTAATGAATTTAAAAAATGTAGGTCCTAGAAAAAGACCAGCAACCAAAAAACCTGAAACATTAGGAAGCTTAAAATGTTTCGCTCCTCTTCCACCAATAACTCCAACAATTAATACAATGCTAATTTTTAATAATAAACTCAATTTTTTCCTCCAAATTGTAATTTTAAACCTTATGACATTGGCTTAACGCTTTATATAATCATAAACATCTAAATTACTCACAATCCCTCCTTATTGATATATTTTATGCATTAAAAAAGCGGATAAACTAACTCACTATGAGCTTCGTCATTCGCTTGGTATTCTCCTATGGGATTAGCTGACGGGTTAGGGCTTCCAAGTCGCCCTTCAATATTTCGGATTCACCCCTTAAATAGGTTTTCCCACTACAGTATTTGTATTCGGATTGTTTCACACAGTTTAGCATGGACCGAGTGAATAGTCAAATTGGCGTCTTTGCAATTAACGAAAAATGTAAATTTCCTTCAAAAAGAGCAAGTTTAAAATCATATGGTGCGGAGAAGTAATGGGGTTCTAGGAGCAGTCCTTGGATCTGTTGATTTTGCTGGTGGTAATGTAGTTCTATGAATTAAAGGATGTAGTACGTATGCAAACGAATCAGCATGGACCTGAAGCGATTTATTTATAACCAAAAGAAGGTGCCACACACTGAACTGACCCCCATAAGTTAGACATAAAAATCTAGCTTAAGGGAGGTCAGTTTTTTATGGCAAAGTACAGTTATGAATTTAAGTTACAAGTCGTACAAGATTATTTAAGAGGTATAGGAGGACATAAGTATCTTGCACAAAAGTACAACATTCCTTCTTACAGCAATGTCCAGAAGTGGATTAATGCTTACAATGAGTTTGGAGCAGATGGATTGATGCGTTCTAGAAAAAATGAAACATATACTTTTGAATTTAAACTTCATGTGGTAGAGTTATATTTATCAACAGAGGTCTCTTATCAGGAGTTGGCTCTATCAGTTGGCATAAACAATCCACCTTTAATTACTAAGTGGGTAAATGATTTTAGAATTGCTGGTCCTGATGCTTTACGACCCAAACGAAAGGGGCGGCGTACCAAAGTGTCTAAGCCAAAGGAAAACAAATCTAAAACCATTGAAACGGTTAGCAATAATTCAGAGTATTTAAAACAACTTGAAGATGAAAATCTTAAATTAAAAGCTATTCTCGCATGCACAGGTTTTCCTAAAGCGACATACATGTACTGGCAAAAACGCTTTGATAGGGAAAATCCAAACGAGGATCTTGAGCAAAGAATCCTTGAAATCAGAAAAGAAAACAAAGATTTTGGCTATCGTCGTATTTATGGAGAATTAAGAAAACAGGGACTCATTGCAAACAAGAAACGTGTTCAACGAATTGTTCAGAAGCTAGGTCTTCAAGTTACTTCGTTCACAAGAAAAAGTCGCAAATACAGTTCTTATAAAGGCAGGGTGGGTAAGGTTTCTCCTAATAGAATTCACAGGAGGTTTGAAACTAATATTCCACACCAAAAGATTACAACAGACACCTCTGAATTTAAGTATTATGATATAGATAACAAAGGACGAATGATCATCAAAAAACTCTATCTGGATCCATTTATGGATATGTGCAATAGAGAAATAATTAGTTATGGTATTTCAAAACGACCATCAGCTGAAAGTATAATGAATGCTTTAAATGAAGCCATAATAATTACAAACGATTGTAAATACAGGCGTACATTTCATTCAGATCAAGGATGGGCTTATCAGATGAAGGCTTATAGATATAAGTTGACAGAAAATAAAATCTTCCAAAGTATGTCCCGGAAAGGTAACTGCCATGATAATTCTGTTATGGAAAACTTCTTTGGGATTATGAAACAAGAGATGTACTATGGCGAGGTTTATTATAGCTATGAGCAACTGAAAGATACAATAGATAAATACATAAAGTATTATAATGAGAAACGAATTAAAGAGAAACTAGGATGGATGAGTCCTGTAGAATACAAGCTCAGCCTCTTGGCTGCATAAAATAATTGCGTAGCAGTTAAAAACTACTACGCAATAAAGTCTAACTTATTGGGGTCACATCACACAATTTAAATGGTGGGCACCTTCTTTTTATTTGAGTGCTAGAAAAAAACTTTTTGTTTCTGATGCAATTACCTTTCTAAGTCCTATGATACCGATTAAGTTAGGAATTGCCATCAAAGCATTTACAATGTCAGCAATCACCCATACAAGTTCAAGCTTTAAATAAGGTCCTACTGCAACAAGAAGTATAAAAATATACCGGTATATCTTTATTCCTTTTACGCCAAATAAATACTCTGTACACCTTTCACCATAATAATTCCACCCGATAATCGTTGTAAAGGCAAAGAATACCAAGCCAATTGTTACTATCATTTTACCTAAAGAAACACCTGGTAGTGCAGTGGAAAAGGCATAATTGGTAATTGCTGCCCCTGCAAGATCCATATTCCATGCGTCTGTCAAAATAATAACCAACCCTGTCATAGTACAGACAACAATCGTATCAATAAAAGTACCAGTCATTGAAATCAAGCCTTGTCGAACACATGACTTTGTCTTTGCAGCGGCGGCTGCAATAGGAGCACTTCCAAGCCCAGATTCATTTGAAAAGACTCCTCTTGCCACACCATTTTGAATTGCCTGCTTTACTGTTGCACCTAGAAATCCTCCTGCTGCTGCCACTGGTGTAAAAGCACTTTTCACAACAAGGAGTACAGCATTTGGTAATAAATCAATATGTAAAATTAAAATAATAACAGAACCTAAAATATATAAAACTGCCATGATAGGAACAATCAACTCTGCAACCTTTGAAATAGTTTTGATTCCATTTATCGTTACCAATGCAACAAGTATTGTAATTAATGTTGCAGATACGACAATCGGAACATTAAATGCGACTTGCGTAGCCTGCGTTATGGAGTTAATTTGTGCAAAAGTTCCTATTCCAAAGAAAGCAACACCAATACCAAATAGTGCAAAAAGCTTTGCAAGCCATTTAATACCTAAGCCTTTCTCAATATAATACATTGGACCACCTGACATTTGTCCGTTTTCATCAATAACTCTGTATTTAACCGCTAACAAACCCTCTGCATACTTAGTTGCCATACCAAAGAAGGCTGCCATCCACATCCAAAATAGTGCACCAGGTCCTCCTACTTTAATAGCAGTTGCAACACCTACGATGTTTCCTGTTCCAATCGTAGCCGCCAATGCCGTACATAACGCCGCGAAGCTACTCACATCGCCTTTTACCTCTTCTCCTACTTCCTTGGAAAAAAGATACTTAAAAGCTAACGGTAATTTAAATATCTGGATAAGTCCTAAACGTATGGTCAAATAAATTCCAGTTCCTACTAATAGTATTAAAAGTGGCGCTCCCCATATAAGAGAATCAATTTTGTTAAAAATTTCAATTAGTTGATTCATATTTTCCTCCAGTAAAATTATAATTATGCCTTTTTATTAATATTCTTTCATCTGAAATATCATAATATATTTTTAAGCAGATTACAATATTTGTTTTTCATTTGTGTATTACATGTTCTATATAAATGAAATGTATTTATTCATTATAACTAATTGATAAATAAAATGATTCCATTTTGGAGAAGATATGCAAATAAGAACTTATTTTTTAATAAAGGAGATTCAAAATGAATAAAACAATTTTTTCTTATCTTCTCATTATCATGATTGGACTTTTACTTGCTAGCTGTTCAAACAAAGCATCAGACAATAACGCTTCCACTCAATCAATTGATCATGAATCCACACAATCTGCCCTAGAAGGAGAAGACATTGCAATTGCGTATGCTGCCACAAATGAACCAAGTAAAATACCCGACAGAGTCTTTACCTTAGAAGAACTAAAAACATACAATGGTGAAAATAATAACCCCGCTTATGTTGCTGTAAACGGCATTGTTTATGATGTCAGTCATGTTTTTGAATGGAGCAATGGCTTACATCAAGGACTAATGGCTGGTAATGATTTGACAGAAGAGTTTTCTAATTCACCTCATGGAATGAGTACCCTCCAATCCCTCCCTATTGTCGGAACACTTGAATAACGGTAAGCATTTTCTTCCACCTCTTCCATATCTATCCGCTATTCTTCCAAAAATTATCATGCTATACTTTTGGAATAAAGGAGGGATCATATGAAAGAAAGAAACATTTACTTCAAACTATTAATTGCTCTTATTATCACCATTGTTGTTACAGGCTTTTTTCCCAATCATCCAATTTCTTATGCAAAAATTGTTGATAAAATTGCACCTACCACTCCAACAAAATTAAAAGCCAGTTCCATTAAAACCACTTCCGTGAAACTAAGTTGGAAGAAATCAAAGGATAATGTTGGAGTAAAGGAATATAGAATTTATCGAAATGGTACATATATAGGAAAAACAAAATCCACAAAATTTACGGTTAAAAATTTATCACCGAATAAAAAATATAAATTCTATGTGAAAGCAAGGGATAAAAAAGGAAATACCTCAAAAAAAAGTAAAAAGATAACGGTTAAAACAAAAGCGGAACCAAAAAAAGCAACAGTCGTAAAACCAACACCCGAACCCGCTCCTACTCCTACTCCTACTCCTACGCCTAAACCAACACCTTCCCCAACTCCTGCTCCTACGCCTGCCCCAACTCCTACACCAAGTGCAAACACAAAAAAAATCGTAGGCTATTATGCTGCATGGGCGGCTTATTCAAAATATTTACCAACAAATATTGATGCTTCAAAACTCACTCATATCAATTATGCTTTTGCCAATATTAGCAAGGACTTAAAAATAACTTTAGGTTATCCCGATATCGATGAAAATAATATCAAACTACTCAATTCACTTAAAACAAAAAATCCAAACTTAAAGACTCTCATTTCAGTGGGCGGTTGGAATTGGTCTGGCAGATTTTCGGATGTTGCATTAAGTGATGCTTCCAGATCTACTTTTGCTGATAGCTGCGTTAGTTTTATCAAAAAATATGGTTTTGACGGAATTGATCTGGATTGGGAATATCCCGTTAGTGGTGGATTATCAACAAATGTAACTAGGTCTTTGGATAAACAAAACTTTACCTTATTGTTGAAAACAATTCGAGAAAAATTAGATGTTCAAGGTAAAAAAGACAATACCCACTACCTACTAACTATTGCGGGTGGAGCGGATTCCTCTTATGTAAAAAATGTTGAATTATCAAAGATTGCACCATATCTTGATTATGCTACGATAATGAGCTATGACTTACATGGTATGTGGGACTCTTATACCGATTTGCATGCACCATTATATAACAATACCGATAGTTCACCACAATATAAAACAAGCGTGGACTCGGCAGTGAATGCATGGCTAAATGCTTCTTTTCCATCGGATAAACTCATACTTGGTATTCCTTTTTATGGTTATATTTATTCCTCAGTAACCAATACCAACAATGGACTTTATCAAAAATACGGTGGAGCAAATTCAATCAGCTATCAACTAATCGTAAATAATTACTTGAATAAACAAGGCTATACAAGATATGTTCATTCCCAATCACTTACTCCTTGGTTGTTTAATGGTTCTGTTTTTATCAGCTATGAAGATAAAGAATCCATTTCTCATAAAATGGCTTATATTAAATCAAAAAAACTTGGTGGAGCAACTGTATGGGAACTTAGCCAAGACTCAAACGGTGTACTTTTAAATGCTATCTATAATGGCATAAAATGATATCAAAGTCACAAGATGAAGGTTTTTACATCCTTGTAACAAAAGGCATAACATAGACCTCATATAAACGAAAGATACCAAGATGTGCGTTGTGCATCTTGGTATCTTTCATTATCTCTTGTTATTTCTTAACAATAGGTATCCATACTTCAAATTTTGCATTTTCAGGATCGGCATTCAGATATACTTCAATATCAGCTGCATTCCCGTATTCATACCCAGAGGTTGGAAGCCACTCTGTTACAATTCTCTTTTCTAGCTCCTGTATGGAGGTATTCTTTCCCTCTCCTGAAAAAATAGCCCATGTTGATGCTGGAACCATATATTCTTCCAGCTCTTGATCCAGTGCTTTTTGACTAGCAACTGCTATATAATATTTCCATTCTTCTTCTGCATTGCAAGCACTGACTCCAAGTAGTCCCATTGGTACTCCTTCCATAAAAGATGCAAGTCTTGGTATTGTACCATCTACCGCTGCTTTTTGCCACATTTGTGGTACAACAGCAAAGTTTTTTTCAATTTCTTTTTCCAAAGGCATGGAGATTCCAACCACACGAAAAGCCTCTTTTTTTTCAATTCTGTAATTCATTTCGCAGTCTCCTTTTATTGTTATTCGGAAGCTGATAGGCGGATATGCTTTTAATATGACACCACTCTCTCTTACTTTTGATGGTGCAATTCCATGAATGCTCTTAAAAGCTCTATTAAAGGCAGTGGGGGAATCATATCCATATTTTAGCCCTATATCAATCACCTTATTATCCTCCTCTTGCAAGTCAACTGCTGCCAGAGACATTTTTCTTCTTCGAATGTATTCAGATAAAGGCAGTTCCGCCATATACGTAAACATCCTTTGAAAATGATAAGTTGAACACCCTGCGATTTTTGCAACCATATCGAAATCAATTGTATCCGTCATATTTTCTTCCATGTAGTTTATTGCACGATTTAATCGTTCCATCCATTCCATATCTTTCGCTCCTTACATAACAATACGATATAATTCATTTACAAACCTCTCTTATTGTGAACGAATATAGAGAGTATCAAAAATTCTTTGATTTATTTCTACATCTCAATTTGCTTCCATGAAAAGCGAAACGTAACCTGCCAAAGCACTGCAACTATAACGAAGGATATCGCCAAATTAATATAGATAGCCATCGGATGAATTAGTATTGCCACAATGTGTGCAGCTGCAAAAATTCCACTTAGTAAAAACATAAGAAGGACACGGGCCGCATTGTTACCATTTTGAGCATATTGAAAATCTAAATAAAACGGCAACTCTTTTTTCCCCATATGAATTGATAATATAATGATAAGCATCATATTCACAAACATTAAGAAAAGATCTGGTAATATTCGTTTTCCAAACAATAAAACAAATAAGATACTTATAAATAAAAAGGCAGGAATAATAAATTTAAGGATAAAAGCCTTTAGTGCACCTTTTATAATTTTACTTGGTTGGTCAATTGGTAGCACCTTATAAATCCAAGCACCTTGATAGTTCTCACTTAAACGAATAAACGAAAACAAAGAGGATAAAATTGCTACGCTATAATATAAATTAAAATAATTTAGTCCATCTCCAATTTCCTTAATCGAATCATAAAAGGAGGCATCAAAATCAATCTGATTCATTATAAAGATGATTGGAAAAATATATGCAAAAGCAATCATTGGATAGATACGAAGCTTTAATTTTCGTTCGTTTCCAAGCATTGCATAAGTAAATCCAAACATAGATTTTTCCTGTGCCGATTTGCATACGAGTTGTCCTACTTTGTTAGAGAGCAGATTCCTTCCTAACCTTGTTGTATTTCCAACTCCATTTAATTTGTTTAATCTTTGCTCAAAATGAGGTATTACCAACCTTTGATACAAAATCATCATAATAACAGGAATAAAAATTCCAAGTAACGTAAGAACGATTATGTGTCTACTTATGTTATGCTCTATGACAAGACTAAAGGGTGCTGCAAACCAAGCGGTGGGAAGTAAAAAATCCCAACTATTTGGCTTCGTATCTATTGATATGGCTGATAAATTATAAATACGACCAATAAACTGGTAAATGATTGTCATAAAAATCGTAAGCGCAATCTGAAAATAATTAATGATATCTTTTAACTTCTCTCCATTAAAGAAAGATAGAATTGCATAATAAAATACAGATGTAAAAAATATTACTAATCCACACATCAAAACCAATTCAATTAACAATAATATGCTAAATAAAACACCATACAAAACCGCCCCACAAACTAAAGTACCTCCAGAAATCGATAGGGTAATGCGAAACAAATAGTTAATAATATGAATCAATTTAGCCGCACTTAAGGTTTTGGAATCAACAGGTCTTGATAACAAAATATTCTTATCCTCTACATCAAGTAATACTGCAGAAAAATCAGAAATCATAGTTGTCATAATCATAAATAAAAGCATAGCAATTATGATATTCATTTTAGAAAACATAGGAATCGGTATGAATATAAACCCGCCGATAAAAGCTCCCATAAATAGATAAACAAACAAAGAAGAACGAAAAGTGTTTTTCTTTTCTGATGCCTTCTTTTCATTTACTAAAACCGTTGGAACTCTTCTTTCATCCATAACTAATTTAAGCTGTAAAATTCTCCTCATAAGAGGGTAGTCAACACCCATTTTTATAAAAATCCAACTTATCTTATCCAGTAATTTTAATATTTTGAATTCCTTCATATTATCCCTCTTTTAATACTGAAATAAATGATTCAGCAATCTCTTTATATTGATTAAAGCCTGTTAATTGGTTGAATATTTCTTCTAAAGAGCCTTCTTTACTCATAGCCTGAAGTTCTTGGAAAGAACCATCTGCTACAATTACTCCGTCTTTAATTAAAATGATGCGATTGCTTATCTTTTCTACTACATCCATAATATGAGAAGAGTAAAATATTGTTTTTCCTTGCTCTGCCAATTCTGTTATGATTTCTTTAAAGATCATAACACTATTTGCATCTAGACCACTGAGTGGCTCATCAAAAAACAAAATATCAGGATTGTGAATCAGACTTGATATAATCAAGACTTTTTGTTTCATTCCTTTTGAAAAAGAAGAAATTCTAGCTTCATAAGCATCACCAATCCCAAAAAGCTTCATCAATTGCTTTGCTTTATAATCTACCAATTCATATTTTAATCCATAAATTTCTCCAATAAATGTAAGATATTCTCTAGCCGATAACGTATCATACATTTGAGCAGTTTCTGGTACATAGCCAATTTTCTTTTTATATTCTACAGGATTTACATTAATGTCATTCCCAAATAGCTTTATTTCACCTTGGTATCCATTGATTAATCCTAACAGTATCTTTAAGGTGGTACTTTTACCTGCACCATTTGGCCCAATGTAACCGATGATCTCTCCCCCTTGAATCTCAAGATTGATTCCCTTTAATACTTCCTTGCTACCATAATTCATTTTTAAATCTTTAATTGAAATTACACTTTGCTTCCCGCTATCCATTATATACACCTCTCAAATTATTCCATTTTCTTTATTTTAAAGTATTTTAAATTGATTCACAATACTTGTCTCCTGTATCATTTCTTACAATTCTATAACAAAGTGTTCTTCTAAATATTATTCCTAACATGTGATGCCTTACTAAGTTAGGGTAGTTCATACAACTACTTCCTATTATATGAAAATAAGTGTGAGCACTGCCCACACTTATTTTTAACAGAAAGTAACTTGTCACTTCTTTATATTTCTTATTTTTCTACCATATGTCTATGGAATAATTTGTGCTCTTTTCCTTTAATAGTAGTCTCATACATTTGTAGTAAGACTGGATTCTCATCTGGATAGCGTATATTAGACATCGTATCTGCCTTATATAGCCCTTCCATACGTTTTTTCTTCGTTCTTGCTCCTGCAAAAGGCGGCTGTCCTCCACCCATGATACAACCTCTTCTACAAGCCATTACTTCAACAAAGTCATATTCCACTTCTCCTGCTTTTACTTTGTCAAGCAATCTTCCTGCATCTGCAAGACCATGAACAACAGCAATCTTTACTTCTCTGTCTCCAAGCATTACGCTAGCCTCTTTAACAGAATCTTCTCCTCGTACACCAACATAGCTTATATTGGACAAGTTCTGATAGCTTTTATCTTTTGCGAGTCGTCGAAGAACAGCTTCTGTTACACCTCCAGTTGTACCAAATATAGTACCACCTCCTGATGCAACTGCAAATGGCATATCTGCTGCTTCTGCTTCCAAGCTCTCAAATTGAATGCCCACTTGTTTAATCATACGAATTACTTCTTGTGTTGTGATAACGTAATCGGTATCTTGCATTCCATCCGTAAAATTATCAGGACGAAGAATTTCACCTTTTTTTGCAGTACAAGGCATAATCGATACAACAATCGTTTTCTTGTTTTCTGCCTCGTCTTTATCTTTAAAATAATCCTTAATCAACGGTGATAACATTCCTTGTGGGGAACGGCAAGTTGATATATTATCTGTTAAATCTGGATATCTGTTTTCACAATATTTTACCCAGCCTGGACAACAAGATGTAAATAATGGTAACTTTTCATTCTTTTCTAAACGCTGTGCTAATTCCTTGGACTCTTCCATTACAGTCAAATCCGCACCAAAGCTCGTATCATATACTTCATCAAATCCCATAATGCGTAGTGCTGTTACCAATTTACCAAAACTATTCTCTCCTTTTGGGATATTAAAGCTATCACCTACAGCCACACGTACTGCTGGAGCTACTTGTACAACCACACGAATGTTAGGATTACCAATCGCATCCCAAATCTCGGTTACATTGGTTCGTACTGTAATGGCTGCTGTTGGACAGACTACCGCACATTGACCACAACCAACGCAATCCGTATCAGCTAAATCACGATTAAACGCTGGCATTACCTGTGTCTCTGAACCACGAAATGCAAAATCAATGGCACCAATTCCTTGGATTTCATCGCAGGTACGTACACAGTCACCGCATAAAATACATTTGTTTGGGTCTCGAACAATGGATGGGGAACTCATATCAAGTGGTATCTGTTTCTTGTTATTTAGGAAACGAACCGCATGTACGCCAACTCTGTATGCTAAATCTTGCAAAGAACAACTTCCATTTTTCTGACATGTCGTACAATCTCTGCAATGAGATGAAAGTAATAGCTCTATTATTAATCTACGATAAGATTGTATTTTTTTTGAATTGGTGTGAATGACCATACCGTCTCTTGGCTGTTCGGAACAAGAAGCAAAGATACGTCCTCTATCATCCTCTACTACACACATTCTGCAAGCTCCATAGATGGAAAGCTCAGAATGATAACAAAACGTAGGCAAATCAATCCCTGCCTTACGAATTAAGGAAAGAATATTTTTTTCTCCCTCGATCGGTACACGTTTCGTATCTATCGTTATATATTCCATGTTAAACCTTCCTCCTAGTTTTCTGTATAGATCGCACCAAACGGACAGTTATCAATACATGCTCCACATTTGATACACGTTTCAGTGTTAATTACAAATGGCTCTTTTACCTTACCGCTGATTGCATTCACTGGACAGTTACGAGCACATTTGGAACATCCTTTACATGCTTCAGGTTGGATAATAAATCGAATCATTGCTTGACAATTTCCTGTCCTACAACGTTTATCAACCACATGTTCCTCATATTCTTTACGGAAGTTCTTTAATGTACTAAGAACAGGTAGTGCTGCACTCTTTCCTAAACCACAAAGTGATGTTGCTGTAATTGCCTCTCCAAGCTCTTCTAGCAAATCAAGATCTTCTAATGTACCATTTCCTGCAACAATACGTTCTAAAATCTCTAACATTCGTTTGGTTCCTTCACGACAAGGTACGCATTTTCCACAACTTTCGTTTTGCGTAAAATTCATAAAGAAGCGAGCAACCTCAACCATACAGGTTCCTTCATCCATAACAACTAGCCCACCAGAACCTATCATAGCTCCAAGCTTTGTTAAAGAATCAAAATCAAGTTTTACATCCAAGTTATCGGACACAAGACATCCACCTGATGGTCCACCAATTTGAACTGCTTTAAACGCTGCATCGTTTTTGACTCCGCCCCCGATGTCATAAACAATTTCACGAAGGGTAGTTCCCATTGGAACTTCAATCAGACCAGTATTATTCACGCTACCAGTAATAGCAAATGCTTTGGTTCCTGGGCTACCTTGTGTTCCTATCTCATGATACCAACTTGCTCCATTTGTAATTATCATCGGTACATTTGCATAAGTTTCTACGTTATTTAATACCGTTGGCTTTGCAAAAAGTCCTTGCTCCACCGTTCTTGGTGGTTTTGTTCGAGGCATACCTCTTTCACCTTCAATGGAAGCCGTTAACGCACTTCCTTCACCGCATACAAAAGCCCCCGCCCCGCGGTTGATATGAATGGTAAAGTTAAAGCCAGAACCTAATATATCTTCTCCTAAAAGACCAAATTCTTCTGCTTGTTTAATCGCCATTTTTAAACGCTTAATAGCTAGCGGATACTCGGCACGTACATAGATATAACCTTCCTGTGCTCCTACCGCATAGGCAGCTATCGCCATACCTTCTAACATTTTATGAGGGTCACCCTCCATAACGCTTCGATCCATAAATGCTCCTGGATCACCCTCATCACCATTACAGACTACATATCTTATTTTTTCTTGTTGTCTTGCAACTTGCTTCCACTTATATCCAGTCTGAAAACCACCGCCCCCACGGCCACGCAGATTGGATTCTGTAATTTGGGCTATCACATCATCTGGTTTCATCTCAAATAAAGCCTTTTCTAACGCTTCATATCCACCAGCTGCAATGTATTCATCTATATCTTCTGCATTAATATGCCCACAGTTTTTAAGTACAAGTCTTGTCTGTTTTGCATAAAAAGGAATACTTTCTTGTTCCTGATAAACATTATCCTCTTGATGATACATCAAATGCTCTACAGGCTCGCCTCTTAAGACAGTTTTTTGAAATATTTCTTCACAATCTTCTTCTTTTACTTTTATGTACAAATAATTCCATGGCTCAATTCGAACCAAAGGGCCCATTTCACAAAAACCATGGCATCCACTTGGATGTACCCCTACGTGTGCAGCTTCCTTTGCAAATTCAAGCGTAACACCTTCAACTTCCTTCGCCATTTCCTTTAATTTGTTATATATCTTCTCTGAACCGCCTGCTAGACAACCTGTACCAGCACATATAAGAATACGGCAGTTTTGCTTTTTGATTTTATTGATTGCATTTACTCTTTCTTTTTGAAGGTCTTGTCTTGTTAATAATTTCATTGCTCTTCCTCCTTCAATTTTGCTATTAAGGCACTTACTTTTTCTGGAGTCATAGCTGCATGTACCTCATCATTTACGGTAAGTACTGGTGCTAAACCACAAGCTCCTAAACAAGATACCGTTTCCAAAGTAAACAGCATATCTTCTGTCGTATGTTTTTCCTTTGATAAGTTCAATTCCTTATACAGCTTGTCTAAAATCAATGTGGATTTCCTCACATGACAGGCTGTACCATCACAGACGCGGATGACGTATTTTCCTTTTGCTTCAAAGGAAAAATTCTCGTAAAACGTTGCTACGCTATATGCCTTCGCTTCATTAATCCCTAATTGTTTCGCAACGTAACTTAACAATTCGGCAGGTAGATACCTGTAGCATGATTGAATGTCCTGAATAATAGGAATCAAAGCTTTTTGTGTTCTACCATGTTGTGAAATAATTTCATCTGCTTTGCTATAATACGATTGTTCCAACATTTTATACCTTCCTTCCCAAAATATAAGTTTATTTTACTATATAATCATGAATAAATAAAGTATAATTTATTAAAAATATATCAATTTTTTCGTGTTTTTGCATATTAACGAATCTTTTTTATTCAAAACACTGGAACTTATAGCACTTCGCCACTTGATGTTTTATTTTAACATTTTAATTTTTCACAATTTTCTTCTTAATTTTCACCATTTTTTGCATATGTATTTGTCTCATCTAATTGCAGTTATTCTATTAGAACTAATCAAGTATGATGATTAGTCCTCAAATATCGGTTCCACATATTGTTTGATCCATTCAATCCGATCCTTTACTTTTGGTACGAACAGACTTGCAATTGACACCACTTGTTTTTTCTTTGTATTGACATAAATTACATTGCCGCCATCGCCCATTGCTAAAAATCCATTTTCCTTTTCTACCCACCATAAGTATCCATAAGAAAGATTTTGCTTTTCCCATCTGCTGTGTTCCTTTGTGCTTTCTTCAATCCATTTCTTCGATACAATTTGCTTTTCCTTCCACATTCCACCATCTAAGTACAATTGACCTATTTTGGCCATATCAAGCGGGGAAAGTGTAAGCCCCCATCCTCCTGTATTTACGCCAGTCGCATCTGCTACCCAACCACTAATATTGGTTGCTTTATTAAAGGCAAGCTGCTCCTCTTTACTTTGAAAAGTGATTGATTTTTCGACTGTAATTCCAAGCGGAGTAAATAAATGCTTCCTAGCAAATTCTAAGACTGATTGATTGGTCGCATTCGTAAGTATGCCTGACAAAATATCAGGCCCAATAAGTGGCGTATATCTAAAATCACCGACTTTTCCTTTTCCACCTAATAAATCAAGCGTAAAGGTCACAAAGTCGTTACTGGTAAAATATTTGATGTAAGGTGCAAACTTGTATTTGTAAGGTGCTGTCATTGTTAATAAGTGCTTAAGAGTAATACATTGAATTGTTTTTTCTCTTTTTTTCACGGTATAATCTGGAAAGAAGTCTAGTACGTTTTGATCCACATTTTTAATATACCCTTGGTCTATGGCTATTCCAATTAAAATAGAAAGAATGCTTTTTGTTACGGAATATATATGAATTCGACTCATTGAGGAACAAGTATGAAAGTAATTTTCATAACGAATCTCACCATCTTTTAATACTACCATACCAGTTATGTTTTTATGTTCCTCTTGAATTTGTTGTTCCATTTTTTTTAATTTTTCTTGATTCATACTTTGCCTCCTAGTTAGTTTTTGCTTTCTTTCTCACTGGATAATAAACTTCTGTTATAAGTTCGCTTTCGCTTTCCACTTGGGATGGGTCGGTTATATAAACTTCGTAAAGGGCATTACTGCTTTCATACCCTTTTGTTTCTGCCCATTCTCGTTGTTTTGCATAGACAGAAGACAAGTTAGAATACGAGCCTTTTAGAACTGTTTTTAAGCATAGTCCTGGCGTAAAATCCCTTGTTCCTTTTGCATATTCTACTATTGGAATTGCAAATTCCGTATCTAAACCTAGCGGACTAAATTCTGCACTATGAAACAGAACCATTGGCGGTGCATACATTGTTAAATTTTTATTTTGAATTTTTTGAAACAGATTACAAAAGCTATTCTTGTATTCGTCAGCAAACTCATATTCGTGTACCATTTTACGAATCGACATAAGATACATTTTTGGCACTTCTACAAGCTGTACTTCTATCTCTTCTAGATATGACATAATCGATTTTCCTTGTTTTAAATGAGCTAAATCATGGTCTAATTGTTGTAATGTTTTATCTAATTCTTTCGCTTTTTGCTCCATGTCTTTTTTCTTATGCGCAAGTGCCAAAAAAAGTTTTTCCTCAATTTGCTCTTCTGATTTTAGAATTTCTTTTATTTCCTCTAGAGAAAAATGATATGATTTTAGTCGATTGATAAATAGCATTTTTTCTAGTTGCTCAATGGAATAATATCGATATCCATTCTCTTCATTAATTGCATCAGGCAAAATCAACCCGATTTCCGCATAGTAGCGGAGTGTTTTCGTCGACACTTTACAAATATTTGAAAACTCTCCTATTGTTAGCATAAATTATCCTCCTTATGTTTCTTGTCTAGGTCTATCTTACACCTTTCCCTTAGGGTAAAGTCAATTGTCTATCTTAGGAAGTTCATAAAACTTTCTTATAACACAAAAAAGCACCCATCATAAATGAGTGCGATTGACTTAAATAACTACGATTCTTTTCTACTTCTTAGGCTTTGCAAATATTTTCTAAAATATCATTTAAAGCATTTCCACTACTTGAATGGCAACGAACAACATCTGTGTTTCTTTTTTCAGCTTCTGCCAAAGCAGAGCGAACCATCTTATGGGAAACCGTATTCGTAAACAATATGATAACATCTGGGCTTCCAATCTGCTCACCAAATTTACCAGACATTTTAGTAAATATTTTTGCCTTGCATTTATATTCCTTGCAAATCTTCTTATATTGACATACCATACGGTCATGTCCACCAATGATTACAACGCTCATAAAGACCCCTTTCGTATTTTCATCAAAGTAGCAAACCGTTACTTGCTAGATTCTAAGTAACGGCTTATCCGCTTATTTTGCCGCTATTTGTTTTCCTAGTTCAACACATTGTGCTAACAAAGCATCATCTGGTGCCTCGTTACAAATAAGGCCAGCTCCTCCAATTAAGTTAGCACCTGCTTCTTTCATTCTCGCTTCCCAGTCACGCATCCATTCGCCATCGCCCCATCCATAAGAACCAAATAATGCAATATTCTTACCTGATGCAAATTTAGCAACTTCTTCTACAAAAGGCTCCATTTCGTTTTCTTCAAGTACTTCTGCTCCCATAGCAGGACATCCAAGTGCAAACACACTCGCCTCTTTTAGCACATCCAAAGATGCTTGTGAAACTTCTAATACTTCTGCTTCTTTTCCTGAAGCGGTAATTCCCTTTGCAATTGCTTGAGCCATTGCCTCTGTATTACCTGTTTGTGTCCAATAAATAACTTGAATTTTACTCATCCTTTTATCCTCCTAAAACGCTACTCTTTGTAACTTCTTTTTATGATACATTTCTATTATCTCTAGAATACTTACTCCATTTGAGATGAAACGAATCGTCATTTCTTTTGCCAAATCATATTGGTCAAATAGCTTTTGTTTTTCTAATACATTTGCGTATACTTTCCAATAACCAATGCTTAAAAAATTCTGACCTTTATTCACAATAAAGCCATATACATCTTCAACTGGATAACCAAGCGCTAATCCCAGCTCATGAGGAAATGAAAGTCCCTCTTTCATATAACTTTCATACTTGTCTCTTAGTGAGTGAAGAAAATACTGCACGTCTTGGTTTTGATAACCCAATCGATACAATAATTCTTTTACATTTGGTTTCGCTAAATAACTGATTAACTCCGTTGAACGGTATATTAAAAACGTCGTTTTTTCTCTGGTAACACAAAGAATAAAAAATGAGATCTCAGTATCTTGAAATAATTCCATAACATATTTGCTATTTTCATTATGAACAATAAGTAGATTAGATATTTTTATTCCAGTAAGAACGGGGGCACATTGAATTGCTAACTGGATTTCTAATTTTTTAAGGTTCATACTTTTCATTAGTTGAAATACTTCGTGGCTCATTTTTTCTCCTTCTAGTTAGTTATTGCTAACTTACGTTTATATTATCTAATTTATTTGTTTTTGTCAACGCTTCTATTGGTTACATTTTATCAATAAGATGTTCTTTCTTTTTCTTAGTTTGTGTCCAATTCTTTCAAATATCCTTCCTTTATTAAAATTTAGGAATCAATCATGTAAAAAAATATTATGGTCTTGACAAGAATAAAAGACAGTTGTAGAATTTAATAAAGACAATTGTAGAATATGGAGGTTATTTATGAATACATTAAAAAAATTACCAGATGCGGAATTCGAAATTATGAAGGTTGTATGGGCGAATGAACCTCCCATTACAACAAGTATGATTATGGAAGCACTTGGTAAAGAAAAAGAGTGGAAACCGCAAACCATTCTTACGCTTATGGTTCGCTTAGTTGAAAGAGGATTTTTGCGAACAGAAAAAAAAGGAAAAGAGCGGATTTATTTCCCTATTGTTAACCAAGAAGAGTATCTAAAATTTGAAACAGTAGATTTCATCGACCGCTTTCATGGTAATTCATTTACCAGCTTGATTACAACTTTATTTGATGGAAAGAAAATGAAGGATAGTGATCTTGATGAACTAAAAAAATGGTTAGACGAACGGAGGGATTCCTATTAAAACACTTATTATTACATTGATACAATGTTCAATTTCTATGTCATTTATTACACTTATGTATATGATAGCTTTGCCAGTTCTTTCAAAGCGATATTCTCCAAAGTGGCGCTATCGAATTTGTCTTGCGATAGGCATTGGTTGGCTGATTCCATTTCGACCTTTCATTGAACTCCCCATTTTACCTTTAAAACGTAGTCAGAGCCAATTGATACTAACGCAATCTCCTTTGTCCTATCCATTGACTGATTCTCCTCTTCCAGTTATTTCATCAGGTAATAGGGAGTTATTAAACAATGCATCATCTTTTTCGATTTGGAAACTCGTTTTTCTTATCTGGATAATAGGCATTTTTACCATGCTTACCTATCACCTATTAAGACATAGACATTTTTTGAAAATGGTAACTCGTTGGAGTGAAACAGTTGATTCACCAGAAATCATCACACTTTTAAATTCCTTAAAAAAAGAGCAGCAAATTGATAAAAATATCTCTTATAAGATTTGCTCTGTCATTGCAAGCCCGATGATGATTGGTTACTTTCATCCTGTTATTCTTATGCCTCCACTCAAACTTTCTGATAAAGAATTAACCCTAATTCTTAGACATGAGCTAATCCATTATAAACGAAAGGATATCTGGTCCAAAACAATGCTTCTTGCTGCAACAATTCTGCATTGGTATAATCCCGTTGTTTATCTCATGGCAAAAGCAGCTTCACTTCAATGTGAAATATCTTGTGATGCTCTTGTATTACAACAGGAAAACAAACATACACGCATACAATACGGAGAAACAATCCTTTCTGTCATACCTTGTGTAAATTCACAACAAACTATTTTATCTACTAATTTTTATGGAGGAAAAAAAGAAATGAAACAACGCATCCTATCCATGCTAGACGATACCAAGAAAAGGAGCGGTATTTTTTTATTTATACTTGCAGCGCTTAGTATTATGCTTACGAGTACTACCCTTATATCGAGTGCAGAACAATTGACTTATATCGAGAATACTGCATTTACAAAAGAGGAATATGATAAACTTCTTGCTCTACGCTTTGACGGTTATCAAGATATGAGTATTGCAGATTTTAAGCAAGCTGTAAGCTCAACCGTTGATACACCTGAATATATGGAGCTACTAGAACGATTTTATAATGATGAGCAGTTAAATGGAATGAAAGACACCAACGAAATTGCTGCTTTTTTATTCTATGAATTATTGCCTTTGACTACCGAAAAATGGGATACAAGATATTATTTTTTCAACAGTTTTACTATCCGTGTAGAAAATGCTGATCCAGCTTATTTTGAATATACCTTGTCACTTTCAATCAAGAATGATCAGCAAAGTGTTAAGACTTATAGTAATACGCGTAAAGCAATCATGGAGGAAATGAATGCTTTTATAGAAAATCAACCCGAATCAAATTTACATGATAGATGGTCTGTAAGTAATGCACTTCAACCTATTATATCAGACTTGTTTGATCGATTTCAGAATAATGACTTAGAAATTCAATTAGGTTATTGTTTTGTACCAAGAGGAGAATATGACGACAATAAACTAACGTACCAATGAAAGAAGAATAAATAATAAAGGCAAACTGCATTGCAACAGTTTGCCTTTATTATTTATTTTATTTTCTTTATCTGCAATTTTCTCCATTGCATTCGCATTGCTGTACAGTGACATTTTGAATATTTTGCGTATTCAAATAACCGCATGCCTTTAGACCTTCTTTTACAACGTTATACCAATTTTTCGCAGAAAAGTGATAGACTGTATTATCGTCTAATTCAATGGTACATGCATTTTCCATTTCGCATTTATCAGAACATGCCAACTTATACATATTCTTACGATTAATTGCACCAATTTCCTCTAGTTTATTAATCATACGGTATACGGTTGCAGTTCCAATACTTCGATCTATGCTTGATGCCTTGTAATATATTTCTTTGGAGGACGAACACTCATTTTCTAAAATAACATCTAGCAACAACAGCCTTTGTTTCGTAATTCTACAGCCGTTTTCCTTTAATCGTTCAATGATCATATCTTTTTGCATCTGTGATTGTAGATAACGATTTGTATTTTGATTAGCCTTTTTTACTGTACTGTTTTTAATTTGGGTCATTCAAATTCCTCCCAATATCGCCTTAGCAAACTACCGCCAAGTCTCTTAAGTTATTTCGCATTTGCTACCTTTTTTATCTCAACATTTTGAGCTTTGATTTGTTTATCTGGCTTCAATAATAGATAAACAAAACCAATTATGATCAAAAATGCTACTACTGTTCCTATTCCAAACGCTCCTGTAGATATAAGACTTCCAATCTGGAATACACATAATGATACAATGTAAGCCAATAGTGTTTGATATCCAACAGCGAACCAGAACCATTTTACATTGTTCATTTCTCTTTTAATTGCTCCCATAGCCGCAAAACATGGTGCGCAAAGAAGATTAAAAATCAAAAATGAATATGCTGCAATCGGAGTCAAGCTTTGTGCAAGTGTTCCCCAGATTTCAACTCCATCTTCTGCAACTTCTGCAAATCCGAATAATACACCAAATGTACCTACTACATTTTCTTTTGCAACAAGTCCAGTCACTGCTGCCACAGAGAACTTCCAATCTCCCCAGCCTAGTGGTGTGAAAATCCATGCAATAGCGCCTCCTACGGCTGCTAAGATACTATGGTCTAGTTCTAATGTATCTAACATTCTAAATTGACCATCTACAAAACCAAAACTCATGCTAAACCAAACTACGATTGTGGAAAGAAGAATGATAGTACCTGCTTTTTTTATAAAAGAGGAACCTCTCTCCCACATACTTCTTAGAATATTTCCAACCGTTGGCATATGGTAAGCTGGTAATTCCATAACAAATGGTGCCGGATCACCTGCAAACATCTTTGTTTTCTTTAATATAATACCAGAGCAAATAATAGCTGCAATACCAACAAAATAAGCACTTGGAGCAACCCACCATGCGCCACCAAACAATGCACCTGCAATCAACGCAATGATTGGCAATTTCGCACCACATGGAATGAAGGTTGTTGTCATAATGGTCATTTTACGGTCACGATCATTTTCAATAGTTCTTGATGCCATAATTCCAGGAACACCACATCCACTTCCAATTAACATTGGAATAAAAGATTTTCCTGATAAACCAAACTTGCGGAAAATTCGATCCATGATAAAAGCAACTCTCGCCATATATCCACATGCCTCTAAAAATGCGAGGAAGATGAACAATACAAGCATCTGAGGTACAAACCCAAGTACGGCTCCTACACCAGCAACAATACCGTCAAGGATTAGACTGTTTAGCCAGTCAGCCGTTCCAATCGCTGTCAAAAATCCTTCTATGATAGCAGGAACACCTGGAACAAAAATTGATTCTATCCCAAATAGATTCCATCCATCCCCAAACAAGCCTTCATTTGCCCAATCGGTTGCCCATGTACCAACTGTCGAAACGGATACGTAATAAACAATAAACATTACTGCTGCAAAAATAGGAAGTGCAAGCCATCTGTTTGTAACAATCTGGTCAATCTTATCAGACGTTGTTAATTTTTTTGATTTATTCTTTGTCACACACTGGTCAATAATAGAGGAGATATAAACATATCTTTCATTTGTGATAATACTTTCTGTATCATCATCAAACTCATTTTCTAATCTATTGATTTCTTCTTCTACATTAGGCACTAGAGTCAAAAGACTTTCAATCTTTTCATCCTTTTCAAGTAACTTAATTGCAAAGAATCTCTTCGTTTCTTCCAATACGTCAGAGCCAAGCTTGCTTTCTACCTGTGCAATAACTTCTTCTACTCCTTGTGCAAACTCATGAACTGGTACTGCCAAATTCTTTCTTTTTGCTATATCTACTACCTTATTTGCTGCCTCTTTAATGCCTGTACCTTTTAAAGCAGATATTTCAACTACTTCACAACCTAATTTTTTACTTAACTTATCAATATGTATCTTCTCTCCTGTTTTCTCCAGTACATCAATCATGTTTACTGCCATGATAACTGGAATACCAAGCTCCATAAGCTGGGTGGAAAGGTATAGGTTTCTTTCAATGTTTGTACCATCTACAATATTAAGAATTGCATCTGGTCTTTCATTAATGAGATAATTTCTGGCTACGACCTCTTCTAACGTATATGGGGATAAGGAATAAATCCCTGGTAAGTCCATGATAATAACGTCCTTATTTCCTTTTAACTTACCTTCTTTTTTCTCAACTGTAACACCTGGCCAGTTTCCTACAAATTGATTCGAACCTGTTAGTGCATTAAATAATGTTGTTTTTCCACAGTTTGGATTACCTGCGAGTGCAATTTTTATTGACATTTCAAAACTCCTTCTGCCCTATGGCTATATTTGTTATCCCTATCACATGTTTGTCTTTACTTTATTAGGTTAGTTTAGGCTAACTATATAACAAAAATTATTCCACTTCAATCATCTCAGCATCTGCTTTTCTAAGAGATAATTCATATCCTCTTACTGTCACTTCAACCGGATCGCCAAGTGGGGCTACTTTTCTCACATATACTTCTACACCTTTTGTGATTCCCATATCCATAATTCGTCTTTTTACAGGTCCTTCACCTGTTAACTTTTTAACCCTTACAGTCTGCCCGCAAGATATCTCTTTTAATGTCTTCATGAAAGGCTCCTTCTTTCTCCATTATATTGATAATTTCATTATTACCTTAAACAATTATTTTATTGGCCATGTCTTTTCCAATTGCAACTCTGGAATCCTTTACGTTTACAATCATATTTCCACCAATTTCAGAAATAACTGTAACAATTCCACCTGTTACAAATCCAAGATTCTCTAAAAATCGTTTCGTCTCTTCTTTTCCGCCTACTTTTTTGATTACATTAGGTTCTCCTGCTTTTACCATTGTTAAAGGCATAGTTCTCATCCTCTTTCTCATTTAAGTTGATAATGATTATCATTTTCTTATTATTTAGTATATTCTAACTGGTATTAGTTGTCAAGAACGTTATTGATAAATTTTATCAATAGCTTATGCCGTTTTTTTAAAAATTTGAAATTATCCTTGTCTTATGCTATACTAAATTAGATTCTATAAATAAACTTATAAATAAAGGTCGGGGTATCTAATATGATTAATGAATCTGCTGAAAATTATTTAGAAACGATTTTAGTCCTAAGCAAACAACTACCTGTGGTACGTGCCGTTGATATTTCGAATGAGCTTGGGTTTAAAAAATCTAGTGTAAGTATAGCGATGAAAAACCTGCGTGAAAAGAATCACATTACCGTTACTGACGCTGGTTTTATTTACTTAACTGATTCTGGAAAAGAAATTGCTGACATGATTTATGAAAGACATCAGCTACTCTCTAGTTGGTTAATGCAACTGGGAGTTGATGAAGAGATAGCACTAGAAGATGCTTGTAAAATCGAACATGTAATAAGCAAAGAAAGTTTTGACGCTATAAAAAAACATGTTAACATATCTTTGTAGTTAAAAGGAAGCATTTATTTTATGTAATGCTTCCTTCTTTTTTAAAATTCAAATCCAATGTAACTTAATGTACCATACACATAGCTTCTATGCATGAGTCTTGGTCTTTCCTTATTCCCACTTCCCAGTGCGATAAAAAGAGGAACAATATGCTCTTCACGAGGAATTGCATGCTTTGCATTTGGCGCAAATTTCTGGTAATTTTTAAGTGCATCAACATCATTATCCAACACCTTTTCTATTAACCAGTCATCAAATTGCACTGCCCATTCTTTTGGTTTTGTCGCATTCCAGTCTACCGTTGATAAATTGTGTACGGTTGACCCACTTCCAATAATCAATATATCTTCTTTTGGAAAATCCTGCAACGCTTTTCCTATGTTGATTTGTTCTTCTTTATCAAGAAATGGATTAACAGAGACCTGTACAACAGGTATATCCGCGTTTGGATACATTAGATACAAAATATCCCATGCACCATGGTCGAGTCCTCTTTCTTCATCCAGTTTGCAAGGAATACTTGCCTTTGCAAATTGTTCTTTTATTCTCGATGCTATTTCTTTTGATCCCTTTGCAGGATACTTCATACGATATAATTCTTCTGGAAAACCATAAAAATCATAAATCAATTTATATTCACCATCTATTGATGATATCGCTGTAATCTCATTTTCCCAATGTGCTGTAAAAATAATAATAGCGTTTGGCTTGTTCTTTCTTGCATATTCTTTTAGAAAATCAATATATTCGTTATCCTCTATAACAATTGAGGGTCCACCATGACATAAAAAAATAGGATTCATCATACTATCCACTCTCCTCTCTTAATACCACCTAGTCATAGGAAAATCGTTATTGATTCCTTTGCTTATTAGTATCTGATGCAAATCAATAATCCCGTTGTGAAACGTTGCAGCACATGCGCACAAATAAAGCTCCCACATTCTAGTAAACTCAGTACCCATCATGATTTCAATCTCGTTTCGATGTTCATTAAAGTTATGATACCAGTGCAACAGTGTCTTGTTGTAGTGTCTTCGCAAGCTTTCTACATCTAACGTATAAAAATTATACTCTGCGCATATGTGTATAATTTCTCTAAGACTTGGTACCATTCCTCCTGGAAAAATGTATTTTTTAATCCACGCATCTCCAGGATATTCTTTTAATGCACTAATATAATGCAATAAAAAGATTCCTTGTGGTTTGAGTACCGAATTTACATTGGACAAAAACAAATCATAATTATCTCTTCCAACATGCTCAATCATTCCAACACTTACAATACGGTCAAATTGCCAGTTTTGCTTTTGCAAGTCACGATAATCTAATATTTTTACGGAAATTTGACTTGTTAAGCCTTCTTCCTTTATTCTTTTTGTAAAACCATTGTACTGTTCTTGACTTAAAGTAATTCCCTGTCCTGTTACATTATACTCCTTTACCGCTTGAATTAATAAGCTTCCCCAGCCACATCCAATGTCTAATAACTTCATTCCAGGTTTTAAATCTAATTTCTTTAAAATTCGCTCAATTTTATTTTGCTGCGCCTCATTTAACGAGTCTGTATCATTTTTAAAATACGCGCAAGAATAGCTTAAAGAATCGTCAAGCCATAGTTTATAGAAGTCATTTCCAATATCATAATGCGATGATACTTCTTTTTTTTGATTTCTCTTTGAATTTGATGAGAAAATGAGTTTTTTTAAACTTTTTTTATCGGTTTGAAATTTACTCATTTGACCCAAAAAACAATCTAGTGCGTGATACAAATCGCCTTCTATTATAAGATCACCTCTCATATAAGCTTCACCTAAAGCAAGAGAGGTACTTTGCATTAAATCAGTTATCGACAGTTCTTTCTTAAACTTAACTTTAAACTTGGGCTCACCTTCACCAATTAAATATTCTTTTTCTTTTAACTCAACACAAAACGGATTCTCGTCAAACTTTTTTAAGAATTCTATCATTGTAGTACTAAATGACATTTTATACTCCTCCTTTTTTGTTTAACCTTTGTATACAGATATATTTATACATCTCTTTCCATTTTGTGAATATAATTAGTAAATTATTCATATTTTTTTACATTTACTTACAAATAGAAAACAAGGCAAGTCTCATTACAGTGCCTGCCTTGTTTGTTATTAGAATTATATTTAATTATCGAATATTAAATGCTCCAAATCCAGGATAAACGCTTCCTGTTCCAAGTTCTTCTTCAATGCGAAGCAACTGATTGTATTTTGCAACACGTTCACTTCTACTTGGGGCACCAGTCTTAATCTGACCGGTATTAAGAGCAACTGCTAAGTCTGCAATTGTTGTATCCTCTGTTTCACCAGAACGATGTGAAGAAATTGCTGTATATCCTGCTTTGTGAGCCATCTTAATCGCTTCTAGAGTCTCGGATACTGAGCCAATCTGATTTAATTTAATTAAGATTGAATTACCACATCCTAATTCAATTCCCTTTTTAAGACGTTCTGTGTTGGTAACAAATAAGTCATCGCCAACCAATTGAACTTTATCTCCAAGTTCTTTGGTCATTAATAACCAGCCGTCCCAATCTTCTTCATCTAGTCCATCTTCAATCGAATAAATTGGATACTTTTCACAAAGTTCTTTCCAATGTGCAACTAATTCAGCAGATGTATATTTCACTTTACTCTTTGGAAGGATATATTCACCCTTTGTACCACTCTTCCATTCACTAGCTGCTGCATCCATAGCAAGTACAAAATCTTTTCCTGGTTCATAGCCTGCTAATTTAACAGCTTCTAAGATATAGTCGATTGCTTCTTCATCACTAGCAAGATCTGGTGCAAATCCACCTTCATCTCCAACAGAAGTTGCTAATCCTTTGGATTTTAATAAACCTGCTAATGCATGGAATACTTCGGTACACCAACGTAGACCTTCTTTAAAACTTTCTGCGCCAGCTGGCATAATCATAAATTCTTGTACATCAACGGTATTGGCAGCATGAGCACCACCATTTAAAATATTCATCATAGGAACTGGTAAACGATTTGCGTTGATTCCGCCAAGTAAACGATATAATGGAATATCCATTGAAATAGCTGCTGCTCTTGCACAGGCAATTGAAACTGCCAAAATTGCATTGGCTCCAAGCTTAGACTTGTCCTTCGTGCCGTCAAGTTCAATCATCGTCTTATCTATTTTGTAGATATCTGATGCATCAAGTCCTACCAAAGCGTCATGAATCAATGTATTAATATTCTCAACTGCTTTTGATACACCTTTACCGCCAAATCTTTTTTTATCTCCATCTCTTAATTCCAAGGCCTCAAATTCGCCTGTAGATGCTCCACTTGGTGCTGCACCTCTTGCTATGGTTCCATCAAATAAATGAACCTCTGCTTCAACGGTTGGATTTCCTCTGGAATCAATAATTTCTCTACCTATTACTTTTTCAATCTCTAAATAATTCATTCTAACATCCTTTCTTTAGATTCTCTTATCACCTTACTGTGTCGGTTAAGATGATAAGAGTCTAAAATGATTTATTCACGAAGTTAGCACCGGCTAACTTCTTTCAATGTAGCATATCTTTTGTGAAAAAGCAACCTATACTTTCTTTACCGAAAATTTTTATCGTTACACTAAGACGCTATGCAAATTCAATAGCAATTCATTATAACCTTGAGACTTATAATACAAGTGATGGTGCTGCATAAACCCGGCTAGCAAGTTCAGAATCCAAGAGATACAAACTTTTAGGATCATTTCCAAACAAATCATATTTCTTAATGATATCCTCAGTATTCTTTTCTTCTTCGTTTTGTTCCTTTACAAACCAATCCAAAAACTGCATTGTTCTAAAATCTTTCAATTCATACGCTGTCCCATAAATATCATGAATACGTTCCGTTACTGTCACCTCATGCTCTAATGCTAGAACTGTAGGATGACGAAAATCCGTATAAGTAATATCTGGCGCTTTAATGTCCGAAAGCTTTACCTTTGCACCGTTATTCAACAGATAGGTCATAAAAAGCATTGCGTGATCACGTTCTTCTTGTGTCTGGATGCGAAACCAGTTCGCAAAACCGTCCAAATTATTATCTGCATAATAATTGGAAATATCCAAATAAAAATAAGCAGAATATAATTCATAATTAATCTGTGCCGTAATTTTATCTACAATTTCTTGCTTTAACATAAGTAATACCTCCAGGTTTTAGTTTCGCCCTTTATTTTAGTAATTTTCGGCTTTGATTTGGAAGTAAGCCTTAGGATGTTCGCACACAGGACATACTTCAGGTGCTTTTTTACCTACTACGATATGTCCGCAATTTACACATTGCCATACCATATCTCCATCTCTTGAAAATACGATACCTTCTTCAATATTAGCAAGTAATCTTTTGTATCTTTCTTCATGTTCTTTTTCTATCTTAGCAACTGCCTCAAATAAATATGCGATTTTGTCAAATCCTTCTTCCTTTGCTTCCTTTGCAAAGTTCGCATACATATCGGTCCATTCATAGTGTTCTCCTGCTGCAGCATCTGCTAAATTAGCTAGTGTATCTGGAATCCCATCCTTTAATAATTTAAACCATATCTTTGCATGTTCTTTTTCATTATTTGCTGTTTCTTCAAATAATTCAGCAATCTGTACATATCCTTCTTTTTTCGCTTTTGATGCATAGTAAGTATACTTGTTTCTTGCTTGTGATTCTCCTGCAAAAGCAGCCATTAAATTTGCTTCGGTTCTTGAGCCTTTTAATTCTTTCATTTTACCACTCCTGTTCTTCACAATCATAATTTATAGTTGTCTATTCTGCATATCGCAGAAACTGGCCAAACATCTTACTGCTTATCCACTTGGCCTTGTTTACATTCTAACATTTTATGCCATCAGATTCAATCATGAAACGTAGTGATTTTTTCTTGTCTCATCACATTTCCTCCCTCCTTTGCTGCTTTTGGTCCTAGTTCAATGAGCCAATCACAATTTTGTCTTATTTGCTTATTATGGTCAATTAGTACAATTGTATTACCAAAATCAACTAATTTTTGAAAAAGCAGGATAAGTTTTTCAATATCTGTAAAGTGCAATCCTGTAGTTGGTTCATCGATTAAATAAATCGTATTTTGTTTTTGTTTTATCATTAATTCCTTTGCAAGCTTTAATCTAGTTGCCTCTCCACCTGATATTTTCACAAGATTTTGTCCTAGTTTTAAGTAAGAAAGGCCCACCTCCATTAATATACTTAGCGGTGTTGTAATCTCTTCTATTTCTTTAAAGAAAGCAAGCGCCTCTTTCACACTTAACTGCAATACATCAGAAATAGGATGGTTATATTAAAAAGCATGACCATTGGCCATGCTTTTTAAAGTCTCTAGATAAAATAATTCTCTTCGCCTTATTCACTGCAGCGGGGACATATCCTACTATTTATTATAGTATATGTTTACAGTTTTGCTCACCTCATAAAATTGTTCTTCTCATTAAAAACCTGCATCCGTGTATGCTTGAAGAGCTTTATAATAAGAAGCCTTTGGAGAATACAATGAGCTAAATAGCAATGGTTTGTCTGAAGAGCGCCATGAAACACTGTCATATAGTCCCCACCAAGTAATGCCAGTAATTTTTGCCCCTGATCTTTTCGCTGAAAGAATCGCCGTCATCAAATCATATACATAGTTAGCCTGTACATTCTCAGAATTGTTTTGCACATCAAGTTCGGTAATCTGTATCTCGAATCCTGCATTTGCAAATTTTTGTAAGGCTGTCTTATACAATGCAATCGATGGATAATTGGTACTTAAGTGAGACTGCATACCAACTCCACTACAAATCTTTCTACCTGAATTAATATAATTGATGAGTGAAACAATTTGATCAGGTATCATATATTCATTGTAATCATTGTAGAATAAGCCAACAGAATTTGCTAGGCCAAAATAACTTAACGTCTCATATGCGTATTGAAACGCTTGCTTTACGAATGCTGGAGATGTTCCCAGATTCGAACCATATATTCTTGACCAGCCAGAAGGATTTGCATGTAGATATTCATTTACAACATCCCAAGCATATACTGTGCTTCCATAACTTCCAGTATATACATGATTCATGACTGTCTTAATATAAAGCTCCATTCTAGCATTCATAACAGATTGGCTTACATAAGCACCATTTGCACTATAGCCTGTTTTAAAGAACCAATCAGGTGTCTGTGCATGCCATATCAAAGTATGGGCTCTTACCTTTAATCCATTGTTCGCACAAATTCTTAATACAGCATCCATCGTATTAAAATTAAATGTTGGCACTGTACTTTCTGTGTATCCAGAAGGTATGTAATATCCCTTTGCTCTTGCTTGAGATACCGATTGTAACGATGGTGACCCTCCTAATATGGCATCTGGCTTCATCTCATTCTCAAGTGTTATACTATTGTACTGCGATTTTATCACATTAAGAGTCGATGAATTATTCAGCTGACTATAAGTGACAGCCGCACCCGAGTAAGAGAATGTCTTCCCATAGGTATTCAATAAAGTATTAGCTGCAAAAACAGAATTCATTGGCATTCCCATGACACACATCATAAGAAGCGAGATACTTACTGCAAAAAATCTTTTAAAACTACTTTTTTCCTTTCTAAACATATTATCCCCTCCAAATTTTTATTAACATAAACAGACCCCCGCTCATCTGTAATGTCTAGCTTTAGTAACTCGTTTCCTTATATATTATTATGTCTACTTTATTAGTTTACTATATTTATAATCATACTAAACTTTTTTCGTTTTTGCAACATTTTTTATTCGTTTTTTACAATTTTTTACCTTAATTATGAAATCGCCTTTTCCTTCCATATCTCATAAGTAATACAAACTGGTCTCTTAGAACGAGGTTCGTATACAATTTCTGCATCAATGGAAAAAGCTTTCTTTAATACTTCGGCCTTCATGACTTCCTCTGGTGTCCCACGACTGATAATACTACCATCACGAATGGCTATCATATAGTCGGAAAATCGAGCGGCAAGATTTAAATCATGAAGTACCATAGCAATGGTACAACCTTGTTTCTGATTCAAGTCTTGTAATAGCTTTAGAACTTCTAATTGATGTGCCATATCAAGGTAAGTGGTCGGTTCATCTAAAAGAATCAAATCTGTTTGTTGCGCAAGTGCCATTGCAATCCAGACTCTTTGTCTTTGCCCTCCTGAAAGGGTGTCGACTTCTCGATGTTCAAATCCATTTAATTTTGTTACATCAATTGCCCATTGTACAATTTTTTGATCCTCTGGGGTTAATTTACCAAACCCACTTTGATGTGGAAATCTTCCGTAGGCTACCAACTCACTAACTGTTAAGCCACTTGGAGCTGTAGGTGTCTGTGGAAGAATCGCCATCTTTTTTGCAATCTCTTTTGTAGACAATGTTTTGATTTCTTCTCCGTTTAAATATACGAATCCCTTCTTTGGCTTCAATATTCTTCCAATGGCTTTTAACACGGTAGATTTTCCACAGCCGTTTGGCCCAATAATGGAAGTAACCTTGCCATTTGGTATTTGCATATTTAATTCTTTTACAATCGTTGCCTCATCGTATCCAATGTTTAAACCATCTGTCTTAATGCTATCCATAAGTCCTCCTTTGCAATACTTGTTGAATTTCTATTCCTTTATTACCCTGCTTTTGCAAGCAAATATAAAAAGTATGGTGTACTTAATATCGTAATTACAATACCTGTTGGCATATCTGTACCAAAGCTGATGGTACGAACGATAGTATCTGCAAGTAATACAATAATTGCTCCTGCAAAAGATGCCGCTGGAAGTAATCGCTTATGATTTGGACCAACCAAACGTTTTGCCATATGAGGTGCAATCATACCTACAAAAAAGAAATTTCCTCCAAGGGCTACACTTCCTGAGGATAATGCTACTGATACCATGGTAAGTGCAATAAATTCTTTTTTTACAGACAATCCAAGTCCCGTTGCCGTTTGATTTCCCAAATGTATCACATTAAGCTTTCTTGACTTATAGATTACATATAGAAATAAAATCAACACCCAAGGGCCTAACACTGATAGATACTTCCAATTATCTCCCCAAAGGCTGCCAGCATACCATCTTTGTACAAATTCCATTTGACTTTCATCTAATTTAAGTGTCAATAATGTGGTAACGGCACTATAACCACTTCCTAGTGCAACACCTGTTAGTATGAGTCCTGTTGGCGATACTTCTTTTCCTCTGCGATACGATAGAAGAAATATCAATAACGCAGCTGTCATCCCACCAACAAATGCTAGTAATGGCATAGCAATCGCCGACGAAATTCCACCTGACGAAAACACTACAACATATAAAATAACAAATAGTCCTGAGCCTGAACTAATACCAAGTGTACCTGGACTTGCCATATCATTGCGTAGTAAACTTTGCATGATACATCCAGAAGCCCCCATTCCGATACCTACCAATATGGAAAGAACAATTCGTGGAAGCCGAAACTCAAAAACAATAAGATTTTGTTTATCCGTTCCTTTTCCTAATAAAACATTGAATACTTCATCTGGTGTAAGATTCATTTTACCGCTATTCATACTGACCACAACTAAAGCTAAGATCATAACAAGCATAAGTACCAGCACAAATAATCCTCTTTGTGGAGTAAATCGTTGCTTTCTCATTCAAACTCCCTCCTTTGCTTTCTTGCAAGATATAGGAAGTAAGGAACTCCTATAATAGAGAAAATAATTCCTATCGGAGTCTCATAAGGTTTATTGATTAGTCTTCCGATTAAATCAGCAGTCACTGTTAGAAGGGAACCGTATAAAGCGGAGGCTGGTATTATATATCGATAATCCACACCGACAATATTTCGAACAATATGTGGAGTAATCAATCCCACAAAACTTACTGGCCCAACTACAACAACAGATAATCCTGTCAATATTAATACAATAATTGTTGAAATTGCTTTCACACGTGCTATTTTAAGTCCTAATCCGATTGCTACGTCTTCACCTAAACTTAACATGGTAATAGATGGAGATAAAGCAATTGACATCAGCAAGCCAACTAAAAAAAACGGCGTAATCGACATAAGTTCATTCCATTTTGCACCTGCTGTGCCACCTGCTGTCCAATAAGCCAATGCTTGTCCTAAGTGATATTTTATAGAGATATATTGACTAAACGCTCCAAATAGCATAGAGATTGATATCCCTGCTAACACAAGTCTTTGAGGTGTCATGCCTTTTTTACCCATAGCTGCAATGAAATAAGTCATTCCTGTGGTAACGGCTGCACCAAGAAATGCAAACAACATCGTCTGTCCATAGGTTCGAGCTGGCAAAAACGCCATGCAAAGTGCCATGGCAAACGTTGCTCCAGAACTAATTCCCATAAGTCCAGAGTCTGCTAATGGATTCCTTGTTGTTCCTTGCATAATCGCACCACACACTGCAAGTAAACATCCTACTATAATATCTGCGATTGTTCGAGGTCCTCGCAATGACCTTATAATTTGGTGTTCTGTCATATCTGGATTAAATCGAAAAATTGCCTCCCATGCCGTCGACAAGCTCATATCAGCCGCTCCAAAAGAAATAGAAGCCGCTGACATGAGCAATAATAAACCAAAGCCATACATCATATAGATTGTAAAGTTCGTAGTATTGTATTTTTGTCTTTTTGTGTTCTTACTTAACATTTTAATTCCTTGTTACAATTTTTTTGATTCATTGTAACCTTCCTTTCATACTTTCGTACATCTGACAAGCGAAAGATAGGGCTAATGATAAAAAGCGTCCTAATTTTGAGTACTGACTTTTAATAATTTATCCACCAAACAGTCTATTTGTGTTTCTACAGATATCACATCATTAAAGTTTACCAAATACTCATCTACCAAAATAACTCTTCCCGCTTTTACAGCCTCAAGGTTGTCATAAACTGCATTTCCTACAAATGGATTTTCATCACCATATATGATAATGTAATCTCCAATGATCCTGTCAATATCGTAACAGACTTACCCAAAACGTTACTTTTTTCTAGTTGCTTTATGCCAAGTTCAATGATTTCGTTATATTCTTCAACTCTTTTTTCTACGATACTGGTATCAACTCCAAGAAGATTGCCCAAAAAATCAAGTCTTTCCTTTGTTGTTTTATTTATATGATCCGTAGCCTGCCCAAGACTAACAGTAGGTGCAATTTTACTTAATTTGTCATATTCTTCGTCTTTATCGAATGAAGTTATAATCAAATCTGGCTCTAATGCCATAATTTCTTCCAGGTCATTCACCCTTGGTACATCCTTTAATAACTCCTCTACTGGTGATCCTGGTATTGCCCAATAATCATTTATTCCCGCTGGAACAACCCCAAGAGCTAAGATATCACCAAAAGCATTATTTAATACTACTATCTTCTCAGGATGTACTGGTACCTCTACTTCTCCTCTCACAGTTGTGATACTTTTCCTATCTTCACCCTCTTTTGTAACTACCTCCATTGCTTGCGATACACTTGTTCCTTCCTCTATTTGACTTACCGTTGAATTTGGCTGACATGCTGCCAGTAACATTACGGCAGATAATACTGCAATCAAAGTTTTGCTTTTCGTATTTTTATACATTCTAATTCTCCTTCTCGTTTGTTCTAACTGACACTAATGCTATTTCCTATATTCTAGAAGCCAGATAACACACTTTATTCTATCAATCGCAATCGAAGTATTTTATCATCTTGAAATCTTGGATCTCCCCTGCCATCTCTGTTATTCGTAGCAATATAAATAGAACCATCGTTTCCTCTCACCACATCACGCAAACGTCCATATTCTCGATGCAGCCAAGGCTCTGCAACTGCTTCTTTATTTCCATTTAAAAATTCTTCAATTGTAATTACTAGCAATTGTTCTCCTCTAAGATTTGCTACTAATAGCTTTCCAGCCCACGGACCTTGATTGGCAAAATCCATACCAGAAGGTGCCCAAGTCACCTCACTGCTATAAATCAGTGGTATTTGTACATTGCCTACTCCTTGTGTATCCCCTCCCCTAACAACAGGCCATCCATAGTTTCCTCCAGGGACAATGACATTAATTTCATCTTGAGCACTTGAACCATGTTCACTTGCATACAAGACTCCTTGAGAATCCCATGCAAGTCCTTGCGGATTACGAAAACCATAACTATAGACTGGTGAATCTGGAAATGGGTTATCCTGTGGAATCGTGCCATCCACATTGATTCTTAAAATCTTTCCCGCAAGGCTTGATAAATCCTGTGCTAATTCTGCAATCTCAGCATCTCCTGTAGCAATATACAGCTTACCATCTGGTCCTATTTTGATTCTTCCACCATTATGTATCCGTGAAGCAGGTATCTGATCGATTAAAACCTGATCAAATATTAACTCGTCACCTGTTTTTACTAATCTTGCTACCGCATTATTTAGCTTTCCTTGTTCACGGTAAGTATACATGACATACATATATCCGTTGTTTTCAAAGTCTTCATCCAGAGTGATTCCCATTAAACCACTCTCACCTGAACTTTGAAATGGATATTCAAATGTGTAAAGTGGTTCACTTGATAATACCCCATTTTCCACCATCCATATATTCCCTTTACGTTCGGTAAAATAAATCGTGTCATTTTGATCAATCGCCATAGCCCAAGGAACATTTAAACTTTTTGCAACTACTTCTACTTCATATGGAAATTCATTTGCCTGCGCCTTTTCAATTCCTATTTCTAGCATACGCCTTGGCGAGGTTTTTTTATGAGTCATCATCTGGCATGCCAATAGTCCATATAATAAATGATACATAACTTTCCTTCTTTCTATAATCTTTCATATCATTCTATTATATTGCCTTCTTTTTCATTCTTATTTTACGGTATCTAGCATGGATTCTAGAATGAAATTTACCTTTCTAGCTACTTAGTCTGTAAGAGTATTGATTGCCTTAACCATGTAATCAAGTTGAGCGCTAAGGCTTGGTATGTCGTCATAATAAAACAATCCCATATAATCATAAGAAATTTCTACCAAATTCCCTTCTTTAACAGCAGGAATATTTTTAAATACTTCCATTTTTGAATATTCTGACTCCATATTTTCTGGTAAAAACCAAAGAATATAATCACCAAAATATTCATGCGCCACTTCATAACTTAATGATCCTCTACCTTCTCCTTCCTCTGTAATCAATTTCTTCAATTTATCTGGCATGGAAAGTTGTAAATAATCATATAATAAAGTCCCTCCTCGTGAGCCTGTTTCATAAGCAACTCCAGCCCATTCACCAGTTGAGCCCCAGTCCTGTAATATACTAAAGGTTTTTCCTTCAAAAACACCACTATTTAATTCTTTCTTTGCAGCTTCAAGATTTGTATGAAACATATTAATTGCTTGCTTTGCTTCTTCGCCACGTCCTGTCGCATCTCCAATTAATTGAAAGCGTTCTTCTGAGCTATAGGCAGACTCATTGACTACTAATACTGGAGCAATACCACTGAACTTATCAAAATCCTCGTCTTTATAAGTAACAATCAAATCTGGCTCCAATGCCATAATCTCTTCTGCTTCCCAGTTCTCTATTTTCGTTGAGGCATTTAGTTCTTCATAAAAAGGCATTGTTTCTTGTGCCCAACCATAATACCCCACAATATTAAGTCCAAGTCCAATGACATCCCCAACATACCAATTTACAACGACTCTTTGTGGATTAACAGGAACTTCAATATCTCCCAAAGCGGTACTAACTGTTTTCGTTTCTTTTGTTGCATCAGACTGTGTCGTATCATCACTATCCTTTGCTTGCATATCATTATCTTGCGTTTTAGAAACGGTATCTGTGGCTGATTGCGTTCTTTTACAGCCTGCTAAACTAGTGAACGCCATTGCAAATGCTACACATAGTACTGTTAATTTTTTCATTGTAATCTCCTTCTATTTCCTCTTTCCAGGTACTTCACTTCATACTTTAGTTAGTAGAAACTAACTATGCAGATACTATCATTGATTTTCTTACTCGTCAACGATGATTTCATACACTATAAAAAGTGGTTTGAATAGAAATCACATCAACCCTTGATTTATCAGTCTTATGAATATAAATTAATTTTATTTTGGATTATTATTGAATCAAAATGGATTATATTTGAATTGACAACCATTGTCTTGCATGCTATTATTTTTCATAAAATATAACCCACTCGTACTAAGATATGAAAAGGAGACCAATATGGATCAATACCAAAAAATATCCTTTGATGCTTTATCAAAAGCCTACCAACTAAATAATAGACCATATGGATATGGTACCATTACTTATATTCCTTCAATCGAAGAGATCGATGGATGGATTGCACAGATGAGACCATCAAATGGACTTTTTGTCTCTAGCGCGTGGTTTACGCCAGATGAAACCATTGTTCACAGTATAGAAAGCACAATAGACTTTATGTGGATTATCAATGTAGATTGTGGTAATATCATTTATTCCCAACAAGGCAAGCCTTCGATTCATTTTACATCTGGTACTCATATCATTATCAATTCGAAGAAAAAATTTCGCTTTACTTTTCCAGTTGGGATTCACACCTGTTTTACCAGCGTATTAATATTTGATGAATTTATTCAAGACATTCTTAAGAATTTGGAAAAGAACACTCCCATTCGCATTGAAGACGCTGAAAATTGGACCCAACAGCACTATGATACTCCAAATGTCTTACTAATCTTAGAGCAGATACGTTGGGGAGTTCGAAACGCAGATATGCCTCTTCTTGCTTATGAAGGTATGGTAATTCACTTATTATCTGCAATCGCAAGAAATTATCCTAATATAGCAAGTCGCCGTGAAAACCGAAGAAACTATGTAACATGGGAAAATGAACAAAAGATATTTCAAGCTAAGAAAGCACTCGATGAGAACATCTTACAACCAAAAAGCTTGAAGGAATTGTGTAAACTAACAGAAATGAGTGAAAGTATGTTGCGCCTTTCCTTTAAAAACGTATATCAAATTACCCTATCAAAATACATACGTAGTGAAATCATGAAAAAAGCAATGCTTCTTTTATCCTCTGATCATCTTAGTATTAGAGATATTGCAGAACAATGCGGCTACAAAAATCCCGCGAAATTTGCAGCCGCTTTTAAAGAAATCCATGGAATAACACCAAGTGAATTTCGAAAGGCATTTAATTTATAATAAAGTTTTACTGATTCAAACCGTTTAATTCTAAAGCCAACTTGCAATAATTTGTCATTTCTTTTTCAATTTCTTCGAATTGCTCTATTGCTATCTCATTGCTTGGCTTAAAGTTTAACAATTGTCGAAGATAACCTTGCTCCTCTACGATAGCGAAACTAACAGGAAATATCAATTCAAATGCAAGTGATATATGACCTACCACATGATCAAGCGGGGTCTTTTTGAGATTATGTTTGACTGCTTGATGTTGATAAAAGCTTTCCAATACTTCATTCGATACAATCGACTGTTTTATTTCTTCTTCACTAAATTCATATACTGTTTCTAAAGGTATCAAGGCATTTACCTTTAGAATATCTATTTTATCTGCATCTCGAATGATATTACAAAAATGTAATGTGTAATCATCTAAATCGTTTGGAAGAATGTAAATATTGTGGTTTTCAATTGACTTTCTTATGACAATATCATATTGACTACTTGCTATAAATTGACGTATTAATCCTTTCTCAAATAATAGCAAAACGCCATAATGTGCATGATTAATGGACTTTGCATCCATAAAAGTTCCATAATTTTTTAATTGTTCAAATCTTCCAATATCATGTAGCATACCAATTAGCCATGCAAGGTCTATTTCTTCTTTTGTACATTTTAGTGACCTTGCAATTCTTTCACAAAGTGAGGCAACTCGATAAGTATGTTCTATTTTTAATCTAATTCTTGCATCCTTGTCATTATATCCTTTTACATATGCATCAAATACTTCTTTTACCTTTTCTCTTTCCACCAACATACTCAATCCTCATTTCTTTCATCTATTCCTTATTTTTATATAAATCGATTAGCAAATCATTGCTATATTCAAGTTTAGCCATAAGTTTTTGCTTTTCAAGCTCTAGTTGCTCTACTTTTTCTTTTAACTGTTTTAAGTCCTCTGTTTCTAATTCTTTGTCAGGTACAATATTTTTATGTATCGTACTTATAGCTTCATCATTTTCTTTTTGCAGTTCTTTGGTTGCAGCTACACAAGAAACTGCTTCCTCTGGGTAGATTTTTAAATCTACTTTCTTTGTTTGATAAATAGGCTTTGGATCTGGTAACATAAGTAACTGATTATCCTTATCTAGCAAATAGCTACCTTGTGGTAATTCCATCTGTTTTCTTATCTCTACCTCTTGTATCTCTTTCGGCTGTGTTGGAAATGGAATAGGAGCTGTATCTTTTGTATTCTCTTTTAATCTTTTATTTTCTTTGATTAAACATGTAACTTGATCTTCTAATTGTTTTATCTTACTTTCTTTTTCTTCCAATATTTCATCTATGTATTGAATCACATCACTCTTTTTATATCCGCCAAAAAGAGAATTTTTTAAAATGGTTTCTTCACTCATTTTATCTCCTCGCTTTCCTCTATTGTTTCTTTGAATCTTTTTCGTTATAATACTAGTAATTTATTATAATTTTATAAAAGACTTGTTATGGGAGGTTTCTATGAAACGTATATTCCTTTTATTATTCATTATTTTAACTATTTTCTTTGTAATTGGCTGTCAAGCCAAAGAGCCAATAACTGCACCCAATCTATCAAAATGTATAAATCTTGGTAATAGCCTAGAAGCTCCAAAAGACCAGTCTTGGGATGTTCCAATGGATATTTCTTACTTCTCTAATATAAAAGAGGCAGGTTTTCAGACTGTACGATTACCCGTACGCTTTTCTGATTATGCGGATAAAAGTAACGACAACTATTTATTGGACGAGACCTTTATGCAGCAAATGGATGCCTATATAGACGAAGCATTAAAACAAGACCTTACTCTTATTCTTGACTTACACCACTTTACCGAACTTATGGAGAACCCACAAGGTAATAAAGATTGTCTTATCGCCATATGGAAGCAACTTGCATCCCGCTATAAAGATTATCCAAATTCTCTCGTTTTTGAGCCTTTAAACGAGCCTCAACAAAATCTAGACAGTGATACTTGGAATAGCTTATTAAAGGACTTAGTTCGCACAATTCGCTCCATTGATTCAAAGCATTTTCTTATTGTTGGAGGTGCTAACTTTAACTCCATAGACTCTCTTACCACCTTAGAGCTTCCAAAAGACGATCGTCTAATTGCTACTATACACTATTATGAACCAAATGACGTAACCTTTCAAGGAAATCCTTATCACGCAGGCTATGAAAATCTTAGCAATGTAACATGGGAGGGTTCAAGTGATGAAATTGCTTACCTAAAAAGTAGGCTAACAACTGCCAAAGATTGGGCAGATGCAAACAATGTTCCCCTCTTCTTAGGAGAATTTGGCATTAGTAACAAAGCACCGCTAGACACTCGAATCAGTTGGACCCTTGCAGTTGCCAGTGAGGCAAATGCTTTAGGGATTAGCTATGCCTACTGGGAATTTGCATCTGGATTTGGCATTTATGACCTTGAGACCTCCACTTGGAATGAAGAAATGCTTCATGCTATCTTAAATCCCGTTAAGTAGCGGCTTACTCTTTATAAAATGGAAAGAATTCTTCGGTCAAATTCTGTGGAGTATAGCTGACAAAAATATAATCAAACTGGTATTCATCAATTACTTCTTCAATATTACCTGAATAATACCTTGGGTCAATCATATATACCTTAGAACAGCCCAATGCAAAAAAAGAAGCAACAGGAACCATTAAGGAGTCTTTGATGAATAAAACCTTTGGAGCATCTGGCTCGTTAAAGTTATTCACTTCAACAAAACCTGGATTTCCATTCATATAGGTAAAATATTTATCATTGGTAGCATCATAGATATTCCCTTTACCTGAAAGTAAAGACGTAAAGGCCAGGGATTGTTCAAACCTTCCCTCTGCTTTTACATCACGTGAACCATTTTGCGCATAGTAATAAAAATTTGTTTCAAACTTTGGGTAAATAAAGGTGAAGTCTTCTACTTTGGAGTATAATTTGCCTTCTTTACGCCCCATCGATCCTATGTAAGAATCTTCATAAACAATCTGATTGTAATTCTCTAGATTCGTATACTCTCCTTTATTTGGGAAAACAAGTCCATAGTTATCTTCCAGTACCTCCACGAATTTTGTAAATGCCCAAAAGGCTGTTTCCACCTTCCAGTGATGATCACTCACATAAAAGCTATCTGGCGCAAATTCCTTTTCTTCCTTCATCAATTTTCTAAAGTCAATGGTATCAATTTCTTTCTTTTCTAATTCCTGTAAGAAATTATCTGCCGTCTCATTCGCATAATTGTATGGAATTCCTTTATCAAATTCCGTCACACCCGTCACATATTTATCAGGTGTCATAACATAGATTACCTCACTTCCAACTTTGGTAGCCGCCTTCTTTAATCGTTCCATGCGCTCAACAAGTGAAGTGACCTGATTAGGCCCTGATGTAAAATACGTATAATGAAGTGTTCCATCCTTTGCCTTTACTACTTCAAAATTATTGATTTCCTTCTTTCCTAATAGTTCTTGTATGTAACCATACCCTTCAATGTAGTAATATTTTTGATAAACTTGCTCATGAATCGTATTATCCACATCCATAATGAAAGAAGATAGATTCTCCCATTTATTTCCAGCACTTGCCAAGTAACTTACTGTATGTTCTTTCATAGTTGCATAAGCACTTCTCCAATTGAAAAAGGATAAGGTAAATAAAATTCCGATAAATAAGATTGCTGTAATCTCTTTTTTTGCAAAAAAACGTTTCAAGATGTATCCTCCTTTTAGAATTGAAAATAAATAAATGGGTTATAGCTTCCTTTAACCATATAAGCAATGCAAATGATAAATAGCAATACCATACCAATCGGATATAAGAAACTAATTACACGTACCAAAGGTACTTCCACATAGACGGAATGCTCTTTAAAAGGTGGTGTCAAATCAACGTTTTTACGGATTAAAATTCCCTTTGCCATAAATTGGTTCGCAATCGAAGCGATTGGTAGGGAAAATAAAATAGCGCCTATAAAAAAGATCCAAAATTCCTTTAGAAACATATAGGTATAGTCACTAAAGAACTCATTGCTTATAAAATTAAACATGCAAGTAAGATAACTTCCTGCCTCTTGCAAAGAATTTGCTCTAAAAATAACCCAGCCGATAATCACAACAAGCATAGCATACAAATGCCTTATAAAGCTTGGTATTTTCAATTGTTCAAATCGAAACACTTTTTCCATTGCAATAAATACAAAATTAATGATTCCCCATACTAAAAAGGTCCAATTCGCTCCATGCCAAACACCAGTTGCAATCCATACAATTGCTAAATTACGAATGAGTAAATCCTTATTGATAACCCTTGAACCGCCTAATGGAAAATACAGATAATCTCGAAACCATGTTCCAAGTGATATATGCCATCTTCTCCAAAATTCACTAATCGACTTAGAAATATACGGATAATTAAAATTACGGTCTAATTTAAATCCAAACATCAGGCCAAGCCCAACCGCCATATCCGAATATCCCGAAAAGTCAAAATAAATCTGAAAGGTATAAGCAAATGCTCCAAGCCACGCAAGGCTAATTGGTATGTTTCCCATTTTATGTATTTCAAAAATTCGGTCTACCACAATTGCCATATTATTTGCAAGTAATACCTTTTTACCAAGTCCAGTAATAAAAAAGCAAACACCTGAAGAAAATTTCTTAAAGGTTTCTCTTCTCTGCGTGATTTGAGGTGCAAAGGCTTCATATTTCATAACAGGTCCTTGTGTTAATTTGGGAAAAAAAGATAAGTATAGGGCTAAGTGAAATAAATTCTTTTGTGCCTTTGCATCTTTTTTGTAAACATCCACCACATAAGAAATTGCTTGAAAGGTAAAAAACGAAATACCAATCGGTAACGCAATTTCAATTACTTGTGTTTTCCCTCCTGTTGCGTAATATACGTTTTTACTGATAAAGGTTAAATACTTAAATACAACTAAAGTGGATAAATTAAATATAACAGCAACACTCATCCAAAATGTTGCAGCCTTTTTTCGCCCTTTTGCCTCTCCTATTAGTAGTCCGATTAAATAGTTGACTACAATTGAAATAAGTAAAAGAAGGATGTACTTAGGCTCTCCAAACGTGTAAAAGAAAAGACTGCATATCAACAGTACGATATTCTTTAATGTTCTTGAAAAGAAAAACAGATAATAAAACATTAATACAAGGGGAAGAAAATAAAATAAAAATGCTAAACTTGAAAATGTCATGGCGTCTCCTCCTCTTCCTGTTCTTCAAATATTTGATATAGTTTTTTTCGAATCATCTGATGATGCGCTTTTGCCTGGTTAAACCAGGTTGTAATTACAGCTCCAATAAAAAAGACAATCATTAATGCAAACAATCGAAACAAAAGAACAGAGTCTTTTAAACGCTGATAGGTAGAAGTTGCAATTGAAGGAACCTCTTGTGCCTTTGGTACTCCTACTGCTGCCACCTTAGCACTCACTCGTTTTAGCGATAGTGTCATATTTCCTGCATTGATGCTTTGTTTTGATTTAGCATATATTGTAACCTTTGTTGCCACACAATCGCTTTGTATCTCTAGCGCACCATTTTCTGACAACGTAATTCCCTCTATGGAATCCTCTAGGAAAAAGGTCACGTCTGTATCCATTTCATTTCCTTCTAAATCAACAACACTCGCCTTATATTTCTCAATTACAGCACCAGTATTTGGAAGTACTACCTCCTCTTCTCCCGTCAAGGTAATCAAATAATGACTCTCTTTCATGGCATCTATGCTACCAGATAAAAAGGCAAAGTTTCCAATGGAATAAGTGGCTGTTTGCTCATTCTCCATAACGGTTGTAATACCAAAGGATTGTATGTTGTTAAGTAAAACTCGCTCTCCCTTTTCATTAAAAAGTTGTGAGAATGGGACATATATGCTTCCGCTAAAACGAGCTGGTATTAGCAACGTACCATACTTGGCAGTTACTACCTGAGTATTTTTTGTTTCTTCCTCTTCTAAAATCGCATAGGATTTATCAAGCATGGTTACACTTGTCTTTGCATCAATTTTTATTGTTACATTCATCCTTAGATCAATGTCACTTTGATTTAAATACTGAAAACGAATTCCATCATAAGGCCCTAGATTACGCTTTGTATCCTCATAAATATAGATGGAATAATAATCTTCCTTTAATCCAGTTGTATCCGCTGTAACTTCTACCTGATAATTCTCACCTTTTCCACTCGTTTCTTTTGTAACACTGGCCCCATCATCCCACTCTTTAAGATTAGAGGGTGTTATACTCTTTTCTTCTTTGCTGCTTATTGCAAAAACCGTTTGTGGAAATGCCAGAAAACAAAACAGCAAAAGCATAAACCAAGACATTTTTTTTATAATTTTTTCTCTGTTCATATGTATATCAAATCTCCACTCTAACTTGTGTACTACAAGTAATTTAGTTCATCAAAGTATTCATATTTTTTTAATACATGATCTAATTTCTTATGGTATTTTGTCTTTTCATCCACGTCAATTTCACAATCGTACATCCAAGATTTTAATACAGCACGAAACTTTGTATTATGAATTAGTTCATTCTCATTTTTTATTCGATAACAACTACCGAACTTTGCATTTTTGTCCTCTAGAATGCAATCAATCTTAATACCTTGTTCCACTAAAGTAATTTCAGTTGGGATTTTAGTTCCTCTAAGGAATTGTATGGTTAAAAACTCATAATTAAAATCTCTTAGTAAAACACGATTACCCTCAATTGTTTCTACATAATTCATTAATTCCACTCTTGGAAGCTTTCTACTAAAATAATCTCTTCCACCTGTTCGTCTCCAAATATTTATCATAATGTCATCTACCGTACTTAAGCCAGCTTCGATTTCTTTTGGAAGAGAAGGTTCTCTATCATATACGATTTGCAGCATTTCCTGATTATCCTTCTCTGTAATATCAAGCATTTCAAAACCATACATCCATTTGTCCTTACGGCTCATTACATTGGCTACCCTGGCCTTAAAGCTTGTCTCATATTGATTGGTGGCTAACTTAATTATCACTTCTTCTTTTGGAGAAATCCATTCAGGAAAATTAAGTGCGACTGAGATTCCTTTTTCTGATATGTTGACGGTCTTTGTTCGTATCATACGATTACCGTATGTAATCAGACAATCCACCTCTACATCAAAGCGTTCAAACTGTCTATGAGGCTGTCTTCCAAACATGAAAAACAAAGCCATCAATAAATTAAATAAATTCACCAAAAGCCAAAACATAATAACGACATACATAGGTGTTCCCATTCGAAACGTTTCAATCACACACTTGGTTAACCCTAGTACACTAAATCCAAGTAATACAAACAAAAGAATTGACTGCTTAAAGCGATACCATACTCCACTACCAGATAACTTTTGCTTTGAGTCTTTTTTGGTAACCACAAATTTTCTTTGTGATATACCAAAGGTTTCTAATAAAACTGCAGGTAGCAGACTAGGAAACAATATGGTTTCATAAATATTGGTCAGCCTTGTATTACGAATATTTCCTGACAAGAGCCGAAGGGTTGTGTTATTTAATAAATACATCGGTAGCCAAAATAACAATATTTCCCATAAGGTGCACTTAACCACTATGACGTTAAATACTGCATATAGAATTGGCGACATAATATAAATAAAGCGTTTGAGAGCCCCATACCAATAGGTAATGGACGTAAGGTAGCTTAACTTCTGATTGAGATTAAGTCCTTTTTGGAAAAGAATATTTACTTTTCTACCTGTTTGAATACATCCTCTCGCCCATCTTTGTCTTTGCTTAATCAGACTCTTTAAATCTTCTGGTGCCATTCCACAAGCATAGGATTCATTAATGGCATAGCATTGGTATCCTTTGCTTTGAATTACCATACCTGTTGCAAAGTCTTCTGTGATAACGCCTGTATAAAATCCACCTGCGGCTTCTAATGCCTCTCGTGATAAAATTGTATTCGTCCCACCATATATAACTGTATTGCTGGCATTACGCATAACTTGAACATCTCGATAAAAATAATCTTGTTCATTTGGAATACGATCTTCGGAATAAAGATTGTATTGAAATAAGTCTGGATTATAAAACGTTTGAGGGGTTTGTAAAAAACCAACCTTTTCTTCTCCCAAAAGATAAGGCATACAATTGGTTAAAAAGTTATGTCGTGGCATCATATCAGCATCAAAAGTAACTATATATGGAGAACTTGTTACACTTAAAGCATGATTTAAATTACCAGCCTTTGCAAACTGATGGGTATCTCTTACCAGATGAGTCACTCCCATTTTTCGTGCTAAGACGCCCATTTCCTCTCGATGTCCGTCATCACATAAGTAGATATGTACTTTTGATTTGTCTGGATAATCCATGTGCAAGCAAGCATTGATGGTTTTGTAAAGAAGTTCTGGAGGTTCGTTGTATGTGGATATAAAAACATCCACATCCGGATATTTAGAAGGCTCTATTTCAGGTCTTTTTGGTATATAGATATTCGATAGCTGACTAAAATGGACTACCATTTCAAAAAAACCTATAATTTCCACTATAAGCAGACTAATTCCACATATTGTAGAGATAATCCCATATTGAAAGGGCAAGGTGCGAAATGTTCTCCATAAAATATAGATTACTGAACTAAGAATCGTAAAGAAAACTAATAGCTTTTTAATAACTGGTTTCATCTTTTGATATCTCCCATAATTCTAATTCTATGTATCTTCATTTTTCCTAAAAAAAAGCAACTAAATACATAACTGTATTAGTTGCAACTGAACTACCATAGAAAAAACTTTTCGACAGGCTTCTAGCTTTGCGTCCTTATCTTTCGATAAGTTTGCCAAATTAAACTCTAAATTTTATTTGATTTCTCCGCTTTATTGTAACGTTTTTTTTATAAGATTTCAATTATTTTTGACCACTTTATAAATTTATAATAATTATAAACTAACTCACTTTTAAACGAATAAAAACCGAAAAGACGTTTTTATCTTCTCGGTTTCTAGTTGACTTAATATTAAATTACACCTTGAGCTAGCATAGCCTCAGCAACTTTCTTAAAGCCTGCAATATTTGCTCCTACTACATAGTTTCCTTCTACACCATATTCTTTTGCTGCTTGATCCAAATTGTGAAAAATATTAACCATAATTTGTTTTAGTTTATTATCCACTTCTTCAAATGTCCAGCTAAGTCTTTCACTATTTTGTGTCATTTCCAATGCTGATGTTGCAACACCACCTGCATTTGCTGCCTTACCTGGTGCAAACAATACACCATTTTTTTGTAAATATTCAGTCGCTTCTAATGTAGTTGGCATATTAGCACCTTCTGCAACTGCAATGCATCCATTTGCAACAAGTGCCTTCGCATCTTCTAAATCTAATTCATTTTGTGTCGCACAAGGAAGTGCTATATCACATTTTACACTCCAAACACCTTTTCCTTCATGGTATTGTGCATTTGTTTTCGTTTTTACATATTCTGTTAGTCTTTCACGTCTTACTTCTTTGATTTCCTTTAGAAGTGCAATATCAATTCCTTCTGAATCATAAACCCATCCGTTTGAATCTGATACGGTTACTACCTTTGCACCCAAACTGTTTGCCTTTTGTGCTGCGTAGATTGCAACATTACCAGAACCTGAAATAGCGATTGTTTTTCCTTTTATATCAATTCCATTGCATCGAAGCATCTCATCCGTTAGATAGAGTAATCCATATCCAGTTGCTTCTGTTCTCGCTAAAGAACCTCCATATGATAAGCCTTTACCCGTTAAAACTCCTTCGTAAACACTTTTAATTCTTTTATATTGTCCAAACATATATCCGATTTCTCTTGCTCCAGTACCAATATCTCCTGCTGGGACGTCGGTATCTGCTCCGATATATTTGTACAGTTCTGTTATAAAGCTTTGGCAAAACGCCATTACTTCTCTATCCGATTTTCCTTTTGGATCAAAATCAGAACCACCTTTTCCTCCGCCAATTGGAAGTCCAGTCAAAGAATTTTTAAAGATTTGCTCAAAACCTAGAAACTTTATGATTCCCACATTAACAGATGGATGTAAACGCAATCCTCCCTTGTATGGTCCAATTGCACTATTAAACTGAACACGATAACCAGTATTTACATGAACTTGTCCTTTGTCATCTACCCAAGGTACTCTAAATTTAATCTGTCTTTCTGGATTGCATAGTCTTTCTAAAAGTGCTTCTTTTCTGTATTGTTCCTCGTTTTGTTCAATCACCACTCTTAATGATTCCAAAACTTCTTTTACAGCCTGATGAAATTCTGCTTCACCAGGATTTTGTTTTACAATTAGTTCAATAGTCTCGTCAACATATGACATATGTATTTCCTCCTTATAAGTAAGACAATAAAGCACTAATATATCTCTACAATATCCAGTGCAGCCAATATTTTTTGCCAATGAAAATTATAACGCTTTAGCGTAACAGAGTCAATATATTATATCAATTTGTGCGTTAAATTATAGTATTTTTTGTTTATCTGATTCTATCTTGTCCAAAACATAGATAACTTATGCAAAAATAAAATGTGAGAATATACATTCTCACACCTTGTTATGGTTCTGGTAGCAGTCGCTCTATCTTACAATTAGATACTATAATGAGCCATAACTGCGGATAATAATTCATAATGTACCATAGACCTGTACCGCTTAATTTTTTTTCGATGACTAGTTTTACAATTTCATAAAGTGCTCTTGCATCTACAAACCAGACAATATTTCGGTTAATTCTGGCATCTGTTTCCATTGAATATTCGAAATGGGGCGTCTTTGATTTGTCATCAAAAGAAATAATAGATTCTGTCAAAATCGCTAACTCAATTGCAGATTCCAAAGTGACTGCATTGGCTTGTGTATATCCTAAAATATAGGGAAGTCTCCAATCATAACCAAGCAAAGGAAAACCAATGTTTACTACACTTGGAGTCACTGACTCTAGCATATAATCTAGATACGCTGTGATGGTTTTAATTGAACTAACAGGACCTGGTGGTTCATACTTTGTTCCCCAAAGAAATTTCATCAAATAGATTTCATCTACCAACTCACTGTATTCGGTATAATCGACATTTTCAAATATCGATTGATTTTCTATTGATACTACATTAGGGTCAATTGTAATAAATATAATAAATCCTTCTTTACGCAAATATGACGTAATTCTACGAAGGTAACTTATGTACAAATCTTGATTGGATGAATTTAAATAGGTAATGGTGATATTGATTCCAGAATATCCTTTTTCTTTCATAATGTTTGCCATGTTTTGCGCATGCCTATCTTGAAATTGTGTATTAATTAAAATATCATACACAATTTCTGGATTCTTTTCTCCTAAGATCGTAAGACTTGTTAATAGCATCACTGGAATGACTCCTGCTTCCTTTGCAAGCTGAATCAGCTCGGAATCATCATAAAAGGATTCGATTTCCCCGCCTTTCATTGTCTTATAGTTTAAGATAGATAAGTAGGTTAAATATGGCATTGCATTTCTTAAAATTCTCCTATCAATAAAGGGGTATGCATAAGCATTCGTTGTAATGGTAGCTTGTGTATCATAGCTTATAACTAGCGTTTCGCCTGGAATGATATAATCACGGTCGAAAAGAACAGGATTATTGCGATATAATTGCATCATTGTAATCTGTTTCTCTTTTGCAATGCTTTCTAATGTATCTCCTTCCTTCACCTCGTATGTTTCAGAAGGATAGGCAATCACTATTGTCTGACCAATTACTAGATTATTTGGATTTATGATACCATTTTCTCGAATGAGCCGATTTACTGGCACTTTATATTTATTCGCAATGGATTCGATGGTGTCACCTGCTTGAACCACATGTATTGTCATAGCCAAAACCTTTAATTTTTTTACTATATATATGAAAATAAACAATTATAAATTACTATATCATTTACTCTTCCTCCATTTTAATAATAAGGAAGAATTTATAATTACGAAAATTGAACCAGCATTATGAACCAATGCTCCCATAACTGGATTTAAAATACCTGAAACTGCTAAAATAATTGCAACAAAGTTTAGTATCATGGAAAATGCAAGATTGTATTTTATCTTTAACATCATCTTTTTGGATAACAATATTAGGTGTGGCAATTCCTTTAAATCATCATTTACCAAAGCAATGTCTGCTGCTTCAACCGCGATATCACTTCCAACTCCTCCCATGGCAATTCCTATATATGCCATTTTTAAGGCTGGAGCATCGTTGATTCCGTCTCCAATCATGCATACCTTTTTTCCCTCTTTTTGATACGTTTCAATGTAATTTAATTTATCCTCTGGAAGACAATTGGAATGAATATCCTTAATCCCAAGCAAAGTGGCAATATGGCTTGCACTACGTTCATGGTCTCCTGTTAGCAAAACAGGAACCATTCCACTTGACTTGATTTCATCTACCATTTTTATCGCTTCATCTCTAATAGTATCTGATAACACTAAGTAACCTGCAAGCTCATGGTTTAAGCTTAGATAAATAATCGTACAACCTTTCTCTAGATATTGGTCAACCTCCTTTAACACTCTATCACTAATAGCTATACTATATTCCAATAAAAGTTGTTTATTGCCAGCTAAAACAATCGTATCACCAACAATTCCAGTGACACCTCTTCCAGGTAACATCTTAAATCCTTTTACTTCTTTTTGTTCTTTTGCTTTTTCATTTTCATAACTTTCCACAATTGCTTTTCCAAGTGGATGCTCAGATCTTGCTTCCACACAAACTGCATATTCATATAACTCTTCTTTTGTGATATCTTCCTTAACACTTGATACTGCGATTACTTTTGGCTTTCCATAGGTTAAAGTACCTGTTTTATCAAATGTTATCTTAGATACCGATGCTAATCTCTCCAAAGCATCTCCTTCTCGAACCAAAAAACCGTGCTTGGTAGCGTTTCCAATGGCTGCCATGATAGCAGTTGATGTAGCAAGTACTAAAGCGCAAGGACAAAAGACAACCAAAATAGTGACTGCACGAATGATTTCCCCCGAAAAAAACCAAGTAAGCGCTGCAAAACTTAAGGCAATGATTACAATCCATGTTGCCCATTTATCTGCAATTCCCACAATTTTAGCTTTTGATGCATCTGCGGACTGAACTAAGCGAATCATTCGTTGGATGGAGCTGTCATTTCCCACCTTGGTTGCTTTCATATCAAAGGAGCCAAATTGGTTGACAGTTCCACTAAATACCTCATCCTCAACACTTTTATCAACAGGCAAGGACTCACCTGTCATAACCGCTTGATTCACAGAGGTATGTCCCTCTAGAATAATTCCATCCACAGGTATTGTTTCTCCTGGAAGTACACGAATCAAATCACCAATCATAACTTGGTCGGCTGGAATTATCTTCTCGCCTTCTTCGAAAAGCTTACGTGCTGTTTGGGGTGTTAAATTTACTAGTCTTTCTATACCGGCTCTGGCTTTGGCAACTGTCACTTCTTCTAACAATGCACCTAACTGCATAATAAATGCAATCTCACCTGCTGCAAAATGTTCTCCGATTATTACTGCCGCAACAAGTGCTATGGACACAAGTACATCTGCCTTAATATCAAATTCAGTAACTAGTCCAATGACTGCTTCAAGTATAATTGGTACACCACATAGTAAAATAGCAAACCACGCCATATCAAATGGCATAATAATCAAATCAAAAATGCTAAGTAATAATGCAAACGCAGAAAGTACCAAACAAATAATGTCTCTTTTGATACCTCCCCACTCTAATAGCGCCTCTATATGTTTCATTTCATCCTCCTTTTTATACCCATGGGGGTATATGTATATAATACGCATTGAGGATTTCTATGTCAAGAGGTTATCGTTTCCAATCACAAAAAAAGAAAGCACCTTGTGCTTTCCTTTTTTCATAATTATTTCATATTTGCAAAACGTTCCACTGCTTTGGTAAAGCTCTCAATGGTCTTATCTGGATCCCCGTGTTCAATTCCATCACGCACACAGTGCTTTATATGCCCTTCAAGTACCACTTGACCGACGCGGTGCAACGCTGACTTGGCTGCATTTATTTGGGATAAGACGTCTTCGCATGGGACATCTTCTTCTACCATTCTATCAATTGCTTGTACCTGACCAATAATTTTATTTAATCTTCTGTGCAGATTCTCCGCATCCATACATTGCTTCATAAAATGCACCTCCTTATATCGTTTCTAACAGATCTAAGAGCTCATTAAAAATTTGTATTGTATCGTTTAAAGCCTTACCTGTTGTCATATCCACACCTGCTTTTTTCAGTATGTTGATTGGATAATCACTACTTCCGCTTTTTAAGAAACCAATGTATTTTTCTATGGCTTTGTCTTCTTGATCTAGTATCATTTTTGCAAAGGAATTCGCTGCTGCATATCCAGTCGCATATTGGTATACATAAAAGTCTCTATAAAAATGAGGTATTCTTGCCCATTCCATATCAATCTCTTCATCTACTACCATTTCTGGTCCAAAATATTGTTTATTTAATGTATGCCAATAGTTGCATAAATCATCTGCTGTAAGTGAATTGCCTTGTTCTATTTGTTCATGTGTATACAATTCAAACTCTGCAAACATTAATTGACGAAATACCGTTGTTCTAATTTTTTCTAGTTGTAAATTAATCAGATATCGTTTTTTCTCTCTATCAGTTTCTTTTTCTACCAAATAATGCATAAGCAGTACTTCATTTGTTATCGACGCTACTTCAGCACAAAAAAGAGTATAATCTCCGTAAATATATGGCTGATTTTTTCTCGTATAGTAAGAATGTACTGAGTGTCCCATTTCATGAACCAGTGTTGACACATCTTCTAAACCATAAGTATAATTTAACAAAACATAAGGCATTGTATCATAGCAACCTGAGGAATACGCACCTGAACGCTTTCCTTTGTTTGGGTATTTATCAATCCAGCCGCTTTGAACTCCTTCTCTTAGAATCGCTTGGTATTCTTCTCCAAGTGGCTTTAGTCCTTCATACATAAGTGAAATCCCTTGTTCAAACTCAATATGCACTTTAGGAACATCAATGATAGGAGCATAAAGATCATACATGTGTATTTCTGAAAGATTTAACTGTTTTTTCTTGATTCTTACATAGCGATGTAAGGAGGAAAGATTCTGGTGTATCGTTTCTAATGATTTTTTATAAACTTCTACAGGTATATTATCAGGCTCTAGGGAGCTTTCTAATGCTGAATTATAATTTCGTATCTTTGATTCAAATACATAGTTTTTAACAGAGGAGGTAAGAAGTGTGGCCAATGTATTGCGATATTTGCCATAGGTTTGAAACAAAGCTCTAAATGCATCTTTTCTTACTTCTCTGTTTTTTGACGTAATATAGTTTAGATACTCACTTTCCACTAATTCAACGCGATTGCCTTCTTCGTTTTTAATCGTTGGAAAAGTCATATCAGCATTTGTTAATAGGCCAAAAACCTGAGAAGAGGCTGACAAGCAATCTGAAACCGAGGCTAAAAGCTTTTCACTGTTTTCATCTAATATATGATCTTTTCTTTTTATTATCTGTTCTAAATAAAAACGATACGGTGCAAGCTTAGGTAGTTTCTCAATTTGCTTTTCAATGGTCTCTTGGGGATAAGATAATATTTCTGGTATGAAATAGGAACTCATTGCCTCTAGTTCTGCCAAATACGTGTTAATTTTGTTCTTCATGGAAAGATAGAACTGATTGGTGGTATCTTCGTCCGAACGTAAATGCGCGTATACTGCCAACTTACTGGCAATCCTTGATAGATACTCTTCCATCTTTAAATAATCATAAAGCATATTTGCTTCACTTAATTTTCCATAGAACTTTGTGATATCAACTGCCTTTTCCCTTAATAATTGAAATTCTTTTTCCCATGCTTCATCGTCTTCATAGATTTTCTTTACATCCCATTTATCTTCACTTTTGATTTCTTCTCTAGTAAGTGGTTTTTTTATTGTCTCCATAATTTTCCCCTTCTTTCATTTTTTGTGTTCTCGGTAAAACGCTTTTAAGTCATCCTTTACTTCGTTTGAAAGCAACGTCTTTTTCATTCCTTGAATTGCTCCTTCTAATGCAAGTAAACGATGAATACATGCAGATTCATCCACTGACTGAATTTTTAGCCAAGCATTTTTGGCACCGATTCTTTTGAGTTCTTCATACGTATAGATACCCACTTTATTGAGCTGCCTTGCTACTTCGTTCCCAATATTAGGTAAATCCGATAACACATTCTTATCTAATTTTATTCCCATGACGTCACTCCTATCTTACATAATTTCTTTTTCTTATCTTATCATGTCCTATAAGAGAATCCAATCCTTTTTCTACGGAATCAAAAAGGTACATTATATGAGACAAAACGTTATTTTTTTGCTTTCTAATGGCTCACTCTTTCGGTTTCATTCTTTCTCTAATTTTTTCATAACTTTCATTACTTATGACATGTTCAATCTGGCAGGCATCCTGTTCTGCGATTTCTGCTGATACCCCTAAATCAATCAACAACTGAGTAAAAAAACGATGTCGCTCATATACTTGTCTGGCTAAATCAATTCCTATTTCCGTTAATTTTAATGCCCCATCTTTTTCCATCGTAACATAACCTTTTGTTCGAAGCATTTTAACTGCATAGCTAACACTTGGTTTTGAAAACTTCATATAGTCTGCAACGTCTACGGAATGTACACTGCTTTGATCCAATTGAAGAACCAATATTGCTTCCAAATAATCTTCTAACGATTTACCTAATATCATTTCAGACCTCCTCTTGTCTCATATCGTTTGTTTGCTTTTTTATTTTATCATCTTCATCTAATTTATGTTAGTTATTTCTAACTCTGTAGCATATCATAACACATTTTTATGATTATGGCTACTTAATATGGCAATAAGCCAGAGAGCAAATGCTGCTCTCTGGCTTATTTATTCTGATACGAGCCGTTTCTCGCCTGTTAATTGCTGTATGGAGGCTATATCTTGTGTCACTTCAAGGACACCTAAATATTCTCCCTTTTCATCGCGTACTGCATAGTAACGGATTAAAATAAATTTATCTTTCATACGTATCCAAAAATCTTCTTGATCTTTTTTGCCGCTCTTAAAGTCTTCCACAATATTTTCTACGATATGCACACTTGCTGGTGGGTGACAATTGGATACATTTCTTCCAATAATGGCCCTTGTTCTTGGGAAGGTTCTTTCTTTACCTTCTGTAAAATATTTTACTTGATCGTTTTTGTCTACAAAGGTTATGTCAAAAGGCAATGTATTTAACATACTAACCAACTCATTTAGCTGGAATTCACCTGATGGAAGTTTTATCACGCCACCTTCATATTCAGTCTTTGTCGCTTCCTTTTTTGACTCTTGTTCTTCCTTTGTTTCTGGATTCCACGTTGGAACATGGTCAATTACATATCCAAGTTCTCTACTTTCAGAGGCAATTAACTTCCACTCATCTTGTGTGAGCTGTTCAATCAACATCGGAGCCATGATTTTTTCTTCCTTAAATATCATTTCTGTCACTTTGTTTAACATATCTTCTGCCTTTGATGCAAAACTCTCATCCATCTTTTCTTGTAAGAGTAAATTCTTTACTTCTTTTATCTGGTCTCTGATTTCATCATCTACGCCCCACATAACCTTAGGCGGCGCCGTCATACCATACTTTTCCATATATGGAAAGAACAAGTTTTCTTTTCTTTCATAATGAATTGCAATTTTTTCAAGCTTATTGATACCCTCTAATAATCCTTGCTTGTTATTCTTTGCTAAGTTCGGTCTGATTTCATTTTCAATTACTTTTTCAATATAGCGATTCTCTTGCTCTAGGGTATGCACTGGATGTCCAGGAATCTTAGCTGGGTCAGTCGGCTGATGAATTTCTGCAATGGAACCTTTAAAGACAGCTGCGTGAACGTCGCATAGACGCTGCACTTCCTCTACTGGCAATCCTCCTTGAATCAATGCACTTTCCGCTTCCGTTATCTCCGTTGCAGACACTCCTTCAAAGGCATCTGCAAATTGCTGTTTTACTTCTTCTGTTGTCTTTCCTTCATGGAGTTGTTTGATAATATCTTTGATGACTTGTTGCCTCATCTGTCTGTTGTTGATAAATTCACTCATCGTATTCCTCCTTCTTCTTTAAAGGTTTAATCTTTCTTTTCATTATCTTTCCAAATTTACGAAAAAATATGAATTGTATGTATAAATTTTCTAGTTAGTGTTATCTAACTAAATGCTAACAAAATTAATTCCGTTTGTCAACTACATCATATTTTTAAAAATGGCCTCATGATAATAATCTTTGATTCTATTCATGAGGCCATCTATTTTTGTTTAATTTTCTTCTGTCGAAAGACTTTCCACTTTTATTTCTGGTAAATACATTTTGATTTTTTCAATTCGTTTATCTTTTACGCTAACCAATTCAAATACATAATCTCTATATCGAATTTTCCTAATATCTCCATCCTTTGGGATAAAACCTAATTCATCTATCATAAAACCTGAAATGGTATCATAATATTCTGAATCTATCTCTAAATGAAATTTATCATTCATCTCATCCACTGATACAAGTCCATCAATCAGATAAGTTTTATTATCTATTTCACTAATCTGAGGTCCATTTTCGTCATACTCATCTGCAATATCACCCATAACCTCTTCTACCAAATCTTCAATGGTTACAACACCTGAAAATTCACCGTATTCATTGATTAATATAGCAAAATATTTCTTTTGATGTTGCATTTCTCTAAATAATTCGTCAATATTTTTATTTTCTGGTACAAGATAAGGTTCATGCAATATTTTCCTCAAATCAATATTATCAAAACCTACTTTTTTTGCTTCACTTAAAATATCTTTTATATACAATACACCTACAATATTATCTACTTCTTCTTCGTAAACAGGTATTCTGGAATACTTCATCTCAAACAGTTCATCAAAATACTCTTCTTTGGGTTCTGAAATATCAATTGCAAAAACTTTAATTCGTGGTGTCATAATCTCTCTGGCAAGTTTGTTATCAAATTCAAAAATTGAATTGATCATATCATGTTCAATATTATTAAACACTCCTTGTTCCTTACCTTGTTCAATCATTGATTGAATTACTTCCTTGGAAACCCTTTCTTCCAGATTCTCTGCATTCATGCCAAAAAGCTTTAGTGTTATATTTGTAAAAAAGGTTAATAACTTTACAAATGGTGATGCAATCTTTGAAATAAATACAACTACGTTGATACAAATTAAGCTAAAGGTTTCTGCTTTTTGTAACGCAATCCGCTTTGGTACAAGTTCTCCATATACTAACGTAAAAAATGATAAAATTACCGTAACAAGCACAAACGATATTTGTGAGGTATAAGGTATATTTAAAAACTTCAAAGCATTTGCTAATTCTTGTGATATACCAGTTGCTGCCGAGGCACTGGCAAAAAAACCAGATAACGTAATTGCAACCTGAATCGTAGATAAAAACTTCGTTGGCTCGGTTAGTAAATTTAATATCAAACGTGCCTTCTTGTTTCCATTTTCTTCTAAGATTGCTAACTTGCTTTTATTGACAGATACCAGAGCCATTTCCGCTCCAGCAAAAAATGCATTCGTCAATGTCAATGCCACTAAGACCAATATTTGCATAGTCATATTAGTCGCGTCAGGGTCTGAGTCCATAATTTAAAAATCCTCCAATTTTGCTATTTTTGTGCAGTATTATATCACATAAATATTAAACATGCAATTATCTTTCCAATTTTTGTTATAAACTACTTCTTTGATTTTTCTTCTTCACTTAAAACTTCATTCATACTTCCTGTTCGATACCCAAGTATATCCAACGTAACATACGTAAATCCAATCTTTTTAAATTTTTCTCCAATTCGATTCATGACATCAATATCAAAAAACTGTATTCTTTCTTCTGGCGCAACTTCGATTCGTGCAATTTCATCGTGATGTCTGACTCTAACTTGTCTCATTCCCATATCCAGTAAAAACTGCTCGGCTTCTTCCACCATCTTAAGCTTTGGCGCTGTAATTGGATTCCCATATGGAAATCTTGAAGAAAGACAGGCAAAAGCTGGTTTGTTCCATGTGATTAGTCCTAATTCTTTGGATAATATTCTGATATCATCCTTTGTAAGTTTCGCTTCTTTTAATGGACTAATCACTTCTAATTCCCTCGCTGCCTGCATTCCAGGTCTATAGTCTCCCTCATCATCCATATTGGAGCCATCAAATACACTTGCCAAATTATTTTTCTTTGCAATTTCTTTAATTTTTGAAAAAAGCTCCTTTTTACAATAATAACAACGATTCGTTGGATTACTTGCAAACCCTTCAATCTCAAGCTCTTCTGATGAAATAATCTGATGATTGATGCCCATTTCTTTTGCATATTGAATCGCTTCCTTTAACTCTCTTTCAGGATATGTAGAAGAAGTTGCTGTGATTGCCATCATTTTATCACCTAGTACATCATGCGCTACCTTTATTAAAAAAGTGCTATCTACTCCACCAGAAAATGCAATGGCAGCACTCCCTCTTTTCTTTATATTTTCCTTTAATTGATTGAACTTTTCTTCTAATAACATATTTCCTCCTATATCATTAACCATAAATGGTTTGTATTTCAAATAATTTACTATCTATTATTTTACAGGAACCCTTATTAAATTACTAGATAAATTATTTCTCTTTATACAAAAAGTATGAAAATCCATTACGACTCTCATACTTTCTATTTCTTACATAAATTAATTAGTATCCTGATTGCTCAGAATCTTTTTTTGTTTGATGAATGGTTCCTCTTTTATGATGTGGAGGTGCATAAATGGAAGATAATTTTAAAGGACATTTTCCTGTGTTAATAATATTATGCCATGTGCACACTGGGACAAATACACCGTCTCCTTTTGTAAGCCTACGACTGTACCCCATATGTTCTTTACTTGGCCCCATCATTACAACTCCTTGGCCTTGCTCTACACGAATAAATTGATCTGTATCATCATGCATTTCCAGACCGATATCTCCACCAACAGGAATACACATTAATGTCATTTGTAAACATTTACCTGTCCAAAATGCAGAACGGTAGAATGAATTTTTATCTGCTTCTCTCTCGATATTAGCAGTAAATGGCTCTGGACCATAATCGGTTTTTGCAAAACGTCTCATATTTCTATTAAATTCACCATCCCCTTGACGATATTTTCTCATATACTTCTCCTTCCTTTCTCTGCTATCATAGTATGCATAAAAGAAATATATGGTGTCAGAAACTAAATACGACTTACTAATAATTGAATCGAAAAAACAATAAAAATAATTCCAGACAGTCTTGGTAACCAAGAAAGCTTTTGATTTCCCTTTTCAATGAAATAAAAAACGCTACCTGAAAGTAATGCATAAATTAAGAAAACTAAAAGGGAAATTACTAGAAATATCATGTCTAGCTGGATACTTTGCATGAGAATATTTCTTTCACTTTTATCTATGTATTGTGGTATAAAAGCAAGAAAAAAAACAGTTAGCTTAGGATTAAGAAGATTAATTAACATACCTTTTAATCCAATTTTAAGGTTTGATATTTTTTTATCTTCTTGCTCCATTTCATAAGATACCTTACCTCTTATCATTGTGATTCCAAGATATATCAAATAGATTACTCCAACAAACTTAACGCTTTGAAATACCATATCGTTTATGTTCGTTAAGAAAAACATAGTAAAAATTCCAGCAATCATATGTGGAATGATTGCAAGGGTGCAACCAACTGCGGCGTAAACACCGCTTTTCTTTCCTCTGGTAACCCCCGTAGAAATCGTATACACAAAGCCAGTTCCTGGCATCAAAATAACGATGAATGATGCAATGATAAATGAATTCATAACTTTACTCCTCCTTGTAATCCATCTTAAATGTGATATAATTTTACCATCTAAAGCGGACATATATGAGAGCCACTTTTTTAGTAATTCAACAGGACCACTTGGAGGGGTAATATGTATTTTTCATTGGAAAAAGATTCATCTATATCTTTAGCACGTCAATTGTATACAAAAATGAAGGAGTACATTTTAAACGGTATCTTAAGACCGAACGAAAAACTACCTTCTACAAGAAAATTAGCAAAGGAATTGAATGTTTCAAGAAATGTAGTTGTGGAAGCCTATGACCAGCTTATTGCGGAGGGGTATCTATATTCTATTGAAGGCTCTGGAACTTATGTCTTAGAGGGACTAAGTTATCAAAAGGTGACACTTCCTGATTCAGCGAGCAAAAGTCAGGCTGATTTATTATATCCTTCTACAAAAGACGATATCAGCTTTCGTACTGGCGTTCCTGACTTACACCTTATTCCCATTGAAAGATGGGGAAAGCTTTATAAAGAAGTAACACAGACACTGGCACCTGAGCAACTGGATTACCAGAACTCTTTTGGTATGTATGAATTACGGTTGGAATTAGCAAAATACTTACAAAGAGCACGTGGCGTTATCACGACACCTGCGCATATCATCATTACAAATGGAGCAGCACAGGCATTCCATTTATTAAAATCCATATTATCCAATCATGATTATGCCATACTAGAAAACCCTAGCAGTAAGGGACTTCAAAGTACACTAAGTGCTTATGATATTAGCTATGTTCCTATTACTCTTGATGAGAATGGGCTAGAAACAAGCAAACTCCCAAGGAATAATCCTCCCAAACTAATTTTTACGACTCCTAGTCATCAATTTCCTACAGGCAGTATTTTGCCCATTAAAAGAAGAATTGATTTAATTCGTTATGCCATAGAGCAAGATTGCTACATCGTAGAAGATGACTATGACAGTGAATTTCGTTATGAGGGCAATCCAATTCCCTCCATGCAAAGCATAGAACCAAGTCGTGTTATTTATATTGGTACATTTTCTAAAACCTTATCTCCTGCAATTAGAATGGGCTATATGGTAATACCTGATTTATACATTCCAAGTCTTACGCAAGCAAAATATTTTGCGGACATCCATTCACCGATTCTTGAACAGCTAACAATGGCAGCTTTTATTCGGGAAGGTTATTATGAAAGACATATCCAAAACATGAAAAAAGTTTATGCCAAACGAAGAACGCTCTTACTGAAACTGCTAAACGATTCTTTTAAAAATGATGTAATCATATCTGGTGCGAATGCAGGACTTCATTTAGTTGCTACCTTTAAAAATATTACATTTGATGAAGCTACCATGCAAAGATTGCAAAAACAAAGAATTTCTATATCCCCTCTTTCTGATTATTATATTTCAAACTTGATGCCTAGACAAAGCTATGATTATTCTCCTTGCCATTCTTTGATTTTTGGATATGGCAATACAAATGAACAACAGATAAAAGATGGGATTAAACTTTTCTATCTGTTTTGTCAAGCGTTATGAGATAAGTTCTTTTATAAAACACGCTTTGATATCACTTACTATTATCTTCTTTCTTTCTAAGATACGTAGTAAATTATCTAGCTTTTTTTAACAACATTCATTTTTTCTTCGTAATATACTCTCATCTTAGCACTGTGTAAACGAAACATTTTACTTCTTAAGTAGATTCCAAGTGCACCCTGCATTAAGACAATCCATGCCCTACTTACGTATGATAAATTCTAGGATTATTTATGACTGGTCCATATGGATATTTTGTTACGCGTGTTTTACATATCAAGAGAACCTCTAAAACTTTTCTTGGTCAGGATGCCTCTACGAATAGTTTTATGACACCCGCTAGATATAACAATTACATGCAATTACTGTTTTAGGAAAAGAAACGAACCCTGTGACCATACCTACGATATTACAGGCTCGTTGTGTGAGAACAGGGACCTCTTTGCCATTGCAAAGAAGCTGCCCAAAATAGAAGTTGGCGATATTATAATATTCCATGACGCAGGTGATTATTTTCAAACCCTTGATTATCCAATTATCTATCAATAATCAAGAGCTCAAGATTTCTGCATATCCTTTGTAAAAGTCACAATGCCTTTCGTCATATGCAGAAAATAGATATCTACCAAATATATGTTTTGCTTCATACCCCATAGTGGATAGTTGATTGAAATGGGGTGCAAAATCCAAGGCAAGTGGATTTCCATATTGTACTGCCAAAGGAAATGTAATATATGATTGATTTTCATCTTTTGATTCCCATAGCAGTTGACTTTCCTTTGAATAGGATTTTGTCATACAAATTTCAGGCGCTTTACTGCCTTTTTCATAATATATAATATTTTCATATTGGTCATTGATGCAATCTGCCCATGCCTTTGGGCTATTATAATCAAAAGAATAAAGCTTTTCAAAATCGACTTTTTCGTGTTGGTATGGATTTTGTACTAGTTGCAGATAGCATTCCATATTCTGTATTCGATTCTCTAGTTCTAATTTAGAGTGCAACAAACGATTTATTTCTTCATTGATATTATTTCCTAATTCGTTCAAAATCTCTTTTAATTGGAGCGGATTGACTTCCTTTAACCGCTTCATTTCTTTAATTGGCATATTAATTGAACGATAATAAACCAAATCGGATAGTCCGACTAAGGTATGTCTTGAATATTCTCTATATTTATTACCGTCATTACGATTTAGATCAATCAACCCTTCACTATCCCAATAACGAAGGGTTGATTTTGGTACATTTAGAAGCTTTGAAATCTCTCCAATGGACAAAGGTTGTTTCATTTTTTTCTCCTTTTTTCTACTTAATAGCAATAGATTACTACAAATTCTATTGACATTCAAGTTACTTTAAGGTTTATAATAAACTTTGCTTAAAAAGTTTACATAGGGTAAAGGAGTTTTTATGAAAACGATTGATTTATTAAAAGATAATGTTAGAACGCTATTTTTTAGGTATTTGTTCCCTTCCATCAGTGCAACTTTGGTTACATCTATTTATATACTTGCCGATACCATTATGATTGGAAAAGGAATCGGTGGAGAGGCCGTTGCTGGTTTGAATATCATATTGCCATTATTTTCTCTTATGTTTGGAATCGGATATTTATTTGGTAATGGTGGTGCGATTTTAATGTCTGTTTCCCTTGGAATGGGAGATGAAAAAAGAGCAAGAGAATATTTTTCTACTGCCTTCTTTTTTGCTGGCTCAATCTCCATTGTTTTAATACTTCTTACTTATTTATTATTTGAACCACTGATTCGAATACTTGGAGTAACTGACGCTACGTATTTTTATGTCACTCAATATGGAAAAATATTTATTACCGGAATTCCATTTTTTGTTTTATCACCATTTTTGCAAATATTTGTGCGCAATGATAAGGCAGCGAAAAAATCAATGGCAGCTGTTATCACTGGTGGTGTTTTAAATATCATACTGGATTACATTTTTATTTTTATTTTCAATTGGGGAATGTTTGGTGCTTCTTTTGCAACGGTACTAGGAAGTTTTACTACCTTCCTTATATTATGTTCACATTTTCTTTCAAAGGAAAATTCGTTGCATTTTAGTAGAAAGAATATCATCTTGAAACGATTAAAATCTATCTTTGAAAATGGATTTTCTTCTTTCTTAGTTGAAATATCGTCTGGTATTGTTATCTTTGCTTTTAATCATCAGCTACTAAAATATACTGGCGTAACAGGCGTTACCGTTTATAGTATCATTTCCAATTCAGCACTTATTGTAAGTTCATTAATTAATGGTATTGCACAAGCTGCTCAACCAATTCTTTCAAGAAATTATGGTGCTAATTTAAAGAAAAGGGTACAATCCACACTACGCTATGGGCTTATAACAGCTTTTTTGACAGGCTTTATTATAATGATAATCGGATTATTTTTCCCTAGTATGGTGATATACGCCTTTCTTAATCCGACGGAAGAAATTTTTGCAATGGCAAAGCCCGCAATCCAGCTTTATTCTCTTGCGTTTCTTGGTATGGCAGGTAATATATTTTTAAATACTTATTTTCAATCCGTATTACAGCCAAAATTAGCTCTTTTGCTTAGTTTTATGCGAGGACTTATTTTAAACCTTATTATATTATACCTCTTACCACTCATATTGAATGTGAATGGAATTTGGCTTACTATGCCACTTACTGAGTTGATCACGTTGTTGGTTGCCTTGATTCTTTTAAAGAAATATATACCAGAGAATAAAACTAACGAATCAATGCAAGAGGGCATAGACAATGAATTTATTTCTTAAACAAAGGAGGTTTCTAAATGGATGCCACACTTAGATTATTAAAAAACGAGGAATTCCCTTCCTTATATCAACTGATGCAACAATCATTTCCTCCCTCAGAATTTCGTTCTTATGAGGGAGAATATTCATTGTTTGGGTACCCCAACTATCAGGTTTTGGTTGCAGAATCAGAGGGTGTTATACAAGCTTTTATTGCAGAATGGTTATTTGATACGTTTCATTATGTGGAGCATTTTGCAGTAAGTCCAAGCAGTAGGGGGAAAGGTCTTGGCTCAAACATACTTCGCTCTTACTTAAGTACAACCAAGCTACCCGTTGTTATCGAGGTCGAGGCTGCTGATACCGTTGAAGCTAAAAGACGAATCGCTTTTTATGAGCGTTTGTGTTTTAAACAAAGTGACATCGAATATCTACAACCTCATCTTCAATATTCTCCTCATGATGTTTTGTTACGTCTTATGGTACATCCTGTTGATGTGACGAAGGAAGAATTGCTTTTGATGAAGGAGTGCATCTTTGATGGGGTGTATCGTAAAGATTATTTAGGATAATTTTAATAAATGTTACATGCCTTTCGGCTCCTGACTCTGCTGTAGGTGGGTACTAACCATCCAATACAATTTCAATCCACAAGAGCCTTGCGGCTCCTGACTTGCCGGCATTGTTCATCTCCTTAATGTTTCACGTATTTCAATCCACAAGAGCCTTGCGGCTCCTGACCTTCTGGCGCAAAGTCAACATCAATATCACCAAGGATTTCAATCCACAAGAGCCTTGCGGCTCCTGACATTATTCGCTGTCTTACAAAACTGTAACCTAGATTATTTCAATCCACAAGAGCCTTGCGGCTCCTGACATTATATAATTCAGCATTAAGGGGATATATAGGAATTTCAATCCACAAGAGCCTTGCGGCTCCTGACTTATTCTGTTTTTATAAATTGGTCGGATGCAGCAATTTCAATCCACAAGAGCCTTGCGGCTCCTGACATATGTATATCCTTTCCAAGTCCTGTTCGAATGTAATTTCAATCCACAAGAGCCTTGCGGCTCCTGACATAATGCTTCTATTCCGCTAAGGTCCATAAAAGGTATTTCAATCCACAAGAGCCTTGCGGCTCCTGACAAATTGAAGGATTAAATAAGTTACTTGAATTTAAATTTCAATCCACAAGAGCCTTGCGGCTCCTGACTTACTTGTATTATTTATAACTTCTTTCTTTGATGATTTCAATCCACAAGAGCCTTGCGGCTCCTGACCAAGTGACATATTAGATAGAAAATAAGAGCAACGATTTCAATCCACAAGAGCCTTGCGGCTCCTGACGTTTAATCTTAAAGGTATAATATGTCAATATAAAATTTCAATCCACAAGAGCCTTGCGGCTCCTGACCATATGCCGTATCTTTTGTTAGCTTTGGATAAAGGATTTCAATCCACAAGAGCCTTGCGGCTCCTGACGAGGAATTAAGTGATTTATTTTACAATGTATGGTAATTTCAATCCACAAGAGCCTTGCGGCTCCTGACCTTTCGCTTCTTCTAATGTTAATGGCTTAATAACGATTTCAATCCACAAGAGCCTTGCGGCTCCTGACCATTTCCTCCGTGTAAGGCATTTCTTTAGTAAAATATTTCAATCCACAAGAGCCTTGCGGCTCCTGACCATCTTGCATATCCGCAGAAGTTATAGAGGTAAACATTTCAATCCACAAGAGCCTTGCGGCTCCTGACTTTCATCTGCATCAACAAAATATTGATAATGAGCAATTTCAATCCACAAGAGCCTTGCGGCTCCTGACTATGGCTTCATATGTAGGTATACTTTAGTAATTAGAATTTCAATCCACAAGAGCCTTGCGGCTCCTGACCATATATCTTAATGATGAAATGGTTGGTTCTATTATTTCAATCCACAAGAGCCTTGCGGCTCCTGACGGTAGCAACTTTAATAAGTAAGTCTGGATTCTCAAATTTCAATCCACAAGAGCCTTGCGGCTCCTGACTTGCATAACTGCTTGTACTACCTGTTATTTGGCTAATTTCAATCCACAAGAGCCTTGCGGCTCCTGACATTCAACTGTCATTGTACATTCAACTGATTCATAAATTTCAATCCACAAGAGCCTTGCGGCTCCTGACCTTCCAAAACTCGTGTATGTATACTATCCTGAAAATTTCAATCCACAAGAGCCTTGCGGCTCCTGACTGGACTGGGGATTTACAGTAATGGACTTCCGAGATTTCAATCCACAAGAGCCTTGCGGCTCCTGACGTAAAATAAATAAGGCTAATTCATCGGCTTATGATTTCAATCCACAAGAGCCTTGCGGCTCCTGACTATGTACAAGCGTACAACGGGCTTCCGTCTATCCATATTTCAATCCACAAGAGCCTTGCGGCTCCTGACCTGTACTTACTGCCCCATTATTATTACTAACTGTAATTTCAATCCACAAGAGCCTTGCGGCTCCTGACTCTGCTGCTGCTGCAACAATGCTTGATTGATTTACTATTTCAATCCACAAGAGCCTTGCGGCTCCTGACTTTCTTTTGTAATTATTGGCATATTATAATAAGATTTCAATCCACAAGAGCCTTGCGGCTCCTGACATTTTACAGGACAGCTTACTAGTGCACTAACAGAATTTCAATCCACAAGAGCCTTGCGGCTCCTGACGGTTTCTATTAGTCCTTTAAGTAATGTTCCTAGCGATTTCAATCCACAAGAGCCTTGCGGCTCCTGACAGCCATCTTAAATGACACTTCCTTTCTCTTAAAAAATTTCAATCCACAAGAGCCTTGCGGCTCCTGACTATATATCAGTGGGCACTTTGTATTTTATTGGAATTTCAATCCACAAGAGCCTTGCGGCTCCTGACATCTTCTATTCGACTTATAACAGACGATGGATATATTTCAATCCACAAGAGCCTTGCGGCTCCTGACGTGGCGCTAAAACGTATTATCATAATACTTGTAATTTCAATCCACAAGAGCCTTGCGGCTCCTGACTGTGTTTTTGTATAAAACAACATGAAAACAATAGATTTCAATCCACAAGAGCCTTGCGGCTCCTGACGCAATCATAAGGCCCATGACAAAATCGGCACCCATATTTCAATCCACAAGAGCCTTGCGGCTCCTGACTGTGCACAGTCACCTAAATCTCCAAGCATATTAAGATTTCAATCCACAAGAGCCTTGCGGCTCCTGACGCAAGTGCTGGAATTCTAGGGATACTTACTTTTGATTTCAATCCACAAGAGCCTTGCGGCTCCTGACCATCGGTAAATATATTTCTAAGTGATTCTTTTATCATTTCAATCCACAAGAGCCTTGCGGCTCCTGACCTGTTGCTGTTCCGTATCCTGTACGCTCAATAAAGATTTCAATCCACAAGAGCCTTGCGGCTCCTGACACTCTTCACTTTTAAAAATTTCGATTTGATTCATCATTTCAATCCACAAGAGCCTTGCGGCTCCTGACATATTTCACCGCCTAACCTATTGCAATAAAAGTGATTTCAATCCACAAGAGCCTTGCGGCTCCTGACTAACTCCACCCATTATATGTAGCACTTTCAGCAAAATTTCAATCCACAAGAGCCTTGCGGCTCCTGACATACACCGGAGTTATTCATTTTCCCCGCCATGCAAAATTTCAATCCACAAGAGCCTTGCGGCTCCTGACAAATCTTAGGGCACTAATGAGGTATAGTTCAGATATTTCAATCCACAAGAGCCTTGCGGCTCCTGACCATTTGTAGCACAATCTATGACATTTGCGGAATTAATTTCAATCCACAAGAGCCTTGCGGCTCCTGACGCAGCAATTACAATAAATATCATGGTCTTTTTAAATTTCAATCCACAAGAGCCTTGCGGCTCCTGACATTAATAAAATCTGCTATTTATACTGTCTCTAATATATTTCAATCCACAAGAGCCTTGCGGCTCCTGACATCTAAACTTGACATATTATTCCTCCTATCATATATTTCAATCCACAAGAGCCTTGCGGCTCCTGACTTTATCATTTTCATCTTCTACTTCATCAAAAAGTCATTTCAATCCACAAGAGCCTTGCGGCTCCTGACAATTTCTAGCGCCTTTATTTGCTCCTTTAATTGAAATTTCAATCCACAAGAGCCTTGCGGCTCCTGACTTGCCGACCACCAAGACCCTAAGATATATTTCAAAATTTCAATCCACAAGAGCCTTGCGGCTCCTGACCTTCTATTGCCCCTGCTGTTGATACTACCTCTAAACATTTCAATCCACAAGAGCCTTGCGGCTCCTGACAAGAGTTATTTATTAATGATCTAATTACGCTTGAAATTTCAATCCACAAGAGCCTTGCGGCTCCTGACCCTATGTATTGATAATTCATACTGCATTTCCATCATTTCAATCCACAAGAGCCTTGCGGCTCCTGACTCTGAAACAGATAGGTTTTTTTTAGTAATATTGAATTTCAATCCACAAGAGCCTTGCGGCTCCTGACGCTTTGTTATTACTAGCTGTCACATTGTTTATACATTTCAATCCACAAGAGCCTTGCGGCTCCTGACTAAATTCATCGAAACCATCAACCTCAATTCTGATTATTTCAATCCACAAGAGCCTTGCGGCTCCTGACGCTTGAAGAATTTAAAATTGACAAAGCTAAGTTTATTTCAATCCACAAGAGCCTTGCGGCTCCTGACATTAATTTCCAAAGCGATATGGCGTTTTCCATTTCAATTTCAATCCACAAGAGCCTTGCGGCTCCTGACCAGCTGCCGCGCCGCCAAACGAATCGATTTGAATTATTTCAATCCACAAGAGCCTTGCGGCTCCTGACTATCAATCTTCTGTAACTTCTATATGGTCAAATAAATTTCAATCCACAAGAGCCTTGCGGCTCCTGACCAATTTCTATTAGTCATTGGTGGATTAAATGTCTTATTTCAATCCACAAGAGCCTTGCGGCTCCTGACAGCAAAAGTAACCAATTTTTCTTACTTGTCAATTGCATTAATTGGCTACTATGTACACTAAATTACAAAAAAATAAGATTTCATTACTTATAACTCTAATTATTTTGATAATTTGTTTATTATTTTTGCGCGAGTCTCCTAGTATTTCAATGTTCACTTATGATTCGCACTGTATATAACTTTAAACAATCAAGCTTCCTTCCACATCAAATGATTCCTTCGCACCAACATGTTCAATTTTTGATTTATAGTTATTACCTAAATAATAGAATCTTAAACTATCCTTATCTTTATCGATAATCTTTTCCAAAATATGTTTTACTTCCTGACATTTTCCATAATCCATTACACATTCAAATACAGAGTTTTGAACTCTCCTTCCATAATTGACACATTGCTTTGCAACTTTTCTAAGCCTTGTCTTTCCGGCATTGGTTTCTGTATTTACATCATACGTAATTAATACCATCATATTCTCTCACCTACTTCCACAAAAATGGCGGATATCCATCTAAATCACCCCGAATAAAACGAGCAAGTAACATAGCTTGTACATATGGAACAAGTCCCCACTCAATGCTCTCCTCTAGGAAAGGATGCTTTATCTTCTCTTGCTTTCTTTCCTGCCAGTTCTTCAAGACTTCTTTTTTTGTTTCATCCTTCATAACTATTGCACCACTTTCTTGTTTATCAAATCCGTGTCCATTTATAATTCGCTTATTTATTAATGAGATAACAAAACGGTCTGCGAAAATAGAACGCAACTCTTCCATAACATCTAGCGCTAAAGAAACTCTTCCAGGACGATCCCTATGAAGAAACCCCACATAGGAATCTAATCCAACTGTTTCCAGAGCTGCTGCAACATCATGTGCAAGTAAAGTATAGGTAAAAGAAAGCATAGCATTTACATTATCAAGAGGGGGTCTTTTATTTCTCGTATGAAAATAAAACTCTTCTTTCTGCTGTAATATTAAGTCGTCCATAATAAAGAAATACCTAGAAGCAGCCTCCCCTTCATATCCTCTTAGTTCTTCTAAAGTTGTCGCACCCTGAACTAACCTAAGACTATTCTTTAATTGGCTGGATACTGATTGAAATTTATCTTCTTCTATGCGAGCTGCATGATCACGCAGTGCTCTGTTAATTACACTTCTTGTATTATGAATTTTCCCAATAATACAGTTCTTTGCAATCTCTAAGCTTTTATCTTCGCTATCAGCAATACGATACTGCTCCCTTCTAAGAACTACATTTCCCTTTGTCTCTCCAACCACACGTGCTAAAAAACGGCCGTTTTGACTTAAGAATGTAAGCGCAATATTTCTTTTTGCACACTGCCCCATAAATGCCGGACTAGCCCCTGTGTATCCAAATGTGACTACACCTTCTATGTTGTGTAACGGAACTCGGATACGCTCTTTGTCTTCAATCAAAACTACAACATTTTCACCATCAAGTGATAAATAAGCATTCGGTGATGTTACATATAATGTATTCATTAATTTTCTCATTGCATACCTCCTCCAAGATTCTTTTCCATATATTCTGTAACTGAAATCTTTTTGTTTAACTTGGGAAGGCAAACTTCTGAAAGAGAGCACGCCTTGCATGCTTTTGATACTTTAACCTTTGGTGTATGCCTTTTATTATATAACTGATGCATCCGTTCAAAAGTGGTACTTACCTTTTGTCTTAACTCCAAGTCAAACTCAATCATCACTCTTCGCTTGGATTCTCCATAATACAAATAACCTTTCTTAACTGTGCAGACTAGCATTTCCTCCAAACACATAGCCTGTGCGCAAAGCTGTAACACATCTGCATCATGCTCTTTTGGTTTTCCCCGTTTGTATTCTACCGGTATGGGCAAGTACCTTTCCTCATAATTCTTTAATGAGATACCTTCTCGTATTATATAGTAGTAGTGTTTATAGTCCCTCTCCAAGGACTGTATGCTATACTAATGGAGATACTGTGGATTGGTGCTCACCTTCTACCACTTGATGGTTACAGAAAGACTCCAACCACAATCTCTTTGTATATTTGTTAATCAGTTAGATACCGCATGACGGTTTATTTAGAACGAGAATACAATCGCAAGGAGTATCCGTGGTTCCAAACAGTATCAAATACATTTCAAAGGAGAATTGCTATGATATACGCAGGAATTGATATTGCAAAGGATAAGCATGATTGCTTTATCACTAACTCAGATGGTGAAGTGCTCTTTAAAGCATTTACCTTTCCAAACAACCGAGATGGTTTTGATGAACTCTATCAGAAAATCATATCCGTTACAGATGATTTAACCGAAGTAAAAGTAGGACTTGAAGCCACAGGACACTACAGTTATAACATCTTGGGATATCTTCTTGATAAAGGTCTGACCACCTTTGTTATCAACCCGTTACATACCAACCTTTACAGAAAAAGTCTAAGCCTTAGAAAGACGAAAACGGATAAAGTTGATGCCCATACGATTGCTACAATGCTTATGTCTGATGTGAACTTAAAGTCCTACTCAGACACATCTTACCATAATGAAGAATTGAAGTCACTAACTCGCTATCGTTTTGATAAAGTTAAGGAACGTGCCAAGTTAAAAACCTCCATTTCCCGTCTTGTTACAATTCTTTTTCCAGAACTGGAGAAACATGTGCCAACACTCCATATGGCATCTGTTTATGCTTTATTATCTGAGTTTCCAAGTGCATCTGATATTTCATCAGCTCATTTGACTAGGCTGACAAATCTACTTTCTGTTTCTTCTAAAGGTCACTATGGAAAAGATACTGCTAATCTTTTCAGAGAAGCAGCAAGGACATCCATTGGTTCTCATATGCCTGCCAAATCTCTGGAACTAAAGCATACCATCAGACTGATTAAGGAACTAAATTCTGAAATCAATGAAATTGAATCCCAAATCAAATCTATCATGGACAATATCAATTCACCAATTCTAAGCATTCCAGGTATCAACTACCGTATGGGTTCCATGATTATTGCTGAAATCGGTGATTTTTCTTATTTTGATTCTCCTGATAAGATACTCGCTTATGCAGGTTTATCACCATCTACTTATCAATCCGGTCAACTAGATTCTTCCTATGCACGCATGGAAAAACGGGGTTCCAAATATCTACGATACGCTCTATTTAACGCAACTATATTTGTGTGTCATTGGGATCCAACCTTTTCAGCTTACCTTGCCAAAAAACGCTCTGAAGGTAAGCATTATTATGTTGCAATATCACATGCTGCTAAAAAACTCGTCAGAGTAATTTACCGGTTAGAAAAATCCGGACAATCCTACATCAAAGCAGCTTAAGTTTTTAATAAAAATGTCTCCTTATTGAGCACCTGTTAAGATGCTCTATTTGTCATGCAGTTTTCAATGTTCAAATATATGAAATGCATATCCGCAATTCATTCAAAAAAATATCATTTTAGACTTGACTTTTAATAGTTAGTCTTTATCTTTGTGAAATTCAACCACATCACAATCACCTCGTACTCCCAATGTTCTGGAAAAAACAGACATCCCCCTCGTAATAATTTTATTATTTCTTTTTTCTGTAAAACCCTTGTCATGAGCATTTTGATGCATAATATTTCCCAATATGGTAAAATAGTTTTCTGACCATTGTTGTTCAATATGGATCAATGCCCACTGTCTTGGACAAAAGGAATAATGCTGAATTCCTGAAAGCATTAGGTAGTCTTCTTCTCTATATTCCATCATATATTGTAGGCTCAAGCCCCTCCAAAGCATTCAGCGTAATTGAATAATCATCATAGCTATTAGGTGTATCATCTAAATCATCATTTTCTTTTATTACTAAAGAGCGGTGCACTTTCGCTGAGGAATATTGGCCTATTTTACCATTATGACGCCACCAATAAACCTTACGCACCTCCATACTTCCATCTGGTCTAGCCGCAGATGCATCGTTTTCAAACAGTGAAATCAGTGCTTGTTTTATTTTTTCCGCATCTTCTTCTGTGAAACCAGTCTTTTCAGCCAATTGAGTATTGATACTTCCATTAATCCGGTACAACCCAAACTCAACACGATATTTACTTCCCATGGTATCCGAGGATTTATTCCCCTCCTTATTCGGTTCACTATTTGTACTCTTTGTAATCTGTAAGTCCATAATTTCTATGGGTGAGATACTAACACCTGTATGAATCGATACAGGCCCCCTTACTCCTACCGATACCTTATTATCTTTAAATGCAAATACTTGTCCAAAGCTTCTAACATCTATCCATTTTTCTGAAGCTTTTTTTACATAAGCATCCTTATCTTTTGCTTTTAATGCCTCCTCAAGCTCCTTGCAATTTTTGGCTCTTTCACTCAAACTTTTATAACCATCCACGCATCTTTCGTCTGATTGGACAAAGATTTCTTCTCCCATATCTTGTAATCTATTCCTAATCTTTCTTTTAATGCATACATCTGACATTTCACCATATCCTTCAAAATCTTCTCTTGGACGGTTACCGTTGAGCGGGTCACCATTTGGATTTGCCTTTCTAACCGTAATTAAAACCGAAAAATCAATCTTACTTTCTAACTTACTCATTTTTTTGCCCTCCATCCTCATTCTCTCTTTTCATTTTCCACAATTCACTCAGTTGACAATGATATCCTAATAATACCAATTCTCCTAGCTTTTCTTTTTTTGTATAATCCCCTTCTTGAAAAGAATCATAGATTTCTTGAAACTCTTTTTGGTACATCACTTGTAACTTTCTATTTAGCTTCTTTTCATAAGAATGTAACTTTTTATAAATGTCAAGCCAAGTTTTATTAGGTCTTTTAATCATCATATTACGATATCGTTCTGCATTGGTTATTCGTTTGCCTTGCTCCTCTTTTGTATAGGTATCATATTCAAGCTTGTGGGCTACGGCTAACAGCCTTCCATATAAATAATCTCTATTATGGTTTTCACGATTTAAACTCATCGAATTGCACTCCCCTTTCTTATTTTTATTTCTATCTTGATAGTCTTTATATATCAATGCACACGCAATTTCCAATATTTTTCTTCGATTCAAATTATTAAAAGCTTGTGCACGACATGCATTTTCAAATGCAGCTTTTACAATATCCCGTGGTATCTTTTTCCCATAAACAATGCAAGGAATCAAGCGTTCTATCGTTATCTTTATTAATTTGTCTTCTACGTATAACAATTCATTTCTTTCCACTCCATAAGCCGCTTTGACAATATCTTCTGGCATTGGTGCCATAGGTTGTGCCGGAAATGCTTTCTTATAACTCATGATCCAACAACAAGATGTATGCCAGTGAATTAAATGATTCAAAAACTCAGACCCTTGTATTTGTTGGTAATAGATTACCGAAAGCCTCCCAGGTGTCGCACCATCCAAAGCCATTACCACAACCTGCTTTAAAGGATTATTTAGATTTGCAAAGCATCCTTTTATTGCACGGTTGACTTCTTTTGCATAAGATTCTGCAAAATCAGCCGTCTGATTTATTTGCGCTCCATATATGGTATCAATCGTGTCGTACTTAAGATAATCAGGCAATTCCTCATCTTCGGGATTCCAAGTCACCACACACATACCATATTTTTTATATCCTTGTCTTTCGATTAACCATCGAAGAGCATTATGAGCCTCCTGTGAAGATACATATCCAATAGAAAGTGCTTCATTCTTATTTGTAAAACGTCCTCGATAGGTAAATCCAGTACTATCATTTGCCGATATTAACTTTGCTTTATCCCCACTATACCGAATCTTTGAGGGATGCTTATCCGAACAAGGCATATATTCTCCTGTAATATAATCTAAGTCTACCTCTTTAAATTGCTTTAGATAAAAATTGATATAATCGTCGTAGACCGCCTGCTCCTTCCATACTTCTCCTAGACCTAAAACCATTTCGTCTTGGATTCGAAATCGTATAAAGGCATCGTTCTGGTTTATTCCCTCTATCTTTATCGTTTCGTCCAATCGTCCATCTTCTCCCGCTACTAATACTCCTTCATTTATTAAGTCTTTAACCATTGTCCTTTTTTTTATGTATGAGTAAATTGCAGTTACATAGTTATGACTGCCATACCTTATCCATTTCTCTAGTTGCTCCAAATAAGCCTGATAATATTCCTCAGCCTTTTTCTTTTGATCATATCTATAAAAGTCTCCGGCTACATAGCATAGCTTATCCATAAGAGGATGTGGAGCAATTCCACTCGCTCTACTACCTGAATCTTTTGTAACAGGAATAATTGTTACTGCCTCTATCTTTTCTACTTTCCTGGCACTTTTCCATTCACCTTTTAAATTAATGACAATTTCAACCTGAGCATTTTGAGTCGAGTGAGCAATTGGTAACAAAACACAATCCATGAAATCTTTTCGACCTACATAGTTCCTTGCCTTTTTATAGGTTTCTTGCAATATTTGCATTGCCCCCATTTAAAGTACCCCCTCTTTGTTTAATAATTCTTCAAACTCCTCTAAACCTGAAAAGTTATTTGAATTAAACTCCTTTTCTTTCATGTCACTAAGAATTCTACGTATGCTACATTCTTCTGGTCGAATGAATTCAACAACACCTTTTTTCATAATCGGGCACCAGAATCTGGATGTAATTCTCCCCTTTTCTTCCTCCCTTATCGCAAGGTCTGGATAAGTCAATCCATGTACCATGAGACCAAATGATAGTTCTTCTAACTGATCATATGCACCTACACCTTTACCAAAACTGCAAGGTTCTACATATCCTTGGCATTCTCTTGTTCCCAAAAAAATATCCCTTCGCCCGCCTCTTTCAAGCATTCTTTTCGCCATAAAAAAATGCTTATTTTCGTTTCTATCCTTAGCCAATTCTTTACGATTTTCATTCCATTCAAAATGTGCCTTTATCTGATATTCTACATCTCTTAAATAAGTATAATAAGACAACGTATTTCCCCCTGCATATTCAATGGGTCTAATACCTGATGACTCCGTCTGTATCTGATTCATTACCCTTACTTTGTCGATTACCCATACAAATGTTGGTTTCCAATAGATACTCTCGACAATTCCCTTCAACGCTTCATAGGTGGGAATCTGGTACGAAAATTTTTCTCCGCCAATTCGATTAATAGGGTCTGAAAATAACGCCTTCCTCCCATATACCTTAAATTCAATACTGTTTTCCTTATTCACTTACTTCCCTCCTGTTAAATATTTAAAAAGTTTGATTTCCCTTCTGTTACCACACCAAGACTATTATCATAAAAGCCACTTGCCAATGCTAGTATTTGTCCATTATTTAGTGGGTAAATTGCATTCAACCGTGTTAATTTTTCTATTTTGTCTTTATATAGATTTACGGTAAAGCGTTGCCCCTTTCGAATCAATTTAATAATCTCTTTTCCTGATAGTTTTCCATTTAATCGATTGATAATATCCTCTCCTTCCCCGTATGGTACCAATACTGCTGTTGTATTCTGATTAATAACGCAAAAGCTTTTTCCTGCTAATTGGAATGCCTGATAGAGTGCTAAATCAGGCTCTTTATTTCTACCATTTCTTACAAAAAAAGCATGGCTACCAGTCCAGTTGCGACTCAATAAATCAACTAAATTTGTATTATGTTCTTTGATCTTGTAACACATCTCCTGTTTTTGCTCTGGGTCAAAATAATACCTTTGATAATATGCCTCCAAAGCAGGTCTTGACAGTATATCATTGTGAAAGATTTCTTTATGATTATCAAAAAGCTCAATGACTGACTCACAACATAAGGCTCCTTTTCTAGTCTGTTCTAGCCTTCCTAAACGCTCCTCTTCATAATGGATCAGATAGGCTACTCCCTCTTTCTTCTCACCATTACGGTTACACCTTCCTGCTGCCTGTGCAATGCTATCAAGACCTGTATAGGAGCGAAGGACACATTCAAAGGATAAATCGACACCTGCTTCAATCAGGGAGGTGCTAATACAAACCAATGTTTTATCCATTCCATTCTCCTTAATGTAACGAATACACTCCAGTCGATGTTCTGGACACATATCAGTACTTAAATGAATTAATGTGATCTCTTCTCCTTCTTCCTCCTTGATTCTTTTGTATTCATTATAAAGTTTCTTTACGGCTTCTATTGTATTTAAAATGACAAGAATGCTCTTATACTCTTTTCCTAATTGATTCAAAAAAGATCCCAGTTGTTCGGTATTATAGACACCTTTTTTCGCTTCAATTCTTACTCTTTTTAGTTTCTGATATAGATCATCCGAATTAGACATCATATCAATAGGAGTCGAATAATGAATAGGTATTTCAATCTTTTCTAGAATTGGTTGAGTTGCTGAGCATAAAACAATAGTTGTATCGCACAGATAATGCAGATAATTCATTGCCATATTAAAACTGTATAACATTGTAATCGGTAATGATTGTATTTCATCAATAATAATAACGGAATCGGACAAATTATGAAATCGCCGTATTGAAGATGTTTTTCCTCCAAATAAAGTATTTAAAAACTGAACAAATGTTGTTATAACAACAGGTGTATCCCAATTTTCTGTTAAATGACGATACCGGTTTTGCGCTTTACTCTCATCTTCCTCCCCTATCAATACATTTGAATGATGTTCTAAAATAGCATCATCTATTCCGAGTGCATCTCGAAATACTTGGCTATTTTGCTCCAGTATACTCAAATAAGGTCCTATATAAAAGACACGTTTTTTGTGATACCTCTTGGCATGATGGATTGCGTAACGCATACTACTTAAGGTCTTTGCTCCTCCTGTTGGAACAGCTAGCCGATAGATTCCAGATGGTCTGTCTGCAAAAGCAAGGCATTCATTCGCTATCTGTCTTCTTATCGCAAATATACCTTTATCTCTTGGAAATTGATTTAGCTTCTCTTCAAGATTTTTTGCCATATCACTCCAAGAAAACTCACCAATTTCTAATACAGTGCTATCTCTATCCCCACAAAAAACAGCTGTATCCAATCGATCTGCATCAATTAAAATAGATAATAACATTCTAGTCACGAGCCCCATTAAAAATGGTTCAAATAATTCATGCTGTTCTATTTTATTTTTTATATTATGTACTTCTTCCATAGCCAAAGCAAATTTTTGGTCAATATCTTCTACAGAAATGCCACTTTGTTCAAAGTTATGTAACACTTCTTCGTAATCTAAGCCTTCCAAATTTTCAACTCTTTTTCGAAAGCAATCTTCTCCTTGTACTGACATACAGTCATTTAATCCATGATGTGATAAAATTGCTTCACAAATCATTTGAGCTGTCAGCTTTTGTAACCCATTGTTTTTATAATATCTTTGATAAATATAAATAGCTCCAGCCGAACTATGGTTGACATTGCCTCTTACCTGTCTTTCTTCATTGTAAAATGCGTTTTTTAAATATTGTGCAAACTTTAATCTAAATTTACCCATATCATGAAAGAGTGCCGTTAGGTAGGACAAATTTTCCATACCTAACTGACTTCCTATCTGCTTTGCATATTTTGCAGTTCCTTCTAAATGACTAATGATACTTTGTTCCTGATTCGTGTCAGGATGAATATGTGCAATCAACGAACTCCCCCCTTATATAGTACTTTTGACACTTATAAAATACTGACTAATAATGTTATAAAATGTAATATTTAAATATATTATAGTATGTTTATTATATTATCTCAATATTTTAAATTTCTTTTTGTATAAATCCTGAAAAAAAGGATACTGCATGAATACACAACCGTAATCATCCAATATCCTTTTACTTTCCTTAAGTCGAATCCAATCTTATGAAGCCTGTGTGGCATGAAGCTTTGCATAAAGTCCACCACTATGAAGTAATTCTTCATGCGTTCCTATCTGCACAATCTTAGTTCCATCTAAGACAACAATCTTGTCTGCCTTTCGTATGGTTGACAAGCGGTGAGCAATCACAAAGGTCGTTCGCTCTTTTGAGATTTCTTCTAATGCTCCTTGGATTTCTCTTTCTGTCTTCGTATCCAGTGCAGAAGTTGCTTCATCTAGAATCAGTATGGGAGCATTTCGAAGGATTGCCCTTGCTATCGAAATTCTTTGCTTTTGACCACCCGATAAGCGAACCCCTCTTTCTCCAATCACGGTATCATAACCTTGCTCTAATTCATTGATAAAATCATGAATTTTGGCCGCTTTTGCGGCTTGTATGACCTGTTCTTTATCAGCATCTTTATGCCCATATACAATATTTTCGTAGATAGTTCCGTTAAATAAAAAGGTATCTTGTAACACCATTGAGATGTTATTTCTAAGACTTGACAAGGTTACTTTTTTAATGTCTACTCCATCTAAGAATACAGCACCCTCTTGCGGATCATAAAAGCGGTTTAATAAGCTTGCAAACGTAGTCTTACCTACTCCTGTCGCTCCTACTAAAGCAATCGTTTGACCTGCTTGAATGGATAAATTAATATTATTTAAGATTGGAGTGTGTGCATCATAGGAAAAAGAAAGGTTTTTAAATTCAATGTTTCCTTTTACCCTATTTAACTTTGTTGCATCTGCAAGTTCAATCACATCCAAATCTTCGTCAATTACTTCAAAGACACGGCGTAACCCTGCAGTTGACTCACCTGCCATTTCAACCAATCTAGAAAATGTATTAACTGGATTGTAAAACATACCAAGATACATGACAAAACCAACGATATCGGCAATCGTAACTTCTCCCTTTGATACCAATTGTCCACCAAATATAATTACCACTACCGTTCCAAGCGCCGTAAAAAAAGCAAGCAATGGAAACGTAGTTTCAAAAAAGAAGCTAGCTTTTAAGTAAGCCTTTGCATGGAGTAAGGAAAGTTTTGAGACTTTTTTTCTTTCATACTCTTGGCGGTTAAAGATTTGAATTTCCTTGATACCAGATAAATTATCCTGAACCGTTCCTGATAGCTCTCCCCTTACTTTCGAGTTCTCCTTCCACACTGGCGCAATCTTTTTACTTTGCCATATCGTAATTCCAATTAAAAATGGAATGGTAATCAAACTTACAATCGCTAACTTAACGTTAATAGAGAATAATAAAACTCCTACTCCTACAAATGTTAAAATGTTCACTACAAAGTCAGGTATAACGTGGGCTAAAAGTCGCTCCGCCTCCATTGCATCATTTACTACTCTTCCAGTCAAATCACCTGTACGACTTTTACTATAATAGCGAAGGCTCATATGCTGTAATTTACCATAAAGGGTAGTTCTAAGGTCTGCAACGTAATGAAGTGCCGCATGATGATTCATATAACCAGAAGCAGAACTACCAATGGCTTGCGTTGCCGTTGATAATAAAAGTAATAGACCAATTCGTAGTGCTTCCTTTGCAAAATCATCACTACCTTTGGATGCTATATTTGAAAATTCTCTCAGCGCCCAAGGTGTATAAAACCCAGCTATCGTTGCTATCACAATTGCAATCATAGCTGCTATTAAAAATCCCCAATATGCTTTTGCCCCTTGCAAGGTACGCAGGGTAGTTTTCATCGAAAAAGTCCTCCTAGATTTTTTACTCTTTGGTTAGTTTTATTTCTTACTTGTTAGTTTTATCTAACCTGTAGTTATCCTAGCACATCAAGATTTTTATGTCAATCTTATGCCCTGCCTTAAGTATAAGTAGGAAAAGCCATATATAGCGGAAAAAGCTTGTGTTATACAAACTTTTTCCGACCTACATATGGCTTTTTCTATCAAAACGGATTGTTATTATCTTGTTTTGGATTGGTAGCAAATAGAAATTCTGTTACTAATTTCTAATGCTTTTTAACTTTTGTTCCAGGCTTAACAGATATTTTTTTCTCTCCACTCCACCTCCATATCCACCTAACTCACCATTTGTTTGAATCACTCGATGACAGGGAATCAAAATCGCAATTTTGTTTGCACCATTGGCATTTCCTATCGCTCTTACCTTGTTTTTGTTTCCTAACGTACTGGCTAGCTCTTGATAAGAAACGGTTTGCCCTATCTCAATGGTTTCTAACAAATTCCAGACTTGAATTTGAAAATCCGTTCCATCCTTATATAAAGGAATATCAAACTGCGTTAACTGCATGTTAAAGTATAACGCTAATTGTCGTTCTAGTTCTTTGTTTATCTTTGTATTTGATACCAAAATTCTAGCATTATGTTTATTCCTAAGTCTCTCAATTTCACGCTCTAACCCTCTCCTATCCATGAACTCTAGTAGATATAAGTAGTTCTCATCCGTTAGGCTAAACATTCTTCCAATTGGCGTTGCAATTATATTTGCATAGATTAACTTGATGTTTGCTTTCTTAGGCGGATTTCCCATAATTTTAGTAAACGCATCATGAAAAGCACTAGGAGATTCATATCCCAAAGCGACTTGTTGGTCAATTACTTTTTCACCTCTTAATATCTCTTTGAATGCAATTCCCATCCTTCTAGCTCTTGCATATTGGACAAATGTCATTCCATATATTTCGTTGAACTTTCTTCTGGCTGTTGCTGAATGAATTCCTAGTTCCCTAAAATCAGATTCTTTCCATCTTTTCTCTGGATGCTCCTCCACCGCTTGAATTAGCTCTTCCACTTCTTTTGGAATGCTGTTTGGATAAGATAGGGGAGAACACCTCTTACAAGGTCGATACCCAGCAAGTAACGCTTCTTGGGCAGTCAAATAGAACTCGCAATTTTCATATTTGGGCTTTTTGGCCGTACAGGTAGCATGACAAAAGATACCCGTTGATTTAATCCCTGCAAAAAAGGTTCCGTCATACTGCGGGTCCTTCTCTACCAATGCTTTATAATATTCTAGCTTTTTTTCTTCTGATGTAACCATCGCAACACTCCTTCTTCTACATAACAGGAACCTGTTCTTATTATAACAGGAAAATGAGTTAAAAAATCTTTGTTATTTATTTTTACTATAATCGTTTTTAAGAAGGAATGCTTTCGAAAAATGAACAAGTATTTTTATTTGAACCTATAAAGATCATGTTTGAATGTAAGAAATTAATAATTCCTAAAACTCTGAATATTATTTTGAAATCAAGATGATTCAAGAATATATGCGCCAAAATAACAGAATAATGGTAGAACTATTAGAAACTTCCTAGAGTGACATTTATAACTTTTATGTGAATAGTTGATTTTTCTATAAAGCTGTGATACACTTCCAAGTTGTAGCTCATTATTACTATGCTACAAATACTATCGTGTGTTCGCGACCTTCCACACGTAAAACAAAACTTTTAAGGGATGAGATTTATGATAGGTCATAGTATACTATAGCCGTTTAAGATACTGGATTTTATTACATGGTGTTTCATGATGGGTTATTATAATCTGTGTAAAAACTGTGTAGTAGTTGCTTAGAAAAATAATCCCATACAAGAACGTAAAAGTTCTTGTATGGGATTATTTAGTTTATTAAATTCATATTTTCTTTTTAAAGTCAAATTCTAATTTATGTAAGGACTGTTCATTACATACTAACTCATATCTTTTATAATATTTATTATATAGAAAATTCATGTTTCCTATTGGTTCAGATTCACAAAATGGACATTTGCAACCTTTTATTTGATAAATAATGCCATCAATATTTTTATATAATTTTCCAACATTCCTATATTCTTTTAATGATTTATATGAAGCATCTTTACTACTAAGCATACTAGTTATTTCTTCGTAAGCTACACTAATGGCTTCTTTTTTTGATTGGAATTCTGTAAATCTCCCCTGTTTATTTAAAAATAAACTTTTAATAATGTCTGTGACAGAGGAATATATAAATACAAAAGCTATAATCACAAAAAATAATAGTATAAATAGAATAAAAAATGTTACTCCTAAATTAAAATTATTTTTGTCAAGAATTATTTTAACTATATAAGATAATCCGCTAAAAGCTGTACCTATTAATAATTCTATTATTTTTTCTTTTATTATATCCTTAATCGAAGTTTCATTTTTTGCAAATTTAACAGATATCTCTCGACTGTCTGTATTTGTGTTTATAATAGTACCAATAGTGGCACCACTGTAATCAGTAATAGCACCATTGTTATCCCCCTTAATTTTAATATCCCTCAATTAACCGCCCTCCGCAAAAGTATTTCCTGGAACTATTATAATAAATTTTTACAAAAATATCAATATATGTATACTTATATGTTGAATTGTGTCTGTTAAAGCGTTTATAATATCTAAGTACTTATAGACTTATAGACTTATAGAATTAGGGAGGAAAACTATATTGGAGAATAACTTATTTGAAATTATTAATTTTGTAACTCTGTTTAATCTATATTTTCAAAATAGAATTTGGATATTAAGTATTATCATTACTTTGTGTTTGATTATAGATATTAAACTGGAAATTAACCATAAAATATTTAATAGAACTCAACAGTATATTGATTTAATTGGAAAACCAGCTTTAAAAATAAATCTATTTGCCTGCTTAGGAATGATTTTTCGATATATGGGTTTAAAATTAGAGTTTAAAGTCACTTACATGCCCATACTTATATTTTCATTAATATTAGTTCTTATAACAATTTCGAGTATATTTGATTGTATTAAATTTAATAAAAATAAATTTAGGGTAGTATTACATTACTTATCTTACTGCAACATTTTGCTTTTATTTGAATTGTTATTATTAGGTGTAATGAATAGATTAGAGGTGATTGAATTTACTGCTAGTTTTATTTCATATATCACATTAAAAATCGTAGAAAGTTACGTTTTAAACAAAGCGGAACAAATGAAATATACAGTTTTAGATAAAAATGATACATTGAGTGATGCCCCAATTCAAAACGAAAAGGATTTATTCCCATCAAGAGTGAAACAGCTAAATAATTTTTGTAGAATGGTAACTGTTGAAGAAAAACAAGAGCCATTTGCAGTAATGATATCAGGAGCATGGGGCTTTGGAAAGACAAGCTTCATTAATGCTTTCAAGAATAAAAATGCTTCACATGAATTTATTTTAGTAAAAGGTGGCTTTGAGTTCAATACAGAAAAATTTCTTGATGACATTGCTATTCAATTAGAAAAAATATTTGAAAGAAATAATATTTTTATGGAAAACAATAGTACAATAAAAAAATATTTTTCAAGCTTAGGCAATCTTGTTGGCGGAGCTGGTTACGAATTTCCAAGTATGATATTTAAAAGCATTACCAATAATGATAAAAAGGGGTACTATGAAAACAAGGAAATATTAAACAAAGAACTCAACTATTTTTATACTTCTACCCATAAAAAAATTTTTATTATAATAGATGACCTTGATAGATGCACTAAAAAATTTAAAGAAAAAATGTTTGGAGTTATACGTGAAAGTGTTGAATTAAATAATTGTATTACAATATTTTTAACGGATACTTTAAAGTTTCAAACCAAAAATCTTGATTCCAATTATATGGAAAAATATATTAACAAAAATATGCAATTATGTCCAATTGATTTTTATGAGATTATAGAACAATATGTAAATGAAATTTTTGATGATAATTTCTTTTTAAATAAAAGCGAATATATAAAAGAAAATTCATTAAATATTAAACTAAAATTGATAAATAAAATAAAACTAATTAAAGATAATTTCACAAATAGGTTAGAAAAATTAGATGATTCTATTAAAGATGATAAGCTTGATGAAACTAATAGGGTGAGGTATCTAAAAGAAAAGGAGATAATACTCTCTATAGAAACATTAATCAATCTCCGAATTCAAAATCCAAGGAAAGTGAAAAGATATTTACTAGGGATTAAAAACACTTTGAATACAGTTGATGTTATGTGGTTTTCTAATGATGAATATAAAAGAAATGAATATTCAAAACAAGATTGGATTGAAACTACTTTAGAAGTTGAATTTTTTAAAAATTTTCTATCTGAAACATTTGAACAAATGATGAAATATACTAGCTTTTTATACTATCGAAAAAGTTCTGATTTAATTATTGAAGAAAATATTATAAGTGGCCTATCTAGTTATTTACCTAATAGTAACAAAGAGGCTGTTATTGATTTATTAGCATATAAATTATATGCCATAGATTGCACCATCGATAAATCCAACCATCAAAAATTATTAGATGAAATAGATACAAATAATCTTGTTGAAATGAATATTACTACCTATATATCACAATGTTTAGGATGGCAAGCTGATATAGAAAGATTAAATATTATTCTTAGTTTTATAGAACAAAGAAAGTTTGATGATATTAATATAAAACGAGAGACCATAATTAATTTAATATTACTATTAGACAATTCATATATTGCTCAAAATAAAGAATATTTTATAACAGTCCAAAGAATAAAAAAAATATATGATAATGGATTGAAAGAGCATCTTTTTACTGAAAAAGATTTAAATATAATTAATCACTGCATAAATAGACTACCAATTAGATGGATTTGGGAAAATTTATCTTATTTTAAAACAGCACTTGTAATGTTATTTTCTGATAAAAATATAGATACTTATATTACCGAAAATATAGATTCAATAGATAAATTATATTCTTCTTTAAAAAATCTAAATGAAAGCAAAAGTATCTATTCGTTTAGGAATGATAATAAGCTCATAGAAATAGAAGATTTTTATAATAAAATTGATGAATTATTGTGTGATGACTACTACTCTTCAATATATCCAGAAATATCCAACTACATTCTACATTCTAAATATATAATTTCAATTCTAAAAATATGGTTTGAAAGAGAATTTAACAACGATTCTACAAATTTACATACAAGTACAGTATCGGAGTATTTTTATATTAAAACTGGTAAATGTCGTGAGACAACCTTTAAAGATGTCAACACATTAGAAAAAGCACTCTCCTGTTTAAAAGAATATCTTGATAATCATGGTATTATAAAAGATGAATATTTATCTACATCATTTATCGAATTATGTCGGTTTGTATACTTGGTTTTAATAAATAATGAGGACATTGGATGGTTTGAAGATAAAGAAAAAATAATAATTCAAGAATTAGAACACATTCATCATATCTTTGCTGAAGAAGACAGAAACAAAGAAGTATGGGAATATAATAAAATTCGTTTATTCAAAATGAATTCATTTGTATCTAGTTTTAACCAGCAAAAATAAAATAAAAATTTACTACACAAAACCTCTACTCCTTGTATTGCACTATATTTGGAGTAGAGGTTTTGTATTTAAAACAAATTCGATATCTTCTGCATTTCCTCCTGTTTCGTATTAGGCAAAACATGACTATACAAATCCATTGTCATGGAAAGACTGCTATGTCCTAATATCGTCTTTAATACTTGTGGCTCCATCTTATTTTCAATGCATCTGGTAGCAAAAGTATGTCGGAAGCAATGACAGGTAACATAATCAAAGGATATTCCATCATCCTCAATTGACTTTAAGACTTTATTTATTTCAAGCGTTACCCTATCTCTGGTAATGGGTTCCCCTTTATGCAAACAGAATACAAACCGTTCATCATTTATATGGATAACATTGCTTTCAGTCGCTTTGTCATACCGTTTCTTTAGCAAATCATATGATTTATCAATCATTGGTATCTGCCTTTTGGAGGTTTTTGTTTTAGGTTCATCCAGAAAATGCCCTTTATCAGGTATATATACCAGTGTATGATTCACATAAATAATTTTCTTTTGAAAGTCAATATCCCTCCACTGTAAGGCACGTAATTCACCGTTTCTCATACCAGTCATTAATGCTAAAATAAAAAAGTCATGCAAATAGCTTTCTTTTGAATATTTAAGGAAAAGTTCTTGTTCTTCAACAGTAAAGACTTTTCTTTCCTTTTTCGCCTTTCCTTTTGGTATGGCTGCTAAAGGAACAGGATTCTTTGTAATGATTCCGTTCTTTTCAGCCTGTTTAAAACAGCCATTTAGCATGGCAGAAATAAGCTTTATACTGCCTGTAGCAAAATCTTTACTAACCAACTCATTATACAGTCTTTGGATATGCTCAGGACGTACATCCGTAATTTTCTTATTTCCTAGCTTGCGTCTTATGTAATAGTTATAATGATTTTCATAGATGGTATATGTTCCAATCTTAATAACATTTTTCTTGTAATCCAACATCCATGTTTCGAACCAAGCGTTCAGGCTTAGATTTTGCTTTTTCGCATATACTCCATGTTCCACCTCATACCGTAAATCATTTAATTTCTTTTGGACTTCCTTAAGGCTCTTATCATAGACTGCAAATTTTTCTCCATGATATTCAAATCTTCCCATGTACAAGCCATCTGCTCTCTGAGTAACTCCTTTTGGTAACTTTTTACCATTCTTATCAACTGCCATATACTTTTCCTTCCTTTCTTTTTGCAATAAAAAAAGGACACAACTAAGTGAAATTAAAATCACGTAGTTATGTCCCTTTAATTGATGAATATAGATGATACTTATAGATTATCAGAAAGCTATACTATCTAAGTATTTCTGAATTAATGCTACATTCCATAGCACTCTTTTTCCTATGGTAATCTTTGCATTGGCATCCATCCCAATTTCAACGGCTGTCTTCCTTCCGCAACACAATATTTCCTTTAGTGTATTTGTATCAACGGTTATAAAATTTTTGTTTTCTTTAGTAACCAATTGACCTACCTCTTGTTTATTGCTATTGGATTTTTCTAAATCATGAGGAACTACTTTTAAATAAAACACTCCTTCATCTTTTACATTTGCTATTAAATTATGAACCATTTTAATGCTCCTTTCTGTACATATAAAAAAGCCACTATCGAAATGATAATGGCAGGTAATCTTGTTAAATTGTTTCTTCATATCGGCTGGATATTTGATAATCCATCTCCAAATAAACACTTAGATTATATAGAAAATCTCTTCCATACTGGTATCCATTTATATCAGGTAATGGATAATTAATTACTCTTTGTTTCATCTGTTGTTGCATATTTTGAGATATGCAAACAGGGTTAATACCTATGCTTTCTAATTCCTTAAAATAGATTTTAGTTGTTGCTGTTGTAATTGGCAGGTCAAGAATTTTTTTCTCCTGTATCTTTTCAAGAAACTTTGGTATTCCATGATTTATAGCCACGTAGTGCAAAACTTTCTTTAACTTTTCCTTCTTGGAATTGGTATAATGACTGCTATCAACTATGGATTTCGCAATGTTCAAAGTAAAATAATGTCCTGTTCCGACTATCTTTTTCAGATAATAGCTTAAGACATACTTTTCAATATCTGCCTGTGCAAAAGTATAAAGGTCACGACTCATATCCTCATAACCCAATTCATCCGATTTGCGTTGTATCAAATCATTTAACTTATTCTTGAATACTTGTACCTCAAACCGTAGAATAGAATCTGCTCTTTTTTGGTCTTCTAATGACAATGGCTGATTATGTTTTTTCAGTTCTTCAATCTTGTCATAGATATTCAAACGAACGGACTTACTTTTATGATAGTCTGAAACAACCTGATATTCTTCCTCTTTTTCCTGATAATAAATTTTCTCTTCCAGCTTCAACTGCTTAGGGTCAAAGCCTTTTATCATAAGGCTCAAGAGGATATCCTTAAAATCAGTATGGATATCACAGGAATAATCAATTCTCCTTAATTTGAATGGCGGATAATATAGCTGTTTCAAATAACTTTCCTGCTGTCCTTTAGAAGTTAGATTCAGCAGTACGCTACGATTTAGGTTATGTTCTTCAATGAATCGATTTGCTGTTTCATCATTAGAAATTGCAATTAAGGTTAATATCTCCCAAATACTAAGGGAATCATCCCCCTTTAAGATTTGCCTGTTATAACTCTGCACTTTTTTGATAAACTCATTTTCCATGTACCATGAGTAATTAAGTTGTGGAAGAATATCCATAAAATGATTTATCAAAGCAGAAGATGCCATGTCATTAATTGAGGATGCAGGTATAGAGTAGAAGCCTGTTCCACCTAGCAGAGCCATATAGTTAACAACAAGTTCAAGGAAATATGTAATTTTACCTGTAGGCTTCTTTTCCCCATCCATTGTGGTCTTTAGTTCCTCAAACTTATACAACTTGATAACAGGTATCGTCTTTTTCTCTTCTTCCGATATGTTCATCTTGGATGTTTTACATATGTGCATAGTGGCATAATCATTTAACTTAACCGTACTAAATGGAAGAGAACGTCTGATAGTATTATATTCAGAGCTTTTACTGCTCAACAGCATAGATAATGCAAAGGTATGCATAGGTTCTTTACCTCCTTTCTTTAAAGTTTATTAATCGCCCGAATGGGCGTTTAGATTATAATAAATATTTAATCTTATAGTCTCCCGAATGGGATATAGATTATGATAAGTATTTAATCTACTAAATTCCCGAATGGGAATGAACTATAGAAAAACTATAATGGTAGCCACTGCCGAACGAAGTGAGGCCTGTTTTTGGTGGGAATATATCTATGATAACTGTTCTTATTTCAAAAGTACAGAATTCATTTCATGGGTTAAGAGAGGGAGAGGGGGGTAGAGGAATAAGAGAGAGGAGAAACCCTTTAATTATAAGGGATACAGGACTATTGGATAAGAAAAACACAGAAACTCTATAAGGGTTATTTAATAGCAACACAACTATTATCTACTATGAAAATTCATGAAATCTACCTAAGATAGTGACTATCCTTTATAGAGCTAAATATTACATTTACTGATAAATATATAATTGTCATATACAAAATTGGAATATGAGGTGTATATTACACTGGATTCGCCTATTTTTAATGGTTTTTATACGTTTTAAGGATTAAAATTCATGAATATTCTACCAGTACACAAAACAAAATGTTACAAAAAAATAAGGCAGAATACCTTTTTATAACTTGCAAGCGGGTACTATGCCAGAAAACTAAATATTTCATAAAAAATAGGATAAGACCCATTTTTTGAGTCCTATCCTTTTAAAATTAATTCCACATTGTTCTCATAATCTTAGGATAGGCATCCTCCTCAATATGCTTAAACCGTGCAACTACATAATTTAGAAGTATTTCAGAATTAAATTCATCTACTGTTGAAAGATATTCAAAAGTAGCTTGAATATTCCCATTATCACTCAATGTGTATTTCATTTTATATGTACGATTTAACTCATTAAGTACCCGAATAATGCTATCCTGCTTTGTCATATTGCTGAGCCTTGCAAAAGTATACATTACATCTACGTCATAGGCATCTGATATGCCAATCATCACCTCACACTTTGAGCCATTTATGCTAGGCTCCAAATAAAAGATAATGCATTGTTCATCCTCCACCACATTGAATCCTTTCCTCATATCAATATCTACAAGGTGTTCATTAAAAAGATTTGCTTTTGTAAATTTATACATGATATCGCTCCTTCTGTTGGTCAATTATTTTACAGTAATCTTGGTCGTAAGTGTCTTTTTATTGCCATATACATCTTTAATGGTAATCGTTATTTTGGCAGTCCCCTTTTTATTTTTAGCAGTAACTTTACCTTTTTTTGAGACAGTTACAATTTTCGTATTACTGCTCTTATATGTAGGGGATACATCTTTTGAGCTTAAATCTTTAGGTAATGTTATTTTGATAGAAGCACTTTTCTTTTTATTAATCGTCAATTTTGAAGTAGCCTTAGTTTTCTTTAATAAAGAAGCGTAATCTGTATTTGTCACAGCTACAAATTTTATGTTATTTTTCTTGGCATATTTTTGTGCATAAGAACCTTTATATCCCTTTATAGTTGCTGTCTTTGATGCCCTACCTTGGAACGCACCATAACCAATCTTTTTAACTGTTTTTGGTATTGTAACAGTCGCTAGGTTCTGGCAATCTGCAAAAATATAATCAGGTAGGGCAGTTATTTTTTGTGGAAAAGCAATATTTTTTATTCCTGCATCATAAAAGGCTCCGCTATCAATTTGTGTGATACTATCAGGCATAATAATATTTAATAAATATTTTTTTGAAGCTTTTCCATTGTAATATGCATTAAGATATGCAAAACTGCCTTGTCCAATATGAGTAACGCTATTTGGCAATTTAAAATCTTTGACACAGCAACCAGAAAATGCACCCTTATAAATAATTTTTACTGTTTGAGGTATGGATGCCATTTCATATTTACCTCTTGGATAACGAATTAATGTCGTTTGATTTTTATCATATAAAATTCCATTATCAGATGAAAAATATGGATTATCTTTATTTACATAAATATTTTGGAGATTTGGACCCCAGAATGCATTAAAGTCATATGCAAATCCTATCCCACTATCTACTTCAGATAAAGAACTTGGAAGTGTTATTGACTTGACGTATTGCATATCATCATCTCCGTCACCGAATGCATACACATCAATTAATGTTACTCCTTCTGGAATAACGATATCTGCATCATGACCCTTATATTCTTTCAAAACTCCATTTTCAATAACAAAATCACTGGTACTGCCTGCATAGGCTTTCGTGGGTATCAGTACCACACCAATAAGCACCATGCATAGTAGCATAACATTAAGTAAAGATTTTTGCGTTGTTTTCATAACTTTTCCTCCTTGTTGTTTATATAAGTAAATTTAACTTTTCTAGAACATTCTAACACACCTCATTTGTCTTTACAATTAAAAGTACTTATATAAAGAAATTGGGAGGTGTTTTGATTGACCGATAATATAACGAAAAGAAATATTGATTATAAAAAATTAGGATTACGGATTAAAGAAGTCCGTACTGCTCAAAATTTAACCCAAGAGAACCTTGCGGAGCGTGTAGGCTGTTTTGTATCTCATATCTCAAATATTGAAAACAGCCATACAAAAGCTTCACTGAATATCTTGCTTGGTATTGCAAATGCCTTGAATACAAGTATTGATTACCTCTTAGCCGACCAGTATAGAAATTCATCTTTAGCACTAGATAATGAGATATTAAGAGCAGTAAAAGACCTTGATGATGAGAAGAAACAAAAGATTTTAAAGATGATTGCAATTATATAGTTAATCCATTCTCATGCAATCTATCATAAAGGCAACCGCTGACTTAAATCCAATCTCAAACGATTGCTTCATAGCCATATGAGAAATATAAAACAGAATGTCTCTAAATTGTTCATACTCCGATTGTGACATGGTTTCTTTATATGGCTCTAAGGCTCTGCAAATCTCATCTGTCAGCAACTGGTCTACTTTCTCATATCTGCTCTCTTGCACTAAAGTTTCAAATAGGTCTTCGAATAATTTACTCATGGTTTACCACCTCTTTCTTATAATTCCAATAGGTCAATATATGTATAAATTCATACATTTGTGGATAGCTCAACCGCTTCCAGTCTGACAGACCGTATAGCTCCAATAACAGAAAATCAAAAAAATCCTTTGTAATACGTTTTTGAACAATCAATCGGCGCAAGATTTTATACTGTCCAGTAGTATAAGTGGTAGGAATTACTTTAACAGTAGACCTTATATTCTGCATGATTAAAGTCTTGCTATCATAGTTCAACAACTTCATAACTTTTCATCTCCTTTCCCCATATATCCTCACATACTGCATAATGAGGACAGTAACAACAGAAATCAAAATCACATTCTGCTATCACATATCCATTGATAGCAATAGGAACACATACGGATAAGTAATCCTTACACTTTTGGCAACAGGAGCAGTATTCCCCTGCTGGCCGTCCTTGAAAATAACACATGACAAACACTTCCTTTCTTGATTTTAGGCAAAAAAATAAAGCCTTATATGGCTTATTACTGGTTTAATGCATACTGCTTTTCTTTATGGCTCACCGTCTGACTTCCATACTTCATGCGGATATCTTCAAGACTGATTTCTGCTTTATGATACCTCTTATAATCTCCAAAATGCCAAGTCCATGCTTTTTTCTTAGGAGCATACTTAAATCCCAATTCCTTTAGCTTCTCCTTATACGCATAGCAATCAAAGCACCATATCCATGAGCCAATGATTTCTATTTCCATCCTATACCCGATAATTACATTAAGAGCCTCTTTAAATGCCGTATTCTCCTCATTTTCGTCATAGGTACACGATTGACCATCGGACTTATTTTCAGCCTTTAGGCAGTCAAATAAGAGGTCATATTCCGCATTGATTTCCTGCATATTAGATACATTACCTCCATTGTCAGGATGATGTTTTAACAACAGCTTTTTATACTGCCCCCTTAATTCATCCATGTTATTCACTTCTTGAAACCACTTCATAATCAACAGCTCCTTTCAAATTTACTTAAAAATGGGTACAAAAAAGAGAGCAGTTTAACGACTTACTCTCAAGGTCGATAATTTTTCCTAACATAATACCGTCGGGTAGTAAACTATAAAATTAATTTCACATTATATGACTGGGCACCTCCCAAAATATATATAATTTTTTTCTCATATATAGGCATTTCTTAAAAAATCTGTGTAAAAGCTGTGTAGTACTTGCTTTTTCTTAGTCCATGAGTTATTATATTACATGCTGAACCCCTCACAAACACAGGGTTTTATACTTATCAATTCGTGTGTTCGAGACCTTCCACACGTAAAACAAAACTAAAGGAGATTATATGAAAACAAAAAATGTACACTTTATGACACAGGCAGCTGTCATAGCTGCTATCTACGTTATCCTAACGTTCCTTGCCAATACATTAGGTTTGGCATCTGGAGTAATTCAAGTACGATTATCAGAAATGCTTACCGTACTTCCTTATTTCACCACCGCTGCCATTCCAGGCGTGACGATTGGATGTCTCATAAGCAATATTTTAACAGGTTGTAGTTTACTAGACATTGTATTTGGTACGTTGGCAACACTTCTTGGTGCCCTTGGCTCTTATTGGCTTAGAAAACACAAATTTTTGGTACCAATTCCACCAATCGTAGCAAATATCATAATTGTGCCATGGGTTCTTCGAATCAGTTATGGAGTACCTGATGCGATTCCTTATATGATGCTTACTGTAGGTATTGGAGAAATCATATCTTGTGGTATTTTAGGAACCATTTTATTAATTGCCTTAAATAAATATAAACACGTAATTTTTCATACATCATTGAATCAAAATTAATTCAAGCATAAAAGGTCAAAAACGTAGCCAGACATAATTTGTTCTGGCTACGTTTTATATAACATGCTATTAACCTTTCACAGCACCTGAAACCCCTTCTACATAGAATCTTTGTGTCACTAAGAATATAATAGCAATTGGAATGGATATCAAAACACAACCAGCAAAGAATTGAGTATAGTAATATTCAATAAATTCTTTTTCCAACATGCTCCATAAACCAATGGCTATGGTATAATACTTCCTATCCTGCCCAAGTATAACCTTAGCAAAGATATAATCCACCCAAGGACCCATAAAAGATTGCAAAAGGGTAATCACAATAATTGGTTTTGATAAAGGAATGGTAATTTTAAGAAAAACATCCCACTTAGTAGCTCCATCGATAAAAGCCGCCTCATCAATAGTCTTTGGTATGGTGTCAAAGAAACCTTTTGCTACATAAAAGACTAAACCTGCGCCACCTGAATAGACCATGATTAATGCCACTAATTTAAGTGGCCCTGCTTCAAGGAAACCAAATCCTTTTAATATATAGTAAACTGCAATCATAGACATGAATCCTGGAAACATTCCTAAAATCATGGCAACATTTAGTAATCTTTTACGAAGTTTAAACCTTAATCTTGACATAACATAAGCTATACTTAATACAAAAAAAGCAGATAAAAGACATGTGCAGATAGCTACAAAAAGAGTATTAATAAACCATCTGCTGTAGTTTAAGCTACTCGTTTGTTCAAAAAGTTTTTTATAATTATTAAGAGTATATCCTCTTGGTATAATATAACTTTTATAGGCTCCTCCCTCTTCACGAAAAGAGGTCAAGATTACAAAAAAAACAGGTAAAACCCAGACAAACCCTAGTACCGATAAAAAAACATGTACTATGGAATTTGCAATAAATTGTTTTGTTTTCATAGATCTTGTTTTTCTTTTCATTATTGGAATGCCTCCTCGTCCTTATAAGAACCTGTATGACGATAGGTTAACAATGATAAAGCAGCAAGTATAATAAACACTATAATACCGATGACCGCGCCAATATTGTAATCTTTATTTGTAATTGTGAGTTTGTACAACCAGGTAACTAACAAATCTGTCTTTCCTGCATAGTAATATTCAAGAGATTCAGGCCCACCTCCTGAAAGTAAATAAATAACGTTAAAATTATTTATATTCCCAACAAATGCAGTAATTAATGTAGGAGTAGTAATAAATAACATATAAGGTAAGGTTATTTTAAAAAAAGTAACAAACGTATTTGCCCCATCCATTTTTGCAGCTTCATATAAATCTTTTGGTATGTTTTGCAATATCCCTGTAGTGGTTAACATGGTAAAGGGAACTCCAATCCATATATTGATGCAAATAATCATTACTTTTGCTAATGTAGGGTCCGTAAAAAATGGTATGGATTCTGTTGGACCAAGGATACCAATAATACGAAGAATGGCATTTACAGGTCCATTGGTATTAAAAATAGTTTTCATAGTAAGTAAGGAGACGAATTGAGGAACGGCAATAGACATTATAAATAAAAATCTCCAAAATATTTTCAAGCGGGTACCTTTTCGATTAATTAAAATAGCTAATAGCATTCCTAAAATATAACAGGTAAATGTTGCAAAAATTGCCCAGATAATTGTCCATCCAAGAACTGGCCAAAAAGTATTTGCTAAAACTCCGTTTTTTTGAAACATTGCTATGAAGTTATCTAATCCAATCCAGTCAAATAAATTACCTGGTGGCTGATGATTCTTATCATAGCTTGTAAATGCAATTAAAATCATAAATACAAGCGGGATGATTGTAAAACATAAAATCCCCATACTTGGTAAGAATAACAAGGTTTTATGAAGATTCTTTTCAAATAATGAATTCAAATCATCCTTAAAAGACGAAACTAATTTGCCTTGCTCCACACTATTTTGTGTTTCATATGCACTTTTTACAGAAGTTATTAAGAGTAAGAAAAAGCTCAAAGTTATAAAGACTGTAATAACCCCATATAGTAGACAAAGCATTGAGTTATCTCCAGTAATATACTCATAAATCTGCTTGGTTTCATTAAAAACCTCCTCTTGTACGTTGGTTCCTAATGTTATAAAGTTTTTAATAGCTTCCAAACCAAAACTTATCATATAATATATGTACACTATTTCTAATGACAACATTAATAATCCACGAAAAATTTGTTTGTGAAACAAATTGCCCAAACCGAATATAATTGCAGATAATTTGGTATACCCATCTCCTAGAATAAAAGCTGTTTTAAAATCAATATCATGAAAGGCTGCATTGACGTTAGACTTATTTTGCTTTTTATGGATCATATTACAACTCCTTTAAACTATTTAATCTACTAATGTAGAAACAAAGGTATCCAGTTTTATTTGTGCATTTCCTTTATTTAATTCACCACTTCTAATTTCTGTAGCAAAGCCAGCAATATTAGCCCAAAATCTTGTACTAAATTCTGTAGAGGTAGGCTGCATAATAGATGCAATGTTTGTTTCTTCAACAATAACTTTTGCAACTTCATCTTCCTGAACATCTGCTGATTCACATGCTACAAGATTAGTAGGAACCTGACCTGTTTCATTAAAACGTTGCATTTGCATTTCTTCACTGCCAATATAAGCTGCAAAAGCTACTGCAACATCAGGGTAAGCTGCATTTGCATTAACTCCGATTACTTTTGAACCATAAAAGCCTTTTAATTGATGATTCGTTCCATCTAGATTATATGTAGGAATAACCGCTAAACCTAAATCATCACCTAAAGCATCTTTGTATAAATTAAAATTCCAAGAACCGTCAAACCAAGCTCCAACTCTATGATCTGCTGTTAATTCAGATAGAGAAACATCATCATAATATGCACATTTAGGATTGTTAATTAAATCAATCAAATAATTCGTAACAGCAATACCTGTTTCATTATTCCAGTTCGCACCCGCTGAAAAATCAGTCTGGCTTTCACCATAAATGGTTAAACCAGCTCCATAATACCAGGAAGCTAATTTCCACCCTCCTGCTGAATCAAAGCAGAAATTGTATACATTATCAGGAGTTTCTTTTGCCATAATGCCTTCAATCGTTTTGATATCTTCTTCATTTAAAATTGATTTATCATAATACATGATAAATGTGTTATGAGTAAAAGGAATTCCATATATCGCATTATCAATTGTCACCGTTTTAACAACTTCTTTAGACATGCTTGATTTGACCATTTCTTCTGTAGACCCGCCAAGTCTTGCAATCGCTCCTGCTTTTACCAATTCGTTTAACTGATCATTTGCAAAAAAGAATACATCACCAGCAGCAGAAACATCTTTTAGTATTTCATCTTTCGCAGTATCTTCACCTTGTGCCTCGATTGTAAATGTAATGTCCCATTCAGGATGCAGTGCCTGAAAAGATTTTGTCATGGATTCTATGGTTGCTTTTTGCATCTGGTTTTCAGGTGCCCAAATCTTTAAGGTAACGGGTTTTGTTTCACCCAATTCATCCGAAGTTCTTGATTCTTTGGTTACTTTGGCTTCGCTGTTTATATCGTTTGTAGTTGTCTCACTTGTTTTACCACAGCCAAATAAAGAAGCTAATAAAGTAGTACCGATTAGTAATGCAAAAAATTTCCTTTTCATAATTTACCTCTCCTTAAATTATTAAAATGTGATTGTGACTTCAAGTCACAAAAGTTCTATCATAAAATGTGATTACACATTTTATTTCGTTGCAATTAAGTATCTTCTTATTTTGTATGTATCCTAAGGAAAACGGTTTCCTTTATATAAAAAAAAAGTTATATTGATATTACTCTTTATTTTTGAATAACATCCATATAATCTATTTTACAAACCTCGTAAGGTATTTCAACATATTGCCCTTTTCCTCCATAAAGCAATGTTTTCAATTCATCAAATGCCCGTTTGGATTTCTGGTTAAAATCTTGTTTCACCGTATTCATGGCTATTTTGGTGTAACCCATTAAGCGAATTCCGTCAAAACCACATACTGGTCTGTATATATCTAGCTCTGTAAGTGCAAATACTGCTCCAATCGCCATAAGATCAGATGCACATACGATAGCATTTATATTTTTTGCATTTTTAATTGTAATTTCTCTTGCTTTATATTCATTAAAATCACCATATCTAATCAGTAGTTCGAAATTATATTCTTCTTGTAATTTCTTCATGGCATCAAGACGTTGATTGGTAATGTATCCTCCTTCCCCTCCTGCTATATACAAAACTCTGTTAATATAATCATTCTCATTCAAAGTTTTTTTTGCCACATCATACTGTGCACAACAATGATCAATTGAAACAGAAGATGTTTTATCATTGATGATGCAAGAATCTACTAAGACACAATAAAATTCTTGTTTCTCTATTATTTTATAAATATTTTTATTTTCTATGGATAAATTGTATATGATTAAACAATTTATTCTTTGAGACTTTAAGTACGCAGTCACTTGTTTGTAATTCATATCATCAAACTGTGAACTAAAAAATGTCACCACTTCAATATGATATTCCTTTGCCTTTTCAAACGCTCCTGTTAGGTATTGCATATTGATTTCATCGACATATTGGCTGTTATGGCGTATATCAACGATTAATCCCACCCTGTTAAATTCCTTCTTTGAGAGAGAGATGGCAACGGAATTAGGTACATATCCCAATTCTTTAACTGCTTTTTCAACTTTCAATCTGGTTTCATCACTAACTAAGGAGTAGTTATTTAATACCTTAGATACCGTTGATTTTGCCACTCCTGCTCTTTTTGCCACATCATTTATCGATATCATAAAGCATCCTCCTAAAGAAAACGGTTTCTTTGTTACTATTATATAATGCTTTTATAGATAATATGCTTCTTATATTAAAAATGCTTACTTTTGATACTATAATGATTCGTCTTATCACAAGTTGAAATTTTAGCATTTAATTATTTAGGCAGTTTTCTATTGCTGATAATATAAAAGTAGCCAGGACATACCCGACTACTTTTATATTCATTTATTTAGCAGAATCATTCCGCCCTTTTCCTTATATCCTGTATCCCATAATTCACGCAAGGATAACCAATGATACGCTCCATAGGTTGCTGCCTTAACCATCATTTCATCGTCAAATTCTTCATATCCAACTAGTAAAAACCAATGCCAAGTAAAAAAGTCCATACTTTTCTTTTTATGCTTTAATAATAGATAAGGAATGGGAATCTCCATGTCAATTTGCTTTTTTACTACCTTCATGGCGTCTTCAACGTTTGATTCTCCTGCAAAACCAGTAACTTTTATTTCCTTATCTCCTGTATCCTTTAAATATTTTTCCATTCCTTCTATATAGATTTCTAATCGATCAATACCTCGGATTCTAGGTGCTAGATAAGGTTTCATTTTCTTAGAAAACTGAATATAGGCTTCTTTATTTAGTTGATCTAGGGCAAAGGGAAACAAATGCGTTTTATTTTGATGAAGTGCCAGATAAATACTTGTATCGCATACCGTCAAAGCAGCACATCCACCTAATTTCATCATTGGGTCTTTTAGCCAATCTTGATTTCCACCATAGGCGCCTTCTATTTGAAAATATGGTAATTCTTTTCTCATACCTTATCAACTCCTTTTTACCAGATTGTACCTTTTTATATCATAGGAAAGAGAAAGGGATTTTCCTATGTAAAAAGATTATTACTATTCTAACCATTCCCTTCTCTTTTTTCAATGGATAATTTTTCTTACTGATAATAAGTATCATAAGGTAGCAAATAATGGTACTATTGACTTCATTTTTTTGTTTATCCTATAGTATATTATATAATTAGCCAGAGATTTGAGTGCTTCTTTACACGCAAATACTCTGGCTAACTTATTATCCAAGTTAATTTTGTAATTGTAAGAATAATTCTGCTCCAAACCTTGCCAATGCATCATCATCTTCCGAACTTCCACCACTGATTCCAAGTCCTCCAATGATATTATCACCAATCATAAGTGGAACTCCTCCACCAAAAATGATAAGACGATTGTTGTCTGCTTTATCTACGCCGTAGAAGGTTTCACCAGGCATCGCAAGCTTACCTAGTTCTTTGGTTGACATTTTAACAGCAACGCTGGTATATGCTTTTTTCATTGCAATATCAAAGCTTGCCAAAAATGCATTGTCCATGACATGTACTGCTATGATGTTTCCATCTAAGCCACACACAGCAATTACTGCGTTTAACCCTCTATTTTTCGCTTCTATTTCAATTTTTTCAATTAATTTCTTCGCTGCATCAAGTGATAGCCTTTGTTGTCCAAGAGATAGTCTTTCTAAGACAGCATTGATAATTTCATTTTCGTTCATAGATAAGGCTCCTTTTTGTTGTGTATGCATTTGCTTTTCCATCTTTATATTACCCTGATTATTCATATATTCGATATAACGGGCTGACACATAAAGATAATCTGCAAGACGGTTTAAGAATCCTTTTGCATTTTTATCCACACCAAATTTACGATCGACACAAACCATCCACCGCTCTGCTCTTCTTGCAACGGTTCTTGCTACGTCAAGCTGTGCAGAAATTATATTATCTCCTGGTAGGATGAATCGCTTTTCACGTGGAAATAACGCTTCCATTTCATCTATTTGCGCTTCTAACGTTTTAATTGTCTCATCTTTTAATTTATGTTCTTGATTATAAGAATCTGCAATCCCCGCCATAATTGTCATCAATACTTGCTGAATTTGAACAAGCTGATTCTTTATTTTGTCTTCAAGTCCTAATGTCTTAACTACACCTAGATTACTGGTTAGTTCATCAATTGCACCTAGTAACTCGATTCGATCATCGTCTTTGAAGACATTTTGAATCTTCATTAGACTTGTCATACCTTTATCGCCTGATTTTGTATATATTTTACTTGGCGTCGATGTTTCCTTTTCCACTTTTCACACCCCGATTCTTATGCCTGCTTTGTAATACATCAAAGGGCAAAATACCTTTTGACTTTCTATCGTCTATATTGGTTTAAAGGGCATTCTTTTGACTGCCCTTGCCGCATTCATTCCTAATAATCTTGCTTGTATTGAGGTTGGATGATTAACTTGAAACAAGTTTTTGCCCTTAGGTAAGGGACTCATCTGAATCGCCACTAGATAATCAATGATACCAATCCCAACACCTAATACAGAAGTTTTTGAAGCTTCATAACATAGCGAATCCACGTTAGAATCTGTATACGCACTTATCTCAAAGGGTACACCTTCTTCTTCCATACCTGCACATATTTCTTTGATTAGTTTATCATCACCTGCATTATGATACAAGTGTATACTGGGCTTATTTCTAATCATGGCGCTCACCTATATAAGACATAACAAGACCTGTGGCAACCGCATTTCTCGGACCTTCTATCGCTCTGATATTTCCGCGTCCACATACTATTTTATAGTTTGCAAACTCTTCCATAAGCATTTCAGGAACCTCAAAGTCTTGCGCTGATCCTCCTACTAATACAACATTCTCAATGTTTCTTAAATTATGTTCTGGTGCAACTTCAATTAATGCTCTCATTGCATTCCTTACAAATACTTTCTTCTTCACTTCTCTTCGAACTGCGACAATCTTTTCCATTGGTATGTCGTCTTCCAAGATAATCATTTTATCTGGGTGAAGCAACACTACATTTCCAAAATATTTGGGTTCAATTGGTTCTTCAAAAAAGTGGATGGCTCCATTTTCTAGTCTCATATGATATAGACTTTCTACTTTAGCCAATGGATATTTTTTAATTTCTTCTGCAATATGCCTTGTCGATAAGGAAAGTTCTGTCTGTATCAGCATAGAAACCAATTCTCCAGCACCTGCTTTGTGAGTCGTAACCACGCTACCGTTTTCATTAATAATGGCTGCATCAGTAGAGCCACCACCTAAATCAAGGATTGCCAGAGGAAGCTTGGTTCCTGGAGTTGTTAATGCACCAAGAGATGCCATAACAGCCTCGACTCCTGCTACTTTTACATAAATATGTAGGCGTTTTTTAAGTTCTTCTGCTATTTTTTCCATAGGAAGTTGCTTTGTCTTAACCATGGCTGCAACACCAACTGCCTTTTCCATACAAGTCTCACCTGCTAAAGCTCCAAAGATTTGTACCGGTGCTAAGGTATCCACTGCAAGAATATCGGTGATTTTTATCTCACTGGCTTCTTCCTTAGTTAATTCCCCCATACCTTTTTTTATGTTACGCAACATATTTCCTACGTTTGTACCTGACTGTCCACTGATATCGTTTATCTTTCCAGTTTGACTTAAGACTTCCATGATTTTATCAGCCCCAGCGTCTACATTCACGCTAGTTTTTGAATCTCCAAGAAAATAAATTTCTCCAGCTGGTAATTTGTTTTCTTTTACATGTTCAAAAGGAGTTTTGATAACAACTGCACTTTGCTTTCCTATTAGACTTTTTGCAATTGGAGTAACCTTCTTTGTTTCATTTGCATCAAGCTTTAATAAGGTTGCGATACCATATGGATTGGATAGCATTCTTATGCTTTGTCCTACAAGTGCAACTTCGATTGCTGCTTGTATTCCTTCTGGTATTTTTTCAACATATTTTACTTCATCCACAATTGGAATCTTTTGCTCTAATCTGTTCTCAACTAATACGGCTTCATCTGCCTGCAATATCATTCCTACGATGCTAAGTTTCTTCGCATAAGAATTGATGGTTTCGGCAATGGATTCATAAGAATATTTTGAACTAGCAACAACGATATAAGGAATACCTGTTTTACCATCTTCTAAATGTTGCATATATAGTATAGTTCCAGTCGCCTGACCTGCTCCTGCTGGTGTAGAGGGATTATGTCCAATCATAGAAGACTCCGTTATAATAGTTTCTGTTATGGTCTCCATGGCGGTATCTCCAATAACAGGAGCGGCTTCATTGATACAGATTAGGCTAAGTTCTTTTACATTCTTTCCTATCCTTTCCATTGCCACTTCCAAACCATTTATGATACCTGCCGTATTGGCAATCGTTCCTTTGGTGCCTGTAGTTGCACGAGAAGAAGAGGATAAGAATCGCATTCTACCCTCGCTGTCCATCTGCGCAATACAGACCTCTGTTGTGGAATTACCAATGTCTACACCTGCAATGAGTTTCAAAGCAAGATTCCCCTTTTCTCATATATTTCGGCTGCTTCTAAAACAAGCTTTGCACAATGATATGCTTTGTAAGTTTCTGTTAATTCTTTTGCCATCATAACAAGTTCAAGCTTAGTCGAACGATTCGGTCTTAGCTTATTATACATTTCAAGTAATACTTCATCTGGAACATCTACCATTTCGGAGGCTCTTAAAAAATTATCTGCAAGCTTTGGATTTCCTGCCTCTTTTGCTACCTCTCCTTGTTTATGAAGCATCTCTTTTGATATTTTGATATCGTCTGCTGTCACATTCCCTTTTTTAATTTCCTCAAGCGTAATCTGACTCAAACTTTTCCCTGTTTTTGAACGGATTGAGTCTTTTTCATTTTCTCCTAAAGGATATCTCATGTACTATACCTCCATCCATTCTATGCTAGAATGTTTTGTATCTACCAATTCCGTTTCTTTAATATGCATCAGTGCCGCTACTACCTGATATTTTGCTCTTACCATAGGATCATTTTCTCCTTCAATTGGAGATACTTTATCACCTTTTACATATTTTGCTGCGTTTTTTCCAATGGCACGATATTTGTCCAAGGTCATAAGTGGTGCCTGAGGAAAAAGCTCTAGATTTGATAAGGGATAAAGGTCTTTTTGGTGGATTACTGCTGTCCCTTTTGATTGCAAACCAATCCCAATCCCAGAGCCACTTAACTTGGCAGCTTCCAACCCGATAAATCCAACATCCGAAGTCTTTAATACCTTTATCACACGTGGAACCATTCCTTCTTCTTCAATTCCAGCCTTTATCGTTTTTATCACTTCGTTAAGCTCTAACCCATTGATTGTCTTGTTAATCTGTGTTTGAAAAGCAGGTCCTACTCCAATTACTACTTCTTTTGGATTGGTTCCTTTATTGGCAATCGGATACTTATCATAATTTATTTTCTTACTTTCATGGTCCGTCATCGTAATACCTTGTTTCTTATTTAACTGTTCACTTACAACTCTTACGATTTGCTCAACCAATTCTTCATTTATCTGCATTTGTTTCACGTCCTTTCGGATTTCAACTTAAAAATTATTTGGATCTATAATATTTGGGATTGCTTTGATTTCTTCCCATCTTTCTCCATCCACACGATATCCAGTGCCTGGTCCCATATAATCGTTAGGCTTGTTAACTGCCGAAACCACTTTAAATTCTTCGTCTAATATGGCTGAAGTTTGCATGTAATCGCCTACTACTCTTTGTTTTAGCATACTTAATATACTTTCTGCTACATCTTCAAAGCCTGTCTCCGCTAAAGCTTTTACAATATCAACTCCTGTGATATTACGCTTCATCAAATCTTCTACTGCCATCAAATCAGCAACCACATCTCTAGAAGGCGTATCTTTACTTCCATGTGCATAGGTAACTGCATCTACTTGTTCATCTGTAACCTTTGAAAGTCCAAGATAAGAAAATACTGCCTGTATTGCTCTAGCCGCTTTATTTCTTACTCGAATAACATCTTCTTCCTTTACAGGCTTAAGACCGCCATCTACTTGCATATCTCGTTGGAGTACATTATAATCATCAAAATCTTCGGCATCAAAGTTTGAGCCTGCGAATAAATTATCGTAATTCGGTTCAGCCGCATAACCAGAAAAAATAAAATCGGTTCCTGGCATAAACTGAAGCATGGTTCTGGCTGTTCTTCTCATGTCGGAATGAGAAAAGCTTTGGTCATTGGAAGAAGCACATTCTAGTCCAAGTAACGCCGCAACGAGATTTTCTCCTATCACTTCTCGAATACCAGATGGTACACTTGCTGTGACTCCTATGCAACTAACAGAACCATTTTGTATGCCTTGTGCACCTGCACCTTTTGTCATATACAAACATCTGGCTTCTAAATAAAGCATCGATTTTTTTTCTGCACTACCCATCAATGCCTCTGAGCCTGAACCAGAGGTAAATCTTGTTTTTAGGCCTCTGGATGCATAAGCGGATGCTAGAAATGCTTTGGAATAAGGTGTATCATCTCCATCAATAAATACCTTTTCTGTACCATACACAGAAAGAGTCTCGGCATACGTGGTAAATCCTCTGATTCCAAGTTCTAGTTCTGTTGCTTCTTCTACTGCACATTGAGTTAGGACACCTTTTCGTCCTATTTGTGAACCAATTAATAAGGCAATGGCATTAAATGGAGCATATCTGGCTATTCCAACCGTCGTTTCTTCTTCTCGAAATCCTCGTAGCGCCCCTTCTGCTGCATCGGCTGCAATCTGTACTGGATCATCTTTCAAATTCGTAATATGAGCTTGGTTGGCAGGAGTCTTTCTCGCTCTCATTTTCTGCATTCCCATCATCATTTCTACGACATTCAAATGATTCATCACTTCTACCATTTTGGCTGGTGTAATTCCTGACACAATATCTAATATTTCTTTTCTGGATACATGTATATCTACAATTTTCCTTGCTATTTCTAGAGAGGATAATGCCATAGATTGTTCTGCCTTAGCAACATCGATGGAATAATCCGCTATAAACTGATCAATAAAATCAAACTCTTCTCTACTTTTACCATCAAGCTCAACAATAAGACCATCTTTTACTTTAATTGATGGCTTTGGATCATATGGACTTGACATGGCAACAAAACCCATTTCAGGCCATTCATTGATATACCCGTCCTTATTGACTGGACGATCGCTTAATACTTTCATTCTCTTTGATTGCTTCATCGCTATGCACCTTCCATGTATTCATTCTAGGACAATTATTTTGACTGTGGAAGAATCTTTTCCACATCCATGTGTGGTCTTGGAATCACATGAGTTGCAATCACTTCACCTAGTCTGGATGCAGATGCTACGCCAGCTTCAACCGCTGCTTTTACTGCTCCTACATCGCCTCGAACCATAATGGTTACAAGACCTGAACCAATCTTTTCTGTTCCAACCAATCTAACATCTGCTGCTTTCACCATAGCGTCTGCTGCCTCAATGGATGCTACTAACCCTCTGGTTTCAATCATTCCCAATGCTTCCTGTGTCATAATAAACTTCTCCTTTTTTTTACAATTACTCTTGTTTTTTAGTCTGTTTCGATTATATTTTACCTGTCTTTTGTTTTGCTTTATGTTGTTTTGTGTTGTTCTGTATTTACTATACCACTTTTTCAGAAAGAAATAAAGTGTTTTTCCTATATTTTATCGATTATAATATAAAAGCAGAAATCAAAAGCGCTCGCCCTTAATTTCTGCCAGTAGACAAATATCTGTTATTATATATTTTGCCAATCTACCTTACCTTTTGGCCTTAGAATCAGCTCCTGTTTTCTTTTACTCTTTACGAATGTGCGATTCTAATAAAATCCCCATAATCTTTTTTTAACTCGTTAAACGCCTCTTGTACCTGTAAAGGTATGTCAACATGAGCAATGAAACCTTTTCCCATCGGTCCATAGCCTTCTTTATTATCTGATAGCCTAGGAATTTCACCCATTAAAAGCGTTATATATCTTTCAACGTCCCACATTCCCCAAAGATTAGATGGTTCTAGTGTTAATTTTTCATCTATTACCTTTACTTTAACTCGATATGCTGCAAAATTAATAACGTTAGCAAGTTCCAGCTTTTGATCTATCATATGTTTGCGAAATACAGCATCCATTCTACGTTGCATAGTAGAATCTTGAATTAATAATAATGTCTTTGGATTAAGATTATTTTGTTTTATTACCTCAAGAGCATAAGTCACATTATTTCCACAATTGGTAGACTCTCTTTCTAATAAGATATCATGTAAACCATATTTACTTTTTATATAGTCATTCATAATATCTGTTTCTTTTTTCTTTTCTGTATCGATTTTGGGATATAATCTGTTAACAGCCTCCCTTAAACCTTGAGTCGTATGGCCTTCTCCTCCTACAATCATAAACCTTTTGGCAATCCCTCTTTTTACCGCATCAGCCGCCACATCGCAACCATGAGGAATACTTCCTCCAAATAAAATCAAAAGATCCACTTGAGATATTTTATATGTTTCATACAAAGCATTACTTGTTAATACTTCAATATCTCTTTGTGCAAGATAATCTCCAAGTATATTTAAATTATTTGCAATCTGATGTATGTTCATGCACGAAATCCCCCCCTACTATATTAATGTTAATAAATTATACTCCATATTCACCATAACATAGGTATATGTTCATGTCAATTTTTGTTGTGTTTTCATATAATTACTATTCGTCAATAAATTTTAATCAATTTAATTTGACATAATTATTTTATTTCATTATAATAATACTTATAATAAAATTATAAAAGGAGTTGATTGTATGAAAATAGAAGTTTGGTCTGATTTTGTTTGCCCCTTTTGTTATTTGGGAGAACGTAAATTTGAGATGGCGCTTGAACAGTTTCCTCATAAAGACGAAGTCGTTGTTGAGTTTAAAAGCTTTGAATTAAATATGGATCACACTGATTATAAAGGAAAAGATATTCATCAAATCATTGCTGATAAATATGGTATTTCTTACGAGAGTGCGAAAGAAAACAATGATCGGATTGTGCAGGCAGCAAGTGAAGTAGGGCTTGACTATCGTTTTGATCTTTTAAAGTTAAACAATACAAGGCTTGCGCATCAAATATCACAGTATGCCAAAAGCGTTGGTAAGGGAAATGAATTGGTAAAACGCTTTTTTAAAGGATATTTTGAAGAAGGTATGGATATTGGCGATAAAGAAACTTTACTAAAACTATCACAGGAAGTTGGTTTAGACATTAAGGATTTGCAAATCAAACTAGAAACTGAAACTTTTGATAAACAAGTCGATGAGGACGAGCAATTAGCCTCTCGTTTTGGAATTAACAGTGTTCCTTATTTTGTGATTGATAACAAATATGCTGTCTCTGGAGCACAAAATCCAGAGTACTTTTTGCAGGCTCTAAATCAAGCTTATCAAGCCTAATTTTTAAATTGCTTCAAGCGTATTGAGAATGAAGTGTTCTTATTTAAATCACTACAGCGGAATACACTTTCGCTGTAGTGTTAAATACTGTATAGGCACTACATCATTGATGCCTTTTTCGTTACGTTCCCTGCAAATCAGAATGTCTGCTTAACCAGTGCTTTCTTAAAAGATCAATTGGAATTACAGTTACTGCCAAAACAATAACCAAAATCAAATCCTTTAGCTCTAGTTTAACCGTTCGAAACACACTTCCACCAAAATATAAAATCCCCACTTGAACCGCTGTTACAACACTCATAATCCATATAAATGGTTTATTTGCTGATAGATAATCAAATAGATTGACTTCATGAGTTCGAGCACAAAAGCTACTAAATATAGCAGAAAACATAAACAAGCCAAAAAATGCCGTCATCTTATACACTTCACTATGGGTACTAAAAATCCTAGCTATGGTATCATTTTTTAGGAAGAAAAGACACAAGAGGGTTGCATATATGCTATTTACAGTAATCTGATTGAGCATATAAGCATTCATAATCGGCTCATCTCTTGATTTTGGCGGTTCTTGCATGTACTTAAGTCTTGCCTTTTCACCGCTAAAGGCGAGTCCTGCTAAGGTATCCATAACAATATTGATCCAAAGCATTTGTATTACTGTAATTGGAAAATCCACTCCAACTAATGGACCAATTACGGTAACACCTACTGCACACATGCAAATGCTTAGCTGATAGATAATGAATTTGCGAATGCTTTTAAAAATTGTTCTTCCATAACATACCGCTTTTGCAATTGAAAGGAAATTATCATCAAGAATCACAACATCTCCAGCCTCTTTTGCCACTTCCGTTCCACTTCCCATGGAAAACCCAACATCTGCCTGCTTCAAAGCGGGTGCATCATTCACTCCATCTCCCGTCATTCCAACTACAAGCCCTTTTGCTTGTGCAACTCGCACTAACCTGCTTTTATCCGAAGGAAGTGCCCTTGATACGACTCGTAAATCTCTTAACTTCTCAGAAAGAACGTTATCTGACATGGCAGATAACTCATCCGATGTAATGACTAAATCATGTTCACTTTTTATTAGGCCCGATTCTTTGGCAATTGCATAGGCTGTTTCTCTTGAATCTCCTGTTATCATGACCGCTTGTATTCCAGCTGATTGTACCTGTTTGATACCTTCGATTGCTTCTGGTCTTATGTCGTCTCGTATGCCGACCAAACCAACCAAGGTTAGATTACTAAAGCCTTTACGTTTTACTTCACTTACATCAACTGGTTTTTCTGCTGTTGCTATGGCAATAATTCTAACAGCCTTTTTTGTCATTTCTTTTAATAATTTCTCTGCTTTGATTCGATTGTTAAAAGGTCGCACATTCCCTGATTCATCATAATATTTGTTACAAAAGGGAAGAATCTTTTCTGGCGCTCCCTTTATTAATGTGGTTTTCCAATCCCCTGTTAACGTTGTTGCCATGAACTTTAAATCACTTGAGAAAGGGATGACATTTTGTTTCTTTATATTTCTTCTTTGCCCTTCTTCTAGTATTGCAAACTCCAGTAAGGCTCGGTCAGTCGCATTTCCTCCAACGACTGTTTTTTCACTTAAATAAGAAGAGCAGTTATGTATAACACTATCTCGTACTATGTTCCATAATGTCATTTTGTTTTGATAGAACTCTTCTTTTTCATATGTTTTTAGCGAACCTGAAATAAAATGAGTAACGGTTAATTTGCCACCTGTTAACGTCCCTGTTTTGTCCGTGAATAAAATATTAAGACTACCTGCTGTTTCAATACCAACCAGTTTTCTCACCAACACCTGATCCTTAAGCATACGCTTCATATTAGAAGATAATACAACGGTAATCATCATCGGTAGTCCCTCTGGTACTGCCATTACAATAACCGTAACTGCCAATGTGGCTGCTTGAAGAATAATTGGAAACATACGTTTTAATGATGTGACCATGCTAAGAATCAAATTCATATTGAAATTATTATCAATTACAATATGATTAAACAAATACGCAATAGCAGAAAATGCTGCTGCGGCATAACCTAGTTTTCCTATCGAGCCCGCCAGTGTTCGAAGACGAAGTTTTAATGGACTTTCTCTTGTTTCTTCTTGTAATTCAGCCCCTATTTTTCCATAAAAAGTTTCATCACCGATTTGCGTTACTCGCATCAAGCCTTCACCTGAGCACACAACCGTACCAGAAAAAAGGAGTGCTGGATTTAAAAAATCACTTTTTTTTGCTTCCTCCTCATGATTAAATAACTGAGGAAATTTCTTCGCTTCCTTACTTTCTCCATTAATGGAGGACTGATCTACGTCAAGTCCACCACGAACCATGATTCCATCCGCAGGAATGCGATCTCCTGACTGAAGCACAATCAAATCACCTACCACAATTTCTTCCATTGGTATTTGTCTGATTCCTTGCGCTCTTTGAACTCGACAGCTTATTTTAGAAGCCTCTTCTTGAATCTTTTCAAATGCTGATTCACTCCCATATTCAGACAACGTTGATACAACTGTGGCGATTAAAATTGCAACAGCTATTCCAATTGACTCAAACCAGTCTGCTTCATGGAATAGAAAAATAACATTAATCGCAAGTGCTATTAACAATATTTTAATCATAGGATCTCCAAAGCTTTCTAAGAAGCTTAAGAAAATTCCTTTTCTTTTTTGTTTGCTTAAGCGATTTTCTCCGTACTTTGCTCTGGAAGCTTTTACTTCGTCTTCTGTTAATCCTTCGAATTCTTGCTTCCTATCATCCTTTAGATAATTTTCTTTTAATGCGATACGATTATCCATATGCCGTCTACCTCCTTGTCCCTATCATATGATAAAACGGACAAGATTAGACTTAGAATTTTATCTTAAATCTCTTCTTTTAATATGCTATAACGAAGTTCATCATGCCAAGTTCCATTTTTAAATCTCACCTGTCTTATTTGCCCTTCTTTTTTCATTCCTATCTTCTTCATAATATGTTCTGATTTTTTGTTCTCAATATGGCAACTAGCACAAAGTCTATGTAAGCCTACGTGCAAAAATCCAATCTCTATTAGTAATTTGGCTATCTCTGTTGCATAACCTTTTCCCCAATATTGCGGAAGCAAGAAATAACCAATTTCTCCATGTCCTCCAAATTCATTTTTCTTATAAATCTCTATATCCGCAAAGCCAATAAAGGAATCGTTAGACTTTAAAAAAACTGCGTATTCATAAGCCTTTCGAAATTTTGATACCGTATTCTCCAATACCTCCTTAAAATAAAGCTGTAATTCTTCCTCGGATTCAAAACAATCTAAGTAAGCATATCGCATAATTTGTTCATTGGTAAAGATACTTTGAAACAATTCATAGTCGTCTTTTTTCCATTCTCTAAGTACAATTCTATCACCATTAAATATCACTTTTTCATTTTTCTCCTCTATGATTCAATTTGTTTTTAAGATTAGTTTAAATCAGTTTCTTCATATTTTCCAGATATATTGCTATAAATTTTAAAAAGCTCAAAGGAGATTAAAACTTGACTTTTTAAATAAATCCTTTTATAATTACACCATTAATAAAATGTAAGCAAAGACGCTTAGGAATTATTATATTCTTAAGTGTTTTTTTAATCAAATAGCAGAGAGGGGTCATGACCTATGCCAGACATGGTAAAAGTAGAAAATCTCAAAAAAAATTTCGGTGATTTGGAGGTTTTAAAGGATATCAGCCTGACAGTAAAAGAAGGAGAAAAGCTTGTTATTATTGGTCCTTCTGGTTCAGGTAAATCAACCTTCATTCGTTGTATTAATTATCTTGAGGAGCCGACTAGCGGTAGCGTAACCATAGCCGGAACAAAAGTAACCAAAAAAAATCATCTAGAAATGGCAAAAAAATATTCATCTATGGTATTTCAGCAGTTTAATCTCTATCCCCACCTAACCGTATTAGAAAATCTTACTCTTGCCCCAATGAAGTTACAAGGTATCTCTAAGGCAGAAGCACGTTCAAATGCAATGAATTGTCTGGAACGAGTAGGCTTAAAAGAGAAAGCGGGCAATTATCCAGTGCAATTATCTGGTGGTCAACAACAACGTGTTGCAATTGCAAGAGCACTTTGTACAAAGCAGCCTCTTATTCTTTTTGATGAGCCAACATCAGCACTTGATCCTGAAATGGTGCAAGAGGTATTAAATGTTATGGTAGAGCTTGCAAAAGAAAACATCACCATGATTTGTGTTACTCATGAGATGGGCTTTGCTAAGCAGGTAGCCGATCGTGTTATTTTCATGGATGGAGGCTATATTTTAGAGGAAGGCACACCACAGCATTTCTTTGAAAATCCAGAACATGAAAGAACCAAAGCGTTTTTAAGCAAAATCCTTCATTAGATTTTGTTTAATTATAAATCAATTAAGAGGAGGCAACAAAATATGAAGAAAAAGTTATTAAGTACTGTTCTTATGCTGGCAATGGCAGCTACACTTGCAGCATGCGGTTCCAGTTCAAAGGAATCTACAACAAGTGACGCAGGTACGACAAACGAGCAAACTACAACAGAAAACGGCACTACTGAATCTGGTGACAGCGTATCAGCTGACGTTCAAAAGATAATTGACAGAGGCGTATTAAAAGTTGGATGTAAAACAGACATTCCAAAATTTAGCCTGCAAAATACTGCTACTGGTGAATACGAAGGCTTTGAAGATGATTTAGCTTATGAAATAGCTGGATCCATCTTTGGTGTCAGCGCTGATGAAGCAAAAGAAAAAAAATTAGTTGAATTCCAAGGTGTTACTGCGAAAACAAGAGGACCTTTATTAGAAAATGGTGAAATCGATCTTGTAATTGCAACCTTTACCATCACAGAGGAAAGAAAAGAAATTTATAATTTCTCTACACCTTACTATACAGATGCTGTTGGTCTTTTAGTAAATAAAGATGCTGGTATTGCATCCATTGAAGACTTAGACGCTAAAGTAATCGGTGTAGCACAAGCTGCAACTTCAAAAGAAGGTTTTAAGGCATACGTAGAAGAAAAAGGATATAATGTAAAAGCAGAGTTTCAGGAATTTGACGGTTATCCTGCACTTGCACAGGCGCTTTCTACAAAGCAAATTGATGCATTTTGTGTAGACCGTGCAATTTTATCTGGCTATGTAAATGATGGCAATATGATTTTAGAAGACAGATTTGCAGAACAAGATTATGGTGTAGTATCCGCAAAAGAAAATACTGGTCTTGCTGCATTAGTAGAAGAAAAAGTAACTTCAATGATTTCTGATGGCTCTTTAAAAACACTTCAGGATGAATGGGGATTACAGTAAGAAGCGATACATGAAGGAGGAGCAACATGATTAAAGGCCTATTGGATATAAAACGGTGGAATGCTTTATTAGATGCATTTCCTGAATATTATGTACCAGGGTTTCTCATGACCTTAAAGATTTCTATTGTCGGACTTTTAACAGCTCTGTGTTTGGGAATCGTCTTTGGTTTACTTTCTACTGCGAAATTTAAGCCATTTCAGATTATATCAAGAATTTACGTAGAATTTATCCAGAATACGCCTCTGGCATTACAGGTAATGTGTTATTATTCAGTGCTTCCAATGCTGTTTTCTAGTTCTGGCTTTCGAATCCCTAAATTCATACTGGGTGTAATCGGAGTAGGCGTTTATCATGGAGCTTATATATCTGAAGTAATTCGTACTGGTATCGAGGCGATACCAAAAGGTCAATCCGAAGCTGCGTCATCGCAAGGTTTTTCCTATATCCAAACGATGCGCTATATTATTTTGCCTCAGACCGTTAAGATAATTATGCCACCACTTGCGAATCAGGCACTCAATCTTGTGAAGAACACTTCTATTTTAGCCATGGTTGCTGGAATGGATTTGATGTACTTTACAGATTCTTGGGGAGCTGACAGAGGATACTTTGCGCAGGCTTATTTTACCAGTGCAGTATTATACTTTATCATCTGTTTTCCTTTGGCAAGATTGGCACGTTATCTTGAAATACGTTCGATGCGACTACCTGTGGCAAAAAAATTAGATTTAGCTGAGGAGGAAGGCGTATGCTAGAAATATTCAATCAGATTTTCACTTCGGCTAATGTTTTATTTATGCTGAAGGGACTTAGAATGACGGTTATCATTGCCTTATGTGCAACCATACTAAGTACCATTTTTGGTACTTTGCTTGCCCTGATTCGAACCTATGCAACTGGAAAATGGAAATGGGTAGCAGCCATAGTCGCAGTTTATACCGAGTTTTTCAGATGTACCCCTAATCTATTATGGATTTTATGGATTTACTTTACAATCAAAGGCGACAAAATTTTTGTATCTGTTTTTGCAATTACTTTGTTTACAAGCGCTGTTATGTCAGAAATATTTCGTGGCGGTTTAAATTCAATTCCAAAGGGGCAGTTTGAAGGAGCTCAGTCACAAGGATTTAACTTTGCACAAACCTTATGGTACATAGTACTTCCACAGATGTATAAAAAAGTAATTCCTGCATTACTAAGCCAGGTAATCACAATTATCAAAGATACTTCCTTCCTTAAAATGGTTGACGTAGCTGAATTTATGCGTAATAGCTCTGTTGTAATGGGTAGTATCTATGATGTACGTGGCATGCTAATGTTATTTGCCTTTGAAGCACTTTGTTACTTTGTTATCTGCTTTACCATAAGTTGTGTCGTAAGAGGATATCAAAAAACTCTGGTAACCGCATAAATAGGAGTGAGAGTATGAATAAATTTACACTTACCATTACAAGGGAATTTGGAAGTCTTGGACGTTCTATCGCTAAGGAGTTAGCCGAAGAATTAGGGGTAGAACTTTATGACCGTGATATTGTAGAAAAAGTTGCAAAGCAACTTAATATGCCAGTATCTACGATTAGCAACGAGGAGGAAAGATCAAAACATTCTTTTCTTGCCCGTATGTTTCCACTCGGTACAGACGAAGAATATATGCAAGATATTATCTTTGATACCCAAAAGAATATTATTTTAGATCTTGCATCCAAATCAAGTTGTATTCTTGTGGGTAGATGCTCGGACTATTTATTAGAGCATCGTGAGGATAATATTAATATATTTATTTATGCGCCATATGAAAAGCGCCTTGAGAATTGTGTTAATATTCTAGGTATGTCAAAATCGGAAGCCAAAAAAATGATTGCCTCCGTAGATAAAGCAAGAAATACCTATCACAAGAAATATGCAGGATATCTTCCAAATGATGCAAAACACAAGCATCTCATGATTGATTCTTCTTTACTTGGAGTAAAAGGAACCAGTCATCTTATAGCACAAATGGTTCGAGAATTATATGATAAATAAAACTCTATCTTAGAGATTAATTCACCCCTACTACTTTGATTGATACGTAGTAGGGGTAATCTTTTTAAACAGCAAACATAGAAATCATCTCATCTAATTCTTTAGTCATCTTATGCAACAAATAAATATTATCTGTAACTTGTTTAGGGCATCGATACAATCGACACCCTTTCATCTACATTTTTTCTACTTTATTAAAACAGTTCATCCTTTTTAAGGATTTCTCCCGCTCTTAGTTTTTGACGAGCATTTCTCATAACAGAATCAATTTTATCAAAATCATTCAAAAGATTCTTTTCTTCTTGGCTGGTTTCTAATACCGCATGTATTCCGCCATTCTTAATCACAATTCGTTTGTCTGCAATCAATGCTAGAAGTGGGTCATGCGTTGCCATTAACACAATCTTTTCTTCAGAAACTAATAATTCTAAAGCTTTTTGTCGATCAATACCTGCATTCTCAATTTCATCAATCAATACAATTGGAGAGGTACTTAAAATAGCAGTGTCTGCAATCATTAAAGCTCTTGATTGACCACCACTTAAACTAGTAATTGGAGTATCAATGGTAAAATTCTCACCAGCAAGCTTATTTGCCGCTTCTATGATTTTGTTTGCCACTTCCTCTGGATTGCTAATCATACGACTTTGTGCATGCATCTCAATGAATTCTTTTACACTTAAATCCATAACAAAGTTCATATTTTGTGAAAGTTGGGCAACTAACTTATTATTTGAAGAATATCTCCATTTTCTGTCAGGCTCTTGATCGTTAATGAGTATACTTCTTCCTGTTGGAGTATCTGCATTTGCTGTCCATTCAATATCAGCTAGAAGACGACTTTTGCCTGAACCTGTCGGCCCTACAATTGAAATAATCTGGGATGGTAAGATGGTTAGTTTTTCAAATTGCTCTGGGTTTCCATACTTATCCTTTCCAGGTAATATGGTTAAAGAACGTACTTCGTTTTCCTTTTCAATTCCCAAAAACGATTCCATCTGTTCAATGAATATCCAAAGATCCGAAGAAAGCCTCTCAATATCTAATGCCTTATCTTCAATTTGTTCTCTGGTAAAATGTCTTAGATATTCCTCAAATGTTCCGTTTTCATAACCTGCAATCTCTAAATTATTCTGTTCAAAATAATCAGTTATAAATGGATACTTTATTAATAATTGAGAAAGAGTTAAATTCTTCATTATTTCTCCTCCCCTAATTCTATTTTTTTCACGTTTCCTAGTTGATAGCTTTCTCCAATACGTGTTTCACCTAAGCAATAAGAACACATAGCTGCTGGCATTGGAAAACGAAGTTTCATCCCCTGTACACTGCTAATGTCTTCCTTTTCATCATAAATTAATGTACTAAGCTCAAAGGCCCCTTGCCCTGTTAATCCATTTACATGCAATATATTAGCCTTTGGATTTACAGATCCTACTCTGGAAGCAAAAACCTCACGTTCTGCTTGCGATACAATGTCGCCCTTTGTTATAACTACTAAATCTGCCGCCTTTAGCATTGGACCAATTTTTTTAGGAGTATTAATACCGGAAAGATTATCAATGACACATACCCCCTTAATGTCTGCGATATAAGGTGAACACCGATTACAAAGTCCTGCCGATTCAGTAATAAGCAAATCAAGATTTTTTTCCTTTCCCCAACGTACAACGTCTTCTATATTAGAAGCAAAAAAGTGATCGGGGCACAAAGCACCTGATAATCCTTTTTTAACTGGGACTCCTGCTTTTTCATATAACGCATCATCATCGGTATAAAGACAGTCAAACTTAACTACGCCAACCGCAATATTTCTTTGTTGAAACGATGCAATTGCTTTAAGAATTACTGACGTTTTACCAGAGGAAGGCGGTCCTGAAAATATGGTTAGGTTCATAAAATATCACCTTCCTTTGCATCATAAAACATCTTCTCTGTTTCAATTAGCAAACTTCCTATATCATGTGTGTTAATATAGTCCCATCCAAGCCACATAAAGGTCTGATCCTTTGTTAATTGATTGTCCACATCTGGGTGTGTAGAAGGAAACTTACCATTCGCACTCATAAGCTCTCCTACTTCCTTTGAGAACATAAAGTCTACAAAGGCCTTTGTTTTTTCCTTCGTCTTCGCTTTTGTCAAAAGGAAAATAGGACTTATAATGGCTCCGTCTTCTGGCCAAACTGGTGTAAACGGACTATTATCACCAATCATTTGAGTAAAGAAATAAGGCATAACACTAATTACAGGCATTGCATTTTCTTTTTTCTTTATATGAGATTTTACCATCTGTGCTGGATGCATATTTGTTAAAAGTCCTCTTCCAAGCTTTCTAACTCCGTCCTCGCCATGGTTTTTATAAATATTTAATAAAACTGCGTTAAGCAAATCCAAATCTTTCATTGGAAGCGCAATTGTATTTTCAAATTCTGGCTTTAATAAATCTGCCCAACTTTTAGGAAATGGACGATCACCTAGTAAGGATTTATTCACCATAAAGATGGCTGGTACAACACCAATCACACTATATTGACCCTTTGGATCTTTTAAGTCAATCGATTCATTATCAAAATCTGAATGAAGAGACTTAAGACCAGATATGTCGATAAATGCGTCAGATTCTTTAAACTTACCCATAAGATTTTTATCAAAGAACAAGTCAAAGCCTGCTGATAAAAATACATCAGAAAGTACAGAATCATCCTCAGATGATTGAAGTCTTTCCTTTATCCAATCAACTCCCATACTTGCTGCTTTTAAATCATAATCAATTGTAATGGATTGCTTCGAAATCCATTGTTCTAGTTTTTCCAATAGCGGAACACGAATTGGGCATGGTAATACGCCCTCTACCTTGATTTCGCCTCCCCCTTCATGCTTTGCATCACTTAATCCTGTAGAAAGGGATGGTCTTGTTCTTTCAATCATTTCAATCATTTGTTTTTCAAACAAAGCTGGATCAATTTTTTTACTTAACAGTGCTGTTTCAATGGAAATTGTCTTACCCAAAGTTTTACGCATCATTTCATTTCGTAAGTTTTCAAAACCATTTGATGCAAGTAAATCAATTAATTCTGGATACTTTTCTGTAATATTGTAAACTTTATCTGAAAGAGAAAAATATGGATTCATAATGATTACCTCCTAAATATTTGACTAGCTGTATTCTATCATAACAAAATACAACTGTAAATTCCGTAACAATTGTTACATTGACTTTAATATTTTCTTAGGTTATTACATAAAAAGAATCAATACGAATCACTCATTCACTAAAGTCATGTAAGGTTTGCAAAGCTTCCTGAGAAAGATTATCCATTATATAATTCTTATTTTTCTCTTGTTTATCTGTATATACTTGTTTTGTCGTTTCATTTGCTCTGTCAATTTCTTCTTTTAGCTCTCTAGCGGATAAAAGTTCACTTCCTGCACCTCGAATAATAATTTGTGAAAGTCCATCACTGGTCGCTACTACAACCTTAAGTTTATTCTTATTGTCATGTGCAAATCTTTCAATGTATTGGTCCGCTGTTTGTGCTTCCTTTGTATATACCATATAAATATTATGATAGCTTATTATTTCTTCTGCATGTCCTTGCACTCGATATGCATCAAATACTGCAATGATTTTACACTGCCTAATTGCCTGATAATTACTTAGTATATCCATAAGCTTTGATCTTGCTGCATCCATGTTGTCCTTTGCAAGTATTTGCAGTTCAGGCCATGCAAATATTATATTATACCCGTCTACTAAGAGGTATTCCTCTTTTTTTTCTGGAGCTTTGCTTTTACCTGATATGGATTCATAATAACTTTGACGAGCTGTTTTTTCTCTTTTCCAAACTGACTTTTTTCCTTGATTTTTATAAAAGGTACTTTGTATAATCTGATCGATTTCTTCTGTTGTTACCCAAGTTTCTTCCGTCACTGGCTTTGGGTTATTTTGTATTACTTCATTCAAACTTTCTTTCTTATTTTTTTGATAGCTTTCCACATGCATGTAGTTTTTTACTTCATTCCATTTTACTAAAAAACCAGAGCCATGTGCACAAAACACGGAACCAGTAGGGTTTAATAAGTCTAATTCAGAGTCATATCCTATGTTTTCTATCACTTGAGCTTCATTATGACAAGGTTCATATCCTTTCAGACTACAAAATAACTTTCCTTGCCCCTTTGTATAAGCCATTACTTCTTTTTGATAGTTTTGCATGGTAATGACGGGGGCAGTTCCTATCAAAACGCTAGTCTCTTCATTTGTCTGATGAATTTCACTTGTTCCATATCTTTTCTCAATGTCTGTCATGGCTCTTCCTACCATATTTTTAGGTAGTTCAAGTTGAAAGGAATAATAAGGCTCTAGCAGAATGGATTTTGCTTCTTTTAATCCTTGTCTTACGGCGCGGTAAGTAGCTTCTCTAAAGTCTCCGCCTTCTGTATGTTTGTTGTGTGCCCGTCCAGAGACTAACGTAATTCTTATATCAGTAATATCAGAGCCTGTTAAAACTCCTTTATGTGCCTTTTCCTCTAGATGTGTTAGTATTAGCTTTTGCCAGCTTTTCCCCAAAATATCTTCACTACAATCTGTATCAAATTGTAAGCCGCTACCAGGTTCTCCTGGCTCAAGAAGCAAATGAACCTCTGCATAATGGCGAAGAGGTTCAAAATGACCAACGCCTTCCACCGTATCTTGAATGGTTTCTTTATAAACAATTCTTCCTTCATCAAAATCTATGGTAATGCCATAGCGACTTTCTACAAGACTCCTTAGAATCTCAGTTTGTACTTCACCCATAATCTGCACTTTGATTTCTTGTAATTGTTCCTCCCAGACGATATGAAGAAGTGGTTCTTCTTCTTCAATTTGCCTTAGCTTTGGAAGTATGACTCTTGGATCACATCCACTTGGTAGAATCACCCGATAGGATAAAACTGGTTCCAATATAGGTAATTCTGATACCTTTTCAATTCCTAGCCCTTCTCCTGCCTTTGTTTTGGATAATCCTATGACGCAACAGACTGTTCCTGCACCTACTTGTCCAATTGCCTCATACTTTTGCCCCGAATAAATACGGATTTGATTTACTTTTTCTTCCCAATCATGATTGCTTAGTACGTCTTTTACCTTTAATGTCCCACCTGTTATCTTCATATAAGTGAGTCTATTTCCTTGCTCATCCCTTGCTATCTTAAATATTTTTGCTCCAAACTCCTCTGGATAACTTGGGATGGTTACATATTTTGTTATTCCTTCCATAAAAGCATCGATACCCTCTAATTTAAGAGCCGAACCAAAATAACATGGAAAGACTTTGCGCATTTTTATAGCTTTTTTTATCTGCTCTTCTTCAATACTTCCATGTTCTAAAAATGCTTCCATCATTTCTTCCTCGCACATGGCAAGCTGTTCCTTAAATTCTTCTCCCATCTCCTGACTAAAATCTATACAACCGTCATCTAGCTGCGTTTTAATCTGATTCAGTAAAGCGGTACGATTCGTTCCCAATTGATCCATCTTATTGATAAATAAAAACACTGGTATGTGATAGAACTTAAGAAGCCTCCAAAGTGTCTTAGTATGTCCTTGTACTCCATCCGCACCACTAATCACTAGAATTGCATAATCAAGTACAGAAAGTGTCCTCTCCATTTCCGCAGAAAAATCTACATGCCCAGGCGTATCAAGTAACGTAACTTGCATTCCATTTAATTCAAGCATTGCTTGTTTTGAAAAAATCGTGATTCCCCTAGCCCTCTCAAGTTCAAAGGTATCTAAATATGCGTCCTTATTGTCTACTCTGCCTAGCTTTCCGATTTTACCGCTTAGATACAACAGACTTTCTGAAAGAGTTGTCTTTCCAGCATCTACATGTGCTAATATTCCAATAACTAATTTTTTCATATGTTCAAATCCTTTACCATTTTGTATCGCATAAAACCATTTTACATTTCCTATTCTATGGTGCATGAAAGTGCAACTCATTATTTAATAGGGATATTGTAACATATCTCGTTCTTAAATACACGACTGTACTTGAATAGATTTTCGTTTCTCCAATAAAAAAGCAAGAAGTTAGAACCACCACTTATTTACTTGTGAGTGGTAGTTCTAACTTCTTGCTTTTTGGTTTTTATTGCATACAATTATAGAAAAGATTACACATATACAAAATTCATAAATTCCGCCTGTCCACCCGTCTGCTTAGTTGAGTAGCAAAACAGACCAAACCGACATCCTGTAAAATGATCCAATCTAAAATACAAAGAATGTGTCACACCAAGCTTTCGAAAGTATCCTTTGGATTCATAAAAAAACTCTGCACTATCCTTTTGATTGGTAAAGTCGACACGAACCATTAATGTCACTTCTTCATCTGTAATTGGTATTCTTGCATATTCGACAGGCGTAAAGTTAATATTGGTTTCTGGTTGTAAAGTATTTTCCTCTGTTTGTTTTCCATGCATACACACAAAGTATTTATCTTTTTCCTTAGTGATTGCAATCATTGCATAGTTTCCGATAAAGGCGCTAATTCCTGCAAAGTCACCTTCCTTTAGTTTTCTGGCATTTACTGTAACATATGCTTCACAAGCAGGATAACGCATACGCTGTGTTAAAGTGTTTACTGCTTGCCAAAGGTTCTTGCATATCTTGTCTGTACGAATGAATAAGCAACCTTTTATGGCATCAATATCCCAAAGATTGTTATTTGGTTCATGATTCCATTGCCAGACATATTTGGGTTTCAATGTGTTTGCACTTGTTTCTTCCCACCTAAAATCATCGCTTGCAGTGAGTCTTTTATAGTGATGAAATGGCTTGGTACTTTGAGATAGTAAGGTTGGTATATCAAGCGCGCTTGTGTGAAACACAGGATATGCATCCTTCCATGTTACTTGAATTAATACAGGCACGCGACCAATTGCTCCTTTATCCTGAAAAAGCATAGCATACCAGTCTCCACTAGGCGTATCAACAATCCCACCTTGTGCAATTCCTTGATTCAAATAGCTTGCATCATAGTCAAAGATATCACCACCTTGAAACTCCCCTTCGAGGTGATCTGCAACAAAGCATGCCTGTATTCTTTTCCACTTATGTGCATCAGAATGAATTAAAAATACATAATAGCGGTCAAAAATCTTATATACATGTGCCCCCTCATAACCCAATATCTCATTATTCTCATCATTTAGAATCATCCGATGAAGGCCATTTTCCTTGGGACCAGATAAGTCCTTTTCCAGTTCTGTAAGCCATATCTCTTTGTTTCCATATACAAGATATACTTTGTCATCGCTATCAAATAAGAGTGAGGCATCATGATAAAAGCCACTTACATAGCTTTTATCCCAAGTCCCCAAAATATTCTTTGTTTGATAGAGATATGTTTTTCTAGTATCATTTGCCACGAACAATACATAAAATGTATCCTTGTGAAAGCGAAGAGATGCTGCCCACATTCCTTTTCCGTAGATGTGATTCTCTCCTTCTAATCTCTGGGAAGGCGTACTGTCTAATGTCTCATAAACATAGCAAACATGCTCCCAATGAAGCAAATCATAGGAACTTAGAATTTCACATCCTGGCATAAAATGCATGGTAGTTGTCACCATGTAGTAGGTGTTTTTTACACGAATCACATCTGGATCTGGATAATCCATACGATAAATCCCATTTTGATTCATCAAATACACCACCTATTCCTTTAAAGCTTCGTAGGACAGCCATGCAAAGTCTGCATAATTGCTACTTTCACTTCCATTTGAAGTTGCATACATACCAATGGTGCATCCTGTAAATCCACCAGCAACTTCTGTACTTAACAAATGCATATCTACATTTTCTAACACCTTTTTATATTCTGCATTTACTCTATAATAAAAATCAGCCTCTTGACCTTTATTTACAATCTTTAATTCAAGTTTTTTAGCCGTTACTTCTTCTTTTACAAGAATCTTATCCACACCATTTTCGCATATAATTACCATAATCCACTCTTTGTTTGCTTCTTTTTTCTTTACAAAGCGAACGTGATATAAATTACTTTGTAATACGCAAAGTCCCGCTTCCTCTAATTCCTGTTTTGCTTCAAACTCTAAGTATGTACTGGCTTGGTAAAAGTAGTCTTTTTGCCTTACAGCCAGATAGGAAGGATTTGACTCTTCCTTAAGACTTTCTTTGAAGAGAAAAAGTCGAAGAAAATTCTCTCTCTTTGTTAAGCTATACATCTTATCCTTTGGATTTCGAAGCATTACAAAGGAGTCATCAAGCTGATTCGTTGTAAAATGATACGTTGATGATTTGGGAACTTTCTTCACTTCTTCTAACGAAAGAGTTACCTCTTGTTCAAGCTTTCCAATTCCTGCATTGATTACTGGCCAGTCTTGCTCCCAAGTAACCTTTGCAATAAAGGTTTCTCTTCCAAGATTTGTATAACCTTCATACTGTCTGGAAGCTAGCATTACCACATACCAGTTTCCATTTATATCATCTACCAAGTCTCCATGTCCAACATATCGTATTGGATAATCACTTCCTAAGTGTCTATGGGTTAAAATAGGATTATTGGGGTTATTTTCATAAGGCCCAGTTACTTCTTTACTTCTTGCAACTGTTATACTATGGTTTGGCCCTGTGCCTCCCTCTGCTATCATAAGGTAATAATAGTCTCCTTTTTTATATAGATGAGGTCCTTCAGGCCAGATTACACCATTTAAAGCTCCCTTCCAAAGTTTGGTACTCTCCCCCACTAACTTCATACTGGTAAGATTAACTTCTTGTACCCAGATTTCCCAGTCTCCGTTATATCTAACCCCTTCTGGGTTGGGTCTGGTTCCTACATAGTAACAACGATCATCCTCATCAAAGAAAAGACTTGGATCAATTCCTTGTGCCTCTTCTCCAAGATAATACGGTTCTGACCAAGGTCCGCTTGGCTGATTGGCTGTTACAATAAAATTACCACCGCTTGATACATTCGTCGTAATCATATAGAATATCCCTTTATGATAGCGTATCGTTGGTGCAAAAATCCCTCTGGAATGTCCACAGTTTCCTAACGGAAGCTGAGAACTTCGGTCTAATACATGCCCAATCTGCTCCCAGTTTAACAAATCTTTACTATGAAAAATAGGAACTCCTGGAAAATATGCAAAGCTTGAATTAACAAGATAAAAGTTATCTCCCACTCTGCATATCGAAGGATCTGGATAAAAACCTTTTAAAATTGGATTAGATGCTGTTACCATAAAAACTCCCTTCTGTCACCACACCCTATAGTTGCCACTTAAAGCAAGCAGTGCAAAAAAATACAAGCAATTATCATAATATCTTCTGTCTCCTTTACGAAGCGGCGTTTGATAAAACTGTTCTACAAAATCCTTTGCATATTTCCCCTTCGCAGCTAAAGATGCTTGAGCATTTGTTGCAATAACGGCTACTGGATGAAGTGCTTTCATATCTTCTACCTTTGTTCCATCAATTAGATAAACACCGTTACTATCTCCTTCTTCATAGTAAAAGCGCTGTAGCTTATCTGCTACTTCACATGCCCAGTCCTCTTTTTCAAACCAGACGTAATCAAGTGCAATATTCGCAATGGTACGGTATGCATCACTATAATACCAGTCATGTCTATCTTCGCTAAGTGACCAATTTCTAGGTGTACCATCATAATCTGCATACTCACCACAAAGACCAGTTCTTTCGTGGCAAGCTTTTTTTAGATACATACGACTTGCTTTTGCAGCCTCTTCCCAAAAAGGTCTATCCTCCTCATTTGCCCACATAGAAAATAGTTCGTAAAAATGCGGTAAATGATAGGATGGATCTGTAAAGTCACATTCTGTGATAAATTTAATCAAATGATTTTCTTTGTTCCACATTGGTTTACCAAGACCATCTTTTTCTCCTTTATGAAGGCAAGTATGAAGAATATCCCTTGCCTCTTTTTCATAGCAAAAGATTCCTTCTTTGTCTCCAAAGCGATGAGAGGCAAAAAACAGCGCCATTGCAAAAAACTCCTCTCCATCAGGAGCTGGTCCATATGCATTCTTGGTTCCGTTTGTCTGGCAAGACCATGCAAAATAACCCGCATTTTCGCCTTCTTCCATATACATATAGGTCTTAACCCATTTCCATAAGCGGTCAAACTCTTCTTGTCGATTCATTTGCACACACATCATCATGGCATACGACATGCCCTCACTTCGAACATCGTGGTTTCCTGTATCTTCTACATATCCCATATCAGGATCTACCACATGATAGATTCGCTCTTCCTCTGTTCCATAGAATAAGGTACAAAACGCATCTTCTACTTTTTTTTGAATCTCTTCTTTTGGATAACCATATTCATCAAAAATATTTGGATATTTCCCTGTTACAAATGCTCCTCTCATGCTTCCCTCCTATTCTTTTACGCCTCCAATGGTAAGTCCCGCTACAAAGTATCGTTGTAAAAATGGATAAAGACTCACAATAGGTAGCATTGTAAGTATCGTTGCCGCTGCACGAACCGAAGTAGGCGTAACTGCGGTGGCGGAATCTTTCATCGCCTGTATTGATGTACTTTGATTCATAACAGAAGACAAAAGCTTCATCAATTCATATTGCAAGGTTGTAAGACTCGTACTCATACGGTTATAAAGCATTGCATCAAACCATGAGTTCCAATGCCCTACTGCAATAAATAATGCAACAGTTGCATATACTGGCTTACATAGCGGTGAAATAATTCGAATAAAAATTGTCATCTCTCCTGCTCCATCAAGCTGAGCCGATTCTTCTAAGCTATCTGGGATCCCCCCCATATAAGTACGAATTACAAGCATATAAAATGCTCCTATCATACCAGGAATGATGTATACCATAAAGCTATTGGTAAGTCCTAGACCTTTATAAAGAAGAAATGTCGGAATCATTCCTCCGTTGACATACATGGTAATGACCCAAAAAAGGGACAATTCTTTTTTAAACAAAAAACGCTTTCTACTTACAATATAAGCAAGTAAGGCATTCGCTGCCAATGCGGTTAATGTTCCAAAAACGGTACGTAAAACGGTAATATACGCACCAATTAACAAGTTGTTTTTATGCAGTACCGTATTAAAATTCTTAAGTGTCCATTTACGTGGCCATAAATACAGGCCTCCTCTTAGTGAATCCGTTCCGTTATTAAATGCTAATACCAGAGTATTTAACACAGGATATAGTGTTATTACGACAAAAAGTATCATAAATACGGTATTAAGAACTATAAATATCTTATCACTAAGTGAAGTTTTTTTCTTCTCATGTAGAATCATTCTCTTATCCATTTTATACCCTCCCTTAGAATAATCGTTCTTCACCAGCTCGTTTTGCCATCTGGTTTGCTACTACAATTAGAATAATACTAACCATACTTTTGAATATACCTGCCGCAGTACCCAAAGAGTAGTCACCTTGGCTAATTCCCCATTTCAATACATAAATATCAATTGTTTGTGATACACTTTTCACCAAACCATTTCCAAGTAAGTACTGAACCTCAAAACCAGCATTTAATACATTACCAATATTCATCAATAATAAAATAATTATGGTTGGTTTGATTCCTGGAAGGGTAATATGTTTTATTCTCCCCCATCTTCCAGCCCCGTCAATTGCTGCTGCTTCATAAAGTGAGGGATCAATTCCAGTAATGGCAGATAGATAAATAATCGCATTCCAGCCCGTTTCTTTCCAAACATTTGCAAACGCTACAATCCCCCAAAAATATTTTGGATATGCAAAAAAATTAATTGGCTCTTTCAAAAGATGAAATCTTACAAGTAAATCATTTACAATACCAGTTCCTGATAACGCATCGTGTAAAATACCTGTTACAATAATCCAAGAAAGAAAATGAGGTAGATAAGAAATCGTTTGGACAACCTTTTTTCCTTTCTTAGATTTGATTTCATTTAATAGAATTGCAAAGATAATAGCTGTTAGAAATGTTGCAACAAGGTTGATAGCTCCCATTGCAAGTGTATTTCTTATTACTCGTATAAATAAGTCATCGGAGAATAACTGCACGAATTTGGATAACCCAATAAATTGAGAGTGAAAAAAACCTTCTTTTGGCTTATAATTTTGAAATGCCATCAGCCACCCTACAAGAGGAAGATAGCAAAATATAATTCCATATAAAACAAATAGAGATGACAAAAATAATAAAACCTTTTGTTTTTTTACCTCTTTCCAAGTAATTTTTCTATTTTTTTCTTTGCCTTTTAAGTCAGTTGGCATCTTTGTTTTTACCTTGCCTGAAACCGCGATTGACATTTTATGACTCCTTTCTTGACACAGTTTTTTTAGACAGCCAAGACTAAATACCTTGGCTGTCTGCATTAAAATTTATTGTGCCGATTGCTTTGAAACTTCAATCCTTCGGTCTACTTCCGCCTGTACTTCGTCTAAAAATGACTGTGGGTTACAACCATTGTATACTTCTTGATACTCTGTCCAAGCTTCCTCAAAGTCGGTTGCCATAACTACCTTTGGAAGATACTCATGTTTTAGTTCTCCAATTTTTGTCCAAGCCGTACCGCCTTCTGTTGCAGTTGTCATTGTTCCAACAAAACTATAAATTGGATACCATGGACCTGGGATTGGATTCGTTCCAATCATATCTACATAGGTCTTACATCCATATGCCTCTAAGCATTCTTGAACATTTTTAGGCAGACCACTTAAGAATTCAAGCGGCTGAATTTCTGGCTTGCAGGCATTGATACCATCTTGGCTCATTCCTGTGTAAGTAGGAAAATAAGAATAGGTACATAAGTGAGAAGCCTTATAGGCGGTATTTGCTGCCTCCATACGCATCTCATCCGTACGATAGAATAATCCGTCATCACCTACCAGATAATCTACATCTTTTACGCCCCAATGACGTAGTCTTATTACCTCTTCACTCAATAAATCATTTACAAATTGAAGTGCACCCTCCACATCCTTACAATCAACTGAAATTGAAAGACCTGAGCCTACATTAAGGGTATCTCCGGAAGTATGCCAGTTATTTTGAACTCCTTTTTCAATTGTAATTGGAAGTGGTACATAGTTACATCCTTGGTCTTCTAATCCTTGCTGTTTTAATGCATCGTTAACGGTATAAGCAAAATTCCACCACTGGTCAATCATACCAAGAACACGTCCCGTTGAAAGCTTTGCTATATATTCATCATAAATTTGTGTGAAGGATTCTGGATCTACAATTCCCTTATGGAACTCTTCATTTAGCTTCTGGAAATAACGTTTTGCAGTCGGTGTCATATTGTAGTCAATTACTTTTTCTGTCTTAGGATCTACAATACAACTTCCGTCATTTGCATATCCATCTAAGAACAATGGTGCATTTTCAAGACAAAAATATCTCCAGTCATCACATAGAATCGTATATGGTATGTTTGCTGTTCCATCCTCCATGGTTGGATTTGCTTCATTGTATCGCTCTATCAAATCAAAGTACTCATCCATTGTGGTTATTTTAGGATATCCTGCCCATTTAAGAACACGGGTCTGAATCCAAAATGCCTCATCGTTATGAGTTGTTTCTATATTTTCTCCATAGCTATTATTAAATTGCGGTATCCAGTATATGTGACCATCTGATTGTCTTAATTTATCCCATTCTTCCTCTGTGAAGAAATTTTTAATATTTGGATAGTCATCTAAATAATCATCTAATGCTACAAGCGCCCCTGCATCATAAAGTTGCGCCGTTCCATCACTTCCGCAAATAAAATCAGGATACTCCCCACCTGCAATTAATGTTCCTACTGCTTCTTCTGCAGTTTGCCCTGTGAGCCAGGTTTCTTTTACTTTAGCTCCTGTAATCTCAGCTATCATTTGCTGAATTTCATTGTCATCATTAATTTCATTTCCAGGTACTGCAAAAAATGCAGTGTATTCTCTGATTTCTTTTCCCCCGTCTGTTGTGGTCTTGCTTGTTTGTGCATCTTTTGCACACCCCATCATGGTTGCCGCTGCCATGGTTAACACCATAAATGCAGCAGTAAGTTGTTTTCTTTTCAATTTTATTACCTCCCTTTCTCTTTCTACTTTCATTTTACTTTTCTTCCCCTTAAAAACAACAGGTCAAACTAGATAAAAGAACAGGGCAAAATATATAAGTTTTACAAACTATATTTCACCCTGCTTCTTTACTCTTTGATTCCCTTACGATATTTGGAAGGCGTACAACCTTTTATTAAAATAAAACGATTCACAAAATAATCCAAATCATGGTATCCTACTTCTTTCGCAATCTGATAGATTTTATCATCAGTTCCAAGCAATTGAACAGCAGCCTGCTCAATCCTATAATTGTTTAAATAATCTTTAAACGACTGACCATATTTTTTTCGAAATAACTGTCCAAGGTAAGCACTGTTTATGTAGTATTTTTTACTTAATTCTCGAAGTGTTAAATTACTTGCGTAGTTTTCTTTTATTTCCCTGTCTATCTCAAATAAAATCCCACGTGATACATTCTTTCGAAGCTGCTCAAGGTAACTTGCATAATCACAGGCAAATTTAGTCAGATGTGTCTTTCCACCACGCATACTTCCCCCTTCAAATGCATTTTCACTGATATAGCGTATCACTTCTTCTTGATTGATATCATCATCTTGCTTTGCCGCCAGATGAACCAGCTGAAACAACAAATAGTTGATGTTTAAATCAATTGTTTCCTTTGTAAACTCCATTCGATTCATTTCGGCATAGAGTTTTTCTACACTTTCTATGATTTTATACTTCTCGTTTTTTTCCACTGATAGTAATAATTCGTCAAGGCTTTGTTTGCATAACACAATTCCTTTATTGGTTACTTGTACTTCTTCTTCATAAAAATAAAGATGCTTTTTAAGTCGAAATGCCTGAAAAGACCTTAAAATACAAGCCGTTGCATAAGACTTTGATATCTTAGAAACATCACTTACCGTCTTTCCTACAAACATAACTACCGATACCTTTAAATCCTTCTGTAAAAACTGTAGAAAATGCTCTAAGTAAGCTTGTTTACTTATGTTCCTTTCTTTTGCCATATAATCACAATATACAAAGCCAATATCATAACTTTTTTCGTGACTAGACACATCAAAAATACAATGTGATTCATCCTCTTTTAAAAAATGAAGACATGTCGCATATAATTTACGCTGCATATTTCTTTTTTCTTCATCTGTTTGCTCTTCACTAAGCCCCATGTAATCAATTTCAATGTGAACATAGCTGACTCCATCTGATAATCTCATATAATTTTTAATGTAAGAGAGATTTTTTTCATCGTATTTTCCAAATATCAAAGATATCATATTTCTCGCAAAATAGGCTTTTTCAAGCTCTTGATTCGTTTGCTTTATTTTCTTGCTTCCTTTGTTTAACAAAGAAAGTTTGCGAAGTATTTTAACTAATTCTGTTTGAATGACTGGCTTTAGTATATAGTCATAACAATCATAGCGAATTGCTTGCTGTGCATAAGCAAAGTCTCCATATCCGCTTAAAATAATAAAATATGCCTCTGATATATTCTTCGTTCTGATTCTTTCAAGCAACTCTAATCCGTTCATCACAGGCATCTTTATATCTGCAATAATCAAATCGACCACATTTTCTTGCAAATACTCAAATGCCTCCATTCCATTAGCAGCTGTCTTGACAATCTCATAACCTTCCTTTTCCCAGTCAATCAATACTTGTAAGCCTTGTACAATAAAAGGCTCATCATCTACTAATAAAACACGAAGCATAGTCGCTTCCTCCCTCTATTCTAATATGCAAAACGTTGGAATCTTAATCGTAATTAATGTAAACACCCCAACTTCACTTTCCACTTCAAAACTCACCTTATTCTTTGTTGCCATTTTCAAACGCAAACACGCATTTAACATCCCTACCCCTTTTTTATTTTTTAATTGTTCAATGTTTGCGTATTTCATTTTATCTTTTAATTCCTGCAACAACATGGTATCAATTCCTGCTCCCGTATCTTCCACCTCAATGTAAAAATACCCTTCTTTTTTATAAATTCTTATAAATATCCATCCTGGCGTTGCCTTTGATTCCATTCCATGCACACAGGCATTTTCTACAAAGGTAACAATGGTCAGCTTTGGAATTTTAAATTGCTGACAATCTTCTTCTATGTCAAGCTCATAGGAGAGTTTTTCTCCAAATCGATATTTTTGTAGTTCTAAGTAAGCTTTTACAAATTTAATTTCTTCCGCTACACTGATATAGTCTGTTCTCCAATCAAAATTTTGCCTCTCCATCAAAGCTAGCTGTTCTACCATATGTGCAGTTTCAAATTCTTGCTTTAATATACTATGCATACGAATACTTTCTAGAGCATTGAATAGAAAGTGCGGATTGATTTGACTATGTAATGCCAAAAGCTGTGCTTTTTGTCTTTCAATATCCATCTCCTGTTCTCTTAGACGGTCAATATACACCGTTTGGATTAGCTCATTAATGGTTCGAACCATGCGGTTATAATTTCGCATAACTGAACCAATTTCATCTTTTCCTCTTACATTTTTAATTTCAGCCAACTTTTCCTCATCCATGTGCATAAATACTTTGCTTAACTCTTGCAATCGTGTCGTGAAAGAGCGATTTATTATCATCATAAATATCCAAGGTAAAATAGCATTGATTAGAATCAACAAAAAAATGATAGGCATGTTACTACGTATTTGAGTCACAATCTGTGCTTTTGGCTTTAATACATATATATCCAAATCCATCCCATATAATGTTATAGACTTTGTGAATCCTACTTTTTTCTTGAGCATAAAGGTATCAAAATCACTTCCGACATTGGTATGTCCAGTATTGGATAATATGATTTGATTGTCAAAGCATACAAAAACAGGTGCATCATAATTCATTTTTACAAAGCTACGCACCATACTACTGTAATCCATATCTAGTTTGACTATCTTCTCACAACTATCCCTCTTATAAAAATTTAGTTTACGAATAAAGGAGATTTTACGCTTTGCATCTACCGCTGGACTCTTACTATTATCGTAATAAATGAATAAAGCCATATCTTGATTTGCCATTTGTAAGTACTGATACCATTTTTGTTCTTTTACGGTTTCGAGTCTAGAAAACTCTCCTCCATTCACAATGGTAGCATTGTCCGCATACATCGTAATCATAGAATCTGTAATTCCAATACTGCTTTCAAATAAGGAATCCTTCATAAAGGTTTGATAGCTTAGATAGTAATCCAATTCTGACTTATACTCCTTATCCATAAATTGGTTTACGTATTTATTCATATATATCTTTTTCGTTGCATTTGCTGCCGATTCAATATCATACGCTAGATTATAGTGTACTGCACTTGCTATATTTTCCATACCGCTTTGCATGGATTTATGCTCGGTTTGTACCACGATGTATAATATAACACTATCGGTTAAAATCAAGGGTATTAGTACGCAATAAACGTATAATATGCGAAGCTTTTTTTTAATCTCATAGTCATCTACCCTTCGTATAATCTGTTGCCACAATTCTCCCATCACATTCCCCCTCTATCATACTGTTCGTCTTAATGGTAAGAGTAATCAGCTTGATAACGGTTAATCATCTATATATTATCGTTATCATATCAAACCAAATCAGAAAGACCACCCTATAAATTATATCACTTCTCCCTATAAATTAGTGTAAAAAAGTGTCTACTTCACCCTAACACCCACACAGGTTACAAATCACTGTCTTTTAATTCTATAAAAAGATGCTCCTATAAGTTCGTATAAGAGCATCTTTCTATTTGTTATTTTGATTGAAAGTCCCATCATCTTTTCATTGATTACCTTAATTACGTGAACATTTCTCTGCATCAATTGCAAGCACCAACATAAGTACGTAAAGAGCATCCTGCGGATTTTGAATATCCATGGAGTAGGTATCCGTAAAATTCCACAATTCCTTACTTACCGTAGCAACCAAGTGATTTCCCTGATAGATTTCATAGTCCCACTCCATAATATGTCCTTGCACTTGCCAGCCATTAAAATCGATGTTGTATTTGGGTGAAAAAAATGTAAATTCTTTGCTAATACATCCAATGTATTGGTCTCTTTTATACAATTCAAACTTTGGTAAAAAAGTTAACAAAACCTGCTTTACTGTCGCTATATGATTACCTGATCTATCATGTATATGCAAGCGATGGCCAAAGCTTAATTGTCCTTTTACACTATAGATGGTTTCTCCTGTTTCATCATAAATATCATAGCTATCAAGCCATGAGAAAAATCTTTGTTTAAATAATAACTTCATGTTCTCTCCTATCTACAATTGATAAAGAAAATGCTGGCCAAAGGTTTCCATCCAATCCTTTTCAAAATCATTGACTGCTTTTGTGATTGCTGGTAGCTGTAAGGCTTCGCAAAGAATCTGCGGGGCCATAGTAGCAGACTGTGCACCTGCTATAAAGGCTTGATCAATTTGTCCTGCATTTTTAAAGCTAGCCGCAAGTATCTTTGTTGCATAGTTATATTGACGAATCATTGCTGCAAAAGAAGCAATTGTCTCTTTTGGATCAATCCCACTATTTTCCATACGGTTATAGTATGGTGCAATGTAATCTGCTCCTGCCTCCATCGCTAAGAATCCTTGCTGCTTTGTATAAATGGCTGTCGCAGTCACATTTATATGCTCTTCTTTTAACTTTTTAATTACTTTTATCCCTTCTAGTGTAACAGGAACTTTGATATACACTTTGTCATCTACTTGCTCCAAAATAGCTTGTGCATCCTTTAACATTCCTAGTGCATCCGAAGCTGTAACTTGAATATGGAGACTTTTATCCATTCCAATCATCGAACGAATCTGCTTCATATGGGAAAAGAATTCAATCTGCCCCTCCTTCTTAACAATGGATGGATTGGAAGTAACTCCTGCTATTGTAAAATAGCTTTGGTATGTTTCAATCTCAAATAAATTTGCAGTATCCAATAAGTATTCCATGTCACTTTTCTCCTTTATACTGTTGTAATATTTACTCCCTGACTTTTTATATATTCTAATTCATCCTTTTGAATTCCTGAATCCGTTATAATGCAAGCTACATCCTTAAGATTTAGGTATGATACCGTTGCATTTTTTTGAAATTTTTCCGATTCTGCTAACACGATCGTATTCTTTGCCGATTCTATCATTGTTTTTAACGTTTCCAGACGAATCAGGTCATTTCCCATAAAACCATGTTGTCTTGTATAGCCATCCGTACCTACAAATATCTTATCCACAGTAAAACCTTTGATGCAAGCTTTTGTCATAGTTCCCACAAGTGCCTGCCATTTTTTCTGGTATATACCTCCTAGTAAGACAATGTTAACATCGTTTAAATCCTTTACATAATTTGCTATATGCAACGAGTTCGTAATAATCGTAATATCTTTCTTTGCTTTTACTAATTCTTCTGCAAATAGAGCGCACGTAGAACCTGCTTCAATTATTACACTTTCTCCATCTTCCACAAGATTAACGGCATACGCCGCAATTTTCTTTTTTATCTCATAGTGAAATGCCATGCGATAATTAATATTATTTGGATCATTTAAAAGTGCATAGCCTCTTTCTCTTTTTAAAATTCCTCTCTGGGAAAGATAATCAAGGTCCTTTCTTATCGTGACCTGTGATGTGGAAAGATGTCTTGCCAACTCATTAACTTCTACCTTTTCATGGAGGCTTACATATTCTATCAACTGTGCATGTCTCTCGTTCATATGCCACTTCCTTATTCCATATTTCTTTTATCATAACATTATGTTATATTCGAGTCAATAATTACTTTCGTACGAAAGTAATTTCGTTTTCGTTTGTTTACTTTCTTATTTTTTCATGGTACAATAGATAAAAATAATATTAGGGAGGAATTCAACTTGACCAAATATCTGATTGCACATGATTTAGGGACCTCAGGTAACAAAGCATCCTTATTTTCTACAGATGGTAAATTACTAAAAAGCTATACTGTTTCATATGAAGTCAATTTTTACTCAAAGCATTGTGCGGAGCAAAATCCAATGGATTGGTTTGATGCAGTTTGCGTTGCTACAAGTGAAATAACGAAAGACATCAATAAGAAGGATGTCCTTGCACTCTCCTTCTCTGGTCAGATGTCTTCTTGTGTCATAGTAGATGAAGATTGTACACCCTTGTATCCAGCACTTATTTGGGCCGATCAACGAGCTAGCAAGCAGGCCAATGAGCTGATAGAGCGCGTTGGTTTTGAGCGCATGTATGAATTAACAGGTCATCGTGCCAGTGCTAGCTATAGTCTTGAGAAACTCATGTGGATCAAAGAAAACGAACCTGAACTCTATGAAAAGACTTACAAAATGCTTTTAGCAAAAGATTTTGTTATTGCTAAGCTTACGAATCAATTTGTCACCGACTATTCAGATGCCTCTGGTACGAATGCATTGGATTTGAAAAAGCGTTGTTGGTCAACAGAAATCCTAACCGCATCAGGTATTCATCCTGATAAGCTTCCAACCCTTCACGAGTCAACGGATGTTATTGGCTCACTAACTTTAAAAGCTGCACAGCTTCTAAATCTCACAACAGACACGCTTGTTGTCTGTGGAGGAGGCGATGGGCCTTGCTCTGCTGTTGGAGCTGGTTGCATTAATCCTTTGGAATTATTTCTTACCTTCGGTACGTCTGCTTGGATTGGCGCAACGACAAAGGATGTTTTTCTAGATAAGAATAAAATTCTTTTTTGTTTTGCTCATGTTATACCAGGTCACTATATGCCTTGTGGTACAATGCAGGCCGCAGGTAGTGCCTACTCTTATATCAAGGAAGCATTGTGTCAATCTGAAATCAAAGAAGCAAACGAGCAAAAACTATCTGTTTATGAATTATTGAATGCACAAATTGAAAACTCCCCTGCTGGTGCAAAGGGACTTATGTTTTTGCCCTACTTGCTTGGGGAGAGAAGTCCACGTTGGAATCCAAATACCTTTGGTAGTTTTCTTGGAATTAAGATGCATCATGAGAAGGCAGATTATTTACGTGCTGTTTTAGAAGGTGTCGCTATGAATTTAGCACTAATATTTGATGCTTATCAAGAAAGTCTTACGACTAAAGAAATGATATTCACAGGTGGCGGCGCAAAAGGAGATACCTTAACACAAATCCTCTCCGATGTCTTACAAGTTAGTCTAAAACGTCCTGACCATGTGGAAAATGCAACTTCCATTGCTGCTGCGTTAATTGCAGGAATCGGCGTTGGTGTGTTTGAGGATTTTTCTGAGATAAAGCGCTTTTTAACGGTGAGTAATTATACACATCCAAATAGTAAGAATGCTTTCTTATATCAATCGAAAAAAGAACTCTTTGATAAAGCGTATCATTGTCTTGAGCCTTTGTTTGACGAAACGTTTTAAATATTGATTGTCTCTTGTTTCTAATCCTAAGTTTTAATCTTTGGGCTTTATGGTAAAAAAAGAAGTTGTTATAAGTTAAGTTTCTTATAACAACTTCTTTAAAATCCTTATTATTTTTTATCAAAAATCTGTCGTAACGCTTCATCTATTACTTTCGCATTGTTATAGGAATCCTCAAATGTAATTAAAGGTTTTTCACCCTCTAATATACATCTGCCAAGCTGTTCTACTTCAAGCATATAATTATGTGGACAGTTTACCATTATTTCTTCCACTCCAGATTGTGTTGTTACTAAAATTTTTATATCTCCTTTTGTATTAAATTGAACTGGAACGTGGATTACCCCTGTGTCACCAACAATGGTATATTCACTTCTTTTCGCACTATTAAACGCACAATAGGATACTGCCTTTAACCCGCCTTCAAAATCCATGACGATGCAACTACTTACATCTACATTGGTTTCTCCAATTTCACCTGTTGCATATATCTTTGTTGGTTCTCCTCCTGCGATATGGCGAATGATATTTAAGTTATAACATCCCACATCATAGGTAGCTCCGCCAAATAAAGCATCATCTAATCTAACATCTTTCTCACGATTCATAAAATAGCTAAAATGAGATTCTATGAACTTAAGATTACCAATTGCGCCTTCTTCCACTAACGATTTTACTTTTTTTGTTAATGGACTATGTCGATATGCAAAGGCCTCCATAAGAAACACCTGATTCTTATCAGCCGCCTCCTTCATCTTTAATACCTCATCCGCACTAACTCCCAACGGTTTTTCACATAAAATATGTTTCTTTTTCTCTGCCGCTTTTATTGTCCACTCACAGTGAAGCCCATTTGGAAGCGGAATATATATGGCGTCAATTTCAGGATCGTCAAGCATTTCTTCATAGCTAGTGTAAGTCTTTACTGGATTAAATTTCTCTTTAAAGCTTTCTAACTTTTCACCGCCACCTCTGCTTGACAATGCATAAAGTTTTGCATTGTTCGCACTTAAAATTCCTGGAATCACAGAGCTTTCCGCTATTCCTGCACATCCTATAACACCCCAATTTACTATCGATTTGCTCATATCTTATCCTTCTTTCTCTTTTATATTTTTTACTTTCTGTTTGCATTAATCCATTCAATTGCATAATCTACGAGTTCCCTTTGATTCATACATTTTATATATGTATTACCAATTTCAGTTGTTTTAACCCCAATTTGCTTTTCAAAGTTTTCTCCAATCTCTTCAAAGTCCTCTCCATCTACATATAAAGTATCATATGTAATCCACTCTCTTTTTCCTTCAATTATAACTGCACTGCTTTCCTTTACATCGTGCTTGGATGGGTAATTTGCTAATGCATCTGCTAAATGCAGTGAGGTATTCTTATCATATCCCACTCCAATCAATAGCACTTTTGCATTTTGTAAATATAATTTATGAATAGGAGATTCTATACCAAAAATATTGCTGATGTCATGATCTTGAGTCAGATATTGAGCATGCTTACCTATAGCTGCCACCGAACGTGCTGGGTGATCACTTCGAAATACTCCAGGCCAACTTCGAAACATTTCGGCAACCGCACCCATAGTGTTAGTTGGTGTAATATTTTTATCGTAAGCAGGCCAGTTTTCACGTATTGTCTGCCACCATTCTTTTGGTTCATTCCAATGAACGCCTGACTCAGGGTCTAAGTTCTTCCATGACTGGGTTGGCATCATTATCGTTCCATCGCTACCAACTGCCTCAATGAGAGCTTCTATTACTATTTGTGCCCCTCCACAGACATAACCCATTTTACTTAAAGAGGTATGTACAATAACCGTATCTCCTTTAACAACTCCAACTTTTCTTATTGCGTTTATTATATCCTTTTTTAATACTAATTTTCGTTCAAATGATTCCATATGATACCCCCTATTTATAGCAAATAGTTATTTTCTTGATTCGCAACCGCAAATGTCCTAAGCTCATATGTTTTACAACCAGACGCAACAAATGGATCGGACTCTGCAATTTTGACTGCTTCCTCTTTATCTTCCACAGAAAGTATCACCATACCACCTGGAAAATCGGTAAATGGACCACATAATACAAGTTGGTTTTGTCGATCTAACTCTTTTAAAAATTCTACATGACTTTGAATTAATGATTCATTGATTGGCAAAAAATTCTTCATTAAATAAACATACATATTTATCCCCCCCGTATTTTGACCTGTAAAAATAGTAACATTAAAACTGTAACAAGACAAGATAGAAAACTCTTAACTTCTTAAAAATGAAGCTTATAATCCCTTATAATGGAAATAAACACCAAAAAACAGAAAAAGTATGACAAATAAATGATTCAACATTAAAACGCACTTAATAACAAAGGTTATTAAGTGCGTCAGATAAGCGACAACTAAAGTTATAAGGCGTCAACCATATATTTTATACAAGTGCTCCTCCGCCATCTACAATAATAAACTGACCTTGTACATAGCTTGATGCATCACTTGATAGATAAAGAACCGTTCCGTTTAGCTCTCCACGGTTACCAGGACGTCCAGCTGGATTCATCGTGTTATATTTTGTTAGGAATTCTTCTGATTTAAACAAAGTAGAGCTAGTCATTTCACTTTCAAATAGTGCTGGTCCTATTGCATTTACTGTGATACCATATCTAGCATAGGAGGCTGCCATACCTCTTGTTAATCCAACTACAGCTGCTTTAGAGGAATTATAGGAATGTCTGATGAACATATCAAATTTATCCGCAATAATTGCATTTACAGACGCTATATTGATGACTTTTCCATATCCTCTTTCTTTCATTTGAGGAATTACATACTTACTTGCCAGAAAAATTCCCTTTACGTTCGTATCAAAAGATTTATCCCATTCCTCTACTGTCATGCTATCTACTCCACCGCGCACCGCTACGCCCGCATTATTCAGTAGGATATCAATATGTCCAAAGGCATTTAATACTGTATCGATTGCTGTCTTAACACTTTCTTCCTCTGTTACATCACAAACAACAGAAATTACCTTTCTACCAGTCTTTTCAATCTCACTCTTTACTGCATCTAGCTTTTCCACTCTTCTTGCAAGCAATGCCACATCCGCTCCTGCTTTTGCATAAGCAAGTGCCGCATCTGCTCCTAGTCCTGAGCTTGCTCCTGTTATTACTGCCACTTTACCTGTTAAATCAAAATAATTATCCATATCTTATATCCTCTCTTTCTTTTTTATGAAAAGGGTTAATACCTTTTTAACAATATAAAATTTAACTAAATACGACCTGTTTCCATAAAGGCAGTACGGTCATAACGTCCAGTTAGTAAATACGGCATAATTTCATCTGTCTTTAAATTCTCAACTAAATTTAGTTTGTGTACAAGCAGACTGTTTTTAGAATAAGCACCACCTATTATTGTATGAATTGGAAGCTCTGCCCATGGATCATCGATACTGGATTTTAATTTCATGGTTACCGTTCCTGGCTCCCATGACTGATAATTATATTCACACTGATTCATCAGCAATGCTCCATTTTGAAAATGAGATACACCATTTTCATCTGGCATACGATCAAAATGAAAATAAAATCCGCCTCCAAAGGTCTGTTTACCTGCTGCTGGAAATTGATACAATGCCGCTGTTAGAGGACTATTATATTCTCCTAATTTCATAGTGACATCTACAAGTTGCGTTCCTCTTCTTGTAACCCCTGCTGTCACATAATCTTTCTCTCTTCGAATGACAAATTCTGCCCCTAACTTCTTTGGAATGCTTCCATTGTCTCGCCCACATTGAACTGCCATTTCTGCTCCTGCTCCACCAAGTACCAGTCCCATTGTATAAAGCCCAAGTGTATTTCCATAGGTTGCATAAACTCCTAGTATTGCTTCGTAATAATCATCAGCAAAGGTTGGGTTGTTTACATGACAGATAGACAATGTCACAACAGGCATGGAAAATGGTTTTAACGGTGGTGGAAGGATTCTTTCTATGGCCAAAGGATCCGTAAGATAACTGATATATAATCCCTCTTGGTTATCCATCAAGGATACCTTTCCAAAATTTGCAATATCATCCTTATCAAGTTTAAAGCTTGCTGTTTTTTCTACTTTTCTAAATAGCTCTCTTCCAACTTCATAACCAGTTCTTGTTGCTGGGGCTATCGTACCGTCTTTTACAGCACTACCGATTACTTTTACATCCATTCCTTGCTCTTGTAACTGTGAAAGTAAGGATTGGTCTGGTTTAAATCCAAGAGAAAGTACAACTGCATCTGTGCATATTTCTACCTCTTCTTTGGTATTTAGGTTTTCTAATCGAACTATATGCTCCTTAATTTCTATAAGCGAATGATTCAATAAATACGTTGCCCCTAATTTACTTAGACGGCCACAGACATCTAAGACATTCGTAGGGTTAGCATTTGGCGCAGGTTTATCAAGCATATCTATAATTGTAACTTGATTGTTTTTCTCTGCCAAATATTGCGCTGTCTCAAGTCCTGTTAATCCAGCTCCAATCACTGCTATTTTTTTCTTTTCTAATTTTACATCACCTGATAATACAGCTTCAACGCTGTAAACATGCTTCTCTTTTATTCCTGGTATCTTTTCTGGTATCACAGATGTTGAGCCAGTCGCAAGAATAACTGCATCTGGTTGATGTTTCATAATTAAATCAGGTGTAGCATCAGTATTTAATATAACCTCTACTCCCAGTGTCTCAAATTCGTTCTTATAATAATCTGCAATCCACTGCATACGTTCTTTTAATGGTGGTTGTTTTGCCAAATTAACGGTTCCACCAAGCTCACTTTTTCGATCTATCAAGGTTACTTTTACACCACGAAGAGCTAATGTTTGTGCGGCACACATACCTGCTGGTCCTGCGCCTACAATCACTACTTTATGTTGTTCTAAATCATATTCTAGATCTCCATACTTTTTCTCTCGTGCATACGTTGGATTAATCGCACATTCAGGTGGCATACCCGTCGCATTGTATTCACTTAGACTCTCAAAACAGCGAAGGCAAGAAATACATTTACGTAATTCTTTTTCTCTCCCCTCTTGTACCTTTTTCCCCCAGTTTGCATCCGCATTCCAGCTTCGTCCCATCGATACAAAATCAAGTACTCCTTGTTCTAAGAACTCTTGTGCAACGGCTGGATCTCGAAATACCGATACCCCAATTACTGGTATTTTCACATGACTTTTGATTGCAAGTAATAAATTCTTTCTCCACCCTTGTGGAAAAGAAATAGGCTCAACACAAGTCATTCCTGTCTCATATAAACCACAGCTTACATCAATAAAATCGATTCCTGCCTGTTCGAATGCAACAGCAATTTTAATTCCATCTTCTATACGAATGTAATCTTGTGTTACCCCTGTTTTATCCAAGAATTCCTCCACACTTAAGCGAACACCTATTGGAAAATCAGGACCACAGGCCTTTCGAATCCCCTCAATTATCTCCATAACAATTCTAAGACGATTTTCAAAGCTTCCGCCATATTCGTCCTCTCTTTTGTTGGTATAGGGGGATAAAAACTGCTGCAAAAGATATCCATGGGCTGCATGTAGTTCTACACCATCACCTCCTGCTTTTTGTACTCTAACCGCTCCATTGATAAATTGCTGAATTAATTCCTTAATCTCTTCTATTGTAAGTGCTCTTGTTTCTTGCTTTGCCTTTTTGCAAGGAATCGCAGAAGGAGCAACAACTGGTTGCCCACCAAGTAGTGCTGAAACCGTTTCACGTCCTGGATGATGCAATTGTATCAAAAGCTTACTTCCATGCTTATGCACTGCCATAGCAAGTTTAGAGAGTGGTTCAATGTGTTTATCCTTTGTAACAGATAGCTGTCTTAAAAGCCCAGCCCCATGAACATCATTTACCCGAGTAATTTCTGGTATAATAATTCCAGCTCCACCAATGGCTCTTTTTTCATAAAAAGTAATCATGTCCTCTGATGGTGTTCCATCTAAATTAGCAAGCCCACACCCCATTGGTGACATAACCAGTCGGTTTTTTGTAGTCATTTTACCAATACTTCCTGCTTCAAAAATTTTATTATACATGCTTTACCTCCACCTTTTTTCTCTTACTTTTCTTAAGAATACGTGATAGCCCTTATATTTACAACGTGCACCATATATGATAAAAAATTGACAATTTGTTTATGATGCACTATAGTAAAAGTAATAAAACAACTAAATATTTTGTACATAATTGATAAAGGGGAAAACTATGACATTTACACATTTAGTACAGAAATTAGCAGAGGAATATGAAATTATACATCTTAGCACAGGGGAGGACCTAGAGATACAAGATATTGCATTTCTAGATAATAAACATGATAACACTTTAAAAAATACGCTATACTTTGGTTATGACAGACAATTCAATAACCTTCTTACTCCTCCCTCTCACTGTATCCTTGCCAAGACCAGCTGCATTCCTAAATTAGAATCTGAATGTAATGTGATTTTAATTGAAGAAGATTATTTATTTGCTATCTTTAATGATGCTAAGACCTTAATTGATACGACTAGTAATAAAGGTATCTTTGAAGAATTAACTGATCTTGCTGATAAAACTCACAGCATAGAAACTGTGATTGATGCTGCTTCGATTAGACTTGGATGCTCCTTACTTTTTTGTGACATGAACTTTAAAATTATCGCGAGTTCCTCCACCATACCAGTAAAAGATCCTCTCTGGAGTGAGAATACCTTGCAAGGATATTGTTCCTATGATTTCATAAGTGGTGTACGAGAACTAAAAGCTGTTCAAAATGCTTCTTCTACCACCGCTGCTATTGAAGTAACTTGCCCACAATCTCCTTACCGCAAATTAACTAGTAAGGTCTTTCATAACCAGACTCAAATTGGTTTTTTATTAATGATAGAAGGAGATAATTTAATTCTCCCTTCTCATTTTGATCTTTTAAGCACCATTAGTCATGTCATTAGCTACACGATTGCGTACTATACCCCTGATTTACTGGAAGGTAATAGTCTATATCACGAATTACTTTACGATATGTTAATTGGTGCTCCTTCCAAAGAAATTCTACCAAGAATTTCAAAGCTTTATTTTCCTGCAAAAATGAAAGTACTGTTTATTCGACCTACCAGATATATGGGTTCCCAATTTTTAAACAATCTTACCTATAAGAAGCTAAAAACTCTGATTCCAGGTACCCATACTACGTATCACAAAAAGGGAATTGTGGCAGTAATTCCACTTAAGGAAGTAGTCGATTTTGGGGTTGAATTACATGAATTGCTAAAGCGATTATGTCTGGAGGAGCATATCAGAATTGGAATCAGTAATTCCTTTTCTTCCATTGAAAACTTTGTTACTTACTATGAGCAAGCGCATACTGCCTATGAATTAGGCCAGAAATTAAAGACAGAAGAGCTCCTTTATCACTACCAAGATTATCAAATATTTAAATTATTTTCAGAGACAAAACATCCGGATCAATTAGGTCGATTTTGCCATCCTGCATTGACAACGCTTCGTTTGTATGATCATAAGAATAGTTCACAGCTATATAAAACCTTATGTGTTTATATTGATAAAGGCTGCAATATCAAGTTGACTTCGGAAAGTTTATACATTCATCGGAATTCTCTCGTTTATCGCTTAAATCGAATTGTTGAATTATGCGAAATCGATTTTACAGATGTAAACACTGTTTTCCTACTCAGACTTTCTTTTTTAATTGACCGATACAACGAACTAAATACCGATACTGAGTGGAAGTAAAACCTCTCCACATTGCACAAAAAATAGTATGTTGGGAAGCTTAGCAAGCTTCCCAACATACTATTCATGAGTTGGTTCTAAATACTTATCAAAACGTTTTGTTGTCTCAATGACTTCACTTAAATACTCTTTTGTTTCATCCGCATTTTGTAGATTCTTTTCACTGATTGCTGCCGCCTCTTCTGAGCTAGCCATAATTTCTTCAGTTGTTGCAGATAATTGGCTGATGTTATCAACAATATGATTATTTGCTTTTGCAAGCTCAATCAACCTATGATCAATTTCTTCAATGTTATCTGACAAAACTAACACATTATCATTTATTTTTTCAAAGCTTTGTGATGCAGTTGCAATCAATCCACCTTGGTTATCCGTTGATTGAATGGACTCTTTTACATTATTAGAGGCTTCGATTGCATTTTGATTTAATTCTTCAATAATCGTAGTAATATTCTCCGTGGATTTTCTGGTTTGCTCTGCAAGTTGTCTGATTTCATCCGCCACTACCGCAAATCCTTTCCCTGCCTCTCCAGCTCTGGCACTTTCAATGGAAGCATTTAATGCTAATAGATTGGTCTGACTTGAAATATTAAATATAATATTGGCAATATCATGCACTTCTTTTGTCTTTTCTTGCAGTCGTTGCATGGAATTGACCACAAGTTCATTTGCAGATGCAATATACGTTGATTGCTCCTTTAAATGATTCATAATTTGAAGTCCTTCTTTAATAGATTCCGTTGAATTATTCGCCACCGTAACCATCTCTTCAGAACGTTGTACTGTTTGATTGATGGATTGCTGGATGGATTGTGTCATAACATTTTGCTCTTGTATGTTAATTGCATTTGCTTGTGTCGTTGCTGAAATCTCAGAAATTGACGTATTTACAATTTCAGTTGATTCTGATAGGTTTTGTACCAACTGATTGCTTTTTGTTGTTTTCGTTTGTACAATCTTTGCGATTTCTAAAATGTCTACTAGCATCTCATTTTGTAACTTCTGTTGATCTTTTACAGTATGCAGCATATCGTAAGAAAATCGGTGCCCAATGTCTGTGCACTTGTATATCGTATTCAATGTTAATAACATAATAATTAATTCCATATAATTTAAAGTCATGTTATCCGCTTTCGATAACATCATAACTATGGTATAGATGATATTGACGATTGCAGTCCACAGACAAAATATTTTGGATAGCTTTAAGTCGTAGAACAAAATCGCTGCACATAAAACTGGAATCACACTAATTCTTACAAAGGTATTGCCAGCAAAGATTAAGTAAAAAGAATAAATTATCATATAGCTGGTCTGACTCCCCCAGCCAAGCTTATCACTTGTAGGCTTTTTACAATATACTGTCCAGTTAATTGCTATTGCGATTCCACTTAGAAGAATAATAATCGCTGTTATCCAAAGTTTTGTTGCATGAATCCGATAGGTATTTAATAACACGAAAGCATATACTACATAAAGTATTGTAGTACCAAGTAACATAAACCAGTTGATGGCTTTATTTCTTTGTGCCTTATCATTATACTTTCTTTCTTTTACCCCTTGATTTGTCTTATCCATTTTTTTACTCCTTATTATCTTTTGTACTAGACTTAATTAGAAGCTTCACCCTCAAGCCCTACTAAGTGTATCATAGCATAATCATACATAATTCTTTTTAAATTTACAACGTATACCATAAATAATAAAGATACGACATTTTTGTATATCATGCACGATAGTAAAAAAATTCTTATTAGTAATATGGATTGCACCATAAAGCAGAACTATGATATAATATACACAATAATAGCGTAAAACGTCGTATAAAAACATAAGAAGGTGAACCAATGAAAAACTTCGATGAGCTATATCTAAAATGGCGAAAGAATTTTAACTATATCGCTTTACTGGTTGCATGTATTACACTTATACTTGAAATAGTGATATCCCCTCTATTATTCCATTATCTTCCTCAAACGATTAAGTTACCAACCTTTCAATATATCTTGCTATATATCGTATTACCCTCCTCAATTAATTTTTTACTTGTTATAATCGGACGTCGCTCATTATCATGTAAAAGGCTTTCCGAGCGTGCTAAAAATTATTACTCTATCATAATCTTATCTACACAATTTCTAGTAATTGCTTGTGTACATAATGTATTTACTATTACCATCACTGTACTTTGCTTCCCAATCTTTTTGACTCTTATTTACAGCGATAGAAAAATGACTTCTACAATAACACTTATTACCGTCGTTTTTGTAAGTATTAGCATTGTTTTTGCCTTACTAGACTCCTATCCCAATGATACTTTTTTTCTTCTTCATACTTTCGTTGCTTACATATTATTATTTGGCTGTTATATCACAACAATCCTTCTCCTTAATATTGAGAATGCAAAAAATGATATTTTAAAAGCAAGCTCATTTAAACAGTTACAATTAGAAGAACTTTTAAAATGCGATTCTTTGACTGGTCTACATAATATGTCAACTTTTTATAACATGTTAGATACTTGTATTAAGAACAACGAAACGCCTTTAACCATTGCAGTGATTGATATTGACAATTTCAAATTAGTAAATGATACTTGGGGGCACGAAAAAGGAAACGAGGTTCTCATCTATCTTGCAGCACAGTTACAATTTTCCTGTAATATTTACGGGCATGTGTTTCGCTATGGTGGTGAAGAATTTACTATTATTTTCCCCAGAACCTCTCCTTTAGAGGCAAAGACAATGATAGAAACCGCACAGAATAATCTTTATCATTATGTCTTTGATTTTATGCCGAATCAACGAATTACTTTTAGTTGTGGTATTGCTAGCTATCCTTCTAGTACATATAGCCCTCAAGATTTTTTTGAGATGGCTGATAAAGTAATGTATCAAGCAAAGCTTTCTGGGAAAAATAAAGTATTGATTGGTTAAGGAAAAAGTCTCTTAAAACAGAGGAAAGACCAAAAGAAAGTTCTCTTGGTCTTTCCTCTTATTCTTTACTCTACTACCATTGCTAAAATACTTTGCTTACTTTGAATACCTACAGTGCTCTTTACGATCTTACCATCTTTCATGGAAACAAGGGTTGGAATACTCATAACGTTAAAAACCTTGGCAAGCTCTGGTTCTTCGTCTATGTTTACTTTACCGATTTTTGCTGCATGCTTTGTCTCCTCTGCTACCTGATCTACAATCGGTGCTACCATTTTACACGGACCACACCAAGTTGCCCAAAAGTCCAGTAAAACGGGTTTATCTGATTTTAAAACCTCTTTTTCAAAATTTTGTTTTGTAATCTTTAATGCTCCCATATGTTTACTCCTCTCAAAATAAAATAATTTCATTTGTTGCTTATAATTCTATTATAATGATTTCTCATTATTTATCTGTGATAGCATCACACACTCTTATCGTACGAATGCATATAATGAATCATTTATACTTTTATCACTTTTACAAGGATTTGCTTTTGTAGTTATTATATTTATGTAAAAAAAAAGGCTTTGTGCCTGTTTCTTTACAAAACTCACAGCTAAAAAAAAATGAGCAAGACTTTTTTTGTCTTACTCATTTTTTATTCTTATTGAATACGTATGTTAATGTATTCTTTAATTAGGGTAACTGCTTGTGCAAAGGTTAGTTCACTAGTATTAATACAAAGATCATAATTTGCTGCATTATCCCATCTTCTCTTTGTATAGTATTCGTAATACGCCGCTCTATGTTTATCAATTGATTCAATCTTTTTTTGTATTTCTTTTCTTGAACCGTGGGACATCTTTTCTAACGTATCAATACAATGTTCGAGTGGCGCATGTACAAAGATTCGAATCACATTCTTATGATCCTTTAAGATATAGTCTGCACATCTCCCCACTATAATGCATGACTTCTCCTCTTCTTTTGCCAGTTGCTTTATTACTTTTGCCTGATAATTAAAAAGATTGTCATTTGAAATGAAATCATCGCTATCTGGTGTAATAATTTCACCAGAGTAAGATTTTCTCATAATCTTATAAAGAAAGCTTTCCTTAATCTTTTCGTCTGCTTTTCCAAATAGTTCTTCACTAATTCCGCTCTCATCGGATGCAAGGCGAAGAAGCTCTCTGTCGTAATAATGTATTCCAAGCTCTTCTGAAAGCATCTTTCCTATGGTTCTACCACCACTTCCATACCCTCTTGCAATAGTGATTACATATTTACTCATAAAATCCCTCCCAATTATCATTTTTGCTGCTTGGATCTAAGCAAATTATACCATATTATTCTCCTAAATATGCCTTTTTAACAGAATCATTTTCCAGTAAATCCTTAGCTGCTCCTTCTAAAACAATATTACCTGTTTCCAGAACATATGCCCTATCTGCAATGGATAATGCTTTTTTGGCATTTTGCTCTACCACAAGAACAGTTGTACCACTGGCACTGATTTCCTTGATAATATCAAATATTTCGGATACAAATATTGGTGATAATCCCATGGAAGGTTCATCCATTAAAATAATCTTTGGATGTGACATTAACGCACGTCCCATCGCAAGCATCTGCTGTTCACCACCACTTAGTGTTCCAGCCATTTGAGATTTTCTCTCTTCTAGTCTTGGAAAGCGTTTATAAATGACTTTCAGCGTATCTTCGATCTCTTGCTTATCCGTTCTCGTATAAGCACCTAGCTTTAAATTCTCAAGTACGGATAAATCTGCAAATACTCTTCTTCCTTCTGGTACATGTGCCATTCCAAGAGAAACAATTTTATGTCCAGGCAACTTTGTAATGTCTTTGCCCTCAAATTCTATTTTCCCAGCTTTGCATTTTAATAATCCCGTAACGGTATGAAGAATCGTTGTTTTACCAGCTCCATTTGCACCAATTAGCGCAATTACTTCACCTTGTTCTACTTCAAAGTTGATACCGCGGATTGCCTGTATCATACCATAACTTACTTCTAAATCTGTTATCTTTAACATTGCCATGCGTTTATCCTCTCCTATTCTCCAAGATATGCTGTAATAACTTCTGGATCGTTTAATACCACCTCAGGTGTACCAGTTGTAAGCTCTGTTCCAAAATTTAACACAGTAAGCTTTTCACAAATACCTGTAACCAATTTCATATCATGTTCAATTAATAGGATTGTAATTTCAAATTTGTTGCGGATAAAACGAATGGTATCCATAAGCTCTGCTGTCTCATTTGGATTCATTCCTGCCGCTGGCTCATCTAATAACAACAGCTTTGGATTGGTTGCAAGAGCCCTTGCAATCTCTAATTTTCTTTGCTCTCCATATGGAAGATTGGAGGCTAGAAGACCCGCGTATTCCTTCATTCCAAATACATCCAATATTTCAAGTGCTCTCTGATCCATAGCCGCTTCTGTCTTTTTATATTTGCCAAGATGAAGTAATCCACTTGCCAAAGAATAATTATATTCGTTATGCAAGGCAACCTTTACATTATCAAGTACTGTCATTTTCCCAAACAAACGAATGTTTTGAAACGTTCTTGCAACTCCACTTTGGCAAATCTGTGCTGGGTTCTTACCCACCAAATTCGTTCCATCTAATAGAATACTCCCATCTGTTGGAAGATAAACGCCAGTAAGCATATTAAACACTGTAGTTTTACCAGCTCCATTTGGACCAATTAATCCATACAAACAACCTTTTTCAATGGTTATATTAAAATCATCAACTGCGCGTAAACCACCAAAGGAAATTCCTAAATTTTTAACTTCTAATAATGCCATGATTTACGCCTCCTTTTTTGTCTTTTTCAATTTTAAAAAGATATCACTTGATAAAATGCGTTGTTTTATTTGAGAAGAATTAAATATCATCATTGCAATTAGCACAACTGCATATAAGAACATTCTAAATTCATCTGCACTACGTAACATCTCTGGTAATATCGTAAGAATGATAGCGGCAATTACAGAACCTTTTATACTTCCCATTCCTCCAAGTACCACGATAACTAAAATCTCGATCGACTTATTATAATCAAATGTAGTTGGTTTTAAAGTACCTACATTATGACCATAAATAACACCTGCAATCCCTGCAAAAAATGCAGCAACCACAAAAGCCATAACTTTGAATTTACTTACATTAATACCAACTGCTTCCGCTGCAATATAATTATCACGAATCGAGCATACTGCTCTACCTTGTCTTGAATTTACCATATTTTTAATCGCAAATATCGTGATTACGGTTAAGAAAAATACATATCCAAAATTTTTATAGTTTCCATGAAGTTCAATGTTTGATAATCCCATTGCACCATTGGTAATCTTTAATGAGTTAATAATTGATTTGATAATTTCACCAAATGCTAAAGTAACAATCGCTAAGTAATCTCCGCGAAGTCTAAGTACTGGTACACCTATAATAACACCGAATAATGATGCCACCAATCCTCCTGCTATGAGCGCAATTGGAAACTCTATTATCATTGGCAGATTTAAGTTCATCGTAACCAATGCCCCTGTATAAGCTCCTACTGACATAAAGCCTGCATGACCTAGGGTTAATTCGCCAAGAAATCCAGTTGTTAAGTTTAAAGAAACTGCAAGAATTACGTTAATGCATACTGGAATCAATAAACTTCGAAACTGACGGGTCAATAAATCCCCATAAAGAAGAAATTCAATGGCCGCGAATACAATGACGATAATTGCTAAATTCTTAATAAGCTGCTTATCTATTTGTTTGTTTTTCATCACTTGTTTCCTCCATTAAACCTTTTCTTTTCTTATTTTACCAAGCAAACCAGATGGCTTAATTAATAAAACAAGAACAAGAATACCAAAAACGATTGCATCAGAAAGCTCCGTTGAGATATAAGCCTTTGATAAGCTCTCAATCAATCCTAAGATAATACCTCCAAGCATAGCTCCTGGAACACTACCAATTCCTCCAAGCACCGCTGCTACGAAGGCTTTGATACCAGGCATCGCTCCAAGCGTTGGCTTTAAAGACTGGTACTGGCAAACATAAAGAATTCCAGCAATGGAGGCAAGCGCAGAACCAATTGCGAAAGTTAATGATATAGTTTTATTTACATCAATACCCATTAACTCAGCGGCACCTTTGTCTTCTGCCACTGCACGCATTGCACTTCCCATCTTTGTCTTTTGAATAAACCAAGTAAGAGATATCATACAAATCGTTGTTACAATTAATGTAACAACCGTAATTCCTGAAATTGATAAACCACCAATCTTAATTCCTGCAAATTTAACGATTGATTCCTGTGGAATTGGAGTTGCACCAAAAATCAACAAGGAAACACTTTGTAATAAAAAACTAACACCGATTGCCGTAATAAGTACAGCTAAAGGTGGTGCCGAGCGAAGTGGTTTGTAAGCCACACGTTCAATTACTACACCAAATATTGTACAAACGACAAGTGATAGAAGTATTGCGAGAATCGCTGGTAAATGAAGTATGGATAAACCAACATAAAGTGCATATGCACCTACCATGATAATATCACCATGTGCAAAGTTAATCATCTTTGCAATTCCATAAACCATTGTATAACCAAGAGCAATCAAAGCGTAAATACTACCACTTCGAAGCCCATTTATAAATTGCTCTAAAATATTTTGAAGAATTCCCATTCTTTTACCCTCCTGCTTTTATAAGCCTTTATCTCAGCTGATAAATACAGCCTTTAATTCTTTAAAAGTTGTATTTATCAACTGAAATCTGTAAAAGATTGATAGCAGGAGTGAGCAACTCCCAAACCATCAATCTTTTACTATCTATTTCATCACTTCTTTTATGTTACATAAAATATATCATTCTTATTCTGCTGTATATTCACCATTTACAATTTTGATAAATTTAGCAGCTTTTTGTGGCTCGCCATCTTCTGTAAAGCTGATTTTTTCTCCTGTAAGACCATCTACAGAAATCTCAGTCATTGCTTTTACTAAATCTGCTGTTTTTGTTGATGCTGCTTTTTCCAATGCTGCTTTGATTACATAAACACCATCGTAACCATCTGCTGCAAACTGATCTGGAGTCGCTTTATAAGCTTCGTTATATTTTGTAACAAAATCAGCGGCTGCTTTATCTCCTGAGAAGAATGGACTTAAGAAAGTAGCTCCTTCTACAGTCGCTTTATCTGTAACCGTATCAAGAATTCCATCCCATCCATCGCTACCAAAGAAAGGTAATGTCATAGAAAGATCTGCTGCCTGCGTTACAATGTGAGATGCATCTCCGTAATAAATTGGAGCAAAAATTGCTTCTGCATCTGTTCCTTTGATTGAAGTAAGCTGTGTATTAAAATCTTCTCCATCTGCAAATGCTTCTGCTGTTGTGATTGTTCCACCTAATTCTGCAACCTTTTTTGCAAATGCTTCGTATACACCTGTGCTATATTCATCTGAATTTTTATAGATAACTGCTACATTTTTAAATTTTAAATCTGTAATCATATGCTCAGCCATTGTCTCTCCTTGTAAAGGATCGGTAAAACAAAGACGAAATACGTTAGTGTTCTTTGTAATATCTTGCGCTGAACCTGATGGAGTAAGCATTAATATATCATCTTCTTGTGCTAAATTTGCTACCGCTAAACAAGAACCTGAAGTAACTGCACCTAAAAGAGCGTCCATTTTGCTATCCATTAATGAGTTATATGCAGTAACTGCTTTATCTGGTGTAGCTTGATCGTCTTCGAATTTAAGACTTAATTGAAGTGTCTTATCTCCAACCTTTACGCCACCTGCATCATTAATTTCTTTAATTGCAATTTCTGCGCCTTGTTTTACAGAAATTCCATAAGAAGCGGCATCACCTGTAAGAGGTCCAATTCCACCAATTACATATGTTTCTCCACCTGCATTTGCACTAGAATCTGTGCTTGTATCTGTATTTGTATCTGTTCCTTGCTTTGTATCAGTTTCTGATTTACTTTGACAGCCTGCAAGTGATGCAAGTGCTAAAGTTGTTGCCAAACCTAAAGCTACTAATCTTACTTTTTTCATAATATTCCTCCTGTTTCGACTGTGTCATGTGTACGCACATTTGCATCTGCTTAGCGTACAATATCAAAAACAAATATACCTTAAATGTGTTAAAATGTCAATGGAAAAGCGTTATAATGCTTTAGAATGCGTGAAATTGTTCAAATTAAAAAGTATAACGTATGAAGGAAAAACAATTCTATTATCTTGTTAAAATAGTTAAATTCTAAGAAATAATTCAACAAAATTTGCTTATACTAAAATAGATTACTATTAACAAAGCGATAAAACCTTTCAAAGGAGGTGTTCAAATGACAACAACTACAAAGCAACCCAATAGACTGTTACAAGAAAAATCACCGTATCTGCTTCAACATGCTTATAACCCTGTTAACTGGTACCCATGGAGTACAGATGCATTTAAAAAAGCTGTAGCAGAAGATAAACCCATCTTTTTATCTATTGGGTATAGCTAACTTGTTATATTTATAGTACTTGTCATTGGTGCCATGTAATGGCACATGAATCATTTGAAGACCAAGAGGTGGCTGATTATCTAAATGAACATTTTATATCAATAAAAGTGGATAAAGAAGAAAGACCTGATATTGATAGTATCTATATGTCTGTATGCCAAGGTCTAACTGGTAGTGGCGGTTGGCCACTCACTATATTTATGATGCCCAATCAAAAGCCTTTTTTTGCTGGAAGCTATTTCCCAAAACACTCTCGCTACCAACTGCCTGGATTTTTGGATTTACTAAAGGCCATTCATGAAAAGTGGTTAAAAGACAGAAATGATCTGGTGCATACGAGCCTTGCAGTTACACAATCATTGCAAAAAGAATCGATGCAAGAGAGTTCGCAAAAGATAAATATAAAGACAATAGAAAAAGCTGCCAAAAATCTACTGCAACAATTTGATTCAACCTATGGCGGCTTTGGACATGCACCTAAATTTCCAACCCCGCATAATCTAATGTTTTTACTTCGTTATGCCGCTTTAAAACAAGATAACATGGCCTTAAAAGCGGTAGAAAAAACACTTGACTCAATGTATCTTGGTGGTATCTTTGATCACGTAGGTTATGGTTTTTCCAGATATTCAACAGATGAAAAATGGTTGGTTCCTCATTTTGAGAAGATGCTATATGACAATGCTTTGCTTGTACATGCATACATCGATACCTACCAATATACGGGTAAGCAATCGTATAAAGAAATAGCAGAAATGACTCTCGCATATGTAGAGCGAGAATTAACACATCCAGAAGGGGGATTTTATTGCGCACAAGACGCTGACAGCGAAGGTGTGGAAGGAAAATATTATGTATTTGATCCTAAGGAAATCGAGCAAGTGCTCGGAAAAGAAGATGCAGCATATTTTAATTCCTATTTTGACATCACAAAAGAGGGAAATTTTGAAGGAAAGAGTATTCCGAATCGAATCAAGTCACTTCACCCCACTACGCCATTGGAAGATAAACGAATCAATGCAATGCGTACTAAAATATATGATTACCGTTATAAGCGAACAACGCTTCATAAAGATGATAAAATACTGACTTCTTGGAACGGAATCATGATTGGTGCTTTTGCAAAAGCTTATAAAGTACTGCGTAAAGAAAAATACCTTCATCTGGCACAAGCGGCAGATTCCTTCCTTTGTAATCATTTGACAGATGGTACAACCCTTTTTGTTCATTATCGTGATGGTAAGGCAAGTGGTGTAGGCCATATTGACGATTATGCTTTTTATAGCTGGGCTTTATTGGAATTATATGAAGCAACGCTAGAAACGGATTATCTAAGACGCTCACTCTCTTGGATTACACAATTAATCGAACTCTTTTTTGATGATACAAGTGGAGGATTTTATTTATATTCTAGTGAGGCAGAGTCCTTAATTGCCCGTCCCAAAGAAGTATATGACGGCGCTATACCATCAGGAAATTCCGTTGCTGCTTACGTATTGGAAAAGCTATATCGCTTAACGGGGAATTTAAGCCTTCGAAAAACACTTGATAAACAGCTTAACTTTCTTACTAATGAAGTGGTTCACTATCCAAATGCTTTTTGCTTTTCTATGATGGCATTCATGCAAGAGTTATATCCTACAAAGGAATTGGTATGTGTCCTTCCAACTGATGAATCCATGGAGGAGTTAAATGAAATGATATCAAGTCATTTTCTTCCTCAATTGTCGATATTGGTAAAAACGAAACAGACAAAAGAAGCACTCTCTCAATTAGCAGAGTTTAGCAAAGATTACCCTTTGACAACGGATGAACCCTTCTTTTATCTATGTGAAAATCATGCTTGTCTTGCCCCTGTTCATGATCTTACAAAAATTATCTCGTTATTATAGAAAAAAGTGGAAAGATTTATTATATCTCTTTCCACTTTTTTCTTATATGTAAGGACTCGTTGCCTATCTCCTAGCCCTTTACGGCTCCTTCTACAATACTTTTTTGCACCTGATCACTTAAAAGCAGATAGATAAGTATCGTTGGTATGGTAGCAATTACAAGTCCAGCTCCAATCTCTCCCCACTTAGTCGTATAAGCCCCTACCATGGACATAATTCCAACCGTTAACGTTTTATACTCTTTCTTACTTACAAAGGTAACTGCAAACATCAATTCATTCCATGATGAAATATAGGTAAAGATGGCAACTGTTGCAAGTGCTGGTTTTACCAGTGGAAATATTACATTTCCAAAGATACGTATTGTTCCACACCCGTCAATCGCTGCCGCTTCCTCCATTTCGCGTGGAATGGAGGATAGAAAGCTTGCCACAATATAAACAGCCATAGGAAGCCCAAACGCCACATAAGGAATGATAAGTGCGAAATATGTATTTAAGATATGAAGTTGTTTGAGTACCATAAATAACGGCAGTAATGCCGCATGAATGGGAACCATAAGACCTAGTAAGATGATTTTCATAACGGTCTGCCTTCCTCTCCATATCATTCGTTCAATTGCATATGCACTTGTTGAGGCCAGAATAATTACAATCAAAATGGTAATCGACGTAACAAACACACTATTAAAAAAATAATTTAAAACCTTTGCTTCTCCAATGGCACTTAGATAGTTTTCAAACTTCCATTTATGTGGTAATCCTGCTACATTACCGCCAAATATTTCGGTATTGCTTTTTAAAGAAAAGGTCAAAAGCCAATACAATGGATAGATTTGAATGATAGCAAATAATATCAAAGCGATTTGTATGCACCATTTTTTCCAATTTCTTTTCATTACAATACCTCCTTTTCTTTAAATAAAAATCCTAGAAATACCGTAAACAAAAGACATTCTAAAATAATAAAGATAGAAATTGCACTTCCATATCCATAATGATACGAATCAAAAATGGTTGTATACATATAGATGCTTGGAACCTCTGTAGAAAAAAAAGGGCCTCCATTTGTTAAGACATATATTAAGTCAAATACCTTTAATGCTCCTATTAAGGAAAAGGTAACACAGACTTTAAGAATTGGCTTTAACAGCGGAATTGTAATACGGAATGCGACTTGAACTTTACTAGCACCATCCATAAGTGCTGCTTCTAAATATTCGGGTGGTTGCGATTTCACACCTGCATACATAATCAACATATGATATCCCACGTACTGCCAAAGAATCGGAATGAAACTACATAGTAAAGCGGTCTTTTCTTGCCCCAGCCAGTCTTGACTTAGGTTGGTAAGTCCAAGGTTATCAAGTAACGCATTCAACAATCCATAATCTCCATTGTATATTTTTTGCCAAAGCTGCCCAATTACTACCGTTGAAATAATAACTGGAATAAAATATGCCGTACGGTAAAATTTTTCTCCTCTGCTTACGTTAGCGACCACAATGGCCAGTAAAAGAGAAAAAGGAAGTTGGATAAAGATAGACAATGCCGCGAATAGTAATGAGTTTTTCACTGAATTTAAAAAGCGCGTATCTTGCACTAATTCTATATAGTTATGTAGACCAATAAAGCTTCCTTTTCCAATTCCATCCCAATCTAACATACTATAATAAAAGGAAATAAAAATAGGTATAACAACAATCAGTGTCGTTATAAGAAGCGTAGGTAGTAAAAACAAACATAACACTTTCTTATTCGATAATATTTTATTCATAATTTCTCCAATAATTATCTGAGTGATTTATCTATTTGTTTGGTTCTAATAAGGGGCTGTCATTCGACAGCCCCTCTCTTATATTAATAAAGCTCTGATGGCTGCAATTTTGACATCTTTTCGGCAAACTCTTGAGGAGTTATCTTTAATGCAAGTAATTCTGCAACCAAATTTTTATAGCTTTCTGAATCGTCAGCACTTAAGATGTTATCCCACCATGTAATGTAAGATGTTCCAGTCTCCATAAGCTGTGCGGATTGCTGGCTAAGCGGTGAAAGCTTGCTTGCATCTACACTAGAAGCATCCCAGCAAGGAAGTCCTGCGCCAGCTTCATAGCCTTCGATTCCGATTCGCTCACTTAAATAAGCAAGATATTCATAGGCTTCTTTTGGATGTTTGGTATTGGCATTGATGTAATAACCGTCTGAACTTCCACCAGAAAATTCGGTTGCTGTTCCAGCAGCGCCTTCAATAATAGGAAAAGCGATTGCTTTTACTTTTCCATTGGTAACTGCATCCTCATTTTCAAAGTTTGGATGAATCCAGTTGGCTTGGAATAGCATAGCTCCTTGACCTGCCGCGAATCCAGATACCATTTCATCATAACTCATACTAAGCATGGTTGAATTAAAAGCACCTGCATTTACTAACTCTTGCATTTTTTCGGCTGCCTTTACAAAGCCTTCGCTGTTGAATTTGGTTGGATCTTTAAACGCTTCCATTATCGCAGGATTTCCCACCTGTCTTGCGGAAATGATGTCAAACCAGTACATACCAGGCCATCTATCTTTTTCTCCTAGAATAATTGGATTATAGCCTGCTGCCTTTAATTTATCAACTGCATCTAATAATTCAGTCCATGTCGTTGGATAGGTGGCTCCTGCTTTTTCAAACATTTCCGTATTGCAATATAAGTTTGCTAAGAAGGTAATGGTTGGAAATGTATAAATTTTTCCATTATAGGTGCAATTTTCAAGCATACCATCTAATATTTTGTCTTTTACATCACTTGTCAGATATTCATCAATTGGTAATAAATAGCCTGCATCAATATATGGTTTTACAAAGCTTCCACCCCCAAACATATAAGAAATATCAGGTGCTTCGCCTGCGGCAAAAGCAGTCTTTATTTTTGTCTTATATTGTTCTCCAGTAACCCCTTCTTGTACGATGGTTACATTTGGATGAAGCTTTTTATAATCTTCTACAGAATCTTCAATGATTTTTTTAACAGGATCTGTGTCCGTTACAGATTGATGCCAGATGGTGATAGTGACCTCTTCCTTGGCTTCCTCCTTTACGTCTTCTTTTATTGACGTATCATCACTGGTTTTGTCCTCAGTTGTTGTGATTGTATCTTTTGTGTCCCCTTTTGTAGATGTGCCTGCACAAGCCATAAGCTGCATTGTCATAACAGCGCTTAATAATAAGACTCCTACCTTCTTCAATCTCATTTCATACATACCTCCCAGTATAGTTTGTTTGTAGAGAATGGCCATTCTTTTACAATAATTATTGTTTCCTCTATTCTACATGAATGGTACGATAGGAATACATTCATAATTATAACTACAACATTCACTTTTTTTGCAGAGAAAATAATTCATTCATTATTTGAACCTCTTCGATATTCACTTAATGAAAAACCTGTCATTTTCTTAAACCAGATACTTAGATAATGTGCATCATGAATACCAATACAGGTTCCAATTTCATACCCCTTTAACTCAGAATGAAGCAATAATTCTTTCGCTTTTTCTAAACGAATTTCAGATAAATATTCGCTATAGGTTTTGCCTACAAAACGTTTAAATAATCGTCCCATATATCCTGCGCTGATATGAAACTTCTCTGCCACTTCATTCATATTAAGTTGAGGATTATCCATATTTTGAAGCAAGAACTTTTGAATTGCTTCAATCAAATCGCCCTTTTCCTTCTCATTAATACGGGCAATCTCACTTGCGGTATAGAGTAAGACTTCTTTGGCAATCTGATACATGGTCGGTAAGTCCAAATCCTTTTCATAGGTTCCCTCTAACTTACTTAACTTTTTATAGTAATCTTCGATTTGCATACTTACCATGATTTTTAGGCACCAAGAATAAATATCACCAATTCTTATCTTTGCTTTTTGCAAACCATATTCTTTATCATGTTCAAACAATTCCCATAGTAAGAGTAGTTGGTCATCTACCTTATCAACCATTCCATTTTGTACCAAGGAAGCAATCTCATTCCAGATACATTGTTCCTCACCCGATACTTCAAGTTCTAATTTCCCTAGATTCGAATACGAAAGAATGCAGTTATTTGCCTCAAGGCTTCCAACATTCAACGCTTCAATTGCTTCCTTATAAGCCGCCCCAAGCTTTTGATAACTATTCTTTTTTAAACTAATTCCTATGTTTATGTAACATTTTAATCTAGTTATAATCATCTTTTGTAATAAATCCAGGCACTCGATAAAAGGCATACTTGGGTTATTATTTGCGACTATGATTCGTCCCAATTCATCTTTAAAGAAAAACAAATACTCATCGCTTTCAAAAAACTGTTCAATCAATTCCCTCGCTTTTAGATACAGTAAAATATCACTATGCTCCACAAGAAAAGACTTTACTGGTTTGATTTCAATGGCAGCGATTTGAATTCTTGCATCGGTTGGATGCAATTTTACTTGATAACTTTCCATCTTTTCTCGAAATACACCATCTTCAATTTTACGATTCATTATCTCAATTAAGAATTTCTCACGAAATACTGGAATATGCTCCTTGATTTGCATTTCAAGTTTTTTGCGTTCTTCTTTTTTGCTTCTTTCTTCAAAAATCTTTGTTCTTATTTTATATAATGAGCTATTTAATGCCTCCTCTTTAATTGGTTTTAATAAATAATCTGCCACCCCAATTTTTATGCTGCGCATGGCATAATTAAATTCATCATAGCCTGTTAAAATAATGACCTTTATTTGCGGAAAGAGATGAATGCATTCTTCACTAAACTCAATTCCATCCATTCCTGGCATGCATATATCTGTGATAATAATATCTGGCTCTAATTCCGAAAGTTTTTCAAGTGCCTTTTTGGTATTGGAGAATTCTGCTATAATAACTAATCCTAATTTTTCTGCATCAATTTTCATCCGCAAGGATTTTCTTATTAACATTTCATCATCTACTAGAATTACTTTTAATTGTTCCATATAACCCCTCTCCCTTTTTAATACTCTTTCATCTCTACATAAAAATGTATCTGTGTCAATTCACCATTTTCAATGCGATAAGAAAAACGCTCTTCATAAATAAGCTGCATTCGTTCAATGGTTCCCCTTAGTCCAAAACTAGTTTGTTCCTCTTTTTGGGATTTACTTTTTATATGTTCTAAAATATGAGTTGGTATTCCATCTCCGTCATCCATCACCCAGATATGTAGTATGGTTTTGTCCATCTTGGCTCCAATAAAGATATGTCCTATCTCTTCTTTTTCTCGAATTCCATGCTGGAACACATTTTCCACTAAAGGCTGTAAGGTAAGCTTTGGCAAACGATAATTTAGTGCCGATTCATCTACTGTGATTTGCTCTATGAAGGTATCACTAAATCGAATCTTCATGATACTAATGTAATCTTCTACAATCTTAATTTCTTCTGCTACCGTAAGCATATCTCTACCTTTACTTACACTCCTTCGGTAAAAGTCACCTAAGGCTTGTACTAGCTCACATACTTTTTTATTTTCTCCCAACATGGCAAGTGCTTCAATGGCATCTAACGTATTATATAAAAAGTGAGGCTTCATCTGCTCTTGCATCTCATTTAGCTCTACCCTTCGAATTATTTTCTGCTTTTCTATGGTTTGTCGAATTAACAATTGGATTTTTTCAATCATTAAATTATAGCCTTCAAATAAAATCGTAAATTCCTTAAAAAAGGATTTTTCATGTATCTTATAAAATTCACCTGTTTCAGCCTGCTTCATATGTGTAAGCATTAACTGAATTGGCATTGTCACTGCTCTTGAAATAATGACAGAACCAATCAATATTAAGACGGAACTAATAATAATTAGTATTATATTAATAGAGAGCATTTCTGTGTTATAGCGCTTCATATCAATCGGTAAGATTCGAAGAATCGTATAACCTTCTTTGGGAATCTTTACCCCAGTAATCAGATACCTCCCGCCATTGACTTTGATATGCTCCATAAAGCTATCCTTTGTCATGTTATTTAACTTATGATTAAACCTAGCAAATTCCCCTTTATCTAAAATAGAAACCCCATCCTTACAGATAAAATTATCTTCTTGATCCATAATTACAATTTCTTCACTGCCTTGATCTAGAGCATTTAGATAAGTAGAGCGCAAGGCATCTATTTTTATATTAATACTATAAAAGCCAATGATTTCAAAATTTTCTAAGTTCTTATAGGGCCGAATCATAGATATTGAATTGGTTTCTTCTTGTGTCGTAACAACCAGTTCATAGCCTCCTTTTTTTAGCAACACTGGTTCATACCATGTAAAGTCATGTAATGAGTCAATGCTATAAAAGTCATTGGACTGATCTCCAATGGATAGGATTTGATTTTTCGAATCAATAAACCACACGGATTCTATCAGGTCTGAGAATTGTGTTTGCGCATAGATTCGTTGGTTTAAAGCAGACTGTTCTGAGATATTACCAAATAAATCACCTGAATTCATGACCTTTTGAATGACTTCATCTGCAAGCACTAACTTTGAAAAGTCGTTGGCGCTTTTAATAACTGTACTAATCGCGGTCTGGATGGTCTGTAAGGTTGCAATGCTTTCTTCTCCCATTATCTTTTTTTCATGCTCCATATAGACAAATTGAAATGTTCTAAAATACATTCCAATAATAAATAAAATAACAGCAAAATACAAAAGAATTACCTTTATCTCAAGTCTATGTTTCGTCATTTCAACTATTCTCTCCCCCGTATTTAGTTATTTTCTACCATATATAACCAATATACAGCCAAACTGTCAAAATGTAAACCAATGGAATCGCAAATACCCAATCACAGACAAGACGACTCAAGTCTAAGTGATTGGGTATAAAAAACAAGCGTATCAATCATAGTAAATGATACGCTTGTTTAGATATTTCTCTTGACAGTTTTTTTCCGCATTATAAAATCGTATATTTTTTTAAGAATTCAATAATTTGCTTTAAGGTTTCTTTACAGTAAAAGACACTTCCTCCATGATCGGCATCATCTACACAATAAAATTCAACCTTCTTTTTATGCTCTACACATTTCTCAAATAACTCTATACTTTGTTCAAATGGTACAACACGGTCCTTATTACCATGCATGATTAACAACGGATCATCATTTGATTCATCATTAATAAAGTAAATAGGCGATGCCGTAAGTGCCTTTTCCAAATGATTTGAAAGATGGTCAATACCAAGTATGGCTGTTGCAGGTGAATTTGTTTCATGCTCAAATGCAGATTCGTAATGATGCATCGAGGCTAAGTTGCTTACCCCATACAAATCAATAAACCCTTTGACACTACAAAGAGGTTCATTCGTATAATCAAGCATTCCATTCTTCCAGGTTGCCCAACACATGGTAGACGTATGTCCTCCACTTGAATCTCCTGATACAAAGACATTTTCTAAGTCAACTTGAAGTTCGTCGCTATGGTTTTGAATATAGCGCATGGCACATTTGGCGTCTAAAATCTGTCCTGGAAATAATGTAACATCACTAAAACGATATTCTACGATTGCTAAAATGTAACCGTTTGTAACAATATCTTTCAAATCCAATATGTGGTCATTTAAGTTTTGTTTCATCCACGCGGAACCTTGTACATGAAAAAAGAGGGGATATTTCTTATGCTCTTCAAGCGACATTGGGTAAACCATTCTAAGCCTTAATTCGATTCCATCTCTCTTACAATAAATGATATCATCACTTATAAATGCTCTTATGTTATCTTTATCCCCTTTTATTACTTTCGTTCCCTTTGGATAATTAATAACCTTTGGCATCGTTTCATAGCTATATTTCATTTCAGGTACCATATCTTATCCTCCAATCTATATCTTACGATATTGTTTCAACTATGCTTTTGTTCTATTAAGAATTATATCAAATCATTTGTCCGAAATACACGCCATATTACTCCTGTATTAGGGATAAAAGCATCTGGGTCTCCCCATATATTTAGTCCTGTATCTATGATATACATTGCACCATCAGGCCCAAATACGAGATGTGATGGTCTTTCAAAGCCTCCTTCTTTTGATAAAGAGGAGGGAAATCCAGTTTTATTGATAGCAAAAGTACTAATTGACCTTGATTTCATATCTATTTTGGATATGCGATGACCTGCATTTGTATAGGATACGACATCACCAACTCTTGTGTGAATTGTACTTCCATACTCCGCCAAATAAACATCCCCATAAGGTCCAAACTCCATGTTGTAATTAAACTCAAACGATCTTATAGTCGAATTAGGCGGAAACGTGACAAAAGGTCTTGGTGGCACATTTGGCTGATTTTTAAACAAAAGGGTCGGTTGGACACCTCCTGCTGGTCTAAATCTAGGTGAATTCACTGCCTCTCCTGCTGAATAATCAGGCCAGCCATACCACAAATTAGGAAAAATATAATAAAACTCATCTGGCGCATTTTCAATCGGCCTACTTCCTACTGAATTATAGCTATTATTTATTGCATACAGTTGACCACTATTATCAAATCTTAAACAGGAGGGATTGCGAAATCCCCACGCAACTTGTTCCAAATTGGAACCATCTAAATTTGCCCTTAATATACTTCCTGATGCCTTGATATATTTCTTTCGAACCTCAAATTGTATATTGGGTATTCCATAGGGCGAAAAAGCACCGGTTAATGCAATATCATCTGACAAGCCTTCTGCTAAAATATTGTTTGTTGAAAAATTTTGTCCGCGTAACATGACATAGTCTCCAGAGTAATCACATAAAAGTGGAGAAATCGGTACCCATTCATTGTCATTTCCAACTACTCCACTATTGGTCACTGTCCCCTGTCCAAAATATAATTTATTGTCTGGTGAAAAAGTAACTGGACTATTATAATGATCTCCATTGCTTGGCAATCCCATGATAATATTTTCTCTTGTACCATCTTTGTATATCTTTGTTACAAATCCTCTATGAGACACATAAAGTACACCGTTTAAATAATTTATTCCTGATATGGGAGTGACAAAGTCTTCTGCCACTGTCTCCAAATGATTCTCTACTAATTTTAATACTTTAGGATTTCCACTTGCCAATCCTGAATCGGTCAAAAAGATGGCTCCATCCTCATCAAAGACCATACTATTTGGAGCATTTAATTCCTTTAAAAAAACTTCGATGTTATAACCATTTATAATATAAATATCAGATGGATTTACATATCGCTTTTCTATCGAGTCATTTTGATTGCACGAATAGATTTTCCTTCCCTTGTTATCACGAAACATTCGATTAACCTAGTAATTTTTATTATAATATATTCGAACTTATGAAGTAATTATACAATATATGAAAAAATTAACGATATTTTTCAACTTCTTAAATGTATTTTGATTTCTATCTATCGATTTTTACTTTCATCTCTTGCCTTTTTGGCCTTTTCAAACTTATCGACTCCAATATGACAATACCCGTTTGGATTCTTGGTAAGATATTTTTGATGATATTCTTCAGCCTTATAATAGTTCGTAAGTGGTAATACTTCTATGGCAATCTTTTCGTCATACTTTTTTTGTAGCTCTTTTATTGATGCAAGTATCATCTCTTCATCTTTGTTATCTGTATAATAGATACCCGTTCGATACTGCGAACCAACATCTCCTCCTTGTCGATTGATGGATGTTGGATTAATAACATCATAATAAAGTGTTAAAAGATAAGATAGTCCTATGATATCGTCATCATAGACAACTTTGACTGTTTCTGCATGTCCAGTATTGTTATGACATACCTCTTCGTAGGTCGGATTCTTTGTCAATCCATTTGCATATCCAACCTCTGTTTCTAATATTCCTAAAACATGTTCCAAATATTTTTCCGTTCCCCAAAAGCATCCTCCTGCCAGATATATTTCTTTTTCATAAATAAAATCTCCTTAGATAAGTTTCACTTTATATATCGATGCACTTCTTTTCGAATGATTGGTAATCTTTGCGCTTCAAATTCAGGATAATCTTTGAACCATTTCATATTAAGAGGCGATGGATGGGGCAAAATATAAGCTGGTTTTCCATTGATTGTTTTGTCCTCAAATGCTAAATCCGAAATCTTTTCGTCTGGAAAAAAATATTTTGCTGCAATTCCACCAATAATAATATAGATTTCATTTTCCACAAGCTCCATTTCTCTTCGTAGCCACGTTTTAGAGCAAATCTTTGGGGGATGTCTATCTCCGCCTTTTGAGGCTTTGCCTGGGTAGCAATGAGCCATTGATACAATATAGAAATTATCAGGATTATAGAATTCCTCGTCTGTTATTTGATACCATTCATTTCGAAGTTTTTTCCCACTTGCATCATGAAACGGTCTGCCTGTTTCATGAACACTTTTAGATGGTGCCTGACTTATTTGCATGATTTTTGCATTGCAATTCCCAAAAAGAATGGGATGTGGTTTAAATCCAAACGTCTCTTCACATAGTTGACATTGTGCAATTTGGCTATGAAGTTGTTTTAGTTTTTCCTTGTTATCATTTTTTTGTTCTATTCTTTTTTTCATATTATATTTCCTTAGCTATTTTATATCATCTAGTATTGGTCACACTGCTTACTCTAATGCTTAAAATAATTATATAATGTTTTCATATAAAAAAATAGTAATTATTCTTTTTTGATACTTCACTTTATAAAATCTTATGTTTTTAAATTTTCCTAAAAATTCAACATAATAACAACTTTTCGAAACATGTCACATAGAATATGAACTTTTAATATTCTATAATTAATTTGTAATAAAAGCCAAACGAATTTTAGGAGGAAAATAATATGAAAATTACTTTTATGGGTGCTGGAAGTACTGTATTTGCAAGAAATGTATTAGGAGATTGCATGTGCACCAACGCTTTAAGAGATAGTGAAATTGCTCTTTATGACATTGATGCCCAAAGACTAAGTGAAAGTGAAATAATATTAAAAGCAATCAACAAAAACATAAATAATGACAGAGCAGATATAAAATGCTATTTGGGTGTTGAAAATAGAAAAGCGGCTTTAAAAGACGCTACTTTCGTGGTTAATGCCATTCAAGTTGGAGGATATGATCCTTGTACAATTACAGACTTTGAAATCCCTAAAAAATATGGCTTAAAGCAAACCATTGCAGATACAATGGGAATCGGTGGAATCATGCGAGCACTAAGAACCATTCCTGTCATGGCAGAATTTGCAAAAGATATGGAAGATGTTTGTCCTGATGCATATTTCTTAAACTATACAAATCCAATGGCTATGCTTACAGGGTTTATGCAACGTTTCACCAAGGTAAAAACAATTGGTCTATGTCATAGCGTTCAAGTATGCTCTGAACATTTATTAGAGGATTTGGGTATGGAGGATAAACTTGAAGGTAGAAAAGAGCTAATTGCTGGTATCAATCATATGGGTTGGTTATTAGAACTCTACGATAAAGATGGAAATGATTTATATCCTGAAATAAAGAAGAGAGCGGCTCTCAAGAATTCTAGCAATGAAAAACATAATGATATGGTTCGTTACGAATATATAAAGCATCTTGGATATTATTGTACTGAATCTAGTGAACACAATGCGGAATATAATCCATTCTTTATTAAATCAAAATATCCAGAATTAATCGAAAAATATAATATACCACTAGATGAATATCCAAGAAGATGTATGAAGCAAATAGAAGGCTGGGAAAAAGAAAAAAATGAAATTTTACAAAATGGCAAGATTACACATGAACGTTCCAAAGAATATGCTTCTTATATTATGGAGGCAATCGTGACCAATACTCCATATAAAATTGGTGGAAATGTAATCAATACTGGCCTTATCGATAATCTGCCAGCTGATGCCTGTGTAGAAGTTCCTTGTATGGTTGATGCTATGGGTATTCATCCAACCTATGTTGGCAAACTTCCAACTCAGCTTGCTGCTATGAATATAAGCAATATAAATGCTCAACTATTAACAATCGAAGCAGCAGTAACCAAAGACAGACATAAAATATATCAAGCTGCCATGATGGACCCACATACAGCTGCTGAATTATCCATTGATGATATTATAAAAATGTGTGATGAAATGATCGAAGCACATGGGGATTATATGAAAGACTTTAACTAGACTTGAAGCATCGAATATAAATAGTCGTATTAAAAGCTTCGTTATAAATCAGTTATAACCTGTTTATAACGAAGCTTTTGCTTAATAGAAAAATATCTTCACCGAAAGAAATCTTTCTTTCATTATTCACCTAACCCTTGTTCGATGGCTTTTAATAGGCAATCAAGGTCTTCTTTTTCCGTCTCACCACTACATTCTATTTCTATTTGAGTACCACACTTGATCCCTGCTGACATAATACTAAAAATACTTTTGGCATTGATTCTTCTCTCTCCCACAATGAGTGTAATATCAGAATCGCAAGAAGTAGCTATTTTTACTAATTCTCCTGCAGGTCTTGCATGTAATCCATGTGGATTCTGAATCATGATAGTCTGACTAAGCATTTCTTACCTCCTCTAATTTATATGATTCCATGATGTTGAAACAATATTTTTTCTGCCTCACCATTCCATAGTCCATTATGTCGTTTCACAGATTCCGCTAATTGTTTCAATAATGGATTTGTTTTTCCTAATTCTTCAAAATCTTCGATTGCTGTAAGTGGCATATCAAATTGCGTATATGTTAATTTTTTACCGCCTGGTATAGAAGGAAGATTTAATGTCGCATCGGCAATTGAATCAATTCCCCCTATATGAGTTACCATTACTGCTGGTCTGATTTTTCCTTTTGCCGCAAGTTCAAGAGCCTCCATTAAATCATCATTGTTTCCACCTGTCGTACCAATGATATGTGCACTGGTGTAATGTACGTTGTACATATTGATTTCAGAGGTAAAATCATTGTTTGAAGGGCCAGCAAAGAAATTCATACATCCGTCAAAAGCCAAAAGAGAATCTCCCAGTTCAACTACTGATTTATTTGGTATGTAAACAAATACATCGTCATAGCCATGATAATTCGTTAATTCCATTAGAGTTTTGTATGGGCCTTCTAGACTGGCTGTATTGATATAAAGAAGTTCAACTCCTTTTTGCGCTGCTTCTTCTGGCGAAATTTTCTTTTTTGCATCTTCAATTCTTGCATCACTAATATCCGTTACCACAATTCTTTTTGGTTTGTTTTCTGTATATAGTCCATAGCTTACAGCACCCATTCCCATTGGACCACATCCACCAAGTATGATGATATTTCCGTCTTTTTTGGTGCCCATGGCATGATTGTAATTTTGTTTGTTTGTATGATAATTGGCATGATAACCACCGATGATACAACTCATTGGCTCAGCAAGTGATGCCTCAAAAAAGCTTTCACCATGAAAAGGAAGAAGACAACCTAGTTCCATTACTTCATGAGGCATAATGCAATAAGTCGTAGCTCCTCCACAGTACTCATAGGAATATCCAGGAGAATCTAACTTACCCATGTAGTTTAATGCTGGCTGCAATGCAAATTTATCTCCTACGCTATACTTATCTTTCCATTTTTCTCCTACCTCAACGATAATTCCTGCACATTCATGCCCTATAATAACAGGATTCGTGTCTATGTTTTGAGGCGCTCTTTTATGCTTTTTTCCTTGTTTTACTAATTTATAGGTTGACATACAAATGCTATCGCTCATTATCTTTACTAATATCTCATCGTCTTTGATCTTTGGCAGTTCAAATTCTTCTAATCGTAAATCATCTTCCCCATACATTCTTACCGCTTTTGCTCTCATACTCTACACTCCTTTATAATTCTATGACTTCAATCATTTGTTTCAATTCCTCTATTAGTTCTTTACTTGGTGGTTTCGTTCCGTGTGTTGTCACAGCACCTGCTGATACTGCTACTGCAAGCTTTACACATTCCACGAGCTCAACTCCTTTTGAAAGACTATAGACCAATCCAGCTACCATTGCATCCCCTGCCCCTACTGTAGAATGGGCTTTTACTTTAATACCAGGACACTTTATCACTCGTTCATTCGTAAGAAACAGTGCGCCCATTTGCCCAAGTGAAATAGCTACTAAGCTGCTCCCTTTTAAAAGCAACTCTTTTCCCATGTCTAAAAGCTCTTCTTGAGTGACTCTATAATCCTTACCAAAGTACTCCTCTAGTTCAATTCTGTTTGGCTTAATGTAATCAGGTTTCCCTTCCATTCCTTTTGCAAATAGTTCTGCGTCTGCATCTAAGAATACCTTTGCTCCTTTTTCTTTCACAAGCGGTATCAGCGTCTGATAGATGTCATTTTCTATGCCTCTTGGGATACTCCCTGCAAAAACAAATATTGCTTCATCATTTGCATAATGAATTAGTTTTTGCGTCAATTCCTCTAACTCTTTACTTGTAACAACTGGTCCAGGTTCGTTTAACTCCGTAACAATTCCATTTTCTTCAACTATCTTTAAATTCACACGAGTTTCATCCTTGATAGGAACAAAATCACTTTCGATTCCAAACTTTGCTAAACTTTCTTCAATCTGCCTTCCTGTTCCACCACCACAAAATCCAGTTGCAATGGATTCACCACCCATAGCCTTTATAGTCTTTGATACGTTGATACCTTTTCCACCAATATCCCATAGACAATTTTGAAGTCTGTTTAAGTTTCCTCTCTCAAGCTGTTTTATTTCAGCTGTCTTGTCGATTGCTGGATTCATTGTGACCGTAATTATCATAGGGCACTTTCCTCCTTTTTCGTTTCTACTAAAATCTCATAAATCGTATCAATATCACTGTTTATTATACGATTTACGTTTTCCATTTCAGATAATTTATCTGCTATATTTGCCAGAATCGCTAGATGCTCATCTCCCACACCTGCAACTCCTATGACTAGATTTACTTTATCACTTCCCCAGTTGGTACCTTCTGGAAATACCATAACGGCAATGCCTGATTTCTTAATTGCTCCTTTGGAAGCTTCTATTCCATGGGGTAACGCAATTTGATTTCCAATGTTGGTAGAAAAGGACTCCTCTCTTAACAGCATGGCTTCTATATAACTTTCCTCAACATAACCGCTTTCATATAACTTCTTACCTATTTGACGTATTACTTCTTCTTTATCTGCTGCTTTGCAATTAATCTCAATGTTCTCTTTTTTTAAAAGTTCCATCTAACCACCTCTTTCTGGTTCTATTATAAATTCTTAAATCTGTCTATACAAGAAAAGCAAATTTGACTTTGTCATCATATCTTGTAGACATTTTTAATCTTCTTTTTTGTCCTATTCTTTAAATAAACTCTAAATATTGCTTAAAATACTGTCTTAAAATCCTCTCCAAGCATTCTTTTAATTCTTCTTTTTCACCCTGAAATACTAAATGTAAAAATTCTTTATTTTCAATTAGCTGACTACTCAAACAGCCCATAATATCACTATTTATTGCTGTCTGTTCATCTTCTGGAATCAACATGATAACCACTGCTTTTACCCCTTTAAAGTATGGGTCTGCAAAATAAGTGCGATCCTTTGTTACACATACTGAAAAGTTAGGCTTTACCACGCCTTTTGTTCTTGAATGCAATAGAGCAAATCCATATTCTGGTATCATTTGAGAGGATATTTTTTCTCTTCTCATAATGTCCTCTTGGATTTGTAGTCTATTCCTATTAAAAGGTGATATTTTTTCAGAAATTGCAACTAAAAGCTCTTCAAAGTAAATAGACTCACTTACCTTCATAAACTGAAAATCTTTAATAATACCTTTGATTTGATTGATGCAGATATTAATATGCTCTAATTGTCTGCTAAACTCTCCTTCTCCATGATTGTTATTGGAAGTTTTTGAATAAAATGTAACCTTATCTTCAATCATGGTAAGCTCAGTCTCACTTAGGATTTCACTCACTTTTAAGATATCTGCTTTTGTATCACCAAGTTCAATATTGGAGATGATAAAGTCTAAATTTTTTAATACACCAGGGGTCAAATCTCTTTGCCCATATGTGTATATTTGAACTCGATCTTTTAGAAAATTTTTTAACTGTGAATGCATCAGTCTTGATATCCCAATTCCACTTGCACATATAATACCAATGTTTACCTTTCTAAGGCTTTCTTTTCTGTCAAGAAGTCGAACTTCAGCCGCCCCAAAATGCATAGTTAAATATCCAATTTCATCCTTTGGAACCAAAAATCCATACTTTTTCTCAATATAGTCTCCCACTCTTAAACAGCTTTCATAAGTTTTTGCATAGGCAACTTGTATCTGAGATAATAACGGATTGCTAATTGATAACCGATTCTTTAACCTAAAAAAGGTAGGCTTTAGATGAGCTAAAAGACCTAGTATAAATTCTTCATCTTGTTTTAAATCATAAGCTATTTGGGGATCATAAATATCAGTGATTTCGTTGATTAATTCCAAAAGTTCTTCTCTTACAGCCACATCCTTTTCATACTCTTCTTCTATGTTGGCTGACTGAATTTTGGCTCCACTTACATGAAGCAGTATATAGGCGATTTCACCTTTTGGAATTTTAACTGCAAATATACGCTCTAACGATTCAGCTATTCTATAGGCTAATTGATGATCTTCATGATAAAGAAATTGATTCCATGTTTTTGAATCTTCTTCTATAAATTCTTGACTTTTAATTCTCATAATTGCTATTGTTATATGCATTATTAGAGAATAATAAGATTCATTGGTAAAGCGTGTCAATTTCTTATCTGTTACTTGTTTTAGACACAACATTACTTGCTTTAAAACCTCATAATCTATTAATTGAAAGATACCTTTATTTTCTTTTTTGTAATAGTCTTCTAATACTTCTAATTTCTTTTCTTCAATTGCAACTTTAAAATCATCGGTATCAGAATTCTCATCAATAAAACTTTTCACCGCAAGGCGATAGTTCTTTTCACTACCCTCAAGTGCCACTCCATACCCTTGCTTTCGAATTAATGTTAAATCAAACCTTTTAAACCAATACTCAATTGCTTCCATATCATTACTTATGGTCGCTTCACTTACTCCAAAAATATTTCTATAATAATAAAGTTTCTTTGGTTCTCTATCCTTTAATACTTCTAAAATGAGACCATTTCTTCTTTTTTCTTTGTCAATATAATCAAACGTCTCTTTGGATTGCAATTCCTTTAGCAGTTGTTTCTTGCTATCTTCCTCACCCTCCATCCAGATACCTGTTCCAGCCTTGGTATTCAGACTTAATCCATATTTCTTTAAGAACCCTTGTGTATTATCCAATTCTCTTTGAACCGTTCGCTTACTTACCTTAACATCATCTGCCAGTTTTTTAACTGATACCACCTTATCCTCATTTAATAGTATTGTAAATATCTGTATGAGACGCTGTGATAAAATCATTTATTTCCCTCCTTTCTTATTTGAAACAGATGCGGAACAGATGTTTTGCAATTAACAAATGCAACCTTCTGTTCCGCTACTTAATTATAACTTTAATTCTTCTACTAATAAATCATATTCCGGAGCAGACATGAAATTCTTGATAAGTACTAATTTGGCTCCTGGACAACTACTAGCCGCACGTTCCTTTAACTCTTCATGTGTCACAACGACTTGCGCACCTTCTGGTATTGAGGATACGGAAGCATGCACAACACTTATATCATTAAGTCCTGCTGATGCTAATTTCTTTTTTAAAATGGTCGCTCCCATTGCACTTGAGCCCATTCCTGCATCACATGCAAAAACAATACTCTTTACATTTTTTGCGGTTTTTAAATCCACTAATCCTTTGGAAGCGTCTTTCATTTCTTTTACTTTTTCTTTTGCTGCCTCTAAATCCTCTACCCTTCCAAAAGCCTTTAGAAGTGGTATGGCTACAATACAAGATACCGCACAAGATATAATTACAGACAGAATAACTCCTAAATAACTGTCTCTTGCTGTCATTCCAAGAACCGCAAATATACTTCCTGGAGAAGCTGGACCTGCAAGACCTGCTCCAAAGATACTAAGTGTAAATACTCCACTTGCTCCTCCTGCAATCGCTGCAAGTAATAAAATTGGATTCATGAGGATATATGGAAAATAAATTTCATGGATACCACCTAGGAAATGAATGATAATGGCGCCTGGAGCGGAGCTTTTTGCATCTCCTTTTCCAGCTAAGCAATAAGCAAGTAAAATACCAAGACCTGGACCTGGATTTGCTTCTAACAAAAAGAATATGGATTTACCTGTTTCCGCTGCTTGCTGCATACCCATTGGTGATAAGATTCCATGATTTACTGCATTATTTAAAAATAATATTTTTGCTGGTTCTATAAAAAGACTTACCAAAGGTAAGATTCCATGATTAACAAAGAAACCTACACCCATTTCCATAACTGTGTTTAATCCTGATACAATCGGACTAACACCAGCATATCCGATAAGAGCAAGAATTGCTCCTAAAATACCCAATGAAAAGTTATTAAATAGCATCTCAAAACCTGCTGGTATTTTATTTTCTACCGCTTTATCCAGTTTCTTGATTAGATATCCACTTAAAGGTCCCATTAACATAGCACCTAAAAACATTGGTACATCCGCCCCAACGATTACACCCATAGTTGCAATCGCACCGATTACTCCTCCTCTTACACCAGCAACATTTTTACCACCAGTATAAGCAATTAGTATCGTCAATAGATACGAGGCCATAGGCCCTACCAGTTCTGCTAGTTTTTCATTTGGAAGCCAGCCAGTTGGTATAAACAAAGCTGTTATGAATCCCCATGCAATAAAAGCTCCGATATTTGGCATTACCATACCACTTAAAGCTCTGCCGAATGTTTGAATTCTTTCTTTCATATCTTACCCTCTCTTCGATTCAAATTAAATAGCACATTGCCTTTAAGAACTGATTGGCCAATCTCTTCTTAAGTTACTTTTATTATAAATATAGCCTAACAAATATTCAACTTATTAAAAATTCTTTTTGTCACTATTTAATAATGACATGGTTGAAAAACTATTTTTTTTAGTAAATTTTATAGCTATGTTTAGTTTTCATAAAAGATTGTAAGTCAAAACAGACAATTGATTCAAATGATTATCGTTAGATAGCGATAACGAAAGGTCATGTATTTCATGCAAGCATGAAACAATGACCTTTACCTTTCACAATTATTGCAATACTCTCTTCTAATATAGCATTCCCCTCTTCACAAAATATTAAGTGTAATCAATATAATTATAAAATCAGTTGAATAAAGGCTATTTTAGCATTTGGTTATCGTGAAAAAAATTCTTCCAAGGATCATCAGCGTTTATTCTTAGAAGTGCTTCTTGCATATCTATCCCATCAGGAGCAATTGTTTCTAACTCTTCCCACGAAATTGGCATAGATACCTTTGCCCCTTTTCTTGCTCGCAGGGAGTATGGTGCAACGCTTGTAGCCCCTCTTCCATTTCTAATCCAGTCAATGAATATCTTTCCTTTTCGATTTGCTTTCCTTACATTGCTTGTATAGCGGTCTGGCCACTTTTTCTCCATGACTTCGGCAACTTTTCTGGCAAAATCATGAAATGTATCCCAAGAAACTGAAGGCTTTAGTGGCACTACAACATGATACCCCTTACCTCCACTGGTTTTAAGATAAGAATGCAAAGATAGCTCACTTAAAATGCTTTTCACATCGTATACTCCCTGACGAACTCTATCTAATTCCATTCCCTCATCTGGATCTAAATCAAATACCATCATATCTGGTTTTTCAAGTGTATTGTAACTACTTCCCCACGTGTGAAATTCAACTGTTCCCATTTGAACCTCATATAAGATTCCCTTGGTATCTTCCACATAAAAATACTCTTCCACCTCCCCGTCACCATTTGTAACAGGAACTGTAATTATCCCTTTACTATCAGCTCCTGGATGCTTTTTATAAAAGCAATTTTGAGAAATTCCTTTGGGGCATCTAACAGTGGTTAGAATCCTTTGCTTCATGTAAGGAAGCATACGTTTTGATACCTTTTCATAGTACTTTACCACATCTAATTTGGTTAGACCGCTATCATCATAAATGACTTTATCTGGGTTGGATATTTTGATTCCTTCAAATATAAGGTGATTTGCTGTATTGGATTCCATTGTCTCCTCCACTCTACTTACTGATGCTAAGGGTTGTTGTATCTCCCTTGTTATTTCAGTAGGCTCTTTATCTTTTCGCAGTCCTTTATAACTAGCCTGCCTGAGTTGATTTTCTTTCGTCCACTCTGCAAATTTAATTTCTGCTACTAAGCCTGGTTCAAGCCAAGTGATCACTTCTCCTGGTTTTGATTTTGGTGGAACATGAAAGGGAGAGTCCATTCGTTTTATGTCTTTAAATTCATTTTCTAACCGTTTCATCTCCCCTTCACTAATACCTGTTCCCGCACGTCCTGCATAAATCAGTTTATCCCCTTCAAACACGCCAAGTAATAGTGCACTTACTCCACTTACTCGTTTGTCCGTAAGTGTAAATCCTCCTATTACAAACTCCTGCCTCTTATCACATTTTAGTTTAATCCAGTCACCATTTCGTGTTCCGCTGTAGATAGAACCAATTTTTTTACCAACAATTCCTTCCATTCCAGTCTCATTGGCTGCTGCAAAGCTTTCCTTACCTTTTCCTTTGATATAGCGACTATAAAATAGATTTTTAGGTGCATCTTTCATTAAATTCAATAAGATATCTTTTCTTTCAATTATGTCTTTTTCTCGTAAGTCCTCTCCATCAAGAGCAAGAAGATCAAAAATAATATAGGTTAATGATTGGGATTTGGCATTCTTTAAATAATTTTGCAGTGCTTGAAAATCGGTCTTTCCCGTTTCATCCGTGATGACCATTTCTCCATCTAGCACCATTGCCCTTCCCTTTGCCCATTCAACCAATGCACGTGCAACGTGATAAAATCGATTGTGATAATCGTTTCCATTTCTGGTTAAGAGCCTTACCTGATTGCCCTCTATATAAGCAATGATTCGATACCCATCGTATTTTAGTTCGTAAATCCAATTTTCATCTTCAGGTATCTCTTTTACTAACTTTGCTAATTGTACATTTGTCTGTTCAAAAGGATTCTTTGTAAATTTTACTTTCTCACCCTTTTCTATCTCCTCCATCGTACGCCCTGTTCGAATACTTGTATCGTATCCTAGAAGATCATTAGACTCTTTGCTGTATTCATCTTTTTCTTTTAACAGCAACCAGTTATCTTTTGTCTCTCCTTCTTTGGGCTTTAAACGAATCAAGGCCCATTTTCCTACTAACCGTTTTCCTTTTAACGTAAATTTTAACTCACCTTTTTTGAGTCCTTCTTCAACGTTTTTATAAGGTTCCCATATTCCTTCATCCCAAAGCATAACGGTTCCACCACCGTATTCTCCTTTTGGAATTATTCCTTCAAAATTTCTGTATTCTAGCGGATGATCTTCTACTTGAACTGCAAGTCTTTTATCAAGCGTATTGTTAGATGGACCTTTTGGAACTGCCCAGCTTAATAAGACACCTGCCCATTCAAGTCGAAAATCATAGTGATCCCTTCTAGCCATATGGTGTTGTATTACAAATCTCAGACACTCTTCCTCTTGGTCTGATTTTCCTTCTGGCTCTAAGGTTTTTGTAAAATTTCTTTTTTCTTTATATTCGCTTAGTCTTGTATTCATATCTAAGCTGGTTCCTTATCTTTTTGAGCTTTTTCAACACTTGCTTTGAGTGCTTCCATAAGATCAATTACTTTACCAGCACTATCTGGCTCGGCTGCAACAATTTCCTTGCCAGATACCTTTGTTTCAATTAATTCACGAAGTCTTGACTGATATTCATCTTTGTATTTGGACGGATCAAATGGGGTATCCATAGAATTTATTAAGATTTTAGCCATATTTAGCTCTTGCTCTGATACTTCTGGCTTTGTGTATGGCTTTTGAAGTTCTTTGATTTCATCTGCGTAAAACATGGTAGATATTAAAACACCATCTTCACGAGGAATGATTGCCATTAAGGTATCCTTTGTACCCATAACGGTTTTGCCTATGGCAATTTTTTGCTCATTCATTAAGGCGGAGCGAAGTAACTCAAATGCCTTCTCTCCGCCTGCCTCTGGTACAGCCTGGTAAGTCTTTTCATAATAAACAGGGGATATTTGGTTCAATTGAGCAAAATGTAAGATTTGAATTGATTTTTCTTTTTCTGTCTTAATTTTCTCAATTTCTTCCTCTGTAATAACAACATACTTATCTTTATCGTATTCAAATCCTTTCACGATGTCTTGTGTGCTAACCTCTTTGCCACAGTGAGCACAGGTCTTTTTGTATCGAATACGACTATTATCCTCTTTATGAAGTTGATTAAAATGTATGTCATTATCTTTTGTTGTTGTTAACATAGCAATTGGAATTGCCACCATTCCAAATGTAATAACTGATTTACGTGATACCATAAGTAAACACCTCCTCAGGTTATTGTTTCCAACCAAACGCTAAGTATTCTAAAAAGTGTTTTCTTTTACTATGAACTCTGCTTAATTATTAACTACTACAGCTCTTTCTTCCATTTCATTTCATACTCTATTTCCTTTGTATTCTCATCTATCTTTTCTTCGGTTATCACAAAGCCTTCTCTTAGATAGAATTGTACTGCTCTCTCATTTTTTTGATAGACATCAAGTGTTAACTCGTCTAAGTTATTTTTACAATGAGCTAGTAATTTTTTCCCAATTCCTTTTGACTGCATTTTATTAGATACAAATATACCAGCAATATAATTGTCCATTAAGCCCACAAAAGCCTGAATGGTGTCTTCTTCTTGGTATGCATAAATAGTTGCCTGCGGCATCATCTCTTTTACTGCTTCATAATTGCTTTGCCAATAATTACGATCTATAAAATCATGTGCTTGGATATTCGTCTCAAGCCATAGCTTCATAATTCTATCTAACTGTTCGCCTTCTAATAATTCAATCTTTTTAATCATTTTTATCTCTCCTTTCAACATACGATATCATTGTAACATATATGTCAACCCCTATCATATCGGTTACTGGGAAATTATATTTATTAAATTATTCTAAAATCCCTTTGTAACTTGCTAAGTAATGCCGATATATATTTTTAGTAAACTATAACAAAAATTATGGGAACAGCGTCTCAAGACGATATGAACCTTAAACTGAAAGGAAAGGTATTATGGAAGACTTACACAACAATGATATTATTAATGCTTTAAAAATAAGCATTCCATATTTAAGACAATTAACAAAGGATGATTTGGTTATCACCTTATTTATTGATGGAATCTGTGATAGCTGTTACTGTGATCCAAACTCTGACGCTGGGGTTGAACCTGGTTTTGATATGAGCAACGACCCTAGTCTACTTGAAGTATTACGAACAGGAAAACCCGTTCACAATGTACTTCCTAGAGAATTATTTGGTAAGGCAATTGAGGGAGAAGTTGTTCCAGTTAAAAACAGTAACAATGAAGTAATTGCAGTTCTAACCTCTGGATATGAAACAGAAAAACTATTTCAAGTAGAAGCCTCTAGTTTTGAATTATCTGAATCCATTGACCAAATCAATCAAACAATTGGAAACATTTCTTCGAGTGCTGAAAGCCTCAATCATCAAATAAAAGTTATAAAAGATTGTTTACAAGAGATTACGAGTGAAATTCAAAACATTAATAAAGAAGTCGACAACATACAAAAGAGTGCAAATCAGTCGAACATGCTTGCATTAAATGCATCCATTGAAGCAGCAAGAGCTGGGGAAGCGGGACGTGGATTTACGGTAGTAGCAAGTGAAATGGGGAAATTCTCCAAAGACAGTACTGCTTCAGCTAAAAGAATCAATGATAAAATAACAAAGCTATTATCTTACGTTGATCAATTAAACGATCAATCCAACCAAGCAAATGAAATATCTGAAACTCAAAAAACTGGAGTTGACCATATTCTAGATGCCATTCATACGATTTCAAAGAATGCAAAAGAATTAAATGAACTTGCAAAAAGCTAAATAACCTATAAACGGTAACCTTTATTCGTAACAATACGAAAGGAAGGTTACCGTTTTTATATTATATAGATAAGCTATGTTTTTTATTAAGCATCCAATGAATGTCTCTCTCCGATTTGGAAATCATCCGCATGCTCAAACATATATTTTACTGTAATTGGCTCATCTCCTGTTAGCTTTTTAAAATCATCTGTAAATTCTGCCATCTTACCTAGACGTATTGCCTGTGCAAAGGTCACCATGCCCTCTGATGAAAACGGAGCTTCTGACCCCTTTTGAAATACGCCATCTGTTGTTCTTGGAACTCCCATTGCATCAAAAATAGCATAATTTTCTTCATCTGTAATCTCTTCATATACAACGTGATTCCCTGTTGCTTCATTACCATACGCAACAAAATCAGCAATCGTCATAAGTTCTTTTCCATTTATATTTAGTATTGCTTCGTGATAATCTTTTGTTACCAATGCATGGGCAACAGCCTTTGCGCAGTCTTTTCTTGATATATAAGCCATCTTTCCATTTCCTTGGCTATTTTTTAGGGTACCGCCCATTTTAACAAAGGTAAAATAATTGGTTATCATTGCTTCTGCATACTGAGAGTTACGCAGAAAGATAAAATCAAGGCCTTTTTCTTGTATATATTTTTCTGTAAATGCATGATCGATTTTCTCAACACTTGGATTCGTCTCATCGGCTGCGTTTACCAGTGATGTATAAATGATTTGCTTTACACCTGCTTCTTTCGCCGCATCCACTACATTCTTATGTGCATTTTGCCTTTTCTTTCCCACAAATGGCATGGAGATGAGAGCTAGTTTCTCAGCACCTTGAAATGCCTGCACTAGTCCTTCTGGTGAATTAAAGTTTGTCACTCTTGTTTCAACACCCATTTGTGAAAACTCTTTTAACAATTCGCTATTGTAGCCACAAAAAATAAGCTTGTCCTTATCCACGAGCTGCAAAAGATATCTCGCTGCCTGATTCCCTAAATTTCCGTCAACACCAGTTAATAATAATTTTCCCATACGCTCTACACCTTTCTTATTTGCTTTTAGTAATTTGTTGCTCTATCTATATGCTATGACAAAAAAATAACAAAGTCCAATAGAAAAAACGTATGACCTATTGCAAAAACGAATTCTGCATATACTTTAAAAAGGTATGTAATGCATCATTTGTATTTTCCTTCAAAAATCCTGCAACGATTTCAAATTTATGTTGTGAATTCTTAAGTGGTATCAGTTTTACGTTTTGACCGATATAGGAGGATTGATAATTATCTGGAAAAAATCCAATTAAATTCTCTGTAACAATATAAAATAATTCAGTTTCCACATCATCTACTGTTCTTTGAATTTTTGGCTCATATCCTTCTTCTATGGCTCGTTGAATCATTTGGTAATAGGAAGTTCCTATCACAGTCGGATTCAGCATGACCAGTGGATACTCATATAATTCATTGATATGTATAAACGATGCATGATAAAGAGGATGTGTTTTACTAACCATTGCACAATAATTTCCTTGATATAGCGATTGTGTTAAAATATTTTGACTATCATACAATTCGGAGTCAAACGTGATTGCCATATCATATATCCCCTTTTTTAGATATTCTGCAATATCTTTTAATAATACTTTATTAAGTTGAATCTTTATGTTTGGATGCTCTTTTTGAAATGGTGGTATGATTTCTAACAGCAGTTGAATATCAGTTGAAGCAGCATATTCAATGCTAATTATCTGTTCACATCCTTGTTGATAAATCATCATCTTTGTTTTCATCTGGTTGTATTGCTTCCACAGTAAAATTGCTTCACTGTAAAATAGCCTTCCTGCTTGGGTTGGTTCAACCGGAATCTTTTTTCTATCAATTAATAAAACACCAAACTCTTTTTCTAAGGAAGCAATTTGCTGACTAATTGTAGTCTGAGAGACATAATTTTTTTTCGCTGTATCTGTAAAATTTTTACACTCTACTAGATCAATAAAATATTTTATTTTTTCTATATTCATGCTTTCTCCTTTAAAACTGGTGCTTTACTAGTTTTCATTGGTTATCTATGATGAAACAAAATACCTGCAAGTGGTTCTTTCTTTTTAATTGTACCATCTTTCATTTTTATTACTTCAAAAATATCTTTATGTTCCTTCACGGTAATACTTACCTCAATATGATACCCTTGCTCCTTCATTTCATAAAAATCACAATCAAAAAGAGCGTCTCCAACCTCTACATGTTGCTTCTCTTCTACAAAACATTTAATAAATGCTCCATTTAGTTGTACAATATCGTTTCCGATATAAATCCATATTTTCACACCTTCTGCTGTTTCGATTATAATGGAATGCTTTTCTTTTGCTATGGACTCTATTACACCTGCAACGGGAGATAAGATTTTATTACTACTTGGGCTAATTGATACCCCTCTACCAAAAAGTTCGTATTGAAAGACTGCATCTTTTATCTGACTTACAGGAATAATTTCCCCATTTACTGGGCTATATACCATCAATTTATTGTTCATAGTGTTACCTCCTTTTTGATTAATCCCAAACAGAATATAACACTCTATATTATGAACTTCAATGGAACTAAAATTATTTGTTCGAATGGTTCATAACTTTTTTTATAAATCCGTCTTTTTTGACACTTTAGTGTCATAATATATTTCTTTGTCATATAAGTAATTCATGATATGCCCTCGCGCTACAATTTCATCATAATCATTTACTAACATTCCTGTTACAAAAATATCCATCATATAATTCACACATTGACTGATTAATATAAACCCTGTTTCACTTTGCATTGCTTTTTCTGGTAAACGAAGCACCTCATCACAGCTTTTTTCTATTTCCTCTGCAATAGGACCTACCACCCCTACCACATAGACTCCCATTCTTTTTAAAACTTCGGCTTCGTGAATTGCGAGGGGATTATTTCCGGAAAAGGTCATTATAAATGCCATTATTTTTGTTTTTTTTAGATTTGCTGCTAAATAACGTTCATTTAATGTGTTATAAGCTTTGCTCTCAATTCCAAATGAATTGAATTTTTGTGCAACGGATTCTAGCAAAGTATATCCAAATCCTGTTGCATAAAAATCAATTTGATTCATTCTACGCATTCGATTTAGAATACGCTGAAATAAATTTTTATTGTTACATAGATTTACTTCTTCTATCGTAGATTTATATATTTCAGGTAATGTCACTATAATATCGTTAATTGTACTGTTTTTATCAAATTTTAAATTCTTCTTTTTCCTATATTCGCTACTATTACGCTCAAAATATAATATTTTTTTCAGTTCTTGATAGCCTGAAACATCCAGTTTTTTACATAAGCGTACTACAGTTGATTTACTTGTAAATGTGGCCTTTCCTAATTCTTCACAACTCATTTTTTGAAACGCTTCTGGTGACTGTAAAATGAATTCTGCGATTGCTTTTTCTTGACTGGTAAAATTATTTTTTCTTTCTAGTTTTTCAATTATCATGATACGTCTCCTTGTTTCATACGATGAAAGATATATACCTTGAACTTTATGAATGACTTATTTTCTCTTATTAGTTTACCATATTCTCTCTTAGTATGAGTACCTAAATAAGCTTAATAATATCAAATAATGAATTAATAATTGTCCATACTTGGGCATTGTATATCATAATATTCCATACTCCGTTACCATATAAATGATTCTCTTTTATTACTTGCATCAGTGCAAGTAAACTTCTCGCATCGATAAACCAAACGATATGTTGTTGTCTTACATTCTGATCCAACTCATAAAAATAAAAAAATGGAGTTTGAGATATATCGTCAAACTGTATTACAGAATTTGTCTCATATGCCAATCCTAACACAGAATTAATGGAAAGTGAATTTGCTTTTGATAGATAAGGTACATAAGGAAGTCTCCAATCATAACCAATCACTGGTTTTCCAATACTTATTTTATCATTTGGTACACTTAATGAAACAAAATCAATTAACGCTTTTACGTAATTAATATTACTCACTGGCTCAGGTGGTCCATAATTCGTTCCCCATACAAATCGCATAAAAATAAATCCACTAATATATTCTGTAAATTGTGAGTAATCAATTTTAACAACTGTTGTTTGTGTTTCTTCTACGGATACATCGTAGTTTATGGTAATAAAAAAATATAAATTTTCTTCTTTTATTTTTTCGGATATCTTTTTGACAAAGTTAACATAAAGTTCTGTATTTTCCTCATTAAGATTATAAAATATTATATTAACTCCTAAATATCCTTTCTCCTTAATAATCTGCCTAAAACGCTCTATGATTTGATCTTGTAATTTTTCGCTTAATAGTAATTGATAATCTAGTTCTATATTTTGTTCACCGAATGGCGTTAATGTTGTTAAAAGCATAAGCGGTATTACATTGTACTCCTTTGCTGTTTCAATTAAGCTTGAATCCTCCTCAAAGGTAATGATATTTCCTTCAGAAGTGATTGTATAATTAAAAACTGATAAATACGTTAGGTTTGGCAATGTTCGAATCAAAGTATTCTTGCCTAAATAAGGGTAACAAAAACCATTGGTTGCAATGCTTCCTGTTGTATCATAACGAACTATGATTGTCTCGTTTGCAATTAATTCTCTTGTTGTAAGAAATGGGTTATTTCGAAGCAGTTGCATTTTAGTAACCTGATATAAATCAGCTATTGTATCTAGCGTTTCGTTTGGTTGAACCGTATGTGTTTGCTTGGGATATGTTATTACCAAAGCTTGACCTTCTACTAGATTACTAATAGAGCTTAATCCATTATCTAGAATTAATTTTTCTGTACTGATACCATACTTACGTGCTATTGATGTGAATGTATCTCCCTTTTGAACTATATATATTTCCATATGTATTCACTCACTATAACTCTTTGAAACTAATATATTGTTTCTTTAATTAAAAAAGTACATTAACTCTAACCTCATTTTGTTATAAATTTTTTTAAATTTCATTGGTATAAAACGATTATGGTTGGTAACAATATTCTTATCAAATAACCCAATTCTAGGAGGAATTAAAATGAATAATAATAGTCAAGACAAATCAACCAATTACAGTAACTCAACAAATACTTCAACAAACAAATCTAGTAAATCCAAAGTTTCAAACAAATCTAGTAATTCAAATAGCTCCAATAGCTATAACAACAATAATAATAACTACAATAACGATAGCTCTAATAACTCAACCGATTCTAACAATAACAACAACAATAATAACTAATTACTAGTTTTGAAGTAGTAACGATATTGCTAATAATATATATTTAACCACTTCATGATAAGTTGGATAAATATCATATTTGAGTGTGTAAAATGAAATATACTCCCCCTTATTATAGATAGTTTTAAACTATTTATTATGAGGAGGAGTATTTTTTTCTTGATTATTCTACCTTTTTTAACTATTCATTTCATTTATTACAATTTAGGAAATTTCCATTACAGTTTTATAAACTCAATAGAATACAATTATTTTTTGTGATACGATGAGTGTAATAAATTTGATTATAAAATAGGAGTTTCTAGGAGGTAATTTATGAAAAATCAAAAGCAATTACAGAATATATATTTTTACAAATCCAAAACAAGCTTCATTATACTCTTATTGGTGACACTACTTTTAAATGGCTGTGCTAACTCTTCACCCCCACCAAATCAAGAGCCAACTGTACCTGAGGTGTCAAAGGAAGTTAATTCCAAGAAAGAAACGGCAACAAATGAGAATCAAGTCACTACAATAGAAAATACGGCTTCTACAATAGAAAGTGATAACTCGTACCAGATAGTAACGAAAGAGTATAACAAAGATAATATTCATATTAAATACCCTCAGTTAAGTGGATTGTCCGATGAGAAAAAGCAGACTGCGCTCAATGAATTCATTGAAAATGATATTTTAGACAGTCAAGTAAATCGTATCTATGAAAGCAATATTGCAAACGAAACAACGCCTTTAAGTCTCGACCTTGATTATCAAGTTAAGTTAAGTACACCTGACGTATTAAGCTTTGCTTTTGAAGGCTCGTCCTATATAGAGGGAGGCGCTCACCCAAATAGCTTTTTGTATGGACTTACACTTGATTTACAAAATCAGAAAAAGTTATACCTTAGTAATTTTACTGATATTAATATGGAACTGATTGAAAAAATAAAAAATGCAAAGACAGTTTCGAATCAGTCTCTTGGTGACATTAATGATGAAATGGCAGAAAGTATAAAGACTTATCTTAACAATAATTTGGAAACACTAGGAACTGGTTTTATGATTTGGTCTTTGGAGCATGGTAGCGAATCAAACTTTTATGTAACAGACGAATCATTATTTGTTAGTTTAGATGTTGGTCATGTATTAGGTGACTATGCTGCATTTGAAATTCCAGGTCTTAATATTGCTAATTTTGCGCAAACCTATAATTCCAACTTATGCTTACCGACTGAAAATCTTGTTGTACGATTTGATATGAAGGATTCTGATAAAACATTAGCCGTTTGTATGGATAAGCAAAAGAACTATCTTGTTTACCGATTTGGTACTAAAGATAAGATAGAATTTGAATACCCTGAAAAGAAAGATAATTCATGGTCCAATTTCTCCTATCTCCATCAGGACAATGCTGGGGAGAGTCAATCTGAAACGCTTACTACCTTAACATTTCAAAATGGCGATTATGAATATGTAGTATATGAACGTTTGGCAAATCAGACTACTTTTGTTGGAGTGAAAATCATCAACCTTTCTACTAAAAAAGAAACGGATAGACAAGGAGATGCTTCTACATTTGCTGGTGTTTGGTATGATGTTGAAGAAACTTATAAGAATGTATCTACCACTCCTTAACGTTTATATGTACCTTTAAAATCTTTATTTACTTTTATAAATCATTAAATTCTTAAACTGAATGGGGAATTTTGTTTGATAACAAAATTCCCCATTCAGTTTGTAGACAAACGCTTTTAAAGACGAAGAGTTTAAGAACAAAGCGTTCTCATTTTATTACGTAAGCAGAATTTTCTTTTGCTGTAGCGTTACAATCAGCCTCTATACTTAACCAATTGTGAGAAATACCGTAACAGCAACTCCTCTACTGAGTGCTCCAACACCAGCGCTAGTAGTAATTTGAACTGATAATAGCGTTCCTTGAGTAACCGCTACACTTCCTGTACCTGTTGCAAGACAATTTGGTGTCTCCTCTGTATTAGGACCAGTAATTGTAGCCGTAATTCCAGTAGTAGTAGGAGCTTCAAATCCACAAGGACTCGTATAAATTGTAGCTGTAACTGTTTCTCCTTCTGGAATTGTGTTATCCCTGATATTTAATATTAATCCGACAATCGTTGTATTTACAGGTATCGTAACAGTACTTGTTGAAAATAAAGGCTCTGCTGATGAAGTGCCAAGTCCAACCCATCCGCCATCACCTACCGATTGATCTGTTGCTAAATATATTGTTGTAGCTCCTGAACCAGTCGTTCCTGTTGCTCCCGTGGCTCCTGTGGCTGCCTGTATTTTATGACAACGCTGCGTAAATTATAATGAAAATGAATAAAATCGCTTTTTACTGATTTTATTATTCTCTACAACGGTTAGCTCTTTTCTGTTTTTCAAGCAACTCTACTATGCGCCGGTGTTGATCTGCAAAATTAAAGTTAATCGTTACGTCACCACCCTCATGGATATAAATAACTTTGATTAGCTCGACAACAATCCCCCGTTCAAGACTGCATATATTCTTGTACTTATGAAAAGCGTCAAAATAAGGATTATCAGAAGTTACTCCCTGCACTAAATTCTGTTTTTCTTCTTCAAGTTTGGCTATGTTCTGTTTTAATTGCTGTTTCTTTTTCTCAAACTCTTTTTTCATGCATTGGTATTCCTCACGGGTAATATCGCCGTTTTTCCAATCCATATAAAGCCCTGTATCAATACCTAAAATCCTTTCAAGCTCTTGTTTTTGGCGCTTGATTGAAGCCATCAGCCGCTTTGAAACGATTCGGGGAGCGGACGCCTTGTTTATGTCATTGATAAGCTCTGCCATGCTGTCAATCAGTTGGATTTGCTTTTGAATGGTTTCCAAAACAATACTTTCAAGCATATCACTTCTTATGGAATGTCTAGTACAAAAACCTGTCGTATTATTTGTTCTGCAGGCATAGTACACATGATTTTTTGATATTCTTCGTCCCATTGATTTTCCACAATCGGCACAACGCAGAAAGCCGGAAAAGATGTATAGCTGACCTGAGTGTGGAGCGGTTCTCGTGTTCCTTTGCATTAGCTTTTGTGCTTTGTCAAAAGTTTCTTTGTCTATAATTGGTTCATGGGTGTTTTCAACAATAAACCACTCGTTTTCGGGTGTGTTAATCCTTGTATGTACCTTATAGCTTTTTACTTTCTGCTTTCCCTGCACCATATGACCTAAGTACATTTGATTGGTAAGAATTGCAGTAATGCTCCGGGCAGACCAAAGTGGTTCATTGTTCACAATGGTGGGATTATAGTACTTCATTCCATTTTGTCGTTTATAAGCGGTGGGGCAAGGAATTCCCATACCAATGAGCTTTTTTACAATTCCGTTTTTGCTCATGCCCTCTCGCACAAACCAATGAAAAATATCCTGCACAATCGGAGCGGTTTCATTATCCACAACTAAGTGGTGTTTGTCATCTGAGTCTTTTAAATAGCCATATGGTGCAAAGGCTCCGATAAACTCACCTTTTTTTCGTTTCATGTTAAAAGTCCCCCGAACTTTGATTGAGGTTTCCCGACAGTGATTTTCATTGTACATACTCTGGATAGAAACGCCCATTTCGTATACTTCATCAGGGTTTTTGTAGCTATCTAGTTTGGGAAGCTCCAAAGAAATAAACCTCACATCTTTAACTACAAACAAATGTTGCAAATACTTTTTGCACTCCCAATCATTACGGCTCAAGCGCGACAGATCTTTGACTATGACACAATTTACAATTCCCCTGTCAATATCTTCAAGCATGCGCTGAAAGTTTTCTCGGTCGCTATCTATACCAGTGTAGCCGTCATCAATATAAATATCCACAAGTTGTATTTCTTCCTCAAGCATGAGGTTTTCTAAATATTCTTTTAATCGTTGACGTTGGTTTTTTACGCTGTAGCTTTCGTCATTTCCGTCCTCTCTGGATAGCCGTATATATAAAGCCACTTTCCAAAGAACGAGGATTCGTTTGGTTTTATCAAGGCTTTTTCTTACACGAGCCATTATACCTCCCGCCCTTTATAACCATATTTTAATTCACTATAGTTAAACTAAAAAGTCATTTAATATGATGTGTATGCTCATATTTCTTAGACTTTTTTTAAGCTGATAAAAAAGTCTTTCATTTTGTTTTTTAACTCATTACCCGTAGGCTCAAACCTTATTCGAACAACACTATCACCACACAAAAAGCAATAAGGGTTTTTCACCTGCTCTAAATAATTTATCATTCTTTGTTCCAGGGGTAGGTTCGTATCAATCATGATTCCACGAATATCCACAAGCCCAGTTTTATCTATCTTTTCTATTCCTGACTGGCTCATTTTGTCCAGTTGTTTTACTGTCAACATTTGTTCCCCCTCCTTTTAGGTATTCAATACAGCATATGAAAGACCGCTTGTACGGTATGTTGTCGAAAAAAGAGGTCATATCACACCCAACTTTTCGCTTTTCACAAAATGATCTATGAGAGCGCAAAAAAGAACGGAATACAGATTAATTACTGATTACCGTTCTTTTATAATTGTTTACACTAAAAATATATCTTCAACATAATGAGTAATGTTTTGAAGTTTCAATGCTATCGAATATTTACTTATCCAAAGAACTGAATTTTACTCATATCAATATCTTGCTTATTATATCGAATGAGGACAGCTCTTTCATTCTCACTTAACTTAATGTTATCTAATGGCGTAGGTATCGGAAGGTGCTCTTGTACCTTATCAACTAAACATAACTGTAAGACATCTAGCGCCATTGTCAAGCCCTCACTATCATTCCTAGCACAAGTGTTGGCTTCTGGTATGTCTGGAAAAGTAATTGATATACCATATCTCTCCTCATTACTATCATATTCATCATAATTAAATATTGCATAATACTCAACGTCCATAGATATACCTCCTAATTAATCCATCCTGCCTGTCTCCAAATATTTCTTAAAGTTCCAATCGGGATTTCATGGTTTGGACGTGGTTAGGAACGGTTACAGTTCTATTACCCTTTTTCCACTTTTCATGACTACCACTTTGCCCTGTCTTTTGAAATCCCTCTCTTTTTAATCGCTGTTGAAACCTAGCAAAATAGGAAAATGGAGGTTCGGATGATACTTTTCTAATTCTTAATTTCCTTGAGATACTATTTTTAGCCAGTTATTATATTTCTCATCATTAAAATAATATAATGCCTTTTTTGCATAATCCTCTGCTATGTGTTCAGAGTGTGGTGGTGTTAAAGCGGTAAAAATGTAATATGAGATAAGGTAGCATATATAAGCCAATTCCTTTTTCGAATTTTGCTCTTTTAAATAAATGTATTCATTTTGTAAATGAAAAAAAACATTGATTGCCTCTATCTCATTACACTGTGCATAAAGATTGTCCAAATCTGTTTCTGTTAATTCCATTACAATCTCTATAGGAATTTCAGAGCTTTCATAAGAAAAATATTCCATAATATCCATTCTTTCACCTTCCGTTGCTATTTGTTTTTGAGCCGTCTTTTAACACTTTTATAAGTATAGGTGATACATCTGTCCACTTGCAACAACAATTGCTCCGGCTGCTGTTATAACAACTTCTCCAGCACCTGGTATCCACCATGTTCCAGCCACCAATGCTATTGCACTATAAGTAGTGCCACCTCCTGATGAAGATGTCTCTTTTACAATAGCAGTATCAAGTAGTTAAATAAATTGTTCTTTAGTATAGTATACACCGTTTATATATACCCCTGTTTCAGTAAGATAATTGATTCCAGTAGATGTTTTTTGGGATACATTTTGATTACCGGTAGAAGATTCACTTGCCATAGAAGTAAAACCCGATGTAAGCACCATGGATAAAATTAATATAAAGCTTAAAACTCTGCTTGTCAATTTTTTCATATTTTACATCTCAAGATAAATCCCGCTTTGAGTTCGTCTTTCTTCCGGTGCATATGATTTCAATCATGTTGTCAACAATTTTATTCATACAGTTATTGGCAGTATAAGAGCCTTGAAGAAAAAATCGTACTTAATATCCTGTAGTAAACACCGTAGTTGTCAATAAATACACGGTGCGGTTGCTCCCGTGGCTCCTGTGGCTCCTGTGGCTCCTGTGGCTCCTGTGGCTCCTGTGGCTCCTGTGGCTCCTGTAGCTCCCGTAGCTCCCGTAGCTCCCGTAGCTCCTGTATCTCCTGTATCTCCTGTCGCTCCTGTGGCCCCCGTAGCTCCTGTGGCTCCTGTTGCTCCCGTTGCTCCTGTGGCCCCCGTAGCTCCTGTATCTCCTGTATCTCCTGTCGCTCCTGTCGCTCCTGTCGCTCCTGTGGCTCCCGTAGCTCCTGTGGCTCCTGTGGCTCCCGTTGCTCCTGTATCTCCTGTATCTCCTGTATCTCCTGTCGCTCCTGTGGCTCCTGTCGCTCCTGTGGCTCCCGTAGCTCCTGTGGCTCCTGTTGCTCCCGTTGCTCCTGTATCTCCTGTATCTCCTGTGGCTCCTGTGGCTCCCGTTGCTCCTGTATCTCCTGTATCTCCTGTCGCTCCTGTGGCTCCTGTGGCTCCCGTTGCTCCTGTTGCTCCCGTTGCTCCTGTATCTCCTGTCGCTCCTGTCGCTCCTGTCGCTCCTGTGGCTCCTGCTGGACCTGTTAGACCTATTGGACCTATTGGACCCGTTGGACCTGTTGACCCGGTAATATTAGGAAAACAAACTGCCTTTTTATTAGCGGTCTGTTAAACCGCTTCGGATTGAGTGTTGATTTCTATGTATTCCATTATCCGGCGTAGTTCGTCAGCGAATTTAAACTTCACACTGATGTTACCGTTCTCATGTACCTTGATATGGTCTACAAGCTCAACTAAAACCTCTCTTGTCAGTTTGTCGATATTTTCAAACTTCTTGAAAACTACTAAGCAAGGGCTTTCAGCGGTAATGCCGTTTTGTAATTCCTCACGCTCTGCATGGAGGTTTTTCAAAACTTCGCCTAAAGCGGCTATTTGCCGTTCGTAATCTTCGCTCATATGGCGGTAATCGCTATGGGTGATTTCTCCGTCTTTCCAATCCTGATAAATGGATTGCTTATAACGCATGATTTTGGAGCGTTCCTTTTCTTTTGCGTCTATCAATGCTTCAATCCGTATGGACTGGCTTTTTTGAAGCGGAGCCGTGCTGATATATTCCAAAGTATTTGCATAGTGTACTGCAAGATATACCTGTTGCTGAATGGCATACAGGACAGCCGCTTCCAGCCGGTTATGCTTCACGGAATGTTTGGTGCAGGCTGTTTTTGACTGGTCTTTGTAGGTGCGGCAGAAATAGTACACCGTGCCTTTTACTTGACTGCGGCTCATAGCCTTACCGCAATCGGCACAACGGAGAAAGCCACTGAACAGATAGAGTTTCTTTTTCTGCGGAGCGGTGCGGGTGTCACGCTTTAGCAACTCCTGCACTTTTTCAAAGATAGGCCGTTCTATGATTGGCTCATGGGTATTCTCCACAATGTACCATTCATTTTCGGGAACCTGTTCCTGCGTATGTATCTTATAGCTTTTCACACGCTGGCGGCCTTGTACCATGTCCCCTACATAAAGGCGGTTTTTCAAAATGTCGCTTACAGTCTTTGAACTCCATAACGGCCTTTCGGAACCGCTCGGATTTTGATAGTTTAAGCCCTTGCTTTTCTTATACTCGGACGGACACAAAATGCCACGGTCATTGAGATTGTGTACAATAGCATTTTTGCTCATCCCGTCCAGAAACCACTCATAAATGTTTTTTACAATCTCGGCGGCTTCTTCATCAACTATTAAGGCGTTTTTGTCCTTTGGGTTTTTCTTGTAACCATAAGCGGCAAACCCACCGATAAACTCACCATTGCGCCGCTTCATATCAAAAACCTGCCGTATCTTCTTTGAAGTCTGATAGCAGAAGTTGTCGTTGATAACATTGGTAATCGGCACAATGAGATTAGAAATACTGTCCGGGTTCAAGTAACTGTCAATACCCTCTGTCAAGCTGATAAACCGTACATTCATCTGTACAAACAGATTTTCAATCAAGCTCCCTGCGTCCGTATAGTTACGGGAGAGGCGAGAGAGGTCTTTGACGATAACACAGTTTACTTTTTTTGCGTATATGTCAGAAAGTAATCTTTGAAAGCTGTCCCGGTTGGTATCTGTTCCGGTGTACCCATCATCTACATACGGCGGTTGGGTACTTTCAAACTCGTCTATGTGCTGTTGGTAGTAATCATCAAGCAATGCTTTTTGGTTGGTAACGCTGTTGCTGTCATCCTTTCCACGGTTTATGTCCTCTTTGGATAAGCGGATATATTGAGCGAGTTTCCAGCGGATAATTTGAGGTGCGGATGTTTTTTCCTCAAAGCCCCTGTTTTTTGTTCGTGCCATGTGTCCTCCTTCCTATCACATTACACTTATATTATACCATTTCAGCGTAATGCGAACAATGTTGTCGCGGCCTGTAAACTGGCTTTACAGGCCGCTTTTCTTGCGTTTGAGGAAGTCGGCAAACACATCTTGCAATGGGGGAGCGTTCTCTGAAAACTCCAGCTTTACGCCCATATCTCCCACACGAAAACAATAAGGATTTTTAACCGCCGCTATGACTTTCGCCGCACGTTGTTCCTGCGGCACAGTCGTATCAAAGGTAAAGCCGCTCACATCAACTAAATCCTCTTTGTTCACCGCTTCTATGTCTACGCTTGCCAACTCTGAAATTGGAATACGTTTCTTCAATCACAATCGCCCCCTCCTTTCCATGTATATGAAATGCTCTGATTGTCCTATGAGAAAACACAAACAGCCACCATTTTTATCAGCAAAAGTGATGGCTGTTAATCTTTCCTCATACTTCGGGCCAAGTTGGCCCGAAGTCAATAAGGGCTGTTCTGATAGTGGGTTTCCGCTTCCTCTATGCCGCAAGTATCGAAAACATAGTGAAGCTCTGAAACCACACGCTTTATATCGTCCGGGCTGAAATCACAGTTTTACATAGCCCGAATGACATAGCCACGGCAAGCGCCGTTGCTCCATTGCTGATATAGCAATGACTGTAATTCCTTATCCATAGTAAAACTCCATTCATCAATCGGGAGTATGCCGCGCCGTTATAAGTCGGCTTGTCGTAAGACAGAAAAAGCGGCGCGGCACTCCCTTTATATAAAAAACGATAATCCGGACGGGCGGCGGCAACCGCCCTCATGGGAATTTCACCCCGCCCCATGCTGATGGCGCGACGGTCAATGCTGTGAAGCGTTCAAACCGTAAGTATCATTGTATCAATCAAAAGATTTTCGCCGGGCAGATTACCACATCTGTCTTGTCACAGTTAGTAGGAATCGCTCACGCTCCGTTTGGGTTTTCCCCCTTTCAACGGGCGGTCTTGGCGTACTCTGCGGCTTGGCTCCCTTTTGATTGAACGTATCCGGGTTATCGGTATTCAGTTGTCAAAGAACAGCAGACGGAGAAAAACTCCTTCTAATAGCCATGTGATTTGAAGCTCAAATTCGGAACTGGAAATCAAGACTTTTTTAAAAATTCCTCCATGCTTTTCAATCCTTTCTCAATAGCAACCCTGACTGCTTTTTCATTTACACCCTCTGCTCGTGCAATATCGGATTTACTCATGCCGAGTATGTAATGGGCATAAATTCGTTTTCCCTGCTTGTCCGGCAAGGAAGCGATTGCAGAGTGCAGTTGTTCGGCAGTAATTTTACGCTCGTAAATCTCGCAAGGGGAAAGGGATACAAAAAGAATATCCTTTTCAATCCCGTCGTCAGCGTCCAGCGAATAGTGGGCCTTGTTATAGAAGCGGCGGCGAATGTAATTTTTCTCCAAACGTTCCGCTTCCAGCAAAGCGTCCTTGATTACATCGGGTATTTCAACAAAGAAGTCGGAATTATAAAACGGGTAAAAATCCCGCAGATTGATTTTAGCCATAGGGCGTTCCTCCATTTCGATTTTTTAGGGAATAGTGAATCGAAACGGAGCGGGAGGGGAACGACAGCGGGGTCGGACTTCGGGCCAAGTTGGCCCGAAGTGACAAAGCTTGTCCCATACGTTGTCAGTGAAAAAAGGGTACAAAAAAACACCTTTACGCAAATTAGCGCGAAAGGTGTCGAACAAAAAATGGGCGCAATAGCCGCCCATTAGTTGATATAATATTTTTAAACTATGTAAATGAATTTTTTCTGCTATATTAAACCGTCACAATATGGCGGCGTTTCTCTCAGAGAAAAAAACGCTTTGGGGCACATAAAAACCTCCTTATCCCAAAGCCGCCAGATTAAGAAGAATTACAGATATACTCTTTCCGGTATTTAAAACGGAAAATGACGGCTTTGTATGTCTGTTAAATTTGTCAGCAATCGTATAGCAGAAAATTGTTGTATGAAAAGAGCCGATAATCAAGAGATGTGTACTCATTGATTATCGGCTCTGCGTCTTTGCGTCTGGCTCTTTGATAACTGACATATTCAGTTGTCGCACATTGATTAGAGATTCTTGTTTGCATTTGGGACAGTATAGGGGGAAGTTTTCGAGTTTCGTATCTTCTCTAATTTTCAGTCTTGTTTTATTACCACATATAGGACATAGTAACCATTGAACTTCAATCATTATCACCCCCTACATCATTTCATCAGTTACTATTTTTCTGCTCTAATAATTACCGTTCCACAATTTTGATACAAAACCTCAACAGTTTTAAAACCGGCATTTTTCATAAGCTCAAATTGATGTTCCAATGTCAGTGGAATATCAATATGTATAAACATATCTTCGGGTATATTATTTTGCTTGCGTCTATATTCGTATCCCTCAAGACAAAGTGCCTCCTCTTCATCACAACAGGCAATATAGTCACATTCTATATAATATCCACCGGCTTTTATCGTCTGATAAAGTTTACTATAAATCAGTTGCTTTTTTTCATATTTAAAATGGTGAAGTGTTTCAAAAGACATAGCAGCGTCAAACTTATTTTCCTCAAACGGGTATTCAAAATAGTCCGCATTGATTATTTCAATGTTTTTATCACCATAGTTTTCTCGCAACTTGTCAAGCATAGATTCAGACAAATCAATACCTGTAACCTTGACTTCGGGAAATCTCTTGTACATTGATTCAAGCTCCAAACCTGTGCCACAACCAATATCAAGTAATGTTTTCAAACTATCATCAAAGAAATCTGCAATATGAGCGTATTCCTCGCCCCAGTTTTTTAAATGAACATTATTATATTCACTAATCCTATTAGCGAAAAAATCCGCCATTTCTTCCACAGGAACATTCTTTACCCCATCAAGCCAATCTTTTAATTCGCTTAAATATTTTTTGGTTTCCTCTTGAGTTCGGATTTTACTTTTTAGCATAACGATTTTGTCCTTTCATAAAATCTGTTAATAATGAATTGATTATTTGATTTGCGTTGGGTTAGATAATAGGAGTATCACTTATGTTCTTTGTCCTCTATTACTAAAGCAAATCGGTGAAAAGCATTTTTAATAAGCGTAATTACTTCCTCATATGGCAAGTCAATATCGTCTGATACAATTTGAGTTGCAATACCATGTGAATAAAGCCACACATCCCTAAATAAATTTCGTGCGTTTTCCAGACTAAGGCCCGTTATTTCCTTTGCATTTAGAATTGAAAGTTGGTTCCAATCAGCATCAAGAATATCTTTAATACTTTTCCCCGCACAAGCTTTGTTCATAAAAAGGGTATTAAATATATTTTTTTCTTGTCTGGCAAATTCAATGTAAGCAATTCCTTGCATTAGGAGGCGGTTATCATTACTCATTCGGGCTTCCATGAAAGTGTTATAATATATATTGAGTTGAGTAATGACATCTTGTTTTAGTGCTTCCATATTTTCATAAACGCGGAATAAAGGTTTGGTTGAGCAGTTCAATACGGAAGCAATACTTCTTGCGTTTATCCCCTCCATGCCCTGTTCGCGTACTATAGAAATAGCAGCCCTCAAAATTGCTTCCTTATTAGTTAATGGCTTTGGCGGCATATAAAGTCCTCCTAAATGAATATTTATCATTGAAAAAATTGCTTTTTAATAATGAATATGAACGGAAACGGATGTTGCGCAACATCTGTTACTATTATATCAAAACCACACAAAATGTCAAGGAGTTGGCCTAACAAGCTTAACAAAACTGGTTAAGCAGTTCCTTGTGTAGCTCTCATTAACGGAGGTTATGCTAACCAGCAAGCAGGGCAAGTGTATTGACACTTGCACATTTTTGAGATTTTCCCTTACGGGAAAACTCAAAAATTGCTTGTTGGGGAGTGCCTTCCCCAAACCCTGCGACTTCGGGCCAACTTGACCCGAAGTCGGTGCGTTGCACCTCATGTTGCGTCATGTTCGCTATCTCTCCATTTCCTTATTTTTCTGCGCGTCCGTCAGGCCGAGCAGATGGTCTATATTGCTTTTCACCGTAACAATTTCCTGCATGGCTTTTTTGGTTTCCCGGTACTCTCGGTAAGCCTTTTTCTTGTCTGTCGACAACCGCTGAAACTCTGCTTTCAGCGTATCCATTTTGGGGAGCTTTGCCCCGGACAGCAACCGCCGGAACGTATCCTGCGCCGCCCGGTAGGCGGCAATATCCGCTTCATGCTCCGCAAGATATTTTTTGCTGTACTTTGCCGCCTTGTACCCCTCAAACACAGGCCGGGCTTTCGCATAATCTACCACAGCCGCCTTTAGCTCTGCATTGATACGCATAGCGGATTCGGCGGCTTTTATGCTGTCTGAAAGCGTATGGAAACGGTCGGTAAGCTCTGCGGCCTTTTGCTCCAAATCAGCATATTCCAGCAAGCCATTTTCCTTCAAATACTGTAAGGCCGCTGCCATCTGCTTGAGGTTGAATACCTTTGCCCAGCGTTCATAGGCCGGGCCTTTTCCGGCTTTCATACGGGCTTGAATATCCACAATCAGATTGACCTTGCGCCGTTCCTGCGGAGTAGTTCTGCCCTCAATAGCCGCTTGTATATCCTCCTGCCCGTAGCCCTTACCAAGCGTAGAAGCGTGGAGCCGGGTAAAGCGTTCCTGCCCTTCTGCTCGGAAGCTGATTGTGCCGCCGCGCCCGTGTTTGATTTCATAGCCAGCCGCCGCCATTGCCTGTAAAAAGGTGTCCATATCCGGTGGCTTCGTTGCAAGACAAATATCAATCTGCGCCTTTAATTTTTCTTGAAAGGTAGGCGGCTTATGACCGCCCAGCCATTCCCCGTAATGCCTGAATTTCCCCTTGCTGTGGCGTTTGGGATTGGTTATAACAGATAATCCGTTTTCAAGGCATATCCGGTCAGAGAGCCGCCGTACTGCACGGGCAGAACCGATAAAATCCCGGAATTTCCGGGTGCAGTCCAACGAGGTTGAATTGTAGTAGATATGACAATGGGGGTGGGGTCGGTCAGCATGGGAAACCACGAAAAAGGCGTGTCGGCCTTTCGTCCAGCGCATGGCAAGGTCATAGCTGATTTTAAGAGCGGTTTCCGGGTCTGTTTCACCGGGCGGGAACGACTGCCGGATTTGATAATACAGCACATCATTTTCCCGTTTTTGCTCCCGCCCGGTGATAGTCTTATATTTTGCTTTAGAGAGTAAAAATTCTGCGTCAGCGGTGGCGGGGTCACATTCATAGGCAAGAATTAAATCGCCGTTGCGGGTCTTATCCGGATTTTTCCCGTAGTCAAAACCGTCCTTTAAGGTTTCCATAATGGTCATGCCGCTTCCAGTGTGACGGGTCATAAGGCGGGTGGTTGCCATGTGCGTTTCCTCCTTTCCTCAAAAAAACAACTTCGGGTCAAGTTGGCCCGAAGTTGCCCGGCGGGTTCTGTTATGCTAATGTTAGTTTACAATAAAAAAGCGAAGCGAGTTGTTCAGGCTGTGCAGTCCGTCAATGAGGTATTCCGCAATGGCGGGAATCCCAAGGGGAGAAATCAAAAATGACAGGAACAGGAACACGCCGAAGCCCAGCTTTTCGCCGCTTATCAGCAGGGTAATACTGATAAGAACGCCTATCCCGGAAACCACCTGTAAGAGAGCGGCGGCATAGCAGAACACAAATTCAATCATGGGTGTTACTATCGTCAGCAGAACCACAAACGGCGCGGCGATAATCTTAAATATCAGCTTGATTAACTTCATAAAAATTCTCCTTTCATTGAGTGGCTTTCTTGTTGTATCCTACCTATATTTTACCATTTCAGGCAGAGTACAACAATGTTGTCGAGGCCGCACCGATCTTGTCCCGGGACTTCGGGACAAGTTGACCCGAAGTTATTTGTCTGTTCAACAATTAGGTAGATTTATCGCATATTTTTTGGTATAATTAAATCAAAATTTTGAAATTTCATTTTATTAAATGTATTAGGTATTTTATATAGTAGCAAATATGAGAAAGTAGAATTTGAAGGTGAATAATATGGCAATCGATATAAAGGATTTAGAAAAAAAGCTGGCGCAACACAAAGTATATGATGCATGGCAATATGTTAAGAGTTTAAGGGAAACTTTAGGATATATGACAGTTTCTTATGAGCTTCTATCAGCTGTTTACACACATAGGTTAAGCACTTTGCAAGCATTAGAACAAGAAATGCTACAACGTGCAATTAGTAGTGGACAAGCGTCTTATGGAACATCGGAAATGGAAAGAACCAATTTAAATATTGGCGGATTTTCTATTGACGATGTGGTGTTTTTAAGAAAAACTTCCATGGAATTTTTTCATTATGCCAGAATTAGTATGGATGTATTATTTCAAATAGCAAATGCTGCTTTGTTAGGTGACAAAGCATACGATGTAGACGACAAGGGATTGTTAAGAAAATTGCTCACTAAGTTAGGCGGTAAACCTGAATTTTCTAAGTTGCTCCAGTTGCTGGACGCAAACAAAAATGATGTAAGATATCAATACCTTACAGCTTTTGACAACTATATTAAGCATATTAAAACAATTCTAATAACAGTTAAAAATAGTTTTTTAATTGGGGATACAAACACATTTTCACTCAATGAATTTTGTTATGATGGGAGGTACTACCCAAGTGAAAACGCGATTGATAAAATACAAGAATTGAATAATTATGTCACACAGACTATTGAGGCTATTCTGGAAGAAGTTTTATTACAAATTCCAAATTGTTATGATAATAGCCATCGTATACAAGCTATTAAATACAAGCAAATATTCCAAGAAACAGAAAAAGGCTCTGTCTTAGAATATATGAGTTTTTTCATTGAGGTTGAGCAAGACTTGTCAGAGCTACCTCAAGAAATAAAGGTTCTTCCTCTAATCATAAAGCCAAATGATGAAATATATAGTTTTGATTTCAAGTTTGATAAAATCTTTATCAAGAAAAAAGGCTCAACAGAAAGTGATATTATTGGTTGTGCACACATGAAAAATGGTCTAGAAACTAATGAATTTTATCGAACTTTTACTGTAACTCCTTGTGATCTTATTGAATATTACAAGTACATCAGCACATTTAAAAATACATATTCCAAAATTACATTTAACATTTATGCAATGGAGGGAGAAATGTTATTTATTAAAGACTGATTTATGAGGTGTATGTATGGAAAAAATCGCGGAATTGCTTAAAATATTTTTGGAGAAGCATTTGATACCTGCACTAATTTCAGTAGCGGGTGCAATGATTATAATATTATTTCTTCCTGCTGATAATTGGATGATTACTAAACTTGGAAATACTTTATTTGTTATTCTTGCATTCTGCTGTATTTTCCTCGTGGTTCAAATATTAATTAGAGTAGGTAATCAGATTAAGCTTTTAAATGAAAGAAATAGCGAAAATCGGTATTACGAAAAACAAAGAATCCAATCAAATCAAGAAGCCATCCAAACAATAAATGATTTTGTGGATGAGCTATCTCCAAACGATAAAAAGTTACTCTTAACTTTTGTGATGAACGATAATAAAATATTGGTTGCCAATGAAGCGTATCATTCTTTTGATAGCCTGCTTGAAAATACTAACGTAATGAATCGCTCCCGTTTTGCAGGTGATATTAAACATATTGATGAAAATATCTATTGGATGGAACACTCTCTTAAAGAAATATATTCACAGGGAATGCGTCCGGTTCAGGGGTTATGGCAATATAAAATTAAGGATTCACTTTTCCATGATTTAAAATTAGTGTATAAGCAACAGGGGAAATTAGGAAACTTTTAATTACATATAAGGGGAGAGCATGATTTGCTCTCCCCTTACTATTTATAGCTCCACTATCGCCGTAAGCTGTTTAAGTACCTCTGAAACCCGGCCCCATAGTTCGGTATAATCTTTTTGCAGGGCGGCAATTTCGGACGGATAAACGCCGTAAGTATTGGCATGAATGGCAACCTGATTCAGATTGTTGGCACATCTGCGTTGCAGGGAAACCAGTTCCCGGACGGGAGCAAGGTCAACATTCAGCACATAGCCATTGAGCGCCATTTTTCGGATATAGGCGCTTAAATTCTGCGTCCCAGCCTGCGCCATACGTTCCTGAATGGCGGCGTATTCATCATCACTCACCCATACATAAAGGGGAACACCCCGCCTGCGTTTGGGGCGGCTCACCGTTCCTCCCGTTCCCGGCTCCGGCGTTTTGCCGGCGGCTCCTTTACCCGGTATTTTGGCTTTTCCTCTGGGAGAGCCTGCGGAACAGGCAGAGGGGCATTATTCGGAATCCCATCAATCATGTTGTAATTCTGTTCCGTGGAAAGCTCTGCATTTTTCAAATAATTATCCTTTTCCATAATCAAAAAAACCTCCTTTTTGTGACTTCGGGCCAAGTTGGCCCGAAGTGTTTACCTGTCTTTCTCTGTGCTTTTTTCGGGGGCAGGCCGGGCGGCGTTTTCCCGTTCCACCTGTTTTGCTCCCTCTGCCAATCGGGCGGCAATGGATTTACTTTCTCCCTGTTCCCGCAGGGGGGCTTTTCTGTCGGGATTGCCGGGAGCCGCCCGAAGCTCATAGTCGGCCATCTGCTTTTCCGTCAGGGGTGCGTCATACACAAGATAGCCCCATGCCAGAAAGCGGCTCTGTTCCACACTTTCCCGCTTATCAAAATTCACAAGATATAACGGACCGTTCTCCGTTTTGGGGAATGTGCCAATATCCACCGGCCTTTGTGTAGAATAATATCGGTAAGCTGATTTTTCGGATATGCGGTAGTCATGCTGATATTCGGAAACACGGTTCTCATAATCCCTTGTGGCGGCGGCTTTATCGGTGGTATAGTGCCCCCAATAATAATCGCGCCTGCCGCTTGCGTCCTCGGTAAACTGCCATGTGGCAAAGGGCTGTACCGCCTGCGGATTTTCCCCAAGGGCAAACCCACGGTCATTCTCAAAGACAATGGCCCGTTTGATTTCATATCCTTTTACGTTATCGCTCATTTTTCCCTCCGTTCTCATACATGGAAATGTCACGCTGTTACCCTCAAAAAGAGGGGGCTGGAAGCATAGATACCTTTTCCTTGAAACCGGGGCCGGAAAGCCCCGAAAATCAAGGCTTTTTCAAGCAAACTTCGTGACACCTTACCCCTTGTTTCTGCGCCTGTGCCGCTGTTGGCGGCGGCGGTCTGCTTCGCGTTTTCCTTTCCGACGGCAGGCTTCGGAGCAATAGGTCTGACTGGTGACAGGAAGATAGGCCGCACCGCAGACCGGACAGGTCTTACGGGAAAGCACCGCAGGGTTTCCGGCTAAATCGGCTTCCAGCACCGTGTCAAGCGGAAGCACGGCAGTTTGAAAATATTTGCAGTATGCGCCCGTCCACCACTTGTTCAGCATATAGCACTCACAATCCAGTGGCAGACAGCCATATTCCGGGTCATAGTTGGCGCATATCCCTGTTACCAGCCTGCAGATTGCGGTGCGTTCCCGGCGGGTCAGTTCGCGGGAATCGGTACTCATTTGTCCGACTTCGGGCCAAGTTGGCCCGAAGTTCCCTCCCTTTGTGGAAAAATCAAATCCCGGTAGCAAACGCCCATGCAGACAGATCCGTTCCAATAACTGCAATCCCGGCAGGGGGAGCCTTTCGGCGGCTTGCGCGTCGGAGCCAGGCGGCAGGGACGGGGCTTTTCTTTCATCATTTTTTCATAGGGGCTGTTGGTGAAATTCATACGTCCTCGTCCTCCCCGGTATCCGAAGCCTCCCCATCTACTTCCCACGGCGGGGTATCGTCCTCCTGCTCGTCGTAGGGGTCGGCTTCGTATTCGTCAAATTCGTCCTCGGTCAAAGCGGCCTGTTCCTGCTTCGGGCGGTAAATCTTAAAGTAATATCCGGCCCCGCCGCCAATCACTACAACCGTCAGCACTAACAGGAGCATTGTAGTATTGCTTTTTTGCTCCGGCTCCGTAGAGGTTTCTAAAGAAGTTTCAGAGCTTATATCCGTTTCAGAATCGCTTTCCGGTTCGGGAGCGGATACAACGACGGTTTCATTTTCCTCGGTATCCTCGGATTTCTCCGCAAGGGCCAGCAAGTCTTTTTCCGTCACGGCGTTCAGAAAATATACATTGTCCGTTTCCCGCTGAAGGTCAATCACAAGATAGAATACATTTTCGTCCGGGGTGGTGATGGTGTAAAACTGCTTGCCGTCCTCGTCTGTGGCGGTGTTGACTACTGTTCCCGTTCCGGCAGGGGTAAAGGGATTGGGGTCGCTGGTTGTTTCAGAAGTAGCCGGAGCTTCCGTTACCTCCGGGGTTTCCTCACCACCGCTGGCGTAGGCCACAGTGCTAAAGGAAAATACCATTAAAAAAGCGGCGCATAGCACCGCCATCATACGAATTTTCTTCATTCTTCGATTTCCTCCTTTTCAGTTTGAGCGGCTACTGCGGACTTCGGGCCAAGTTGGCCCGAAGTTGCGCCGCCTGTCTTTGCCGCTTTCAGCAGGTCGGCAAGGTCGGTCAGGGAAATATCCATGCCGCGCACCGCGTCTACGATTTCCAAATTTTCAAGCTCGGTTTTCTGCTTTTCCAGCTCCCGCAGCTTCGTTTGAAACTCATTGATTTTTTCCTTTGTTTTCTGTATGTCCTTGCTTACACGCTCAATTTTCGCGTTCAAAAAACCACTCCTTTCAAAACGGGCCTATAACCGGCCCATTGCATAAAAATGTTCCGTCCAGTAATTGGTGTCCATACGGGCGTACTGAACGCCGCCGCTGGCACAATGTAGCATCATATTCCCGCCTACATAGATTCCAACGTGCGACACAGGCCCGGAACTGTCGTAGGTTCCCGTAAAAAAGATAATGTCGCCGGGTTTTGCTTCGGAGCGCGGGATCTTCGCACACTGGTTAAAAATGCCCTGCGCGGTTGTCCGGCTCATGGGATATACGCCGGACTGATCCAGCACATAGCACACAAAGCCCGAACAGTCAAAGGAAGTGGAGGGAGAAGCACCGCCCCAAACATAGGGATAGCCTAAATATTTTTCCGCTTCTGCAATCAGGGCGGCAAATTCCGGGTCGGCCAGAGCTTCCGGCGGTATGTCGTAATCGGTGTATTCGCCAGGGTGAACGTAGATATTGCCCTCAAAGAGATAAGGGCGGTTGCCTTTGGTCTTTTGGTAGATAAGGTAGCGTTCCGTCTGCTCCGGGTCGAGATTGGCAAGGGCCACGGCTCCCAATGACTTATTTTTCAAAGACACATTGAGGATATAGTAATCGTAGGGAACCTCGTAGGTGTCGGTATGGGTTTCGCCGTTTTCGTCCGTCCAGGTGTCGATTTCCGTGCGGTAGCGTACCTCCACCGTTTCCGTGATGGTCAGAATATACTGTTGCCCGAACAGGGATTGCAGTTCTACCTGTACCTGTGCCGGGGTGTAGCCGCCGTATTTGGCGGTAAGATAGGAAGCCAGTTCAAAGGGGTCATGCCCGATTTCGTCAACGGAATAACGGTACTCGTCATAGTTCGGATAATCCCGTTCTATTCGGGAGAGCCGTTCCCGCAAATCCTTTTCCAGCTCGGTATAATTTTCTTCCACGGCTTCAATATCACTGTCCGACGAACCGTAGGAAGTGCCGCCCACAACGCTAATCAGGCCGTTTCCAATGGCGGTGATTCCCGCCATGCAGGATTGTAGAACCACAATCAGCAGGAACAGCACCAGACCAAGCAGTAAAATCTTTGGATTGCGCTTTACAAAGGCCGCAACCGTTCGGGCTACTTTTTCTGTGAAGCGTACCGCTTTTTTGCCCTGCTTTGCCGCTTCCTTCGCCTGCTTTCGGTACTGCTTTTTTAGCTGTTGCTTCTGCCAGAACCGGGAAACCGGATTGCTTTGCAAGCTCGGATTTTCCAGCATAAGCTGGCGGTAGGCGTAATCGGCTCTTGCGCTGATATGTCTGTTTTCCCACTTGCGAACCTGCCGGGCGGGACGGGTGCGGATACGGTGCTTGATAAAGCGTTTACCGCCCCGAACAAGGTGTTCCCCGGCAAGCTCGGTTTTGTGGGCGGCTTCCGTGCCCGCATTTTCATGCTCCACCTGATGAATTTTCCCATGCACATACCACCACGATTGGTAACGGGCGGCGCGGCTAATGGTTTTTACCGGGCCGGGCTTTTTCGGGGGCTTCTGTGCCGCCAATTTCTCACGGGCGGTATTCAGCTTTTCACCGCTCTTTTCCATACGGAGCTTTGATTTCTCCATGTGCTTACCGTCTTGCGCCGCCTTTTTGTTGGTGGGGCCAGAATGAGAATTGGCTCCAGTAGCTTCACCACCGGGTGGGGTGTCTGTTTTTTCATTACCGGGCGGCGGTTCTCCCTCATGTCGCAGACGCTCAGAGGGTCGGGGCTTTTTGCTGTCCTGCCGGAGCTTCCCCGACTTCGGGCCAAGTTGGCCCGAAGTGGCAGGGTCAGCAGATTTCGGCGGGGCGGCTTCATCTTCAAACCGCAATTTCCGCTTTTCCATATCAAGTGGAGCCGGGCCTGAGCGATTACCCACAGGTGGCGAAGCTCCCGGCGGGTCGGAGATTGGCGGCGGTTCCTTTTTAGGTATAGGGCGCTTTTGGGACTTCGGGCCAAGTTGGCCCGAAGTTGCCGCCTGCCCCTCCGGCTCGAACCGCAAGCGGCCCGGCCCGCCCGTATCACGCATTTTGGGCCTCCCTTATATCCTCCGGCCTTGTGGTAAGCAGATTGTAAATCTCACCACGGGGGAAACGGTCTACAAAGGGAATGGTGGTATTGCCATAGAACAAAAGCCCCTCCCCGGAATTGCTGTGGGCGATATATGATAGCTGATGCTCCGATATGCCAAGCTGTTTGGCGAGTATCGCACGGTCGCCCTGCGCCTGTGACAGCAATATCATAAAGTCGCTGTTTTCAAGGATATTTTCAATCTCACGGCTGGCTAAAAGGTCTTTCACATTCTGCGTGAGGGCACTCGGTACACAGCCCTTTTTACGGAGCATTTTCCATACACGGACAAAGTAGCTGGCAGAAAGCGCGTCCTGCAACAAAATATGAAATTCGTCATAGTAACACCAGGTCGCAAGGCTTCTGGAAAAGTTTTCGTCTACCGCCTGTGTTACCAGCTCGTTTGTGATGTGCATGGCGATTTTGCGTAGGTTTTCGCCCATGCTTTTTAACACGATACAGGTAATGCGGTTGTCGGTCTGCACGTTGGTAGGGTGGTTAAACATATTGAGGGAGCCAGTGCAGTAAAGCTCCAAGGCGGTTGCAATCCGTTTGGCTTCGGATTCGGGTTGCTGGCATAAGGTTTCATATAGGTCTTGCAGAAGCGGCATTTTTCCCTCCCCGATACCAAGGGCAAGCTCCCGGTAAACCAGCCGCACACAACGGTCAATAACGGTTTTTTCAATGGGCTGTAAACCCTCCTTGCCGCCGATGATCAGTTCGCATAAGGACAATAAAAAATCCGCTTTCATAGAAAGCGGGCTGTCCTCTCCGGCTAAGTTCAGTTTTAAGTCCATTGGGTTGATGTGATGGGGGCTGTTTGGCGATATTTCTATAACCTCCCCGCCAAGCCGCCGGACTAACGGAGCGTATTCGCCCATTGGGTCTACCACAATAATGCGGTCTTTGGTGGCAAGAAACACGTTGATTAGCTCACGCTTTGCGGCAAAGCTCTTGCCGGAGCCGGTGGAGCCAAGATATAAACCGTTGGCGGATTTCAGCTTTTTGCGGTCTGCCATGATAACATTGTGGGAAAGAGCGTTCATTCCGTAGTACAATGCCTGCCCGTCCATGCGAAGCTCCTGCGTCATAAAGGGAACGAAAATCGCCGTGGAACTTGTTGTCATGCCCCGCTGTATTTCAATGCCATTCCAGCCAAGGGGCAGACTGCTCATAAAGCCCTGTTCCTGCTGAAAGTCCAGCCGTTTGAGAAAGCAGTTGTATTTCTGTGTAATGCCCGACACCGTGAAAATGTCATTTTCCAACTGCTGGCGGGTGGGGGCCGTATTCACCACAAGGAACGTGAGAAGAAACATTCGCTCATTGCGGCTCTGTAAATCTGCCAAAAGTGCCGCCGCGTCCTTGCTGTAAGTGAGCAAATCCGGGGGCAAAATGTCAATGTCATATCCGGCCCGGGCGGCTTTTTTCTGCTCGTCCATTTTCATTCGGTCTATGTCGGTCAGTTTGGCCTTGACCGTTTTCACCGCTTTGGTCTGGTCTACCGTCTGGATATGCAGGGTAATGGTCATTTCCGCGTCCACCTCCAAAAGCTCTGCTAACAACTTGTCGGAAAGCTCGGAAGCCATAATCTGCATATACAGAGCCGCGCCCCATGTGGTTCCCACACGAAAGGCGCGGCTTTGGCGAAAGTCAAAGGAAGTGGGAGCAATAAAATCCTTTGTTCCCATGCCTGTTTTGGGTATCATATCCCACGAAAAGCGGAATGGCTCCCGCCCTCCGGGGTGAAGCTGGCTGTGCAGCACCTCCAAGCGTTCCCGCCCGGAAAGGGTTGCCGACTGTACGCCCAGCTTCTTGAAGTTCCCTACAATATCCGCTTCGATACGCTCCAAGCGGGGACGAGCCGCCCCGATCCTGTCCGCATTGATACCGAATGTGATGTATTTGGAGCGGACAATGCCGTTGTTGCTTTTGGCAATCTGGTTTTCCAGCATGGCGGTAAATTCTCCCCGGATACTGTTGAAATCGTCGTCCTGCGGGGAAATGTTCACGCTGTAACGGTTCTCCGGGCGGGAGCGGTGATTGATAAAAGAAAGCTGAAAGGGCAAGGCACTGTCAAAATAATTGAGAAAGCCGCAGTACCCGTCAAAAATGGTGCTTTGGTCGTCACTGGAAGCCACAGCGTAGTTAATATCCTCATAGGAAAGGGTCTTTGTATAGTAGCCCTCCCGCACCTTGCAGATACCGTCTTTCAGCATTTCCTTGTAGGGAATGGTCTGCTGTGCCGACTGCGGCCCACGCTTTTTAGGCTTTCTGCTTTTTGCGGGAACGGGCGGGCGTTTTGTTTTTTGCACCATTGGGTGAAACCTCCTTTCCGGGGTCGCTTAGGTAGGAATAGAAATTCTGTGTCTGATAGGGGCGTGTGCGGGGCCATAGGAATTTGGAGCGGACAATATTTTGCACCACCTTTTCCAGCGGCTGTCCGTCACGCTCATACATGGCAATGAGAAAGCACGGGAGCATAATGGCAATCATCAGAAGCATAGCCCCGGTATTGCCAATGGTGGTACGGGTAAACAGATACGTTGGAATCCCTACTACTGCCGCCGCTCCGAAGCATAGTAGCTGGCGTTTGGTAAGGTTGAACGCCACTTTGGTTTTAATTTTTGATAAATCATTCGGTACACTTACATAGGCCAATGAAAAATCCTCCTTTCTGACTTCGGGCCAAGTTGGCCCGAAGTGTCAACGTTCTGCGCTATGAGCGGGAACCGTCTGCCGGGCCAGGGTTTTTTCCTGTCCGGCCTGCCGTACCCGCCAATAGTCCGGGTTGTGTTCCCGGAGTGACCTGTTGATGTTATCCTCAAAAGCGGCCTTATCCTTAATGCGGGCAGGAACAGCCCACAGCTTTTTATCCAAAAGCTCCCGCAGGACAACATCTTCCTGTGTATCTTCCTCAAAGCAAAGAAAACCGCTGTGACGGAAGCCACACTTGATAGCGGCAGGAGAAAGCACCGCCGCCATATCCTTTGCAACCATCGTGCCGCCATGACTGGCGGTACTTACAAGAAACACGCCGGGACAGAGAATATCACAGGTCTGTATCTTGCCCCACGGCGATTGTTCCGGCTGTTGATAGAGCATAAAATCCTCCTTTCCGGCACTTCGGGCCAAGTTGGCCCGAAGTAGCAATATTACCTTTCTGCATTTTTGGTCTTACCGGCCTTTGCCGGAGCAGGCCGGGCGGCGTTTTCCTGTGCCGCCTGTTTCGCGCCCTCCGCAAGCTGTTTCGGGATAGACTGCTTTTCGGGGGAAGCAATGGCAGCGGCGCGGGTCTGCAACTTTTCAAGCTCTGCATGGTAGGCCGCTGTCACGGCTTCGGTCAGTTCCGCGCGAAACTCCTTTGTAATGGGGCGGGCCGTATCCCGGTAGCCGGTCTTGCTGGTCTTATCCGGCTTGCTCGGCATACCAACAAAAGTGCCCTTATCACTCTGCAAAATCTTAAAATCATCAATCACAAAGCAGTCGTTCAGCTTCAGACTGGCAAAGCCTACAAGGTTGCCCTTTGGCTCAATGAGCCGGGCGGTAACGTCCAGTTTCAGCGGCATAGCCGCCTGTTCCGTTTCCTGCGGAACCGTTGTTTTTTCGTTGTTCATAATAAAAATTTCTCCTTTCTCACTTCGGGACAAGCTCTCACCCCAACAAACCTACGATTTGCCGGGGACCCCGAATGGCCTCGAAGTTGTCAGTGTGCTCCAAAAATAGATTTTGCAAGGCTTCCCGTCTTGAACATGGTGAAGCAAAGTAGAACCGTATAGCCGATAACCGTCCATATGGCTCCAATGGGGTTGCCGCCTACGGCGATACTCTGCACCAGCTTTGCGTAAATCCCCACGCATACCAAAATCAGCAAGCCTTGAAAGCCCACGGCGCACAGGGATTTCAGATAATTCTGGCCCATGCCGCCAATTTCCCGGTTGACCAAGGTTGCCATTGGCACGGGTGCTAAACTGGTCAAAAGATAAATTTCAATCATTCTGCCGTACACAATGACAAACACAACAATGTTGATTGCTACGACAATAATCTTAATCAGAAAGGATTGCATCCACAGACCGAGCAGAGGGCCGATTTCCATTGTCATGAGCTGGGCTTCCAAGCTGTCCAGCATATCGGGGCTTACCCCTGTATTTCCTGCAATCACGCCCCCTGCACTGTTAATGACGCTCTGCGATACATCAAATACCGCCATTACAATGTTGAACGTGTTGGAAAGAAGCAGTACCGCGACAAAGGTCTTGAATATCCACTTGAAGAAAATCCATGTGTCAATGTCGTGCAGGTTGTTCCGGTCAATGAGCATTTGAATCAGCTCATAGCACATGACAAAGGTAAGTACCAGTCCGGCAATCGGCAAAACAACCGTTTCGGAAAGCTGCCGTATGAGGGAGAATACGCCGGGGTTCCAGTTCCCCGGCGTGGTTCCCACCTGTGTTGCAATCTCTCCGATCTGGTCGTTCACGTTCTCGAAAAGACCGCTTAAATTGCCCATGATACCATCTACCAGCAGGCCCTTTATCCATTCGTTAATCCAGTCGGTGAGAAAATCCATACCGGCCTACCTTAAAACAGGCTGGAAAGCATAGGTACAAGCGTTGTTCCCAGCAGGATAACGCCGCCCCCGGCCATAAGCTGTTTAATGCCTTGCGATTTCGCGCCCGGATTGTCGCTACCATACCCTTCCAAAAGGTTGATAACACCCCACACGGCAAGGCCCGCGCCAAGAGCCACAACAAGGGTCTGTAAGGTACTAACTGCACTCGTAAAAAATCCCATAATCTAATTACCTCCATGTTTTTATATTGTTTTTGGGTACAAAAAAACCGCCATTTTCGGCGGCTGTCACTTCGGGACAAGTTGGCCCGAAGTTATGCAAATGCTTCCGGGTCGTCCACATCATCATAGTTGAGAATGTCCTCGTTCTCGTCTATGGCGGCGGTTTCCTCGTCGGCACTTACTTCATAAACGGTATACTGCTCATTAGGATTGAGCTTTTTCATGCGGCGGTTTACCAGCTTTGAAGCGTCAAAAGCGTTACGCTTGTCGGCTTCGGCGGTATACCTATAATTGGGGTGCTGTTTCAAATCATATTTGGGGGAAAGGAATGGACGTAGGCCGCGAAGCTGTAAAATACACTTGTTGCCCGGCATAGTGGTCAATTCGTCCATTGTCATAAGCTCCTTGCCGAGCCGTTGCAAGTTCTGTCCGTAGCTTTCCGACTGGCCCCGCGTCCGGCTTTCCGTCTGCATGGAAATGGTTTCTTTCCCCAAAACCTCCGAAAGTTCCTTGATGGTGGAATGTTCCCGACCACCAAGAAAAATCACGCTGTCCATATTTCCCATAATGGTTTCAGCGTGGTCTTTATATAAGGCTTTGAGCTGGCTTTGCGCCTGTAAAAACAGGCATAAGGATATTTCGCGGGAGCGGATAACGGCAACCAATTTTTCCAGTTGCGGAACCTGTCCCGTATTGGCGGCTTCGTCCCATAATACCCTCACATGATGGGGGAGCCTGCCGCCATACTTGCTGTCGGCCCGTTCGCATAAAAGGTTGAACATCTGCGAAAAAGCAAGGGCAACAATAAAGTTGTAGGTTGTATTGGTGTCGCTGATGATGAAAAAGGTGGCGGTTTTCTTATCACCCATGCGGTCAAGCTCCATTTCGTCATAGCTCATAATCTCACGGAGCTGTCCAATGTCAAATGGGGCTAATCTTGCTCCGCAGGAAATCAGGATACTTTTAGAGGTTTTTCCGCTGGCGAGCTTGAATTTCTTGTACTGGCGCACCGCAAAATGATTGGGGTTGCGCTTCTCCAAGCCAAGGAACATATAGTCCACGGCATTTTTGAAATTTTCATCATCTTCCCGTGTTTCCATGCTGTTCAGCATATCCACAAGGGTATTGATATGGCGTTCTTCCTCCGGCCCCTCAAAGACGATATAGCCGATAAGAGCGCAGTACAAAAGCGTTTCCGCTTTCGTCCAGAACGGGTCGCCCTCTTTGCCATCTCCTTTCGTGTTCTCAATGAGGGAATTTACAAACTTCAAAATATCGCTTTCCGTCTTGAGGTAGGCCAGCGGATTATAGTGCATTGACCGGGCAAAATCAATGGAATTGAATACCTTGATTTTGTAGCCCTGCTTTTTCAGAAAAGAGCCGACCTGCTCTAAAATGCCGCCCTTTGGGTCAACCACCACATAGGACGAATGAGCCTGTAAAAGCTGTGGGGTCAGCCAAAATCGGGTTTTCCCGCTTCCGCTGGAGCCTATGATACAGCAGTTAAGGTTTCGGGCGTTGGCGGGATTGGCGGGTCGGGTATTCATGGTAAGAAGCTCTGTCCCGGTTAGTATCACGTTGTTGCTGAATTTGGGGTCGATAAAGGGCTTGATGTCCTTTGCCGTTCCCCACCGGGCCGAGCCATATTCCACATCCCTCCGAAACTTTTTTGCGTTTTTTACCTTATACCATACCACCAGCCGGAGTATGCCCGCCCCGGCAAGGCCAATGAGCCAATCGGACAGCACAAAGCCCGGCGCAAATGAAGCAAACGCCGGGCTTATGGTTTTTATCATGCCAACCAGCTTATTTCCGAAGTCTGCACCTGCCGCAAGGCGGTAGGCTGTGCCGAGCTTCAGAAAGAACCACAGCACGAACAGATAGGGAATATTGGGAATCACATATTTACGGATTTTATCGTTCATTCCGCGTCACCTCCCGTTTTCGTTCCTTTTGGCGCGGTTTGGTACGCTCCCTGTCGGCAAAGGCTTTTAACTGTTTCAGAATAGAGGGACGGCGATTCTTGCCCCGGTTCAGCACCAGCTTTGTGTATTCGCCAAAACAGGCGGTAATAGCGTCAGCCTGCCCGGCCTTGAAGAATAACAAATATTTATCCGGCCCGGTTTTGTGAAAAGCATAGTCTACATTGTATTTCCGAGCCACACGGTCAAAGAGCTTCGTATCCCCGGACAAATCAAGACTGTTCGTAGAAACGCCGTGGTTCATCAGCTTTTTTACGCTCTGTCTGCCCTGTGGTGTCTGCCGTTTCTGATGGCTCTTTTGTATCTGCCGGAGTGCTGCCGCCAACACCTTTGCCAGCGTCCGGCCCGTCAGCTTTGTGGCATTGACGGATAGGGCAACCGTCCGGCGTTCAATATCTTCCTGCATGAAATTCCTCCTTTCCTGCCAGATAGGACAATCGTATAGGCGGGAGGACTTCGGGCCAAGTTGGCCCGAAGTGTGTTACCTCTCTGCATTGACAGGGCGGGGGCGTTCTGTGGTGAGAGCGTCCTTTTGTGCCTGCGCGATTTTTTCATTTTGGGTCGCAAGAGCTTCCCGGATAGAGGGCTTTTTCTCTGCCGCCCGTTCTTCCAACCGTGCCAGCGTATTCAAAGATTTTTCTATATGGCTTTTTATACTGGAAAAATGGGAACGCTCCGCACGGAATGGAGCGGATATGACCGCCGCCAGCTTGCCGGGCTGTTTTACTTCCTGTGCCGCTTCTCTGCCAAGCATGACCCGGCCCATGTTTTTCAAATGCCGCCCGGCTTGATGGTATTCGGTGCTGATTGCTTCGATTTTGGCAATAGCCTTATCGTCGTACTGAATATCCTTTGTGAGCATATCCCGCATGGCTTCTAAAGTGGGGCGCACCTTGAAGAACCGGGCTGCGTTATCCAGCGCGGAAATGCCGGTTTCCTTAAAAGCGGTAACGGCGTTCTTACAACCGTCTATGACGCTTTGCTTTAGCTCCGCCAATTTATCCCGCAAGTCCAATACCTGCCCCTGCATAACAATGACCGCCTTTTGCAAAGCGGTTTTAACCGGGTGGTTCTGTTCCTGTGCTGTTCGGAGTTCCTGCCGCATGGCGGCAAGCTCCTTTACAGCGGCGTCAAGCTGTTTTTCCATTGCTCCGACATGATGTAGAACCGCAAGAAAATCTTTTGTGGACGGGGAATTGTTTTCCCGCAATACCGCCAAAAGCTCCTTAACGTGTTCATTTTCCAGAATCGGTTCGGTGGTGGTTTTCGTTTTTGCCATAGGTTTTTTAACCTCCTTTCTCACTTCGGGACAAGTTGGCCCGAAGTGGCTTTACCGTTCCTCACAGGCCGGGGCAATGTGAGCCTTTTGCGAAACGGGTGCATTGTCAATCATCTGCTGATACTGTTTGAGGGTGTCACGAATCGAGAGCTTTTCTGGTTCGGGATAAACGAAAATCCGGTATTCCTCCGATAAATCATCCCTGCCGCTGTAATGCTCGGTGAAGCTGTTGCCTGTCCGCACCACATAGCCGCCCTCGGTAAATCGTCCGTCCTAGTCCAAGCTCATATCCCGCCCGTAGGCTTCATAATCAATGTAATTCTCCAAATGCTCCGGGATTTCCAGCGTACACATTTCTTCAATGTAATAGCGGCCCAAATCTTCCTCATTCTCAATTCCGGCGTAAAACTCGAAGCAATCTAGATTTTGCGTGAGGTTGATTAGGTCTTTCACACTGTTGTACTCTCCGAAGTCCACGGCGGCGGCAAACTTTTCCGCTTCCCATTCCGGCATATCGTCCAGCAGGGAAGCCAGATAGTTTAGCTCGTCAATGCTTTCATATTCTCCCAAGCAGTCACGCAGACCGGAAATGTCGGTTTCATAATTGGTAATAAAAATTTCCTCATACCGCACACCGTCTACATGGATACGCTTCAAAAGTGCCTGTACTTCCTCGGTGGTAGCGGGGAGCTTCAAAGGCTCCCCGTCCAAATATCCCTCATTATACCGCCCAAGATTGGTCACAAAGGCTTCAAGCATGGTCTTTTTCCTGTCCCTGCGTTTTCACGGTCAGAATCCCGTCCAGCGTGGTTGCCGTGATGTTCAGCCGCCCGGCAACGGCAATGTCGTTCTTTACGTCCTCGTCAATATCGCTTCCGCATACGACAAGCACATGGGCGCGGCGCAGAAGATCCCGGCTCATATCAATGCCGCTTTTATGTTCCTCCGGGATTGCGTCATTGAGAAAAAGCGGAAGATACAGGGTCGGGCAAACCGGGGAAAACCCGGCTTCATAGACTGCCCGGCAATACTGCGCCGCCTGTTTGGTATCCGTATCGTGATTGCCGCACCACGCGGCAGTAATGTATGCTAAAGGTCGTTTCATGATTTAAGCACCTCCGTTCTTGTTGCGCTGAATGTGTCAACCTATCCCCCCGCCCTTTCCACGCTTGGAAAGGGAGCAGCTCAAAGGAATATATATCCCCGTCGCTTGACTGCCTTAAAGCATAACCGGGAGAAATCCGTCAAGAGTGCGAAGCACCGCCTACGGCGGCAGGCTCTTGACCGATTTTCCCGGTTATGCTACCTGATATATGGCGACGGGGAATATATTATATCCTTAGAGCTTTGGGGTGCGGGGCAAAGCCCCGCATACACCGACTTCGGGCCAACTTGACCCGAAGTGCTTATTTTTCCTGTTCGGCTTTCTTTTGAGGAGCCGAAACCTCTTTCAGTTTTGCCTTGTTTTCCTCAAGCAGCTTCATAATGGTATCCTTCATTTCGCGGGGTGTTTTCTCCTTGCCGAAATACTGGGAAAGTTCCTGACTTGAAATAATCACTTTGTCTGCCTCCTTTTTTTCTTCTAACATGATTCCGTCAATCACATCGGGGTTTAACAGCTTCTTTTGGTCAAGGTCACGCATACGCTGTGCCTGTGAGAGCGAGGGAGCCGACTGCTGGCCCTCAATAGCGATAGCAATATACCGCTGATTTTTTGGCTTGATAAACGCAAGCTCCACCGCAGGAGTGAACGCGGTTTTCTTTTCGTCCACCATTTTCATTAGGTCGGGAACCAGCTCATTGAGCTTGATATACCGCTGAACCTGCTTGACCGTCATTTTGTTGCGCTCGGCTACGACCTCATTGGAACGCTGTCCGTTGCCGGTTCGCGCACCCTGCCGCTTGATGGCTTCCAACTGCATTTGCAGGGCTTTGGCCCGTTCGCTGGGCAGGATATTTTCACGCTGATTGGTGTTGTCCTCTACCATCTGCGTGATGGCCTGCTCGTCCGTCATGTTGCGGATAATACAGGGCATATCCGTAAATCCGGCTAATTCACTGGCTTTCTGGCGGCGGTGGCCGGATACGATTTCATAGCCGCCATCTTCGCGGGGGCGGGGTGCTTCCCTCGGTTCGGGTGGCAGTTCCGGGGCAGGGGGCGGCGTTTCCTGCTGTGCCTGTTCCGTAGCTTGCGGGGAACCAGAAGCCCCGCCGCCAATTTCTGCGGCTTGTTTCGGTTTATCCGGTTTTACAGCCTTTGGGGCTTTTTCCTGTTTGGTAGGGCGAGTAGGCTTTTTGTCCGCTTTTTCAGTGGTTTTTTGTGAGCGGGATTTGGGCTTGCTGTCAGCCGTTTTCGGCTCGTTTTCCTTTCCCTTATCCATACCAGGTTTCTCTGGCTCTGCCTTTTTTTCGGTATGTGCTGATTTTTCCACGTCCTTTTTTTCGGGGGCGGTCTGCTCCGCTTCCTTTACCGCCGCCTGTTTCCCGGAAACAATCTCATTGATTTTGTCAAAGGAAACCACCACATCACCGGGGGCGGGAATGTCAATGGGGGTAGGTACTTCCGGCCTGTCCTTATCAGATTCATGCAGGGCGACTCCGTCCTCATGGGGAAGTGCCGCTGTTTCTTCGGCAGTCTTTTCCGGGGCAGGAGCTTCGCCGCTAATCTCCGGCATGGGTTTGGGAGTGCTTTTTTCTTCTGTTGTTGCTTCCTGTGCGGGAGCGGTTTTTACTTCCTCCGGCTTGTTTGGCTCATTTTTTGCCATGCGTTTTTCCTCCTTGTCTGTTTTATGGCATGAAAAAAGGGGCTTGATTTTTAGGTCAAGCCCCAACGGGATATTCGCAATCCCTCCTTTCGACTTCGGGCCAACTTGACCCGAAGTTCCGCTATCCAGATACAAAAATACCGCCCATCTTGTCCAATTGGGCGGTATCCTGTGTAATGTGATAGCTCATATTTTATTTTGGTATCTCCTTATCCCGCATAGAATAAGGGCTTTTGCAGTTTTCCTTAAATCACGGGGCCTGTTGGACCTGTGGCTCCTGTGGCCCCTGTTGGACCTGTTGGACCCGTTGGACCTGTGGCTCCTGCTGACCCTATTGGTCCCTGAGGACCTATTGGACCTTGAGGACCTATTGGCCCTTGGGGACCTTGCGGCCCACGTGGCCCTCGAGGACCTGGTGGTCCTTGCCTACAACATGAACAATTACCACTTATATTACCTCCTGGTCTTCCACAACAATTTTGCAAAGTTAACCCACAATCATAATTATATTTCATATTGTTAAGCTCCTTTTATACATTAGAATAAAATTCAAATAAAAAAGTTATTCTAAAATAGTATATGAAATGCATATATTATATGTTACCTATTTGAAAAAATTGATGTCGTATCAATGTAGTTATTTTAATCTTATGTTGTCTTTATCAAAATAAAAAAGAAAATATTATGACGCACTGATGATTTAACTTGATGTTAATTTAAGCAAAAAACGGTGATTTTGAAATAATAATCAAAATCACCGTTTTACTTTACGGAATCGTTTAATCTTAATCGCTCATTCTTTTAAATCTAACATAGATTCAAAACTCCAATTGCTCTTTCATCAAACTTTTTCAATTGGTAACCATAACTCGCAATAACTTTCTGGGATAGCCTCTTCACTAAGCGGAGCATACAATTCAATGTTATAATTTCCACTAAGCCTATAGTCTTTACAGTTTGGCAGCCATTCATTCCACATCTTTGTATTTATCTCCTGTAAATTTTTCAGCTTACAGGGAAATACTGCCCAAGTACCAGCAGGAAGTGTTCTTGTTTCGTAACCATTTGGGATTTCCTTCCAAGGCAAATAAACATCTGCTATTAGATACTCAAAATTCGAACCATTTGACTCCATGCAAAGTCCAAACATTCCACAAACAATCTCACTTCCCCCATCTTTCATATGTTCTTCCCAAAACTTAGGAATCTCTTGATAAGATGTCTCATTACAGAAGATTCTTTTTCTTCCCATAACAGTAAATGCTGCTTTTTCTTCAATTCGATAATCCATCATAGTTCCACCCTCCAGTGATAGTATTATTTTTATGGGCGCAAAATCGCGAAGAAGTACGCCCTTTTCCTTTGCAGCCGATGGAGTGATTCCATGAAACTTAGTAAAAGCTCTAGCGAAGCTATCAGGTGAATCATAACCATATTTCATGGCAACATCAATGACTTTTACATCACCACCTGTCAACTCTCTCGCCGCCAACGCAAGTCTTCTGTTACAAATATACTCAGCAATACTAAATCCACATAACGTTGAGAAAATACGTTGAAAATGAAACTCTGAGACATATGCCTTTTCAGCTATTTCCTTTACCTGAATATTCTCTGTTAGATTTTCTTCCATATATTCAATTGCGTTTTGCAAGCCCTTGACCCAAGTACTCATTACATCACCCCCTCATGACTGTAATCAAATGATAATACTATCTCTTATAATCTTCCCGACTATTCTTGCTTTGAAATGTAGGATTTCAAACTGCATTTACCTTTTTAATTATGAACCGTTATATTAAATATTTGCATCAGTTGCAAACGCTTCCGAGCCCATTGGTGATATTGTAACGTAAAGGCGTAAAATGTCTTCACCGCTGTTTATAACCTGTAAGCTTTCTTGTCCATCCACTTGCATTAATTCTCCAACCTGCAACAAGGTTTCATTGCCATCCGTAACAACCTTCGCACTTCCCTCCATAACCTGCAAAAAAAGGGTAGATTCAAGATGTGTATGTCCTGGCAGTATTTCTCCTTTGGCAATGTTTAAAACAAAAGCAATTACATTATCACTTTTAAATATCATTCTTTTTGCAATTTTACCTTCTGGTTCCTGAAAATAATCTTTGATATTAAATTTGTTCATGATAAATCCTCCTTTGATTTAAGTATATCTTTAATATACCACAACTTGGTGATAATAATTACTTTAATTTATCCAATATAATGTAAATTAAAATATGCTCCAACTTCGAAAAACAAAGTTGAAGCATATTCATATATAAAAATACTTATTTTTTAATATTTAAATCTACCTATGCAATCTAGTATTAATTCAGCTTGTTTTGATAGCTCATCACATGCGCTGGCTATTTCCATGGTAGAAGCAGTTTGTTCTTCTACGGAAGAAGCAACCTCTTGAGTTCCTGCTGCATTTTCTTCTGATACAGCAGATAGATTTTCTATGATACCTATTATCTGATTTTTCTTTATGTTCATTTCGTGCTCACCTTTATTTAAGGTTTCTATCGCATTTCTCATGTCATCTATGGAATCAGCTATCACATTAAACTTATCTTCTGTATCATTTACATTTTCTGATTGAGATTGTACTATTTTTTCAGTTTTTTCCATAGCCATTACAGCTTCATTGGTTTTATTAATTAACTCTTCAATTATGTTTGTGATCTCATCTGTAAAATTATTAGACTCTTCAGCAAGCTTTCTTATTTCATCAGCAACCACAGAAAATCCTCTTCCAGCTTCTCCTGCTCTTGCAGCTTCAATTGCAGCATTTAATGCCAATAAATTGGTTTGATTTGCAATGTTCTTTATCATTTCACTGGCTACTGATATTCTTTCTGCACTACGCTTTGTATCTATTGTAATATCATTGATTTTTTTTGAAATTTCACTGTTTTGTATCGCACTATCATTTAAGCTCTCTAAAGTTTTGTAACCTTCTTTTACCGTCTTTATCACTTCATTTGATAACAGTTCTAAGTTGTTAACTTGTTTTATATCTTCTTCGATGATTTGACCTAATATATTAATATTAGTTGCGCCATCCACTGTATCCTTCGCTTGTTCACTGGCGCCTCTTGCTATCTCATCGATGGCTCTGGCAACTTCTTCTGCTGCTATTGATGATTGTTGAGTTGTGGACGTCAATTCTTCGGAGGATGCCGCTACTTGTTCTGAAATACTTGCAATTTCTACTACTATAGTTCTAACTTTTTCTACAAATGTATTAAAACTATTTGCAATATCTCCTATTTCATCTTTACTCACAATCTCAACTCTTGAAGTTAAATCACCATCATTTGTTGCCAACTCATCTAATCGATTGGTTATTATTTTTAATTTTTTAACTTTTTTGGCCAAGAGAATAAATGTTATAATTACAATAAGTATAAATATAGTCTGTAATACATATACAATCATAAATAAAATTCTTGATTTGGCTGTTGTTTCTTCTACTTCTTTCGCGGCCATTTCATTGATTTTATTCGTAAAATCATTGATTAAATCTGTTATAATCTTTTTACTCTTATTATAATTATCGTCAAATACAAGTCTTCTTGCGGTTTCAAAATTTCCTCCCTTGGCTGCATTCATCGCTTCTTCTTCAACCTTTGCCAAGCTGTTAGACGCTTCTCCTGCATCCTCTAGTATCTGGAAATGTTCTTGTTTTGCTCCTAGTTCACCTAGTCTTTCTATCACTTTTTCTCTTGTTTTAGTCTCATTTACTTCTTTCCAATAGTTATCATAATAAACTTTTTCTCCAAATTGCACGTAGGCTCTAGCCTGATTTGTTAAATAATCCGAAGCCTCCTTAAGCTCTAACCCTAAGCTTTGAAATTGAGATTGCGCATCTCTAGCTATCCATTCTTTTTCTATTCCTTTATCTAACGAAACTAATGCCACTGCATTAAAAACAATTAAAATAAAACATGTGATACCTACAATCTTTAGTAATCTTGAGATTTTCATCTGTTTCCTCCTAGTGCGTATATTTGTGCAACGAATTATTTAACTCAACACATGATTCACTTAATGTGAAAACTTATCACAAGTTTATATCAACCTCCCTGGTTCATAAAGTCAAAGCCTAAGCTATGCTAATTCTATCAATCTATATCATAGTTGGAATGAAGTTTTTGCATATATAATCCAACTAATTGATACATAAGTTTTCCTGATACTTACTGTCTTTATCATAGCACAAAAGTACCAATAAAACTAGGTAGTATCCATTTTTTCGACGTATTTCGACATCGATAACTAGTAGTCGCAATTCTAATAATAGTTAGATTCTGTAAGCAATATTGGGAAATCTAAAACAAGACAAAGAAAACCCTTGATTTATAAAAACCGGCAGAAGATAACACCTAATGGTATTATCTGCTGCCGGCTTAACCGATAACCTGTATTATTTCACTTTCTTCAAAACAACAGTTGAGAAGCTATCTAGTTTCTCACTTTGCGTTCCATAAATAACCTCATAATTAGATTTTGGAAAATCCAACGCAACGGCTTCCCTGTTAAAGTTTTGTACAATCAGATAAGAGTCTTCCTTTGATTGTCTTGTTGTCACTTCAACACCTTCTGGAATAAATGAAAATGGTTTTTCAATTTTTTCTTTCTCAAAGACTGCTTCAATTAAGTCCGTATAGAATGCTTCTTCCATATCTGCGCATACATAATAGATTCTTCCTTTTCCATATTGATTGCAAGTTAGAACTGGAAGTCCTTTGTAGAAATCTTTTTCATAGGTCATAAGAACTTCTGCGTCTGATACCTTCACCAATTCACATAAATTTCGACATGTATACTTTTTATTTAAGGAAAGAGAATTATTCTTTTTTGGAATAGCCGTATTTTCTTCTTCATCATAAAGTCCATCTATCTCTGTTCTTCTTAGTCCCAACACATCGGTTAACTTACTTGGCGTTTCACCTAAAAAGCAGCTATCTGCATCATCTACAACACCTGACCAAAAAGTCATAATAACCGTTCCACCGTTTTCCACAAACGCTCTTATTTTCTTCTCGATTCCTGCACGAAACATATAAAGCATGGGAATTAATATTATTTGATAATCCTTTAATACATCTTCCATATCAATGACATCAACATTTACTCCCTGTCTTCGAAGAGCTGCATACATTTTATCCGCCGTTTCTTTATATGGCATTCCACAATTCCTTGGTCCTTGTGCATCCATAAGCGCCCATCTATTTTCTGTATCATACAGCAATGCAATCTTCGAATTTTGTTTTGTTCCTCTTAATTCCGTAAGTTCAGCTAGCGCTTTTCCCACCTGACAAACTTCTTGATAAACCCTTGTATCTTCTCCGCCATAATGGTCAATGACTGCTCCATGGAGTTTTTCAGAAGCGCCTTTGCTTTGTCTCATTTGAAAATACAAAGCACTATCAGAGCCATGCGCAATCGCCTGTAAGGAAGCCGCTCTTAGAATACCTGGTTTTCTTAATTTACTCACATCCTGCCAATTTGTTGAAGAAGGTGAAGACTCCATTAGTAAAAACGGCTTTTTTAATAAACTACGCATAAAATCATGCTGCATCGCTGTCTCTCTTGCCGTTTGTATTTCTGGTTTTCTATGCCATTCTGGATAACTATCCCACGAAGCAATATCTAGTACTTCTTTAAATTTCCTGTAATTAAGCCCGTCATAATCTCCCATAAAATTGGTAGTAATCGGTTTTTCGCAGCCTCCATCACGAATTGCCTGTTTTTCCCATTCAGCAAAATCTACCGTCTGAGCCGTAACAAAACGCCTCCAGTCTAAATTCAAAGCATGTAAAAGCATCTCTCCTTTGGGAGACGGACTCTCAACTTGTTCAAAGTCTTGATAGATATGACTCCAAAAAGTAGTATTCCACCTACGATTGAGCTCTTCAATCGTTTTATATCGCTCTTTTAACCATTCTCTAAATTTTGCCTGACATAATGGACAGTGGCAATCTCCTCCGTATTCGTTCGAAAGATGCAAAAGTATAATTCCTGGATGATTTCCTAATTCCTTTGCAAGTAACATGTTAATATCCCGAACTTTTTTTCTGTAAGCCAAAGAGGTATAGCAATGATTATGGCGGGCACCAAAAAGTTGTCTCTCTCGGTTTGCATTTACACGAAGAACCTCCGGATAGCTTTTTGCCAGCCATTGCGGTCTAGCACCTGATGGAGTCCCAAGGATCGTATAAATCCCATTTTGATACATTTTATTCACTATTTCTATAAGCCAGTCAATTTGATACTTCCCATCCTCTGGTTCTAATACACTCCAAGAAAACATCCCAACTGTAATAACATTGATGTTTGCTTTTAAAAAAAATTCCAAATCTTTTTCCAGTATTTCTGGAGAATCTAACCATTGCTCTGGATTGTAGTCGCCGCCATGCAGCAATTGTTCAAGTCTGATGTTTGTATTCTTCTGCATTTTTATCTCCATTTTTCAAATATTTCCTAACTACATCGTAGATTCTTTAATCAATACGTTATAGCCTAGTATTAGTTTATTGTAGTCTACCTTCCCACTCATAGCATCTAATAGTTTTTTAGAAGCTACTCCTCCTATTTCTTTTACGTCAAATTCCAAACAGGTAATAGACGGATAACAGTTTGCTAATGATTTGCCTCCATAGCAAGATGCAACCTTTATGTCTTTGGGAATCTTTACCCGACTCTTATGCAGTGCATTTAGGACACTCAAACAAATATTATCGTCAAGGCAAAGAATGCAATCTACCCCTTTTTTTAATATCTTTGCAACATCCTTTTCTACAATCGAAGGATACACTGCTCCTGTATAAAGTAAATCTTCATCCATAAGGACTCCCGCCTCTTGATATGCATCCCGTATTCCTCTCAATCGACTCTGTGTTACGATGTGTCCTGCATCGCCGCAAACACAAGCAATCTTTTTAATATTCATGCGTAAAAGCACAGAGGCTAAATCCTTGCAGCCACCTTCTTGGTCAAAATCTACCTGAATCACTTGTTCTTCAACCCAGCTTCCAATTACAACAAAAGGAATCTTTTGTTTTTCTAGATAGCGTATTGCTAAGTCACCTTCCATTGTTCTTGTGAATATCGCTCCATCTATCTTGCGCTGTTCAACCAAAGACATTAACTCCCCTATATTGGTTGAGGTAGTCTTAACCAATAACACTCCATATCCCCACGCAGAAAAACAATCATATACACTTAGTAATATCTCCTGAAAATAAGGTAACTGTGCATGACCTTCCTCTCCAGGCAAAAGGACACAAATATTCTTGGATCTCTTTTTTGTTTTTTCTGTTGTATTTGGGATATACTGGTACTCCTCTAAAAATTGAAATACCTTGTTCTTTGTTTCTAAACCAATCCGTCCTTTGCCTGAAATAGCTCTTGATACGGTTGTTGGAGACAGGTCTAGCTTTTTTGCAATTTCTTGTATCGTAATTTTCTTGCTTTCATTCTCTTTCTCATACCGAAACTTCATATTTTTTCACCCTACCTACTGATAATCCATATTTTTTTTTACCGTATTCAAAACTTCGTTTATTTACTTACAGACATTACTTTTGCCGTTGCCAGATATTTCGGCACTCTAACTCTAATAATTGATATTATTATATCTGTTTTTAGGCATAGAAGAAAGAGAATTTTAAGCTTCCGTTTTATTTGCTATACCAAAATTAATCTATAACATTTATTTTAATCCAGTTCGTAACAAATACCCTTCATACTGTTTTTTAAACTCATCTGTCACTTTATCAATTCCAGCGTCTCTTAACTTCTTTTGAAAACTAGCAAATTCGTTTTCTGTATTGTCTCCATAAATACCAAGTGCAAAGCTTTGTTTATATTCATCAATAATTGACTTGATTACTGTATATTCTGTTTCTACTTTTTTCGGATCAAACGTAAAACCTGCAACTTCTGGACGGTATTCATGTGCCATTGTTATTTTTGAAATCTCAACCTGTCTTTCATCTAAGCCATCCTCTTCTGGTTCATCTTCACGATTCAAAGCCCATGCCCAGTTATTCCAGCCATAATCTTTTGACTTATCTAATGTGACACGTGTTCCTCCTTCTGTTAATTCATAATGAGTCCCTTCTATTCCTCCAAGTAACAATCGATTCAAATTCACGTCACTTTTCATATAATCTAATACAAGAGCTGCTCTTTGTTGGTTCTTTGACTTTGTGGTAATTGCAATTGCATCTGTTGCATAGCTTGCACGACTTCGAAGTGCCTCTGATGTCAAGTCATATACCGCATATGTTCCAATATTTGCTGACTCTAAGTTTTTCCCTGCTTGAAATACACTGGTATTCCATACAAAAGAACCAGAGGTTCCATTTTCAAAATAAGCTTGTGCATCTGTTGTATCATTAATTGCATCTGCTGACCAAAAACCTTTCGAAGCAAACTCTGCCATTTTCTTACAATATTCAAGATTTAAGTCAGAGCCATAATAATAAAAAATATCGCTTGCATCTGGTGCATCTTCTTTTCCATTGTTATAATACATCCAGTCATACCCTTCAGCAACATTTTGAATTCCTTTTGTCTGTAGGAAAGTAGTGAGTAACTGTTCTCGATTTGCATTGGTATTTAATGGTACTACACCTGTTTCACTTTTTAATTGTACTAATTCCTCTAAATATTTTTGATAGTTATCCCAACTATTTGGTACTGTTAATCCATATTTATCAATTAAATCTTGGCGAACGGCTGTAATGTTATAAGCAGTAAAAGTAGCTTTTGCTTTTGGAACTGCATATATCTTTCCATCAATTGAAATCTGATCCCAACTCTCTTTTGGCTGCTGTTCATAAGTATATGGCATATTTTCTTTTAAAAATTCATCTGTTAACTCCCAAAATGCTCCTTTGGCTGCTTCTTCATTATAATAACACCATGCCGCAGTATAAATTAAGTCAACCTGCTCTCCACCAGAAAGCAAAAGCAGATACTTCGTCGTATAATCACTCCAATTCAAGAATTTAATTTCAACTGTTGTATTCAAATTAGGTTCAAAATATTTTGCATTCGCCTGCTCTACAACCGTTTGCATGTCTGCTGGTTCATCACCTAATACATACATCACTATATTTTCTCTTTTTGATAAATCATAACCTTTCTCTGCATACGGGCTATCGGCTGCAATTTCCGTGGAACTGGTGCTATCTGCCCCCTCCTTTGACACATTCGCCGTTTCCTTACTCATTCCTTTACACCCTACTAGCGCAAAAGCTGTTACAAAAGCCAACGTAAGAGATAGTAATTGTTTCATTTTCTTTTTCATCATCATTTTCTCCTTTTCATTTTCTTTTTTTATCGGTACTTTTCATACGGTTGAAAGCACCTTACCCCTTTACTGCACCAATGGTAAGCCCTTTTACAAAATACTTTTGTAAAAACGGATAAAGTAATACAATTGGTCCAGTTGCAATGACTGTCATTGCAAGCTTTAATCCTTCTGACGGAAGCTGTCCAACCTGCATTCCTGTTTGTGCCGCAACACGTTTTAAAGCATTGGTACTATTTAAAATGTTTTGTAATGTATACTGTAAATTCCAGTTATCACTAGTACTCATAAACAGCATGCAATTATACCAATCATTCCAATAAGCTAACGCGATAAATAAAGTCAGCGTTGCAATCAATGGCTTTGCCATTGGTAAAATAACCTTATAAAAGATAAAAAAGTCTCCAGCTCCATCAATTTTGGCAGCCTCTGTCATTTCAAACGGAATTCCTTTCATAAAACTCTTTGCAATAATCATATTCCAAACTGAAAACAGTCCTGGAACAATCAACGAATACATATGGTTACTAAAATTAAAATATTTTGTACATAGTAAATACCAAGGAACAAGACCACCGTTAAACAATGTTGTAAAGAAAAAGAAAAATGAAATTTTATTTCTCCATGGAAAATCAGGTCTTGCTAATACGTACCCTGTCATAGTAGTTAAGAAAATAGATAGAGCCGTTCCTACTACCGTTACAAAAATAGTCACTCCATAAGCATTTAGTATACTCTCTGGGCTTTTTAAAGCCATTTGATAGGCTTCTAGCGAAAATTCTTTTGATGTAACAAAAAATTGATATCCTTTTGTCACGATAATATTTTCTTTGGTAATTGATCCAACTATGATTAAATAAAATGGAATCACACAGGCAAGAGCAAAAATTCCGACTAATATGTATGCCATAATATTAAATGCAATTACATCTTTTCCTTTTTTTATTTTCATCTTTTTGCCTCCTAAAATAATGTATAGTCTGGATCAAATTTCTTCACAATATAATTGGCTGTACAAATTGTTACAAAACATAATACCGACTGAAACAATCCTGCTGCAGCTGACATTCCTATATTGGGTGAAGTTATCAAGGATCGGTAAACATATGTGTCAATCACATCCGAGGATTGAAGCAATAACTGATTCGCTCCTACTAACTGATAAAACATTCCAAAATCACCACGGAAAATATTCCCGATTGCTAAGAGTGTCATTATAAATATCGTTGGTTTTAAACAAGGTATCGTAATATAGCGTATTCTTTGCCATACAGATGCTCCGTCAATTTGTGCTGCCTCCATCATTTCCTGGCTAATGCCTGCAATGGCTGCTAAATACACAACAGTTCCGTATCCCGTCTGCTTCCACATTCTAACAAAAAGCATTACGATTGGCCATCCAGATACCTGTTGATAAATACTAAAGTCTTCTATCCCAACTGCTCCAAGCAATGAATTTAACACACCATTTTCACCAAAAATATTTAGCATAATGGTTGAAACCACTACCCATGAAATAAAATAAGGAAGGAAGATAAACCCTTGTGTTACTTTCTTAAAAATTTTACCGTTTATTTCACTTAAAATAATTGCAAACCCTACCTCAAAAATGATTCCAAAGAAAATGAAAGCCATATTGTATAACAAAGTATTTCTGGTAAGCTCCCAAATCTTACCGGTTACAAATAAATAACGGAAATTATCAAATCCTACCCAAGGACTCCCCAAAAAACCATCGTAATAATTATAGTTTTTAAATGCTACAACAATTCCTGCCATTGGAATATAGCTAAAAATAATAACAAATAAAATTGGAGGCACCAACATCAGTAAAAGTGTTTTATTTCTTTTCACATTTTTAATTAAACTATTCATAAATCAATCCTTTCTCTGCCGATGCTTTGGACATTGAATCCATAAAAAATAACAATTTAATTGGCCGCTTTATCCTTTATTTTACGAAACACTTGTAAAGAATCCAGTGCCTTTCCTGTCGAATTAAACATAGCCATATTGTCCCAAGAGCTTCCTTTATCCTCTGTTGCATACTCTATTACCTTATCGTGAAACAGTAATTCATAATTGCCAGATACCTTAGATGCAAAACCAGTTCCATATCTTCCGCTTTTTGCTGTATCTACACCAATCCATGCAGGTTCCCAATAAAATCCACCCAATCCATATCCGTTCGTGCCTGACTGTGTATTAACAGATGCAACTGCCATAAAGACTGCTTCAATTGCTTCCTTTTGTCCAGCCACACTAACTTCATAGTCTGAATATGCCATGTCACTCAAAGAGCTAACATTGTTACCCGTAGAGTCAGCATTTGCAAATGTGTATGGATAAGAGGTCTCTGCTACCATTACTTTTTTGTTGTATGTTTTTGCAACATTTTTTAGCGAAGTAGCCAGTTCATCTACACTACCGTGCCAAAATGGATACGCTGATACTGCAAATACATCATAATCAATTCCTTGTAAAGCTGCTTGCTCGGCATACCAAGTAGCTGTAGTATTGGGATCTGTAAAATGAAGTGCTTTCAGAATCGCTTTCTCACCAGACAATCCATATTCGTTGTTTATCGTATTGACAGCTTCGCAACCCTTTTGCATTGCTGCTCCTACTCCACTGGTAAGATTCCATATCCCGTCATATAGTCCACCCATTCCAGCCATCGTACCCATTGTTTCGTTTCCAATCTGTACCATTCCTACATCCACTCCTGCCAAAAGAAGCTTAGAAAGAGAATCATATGTAAAATCATAAACTGCATCAGCCTTTTGTTCTAAAGTGTAATCCTTCCAGGCTTTTGGAGCATATTGCTTAGCAGGATCTGCCCAGAAGTCAGAATAATGAAAATCAACAAGCAATTTCATTCCACGTGCTTTGGCACGCTGACCAATGGTAATTGCTTTTGCAATATCATTATTTCCACCTCCATAACCTAATTTACTTTGGGTATCATAGGGATTGTTCCATACACGAACACGTATATAGTTCACTCCTGCATCTTTTAGAATGTCAAACATATCTCCCTGTGTCCCATTCGCATAGTAAAACTTTTGTCCAGCTTCTTCAAAGGCTATAATACTAGAAATATCAACTCCTCGAATAAAGCTTTTTGTAATTCCTTCATTCTTTTTCGCACCCTTTACATCACAGCCTGCTTGAAGGAAAATGACAGCACCCGCAATCATACTAAATGCCAATGTCATACTTGTGGCAACCCATTTCCATTTTCTTTTTTTACCCATTTAATCTCCTCTTTTTATTATTTTTGCGCAATTTTATAATATTGCGTAAATTAATTGCGCTATAATGATATTTTATGCCAAATTGATTCACTTGTAAATTGATAATTATATACAAATATCACAAATGTTTTTTGTTTGTTTTTTCATAAAAAGGGTGCGCAATTATTTTGTATAATTGCGCACCCTTTTTATCCTTTTAATATAATATGATGCAGTGTCAAAAAGTTGGAGTTAAACAAAATTGTATTACTTTTCCATAGACTGGGGGTGCACTTACTTTTATTCCAACCTCCAGCAACTCCTTCTCTTGCACTTGTATATTTGTGATTTGGTAAAGCATCCACTCTTCGTCTTGCGGAAAGATTTGTGTTAGACAAGTCTTTTCTTTAGTTTTTGCAAATAAATGTATTTCTACTCCAGTGGTATTATCGCCTTTATAGCGACAGGATAATTGATAGCTTCCCTTTTTTAAAGGCTGTGACTTCGTCTTAAGTATCCACTCACAGATTTCTTCTGCTCGAAAAAAAAAGACATTTTGTTCTAGCACTCCTACTTCTTGTACTTTCTCTTTACCAATGTTGATCTCAAGACAATGATTTCCTTTTGTTACGTTTACTTCCCAGCCTTGCATCCCCTTTTCAAAGCTTGCATTGTTAAGGAAATTTTGCTGTCTATCTCGTATCTCTTTTAGTACTGCCTTTACTTTTACTATTTCTTCATATCCTTCTACCACACCACTTACTTCATAAATTCCATCTTCCTCTTCCAAAGCACTTTCCCACATAATCTCTTTTTCCATCAATGTTCCATCCATTTTAAGTGCTTTGACTTTGGGCAATAGCTCTCCCATTTTATGTAAATGTTCTCTCGTAGCAATTTCGATCTCTAGGGGTACATAGACTTTAGCGATCTTATCTTTGTTTTTTTCAAATTCATGATAGGAGATTGCACGTAGCCCTTCGGTAGCTACTCCATTTTCATCCACTAATGCCATACAGCTTCCCCAACCTTCCATGTCCTTTGGCATACGCATAAATGGTTCCCAATAAAAAAATCCCATTCCTTTTTTCTCACTTACATTTGCTATAATAGACTCGATTAGTTCTAGTACTTTCCTTTGATTTTTTGGTGTGGCAAAAAAACCTGCCGCATGTTCTTGTGCTTCTCCAAAGAAAGTGCCATTGCTTCTTTGAAATGCATGTGCTGTTTCGGCTACTAATAAATCTTTTCCGTATTCTTTTACCAGATTTTCCATTGTATTTTTAAATTCATAAAACGTACCATGCCAAAATGGATAGTAGGACAATGCAATGATATCAAAATCTTCTACTCCATTTTCGATTGCTGCATCAAACCATTCTTTGTAATAAACATAGCGTCCGCCCTGATCAAGATGTATCACCACTTTTGTCTCTTCTCTTGACAAGGTATCACGTACCGCCCTAATACCACTGTTAATTAATCCTGCCAATCCTGTCCAGTTTTTTACTGCTCCTTCTGGAAATAGCATACCTGTACGAATTTCATTTCCAATCTGTACCATATCAGGAACTGTGCCTGCATTTTTTAACGTACACAAAACCTCTTTTGTATAAAGATAAACAGCTTCTTTCAACTCAGTATCATTTAAATGTTCCCATGCTTTTGGCTTTTTTTGATGACCGGGGTCAGCCCACCAATCCGAATAATGAAAATCAAGGAAAAAGCCATATCCGTACTTCTTTATTATTTTTGCCATCTGTAATGTCTTTTCTAAATCACAATAGCCGCCTGATTCTTCAATCAACCAAGGTTCATTCCAAATACGAAGTCTTACATAATTAAATCCTTCTTGTTTTGCAAATTGCAATAAATCAACTGGATTTCTTTCATAATCATAATATTGATACCCTTTATCCTCCATCTTAAAAAAGTGTCTTCGACACTTCAACTCCCCTCCCCCTCAATCTTGAGGGGATTTAGGGGGTTTTCTTTTTGCTACAAATCCTTCATAATAATCTTATGAGCAACATACTTCAGGATATATTTAAAGATAACTATGAAAGAATGATTTATACTTTACACCCTCGCAAGTCGGTCATTGAAAATGTTAATCGTATGATTAACTGCGGTGACCCTTCTTTTGGTGGTGCAATGTATGGTTGCGGCAAATGTGGTACCCTTAAATTTGTTCCTTTCCGTTGTCACAGTCGCTTCTGTCCTACCTGTGGAACTAAGTATTCCATTGACCGCACTACCTCTATGTCTTTTAAGATAATCAATGCTCAGCACCGTCACTGTGTTTTTACCATTGATTCTGAACTTAGACATTACTTTCTTGAAGATAGAAAACTTCTTAATCTTCTTTTTGAAGCTGTTCAAAGTGTTGTCTTTCGCTTATTTCACAAAGACAATAAAGCCGAAAAATTCACGCCTGGATTCATTCTTGTTCTCCACACTTTTGGTAGAGACTTGAAATGGAATCCTCATATTCATTGTCTTCTGTCCGAAGGTGGCATTGGTAACTCTGGTATTTGGCGTCCCAAAACTCACTTTAATTACACATTCCTTCGCAACGCCTTTCGCACAGCCCTCCTTAACTTAATGGAGAAAAAGCTTGGGCCATCTTTTATACTGGTCAAGGCTAAATGCTACCACGAACATAAAGAAGGATTCTATGTCTATGCAAAACCTAATAAGTGTAATCCTAAAGTTGTTACTAAATACATAGGCCGTTATCTTGGTCGTCCTGTTATTGCCACTTCTCGTATCGACGATTACGACGGTGAAAATGTAACTTTTCACTACAATCGTCATGAGGATGACAAACTTGTCGTTGAAACCATTCCTGTTATGGAATTCATTGAACGACTAAGCATGCACATTCCTGAAAAACACTTCAAACAAATCCGCTACTATGGTCTTTATGCAAGAACACGTGAGAGTGATAAAAAGCTATCTCTTGCCATATCAAAAGAAAAACATAAGGTTATTCTTTCATTCAATCGCTGGCGCAATTGCACTTTATCCTCTTTTGGTTATGATCCTCTCAAATGTCCATGCTGTGGCGAGACAATGCTTTTTCTTGAGCTTTATCATAAACATCAGCATATTTCTCTGGACAAAATGTATGAAAGGGCAATGGGAAGACTCCCAACTTTCTCTTCTGCATGAAATATATACATACCACCTCCGTCTGTGATAAAATATATAAAACGGAGGAAAACACTATGTCAAAATGTTCAGATGAAATCAGAAACAAGTATATACAGAATCCACCCGAAGGCATGACCGCTGATGACATCCGCCACATGAGTGAGGATGATTTGCTTGATATGGATTACTTCTTAAATGAAGACGATGCGTTTGACGAAGACTTCCCGGGAGCTGAAGGTTTCTATATCTTCTAAAACCTATCGTTTACTTGTTGTGCCCGCCTCCATGCGGGCCCTTTTCATATCAAGAGTTCTCCGAAGGAGAACTTTCCTATAAAGCAAGAAAGGAGGAAATATCCATTCCTCTTATAAATTCCCTTGTATCCTTCATACTTTTCCCTCTCTTTTTATAACAACCACTGTACCGTAATTTTAATTCTATTATCTCAATAATATGGTATGTTTACCTTCCTAAATCAATAATATTTTGGATAAGACCTTTGCATTTTCCGCACTCTTCTCCACTTTCTTCGTCAATACCTGTTCCAGCACCTGTTATCTCTCCAACTTTTTCTACTGTATCGGCACCATTTTTAACTGCATTCACTACTGTTTCTAGAGAAACTTTCTTACAACCGCAAACAGATGAAAGAATACCAGCTAATTCATTTTTACAACCTTCACATTCGGTACATACTCCTGTAATTTTTGCTACTTCCTCTATCGTTCTTGCTCCAGAAACCATAGCCTTTCTAATTGATAGATAATCAACATTATTTTTATTACAAATCACTCTGTTTTTTGCCATATCGTTTTATCTCCTTCTTATGAATAATTATTTATATAGTATATCATGTTTTTCTTAATATAAACTGAGTCATTTGCATTCATACTGTAAACAAAAAAGTACCATCAGGTACTTTTTTGTTTACAGTATGAATGCAAAATAACTATTAGGGTTCTACTCGTATTCTCTGAATACATTAATGATTACTCCATCATTATACTTCGTCTTCTTCCTTACCTGCTTGATTTCTTTCTATGTAAATAGTTGTTCCCCCAATTACTATTACACCTATGATTCCAAGAAGAATCCAAATTGCCATCATACTTCCTTTCGTTTCTTTCGTTGCCTGTTCTTGTGTAGGTTCTACCATTGTGTTTTCGTTCGTTTGGTTGGATGATGTATCTGTTATAGACGCTAACGCACTCTCATTTATCACCTCATGACTCAAAACAACAGTATAGGCCGAAGCGTGAACAAAAGTTAAAGTTGCTTTTCCACCTTCTCCCACCTGTGTCGATTCCATGTACTCTAGTTTGCCAGTCTCTTCGTTGTAATAAAATAGGTTTGCAAACTTTCCTGCTTCTTTTTCATCAAAAGCGATGGTAAGAGTAGCACCAAATCCAAAAGCACCATCATGAGCTAATTCTATCGAAATAGCATTATTTTCCCCTCGAATACTATTTACAACATCCTCTGGGATCACACTTGTGTTCCTTGTTACACCCAGATCAATATCAAAAAGCTGTCCGTCTGACACGTCCATTCCATGAATGGTCCATATAATGCCATCTCCCATATCAAGAATCAGATTTATATTTTGACCACGAAGTGCCTCCAAGACATTGGCAGGAACTTTGCTTACTCCATTCATTTCTACGGTCATCATAACAAGTTCTTGCATTGCCTTTGAGGAACTTGCCTCAATTTCCGCCAAAATTGCTTCCCAACCACTTTTTTCTTCTTCTCCTAAAAGATATGGTTTGTCTGCCTTGCTCTTAGTTCGGTTTTTGGTCTGCTCGCTGGTTACACCTTGTGCACTTCCATTTGCATTTTGATTTACTAACGTATCTGCCTTCGTACTTTCATCTGTTATTGCTTGATTTGATGTCGTATTATCGCTATTATTATTTTGATTTGTCTTAGTTCCTTCATTGGAATTTTCACTGTCTTTGCTACTTTTTTTACTATAATTTGCAGTTACTGTAACTGCCTTAGCAGGCATTTTGAAGGTTGTAGTATTTGCCTTTTTATCTGTAAAGGTTACTCCACTATCACTGCTCCAACCTTTGAATGTATAGCCACTTCTGACTTTTGCTGTAACCGTAACAGTTGCACCCTTTGCATAGCTTCCACTTCCCGTTCCATTTTTTACTTTGACTGTATAGAGCATCTGTGGTGCTTTTGCCGTGGAAGTAACCGTTACAAGAATATTGTAATCTTTGTAGTTGGTGGCACCCGTCACAGGAATTGTCATGGTAGCATTTTCTCCTGCTTTGCTTGCAGATGCGGTATAGGTCAATGTGCTACCTGTAATGCTCATATCTGTTATCTTAATTTTTCCACTTGCCATTGGTGTACTGTAGCTAGCGCCTGCTGGCAGGGTAGGAAGTATTACAGTTGCCCGTGATTGCCCACTTGCCAATACGCTTGTCGACAAGGCAGTTGTGCCATTATATGCAATTTTATTGATTATGTAGTCGCCCAGGTATAGTCCTGTAACTGAGTTGTATTCATCATTTCCAGCAATATCCACTATAACAGCATAAGTGTCTGCATCGATTGGTTTGGTGGTGCTACCGTTATATTTGATTGTGATTGCGCCTAAAGTCTTTCCTGATACTGCTGTCACAGACAATGGCTTGGCAGTGCCGTCATAGTCTACTGCCAAAAGATCATAGGTCAAATCACTTATAGTAGGTGTTTTCTTGATAAATGGCTCAATCTTGACGTATTTATAATTAGTAATACCACTTGCAAGCGTCGAATCGCTTATGACTATCGCACCGCTACCATCGGCATGTAATCCCGCCGTATTTTTGTGTTGGAAGCCAACACCAAAAGTTGGAGCTACGCTTATTGCCTGATGTGCAGCACTGGCAGTGAGGGTTGCGTCGTCAATGATGATAGGATTAGCTAAATAATTGAAAAACACACCGCTACTTTCATAAGTTGCGTTTCCACCAACAGCGTTTAGGCTGCCACCATTTATAATGGTAAGGTTGCTATTTTCGTATCCAAGATTAACACCACAGCTTTTAGTGCTTTCTCCGATACTATCACTCATAGCGGTTAGACTAGCGCCGTCAATCGTCAGGCTGCCATTGGTAAACACGCCATCGCTATAGAAAGCACTACCACCGATGGCGGTAACGTTTGCCTCGCCAGAGATGGTCAGGTTCTTTTCGAAATTTTCAACGCTCATGCCAAGACTTCTACTGTATGATTTGCCTGCAGTAGCGGTTAGACTGCCTGTTCCTAATATGTTTAAATCGCCATCTCTGACATAAATCCCTGCACTGGACGCTCCTGTAGTATCAAAACTGCTGCCACCTATGCTGTTATTACCCACCAGCACTAGGTTTAGATCTCCATTAACAAGAATGCCAGCTACAGCTTTTGAAAAAGGATTATAATCATATTCATATGCATTTGTAATATTTGCATTTGTAAGAGTTAAGGTTGGAAGCGTACCACCTGTAATAGGGGCGTAGCTGACTGTTCCATCTCCAAGCACATCACTTGCATTGGCACTTGTCACTTGCACGCCATCTACCCAAACGTCATGGTTAATAGGAATAAATTTATCAGCAAGTAATTTCCATTCATCACTTGCCTCTTCTCCTATATAACCTGTACTGCCTACATTAATTTGAAACTTTAAACCATTGGAAATGTCTATTGGATTAGAGGCAAATGCATACCGAGCCAATGTCGGGGCGGTCATTCTATTAAATGTTATCAACTGCAAAGCAGTGCAGTCAATAAATGTAGCGTGATTAATTTCACTTACCCCAACACCAATCGTTACCTCTGTCAATGCATCGCATTTATAAAAAATATGTGATCCTACCGTGGTAATATTATCTGGGATAGTCATGGTTGTTAAATTCTTACACGCATAAAATGCACACGGGAGTAAAGTGTTCACACTTTCTGGAATGGCAAATGATTCTCCACTTTTTGCAGATGGATATCTTATTAATGTGGTTTTATCCTTATTGTAAAGAACACCATCTTCGCTCATAAAGGTTGTATTTTCTGGATCTACATTGATAGCAACAAGGTTAGGGCAAGCAACAAATGTATCTGGGCCTATACTTCCACCAATTGTTTTTGGGATAAAAACACTCGACATCCTACAGCTATTAAAACAATGTCCGCTTATCTCTGTAACATCATAGGTATTCCCGTAATTTGTAACTGTTTCAGGAAAAAATAAATCCCCTGTGTACATTTGTTCAGCTCCACTATAAGGACTGTAAATAGTCACTGTTCCGTTTGTTTCACCGTCTGGCTCAGTTAAAACAATAAATTTCCATTTAACATCCGTATTACTGCCAATTGTGATTGGAGCTATAAATGTAGTTCCATACGTATCCGGTGTAATCGTATCTGGTGCAATCTCATCCAAAGTCATGGGTGCCTCTTCCACCTCCACGGTAATCTCTGGCGGATCCACTTTGACTGTGTAGCCCTCAATCAACGGTGTAAAGATATACGTTCCCTTGATATCTACGTTGTACTCCGGCTTAGAAGTCCATGTAATTGGTATATCCACGATAGTTTCTTGCCATTCGGATTCGGTGGCTGTTAGGTCGACTGCCATATCTTGGTTTCCCAAATCTTGTGCAGACTCTTTCTCGGCAACCACGGTTGTCCCTACCGTGGCGGTTAGTGTTTTTGGCAAATTTAAATCCTCAATAGATGTACCTGTTATAACCGTTTTTTCTGCTTCTTCAAGCGGTGCAAAGTTAATGATTTCTTCGCTTGTAACAATCGTCGTATCCACTTCTTGTGCCATTGCAGAAACCGGCAGCATACTAAGTACCAGGCATAGCGCAAGAAACATACTAAGTAGTCGTTTGTTCATAGGGTTTGTTCCTCCTTGGATATCGTTTTTTCCTTTTTCCAGAAGCTTGTGCAACATATAGGTTTTTTCTTTGGTGGCAAAACGAATGTTTTTCTTACAGAGAGGTATTTCTTTGTTGCACCACCAAGCTATCTATTTTCAAATGTCTTCAAATATAATGCATTTGATTTAATATAGGCTATTTTTTATGTGTATAAAATTCGCTTCGCATTATTAATATACCAAAAATCTATCTTCAAAAACTGCCCCTTGCATGAAACATGATTATTTTGACATGAATCATAATTTATTGATTATAATAGAAAAATAGAAATAGTAAATTGGAAAAACTAAAAGAACAAGCGAAGAACTTTTCTCCGCTTGCATTATGCACTTTAATATTCAAAGGACAGCTTCCTCTGTAGTAGTACACATTTCTTCAATTGTCAAATTCATCTGCTGCTTTCCTTCTTCTACCAATAGTAATTTTGTCTTTCTTCTAATTGAATCAAAGCCTCAAGAAGCTGTTCTTGGAGCTCCGTCTTAGAGAGACTTTTAACATATTCCTCCAGCTCCTCATAGTGTTGTTGTTCCCTTGCTTCTTCCTCCTCCTCCCAGCTCTCTACTTCCTTTAGAAAATCTAATGCCACTTTAGGTTCTGCGGTAAAATATAGTGCAATCATATGTTTGCAAATAACCCTCCGTCCATCTGCAAAAGGACAATTGCAGCTAGATTTTCTTGGATGCGCTTTGTCTATCTTTACCATATATTTATTGCCATTACTGCCAGACACAATTCCACTATAGGTTTCTGTTCCAGTCTTCTCCAAAGAGATTACCTTTTTTCCATTATAGTAATCCATTCCTCGCCAGACTGAATTTCTCCTTGCTATTTCAATTAATCCCATAAGTAATATTCACCCTCTTGTTGCGTTATCATATAATCATTGTAACTGATACCATTTTTTATAGCAACAAATACGCATTAAAAAAGAGCCCAATCACTGTAATTGTTTGCTAGTTCTTTCAAAGAGTTTATGAACATTCCTATGTGAAATCCATCACAAACAGAGTGGTGTACTTGTATGGCTAGTGGCATCAATACCTTTTCTTCTTCATATATGAATTTTCCAACAGTGAATATGGGTGGTAAGTAGTAGCCTTCGTTATAAACATTTAAATTAAATGAAGTAAACTCCGTCCATGGAATACATGAAATAGTAAATATATTTTGGGGCATATTAGGCTTTGGTGTCATAAGTGTTGAGCTGGAATAATCGTAAATATCTTGAACACAATTATCATAAAAAGTTGTGAAACACGAATTATATTCAGTCCAAATGCTTGAAAATGTTTGATTTTCTTCATGAAAGACTGTATAACTAGGGTTTACCTCACTCCAATATCCTAAATGACCATCACTGTCAGTATCCATTCTAAATTCTTTATGGTGATTGACAGCAGTTGCTATCATGTATATCAATGCTGGATATATTTTTTTGTTTTTCTTTTTCATTTCTTGTTTTAGAAATGTAATATCGATATTAGTAGTTAAACTGAATGTACAGCGTAAATTTTTAATATAGTGTAAATAGTGTTCTTTTCTATTCCATTTTTCTATATCAATTATATTAAAATTCATCTCATCCTCCTTACTCAAAGCTACAAAACGTATGGTTGTAGATAGGAATAATCAATAATACTCTATTCGTTCAATGCCGCTGATGCTTTAATAATCATAGCCTGCACATCCCTTCATATCATTATTATAATTCTTTATTCCTGTAAAGTAAACGGACTTCTAACTTCTAATCGCGTAAATTTATCTTTGGAATTTAAAGGTGTAGAGTTCACCTGCGATACTCTGGCAAAATATCCTATTACATAGACAAATGCAAGATTTTATAAATTTTAAAAAATAACATATTTTCTGGTAACGTTTCAAAAAAATAATATTCTACATATTTCCATTTGTCTGGATTGTATATTAATACTATGCCAGTACACTCTTTGAAATTTTGAGAAAAACTTAATGATTTCATCGTCGATACTTCTATTATTTCTTTTTCAATTTCTAACGCAAACTTAGATTTTGAAAAATTCTCATATAATTCCACTAATGATGGCACTCCAATATTTATTTTTTGCCAGCCAAATGTTTTTAAGATATTGTCATAATAACCGTTAAAAATAAACCGATTCATACCTTCATTATTCTTCCATAAATACAATGGAGAATATTCATTACTACTTTCTGGAGTATCATATTTTTCACTCATCAGATATGCTTTAAAAATTAAGTCTGGGAATCCATCTGTTTTCTCTCCATTGGCGGAAACTCTGTGACGAATCGTATTCATATCATAACTGTCTGGTAGCTTAATTTTATATTGCATCGCAATCATTATTATTCCTTCTCGTATTATATAGTAGTAGTGTTTATAGTCCCTCTCCAAGGACTGTATGCTATACTAATGGAGATACTGTGGATTGGTGCTCACCTTCTACCACTTGATGGTTACAGAAAGACTCCAACCACAATCTCTTTGTATATTTGTTAATCAGTTAGATACCGCATGACGGTTTATTTAGAACGAGAATACAATCGCAAGGAGTATCCGTGGTTCCAAACAGTATCAAATACATTTCAAAGGAGAATTGCTATGATATACGCAGGAATTGATATTGCAAAGGATAAGCATGATTGCTTTATCACTAACTCAGATGGTGAAGTGCTCTTTAAAGCATTTACCTTTCCAAACAACCGAGATGGTTTTGATGAACTCTATCAGAAAATCATATCCGTTACAGATGATTTAACCGAAGTAAAAGTAGGACTTGAAGCCACAGGACACTACAGTTATAACATCTTGGGATATCTTCTTGATAAAGGTCTGACCACCTTTGTTATCAACCCGTTACATACCAACCTTTACAGAAAAAGTCTAAGCCTTAGAAAGACGAAAACGGATAAAGTTGATGCCCATACGATTGCTACAATGCTTATGTCTGATGTGAACTTAAAGTCCTACTCAGACACATCTTACCATAATGAAGAATTGAAGTCACTAACTCGCTATCGTTTTGATAAAGTTAAGGAACGTGCCAAGTTAAAAACCTCCATTTCCCGTCTTGTTACAATTCTTTTTCCAGAACTGGAGAAACATGTGCCAACACTCCATATGGCATCTGTTTATGCTTTATTATCTGAGTTTCCAAGTGCATCTGATATTTCATCAGCTCATTTGACTAGGCTGACAAATCTACTTTCTGTTTCTTCTAAAGGTCACTATGGAAAAGATACTGCTAATCTTTTCAGAGAAGCAGCAAGGACATCCATTGGTTCTCATATGCCTGCCAAATCTCTGGAACTAAAGCATACCATCAGACTGATTAAGGAACTAAATTCTGAAATCAATGAAATTGAATCCCAAATCAAATCTATCATGGACAATATCAATTCACCAATTCTAAGCATTCCAGGTATCAACTACCGTATGGGTTCCATGATTATTGCTGAAATCGGTGATTTTTCTTATTTTGATTCTCCTGATAAGATACTCGCTTATGCAGGTTTATCACCATCTACTTATCAATCCGGTCAACTAGATTCTTCCTATGCACGCATGGAAAAACGGGGTTCCAAATATCTACGATACGCTCTATTTAACGCAACTATATTTGTGTGTCATTGGGATCCAACCTTTTCAGCTTACCTTGCCAAAAAACGCTCTGAAGGTAAGCATTATTATGTTGCAATATCACATGCTGCTAAAAAACTCGTCAGAGTAATTTACCGGTTAGAAAAATCCGGACAATCCTACATCAAAGCAGCTTAAGTTTTTAATAAAAATGTCTCCTTATTGAGCACCTGTTAAGATGCTCTATTTGTCATGCAGTTTTCAATGTTCAAATATATGAAATGCATATCCGCAATTCATTCAAAAAAATATCATTTTAGACTTGACTTTTAATAGTTAGTCTTTCTGAATAAAATAAGCCACTAAGGTGGAAATTGCACCTTAATGGCTATACGTTTATATTATTATTTTTATGTGTTGAACTACTAGATTGTTACAAGCACCCAAGGATATAAGAACCTTTTTCTTTCTATTTATTCATTAGAATTATACCTATAAAACATAACCCAAAACCCATTACTCTTTTTATAGATATTCCCTCTTGAAACACTAATGCACCAATAAATAATAAGATAATAGCTATACAAATATTTACACTCAATGAACCTTTGCTTAGTTCCCATCCACCACGGTACATAAATATATAACCACCTTCAATTCCAACGACAACAAAACCTAAAATGACATTTGAAATATTAAACTTTGCAAATTCTATGCCATTATGGTATTTTGAAGTGATTAAAAAAGTAATAAAACTTATAAAAAAAGCAACTCCATAAGTTATCGACAGTCCAAAATAAACATTGAAACCACTTGTCATATTTTTACTTATAATATGATAGAAAATATTACAAAGAATTACCACAAAAAATGGAATATAATAACTTATGTTCATACAACATCATCCTCCAAATTCTTTATCATCCAAACATGTGGGCAATCTTCATCTAGATATACTTCTCCTTGCTTTGTGTATCCATGCTTTTCATAAAATTTTGCAATCCGAACTTGTGCTGACAAAATTACGCTACTACCACCATTATTTCTAATACTTTCTTCTGCAAATCTAAGCATTACTGCTCCTACATTATTTCCTCTGTGTTCTTTAAGAACGGCAATTCTACCAATTACAAACATTTGTTTTCCGATATGAAAATAAATTCTGCATGTCGAAATTGGTTTATCCTTATTATACAAGACAATGTGTACAGAATTATTATCTGTCTCATCAAACTCATTAATAAATCCCTGCTCCTTTACAAATACTTCGTTCCTTACTATTTTGGCGTCTTCTGGTAAATAATTAAACTCTCTGATTGTCATTTTGCCCTCCTTAATAATAAAAAGACACCCAAAAGCTGACCTTATAGTGTGAAAACACACCGTACCTACGGTTGGCTTTTGGATGCCTATAATGCTATTATCCGGTGATAACAGCATAAGCACTTATTTAATTTACAAAGAGACTATAACAAATCAGTAAAGAGATGTCAATGTCAATTTACCTCTTACAGCTAACCTTAGTGTATGCTTTTTTGCTGTTGTTGCGCAATCTTCTCATGAATATTGGTATTATAAAGCCTATAAAGATCCGTATCCTTACTAATCTGATTATCAAAAGGAATCACTACCGATTCACACTTGATTAGCCCCATACCTGATGAAGTGTTCGTTACAAATCGAAGCTGTGCCTCAGATACACCAATAACCTCAGCCATCTTAGAACTATCTGTATTTGCTTGCTTCAGAAGTGCTACGAATTCAGAGTTTGCAAGCATGGTTGTTGCTGTGTAGTTTTGAAGTAAGTCAACAACATTCTGGGTAATCCCTGTACAAAGTCCACCCTGCTTTCTAACTTTTTTCCATAGCTGTTGCAGATACTTCGCTGAATATTCAGAATTTAAAAGCACATGAAACTCATCAATATAGAGCCATGTTGCTTTTCCCTTCTGACCGTTTTCAACAATTTTCTGCTGAATTGCTTCCATCATAACAAGCATTGTAATCGGACTTAATTCTGCTCCCAAATCCCTGATACCATAGACAGTGAAGCGATTATCAATATCTACATTGGTCTGATGGTTGAATATATTAAGGGAACCATTTACAAACAGCTCCAGGGACAATGCAATGTCTTTTGCCTCTTCCTCTGGCTGTTGTAAAAGCAGTGCATAAAAGTCACTCATAACCGGAATATACTTTTCCTTGCTTCTTGCAATATCAAGATACAGCTTTCTTACACATCGGTCAATGATTGACTTCTGTCTGGAATTTAGACTATCACCAATACATTGTTCGCAAAGTCCAAGCATAAATTCTCCCTTTTCCCTTACCATCCCTTTGGAATCGTTTGGATCAAGGCTCCATACATCAAGCTCCAACGGATTCACATAGTTATCTGTATAAGTGGACATATTTACAACTGTTCCACCGTAGGTATGAGCGATATCAAAGTACTCGTTCATTGGGTCAATACAAATGATTTCATCATTTCCTGATAAATAAACGGAACCCATTTCCATCTTACAAAAGAAAGACTTACCAGAACCCGGCACTCCGAATACAAAACCATTTCCATTAATCAGCTTCTTACGGTTACCGATATTTGAGATAGTCAAGCAAAATTGTAACACCAATACTGATATTTTTATCGGTAACTAAATCTCTTTTCAAATGGTGTTAAATACCCATTTGATGAATGTGGTCTCACATGATTGTAATATACAAAAATATAATCATAAGTTGCTTCATTTAATGCCTCATCTGTTTCAAAGCTATGGTGATTTGCAAAATCTGCTTTAAATGTTCCGTAAAAGCTTTCCATGGGAGCATTATCATAAGGGCATCCTGCCTTACTCATACTTTGAGTAATATTTTGCAAAGAACAAAATTCTGTAAAAGCTCTCGATGTAAACTGCGACCCTTGATCACTATGAAGGATAAGCCCCTTCTTAACGGTATTATGATTCAGTGCATAGGTCAGAGTTTCAATTGCTAATTCTGCATTAATACGATTACTATTTAAAGTTGCCACTGGTGAACGATCATATAAATCAATAATAGTACAATTATATCTTTTCGCTCCATCCTCTCTCCACATATACGTAAAATCCGTACACCAAATCTTATTGGGTTCATCTACTTTAAAGTTTTGATTCAATAGGTTATCAAATTTTTTATAGCAATCGCCCTTTTTGTACTTTGGTTTTTTGGGTACCACAATTGACCTAAGTCCAAGCTCATTCATATATTTATGAACGGTTGGATTACTTAAGCTTATAGATTTTCTATTAAGAAAGATACGCATCATTCGATATCCTGGTCGCCCCGCATACTCATGATAAATCTCTTCAATGGTTGCTTTGATTTCTTCCTTTTTCTTATAATAGTCAGCTTTTCTATGTTTTTTGTAATTATAATAGGCATTTGGCTTTATATTAAATCTCGATAAGAGCCAACGTACACCATAATTTTCATGGTAGAAATCAATGAAATGGTATTGTTCTAATCTAGTTCCTTTGCGAAGAATGCGGCCGCTTTTTTTAAGAAATCATTTTCCTTTTTGGATTCAGCAAGTTCCTTACGAAGTCTTAAATTTTCTGCCATTAAATCTTTCTCATTATTTAACTCTGGATTTGATTCGCATTCTTCACTGTACTCGCGTATCCACTTGCGCAAGCTACCTTCTCCTAAATTGTATTCCTGATTTACGCTTTTCATTTGGCGTCCTTCTTCAAGGACTAATCTCACTACTTTTTTCTTAAACTCTGGGGTATAAGTTTTTTTGATTCCTGCCATTGTAATAGCCTCACTTTCATATGAATTATTTTATCATAAATATCAGTGTTACTGTTACAACTTTAGTTTAGCATCTCATTTCAACCCCGCCTTTCTGACCACTCCTCATGGGGTCACAATAATAGATGCTTGTGCGCTCGATATCATTTATTCCAGTCTCAAGTGATTTCGGATCACCGAATTCCGATCCCCTGTCTGTGAGAATGGTATTGAACAGAGAAAGGAAACCATAAGTGCTGAGCTTCTTCTCTAAACGGTCAAAAACCATACGAACAGCACCCTTTGTGCATCGGTTCATGATATATGCAAGGAACAGCTTCTCACGCTTAAAAAAGAAGGTCAGCAAAGTCTTTCTGGATTCCCTTGAAGAATGCACCGTGTCCATCTCCGTCCAAATCTCCGGATTAAGAGTTTGGAAATCAGCATAGGTTCTGCCGATGAATACCGTACGGTCTGTGATCTGCGTTTTATGACATTTACGGATTTTGAACTTAGGCTTGCGCTTGAGATCGATATTCCTTGCTGTGAAAAGCCCTTTATCCAGATATGTATATACCGTACGAACAGACATATCCAGTTCGGGATGATTCGTAACGATATGATAGGGTGACTGCCCTTGAGCAATCAGAGGAGAAACGATCCTGTCTTTCTTGTGTAGATCCTGCTTAGTCATGTTGATACCGGCCCGGGAAGAACTAAGTAGCTCGTGATATTTTCTGTCTGCAAAACGAGCGTCATAACGGTACTTATGGGCAATGGTACAGTGATTAATCCTTTTGTCACAGCCGTTGCAGACATAGGGAGCCTTATCCAGCCTATTGCAGCGCTCTTTTACGAAATCCTTGCAGGTCTGATTACAGGTCGGGCATGAGGTACATTTGATATGACACAGAATGATCTTGTTGCAGGCATTCGTCTTACGACAGTGATAGCGATGGATGCAAAAGTTGTGCGCATTATAGAATGTCCCCTTGTGATACCAGTCACTTAATCGGTGTAATTTAACTTCCTTAGAAATGGTAGTTGGATCCTTGCACAGGTAACGTGCTATATCCTTAAAACTTCGTCCTTCATTTAGAGACCTTTCAATAAACAAGCGGTCATCAAGTCTTAGATGTTTTTGGTTACCAGGTATTAGATTGCTCATAATATCTCCTTCTACTGCCGTCAGAAGGTATGACAATCATATCACCTAGGTATGAAAGAGTAAACTCTACTTGTGCGAAAGTAAATTCCACAGCATAAAAAAGGTGTGGAATTAAACTTTTCAATTTTCACCCAACTTTCTCTTCTGCATGAAATATATACATACCACCTCCGTCTGTGATAAAATATATAAAACGGAGGAAAACACTATGTCAAAATGTTCAGATGAAATCAGAAACAAGTATATACAGAATCCACCCGAAGGCATGACCGCTGATGACATCCGCCACATGAGTGAGGATGATTTGCTTGATATGGATTACTTCTTAAATGAAGACGATGAGTTTGACGAAGACTTCCCGGGAGCTGAAGGTTTCTATATCTTCTAAAACCTATCGTTTACTTGTTGTGCCCGCCTCCATGCGGGCCCTTTTCATATCAAGAGTTCTCCAAAGGAGAACTTTCCTATAAAGTAAAAAAACTGATAGAGAGTTAGAGTGTTTCACTTTAACTTTCTATCAGCTTTATTTTACAAATACTTATAGTCCTTTGACTATGGTATCATAGCTTCCATAAACATACTATAATAGCAGCACTGGCTGTGGTATGGCCTCAATAAACTTTCTACAAAGATGGGCAAAACATCCAACTCTTATAACTCAAAAATATTTAAATATAAATCAATAACCTTTACTGAAATTCTCTGAATTTCTCTTTATATCACCAGCTATTGCTACATTAAATTATCATCTATTTCAGTATTTTCCTTTGTGTCACTTCCAAACCACATCTCGCTATTGGTTCTCACTTTACCAATAGCAGTATTTAAGTAAATCTCCATACTTTCTTTTTATTTTAATAATTCTTTCATCATTTCGGTCTTAGTTAAATCAATTTTCTAGCTTTAAAATCAGTTCATTGCTGTGCTTCCGATCTACTACAACGCTTTAAGATTTATACTAATCAATCATAAACAGAATATTACCATTTAAATTCAAGTCAACAAAAATTTAGTAATATCCTATATCTGTAATAATCCATTTTCCATTATTTTTAACTAAAAAATAGGTAGAAATTTGATTTCCATTTTCTAGGGGTTCAGTTGAATCATCATAGTATTCAACTTCATAACTCACTTCATATATAATTAAATCTTTTCTTTGAGTATTATTTATACTACCTAAACCAGAACCAAGATATCCACTGTACAGATGATCATCTTGTATAAAAGAAACATCGTTTATATTAATTTTCTTTATATTATCCAATCCATTTTTTATAGCATTTGCTAGGTCATCTGAATACAAGCTGTATAATTTCTTTTCTTCTTTTGAATTTTTATATTTAAAAGAATTCTCAACGGTTTGTTTAGAACTGAGCAAATCATAATAAGTATAGTATCGATTGTACTTAGAACTTTTATAAATAAATATTACAAAAAACAATATTATTACAAAAATCAAAATGGTAATTATAAACTTAAGAAGAGTCCTTTTTTTCATAATAAATTATTCCTTTCTCCATATTAATAATAAAATTTTGAATTGTAGATCTATTTTATGAATTTCATTGTATTTTATTTTACTTTGTTAAGAATAAATATTTGTATAATTATAATTCCATTTTTCAATTATGTCAACAATGTTTTAATATTAATTTCAATTATTTAACAATAAAATCGTTGACTAATATAATATTTTAAAATATAATGACATTATAACCAACTGTAATGTCATTATATTTTAAATTTATAAAAAGGAGGGTAGGACGTAAGTTTAGGTTAACCAAACAAAGTTAGAAGAGATTTTAGTAGGGTATTTTTCTAATTACTTGGAAGTACAAAAAAAATTAGAAAACATTGATAATACTTTTGTTGCCGAGTCAAGTAAACTAGAAGAATATACAGAATTACATTCTGAATTATCAATTAATTTATACAAAAAAACGACAGGACAAATTGATTGGTATGATATTGATATAAAAATAAATTCTGTAGATAAATTTGATGAACTAATCAAAGTTGATGTAGATAATATTGTAAAATTAAAATATACAAATACAGATTTTGATAGTGATTATATAGAAAGTCATATTATTTACTTAAGAAACTTTGATGGTGATATGAAGATCGTAGAAGATATTTTCGATCCCGCTTTTACAGCTTCTGAAATTGATAGTCAGATTATGGCTAGACAGATGACTGAAGATACGTATATGGAAAATAAAGTTGAAGACTTGAAAACCAAACTTAAGAACTTAGATGGTTACATCGAAGCAAATAAATCTAAGGGTGAAAAAGGTGGAATAACGCCATTTGCCACTGTAGTCTATAATGGAAATGCTGCTGCTAAGTGGGCATACGACAATGTTTATTCAACACCAGACTATGATGCAGATTGTACTAATTTTGTCTCTAAGGCGATAAATAAGGGGGGAATTCCGACTGATAGTGTATGGTATCTACATAGTAATGCCTGGATTCGTGTTATAGAATTAAGAAACTGGCTTATAAATAAGGGATATGGAACACAATATAGTAGCTATAGTAATGCTTTAATAGGTGATATTGTACAGTTTTATAGTCCAAGCTATGGGAACTGGCGACATTCAGTAATGGTAACTGCAAAAGATAACTGGAGTAGTTATCCTTATGTAAGCGCCCATTCATCGCCGCAAAGAAATGTTCTTGCATCATATTACTATCCAAATGGTAGTTATACTAATTTTAGAGTAATAGATGTTCACGGTAAATAGGTTCATATAATAAAAAATCTAACTTATTTTATTGTAGTCATAATAAAAGATTAGATATTATTAATATAATTGCTTAAATTTTTGTATCCGTAAAACAAACAGCTTTCTGACTTGAACAAAATATAGACAAAAGGTAATGGTAGAAAGACATCTTTCTACTATTACCTTTTTACAGGTATCTATTAGAGAACCAACAGGATACTTATCTCAACGATTTGAATTGATTTTTCAGTATAAAACCAATGATGATTTGAATTTAATCTCAGAAAATAACAAACGTTGCATTGTTTATTTCTACCATCTTGGGAACAACAATAACAAGACGATTATTTAGTAGGTGGTGCTACACCATAAAACTTGTAGGATTTTGGAATAGGCTTATGCTGAAAAAAATGGAGTTATGCACTAACCGTTATGTTATTCACTGTACTCAACTAACGTAATATTGAGGAGCAACATGCATTGGGTCAGCTACTTAATTTCTTAATTCCCTTTGTGCTACTTTTATAGCTTGACTAAAAGCCTTAAAAGCATATATTAGACTTGTCGCTATATAATACGTCGTCTTAATAATGTATTCATCTGTTTAGTTTTTAAAAGTATATGGTAAATTGATATAATTGACTTAACATAATTCCCATTCCCCTATCCACTGCTGTTTTGAATAATTATATTGTCTGCGATACATTTTTCCATCGACAGCTTTATAACGCCATCCAACAATATCAGCAAAAGGAACTACAGTATATTCACCTGTTCTTGAATTGATAACATTTCCGTTCGATGAAAAAAATGGAATATCTAAAGCTTTAGTTTGAGCATATACGTCTGTCGACATAGTATAAGCTATCATAAGTGTTACGAATAATAATAGTTTCTTATTTTTTGTTCTCATATTTTTTGTTCTCATATTTTTTTACCTCCTCTAAATTACTGTATACCTTCAAGTTTGAATAGGACTCTTTAATCTCCTGAACAGTCGCAAAAAAACTATGGTTAATATATACATCATACCCGCCATTTGAATTTAAAATCAAATAACTTGTGTCTTCTGTTAATTCAACAGTATTAGCAGCATGATCAGTAGGTATTGAATAGGGTTCAAAAACTGCAATAAATGAGAAATACATTAATAGAACTAATTGAGCGACCATTAAGATGGTCACTAAACGCGTATTGTTTGAACGTTTATAACCTCCAAGTATTAGATGAAACCTTTGAGAAAGTACAGAGGTTTTCCCATTATCAAAAGTGACTAAAAAATAATTGTTTTTTTTCAAAGATAAGTTCTTCGCTATCTTTAATAAGCAATCCAAATATTTTGTTTTTTCATACTCACTAAAAGCTTTAGTTACTTCTAAATCAGTTCTAATTTCAAGCATTTTGTCGATTTCAGCATTAAGAAGATATATAAAAGGATTCCACCAGTAAACAACTTGCAATATCTGTACAAACATTTTAATTTGCAAATCTCGATTATAATAATGAGTTATCTCATGTTTTAATACAAAGTACCATTCTTTATATGTTAAATCCACTGTAGGAACTATTATTTGGGGGTAACGAAAACCGTAAAGCATTGGTGATGAAATTAAGTTTGAATGAATAACCTGAAATGATACAGGTCTCTTATAGTCTTGTGTAACTTTATGTAATATTTTATTTACTTTTGAATCGTGTAATCTAGGTAGTTTTTTAACAACATGTCCAAAATATAGGTGAGTTTTTATTGTAACAGTTGCCGTAATTACTATGCCTACTCCCCATATAAAGAGTACAATATGAAATATAGTTACTGTCTTATTAAATGCACTAGTAACAGGCGTATTCAAAATACTTAAAATACATGGCATTATATATCTGCTAGCAAAGGAACTAGAAAAAGTAAACTCAAAGGGAAATATAAGCCGTATTGCAATAAAACTAATAAAAATTATAATACTTCTTACACCTATTAAAACCATTCTATCTATATCAAGCAAATAAAACCAAATAAAAATTATTAGCAAACTGCATAAAAACACAACAGATATCACTGACGAAGTTGATAAAAACATTCTATACCCCCTTCTCTATTTTATTTTGTTGATTTAATTGTTTTTTCCTTTCTTCAAGTAACTTTTCCAGCTCTTTAATTGTATTAGCTTCATTTTTTTCATGTTTAAGAAGAGTTGCTACAATATTTTTTGTAGATATCGCTTTATCTAAGTTTCTATAATTATTTATAACCTCATTACTAATGAAATCTTCTATACTAATTAGTGGCCGATAGCTCCGAGACAAAACTGTGCCACTGTGTACTATATCAGCCACCTCAATGATATTCTTGGATAAAAGATTTCTTAAAGATAACTGAACAGAGCTTATGCTTAAAGAAGGGTTTAGTTTTGGTATATCGGAAGCTAATAATGGAGTATCACTGTTCCATAATACTTCGAGTACATCTTTCTCTCTATTTGTTATTTTTGAATCACTTTTTTTACTTGGCATTTCTAACCACCCTTCCTACAATCTTTATTTTATTAGTATAATAATATAATTATTTTTTTATGTCAATTATAGAATGATATTATAAACAATAAATAAAATAATAATTTTAACTAATAACTACAATTATATAATAATATAATACTTTATTGTTATATTAAAAAATATCTCATTCTATGAGTGCCGTAAAAACAAATTTATAAAATAACATCATTTCTCTAATTCTGCCTTAGAAGTAACAGCAATTCTTGAATAATCTGATCCTTTATTAAATCAACATTCCTTATCTGATTCATATGTCCTCCTTTTTATAAAAGCCGGACTTTCCCCCGGCTACAATGAACTATTTTATTAACGGAATGGTACCTCGCTCTCGACACCCCTTCGCTCCATTCGTGCCTGACTCTGTGCTGCCAACTGCCCTCTTTCTGATACCAATTCCTTTTCTTGATGATAGCAGTTAAGAATCTTCTCATACAGTTTTTCCCGAAAGGTTTTTGTTACTGGAAAGCAGATATCCTGATAGGCTGGCTTTCCATCTTTTCCAGTCTGTTTTACCTTATGGGACGGCATTGCCACAAATTTCTTTTCCTTTCCCTGAATAATGCTTACGTTTCCTACCACAAAGCTGTCTTCAAAATAGATACGGGCAAGTCCTAAAATATTGCTGCCCTCTCGTTCATATGGTGTGACCTTCACAGAAAACTCCGGTTCCTCTGCTCCATGATGCTCCCTTATTAATTCTGTTCTTCCCGTCTCATCCATTTTCTCATATAAATCAAGAATTCTCATAAAGTTCCTCTCTGAACTCTTTCGTAATGGGATTACAAATATCCTTATACACCGCTTCATTCTGCTCGGTTCTTTCATTGCTGCGGTAACGTGGCATGGATACAAAGGTCTTCCCCTCTTGATTGGTGAGCACTGCGGTATTGGTAATTTTAAAGCTTTCTCCAAATGTCAGCGTTGCAAATGCCTTGATACTTTTTTCTGTCTGATTCACTGCGTTTAACTTAATTGCATATTCCATACATTCCTCTCTTTCTGCCCCTTTTGTGGCTTAAAACACCATTTCTATGTTCTGTTATTTAAAAATACCAAGCACAATTCCTTAAGAAGAAAACTCTTCGGGTTTACGGATAAAACAACTCATCTGCTCCAATTGTTCTAGTTTTACATTTCCATGAAACCAATTGGCAAGAGTAATCCAAAAACCGTCCTGTTCATAATAGATCCATGCATCTGCTCCTATTTCTTTTATTACTGTAATGGAGAAATCCGGCAGGTATATTTGCTCTTCTTTATCAAAATTACAGATAATTCCTTCCTAAAGGCAAAGTCCCAGTTCCGGAATTTCTATCCACCAGCCGCTTATTACAATCTGATACTCCTCTTCCCTCTCCATCAAAACATCCGGTATCTCTTCCAAATCCAGTTCTGCAAGCACTTCTTCGATTTCTCCAAGCCTATACATCTGCTCCATATTCCCCTCCTCTTCCATTCCCTCTTCTTTCAGCCACTTCTTACTCCGTTCTTCTCCTGTCATATTCCTTTTCGATTTTCCCTGTCAGGCTTTTTTTGTTGCATTTCCTGAATCTGTTCACAGTTTGACTGGCAACCTGCCAGGTATGTATTCTTAAAAAGTTCCGGCTCTAATACCGCGCTAGTCAAATCACATTGAAGAAAGGCATATCCAGATATGTCAATTCCGGTAAAATCACACCCTCTGAAATCTTTCCCAGCAAATACTTTTTGGCTATCTATGATTTCCTCTGCATACTCTTTTTTCAATCTCTCTTCCATTAGCAAAGGCGGTTCAGCGTGATCCATTTGATAAACTTCCTCCAGTAATTTTTCCCTTTCTTCAAATTCCAGAAGATCCCGTTCCACATATGCTTCCTGTAAATCAATCCGCTTGACAGCCATTTGATTTAACTGTGCCTCCAGCTCCATTTTCTCTGCTTCCTTTACAGTCTTAGGTAAGTGAATTAAAATTAAATTTTTTATTTTTTCCATATCAAAGGGAATACCCCATTCTGCTTTTTCATGGTCATACCCACACACCCAGACAAGTGTATCTCCTGCATAGGGGATACTACTTTCCAATCTTCCAAATTCATCCGTCTTTCTTACCATAAACGGCTGTTCTATTTGAGGATTATAATAAAAGGCTGCATGACCATTCTTCTCCAGGCAATAATAGTCATGACCAAAATAGCGTTCGTTCTGGTACTTTTTATAATCCAACGAATATCCATAGGGCTTCACCTGATAGCCCTCCTGTTTCAGCCATTCTCCAAACTGGCAGATATGAAACACTCTCTGACCATGCTGAAAATGATATTCATCCAAGTAGGTACAGGGCTTTATGATTGCCTCCGCTTCTTTTCCGGTTTTCCATACCTTTAATTGTTTTCCGTCCTCTACTTCACATAAAAGGCGATACCTATCATCTACAATACGAATTTTTTCCATTCTGCCTCTCCTCCTTAAAACCAGAATCCCTCTTTTGATTAAAAGTTAGAATTCCTTCTATTTCACAGGGTTCCTTCTCTAACTCCTCAAGTGATATCTTCCCTTCCTGCCAATGAAATACACATGCAACAAAGTCTTCTTCCTCATCATAGAGAAGCTCCCCACACTCTTTATCCAAAATGGCAGTTACTATATATTCTGGTTTCCATTCTCCCTCCTGTTTCTCATAACAGATGAGTCCCTCGTGACCGATATGTGAAAATGTGGCAGATAGACACCCGCACCGCTTACCACCATGACACCCTGTTTTAAAGCAAGCTCGGTATCTGGTATGAACCGATGCTCTCCTTCCCTTAAATAAGATTCTACCGTTCCAAAAGATACGTTCAAACCGCTTCCTCCCTTTTTTCCGATACATATAGAAATAGCACCTTCTTTCTTCTCACATTTTTAAATGACTCTTTGCGGATACAAAGTATGCTCTGCCACTCGATTATCCTGCCCTGCCAGATCAACATCCGCCACCTTATTCTCCAAATCAAGTGCTGCATTTAGCTCATTTAGTCTGGCTGTCTTTTCCACCAGTTCTAAATCCTGTTCAAATGGTTTTTCATACTCTGCCTTGGATTCCTCCAGATCCCTTTGATACTGCTCCATACGTTTTTCTAAAAATTCCACATTTTCCTGCAAGCTGCCAAACAGATTTTCAAGTTTTATCATGTTTCCGATGGGGCTTGTCGATAGCTCTGCTTTATAGTCTGTCTTTCCACGAAGAACCAGATAATTGACACCGATAAAATTCTTCTCCACCAGTAACTCAAATCCTTTGAAGCTGCCAATCGCTGTGATTTCTCCGGTTTTGCATTTACTGATTGCCTCTAACATGACAGTTCCGCCGTCCACCCGTTCCGTAAAGACCGCCTTTCCAACCGTAATGGCAAATTCTGTTTCTGAAAGCATTGCCTGCTCTGCCGCCTTGATGTCTTCCTTTACACAGGTCAACTTCTCCCCAGCCGCTTTGATTAGCTTGGGATAGCGGAGCAGATAATTATCCTGTAAGCTGTATCTTTGACTGTCATAGGAATTTTTCAGTAACTTCAATCGCTGCACATCATTTTCTAACTGCATTTTTTCCTTGATCAAAGGATTTCCGGTGGCAACTGCTTTGATTTCCGCATAGGAAAGGGTTGCTTCATCAATGTCCTCACAGGTTCGGGATACCGACTTACTGGTCATGACCTGACTGATAAAACGCTGTTTATTTTCGACCAAGCTCCAACTGTATGCATCGAAGGTTTGTTTGGTCACATAACGATACACGGCCACTTCATCATTTTCATTTCCCTGCCGGATGCCCCTCCCTTCTCTCTGCTCGATACTGGAAGGTTTCCAGGGGCAATCAATGTGGTGCATTGCCACCAGATGCGTTTGGACATTGACCCCCGTACCGCATTTATCCGTGGAGCCAATCAGTATTTTCTTTTTTCCTGTTCTCATTTCTTTAAATAACGTATCCCGCTGTGCATCGGTTTTGGCATCGTGTATAAAAGCGATCTCCTCTGCTGGAATCCCTCTCTTTACCAGTTCCGATTTGACATAGTTATAAACATCAAATTCTCCTCCCGGCTTCCAATCCATAGACCATGCATTTTTTGGTGTTCCAATGTCAGAAAAAACAAGCTGGCAGCCGATATTAACATCCACATTGTGCTGGAAATACTCGGCTGCCACATTTTCGACTACCTTATTTAATTTGCTGTCCGGATTATTTGGTGCATCCGGCTCTAACAGTCTGGCATCGGTGCCAAGAAGCCTTGCTTCATGGGTAATCTTTAGGAAATTATCGGAGCCGGTATCAACGCCCCCATTACGGATTGCCTCCGCCCGGACTACAAAGTTCTCCATGACTTGCTTCACATACCAGTCCGGTTCACTCTCCACAATCACATATTTTCCGCCACGTAGCTTTGGTACGGGTAAATCAAGCATATCCGGAGTCTGTACGTCAGCCACTTTGGTGTTAGAATATAAATAGTACAAGTTGAACGTGAAAAATTCTTAACATAGATATATAATGAAAACATATGGAGGGAATGAATCATGGCAACAAGACAGTACACAGAGGAATTTAAAAAAGATGCTGTACGATATTGGAAGGAACATCCAGAATTGGGAATAGCGAAATGCGCTAAGAATCTTGGTGTAGGTAAGAGTACACTATCTACATGGGGAACGGCATTTGATTCTAATGAAGGAACGATTCCGACAAGAGGACGAGGTAACTATGAAAGTGACGAAGCAAAGGAAATCGCTCGTTTACGTAGAGAATTAAGAGATACTCAGGATGCCCTTGATATATTAAAAAAAGCAATCAGCATACTGGGAAAATGACAGAAGCTTTGTTTTTGGAAACTGCTCAAGCAGATGCGCAGTTACAGGAACAAGGAGAACGCCGGCTGAATGTTTGCGGTGTGCTGAAAAAATTAGGCGTTTCTAGAAGTGGATATCTTTATTGGAAGAAGAAGCTTCCATCTAAACAAGCAATCAGAAAACAAAAGATAAAAGAAAGAATTATAGAAATATATAACGATTCTCACCAAAATTATGGAGCTCCCAAAATCGCAAAATCTTTGCAACAAGAAGGGGAATGTATTGCTGAAAAAACAGTAGGGAACTATATGCGTGAAATGGGACTTAAGGCTCAATATATCAATCCATTTATTGCAACTACAATAGACTGTGATTTCAGTGATGAGTTGAAAAATATATTAGAGGAACAATTCAATCCCGAACAACCCGATGCTGTTTGGTGTTGAGATATTACCTATATATGGACGCTAGAAGGATTTGTTTATCTGACAAGCATTATGGATCTATATTCCAGAAAAATTATTTCTTGGGTATTAAGTGATACCTTAGAATCGAAGTGGGTAATAGAGGCCGTTAAAAAAGCAAAAAGAGCCAGAGATACAAACAACCCTTTAGTGATGCACAGCGACAGAGGTGCGCAGTATGTATGCAGAGACTATTTAAAAGAAACAGAAGGAATGCAACGTAGCTACTCAAAGAAAGCATATCCGTGGGATAATGCCTGTATAGAATCCTTTCATGCATTAATAAAAAGAGAATGGATTAATCGATTCAAAATACTAGATTATAACCATGCCTATAGCCTTGTGTTCCAGTACATTGAGACCTTTTATAATACAATAAGAATACATAGTCATTGTGGATATCTTTCACCCGACAAATATGAAAAAATGTATTGGGAGGAATTAAAGATAATTGAATTGAAAGTTGGATAAAATTAGAGGTTACTAGAAAAGTTCACTTTTAACTTGTACTTTTTCTTGACATAGTACCACTTCCCGAAAGGTCAGCATTAATTCCGGCAGGTTTGTAAATTTATTAAATCGGCTCTTAAACCGGAACCCGCTTCCTTCTACCGTTAATTCCAGTGCGGTAGTCACTTCTCCAAAGTTAGCTGCCCATGCATCAAAATGGTGGATTCCCATCCGCTCCAGTGCCTCTTTTTGCAGATAAAGCTGCATGACATAAAGCTCGCACATACTGTTCGACAGAGGGGTTCCTGTGGCAAATACGATTCCTCTGCCCACGTTTATCTCTGTCAGGTATTGGCATTTTAACTGCATATCCGTTGCCTTTTTTGCTCCGGAACTGGAAATGCCGGATACATCATTCATTTTCGAGAAGATCGCCAGATTCTTAAAATGGTGCGCTTCATCTACCATAACGGAATCAATGCCCAGTTCTTCAAAGGAAATCAGATCATCTTTCCGGCTTTCATCGGCCAAGGATTTTAGTTGTTCCTCCAGCTTCTTTTTCTGACTTTCCATCTGCTTGACTGTCCAACGCTCCCCATTCTTTGCCTTTAATTCATCAATAGCATAGGATAATTCGTCGATCTGGTCATTAATCATCCGCTCTTTTCTTTCTTTGGAGATTGGGATTTTTTCAAACTGGCTGTGGGACATGATGATGCAGTCATAATCTCCAGTGGCAATCCTTGAAACAAACTGCTTTCTGCGGCTTTTTTCAAAATCCCGTTCGGTTGCCACTAAGATATTGGCAGATGGATACAACCGCATAAATTCCCCGGCTGTCTGTCCAATCAAGGACTTTGGCACTACCATTACATTTTTATTGGCAAGTCCCAGTCGTTTTTGCTCCATACAAGCTGCCATCATGGTAAAGGTCTTTCCTGCACCGACACAATGGGCCAGTAAGGTGTTTCCTCCCAAAAGGATTCTTGCAATGGCATTTTTTTGATGAGTACGAAGCTTAATTTCTGGATTCATGCCCGGGAACTGTAAATAGTAACCGTCATATTCCCGCAGTCTGATGCTGTTAAAGGTATTGTTATAATACTCCACATATTTTTGCCTGCGTTCCGGTTCTTTAAAAATCCAGCTTTTAAATGCTTCCTTTATCTGGTTCTGCTTTTCTCTGGCAAGCATGGTCGCATTTTTGTTGACGACACAAATCAATACTGCCAATGCCGATTTCATCTGATTTAATTGTCTCAAACATAGCTCTGACCTTATCCTCATCGCCATGCACTTTTAAGATATTTGTTACATGATTAGGCATTTTACATTCCTCCTTTGATTACATTGATCCCATATCGCCTTACCAAAAAGGCATTAACAATAAGTCTTAGCAGCTTATCGTTTATCAGTTCCGGATCACTTAGTTCAGAAACTGTAATGTGTTCCTTTCCAGAGTAAAGCTCCTTTGCCATATGAAAGATGACATATCCATCTAAATCCACACCATGAATGCGGATAGCTTCAAAATGAATGAGTTGGCTGTCTATACAATTTTTTGCCTTACTCCAGACAAACGCATCTGCAGAGAGTAAAAAAATAGCGGCTACATATCCATAGCTTTCATTAAGCTTTGGAAACAGACCGCTTTTACAGATACTTTGAAATCTCTTTTTATGCTCTGCATTTCTAAAAAGCATTTGGTTCACCTCGCTTTCTCCGAGGTTGCTCGCAGCCTCTATGATTCTTTGCACTCGCAGAGCAAATGCCTGTAACTCTATCTCTTTGAGGAACAGCCCCAGCAATTCTTCATACTGAATTGGGTTTGGATTCACATTTCTTTGCTGGCATCGGAATGTTCCGCAAGCACGAGGAGTAAAGCCGGGAATAAGTTGCATTTCTATTTCTATAGCAGCGAGAGGTGTATCTCTCATAAATCTTGTAATCACTTTAATCAGTCCTTTCTTTTTCTGCAAATCGAACAACAAAAAAAGAGACTATGTTTTTCAGTAACGAAGAACATAACCTCTTGATTGTTTACCCGATGGCATTTATTAAGTTGTTTTTGGTTTTATATGAAAACAAAGGCATCAAGATTTTTCATCCCAATGCCTCTGTTTTTCGTCTGTATAGAGTAAATTTTTATAAAGTACTCGAATTGCTGCTACTGTTAATAATATGCTTAATTGCTACCACATATTTTTCTTCATAATGTAAGTAATTAAAATAACTTCTATCCTATAGCTGCTCTAGTGCTTGCTTTAAATCATCAATAATATCACTCACATTTTCGGTTCCCACAGAAAAACGAATTAAGTCCGGTGCAATACCTGCCTCCCTCAATTGCTCATCTGTAAGCTGTCGGTGAGTATGACTTGCTGGATGTAAGAGACATGTCTTACTGTCAGCGACATGTGTTACAATAGAAGCTAATTTCAGCTTGTCCATAAACTGAATTGAGATATCTCTTCCGCCTTTTATTCCAAATGCCAATACTCCACATGTACCATCTGGCAGATATTTATTAGCTAAGGCATGATACTTATCACTTTCCAAATCAGGATAATGAACCCACGCAACTTTCTTATGTTTTTCCAAAAATTTTGCTACCGCCAAAGCATTTTCGCAATGCCTCTTTATCCTAAGATGTAGTGTTTCTAAGCCGAGATTCAGATAGAACGCATTTTGTGGGGACTGAATAGAGCCAAAGTCACGCATTAGCTGCGCAGTTGCCTTTGTAATATAGGCACCCTTTCCGAACTTTTCGGCATATATGATACCATGATAAGAATCATCTGGTGTGGTTAGCCCTGGGTATTGATCCGCATGCGCCATCCAGTCAAATTTTCCGCTATCCACGATACAGCCTCCAACGCTCACTGCGTGCCCATCCATATATTTAGTTGTAGAATGTGTTACAATATCTGCTCCCCATTCAAATGGCCTGCAGTTTATCGGAGTCGCAAATGTATTATCAACAATAAGCGGAACCCCATGTGAATGCGCTAGTCTTGCAAATTTTTCAAAATCAAAAACAGATACAGTTGGATTTGTAATCGTTTCACCGAAAACGGCCTTTGTATTTGGCTTAAAATACTTTACCAACTTTTCTTCTGGTAAATCTTGATCTACGAAGGTGCATTCAATTCCCATTTTTTTCATAGTAACACCAAACAGATTATATGTCCCACCATAAATGGCAGATGAGGCAATAAAATGATCTCCAGTTTCACAAATATTAAATATGGCATAAAAATTTGCTGCCTGCCCCGATGAAGTGAGCATCGCTGCCACTCCACCTTCCATTGCGCAAATTTTAGCTGCTACGGCATCATTAGTCGGATTTTGAAGCCTTGTATAAAAATAGCCTTCCGCTTCCAAATCGAATAACTGCCCCATTTCATCACTTGTATTATATTTAAAAGTTGTACTTTGAAAAATAGGCAATTGTCTTGCTTCGCCATTTTCAGGTTTCCATCCTTCATGAATACATTTTGTTTCTATCCTATTTTGCATTACAATTCCTCCAAATTAAAATTTCATATTTTTTCGAGAGTTGCGTTATAACTCGTCCTCCATATCTCCTGTGTTTTTGAGATTAAGTATATTCATACTGTGTTTATAACTGATTTCTTACCATTTCTGCAGCTTTCACTAGATTTCGAAGACTTGCATCTGTCTCAGGAATACCTCTTGTTTTTAAACCGCAATCTGGATTCACCCATAACTTATTCTGATCAATTTTAGCAAGCATCTTCTTTATAGCCTGAACAATTTCTTCCACCGTAGGTATTCTTGGAGAGTGAATGTCATATACTCCCGGTCCAACCTCTGTTTCAAAATTATTTGCCTTTAAAGCATCAATAATAGTAAGTTTGGAACGTGATGCTTCAAAAGAAATAACATCTGCATCCATATTATCAATGTCTTTTACAATCTCTTCAAATTCACTGTAGCACATGTGCGTATGAATCTGTGTTTCGGGTTTCACCTTACTATGGCAAAGACGGAATGACGGAATCGCTGAGATAGTCAAGCAAAATTGTAACACCAATACTGATATTTTTATCGGTAACTAAATCTCTTTTCAAATGGTGTTAAATAATCATTTGATGAATGTGGTCTCACATGATTGTAATATAAAAAAATATAATCATAAGTTGCTTCATTTAATGCCTCATCTGTTTCAAAGCTATGGTGATTTGCAAAATCTGCTTTAAATGTTCCGTAAAAGCTTTCCATGGGAGCATTATCATAAGGGCATCCTGCCTTACTCATACTTTGAGTAATATTTTGCAAAGAACAAAATTCTGTAAAAGCTCTCGATGTAAACTGCGACCCTTGATCACTATGAAGGATAAGCCCCTTCTTAACGGTATTATGATTCAGTGCATAGGTCAGAGTTTCAATTGCTAATTCTGCATTAATACGATTACTATTTAAAGTTGCCACTGGTGAACGATCATATAAATCAATAATAGTACAATTATATCTTTTCGCTCCATCCTCTCTCCACATATACGTAAAATCCGTACACCAAATCTTATTGGGTTCATCTACTTTAAAGTTTTGATTCAATAGGTTATCAAATTTTTTATAGCAATCGCCCTTTTTGTACTTTGGTTTTTTGGGTACCACAATTGACCTAAGTCCAAGCTCATTCATATATTTATGAACGGTTGGATTACTTAAGCTTATAGATTTTCTATTAAGAAAGATACGCATCATTCGATATCCTGGTCGCCCCGCATACTCATGATAAATCTCTTCAATGGTTGCTTTGATTTCTTCCTTTTTCTTATAATAGTCAGCTTTTCTATGTTTTTTGTAATTATAATAGGCATTTGGCTTTATATTAAATCTCGATAAGAGCCAACGTACACCATAATTTTCATGGTAGAAATCAATGAAATGGTATTGTTCTAATCTAGTTCCTTTGCGAAGAATGCGGCCGCTTTTTTTAAGAAATCATTTTCCTTTTTGGATTCAGCAAGTTCCTTACGAAGTCTTAAATTTTCTGCCATTAAATCTTTCTCATTATTTAACTCTGGATTTGATTCGCATTCTTCACTGTACTCGCGTATCCACTTGCGCAAGCTACCTTCTCCTAAATTGTATTCCTGATTTACGCTTTTCATTTGGCGTCCTTCTTCAAGGACTAATCTCACTACTTTTTTCTTAAACTCTGGGGTATAAGTTTTTTTGATTCCTGCCATTGTAATAGCCTCACTTTCATATGAATTATTTTATCATAAATATCAGTGTTACTGTTACAACTTTAGTTTAGCATCTCACGCCCAGTCTAGATATTCGCTGTACCATTCTTCCTTTCTAATCGGAAGCTTTTCCTTAAGTGCCGCCTCATCAATCTGAATAATTTTGATCCCTGCTTTTTCCAGATCACAAACCTCTTCACGAATCGCGATGCCGATCTGATATGCCATCTCTCGAAGACTGATATCCTCTCTTGGAAATGACCAATTCAATATAGTAACAGGCCCAGTGAGCATTCCCTTAACCGGTTTATTGGTTAAGCTCTGTGCATACTCAGAATATTTAACAGTGATCGGTCTGATACGCTTAACGTCACCAAAGATAATCGGTGGTTTTACACATCTTGTACCATAAGACTGAACCCATGCACTCTCAGTGAATACATACCCCGCAAGATTTTCTCCAAAAAATTCCACCATGTCATTGCGTTCAAATTCTCCATGTACCAATACGTCCAGTCCAATTTCTTCTTGTTTTCTGATACAATCCTCTATGAACTCAAATATCTGTCTGTCATATGTCGCCTGCTCGATTTCACCTTTTCGGAAATTGCTTCTGTTCTTTTTTACATCCAATGTCTGCGGAAATGATCCTATCGTTGTTGTAGGAAGCAACGGAAATTTAAATTCATCCTTTTGAAGCTGTTCCCGTTCCTTTCTATCCATTTTTCTTCTGAAATCCTCTTCCGAGAGCGCCGAAACATCCGCTTGTACCTTTTTATCCTCATACAGCCTGTCAGTCTCGAATACTTTTCTGTTGTCACGATACTCCTGCGAGACTTCAAAGTCTCCTCTTTCTGCAAGAATGGAAATTTCATGCAGTTCACTCAGTTTTTCCTTTGCAAATGAAAAGCGTTTCTGAATATCTCTCTCAAGCTTTGTTTCACTTTCAATGGTATATGGAACATGGAGCAAAGAACAAGATGTTGATACAACGATATGTTTCGCATATTTTTTGATTTCGGAAAGTAGTTCCAACGTTTTCCGATAATCACATTTCCAGATATTTTTCCCGTTCACAACGCCAGCAAATAAAATTTTATCCTCCGGAAATCCGTTTGTGCTTATTAGTTGAAATGTCTTCTTTCCTTCAATAAAATCCAATCCAATCGCATCAAAATCTAAATCTACAATTTCCCTGTAGCAGTCCCTTACATCTCCAAAATAGGTCTGAAGCAATACTTTTGTTTTGTTTTTTCCTTTTAATATTTCTCTATATAGTGCTACAAATTGTGCAATATCTTCTTTAGATAGGTCTGTTACCAATGTAGGTTCATCGAACTGAATCAATTCTGCACCCAATTTATCGAACCTTGCAAGAATGTCCTTATAAGATTGAATTATATCCTCCACAAAATCACTGGCATTTTTACTGCCATTATATTTTGCAAGTTTTAAAAATGTAAAAGCTCCAATAATAACTGGCCTTGTTTCGATTCCTATAGCTTTTGCTTCATTATATTCATCAAACGGCTTGTTGCCGGAAAGTTTGATCTTAGTATCATCATAAAATTCTGGTACCAAATAATGATAATTAGTATTGAACCACTTTTTCATTGCAAAGGCTTTCACATCGCCATGTACACCCTGATATCCTCTTGCCATAGAAAAATATGTTTCATGCTCATTCAACTTCAAATTCCTATATTCTCTAGGAATAGCATTTAATAAAGTAGTCATATCCAGCATACCATCATAAAATGAAAAATCATTGGATGGTATATAATCAATACCGGCATTTTTTTGTAACTGCCAGTGTTTGCTTCTTAAAGCTTTACCTGTTGCATTCAAGTTTTCTTCGGTTATTTCTCCGCGAAAATACTTCTCTGATGCAAACTTTAACTCTCTCTGCTTTCCCACTCTTGGGAATCCAATTATTGCACTTTTCATTGTCAACCTCCGTTCCATTGATATATTAATCTGATGTTATATAGTATAGAGCAGTTTAATCATAATGAAAAATACAAAAAAATATGCGTTTGAAATAGTTTAAAGCTATATCAAACGCACATTCAAATTATGGGTCGTGACCCTGTTGAGCTCGCAAAGCGAGCGAAATATTAACCACCCGCTATGCGGGTGCGCGACGATTGTTATACAAAAAAATCACCTTTCCGTTATAATAAGGTTGTTCAAGCCGATTTATAACGAAAGGAAAGGTGATTTTAATGGCCAATAAGGCAAATAGTCTATCACACACTAAATGGATGTGTAAATATCACATAGTGTTCACTCCAAAGTATAGACGAAAAATAATTTATAATCAATATAAAGAAAGTGTAAGGGATATTTTAAAGCAGTTATGCCGGTATAAAGGAGTAGAAATACTAGAAGGACATTTAATGTCTGATCATGTACACATGTTGGTAAGTATACCACCCAAATTAAGTGTCTCACAATTTATGGGGTATCTAAAAGGAAAAAGTGCATTAATGATATTTGATAAACATGCAAACCTCAAATACAAGTTTGGAAATAGACATTTCTGGGCAGAAGGATATTATGTAAGCACAGTAGGACTAAATGAGGCAACAATACGTAAGTATATACAAGAGCAAGAGACACATGATATTGCGATGGATAAGTTAAGTGTAAAAGAATATGAAGACCCCTTTAAGGGGTAGCCAAGTAGTACGATTACCCTTTTAAGGGTAGCTACGAGTCAAGGGCAATAAGGCTTGAACAAAGTGAAAGCCAGCGCCCTTTAGACGCTGGCCGGTAACTGCCCCTTATAGGGGCGAGCAAACCACCCGTTTGACGGGTGGTCATGATTTTCTATGCTATATTAAATTACATGGAAATACTAAAACATTTTCATTTCTATTTGGCATATTCAGATATATGAATTTTTAATGATTCCATGTATACCTTCCCATACCTGCTGAGTGTCATATTCTTTTGCTTTATTGTCCCCACACACATATATTCTTCGACCTTAAGAGGTTTGGCGATAATATTCTCTCCATTCAACTCCTTGCTGATTACTCCCGTGCTGACAGTATATCCATTCAAGCCAATTACCAAATTGAATAATGTTGCTCTGTCCCTTACCTTGATATTTTTATTTCGATCAAGAGTACTCAGGATTTCCTCTGAAAAGTAGAATGAATTATACCCTTCTAATGAATCAGCGTAAATCTTTAGCTTTTCCCTCTGATTTGGTTTTTCTTCCCCAAGAATTTCATACAGCATATCCATATCTAACTTTCCTGACTGGCTCATCCGCTTCATTCGATTTGCTTGAGATAAAGACGGAATCACCTGCTCCAATTCCATAACTGCATGAAGCTCATACTGTTCTTCTTCTGACAGATAAGACAGTTCTACTGCGGAACGAAATGCCAGTTTTTCTTCATCTACCATATCCAGAATCTTTGGTATCAGATTGGTAAGGCGAATATATCTTGCAATCTGATTCCTACTTTCTCCAATCTGTCTTGCCAACAATTCATCTGTCCGTACTCTCTCTTTTTCTAATGGCTGACTGTCTAATTCCCATTTTCCCAAATCATCATAAGAACAAACCAATTGATTCAATTCTAAAGTAGGATTATCTAACTTCGTCCCCACTGGAGACAAAGTTCCATCTTGAAACAAATCATTTCGCTTCCCCTGTTGCTTCATTGCCTCCAATTTCATCTTATAAGCAAATGCCTTTTCACTTGGTCTTATATGTTCTCGTTGGAGATTACTGTCGATCATGGCTATTGTGGCTTCTGCATCATCCAACTGCATGACCATGACAGGAACTGTATCAACACCAGCACATTCACATGCCGCTTTTCTTCTATGACCTGCAATAATCTCATACCCTTCTCCATCAGTATTAGGTCTAACAATCAGTGGAACCAATACTCCCTTTTCTTCAATACTTCTGGATAATTCAAACAACTGCATATCATGTTCCACCCGAAAGGGATGTCCTTTAAACTCATGCAATTCACTGATTCTGACGTTTCCCGTCTGTAATTCCTGTTCGTTGTTCCATAATGAACACAATTCCTTTGATTTCTTCATCTTCTCATTCCTCCTGTTATTCTAGGTGTCATGTGAAAACTGGCAAAAAAAGAAGACCGCCTGCTTTCACATCAAAGATGTTGAAAACAAGCGGTCTTTCGACTTTTTCTTATGAAGTTGTTGACGGTTTATTTTACTGAAATAATCAAATTTATGAACGATATATTTTTGTGTCCACTCATACCAGTTCTATAACTACTGAGACTTTAATCTCATTGGAAATCTCTTTTTTTCTTCCGAAATTAGATTTCCCAGTGAACTTAAAAACCCTCGCAAAGTGCGTAAATTCAAGGATTTCTACATATTCACCCTTTGTAGACAACAGACGGTCTCCACATGCACCGTCCCCGGAAACATATCCACCGCCACAGCCTTTTCCACACCATACCCTCTCTCTTGCAATACCTCCAAATCCCTTACTAAACTAGTTGGTTTACAAGAAATATACACCAAGCGGTCCACTCCATAAGCAATGATTTTCTCCAATGCCTTTGGATGAATCCCATCTCGAGGCGGATCAAGTACAATCAAGTCTGGTTTATCTGTAATGGAATCAATTACTTTAAGAACATCCCCTGCAATAAATTCACAGTTACTTAGCTGATTCAGGCTCGCATTTTCTTTCGCTGCTTTGACTGCCTCTTCTACAATCTCTACGCCTACTACCTTTTTCGCAACTGGTGCCAAGATTTGTGCAATTGTTCCTGTACCACTGTATAGGTCAAATATCATCTTATCCTTTGTTGTGCCTACATACTCTCTAGCTGTATCATAGAGTACCTCTGCCCCAAGTGAATTCGTCTGAAAAAAAGAAAATGGAGATATTTTAAACGTTAATCCAAGTAATTTTTCATAAAAATAATCTTGTCCATACAAAATAAAAGTCTCATCACTTTGTACTACATCTGCCAAGCTATCATTAATTGTATGTAGAAAGCCAACTATTTTTCCACTTAATGATAATTGAAGAAGCGCTTCGGTTAATGGACCTAAATCCTGTGTCTCTTGAGAAGTCGTCACTAGATCAATTAAGATTTCAGAAGTTTGTGCTCCTTTTCTAACCAAGAGGTGTCGAAGATAACCCGTATGGCTCATCTTATGATAAAAACTTGTATTTTTCTCTTTAAAATAATTTAATACACAAGATAGAATTAAATTGTAATCATTATCCACAATCTGACACTCATTTACTGTTACTATGTCGTGAAAACTACCTCTTTTGTGCATGCCAAGTGCCAATGGACCATCTTTTATTTCATCACCAAAGGAGAACTCCATCTTATTGCGGTAAGCAAACTGATTTGGACTGGCTTTAATTCCTTCAAATTCGTATTCATCTTTTATTACAGAATCCAGCAAATCCTTTACCTGTCTCTCTTTTAGCTTTAATTGCTCCTCATATGAGATATTTTGATAAGTGCAGCCACCACAGTTTCCAAAGTGGATACAATATGGCTTTTCAAGCTCGATTGGGGCTTTTTCCAAAACTTCTAGAATTCTACCTTCGCCACGCCCTTTTCTAATCTTGTTTACTGAAAAACGAAGCTTTTGTCCTTCAATCGCATTTTTAACAACTACCTTTTTATCCTCCACACGAATGACTCCTTTATTTGGAAAATCAACCTTTTCCACTACGCCTTCGTATACTTGTCCTTTTTTCATACATATCCTCACTATCTTCTCATAATTTATATCATACAACACAACAAGAATGCAAAATGCATCTCCTATTCGCATTGTGTTTATTCCTATATATACAAAAAATCGCCCGCTATTTATGCGGGCGGTTCCTGTTCCTGTTGAGTAAAATCACAATTCTTCTAAAAAAGTATTATTCTACTTCGTCTTCCTCATCATCAAAAAAATCATCGTCAAAGTCTTCATCAAAATCATCTTCAAAATCTTCTAAGTAATCTGGTGTAAAAAACTTATAAGCAGCATAAGCGATTCCAGCTATAGCCGCGATTGCTCCAACAATTGCAAATATCCAAAGAACTGTATTTTTACATTTCTTTTCTTCTTCCTGTTTTCTCAATAAATCGTTAATTTTTGACATACTCAATAAATCATCAAACTTACTCATAACTTACACACCCTTTCTGAATCCTATCTATTAATCTTTGGTTTTCATTCTGAAATTTATATCTCACTCACTAATAAATTTCACTTTTCTTATTATACCACCATTTTCCCAAATTTACTATAATTTGATAAAATAAGTTTAGCCATGCATAGTAAAAAGAGAGTTGACCGGGCAAGCTTGCTTGCTTAGGGCTACTTTATTTTTACTATATTTGGCGCTCTGCCACAGCGAGAAGCTGCTTCGCAGATTCGAGCTGGCATGGCTTTACTTTTATCAAGCCATGCATAGTAAAAAGAAAGTTGACTGGGCAAGCTTGCTTGCTTAAGGCTACTTTATTTTACTGCTCAACCTTTTTCAATTTCGCAAAGGAGGCAAACATCTTTTTAACTCCAGCCGTGTTAAAAGCAACGGTAACCTCGTAATCTTTTCCGCCTTCTACGATTGCAGTTACAACTCCAGTCCCAAACTTAATGTGTTTTACCGTATCTCCTATTCCATAGGTCAGGCTTTCAGCTTTTTTTACCTGAAACATTTTAGGTTCAAACACCTTGCTTTGGAACGTATTTCTTGCTTGCTGGTATAACATAGATTTTGGCATTTCCTGAATTTTATCCTCTGTAACTTCCAAATCAACAAAAGAAGATGGAATCTCTTTGATAAACCTTGACACTTTATTATATTGCGTTTCGCCTCTTATCATACGTTGCTTTGCACAAGTAAGTGTTAAATGTTGTCTTGCTCTTGTAATTCCAACATAACAAAGCCTTCTCTCTTCCTCTATTTCAGTAGGATCATCTGAAGTAATCGTCATGTAACTTGGAAAGATTCCATCCTCCATTCCCGCGAGATACACATTAGGAAACTCCAATCCCTTTGCACTATGAAGCGTCATTAATACAACATGATTGCTATCTTCAGCTAAACTATCAATGTCAGCGACTAAGGCCACTTCTTCTAAGAATCCACTTAATGACGGCTCATCCGTTGATTCTTCATAGGTAACAATTTTGCTGATTAATTCATCAATGTTTTGAATTCTTGCAATTGCTTCTTCATCATTCTCTGCCTCAAGGTCTCTTACATATCCTGTTTCCTCGATAATCTCGTTCATAATTTCCGTTACGGAAAGAAATTCAAGTTTACTTCTTAAGACTTGAATAAAGTTAACGAAGAGTTTAATCTTTGCTCCACTCTTTCCTATTGAAGGAATGTCTTCTACTACACGGCATGCATCATAAAAGCTCATCTCATGTGCAATCGCAAAGTCTTGTACTTTTGCAATTGTCGCAGCTCCAATTCCTCTCTTTGGAACATTAATGATTCTTTTTACACTTAAATCATCCTTTGCATTGTCAATCGTCTTTAAATAAGCTAATAAATCCTTAATTTCCTTTCGTGCATAGAAGTTGATGCCTCCAACTATTTTATAAGGAATATTGGCAAGAATAAATTTTTCTTCAAAAGTACGAGACTGTGCATTGGTTCTGTATAGTATTGCACAATCATTGTATTCATATGCGCCACTTCTTACTTTCTGTGCGATATCCTCAGTGATATATTCTGCCTCTTCATAAGCATTTTGGAATTGTCGATATGCAATTTTTTCGCCTTCTTCATTTTCGGTCCATAGTCTTTTATCTTTTCTTCCAAAATTATTTTGAATGACATGATTTGCCGCATCTAAGATTGTTTGCGTGGAACGATAATTTTGTTCCAGCTTAATCACAGTTGCTTCATTATATACTTTTTCAAAATCTAAAATATTACTTATATTCGCCCCTCTAAATTTATAGATTGACTGGTCATCATCACCAACCACACATAAGTTTCGGTACTTTGATGCAAGTATGCTTATTAATTGAAATTGCGCTGTATTCGTATCTTGATATTCATCCACCATTATGTATTTGAATCTTTCCTGATAATAGTCAAGTACATCTTCATTATCACGAAATAATTCAACTGTTTTAACAATTAGATCATCAAAGTCCAGGGCATTGTTACTTTTTAGTCTCTTTTGATATTCTTCATATACCTTGGCAATCTTTTCTTTTGAGTAGTCTCCTTGCACATTCAGCCTATATTGAATTGGGCCAATTAACTCATCTTTTGCCTTTGAAATAGCACTAAGAAGCATTTTTTCTTTATATACCTTTGTATCAATATCTAAATATTTGCATACTTCTTTCATAATCGTCTTTTGATCATCGGTATCATAGATTGTAAAGTTATGATCATAACCAAGTCTATCGATGTATCTTCTTAAAATCCTAACACAAGTGGAGTGAAAGGTACTTACCCAGATACTTTCTGCGCCAAATCCAACCAAGCCATCGACTCTTTCTCTCATCTCTCCTGCTGCCTTGTTCGTAAACGTAATCGCCATGATATTCCATGGATTGATTCCTTTTTCTTCTATTAAATAAGCAACTCTATGTGTTAGTACTCTTGTTTTTCCTGAACCTGCGCCAGCAAGTATCAGAACAGGACCATCTGTTTGAAAAACAGCTTCCTTTTGTTTTGTATTAAGGGTATCGTATATACTCATTCTTTATCCACCTATTTTATACTAGCTTTGTTCCACAATTGGAACAAAAATTCGCTCCACTTGTTTTTGTTCCACAATTTGGGCAAAAATTAGGAATATTGTTTCCTGTATTTTGCTGACCTTCTTGCTGATTTAAGCTTTGGTTTTGCTGTTGTTGTTGGCTTCCTTGCATTTGATTCATCATTTGTTGTCCCATCATAAGCCCCATCTGAAGTCCTGCCATATCCCCAGCAATCGATGCCCCTTTATTTCCATTTGCCATACCATCTGCCATAGCAAACTGGGTGTATTTTGCCATATCCGCAACCATACTTTGGGACGCAGCTTTTTCAGCCATCTTTTGAATCTCTTCTGGATAAGAAAAGCTTTCCACTGCAAATCCAGTAATTCCAATACCGATTTTACACATCTCCATATCCAAATCTTCTCTGATTCCTTTTGCTATTTCAAAGGCATCTGCTTGCAGATGAAACATGTCTTTGCCACACTTTAGAATCCATTTCATGAGCAATTGATTTAAAACAGCAACAACTCTTTCTCTTATTTCATCTATTGTAAATTGCTTTTTAATTCCTGCAATTTTTTCAATCAAAACGGCATGGTCTACTACCTTACAGTTAAAGTTACCAAACGCTCGAATCGGCATACCTCCTGGCAATCCACTTGCTGGTATATTAATTGCGTTCTTGGTACCCCAATTAATGGTAAATTCCTTTGTATTAATAAATAACACTTCTGCACGCATCCCACTGTTAAATCCAAACTTAAATCCTTTTAAAGTAGATAGAAACGGAATAATTTCTGATTCAATGTCAAAGCTTCCTTCCTCCGTAAAAATTCCTTCCACCTTACCATTGAACATAAAAATAGCGTCTTGACCTTGACGTATGATTAACTTACTGCCCTTTTTAATTTCTTTATTATCCCATTTCCAAAAGATAACATCATCTCTATACTCTTCCCATTCTACTACGTTTGAAAACTGTCCACTAAACAATCCCATATATGCCTCCTGACTCCAATAGATGTAACTAGCAAAGTTACAATATTACAACAACTTTGCTAGTAAAAATTCTTCTATGTAGCTTATTTATTGATATGACCTAACGTCCCATTTTTGCTTTTAGTGCTGCTAATTCATCTTCCACTACGGTATCACCTTGACTATCATACTTATTCATAAGTTCTATTGTATCATCTTCCTTTGTTTGATTAAGCTGTGCCATTGCATTTGCTTCATCAAGCATGCGGTTGGCCTTGTCTTCCATTCTGTCAAAGGCTGATAAACTGTTATTTGCCCCTTGAAGACTTGAGCCTATTTGGTTTAATTTTTCCTGTGTCTTTGCAACTGCTACCTTTGCCTTTATGGCATCTTTTCTCGCATTTAAATCATTGATGTCTCCTAGCAGTTTATCATGCATTGATTTCATCTTATCTGCATTTGCTTTTGCTGCATCATATACTCTTTGAAGTTCACTTTGTTTTTGTACATATTGTGCTTTTTTCGTAAGAAATAATTTTGCATCTGTATCATTGTCTGCAAGTACTGCTTTTTCTGCATAAGCTTGCATTTTATCCACTTGTTCACTGCATTCATCTAATTCACGTTTTGCTCTTGTCTCCTCTGCCATAATAGCAGCGGTTTCTGCTTTTACTTTTCCAAGATCACTTTCTAAGTTTCTAAGATATTGATCTATCATTTTTGCTGGGTCTTCTGCTTTATCAAGCAATGCGTTCATATTTGCTGACATGATGTCACTAAATCTCTTTAATATACCTATCATAATTATTTCCTCCTTGGAATTTGAAAAGAATATCTTTTCTAAATTTTTCTCGTGTAACTATTATATTATACTTTTGCTCCTATGTCTAATGTCTCAACTCATTTATAACTATTTTAATTTTTTTGAAACAATATCAAATAAGAAATCATCTTTTGTAAAAGTACTTGTCATCTAGTTTTCAATACTATATAATGTTAGTGAGGTGATTGAAATGACTATAGACCGGGATGATTTACTGAATAGTATTTTAGAGAGTCTATCCAGAATTGATTATATTAAGCCTGATGAAATACCAAGTATTGAGTTATACATGGATCAGGTTACAACATTTATCGAAACACATTTAAAGTCTTCCAAGCGCTATCAAGAGGATAAGGTTCTTACGAAGACTATGATTAATAATTACGCTAAGAATAATCTTTTGCCTCCTCCTGTGAAGAAAAAGTATTCCAAAGAGCATATCTTAATGCTTATTTACATTTATTATTTTAAAAATATCTTATCTATTAATGACATTCAAAGTCTTTTAAATCCTTTGGCAGAGAAATACTTTAACACTGATAAAGAAATAAATATGGAGGATGTTTATACTGAGATCTTTGGATTGGAAAAAACGCAGATTGATGTATTAAAACAAGATATTACAGATAAATTCATGGCTTCACAAAAGACTTTTGCTTCAGCAAATGAAGAGGATCGTGAATTCTTAACCTTATTTTCATTTATTTGCATGTTAAGTTTTGACGTATACAATAAAAAGATGTTAATCGAGAAAATCATAGACCAGCTTCCAAAAGGTGATAACGCAAAGGGCAAATAATTAGACGAGTCAATAATGGCTCGTCTTTTATTACGATTATTACTTAGATTCATCCTGAATGTCTGGACTTAATAATTTATCTTTTTCTAAAATATGATGCACCAACCAATCATTTAAAAACTCTAAAATATCTACTAACGCTTGCAATTGATTACGGTCCATATTTTCAAAATCAATACTATCAATTTTTTCAAGAAACTCTGTATGTTCTGCTTTTTGTGAAAAAAACTTTTTATGTCCAATGCTTAGCATATAAGCTTCTTCGTCCGCAAAGTGTTGTGCCGCATAATCTTTTAATTTTCCAATGATAGCAACAATTTCATCAAACTTATCCACTATAAACTCGTCCTTTAGTAACATATATGCTTCATCCGCGATATGAAACAATTCTTTGTGCTGCTTATCAATTGCTTCTACACCTATGTAATATTCATCTTTCATTTCGTACATATTCATTCTCCTTTTCGTATTGTATTTCTTCCCTTTTTTAAAATGCGCCAATCAGTGTTATGATTGGCGTAATAAAAGACTTATTCTTCGCTATCTTCATCGTCCTCGATTTTTATTCTTGAAAAAACCATATCATACCCATCATTGCCATAGTTCAATGAACGATTCACACGGCTTATGGTAGCGGTAGATGCACCCGTTTTTTCAGCTATTTCTAAATATGTTCTTTGTTCTCTTAACATTCTTGCTACTTCAAAACGCTGGGACAATGACAGTAGTTCATTAATGGTACATACATCTTCAAAAAAAGTATAACATTCTTCTGCATTTTCAAGACTTAAAATTGCTTGAAACAAATGATCAACTGCCTTGGTTCTAATTGTTTTGCCCATATCATTCCTCCTCTTTAATATGGCGATACAAAATCAATTGTATTTTAACATATTAAAGTTCTAAAGTCTAGTTCTTACCCTCTTTATCGCCTTAAATATTTCTTTAGTTCACTCACTGATCGATTAATAATAAGTTCTTCTGGAAAATCTACTTCTTTTATTAATTCAAATGCTAAATCATGTCTTCCTACGTCGCTGTCTGTATGAGCATCACTACCAATTACAATTGGTACTTGATGCTTTTTACATAATGTTAACATCGTAATATCATTTCCTCTTGCATCTTGTCTAGCTCCATTTGGATTAAGAGAGCTGTTATTTAACTCTAAAAGTACTCTATGTTCCTTTGACGCCAAAACGAGTGCCTCCATGTCAACTGGATACCTGTTGTCATCTGGATGACCAATGATATTAACATAAGGATTCTTCATTACATTTATGTATGCTCTTGTATTTTCCTCCATCGTACCTGAAGGATAACAAGGTGTATGCATGCTTGCTATTACAATATCCATTCGTTTTAACAAATCATTACTTAAATCTACATTTCCATCAAAATCTAATATATTTAATTCCACACCAAGCAACAACTCTACTCCACACATTTGTCTGCTTACCACTTTTAAATTACTAAAGTAAAAATCATGACAAGTTCCTGGCATCTGCGGTGCATGTTCGGTTATGGCCAATAATTCTAAGCCAACTTCTTTTGCTGCACAAGCCATTTCTCTAATTGTATTATAAGCATGTCCACTTGCTAAGGTATGGGAGTGTGAATCTAGTACGTATTTCATCTCTTACACTGCCTCCAAACTGCCTTAACCATATCACCTTTAATTAACTTATACATTATATATGAATCGATACAAGATTTCAAGTTCTAATCCGATCCACTTTTGATGCAGTGTAAGAGCAAATTCCAATCATTACCGTTCTTTCTTTTTTTATACTTTTACTAATAATTTTCACAATTGATTTCATAATACCCTTGTGGAAAAAGACAAATGGGGCATATTTCTGGAGCACACTGTCCCCAATATACATTTCCACAATTGATGCAGATCCATACAGCTTCTCTTTCTTTACAAAATACTCTTCCGCTTTCTACATTGTTGGCTAGTCTAGTAAATCGATAGTCGTGATGTTTCTCTATCAGACCTATTCCTTCGAATAAGCTTGCAATATCTTCATAACCTTCTTCTCTAGCTACTTTAGCAAAATCACGATACATAGTGGTCCATTCATAATTTTCTATGGCCGCCGCATTTCTTAAATTTGTTAACGTATCACCCAACATACCATTGTTTAAAGCATTCATCCAAATGACTGCGTGCTCTTGCTCATTATGAGCCGTTTCATGAAAAATCTCTCCAATTTGTATGTACCCTTCTTTTGTAGCTTCATTTCCATATATTCGATATGTCGTACTATTATTTCTTTCCACATCTAATGCTGTAAGTAGATTTTTAAACGTCTGGCTATCTTGAAAATCCATTTCATCACTCCCAATTCTATTCCTTTCATTTTATGCGTATCAATGCAAATAGTTTCATCTTTTTTCGTTTTCCCTTTTCTTCACATGCACATTTTAAAATTACTATCATATGATATAACATTATCATCAAGGAGGAATTTATGAAAATCAAAGGAATTTGTCTTTTTTTCGTTCTCATACTTTGTTTTAGCATGATTGCGGGATGTGGTAAGGGAAAGGGTGCCCCTGGCAAAACAAAAGATATTACCTTAAATGAAGTTGCTCACTCCATTTTTTATGCGCCTCAATATGTTGCAATTGAAAATGGATACTTTAAAGATGAAGGATTAAATGTTACGCTGGTAACTGGTTTTGGTGCAGATAAAACCATGACAGCTGTCTTATCTGGAGAAGCTGATATTGGATTCATGGGATCAGAAGCCTCTATTTATGCTTATAGTGAAGGAGCAAATGACTATGTGATAAATTTTGCTCAATTAACACAGCGCGCTGGTAACTTCTTAATTGCTAGAGGGCCAATTGATAACTTTGATTGGTCTATGATAAAGGGAAGCACTGTACTTGGAGGAAGAAAAGGTGGAATGCCTCAAATGGTATTTGAATACATTTTGAAAAAAAATGGATTAGATCCTCAAACTGATTTGACAATTGTTCAAAACATTGATTTTGGTTCTACCGCTGCCGCATTTTCTGGTGGTCAAGGCGATTACTCGATTGAATTTGAACCTTCTGCAACTGCACTAGAATTGCAAGGCGATGGTTCTGTTGTTGCTTCACTGGGTGAAAGTAGCGGTTATGTTCCATATACTGCTTATAGTGCTAAAAAAAGTTATTTGGAGGAAAATAAAGATACCGTTCAAAGCTTCGTAAATGCCCTACAAAAAGGAATGGATTATGTAGCAAATCATACGCCTGAAGAAATAGCAAAGGTAATTCAACCGCAATTTAAAGAAACCGAATTAAGTACCATAACTGCCATTGTAACTAGGTATTATGAGCAAGATACGTGGAAAAACAATCTAGTATTTGAAGAAGATAGCTTTTTATTAATGCAAAATATCTTGCAAGAAGCAGGTCAGTTAGAAGAATATGCTCCTTATGAAAAATTAGTGGATAATACCTTCTCAAAACAAGCAAAATAACATTTTTGCTCCTTATCACAGTATTTACATACATATTTCACACTTTATATATTGTAAATTATACGATGAAATAGTATATTGTATATACAGCGTGAAAGGAGCATACTATATATGAAGGAAAAAATAAGATTATTTATGACTGGAAGATATGGTGCTGACGAATTAACCCGTTTTATTTTAATGTTTGATTGTCTTCTTATGGTTTTATCACTTTTAATTCGAAGCAATTTTTTGAATTCTTTTTGTATTCTTCTTATTGTCATTTGCTATATAAGAATGTTTTCCAAAAATCATAGTCAAAGATACAAAGAAAATCAAATATTTCTAAAATATATAAACAGAATATATCCTAAAACCGACCGTCTTAGATATAAGCTAAAGCAGCGGGTAAACTATCATATTTACAAATGTCCATCTTGTAAGCAAAAAATCCGTATTCCACGTGGAAAAGGAAAGATATCCATAACTTGTCCAAAATGTAGAAATGAATTTATTAAACACAGCTAATGGCTATTTTTTAAGGCTGTCGATAAAAGCGACAGCCTTAAAAATTTGATTAATACGTCATTATCTCATATCCGTTTTCGGTAACCAAAACCATAATCTCCCACTGTGCGGATGGCTTTCCATCTTTTGTAAAGACCGTCCACTCATCTTTTGCATCTACATAAACATCTGCTTTTCCCATATTAATCATAGGTTCTATGGTAAATACCATACCAGGTACCATCATCATTCCCGTGTTTTTTGGAATTACATAACTCACCCATGGTTCTTCATGAAACTCAATCCCTATACCATGGCCACCAATTTCTTTTACAACCGAATATCCATTGGCTTTGGCGTGGTCATTAATCGCTTGTGCTACGTCACCTAAAAAGCCCCATGGCTTTACTTGTTCTAATCCTAAATTCATACACTCTTTGGCGACTTCTACTAACTTTCTTTTCTCTTCGTCAACCTCACCAATTAAAAACATGCGAGAGGAATCAGAAAAAAAACCATTGTAAATAGTAGAAACATCCACATTTACAATATCTCCCTCTTTCAAAAGAGTATCCTTTGAAGGGATACCATGGCATACCACCTCATTAATCGAAACACATACGCTTTTGGGATATCCATCAAAGTTAAGAGGAGCAGGTATTCCTCCCATTTGAGTCGTCTTTTCATATACCATTTGATCGATCTCTTCCGTTGACATGCCTGCTTTTATATGTTCACCAACATAGTCTAGTACCGCAATATTTACTTTACTGCTTTCTCTCATTCCATCTAGTTGTTTTGGGGTTTTAATTATTTCATGATTTGGAACAAGATGCCCTTGGCGTTTTGCGGCTAATATTTTATTATCAAATGCTTCGTGGCAAACTTTATATTTTTTATGACTTCCACACCAACATAAATCATTTCTTCCAAGTTTTTGTAACATTTTCATTCCTTCTTTACTTTTCATTTTGCACTAAACTGTGAACGACAATTGAAAATGTCTGCTTCGCAGCCGCTTGATTTTCTTCCGATTGCACTGTCGGAACTTCGTTCCTTTGTGCTTACTCTAGAGCTTCGCTCTTTCGTTAACTTATCGGGTAAAATCAAATGTCTGCTTCGCAGCCGCTTGATTTTCTTCCGATAAGTTACATTATAGCACCATCGATTCTTTTTGTAAAATGGGTAAGGTTGAAAGGGGCTGTTGCAAAACTAATGAATTATCTTAGTTTTGCAACAGCCCTTCTACTTATTTATCATCGAAATCAAATATTTGCAATTCAAAATCATCGGAATCATCAAAATCATCTTCGCTGTTTTCAAATACTTCCTCTTCTTCATCCGATGTTTTTTGCTTCTTTTTTAACTTTTCAAGCTTAGCCTTTTCTTTTTTTTCGAGTTTGGCTGCTTTTTTCATTTCTTTTCTTGTTTTTTTATCTAGTACTTCATCGTATTCTTCTTCTAACTCATCTTCGTAATCATCTTCATAGTCGTCTTCATAATCATCATTGTCTTCTTCTAACTCTTTTTCAACAACTTTATGTTTTTTGCGGAAAAATCCTTTTTTATCGGATTTAGTGATGTTGGTTGCTTCCAAATTCTCGTCGTGAAACTCCAAATCTTCCTCTTCATCCTCGTTTTCTTCGTCTTCGTCTTCATCTGTAATAGAATGTTTTTTATCCACCAATCTAAAAATAAGATTAATGATTACAAATACGAGAAGGACTGTGACAACTAGAAAAATATAAATCACTTGCGTGCGACTTCGCATATCTTTTTTATAATTCTCATTCAATTGGTGATACATTGTCTCGTAAGATTCTGAATCTGCTGGTGTATTTTCGGATTCTATGCCACTGTAACGTTGCACTGTTTTTTCTACAACATCATATAAGTAAAGTCCTTTCGAACCTTCTGAGTTCATAAGATACAAAAGATAGTACTCCGAATTTATAGTAGATTGCCAAGCAGTAACTGCAACACCACCAACCGGTACTTCAGTCTCTGTAAAACCTTCTGGAAGGACAACATCCTCTTCCAAACTAACCACTGTGTAGTTTAAAGAAGAATTTACTGGAGCATAAATGGAAAATCCCTCTGTACTTGGATCATATACATAAAAGACAAATGGTTCTTCTCCCACCTGATTTAAATAAAATAATATAAAATTATCTTTTTTAAGAGCATCTACCGCAACGCCTTGATAATTATAACCTATGTATTCAAATCCTTCGGGAACTAAATCCTGAGGTATTTTACAAACATAAAAAGGCGTACCTGCAATCTTTACCTCCACATCTTTTTTAGGAGGTGCTACAATTTGATTATCCTGCGTTTGATTATCCGTTGTTTGTGTCATTGTTTCCTGTGTATTTACATCAAGTGTATCATCTTCTGCCTGATTCTCTCCTGATATTGTTACGGTTGAAGATCCCACTTTGCTTAGTTCAAGGGCATTACCTTTATCATCAATTATTTTATAATCTGTTACTTTAATATTTGATGTTGAATTTTTTAGAGTTTTAAAATTCAACGTATAAGTTTTAATTGAAGAATCTGCCTCACCAGATATTTGAATGGTACCATTTTCTCCTGTTGCTTGAGAATCACTTTTAAATTCCAATGCACTTTCATCATAAGAAAGTTTCATATCTACTGATTGAATTGTTTCACTTCCCGTTGCAGTAACTTTTACTGTTACAGAAACATCTTCTCCTACCTTTGCAGTTGGGTCTGATAAAGAAATTGTGCCAGCTGATGCATAAACAGTTCCTCTTAAAAATGGTATCAGTAACACAAATGTCACAGTTATCATAATCAACTTCTTCATGCGCATGATTAATGTTTTCATTCTTTTCCTCCACTATCGGGTAATCTACCCTAAGTATTTTATTTTTTTATCCTATTCTTCGTAACTTAATAGTAATTTTTCATACCTTTTTCTGGTATTTCATTTTTGACAAAATTAACCTTATAATTATACCGTATATTTATTATTTTGAACATACTTAAATTATAATATGTCATTATTTTATATTATAATTCAAATTTCAACGAATTATCTCATACACTTTATAGCACTTTACACATATACCAATGTATAAAAACTAGTACATTATATAGAAAAAATAGGTTTTTTTTATGTAAAGATTGCGTAAAATAGCAATATACTCCAAAAAAATATTATGGTATAATGCCTTTTATGGGTGCTAAAAACAAACAGTAACATTTGTAACGGAGGTCATTATGGAAGAATTACTAAGAGGATACGTTAACCATGCGGATGAACAGCTTTGTTTTTATTTTGAAAACACAATCAATAACATTGCTAATTTCATATTTAATAACAAAAAGCCAGATAATGAAGTTGTTGTTGAGACAATCTTTGGAAAAGAGTTATTAAAGGCAACAGACCACGGCAACCAGCTTACTGGCAAACCAGCCTATGTAGAAAAGATTGATGAATACTTACATAAATTAAAGTCAGGAAGTATCAAAAGGGAAATCGTAGAATTTTTAGATTTTTCTAACCTTAATAATCGTGACGAATTTGATTCAAAGGATATTGAAGAAAAAGAATTTATACGATTATATGATGGCCATTAATATTTAGAAATAAAACAAATGGAAAGAACGATGCATTCTTTCCATTTTTGTATAATAAACAAATATACCTTGGTAGAGGGTGGTATTTGCTATTACCGATTACTTGCATGAATGTGCATTGGTATTACATTATCTGAATCAGATACTTCAACATCTAAGTAGTTTTTTACCAAATTAAACTTGTATGCCGCTGTGGCACAAGCCAATGCTGTTTCATATCGTTTATTTTCTTCGATTTTTGAATCAATTCTAATTTTACCTGAATTAAGAACTGTGATTAATACCATATTAATTTTATTCTTATAAAATATCTTATCAGTAGGATATTTGATTACCTTTTCAAGCATAATGGTTGGTACGGAATCATCTGTTGGGATGTAAGATGCATTGTATAAACTGCCCTCACATAAAAAAGATTCTGTAAAAACTGGAAGAAAACATTCTTCATTTCCTGTATATTCCTTCAAAGCCATTCCCATGTAATCTCTCCTTTTCCTAATTCTTGCTTATTTTCTTTGTTTCGTAATCACTTACTATAATTATATACAATATTTGAGCTTATAATAGTGAAATTATTGCTTCATAAGTTGCAAAAAGTGCTATCTAATATAGCACTTGATACCTTGTAAAAAGTGCTATATACTAAAGGAGCATCAAGTTTTGGCTGTCAGGCTTTTTGCCTTAAGGAGGTATTTATGAATGAGAACAAACGCACAGGATATTTGGATCAAAAGTTTCGATTGTTTCATTTGAAAGATAAGACCAGTAAGGAATTTGATTTTCACTATCACGACTTTGATAAAATCATTATTTTCTTAAACGGAAATGTTACTTATTTTATAGAAGGAAAGGCGTATTATCTAAAGCCTTGGGACATTTTATTAGTGAATCATCATGACATCCATAAACCTATTATCGATTCTTCGCAAGAATATGAGCGCATTATTCTTTGGGTGGATAACGACTACATCACTTCGCAAAATGACAATTCCTCTGATATTACCACTTGTTTTAAACTTGCAGATGAACGAAGCTTTAACTTAATTCGATTGGATAGCAAATTTCAAAATCGTTTAAAAACAATTATCAAAGAATTAGAACTCTCTTTGCAATCAAAGGATTTTGGAAGTAATTTAATGAGCCAAGCTCTTTTTATACAATTTATGGTGTATTTAAATCGTATTTTTCTAGGTAATCTCTATCTAAAAAGTGACGATTCGCTCAAATATGACAAACAAATCGAAAAAATATTAAACTACATTAATGAACACATTACAGACGAATTATCCATTGACTTCTTATCAGAGACTTTTTATATAAGCAAATACTATTTAATGCATAAATTCAAAAAAGAAACGGGCTTTACGCTTCATAATTACATTTTGCAAAAGCGGCTGATGCATTCTTATCACTTGATCCAAGCTGGTGTGCCTGTTATAAAGGCTTCGGAGCAAAGCGGCTTTCGTGACTACTCTAGTTACCTAAGAGCATTTAAAAAGCTTTTTCACAAGGCACCAAGCGAAATAACCTAGTAATTTGAATTATTTCGTATTATAATAGAAAAAGTGGTTGTGACTCGTATTAAGGTGCAACTAATTCGTAACATATTTAGGAGGAAACTATGAAAAAAATACTAGATATCATTGAGCAAGAGCTAATCGATGCTTTTGTCAATTGTGGATATAGCGAAAAATACGCGCGCGTTACCCTCTCTAACAGACCAGACCTTTGTGAATATCAATGTAACGGTGCTCTGGCTGCTGCAAAAGAATATAAAAAAGCGCCGATTATGATTGCAAATGAAGTCATTGATTCTTTAAAGGCATCTACTTTGTTTGAAATGAAAGAGGCTGTAATGCCAGGCTTTATCAATTTGAAGCTTTCACCTTCTTTTTTGGCTGATTATTTAAACGAAGTGTTAGAAGATGATCGTCTTGGCTGTGAAAAGACGCAAGTTCCCAAAACTATTATCATAGATTATGGCGGTCCAAATGTTGCAAAACCACTACATGTTGGTCATCTTCGTTCTGCTATTATTGGCGAAAGTGTGAAACGAATTGCAAAGTTTATGGGGCATCATGTGATTGGAGATGTTCATTTAGGGGACTGGGGTCTCCAGCTTGGACTCATTATTACAGAGCTAAAATATCGTAAGCCAACTCTTCCTTATTTTGATGATACTTATACGGGTGAATATCCAAGCGAGGCACCTTTTACCATATCAGAGCTTGAGGAAATCTATCCAACAGCCAGTGGTAAATCAAAAGAAGATGAAGCTTATAAAAAAGAAGCAATGCAGGCTACCTATTTGCTTCAAAATGGACATAAAGGTTATGTTGCTTTATTTAATCATATCATTCAAGTTTCTGTTACGGACTTGAAAAAGAATTATGAAAACTTAAATGTTTCCTTTGACTTATGGAAAGGGGAATCAGATGCTCAGCCATATATTCCTGATATGGTCTCCTATATGAAGGAGAATGAATATGCTTACATCAGCAATGGTGCTTTGGTGGTAGATGTAAAAGAAGATACCGATACAAAAGAGATTCCTCCTTGTATGATTTTAAAATCAGATGGCGCTTCTCTTTACAACACCACTGATTTAGCAACCATTGTAGAACGTATGAAATTATACAATCCAGATGAAATGATTTATGTGGTAGATAAGCGTCAGGAATTGTATTTTGAACAGGTCTTTCGTTGTGCTAAAAAGACCAAGCTTGTAAATGAAGATACCAAATTAAAATTTTTAGGCTTTGGTACTATGAATGGAAAAGATGGGAAGCCATTCAAAACAAGAGAAGGAGGCGTTATGCGTCTTGAATCTCTGATTACAAGCATTAACGAGGAAATGTATAAGAAAATTACGGAAAACAAAGAAGGCGTTTCAGAAGATGAAGCACGCCGTACTGCCAAAATTATTGCACTTGCAGCAGTAAAATATGGTGACTTATCCAATCAAGCAACTAAGGATTATGTTTTTGATATTGACCGTTTTATTTCCTTTGAAGGTGACACTGGTCCATATCTTTTATATACGATTGTGCGTATTAAATCTATTTTAGCAAAATATGCTGAAAATAATCAAAGAATTGATAATGCCGTTATAAATCCAGCTAAAACAGACGTTGAAAAAACATTAATGCTTGAACTTACAAAGTTAAACAGTGTGATAGAAGCAAGTTATGAAGAGTCTGCTCCTCATAAGATATGTTCTTATATTTATGATTTGGCAAATGCCTTCAATCGTTTTTACCATGAGACGAAGATATTAACCGAAGAAGACGAAGTAACAAAAGCTGGTTGGATTAAGCTATTAATGCTTACGAAAAATGTATTAGAAACTAGCATTGATCTATTAGGCTTTAACGCCCCTGAGCGTATGTAATAAAGATAAGGTAAACTCCCCTATTATAAGATAAAGTGCCTGTTTCATTAGGCACTTTATTTTATGATTCTTATAACAATTTTGTTAAATCCGATAATTTGGACTGTTGTTTGTATCTCTTCTACTGTTGCTCTACCGTGTCTACCATGAAAAATCCTTTGTCAATTGCATTATAAATAGGAGCCACACAAATCGTGTAGCTCCCACTTTATCGTATGAATATATTATTGATGTATTACTACATCTGTTATCTCCAGTAAAGTCACATCCTCTTGATAGAATTCTAGTATACTTTCATCCTTTTCTATCTTTAAATCATGGAATACAACCTCTTTACAATAATTTGCATAAACTCCTGATATTTTTCCCTTAATACTGCCATCACCAGGGCAAGGCCTTACATCATATCCATCAATGTCCCATTTCGATTTTTTCGTAAGTTGTAAGCGTATATTTTCAAAGCGAACATCTTCAATATAATTATCACTGCTTCCAGATAGAAAAATTCCATTCTCGCCTTTGCAGGTAATGTTTTGAAAAGTGATATTTTTGATTTTACCAGCCTTTATTCCAGGTTTTCTATCGATTGCTGTTAAGCAGATTGCCTCTGCTCTTCCCCACCACTCATGTGAAAATCTTCTTGTTTCAATGGTGATATTAGAAAATACGGCATTTTCTACATTTCCATTATCTCTGATTTGTATGGAAATTCCACGATTGCTACGACTAATGGTGCAATTGTTTACTAATATATTTCTAAAATCAGCTTCTCCTTCGGTTCCAAACTTGATTGCTGCACTGGTTGAGATTAGTGTACAGTTTGAGATTACAATGTTTTCACAGTTTCCATACTGTTTGTAGTCACCTGAATTTTTTAATACAATTGCATCGTCTCCACATTCAATGTGACAATTCGTAATTCTAACATTCTTACAGTGATCTGGGTCAATTCCATCTGAATTTGCCATTTGAAGATTATTTAGAATTCTGATTCCATCAATTAATACATCTTCGCATCCCACCAGATGAACTGTCCAAAAAGCACAATCCTTCATTGTGACATCTTTTATTGTCAACTGTTTAAAGTCTTCTAACAGCATGAGCGGAATACGTGGATAATAGGTTCCCTCAATGTGATACCCTGAATTCGTTCCATAAAATATTTTTTCATTTGCATCAATGGTACCAAATCCGCTCACTGAAACATTTTTTTCATGGAATCCAGTAATAAACGCATGAAAGGGCCTCCCCGCGTACTCACTGTTTAAAAAGGAAGGTAATCCTGATTGATGGGCAACAATCTTTCCCTCATTTGCCAAAGGATAATAGTCTTCTAGGTTGTCACTTGCCTTTAATATTGCTCCTCGTTCTATGTGTAAATCTACTTCTGATTTCAAAAGAATCGAGCCGCTGTTAAAGGTATGTCCTGCTGGCAATAAAACGCGTCCTCCACCATTATGAGTACATGCATCAATGGCAGCCTGAATAGCACCCGCGTCATTCGTTTGCCCGTCCCCTTTGGCTCCATACTCCATTATATTGTATATCATCTTCTCTTCTCCTTACCTACTGATACGAAAGGTTTTGATTTCATATGGCTTTATCTCAAAATGAATTGCTTCGTTCGTTATCTCTTTTGTATCTTCTTTTTCCTCTACCAAGTTACATTCGAATACTTCCTTCGTAAAGTATGGGGAGGCCATAGTTACATTCGTACGTTTTCCATATGCCTCATAAACACGAATGATGATATCACTATTATCCTCCGCCTGTTTTACCACATCTGCAAATACATTTTCTGCATCAAGCTGTAATAAGGAATAGGATAGTGTTTTTACTCCTGTTACAATTTCACCCACAAGTGGACAATTTAGGTCATATGCTTCTTGCGTTACTCTTCCTGTTCTAAAGTCACCCTCATGTGGGTACAATGCATACGTAAAATGATGCACCTCTTGGTCTGCCAAAGGATTTGGGAAAACTCCTGACTTAATCAAGGTAAGTCTTATAACCGATTCATGGATGTCATAGCCATATTTACAATCATTTAGCAATGCAACTCCATAACCATATTCAGAGACATCCGCCCATTTATGTGCACATACTTCAAATTTTGCCTGATCCCAGCTGGTATTTTCATGAGTTGGACGCTCTACGTTTCCAAACTGTACTTCGTAGGTTGCTTTATTGCTCATGATATCAACTGGAAATGCTGTCTTTAACAATAATTGCTGCTGTTTCCAATCCACAGTCGTTTGAAAATCAATTCGTTTCGTATGATGATAAAAATAAATATTTTGCTCAATTGTAGATGCTAGGAAGGAACGTTTCATATAAATACATGCTCGAATTGGTCCATTTTCTACTACCTTACATTCTAAAAGCTCATCTACAATCCAACTTTTTTCTTTGTAGTACACATCAATATTCCAAGCATCAAATTCTTTTGGTCTATCTTCAAATACTTGTAAACGGTTTCCTACTTCTTCTTTCTTTAACACCTGTCTTTTTTCTGCTTTGTCATAGATAGAAACAAATTCTCCCACTTCATTTAGCTGAATTTGATAATGAGGTGTTACAAAATGTAGCCCCTGTTTCATTTCTTCTAGCTGAGAAATAACAAAATCCTGTGTCACAAGCTTCTTTGCTTTTTCTTTTGCAGTCTCTTGATCAATTACTTCCATTCCTTTTGAAGTAACATCAGATACCAAATATAAAAGTTCTCCATCCTTTGATTCCTGACTTTGTAGCCCTTCAATTGGATTGGCATGCTTGTCCACTGCTACGATTGCGCTACGTGAAAAGCCAAGGGTATTATAAACAGCAAGCTTTTCACAAGCCCTCGCTTCTTTGTGGTTTTGCAATATATTATTTTTAGCCTTATTTATAATGGTTTCATCGATTTCATGAACCACTGCATAATCTTCGTCAGAATCTTCATATACCTCTTTCATAGATGATCCTGGTAAGATATCATGAAACTGGTTCAAGAGCACGAGTTTCCAAGCCTTATCAAGCTCATTTGTTGGATAAACATATCCTGTTCCGTAAAGAAGTGCCAGCATACTATAGAATTCTGCATCTGCATTCATGAACTCATACATACGGTTGTTCTTCTTATTTCTTGCCATGGAGGTATAGGTTCCACGATGAAATTCAAGATATAGCTCTCCATTCCATTTTGGTACCTGTTTTCCCTTTAAATTATCTTCTAGGATATGGAAAAAGTCCTTTACGAAGGTCTGTTTTGTTGTTGGTACATCACAGATTCCATACTCTAATCGCTTGTTTTCCTCAAGCATCTCAGGTGTTGTTCCACCACCGCCATCTCCGTGTCCAAAACAGGTCAATAAATCCTGCGTCAAATTCTTGTTTTGATAACGCTGCCAAGTTCCTTTGATTTGATTCGCATTTTGTAATCCGTTGTAGGTTGTGTTAAAGTTTGGCTTTTGATTTAACTCTGGGTATACATCATAGCCAGTTGTGGTAATGAAATACGTTAATATCTCACTTCCATCAAGTCCTTGCCAAAAGAAGGTATCATTTGGAATCTTATTATATTCATTCCAACCTATTTTGGTCGTCATAAAGTATCGAATACCTGATTTCTTTAAAATCTGAGGCATGGCAACGCTATAGCCAAATACGTCTGGAAGCCATAATACCTCTTGATTTTCTACTCCAAATTCTTCTTTAAAGAATCGTTTTCCATGTAGAATCTGTCTGATTAAAGCTTCTCCTGAGGCAAGGTTACAGTCGGCTTCTAGCCACATAGCGCCTTCTGCTTCCCAGCGTCCTTGCTTTACCTTTTCTTTGATTTGCTCATAAAGCTTTGGCGCATGCTCTTTTACATATTGATATAGTTGAGGCTGGCTTGACATGAATTTATATTCTGGATATTGTTCCATTAAATTAAGTACAGTTAAAAAGCTTCGAACCACTTTTTGTCTTGTCTGTTTTATCTGCCATTTCCATGCCACGTCGATATGCGTATGTCCTACACTATGCACTACAACGTCAGAATGTGCTGGTTTCTCACTATAAAAGTGCTCTTTTAAATATTCAATTGCTTTATTTACAGAATCAAAAAAGGCTTCGCTATGATTAACACGAAGATCTAATAAATTAACACACGCATTTAGTGTCTCAATGGTTTTAATTGCTTTTAAGTCATCTTCCTTTAGTAAACATGCAGCATCAAACGGCACTTTCATATCGTAGTAAAGCTCTTGTACTTTGTCATGTAGCACTGCCATTTTTAAATCGAAAAAGTTAGTTTTTTCAGTGCTGTTTGAGTAGGCATAAAAGGCAAGGTCAATTTGTTCTTCCTTTGAATGTTCATTGGCTACTACAATTTCATGGTGATTCATATCCATCGTTGCGTACAAGGAATTATTTTTATATACCATAATCTGCGGATTGTCGGTATTCCATATGTCAGTAGCCCCTGTATTTAGCTGTATTACTACCTTCTTTTGCTGGTATTCTTTCGTCATTGGAAGCGTCGCATAAAACCAAAAATGTTTATCCGTACCACCCCAAGTCTCTCCACGTTCAAAATTTTTGGAATGTTTTAAGTCTGTTTCACAGGTTTCAAAAAAGGTATAATTTCCTTCCTTGACTTTTATGTCTTCCACCCATTTTACATTGGAATATCTTAATTCGCTTAAGCTTTTAAGAATAATTTCAATTCTATTTTTGTATTGCTTCATGATTTCCTCCATTATATCAATAAGTGTCTGTTATAGAATAGGAAAGTTCATAGAACTTTCCTATTCTATAACAGAGTATCCACGCGGCTTGTTTGCGCGTGGTGTACACTTTTTTTCATTATCCTTTAATTCCTGTTGACGCTATTCCCTCTACCAGATATTTTTGCATAGTCAAAAATATAAGAAAAATTGGTAGTAAGGATAAGGTTGCCATAGCAAACATAGCCCCCCAGTCGGAACCTGCTGTTGGATCCGCAAACATCTTAAGTGCGTAGCTAACTGGATATTTCAATGGATCGCTTATGTAAATAAGTGCGGATAAGAAATCATCCCATCTCCACATAAAAGAGAAAATAGCGCTCGTTACTAACGCAGGCTTAACAAGTGGTAACACAATCTGAATGAAAATCCCATAAATACTGCAACCATCAATTGCTGCTGCTTCATCCAAATCAACTGGAATTCCTTTTATAAACTGCATGATTAAGAAAATAAAGAACCCTTGTCCAAAGAATTGTGGAACAATAATTGGAAGGTAAGTTCCTACCCATCCTAATTTATTAAATAATATGTACTGTGGTATCATAATAACCTGAAAAGGAAGCATCATAGCGATTAGCATGCATGCAAACCAAAAGCCTTTTAACTTAAATTCACATCTTGCAAAGCCAAAGGCTACAACGGCTGATGATAACACTGCACCAATGGTTGACAAACCAGCAATAACAAATGAATTCTTAAAAAAGATTGAGAATTTGTTTCCTGCAAACCCTTGCCAGCCTACCACATAATTTCTGATATCAAAGCTAGCTGGTAATAATTTTTCTGCGGTTTTAAAGATTTCTGCAGTCTCTTTAAAAGAGCTCATTACCATCCAAAGTAACGGATATATCATGACAATTGCAAAGAAAAAGGTAAATACATGATAAATCACTTTTGATGACGTTTTTTTGATTTTGTAATTTTCCATTTTTACCTCTTTTCTGACTCGTAGTATACCCACTTATTTTGAGTCTTAAATAATACTAATGTAATGAAACCTACAAATATAACCATAAACCATGCTATAGCACAACCATAACCTAGCTTGCTGTATGTAAAAGAGTTTTGATACATATAAACAGTATAGAATAATGTCGTATCTCTTGGTTTTCCTTGTGTAATAATATAACTTTGTGTAAATGCCATAAACCCATTGATAATTTGATTAATTAAATTAAAGAAAATAGTTGGTGTAAGCATTGGTAATGTAATACTAAAAAAACTACGAATTCCATTGGCTCCATCTATGGTAGCTGATTCATATAAGCTTACAGGAATCTGCTTTAAGCCAGATAAGAAAATTAACATAGAGGATCCAAACTGCCAAATTGCAAGTACAATCAACGTCCAAATTGCTGTACTTGAATTCCCAAGCCATGCGGTATCACTTGGAAGCCCTACAAAGGCTAACAAAGCATTTAACACACCGTCACTAGCAAAAAGTCTCTTCCAAAGAATCGCAACTGCGACACTAGAACCAATAATGGAAGGAAGATAATAGATCGCTCTATAAAAACCTGAAAGTTTTGTATTCTTTACTAAAAGCATTGCAACCGCTAATGCCATAATAAGACGAAGAGGTACCGAAAAAAATGCATAGTATAGGGTAACTCCAAAGGATTTCCAGAACTTATCATCCTGGGTAAGCATATTGATATAATTATCCAGACCGATAAATACTGGCTTATCTAAAATGTTATAACGAGTGAATGAAAAACCGAATGATAGAACCATAGGAATCATTATAAAGGTAAGAAAGCCGATTAAGAAGGGCAGGATAAATACATATCCTGCAACTCCTTGGCTATTTAATGTTTGTCCTAAAGTCTTTTTCTGATTCGGAAGAGATTTGCTGTTTTTCAAGTTTGTTTCCTCCAGACTTTATATATGATTGTTAAATAAGGGATTAAGGGGGGTATTATTTTGCTGCTTCTTCTAATATTTTTTGAGCTTGCGCTACAAAATCTTGTGTAGCTTCATCACTTGTGATATCTGCGTAACGTAGATTTTCAACCGTTGTCTTTAACTGTGCTTCAACCTCACCAGAGCCTGCTGGATTTGGTGCATCAATTGGTGTAGCTACTTTTTCAACTTCCGCGATAAAGTCGAATACTTTTGAAGCTACGGTATCTACTTCTGATCTTAATAGGTTGGCAACTTCTGAGTTAATTGGAATTCCACGTTCTGCCATTAACACTTTGTTTGCCTGGTCACTATTAATGAACCAATCTAAGAATTTTGCTGCTTCTGTTTTGTTCTTTGAAGTCTCAGAAATTGCGAAAAACATACTTGGTTTTAAGAATTCTGGCTGTATACTTGCATCTGCTGTTGTTGGATACATTGTAATTCCAAGCTCTCTTTGTGCTGCATTTGATATACTGATAAACTGATTGGAGTAAGTAAAGTCATTCCAAGTTGTCTGGTCAACGATTGGTTTTGTCTCAACCACATCTGGATTTTTCTCAGCTAATAAATCAGGTGATATTGCAAACTCTGCTTCCGCAAATTTTTGAACATTATCAAAGTGTGCTTTGGTTGCATCTGTAGTTCCTGCAACAATTTCATCATAGAAATGAGAACCTTTGGTTCTTGCAAGAATCTGCACCATGTTTACACCACCGTCAAAGTATGTTTTTACACCTGTTTTTTCATAGATGGTTTTTCCAATTTCATATAGTTCATCAATCGTTGGCTGTGTTGGAATTTCTACCCCAGCTTTATCAACGATTTCTTTGTCGTATGCCATCATTGGAGCGTTACTTCCTAAGCTAAGTGCATATACTTTTTCATCAATTGTTCCACTTTGGATAATGGAATCAGCTATTTTACTTGTATCAATGGTTCCATCAAGAATAAAAGGACTTAAATCAGCTAACTGATTACTTTTTTGGTACTGGCTGATATAAGAATAATCCTGTTGAATGATATCTGGAAGGTTTCCACCCGATGCCATTGCAGAAAGCTTGTCCCAATATCCTGACCAATCTGTAAACTCTGTTTTGATTTCCACATTTGGATTCAGTGTCATATAAAGGTCAACTGCCTTTTGTGTCAAATCATTTCTTGTCTGATTCCCCCACCAGCAAAGACTTAATTGAACTTTCTCACCACTATCCGTTTTAGCAGTATCAGTTGCTTCTGTCGTTGTTGCTCCATCTGAGTTAGTTTTTGTATCGGATGCAGAGTTTGCACATCCTGCCATTACACTTGCTACCATGGTAAGTGCAAGCATCATGGATATTGCTCTTTTTTTCATATCTAATCCTCCTGTTTTGTTTGTTGTAAGCTTATTATAGGTATCCTTCCCCAAATAGTAAATTTAAAAAACGGCTTTTTCGGGGTAAAAAAAACGATATTTTGATAAAATCCCTTCCCCTTTCCTTGTCTGTTTTGTATAATCTGTGGCAGGGAGGGATTTATTTTGGTAAAAAAAAGACACCTGTTTGGTACATTTCAAAATATACCGATAAGAAAAAAAATTACATTAATCGTTTTTATGGCATTGCTTTCCATTTGTATTGCATTTTTTTTAAACCTTCATTTTTTAACCAGACAATACGATAAAGACATGTATGAGACGAATGCACAGTTACTAAATAATGTCATTTCAAATATTGAATCCGAAATGGCTTTCGTTGAAAACCTGTCCAATTATATCATAGCTGACTCTTCGATTCAGCAAAATCTGACTTATTTGTTGGATAATAAAAATAATACAAAAGCCGCTATTGCCAAACGTGAAGCCTATGAGTCTCTCTATACCTATATGTTTTCAAATGATTACATAAAATCAATTACATTGGTTATGGACGATACCATCATTAGTATGGGGGATACCTTTCCTGCAAGCGAAATCGATTTAAACACATTGAATCAACAGGCAATCAATGATGTAGGCAGACCTTTTTGGGCAACGGGTAAGATTTCCAATTATTCTATTCTTTGCACAAGGGAAATTAGACAGTTAAAATATTTAAAGCTTCGAACCCTTGCAGTTCTCTACATTGATGTCGATATGGAGCAAATTATTACGAACGCTCTTTTAGATGCTGGTTATTCTCCAAATCTAGTTGACTTTATTGTAATGCAAGAATCCGAACAAATCTATCCAAAAGAAATCACACATGATATTAAAACGTTTGTATCTTCAAGAGATTTAAAAGCTTATCACATTGATACGTATGAAGGCAAGAAAAAGTTTATCATAACGGGTTCCATGCATTCCGTAGATTGGGATTACTATTACTTTCGTGATTACAATCGAATCTTTGACCATATAACGAAAGCGAAATATTATACCGTATTTTATACTATTTTATTTTCTATCATTGCATTAATTTTTACTAACATCAGTGTGCAAAGCATTCTAAAGCATCTGGATTATCTGGTAGAAAAAATAAAAAGATTTGGGAATGGTATCACTAGCATTCCAAAAAATCCATATCATTATGAAGGCAGAATGGATGAAATCGGAACACTTCATAGAAGCTTTGATCAGATGACACATAGTGTAAAAGTCCTTCGCGATGAGAATTATGACAAACAAATATTATTAAAAGATACTTCGATAAAAATGCTGCAACAACAAATCAACCCGCATTTTCTTTACAATACGCTAGATACCATCAATTGGATGGCACAGATGTATGGAGCAGAAGATATTTCTACCATGGCATTGTCCCTTGGGAATCTATTTCGTGCTTCCATTGCAGAACAAAAGGACTTAATTTATCTAGAACAAGAACTTGCCTTTTTAAACAATTATATTCAGATACAAAAGATTCGCTTTAAAGAACGATTGCAGTTTGAAATCACAATCCCAGAACAATACCATAAAATGCTAATCCCTAAGCTTTGTATTCAGCCGCTTGTGGAAAATGCGCTAAAGCATGCAATGGAATATAGTGATGAAACCTGTATCATACAAATTAAACTGGAAGAAGAAAAGGATGCATATCTGCTTAAAGTAGCAAATACTGGCTCTTCCTTTGAAGAAAACCTACTTCAAAAACTGGAAGAACATACACTGAAAGCAGAAGGCAGTGGTGTTGGACTAGCCAATATCAATGCAAGGATGCGCTTGATTTATGGAGAAGAGTATGGGCTATCCTTTTACAACAAAGATGGTATGGCTGTTGTCGTTTTATCCATACCAAAAACCTATAAAAAGGATATGCCAGAAGATGAAACAACACTATTTATATAAGGAGAATCAACATGTTACGACTTATGATCGTTGATGACGAAGAAACAATAAGGACTGCCATTTCTAAAATGATTGATTTTAACTCATTGGGTTATGAAGTCATTGCAACTGCTAAAAATGGAATGGAAGCCTTTGATATTATATGTGACAGCTATCCAGACGTGGTCATTACTGATATTAAAATGCCCATTTTAAATGGTCTGGAATTAATTGAACGAGCTAATAATCTTGATGTTGGGATTGAATATATCATTTTATCTGGCTATGGAGAGTTTGAATTTGCCAAGCAAGCGATGAAATTTGGAGTACAGCATTTTCTCTTAAAACCAACCAATAAGCAAGAACTCATTCAAGCATTAATTGAAATACACGATACTCGTATGGAGGAGAAACAAAAACAGCAAGTACAACAAAAGCAAATCCTTGATACCGTCCGTTTTCCAATGGAGCAATGCTTTTTAATTGAAGCACTAGAATGGCAACATGACTTTTTAAAATGCTACCAAAAATATGACCAGTTACTAGCCTTTCAAAAAAATTGCCTTCATGCTTGTATTTGTTCCTTTGTGGAAGAAACCCATCTAAACACTTTTATAAAGGACGTACAAACATTACTTAAAAAGCAAGGAATCACATCCTTCTTTCCAATGATTGCTGTTAAAAATACGGTTATTCTAATTCTGGATGTGGAATCTCTTGCACTGCAAGAAGCATTACAAGAAGGTATTGAGCAACTAAAATACCCTGATCAAACGGTAACGTTTGAGGTTAATTTTCTTCATTATCATACAACCTTTGAGCTATTTCAATCCATCATACAAAAAATTGCCCGCTTTGGGCAAATTCTTTGTTTTGATTCTTCTCTTAACGTGTATGAAATTAGAAATAATTTGACCTCCTCATGGAAACTACAAGAATTAGAAACCGTTATGAAAAACGCAACCAGTGAAGAGGAATTAAATGAAGTACTACAGACTACATTTGCCAATACAGAATCTCTTGATTCTGCAAAAAAAATTGCCATTGAACTTTACCTTATGCTCAGTAATTCAGACGCCGAAAATTCACTTGATATGGCTTGTGACTTCTTTCGAAAAGTATATTCTTGTACCACCATTTCATCCATCTATGAATTATTGCGGGTGGTTCCTTCTCATACTTTATCAGAAGAAAATGTTCTGGAGAATAAACAAAAATCCTATATTACCTTGCTTAAAAATTATGTGAGTAGTCATTTGGATGCAGAATATCTTTCTTTAAAATGGCTTGCAGAAAACTATTTATTCATCAGTGTCGGCTACTTAAGTAAACAGTTTGTAAAAGAAGAGGGTGAACGCTTCTCTGATTACCTGAATCGAATCCGTATGGAAGAGGCTAAAAAGCTTCTCTCTTTGTACAGCAATGATAACATCAAAGATATTGCAAAGCAGGTGGGATTTGGTAGCAATCCTCATTATTTTAGTCAGGTGTTTAAAAAATATGTTGGGTGTACACCTAGTGAGTATTGGGAGAGGCAGAAGAAGGAAGGGATGTAGGAAAGAAGAGAGTGTACTTTACTGATTTATACACGGTTTTTTGTCTCACACATAAGCATGCATAGTTACAATATTTGCGGCTGTTCTTTTCCAAAGATAAGTACCTGTTATGGGAAAAGAAAGCCGCATTCTACTGGTTGCAAAAAAAGATTTTATGAATACTTTAGTTATTAGAACTTCACTTAAAAATTCGATTGTATACCCAAGGCAATTTTTTTGCTTAAGTCTCTTAATTCATATCATGGATTCTATTCCTTCGGAAGAAAGCCATGATATTGAATTAAGAGACAGGGTTTTACGGAGTTGGAAGTCCGAAAGTATAACCCTAATAAATATAACAGTTCAATCCTAGTTAAAATTTTGTGAATACATTAGTTATTATATCCAAAAATCTTCTTCTTTTTTTTCTAATAATCCTAAAAGATTTAACGTTTTATCAATTAATATTTGAACATTATATTCCAATCTATCTGGTAATAATGATTCAATATCTTCTATCTCACATCCTCTTTCGAGAATATCAATTAATTGTTCCTCATCACAACTTTCTTTTACTTTCTGAATAAAATAGGGTGAAAAAATAAATTTTTCAGCTTCTTCAATTGACATTTTCTTTTCTTTAATAGCAACAAGAACTCCTATAATATTTATTAAAAGAATTTTGGTATCTACTTCATTCGTCTTAAAGCATATATTTTCTATCTTCATATTTTTATTATCTCCTACTTATTACTCCATCCACGTTTTACTTTAACATTAAATTTTAATTCATAACTAACCTTAGCAAAATTTAAACTAAATAGTAATTTAGACCAGCTATAGACAATCTTTCCAATAGCTGGTCTAACATTTTACTGTGGTGTCACAGCTTGTTGATATATCTTTTCTATAATATCACAAATTTTTTCTAGTTGTTCCAATAATATTTCCGAAAAGAATATATTTCGATATTCATTAATAAATTCTAGATATAATTCTCTATTGTTCTCTTCATCAAAATATCTAAACATTGGTGTAACCATTAAATAAAACTTACCCCCTTTTTTATATAACCAAGTTGAATATTCTGATGTAGTAAAGCAACAATATTTTTCGCCAATCCACTCATCATTTTCATCCATAATAATATCTTTATTAGAAATATTTTCATTTAAACAATAATAATACTCATTTTGTAATACACCTAATTTTTGTTCCAAAATCCTTGCATCAATTTCGTATTTTTCAATATCAACGCTGTACATTTCCTTGATGTTTTTCAAAAAATAAATATTATCGTTTAAAATTTCATAGATATTATTCTCTCCAATCAATCTAATACAAATATTGGAATAATAATCTACTATATCGTCCATTATTTGTAGTTCAATTCTAAATGTATTTTGATTAAATAATATATAATTTTCCACTATTTTATAATCTTTCCTTTCTTTGTTACCATTCCTGCCTTCTTTAATGCGGCTTTCATTGGTTCTGATAATTCACTCCAAGAACGTACATGTCCATGAAAAACTCCCTTTGTAGTTTCATCAAATACAACTATTTCTCCATCACTAATTCCAACTCTCCTAGTAGTATTTTTTCCTATCGAAACGGAGTTATCTAATGCTTCTTGTCCATTATTAGGTGCTTTATTTTTAACTGAATTATTAGTTTTTCCATGATAATCTGCTTTTTCATATGTACCATTTTTACCAGTCTCAGAGTCTCCCTTACTAATATCCTCACCAAGCTTCTTACTTGCACTTATAGATATCTTGATTCCAGCTGCAGTTTCTGTAGCTCCCAACACCATTATTCCAGCTCCTGCTCCAGATATTTCTATCTGACCAGTTGCAGTAGATACTAACGTTATGCCCGCTCCTTTTTGCATGGTGCTTGCTCCTGACGCAGCAGTTATAAGTCCTAACAGCATTGATACTATATCTCCTGTTATTTCACCCTTGTTATAGGTGGTCTGATAGGTCTTACTATATGGTTCGGTACCAATATCTATACTATACACATTCTTTAATACACTGTCCGCAAATCCTCCCAAAAACGTGGCTAGCTGTTTTACCGGCTCTGGCATTCCATTTACAGCATTTTTTACCTTAGTTTGGATTTTCTTCGCATCCAAACACATCTTATGCTCATTATCAGACATGGCGGTAACTAATTTACCATCTACATACGCATAGCTGCTTGTTACATTTGTAACACTTGCTCCTCCATATCTGTTTTGTAAACTCTGCGTCACTGGATCAACTGGGGGTGCATCATCAGACTGATTAGCTAGATAATTCGTAAATGGATCGGTATAACCTCCCCCACTCTGTCCAGAAGAATTGTAGGAACCCGTAGCACCGGTTCTGCTTCCTCCACTTCCTCCGCCTGTGGCTGAACTGTTACTCTTTGACCCTCCTGTAATCATATCGATTGCTGTATCAACTGCTTCTGTTACCGTTTTCTTTACTTTACTTCCAAATTCCTTTAAATCTTCCCATGCTTCGTTAACTGTTTTTTTATTGTTTTTATTCCCTTATCAATTGCTTCCGTTGCTTTATCCAACAGATTACCAAGCCAACCGTGCCCACTCGGATCCATCAGATTCACCGGATTATTCCCCGTATAAGTATACAGATTCTGCGTCAACGGATCTTCAAGCATTCCAAGGTAAGTATCTTGAGTCAGGAAACCTCCAATACCACTATTATAATACCTTGCCCTTAGATACTGCAATCCGGTATTCCAATCTACTGCTTCCGCGTTGTATTGGTATGGACTGTATGTATCCCCATTTACTGTTGCACTTCCGTATGCATCATATTGACAGCTTACCACTGCATTTCCATAAATACTTGTTAATGCCGATACACTTCCTCTTCCATCATAGATGTAATACTGGGTCTGACTTGCATCACGCCTTTGATTTGTATAACTATTTCGTTGTACACCATAATCGTAGACAGACGCTACTTCTCCATTCACATCATACTCCATTAGGACTTGTGTATACTCTTGATTCACATCATTGACATAGCTGGTCATTCTGTAATTTTGACGTTCGATTTCTTCGGTTCCACTTGGAATCAATACAGTGTCATACAATATCTTTTCGTAACCACTTAATGCCTCTGGTTCATCATCCGGGATAAAATCCTCTATTTCCCTTGACATTGGTTTCATTTTGAATACCTTTTAACCATCTGATATATCGGTCTGATTATTCAGATATCGTTACAATCTTCTAAAAAACATTTTCCCATCTTCATATACTTTTGTATGGTCTGTCATCACATCAGAATAGGTGAGTGTAAGCCACTTACAATTACTAGGGTCCGTGGCATTACACCGTATCAAATCCATTAGTTTGTTGATACTCTTTCTAACACTTTTGGGTGTTTGATAACGGTTTTCAGATTTCTTTCTCTCTTTAATCTCCCCAGTTTCTTTATCAATGTATTTATCTTTTTAGATGTTCTGTATCGGACAGTAATTGTTATTTCCAACTCAAAACTGGACTTCTCGAGTATTTCCCGCTGTTATAAGTTTTACCTCGGTATTCTCATGGATTTTAATTGATTCTGAGTTCACTTTTTTTATTTTCATAATAAAACGCACCTTTCGCAACAAAATTTTTTGTTACAAATAGTGCGTTTATATGAACATATTGGAACTTCACCTAAAAATCCCAATGTATACCCAAGGCAGAATTTTTTGCTTAAGTCTATTAATTCATATCATGTATTACATCACTTCGTGAGAGACATGATGTGAATTAATAGACAGAAATTAAATAAGTTGGAAATTCTAAAGTATAGACATAATTAAATATATACTATAATTAATAAATATACATGTCAAAATCAAATTCTGCTTCTAGAAAGTTAGCAAACTCAACAATCTCCTTATCTAAATAAATTGCAGGCTTAATGTTTTCTTCAATGTTTATCACGATAAAAAATTTACATGTTAAATTATATTCTTTTTTCAACTTAACAATTTTTTCTTTTTTATTTGTTAATTTATGTAATAATTCATCAAATAACTCACTAACATACAATGTTTCGACATAACCTGTGCTTATGCTCCAACAGGATTCCTTCATTTCAAAATTACGTTCATTCTTGCTACCTTTCATATAATATTCTGTAGGTTCTACCATCAACATTTTAGTTATTTTTTCAGGATTAAAGTCTTCACCAATAATACTAAATTCTACCATTAAATTAGTCTTGTCCATAATTATTATCTCCTATTTTATATATTCTCCAGTTGCTATAGGGGATTCACCTTTTATATTATATTGAGGCTTCCTCTGAGTGTATAATTCCCCTGTATTCTTATCAACATAAATATCATATTCAGCAACTTTAGCCTTTTTACCATATATATCTTTTTTTAGTTGATGTGCATCTACCCCCTTCTTTTTTAAGTATTTATCGTTTACTTTATCTAGGTCAAGATTTTCTGTTTTAGAGCCTCCCTTATTTTTACCTCCACTATCCCCTTTCTCACTCTTCTTTATTCCCTCTTGCAATTTCTTAATTTCATCTTCAACATCACTGAATCCAGATGCACCATACAATCCACTTACAGCGCTTCCATCAATCGCAACCGCTACACTACCACCAGATCCTCCTGCCACTACAGGCGCTTTTGGAGCCGTTAAACCTCCTCCACCTGCTACTGACCATAGTAAGCTAAGGATTGCTATCGTATCACCTAATTTACTTCCACTATCGTAAGCATTTTGATATTTTCCTGTACTGGTATCAACCTTAAATGGTGATATACTATTAAATAATGCATCTCCTAATCCCTTAAAATAGCTGTCTATTACCTGTAAACATTTTGGAATCTTAACTTCGGGTGATTGAATCTTATCATTTGCATTCTTCGCATCCAAACACATCTTATGCTCATTATCAGACATGGCGGTAACTAATTTACCATCTACATACTCATAGCTGCTTGTTACATTTGTAACACTTGCTCCTCCATATCTATTTTGTAAACTCTGCGTCAACGGATCTTCAAGCATTCCAAGGTAAGTATCTTGAGTCAGGAAACCTCCAATACCACTATTATAATCCTAAATTTATTATAGTATTTATTCATAACTGTTCTTAAACCATTAACTCTCCATCAGTACTATAATACTAAATATACATTAAATTCTTTCGTTTCGCCATCTACCATGGTTGTTTTAACATCCTCTTCCCAATAAGGCAATATATCTTCTTCAAAACAATCTAAAATTATTTCTTTGACTTCCAAATTGTCATTAAGGAATTCTTTATAATCATAAATAATTAAGTTTATTTTTTTACTATTTATCCAGGATAAATCTCTCATCCAATCTAAAAAACTATCCAAACTGCCATTGCATGGATAAGGAAATTGCAATTTTTCCTCAATAACTTCAAGAAAATTATCTTTCGTTTTTATTTTTTTTCCGTCCAATATTATATTTAATCCTTCTGTAAATGAGTCGTTGTTTATTTTTTTGATATATATAACTTTATTTGTCAAATTATTTTGCCTCCTCTTATTTGAGTTTATCAAATGTTGAATAATGATCACTAGTATAATATTTTGAACCATCACTTCCAACAACAAATCTTTCCATATCTCTTTTTTGACCTTCTATTTTATTATTAACATCAAATTCTTTATATGTAATTTTATTACCAGACTTATCTACCTTTGGTAGTTTCCCATTAAGATTTTTATATGTACCTCCTGCTTTAGTTCCTGCTGATTGTCCTGGAACATTTCCACTCCAACCTGAATCATTATATTTTTTATAACTTTCCTTTGCATTTTTAGATAAAGATTTTACAGTTCTAGAACCTATCTTACTAGTCTCAGAGCCTCCCTCTGCAAAGAGTTTAAACTATTACAGAAATTTAGACCAGCTACATATTTTTTTAATAGCTGGTCTAACCTTATTGATGCAATTTTATCTAATCGTTCTTTTTATTTAATTGTTCCTTTGCATTCCATTGATGTGGTGCTGGTCTACCCTTTGAAAACCATATACATCCCTTTTTAATCCATTCTTCCCTCCACATTCTCTGACTCTCCATTTTATCTGGATAATCATCACATCCAAATTGAAATCCGCAACACGGGCATATCTCATCTGAACCATACCCTTCACTATCATATGGTGGTTCAAATAGTTTTTTACAATTACAAACTGGACATATATTTTCCATATGCTTTTCCCCTTTTTATTAATTTTCCTTGTATACTATTAAAATAATTTTGCCCCCTTAGTGTAAATATATATGTATGAATATTAATATATCTATTTTCTTGGTGTTAATCCATCAATACACCATGAACCTAATCGTACAATAGGTTGATTGAATTCATTTTTTAATAATAACATTGAATATATTGGTTTTTCACTCGCTCTCACTTCACATAGTGAATATTCAATATCAGCCTCACTATCACAAAAAGCATAATTAAACTCTGTATTATTCCATAATTCTATAATACTATTTGCAATTTTATCAGTTATAATATCTAAAATATCACTTGAAAATTTTTCTAAAAAAAGTTCTTCTTCTGGTATTTCAAAAAGAATTCCCCTAAACAAATCATTTTTACCTTTTATACTAACTAAGACATTATAATCTTTATTTTGTATTTTGCAATATATCTTTCCTGTTGAAAATTTTTTATCATTTAATATCGAAAATGCTTTTTCAAATCCTTCTTCTCCTACAAATGATTTTTCTTCCCAATTTTCACAAATATCATCGTCTGGATAATTTACAACTATTTTATTACAAAATGGAGATAAGTATTTTATTATATCAACCAAATCATCACCCATCTTAATAATATTTTTATCTGTGTAGACAATTCCTATACTTATAAAGCTTCCCATTATAATCCTCCTATTTTATTTTCACACCATTTGTTAAGTGATAATTAATTTGCTTAGAATTAAACTTCCACCCACCTATATAATTTCCGTTCATATCGACATATGCTCCTAATGAAGTTTCTTCATTCAAATAGACATAAACATCTTCACCTCTATATTTAGACTTATATACTTCCGGTGCATTATCAATGTGTTTCTGAATTGCTTTTTGATATTCTTTAGCTTTATTATTATTCCAATTTCCTTCTACTCCAAAATCTTCTGCATGTTTATATTCATGTTGTAATTTAGACTTACTATATTCAGTCTTTGGAAGTTTTGTCTCAGAGCCTCCCTTGGCAAAGACTCCGAACTATTATATTTATCTAAACCCATACACTAATTTCAAAAAAATCAATTGGTTGCCAGTATTTCTCTTTTTCTCTTTGCCATTTTTCGAATGGCAAACAAGCGTATCACACTGTTTCATTTTATCACAAGCAGATACTATTCTCTATTGATTTTTGCTTTTGATGGATCTCTATATTCTGTCTTATTTTTCAACATCCCATAAATAATATTAACCAATCTTCTTGAAATGCAAATTAAAACCTGCTTTTTGTTCTTACCTTCACTTGTTCTTCGAATGTAATATTCCCGAAAAACTTCGTTTCTTGGCACTCCTTTTGGCGATACCTGAATCATCTGTATTGCTAAGAAATAAAAAATCGCCTGCAACCTTCTGTTGCCCTGTTTGGATGGTAAGTCATTCCCTTTTCCTGCGGAAGAGAACCTCACTGGTGCTACTCCTGCAAACTTAGCTAACTTATCCGCACTAGGAAATCTTTTGATATCACCGATTTCTGCAAGCATATTGGTGGCTGTTGCAATATCAACACCTGGCATAGTCATAAGTGTACATTCAAACACTGGATACAATTCTTCAATACTTTTTTCCACTTCTTTTAACTGCATATTATAATGCTGCAAATCGCCGACAAGACTTCTTGTAATGGCATCTCGTGAAGATTGATATTCATGGTTTGTATTACCATCATTTTTTATCATGTCTAATATAGCATTTGCTGTATTGATAGAACAACGGTTATGGCTGACTGCTCTTAATTCTTCTGCCAGTTCTTCTGGGTCTTTTCCAGTCAGATATTCCTGTGACGGATAGTTATCCCAAAAATATAAAGCTGTTTTGGTACTGATATCCTTAAAACACGTTTTGTAGCTAGGATAGGTTACGCATATTTGTTCATGTAGTTGATTTTTAATTCGAATATGCTGCATCTTGATGTTATCTCGTCTTCTAACCAGCTGGCTGATTGTCCAATAAGCATCATTGGGAATTGCATCTGGTAACGTATCAACGTTATTAATCACAACAAGTGCACTGCTTCGGCATCATAACTGTCACTCTTTTGATACATAGGCACACTTTTTCTTTGTGCAAAAGACAAGGCTGTATTTACATCCTTAACCATGTACCCCTTTTCAATGAGCCATACTGCCAATCCTCTGCCATATCCATAGGCATTCTCAAGCCCATACACTGGTGTCTTTTCTTCCTTGCAATACTTTTCTACTTTTGTTACTAACTTATGAAATTCCGATGGTTTATTCGCAATCGTAATCTCACCTAACTTTTCATTCCAACAATTCAGAATGACTGCCGTATGCGACTCTTTGTGTAGGTCTATGCCCACGTAAATATATTGTTCTTTTCGAATCATAAAATTAAATCCTCCTATAAACTTTCTACTAATGAAATACTGGCAACCTCAGCTGATAAGCGTTATATCCCGAATTACGTTCTTCACAACAGGTATCGCAAGGGAGGCTAAGTCTATCTATCCCTTTAATCACAGGTTATATAGGAAATCACCTGCTGAATGCAGGTTGCACCAAAGACTTACGAATTGCTTTCGTGGTGTGTGATATTAACTCTGAATGTTGCAACATTCAAGTTAAATCTGCTGAAATAGCAGGTATTTCACTGCCTAATTCCATTATACAAATTGCACTTTTTGAAAGACCTCCAAAACTGCCACTACTTCATGTAGCAAACATACAAGATAAAATCTAATTTTTTCATTCTCAGTAAAAAACTAAAGTAGGAGAAATAGTTGCAGATATTCTAAAGACTAATCCCCCTCTGTCAAGCACTTTTTCTAAAAACCATGGACTTTTTCAACCTATCTTATCAATCCACATAGAAAAATCCACATCATACTGGCAGAATGCCAAGTAGCATGCGGATACGGAAAACTATATTTGATTTTTTTCTTTCTCTACCCAAGGCAGATATTTTTCTGAATGGCATCTTCTAATTCCTTACTACCGATACCAATATACCTTTGAGTAACTATAACAGATGAGTGTTGGAGCAGAGTCCTCACCAACTCAATATTGTAGTGATTATTCACATATACATTCGTGGCGAATGCCTTACGAAAGGAATGGCTGCCTATGCCTATTAATCCGAGATACTCACATACCACTTTCAAATGCTTTAGTACTGCTCGTTCTGTGATTGGAAATAATCTAGATTTTGGCGAAATATTATGTTCGTAGGCATAATCACGAATGAACTGGTACACTTCATCTGGCACAGTGAAATTTCTGTACTTGCCAGTTTTTTGTTCATAAATATCAAGGCGGTACCGATTGCCATCTTTCACAAAGGAATCTACGGTAAGATTTAGAATATCACCGACACGAAGTCCAAGGTTATACTCCAAAATCAACACAGTAGCAATCCTCTCATTCGGCTTGTAGTCTACCCCTTGATAGCAAAAACCTTCTTTCATCACTGATACAATCCGCTTATACGTTTCTTCATCTACTGCTTTTGTACGTTTATTCAAATCAAACACCAACTTTCTATCTTTCAATTCTTTTGAATCTGTCCATACTGGCAGACTTGCAAAACCTTTAAATCCTGCAAAGTTCCTAAATTCATCCCCATATAGTTCCATAAATCCAACACACAATAATCGTTGCACCAGTTCAAGCCAAAGTTCCGAATTCAGTACGAATAGGAACTAACAAGCAAAGCCGTAATTCGCCCTGTGTAGCGTTTTAAGGCAAGACTGGAAGTAGTTAGCACCCCGCACATAAAAAGCGAACGTAGGACATTGTGTGTAAGCGTGTGGCATTCCCAACCAAGTCCAAGGAACGAATACCCCCGAGCATTCATCCACCACGATGCAAAATGCCATCTGAAGAATAAGTCTTGGCAAGAATCCCAACTGTGACATTAGCAATACAATCCGCTACATAATCTTTTCCTGCCATGTTAAAGGAAAAAAATGAAAATAATCTCTGTACACAGCTTCTTTCAAAAAATACCAAAGTATTAAGATATTCTGCAACTGCAGGTCTGAAATGTTTCCCATTACCCACTTCAAGATATGGTTGTTCCAGAATACGAAGTGATACCCCTGCATGTAGTACTGCCTCTGCAAATGCTACAAATCTGGATACACTTGGGAATCTGTCAACACTTATTACATAGACGGTATCACCTGCTACTAATCTTGAAAGTAATACATCTAATCTTGATACGTGAATGATATTAACATCTGCTACCTTCTTACTCTTCAGATAAGCAAGACTCGTTCTATCATCTTTTTCTGAAACTATTCCATGATTCATACCTCATCACTCCATTCTGTAAGACATACCTAAAATCAAAAATATATCAATGGCTACATACAGATTGAATTTATCTGATATATCTGCAAACACGCATTAAGTTTAGGATTTGTGACTAGTTCCTATTTCGCAAAATTAAAAATGACTGTGATTTCGGCGATGACACTTAAGTCTTTTCTTTTTAAATGCCAGAATTCACAGTTATATCAATCGATTTTAGAAAAAATAAAAGAAAGAAGAAATTTTGTGACTAATATGACACTTTTGTTTGACTCTAATTGTGAATACACTTCGATACATTGCTAGAAAAGTTCGTAATTAAAATGATCAGCTGGCAGAAAATGGATACCCCTGTGACTGGAATATACCTTAAAACTTCTAATTTTGTCACATTTGCACTAATATATGAAATCAATAAAAGATAGAATCAAAACAAAATCAGTATGTATTAACTCAGAAAAAGATTTTATGAATACGAAATCAGAAAATGTCAAATCAATTACACTCATACTGATTTCAATTTAGCACAGATAAAAACGACAGATATTTTGCTCTGAAATATCTGTCGTCTACATTATTGTTTCTTATAAAATCTCTTATCGATAATATTCACTTTCTTATTCTCATCGCCAATCAAAAATGATTCTCGATACACTAATCTACAATCACTGACACGGTCCATTGCTTCTTTGTTGCTTATTTTCTCCACCACTGGTCGCTTCATACCCCTACTGGCCGAAAACAATGGCATTCCTGTTGGATAAAGTTTTAATCTGCCACCTTTAATGAACTGCTTAGTCTCTCCATTCACTTCTTTATATACTACATCAAAATCTTCATCACCTTCCATGTACTCAATATCACTAAGGTACACTTTAAAATACAGTGCAAGACCATCCGCATCATAAACTTTATGTGCATCTGTAAGACCATGTCCCCATAACTCTGTGATTTCTTTATTGGGTATAAATGGAGCGACATCTTCAAATATCAACAGTATGTGCAGATGCCACGAATTGCCATGACCATCGCCTGGTGGCTCCCCCACTGTGATTCGTTTGAATGATTTTTGCCCCTCTGACAAATTAGTTTGCTTATTCAGATATCGTTGCAATCTTCTTAAAAACATTTTTCCATCTTCGTAGACTTTTTCATGGTCTGTCATAACATTAGCATAAGTCAATGTCATCCACTTGCAACAACTTGGGTCTGTTGCATTACACCGAATTAAGTCCATTAGATTATTAATACTTTTTCGAACACTTTTGGGTGTTTGATATCGGTTTTCAGATTTCTTTCTCTCTTTAATCTCACCAGTTTCTTTATCCAGATATTTGTCCTTCGAAATATTCTGTATTGGACACTTTTTGTTAACTCCAGCTGAAAACTGGACTTCTCGGGTATTTCCCGCAATTTTGAACTTTACTTCGCTATTCTCATGGAGAATAATCTGATTTGAATTTACTTTTCTAATTTTCATATTAAAATGCACCTTTCGCAACAATTTTTTTGTTACAAAAAGTGCATTAATATGAGCCTAATGGAACTACACCTTAAAATCCGATTGTATACCTAAGGCAAAATTTTTTGCATAAGTCTATTAATTCATATCATGTATTACATCACTTCGTGAGAGACATGATACTGAATTAATAGACAGGGATTTACGGAGTTGGAAATCCTAAAGTATAACCATAATAAATAAAAATCTAATCACCAATAGCTATTAAATTTTTATTTTCTGAAATTGCTTTTTACACATATTTTTAAATTGTGAAAATATATAAATAACATCCTCTACATCTTCATGCCTTTGTAAAAAATCACTCTCTACAATGCTATCACAAACTTTAATTATTTGAGCAATTATTTCATTTTCCAATAAGGTATCAGCATATTCTTAATTTTAATTAACATTACTTAATTTTGTTCATACAGTATTCCTTTACCACTAATTAAGGAATATTCATCGATAAGCCCCCTTATATCTGGCAAATTATTTTCATTATACTTGCATTTGTTTAAACCCTCTAAAATATTATAGATGAGTTGTTTCCATTCATTAATAAAATCAATTTTATTCATCGAAACAATAGCTTGACAATTTAGCATTTCTGAAACATTCCCAACTGTATTTCCCCAAAAACTCGTAATATCAACAGTATCATCTTTCCATACAATTGTCCAATCACTTCGAAAAGTATCTGGAAGCCAATGTATTACTATTTTCCCTTCCTGCTTTTCTCTTAATACTTTTAACATATCAATAACATCATTAATCATATAACTAATATCATATTTATAGCACAGAGGAATATATATATTATTCCATACCATTATAGCTTTTTCTGTCCTCATTGGAAAAGTACTTTCAATCGCTGTACTTAAATCATAAACTGATGAATCATATATTTCTGTTACTTGTGGATTACTTGCTTGAATACAAAATAACATTTAGTTAATCTCTCCTTCCTATGGCATTGGATATCCATGCCAAGTTCCCGTTCCATTGTTACGAATCCAAAATCTAGTTGCTGTTTGAGTAGTACCATCTGGATTATATATAATGGATTTAGAACCTTCTGGTAAATTAAAATAACCACTTTCTCCAGGTTCTAATTTATTAGCAGCTTCTGTAGCATAATTTAAATCTTCTTTAGCCCACTGACCTTGAGGATTTCCCGTATCTTTTGCTCTAGCAGCTCCTTCTTTCCATTTAACCCCATGCTTTCCGCTACCAGTCACTTTTGCTTCTGGTTTAACAGTCTTAGAGCCTCCCTTGGCAAAGACTCCGAACTATTATATTTATCTAAACCCATACATTATTTTCAAAAAAATCAATCGGTTGCCAGTATTTCTCTTTTTCTCTTTGCCATTTTTCGTATGGCAAACAAGCGTATCACACTGTTTTCATTTTATCACAAGCGGATACTATTCTCTATCGATTTTTACTTTTGATGGATCTCTATATTCTGTCTTATTCTTTAACATTCCATATATAATATTAACCAATCTTCTTGAAATGCAGATTAAAACCTGTTTTTTGTTCTTGCCCTCACTTGTCCTTCGAATGTAATATTCCCGAAAAACTTCATTTCTTGGTACTCCTTTTGGCGATACCTGAATCATCTGTATTGCTAAGAAATAAAAGATTGCTTGCAACCTTCTATTGCCCTGCTTGGATGGTAAGTCATTCCCTTTTCCTGCGGAAGAGAACCTCGTTGGTGCTACTCCTGCAAACTTAGCTAACTTATCCGCACTAGGAAATCTTTTGATATCACCGATTTCTGCAAGCATATTGGTGGCTGTTGCAATATCAACACCTGGCATAGTCATAAGTGTACATTCAAACACTGGATACAATTCTTCAATACTTTTTTCCACTTCTTTTAACTGCATATTATAATGCTGCAAATCACTGACAAGACTTCTTGTAATGGCATCTCGTGAAGATTGATATTCATGGTTTGTATTACCATCATTTTTGACCATGTCTAATATAACATTTGCCGTATTGATAGAACAACGGTTATGACTAACTGCTCGTAATTCCTCTGCTAGTTCTTCTGGGTCTTTTCCAGTCAGATATTCCTGTGACGGATAGTTATCCCAGAAATATAAAGCTGTTTTGGTACTGATATCCTTAAAACACGTTTTGTAACTAGGATAGGTTACACATATTTGTTCATGTAGTTGATTTTTAATTCGTATGTGCTGTACCTTGATGTTATCTCGTCTTCGAACCAACTGGCTGATTGTCCAATAAGCATCATTGGGTATTGCATCTGGTAATGTATCAATGTTATTGATAACAACAAGTGCAACTGCTTCGGCATCATAACTGTCACTCTTTTGATATATTGGCACACTTTTTCTTTGTGCAAATGACAAGGCGGTGTTAACATCTTTAACTACATACCCCTTTTCAATGAGCCATACTGCCAATCCTCGTCCATATCCATAGGCATTCTCTAGTCCATACACTGGTGTCTTTTCTTCCTTGCAATACTTATCTACTTTTGTTACTAACTTATGAAATTCCGATGGCTTATTCGCAATCGTAATCTCACCTAACTTTTCATTCCAACAATTCAGAATGACTGCCGTATGTGACTCTTTGTGCATGTCTATGCCCACGTAAATAAATTGTTCTTTTCGAATCATATATTTAATCCTCCTATAAACTTTCTACTAATGAAATACTGGCAACCTCAGCTGATAAGCGTTATATCCCGAATTACGTTCTTCACAAGGTATCGCAAGGGAGGCTAAGTCTATCTATCCCTTTAATTACAGGTTATATAGGAAATCACCTACTGAATGCAGGTTGCACCAAAGACTTACGAATTGCTTTGGTGGTGTGTGATGTTAACTCCAAATGTTGCAACATTCAAGTTAATTCTGCTGAAATGGCAAGTATTTCGCTGCCTAATTCTATTATACAAATCGCACTTTTTCATCTTAGCGAAAAAAAACTTTAATTTCTTCGCTCTTCTCACACTGAATTTTTTAGCTCTATTTTATAATAAAAATCAGAATGGTTTTTTCAGAGATTATTACAACGAAAAATACATCAGTACATACATTCGATTGTCAATACCCTTTTTAAAAAGATTAGAAAATTTTACATCAGCTCAATAACTACACATTAAAAAATCCGCACCATACTGGCAAAATGCCAAGTAGCATGCGGATAATGAAATCTATCTTTGAATTTTTTCTTTCTCTACCCAAGGCAGATATTTTTCTGAATGGCATCTTCCAGTTCCTTAGAACCAATACCAATATACCTTTGTGTCACAATTACGGATGAATGCTGAAGAAGAGTTCTCACCAACTCAATATTATAGTGATTATTCACATATACATTCGTGGCGAATGCCTTACGAAAGGAATGGCTGCCTATGCCTACTATTCCGAGATACTCACATACCACTTTCAAATGCTTTAGTACTGCTCGTTCTGTGATTGGAAATAATCTAGATTTTGGCGAAATATTATGTGCATAGGCATAATCACGAATGAACTGATACACCTCATCTGGAACAGTGAAATTTCTGTACTTGCCAGTTTTTTGTTCATAAATATCAAGGCGGTACCGATTGCCATCTTTCACAAAGGAATCTACGGTAAGATTTAGAATATCACCGACACGAAGTCCAAGGTTATACTCCAATATCAACACAGTAGCAATTCTTTCGTTTGGTTTGTAATCTACCCCTGTGTGGGTAAAACCTGCTCTCATGACTGATACGATCCGCTTATAGGTTTCCTCATCTAATGCTTTTGTTCGTTTATTCATATCCACTCACTCCAATCCTCTTAAAGTCTGCCAGTTTCGCCAAATGCATGGCAGACTGGCAAAGTCTATAAATCCTACCAAGTTCCTATATTCATGCCCATATAGTTCCATAAATCCGATACCACTACAAGCGTTACACCAGTTCAAGCCATAGTTCCTAAACCAGTACGAATAGGAACTTACGAGCGGAGCCGTAATTCGCCCTGTGTGGCATTTTTATGTAGTACTGGAAGTAGTTAGCACCCCACACATAAAAAGCGAACGTAGGACATCGTGTGCAAGCGTGTAGCAATACCAAACAAATGCAAGGAACGAATACCCCCGAGCATTCATCCACCACGATGCAAAATGCCATCTGATAAATAGGTCTTAGCAAGGATGCCAACTGTTATATCAGCAATACAATCTGCCGCATAATCTTTTCCTGCCACATTAAAAGGAAAAGCGGAAAACAATCTCTGTGCACAACATCTTTCTAGGCATACTAAGGTATTAAGATGCTCTGCAACCGCAGGTCTGAAATGCTTTCCATTACCCACTTCAAGATATGACTGTTCCAGTATGCGAAGTGATACCCCTGCATGTAAGACTGCCTCTGCAAATGCTACAAATCTGGATACACTAGGGAATCTGTCAACGCTGATTACATAGATGATATCACCTGCTACGAATCTGGAAGATAATACATCCAATCTTGAAACGTGAATGATATTTACATCTGCTACTTTCTTACTCTTCAGATAAGCAAGACTCGTTTTGTCATCTTTTTCAGATACAATTCCATAAATCATAAATCAACCACTCCAATCTGTTATTCATAGTCAAAATCAAAAATCATATCAATTGCTACATACAGATTAAAAACATCTAGGTAATATCAAGTAATACATGAATCACAGAATTTTGTGACTAGTTCCTATATCGCAAAACTGGAAATGACTTTGAATACCACGATGACACTTAAGTCTTTTTATTTTAACTGCCAAAATTTACAGTAATATCAATCGATTTTAAAAAAAATGGAAGAAAGATGAAATTCTGTGACAAAAATGACTCTCGTATTTGACTCTAATTGTGAATTCACTTCGATACTTTGATAGAGAAGTTCGTATTTTCAGATGCTTAACTGCCATAGAATGGATACCCCTTGGCAGGAATATATATCAAAAATACTGCTATTCTTAAATCGATTTTATAAAAGATAAAAACGAGTTTATTCAATATGAAATTGATTTTAGTATCTATGAATTCAATAGAAATTTTTATGAAAACAAATCTAGAAATTATTGATTCAATTTCATCAAAACTCATACCAATTTAGTACACGTTACAACGGCAAATATTTTGCACTTAAATATCTGCCCTTCCTATTTCTAGTTTTTCCTATAATATCTTTTATCTATGAGATTCCCCTTCTTTTCCTTATCGCCTATCACAAACGTTTCTTGGTATACTAACTTACAATCACTGACACGTTCCATTGCTTCTTTGTTGCTTATCTTCTCGACCACTGGTCGCTTCATACCTCTACTAGCTGAGAATAATGGCATCCCTGTTGGATAATACTTTAATCTGCCGCCTTTAATAAACTGCTTGGACTTGCCATCCACAACTTTATCTACTACATCATAAGTTTCATCACCCTCAACATATTCAACGTCACTTAGATATACTTTGAAGTAAAGAGCAAGACCATCTGCATCATAAACTTTATGTGTATCTGTCATACCATGTCCCCATAACTCTGTGATTACATCATTTGATATGAATGGTGCTATATCTTGAAATATCAGTAGAATATGTAAATGCCACGAATTGCCATGACTCTCACCTTGTGGCTCCGCTACTGTAATTCGTTTGAATAATTTTTGACCAACTGACAATTCGGTCTGATTATTCAGATATTGTTGCAATCTTCTGAGAAACATTTTTCCATCTTCATATACTTTTGTATGGTCTATCATCACATCCGCATAGGTCAGCGTAAGCCACTTACAACTGCTTGTCTCTGTGGCATTACACCGAATCAAATCCATCAGTTTGTTGATGCTCTTTCTGACACTTTTAGGAGACTGGTATCGGTTCTCCGATTTCTTTCGCTCTTTAATCTCTCCAGTTTCTTTATCAAGATATTTGTCCTTTGAGATGTTCTGTATCAGACACTTTTTATTCACTCCAGCTGAAAACTGGACTTCTCGGGTATTTCCCGCTATTTTGAATTTTACTTCGGTATTCTCGTGGAGAATAATCTGATTTGAATTTACTTTTCTAATTTTCATAATAAAATGCACCTTTCGTAACAAATTTTTTTGTTACAAATAGTGCGTTTATATGAAGATATTGGAACTACACCTTAAAATCCGATTGTATACCCAATGCAATTTTTTTTGCTTAAGTCTATTAATTCATATCATGTATTGCATCACTTCGTGAGAGACATGATACTGAATTAATAGACAAGGATTTACGGAGTTGGAAGTCCTAAAGTATAACCCTAATAAATTTAAATATCTAATCGCCAATAGCTATTAAACTTTTATTTTCTGAAATTGCTTTCTTGCATAGTTTATCTAAGTGCAAAAAAATATTTATAGCATCATCTACATCTTCATATTCTTGTAAAAAATCACTTTCTAAAATATATTCACAAATTTTACTTATTTGAGTGATTTTTTCATTTTCTAATAAAGTATCAGCATATGGATCAATATCCATAAGACAACTTATTTCAAAATCGATAATGCTACTGTTTGTATATATATACTCTTGTAATTCCTCGTGCAAACTAACAAAATCATCAAACTCTGTAAGTACCTTTTTAGAATTTACTATATCTTTTGATTTTGCAATATAAAAATCTAATCCCATCTTATTCTCCTATTATTCTTATTTTCTCGGGTACGCTGTTATAACATTACCAAATTTGTCGACAACAACCCTAATTGTATTAACTGGTTTTCCATTACTATTTTTTCCAATAGCGTTCTTATATGTATATTCAATTAGCTTTCGCCCATTAGTTGAAGGAGTCACTTTTGAATCTTGGCTTGTCAATGCTTTATTAATTCCTTTTTTTATATCAAAGTTATTATTAAACTTACTTTTGTTTGGAACGGTAGAATTAGGACCATGATTTTCCATAATATGTTCTTCTGCATTCTTACTTATTTTACCAGTCTCAGAGCCTCCCTTGGCAAACCTACCTTACTATTATTATAATATAGACCAGCTATAGATGTTTTCCATAGCTGGTCTAACAAAATCTTTATACTTTCTTTAAACTATAAATTATTTTACCATAAACATGTCTATTAAACTGTCAAGTTTACTTTTATAGTACAATAGTTCATTTATTCCTTCTTTTTCACTACTAATTTCATTTAGCATCTCATTAAATTCATCATCACATTTCAGCATACTAATATCTATTTCATCCTTTTTGATGTACTTTGAGACCACCCCCATTATAAACATATCAATCTCTACTAATTCTGCATATAAATCATATAATTCATCATCTTCTGGTGTATTCGGAAACTCCAAATTATATATTTCCTCATATTTTGCTTTTATATCATTCTTTTTAATCCCAAAATGTAACCAATTTTCCATCTGTTGTCCAATATCCTCCTACTTTGTTTTTGCCTTTGCCTGTTTGAATTTTTATTCCTTTTGTACCATCCTTTAATGTTACTTCTTTCCCATGACTTTTGTTTTTATTATAAAAATCCATCGCATCTTCCGTGTACTGCTCTAATGTTCTTCCTTTTCCGTGTTTCTTCAAATGATAGTCCATGGACTCTTCAACAGTATCAAATGTTGCTTTATACCATTTAGATTTAGTCTCAGAGCCTCCCTTACTAACATCCTCACCAAGCTTCTTACTTGCACTTATCGATATTTTGATTCCAGCCGCAGTTTCTGTAGCTCCCAACACCATTATTCCAAATCCTGCTCCAGATATTTCTATCTGACCAGTCGCAGTAGATACTAACGTTATGCCCGCTCCCTTTTGCATGGTGCTTGCTCCTGACGCAGCAGTTATAAGTCCTAACAGCATTGATGTAATATCTCCTGCTATTTCACCCTTGTTATAGGTGGTCTGATACGTCTTGCTATATGGTTCGCTTCCAATATCCATATTATACACATTCTTTAATACACTGTCCGCAAATCCTCCAAAAAATGTGGCTAGCTGTTTTACTGGCTCTGGCATTCCATTTACAGCATTCATTACCTTGGTTTGGATTTTCTTTGCTTCCATACACATCTTTTGTTCCGCCTCAAATAGTGCGGTCACTAATTTATTATCTACATATGCATAGCTGCTTGTTACATTTGTAACATTTGCTCCTCCAAATCTGTTTTGTAAACTCTGCGTCACTGGGTCTACTGGTGGTGTATCATCAGACTGATTGGCTAGGTATTCTGTAAACGGATCGGTATAACCTCCTCCACTCTGTCCAGAAGAATTGTAGGAACCCGTAGCACCGGTTCTGCTTCCTCCACTTCCTCCGCCTGTGGCTGAACTGTTACTCTTGGGCCCTCCTGTAATCGTATTGATTACTGTGTTAACTGCTTTTGTTACTGTTTTCTTTACGGTATTTGCTATATTCTTGATACCGTTCCATACAGCATTTACTGTTTTTTTGACTGTTTCTAATCCCTTATCAACTACTTGCTTTACCTTATTTATCGCATTACTAAACCATCCATGTCCACTCGGATCCATCAGATTCACTGGGTTATTCCCCGTATAGGTGTACAGGTTAAGCGTCAACGGATCTTCTAGCATTCCAAGGTAAGTATCTTGAGTCAGGAATCCTCCGATATTACTATTATAATACCTTGCCCTTAGATACTGCAATCCGGTATTCCAATCTACTGCTTCCGCGTTGTATTGGTAGGGACTGTATGTATCCCCATTTACTGTTGCACTTCCGTATGCATCATATTGATAGCTTACCACTGCATTTCCATAAATACTTGTTAATGCCGATACACTTCCTCTTCCATCATAGATGTAATACTGGGTCTGACTAGCATCACGCCTTTGATTTGTATAACTATTTCGTTGTACACCATAATCGTAGACAGACGCTACTTCTCCATTCACATCATACTCCATTAATACTTGTGTATACTCTTGATTCACATCATTGACATAGCTGGTCATTCTGTAATTTTGACGTTCGATTTCTTCGGTTCCACTTGGAATCAATACAGTGTCATACAATATCTTTTCGTAACCACTTAATGCCTCTGGTTCATCATCCGGGATAAAATCCTCTATTTCCCTTGACATTGGTTCGATTTTGATTTCTTTTTCTGTCTTTTCGTCTAACATTGAACCATCCGGACTTGTTTTTGTTTCCTCTTCCTTTTTCGTCTCTGTAATGGTTTCTATTTCCGCCTGTGTTGACGCATCTTCGTTTTGCTTTGTATTTTCATATTCTGTGGTCGTAATATGTCTTACAATATAATATTGATTCGTCAAATAATCCCAAGCATCATGAAACCAAGAAGATAAGTATGAAGATGCACCGCCAAAGCCTTGTATAATCCCTTGTCCAAATCCATACCAGAAGAAATGATTCGTTGGATCGACATAAAGCTTTGATTCATCAATCGTAGTGGTAGGTGCATATTCCTTTGGCTCTCCCTTTGAATTATTTGTATCGGTGGTTTTAGTCGTGGTTGTTGTCGTCGTTTGTGTGGTCTTTGTTAATGTAACCCAAACATCGTATCTGATAAATGTCTTTTTAATTGTATCTATTACATGATCCCATGTGGTCTTATCATAATAAGTATCCCATTCTACTGGTTTTTGTCTACTTTGCTCTCCATGTTCAAAATCTCCATGTTCCGCTATGGTTTCCTCATAACTGCTTTTTGTCTTTTCCACAGTAAAAATTCGATTTCCGTCACCATCATAGAGCGCTGCCATCAAAAGTGTTCCCTGCTTCTTAATAGAACTCAAACGATTTTCTACGTCATAGGAATATTCTACAATCTCCTCTCCGGGAGCAAGCTCTTTTACCATATTCCCATTAGCATCGTATTCGTAAGTAGTCTCACCCTTTAGGCTGTCAATTGAAGTAATCAGTCTGTTCGCTTTGTTGTAATGGTTCTCAATCAGTTGTTTTCTTGCCGTTTCTTCAGATTTTTCAATACAGATTCGATTCCCTGCCTTGTCATAGGTATATCGTGTTTCACTCTTTTTTCCGTTTTCTACACTTATTACTTTCGTTAATTGTCCTCGAAGGTCATAGGAAAACGTATTTTCTATCTTAATTTTCTCCTTGTCCTTATAACGGTTTTCCTCTTCCTTTGTAATAAAACCACTGTTATCGTAAGTATAATAATAAGCAGAAATAATCTTATCCTCTGCATCCAGATTTTCAACTGCGGTTACCTGATTCAATATATCGTAGGTAAGCTTAGTGGTCGTCTGGTTTGGTCGTTCAATCTGAATCAAATTTCCTTTTTCATCATAGGTATAGAAAGTTTTTCGGTTGTTTCGATCGGTTAACAAGGTTAATCGGTCTATTGCATCATAACTATAGCTGACTGCTTTCCCATCTGGATAGGTAAGTTTCGATAAATTGCCATACTCATCATAGGTATACACAATTTCTTTCCCATCGCTTGTCTTCACAGAACCAATTCTTCCCGCTTCATCATAGGTATAGGAAGTCGTGCCTGTCACATCCTCCATAGATATCTGGCGACCTTCCTCATCATAAGCATATAATACATTTTGTTCTTTGTACTCTTCACCGTAGGAAATGCTTACCAACTGATCAAGCTTATTGTAATCGTATTTAATTGTGGAGCCATCTGGTTGTTTTGCTTCCTTTAGCCTGCCCTCCATGTCATAGACAAATTCCTGCACCTCGGATAGCGGATTGGTCATAGATGTCATTTTGCCGAGCAGATCGTAGGTATAGCTAGTTGTATTTTGATTTCCGTCCGTAACACTGGTTAAGTTTCCTACCGTATCATAGGTATAATAAGTTTCAACCTGTTCAGAATCCGTTACCTGTATCAACTGGTCTGCCAGATTATATGTATAATCAATTGTTCTTTCTTCTTCATCCTTTAGCTGGGTGATGTTTCCATTTCCATCGTAGGCAAGTCCTAAGCGATTGCCTTTTGCATCTTTAATGGCAGTGATCTGTCCCATTTTATCATATTCATAAGAGGTCTTTTGCCCCATTGGATCAATAATTGCGGCCAACTGGTTTCTCACATCATACTCAAATTTAGTTGTCTGATCCAGTGCATTTGTGACAGTCGTCTGATTTCCCATTGCATCATAGCTATAACTGGTGATTCTCCCACCGTTCTCTGTAATTTTAGTCAAGTTACCCTGTATGTCATAGGTTAACTCTGTTATTTTACCAACTGGATTAGTTAGACTTGAGATACGGTCTAACGCATCATAGGAATAGGTCGAAGTACCTCCAAGTGGCGTTATGACACTGACCAAATTGCCTCTCTCATCATAGGCGTAAGAGGTTGTTGCATTTTCTTCATTGGTAGTGGTCAACACACGGTGCTGCTTGTCATAGGTATAAGATATTTCCCTGCCTGACTGGTCGCGCTCTTTGACTAAGTCTCCTACTTCATTGTATTCATATTGTTTGAATAGCTGTTGTGGGGCTTCAATCTTTGTTAGTCTTCCGATTGCATCATACTCATAAGTAAATTCTGCTGTATTTGGAAGAATTCGTTTTGTCATCTGCCCTAATTTGTCGTATTCCATCGTGGTTACCGCCCCAAGGGGATTGGTAATCATGATATTGTTACCATGACCGTCGTAGGTATATTGATAGCTTCCTCCATTCGGAGTTACAAGCTGAATTAGCTGACTTACATTGTCATAGGTATAGTTTGTTACATATCCTAATGCGTCCTGATACTTTAAAAGATTTCCCAAAGCGTCATAAAGATATTGCTCTTTTCCCCCATCTGCATTTAGTACTGCAATTACTCGTCCAAGAGCATCGTAGGTGTATTTTGTTTCATTTCCATTTTTATCTCTATTTGCTATAATGTTTCCTGTCTTATCATATGAAATAGTTTGGATATTACCTGCCGCATCGGTAATTTGTGTCAGATTGCCAAGTACATCATACGTATAACTGTTTTTTTCCCCTAAAGGATTGGTATCGCTGGTTAGATTTCCAAGTTTGTCATAGGTATATTGATAGGTTCGCATGGCATGATCTTCTTTAGAAATCAAACGATTATTTTTATCATACTCATATTTGGTTACTTTCCCCTCTGGGTCTGTAATACGGATTACGTTCCCCATTGTATCATAATCATACTTTGTCTGATTTCCGTCAAAGCTTACAACACTTATCAGGTTTTGATTTTTATCGTGGGTATATGTCGTTGTTTGTCCCATACTGTTTGTAATGGAAGCAACATTTCCCATGGCATTGTATGTATATGAAGTTGAACTGCCTGCATTGTTTTCTTCCTGAATCAAGCGCCCTGCTTTATCATATTGATAATAAGTAATTAGTCCTTCACTATCCGTAGACTTAATTCGCAGATTTCTATTATCATAAACATGTGTAACCTCCATACCATTTGGAGATATTATTTTGGTATTATTTCCATTGGCATCATATTCCAGTTTGTAAATATTACCATTTGCATCTGTTATTTTTGTTGCCAATCCTCTATGATCGAACTCGTAATTGGTCTTACCGTTTAATGCATTGGTTATAGTGGAAATATTACCGGAAGAATCATAAGTGTATTCGGTCACATAATGATTGGCATCAACTATTTTAGTAATTTGATTTACAGCATCTAAAATATATTTTGTTTGATTCCCCATTGGGTCTGTAATCTGTGTAAGATTATTGTTTCCATCAAAAGAATAGCTGGTTTTGTTTCCATTTGGGTCAATCCTAGCTGTCATATTGCCTAACGCATCATGTTCATACGTTGTTTCATAGCCCAAGGCGTCTATACTTTTCAATAGATTTCCTACTGCATCATAAGTATATTTAAGCGTGCCTCCATTTGGTAATGTCAGAGCCGTCACTTGATTTAACTTATCATAAGTAAATGTATACCTTTTTCCATCACTATATTGTGCCTGTGTTATATTGTTATTCAAATCATAAGTATACGTAACGGTGAGACCACTCGCATTGGTTAATTCTTTTAATCTATTAGCACCATCATAGGAATAGGTTGTCTTTCCCCCCAAAGCATCCATTTGTTCTAACAATAATCCTAATGCGGAATAAGTATATTGTGTCTTGGCACCTGAATCATCTGTAACTGATGTAATTTGATTGGTTCGGTAATCATAGGAATATACTATTGCATTTTGATTTGGTTGTATTTCTTTTACCAAATTACCTACTGCATCATATTCATAACGAAACGTATTTCCTTCACCATTGATTATGGTTGTATTATTTCCTACGCTATCATAACCATAAGCGGTGATAATACCCTGAGGATCTATCATTTTTGTTCTATTACCAAGAGCATCGTATTCATAAGAAAATGTTCTCCCCATTGGATCTATTAATGACAAAATATTTCCGTTTCCATCATGAATAAACGTAGTTTTCGCTCCATTAAAATCTGTAATGGATGTTATGTTTCCTGCCTTATCATAAGTGTAGTATGTACTTTTTCCAGCACCATTTGTTTCTTTTATTTTTCTTCCTGCATTATCATATGTATAGCTGGTTGTCTTACCTGCTGCATCGATTACCGCTGTAATATCTCCACTTGCATTATATGTAAACGTTCTCGTTTGTCCTTTTGCGTCGGTAACGGAACGTATCCAAGGTCCTTGATATGTAAATGTGGTATGGTTTCCTTTTGGATCAGTAACTTTCGTCAAATGGTTGTTTCCATCATACGTGTACGAAAAGACTCGATTCTCAGGTTGAACCACCTTTGTCAGGTTTAGTTTTGAATCGTATTCATATCTTGTTTGCTTTCCTTCATAATCTGTTTGTGATGTTAGCGCATTCATAGTATTATAAGTAAATGTTTTGCTTGCTCCATCGAATCTGGTTTCTTTGATAATATTTCCGTTTGCATCGTATTCATAGAAAGTGGTATGGGCAAGAGCATCTGTTTCAGAAACCATTTGATTATTCTGGTATGTTCTGCTAATACTTGTTCCATTCGGATAGATAATTTTTGTTGTTCGATATTGATCATCATAGTAATAAGTGGTGGTATTCCCATTTCCATCATTGGTAATAGTTCTTCCTGCTGCATACGAAAGTGTGCTTTCTTTGCCATTTGCATCAATTTGACTTACAATGCGGTTTTCACTGTCATAAGTATTTAATATAACTCTGTTACCGTTCCCATCAAACCACTTTGTCATGCGATGCTTATCATCATATTCGTATCGAATGGTTATCCCAAGTTCATCTGTGTAACTAGTCAGATTCTCCGAGGTATCATATCCGTAGGTAATTTGTTTCCCATTTGGTAAAGTAATAGCTATAATATTACCGTTATCATTGCAGGTTACCTTGTAAATAAATCCCGTACTTGATGCAATTTGACGAATGAAATAATTATCATCATAAGTAATTGTAATCGTATTGTTTTTAACATCTGTTATTCTCGTCAAATATCCAAATTCATTAAAGGTTTTCTTAATCTTGTCATGATTTGTTATAGTATATTCATACACTTTATAGGATTTTTCTTTTGTTCCCATCAATACGGTTCTAGAATCTACTGCAACCCGCTCTAATGAATAATTGTATCCAGCAGGTGGAGTATATGAATTTCCATTTTTGGTAAATACGAGAGAACTTCCATCTCCACGGCTATAAATGATATTAAAATTTTCATCCATGGAAATTTGTTCTTCGTATTCCGTTTGCCATCCGCGACCAAATAATCCATTTTTATCAGCTCCTTTTGCATTATAATTTCTTGTAATAGCAAAGTCTTTTGTTTCATCTGGAATACTGGCATCTGTTTGCTCCATAAAAAAATTACCTGTATTTAGGTTAATTGGTTCAAATCCAAATTCACAATGCAGACCTCGTCCCATTAACATTGCATCAATTTGTGCCTTCCCTGAATCGTTTAGTTTTGGTGGATTATATGGTTTGTTTGCATTTTTCTTTGGATTACGGATAAACAGAGTATTATTTTTCACCACTAGCATATCAGCCGCCTTATTATCAAAGAGCATTTGATTAAGTGGAACTCCATAATACTTTGCAATCTTTGGTAATGTATCAAATTGCGTAACTTTATAGACTAAAAATGACTCACTTCTTGCCCTGTTTCCTGTTGTTCCATCTTTTGAAGCAGTGGCACTAATCTGGTATTACACATTAAAGTCATAATCTACAAAGGGGAGCATCGTTTGCCAGTTGGAAAGTTTGTCCTTGTATTTGGTAGTTCCTGAAGGAAATAAGCTATTTGTCGCACTACTATCTGGAAACACCTTGAAAAAACCTGCAAGAACTGAAGAATTAAAGCTTTTGGAAGTGTCATTTAATTCGTATTTTACAGTTGCACCAGGCTTTGCTTCTCCATCTGCGTAAACACCATGAAAAAAATGTTTTCCGTTAATATTTGCTTCAATTAATGTACGTAAATTAATAGTTGTATCATTAAGTGAATACGCATTTTCATCTAACTCACCTTCATACTTCCAATCTATTACAATCTTTGGTTTTTTGCTTTTGCTAATTCCACTGGACTCATAGGTGTAAAACTCTGCATTAGTTTTTGTCTCATTATTCGCAATTAAAACAAGACCATGAACTGGTGCAATCCCTTCTACCCATCGACTTACGGTATCTCTAATATCAATTTCATGTTTTCCTTTTTTAGAATTAAAGCTGCTTTTTTCACCTGCCATTTCTCTATTAATGGATACTGTATCTTTCCATGTCATTCCATCAATCCCGGCTTCATGTGGCAATGCCTCTTCTAAACGATAACAGGTAATTTTTCCTTTTTCATTTCCAGCATATTGATATAAATTAAGTGTAGCATTGGTAATTACCGCATTATCTGGAAGCATAGCAGTAAATGGATAACCGATTATGACATAACTTCTACTCTTTCCATAAACTTCATCATATCCAACGTATCCAGTTGTACTGGATAAAAAGTTTGAGCCTGAGCATATAGAATAAATTACAATATCCTTATCGATTGTATCAATAGAAGGATCTATGTGTATGGGATATACCCTTTCATCACTATTAAGCCATGTTTCATCTGCTTCCATGCTTACAATATAATTCCCCTCTTTCTCCTCCAATGAAAGTGTAATATTCTTACTTTCTGCTCCTGCTTCATCTTTCATAAGCGGTGCAGACAGCAACATAGAAGGAATATTCTCTCCTTCCTTGAATAAGTAAACTACATTGTCTATTAACCTAGCAGATAATCCCTTTTTTGAAAGCTCATAAGTATATATATTTTTATCTGTTTTTTCATTCAATATGATATCTTCTTTTACGCCAAAGGTATCAACCGTATATTGAATGTCGATATTTTCATATACCTGATTATATAAAATAGCATTTTCTTTCACTGCTACTTTACTATAATCTCCCTCGACTGGTTGCAAGGTAATCGAGAAATCATCTTTGTTTAATGTGATTCCATTCGATTCGCTGGCCTCCCCAGGTAGTATAACTTCCATATTATTGCTACTGTTTTTATAGGCCGTAACTACTTCTTTTATCTCTTTAATTACTTCCTCTTCCTCTGTCTCGGTCTGAATTGACTCGTCCTTAATTGTCGTATTTTCTTCATCTTTAATAATTCTTTGATTGCTTAGAATTTTTTCTTGAATCAACATTGATATGTCGTTATTTTTTTTATTTTCTTTGATATCTTCTTCTTTGGTATCTTCTTTATCAATTACAGTCTCTATTTCTTTTTCTTCTATAATTGGCTCGAGCGTATTATCAATTTCTATTTCTTGTCCATTTTCATCGATATATGTATTTGGTATTTCACTATAAACCGTTTTGTAAGCTCCCTCTGCAGTCTTGTAGACCTTTGTATATTGTGTAACTTCAATTGGTGAACCATATAATTGTTCGAATTCATCTACCTCTTCATCTAAAATAGGATACATCAGGTCCTCTTTTTGTTCTTCTGATTGATTTTCTTTTTTTTCATCGATTACTTCTTTATCATCCTCTGTCTTTTTTGAAGTTTCTTCTTGCCCTTCGTCCTTATTTTCATCAGTTTTAGGAAGCTTATCCTTTTCATCAGAATTATCTTCCTTTGATTCTTGATCCGTTTCTTCTATTATCGGTTGCTCTATCGTTGGCTTGTCTGCATCATTTTCCGTATTTTCTTTTTGATTATCGTCTGTATCCTGACTGTCACTAGTTGGACTCTCACTAGCACTGTCTTCTTCTGGAATATTTATATTACTTTGACTATCCTCTATTTGTATAACACTTTCGTCTGTTTCTGAATATATATTTGCATTTGGATATTCAAAAATTTCTTTTTCACTTCCCTTAGACTCTTTTTCACTTCGCACATCTTCAACTATTTGAGCAAAGGACGTAAGTGAATTAGTACTAAACAGGCATACTGTTAATAAACAAGCAACTATTTTTTTGTATTTTTTCATAACTATCCCCTTTTTAATTTAGCTCTCGTTAACTTTTTCCTGATTTGTTATATAAAATGTAATTATTATGACAAGTGTTATCGTTCCAGCAGATATAAAAGAACGTACTATTAATGCTCCATAGCTAGCTCCAATCATTTGCATTATAGAATTTATCAATGTCAGGGCGCAGCAAAAAACTGCAAGAAGTAACATATGGTCTTTTATAAACTTCCACTGCATACCATTCATTAACTTTACAAAATACAGTAATAAAAACGCGTTCACTGGCCCATTTGCCAATTGTAGTCCCAGGTCTATAAAACTTTTCAACCTATCTATATCATCGAAACGTTGTACAAAAATCACACCAATTACACCAAATAGTACTGCTAATATAATTCTAATTGCAATAAATATTATGAAAACCTTCCATAGTATATAAAGTTTTTCTTTGATTCTCATCTTCCCTTGGAATGAAAACATAGAGTAAAGCATTCCAAAACCACCAAAGCATATTGCAAATATTCCTATAAAATACCATGCTGTAAAATAAAAGCTATGATTAATAAAGTCTGATACAATAAAAGGAATAAAGAAATATGATGCTATGCTAAGAGACAAACTCTCACAAAATAGCATAATAAAATGTCTGCATTTTCCTTTACTAAAAAGATATAATTTCTTTTTATTCTCCTCCCACATATTCATCATTTATCCACTCTCCTTCCATGATAATTCCATTAGAATATGTAAATATTCCTTTCCCATCTCTAAGATTATTTTTAAAGTTTCCTTCGTAGGAACCAATTTTTTTATTATTTTCATCCTGATATGTTTCAAAACCATATCCTTCTTTTACATTGTTTACCCATTCACCAGTATAATAATCTCCATTTTCATAGGTCATCTTCCCTGTCCCATTTCTTTTTCCATCTTTAAAACTTCCCTCGTATGTCCATCCTTGCACTGATATTAATATTCCTTCTCCATTCTCCCTGTCATTTACAAAGTTTCCTTTATAACAATCCCCATTAGCAAATACATAAATGCCAAATCCATGTTTTAATCCTTCCCTAAAATTTCCTTTGTACGAAAAACCATGAACACTTGTGAAAGAACCTTCACCATTCCACATATCGTGCTCCCATGCTCCTTCATATACAGACCCATCCGCAAAATAGTAGATACCTTCTCCAGATTTTTCTCCATTCACAAAATCCCCTGTATAGGAGTCACCATTTGGATACTGCATAGAGCCTCGCCCCTCAATTACATCATGTACCCAATCCCCCTGATAAGACCATCCATCGGGGCTATCATATTCTCCATATCCTTCATAATAATTATCTGTAACTTCATTGATATTAGAATAATTTGTATTATAGTCTCGCATACCTTTTTCTTCATAATTTGATACTTGAGCGATATCTTTGGACTCTGTAGTCTCTGCTGTTATGCTCTCTTTCGACTCTTTATTTATGATTGAATTCTTTTCTTGGGAATCACTCGTTTGGTTATTTTTTTTTGAACTATCAGAATTTTTTACTATGTATTCCTTTTCTTCTATATATCCAATAGGCTCTTCCTTTTTAGATAAAAAATTGGCTGTTATTACACGCTTATCTTTTGGTATTTCTCTTATAAAAATAAGCACACAAAGAAGACATAGTATACATATGAGAACTATGTTTTTTTTGATTTTCCCTTTCATTACTCCCACACTCCTATTTCCTTTTTATTAGCACTTACCATTTATACCATTTATGTGAAAAATTTGTGAAATTAACACCTTCTTCTGATACTAGTTCCAAGGTGTTGCCAAATGCTTATGAAAGCAGAGTGTTTTTATGGCGTTATACAGGACTTTAAAAGGCTGTCGACTTTGTCAACAGCCCTAGACCAGCATCTTTTGATGCTGGGCCCAAATACTTTTACGACTCCTTATATAACACCGCAGACGCCGTTAATCCCGAGCCTACGCTACAAAATATACAATAATCCCCTTTTGAGACTTCATTTTCTTCCATCGCATGGGTATATGCAAGAATTGGACTACTTGTCCCTGTATATCCATAGATATCTCCCACATATTTCAATTTTTCTCTTGGAAAAGAAAGTTGTGAGGATACATTGTTAATTGCAGCTTCTGAAAATTGGGTCATAAAGACCATTTTGATATCTTCCATCTCTAACTTATTTTCATTTGCAACCTGTTTGATTATTTTGGCGCATCTGTTTTCGGCTTCAGTGGTATCAAAAGGAGTCCATTTCCATTTCTTCTTTTCTTCTGCTACAGTAGAATCATAAAGATTGGATAACCCACATTCTGGCATCAAAATATAGTCATGTAGGTTTGTATTCGTTGCATAAACAGAATCTAGGAATCCAGCTTCCGATTCATCTGTCTGTACTTCTAATATGGCTGTGGCAGCTGCATCTCCCATACAAGCATAGGTAATGGGGTCTGTAGGTAAACCGTAGTGATGAATCATGGTCGATCCGACTACCATAATCCGCTTGATTCTATGATTGCTTTTCATGAGAGCAGAGGCTTGATCTAGCGCAACTACCATACCAACACAATTTGCATTTAAATCATACACTGTGTGCGCATTTTCTGCTCCAAGTGCATGTCTTAGCATAATTGCGTTTGAAGGAGAGGTGTACTCTGGCGTGTCTGTACTAAAAATAATTCCATCCAAATCAAGTGGCGATAATTTCGCCTTGGCTAGAGTAATTTTTGCTGCTTCCTCTGCCATTGTTAATACGGTTTCTTTTTTATCCTTGCTAATAAATCTATTTTTTCTACCCAAATGTGCCATAAGATGCTCCACTTGGACACCAAGTTTTGGATCCATCTTTGCATAATAATCTACAAAAAACTGGTTCGAGACTACTTCCCTTGGATGATAGATTCCTGTTGCTTTCATAATTATGTTTCGCTGCATATGAATCTCCTTTCCAGAATGTACTTGCCTTTTTATTGTTCCATTTGGGAAATTAAATTTATCAGTTCCAGAATTTTGTCATCCAAACTTTGGAAACCTTCATAGATGTTTTGCATATTTGTATTTTGTCCATCGGACTTAATTGCAACCTCTGTTATGTTTTGTGACATTGCATCCGTTGATACCGATATTTCTTTTGTCTGCATTGTAACTAGTTTTGTATTGTTTTCTAATTCACTCACCTTTTCATGAATGTCACGAATACTACTTACTACTTTCTCAATGAATTCATATACAGTCGCAAAAGTAGTTACTGTCTCATCCGTACGAAGTAAACTTTCTTTCATTGCCTCTTGTCCGTGATTAATTTTATCTGCAATAACCGTAGAACTATTAAGAAGAGGCCTTAAAATCCCTCCAATTTGTTCTACACTATTTGCACTATTTTCTGCTAATTTCCTGATTTCTTCAGCTACAACAGCAAATCCTTTTCCAAGCTCTCCTGCTCTGGCTGCTTCAATACTCGCATTTAGTGCCAAAAGATTCGTCTGTTCTGCAATATTATCAATGCTTTGTAAAATATTTTCAATATTTTGAGTTTGACCAGTAAATGCCTGCATTAACGTGGCAGTATCATCTATGATTACGTTTAGCTCCTTGAATTTTTCAGCCATTGATTTAACAGATACATCACCTGATTTGATGATTTCAACATTTTTTGTTGATAATTCTTCTAACTCACCAGATACTTGATAAACAGAAGTCGTATGTTCATAATTCTTTTCCATATACTCATAGATGGAAGTAGCTGATATAGATTGTTCCTCTGTAATGGCAGCTGCATTTGTAAAAGAATCATTGATTTCTCTAGAAGCCTCTGCTGTTTCACTCACTGATTTTTTTACCAACTCGCTAAACTGCTTTAAAAAGTTGATAGAATCGGTTACTTTTATAAGTAAATTTTTAATTGATTCATTATTGTTTTTAATTTCCTCTACTTGCTTTTCGGATTCCTTTTGTAGTTGATTAATTAAATGAACCAAATCACATAAAATGATGCAACCTAAGCACATATAAAACAATATGATTAAAATCCCTTGCATATTGTCATAGTTAATAAACATCTTCGTTCCATACATAAAATAGAATGTAATTAACAAGATAATATTTGACACATAAATTAAAACGATTAAAATTCTTTTTTGGAATAAACTGATAAAAATTAGATTGAAAAATAATAAAAAGACCGTATTTAAACTTGGGTGTACGACTGTTATTGCAATTGCATGAACAATTAACCCTGTAAATGCGAAATATTTCATACTAGATATTAAAACTTTCTTCCACGCAACAATGGTAAAAATAATTGCTACGGCCGCCCCCAATGTTACTAATACAACGATAACATTCTTAGGTGACCCTCCAAAATAGTTACATATCACCCCCAGAATTACAGAAATCCAAAGTAGTTTAGTAGCTATTTTAATTTGTGCATACTCACGAGAACTTATTCTCTTTTGTGCCTCCATGCGATATATCCCCTTTCTATGCAAAACAAAATTTACAAATATATATCGACATAAACTAGAATGCATTTAATACCAAAATTAACCAATCATTTATCATCTAGCTTCAATTCTGTTGTTTGAAACATAGAATAAATACAATCGCCAAATTTTGTTATAAGAAGTCATACAATTCCCCGCATAAAATAAAAGAGAATGTGGGCTTAAACCTACACTCTCCTTTATTTCTTTATCTAAGCCAAACTCTGCGAATCTGTAGCAAATCCTTTTACATACGTAAAAGCATGCGCTACAGGAGGTATGGCAATCACAACTAATGTAATAATTCCTTCCACACCAATTGTCACTCCATTATAAGCTAATGAATAGGTGAGAGGTGACATCGTCTCTGGTGCATACATTCCAAAAAAGATGACTCCTGATAATACAGAACAAATATAGCGGCCAACTATTCCAACTATATATCCCTTTATCAGTCCATTCTTCTTATTGGAAAATAAGCCTGAAAGGCCTAAGGCTCCAAATGCAAATATGTAGTCAAGTAGCATTTGTGGCAAACTAATAATGTATGGATCAATGATAAGCTGTAAAAATGCATATGCAACACTTGTCATAAGTCCAACTTTTAAGCCATACCAATATCCAATTAAACAAATAAATAACATGCTTAGTAGTGTTACAGAGCCTCCCATAGGCAAGTCCAAAAACTTTATTTTGGAAGTTACGATTCCAATCGCCAACGCAAGTCCAGCAAATATCATGGATTTGGTATTGATACGTTTGGTTTGCTCCTTTTTACCAATCAATCCTGCCAAAAGGATAAGTGCAAGCATTGCAATCACTAAAATGATATAACCAGCACCTGTGATGGAATACGTGGTACCATAATCATCCACTACTTTGGTTACAAAAAATGACATAAAAAATCCTCCTTAAGTAAGTAACTTGGAGGGGCCTGTTTGGTGTGCTTCCTTACGCCGGTATTACCCGGTTCAAGTCATGAGGGTCCGTACAAATGTACTGTCTCAGCCAATGGCTCCCCTAGCATTAAAATGCTATAAAATTGTTTCAAGTTTAATATACTTTTATTTTTAAAAAAAGTCAATCTATATTTTATTATCTTCTAACAAATACTATTAAAAAGAAGTGGGGTTTAGAATGATTATGAACCTTAATCTTTATTTAAGAAATTGTATCTTTTAATCTTTCAGAAAAACGATTATAATACTAGGGAGTAATGATAATTACTAAAATGTTCCATACAAGGAGGAAACAACTTTGAAGCTTTTATCTATAGCAATCCCTTGCTATAATTCGCAAAACTATATGAGAAAGTGTATTGATTCTCTGTTGATAGGCGGAGAGGATGTTGAAATAATTATTGTAAATGACGGTTCATCTGATCAAACCGCACAAATAGCCAATGAATATGCCGCTTCTTATCCATCCATTGTCAAAGCAATTCATCAGCCAAACGGTGGTCATGGAGAAGCTGTTAATACTGGAATCAAGAATGCTACTGGCTTATATTTTAAGGTTGTTGACAGTGATGACTGGGTAAACGACCAAGCATATTTTAAAATTTTAGATACGTTAAGAACCATATTAGGCGGAAATCAATCCCTTGATATGCTAATCAGTAATTTTGTCTACGAAAAACAAGGTGCATCTCATAAAAAGGTTATGAGCTATAAGAGTGCCTTTCCTCAAGATGAGATCTTTACTTGGGACAAAGCTAAGCATTTTAAAAAAGGTCAGTATATTTTAATGCATTCTGTTATCTACCGTACTCAACTTTTAATTGACTGCAGATTAGAGCTTCCAAAGCACACTTTTTACGTAGATAACTTATTTGTATATCAACCTTTACCATTTGTCAAAACAATGTATTATTTAAATGTAAATTTCTATCGCTACTTTATAGGACGAGACGACCAATCAGTTCATGAAAGTGTGATGATAGGAAGAATTGATCAACAGATTTTTGTAAATAAACTAATGATTGAATCCTATGATGTATATAAAATAGCCAATCGAAAGTTACGAAAGTACATGATTAGTTATCTGGAGATTATTACCACAATATCATCCATTTTGTTAATACGTTCTGGAACGGATGAAAATTTTGAAAAGAAACAAGAGCTATGGCGTTATTTGAAAAAACAAAATAAAAGACTTTACTTTAAGCTTCGCTTTGGACTTTTAGGCCGTTATGTTAACCTTCCTGGGAAAAGTGGCAGAAAAGTATCAATTGCTGGCTATAAATTAACCCAAAAGTTTTTTGGATTTAATTAAATTTTTGTTTTAATCATAAAAGGAGCACACTACCTCATTCTAGGTATGTTGTGCTCCTTGATTTATACTCTTTTTATTACTTCTTTTTTCCATTTTTATAGATTAGGTTGGCTATCATTAATATGATGTAAATAAAACCAGCATCAATAAAAATATACTGTAGGCTCCACTCAGCTCCCATATCAGAAACAGTCAACATGTGATATAATCTTTGCATATCCATTGGATAATTATGATAAACAACTACCCAAGGATTTATCAATCCATATTCATACGTAAAATAATTCATATCGTGGTAGATTGGTCCTGTTTTTCTTACAAATGAAAGAACTAAGATAAAGAGACAAATTGCAAAATAATATCTTTTTTTAGGAGCATATTTTATAAGAAACTTTATTACTTTATTCATTATTTCCTCGCTGTGAAATCAAATGCATAACTCATGTTCTGATCTAATATACACTATCCCCCTCTCCCTTTTTTTATAATTATTATATCCCACATAATATATTATTAAATTTATAATATATTATGTTTATTATTATAAACACTTAATTTTTTTTTTGTCAAGTTCTTTATATGGATTGTTTTATTTCTATATTTAATAAATTGTTTTATTTTTACATCTTATTTCCTTAATATTTAACATTAGTCATCTAATCTAATAAATTATAATTAATTTTCAATTTTTTAATTATATAATGTTATTTAACAAAACGTTATATGATTATTCCAAATCTTTCCATTTCTCCAAACTCAATAACTGTTCTCGACAAAAGTTCTACTAAAAAAAGACAACCGCTTCCTCAAAAGAAGCTAGTTGTCTACACTCTAAATCAATATACATCTGCAACATCGTCCTCCCTCTCTTTAAGCATTAAGAGAGAGTGCGTTGATATTCATTTTCTTTACTATCTGATAAAATTAATTCGTTACGATATACCAAAGTATATGCAACTCCTGCCATAATAAAAGCAGTGATTACATCAAATACAGAATGTTGCTTAAGCATAACTGTGGACATAATTATTAATGTCATTAATATAAATGATGCAAAGCAAAGTCCCTTTTTCTCCTTTAACTTATCACTCTTTACAATTGCAAGATGTGTTCCAATGGAATTATATACGTGTATACTTGGAAATAAATTAGTCGGTGTATCCGCTTTATAGAGAGCGCTCACCATTTTTGTAAAAATATTATTATGCTCAAACGTTGTTGGTCTTAACAAATGACCATTTGGATAGACTGTTGATATAATCAAAAAAATGGTCATACCAGAAAATAAAAACAAACACATTTTCCGATAACTTCTCATATCATAAAAAAAGAAATACAAAAAAGTAACAGCTACATATGCAAACCATAGCATATAAGGAATAATAAACACCTCATTAAACGGTATCTTATCGTCTATATCCATATGAATGACATGGTAAGATTTTACTACATGCTTCTCCAAATAAACAAACCATGGAAGATATATTGCAAAATATAGCCACGTTACAGCATGTTTATATTTTTTTAAAAACTCTTTTAAATTCATAAATACCAACCTTTCAAAGAATGGAATGTACTACTGTGAATTATAGCATACTGTTTTTTTATTAACAACTAATTCTCAATAACTTAATAAAGTCTTAAGTAACTAAAAGATATTTCCAGTTATCATGGTCAGCTTCTCATTTAAAGTATGAACCAAAACTTCATCTTGTATCCCAAAAATTTCACCATCTGTATGCACATGAAGTTTTTTTGAAGCTTTTAATCTCAACTTTTTACATCGCATCATGTCAACTGCTTGAAATCTTGTATGCTTTCCAAAATATGCAGTTGGAAGAAAAAACAATAATTTTACTTTACTAATGTTTTTCACCACACATACATCTATTTTCCCATCTTGATAGCTAGCATTTGGGCAGAGCATTAAGCCACCACCTTCATATTTATGTATATGTGATGATATAAAATATATTCTTTTGTAATTTCTTTTATATGTTTCATCGATGGTTACTTCTACATTAACGGTTTGAAACATTATGATTTGCTTTAATGCAAGTACCACGTATGTTAACTTACCAAGTTTAAGCTTATTTAACGTCTTTTTTAATTGCGAATCCAACGCTTCCTGACAGATTGCAGCATCGAATCCCATTCCGCTGCTGACAATAAATCTTCTGGCTTTATTTTTCGCTTTTACCTCACCTATATCTAAATGGACAAAATACTTTGGATTTAGTATATTAAATATCGCTTCTTTGGGACTTGATGGAAGACGAAGACTTCGAGCCAAATCATTGCTTGATCCTGTGGGAATATAACCTAGGGTTACATTTTTAAAATTAAGAATACCCCCTACCACTTCGTTTACCGTACCATCTCCACCTAAAACAACCAATCGAAGCTTTTGATGATTGCTCGTTAGTTCTTTTGCTAGCCAGGTTGCATGTCCCTTATATTCCGTAAAAAACACCTTATAATTGATATTTTCTTTTTTTAACTCTTTTTTTACCTGTTTCCAGATTACTTTTGCATATCCTGATTTTGAATGTAAATTGACAATGAAATAAAGCATATATGATAATCTCCTCCTTTGTCCACTCATAGTTTTATAGTAACAGTTAAAATGCTCTTGGTCAACTGCATAAAGAATGGAAGGTCTCTTGTCAAATATTGTCTTATAAGGTATATTATTAAAGAATAAAAAGATACTATAAATGAAATACAAGAAAGAAGCAGTTGTAAATTCTATTTTTACAGCATAATATGAGGAATAATTTTATGAAAAAAAATCTTATTGTTGGTCAATCTGGCGGACCGACTTGCGTTATTAATTCAAGTTTATATGGTGTTATTTTGGAAGCTCTACAAGCAGAAAACCACATTGATGAGATCTATGGCATGGTAAATGGAATTGAAGGTTTTTTAAAAGGTAATGTCATTTCTCTCAAAAAACAATTAGATTCCAACGAGCAAAAAGTGCTTCAGACAACTCCTGGTGCGTATTTAGGTTCTTGTCGTTACAAGCTTCCAGCTAATTTAGAGGATGAAGTATTTGCAAAACTTTTTGAAGAGCTTACACGCCTAAATATCGGATATTTTCTTTATATAGGTGGCAATGATTCTATGGATACGGTAAGCAAGCTTTCTCGTTATGCCGAATCTATCCAAAGCTCCATTCGTTTTATCGGCATTCCAAAAACGATAGACAATGATTTGATTTTGACAGACCATACCCCTGGCTTTGGTAGTGCCGCAAAGTTCGTTGCTACCACAGTTCGAGAGATTGCAATGGATGCAGCCATTTACGATAAAAAATCTGTTACGATTGTAGAGATAATGGGACGTCATGCTGGTTGGCTCACCGCTTCCTCTGTACTTGCAAGAAAATTTAAAAACGATAATCCAGTTCTTATCTATCTTCCAGAGACTAGTTTTAACGAAGAAGACTTTTTAAAGGAAATAAAGCAACATTTAAACACAAAGACAAATCTTGTCGTGTGTGTCTCTGAGGGACTTCATGATGAGAAAGGTGACTTTATCTGCGAAAAAGTAAACTCTGTTTCTGTTGACAATTTCGGTCATAAAGTATTAGCAGGCTGTGGCAAATATCTGGAAGAACTTGTAAAAAAACATTTAAATGTAAAGGTTCGCTCAGTTGAACTAAATGTAACGCAGCGTTGCTCCTCTACTCTTTTATCAAAAACAGATCTAGATGAGGCGGCACTTGCTGGTAGAGCGGGAGTTCAAGCCATACTTACTGGAGAAACTGGTAAAATGGTAGCCTTTCATCGTGCCACAAATAAACCTTATTCGATTACAACTTCTTTGGTAGATGTAAATGAAGTATGTAATCAAGAAAAGAAAGTACCTCTTGAATGGATTACTAACCATGACACTGATATTGCAGATGAATTTATTTCCTATGTACTTCCTTTAATTCAGGGTAATGTAACAATTCCACAAAAGGATGGTCTTCCTCTTTTTGCATATCGTAATTTCTAAAATAAGAAAAGGATGTATGACTTTTTTAGTCAACATCCTTTTCTTATTTTACATGCTTTTCACCCCATTTAGACATTAACTCAAGAATGGGGATTAAGGTCATTCCTTCCTCTGTTAAAGAGTATTCCACACGTGGTGGCACTTCATTATATTGTTCTCTAAAAATCAGCCCACTTGCCTCTAGCTCTTTTAACTGATTACTTAGTGTTCGATGGGCAATTGGAAGTAAGCTATCACGTAATTTATTGTAACGTATACATTTTGCTTGATAAATCTTCCATAGAATGACCCATTTCCATTTTCCCTCCATTACAGACATTGTGTAATAAATCGGGCATTTTCCATACTTGCTTTCAAAATCCATAATATTATCCTTGCTAACATATAGTTTAGTATATAACAAAAATGTGCATACTTGTTTCACCTATCACTATCATATATAATTTGGTACATAAAATCAAGTAATCAAAAGGAGTACATTATGAATATTATTGCATTTAATGGAAGCCCAAGAAAAAACAAAAATACTGCTACTTTATTAACTCACGCTTTAGAAGGTGCTGCCTCACTTGGAGCAAAAACAAAGCTCATTCACTTATATGATTTAAACTTTAAAGGTTGTGTCAGTTGTTTTGCCTGTAAACGAAAAGATAGTAAGACCTATGGAAGTTGTTCTTATCAAGATGATTTGACTTTAATCTTGGAAGAGATTAAGAAAGCCGATGCACTCATATTTGGCTCTCCTATCTTTCTTGGTTCAATATCTGGCGAGATGAAATCTTTCCTTGAACGACTCGTTTATCCTTATTTAACCTATACCAAGGACTACAAAACAATATTTCCTAGACGCATTCCTACCGCTCTTTTTTATACCATGAATGTTACAAGCAAACAAATGGCAGAACTAAATTACATAGAAAGTCTAAAACGTAATGAAGTATTTTTGGAGCGAACCTTTGGAAGTGTGGAAACATTCTATGTAAATGATACATCACAATTTGAAGACTATTCTAAGTATGAATCCTCTGCATTTGATTTAGAAAAAAAAGCCATTGTCAAAAAGGAACAATTTCCAATTGATTGTCAAAAGGCCTTTGATCTTGGAAAGAGCTTTGTGAAAGTTGCTCTTTCATAATAACAAATGCATATATATTTAGGTTGTTGACGCTGTCGACAACCTTTCGCCCTGTTTCGTTGTAGGACCTTCTTCTAAGCCCATCTCATCGCGCTCCTTAAACGATTGATTCTGTTCATCTAATAAAGTCTTCTTCATAAATTCTTCCATTTCTTTGTTTAATTCCTTTGAACCATGTTTATTTAACGCCGCTTGGATGGCATCGGAATAAAGCCCTGCTCCCACTGTGGTAGCTTCTCCATCTTGACACTTTTCATCTGCGGCAGCAAGGAAGCTAGCCTGCGCTGTAGCCTCTGCAATCGCTGCGGCCTTTGCAGTCTCTGACCTTGCTGATTTTAGGGCGGTTTCTAAATTCTCTCTTATTCGATTTGCTCTCATAGCTTTTCTAAAAAGTTCAAGATTGGTTTCTTTTAAAAATTCAATTTCTTCTTTCGAAACTTTCTTACCTTGTGCGATTTTTCTCGCAATCGCATCTGGAGACATTTTTTTCTTACTTGTTCCTTTTACCTTTTGTATCAAAGGTGCTCCAAATACACTTGTTGATTTCTTCTTATTATTATCCTCGCTTATTGACGTACCTTCTTTTTTTGAAGAATTTGATAGTCCAGTATTACGAAAAACTCCACTTAAATTTACATTAATATTATTATTCATAACTCATCCCTTACCCTTCTTTTGATTCAATTGTAAGTTATATCGTCATAAATACGTTAAGATTAACCCTCTTAACAAAAACGTAAAGTAAATAAAGATAGAAAAATTATTTTACGTAAAAACAATTTCACTATCTTTTATTTTGCTACATGTCTTCTTTTTTACGCCTTCTCTTGTTCATAATACCCCCAATACGACCCGTCTCTTTTGCTGAAAGGCTTTTCCATCCATCCTCAAGAACTCTATCAAGCAATCCCAATTCTTCGGCTATTTCGTATTTTAACTTATCCTCTGGTGCTATATTATTTAAATCAATTTTCTTTTCTTTTTTGCTCATAAAAATACTCCTTTCGCTTCTGCTACTAGGAGTATCACCCTATTTCCTTATTTTATTCAGATTTTGCTTCGTTTTTATAGATTAACTTCATAACTATATTTTGAGGATAATCTCCAAAGGAATCTCCAAAAATATTGACTCCTCCAATATTCTTTGCATCTTCCTTAATCCCAATTCGAACGGATATAAAGGGATGATCCGCCAAATGATAATCTTCTATCGTATTATCATTGACTTTATCTTTATCGATAAACGTACCTCTATCAGTGAACCTCCATGTCTTTAAATTCCCATACTGTGTATTCTTATCTGGCCACCAGTCAGGATTTAACTTACCTCTTCTTCCACCAAAATCACTTGGTGAACACCAAGTACCTGCCTCTAAGCCATTGACCCATATGGTAATATCTGATTTACAGTTCAAATCATAATCTGCTGCCTCAGAACACAATTCCAATGATATTTCACACTGTTTGACCTTTCGTTCTTGAATGGCTGCATTGGGAAAACGATATTCTACATATCCTGCTCCAAACCAAATTAATTTTGCAGTGGTTCGTAGTGGATTATAAAAGCACCTTGGTTCATCCTCTTCATCAATATGCCCCTTCTCATTCACAATTCCACATGTTGGTGTTACTTTATAGTCCACGTAGTTACCTATTGGCATACTAATCATTTCAGTTTTGTTTTTATCATTATTTTCATTTCGATTTAAAATAATATTTAACTCTTCTACTTGCTTATAACATACTTTCATAGAGCCTCTGATACCTGGCTGCAAATCGCAATGAATTAGACCAGCTTCTTCCAAAACCTTAACATTTAACGCTGCTGTAGAGGCTGGAATATCTAGCCTTTCTGCTATTTCATTTACCTTTAAGCTCTCTTTACATAGTAGTTGCAATATATCGATTCTGACTTCAGATGCTAACGCTCTCGCTACCAAAACCAAATCCTTATGGCCTAAATCCAGACTTTTTTTCTCCATTTGATTCTCCTAGTTTCATTCTTACAGTATTTCTGTTTTAATCCATATATTTATTGTAACATAGAATGCAAATTGGTCAACTCATGTTCACTATCTATGAAATCCAGCTATTAAGTCTTACCCTAGATAAGCCTTTAATAATTCAAATGTATTCAAGACACCCTCTTTATGACTTCTCTCATAGCCATGTGATGCATAAACGCCTGGACCAATCAAGCCATGTTTTACATCGTATCCCGCACTTAACGCAACATCTGCATCAGACCCGTAAAGTGGATAGACGTCTACTGCATAATTTATATCCTTATCCTGTGCCGCCTTAACCAAAGCAGTTACTACGTCATAATTGTAAGGTCCTCTGCTATCTTTTGCACATATGGATACTTTAAACTCATCGCATTCCAATCCTTCCCCGATACATCCCATGTCAACTGCAAGCACCTCAACTACATTTTCAGGAATTGAGGCTGCTCCGCCATGCCCTACTTCTTCGTATACTGTGATATGCTGATAAATCTCACGTTCAGGCTCTATGTTTTCTTCTTTTAGGTATTTTGCATATCCTAATAAGATTCCAACACTTAATTTATCATCTAGAAAACGACTCTTAATAAAGCCACTTTGCGTTACAGTTGTTCTAGGATCAAAGCAAACAAAATCACCAGCCATGATACCAAGCTTTTGTACTGCTTCCTTTGAATCCACCTTTTCGTCGATTACTACTTCCATTTCTTTATAACTTCTGCTTGTTTCATCGTACTTTTCATTTACATGAATGGAGGCATTCGTCAACTGAAAGGTTCCTTCATAAACTTTACCAAACCGTGTGATGATTCTACAGTTTTCACTCTCCGCATTGTTTGCATTCATTCCACCAACTGGTGTTAATTTTAATCGGCCATTACTTTTTATTTCGGTCACCATACCACCAAGGGTATCCGCATGCGCTTCTAAAAGAATTGCATTTTCTTTATTTTTCCCACCTATTTTAACAAGGAGTCCTCCTTTTATTGTTATCATTGGCTCGTATCCAAGAGCTTCGTACTCTTTCTTTAGATATGCAATCACATCCTTTGTATATCCTGATGGACTATCAATTGCAAGTAGGTTTTTCGTCTCTTCTATTATATAATCTAAATAATTCATCTTTTAAATTCTCCTTTTATATCTTATTAAATTTCATCATTGATAAACAACTCAATCATCTCACTGGTAAGGCTAATAGTAGTAGATGGCCTTGGTATATCTTCTCGTTTAAACCAGGTAGCTTCTGATAATTCACTTTCTTGTAAGGTTACGGTATCATCCCCGTCAACCTCTGCAAAGTACCCTACTAACAAAGACCCAGAAAAAGGCCATGGTTGTGATTTATAATACGTAATATTCTTAACCTTTAATCCAACCTCCTCCATAACCTCACGTCGAACGGTTTCTTCTAGCTCCTCGCCTATTTCTGCATATCCTGCGACCAGTGCATAATTTTTATAAACACCATGAGCATATTTTGTCAATAACAGCTTATCTTGATTGGTAATCCCAACAATAACCGAAGGGCTTAGGGTTGGGTAAACGAGGTTGCCACAACTAGGGCACTGTAAGGCTCTCTCTGTATCATGCAACTTCATTTTTGTTGCACATCTTCCACAGTATTTATGGTTTTGATACCAATGATGAAGTTGTCCTCCAACCGCTGCTGCAAATACCTTCCATTCTGGTTTAGCAATTCTGATATTATGAAGTAATTCATATTTCCAGTCTATGTTTTCTTCTATCAATAGATTTTGAACATAATAATAATTAACTTCATCAATTGAAAAAAGATAAATTACATTTTCTTTTACTTTAGAATAATCACAGTTCAAATCAGAAAGCTGTGGAAATAGAATATCATTTTCTTTTTGCTGAATTAGCAAAGAATTCTCTTTAAAAATTAAAAGATAATCATTATCTGTTAGTTTATCTTTTTTAAACTCATTGTAAAATCTATGTGGGGCTATATTTTGAAACATATTGTTCTCCTATTCGTATCGCTTATCGGGTGAAATCAAATGTCTGCTTCGCAGCCGGTTGCTGTGAGTACTTAGAGAGAGTATTTTTCTCTCTTAGTACGAACGCACTCAATTTTACTTAGTGAGGTATTTTCGAACTTAGTAAAATTGAGTTTCCTTTTTTTCCGATAAGTTACACTTCGTGTAACTAGCTCTAGAGCTTTGCTCTATCGCTAACTTATCAGGTGAAATCAAGTGTCTGCCTCGCAGCCGCTTGATTTCCTTCCGATAAGTTACATTATATCATAATTGTTTTACAAATACGTAAAATTTGTTATACTAGAGATATAAAAAGTTTAAGAGGTGATAAAATGTCAGAAGAAACAAATGTTACACAAGCAATCCCTTCTATGGCAGAATTTGAGGTAGAGCTTGAGAATTCTTTTAAAAAGTTAAAAGAGGGAGACATTGTAACTGGAACTGTAATTGGTGTATCTGAAACAGAAGTTACGGTTGATCTTGGAAGCTATAGTGAGGGTATTATTAAATTAGAAGAATTAAGCAACGATCCTCGTTTTTCCATTAAAGCTGATATCCAAATAGGGGATGAGGTAAGTGCCGAGGTTCTCTATGAAGATATGGAAGGGCGTATTTTTCTTTCTAGAAAAAATGCATATGATATACTTTCTTGGGATGCATTAAAGGAAATGCAAAAAAACAAAACCGTTAGTAATGTAAAAGTAGCAGAAGCCGTTAATAGCGGTGTTATTACGTATCTGAATGGAATACGTGCTTTTATTCCTGCCTCTCAATTATCCTTACAATATGTTGAAGATTTAGGAAGTTTCGTTGGTCAAAAACTTGATGTACAAGTAATTGAAGTGAATCAAGATGCCAATAAGCTTATTTTATCTGCTAAGGAGCTTTTAAAAGAAAAAGCTTTAGAGGATAAGAATAGTCGTATCTCTAAGTTACAGCCTGGTTTAATTGTTACTGGAAAAGTTGAAACCATTGTACCTTACGGGGCATTTGTTAATATCGGCGAAGATTTAACAGGACTGGTTCATATCTCACAAATCTGTGGACGTCGTATCAAATCTCCAAAAGAAGTAATCAAAGAAGGCGATGAGGTAACAGTAAAAATTATCGATATAAAAGAGGGTAAAATCAGCCTAAGCATGAAGGCAGTGGCAGAAAATGACGAAGTATTAAATGATGTAGAAGAAGCTTCGTTTGAATATCATTCTGATGAAGAAGCCTCAACAAGCCTTGGTTCTTTACTTAGCAAATTAAAACTTTAAAAATAAAAATCCGTAAAGGTTCTCACTTTTACGGATTTTATATTTATTTGCATCAATTTTTCATTTTGGGATTAAAGATAAGAGAAGCTACATACCCTAATATTAGAGCACCTGATATACCTACTGCACTTGCAGTAAAGCCTCCCATAAAAATACCGATGAAACCATCTGTATCAATCGCCTCTTTTACACCTTTCCATAATACATTACCAAATCCGAGCAAAGGAACACTTGCACCTGCTCCAGCAAATTTTAAGAAGGGTTCGTAAAGTCCTAACGCTCCTAATACTGCACCACCGCATACTAACAGTACCATAATCCTACCTGGCATTAATTTGGTTTTATCCATTAAGATTTGTACCAATGCACAGATAAGCCCGCCAACCCAAAACGCATTTATATAATCCATTTTGTTTTCACTCCTTTTTATTTCATTGGTATTATATTTCCCTACAAATTGCAATATATGCATAGGTTTGCCGTTGTATCAGATTTTGTTTTATGCTATATTATTATTATAAAGTCGTGTAGTTTATGTTATTCCTACTACGTGAAATGATATCAAAAGGACAAAACACCTTTTGATCTGGACTTGTTATATTTGAAATTCAACGCAGTTATGATCCGTTTTTAGCTTCGTAATAAAAATGAATAGATTCGTAATTTACAAGGAATGAGGTATTGATATGAAAAAGAAAAAAATCGTAGTTGCACTTGGACGAGAAGCATTTGGTGCAATCATACCAGATCAACAAAGAGCAGTACGACGTGCAGCAAAGGCAATCGCCGATCTAGTTGAGGCGAAATATCAAGTAATTATTACACATAGCAATGGCCCTCAAGTGGGAATGCTTCATACCGCTATGACAGAATTTAGCCGTCTTGATTCTACTTACACCGTTGCTCCTATGTCTGTTTGTGGAGCATTAAGTCAAGGATATATTGGATATGATCTTCAAAATGCAATACGAAGTGAGTTATTAGAACGCGGAATATTCAAACCTGTTTCGACTATTATTACTCAGGTGCGTGTTGACCCGTTTGACGAAGCCTTTTCTCATCCAACCAAAGTGATTGGAAGATATATGTCAAAAGAGGAAGCCGATGAAGAAGTGAAAAAAGGTAATTATGTAGTAAAAGAAGCCAAAGGATATCGAAGAGTTGTTGCAACTCCAAAGCCAATTGATATCTACGAGATAGATGCCATTAAAGCACTTAGTGATGCAGATCAATTGGTAATCGCTTGTGGCGGTGGCGGTATTCCAGTTCTTGAACAGGGCACACATCTACGTGGTGCTAGCGCAGTGATTGAAAAAGACAGTGCGACAGCTAAACTGGCGGATATGGTTGATGCAGATATGATCCTATTCTTAACTGGTGTTGAGAAAGTAGCTCTTAACTATAATACTCCTTCAGAAGTCTTCCTAGACTCCATTACTGTAGCAGAGGCAAAGGAATATAAGAAAGAGGGACATTTTCCTGAAACCTCTATGCTTCCTAAAATAGAAGCTTCTATCGAATTCGTAGAAAAGAAGGAAGGACGAAGCGCTATTATCACTCATTTAGAAAAAGCAAAAGACGCAATTAATAAGAAAACAGGGACTATCATTACTGCTTCCTAACCATTTTATCTAATACAATTTAAGGTCTGTGTTACTAGGTTTGACCAACTTAGTAATACGGACTTTTTTACTTCTTTCTTATTCGTCAAATTAGTGCTATACTAGACAAGAATCGTCATAAAAAGTTAGTAATTGACACAAGAAAGGCAATGTAAGATTCATGCATTCACTTTTCATGATTGATTCAAATATATATTTTTTTAAAAACGGGAGGAAAAAATGAAAAAAAATCTAAAAATGGGATGTATGCTTATTATGTCTGCCATGCTCATTATGACTGGCTGTGGAAACAATAATAGCAAAGACGCAAGTACCCAAACAAACGACCAAACTGCAATTGCTGATACGAACACTAGCACGCAGTCCAATGAGAAGGAAGCTGAGAAAGAAGCTGAGAAGGAAGCTGACGCTACTTCAAGTGCAACGCAAGCTGGTTACACACCATATGATCAATTAAAAGACAGCTACGATGTAATTATCATTGGTGCTGGCGGTGCTGGTATGTCAGCCGCACTTGAAGCTAAGGCAAATGGAGCCAATCCAGTTATCTTTGAAAAAATGCCTATCGCTGGAGGAAATACACTGAAATCTTCCTCAGGAATGAATGCCTCTGAAACCAAATTCCAGAAGGAACAAGGAATTGAAGATAGCAATGATTTATTCTATGAACAAACCTTAAAGGGTGGTCATGATACAAATGATACAAAAATGCTTCGTTTCTTCGTAGACAATTCAGGAGCTGCTATTGACTGGTTAGATTCTATTGGTATTAAATTGAATAATATTACCATTACAGGTGGAATGAATGAGAAACGTACTCATCGTCCTGAAGATGGTTCTGCTGTAGGCGGATACCTAGTTAATGGTCTACTAAATAATATACAAGAGCAAGACATACCTCTTTTTGTAAATGCGAATGTTAAAGAAATAACAATGCAGGATGGTAACGTTAATGGTGTTAAGGTTGTTTTCAATGATACCGATGAAAAAATGATTACAGCAAAAGCAGTTATCGTGGCAACTGGTGGATTTGGTTCTAACCAAGATATCATCTCCGAAGTTAGACCTGATTTAAAAGGACTTGTAACAACCAATCAAGTTGGTAGCACAGGCGATGGCATCCAGATGATTGAAAAACTTGGTGGTACTACCGTGGATATGGATCAAATTCAGGTTCACCCTACCGTTCAGCAAGATAAATCTTACCTTATCGGCGAAGCCGTTCGTGGGGAAGGAGCCATTCTTGTATCCAATGAAGGGAAACGTTTCACAAACGAGCTTGATACTCGTGACCATGTTACCGCTGCAATCAATACTTTACCAGAGAAATCTGCTTTCCTTGTATTTGATTCAGGTGTAAAATCTCGTGTGAAAGCAATCGAACAATATGAAAAAATGGGATTTGTGAAAACAGGTGACACCATTGAGGCACTCGCACAAGAAATGGGAATTCCAGCTGATCAGTTACAGGCAACCCTTGATACTTGGAACAACAGTGTAAAAGATAAAAATGATTCTGAATTTGGCAGAACGACAGGAATGGATAACGACTTATCCGCTGCTCCTTACTATGCGATTCAAATCGCACCTGGAATTCATTACACTATGGGTGGTGTAAAAATTAATACAAATACAGAAGTTCTAAACGAAAGTGGTGACCCGATTCCTGGACTCTTTGCAGCTGGTGAAGTTACTGGTGGCTTGCATGGTCAAAACCGAATCGGCGGTAACTCTGTTGCAGAAATTATTATTTTTGGTCGTCAGGCAGGTATCAAAGCAGCTGAATTTACCAAATAATAAGCACCCTTACTCTAATTCAAAAACAGCGGGCAAGGAAAATTCCTATGCCTGCTGTTTTCTAACTATTATTCTCTTAACTCAACCCCAAAAAACATATTTTTCCATCATTCTTTTTCTATCATAGTGCCAATGAATCTCACATCTTACTATTGAATTGTAAAATGATACTGATCAATACCATATACCACTTTCATTCTATAAGAAGTAAAATATACATCAAGAAATTCAACTAATTTCTTTTTATCTTCCTGTGTCTCGTTGTTTATTACCTCGATCGAAAAACTTTGTCCACCACAAGCATCCTTTAAATGAATCGAATACGGTAACCCTTTTTCTTTCAATTGATTATTTATTTCTATTATCTGACTAATTGACACAATTTTCATAGTAACTCCTTACTCTTTGTTCCCTGTTTCATGAATCAAAGAAATTTCACCTTCAAATACAATTTCTGCTGGTCCTGTCATGTACACCATGTTCTCCACTTGATTCCATTCCACCAATAAGTCTCCACCTAAAAGACGTATCGTTACTTCATTGTCTGTGAGCCCATTTAATATGGATGCAACGGCCGTGGCACATGCGCCTGTCCCGCAAGCAAGAGTCTCTCCTGATCCTCTTTCCCATACTCTCATTTCGATTGTTTTTCGATCCATTATTTTTACAAACTCTGTATTGATGCGTTTTGGAAATCTTTCATGATTTTCAAAATCTGGTCCTATTTTTTCCAAATCAAGCCCTTTTACATCCTCCATGTAAATAACTGCATGAGGATTTCCCATGGAAACACATGTCATATGATAAGTTTTACCAGCCACCTCGATTGGCTCATTTACGACTTGTTCTCCAGTAGCAATCACTGGAATATCTGCTGGCGTTAAGATTGGACTACCCATATTTACCTTTATTTGAACTGCCTTGCCATCCTTAATTGTCAAATCTAAATACTTTATTCCTGCTAGTGTCTCCACCGAAATACTTGTTTTGTCAGTAAGTTTGTAATCATAAACATATTTCGCTACACAGCGGATTCCATTTCCACACATTTCTCCTTGTGAACCATCCGCATTATACATTTCCATTTTAAAATCTGCTATATCGGAAGGTTTAATTAGTATTAACCCATCTGATCCAATTCCAAAATGTCTATCACTTACTAGTTTTGCCACTTCACTTGGATTATCTATTTTCTCTATCAAACAATTCACATATACATAATCATTACCAAGTCCCTGCATTTTTGTAAATTTCATTACACGCTTACCTCTTTTCTTTCTAATCTCTTTTTTGCTATTCTATGGGGTACAAATACTCAACTTATTTTTTCTCTATGTTATATTATAACCTACAAAATAAAGAAAAACAGAGTATTTTTTACAAAAAATTATGCAAAAAATGCTCTGTTAAATGATTCTATATTTTTTACTCTTCTTGTATACCCTCATTTTCTTCAAACCAAGCATATTTATAGAACTCTATTGGTATCTCATCTACATTTAATTCTTTATATAAGTAATATTTCTTTTTGTTTTTAGTCAATATCAACCATTGTTCTTCGTTATAACCTTCTATAGTAAATATTGAATTTTTTTCTTGTGCGATTGTTACATCTCCTATTTTAGATTGAACCTCTAAATTAGAAGGTGCTGTAGAGAAGAGTTGAAATTCTTTATCCTTAAAAGTGAATGTTTGCTTGTATTCCTTAATATTACCTTTTGTAAATTTATACGGAATATATTCGATATTCTCTTCTCCAAATAAAGCCCAGTCTCCCATTAATGTTTTGCTTATAGTTAATAGCCATTGCCCCGTCGAATAATTCTTTATTTCCCTCACTTGCGTTATAATTCCTGATTCATCTTTCATATAGGCAAGTTGTTTTCCTTTTTCTAGGCTAGTACTAGATCCTAAAAATATATAAGTTTTTCCATTATAATCGAAACTACCGTCACTATTATATTCTATTTCTGGTAAATTATTATTATAGCAAGCAGTAAGCAATGAAATTACCACAAATGCTAAAGTTACAATACTTGTTTTTTTCATATCCTTCCTCATTTCCAATAAGAATATATACTATTCCGTTATTTCCGTTCTCATTATTAGCACCTATAATACCTAACATTGCAGTCCCATGTCCATTATCATCATATGTATCTAAACGGTTATTAACCAAATCAACACTATAAATAATCCTATTCTGTGGATATATCAAATCTTTATGTGGGTATATTCCAGTATCTAGAATGGCTATGGAAAAAGTATTTTCAACTTTCAAATCACCACTCTTATAAAAACCTATCATAGATTTTACTATATCAAAATCCAAGATTTCTACACCTTCATCAATATTGGTTTTAGTTTTATTGGTAACTTCCTGTTCCTAAATTACTTGTTTAGATACTACTTGATTATTTTTTTTAACAACTGTTTCTTTTCCATTACACGCAATAAAGCTATTACAATATAATAATAAAAAAAACAAACATATTAAATTTTTTTTCATATTTAATCCTTAGAATTATAAAATATATTTATTAAATGACTATAATTTATAAGAAAATCAAAGACAATTCAAGAAATTTAGCATGAATGGTCATTTTAAAGGCGTGAATAGCATATTACTTATATATATGTTAATTGGTTAATTCTGCTTCATAAACTAGTTTCATATTTTGTAAGTGACCTTCAAATTTACCCTTTTGTATCCACCTTCCCGTTTTACATTTTTTGCGTTAACATATATAGGGAGGCTTATATCTGTTGATACAATCCTCACGTAATAACGAATACAAATCTCTTCTCATTTCTTACAAACGATAAATATAGAATTCTTATAATCATTAGTTCCACATACTTTATTCCTTTTTTTTATTATAAAATACATCTATAGGAAGCCTCAAAAATGTCCATCGTCCAAAACATACATTTTACCAAGGAGGTTTCATATAGATGCATTCTAATTGTACCAAGAATCTTCTATTTAGAAGATGTCTTAATAAAAAAATAATACAAGCTGATACATTTGTAAAAGTATTTATCGAAACAAAACCTACTAATCAGATATGCCTAGCCTGTGGTCAGAATACAGGACGTATTCATGATTATTGCTATCAAACCATAAAAGACTTACCGTTCCAGATGAAGCACACTTATTTAGTTCTAAGAAAAAGGCGATATGCTTGTTGTTGTGGTAAAAGATTTTTAGAAAAGTATCCCTTTCTAGCTTCATATCAAAGACGTACTCTTCGACTTTCCTTTAAAATCATTGATCTACTCAGAAACATGCGTAGCATAAAATCTGTTGCTGATGATACAAATGTTTCAGCGAACACAGTGATACAACGGCTATAAACATTTCACTCTGCAAGATTGTTCCTAATATATCCGTAAAATAATAATTTGTGGTATTTATTAACATATTATACGTCACAATATCTTATTTATGGCAAAACAACAGCACAGAAAGAGCCAGTAAATGGTCGTAACCCACTTAAACTGGCTCAGTTGCTTCTTGATTCAAAACTGATTGAACTATTACACATAAACATCATTGGATCTCATAAAATTATTTTAATACCAAAACTTTTTGGAACATTAGTAGCTATTTTATATTAACTTGAGGACAGACTTCATTTCGATGAAAACAAACTTCATATGTGGACTTTAATTGCTAAGTTTTTTTCAATGTTTTATACTCACTATTTAATCTTTTAACAAAGTCAATACCATCTGAGCCGTTTCAACCATATTGGTTGCACTGTCCATACTACATTTTTGTATATAACGATGTGCTTCCTCTTCTGTCATGTTATTTCGTTCCATAAGTAATATTTTTGCCTGTTTAATGAGTTCGCGTTCCTGGTCGTTTCGTTCCTTTGGCTTTGACTTTAATTTTTTTCGTTTTCTGGCCATTGTTGTGACCATCATTTCGACTGTATTAATTAAATCATTTGCTTTAATTGGCATGGATAGACAAACGATGTCAGTACTATTTGCTGTACTTAGAACGTGTTGGGATGCCATTAAAAGCATCTCAAAATTAGGAGGCAAGGATTCGTGTAATTCAGAAAACATCATATCCGCATATTTATATCCACATACTACGATTCCATAGGTTAGGCTGTCTGCATAATTTAATGCCTGCGCACCTGATGTACATACTGCCGCTACCGAGTATCCATTTCTAACTAACAGGTTTCTTATGTTTTTTGCATCTTCTACTTTGGGAAAAACAACGATTATACTCGCCACAATTACACCTCCTCAATTTATTTTTAAATGGTATAATTGTGTTAAATCTTATACAAGTATTCTTCAATCTCCCAATTTGTTACCTGAGTGCGATAGCTATCCCATTCCATCTTCTTTGTTTTTAGATAAATCTCACTCACATGACTTCCCAAAACATCCAAAATAAAGGAGTCTTCTTCCATAGCCAAAATTGCTTCTTCCAAGCTTCCAGGTAGTGAATCAATGTTTTCTGCCATTCTTTGTTCTTTTGTCATAGCAAAAATATTTTTGTCAACGCTTGCAGGTGGGGTGATTTTGTTTTTGATACCATCTAATCCTGCTGCTAAGCATACTGCAAGTGTTAAGTAAGGATTGGTTGCAGGGTCTGGACATCTAAGTTCGATACGCGTGCCTTCCTCTCTTGAAGCAGGAATACGAATCAATGGGCTTCGATTTGTTGCAGACCATGCAATATATACGGGTGCTTCGTAGCCTGGAACCAATCTTTTATAAGAGTTTACCAATGGATTCGTAATTGCTGTCATTCCTTTGATATGCTTTATAATTCCACCCATAAAGTAATAGGCATCCTGACTTAACCCAAGTTTATCCTTTGGATCGTAAAATGCATTTTTTCCATCTTTTGATAAGGACATATTGGTATGCATTCCCGAACCGTTGATACCAAACTTTGGTTTTGGCATAAAGGTCGCAAATAGACCATGACGCTTTGCTATCGTTTTTACAGCAAGCTTAAATGTCATAATATTATCAGCCGTTCTTAATGCCTCATCATATTTAAAATCTATTTCATGCTGAGCTGGTGCAACCTCGTGATGAGAAGCTTCAATTTCAAATCCCATTTCTTCTAACGTCAGTACCATATCTCGTCTTGCATTCTCGCCAAGATCTACTGGTCCCAAATCAAAATAACCTGCTTTTTCATGTGTCAATGTTGTTGGGAGTCCATTGTCATCTGTATGATATAGGAAAAATTCACATTCTGGTCCAACGTTAAATGTATATCCCATCTTTGCTGCCTCGTTTACTACCTTCCGCAAAACATAACGAGGATCTCCTTCAAAAGGCTTCCCATCTGGCGTATATACATCACAGATTAGACGTGCGACCTTTCCTTGCTGTGGTCTCCAAGGAAAGATTTCAAAACTATCATAATCTGGATGTAAATACATGTCTGATTCTTCTATTCTGGTAAAACCCTCAATGGAAGAACCATCAAACATACATTTATTGTCCAATGCTTTCTCTAATTGACTTGATGTAATTGCAACATTTTTCAGCATTCCAAAGATATCCGTAAATTGTAAGCGAATAAATTCAACATCTTCCTCTTCCACTAATCTGATTATGTCTTGTTTCGTATATTTACTCATCATTCTCTCTCCTCTTCTTATCATTTCTATCTGGTTTCACTTTACAATGTCAAAGGCTGCTGTATTATAGGGAAGTTCAAAGAATTTTCCAATGATACAACAAAAAAGAGCGCATTTCATCTGAAAAACGCCCTTGTTCTTAGTAAGATAATAACAGTGGCCCTTCATTTTGTCAACCTCTAATGCTGAATTGAAAAGTTAATTTCCAGTCCTTTCAGCCAAAACTGGAACTTAGTATTGCAAAGTTACTACCAGAAGTTACTCTTGCAAACCTTCTAGTATGTTATATTAGTAGTTCAGCACCAGAGTCCGGATGGCGCGATACCAAGGAGATATTACAATGGCAAAGAACGCACATCTAACTCTTGATGAAAGAGCCACTATTGAAGGCTTCCTTAGAGAAGGAGCTTCATTTACTGAGATTGGAAGAGAGCTGGGAAAAGATCCATCTACCATATCAAAAGAAGTTAAGAACCATAGTCAAACAATACGAAAAGGGAGCTATAATCCCTGTGCTAATCGCACTAGCTGTTCTCATATGGGAAAAGCATGTAAACCATGCAAACACCCATATCATGGTTCTTGCAAGGGATGCTCATATCGAAACTGTTATGAGCATTGTCCTGACTTTATTGAACTTATATGTCAGAAACTAAATAAACCACCCTATGTCTGTAACGGCTGTGATACCCGCTTACGCTGTAAGCTAGAGAGACATCTTTATGATGCCAAGAATGCACAGAAGGAATATGAAGTAACTCGTTCTGAGAGCCGTCAAGGGATAGCAATTGCCCCAGGAGAACTAAAACGTATTGATACCATCATCTCTCCACTTGTGAAGCAAGGGCAGTCGATACACATGATTTGTGTTACCAATGCTGATGATATCATGCTGGATGAAAAAACCATTTATAACTACATTGATGCTGGTCTTTTATCCGTTGATAACATTGACCTTCCTAGAAAAGTGCGCTATCGCACTCGCTCGCACAAGAAGCCAGTAAGAGTTGATAAACAATGCCATATGGGACGCACTTACGAAGACTTCGAAGCTTATATCGCAGCTAATCCTGATATTCCAGTCGTAGAAATGGATTCGGTAGAAGGCCGTAAGGGTGGGAAGGTACTACTTACCATCTACTTTAGAAACTGCAGTCTTATGCTTGCATTTATCAGAGATACTAATACAGCCAGATCAGTAGCCAAAATATTTGATCAGCTATATGAGTTTCTAGGGCATGATACATTTACACGTTTATTCCAGGTCATACTCACAGACAGAGGGAGTGAATTTACCAATCCTCTTGCTATAGAGTTTAATGAGAATAACGAACGCAGAACACACATATTCTACTGTGACCCTCAACGGTCTGATCAGAAAGGTGGATGCGAGGTAACACATGAGTTTATACGACGCATTCTACCAAAAGGTACATCATTTGATGGGCTGGCTCAGGATGATATTACTCTAATGATGAGTCATATCAATTCATACAGTAGAAAAAAGCTGAACAACCAGTCCGCACACCAGCTGTTCAGCTTCCTAAATAGCGAGGAACCCTTAGAAAAGCTTAACTTAAAGCTTATTCCCGCTAACGAGATCAACCTCACACCTCTGTTGCTGAAAAAGTAAAATAACAAACGCCATTCGGAACAAATATTGAGCCGAGGAGGGGTGGAATTTAATCTTGCAAAAAAGGAAGCTAAATTCGACCTCTGGTTAACGTATGCTCTTTTTCCAGAGATAATTATCTCGAAAAAAGCATAACAGCTTTTGAACGATAAAACAATCTATTTGGCATTGTAAGTTCCAGTTATATTACTTTTTGCAATACTTACTTCCAGCATTTTAGGAATAACTTAGTTTACAGGAATTTAGTCTTGCAAGAGATACGCTGAACCAGAAGTAAATTTTGCAAACTGGAACCTTGGATTCCAATTCAGCGTCAACCTCTAATTATCCTTCTTTACATAACTTTTATCTTACTGTGCATGTCTTAACTATAACAATTTATTCTTTATATTTAAAATTAATACTATTTTTTATAACTTATTCTTCTACCGTACCATATTATTTATGCATAAATTTATTTCCTAATTAATACATTGTATAAAGCAAAACAATAGGAGGGCTTTCCATGAGTTCCAAAACAAAAATCGTAGTAATACAGCTAAAAGAGTTAATTTATACTGGTCTATTCGTCGTGCTTGGGATTCTTCTCGTGTTACTATTGATTTTTATGTTTATCCCAAAAAATTCTAAAGATAATCGAGCAGCTCCTACCATGAATTATGTTGCTGGTGTGTATTCTTCTTCACTAGTAATAAACGACAATACCATTGATGTTGAGGTAGTCGTTGACGAGGATCATATTAACTCCATCCGATTAGTGAATCTAAGTGAAGCAGTAACTACAATGTACCCATTAATGCAGCCTGCATTGGAGGATTTAACAAACCAAATCACTACCAATCAGTCACTTGAGGGTGTTACATATTCGGAGGATAATAAATATACCTCTATGGTACTACTTGATGCAATCCAAACAGCGTTAGACAAAGCAGTCCCTTCTGAGTAATCCATACCTATAGGAAGACCTTCATAAGGTCTTTCTATAGACAATCCAAATCCTCCATCCATACTCTAACGCATGCGTCACTTGGCATTCTTAAATCGCCTCTTGGAGATAGCGCAACTGACCCTACCTTTGGCCCGTCTGGAAGACAAGAGCGTTTAAATTGTTGACTAAAAAATCTACGATAGAATATTTTTAGCCACTTTAAAATGGTTTCTTCTTCATAGATACCTGCAAATGCTATTTTTGCAACTCTATAAATCTTAGAAGGTTCATATCCAAATCTCATTAAATAATATAAATAAAAATCATGAAGTTCATATGGTCCAACAATATCCTCTGTCTTTTGAGAAATTGTACCATTTTCTGGTGGTAAAAGTTCAGGACTTACAGGGGTATCTAAAATATCCTTCAACACATCTGCTAATTGTGTCTCATGACACGTCTCTGCATAGTAGGCAACTAAATGTCTAACCAAGGTCTTTGGCACCGATGCATTTACTCCATACATGGACATATGATCTCCGTTGTAGGTTGCCCATCCTAACGCTAACTCGGACATATCTCCTGTTCCCACTACCATTCCATTTACTTTATTTGCTACATCCATAAGAATTTGCGTACGTTCTCGTGCTTGCCCATTTTCATAGGTCACATCATGAACATTAATATCATGTCCGATATCTTTAAAATGCAATTGAACTGCCTCCTTTATGTTTATTTCCATAAAGGTAGCTTTTAGTATCTGAATCAACTCTACTGCATTATTATAAGTTCGATCTGTCGTTCCAAAGCAAGGCATCGTAACAGCTATTATATTTTTTCTATCAATTCCAAGACTATCAAAAGCGCGCACAGTCACAAGAAGCGCTAAGGTTGAATCCAACCCTCCCGAAATACCAAGTACCACATTCTTACAGCCTGTATGTTTTAATCTCTTCTTTAAGCCGAGACTTTGCATGGATAATATTTCTTCACATCGTCTTGCTTTATCCAAATTATTTTTCGGTACAAATGGAGAAGCATCGAAACTTCTGTTTAACTTCGTTTCTTCTATTTTTAAAGAAAATTCAACGGTTACATAATCTGATTCTTCCAGACATTCAAAGGTAGTCATTCTTCTTCTTTCACTTCTAAGTCGATTCAAATCAATATCGGCAACAATCATCTCATTTTTGAAACGGGCAGATTCAGCCAATGTAATTCCGTTTTCTGCAATGATGTTATGGCCACCAAAAACTAAATCTGTTGTTGACTCGCCCTCTCCTGCATTGGCATAAATATAAGCACACAACAAGCGAGCCGATTGACCATTAATTAAATTTCTTCTATAGGCATCTTTTCCTGTTGTTTCATCACTCGCAGAGGAATTAATAATGACAGTGGCTCCTGCAAGAGCATGCCTTATGCTTGGTGGATTAGGAACCCATACATCCTCACAGATTTCACCTGCAATTACGAGTCCTTCTATCTCCTTACATGTAAATAAAAGATTGGTTCCAAAAGGCACTTCTTTGCCGTTTAGAGTCATTAAAACAGGCTTTTCATTTCCTCTTGTAAAATGCCTTGCCTCATAGAATTCAGAGTAAGCTGGTATATACGTTTTTGGTATCAAACCAAGTACTTCTCCGTTACAAAGAGCGGCTGTTACATTATAGAGTTTCCCTCTCATTTCCATCGGAAGTCCCACAAAAATTAAAATATCTTTTCCTTTTGAAAACTCTGCTAAAAGAAGTAGCTGTTCCTTTGCTTTATTTAATAATCTTTCTTGTAAAAACAAATCACTGCAGGTATATCCAGTTAATACTAATTCAGGAAAAACAATTACTTTTATATGCTGTTGACAAGCTTCTACTATCATGGTCTCTATAGCCAATCGATTGTATTCGCAATCTGCTACCTGTATCTCAGGTGTGGCAGCTGCAACTTTTATAAATCCCTGCTTCATATGCCCTCCATTAATTGCGTTTATCGAACTGCCTTATTATAAATATCCTTTAATTCTTCAACATTAAAATTATATTGGGTATTGCAAAAGTGACAGTTCACTTCAATATCTTCTCCATCTTGAATCATCTCTTTAATATCTTTTTTGCCAATACTAATAATTGCTTTTGATACTCGTTCCTTGGAACAATTACAGTAAAACTGCGTTTTGGTTGTCTCCATAATCTGTATGTCCGAAAAGTCACCCAATATTCGCTCTAAAATCATCTCTGGTGTAAGTCCTTCATCTAACATCTGTGTTACCGACGTGATTTTAGAAAGACTATTTTCTAATTTTTGAATCACTTCTTCCTCTGCAAATGGCATCAACTGTATAATAAATCCACCTGCTTGTCTTACTGTATTATTATGCTCCATTAAAACACCAAGTCCTACGGAAGAAGGTACTTGCTCTGATGTTGCAAAATAATAAGTCAAATCTTCAGCGATTTCACTTGTTTGCAATACAGTCTGTCCGATGTATGGTTCTTTTAATCCCATATCCTTTATCACATTTAAAAATCCTACTCCAACAGCAGTTGCTACATCCAGCTTTCCTTTTTCATTTGCTGGAATCAACACTTCTGGATTCTTCACATATCCTTTTACATTTCCTTTTGAATCCGCTGTTACCGTAACTCCTCCAAGTGGTCCGCCTGCTTTGATTTGTAATGTTAAAATATCTTTTTCGCCCTTCATCATGATACCCATCATACTTCCAGCGGTTAAAAGGCGTCCAAGTGCTGCTGTCGCAACAGGGCTTGTATTATGTGCCTGTCTTGCCTTTTCTACGGTTTCTTTACTTGTTACTGCAAATGCTCTAATCTGGTTATTTGCAGCGGTTGCTCTTACTATATAATCACTCATTCTTATTTTCCTTTCTCTCTTGCAATTACATATATTCTTTCACTATCTTCTTTTGGTGGTTGTCTGGTAAATGCATCATATGCCACAATAAATTCCATACCAGCCTCCAAAAGCAGTGCTTTAATTGTATCTAATTCATATGCTTTTTGATAATGACTTTCCTGATATTTTCGAAACAAGTCCTCCTCTTCCTTAATAAAGAGTGTCAAATCATATTCATTTAGTCTTTCTTCTTTATCATAATAATTATCCCAAATAAAACTGCAATCTTCTCTATTTTCTGCAATTACTCGTTCACCTAATATTTGCTCATATTTATATTGTGTGTTCAAATCAAAGATAAATATTCCTTTGGGATCTAAATAGTTATTTACTAGCTTAAAAACGTCAACTAACTCTTCTTCACTTAATATATAGTTCAATGAATCACAAATACTAACTACTGCTTTCACAGTTCCATATAGTTCAAACTCTCTCATATCTTGTAACAGATACAAAATGTCTAAATTAGTTTCATATTTTTTTTCCATTGCAATTTCAAGCATATCCTCAGAATTATCAATTCCAATCATATCATATCCTGAATGTGCTAAAATCTGTGTCAGATTTCCAGTTCCACAACCAAGGTCCAACACAAGCCCGCTTTCCACTTCATATGTTTGGAGCAAGCCTTTTATATATTCTGCCCATTCCTGATAAGGTATATTATCCATAAAAGTATCATATACCCTTGCAAAACTTGTATAAGCTTCCATATAATCCTCTTTCTTTTCATTTCATTACTGTTTATCCCAGCTCGAATTCGCTTCTTCTCGCTGTGGCGTGCGCCATATACAGAAAAATAAAGGCAACCTTTTGCAAGTAAACTTGCACAGTTTGTAATGGTTTTACTTTATCGCCATTACTGTTTAGCCATGCCAGCTCGAATTCGCTTCGCTTCTTCTCGCTGTGGCGTGCGCCATATACAGAAAAACAAAGGCAAACTTTAGCAAGTAAACTTGCACAGTTTGCCTTTATTTTTCTGTGCATGGCTAAACTGTAATCATATTATAATCGTTTGTTTGATTTAAGTCAAAAAATCTTGTATACTTAATTTAGTGAAAGGAATTAATGTATGAAAAAACAAATGATAACGAAAACCATTCGACGAATTTATATTGCCAAATTAATACCTGCTTTTCTTTTTCTTATTTTTATTGGATATCTACTATATCAATATCCTTTTAAAGATATTTTATTTCCGACTCGTTTACATAGTGTAAATGCTTTATTAAGCGTGGATAAGTCCAATCAGGAATTTATTGAAGTTACTGTCCCTACTTTATATTACACGGGATATGATGATGTTAAAAATTCGAAAAGAATAGGTTCGTATTACTATACTTTTCTGGATGATACCTGTGTGTTTTTTTTGTTAAGTAACAAGGCTGATAGGCCGCAGGATACTGAACTTAGTAATATTACTTTAAAGGCTAAGCAATTGAAGGATACCTCGCGTGTGAATGAATTGAGGGAGTATTTAGCGACTGACTTATTATGGACAAAAGAAGCGCTTACAAAAATAAGCTATGACTATCTAATCAGTGAGCCTGATGCATTTTATATGCAGGGTTATTTTTTACTTGCTTTTATTGTTTTAACTGGATGTTATAGTATTGTTACAGTCATTTCAAGTATATTTTTTATGATTGCTCCATTTTATTCACCTTTTTGTAAATTTATGGCTCCTGGTAATAAGCGTATGGCTCTAAATATAGCTGAATTTGAGTATTCATCTAATCGATTCTTTCATTGCAACAAAACAACGATTACGCCAAATTATATAATAGAGCTTTATACATACAAAGTTGATGTCATTCCACTAGAACAAATTATTTGGATTTTTAAACATAGTACCATCAGTCGTTTTAACGGAATTTCCTATCATTTAGTAATATATACCACATATGGAAAACTAAAGATAAAGAACAAGCAAAAGTTTGAGGCGGATTCTGTTTTAGCTTATTTGAATGATTGTCCTCTACCAATTCTAATTGGTTATTCCAAGGAAAATGAAAAACAAGCAAAAGAAATGATAAAAAACCGTAAATTATACTGGGTAAATCGTTTAAAGGAAGGGTAGCTAACCACCCTTCCTTTTCCACACATTTATAAAGTAATGTTATACTTCTTTTTGCCCTAAATAATAAGTTACTCCTGCCCCCACAACGCACAAGATAATACCCACTATCAATCTTAAAAAGGTTACTTCGCCTAAATGTTTATATAAACCAGTGTTATAAAAGATAGCAATCGGTGATGCTAGAACTAGTCCAAAAATTGCACTATAGGTCATAACGCTATGCTTGCTAAATAAATACTCAATTAGTTTCGCTATAATTCCAATTCCAATTAAAATGCCAATTCCAAAAGGCGCAAGTACCAATATACCACTTATCAGTGAATTGATATCTAACACTTTAAGTGAATCTAAGAAATTTTTAATGGTATTGATAATTCCATAATAATATCCCAATATCATAAGCACCAATGAACCACTCACACCAGGTATTACCATGGTTGCTGCCGCAATTAAACCTACAAAAAATAAAATAATCATATTAAGAGGCGTTCCTTCTAATACATTTGATGTCTCAGACCCTACTCCTAGAAGTGGAAGACCGACAACAAGTGCAAACATAAGAAGAAATGCTATTAGGTTACCAATCCCTAACTTTTTATTCTTTTCAACCATTTTCTTTCTCATATCATTATAAAGCATTGGTAGCCCACCCAGTATAAGACCTACAAACGTCATACAGGTTACAAATGTATGCTGACTTAGTAAATATTCGATCAAGTATGTAAATCCAATTACACCAATCCCAATACCGATAACAATCGGTAATAATACTTTGCAACTTTTTTTCCAATCCTTAAAAAAACCTGTAATGGATGATATAAATTTATCATAGATTCCAAGGGATACTGCCATAGTTCCACCACTAACTCCTGGTATCACATTTGCTACCCCCATAAATATCCCTTTTATAATATCAATAAAAAACGCCATTTTATATTCCTCTCTTATTTACTATTTTCTTTAGCTCGTGTAATAATTGATCCATCTCTTCATCTGTTCCAATGGAAATACGAAGGTAATTATCAATACGAGCACTGTCAAAATATCGTACATAAATATTCTTTTCACGTAATTCTTCAAAGAGCTCTCTTGCTGGTATCATCTTGTGACTTGCAAACAAGAAATTAGCTAGGGAATCGGTAAATAAAAATCCAATTTCTTTCATTTGCTTTTTCACGCGTTCTCTTGTTTTTATAACTCTATCAACCGTGGACTCAAAATACGGCTTATCTTGTAATGATGCTACGCCTGCTATAATTGAAGGTGCATTCATAGTATAGGAATTATACGAATTCTTTACAGCGTTTAAATACTGTATTAATTCTTTATTTCCAATTGCATACCCTATTCTCATTCCTGCCATAGAACGAGATTTGGAATAAGTCTGAATTACAAGTAGGTTGTCATATTTTGAAACAAGGGAAAGCGCTGACTTTCCACCAAAATCAATATATGCCTCGTCAATCATAACAACAACGTCACGATTATGAGAAATAATATCTTCGATGTTTGCTAGCTCTTCATAAATAGCCGTAGGTGCATTGGGATTAGGAATAATAATTCCACCATTCTCCTTATAATAGTCTTCCTTTTTCAGCTTGAAATTCTCATCTAAAGCAGGCCTTTCATAAGGAATCTGATACAGATCTGCCCAAACGCTATAAAACGAATACGAAATATCTGGAAATAAAATAGGCTTAGAAGAATTAAAAAACGTCAAAAATGCCATTCCTATTACATCATCAGAGCCAACTCCTACAAAAACATTATCCTCTTCAACATGATAATAATCAGCCAATGCTTTTACTAAATCAGTTGCCTTTGGACTTGGATACAAGCGTAAATCGTTCGTATCCAAATCATGCAATGCTTGTTTTACTGCATTGGAAGGTGGGTAGGGATTCTCATTGGTATTTAGCTTAATTATATTTTTGCTTTCGGGTTGCTCTCCTGGTGTATAAGGTACTACATTTCTAACGTGATCCTTCCAAGCCATACTATTCACCTCTATCAAATATTCATAAGAACTACAAAAATTTATAAACAAAATCTATCTTACCAAATATATACATTAAAAGCAATGCTCTAATATAATTCGGTAATGATGTTACTATTTGATCTTTGTAACATATCCAGACTCAACCATAAATACAGGCTTATAAGATAACTTAGCCTTTCGAAGACCTTCTGCCCCCGTATCTTCTTCACGGTTTACATACATATAATCAGTAGCATGATGTGCTAGAAACTCTCGATTTATCATTGGATATGCACCCTCAACGCCGGCATATGCCTTTTCAATATGAATAACAAAGGTATCGTTAGTCAGTGGTTCGCCTACTGTGATTGCAACTACTTTGCCTTCTGCACGTATTAATCCACCAATCAACTCAAGTTCCTTTAACTTTTTCAATGCATTTAGACTAACACAAAATTCTACTCTTTTTAATTCATTTGTATCACAATCGTTTTCTTTTCTCCAACCATATGCCATTTCAATGCATTCTTCCAAATTCTCATCTGTGATATCTTCGTATTGCCAATCTGGATACAGCCTTTTGAATTTATTAATATGATTCTTTTTCCCATGATATTTTTTACCAGATAAATTAATAAGCTTTTCTGTTTCATACACATAATTTGCTTCATCTCTATTATATTCTACTTGAAATTCACCTGGATACAGTTCTTCTATAACATGAAACTGCTCCTGGGTTACTCCATACATTTTAAACTCTAGATTCATTTCTTTACAATACTCCATCATGAAATCTATTGCTTTTTTTACATCCCCTCCGCCAATTGGAAAGGAAAAGTATGGTTTTTCACCATTAGAGCGAAAAACAAGCATGTTTTCTACTATTGTAAATGTTACCTTATAATGTGGCTCCCACAAATATATATTTGCAAAACTAATGGAGCAACTCTTTGAATTTTGTTTTTTTATATAAGAGTCAATGAGTTCTTTATCCTCTAATTTGACTTGTCTAAATTCTAACTTCATAATTACCTCTATACTTTCGTATCTATTCTTTCTTCTAGAATCAATCTAGCTATAGTATATTTCCAGCTCGTAAAATGTAATTTGCATAAGGACTCATATCACCTGTTCGAACTGCAAATTTAACATTTCTCGTAAAACTCTTAAAACCAATAAACGGATTTACTTCTTCCTTTGCTTCTGGCATCAATGCCTTAATGGATGCATAATAATCTTTATTACCCTCTTTGAATTCTTCGGGGATAAAATAATATTCTACCACCATTTCTTTTAACATGGCTTTCAATACCGTTTTTACATCAGGAGTTCCTGCTGTGATTGCCAAATCAATGACTGGTATCGTACTAGGAATTGCAAGTCCAGCATTACAGACTAAAAAAAGATCTTGATGCCCTATCTGTGCGATTTGTTTCGCAAGCTCTCCATGAATAATGCCTGTTTTCTTCATATGTTCTCCTTAATCTTCTTTATTTTTAAATTGCATATTATAAAGTCCTTCGTAGATACCGCCCATTTCTAATAATTCTTCATGTGTCCCTTGCTCTTCAATTCCATTGTCTGTTAATACAATGATTTTTTCAGCATTACGTATCGTAGATAAACGATGGGCAATGACAAAAGTCGTTCTGTTTTTCGCTAATTTCTCAAGTGACTCTTGTACCACTCTTTCACTTTCATTATCAAGTGCTGAAGTAGCCTCATCAAAAATTAAAATCGGCGGATTTTTTAAGAATACTCTGGCAATGGATAGGCGTTGTTTTTGACCACCTGAGAGTTTAATTCCTCTTTGACCTATGTCTGTATCATACCCATTTGGAAATGACATAATAAAATCATGTGCATTCGCATTTTTAGCCGCTTGTATAATTTCATAATCCGTTGCCTCTGGTTTACCATAACGAATATTATCCATAATGGTTCCTGCAAATAAGTAAACATCCTGTTGAACGATACCTATATTATCTCTCAAATTCTTTATTTTAATCTTTCTAACATCAACGCCATCTATCAAGATTTTTCCTTGTGTTACATCATAAAATCTAGGTACCAGACTACAAAGTGTCGTCTTTCCTGCACCTGAAGATCCTACAAGCGCTATGTACTCGCCTTCTTTTACTGTAAGATTAATATTACTTAAGACATCCTCATTGCTTTCTTCATAACGAAAGGCAACCTGGTCAAATTGAATATTTCCTTTTACATTCTTTAATTCAATCGCGTTCTTTTCGTCTTTTATATCTGGTTGAATATCCATTATCTCAAGGAATCTTTCATACCCACTCCACCCATTTTGAAATTGCTCTGTAAAATTAATCAGTTTTCTAACAGGTTCTGTAAAATTATTGATATATAACAAGAACGTAATTAAGTCCGTAATGCGTAATGTATGATTGGTAATAAGCAACGCACCAATAGTAACAACTCCAATGGTTATCATAGTAGTAAGCGCACCAAGTCCAGCATGATATCCACCCATGTAAAAATAGCTTCTCTTTTTAGAACTTACAAATCTTGCATTTCCTTGATGAAACTTTTCTAATTCAATCTCTTCGTTTGCAAAAGACTTAACTACACGAATGCCAGCCAAATTATCCTCTATCTGACTGTTAATGTCTGCAATCTTTGCTCTATTTTCCTTAAACGCACGCTTCATCTTTCGATTAAAATAAAAAGCATATACAATCATGATTGGTAAGAATGCAAAGGCAATCAAAGTCAATTTTTCGTTTATACTAATCAGTATCAAAAAAGAACCAACGAATTTGATAATTGAAATAATGACGTCTTCAGGTCCATGATGCAATAATTCTGATATTTCGAATAAATCATTGGTCACACGAGACATTAACTGTCCTACTTTTTGGTTATCATAGAAGGCAAAAGACAGTTTTTGGTAATGGGAAAAGATTTCATTTCTCATATTAAACTCAATCTTAGCCCCCATTACATGCCCATAATACGCAATAAAAAAATTACAAAAGGCTTCTACCAATACAAGGCCAATCATAGCGATACCAAGTTTTATAATAATCTGGACGGATTCACTCGCCTCCATATATACGACCTTTGTTGTTACATAGCGCACAACAAGAGGAATAATCAAAGTAATTCCTGCTCCCAAAATCGCAAAAAACAAGTCAGCAAATAGCCACTTACGATACGGTTTATAGTAAGCAAATAGTTTTTTCCATTTCTGTTCCATCTCTGTCTCCTCTCAAGCTATTATAAATTGTTTCAAATTTAATCACACAAATGTTTTTAACCCGCTTCAATATCATAACATAGTTTTTAAAGCAAGAAAAGGGATTTAATCACACTTGGGTCGGCTAAGGTGATACCAAAGCCATTCTTTCATTATAATGGAACTGATAGGAAATAGCAAATGTTTGTTCGTATCAACCAATTAAGCGTGCGAAATAACAGGAAACATTTTATCTTCTTTATCAAAACTAGCTAATCCTTGGCCCATTACAAAAAGCGTTGTGTCCTCTTCTTTTATCTCTCTTTTTTGGCAGTCTTTAACATCTATTGGAGTGTATCCAAAGATTACATTGCTGATACAATCTCCAAACGCTTCAATTACCCAATCTTCACTTACATAACAATCGGCTATAATGGAATATAGTATAAGTGTAGTCTCATTTATGTCTGCAAAAACATATGTATTTTTTTCTTCTATATAATATACCTTATTTTTGAAAATAGAAGTGGCATAAAACATTAAAAGTCCCGGATTATTCATCTCAAATGAACCAACATAGCATTGCGCTTTCATTACTTTTTCAAGACTTTCCCAATCCTCTTTTTGCTTCATTGGCTTTAACACGGCTGATTGTGTACCAGTGTTTTTCACTTCCTTCGTATATTGATATTCTTTACTTTTTTCAAAACCAAACTTGGGATAAAAATCAAGAACACTGTCATTTGCAAAAAGATAAATCCCATCTGTTTTAGTCCTGTAATCCTCTAAAACAGCCTCCATCAAATATCTGCTAAGACCTTGCCCTCGATACTTTTTGTCAGTAATCACAGTTCCTAACTGAATCAGATGTCTTGTGTTTTCTTTCTCTATAAACTCCATAGGATTGACTGAAATATTTGCAATCACTTTTCCTTCTGTTACAATGGAATAGGGAATGTATTGATCAAGCCAATACCCCCTCTGATACCATGCTTCTATATCTATTCCAAAGGTTTTTTTCGCCAAATCACTTAGACTTTTCCTTAGCGCTTCGTCATCTTTATAATTTTTTATTAATTGATATTCTGCTTTCATTTTTCCACAGTTCCTTTCCTAATTAATCAAACCATTTTGTTTCTAATGTGTTGATTATCCGTAATTCTTGTGTTCTTTCATTCATTATATAACAGTAATACCTACTCTGCATTACTTTTCCATTTTTATCACAAATATAAAAATTCTGTAAAATATGTCAAATTTCCTAAAAATATTATTCAAAATAATGACTTTTATCCTATAATATGGTATCTTTAGTATTATAAAGTCAAAAGAAAGCAGGTGTATCCATGAGTAAAATTAAAATTGTAATAGTAGATGACTCACCGTTTTCCATTGCCTATCTAAGAAGTATATTAGAAGAAAACGCAATCGAAGTAGTTGGAGAGGCTAGCACTTTAGAAGAAGTGAAAGAAGTTGTTAAGAGTACAAAACCTAACTTAGTTACGATGGATATGACACTTCCAGGAACGGATGGTCTTGAATGTACTCGTGCAATACATGAAATTGATGATACAATTAAAGTAATTGTTGTCAGTTCTATGATGGATGACGAAATTGTACAAGAAGCAAAGAAAAATAATGTATCTGCTTATGTCCAAAAACCTGTTGATGCAGAAGAACTAATGACTGCAATCAACCGTGTTATGGCATCAGATGAACTTTTCGAATTATTAGAGAATGAATATACAGCTGTTTTTAAAGAAGGTTTGATGGACGGTCTTAACCGCATGACTAAAACTTCTTTAACTTATAAAGAGGAGTATAACGCTGAAAATGAATACGAATCCGAAGGTATGACTGTAATCATTGGAATCATCGGTAAGTTTTCTGGTCGAATGCTACTTGATTTTTCTAAGGAGACAGGAAATCAAGTTGCCAGTGCTCTATTACGAAGAGAACCTAAAAATTTGGATGAAACATTGGCGGCACTTGCTGAGTTTGCTAATATCGTATCAGGAAATGCCTGCTCTATACTAAACAGAAAAAATAAAGCTTTAGGCCTTCGTGTGGCTCCACCTTCTATCATGCATGGCGATAGCTTATACATATCCGCTCCTAGCTTTAAAACAACAACCGCTATTGCAGAAACAAACTTTGGAAAAATGTTACTTAATGTTGGTTTTAGAAGGAGTGAAGAAAAATGGATATAAGATACGTTAACCCCTTTATCGAATCATTTGCTTCGGTAATGCCACAACTTGGTTTTGGTAGTGTTACAAAAGGAAACCTAAGCGCTAAAGAACGAGAGCTCGTTAGCTCAGGTGTTATTGTAGTGGTTGGAATCGTTGGTTCTATTAAAGGAAATGTAGTGTACGTTATAAATATGGAAAGTGCTAAAAAAATAGCATCTCAGATGATGATGGGAATGCCTGTAAATGAGTTAGATGATATGGCAAAGAGTGCCTTATCGGAATTAACAAATATGTTAACAGCTAATGCTGCCACCTTCTTTTCGCAGCTAGACATTCCGATTGATATATCAACCCCGACATTGCTACATGGCGAAAATGTTTCAGTTGAGATGAGTTCAAACAAAGTACTTTGCATTCAACTTTTAGCAGATGGAATTCCAGTAGATATTAATATTTCGTTTGAAAAATAAGGTAACGCACAGCATAACAAATTTGTCATGCTGTGTTTTTTTATTAATTAATCTGATGACTGCAATAAACACTCGTAGCTAAAAAAAGAAACAATGGTATTTCAACTACTGATGCAATCATGATTACAACCCAGAAGTACTGATTATGATGAGCCTACTGCTGGCCTTAATCCGGGAGAGAGAGTTTCGTTTTCGCTGTATCTTGTCATCATCCACCACAAGAATTTTTTCACTCATAGCTCTAGTTCCTTTTCATCATCTTTCATGCTTTTAAATTATGCCATATAGAATGATTTTATTTGTGAGCTTTATGATGAGAATTCCTTAAGATTTCCCTAAGATTTATTTTTAATCATCTTCCGTTGCGTTCTTCATCTTCAAGGGCAACTTCTATTCAACTACATCCTACTAATAAATACAAAAACACAGAGAAAAGATACTTGTCATCTCTTCCCTGCGCTAAAATTAATCTAACATTTGAATTCTTTTTAAATGTCTTTCTTCTCCCGAAAAGTCAGTTCCTAAAAATGTTTCAACAATTTTAATTGCTAACCCAGGTCCAGTTACACGTCCTCCAAGAGCCAATACATTTGCATTATTATGCAATCTAGTCGCCTCTGCTGAAAAGCAATCGGTACAAAGTGCAGCTCTAATATCAGGTATTTTATTCGCGGCTATCGAAATACCAATACCAGTACCACAAATTAAGATTCCCTTTTCACACTTTCCTTGTGTTATAGCTTGTCCTACTTCTTTGGCATAATAAGGATAATCAACCGAGGCTTTACTATAGCATCCATAATCCTCATAGCCTATCTCTTTTGCATTTAAATACGATATGATTTCTTGTTTTAATTCGTAACCACCATGATCACATGCAATTGCTATCATTTTTATCTCCTCCTATTTGGTGAGAATTTAATTAAAACTGATCACCAAACACTGCCTTATAATCTGCTTGAAACTTAGCAATTCCTTGATCAGTTAAAGGATGTTTTGTCATTTGTTCTATTACAGGATAAGGAACGGTTGCAATATCAGCACCTGCTAGTGCACAGTCAATTACATGGATTGGATTTCTAACACTTGCTGCAATAATCTCTGTCTCAATAAAATGTAGTTTGAATATATCTGAAATACTCTTAATGAGTTCAATACCTGGCATTGAGATATCATCTAGCCTTCCAAGAAACGGAGAAACATAAGCAGCTCCTGCTCTTGCTGCTAAAAGTGCTTGCGTTGCAGAAAATATTAAGGTAACATTTGTTTTAATTCCTTCAGAGCTTAATACTTTAACAGCCTTTAAACCTTCTGTTGTCATAGGTATTTTAACAACCATATTATTATGAATGTTTGCAATCTCCCTACCTTCTTTAATCATTCCCTCTACATCCAGAGTTGTTGCTTTTACTTCTCCGCTAATTGCTCCATCTACGATTGCTGTAATCTCTTTGATTACTTCGTTGAAATCTCTTCCTTCTTTTGCAATCAAGGATGGATTGGTTGTAACACCACAAATGACACCCATATCATTTGCTTTTTTAATATCCTCAATTTTTGCTGTATCTACAAAAAATTTCATTCTTTTTCCTCCAAAGCATTAAAAGGGTTACGCCAATGCTTGCACTTTCATTATCTGCTCTTTTGTCAAGGTTAAAATGTCACTATTATCCATAGAAGTATTTGAATCCTCAATTAACACCATTTTCGTATCTTTTTTTGTTATTGTATTATGCCATAAGGTAGCTGGAATGTTATAAACCTTATTTTTCTCCATTTTCACAGCTTCAAACTGATGCTCACCATTTATTTCATTTGCAAATATTAATGTACAGCTTCCTTCTAATAAAACAAAAAGTTCATCCGTTTGATTGTGTCGTTCCAAGCAGTCAATTCCAGTCACATCATTTGCTGGTTTCCAGTTTTTAATTCCCACCGTCCACTTTTCATTTTCAAAAACACGGTTCATTCCTTCGCCATCAAAAATATATTTCTCAATCTTCATTTTTTCTTCTCCTCTGCTGCATACCCACGCTTCTTTTCTATTTGCACACCTTTTATTTCACTAATTGCCCTAACATTTGTTTTGCTTTTGCTTCAATATTTTCTGCTGTCAACCCATACTCTTTAAATAATTCATGTGGCTTTCCGGATTTACCAAATTTATCTTTGATTCCAATTCGCTCAAATTTTGCCCCTGCATTTCCTGCAAGTACTTCAGCAACAGCAGAACCAAGTCCTCCAATGATAGAATGCTCCTCTACCGTTATAATTCCTTTACACTTCGCATTCATACTCAATATAGTCTCTGTATCAATTGGTTTTATCGTATGCATATTTACTACTGCACAGCTAAACCCTTGTTCTTCTAAGCTCTTTGCTGCCTTCAAAGCTTCCGGAATCATAAGTCCTGCTGTAATGATACAAATATCATTACCTTCTTTCATTATGTTTGCTTTTCCTGGAATAAAAGGAGTATCCTTTGTTGTAATATCTTCGCATACTGGTCTTGCTACACGAATATAAACAGGTCCTTTGATCTGGGCAGCTGCCATAACTGCTTTTTCTGTTTCTGCTGGATCACATGGTACAAAAATAGTCATATTAGGAAGTTCTCTCATAAGGGCAATATCCTCAATTGACTGGTGACTTCCGCCATCTTCACCTACTGATAATCCGGAATGAGAGAATCCAAATTTTACATTTGCATTGGTATAACAAATGGAATTACGAATCTGTTCGAATGCTCTTCCTGCACCAAATAAAGCAAAAGTACTAACAAATGGAATATAACCAGTATTTGCAAAACCAGCTGCTGTGCACACCATATTTGCCTCTGCGATTCCAAGATTATAAAAACGTTCTGGATATTTTTCAGCAAACATACATGACATGGTAGCATGTGCCAAGTCGGCATCCAATGCAACCACTTTACTATTTTCTTCGCCTAATTTAACCAAGGCTTCTCCATAAGCAACTCTTAATGATTTTCCCATCGTCTAATCCTCCAACTCTTTCATTGCAAGCTTGAATTCTTCTTCTGTCATAGGTCTTCCATGCCATCCAGATTGATTTTCCATAAATGAAATCCCCTTACCTTTTACGGTATTACAGCAAATGAATTTAGGTTTGTTATATACTTTTGTATCTAATACCGTTTTTATTTTATCAATGTCATGACCATCTACTTCAAAGCATTCAAAACCAAATGCTTTAAACTTATTCGTTATATCGCCAAGACTCATGACATCTTCATTGCTTCCATCAATTTGTAATCCATTATAATCAAGCATGACAACCAGGTTGTCTAACTTATAGTGAGCCGCTGACATTGCCGCTTCCCACACAAGACCTTCCTGACATTCCCCATCACCAATTACGGTATAAATGTTATAATCCGCTTCTGCTTTCTTAGCAGCAAGTGCAAGTCCAATTGCAATAGAAATGCCTTGTCCTAAGGAACCCGTATTGATATCAACTCCTGGTGTCTTAGTGCAATCTGGATGTCCTTGTAAATGACTATCAATCTGTCTTAGTCTTTTTAAATCCTCTTTTGGAAAATATCCTAAATCTGCAAGTATCGCATATAAGGTAGGGCAAGCATGTCCTTTACTTAAAACGAATCGGTCTCTATCTTCCATTTTCGGATTCTTAGGATCAATTTTCATAGTTCCATAATATAAAGCCATTAGCATTTCTACACAAGACAAAGATCCCCCTGGATGTCCTGACTGACATTCATATAACATTTTTAAAATTTCTGCTCTAAGTTCTTTTGCTTTTGCTTCGTAATTCATTACCTTCTCCTCCTAAGTTAACCTTTCACTGCTCCGGCTGTTAGTCCTTCTACCAAGCGCTTTTGCGCGAAGAAGAACATAATGCATACCGGAATGATTGTAACAATTCCACCTGCTGTAAGTAAATCCCACTGTACTCCTAATTGTCCTATTAAACTTTTTAATGCAACGGGTATTGTTCTCGTACTTGTATTGGTAAACATCACCGCAAACGTATACTCATTCCAAGATGTCATAAAGATATACACTCCTGTTGCTACCAGACACGGACTAAGAATCGGCAATATAATGCGAAAAAATGCCGAGCCTCGATTACATCCATCCACTAATGCTGCCTCTTCAAGCGTAATCGGAAGATCATTTAAAAACCCATTTAAAAGCCATACTGAAAATGGAATTGTAAAAGTTGTGTATGCCAAGACAAGTGCCCATGGTGAATATAAAAGCCCCATCTTTCTCATGATGGAATAAAGCGGAATTAATAACAATACCGTAGGGAACATATTGTTACTAAGGAACATACACATAAGTACCTTTCGTCCTGCAAAACGGTATCTAGAAAATGCATATGCCGCCGCTGTGGACGTTGCAAGTGAAACAATCGTTGTAATAAAGGCAACAATCAGACTGTTTTTCATCGCATCTACAAAGTTAACTGTTGTTGTAAATAATTTTCTATAAGATTCCAAACTTAAGGATTTTGGCCAGTAAGTAACCACCATTCCATATAATTCTGATTCTGATTTTATTGACGTAACAAAGGTCCAATAAAACGGAAATAAGATAAATACTAATAATAACAACAGTGGAATATACAAGGATGCCACCTTTTTAAATTCAAATTTCTGCTTCATTTCTAGACCTCCTTCTTAAAAGTAGAGACCAGGTATGGTATGGCTACGATTGAAAGTAATAAGGCCATAATAATTGCCATACTGGAAGCATATCCAAGATCGAGTGCATTACCTTTGTTAAAAATATAAACACTAAGCGTCTGTGTTGAATATGCTGGTCCTCCTTCTGTCATATTAAAAATAACATCTACAGAATTGGCTACCCAGATAATTCGAAGTAACGCTGTTATATAGATTGTATTTTTAATCGAAGGGATGGTGATAGAAAAAAGCTTTTGACTTGCGCAAGCTCCATCAATATCTGCTGCTTCATAAAGTTCTGCCGGGATTCCTTGTAAACCAGCAAGTATCATCAAGGCAAAAAATGGTATTCCTTGCCATATAATTGCGACAATAACGCTTGGAAAAGCAGTATTTATCTGAGCCAAGAACGGAATTTTCGTATCAATCAAATGTAAGCGCAGTAAAATGTCATTTAATACACCATTATTTCCGTCATAAATCCATCTCCACATCAAACCAATTAAAACCCCAGGTGTCACCCATGGAATTAGGCTGACCGCCCTGATTGCCCCTCTGGCAAAAAACTTCTTATTCAGTAACAGTGCCATAATAAAACCAAATAAAAATTGAAAACCAACTCCAAATACGACCCACAATATTGTCCTTGCTAACGCTTTCCAAAACAAACTATCTTGAAAAACATTTATGTAATTTTGTAACCCAATAAATTGTATATCATTTGGTCTCCTCAAATCATAACTTTGGAAACTCATTAATATTGCATTTACTACTGGAACAAATACGACACACAAAATGATTAATAGAGCTGGAGCAACTAATAGATATGGCCAAATCGTCTTCTTCTTTACCATTTCCAAATCTCCTTTTGTTTGGACTGCCCCCATAAAGCAGTCCAAAAGTTTTTCTATTTTTTATTTATAAAGTTCGTTCTGTAATTTCTCCATGCATTCTTCGGCCGTCAGATTTCCTGCAAGTGCCATTCCTACTGTATTAGGCCAAATACTTGAAACCCATTCTGTAGTCGTATCTAATATTGGTAATATACCTGCATAAGATTGTCCTGCAATAGACGCTTTCATAAAAGGATCATTTTGAAAATAGTCTCCTGCCTGAACCGTCTTACTTACTGGAACATTTCCAGTTCCTTCGCACCACATCTTTTGACCTTCTCCTGTCGCAAGATAGGTTAACCACTCAAATGCTGCTTCTTTATTCTCACAACTTTCAAAGATAACTGTTTCTGTATCTCCCATAGAAGTCCATTGTCCTTTGCCAGCAGGAAATGGGAATGCAGAAACATCATCTCCAAGTGCCTCTACCATATTAGCCGATGATCCTGTATGATGAATGGTCATTGCAGTTAATCCAGATTGAAAATTCGCAATGATTTCATTATAGCCATCGCTGGTAGCTGTTGGTGGTACATATCCATTTTTATATAGATCAATAAAGTCTTGCATTCCTTTTACTGAATCAGCACTGGTTAAGTCCTCAAAGTTTCCACCTTCTCCGTGTATGAAACTTCCCCAAGGCTCTTGACCACCTTTGCCTCCACGCATACCAAATCCATATACATCTGTTTTACCATCTCCATCTGTATCCATCGTACACTTTTTCACTGCCTCTAAGAATTCTTCATATGTAGTCGGTACTTCTACGCCAGCAGCTTCAAAAATAGAAGGGCGGTAATATACATAAAGTACCTGTACATTCCAAGGCATTACATAAACATCATCGGTTCCACTTGCTTCCTTCATTACATTGTACATATTCTCATCAATATCTGAATAGCCGTCCCATTCTTTTAAATATGGTGACAGATTAGCCAGCAAATTGTTGTTCATAAATAATGGTGTTGAAGTCAGCTTCCAGGTTGCACAATCTGGTCCACCACCACCCATAGCGGCATTGAATAAATTCTCTGAATATGCACCGCCATCCCAAGGTGTCTCTTCACCAACTACGGTAATACCTTTTCCATTCTCCTCATTAAATTTCTTAATTATGCTTTGCATTAGAATAGAATAATCTGTATTATCTGCCCAATATCTGAAGTTAATCGTTGTATTTCCAGAATCTTTTGTATCTTCATTCGACTGATTGGTTGTTGTTTCCTGAGTATTACTACTTGTCTTCGAATCCCCAGTGGAGCAAGCTGTCAAACTGATTAGCATGACTACTGCCATTAGTAATGCCATTATCCTTTTTCTCATCGTTTTTCCCCATTTCTTTAATGTCTTTTAAAGTTTCCCATACATGGCGTTCTGCAAAATATTTTGCTTCCATATAGTTTTTTCTAATGATTGCTTCATAGATTCCGATATGACATTCTTTGGCTCTTTCATAGCTTCCAATTACACAAGCTGTTTCATTGTGTCCTACACGAATTGATTCATTAATAATTGGAACAATACGAATTAAAACATCATTTTGTGTACATTCTGCTATGGCTGTATGAAATTGTACGTCTAGTTCTGCGGCCAAATCATCATTTACCTTTGTCTCCTTCATCTTATGAATAATCTCACCCAAATACCTAATGTTCTCCTCGGTCGCACGTTGCACCGCTAATTCTGCAATCTGTGGTTCGAATAGCAATCGCGCTTCCAGTAAATTCTTAACTAATCGATGTTGGTTTGTAAAATTCAAACCAAGAGGGTCTTCTCCTACCCCTGTTTCATCGCTAACAAATGTTCCATTTCCTCTTTTAATAACAATTACATTTTCAGCTCTTAAATATTTCATTGCCTCACGAAGTGTTGACCTGCTGACCCCAAACATCTCCATTAATTCCGGCTCAGATGGAAGTCTATCTCCGGGTTTCATTTTTTGAACAATTATCATTTGCTTGATGTTTTGTGCCGTCTTACCAGGCAATAAATCTGTTTTGTTAACTTCTATTTCCTTCCTTTGAGGCATCATACATCCCCCTTCCATTTTCAACATTGTACGTTTTGCACAATAAACTCATTCTAAAATCAAATTCTTTAGCGCTAAAGATATTATACGTTTATATTAGTCTATGGTATGATGTTTGTCAAGTCGTATTTTGTCGTTTTTCGTCTTTTTTTCTATTTTTCATGTATTATCACCTTGTTTTTTAGATATATATTACATCTCTGACAACATATACATCATACCTTTATACATGTAGAGTGTTTAAGACGTATGATGTTTTTTCTTTTATCTAATTTAAAAATTCGATTGACAAAAAAGAAAATTCAAGCTATTTTAAATTATAAGCGCTAAGCAAGAAAACACTTATATTACTTTCTTGTCATGAATTATGATATGATTACACTTATTATGTAACAAAATGGTTACTTCATACTAAAATCAAATTCTTATATCAAAATTAGATTAAGGAGATAAGAATATGTTTGCATTAGCACCTTCTATTTTAGCTGCAGATTTTAAAAATTTAGGAAATGGATTAGAAAAAATTCAGAAATCTGGAGCTTCTTATGTGCATTTAGATGTTATGGACGGAAGGTTTGTTCCTAGTATTTCTTTTGGTATGCCTGTCATAGAGTCTATAAGAAGTATCAGCAATTGTGTGTTTGATGTTCACTTAATGGTAGAAGAACCCGAGCGTTATATCGATGACTTTATTGCTTGTGGTGGCGATTCTATTACTATTCACGCCGAGGCTACCACTCATGTTTCTAGAGCTATTTCGCAGATTAAAGCTTCAGGAGTCAAAGCAGGAATTGCATTGAATCCATCAACTCCCTTAAATGTATTGGACTACATACTTGATCAAGTAGATATGGTATTAATCATGACTGTTAATCCAGGTTTTGGAGGACAAAAATATATTGATAGTTCCACGAGAAAAATTACTGAGCTTAGAAATTTAATGAATGATTGCGGACTTTCAACGGATATACAAGTGGATGGTGGGATTACGTTAGATAACGTCAGTACAGTAATCGAGGCTGGAGCTAACATTATTGTTGCAGGTTCTGCTGTTTTTCAAGGAGACATTGAAAAAAATACTAAGGATTTTTTAAGGATTATGAAAAACTCTATTTTAATTTAGCAATACAAAGAAGGGAGACATAATGCCAAATAAAATTGAGTGGGCAACATGTCTTCCCTCTTTGTACCTAGATTTAATTATCATTTTTCCACTGTTTTAATAACAATGCAATTTCTAGTGTAGTTACAATCGACATTACATTACATAAAAGTATGGTGTTTCTTAGTATTGTATCTTTTTGAAGAGGGATTAAATAGGAGAAATCCGTCCATTTCACTCTCCACTCCTTTGCAATTCGACTCCAAAAACTAAAATCAGACCATCTGGTTGGAATCCATCTATCAGGAAAATAAAGCCTTGTAGTTTTGAAAAAAACATAGCTTATGAGAACTGTGACCAAGGTATAAACAAAGCACTGCAATAAAATATTTCGTTTTGTATATGCTTTTTTTAGAAAAAAAACAACCAAATAAATCCATATATAAACAGCTGGAAAAATAGCTGTATTGTAAAGTAGCCTTACATAAAAACTACCTTCCAATACAGTGATATAATCTGATGTCAATTGATAATCATTTAGAAAATTAATTGCAGCTACTCCCGTACCATCCTCCAATTTCATTTCCAGATTTGTAAAGCTTGTTTTTTCATCATTATTGATTATGATTACTAATTGCTCTTTACTTTTTACTATTCCTCGAATTACATACTGTTTTGATTCATAAGTAATGGTGTTTCCAACTACATTTTTATCTCGAAACAAATCATATGCCGTTTTCTCATCAATTACGCATCCCAAAGTATCTTTCTCGTAGCAAAAACTGCCAGACTTAATCTGAAACGGACATACCTTTGCCATCTCCCCAAATACCGTTATGATTCTTGTTTTTGTTGTAGTATTTAATTTATTGTTATGAATTGTGATTCTTGGCCCTCTATTCCAAGCGGTGATTCGCCAAGACTTATCTGCATTTTTACTTTGTTCTTGCTTTAACGCAGCTTCTAACTCCCCTTGTTTTACCCCAACGCCTTCTAATCGCAGACTTATTCCATCATAGTTTTTTACTGCATATCGTTGTAGATAGATACAACCACCCCAGGTTAACACAACTAAAGCAATTAAAAAAAATAAAGAAATGTTCTTTTTATTCATCTTCCACTACCCGAATTCTATCTCCTTGTGCGATTTCCTTGTTACTTCCAATGATTATTTGATCTTCATAGGTAATTGCCCCTTCTACTGCTGCCGTTGAAGTATCTTTGTCAATCACAGTTACATCAAGTCGAGACGCCGAAAGCTCATTTCCTAGAATTCCTTCCTTTTGACTTACACTCAATACATATGTCTGCCCCATTCCATCCTCTCTTAGAGCACGTATGGGAATACATTTATCATATTGAGCAGAATCTTTGCTCCATTCAAAGGAAACTTCTCCTCCGATTGTATAATCTCCTTCTGGCAAATTCATCTCACATATAAATGCTCCATTCGTTTCTTTCATTTCTATAGAGGAAATCTCTGCTTTTATACTCTCTTTATCATCTCCAATACGAACTTGAACTGCATCACCAATTGCCAACTTTTCTTTTTGATTTTTATCTAAACTAGCCTCTAAAACCACTCCGTTAACCGCACAAGATATCTTCTCAGTCCCTGTCGTAACAGCGCCCGCTTCTATATCCATTAAAACAAGTGTTCCCTCTTCTAGTGCATATACTTTTCCTTCCCCGTCCAGCAATGACTTTAATTCTTCCACTTCTTTGCTAGCCAAATCAATATCTAATTGAATACTTTTCAAAGTCAAACTTGTAGATTCTTTTTCTTTTTCCTTATTCTCTATTGCAGATTCCACTGCTAGTTGTGCTTCTTCCATAGATTTTTGTGCCTGTGTCAACGCACTGTTTGCATTGCTTAATCCTAATGTGTAATCATAGGTTCCATTTTGCACTGCTTCCCAGCTTTCCTTTGCTTCTTTTTGCAAATTTTTTGCCGACTCTATTGATTCATTCCACTTTTCCTTTCTAGAATCCAAATCTTCTTGAGCCGCCTCAACTGCTTGTTTTGCAGCCTCTATTTGCTGATCAATTGATGCAGCATCTACAGTATCTTTAGTATTTTTGTTTTCTAAATTTTCCTCAACTTTGACACTATTTTTTTTATTTTCAAGATCTTTTAATTCTTTTTGCGCCTTTTTCAATACTTCCTTAGCACTGCTAATATCGTTATCTCTTTCGCTTTTTAACTTCTCATACGCATCCTTTGCTTTCTGATAGGCTTCTTCCATTTCATCATCTATGCTTTGTTTTGCTGCTTCTAAATTTTCTTCTGCCTCCTCAATGCCTTGCTGCGCATATTTCTTGGCAAGCTCCGCGCTTTTTAGTGCGCTTTGACTATCATTTAAGGAAAGTTTATCCTGTTCAATTTTATTTTTATCAATTGCTGCTTTTTTAGTTTCATATAAACTTTGTAACTCCTTCATATCATAAGAAAAAAGCAGATCACCTTCTTTTATTTTTGTACCAACTAAAACAAAGACCTCATCAACTCTAAGACCTTGCAAGATTTTAATCTTTGTCGTCTCTTTTTCCTTTATCGTTCCAGTACCATTTAACTTAAAATTTAGTTTATAACTTTGAGGCTTTTTTACACTGACTTTGGCAACTAAAATCGAATCCGCTGCTCGTGACAAAAAAGAAAATCCAAACATTGCAATAAAAAATAACAAAAGAATATGTTTCATCGTTTTTCGATAAGAATCTCCTTCTTCTTTCGATGTTTTGTTCCATTGCTTTTTGATACATTCTTTCCATTTCATAATATATTTTCCTAACTTCATAAAATCCTCCGATTATTGCTTCAGCCCTGATGCAACGATTCCTTCCTCTAAGTATTGTTGGCCAAAAAGAAAGATCAAGCAAGCTGGAATCAACATAATGACTGAGGCTACAAAAGAGACTGAAAGATTAGATACAGACATCTCTGGTAAATATAAAGACAATGGCCATAACGACTTGCTTTTTAAAAATGTAAGTGGCTGCTCTAGGGCATTCCAATATTCAATAAATCCCAACGTTACTACCGAGATAATTCCTGCTGATGCATTTGGTAGTCCAATCTTTCTAAAAATCAATCCTTCTGAAGCTCCATCTATTTGCGCAGCCTCAATCAATTCCATAGGAATAGCTCGAAAAAATTTCACTAATATAAAAACAGGAAACGTTGCAAATAGATTTGGTATAATAATTGCGACATGACGATCGAGCAAATTCAAACGTTCCAATACAAGATAGCTTGATACCATCGTCACTTGAAACGGCATTATCATTAATACAATATAAAGATAGAACAATAGCTTTTTGCCGCGAAACTCAAACCTGGAAAAGCTCCATGCCGCTGGTAATGCAATTAGTAATTGCCCAAATATACTTGGAAACACCTGCTTACAAGAATTCCAAAACATCACAAAAAATTCTGGGGAATCAAGCAAAAGATTCACATAAGGCCATAGCGTTGGGTATTGTGGTATTACATGCCATACTGCTAGCTTTGTCTCATCTAAAAAAATACCTCCAAAGCACTCTATAATCTCTCCTTTTCCTAAAAATGATCCTAGAACAATCATTAGGATTGGTATCCATACTATCAATCCTAAAATTCCTAATAAAAAAAAGGAAATAAATCGTTTAATACCCACCCTCTTGATCTCCTTTACTTGTTATCTTGTGAATCATTCCTACAAACCCCATAATTATAATCACAAACAATACTGCTGCTGCACACATTTTAGAAATTTCCAGATTCACAAACCAATTGTTAAACAAATGCTGTATCATGTAGATACTTTTATCTGGATAATTGCCAGCAATCAAATATGCTTCTCGAAAAACCTTAAAGGAATTTACCAACGATAATACACTTATCATAAAAACGCTAGGCAATAAAAGTGGGAAGGTAATATATCGAAACTTTTGATATCGTTTGGCTCCATCTAAAGAGGCTGCTTCATAAAGCGTTCCTGAAATGCCCGACAACCCAGCCAGCCATAACACCATATTATACCCCATGTTTTTCCATATGTAGCTAAAAACCAAAACACCAAAGGCATATCCTGAGTTCATCCACAAAATCGATTTGTTTCCTGTCAATGTAAGGAATGCATTAATTAATCCGTTCTTATGAAAAATAATTTTCCATAATAAAACAACCGCTGCAACAGGAATGGCCATGGGAATAAGAAACGTAGTCTTAAAAAAACCTTGGTATTTTTTTTGTCCATATATCACTACCGATAGAGCAAGGGAGGTGACTAATAACAAGGGAATACAAACCAAGAGAAATCGTCCCGTATTTTTTCCCGCCAATAAAAAGGCTTCGTTTTGTATTACAGTGCTGTAATTTTTTATTCCTACAAAGTTCTTTCCCATCGTATCTTTCATAGAGCGATATATCGCATCTAAAAAAGGTAGTAATACAAATACTCCAACTCCAAGGAGACTGGGCATTAAAAATAAATATGCCCGTCTCTCCTCTTTTCTTTTTCTCTTTGAAATCTCTTTTTTATATTGCTTCACTACTCTCATCCCTTACCCGTTATTCTGCCAAATACGTACTAATTCCTGATAAGATATTGTGGACGGTTTCATCTTTTGAGGCGGTACCATCATAAAACTTGCTTGCTTCTTCTACAACTTTATTTATTAAAATATCATCGGTTTCAATTGGGGTATTTAGTGAAAGTAGCATTTGATAAAAATTAGCTCTTTGTTCTTTTTCTGGCCATTCTGCTTCCAAATCAATCGAACCGTCACTTGTTTCTAGGCTTCCTCCAACCATTATGTCATTACGTTCTTCTTCCATCCAAGTCTGTAGTGACTTTTGATTCACTGGAAAGCCATCGTAAAGGTTTACAGATTGTATTTTTTCAGAAAGCATCAACTCTATAAAGCCTTCCGCTAATTCTATATTATCGCTCGCACTATTGATTCCTACCATACCTAATGGCGTAAAGGTATTCATCCTTGTATCATAGCTATATTGCTTTTTATCAATTATTTCAAAAGGAATCATCATACCAACCGCATCTTGTAAATTACCCATTCCAAGTTTAATTTTATCAATGGATAGGTACGCAGAACTATTCATAATAATACTATTATTCATGCTTCTCCTATCATCTAACTCCTGCTGTTGAGCTAAATCAATCTCACCTTCACTTGCGTGTTCCATTGTTTGTTTCACTTGTAAAAGTAAATCACCCAATGCTTCCTCTTTTATGACTCCTTCATCTGAAACAATTTCAGGATAATAAAAACTTAGTAAATACTTTGTCATTGCACTTGCTGTTAATGCAGTGGTCACTCGTTCATCCGTTTGCTTTTCTGAATATTCTCTTAATGTCTTTAATGACTGGGCAGCTTTAACTGCTTCTTCATTACCAAATACAAAAGGTGCTTCAAATCTTGTTGGAATACAGTAAATTTTATCCTGCAAATATTTTTGTAGCATGGATTTACTGAGTGTTTCGTTTTCAAGCTGCGTTGTAATTAGTTTACTCATATCAACAAGTACACCTTTTTCAATATAGGAGTCTTTTGGCAATCCATCTAAAATTAGAAGATCAGCTCCTTTACCTGCCAGTAATTCTGTGTTTAACGCCTTAATATAATCATCTACCGTCGCACTGCCCTCATCTTGTATGGCTACGTTATACGTTACCTTCACATCCGTATTTTCTTTTTGATATTGAGTAATCGCCTGACGTACAGTATTATTTTCTTTTAACGAATAAATTGTCAATTGCTTTGTTGGAACACTTGGAATCGTACTGTCATATATAAATTGAAGAATCTTGTTGTTTCCACTTCCGTCACCACTATCGTGAACAAAACAATAAAAAATCACTTTATCATTTTCTATGCTACCTGTGAAAAAGTTATTTAAATATACGCTTGGAGTATTTAAAGAACTCAAGGAGCCGTCCACTATATTTTCCCACAATGTCCCCTCTGGTGAAAGCTTACTAATTCCATCCTCTCCACAAATATAAATTGTTCCATCACTTGTTGCAGCCAATATGCTATCTGCTGAATAGCCTTCTGTTTCTATTTCTCTTTCTATTTTTTGTTCTTCAGCATTATATACTATTACCTTATCTCCCGTTTCATTGATGGTAATCACTTTATTTTCAAATACTGTAAATGGTGCTATAAAATGATCGGATGAAGCATCGCCATAGGTATTTAATCTTGTTATTTCCGCTCCTGATGAATCCAAGATATATATGCTTCCTAACATATCTTCACTAATTACATAGTAGCCATTTTTTAATACACGGGCGCTTGCAATGCTGTTATACCTTATATAGCCTTCTCTTTCCTTTGCCTTTTCTTCTAAAATAGGCAACTCAATTTTTTGCGCGCTTTCTCTACTTGAATCCACTTTAACTATCATAGAGCCAGACCATCCTTCTCCATAAACCGTATAATACGCATAGAGTTCATTGTCTTCTCCATAAAAAATATTCTCTAACTGTACGAAATTCCCATCAGATCCCTCTTGTAATATCCATGTCTGCTTTGTTCGCTCAAAATTTCCATCTTCCTTTTGTGTATAACAATAATAGGAAGCTTCCTCCACTGAATAAGTATAGATTTCTAAACCTCCTGTTATTCCTTTCACGACTGCGGTCAGGTTTTCTCCTTCACACTCCTTTGGTAGTGTAAAATCAGATTCTACGTAACGTCCAAGTGCACCTGACTCATTCTTTCCACTCAAATTATTTTCTGCTTCACTAGAAACTGCTTTACTTTTACATCCTGATAGGGTTATAAGAATGCACACCATCATCAAAAAGATGGATATCATTTTTTTTCGCTTCACTTTACTTCCTCCTAGATTTTTCTTTATCATAATAAACAATTCTCTAAATAATCTCTAAAAAAGTGTCTTCGACACTCTCAACTCCCCTCCCCCTCAATCTTGAGGGGATTTAGGGGGTTTTCTTTTTGCTACAAATCCTTCATAATAATCTTATGAGCAACATACTTCAGGATATATTTAAAGATAACTATGAAAGAATGATTTATACTTTACACCCTCGCAAGTCGGTCATTGAAAATGTTAATCGTATGATTAACTGCGGTGACCCTTCTTTTGGTGGTGCAATGTATGGTTGCGGCAAATGTGGTACCCTTAAATTTGTTCCTTTCCGTTGTCACAGTCGCTTCTGTCCTACCTGTGGAACTAAGTATTCCATTGACCGCACTACCTCTATGTCTTTTAAGATAATCAATGCTCAGCACCGTCACTGTGTTTTTACCATTGATTCTGAACTTAGACATTACTTTCTTGAAGATAGAAAACTTCTTAATCTTCTTTTTGAAGCTGTTCAAAGTGTTGTCTTTCGCTTATTTCACAAAGACAATAAAGCCGAAAAATTCACGCCTGGATTCATTCTTGTTCTCCACACTTTTGGTAGAGACTTGAAATGGAATCCTCATATTCATTGTCTTCTGTCCGAAGGTGGCATTGGTAACTCTGGTATTTGGCGTCCCAAAACTCACTTTAATTACACATTCCTTCGCAACGCCTTTCGCACAGCCCTCCTTAACTTAATGGAGAAAAAGCTTGGGCCATCTTTTATACTGGTCAAGGCTAAATGCTACCACGAACATAAAGAAGGATTCTATGTCTATGCAAAACCTAATAAGTGTAATCCTAAAGTTGTTACTAAATACATAGGCCGTTATCTTGGTCGTCCTGTTATTGCCACTTCTCGTATCGACGATTACGACGGTGAAAATGTAACTTTTCACTACAATCGTCATGAGGATGACAAACTTGTCGTTGAAACCATTCCTGTTATGGAATTCATTGAACGACTAAGCATGCACATTCCTGAAAAACACTTCAAACAAATCCGCTACTATGGTCTTTATGCAAGAACACGTGAGAGTGATAAAAAGCTATCTCTTGCCATATCAAAAGAAAAACATAAGGTTATTCTTTCATTCAATCGCTGGCGCAATTGCACTTTATCCTCTTTTGGTTATGATCCTCTCAAATGTCCATGCTGTGGCGAGACAATGCTTTTTCTTGAGCTTTATCATAAACATCAGCATATTTCTCTGGACAAAATGTATGAAAGGGCAATGGGAAGACTCCCAACTTTCTCTTCTGCATGAAATATATACATACCACCTCCGTCTGTGATAAAATATATAAAACGGAGGAAAACACTATGTCAAAATGTTCAGATGAAATCAGAAACAAGTATATACAGAATCCACCCGAAGGCATGACCGCTGATGACATCCGCCACATGAGTGAGGATGATTTGCTTGATATGGATTACTTCTTAAATGAAGACGATGCGTTTGACGAAGACTTCCCGGGAGCTGAAGGTTTCTATATCTTCTAAAACCTATCGTTTACTTGTTGTGCCCGCCTCCATGCGGGCCCTTTTCATATCAAGAGTTCTCCGAAGGAGAACTTTCCTATAAAGTAAAAAAGTTTTTGGACTACTCCAAAAACTTTTTAAATGAATCTTTTTAATTTAATGGTAAATGTGGAGCCATTTTCTTCGGTGTCTTCACATTTTATAATACCACCATGTAATTCTATGATTTCTTTTGCAATACTAAGTCCAAGTCCAAAATGACTTTTTTCATTTCTTGCTTCATCTCCTCGATAAAATCGTTCAAATATGTTTGCTTTTATTTCTTCTTTGATTCCGATCCCATAATCAATTACTTGAATATATATATAATTTCTTTTTTCATAGGCGCGTAGTCGTATTTCTTTTCTCTCTTTTGCATTTGCATAAGCCAAAGAATTGTTTATTAATATAGAAAGCACCTGTGTAAGCCTCTCTTTATCTCCCTCCATCTTAGGTAGGGGCTTTGTTGGAAGGTCTACCACCAATCGATATCCTTGTTCTCTGCATAAGGCCTCCATACGCTCATAAGTTTCAAGCACTAACGTATCTGCATCGATGATACACTGATGCAGGGACCAATTCTTTGCATCAGTAGATGCAAGTAAAAGCATATCTTCGATTAGATTGGACATCCTCACACACTCATTTTCAATATTTTTGATAAAGATTGCTTGATTATCTCCATATTTTAATGCAGAAGCACTTGTTTGAAGCACTGCTAAAGGAGCCTTTAATTCATGTGATGCTGCTGCGATAAATTCGGTTTGTCGTTTTCTGTTTTCCTCCACAGGTTTTAAAGACTTGCCAACAAACTTCCAACTTACTACATACAATGCAACTACGCCAAGTCCATACATAATAAATATAACCATTCTGCTACGGATACGGCTAAATTCCATGGGAAAATATTGCAAAAGTATCACGCTTCTATAACCCTTTTTTTCTTTTATTAAATCAACAGCTCCCAAGTAATTTTTGTTATTCCATTTAATTTTATAGATATCGCTCATTACTTTATTTGATGTAATGGGAGGCATGGAAGAATTAATCCCATCTTCCATAGCGCGCTCTTTTACCAATTCCACCAAGTCGTTTCGAAGTCCGCTCTGATATCCGTATCCTTCATAATCAATTGGCTTTCCATTGTCTTCAATATGTATGAGTAAATTGTTATTATTTTCATATTCAGCCAGCCAGACATATTTAATCAAGGAATCCGTTTGAAGTTTTGTTTCAATTGCGTATAAATTATTTTGAAAAGTTTCTAGATTGTTTGCGGCTGCTTCTCTTTGAAAACTTATAAAGATAGTTCCTATTACTACAGTCAAAATAATTCCCGTTGTAATGGTGTATAAAAGCGTCAATTGCTTTCGTAATGTATTAAACATAACTTTTACTCCATTTCCATACGATATCCCACGCCGTGAATCGTCTTGATTTTAACATTGCATTTCACTGAAGCTAACCTTCTTCGAACAAAATAAATATAATTATCCACATTTCCTTCTTCTACAAAATGATCCATTCCCCAAACCTTTGAAAGTATTTGACTGCGAGATAAAATTTGATTTTTATTTCTCATAAAGAACTCCAAAAGCAGCGCTTCCTTCTTTGATAAGGAAACTTGATTTTCTTGATTCGTAAGTGTATGTAACTGCACATCTAACACAAGGCTTCCAAGCGTAATCTTTTCTACCTCTGTTATTCTTGCCGGTCGCCTTAGCAGCGCACGAATTCTTGCTAATAATTCCTCCATAGCAAATGGTTTAATCAAATAATCATCCGCTCCTGCATCTAAACCATCGATTCTATCATTAATTCCATTCAGTGCTGTTACCATAATAACAGGTACTACAATACCTAAACCTCGTGCATGTTCCACTAATGTCAATCCATCTACTTGCGGAAGCATACGGTCTAAAATAATCACGTCATAGATACCTTGTCTAAAATAGTAATCCGCTTCATCTCCCCGATAGCAAGTATCTGCCTCATATCCTTCTTGTCTTAAATGATAAGCCATTGTATCACATAATTCTTTGTCATCTTCAATAATTAATACTCGCATACGACACATCCCTTTCTAATCCATTAAATACCTTTAGGAGCCTGCAATTTGTTCTCCAAAGCTATCTGAAAGTATGTCTAATATAGTTTCATCATTACCTAAGTATAGAATCATAATATTTTGAATCTTATAAAAATGAGGGTTGTCAATCCAATCAATCGTAGTTGTCATGCCCTCATCTCCCTCTGACTTTGTATAAGAAAATCCATCCAAACTTATTCGCTTAGCATCTTCAATTGCCTTATCGGATGATTCGTAAATATATACTTGCATGTTTTCACTATCATTTAAGGTTATATTTACTCTTTCCCCTTCTAAAATACTTTTATTTGCATCTTCATAAGAAAAAGTATTATCACTTTGTTCAAACATTTCTTTCATTTCTTCTAAAAAATCATCTTTACTGATTGCAATTGAACTTTCCAAAGATACACTCTCCTCGGCTTGATTTGCAGCTTTACACCCCATCAGCATGAGTACCACACAAAAAATAACCATACCTTTTTTATACATATTAACTCCTCCCAATTTATCCTGTTTGATTCTTGTTGATTCCTTATTTACATAATAGTATTATCAATACCGTTTCATGTCCACTTACGTTTTTCTTAAGTCATTTCATCTTTTTGTTGTAGACTTTAATTACAAAAAGGACAGGAACCACACAAAGCTGGTTCTGCCCTTGCTATTTTCTATTACTTAGAATTAGTGTTGGTATTTTGCGCAGATTCATATATCCTTAGCACTCCATAGTATTTGCTAATTGTACTTTGATCTCTCACATCTTTACCTACATCTTCAATTCCATAACGAAGCAAAAAATAATCCATATCATGCAATAACTTATAAATTTTTACAATTTCATTTACATCATGGTTTTCTTTTACCTTTGTTAAAGAATCTTTAATTGTAAAAAGGTCTGCTTTTAAATCCTCATTATTGATAGTTAAACTCAATTCATCAATTAATTCGATATAACTATCTGCATTTTTCTCATTCTCAACCATTACTGGTTTTCCATATGTTTGCTCGTACTCTTCTTTCGTAAGCCCAGACTCTTCTTGTGAAACTTCAGTAGGCTCAAATGCCCAACCTATTTGAATCTCTCCAACTTTGTCCACATAATTCCATATGAGGTCTTTTGGATCGGATAAGCGTTTCCACAAATCATTGTAAAAAATACTATTTTCTAAATCCATGTTTGATGTTTTTACTAGGTCAGTTAAGCTTTTTCTCTGCTCTGTTGTCATACCCTCTAATGCTATCTCTCGCATACGTAGCACGGTTTCTTTGTCTGGAACGTATCTATTTTCCTTCGAAGATTTCTTTTTTATCTCTTCCTTTGAATCATCTGTAGACTGCGTTTGCGTTTCTTTTGTTCTATCTTCATTTGTTGCTTGGTTCTTTGACTCCTTATTGCACGCAGTAAGAAGTAGAACACTGATAAGTACTAAGATTGCATTGATACATAATCTTCTCTGTTTATTTTTCATCTTTCCTCCGTCCATGCTTATCTTTTGATACTATTATGTGTAATTCCTTAAATCTTATAACTTATATTTTTTCCCCAATAAAACAATAGTCATTACGCTATTAAGAAACAACAAGATAGCATTTACATAAAACGGAATATGATGACCATAACCATCATATAACCATCCTCCTAATAACGGCCCAATAATTGCACCTAAACTGGACACAAAAAAGTATGTACCATAAGCAGAACCACGTGTTTTCTCATCTACTATGTCCGCCACTAACGCTTCTTCTGCTGGAGATGCCAAGACTAGTCCTATAGATTCCAATACCCATAATATAACTAATAATCTAATATCATTGCATCGAGAGAATCCTAATGATATTATTCCAGCGCATAATAATCCTACAACCATTGGAATAACTCTTCCTACCTTATCACTAATACCTCCTAGTTTTGAGGGTAAAAATGCATATACATAAGCAGCTGGAGTAAATGCCAATCCTAATACAAAAATATTACTAGTAAACCTATCTTGTAAGTAAATCATTAATACTGGACTTAACATTGATGTTGATAAAGATGTTATAAATACTATGCTTAATAATTTGTAAAAATAGATATTATAATTATTTTTATTTTGAATAATTGTCCTTTCATTTTGTTTGACCGAAGTTTCAGGTATTTTTTTATATGCAATATACGCTGCTAATAAAGCTAATATAGCATACCCTTTAAATAAAATACTCCATCCTTCTAGTATAGAAAAATTACTTAAAATAATAAAACCTATAATTGCTCCACATAATGCCCCTTTTGAGCTTGCCCCATCTACTTGTCCAATTGTTTTACCTTTATTTTCATTATCAGCAATATCTGCCGCTATAGAATATGATGTAATCCACATCATTGAAGCTCCTATAGCTTGAATTAACCTGCTTAAATATAGTAATAGTATATTAGTTGAATATGAAAATAAAATCATAGAAATAGCGTAAAATATAAATGAAGACACAAAAAAACATTTTCTTCCATACTTGTCTATCGCTCTTCCTATTATTGGCCTTAATAGTAATGATATAATGCTAAAAACAGAAAATAGACCTCCTATCGATACTCCACTCCCACCAATATTCTTTGAATAGATAGGCAAAATAAATGATAAAAATCCAAAAGCAAATGACCCCAAAAATAAAACTATTTTGAGGTTTTTCTTAACGTTAAAATAATTTTCCATGTACCCTCCATATAATTTTATATAACAGCCCTCAATGATAAAAACTAATTATAATTTACTTTTATCATTTTTATATTAACATATTATTTTATCAAGTCAATTCATCAAATCCTATAATAATAGTAACGTAGTTCTTGTGAAGGCACAACTATAAGAAATAGAAAAAATCGTTCTACCTTTACCGCTGTAGAACGATTTTCAATCATGTTTATCTTATTTTATAACTACACATGCTTTACGCTTCCTCATTCAAGTTAGCCAACTTCGCTGCCTGATCCGCCGCTATCAAACTATCGATTACTTCATACAAATCTCCATCCATAACAGCATCTAATCTGTGAAGTGTTAATTTGATTCTATGATCTGTTAGACGTCCTTGTGGAAAGTTATACGTTCTAATCTTTTCTGAACGATCTCCTGTTCCTACCTGACTTCTTCTTGCTTCTGCCTCTGCATCATTTTTCTTTTGAAGCTCTAATTCATAGAGTCTGGAACGAAGCACCTTTAATGCTTTATCCTTATTCTTTAACTGTGACTTTTCATCCTGGCAAGAGATTACGATACCAGTTGGAATATGTGTCAAACGAACTGCGGAATCCGTTGTATTAACGCACTGTCCACCATTTCCTGATGCTCGGAATACATCAAACTTACAATCATTCATGTTCAGTTCAAAATCCACTTCCTCTGCTTCTGGCATAATGGCTACCGTAATGGTAGAAGTATGGATACGACCGCCAGATTCGGTTTCTGGTACACGTTGTACACGATGAACGCCACTTTCGTATTTTAATTTAGAATAAGCACCCTGTCCATTGATCATAAAGATTACTTCTTTAAAACCACCAATTCCATTTTCATTCAAACTCATCATTTCCGTCTTCCAACGGTTTCGTTCTGCAAATCTTACATAAAGACGATACACCTCTGCCGCAAATAATGCCGCTTCATCTCCACCTGCTCCTGCACGTATTTCAACAATAACGTTCTTCTCATCATTAGGGTCTTTTGGTAATAAGAGAATCTTAAGCTCTTGCTCTAATTCTTCAATGCGAGCCTTAGAATCATTTAATTCTTCTTTGGCTAGCTCTCGCATTTCTTCATCACTTTCTTCCTCTAACATAAGCAAGCTATCTTCCACACTTTGTTTTGCGGCTTTATATTCTTTATATGCCTCCACAATCGGAGTCAAATCACTTTGTTCCTTCATTAGCTTACGAAAGCGTTTTTGATCCTCCGCTACATTAGGCTCATTCAGTTCACTCATAATTTCTTCATAACGAATCAGCAGATCTTCTAATCTATCAAACATCTTTATTCCTCCATGACATTAACTAATCTATTATAATCCAGCCGTACTATGACGGGTAAATTCAAATTCCATTCTTCTATCACAACCACTTGCTTCGCTAAGTGTTTCCAATCACGACTCGGTCAAGTCCAGCCAAATCTTTTATTACTACTACATTATGGAATCCGGACTCTTTCATTAAGGAAGAGACATCCTCACCCTGATCGAAGCCAATTTCAAAACATAGAAATCCCCTTGCATTTAAATGCCTCTTAGCTTTACTTATGATTTCTTTATAGAAGAACAGGCCGTCTACACTGCCATCTAGCGCAATAAGCGGTTCATGTTCTTTTACCTCCGCCATTAAGCTATCTACTACTGCAGTTTTAATATAGGGAGGATTCGAAACAATTATGTCAAATGTATCATTAATTTCTTGAAACAAATCACTTTGTATAAAGGTAACTGGTGCGTCCAAATTCTTGGCATTTTGTCTTGCAACTGCAAGTGCCTTTTCTGATATATCACTTGCAAATGCTTGAATGCTAGGTTTCTCATGTTTTAAACTTATAATAATGCAGCCTGAACCCGTACACATGTCAAGAATCGTCATATCTTTTCTCACACGCTTTAATACCTCTTCTACTAAGATTTCTGTATCTTGTCTTGGAATTAAAACATGTTCATTTACACAAAAGGTCAGTCCCATAAACTCTTGTTGTTTCGTAATATGCTGAAGCGGAATATGTTCTCCTCTTTGCTTTAGGTATGTTATATAAAGTTGTTCCTTTTCTGGTTCCATCTGCTCTTTTTGATGTAAGAAAAAATAGCTTCGATCCGCTTTGATCACATACTCCAGTAGATACCAAGCGTCTATATGACTGTCTAAGATATGTCTGGATTCTAAATATTTTTTTCCATATTCCAAGGCTTCTTGTAAAGTCATCTTAGGCTCCTATCTATTCGGTAATTGGTTGGGCGTTTTTCTCTTTCGTATCATCTTCGATATAAGCTCTCCAGTCAAATACTGCTTCTACGGAAGCAATCGCAACCTCTATCATATCATCATCTGGCTCTCTTGTTGTTAAATTCTGAAGCCATAATCCTGGTTTACTTAATACCTCTATTATTTTATTTTCACTTCTACCTGCAAGCCTAATAAACTCATAGGACACACCTGCAATTACAGGAATCAATAATATTCTTACCAGAACTCTTAGAACAGGTGAATCGACACGAATAAATAGAAAGAAAATAATACTAATAACAATAACGATTAATAAAAAACTAGTTCCACAACGTTTATGTTGCTTTGAACTCTTTCTTACATTCTCTACATTTAATTCAAGTCCGTGTTCAATACAATTAATACATTTATGCTCTGCTCCATGATACATAAATACCCTTTGTATATCCTTCATAAAAGAAATAAGAAAGATATATCCCATAAAGATTACAAGACGCAATACACCTTCTATGGCAGCAATTGCCATATCTGATAAGAACATGTTCTTAAACAAACTTGATATATAATAAGGTAATAACATAAATAAAGCCACAGCAATTACAATAGAAAAACATACCGTAAGGCTCATTACAAACTTTTCCGCTTTATCCTTGAATATCTTTTCAATTAGTTTATCCGCTTTACTTGGCTTAACTTCTTCCTCTTCAAAAAAGCTAGCAGAAAAAGTAAGAGACTTCATACCCAGTACCATTGAATCGATAAAGTTAAATACACCTCTTACAATTGGTATTTTAGATATATTTTTATTTTTTATAATACTTTGAAATTCATTTGTTGATACTTCTATTGTTTGATCTGCTTTTCTAACCGCAACTGCATACTTGTCGGCATTCTTCATCATAACGCCTTCCATAACAGCCTGACCGCCAATTCCAGATGGTTTCATTTAATCCTCCTTTACCTTGCACTTTGTGTAGGGATTTGTATAAGAATGAAATGCTTTACAACTTAATATGATACAAAAAAGGCTGAGATTCATCAACCCCAACCTTACCTGCTCAAATACTATTTGCTTTCGTTCATACCATACTTACGATTGAACTTATCAATACGTCCACGAGCTGCAGCAGCTTTCTGCTGGCCTGTATAGAATGGATGACATTTTGAACAAATTTCAACGTGAATGTCCTTCTTAGTTGAACCAGTTACAAAAGTGTTACCACAGTTACATGTAACTTCTGCCTGATTATATTCTGGATGTATTCCTTCTCTCATTGATTTCACCTCTTTATAAATAATCATATAAAAACCGACACAGTCGATCTCATTTCTCATAAACAGCTTATTCATTGTAACATATGTTATAAGCCATTGCAAGCACTTTTAATTTAATTTTGTTTTCTTTACCATTTGCACAAATTCATCATTATTCTGTGTTTTTACAAATAAATCAAGAATTTTTTCAACCGCATCATCTGAGCGCATGCCATTTAAAGCTCGTCTCATAATATAAACTGCTTCCTGTTCTTCCTTATTAAGAAGAAGGTCTTCGCGTCTTGTTCCTGATTTTGGAATATCAATTGCTGGAAAGACTCTCTTTTCAGAAAGCTTACGGTCTAATACAAGTTCCATATTACCTGTACCCTTGAATTCTTCGTAAACTACATCATCCATCTTACTTCCTGTATCCACTAATGCTGTTGCAAGAATGGTAAGACTTCCACCTTCTCGCATATTTCTTGCCGCACCAAAGAAACGTTTTGGCATATGTAACGCTGCTGGGTCTAAACCACCTGATAATGTTCTTCCACTTGGCGGAACCGTTAGATTATATGCTCTTGCAAGTCTTGTAATACTGTCTAGTAGGATTACAACATCTTTTTTATGTTCCACTAATCTTTTTGCTCTTTCTAGTACCATTTCAGAAACTCTCTTATGGTGTTCAGGAAGTTCATCAAAAGTAGAATAAATTACTTCTACGTTCTTTCCTTCGATTGATTCTTTGATATCAGTAACTTCTTCTGGACGTTCATCAATCAAAAGAATAATCATATGCATATTTTTATTATTAGAAAGTATTGATTTGGCAACTTGTTTTAATAAAGTTGTCTTACCTGCCTTTGGCGGAGATACAATCATACCTCTTTGTCCTTTACCAACAGGTGATATCAAATCTACTATTCTCATTGCAGTTCCATTTGGAGTTGTCTCAAGTTTTAATCTTTGATTTGGGAAAATTGGAGTCATGTCCTCAAAATTTCCACGTTTGGAAGCTTCTGACGGATGAAAACCATTGATAGATTTAACAAATAATAATGCGCTGAATTTTTCTGCCTGAGTTTTTACCCTTGTATTACCCTCAACGATATCGCCTGTCTTTAAGCTGAAACGCCTAATTTGAGAAGGTGATACATATACATCATTTTCTCCTGGAAGATAGTTTGCACATCGTATAAAACCATATCCATCTGGAAGTACCTCTAAGATACCCTTGGCTAAAATCCCACTGTCTAGCTTATCCATTTCTGTTTCAGCCGTCTTTGTCTCGGATTTGTTTTCCGCTTTACTATTTTCTGTCTTATTGCTTTCTTTTTTAGTACTTTCTGTCTTAACTTCTGTTTCTTCTGTTGTCACGCTTTGCTGTGTTGCTTCTTTTTCATCTTCTCTTAGCATCGCATCAACTAATTCACTTTTTTTCATCGTTGAAATGTTTTTGATCCCTCTTGCCTTTGCTACATCTCTTAATGCAACTACTGACAATGATTCATATTTTTCTCTCATAGAATCTCCTTCTTTTGAGTTTTTACTCATACTGTACCCCCAATATATTCAATTCATATTTTTGTAATTGTTTTGGTTGGATTTTTATATCAGAATTGATGATGATTTAGTTACAATATTAACATTATACACCAAACCCCAAAAAATAGAAACAAAATTTTTCACTAAATTTATAATTTTAATACTTTTCATCAAACTATTACATTTTTCTTAACAAAACAGTAAAATAAAATCGTGACTATTCAGTTTTCACCCTTTTATTGACGCATTCAATTAAATCAATTGTGTAAAAGGTGATAAAAATTGATAGTTATCAATTTCTATTCACTGAATAGTTACGAATTTATAAAAGTAACCATATACAACTTATTAATTTTTTACATATTCTAGTTTACTAACAGATATTTCGTATGCAACTCTCTTTTCTGAATTGGCTTCATCAATTTTCTTTGTATATTCCCGACTCTGTATTCTTCCCCATACCTGAGCATGCCCGCCAATTTCAAAGGAGGAAGCAAATCTTGCATTTCTGCCCCAGCAGATACAAGGAATATAATCGGATTTTCCATAAGGCCTATTCACAGCAATCAATAGGTCAGCAATCTCTCTCCCCAGAGGTGTCTTTCGATAAACAGGAGCTTTACAAATATATCCATCTAAAAAGATTTGATTTGTTTTCACATTGTCATCTACTTCTTCAACAAACTCAATCTCTCTTGCAAATACTGATAATACTAATCTGTTCTTCTTTTCCTCATGTCTGTTATAGGATCGAAACTGTCCTTGTACACAAATGTTTTTTCCACGATAATCCTGAGTCACATCCAATAGTCTTTCAGAAATCATAAGAGGTATTACATCTGAAGAATCACTTAGCCTCTTTACAAGGATATCAAGCATATAAAAGCCTTCGCCAAATACCTCATGGCTAAATACAAAGCCTGATACTATTTCCCCAATTACCGTTACCTGATTGTTTTCAATTACCTTATCCGCCATTATAAATTTCTCCCTTCTTTTAAACGAAGTATCTCTTCTCGTATATTGTCCATAAGTATATTTATTCCCATTATTTCCATTTTAGAACGAAATATTAAAAAATTTTTATACAAAACGTAAAACCAGTACAAAAATGCTTGTAATCTCGCTAAAATATGATAAACTGTTAAAGTTGCCATTAGTGCGAGTTTAGAAAGAAGGATTAACGATTTATGAATCAAAAAAGAGAAGATGTTAGAAATATAGCAATTATCGCCCACGTTGACCACGGTAAGACAACCTTAGTAGATGAACTTTTAAAACAAAGTGGAACTTTTCGTGCAAACCAAGCGGTAGCAGAACGTGTTATGGACTCCAACGATATTGAACGTGAACGTGGTATTACTATTTTATCAAAAAATACTGCTGTTTATTATAAAAATACAAAGATTAACATTGTTGATACACCTGGACATGCTGATTTTGGTGGAGAAGTAGAACGAGTTCTTAAGATGGTAAATGGCGTAGTCTTAGTTGTCGATGCTTACGAAGGGGCAATGCCACAAACCAAATTTGTTCTTCGTAAAGCGCTTGAGTTAGATTTACACGTTATCGTATGTATCAATAAAATAGACAAACCAGAAGGAAGACCAGAAGAAGTTATAGATGAAATCCTTGAATTATTTATGGATTTGGATGCATCTGATGAACAGCTTGATTGTCCTTTCGTTTTTGCATCTGCCAAATCTGGCTTTGCAATCAAAGACTTAAATGATGAAAGAAAAGATATGTTTCCACTGTTTGAAACCATTCTTGATTACATTCCTGCACCAGAAGGCGACCCTGAAGCAGATGCACAGGTATTAATCAGTACGATTGACTATAATGAATACGTTGGTCGTATCGGAGTTGGTAAGGTTGATAATGGAACCATTAAGGTAAACCAAGATGCAATTGTAGTAAATCATCACGAACCAGACAAACTAAAGAAGGTACGCATCAGTAAATTATACGAATTTGACGGATTAAATAAAGTAGAAGTACAAGAGGCTACCATTGGTGCTATCGTGGCAATCTCAGGTATTGCAGATATTCATATCGGTGATACGATTTGTTCCGTAGATAATCCTGTTGCCATTCCTTTCCAAAAGATTTCAGAGCCTACCATTGCAATGCAGTTCATTGTTAATGATAGTCCTCTTGCGGGTAGAGAGGGTAAATTTGTTACCTCAAGACATTTGCGTGACAGATTATTCAAAGAGTTAAATACGGATGTAAGTTTACGTGTTGAGGAAAATGATAGTGCAGATAGCTTTAAGGTATCAGGACGTGGTGAACTCCATTTATCCGTATTGATTGAGAATATGCGTCGTGAAGGTTATGAGTTTGCTGTAAGTAAAGCAGAAGTTCTATACCGCACCGATGAAAACGGTAAAAAATTAGAGCCTCTTGAGATTGCATACATTGACGTTCCAGAAGAATTTTCAGGAACTGTTATTGATAAATTAAGCCAGAGAAAAGGCGAACTTCGTGCAATGGGAGCTTCCAATGGTGGATATACAAGACTTGAGTTCTTAATTCCTTCTCGAGGATTAATTGGATATCGTGGTGAATTTATGACAGACACAAAAGGAAATGGTATCTTAAATACTGTTTTTGATAGCTATGGCCCTTACCGTGGAGATATTCAATATAGAAAACAAGGTTCTCTTATCGCTTTTGAAGCTGGCGAATCCATTACTTATGGTTTATATAGTGCACAAGAACGTGGAACCTTATTCATTGGAGCTGGTGAAAAGGTATATGCTGGAATGGTAATTGGACAAAATGGTAAGGCTGAAGATATTGAATTAAACGTATGTAAGACGAAAAAACTTACCAATACGCGTTCTTCAGGCGCAGATGAAGCACTTCGTTTAACAACGCCTAAAGTATTAACACTTGAAGAAGCGCTTGATTTTATTGATGTAGACGAACTACTTGAGATTACACCAAAGAATCTTCGTATTCGTAAGAAATACTTAGATGCAAATATGAGAAGAAGAATGTCAAGAAATTAATCAATTTTTTTGAAAGAACCTTTCACACACAGAAAGGTTCTTTTTTATGTGTTAAATATGGCATCTATGTTATAATAATCTAAAATGGAAAAATATAGAATGGATAAGGAGATTCGTCAATGGATTTTTTAAGATTTTTAGCAGATTATAGGACACCAGAATTGACCTCGCTATTTGGTATGTTTACACACCTGGGTGAAGAATTTATTTCAATCACAATCATTTGCTTTTTATATTGGTGCTATGATAAACAAATGGCTCGTAAAATTTGTCTGTCTTATTTTGCCAGCGGATTACTGGTTCAAGCTTTAAAGATAACATTTTGCATTCCACGTCCTTGGATACTAGACCGTAGTTTTCAACCCGTTTCTTCCCTGCAAGATTCAGCTACAGGCTATTCTTTTCCAAGTGGACATACGCAAAATAGCACTGCTTTATTTGGCTCACTTGCGTTTCTTTCCAAAAAGACATGGCAGCGTATTGTTTTTTCCCTCATTATACTAGGAGTGGGCTTTTCTCGAATGTATCTGGGATACCATACTCCCAAAGATGTAATAACCTCACTGTGTATTGCTTTATTTTTTGTATTCTTCATCAATCAGCTTCATGATATAACTAGTATAAGTAATAAAAAAATCGCTTTATTTCTTAGTACCTATTCGTTTGTTATACTGCTATATGCACTTATGAGAAAGAATCTTTCAAATGCTGATTTGACACAATTTCATGACTGTTTTAAGGCTGTTGGTGCAGGTCTTGGCTTTTCGCTTGGTTGGTATGTGGAACCACACTACATCAACTTTAAAGAACAAGCTGTAGCACCTTTTATGCAAGCAATAAAACTATTATTAGGCTTACTACTTGCTTTGCTCCTCAAGTACGGTTTAAAAGCTTTATTAGGTACTTCTTTTACTGCGGATACCTTACGATATTTTATTCTCGTGTGTTTTATTATGATTCTTTATCCAATCATAATTCACCGATATTTTACACAGCATAATTAATCGTTATTCAAAGGATTTTCTTCGTTTTCTCCACGAGGTTGGCGTCGAACCAGTAATCTCTTTAAAAACGCGACCAAAGTGGCTTACGCTTGCAAATCCTGTATTAATGCTTATGTTTGTTATATTATCATCGGAAGAGTAGAGCATTCTTTGTGCATTCATGATTCTTGTTTTGTTGATATATTGATTAATGGTTGTGTTTGTATATTTTTTAAATTCTCTACACAAATAAAAGGGACTCATATAAAAATGCCCTGCGATATCTGCAATTGAAAGATCATACATATAATTTGCATTAATATATGAAATTATTTCAGTAATCTGATTCTTTTGTTCTATCTTCATTTTCTGACGTTTGTTTCGAAATAAGATAATAAGCATTGTATTTAGCAAGCTTTGACAATATTCATTGCTGTATTGCTGTGGATTTTGTTTTTCCCTATAAATCATATTCATGAGTTGGTAAAACTGTTGGGTTTCCTCTTTTGACAATTGATAGGCGCCCGTAGAGCCCTTTAATATTTCCTTCAAGTTTGCAGAAATAATTTCGTCTTCTCGAAAATAAATAATGAGTCTACAAAACGGAACATCTTTATCACCATAGGAATGATGCAGCATATAAGGCTCAAATAAAAGAAACTGGCCACCCTCAATATGATACATATTATTATCAATAAAATGGTATCTTTGCCCAGATTCTAGATAATACAATTCATAAAATTCATGATAATGTGGGGTAGGCATATTATCGTTTATACCACTAACTCTTTCCGTTGCAAATACAGCACCGCTTTTCATACATTTTTCTGCATAATCAATCATACGATCCCCTTCTTCCTTTCTATTTATTTGCCTTGTCTTTTAGATAAGGATAAGGGTGTCAAATTGCTGACACCCTGCAAAACCTATATGTTTTTATTGTTTTGCTCCTTTATTCTTATCCTTCTATTAGATCATTTGCTAACTCTGTAAAAATAACTCCCAGTGCAAATGCGCCTGCATCTGGATAACCAAGACTTCTTTCTCCTACCGTGCCAGCACGTCCCATACGTGCAACAATTCCTTTTGTTTTGTCTGCACCTTCTACTGCTGCTTTCGCACCTCTATAAAAAGCTTCTTTCATAGAATGTCCTTCTTTTACTGATTGCATCCATGCATCTTTACATGGAATCAACGCATCCATCAATGTTTTATCACCAACAATAGCTCCTCTTCCAAAAGAACGTTCTCCCGTCTTTTGAATTCCTTCTACGGCTGCCTGTAACAAATCAGCGAACTCTTTCATACTTAATGTTGTCTTTGAACCTGCACTTTTACCTGCACTTCGAAACGCCGATCCCCAAATAGGACCAGAAGCCCCACCGCAGTATTCCATAATAATCATGGAACAACTATCTAAAAATTCACCAATGCTAGAGGTGTGGTTCTTTAAGATATCAACCCATTCTCTCTTTAGCTGTTTAAATCCCTTGGCTACACTCATACCAAAATCGCCATCTCCAGCATGAGAATCTAACTCGCAAAAATATACTTCATGCTTTATAATGGAATCGCTTATTTTGTCAACCATATAAATTATGTTTTGTAAAGTAAGTGCTTCGTTATTTAATTTTGCATACTCTTTACTTGTTGAAAGTCCAAAATCAACTTCCTTATTCTCCTCGCTGATTAGACGCATATCTGTATATGGAATACTTTGTTCTGGTCCAGATATTTTTAAAGCAGGGGTAATACTTTCTTCATCCAATAATTCTTTTAGCATTGGATTCATTTTCATAAGAGTAACAGATGCGCCAAACATATCAATGCTTGTCATAAAGTTACCTACAAAAGTTCGATAAACTGGCACCTTTTTCTCGTGTAAAATTCTTGCAATGGAATTGTTTAACACATAAAGTTCTTGTAGTGGCGTACTTCCAAATCCATTTACAAGCACAGTCACTTCTTCATTCTCATTTCTATCTAACTCATTTAGTAATAAATTCACCATTCTATCTGCAAGTTCATCTGCACAAATGATTTTTTCTCTTTTAATTCCAGGCTCTCCATGAATTCCTACACCGTACTCCATTTCACCTTCAGCAATTTCAAAGGTTGGAGTCCCTTTTGCAGGAACTGTACAAGAGCTAAATGCACATCCAATACTTTTGATATTCTTATTTGCTTGTTCTGCCGCACTTTTAACTTCTTCAAGTGACCAGCCCTTCTCTGCTGCTGCCCCTGCAATCTTGTGTACTAGTACTGTTCCTGCAACACCGCGTCTTCCTACAGTGTATAGGCTGTCTTGTACAGCAATGTCATCATCTACTTTTACATAATCTACTGTTATTTTATCTTCCGAAGCAAGGTAAGCGGCATTTTTAAAATTCATCAAATCTCCGCTGTAATTTTTTATAATTAAAAGGGTTCCCTTTTTACTCTCTGTCGCTTTAATTGCTTGATATACTTGAACTTGAGATGGGGAAGCAAACATGTCTCCACACACAGCCGCATCTAACATTCCTTTTCCAATGTATCCTGCATGTGCTGGCTCGTGACCACTTCCTCCGCCACTAATCAAACTAACTTTATCTTTATTTATTTCTCTTTTTTTGATTATTTTAAATTTTTGTATAAACTCAAGTTCTGGATGTGCCATCGCAATTCCATTGCACATCTCAATTACCATAGTTTCCGGACGATTCATTATTTTTCTCATATTCTTAGGCTCCTTTGCATCCGAAAATTAGTTTATCGTACCTGTTTCCTTAAATTTTCTTCCAATTGCATCTGCCGTTTTAATGGCTGCCATTACACTTTCTACTGTCACTGGGAATGGCATTGCATGAATGGATTCTTCTTTGATACAAGATTTTTCAGCCACTTGACGAAGTTCGTCTTCTGATATTTCGCTTACTCCAATGTCTGATAGGCAAACTGGAAGCCCCACAGAAACACAAAAACTTAGAACTTCTTCTAACTCTTCTACTTTCGCATTTTCTAATACAAGCTGTGCAAGAGTTCCAAATGCAACTTTTTCACCATGGAAATATTTGTGAGTTCCTTCTAATATGGTTAACCCGTCATGGATTGCATGTGCTGCTGCTAATCCGCCACTTTCAAAACCAATTCCAGATAATAAGATATTTGTCTCTACTATACTTTCTAGTGCTGGAGTTACTTGATTGCCATCACATGCGATTTTAGCCTTCATACCTTCTCTTAATAAGTTCTGGTAACAAAGCGTTGCTAGTGCAAAAGCTGTCTGTGTTCCAGTTGCTTCTTTGCAAAAGCCTTCACGATAGCCACATGGTAGTCCTGCATTGACACGTGTAAAGGAAGCTACATTTGCTCTCGCTTCGAAATAAGTGGATAAGGCATCACCCATACCAGCAACCAAGAATCTAGTTGGCGCATTGGCTATTACTGTAGTATCTACAAGTACAACACTTGGACTTTGTTTAAAATATGCATAATCGTCAAATGCTCCATCTGGTGTATACAATACAGCGGAATGGCTGGTTGGTGCATCCGTCGCAGCTATTGTAGGTACAATAATCAAGGCCTCACCTTCCGCTACGCATTTAGCAGTATCAATTGCCTTTCCTCCACCTAAACCAATGGTACAATCACAATTTTTCTCTTTTGCTAAATCTTGTAATCTTTTCACTTCTTCTCTGGAGCACTCTCCAACAAAGTTACTTTCTACAAATGTAATTCCAAATTTATTCGTAGTCTTTTCTAATTTATCTTTGATTCGAAGTACATCGTCTTTATGAGCTATTAAAAGTGCAGAATCTCCAAACGTCTTGACAAAATACCCTAAGTTTTCTATTTCATTTTCACCCTGCACATATTTTGCAGGAGAAATAAATGCTTTTCTCATTTATATTTGCCTCCTTTTAATTTCATCCTCCGCTTTTGCGGAGGATGATTGATACTAACTACTCGTCTTTTAATTCAGCAAGTGTCTCGTTAATGAGTCCTTCCATATCAAGTAGATATGCTTCTACCGTCATATTTCCAGCTAATACAGATGCTAATTTCTCTTTGATATCACCTTGTACCGTTCCTGTAAATGCCTGGTATCCCCATTCAGCACCTGGCTGTGAACCGGTTGCAGCTAACTCTTGTGCAAAAATCTCAAAGAACTCTGCTCCATAATCATAGCTTAATTTTTCATTTCCTTTTACCTGTGATAGATAACTATTTTCCTGACAATATTTTGCATTGTTTTCAGCCTGTGAAATCCACTCGATGAACTCTGCTGCTTCTTTTTCAACCCCTGATCCTTGGAATGCTGCTAAATATTTACCACCTGGTACACTTGAACGATTTGCTTCTTTTGGTAAATAGGTAACACCCCATTCAAAATCTGTAATTTCGCTCTTGTAGTTTGCAATCATCCAGCTTCCTGCAAAATGCATTGCTACTTGACCTGTACGGAATAATTCATTTGGATTTTCTGAACCTAACCAAACAGAATCTGGAATTATTTTTTCATCGTGAAGCTCTTTGAAAAAGCTCACTGCACGATTCATTTCTGGTGTATTAAAATTGGATGCTGTTAAATCAGCATTTAACATACTAGCACCAGCTTGATACATTAAGGTACTGAAACGTTGGGTTGAGTTATCAAATACAAGACCATATTTCACATCGCTGTTTTCCATAACCTTCTTCATTGCTTCTTTCCACTCATTCCAAGTCCAAATCTCGCTCTCTGATTGTGGAACAGATACACCAGCTTGTTCAAAAGCTGTTTTATTATAGATTAATCCATTTGCTGTTACGTCCATTGGTGCAGCTAATATTTTATCATCATAAACAAATTTTAAGCCTTCTCCAAAATTATTCTTAAAAGCTTCTGCATCAGATACATACTCTGATAAATCTACTAGCTGATTCCTAAAAGCACCCAAATTAGTTAATCTTGCCAGTGCAGGTACTTCTTCACCGTTGATCATATTTTTAATTTTACTTTCTAAATCACTATAAGGAACCTCAATTAATTCAATCTTAACGTTTTCATGCGTTTCTTCATAAGCACTCGCAAGTTCTTTAAAGGTTACATCTTCTTTTCCGTCTGTAAACCAAACAACATTAAGTGTTTTAATTGCATCTGCGGAATCTCCTCCCTTACCGCAAGCTGTCAATGTGCTCAAAACAATGGTCATTATTAGTAACATAGATATCACTTTTTTCATATTTTTCTTCTCCTTTCGTTTTGTATATACATTTTAACAGTTATTTAGTATAAAAAATCACATATAAACCAGTAAATGTTATTCATTATTGCTATTTTTCTTCTTTTCTTGCGCATATTTCTTTGGAGTGATTCCCGTACTCTTTTTAAAAGTAGCAATAAAATGGCTGTCACTGTTATAAGAAAGCTGTGCCGCAATTTCTGTGACGGAATAACCGCTTTTTAATTTCGCCTTTGCTTCTACCACTTTACGATTCGTGATGTACTGTTGTAAGGTAAACCCTGTCTCCTTTTTAAAATAATGGCTTAGATAATACCGATTCATATAAAACTCTTTTGCTATATCATCTAGCTCTAGTTTCTCATTCACATGTTCTACAATGTACTTCTTAATTTGTTCGATTCTGTTGCGATACAAAATAGGATCTTTAAATTCTGTTTTTCGTATTTTATTTTCGCTACTGGTATCTTTTTGCTCTTTTAAAAAGAAACGGTACATTTCGTTTAGCTCAACGATCAGGTTTAAAATAGCCAGTCTAAGCTTTACTTGCTCTTCTTTTTCTTCCCCTTCATTGATTTCTCTTTCAATATTTAGAAAGAGCTTCTCTATCTTACTTAGATTTTCTTCCGATAGATGCAATCTATGTACAAAATTCTCTGGCCTGCGTTCAAAAAATAAATCGAATTCATAACCAAACGTTTCTGAACATCCCGCAAGAAAGATTTCTGGATCAAACATAAGAACATATCGGTTATGAGGCTTTCCCACTGCCCCACTCGTCCTATGATACTCCTTATTATTCAAAAGAAAGACATCTCCTGCCTTAACATTGTAGGAACGATTCCCAATTTCTAACAACGCTCCATCGCTAAGAAACAATATAATCTCATATTGCTTGTGAAAATGAAATCCTTGCATAGCCCAACTTTGCGTCGAACCATGAAAATAATATAAAGAATCAAATTCCTCAAAAAATACCCTTTCTTTCATGAAAAACACACCTTTCTAGTGCCAAAAATCCATCAATGCTTCTTGCAGCAATAAAATCATAAGTGCCTGTCCATATGTCATTGGACAGCATGGAATTTCTTTGTAAAATTCCTTTGATTCTCCAATTGGAGTTCCATATGAAACCTGTGTAACTGTCCCATCCTCTAATATATAATCAACAATATGATCCAGCGATTTTTGTATAAATTCAACGTATTCCTCTTTTGGTAATATTCCAAGTCGTACGCCTTTCATAATTCCACATAAGAATGCTGCACTGGCAGATATTTCAATATATGAGCTTTCATCATCAATTACAGTATGCCAAAGTCCCGTATTATTATCGCTATATTTTTTCAAGGCTTTTACCTGATTGGTATAAACTGTTAAGAAGTATCTTTTTACTGATTCCTCTATTTCCACGTCTTGAATAATTTCCATTATTGCTATGGTATACCAGCTATTTCCTCTTCCCCACATCACTTTTCCATAATTGTTATTCCTATTAAAGTTAAAGCCGTGATAGAAAAGACCTTCTTCTTTGTTTAATAAATATTTGATATGATTTAGAATCTGATAATTGGCTTCTGCTTTACAGTCCTCACGGTTTAGAATTTTACTTGCACGATATAAGAACAAGAGAGTCATAAAAATAGTATCAATTAATATTTCACCGTCATTAGGATCACCTGTAATCATATGCTGGAAGCAGTCATCACCTGTTCGAATCAGCTTTTTATCCTTCATAATCCAGTCTACCCAGTCTTCTATTAATACTAAGTATTCTGCTTTCTTTGTCTCTTCATACAAATACGTTAAAGTAAGCATTGGTGCAGTCGTATTAACATTGCGTTCTAAGATTCCCTCTTTCAATCGTTCATCAAACCAGCTTATCAAAAAATCTAATATTTCTTTCTTACCACTAATTTGATAATATTTGTAAAGGCCAAATATACCAACCCCTTGAGGCCATTCCCAACAATCAATGTCAATTAAACTAATCGGGAACTTTTCCTCCATTCCATTGTTTTTTAAGGACATCATTTTGTCCGATACTAAATTTAGTAATTCATCTATTTTCTGACGACTCATCATTATGTCTTATTCCTCCCAATCTATCAATCCTTGCACGGTGAGTGGATATTGGTAAACCGTTTGTCCATTGACATAAAATTCATTATTATCCTCTAGCAAGTAAGTATCTTTATTTTCTTGTAAAACGGTTACGTTTTCTTTCACACTAACCTTTAACGTCTTAAATTCTTTAAAGAAATCATCAAGATTTTCGTAATTACAACTTCTTTCTACTTTAAGCACCCATACATTCTCTCTACCATGACTTATAAACTCCTTGTACTTACATGGCCCCGTTTCTTGAATGGAGAGTCCATTATGAGCATACACACCGATATAAGCTCCATCTTTTTCTAGTACAATTACATTCTTTTCTCCAATATAGCGGTCAAATTCACACAGTGGAATATAAGCATGCGTATAATCAATTCGATTTTCTTCGCCTATTTTATATCTTAAAATACTTGTATTTTTGTGTTGAACTGCAAGTGGTAGCACTCCATTTCCTGCCCAGAAATTAGGCCTTCCACTTCCATAGGTATGAGATTCTCCTGGGTGATTAATAAATACCTGTGCAGTTTCGTTAATCGTTGCCTGTACAATATGCTCTTGATATCCTGGTTGGTAAGGTTTGAATCCAACCGCGGTTGAAAGCAATACATCTGCATTCTTATATAAATATAAGTTAACGTGTTGTTCAAAGCCTTGTGTATTTTGATGTATCAATTGTTGGTTCCCTGTAAGCTTCATATATTTTTCATACTCTTTTGGTGCTTCGTAATCGCCTAATACCAAGGAAATATATCCAATTACCGCACGGTTTAAATAACCTGCATTATACGCAACATATAATAGACTGGTCGTACCTGCATTGTAATTACCTTTTAGCTCTTTTTCATAACTTCTGCCAAAACTTGTCATGATAGCTCCTTTGTGCTCATTGATACTTAGTGCATAAAAGATCATATCAAGTGCCTTTTTGGCTTTCTTATGCAAATCACTCTCTTTATCTGTTAAATTGTAAAGCGTTCCAAGCCCTAATACATCAACAGGTATATAAGCATTTGAATTCCACTCTGTAATAAATTCTTTAAAAAATTCTTCAAACCATGCATCTAAAAGCTTGGATCCACTTTTTTCTACTTCTCGTCCCAATCGATTGCTATTGGTAAATATTCTCTCTGGAAGATATTGTCCTGCTAAGTACTGGCATACATGAAACAACAGTGCATGATTTTCACTAAAAAACCACATAACATCATCTCCTGGTTCATCAATCCAATAACGAAAACCTTGCATTGCATCTTCTATCTCACTCTTAAGGCGAACGGACAACAACCCATGAAACGTTTTATAAATATAAAGAATAATAACAAAATGAAAATCACAGCAATCTTTTCTTTGACGTACCCCTTCTAACTCCTCTAAAATGATTTCTTCTGCCCACTTTAAATCTCTCTCGAGTTTAAAAAGTGCCGCTGCTTTATATACATTATTGACCCCGTACTGTATTACTGTCTCAAGTGCATGTCTTTTTCGATCAGCAAGCTTTTCTTCGTGATAGCCTAAAAACTCTTTGCGAACCAATTGTGTTCCAATCTTTCTTTTTAGAATAATACCATCTACATCGACCTCTACACTAAAATAATAATAACCAGGTATAAGTTCATCACTGTGTAATAGAGGTATCATTTGCTGATCAGGTCTAAGTTGGTAGTCTCGATGCTGAATTAACTTAAAGCTTTTTTCCATCTTTTCAATAAACTCACCTGGAGTTATGGTCAAACGAAAATCAACTGGCCTAACACTAAAGTTATTCATTAAAAGCTTTACTGGTTCACTTATATAAGCTTCCTTTTCAAAACAGATATTATCTAGCATCTTCTCTGTTTTAGTTACTATCTCTGTTCTTACTTCATCTGAAACTGGAATTAAAACCGTAAGCTTAGCTTTTCCAATTCTTCTTAAGCGAAAATAATAATCGGTATCTCGTTCTGCTAAATCATCAAGACAAATAACAAACTTATTTTCTCCTTTTTTTACTTTTACCAAAACACGGGTACTTTTTACCATATTTCTAGTAAAAGGAATAAAATCAGTAACCAATTCATCATTTACCCATAATGTCATTCCACCACATGTGGTTAGTTCGAATTCCACCGTTTCATTCTTTTGCGCCTGAATCACTGCATAGCTATAAGTTCTTAAGTAAGTTGGCTTATAATAAAAACCAGATTCCTCCAGTGCTATGTTGCCAAAAGGAGCATAGAATTTAAGGGGCTTCTTTTCTCCAAATACTTCTACTTCTTCTCCCATTTCATACATACTTAAGTCAAGGTATGGTGGGAGATCTGCCTGCCTTTTTGCAATAAATTCCTTTCTACAAGGATTTTCATGAATGGAAAAGCCCTTTTTTAACCACTCATTTACCCTTCCACTTAAGGTAGCTTTTTCAAATTGTTGAACTTGTGTGTAAACCCCAGTAGTAAGGAAATGATTCACATATCCTTCTGCATACAATGGGTATTCGATATATTTCATACGTTTTGCTCCTCCTTACTTTTATTCTTTTACGCCACCTGTTGTCATTCCACCAATAATATACTTTTGTAAAGAAATAAATACGACGATTACAGGTATCATTGAGATGACAGACATAGCTAATAGGCTGTTCCAGTCAACTGAATATTCTCCTGAGAAATTAGCAAGTGCTAACTGTAACGTGTATTTTGATTTGCTATTGATAACAAGCTTTGGCCATAAATAATCATTCCATCTCCACATAAAGGAGAAAATACATAATACTGATATAATCGGCTTAGCCATTGGAAGCATAATTTTTGTAAAAATATAAAATTCTGATGCCCCATCAATTCTTGCTGCCTCCATATAGGCACTTGGAATTCCAGTGTAGTACTGTCTTACCAAAAATACTGCGGTTGGCGATGCTACTGCTGGAATAATTAATCCCCATAAGTTATTGTATAATTTTGTAGCTACAATTACTTTAAATACAGGTATCATAATTACTTCAAGGGGAATCATAAGTGTTGCAAGAACAATTCCAAAAAGAATGGTTTGCCCTTTAAATCGATATTTTGCAAATGCGTAACCAGACATTACATTTACCACCACTGTTAGTATCGTTGCAACTACACTCGTAAAAACAGTATTAAAGAAATAAACGACAAAGTTACCTTCACTCAGTGCCTTTGAATAGTTACTTAGGGATGGATTCTTTCCCAATAAACTTGGTGGCCATTTAAATAATTCTCCCGCGCTCTTAAAAGAGGAAAAAATAATCCATACGATTGGCATAACAAATAAAAAAGTTAATGCAAATAGTATCAACGCTAGTAATACGGATTTGCTTCTATCTTTCCAGGTTTTAGTTTTCATCCTGTTCTCCTCCTTGATTTAATTTAAACTGTATCGTTGTAAGAACTGCCAATATGATAAAAAGAAACATTGTCATTGCGCTAGCATATCCCATTTTGTTTTTATCAAACCCTGTTTCTTGAATTAACTGTACCATTAACTTTGTTGCACCAGCAGGTCCACCTTGCGTCAGTGCAAAAACAAGTGGATACGTCTTTATGACTGTTACCGTTGATAATACAATTACTAACAACGTAGTAGGCTTTAATAGTGGAAGCGTGATATAGCGAAATTGTTGTACAAACCCTGCTCCATCAATTTTGGCTGCTTCATAATAAGTCTCTGAGATTGATTTAATTCCCGCTATAAACATAACCATATAGTATCCTGCAAGACTCCATGTTGTTACGAAAATGATAACCCCCATAGCTGCCCTTGGATTGGTTAGCCATTTAACTGGAGACCTCCCCATTGCTGTAAGTAAATAATTGATAATACCAAAATCTTCTCCTAATAAGAAGCGCCAGCTTAGTCCTACTATAATGGTGGAAACCATAGTTGGCCAATAAAAAGCGGCACGAAAGAAGGAACTTCCCTTTATATTTTGTGTTAAAAGCAATGCCAAAAATAGGGCTGAAACATAAATGGCAGGTACCGTTATTACGGTAAAAACCACAGTATTAAGAAAGGCCCTCCAAAAGCTTTCATCACTTAGTAAATCAACATAGTTTTTTAACCCTATAAACTTTTGTGGGTTAATTCCATCCCACTTTGTAAATGAAATCCATAGTCCATTGACTGCTGGATAAAAAAGAAACACTCCAAATATAGCAATTGTTGGAAGCAACAATAAATATGGAAATATTTTTTGTTCAAAATTTTTCATTTTCATTCTCTCCTTCATAATTTTTATCCATTATAACACAAGAAATATTATAAATATCTCATATAACAATACAAAACTACTAAATTATTGTCATTTCCTGCTTATACACATGTCATTATAAACAATATTTTGATATAAATTTTGAAAATAGCAAGATATGTAGAATGCATCTCGTAATCCGTCATGATTTGAATAGTACTTAGACTCTTATCTCGATATAATAAAAACATCAATCATTGAAATGTAAGGAGGTAATATTTTGAAAACCTGCAACCAAGTAATTAATTTATTACAACATGATTCTTTTTATACTCTTATAACTGATGGTGCACCAATACGAATTCTTTTTCTAACTGATGATATCATTCGAATTAGGGCAGGCTTTCATCGTAATTTTGAAGAGGCTTCTTATAGTTTAGTCATGACTGCTTGGGAAGATATGATGGATCCATTTTTAGGGGAGAGACGCAAAAAGATTACACCTGCACAATCATCTGTTCAAGAAACTGCAACCCAAATTTTAATACAAGGAAGTAAACTTCTTATTGAAATTGACAAAGAACCATTTCGCATCTGCATTAAAGACTTATTTGGAAATTACTTACATGCCGATATTGTCGACCTTGGATACCTTGAGGATTCCAATCACAGATGTATTCATACGAGTGAAATTTTTGATGGAGACTGTTTTTATGGTTTTGGCGAAAAATCTGGAACCTTTAATAAACACAAAAAATATATGTCTATGAGTCCAAAGGATGCAATGGGCTACGATCCAGTGGAAACTGATTCTTTATATAAACATATACCTTTTTATATCAAATGTAATAAGCATACCAAAATAGCATCTGGCTATTTCTATCATACCACTTATGAATGTGATTTCGACATGGGACGTGAACATAGTAACTATTGGAAAAAACACAGTCGCTTTCGAGCAGATGGTGGAGATATTGACTTGTTCTTTATCTATGGTCCAAGTATTTCTGATATTACTCGCCGCTATACAGATTTGACAGGAAAATCTTGTATGCTACCTCGCTATGCCCTTGGTTATCTTGGCTCATCTATGTACTACTCTGAGTTAGATTCTGATTGTGATGATGCCATATTAGAATTTATAGATACAACAAAAGAAGAGGAAATTCCAGTTGATGGATTTCAACTTTCCTCAGGGTATTGCGCGATAGAAGGTAAACGCTATGTGTTTACATGGAATTATGACAGATTCAAAAATCCAAAAGAGTTTTTTGCTTTGATGGAGCAAAAAGGAATCACAACTTCCCCAAATGTAAAGCCTGGATTCTTACTGACACACCCTTATCTAGAGCAGCTAAAACAAGAAGGCATCTTTGTAAAGGACAGCCAAGGTCAAAAAGAATGTATTGGAACTTGGTGGGGAGGAAAGGGACTTTTTGCAGACTTTACCTCCAAGCATACTCGCCAGGTATGGAAAAAATACCTAAAAGAACATGTTTTAGATTTTGGTGTAACAAGCGTTTGGAACGATAACTGCGAATATGACAGTATTGTCGATAAGGATGCTATTTGTGATTATGAAGAAATGGGCGGAACTATTGGACAGTTAAAGTCTGTAATGTCAAACATAATGTGTCATATCACAGAAGAAGCTATTTTAGAAACTTCAAAAAATATAAGACCTTTTATTGTGTGTCGCTCTGGGCATGCAGGAATACAACGTTATGCACAGACATGGGCTGGCGATAATTACACCAGCTGGGATTCGCTAAAATATAACATTTCCACCATACTTGGAATGAGCTTATGTGGAGTCACAAATTATGGTTGTGATATTGGTGGATTTTATGGCCCAGCGCCTGAACCAGAATTATTTGTAAGATGGGTACAAAATGGTATTTTTCAACCTCGTTTTTCCATTCATTCTACAAACATTGATAATACCGTTACGGAAGCTTGGATGTACTCTGATTGTAAGAAATACATTAAAGAAGCCATTCAATTTCGCTATCGATTAATTCCATATCTTTATTCCCTTATGGTTCGTGCGCATGAAACAGGGCTTCCGATTATACAACCTATGATTGCTGCTTTTCAAGACGATGAAAATTGTTATGAAAATGGTATTGACTTTATGGTTGGAGACCACCTACTTATTGCAAACGTGGTAGAAAAAGGCCAATCCATTCGCGAAGTATATCTTCCAAAAGGAGAAACCTTTTATGATTATCATAGCCGCAAGCAATTAACAGGTGGACAAACCGTCCAGATACCAGTCACACTAGCTGACATACCGATGTTTATTAAAGCTGGTGCTATTATTCCAATTGCAGATAATCAGATGTATAACCTCCATCAAGATCATGTAACCGATCTTCATTTCATTATGTGTCCTGATAAGGATGGAGAATTTACCTTATACGAAGATGATGGAATCACAATGGATTATGCAAATGGAGCATTTTTAAAGGAACACATCCAAATGAAGGCTGGTGAAAAAGTAAGTGTTTGCGTGAAACGAGAGGGAAGTTACACGACCAAAATAAAAACTGTGCTTCTTGATATGATTCACACGGAAAAATCTCCTTATTGGGTGCAGTTAAACGAAGAACCACTAAAACACTTTCTTCACCGCTCAAAATTTGAAGCTGCCAAAAGTGGTTGGTATTACAGCCAAAGCTTACGGTCTGTGCTTATAAAATTTGAAAATCCAAAAGAAGACTACCATGTGACTGTTTCTTTTGAACAATTTGATATACTTGGAATGTAAACGTTTATTAGGAGGTATCACAATGGCATCAATGACTTGTAATTATTATAGCTATACTTTGCAACATAATATTACCATAAATATTGTAATTCCAACTCCTGAAGGGAATGAGCAAATTACAAATGAAGAAGTAAAAAAGCACTATCGCTATGAAGAAGGACTTCCAGTTGTCTATCTTCTTCATGGTGCTTATGGCAACTATAGTTCCTGGCTACGTTTTAGTAATGTAGAGCGTTATGCACAAAAACACTGCTGTGCACTTGTCATGGCCTCTGCAGATAATAGCTGTTATCAGGATATGAAACATGGAAATGCATATGCTACCTTTTTCACCAAGGAATTGCCCGCTTTTATCAAAAGCATTTTTCCTATCTCAGACAAACGTGAAGATACCTTCGTAGCTGGCTTTTCCATGGGTGGTTACGGTGCTTGGTATCTGGCTTTATCAAATCCTAACCTTTATGCTAAGGCAGCTAGTATGTCTGGTGCATTAGACATTGCCAAAACCTACGAAGAAAACATGAAAGGTGCCATTTCTGCTCCTTTTCAATGGACGAATGTTTTTGAAGAACCAGACAAACTTGCTGGTAGTCAAGCCGATTTGTTTAAGTTATATGACAATTGTCTTTCAACTGGAATTGTACCAGACTTGTATCAATCCTGCGGAACCGAAGATTTTTTATATGAAATGAATCGTTCGGTCAAAGAAAAGTTAGAGCAAAAAGGTGCTTCCTTTGTGTATCAAGAAAGTGAAGGAGGACATAATTGGGATTATTGGGACAAAGACATTCAAAGCATTCTTGATTGGATGTTTTCTAAAGATATTAATCCACAAAACAAATAACCTCATCCTTAATGATTGCAAAATAGATATCTTCCAGTTCCTCAAGGAAGGCCTTACCATTTGTAGCTTCGATTATCGCTTTTATCAGGCCTTCCTTTTCACTTATTGGTACTAATACAGTTATTTCTACCCTATCGGTGTATTCACTGGATAGGGTATTTATTTTTCTTTGCCCAAGTAGATACTGAATCTTTCCGATTCCATTATAGTCTGTTTCTATACAAAGCTTCGTCGCTAGACACTTATTGGCAATCAACGAATTCGCCAGCCCCTCTTGTACTGCCTTTGAATACGCTCTAACAAGCCCCCCCGTACCAAGTAATGTTCCACCAAAGTATCTGGTTACAATGACTAAGGTATTGTGAATTCCTTCTAAAAGTAACACATCAAGCATCGGTCTTCCAGCGGTTTGACTTGGTTCACCATCATCACTACAACGCTGAATTTCTTGATTCTTTCCTATTATATATGCAAAACAGTTATGATTTGCATTCCAGTATTTTTTCTTCGTTGCTTCAATCAGGGCGATTGCCTGCTCTTCTGATTCAACTGGAAATACTGTGGCGATAAATCTGGATTTCTTTTCTATAATCTCTGCCTCTGCGCCCTCATATACTGCTTTATAGTTTTCTATCATTTCATCCTCCAATGGTTGTATTCTAAAATCATTTCAATTGAGAAGATTTTACTACGTATATTGTATCATTACTTTTCTTTCTGTCAAATATAGAATTTTGAATTAAAATATATCAATCCAAAAAAGCAGACAACTAACTTACTATTTTGTAAATTAGTTGTCTGCACCTAATAAAAAACATAATTTGTTTTATACAAAACTTAGTATACTAATTAAGACTCCACATAATATCATGCATATTGGTAATACATAACGTTTTTTTGAATATGTTTTTAATGAAAAATGAGCTTTTAGCAATATAATCAAACCAACAACAATAATGAGAATTCCTGAAAGCATTATAACATCAAAATTTCCAATTCGTCCATAAATATTATTATAGGGTCTGGAATTCATTCTATCAATATCCACTTATAATACCCCTTTTCAAATTTTTATTATTCGTAGCATTTTATATCCATAGGGCACTGTACATATCCATATTCCCTGTCTTTCAAAGAACAAGAACGATGAATTTGAATACATGGATGTGTTCCAAATGTTTGTAATGTTCTTCCACATTTCACACAAATTTCTGCTCCATACTATCACTATTTACTTTTTCATTCTTCACTTTATTTAAATCTTCTTCATTTGCATAAGTTTTAACTGGACTATTAAAAGCTATAATCCCTATAATAAATAAACATAAACATCTTTTTATTATTTTCATAACTATTCAACCTCCATATTATAATAGCAAATTAACAGTTAAACAATATTCTAGAATATAAGTAAAAGATATCTTAATATCCATATTAACATTCTCTAAATATTTAGTCAACTATTCTTTTGCACATATTGAATTTCTTCCATTCTTTGCATAAATTTCCTATTCTTGACCATCCTTATAATATAAGTGTAACTTGTAAAAAATAGTATTACATATACCCACAAAAGTTGTGAATGTAATTTTTGGTAATCAATTGACCCGTCAAAGTTAGAACAATGCGCACAAAATAGACCTTTCAGCATTTTGAGGCAACAAATTTAGCTTTATTTAGCTTAGGTTATTTGTTATAATAGGGAGGATAAAGGAGGCATATAAATGAATTACGGAAAAAAGGGAGCTTCTGATAAGCAAAAATCCTTAATTTCCAAATCAAATCGATTTGGAAGAAAACTGTCTGTGACTATTTTTAAGGCTTTTATTGCTTGTTTTTTGGCTGTTGCTGTAATTGGCAGTTGCGCAGTCATTGGAATCGTTAGAGGCGTAATTGATAGTGCACCTGAAATATCTACTTACGATGTAACTCCTAAGAAATACTCAACTACTGTGTACGATCAGAGTGGCAGTGAGATAACAAAGCTAGTTGCCAGCGGATCTAACAGAATTGCAAAATCAATTGATGAAATTCCAAAGAATTTACAAAATGCCTTTGTAGCAATTGAGGATGAACGTTTTTGGGAACATAACGGTATTGATATGAAAGGTATTATAAGAGCTGGTGTTGTTGGTATTACAAGTGGCCGTTTCTCGGAGGGTGCAAGTACGATTACACAACAGCTACTTAAGAATAATGTTTTTGAAGGTTGGACGGAAGAAAAATCTCTTACCGATAAATTCAAGCGTAAAATACAAGAACAATATCTTGCAATTAAGCTTGAGAAGTCAATGCCAAAGGAAGCTATTTTAGAGAATTATTTAAATGCAATTAATCTTGGTCAAAATACATTGGGTGTACAAGCTGCATCCCTTCGTTATTTTAATAAGGATGTATCCGACTTAACTCTCTCAGAATGTGCGGTTATAGCTGGAATTACGCAAAATCCTTATCGCTTTAACCCAATCAGCTATCCAGAAAATAACGCTGAGCGACGTAAAAAAGTTCTTAATAATATGTTAGAGCAAGAATACATTACCCAAGATGAATACAATGAAGCAATTGATGATGATGTATATTCTAGAATTAAAACAGTTAACACCGAGATTGTATCCTCTTCTGTTTATACATACTTTGTTGACGCACTTACAAATAAAGTAATGCAGGATTTGCAAGAACAGAAAGGTTACACACAAACGCAAGCTTACAATGCTTTATATAGCGGTGGATTAAGTATCTATACCACTCAAGATAAAGAAATTCAGACAATTGTGGATGAAGAATTTGCTGATCCTTCTAACTATCCTGATGGAACGGAAGTTGCACTTACCTATCGATTGACCGTTACTGCAAAGGATGGAACGGTTTCAAACTATAGCGAAGAAAGCTTAAAGAATTATTTTAAAGAAATTGACGGTATCAGTTACAGTTTGGTGTTTAAAAGCGAAGAAGCCGCAAAAGAGCAGGTGGAACGATACAAGGAAGCAATCCTTACGGATGGAGATAAAATCGAAGAAGCAATTACTCTAACTCCACAACCACAAGCATCGTGCGTTATTATGGATCAAGCAACTGGTTATGTAAAAGCAATTGTTGGTGGACGTGGAACAAAACAGGCAAGTCTTACTTTAAACCGTGCAACTGATAGTAGGCGTCAGCCAGGTTCCACCTTTAAGGTAGTTTCTGCCTTTGCGCCTGCTCTTGATACGGCTGGAATGACATTAGCTACTGTTTATGACGACGCACCTTATAATTATGCGAGCGGACGCCCTGTGAGTAACTGGTATTCCACTGGCTATCGAGGCCTTTCAACAATACGAGATGCGATTGTTAATTCTATGAACATTGTGGCAGTTAAGACATTAACTGATGTAACTCCACAATTGGGATATGATTATTTATTAAAATTTGGTTTTACTACGTTAGTAAACACAAGAAAACAAGCAAATGGTACGGTGCTTACCGATGTTACACAATCTCTTGCTCTTGGTGGTATTACGGATGGTGTTACTAACTTAGAACTAACCGCAGCATTTGCTACCATTGCAAATGGTGGTACTTATACAGAACCAATCCTATATACTAAGATACTTGACCATGATGGAAATGTGTTGATTGATAATACACCTAAAACTACCACGGTAATAAAAAACAGCACCGCGTTTTTACTTACTAATGCTATGGAAGACGTGGTTAAATATGGTACGGGTAAATCAGTCAATTTAGGTACTATGCCAGTTGCAGGAAAAACAGGTACCACTTCTGATTACCGTGATGTTTGGTTTTCTGGATATACACCATATTATACTGCATCCGTATGGGGTGGTTATGATACAAATGATAAAATGGCAAGTAGTACCTCCTTTCACAAGCTTTTGTGGAAGAAAATAATGACTCGTGTTCATACTGGTCTTGAGCGAAAAGAATTTAGCGTTCCAGATAACATAGAAACAGCCGTTATTTGTAAAAAATCGGGTAAACTTGCTGTTGCTGGCCTTTGTGATGCGGATCCAAGAGGCGGCATGGTAGTGAAAGAGTATTTTGCCAAAGGCACTGCTCCTACGGAAGTATGTGATACCCATATCAAACTTGCTACCTGCGCAGTTACACATTTACCTGCAAGCCCATATTGTCCTGAAGTAAACTATGATTCAGACCAGGTATTTATTATTAGACCAGAGGGTTCTGAAGGCGTTACTGATGATTCGCAATATGAGTTACCACCAGATTATACTCAGAACCTGTGTCCAATTCACAATTCACCAGCTTCCAGTATCGATCCAAATTATTATTATAATAATTTACCGACCTACACGCCAGATGGAAGTGGTACAACGAATGAAAATAACAACAATGGATCAACTCCTCCTAACACAGATACAAATAATGGTGGAGGTACGAACAATACAACTCCAGATGCAGGTGTCAATTCCGTATTAGATACGAATGTCCCACCTGGACAAAGAGGTCGAGAAAATGAGCATGAATGGGAGAATGAAGCACCAACAAATCCTCCCATTCCATAAACAATCCAATGCCCAAACAGTTTGTATAATATTTTTGTAATTACAAATACTATCTTTATAATATGGAATAAAAGTGAGGGCAGGCTAATGCAATATATCCGTTTGAATGTTGATGGACTTGAAGATATCGAAACACAGGATAAAGTAAAAAAACAAATAGAAGGCATCGTTGGAGTCGGGAAGGTTAGTGTAAGTGCTGGACAGGATTATGTTGATATACAATTTGATGAACAGACTTCTTCCTCTGAAATAAGTAGTCATTTACAAAATAATGGCTACAAGGTAACTGACATGCTTGACAAACGCTTTCCTTTGTAAACAAACAAAAACACTAAAGCATTTTATAGTATAAGCACAGAGTTCATTCTCTGTGCTTATATTTTTAGCCAAAATCTAATTGTTGATAATTGTTAATAAATTCTTCTAGTTTTTGAATCGGTAATGGTTTGGAGTAGAAATACCCTTGAATTTTATCACAACCATTTTGTTTTAAATAGGTAAGCTGTTCTTTTGTCTCCACTCCTTCTGCGACAATAGTTAAATTCATTTTATGTCCTAGATCAATTATGGTATCTGTAACGTCTGTGTTAGATAATGGATTCCCGATATCATCTACGAAAAGCTTATCAATTTTTAATGTAGTAATCGGTATGTTTCTCAGATACGAAAGTGATGAATAACCTGTCCCAAAATCATCAATGGCAATTTTAATACCTAACTTTCGCAATATCTTTATTTTCTCTGTTACTAATTCCTGTGACTCCATAATTACAGATTCTGTAATCTCAAGCTCTAACAATTCTGGTGAAAGACAGGTCTCTTTTAAGACCTTTTTTACGACTTTTACAAAATCATCTTGAACGAGCTGAATGACTGAGATATTAACTGAAATATTAAATGATTGATTTAATTTTTGATTCAGTTTTGCCACCGTATTACAAGCTGTTTTTAATATCCATTCTCCCAACACCGTGATAAATCCCGTCTCTTCTGCAACCGATATGAATTTAATTGGAGAAAGCATCCCTAGCTCTTTATTTTGCCATCGAATTAGCGCTTCAAAACCATCTATATTATCCGTTCCTATTTTAATTTGAGGTTGGTAATGAATTTGGAATTCTTTATATTCTAATGCATTTTTAAAATTCTTTTCAATATTGATTCGCTCCATCAATTCTTCTTTTAACTGGTTGTTGAAAAAGTAATAACCATTTTTTCCATTGTTTTTTACTTTATACATTGCCATATCAGCATTTCGAAGTAGTTTGTCAATGCTAGCCCCATTCTCTGGAAACATGGCTATTCCGATACTAACGGTGACAGAAAGTCTATTTTCATTGATATCAAAGTTCGATGAGAATATATTTATAATTTTAACTGCAAAATCCTTTGCTACCTCTTTACTCTTAATTTTGCTTGCAAAAAATACAAACTCATCTCCGCCAAGGCGTATCAATGCTATGTTTTTTGACGTTAATGTCAGGAGCCGATTACTGATTGCTATTAATAGCTCATCCCCAATACTATGTCCCAAAGCATCATTTACAAACTTAAAGTTATCCAAATCGATAAAATACATCGCGCCTTCATAGGAATTATCTTCTAGTTTTTCTCCAATCTCCTCATACAAGTAGAGACGATTGTAAAGTCCTGTTAACGTATCATGGTATGCTAAGTGATGCAGTTTCGTACTATATTCTTCTAATTGCTCGTGTGCATCTGATATATCTGTTACCTGTGCTCTTAGTTCTTCTTCTGTAGCAGATAACTCTTCATAAAGTTGTGATAATTCTTCGTTATTTTGGGCAAGCTTATATTTCATTTTATTTATTTTTCTTATATAGAATAAGAGAACACCAGAAAAAGAAGCTAATAATATAATAATAAATAAAACTGTTATAACCAGATTTCTATAAGTTTCTAAAAAGGAAAATGGCTTATTCATAGTAATGTTTTGTAAAGGTAATTGGCTTTTTTTTATCTGAAACTTTTGTGCTACAAGATAATCATATGTAAAATGACTACTTTTTAAGCTAAGTATTGGTATTTCATCTGCCTTCTCACCTTTAATAATTCGATTCGCCAGTTCGCCTGCTTCCATCCCTTGCTGTCTACCAGTCGTAAGATAGCCACCAAACACACCTTGATTCATTCCAAAATCGTACAAATGGTATACAGGTACGTATGATTCACTGCTTATTTTTTTACAAAACGCTTGATGATTAATGGGGCTTCCATCCAAATCCGTAAAATATGTGGTTATGAGTATGATACTGTTTTGATTGATATCAGGGAGTTGATTTATGATATCAGTGCTACTTTCTTGATTCAGAGATATGACATTTAATGTGGAATTCACTTTGTTTGCGGCTTTTATACATAATTCACCCGTAGACATTCCACTTTCTGTGTTATCATAAATAAGATATATCGTATTAATAGATGGGTTTATTTTTAATGCGGCTCTTATGGTATCTTCAGGATAAATCTCTTCTAATACACCTGTATAATTACTCTCATCTTTCGCCTGTAATAATCCTGTTGAATTTACACCGCAAAAAACCACAGGTGCATCAGAAAAAATTGTGCTGCGATTTTCTAAAGCAAAGTAAAATGCAGCGTCATCCGTAGTAACAACAACATCAATTTTTTGCAATGCATATTTATCCTGTAAACTTTTATAAATGTTGTCTAAATTCTTGTCTGTAGGATACCTCTTCCAGTCCATATGTTCTATTGAAATATTGTAATGGGGATTATCCATGGAAAGAGCACTCAAAATCCCTTCTGTCTGATTATCTGTCCATTGGAATCCACTATGATAAGAATTCAAGATAAGAATATGTTTGTAGTCTGAGTTGGAAGCTTGTACTTTCTGAAAAGGTATCAAAAACCACACAACTAAAAGTACAAAGAATAAAAGATGTTTTTTCATATGTCCCCCCATTAGCAATACAATCTGTTTTTTCACACATATGATACTCATATTGAATCTCTTTATTTTATATCTATATAAATATTACCAATAGACAAATTATACCATATTTTTCAAATAAATACACTTTTTATGTGAAATTATTACGAAAAATATTGATAAAAAGTATAAAAACCTTCATCTCATGATTCTCTCATCAAATGAAGGTTCCTGTTTCTTTTTTATGTATTACTGTTCTACACTAATTGGCGTAATAACAATATTTTCAGCGGATACTCCCGTCTTTCTTTTCATGATATCTTCAATCTGAGCTCTTTTTGCATCTGTTACTTCTGCCATATTAACTACTACGTCAGCACTATCATCTGTGATACTAACTACCACATCTTCAAATCCTTTGGATTCTAATAAGGTTTCTGCTGCCGCTTCTCTTTCTGCAATATCTGTCATCTTAATCATTGCATCAATGGCAGTTTGCTTTTGTTCATCTGCAATTGAAGTGTTATTAATAATTTCTAATAATGCTTCTTTGTTCTTTGCTCGAACCTGTTCTCTTGAAAGTTTTGCTTCTGCAATAAAACCAACATTTGTAGTTGCACTCGTTAATACTGCCTCACCTGGTGTCTCACCTTCAGTCGTTGTCGTTGCAGCATCTGTAGGTTGTGTTCCATCAGCAGATGTATCGGTTGCTGTGTCTTTTGCTGTGTCTGTTGCTGGATCTGAGGATAAATCTAAATCATAACTTTCGATATCATCTTTTGCGTTTGGCGCTAATGCATCTAAAACCTGATCGGAACCAGTCTTTGCATTTGCCGCTTGATAAATATCTTCATCTGAGATATCGCCTACATCAACTTCTCCCTCTTCCACCTTTGCACTTGTTTCTTTTGTTGTTTCACTTGTATCTATTTTATCTGCATAGTTTAAATAAAAGGCTGCTGCAATCATAATTGCTAACGCTGTTATTACAATTTGATTTCTTTTAAATACATTCTTCAATTGCTTAATCCTCCTCGCTTAATTCATCTTCATTACCTTAATTTTATGCACTTCTACACGAAATAATGCTAAAATAGCATCTGAAATATTTTTTGCTACTACAGGGTCATCTCCTCCCTTTGCAATGACAATAATTCCTTCTATTTCTGGCTCAATCTCTTTTACAACATACGGAGTGCTCCCCCCACTATTATCTTGCTGATAGACTGTTGCTTCCGTCGTACTTTTATCCGTTGTACTTCTTTTTCCCCCTTCTGCATCCTCTTCCTGCATAATAGATGAAGTGGCAGGCGTATCTTTTTCTACGATAAGCTCTTTTGAAGATTTTAATGTAATCATCACATTAACTTCTCCTACTCCTTGCACTTTGCTTAATATGGTTTCTAAGCGTTTTTCTTGTTCCTCTACATAACTTAAGGTTTGTGTATCATTTTGATTGGATGTGGTTTCGCTTACACTTGGGACCTTTTTGTTGTCGTTTCCCTCTTTACTACTTCGATCTGAGGTAGGTAATGTAATCACAATTAGAAGAACCCCTACCAAAAGTACTATAATAAAATTATCTTTCTTCATATTTTTAAAGCTTAATTTTATATCTTGTAATTTATTCTTCCACTCCATACTCTACCTCTGTATACTAACATTTATATTATCTAAACCTACATTATAGAAGTCATCTATCACATTTTTTACACTAATTTCTTCTGGATTTTCAAACTGCTTTTGCCCTATTTGAATTTTATCTACTAATATTTTTTGATTCTTTTTTTCTTGTGTTGACAGTACTACTTGTATCCCTTCTAAGTTACCGTAATTGTCACTTTCTCTATCTTCGTTCATGACTATTTTAGATTTCACCACAAAATATCCCTCCTTATTTACGATTTCTTCTATCTGATTACTGATTTCATTTTTATATTCTTCTAATAATTTCGATGAGCTAGTATCGGAAATCTGATATGCATCCACCTTTAAGTTAACGATCTCTTGGTTATATATATTTTTGATAAAGTTCGAATCGAGTCTCGTACTTGCTCCTAAAAGCTTACTAATTGGAGATATAACTAAAATTATCATTACAATACCTGTAAACAAGTTAATATACTTTTTATAATTATTATTGGGAATCAAATTCATAACTGCAGTGATTAAAATCATATAAAATGCAATATTTTTAATCCATTGATAAATACCTGTAATCATACCTTTCTCCTAAACTGACGTAGTTGTTGTGGCCGTTACAATTGCTATTGTTATCATAAATAAAATTAGTGATGTCGTTACTACTTTAATTAATAATCTTGCTCCATCACCAACACTACCAATGCAACTAATCATTCTGGCATCCGAAACAGGTTGCATAATGGCTGCGGATAGCTTATACATAATAGAAAATATCCAAAGTTGTATCAATGGCGTAAGACTTAATACAGTAAGAACAACTAAAGCTACGACTCCAACACCGTTTTTAATGATAACAGCAGATCCAATTACCATATCCGTTACGGCATTTACAGCATTTCCAACTCCTGGTATCGCACTTACCGTTTTATTTAACATTGTAGTACGAAACGCATCAATTGCAGGAGCTAAGAGACTTTGAATGATATTAAATCCAATTACCACAGTAAGCAATGCTTTTAGCAACCATTCAATCACTCCCTTTAAAAGCTGTGCAAGTCTAGATAAGAAATCTTCCTTTGAAATGTTGTTTACTAACATTAACACTACATATATATTAATCAAGGGCAAAATTAAGTTGGAAAAAAGAAGTTGAATCCCTGTAATAATCATTAAGATAATTTGATAAAATATCATTGCAGTTGTTGTTTTTCCTGCAAAAGTAAGTGCTAAAAAGTAGGCTGGTACAAGACTTTTCATAAATTCTATTAGAGTATTGACTGCATCCGTAGCAATCGTAGTGACCGCAACAAACGATTTCATTAATACTGTAAGCATTAACATATACACAACATAGAAACTAATGTCCGATATCTGACTGTTATTAAATACATTACTAAAATTACTAAGAAGTGCTGCTGCTATTGTTATAATCATAATATGTACGATCGTTCGTTTTACATAATTGACTTGTCCAAATGCCTGATCAATGAGTGCTTGTACCAATTTATCTACATCAAGGGGCTCTTTTCCTTTTATCACATTTGCTATCATTTCCTTAAAATCTAAGGACTCTCCTTCTAACAACTGATTAAGACTTTTGTTTACACTGGTAAATTCTGTACTTTCAGTTATGGATAAATCTGACTCCTTTGCACATACACTTCCACTCATAGACAAACATGAGGTGAAAAAAAATAACACGCATCCTACTAATTTAAGTCTAGTAATACTTTTTCGTATCAAACCTTATCACCTACCTTTAAATCTCTTATTTAGCTTAGAAAGCTATCAATTGTTTCTAACAATGCAATTAAAACTGGCATACTAAGTGCCATTACTGATATTTTAGCAAATACCTCAATTTGTCCTGCAATTGCACTATAACCTGCATCTTTACATATACCAGAAGCAAATTCTGCTATATAGGTGATGCCAATAATCTTTGCAAGTGTTGTTAAATATACGGTATTTAGCTGAATATAGCCTTGTATTTTGTTAATTGCATCTATGACAATTGATAGCTTATCCGCGATGCAAAATAAAATAATGAGACTGGTAGCCAGTCCAATATAAATTCCGTATTCAGATTTTGTACCTTTAAATTGAATTGCTAATATAACACCAATTACTCCAATAAAGGCTATTTTTAACATGTCCATTCCAATCACCTACAAAGCAAATAGTTTTTTTATAGTTTCAAATAAATCATAAATATATGGTATAATCCAAAACAAAACGACAATTAGCCCTGCTAGACTTGTTAAAAATGCATGCTCTTCCCTGCCACTATGCTTTAACACCTGTCCCAAAACAGATACTAATATTCCTACTGCTGCAATTTTAAATATGATATTTACACTCATGTTTTCCTCCACTCGTACGATTATCGCACACACAACTGATAGCTTTCTTTCCAAATATCAAGGCGTGTAATTATAAGATAATAAGTACTGCAAATAATCCGATTGTAACGCCAAGACAGTGGTACACTCTGATTTTTTCATCTATACTTTCTTTGGTTAGCTTTATTTCCTCTTCCAACTGTTCCACATACAAATCTATCATGCCTAACTGCATTTCTTTATCCATGTAGCCAAGGTGTTCTCCAACTCTTTTTAGGGTTTGACAGTCCTTGTTACTTAACTTTACCTTGGAGAGCTCGTGGTCTATATGCTTGCACCAGATTGCATAAAAACTTTCGCATTCAAGCATCTCAATCTCTAGGGCTATTTTATTAAAAAATAAGTCAAAGGGTTCTTTTGCTCTCTTTGCTACATTAAAAAAAGCTTCGCCCAAGGGCGCCTTTAAATATTTAATTTCACCTCTAAGCATAAGCATAAGTTTTTTAATATATCTTAGGTTATCCAGTCGTATTTTTAAATCTCTTCCTGTCGTATATCCTATTCCTGTTGTTGCCATTACAATTAATATGGAACCGAATAATTTAAGCAAAATTATGCCTCCTCCCTATAAAGAATGGTTCCTCGTTCATCAAAGATTTCTCTAATATTTCCAACTTTTTTATTATTATCCAGTACGATATAACGCTCAAATACCTTTTCTGTTATCATTTTTTGAAGCAGGGGCTTGGTTTTTATATCCTCAATGGAACTTCCATGCACCGTTGCAAGTAATTTGCAACCACAATGAATCACTGCCTCAATTGCCTTTACATCATCATAATCTCCAATTTCATCTATCGCAATCACACTAGGAGACATGGAGCGAATTAACATTAACATACCTTTTGCCTTTGGGCAGCAATCAAGGACATCAGTTCTAATTCCTAAGTCATTTACCGCTACTCCCATATAGCATCCAGCGATTTCACTTCTTTCATCTACCACTCCAACCGTCTTTCCTATCCTTCCATTCACCCCATTTGATATTTGTCTGATAATATCGCGAAGTAATGTAGTTTTTCCACATCTTGGAGGTGATATGATAAGACAATGATGTACTTGATTTTCTTCTTCAATAAAAGGCATTACCGCGTTGGCACACCCTTTTATTTCATGCGATATTCTAACATTAATATAAGATATATACTTTAATCCTGTAATCTTGTCTCCATCAAGAACCGTCTTTCCTGCTATACCAATTCGGTGTCCACCTTGTATGGTGATAAATCCCTGCTTGATTTCATCTTCAAACGCATACAAGGAATAGCTACTTATATAGTCCATTGTTTCTTTAATTTCACTTTTTTCTACATAGTAGGCATCTGACTTCAATTGACTTAGTACTCCGCTTGGTGAAAGAAAATATTCTTTCCCTTTATAGATAAGAATCAATGGACCATTTACTCTTAAGCGCACTTCTTGTAACAGTTCGAAATCTATGTTACTTTGCAATAATATTGTCCTAATATTGCTTGAAAATATTTTAATTAGCTCGTCTCTTTTAATCATTTACTCACCTCTTAAAACAGTATATGAACAGATTACCAATTTATGTTATTAATTTTGTTTCGAAAAAAAAACAGGTATTCTTTTTTAATCCTATGGACATATTAATAATTCTATGTTATATTATAGATACAGTAACAGTAACAATTACTATTATCTGTTAATAAGAATTTTAGCACTTTGGCTTATGTAACAATATCTTGTTTTATTTTTTCACATAGGCTCACACAAGGAGGTTTTCAAATGACAAATCAAGCACAAGTAGATAACTTAGTAACATTATTAGATGGATATGCTGAAAAAGGTGGCCATCATTTGAACGTAAATGTTTTTACAAAAGAAACTCTTTTAGATGCACAGAAGAACCCAGATAAATATCCTCAGCTTACAATTCGAGTGTCTGGCTATGCTGTTAATTTCAACAAGTTAACCAAAGAACAACAAGATGATGTAATTGCACGTACCTTCCACAATGCAATGTAATTGTTTTTCCTTCTTATAATTTATCCTTCTTACCCTTATAAATATGAGGCTGTCGACTTTGTCGGCAGCCTTTCAATTTCATCACTTTTTATTTCTAGCATTTTTTTTATAGCTAGGCTATACTATAAGTTAGCAATAAAAAGGAAGTCTAGAATTAGATATAATATTTAAGTGATATCAGAAACGTTTTCTATTTCTGATTGGGAGGATTATGACATGTCAAGGAAATTGCCATCTTATCTACAAGTGTACAATCAATTGAAGCAAGATATTTTGAAAGGGAAATACAAAATAGGTGAAATGCTTCCCATTGAAGGTGATTTGGAAAAAATATTTGGGGTTAGTCGTATTACGATTCGAAAGGCTGTTAAATTATTAAATGAAGATAAATTAGTGGATGTAAAGCAAGGTCGAGGTACCATGGTACTTGATTTTAAGGCATCTCAAAATCTAAATCACGTCGTTTCCGTTACCGAAACTCTTCGCCAAAAGGGATATAGCGTAAGAACCAAACGAATGCATATTGACCTAATAGAAGCTGATTTAGAAATTGCTAGTTATTTACGAATATCTGCTGGGGAAATAGTGGCACGATTTCAAAGAATCCAACTAGCGGACGAAAAACCAATTGTAATTATGAAAAATTATGTTCCTGCACATCTGGTTCCAAATATTACAAAACATTGCAATAAGTTTTCAGCCCTATATCAGTTTCTAGAGGATACCTATCAAATAAAAATAGATGAGGCTTCCGACCGAATCTATGCAAAAAATGCAAGCTTTGAAGAGGCGCAAATGTTAGAAATAGAAACGGGTGATGCATTACTATGTATTCAACGAACCTGTTCCTATCAAGGCACACCTGTTTGTTTAGATGATGTTGTAATCATTGGTAAGCAATATGAACTTACATCAACCATGCAGGGAAGATATCGAGGTGAAGCAAAAAAATGAAACCTGATTTCATACAAACGTTGCATCGACATATTGATATTAGCTGTGTAAAAAGTACCCATACCAAAACTGAAATTGATACCATGTTAGCCTATGCAAAAAAGTATCAATTTGTCAGTGTTTTTGCTATGCCTTGTTACACCCCTTATATTATAGAAAGTTTAAAAAATGAGTCCTTCATTAAACCTGGTGGTGTTGTTGGCTTTCCTACTGGATGTGACAGTACTTTTTCCAAAGTAGAACAAGCCAAAGAGCTAATTAAGTTGGGATGTCTAGAACTAGATATGGTTATGGCTTATGGAATGTTAAAGTCTGGATATTACAATTATGTCTATGAGGATATTAAACAGGTGGTTCAAGTCAGTGATACAATCCCTGTTAAAGTAATTATTGAAGCCCCCTATCTTACGGATTATGAAATCGCAAAAGCATGTGAAATAGCCGTTTATGCTGGTGCTACTTATGTAAAAAGCGCAACAGGGTGGTCACAGGCCCCTACTACCATACATATGATTAAAATTATGAAGGATACTGTCGCAGACAAAGCCCTCATTAAAGCCGCAGGAGGTATCCGTTCGTTAGATACTATCACGCAAATGATGGAGCTTGGTTGTGAGCGTTTTGGAATGGGTGCAGAATCAGCACGTTCTGTTATGGAAGAACTGCATCATAAAGGTGATTTATGATGTAAGGCATAGAACGTTTCGCTTACAAAATCGTTATCATAAAAATGACAGCAAATCGTTCAAAGATTTACATGAACTTAATTTGCTGTCATAATATTTTATATAATAACTACTGGCTTAATTAAATCTTTTGGTTTATCCTTCATAAGCATAAGCGCATCTTCCACTTTTTCAAATCCATTAAACTTATGGGTTATTAATTTGCTGGTATCCAAACGATTTGTTGTGATTAAGGAAACTAATTTTTCCATACGTAGTCTTCCGCCCGGCATAAGACCACCTGCAATCGTTTTATGCCCCATTCCACATCCCCAGTCAGTGCGTGGAATCTTAACATAATCTCCTTCTCCAAGATAATTTACATTGCCAATTCTTCCACCTGGCTTAAGCATACGAATCGCTTGGTCGAACGTATCGACATCGCCACCTGCAATAATAATTTTGTCTACCCCTTTATTCTTTGTTTCTTCCATAATCTGATCAACAATATCACCCTCGCGATAATTGATGATGTTTGTTGCTCCATACTCTTTTGCTATCTCGATACAATTCGGTCTGGAACCTACTGCATAAATGTGAGATGCTCCACGTAATACAGCACCTGCTACAGACATAAGCCCAACTGGTCCAATTCCAATAACAACTACACTATCTCCAAACTGAACATCAGCAAGTTCAACTCCATGAAGTCCTGTTGGAACCATATCAGACAACATAGCTGCTGCTGCTAAATCAATTCCATTTGGTAAATGTGCAAGATTTGCATCTGCTTCATTTACATGAAATAATTCACCAAACACTCCATCTTTAAAATTAGAGAATTTCCAACCCGAAAGCATTCCCCCTGAATGCATGGAGTATCCACCCTGTGCTTCTAATGAACCCCAATCTGGTGTAATAGCAGGTACAATTACTTTATCGCCTGGTTTAAAATCCTTTACAAGACTTCCCACCTCTACAATTTCTGCAACTGCTTCATGTCCAAGTATCATGTCATGACGCTCACCAATCGCTCCTGCCCATACCGTATGTACATCCGAAGTACAAGGCGATAACGCTAATGGTCTGCAAATCGCATCAAATACTCCACATTTTGGAGCTTCTTTTTCAATCCATCCTGTGCTTCCAATACCTAACATCGCAAAACCCTTCATGTCCATTCTCCTTTATTGTTAATTTTTTATCATATACATATACTAACACATAATGTTTTTATAATCAATATTTTATCTGTTGTGTTTTTACATAATCTTTTTAATATCTTTTTGGACAAAATTGCTATTTTTTTGACAATTTATATTCTATCTATTATGTTTTAATCTATTTTTCTTATCATATTAGGTAACCGTATATCCCAAATAACATTATTCTTATCAGGCATTTTCATGAATTTTGAGCATATCCTTCAAGAAAACTTTTGAAATAATTGATAAAGTATGATAAAGTTTGGCAATGTAGATGAATAACTGTGTTGATTTGGCAGGATTTTCAGATCAGAGTCACTTTATAAACTTTTTTAAGGAGTTTATTGGGCTTACACCAAAGCAATATCAGAGAATATTTTTAGAAGCAAATCACGTTTCATCGAAAGGAGTAACACAATGAATCACTCAAAGACAAGAGGGCATCTTGCGGCTATTTTTACTATCATCATATGGGGCACCACATTTGTATCAACCAAAGTACTACTAAATGATTTTACCCCCATTGAAATTCTTTTCTTAAGATTTATTGCTGGATATTTTGCACTATGGCTTATCTATCCGCATAAACTTTCACTCGTCAATGCAAAACAAGAATGGTATTTTGCATTTGCAGGATTATGTGGAATCACATTATATTTTCTTTTTGAAAACATCGCTTTGACTTATACGTTAGCATCGAATGTAGGAATCATTGTTTCGGTTTCCCCCTTTGTTTCCGCTATTTTTAGCTATGTTTTCTTAAAGGAAAAAAAGCCTGGAATACGTTTTTATGCTGGGTTTCTTATCGCAATGATAGGAATTTGTATGATTAGTTTAAATAAGGATGCTGTTTTTGATTTTTCCCCAATTGGAAATCTTTTGGCCTTATTGGCTGCATTTATCTGGGCAGCTTATTCCACCTTGTCAAAAAAAATTTCCACTTTTGGTTATCCTATCATACCAGCCACCAGAAGGTGCTTTTTTTATGGAATACTCTTTATGTTTCCTTGGGTTATTGGTATGAAATTTGATGTCTCTCTGTTTGAAATTCTCATTCCAATTAATCTCTTAAATCTATTGTTTTTGGGCTTTGGCGCTTCCGCTATTTGCTTCTTAACTTGGAACTATGCCGTTAAAAATCTTGGTGTTGTACATACAAGTGTTTATATTTACCTTGTTCCAATTATTACCACGTTTACTTCAGTGCTTATTTTGAAGGAACCTATTACACAAGCTAGCATTGGAGGTATTTGCTTTATTCTTCTAGGATTATTTTTGTCCGAAAACAAGTGATTCACTTTGGTATACTTATAAGTATTGAAATGTGATGTATTATCATCTAGAATATAGGTAAAAGTAGAAAGGAAGTGACAACATGAAAATAATTAAAATCGCCTTTGGAACCGCTTTGGCAATTATTCTTGCTAATTTCTTTTCTCTTGCCTATAGTCCTTCTGCTGGTATTATTACTTTACTTACCATTCAAGATACAACAAAAGAAACCATTACGATTTCTTTCAAGCGTCTCCTTGCCTTTTGTATTGCAACAGTTCTGTCTTTTGGTATCTTTCAGATGTTAGGATTTACTCCTGTTTCATTTGGTGTTTTTCTTCTTTTCTTTGTATGGATTTGTTATCACTTTAAATTACAAGATGCCATTGCTATGAACGCTGTTTTAACGACACACTTTTTGATTGAAAAGAACATGTCTTTTTCTTTGATTGGCAATGAATTGTTCTTACTCATCATTGGTGCTGGCATAGGAACGTTACTGAATTTATATATGCCTAGCAAGATTAAGCAAATTCGGGATACACAAGCTACGCTAGAAGCCGACATACGTAGTATTCTTTCACATATCTCAGACCAAATAAAAAATGCCTCAAAAATGGAAGTTACCCCAGAATGTTTTACCTCTTTGGATGCACATATTCAAACTGGAATCAAGCATGCCTATACAAACATGAATAATACTTTTTCTCAAGAAAACCAATACTTCTTAAGCTATATGCAGATGCGAAAACAACAATATCAGGTACTTAAAAATATTTATGACAAAATTCTGTCTCTTGAGCACATTCCATCTCAAGCAAATGACATTGCTAACTTTATCAATCACATCGCTCTAAGCCTAAATGAAACTAACAATGCCAATAGCTTACTTATGGAATGCAATTCTTTGTTTGAGATGTTTCAAAGCAGTGAGCTTCCCGTTTCCAGACAAGAATTCGAATCAAGAGCGGTATTATATATGCTATTAAAAGATTTTGAATATTTTTTGAGAATCAAACAAGATTTTGCAATGTCTCTAACAGAGGAACAAAAGATAAAGTTTTGGAATCAATCGGAAGGGGGAAAGGCCATTGAAAAATGATCGTTTATTTGCTATTACGTATACATTACTTCATAAAAAAACAGTCACTGCCTCCTCTCTTTCTAAGGATTTAGGCGTGAGCATACGTACTATTTACAGAGATATTGAGACTTTATCCGCCAATGGAATACCCATTTATTGCACACAAGGCAAAGGCGGTGGAATCTCTATTATGGGACACTATTCCATCGATAAAGCACTTCTTTCAGATGCAGAGCAAAATGAAATATTAATGGCTTTACAAGGTGCTTCGGTTACGGGGCACCTGAATTTAAAACCATCAATTGATAAGTTGTCTGGTATTTTTCAAAAAGAGGTTGATGATTGGATTGAGATTGATTTTACAGGTTGGTCTCAGACTAACAGTACGCGGTCTGATTTTGAGGCTATTAAAAGAGCCATACAAGAGTCTCTTTTACTGTCCTTTTCTTATTATAATAACAAAGGAAAAGAATCAACGCGAAATGTACAACCGTATAAATTAATTTATAAAGGCACGCAGTGGTATCTATATGCTTATTGTATGAATAAATGTGATTATCGTTACTTTAAATTAAACCGCTTAAAAAATCTTCATCTAACACAAGAAAAATTCGAAAAAAATACCAATATAATGCCTTCATTGTATTATAAAGAGGATACAAAGGAAATGATTCATTTGACTCTAAAAATACAAAAAGAAATGGCGTTTCGTGTCTACGATGAATTTGGAGAAGCTACAATTACGGATAACATGGATCATTTTATTGTGAATGCGCAAATACCCCTTAATCCTTGGCTCATTCAATACCTTCTAGGATACGGCGCGTCACTTGAAATTCTTGAGCCCAAATCGCTTCGAGAGGCATACAAAAAAGAATTAAATCAGGTTTTAAATAAATATTTATAATATGACAAAACGTGTCAGGTTATATTTGCTATTCTCTCTTTAAGCAATTCATTTCATTGCTTAGAAAGAGAGGTAGTAAAATGAACTATGAAGTTGTAACTATGCCTGAAAAGAAAGTCGTGGGTGTTCGTGCTCGTACAAAGAATTCCGCTCCAAATATGTCTGAAATCATTGGAGGACTATGGAATCACTTTTATCAAGACGGTATCTATTCACAAATACCAAGTAAAGTAAATGACAAAGGTCTTGGTATCTATTCCGATTATGAAACTGATTTTAATGGAGAATATGAGATTTTTGTAGGATGTGAAGTAGAACAAGAACCAACTACGCAGATAGAAGATACAAGCGTAAAAATTATACCCGCAAGTAACTACGCCAAATTCGTAGTACGTGGGAATATGCATCAAGCTGTGGCAAACTTTTGGAGTGAGCTTTGGGAGATGAATCTAGATAGAAGCTATCTATGTGATTTTGAAGAGTACCAAAATAATAGCATTGAAGATGCAGAAGTTCATATTTATATTTCAATAAAATAACAAAGTTAGTTTGGCAGCACTTTGAATTCAGTTATAGCTTTTGTTATGCTATAATAATCATTCAAAGTAGCTGCTTGACTTTATGTTATACACGTTCGTTTGGCTATGCATATAAGATATCCACTTCCTTCTAATTTGTTTGCTCTGTATTGATATCTAGCCATAATAGGATGATGTTCTAGCCAAGGCATTACATGGTCACAAAAAAGATTAAGTTGGTAGAAGGTGTTCTCCTTTAGGAAAGGAAGAATTGCCATCTTTGAGGATATCTCTGGATGATTTTCTTGCAACTTTCTAAGATCAAGCTCAAAGATACCAGCCTCCTTTGTTTCTACGGGAGTTCTTGGATAATCTTTTTTTATTGACTTTGTCGTTTTCTCTTTTTCTTGCTCCATTTGTGCATAATCGTAACCTATTTCTTCAAATAGCTGGTCTGAAATTTCCTTGGCTTCACATAACATAAATCCTTTTTTATCTAACATCAAAAAAGGAATACCAGTAAGGATAGAGGCTACTATTATCTTGCAATCTCCCATTTCATGAACGAACTTTTCAATAAATTCTCGCATCAAAGAAATAGAATCTCTTTGCCTAAAAGAATCCACAACTTCCTTTGTTTCCTTCCAGCCATCCTCTTTTTTCTCATATATAATTAGCTTCGTTGCGTCTAATAGTGATGCAATTTCTTGCTTTTCGTTTAAGATAACACCTATTTTTGGCATCTTACATCGCCCCCCTTAGTTCTTCGTATACTTGCTTTTCAACCTCTCGTATTTGTTTTTTCGTCATTGCAAATTCAAAAATAGAATCACTAGCCTTTATAAAGTCATAAAAATTACAATTTCCAGTTCGTTCACCGATGCCAAATAGAGTAATATCAATAAAATCTGCTCCCGCCTTTGCTCCTATAATTGAGTTTGCCACTGCCATTCCTAGATCATTATGAACATGCATTTCTATTTTTACATCACTGTTTTCTTTTATTGTCTCAACAATTTCTTTGGTACGATTTGGCGTCAATATTCCTACCGTGTCTGCTAGGCGAATGGTATTGACCCCTTCCCTTGATAATTCTTTTATCAAACTTAGTACAAAACCTATATCCGATCTGGACGCATCTTCTAGCCCTACTGTAATATCAACATTGTTACTTTTTGCTATCGCCACACATTCCAGTATCTGCTTTTGTACCCACACTTTATTTTTCTTTAATTTGCTATATATCTGAATATAAGATACGGGTGTTCCAATATGAATAATGTCAGGCTGACAAACAAGTGATTTCTTTATATCCTCTGGTCTCATACGGCTCCATACCGATATTTTAGCCTGTTTAGTATTTTCTTTTATCTTGCAGATACTCTCTTCTTCAATAGCACCAAGGCAGGGTACTCCTGCTTCAATTTCATATACTCCCAATTCATCTAAAAATTTAGCAATTTTAACTTTATCTTCTGTGCGAAGAACAATACCTGGACTTTGTTCCCCATCTCTTAACGTGGTGTCAACGATATGTTTCATTTCTTTCATTTGCAATCACCTCATGAACAAGCTGTCTGAATTCTTCGTCCTTCAAACTGCTTTTCTTTTCTGTGCACGTTTCTTTGACAAAGGCTACCATTTTTTCCATAACTGCCTCATTTGGCAAAGGTATTTTAAGTTCCTGTAACTTATATTGAATGGCTTTCATACCAGAATGCTTTCCGATGACTATTTCTGCTATTCCTCCGACACTTTTGGGATCATATGCCTCGTAGTTGGCTGGATTCTTCTGAATACCATCCGCGTGAATACCAGATTCCACTTTAAAAATATTTTTTCCAATGACTGGCTTTTTATTACCAATCGTTGTATTTGTTATTTTCTCAAACAACTGTACTAATCTAGGAAGCATGGATAAGTCCCTATTTGGCTTATGTCTTAGTGCAAGGCGAAGTGCCATGATGACCTCTTCTGTTGCTGCATTATTCTTGCAACCCGCAAAACTTGTTGTAACATAGCATCCTCCCATCATCACCCATTGTACTGCTAATGCACTTGCACATCCATACGCATTTTCAGGACAAAAGTTAATTTTGCTTTTGGGTACACTTTGTTTTATTTCAGCCATTGTCTTATCGTAAGATTTACAAATTAAATCATCTAGCCCTACAATTCGAACCTCACTGCATTTTTGTAAAGATTTCAATCGAACAATTTCTCTTGCATCGTTTATTTGAATTTCGTTTATCACATTATCCTTAGGTTCCTCACTATGGCAAATATAGCGATAAAATCCGGGGAATAAATCAGCCATCTCCAGAAATTCAACATGGAGTGCAAATTTTTTCCCATTTATTATTTGCTCCATTCTTTCATATGCATCAACGGATAATTCTATGATATCGACACCAATGTCAAAAAGAAGCTCGCAAAAAACTTGCAGCTCCTCCTTGGTTGGCAGGCAATAATCAAATGTGGTTAATGTATTATCTATGATTTGAATCACCAGACAGACCTCCCCTTACTTACGCCTTTATTTTCTTCTAAATAACCAGTGACTCAACTACTAAGCCACCTTCTATATGCTGCTCCACTATGGTCTCAACATCATCCTCTGTCACATTGCCATACCAAACACCTTCTGGATAAACTACGACAATAGGTCCTTTATCGCAGATACCAAAGCATCCCGTATTGGTAATCATGACTTCACCTGATAAATCTCTGTCGTCGATTTCTTCCATAAATCTTTGCACCAAATCAACTGCTCCTTTTGAATAACAAAAGCCTTTTTGCTGACCATTTATTCTGCAACTTGTACAGACAAATATATGATACTTTGGACTAACCATATGCATTCTCCTCTTCTATTATACCTGATTTTCCTCTATTTCTAGTTCCTTTGCAATTTTTTTTACAGAATCTTCTATTTTATCGTAAGTGGTAAAGACTTTAATTCCTTTTTCATTTAATTTCATTCTAGGGGAATCACCAATTCTCATTGCTATGACTGCATCACAATCAGCAATCGTATGTATAATCAAGGATATTTTATCTTCCTTTTCTTCACACTCTTCTACACCTTTACAATATTGGTCGATTTTTCTTTTCTCTAGGAATTTGGCATTGCCATTTAAATATTCATAGACGTAGAGTTCGCTTACCTGTCCAAAGTGTTGATCGACTATCATTCCACTTTTTGTTGCAACTGCAACCTGTAGCTTTTGTTGTGCATTCTCTTTTTTGATTGAGTCTTCTTGTTTTTCCTCTTTGTGACAAGCATTAAATTCAATGGACTGATCATGATCTAATGTTCCAATTGCATCCGCACGACATTGTCTACAATGATACATTTGTTTCATTGTTTCACCACAGTTTTTACGCATTTCCATGATTTCTTTATTACTAACGAGTGGTAAATCTTCAAACACACTTCCTTTTACTGGTATCAGCTGCATGATATTCGTAATCGTTCCACCTAAATCTTTCACTTTTTTTACTACTTCTGGAATGTGATGATCATTAATGCCTTTTAACATTACAATGTTGACTTTACAAATGATTCCTTTGGAGGTTAATAGTTGGATACCAGTTAACTGATTCGCTAGTAATATGGCTGCTGCCGCTTCTCCATAATACTTCACTCCCATGTAATCCACATATTTGTAAATTTGTGCACCTATTTTGGGATCAATTGCATTCATTGTCACTGTAACGTGGGATACACCAAGCTCTATTAAGTCTCTTGCATAACGAGGAAGCATCAAACCATTGGTTGATAAACAAAAGGTAACATCTTGATCCACTTCTTTAATCATTGAAAGTGTCTGTTTCGTTTCATCGAAGTTTGCCAAGGCATCTCCTGGTCCTGCAATTCCAACAACCGATAGATTGGGGACTTTTTTCTTCACCTCTATGTATTTAGCCAAAGCCTCTTCTGGATTTAAAATACTGGTCGTAACACCTGGTCTGCTTTCATTTGGACAGTCATACTTTCTCAAACAATAATTGCAACTAATATTACATTTTGGTGCAATCGGTAAATGCATTCTTGCATATTGATGAGCTCCACAGTTGTAGCAGGGATGCGTTTTTGTTTTCTCTTCGATTGACTTTTCCATTTTCTTTTCTTCTAGGTTGATTACTTCCATAACATCACCTTTTTCTTTCTTCTTTGTTGCCTGCAACTGCTCTTCATAATATTTCTTATATAAATCTTTACGAAAACTCGTTTCTTTTTTTGACAATATCACATTTGCAATCTCATCTAAAAAGGTAAGAGCCCCTTCATAACCTAGCATACGAAGCCTTTGTCCTCCCACTCTATCATGAATTGGAAAGCTTCTTCGTACTAGACCAATCTGCTGTCTTTCTTCTATCCTTCTTCCATCCGAACTTCCAATTAAAATATTAATTCCAAGTTCTATTGATTTTTCTTCTATTGTTTGAAAATCAATATCGTCCAATATTTCAAACCGATCAATTAAATAGGCCTTGGCAAGTTCTTCTATTTCATGTTCCACCATTTTTTTTAATGTATTACATTTAGAGCCTGTTGCTACAATCATTGGCATAATTCCATTTTCAACACACAATCTTACTGTACTATATACAAAGTCTGGTTCCCCAAAGATTGCGGCTCTTGCTTCTCCATTGTACTTATGTCCATCAATCATTGCATCTAAAAATCGACCTCTTTGATTGGTTATCTCATTTGGAATCGACTTTCCAGATATCTCAGATAAAATTTTAATCAGTTGATCTGTATCTCTAAGACTCACTGGAAGAGCACATTTTTTGTACGGTACACCATATGTATCAAATAAATACTTTGCAACCGAAGGATTATCTTTTGTAAAACTTGATAATTCAAGCGTAAGTCTTGCCCCTGCCATGGTTTGAATGTCCCCTATGCTAGTTCCGCCAGAAGGTAAACGCTCATAAGTCGTTTTATGCATTCCATCTAACGTCTCTGACAGGTCTGGAAGTAGAATGGCATCGATTGAGAAATCTTTTAGCAAATCTTTTAAATATCTTGTATCTGCTGGAGATAATATGGAAGTTACAACATTAATCTTTTCATGCTTTGTTGTATCCATCTCTACATTCTTAACCACTTCATAGATTGCTCTCATATACCCTTCAAACTGCGTTCCGCCATAGCCTGGAGATGGGATGGGAATTACTTTAATATGACTATGTTCTGGGTTTTCCAGATAAAATTTATCAATCATTCGAACCAGATCTTCACCTATTGTCTCTGCAAGGCAAGTAGTAGCAACCCCAATTACTTCTGGCTCATATAATTGAATTAGATTCTTTAGTCCTTGTAAAAGATTTTTCTCTCCTCCGTAAACGGTTCCCTCCTCGGTTAAAGAGGTGGAGGCTATGTCAACTGGCTCGTTGTAATGGGTAGCCATATGCCGTCTAATATACGTACTGCACCCTTGCGATCCGTGCAGTATCGTCATACATTTATGAATTCCGTACAGCGCGGTTGCTGTTCCCATTGGCATACACATTTTACACGGATTTACATTTAAATTAACGAATGTACCTCTCATAGGCTTTCCTCCATATACTTCCAAACAGGATTATTGATACTTCCATTGATTTCCTTTACAAAATTTATCATGCCATCGAATCCGCTTAACGGGTGTTTTCTCTCATGGTTGTGATCACAAAATGCAATTCCAAGTTTATAAGCAAGTGGTCTTTCTTTTACTCCACCAACTAAAATATCTGCTTGTTTTTCCTTCATAAACTTTTCTAGCTCTGCAGGATTTGCATCATCTAGTATCACTGTATCTTTACTAACAAGACTCTCAATAATGTCGTAGTCTTCTTTTTTCCCTGTCTGTGTTCCAACCACTACGGTTTCTACTCCTAGAAAGTCAAACTGCCGAATCAATGATATAGCCTTAAAGCCTCCACCCACGTAGATCGCTGCCTTTTTACCCGTCAAATTCTTTTTATATCTTTCTACCAATGGAGTAATCTTACTGGTTTCTTCCTTCGTAAATGCGATTGCCTTTTGTCTTGCTTCTTCATCTTGCAACGCTTCTGCAATACGAATGAGGGAACTAGTGGTGTCCTCTATTCCAAAAAAGCTTACTTTAATGAAGGGTATCCCCATTTCTTCTTCCATTCGATTGGCTAGATAGGTGCTAGAACCTGCACACTGTACAACGTTTAGCGTAGCCGCTGGTGATTCCAGTAAATTCTCATAATTCGAATCACCTGTAAATCCTGAAATAACAGAAATGCCTATTCTTTTTAGGTAATCTTTAATGATCCACATTTCGCCAGCCAGATTAAAGTCGCCTAATATATTGACACCTTTTCTTTTTGCGGGTTTTTCACTTTTAATCAGTTCCATGATTGCATTACATGCCATTTTATAGCCCACTGATTTATTGCCTGAAAAACCTGGTGATTTTACAGGGATTACTCTTATCTGATACTTTTTAGACATCGTCTTACAGACTGCATCCACATCATCTCCAATTACCCCAACAATGCAAGTTGCATAGACAAAAATAAGCTTTGGCTGATGCTTTGTTGCTATTTCTTCAATCGCTGCGGTTAATCTTTTTTCTCCTCCGAAGATAATATCTGACTCTCTAAGATCCGTTGAAAAACTATTCCGATATAAATCTTCACCACTTGATAAGCTACCACGGATATCCCAGGTATAACTGGCACATCCAATTGGCCCATGAACAATATGAAATGCATCGGTTATGGGATTTAAAACGACTCGTGCTCCGCAATAGACACAAGCTCTTTGGCTTACCGCTCCGGATACGCTATTAGCATCACAACGCATCCCATTACCGCTGCACCCATTTTGCTTATATAGGATAAAATCCTTTCTTTCTTCCAACACACTGACATTTTCCATAAAGATGCACCTCCTCCATTCTTAAATGATCACATAGAGAGCATATTTTGCTCTCTTATGTGTAAGCCGCTTGCTGTGAGTACTTAGAGAGAGTTTTTTTCTCTCTTAGTACGAACGCACTCAATTTTACTTAGTGAGGTATTTTCGAACTTAGTAAAATTGAGTTTCCTCGTTCTTTTCCTTCCGATAGGTTACACTACGAAACTTCATTTCTTCGTGTAATAGCTCTAAAGCTTCGCTTTATCGCTAACCTATCGGGTAAAACAAATGTCTGCTTCGCAGCCGCTTGTTTTCCTTCCGATTTCTTACACTCCGAAACTTCGTTTCTTCGTGTAATAGCTCTAAAGCTTACGCTTTATCGCTAACCTATCGGGTGAAAACAAATGTCTGCTTCGCAGCCGCTTGTTTTCCTTCCGATAGGTTACATGACCATTTCGAAGTCTTCTTCTTTGCAATCTCTGTCTTGTCGGTCCATGATTGCATTGGTGATTAATTCTGCTAATCTCATTGCTCCTTTGTATCCAACCAAAGGCATATAGGAATGAATGTATCTGTCAATAATTGGGAAGCCTGCGCGAACAAATGGAATATCTTCGGCTCTTGCTATATGCTTTCCGTGGGTTCCTCCTATTAACAAATCAACACCTTCTTGTTTGATCCATTGGTGTAATTGATATAAATCTCCTGCGGCTCTCGCAATACATCCATCTACGCCAAATTTCGTAAATAATTCTGCGGCTTCTTTTTCAAAGTCATCTCCTGGTGTTCCTGTTACAATATATTTTGGAATCATTCCCATTTCTAAAACAAATTGGGTCATTCCTAACACAGTATCTGGATCGCCAAAAATGGCTACTTTTTTATTATAGGTGTATGGATGAATATCAATTAATACATCCACCAATTGTCCACGTTCTTCTTCTAATTCGTATGGAACTTCTTGTTGTGAGTATGCTTGCAACTCCATAATATACTCATCTGTTTTTTCGATTCCAATTGGTAATCCAAGTGTCTTACATGGCACTCCGCATTTTTTCTTAAGGGTTTGGGCACCTAATTCGCTTGCAAATTTTCCAAGTGCAAGCGTTAGATTGCTATCTCCAAGTTCTATGATTTCTTCCACTGTGGTTCCACCCTTTGGATACATCTCAAATTTACCAGTCATTGGGCTATCCATAACACCACTCGTATCTGGTAGCATCGTATAAGATACTCCCATAGTCGATGCTAATCGTTTCATCTCTCTCATATCACCTGGATTTGTAAATCCTGGAATCAAGGTTACTTTTCCATTTTTCTTTCCAGTTGAAACGGATAAGTATTTAATAAACCCGTCTACCATATTGCTAAAGCCTGTTATATGTGATCCTTTATAACTTGGTGTATTGGTATGTACCATGAATTTTCCTTCTGGTATATCAATGTCTTGAATAAAGGAATTCAAATCATCTCCAATGGTCTCTGAAAGACAAGTGGTGTGTACTGCAATAATCCTTGGATTATAGATATCAAAGATATTTTTTGCCGCTGTCTTTAAGTTACTTCCTCCACCAAATACGGATGCACCCTCAGTAAAGGAGCTAGAAGACGCCATTGCAGGGTCTTTAAAGTGTCTGGTCAAAAACATTCTGTGGAAGGCGCAGCATCCTTGTGAACCGTGGCTATGTGGCAAGCACTCATGTACTCCTAATGCCGCATACATGGCCCCTACCGGCTGGCAGGTTTTTGCTGGATTTACTCGCAGTGCGGTTCTATCATAGCTTTCTTTTTTTGTGTAATCTAACATGCCTGTTCACCTCCTAGTGTACCTGTCAAAATCGGAGCTGTTTTCCATGGTGCTTTAATAAAACTCCATGCTGGAGTATAAATTCCCATCGTAATATCTCTTGCAAAATTGACAGCTCCTCGAAAACCTGAGTATGGTCCACTATAATCATACGAATGTAATTGTCTTGATAAAATACCACTTTTTTGAGCTACAAATTTATCTTTGATTCCTGAAAAGAAAATATCTGGTTTTAATAATTTTAGAAATTCTTCTGTTTCAAAATGGTTCAAATCATCTACCATGTAAGTTCCTGCTTCCATCTCTTTTGCCATACCACCGTAATAGCTTAGAAGCTTTTCATCCCTTAATTTTTCTAAAACCTCTTTTTGCAGATACAGATGATATTTTTCTGGATCAGGTTCAACTGAAATGCTTTCTATGTTTTTACTGTCTGCATCTTCTTTTACAAAAGGTAGAATCTCTCTTCCTTCATACTCATCTCGATGTGCAAATTCATAGCCTGCTAATACCGTTGAAACTCCAAAATCATGTAAAAGAGTCTGGTAGTGATGGGATCTGGAACCGCCTACATACAATGCAGCGGTTTTACCTTTTAACTTTGTTTTATAATACTCGATATCATCAATGATTTTTTCCAACTCATCTGCAATGACTTCTTCTGTTCGTTTGGTTAATTCTTCATTGTCAAAATATTTGGCTATATTTCTCAATGTCTCTATGGTTCCTTTTACACCAATGAAATTCACTTTCATCCAAGGTACCCCATATTTTGTTTCAATCATTTCCGCGATGTAGTTAATCGAACGATGACACTGTACAAGACTTAGATTGGCTTGATGTGCATTTTTTAAATCTTCAATACTACTATCCCCTGTAAATACTGACACCACTTCATATCCAATTCTCTTTAAGATTCGCTCTGTTTCCCAACCATCGCCACCGATGTTATATTCTCCAAGAATATTAACGGAGAATTTACTTTCAATCTTACGATCTCCTTCACCTATGATAAATTTCATTAACTGATTGTTTGCAATATGATGTCCTGCTGATTGGCTAACTCCTTTATATCCTTCACAACTAAATGCGATACACTTGATATTGTGTTTTTCCTCGGCCCATTTAGCTACCGCGTGGATATCATCACCAATTAGACCGACTGGACAAGTAGAACAAATCATAATTGTGGAGGGATGAAATAATTCCATGGCTTCATCAATTGCCTTTTTTAACTTCTTCTCACCTCCAAATACGACATCTGGCTCTTGCATGTCGGTAGAAAAACTATACTGTAAATAGTTATCTACGCCTTCTGCATTTTTCCCTTTATGTCTTCTGGTTCCCCATGCATAGTAAGAACATCCAATTGGCCCGTGAACAATTTGAAGTGCATCTTTGATTGGCCCAAGTACAACGCCTTTACATCCTGCATAACAGCAACCTCTCTGCGTCATAATTCCTGGAATCGTACGCACATTTGCAGCTATCTGGTTTTCATTTTCATTGTTATTTATCTCTACAATGTGTGTTTTTCTGTTTTTATATACTCTTGAACTGTACTGGTCTAGTACTTTTTCTGCAACGCTCATATTCTCCTCCTCCTATATTAATATGCGTCGATGGTGGATGCACCGTTTCTAATCTGATAATTTTCATATACTGGCAATACAAATATCTTTCCATCACCTGGATTGCCCGATGAATTTGCTTCCATAATAGCCTCTACTACCTTTTCTACTTCTGTATCTTCTACAATGAATGTAAATACACGCTTTGATATCAATCTGGTTGTTTCTGATATATATTCTCCAACAGGACTGGTTGGCAGCTCACCTGCCTCAACGATGGGTTGTAATAGATTCATATCAATTAGCTTTTTCCCTCTACCTAATACTCTTCTACAGGTAAAAGCTGGTACTCCTACTTCTGCCAAAGCATCCTTTGTGATATTTACCTTGTTTTGTCTCACAATTGCCATAACTTCTTTCATAATCGGCCCTCCTATAGTCCTTTTTTCTTCGTACTGATTGTATAGGCCTCTTCTACTGGACTGACAAATATTCTACCATCTCCAAAATGTCCGCTTTCTCCTGTTCTAGCATACTTCATGATAATTTTTACCACATCATCTTTGTCTGCATCATCTACAACCATAAGTATCATATCTTTTGGAATCTCATCGTAATATACTTCTCCTACCTTTACTCCTTTTTGCTTACCACGTCCATATACATCCATTTTCGTAACGGCTGGATAACCTGCTGATAATAATTCTGATAATACGACTCCTACTTTCTCCGGTCTGATAATCGCTCTTACTAATAACATCATTACACCTCCAAATTGTTTATCCTTTTAGATATCCATGATTCCGTGTTCCATTAATAGTTCCTCTAGTCGTTCTTGCTTCATTGGCTTAGGAATTACAAACATATCATTTCCGTCAATCTTTTTTGCCAGTGCTCTGTATTCATCTGCTTGATTTACAGTTGGGTCATAATCAATGACTGTCTTTTTATGAATCTCTGCTCTTTGTACCATGTTATCTCTTGGAACAAAATGTATCATCTGAGAACCCAATTCCTTTGCAAAGGCAGATACTAGTTCTGCTTCTCCATCTACTTTTCTTGAATTACAAATAATACCACCCAAACGCACTCCGCCAGTGTTTGCATACTTTTGGATACCTTTTGAAATGTTGTTGGCAGCATACAACGCCATCATTTCTCCTGAAGCAACAATATAGATTTCTTGTGCTTTTCCTTCACGTATTGGCATTGCAAATCCACCACATACAACATCACCAAGTACATCATAGAATACATAATCAAGATCATCTGTATACGCTCCAAGCTGTTCTAACAAGTTAATAGATGTAATAATTCCACGTCCAGCACATCCAACACCTGGTTCTGGACCACCTGATTCCACACAACGAATGTCTGCATAACCATTTTTCATAATAAAATCAAGATCAATATCTTCACCTTCTTCTCGAAGTGTATCAAGAACTGTTTTTTGTGCCAGACCTCCAAGAACTAATCTTGTGGAATCTGCTTTGGGGTCACAGCCTACTATCATGATTTTCTTACCCATTTCACCTAAGCCTGCTGTTAAGTTCTGCGTTGTTGTTGATTTTCCGATACCACCTTTACCGTAAATAGCCACCTGTCTCATTTCATTTCCTCCTTTAAAACTGTTTCACGTCACAATTGTTACATTGATAAGAAGATTTGGAATAACAAAAAAGAGACGTCTCGACTTTTTTAGAATAAGTCATAAAGTCATGACGTCTCTGTCAAATAGAGTGCTAGCAATTTCTATAGTTAAAATTTTAGCATTCTCTTTCTTTTTTCACAATGCATCTATTTGTCAATATTTAATAGATATTTTAATTATTTTTCTACTTTTTACACTATTGATTCTATATTTTTGTTAATTATCAGAAATTAATCAAGATTCTACTTACATTATTCTAATAGAAGTAAAGCTTCTGGTATAAATCTTAATTTCACTTGATTTCCTTTTACTTTTTCCCATTCATTTTTAGGCATCTCTAGTCTAATTTCTCCATAGTTATGCTGTTTATCGACTCCGTTTTTTTGAGAATTTCTTAGTCCTTCTACTAAAATAATTGTTGTAAACGTATTATCAATTATTTTTTTTACCGTACAAAGCATGGTATTATCAGACTCCTCGTTTGAATCAATCACCTGAATATGATGCGCCCGAATTCCAACATATTGTATATCGTTAGAAACTGGCTCCTTTGTAATTAAATTGATCTGCCAATCAAATGCGTACACTTTATATTCATTCACTTTCTTAATGCGGGTAAAATTCTTACATCCTGTCAAAACAGCGCCTATAAAAGTTTTAGGATTTTCAAATATATCTTTTTTTTCACTGACAAACGAAAGCCTACCTTGGTCAATGACTCCAATCAAGTCACTGATGCGATATACTTCATCGCGATTATGGGATACAAACAACGTTGGTTTCTTGTACGTTTCAATAATATCTAATATTTCTTGTTCCATTTCCCACCTTAAATAGCTGTCTAGCGCCGAAAATGGTTCGTCTAACATAATAATTTTTGGATTTGAAGCAATCATTCTCGCAATCGCAACCCTTTGTTGTTGTCCTCCTGAAAGCTGACTTGGTTTTTTCTTTTCTAATCCTTCTAGATAAAATGATTTTATTTTTTCTTCTACTAACGTCCTTTTTTCTTGTTTGCTTGCCTTTAATCCAATTGCAATATTTTCTTCTACTGTCATATTTGGAAATAAGGCATAGTTTTGAAATAAATACCCAATATTTCTTTGCTGTGGTAACAAATTAATTTTTTGTTTGGAATCAAATAGTATTGTATCATCTAGTACAATCCTTCCCTCATCTGGCGTCTCTATGCCTGCAATGCATTTTAAGGTCATACTTTTGCCTGATCCTGATGCGCCTAAAATTGATAACGTTTCACACCCCATATCAAAGCTGACTTGCAGGGAAAAATTCTGCATTGTTTTTTTAATATCTACATGCAATCCCATCAAACCACCCCCTTTGAATTACCTTTTTCTCTATTGGAAAACCAATTCATAGATATTATGCTTCCAAAAGAAATGAGCATGATAACTGCAACCCAGGCATATGATTGTTCTCTCTGTCCTCCTTGCACCGCTGAATAGATTGCAACAGATATAGTCTGCGTTCGACCTGGAATGTTTCCTGCAACCATAATGGTTGCCCCAAATTCCCCTAGTGCTCTTGCAAAGGTTAATACCACTCCTGCCAAAATACTAGACATCGTGTTTGGCAATACAACCTTTCGAAAAATAGTGAAGTTACTCATGCCAAGTGTTTGACCTGCATAAATCAAATTAGTGTCAACTGCTTCAAATGCCCCTCTTGCTGTGCGATACATCAAAGGAAACGATACAACTACTGAAGCTAGCACTGCTGCAATCCAAGTAAATGTAAGTGTTATGTCAAATTGTAATAAAAACTTGCCAAATGGACTATTTTTCCCAATTAGTAGTAACAAAAAGAATCCTACAATTGTAGGAGGCAATACCATTGGCATAGTCGCAATCCCATCTATGAGTCCCTTCCCTTTTTTCATGTTTGCTACCTTCCATGCAAAAGGAATTCCAAGAATGATTGTTAGAATAGTTGCCGTACATGCAACCTTAAAGCTTATAATCAAAGGCGATATATTCATGTTATCCCTCCTACCCCTTTTGTTTTATTTCATCGTAAAGCCATACTTTTCAAAGGAAGCGACTGCCTCTGGTGTTGATAAGAAATCAACAAAGGCTTTTGCCGCCTCTTGATTGATTGAAGTTTTTATTACGGCAACTGGATAAATAATGTCTTTGTGGCTTCCTTCTGGTGCTTTGCAAATGATTTTAATATTTTCACCTACACTTACATCCGTGGAATATACCACGCCACAATCAACCTCTCCTGCCTCAACCCATGTAAGAACTTGCCTTACGTCACTACCGTAATTCGACTTGGTTTTAACGGTATCTAATATCCCAAGATTTGTAAATATCTCTTTAGAATATTGCCCAACTGGTACGTTCTCTGGATTTCCAAGTGCAATTATCTTTACTTTTTCTGTTCCTACATCTTCAAAGTTTGTTAGTTTAAGTTTACTATCTTTTGGTGCTATTAAAACTACTTCATTATGTAGTAACTCCTTTTTGGTATGCTCAAGTAAAAGGTCCCCTTCTTCTAGTGCATCCATTTGTTTTGTCGCAGCTGAGATAAAGACATCTGCTGGTGCGCCTTCTTCGATTTGGGTCATTAGAGCTCCTGAAGCACCATACGAAAAAGTTAGTGTGACATTTGGAGCTATTTGTTTATAGGTATCTGCTATTTCTTTTGTTACATCCGTTAAACTAACTGCGCATAGAATCGTCAACTCCACTTGTGTTTCTTTTGCTGCACTTGTAGACTGTTTTGTCGTTGCTTGCGTGTCTATTGTTTTTTTACTTGTACATCCTGAAAGTATGGACATTGTTAGTAAGGTTAGTAACATTGTTGCAATCAATTTTTTCATTGTAATCTCCATTCCGCCGCCAAGCGGCGGCACAAATAGTAATGAAAGTATTCACAAACCTTTACTTCCGTGAAATAATAACTTCAAGAAGCTACACTACAAAGCACGGGAGGAGGAGTTGTAAATTCTTTCTCGTTTTAGACAGCATTGTAATCAGTGTAAGTTCTGCCTGTTCAAGCACAAATAAGTGGCTCTATAAGACCGTACACTAAGAATTGTTTTAACGCCTAGGTTAAATTGTGTGGCAGAACAGTCAATGGCTTCTTTACTTAATTTCGAAAGGAGCATGACTATGAAAGTTATCTACCAAACCTGTTGTGGTGTCGATGTACATAAATCTTTTCTCGTTGCCACAATCATTAAAACAACTTCTGGTGTTGAACCTACCTATCAGAAGAAACGTTTTTCTACTTTTAACAATTCTATTCTTGAATTCAAACAGTGGCTGATTGAAAATGAATGCCGCGACATTTGTATGGAATCTACCGGCAAGTACTGGGTTCCTGTCTTTAATCTTCTTGAAGAAGATATCAATGTCACGATTGCCAACCCCAAATGGGTAAAAGCGGTAAAAGGTAATAAGGATGATACGAAAGACTCCAAATGGATTGGAAATCTGTTTCGGCTTGGACTTGTTCCCGGCAGTTACATTCCTTGTAAACCGATACGTATTCTAAGAGAATACACACGCTATCGTTACAAAATGGTTTGTTGCCGTTCCGGTGAAAAGAATCGGTATCAGAATGCGCTCACTGTATGCAATGTCGCATTAGACTCTGTTGTATCTGATATCTTTGGGAAGTCATCCACATCCATTATAGATTACCTACTTGAACAGTCTGGCAATTCAATCAACCACGAAGAAATCGCATCTAAACTCCTTAAAAAGCTCAAGGAGAAAGAACCTGCTGTTATTGAATCCATTGAAGGATATCAGATGACTGATACCCAAAAATATCGTATGCGCCTCGTCCGCGCACATATGGATTATATCACAGCTGAAATCCAAGATATAGATTCTCAGATAGAATTTTTGATTTCTTCCCATGCTGATTTTGAAAATGCTATCCAGTTTCTCTGTACCATTCCGGGTGTTAAACGTGATAGTGCAATTACTATCATCTCCGAAATAGGTATTGATATGTCTCAGTTTTCAAGTAACAAGCGTCTTTGCAGTTGGGCTGGATTAACTCCAGGTAATAACGAATCTGCTGGTAAGAAGAAATCTGTTAGGATTACACGTGCTGGAGTATACCTCAAACCTGCATTGGTGCAATGTGCCCATGCAGCCGTAAAATCCGACAAATCCCCTTACTATAAAAAGAAATATGAATCTCTTTTAAAACGCCGTGGCAAAAAAAGAGCCATTATTGCAATTGCTCGAATGATCCTCACCGCCATTTATCAAATGCTGTCTAATGGTGAAGTATGGAATCCAAGCGATATTTATAAAATTGATATGCCGGTTACCTTAGTTGAAAAACAAAAGGAAAAGGCCATCAAGCAAGCCAAGAAACTTTTATTACGTGAAGGGGTTATTACTGAATCACAATTACTTTCTTGAGCTTTTTAAAAATAAATAGTCCCTATTTTTAAGCTAACACCTGATAGCTTGTTTAAGTGCGCCATTTTCTGGCTGCCCTCTACTTTCTTTCACACTAATCTCCTCCTACTTTTCAACGAAAAAAAGGAGTCAAATTTAGTATTTGACTCCTTTGTCTACGATTGGTTTTCTTTATAAGAAATAATTATAACTGGTGTTTTTCAAATTTGCTATACATATTTAAATTTTTAAGACATTTTATTATAGTTATGAATTTTAAATGAAAACAATAATTTTTCTTTTCTAAAAAAATATGCTACAATTATCATGTTGTTAATTAATTTATTGAGAAGGTTATCTTTGAATCTTTTTTGAAATATTATAAACTTAAGGAGAGCTTAACAAATGAAACAATCACGAATTGATAATTTAAAAAATATTTGGGAAATGGCCAAATCAGTTTTTTGTGCTTTGATTCTCGCCTATGTGCTAAATACCTGTGTCATTGTAAATGCGCAAGTTCCTTCCAGTTCGATGGAGACTACAGTAATGACTGGTGATAGAATTATAGCCAATCGTTTGTCGTATCTCATAGAGCCCCCTAAAAGAGGAGATATCGTTACATTTATCTACCCTGATGACGGTAAGACTGCTTATTTAAAACGTATTATTGGTTTACCATGTGAAACAATTGAAGGAAGAGATGGAAAAATCTATATTAATGGTGAACAACTAGAAAACGATTATACAAGTGAGGAAGGTATTGATAACTTTGGCCCTTTTTTAATCCCTGATGAATGTTATTTTATGATGGGTGACAATCGAAATGATTCTTGGGATTCAAGATATTGGACAAATAAATATGTATCCTCTAAAAATATCATCGGAAAAGCTGTGATAAGCTATTATCCACATCCACGGATTTTGAAGTAGCTAGGACATCTATTATAAGGCTCTATTATTAAATATCTTCTCGGTATGATGTTTTTTCTTCTTCAGTGTCATATCGAATAGTTCATATTCTGCCGAATATTGCGGGAGATGGCTGTTTTTCCCAAACATGCCGAATCTATTGGATATGAATTTCAGTTTATTAATTACATAACTTTCCACTTACCTGAAGGATTTCAAAGGTTATGTCCATTCCGATGGATACTCTGGATATAACAAACTAAGTGGTATCACCAGAGTTGGCTGCTGGGCACATCTGAGGCGTAAGTTTGTGGAAGCAATTCCTACAAAGAAAGCTACAGATGGACCACCGACTAGTGCTGAGATAGGTCGGCAGTACTGTGATAAGCTGTTTGCTATCGAAGACAGTATAAAAGACCTGCTACCTGAAGAAAGATTCTGTAAACGTCTTGAACTTGAAAAGCCAGTTCTTGAGGCTTTTTGGTGTTGGCTTGATTCACTGAATGTATTAAAAGATTCATCACTTGGAAAAGCAGTTACCTATGCGCAGAATCAAAAGCCATATATGGAGAACTATCTTCTTGATGGAAGATGTTCTTTATCAAACAATGCAGCTGAGAATGCCATTCGCCCATTCACCGTAGGAAGGAAAAACTGGCTCTTTGCAGATACTCCAAAAGGAGCAAAAGCAACCGCTGCAGTATATAGTTTAATTGAGACTGCAAAAGCAAATGGTCTCAATGTATTTGCATATCTTCAACATTTGCTGATCTATATGCCTGATGCCCAATGGCAGCAACATCCAGAGGAATTGGATGATCTCATGCCTTGGGCACCAGAAGTACAGGAACAATGTAAATAGAAACTATTGTTGGGGATAGCATTATAAACCATCTCCGTTTTATTTAGTAGGCACTATGTTATTAATCGCTTACGTTAAATAAAATATTTTTTCTTACAAGTATCCCTTTATTATAAAAAATAAGTATCCCCAACTCTTGGAAAGTTAGGATACTTATTTTTTAATCATTCTGAGGGCACTTTTAAGTACCTTTCTTAATTCGAATATACCAAAGGATGCTTGTAAAATCAAGCGTCCTTTTTATTCAAAATCTTCATTTAGCAATCTTTTTATAAATGATTCACGATCATTTATAAATAGCTTTGTCACATTATAACATTCTGTTTCTTCATATTTGCATAAATTTATTTGTTCATTATCAAAAGAATATATACTTCCATTAGGAATACCTAAAAGAATAGGAGAATGCGTTGCTATTATAAATTGTGAACCTGCCTTTGCCATTCTTGATATTTGAATTAATAAAGATAACTGTCTTTGTGGAGAAAGAGCTGCTTCTGGTTCGTCCATGATGTATATTCCCTCTCTTTCATTGGTCTGAAAAAAAGAAAGAAAACTTTCACCATGTGACTGTTCATGTAAAGACTTACCACCGTATCTTTCATAAAAAACTTCTTTTGGTGTCAAATCTCGATAGTCCTCTAATTTACTTGCTACATTAAAAAAACTCTCCGCTCTAAAGAAGTAACCACCTTTTGGTCTCTTAATTCCTTTACTTATCTTAATTGCGTTACTTAGCTCAGAAACATCGTCGTATGTTGAAAAATTGTAATTTATGGTCCCTCCTTCTGGATTAAAACCATATGCAACTGCAATAGCTTCCAATAAAGTCGATTTGCCCGTTCCATTTTCACCTACAAAATAAGTTATTTCATTATCAAAATTTAAGATTTCTAATTGGCTAATCGATGGTATTTCTTTTAAATAGGAATTGTTAGAAATTTTATTCCAATCAATTGTTATTGCTTGAATAAAATTTTTGTTCATCTGTATGTATACTCCCTTCTTACATCATTTTACTACTGAACGTCTAACTTTACTGATATAAACTAATTATGTATTCAACTAATTTACCTTCTTGCATTTCATTATAACTGAATACTTTGTACTTTGATAGATGATTTAAGGCCTCCAGGTAAAATAAGTTATTTCTTTCAATTCCATTATTAAACATTTGAATTCCAGTCTCGCTCTCTGCTGTACTCATATCAAAAGCTAACTCTGAAACACAAAAAATAATTAATTATCTTATTCTCGTTATTGTCATATTATTTAGTTTATTTATTATACCATATACCTTTATTGTTTTACAATTTATTTTTTTCGACAAATCATATTTACTGTATTTTACATAGCATAGGATAGTTTTTTACTAAAGTCATTGATTTTAATATGAAATTTATAAATATTTATTCTTCTTAGTTTTCTTATTTATTTCAAAAAATACTTTATGTAGTGACGAAGCCGAGTATACTCCTTCCTCTATAGGTAGGGGATGAATCTGTGTTTTTTTATGTCACTTTTTTGTTGTAAAATAATAGTAATTGTTGCATTATATATTCAGTAGTATATTATAACTTCTCGGAATTAGCTCATTCCAGTACTAACGTAGATTGAAAACTGAATACAGATAGTTTTAGAGATAAGGAAGAAAATTGTGCATGAGAAATAGACATAGTGGCTGCTATGCTTTAAAATGAAGATGTCATGAAACTTATTATGTAGTGAGTTTACTAAATGACATTTGGAAATCCTCTACGGAAGGCATTTCCCATGCATCAAGATGTTGGAGCATCATGATGCCATAGAGGCGGCAGTACCACATCTTTGTTGAGCGGTGTCTGCCGCCTTCTAGTTTATAGTCTACTTTCTCACGTTTATTGGAGCGTTCCACAGAAGTTCTTTTATCATATTCCTTTTTCCATTCCTTACTGTCTCTTGGCGGTATGTTAAATATTCTGGGATTATCTTTTAGTTGGGTATGTACAGTGCGTCCATACTTTGCATTAGAACAGGGAGTCTCACAGTAACAACCGCGTTTTCGGTCTGATTGCGGACAACGAAACTTACAACGGTTTTTCTTTGGCTCTATCCCATCATGACACATGCGTAAGCCCAGTTTACAGATAGGAGCCCCATCCGGAGCTATCGTGAAGGAATCTTTATATTTGTAGTTGCCATTGTTGGTTTTCTTTAAATCAATAAAAGGCGTGATATGATGGCGTTTACAGTAATCGTATCGTATACAGGAATGGCATCCATAGCCGAGTCTAACAGGAGCTTTTCCAGATGGAACTGCGGCAGATAAACCTGCATGTAAAGAAGGAATGTAAAAATGACAGCATGTCATGTCTGGAAGCTCGCTCAAGCAAAGGAAATACAGGCAGGTCGCTGCGAGAATCAGAAGCTACAAACATATAGAGATAGTAGCCGTTGAAGTAGCATTCTCTAGAAGAGTCCCAGCCACTGTTGTAGTCAGGCTGTGAGAACTTCCATTTGCATTTACAATCAAAGATACCTTTATCACGGCAATCACAGATGCGTTTGCTTCGCAAAAGAGCAGATGTTCGAATGGGAGTGCCGTCACCAGCTACCGAAAGATGGGCTTGATTGATTAAGCCTCTCTCTACAGACCTGCTTAAGAACTGATGAAAATAGAGCTTAAAAATCAGGCTGAAGGGATGGGTAGTTTTCTGAGAATGTTTTTCCAAAAAGGGAAGAAGCCTAGAACACAAGGTATCCGTATTAGCAGGTGTTTTATCCCCCTTTTTCTTACCCTTGGCTACTTTTTCTTTTAGGTAGCGTTCTTAAGGTGAAAGATTGTTGCTATCAGATATCCAGAGGCGGGAAAAGAAATCATAAAAGGTACCAATACCTGGGGTGTCACCAACAGGAAAACCGCTGAGAATAGCATAAAGAGGGCAAGTTTTGAGTAAAGAAACCCAAGCGGTAATAGAAGTAACCTTGAGCTTCAGGGAAAGTAAATAGGAACGGAGCATCAAGGAAGGTAGTCTGGGTTCAGGACCAAGCTTAGAGTAGCGCTCCTGCATGATTGTATCTGTCTGTGATAAATCCAGATACCAGAACGTGGTGATAACATCCCAAGTATCCTTAGAAAGAGTAAAAGGGTCTGGATAATATTTAAGAAATTCGGATACAAAAGTATCCTGATAGGCGGAATGACCGCCAGTAATAACAGGTAACATTAAAATCGCCTCCAAGTCGAAAAAAATAAATTACATTTAATCGGTTTCGCCGCAAATTTTTGTGGATTAGTCAAGCGTTTTTGGCAAAAAAAGTGGGTGATTTTATAAAAATAGAATCTCAAAGCCTTATAAATTAAGGCCTAGAGATTCCGAGAATCTATTTAAGAATATAGGAGGAGGATTACAAAAATGAAAGGACTTAAAACTTTATTATTTGGATTTATGTTTATACTAATCGGTGGGTTTATATTAATTGATCCAAGCAGTAGCTTTGGAGGTGTTGTCGAAATTATATTGTTTGCTATTGGTATCTCATTTGGTATATCTGGATTAAAAAAGAATGACTAGTTATCACTTAAAAGAGCTGGTTATCTCTACCAGCTCTTTATATAAGGCTATTAAAGTGTATTCCGTGGCATAAGCAAGTTAGCCTACTCTTTTCCACATATAACTTGTAATATATGGCTGTAAATTACTAAAGGCTTGACCATTTCCACTTGCACTGGTATTACCAGAAACGGTCATATTATTAAATGATAATGATGTTGTTGCTGATGCACCATGTGTATGATTGCCGTTCCATTCAGTATTACCGCTAACCGTATGCGTATGAGAGGCATCTAAGTATGAAATATCATTTAATGTTGATAATTCTGTTCCACCACCATATCTGCCATGCTCTGCACTTGGTCCACAACTAAATACACCACTGGCTACCAAACCACCTTTTGATTCAGTTATCATATTTCCCAATTTTCCAGTAATATTTGCTCTATCTGCAGTTAATGCACCGGCTAAATGATAATGATTTCCGCCCGCTGCAATACTTACGCTTGTGCTTGCAGTTGCGCTCGGCTTTCCTGTCCAACTAAAATTATGAACATGTGAAGGCATATGTTTTGTTTCTAATGTAGTAGTCTCACTTCCACCAAATTTTTCCGCCTCATTGAAGCTTTGTCTGGTTCCATCGACTCCTATTAATGTTCTTCCTGCCGCAAATCGTTCCCAAAGTCCCCCTAAAAATTCAGCAGGCGATACATCGTTGACGCTGATATAAACAGATCCAATCGGATAAATTTTATCAATCAATGTTCCCATATTAACACTGGCTACTCCATTTGTTACCTGTAACCCTTTTCCAATCTTGATATGTCCTAGTGTTGTTTCAGAGGCTACTTTTTCTTCATGCTCTATAATCTTATCGTTTAACTGTACTCCCATTGCTGCTGATAATGAAGTACTTGAATCACTTGTAGTTAAATCATTTGCAATTTTAACATTAGCTACATCATCTTTCATTTGAATTCCTGTTCCAATTCGAATATGCCCAAGGGTTGTCTCTGATGCAACCTTATCTACATGTTCTATTACTTCACTAATTGATTTTTTTATCTTTCCCCACATAGTAGTATTAGTATCTGTACTATTGATTTGTGAAAGTTCTTCTGGTATCTCAATCTCCGCAATTTTGGTGGCATTTACATGAATGTCTGTGTCTCTTAAATGCTCATCTAAAATATCCACATTATTTTGAATCGGTTCAATGTCCTGACATTCTGGTCTCATTAATCCACTTTCGGTTATTTGCATATTTTCATCCTCCTATAAAATGACAAGTTTTTAGTAGTACAAATAACATTTTATACGCTGTTTAGTCAGCTAATTAATTTGTAAATTGAGTATATCACTATCTTTAGTATCAAAGTGTATCATCACATACTATGAAGCGATATTTTTTTCATATGTTTTTATTCTTCCTTAACTTTGTTGGTATTTCAACAGCTATGCTTTATTACAATCTCGTCCCCTGCAGACTACGTTGCAACTACTTTCCAAATGGTGTGCATTCAAAAGTGAACCTTTTTATACAATAAAAAAGAGCCTACAACATACGTATAAGCCCTTTTACGATACATAATAAACCGATAAGCTTAAAATATTCTCTACATTACTTTACACACTGTCTTCCCTCATGGTTCATATAAAAATTGTCTTTTAAAATTAACTGCGATATTGGAACTAATTCAAAACCTTTATCCTGTAAGCCAGTTATCATTGAGTCCAGTGCATCGGCTGTATATTTTGCTCCGTTATGACATAAAATGATAGATCCATTGCCTAGGTTCTTGTGATTTACAACACGATTTACGATATCGGTAGCACCGTAATCTTTCCAATCGAGACTATCAACATCCCACTGAATCGGATAATACTTTATTTCATAGGTTGCCTTTACTAAATTATTATTATAGTCTCCGTAGGGCGGTCGAAACAAAAACATGTCTATACCTGTCAATTGTTTTACTAAATCATGTGGCTTTTGAATCTCTTCAATACATTCTGCTTTACTTAACTGCGACATTTGCTTGTGGTTTTGACTATGATTTCCTAAATCATGCCCTGCTGCCGCAATTTTTTTAACATCTTCAGGATAGGACTCTATCCACCCTCCTGTCATAAAAAATGTAACTTTTACATTATACTTTGCCAAGGTATCCAAAATTCTTTGTGTATCCTCATTTCCCCATGCCGCATCAAAACTCAATGCAATTTGTGGTTTATCTGTCTGAACACAGTAGATTGGAAGTTCTTTTTTACTTACATTTCCACCTGTGGTAACAGAAATTATCCTTGGTGTGCTAAGAATTCCGGCAGCAAATAATAAAAGTAAAGCTCCAGCAATGACTCCTTTTCTATTTACTCTTTCTTTTATATGTATTTTTGCATTTTGTAATATCGTTTTGTAAACTTCCTTCATATCAAACTCCATAAATGTCCTCTTAATCTCATTATATGTTACTGGTATTTTATATATAACATTGCAAATGAGAACGAAACATCAATTTATTTGATTTTAGCTCTTTTGAAGTATATTAAATCTTGACATAAAAATAAATGGTTCCTCTCATGTTTAAAAACCATTTATTTAATAAATTTATCGTCTAACGAAAATACTAATATATTTATTCTGCAACAATGTTTTCTAGCCAAACACCCTTTTTTATCAAAATATATCCAATTAAGCATTTAATAATATCCATCGACTGGCATATCAAGTAGACAAATATAATATGAATTCCAGTATATCTACTAAAAAAATAAGCCGTTGGAATGCTAATTAACCAAACAAAAACACTGTCAAATAAGAATGTTATAATTGTCTTTCCTCCTGAACGAAGTGTAAAATAGCTAGCGTGCGTAAAGGCGTTGATTGGCATGCACAGTGCAGATACCAATATAAAGCTCTTTGCCAAATATTTTACATCATTGCTTGTATTATAAATGGCTGGAAATAAAGGTGCAACCACCGCCATAACAATTCCTATAAAAATACAACTCACTACTGAAAAGAATATCAGCTTAGTAGCACTATCTTTTGCTTCTTCCATCTTATTAGCTCCTAATAACTGCCCTATTACAACTGCAACAGATCCTCCCAGAGCGATAAATACAATGTTAAACATATTAGATATTGTAGTTGAAATATTCATACCGGCAACAACATCCAGACCTCGTACGGAATAGCATTGCATTGTGATTGCCATTCCACTTGCCCATAAGGCTTCGTTTATCATTAATGGTGCCCCCTTGATTAATATCTGTTTAATTAAATGTCTTGGAATCAAGAAACTTTTATATGCACCTATAATAAATTGATTCTCATTCGCATGTATATGTATCCATATCACAATAATACCACATTCAATAAACTTAGCAATAACGGTTGCTATCGCAGCACCTTGCACTCCTAATGCTGGTAGACCTAATTTTCCAAAAATAAGAATATAATTTAATACTGCATTTACGATTACTGCAATAATACCAGCAACCATAGGCATTACAGTCTTCCCCATTTCTCTAACAGTGTTAGAATAGGCTTGTGATATAGCAAAAGGTACAAGGCTAATCAGCATGACTGCCAAATATTCCTTTGCATGATATAATGCTACTGCAATATCTCCTTTGGTATTTCCCTCATGCAAGTATAGTGAAATTAATTCATTTTGAAACTGATAAAGAACCATAATACCAATCCCACTTAGTGCAATACAGGTGATTATCTTAAAGCGAAAAGAATTTCTCATTCCTTCATAATCACCTTTTCCGTAAAATTGTGTTCCAAATATACTTGCCCCAGAAACAATGCCAAAAATGCAAAGGTTAAATACAAAAATCAATTGATTTACAATTGCAACACCTGACATCTGTTCGGTACCTACTTGTCCAATCATTATATTGTCAAGTAGATTTACAAAATTAGTAATTCCATTTTGTATCATAACTGGTATTGCTACCATTAAAACCATCTTATAAAATTGTCGACTACCAATATACTTCTTCATATTTCCTCCAAATGTTTTATAACTTATCGGGTAAAAACAAATGTCTGCTTTGCAGCCGCTTGTTTTTCTTCCGATAAGTTACATTATACCTTTTGCTTAGTTTTTTATAAAGTGTTATATTCACTTTGATAGTGTAAATTTACAGTAGGATTTTAATAGACAGACTTGCCCCTGATGTGTTTCCGATTTTTTGACTGTCCTTATTTTATTCTATTTTTCTCTTCTTTACAATCCCCAAATATGATTCTTTAATGCTGCGATTTTCTTTATCTGTGTATAAGGAATACTATAAACGGGTATATCTGCAAGGTTTCCCAGTCGTTTTCGATTTGCACGTTCCATCTGAAACATTTGATTACTGTTGTATATTACCTCTTCACAACCCACTGCCTGCGCAAACTCTTGCTTTTGATATCTCACTAATTCCAATATGTCTGCTTTATTGCTTTTATAAATCCTTAATCTTGACATTTTATCAGCACCAGTTTTGCTCCAGCCCAATGGCCTCGAACTCATCCTATCTGCTAATATATGACTGATATGACCTTCCGCGCTGCATTCTACTTCCTTGTTTTTATCTCTTACCCACTGCATGATTCCAGACCAGTTTCCTAGAATATATTCTCTGGCTGCCATGACTGTCTTTTGTTTTGAGCCTTTTTCTGTAACATTTAAAATCTTTTCAAAGGTTTTTTCTGCAAGCCATTTCTTTTCTCCATAGATTGCTTTATAGATTTCTCTTCGTGCATCCTCTACAGAATCTAAAAGATGAGAAGTTGCTCCTATGATATATTTATGCATATGAAAACGATCAAGGACAAACTTTGCTTTATGAATCAGTTTCTGACCACTTTTAATCCAAGCAGCTCCATCTCCATTAATATAGATTTTTTCCAGATATTCTATATCATACGAGTTTTCGATATATTCATACACTTCACCCCAAAGCCTTGTGATTTCAGCACTTCCTTCATAGATTCCTCCAAAATGAGCCTTTCCTATTAATTCATTTCGACCATTATCGTTTGTAATACCTTCATAAACATAAACAAGCCTTGGCATAATTGTATTACTTCTTGGTTTCTTTATATCTCCTTTTTTATCAAGATACTGCAAGGATACGTGGTCTTCGTCAGCATCAATATATAAATATTTCACTTGTTTTTTCTCTTGTAGTGGCTTTATTTTTGGAAATTCAAGGGAATGTATTTTGTTCATAACAGTTTCTTTGCTGACTTGCGTTTCACTAATGGATACTCTCTCTCCACCTTTTCGATAGCTGCTGTCTACAGCCTCATTGAGCATTTGGGCAACTGCATCTTCTGTTAATCTGGTATGGGGATCCAGCTGCATCACTTTATCCAATAGATAGGCATACGTTTTCTCCTTGGGATGATAAAACAACGTCTTGTGGTAAGTTACTTCTCCAAGAGAAGTAACTAGTGATGTTTGATCTCTTTTCACAATCTGCCAGCCTCGACGAATGTGTTTATTTCTCCTAAGCATTTCATCATAGGATTCCCATTCTTCAGCAATCATTGATAGACCAAGATCAACAACACTTTTTGTAACGCCCTGAACCATTTCCGCTATCTTTTTCATATCTGTTGAATAATCTACAAATATATTTTCTAACTTTTTTACCCCTTCTGACTGAAACTGTTGTATACTTTTAATCATAGAAAGCACCTCTTTCTGAATTAGATTTTTGTTTGGTCACTTAAATCCTAACACAGAATCGTGCTTTCTTTTTATATCTATTTCATTTTCCTACAAAAACTTTACACTAGCATTCACTTTTATCTTTTCTTTGAGTAAGTTTTGACTGTATAATTTTAACATTTTCTTCTAATACTATGGTTAAAATATATATCAAAAGAAAGGATGCCATCATGGAGATACTACAGGCAATTTTAACTTCGATTCTTTCCATTATCACGCTGTTGATTTTAACAAAACTTATGGGGAATCGCGAGATGTCCCAATTAAGTATGTTTGATTATATTAACGGAATCACTATTGGTTCTATTGCAGCAGAATTGGCTACTTCGGAATTTACTGATTCTGTTAAGCCATTTGTTGCTATGCTTGTATATGCTGCCGTAAACATATTGCTTGCTATAGTTAATGAAAAATCAGTAATATTAAGAAGAGTTTTCAATGGAAAAACCTCAATACTATACGATAATGGCGAACTTTTTTCAAAAAACTTGAAAAAGGCTAAAATAGATATTAATGAATTTCTATCTCAGTGCAGAATCAATGGCTACTTTGATTTATCAAAAATTCAAACCGTTTTATTAGAGTCAAATGGGAAATTTAGTATTCTACCTTTATCGGATGAACGCCCTGTAATTGGAAAAGACTTAGGAATTGCTCCTACGCAGGATACTTTAGTTGCTAATGTAATTATAGATGGAAAAATAATGAAGCAAAACTTAAAACATACTGGAAAAAATGAAAAATGGCTCATTGATCAATTAAAGGCAAAGAATGTAAAGGATATTTCTGATGTTTTTCTAGCTACCTGTGATTTAAACAATAAGCTAAGCGTATTTAAAAAGCATCCAAAAGAAATGAAAGCTGATATATTAGATTAATGGAAAATGGAAAATAAAAAACCAAATGCCATATGACATCTGGTTTTTTATTTATTTAAAAAACAACAATAAGTAACATTTTAAACTTCTCTTTACCAAATACGGAGTGAGGGTGGTTGGCTGGCATTACAATTGATTGACCTTCTTTTAATACATATTTTGTATCATCAATTGTTATTTCTCCTTCGCCGTCTAAACAAGTAACAAAAGCATCTCCTTTGGATTCATGAGTACTAATTTCCTCATTTTTATCAAATGCAAACAAGGTAATACTAACAGCACCATTTTGCACCAAAGTTTTACTTACTACCTGATTATCTAAATAACCCACTTGCTCTTTTAAATCAACAACTTCAGACTTCACTATATTTTTCATTATATTTTCGATTGCCATATCCATCTCTCCCTTCCTCATTTTAATATGTTATCACTATCATTTACGTATTTGATTTTTTCATACTTCTTATGCAAGAAGAATCTTTAAATCATTTTCAACGTCTGTAATTCCTGCGATACCAAAGTTCTCTACTAATACATTTACCACATTTGGTGATAAGAATGCAGGAAGTGTTGGTCCTAAATGAATATTTTTTACACCTAAATGTAGAAGAGATAATAAAACGATAACTGCTTTTTGCTCATACCATGCAATGTTGTATGCGATTGGTAAATCATTTACGCTTTCTAAACCAAATACTTCTTGTAATTTTAAGGCAATTAAAACTAATGAGTAGGAGTCATTACACTGACCTGCATCAAGAACTCTTGGAATTCCTCCGATATCACCTAAATTAAGCTTGTTGTATTTATATTTTGCACAACCTGCTGTTAAGATAACAGAATCGTTTGGTAATGCCTTTGCAAAGTCAGTATAGTAATTTCTTGATTTTGCTCTTCCATCGCAACCAGCCATAACAACAAATTTCTTGATTGCTCCTGATTTTACTGCATCCACTACTTTATCAGCTAATGCAAATACTTGGTTGTGTGCAAATCCACCTACAATGCTTCCTGTTTCGATTTCTGTTGGTGGTTGACAAGTTTTTGCAAGCGCAATAATTTCTGAGAAATCTTTAACTTCGCCTTCATTTCCTTCAATGTGCTTACATCCTTCCATACCAGCACTTCCTGTTGTGAATAAACGATCTTTGTATGAAGCTTTTGGAGGTACGATACAGTTTGTAGTCATTAAGATTGGTCCATTAAAGCTTTCAAACTCTTCTTTTTGTTTCCACCATGCATTACCATAGTTACCTACAAAATGATCATATTTCTTAAATGCTGGATAGTAATGTGCTGGAAGCATTTCTGAATGTGTATATACATCTACGCCTGTTCCCTTAGTCTGCTCTAAAAGCATTTCCATATCACGTAAATCATGTCCTGAAATAAGGATACCAGGGTTTTTACCTACACCAATATTAACGCTAGTGATTTCTGGGTTACCATAAGAAGAAGTGTTCGCTTCATCTAATAACGCCATACCATCTACACCATATTTTCCTGTTTCAAGTGTTAATGCAATTAATTCATTTACGCTTAATGAATCGTCTAAAAGTTTTGCTAACGTTTCCTGTACGAAGATATCAACTGCTTCGTTTTCTTTGCTTAATGCATTCGCATGTTTCATGTATGCACATAAGCCTTTTAATCCATAAGTGATTAACTCACGAAGACTTCTAACATCTTCATTTTCAGTAGCTAGAACACCAACCTGTGCTGCCTTTGCTCTCATTCCTTCAACTGAATAGTCTTCCCAGATTGCTGCATCAGATAAACCACTCTTATCGGAAAGTTTTGCTAATAATTCTTTCTTTATATCTAAAGACTTATTTATTCTTTCTACAAACACTGCTTCATCAAAGTTTGCATTTGTGATTGTTGTAAATAAGTTCCATGTAATGTAATGATTTGTACTTTTTTCAATTGCTACATTTTCTTTTCTAAGCTTTGTTGTAACTTCAGCTAACCCCTTTGTAACGTATACCAATAAGTCCTGCATTCCTGCAACTTCAGGAGTTTTACCACAGACACCCATTTGAGTACAACCTGTGCATCCTGCTGTTTCCTGACATTGATAACAAAACATCTTATTCTCCATATAATTCTCCTATCTAACATATTATATTTTCTCGAAGTTATTCGAGTATTGTTTACTTGTTGATAGCATCATACCATGAGTAATTTGTATTTTCCGTCACATATGTTACAATTCTTTATTTTTTTTATTTTACTTTTTTATAAATATTCTTCTAACTGTTCTTGTTGTAATATTGTTATTTTTTTCCCACTAACGGAAATCAATCCTTCCTCTTGCAAAGCACTAAGTTCTCGTGATAAGGATTGTCTTGCTACATTTAAATAATCCGCTAAGGCTTCTCTGGTCATAAATAGCTGTATAATATTACTATTCTTCTGTTGATTTAACAGAAATCGAACAAGACATTGGCGTAAGTTACCACTGCTTAGGACCTGCAATTTCATATTCATAAAGTAAGCCTTTTGGGCAAAAAGAGTCAATATATTCTGAAATACAATGACATGAGAAGGTTCTAGCCTCCCCTCTTTCATATCAAATAAATCAGATGTAAATTCAAGTATTTGTGAATTTTCCTGAACTACCGAATATAAATTATATTTATCAACTTGCATATATAAATATACTTCACCAAATATATCACCACTTCTTGTTATCTCTGTAATTAATATTTTTCGCCCTGACATAGTATCCTTACAAATAGAGACTTTTCCTTCCATCAGCAAATACAGTTTTGTTGGTTTGTCATTTTCATGAAAAACAATACTTCCCTTTTTATAGAATCTTTTTGAGATGATACTGGTTTTCACGAAATTCTCAATTTGCTCATCACTCATGTTCTTGCAAAGAACACTGCTTTTTAGTGTAGATACGATTCGATCCATTCTACATTCCTCCTTCATTAGTTAACATGTTATTTTTATTATGTTTTCTTCGATTCGATTTTTCCACATATGTTTCTCTTTTACTACGTTGTATCCACATTCACTGATTTGTTTTGCTTGGTTTGGATCGTTTAGAAGCTTGGTTATTTTTTGAGGAAGCTTTTCTAATTCATCTAATGAATAATATATCAGATCTTCTCCATCCTTAAAGTGTTCTTTCATGTATGTACTTGAATCGGTAACACAAACGGCTTTATTAATCATTGCCGATAGAACTCTGTCATGTATACCATCTTTAAACCATGGCATAATATTTAACACAATCTTAGAATCTGCAATTATTTCTAAAGATACTGGAAAACTAACTGAATTTTTTATAATTAAATGCTCTTTATTACTGCATTTGAAATCCTCCCATCCTGTTCCATACACGGTTATATCAATGTGGTGATCTAATAATGTTTGAATTAGCTTTTCTCTAAAACAGGCTCTAACATATCTCTCAGCCAAATAAAGAGCATTCAAGCAGTCCGCAAACTCTTTATCAGACAAAGTTTCTCCTCTTTGTTCTAATATATATTTCAAAGCTTCTTCTTGTGTCTGTTTTGTGTTTTTTTGTAATTCTTGTACTAAAAGATACATTGTCTCATCGGCATTCATCTCCTTCATCTGCTCCATCATTTCACGAGAACTTTGATAAGACCCTGAAAATAGTACATCAATTTTACGTTGTTCATATGGAATTACGTTTAGGGCCTCCATTGCACCAAGCGGCATAAAAATCACTTTTTGAATGTCCGCATAATGATTTCTTATGTATTCTTCATGTTTTCGGTCAATACATATTACATTAGAGCGCTTTAAATTTAGCTTTATCACTGGATGGTGATACAAGGGATGATCCACTATATAATTATAAAATGGAGCATCAATATGATCTAGATAGCGTTCTCCATTCTCCATTTCCAAACGTGGTAATGCGGAATTAAAATCTATTATGGCACAAAAACTTCTTCCCACATATCCCATCAGCTTTAACTCTATTTCACCATCTTCTAAATCGATTTCACATACCTCAACTTCATAATCGTAATCATGTAGACATCTTTCTATTTCTGATACAAAGAAACGATTTGATTCATAACATAAAATTCTTGAAATAAAAATCAAAATATTTTTATTCATTCCATCATCACCTTTTTTATTAACTAATTGTAGTGTATCACTAATTTTAATTTATTCCTAGTCTGAATTTACTTATGTCTATACAAGGGAAAGAAAAGACAGCGAATACTAACTCGCTGTCTTTTTTTCACCTTGAAACATCATAAAAATAGTTACAAATGCAGTACCTAAAAATATAAACATATCAGATATATTAAATACAATATCTTTTAATTTCCGTACCTTTGTATTAAAACTAAAATAATCAACTACATATTTTCTTTTGATTCGGTCAAGGACATTACTACAAGCCCCACCAATCACAAGACTAAGTGCAAATTTGAGAAAATGAAAGCCTTTTTTACCAATAAGAAAAAGTTGTGCCATAATAATCGAACATGTTAACCCGGCAGAAAATCCTGCTACAAACTCCTGATTTTTATCTAATGCATTAAGTGCTCCCCCTCTATTATAAACTTTTCTTACAATGATTTTATCATTATATTTCTTCTCTGGCTTATTATATTCTAAGTTATCTTCCACATTTTTTTTAACAATGAAATCTAATCCAAAAATCGCAGCCGAAATTAAAAAATATATCATAGCTTCTCCTTATCCTCCATTTCTATTTTGCATAGTGCTTCTTTGGGTCACGTAGTTTTCTTTTCTAAAATAGGAAACTGGAATGCAATTTCCTATTTTAGAAAAAAGGAATGCACAACGATACATTCCTTCATCTCATTCATTAATATAATAAATCATTTAATCTTATTTTTCGTACTTTTAATCTATTTATCCTTCGATCTTAAGTACTCCACGCATATCTATTAGCGGACCGCCTGTTTTTTCAATATATTCTCTTGTAATAGTAACTCTACCAATATTTTCATCCTTTGGAATTTCGTACATAATATCAAGCATAAATTCTTCAATGATAGCTCTTAACGCTCTTGCACCTGTTTTCTTTTCCAATGCTTTTTCTGCAATTGCTTCTAAAGCAGGATCTGCAAAGTTAAGCTGAACTTCATCTAATTCAAGCAATTTTTGATATTGCTTTAAGATGGCATTCCTAGGCTCCTTTAATATCTTTATCAACATTTCCTTCGTCAAACTTTCTAAGGTAAAAATAATAGGAAGTCGCCCTATGAACTCAGGAATCATACCAAAGTTCTTGATATCTTCTATCGTAACTTTGCTAAGGACCGTAGGATCATTATCATATTTATCCTTTAAATCAGCTTTAAAGCCCATACTGGATTGCTTATTAAGCCTCTCTTTAATTATTTCTTCCAAATCCGGAAATGCTCCACCACAAATAAATAATATATTTTTAGTATTAACAGTCGTTAAAGGCACCATGGCATTTTTACTATTTGCTCCAACTGGAACTTCTATTTCTGCGCCTTCTAATAGTTTAAGCATCCCTTGTTGAACGGATTCACCACTTACATCTCGTTGATTTGTATTTTTTTTCTTTGCTATTTTATCTATTTCATCAATAAATATAATTCCTCGTTCTGCCTTCTCTACATCGTTACCAGCAGCCGCCAACAATTTGGATACAACACTTTCAATATCATCTCCAATATATCCAGCCTCTGTTAATGAGGTTGCATCTGCTATCGCAAGAGGAACATCTAATATTCTTGCTAACGTCTTAACCAAATAGGTCTTTCCACTACCTGTTGGTCCAATCATCAGCATGTTGGATTTTTCAATTTCAATCTCATCCATCGTATTAGTTGCAACTCTTTTATAATGGTTATAAACCGCTACAGAAATGACTTTTTTTGCATACTCCTGTCCAACAACATATTCATCTAAACTTGCTTTTATTTTATGCGGAGCGGGAATATTTTTTATATCCAAGGCTGGCGCTTTACTTTTCTCTTCACTTACCTTCTTCTTTTTTAATTTTTGTTTCTTGGGTACCATATTCTGTAAATCGGCTAAATTTATCATACTAATATTCGGGATATTAGACATCCCTGGAATATCGTCAAATCCAAATCCGCCCTTTCCCATTGCATCAAACGTTTTTTGCATGCACTCTGAGCATATATGTATATCATTCGGAAGCTCTATCATTTTTCCCGTTTTGCTTTCTGGTCTTCTGCACAAATAACAGATTTCTTCATAATCGTCTTCATCATTATCGTCATTCGTACTATCTATATCCTTCACTTCTTCTATTTCTAAATCGTCTTCTTTATTTATATCTGACATAATTCTATAATCCTTTCTATTACTGCATCAGAATTATATGTACCCTATAAAGTAATAATCCAGGTACATAACAAGCGAAATCATTCATCTTGTTTACTCTTATAAGTAAAATCATTCGAGTTAAAAAGTTAGTATGATACAGTTAAAAGGTAAGGCAAATAGAAAGCCAACCTTAATGTTAACTGTAACAGTAATATTATTATAACGTAGATGTTATTTACGCACAAGTGAAGAATTATGAAAAAATAGTGAATATAAGGTACTGTTTAGCCATGCAAAGAAATGTAAAAGACTATGTTTCATCATATTTGATTTCCATGGCTAAACAATATTTGAAAATGTGATGAGTCAGATATGAAAGATAATTCTTAATTTATAACCGAGACAAAAAATAATTGAAAGAATTTTACTAACTGTGATTCATTTGTAACAGGGTGGTTCAATTCCATAAACATATTAAAAAAATTATTTTTTTCCTGTTCTAAATCAGTCTTGTTCATAGTGTATTCTGCCATTTTTGATTGATAAAATACAATTAATTTTCCGTCTGAGGTTCCATTCGTCATTTTTTGATAAAAGATCTTAATATCTTTTGGTGGTATTAATTCCTCTTCTATCAGCTTTATATTTACTCTATTCTTTAAAAACCATGAATAACTAAATTCATAATCATATATATATCGTTTACGTCGATCAATGGACTCTGTTTCAAAATCTTTTATCTTTTCTTCTTGAGCCAGATTTCTAACAATTTCAATTAATGTTTCTCTTAATATTTTACACCAATAAAAATAATCTGAATTATAATAAAAGCAAGCTTGAAACATATCCTCTTTTGAAAATTCTTTTTGCAATTCTTTTCCTTCAAGTTCATTCATGTCCAAAGCTTTAATAACTGCATTGTATCTAAAACTTCTATATATATCTTGAAGTAATTTGTATTTATAAGCATTGCTATTTTCTTTTATTAAGCCAGTGTTGATACAATAACTTTTAATCGAAAAATAATACTGTCTTAATCTTTCGTTGACATCCTTTAAATCGCTCGTGCCTTTGTAATATTCTTCAAGGTTTGCAGGTATTTTAGAATATAGCATTCTCATTTGTTCTGCTACATCATCTGTATATTCAATTATCCCCTTCGTTTGAATATACTTATCCGTATTATCTAGTGCTTTTGTTTTTGTTTTTTCTTTCTCTTCATTATCATAATGTATTAAAACAAAACTACCTTTTTCGTCTTTACTATAGACGTCGCACTTTCTTGATCGATTCATATTATATCCTCCTATAGATAAACAACACACGTCACAAGTTAACATTTTTAGCTGTATTTATTATCATGAGATAAATGAATTTCCATAATGAAACCTTATAAATATAGGCACGCTTCCAGCGGCAACACTACTCCCATGGTGCTGCCGCCAAACAGTAATTTACCCTTCTTCCATAAACCCCTCATTCGAAAACATGATTCATGGATAACATTTTTTACTATTAGATAATCCCCTATTATTATCTATACTAAAATGAAGTTATTACACAACAATCACTTTATCATTTACGAAAGTGTTATTGTTCCCTCAAGTAACCATATAAAAAATACCACATATTGGTAAAAATTAACATAGCAAATGCATAACTGGTCTATTTGAAGACATGAATAGACTTTTTTCATGAAAAAAGCTACCTTCCATGGTGAAATGTAAAACGAGATTCCCGTTTTGTAAACGAGTTTCACATTTTGTAATCAACCTTCAAAATTTGTAATCGAAATTCCACAATTGTTATGACTTTCCCGTTTTTCTATTGCTTTTCATGGTATAATCTCTGGTAACAGGATAATTTGGGCGCACAAAAACCGGACGTCACTTTTGGCTTACAAATTTTGTACTCCGAAATTCACGTCTGCTGGTATCTGTTTTTTTCGTTCCAGCCAGTGGTTTCTTCTTCCGATTATCTTGCTACTTTTTTAAAAGACCCGGCGTTAAATTGATGCTGTTGGCGTCAACCTCGTGGCATCCTAATTTATCAGCCAGGTCTTTTCCATAATAAAAACAGAATGCTTCATACGGACTTTTCCCATTCAGTTTCTTTCTTCTATAGGAATTGATATGATCCATCATCCGATTGATTTCTTCCTGCGTCAATTCATCAAAACTTTTTCCCTTTGGCAATACCCTTCTTATGAATTCATGCCCTACCTCTATTTCCGCTTTCTGATAGGGGGCACTTGGATTGCAGTAATAGATTCTGGTTCTTTGGAATCCTTTTCCATCTGGACCATACTCGATACTCTTGGGATTAGAAAATTCACTTCCGTTGTCTGTCAAAATGATCGGAAACAACTTTCGAAATTCTTGTCCTCCCAGCCAATTATATAGCTCATCATAAATATCAATTACTGACTTAGAGGTATTGGAATCTCTTAGGAATGCAAGCATCAAGGACGTTTCTACAAAGAATACCGTAAGCAGAACCTTTCCACCTTTGCTTCCTATCACAGAATCCATCTGGGTCACTGCCGTATCAGGATGCTGCTCCAGATACACTTCATAATCATGATAGTTTCTTCCAACTCGACAGCCTCTGTCTACCTTTAGTTCTGGTTTTTTATAACGTGGACGATACTTTACTTTCCGTGGGAGATCAATGTTCCTCACATCAAACAGACTTCCGTCTATGTAATTGTATAAAGTCTTTTCACTGCACATCAGCTCATCCTTATTATTTAAATAAATCTGATGTATGGACTGTCCTTGTTTAATCAACGGAACCAGGATTTCATTCAGTCTGGCAATTTCTCCTTCCGTGGAAAGAATTCCACTTCTTGATTGTGCAATCTTTTTCGATGCCTGACGATGGGCTTCCAATGCGTCATAGATTGTCTTCGTCAATGTACACTTTTTCACTTCACTACATCCATTACATACATAGGGCGCTTTAAATCTACTGGTACACACTTCTTCCTCAAACTGTACGCAATACCTGTTGCACAGACGCTCACACTGTCTGCATGTGGTTACCATTGGATACTTACATTTATTGGTTCCACACACTTTTTTTCGCTTACATCCTTTTCGATACTTGCATACATTATGGAGATAGACTGAATATCCACTCCATTGCTCTACTGCATAGTTGCGAACTTCTTTTGTAATCGTAGTTCTGTCGCGCAAAAGCTCCTTGCCTATCTCGGTAAAAGTCATACCCTCCTTTAGTCCACTTTCAATCTGTAAACGATCTTCATATGATAAAAACTTAGCCATAGTGTCTCCTTTCCCACTGGCTAAGTTCAATATATCACAAAAGGCAGGGACTGCGCCCTGCCTTTTTGTAACACGAATTTCTCTATGCTATTTTCAAATATTTGTACCTATCTTTCCCTTTCAGACGGGAATGTTATTTTACAATTGAGGAGCTACCTTCCATCTAGTTTTTACATAATGGAAGATAGCGCTTTTCATACCTGAATTCCTTTATTTTTTTGTATCATTTAATCAAACTTCTTACTGAACTTTACGTCCAAGTGTTACTGTAATATCTCTTTCTTGGTATTCCCCATCCTGCGCAGTTTGAACTGTTATGGTAACTGTACTTCCTGCTGCATAATATTGAAGGGTATCTTGAAGACTCTGCATAGAAGAAACCGAACTTCCATCAAACTTAGTAATAATGTCACCCTTCTTAATTCCTGCTGCCTCAGCCGCACCACCATCAACTACCTGTGCTATATAAACACCCTTTGGCATTCCATAAGCTTCAATGGCTTCATCAGATACATCTATTCCTGCGATTCCTAGATAACCTGTATCTGCCGAATCAACTTTATCTCTAGTTTCCTTGGTAACTAACTCATTTATGATTGGAATCGCCGTGGAGATTGGTATTGCATACCCCATACCTTCTACCTCAGTAGATGAATACTTTACAGAATTAATTCCAATTACCTGACCTTTCATATTAAGTAAGGCTCCACCACTGTTACCAGGATTAATAGCGGCATCAGTCTGAATCAAACTATTCGTCACACTATCAACAGTTACTTCTCTATCAATAGCACTAATAACACCTGTTGTTACAGATTGGCCATAGCCTAATGCATTACCAATTGCGATAGCGGCTTCTCCAACCTTTAGCTGTGTTGAATCTCCTAGTTTTGCTATTTTTATTGCATTCATTGTATTACTTTCTATATTTTCCAAAGGAACTGCTATCACTGCAAGGTCACTATCAACATCTGTTCCTTTAATCTTTGCGTCCACAACGCTTCCATCTGCAAATCCAACAGACAATGTATTAGCCTTATTCACAACATGGTTGTTGGTAACAATTAAAAGCTCTGTATCATTTTTATCTATTATGAAACCAGATCCACTTGCTTCTTGTTCCTGCTCGTATGTGTTCCCACCACGTGTACCTCCTCCAAAACTTCCAAAGAAATCTGGAATTTGAACGGGTACTGTAGATATATTCGTTATGGAGACTACACTTGGCATTACTTCTTCAACTACGCTAGAAACATCGGTAACCGTTGTAGCCAACTGCGTTGTTTCTGTGGAGGATACGGTCTGACCCAATCCATCTGCATTCTGCGCTTCTCCTGAATTTGCATTATTTTCTTCCAATCCATTTAGATCAACCGAAGATATCTGATTTTGATTCAAACTACCTGATACGAATCTAACCGCTTCGAATGAAGCACCCGCTAAACCTCCGCCGATAATTGCGAGTGTTGCTACTGCAATCAGTTTACGAACAAAGCCACCTTTATTTTTTTTGTTTTTATTATTACCTTGACTGCTTCCAAAAGACCCATTTGTATATCTATCCTCTGATTCATACGGTGACTTGTAATAAGAGCGGCTGTATCGTTCATCACTTCCTTCAGAAAAACTGGAACTGCCACTGTCGGTAGTGTTACTGTTTGAATCTTTATAATAATCTATAACCTGATTGTTATCCTGATTTTCATTATTGTTCTCAAACATATTACATTCTCCTTTTCAATTGTTTTAATAACTATGTTAGTTATGTTTTATTTTCTTTAGTGTAGCAATGATTTGTGATTAAAATGTGATAAAAATTAAAATAAAATTTGTCTTGTTTTTCATTTATATTTTTTTCACTAATCATACATAAATACTGATTTATTATTTCCAATAACTTTTATTCATGGTTAACTTTAATATAAGCCACCTAGGAAGCTTTTGATAACCTAGACCAAGTTTATATCCAATGTATTTAAATCCACTTTTTGCAAACAAATCAATTACAAGCCAAGGCTTTCCTATTTTTATACAATGTTTTGCTGTCTGCAAAACAAGTCGTAGACCTTCATCTTCTGATTTTAGTCCTATAAAAATCTCTTCATTATCTTTTTGAGAAACCCCTAGGTCAAAATTTCTACGTAATTGTTGAATATTTGTGTAGTTATGAGAATGAACTACGATAGCCGTAGAACAATACCTGATTTTTCTTCCTGACTGAATAACCTTAGAAGCGTAAATCATATCTTCATTAAAGATTGTATGACGTATAAAACCACCCAAACTAAGATATAGCTCCTTATCATAAGCCGCACACACATTAGAGCAAAAATATGTTTTAATTCCTAACCGACTAATATCTGCCTGAGACTTGATACTATCATTCTCTGGATAATTAAAGCTTCTTGTGAATCTTTCTATCTCCTTACAGTCAGTTGTAGGTAATTGTTTAGCATACGCAGCTCCTATCTCCTTCGAATCAAAACAGCTTACTAAGCTTTCAATTAAATAATCGTTGTCTGGCATTGCATCCTGCGTCATAAAAACAATAATATCCGCATCCGACATTCTTGCTCCCATATCTCTTGTTGCCCCATGATCGAATTCGTTTAAAGAAATATGCTTTACCATTACATTATTATAATTTGTTATTTCATGAATTTGAAATAATTTTTCTTCTGTATTGATGACAATAATGTTTTGGATTGGATAACTTTGAGCATTTAATTTTTCTATTAAATGTAAAAATGTAACATCCGGCTTTAGCGTTGGAATTATCACATCCACTGTTTTTTGATTCATAAAAGCTCCTACCTCTTCTTTTGATTTTGTAACTCTACCTGTATTTTAACCGAAAGACACAAAAAAGTAAACGCTATCAACTTTGTTTCTATAGTTGATAGCGTTCTGTTATTATTTTACTTCTGAAATTCCAGTATCCTCGATTATTTTTTTACTAATCGCCTGTACGGTTGGTGATGGAGAATAATTTTCTTCTGCAAATAGGAATTGATGCAATTGTGATACATTTGACTCCAATGTAATAGGAATGACTACATCACCAATCTTTTTGGTCCAATTCTTTGTAGTTTTTTCAAATGGAAAACCAGTTTGATCCGCCAAATTATATTTTGCAATATCTGCTACTAACCCAAATATTTCTGGAGTTGAAAAGTTAGTGGATATACCTGGTGATACTTTATCTACGATACGATTTAAAGTGGCAAGATTTGCTTTCTTTGCTTTTTCTGCTATTTTTTCTAATACCAGTCGTTGTCTTTCGGTTCTCTTATAATCACCGCCACTCGTATAACGAATTCTAGCATATGAAGTCGCTTGTACTCCATCTAAGGTTTGAAGTCCAGTTTTGGTTAATTTGGTGGTTTGTACTCCTGTAACAGCAGAAGTCTCTACCGTATAATTATTTAAATGATCAATTTCGTCCTCTTGTACATCAATTTCAATTCCGCCTAAAATGTCCACCACTGTAACAATTGCGTTAAAATCAATGGATACATATTTTGTAATATTTAAATCAAGATTCATATTTAACATCTTGATGGCTTGTTCGGGCCCACCATGTAAATACGCAGCATTTGCTTTCTTATAAGTATCATCTGATAAGTTAAGGTAAGTATCACGATATACGGAACATAATTTAATGTCACCAGTTTTATTATTGATACTTGCAATCATAATGGTATCACTATTGGTTCCTTTACCAAGTTTACCATCTCTTGCATCTACTCCAAACAATGCAACATTGGTATAACCCTCTGTAATCTCTTTAATGTTCGTAATACCTTCGTTTGCCTTTAGGTTATCTTCATTGACATCTACGCTTCGATCTAATTTGTCAAGCTTACTCATAACAAATAAGACACCAATCAGTACTACAAAAACAATCGCTTCTATTATAAAAAGAATTCTCCTTCTTTTTTTCTTTGCGGCCGCTTTTTTACTTATTTTTTTACCAGTTGACGGTTTACCAGTCGATTTATTCGAAGCCTTTCCTGTATTTTTTGCCATTTTATACCATACCTTTCTTAATATGCGTTTTTATTAATGAACCCTTTAAATATCGTTAAAAATAAGATTTTAAAATCAAAACCCAGGGTCCAGTTTTCTATATAATAAAGGTCATATTCAATCCTTTTACGAATTGATGTATTTCCTCTATACCCATTTATTTGCGCCCATCCAGTAATACCAGGTCGAACTTGATGTTTTACCATATATCTTGGAATCTCTTCTCTAAATTTTTCTACAAAGAATGGTCGCTCGGGTCTAGGACCAACCAAACTCATATCTCCAAAAAGTACATTGAAAAATTGTGGAAACTCATCAATGCTTGTCTTTCTAATAAATTTACCTACTTTGGTAACACGTGGATCATTTGGTACTGTAAATTTTGTTCGCTCTTCGTTAGGAGGCTGTACCTCCATTGACCTAAACTTGTACATTTGAAATGGTTTGTTATGGAGGCCAACACGCTCTTGACTATAAATTAAGGGACCTTTTGATGTACCTTTTACAAACAGAGCAATTATTAGCATAATTGGAGAAGTTAATATAATTAAAAATAGCGACCCAAAAATATCAATGATTCGTTTTATAATAATATTAAAAGAATTCGTAAGCGGTACATGTCTGATATTGATAATTGGTAACCCAAGTAAATCTTCTGTATATGGTCGATTTGGAATAACCTGATTGTAATCTGGTATAAATTTCGTATGAACTCCAGATTTCTCACATTGAAAAACAATATTTTCTAACTTTGCATACTCAGATAGACTTAATGTAATTGCTATCTCATCCAACTGATTCTGGGATAGAATCACGCCAAGATCATCTGTACTTCCCATAACCTTGACTCCCTTATATTGTTTACCTTTTTCTACATTATCATCCAAAATTCCTCTTATTATATATCCCCACTGTGGATTTGAATTCACTCGATCAATATATTCTTCTGCCGCACGGCTATAACCCACCAAAAGTACATGCCTTAAATTAAAACCTTTTGTTCGGATATTACGTAAAAAGTACCTTACCGCATTTCGAAATAAGGTTTCAGCAATAATATTAAAAATAGCAAATATAATAATTAAGGAACGCGAAAAATTCACTTCTCGAATGTAATAAAACGTAGCCATGAATCCTGCAAGTCCAACCAGATTCGCTTTTACGATATTGTAAAATTCAGTTTTTCTACTTTGTACTCTTTTTGCTGTATATAAATTAAAAATAAAATACAAAATAATATAGCATGGAATGATAAATACCATGACAGAAAAATAAATGTCGGTCGATGAGACCGTATATTGGAACACCTTTTTAAGTGGTGGCCAAATCTCTACTATTTTGGGTACAATCACAAATCGAAAATACCACGTAAATGCATAAGCGATTCCAATAATAAATGCATCTAATAATACATGTAATCTATTAAAATACTTCTGATTGTCTTTTATCAACCATTCTCACCCATTTCACCTATCTAATTTAATTAACCATACGCTTTATAATACAATATCTGTGATTTTAGCGCAATATAATTTTCTTAACAATTATTTAATCTTTTATTAATATACAAACCTTCTTATTGTATTTATCCATAATTCAAATTGAATTGATGCATAATTGCCCATATTTTTAATATGAAATTCAACTTTTTCTAATTTTATAGCCATTTGAATCCCTTTTTTAAGCCCCAATAGATAGGTCTTTCCAAATCCCTTTTTACTAAAAAACATTATTTTTATGATAAAGCCAATTAGGAGGAAAGGAAGATTCAAAAGAATCTGTAAAAATGGCATATTCTTATATATTAAAAATATACTATTTCTTGATGCCAAATCTACTTTAAATTCATTGTATCTAGAACCACTAGAACCACTTCCAGCATGATATACAACACTCTTTGCAGCATATCGGTTTTTATAACCATGTATTCTAGCACGATATCCTATATCAATGTCCTCAAGATAAGCAAAATGTGCTTCATCAAAATATCCAATCTGGTCAAATACTTCTCTTCTGTAGATGGCAGCTCCTGCACATGCTGCAAATATCTTTGCATTCTCTTGATACAATAAGGAGGACTTACCTTTTCCTCTTGCAAAGGCCCAGCCAAGCGAGCAGTAATAATCACCTGCATCATCAATGCGACTTGAATCATACATCTGTAGCATTTTAGCTTGGCAAGAAAAAATCTGCTTTGATTCTTCCATAACCTTTACAAGTTCTTCTACAAAGTATTCATCTACCGTAGTGTCATTATTCAATAGTATTACATATTTAGAAGCAGATTGTTTAATGCCCTCATTTACGGCTTTGCTAAACCCATAATTTTTATCCAATTCTATTAATTTTACTTCTGGAAACTTCTCTTTTATATACATTGTACTTCTATCAGAAGAGGCATTGTCTACTACAATAATCTCGTAATTTTCAAAAGATTGATTTTGAAGAGATTGTAGGCAATTTGCAATAAATTCGATTCCATTATAATTTGGTATTACGATAGATACCATATTGTTTCTCATCTTCATTTATTTTCCTTTAACTCAAATTCAGCATATGGATTAAATACAATCTTTAAGCCAGCTTTTTTAGCCTTTAAGCAAAAATCAATGGCAACAAACCCTTTTTCTAATGCTCGATTAAATCCATTGTTATCAAAATATAAACTTTTTTTCATCATCATACATAAACTAGATACCGCATCTGTTTGTTGTTGAATAATTGCTTTACAAAAATAGCCTTGATTCCACCTTGCCAGCTTTGAAAACATTGGGGTTTTTTTAATCACTTCACCATTCGCAAATCCTTCTTTGGTGATAGCATGTTTCCCTGCCCATAAAAGTTTTTTTGTCTCATTCTTTTCATTGATTAAAAAGCCAGCATCGTATATCTCATTGCCTTTATAAATCTTTCCACCTACAATTCCTACTTCTCTGCGAATGCAATGTGAGGTAAGTTCTGTAAGCCAGTCTTTGTTAAGAGGTATTAAATCAGCATTATAAAATAAAATATAGTCTCCCTTTGCTCGAAACAACTGAGCTTCTTTGATTATTTCAAAATTACGATAGTTTGTATGTTCTGTTATTGTTTTTACCGCTTTTTTAAAATTTGCTGCTTCATTCATATCTCTTATAACGATTGAAACCAAAGGTTCTTCTGCCATAAGGTATTGTACTCTATAGTAGCCAAGGTTGACTGAATTTGTTACCGTTGCATCGATATGAAGTCTACCTAGATGTGCCTCTATGGCTCTTTTCCCTGCATCATACGCATACATTTTACTAGCTGGGTTATCTGCCACTGAATTAGAATGTATGCGCCAATGATATAGTATTTTAGGTATATGTCTAATTACTTTAGAAAGTTCCAAACACCGAAAAATAAAGTCATAATCTTGAGAACCATCAAATTCCTTACGAAATCCTCCTGTTCTATCCACAATTTCTTTCTTTACTACAAAGAAATGACAAATATAATTATTACTCCTAAGTAAATCCAAATCAAAACTCGGCTTGAAATGAGGTTCAAAAAAACGATCTCCATTTGTAGTTGTCTTATCTTCATCGGTATAAATTGCATCTGGATTTTCCTTGTTAATCAATCTGACCACTTCAAAGACTGCATTAGGAGCAAGAAAATCATCATGATCTAATAGACCAACGTAATGTCCCTTTGCTAGCTTTAAAGCTTCATTTGTATTTTCTGATATCCCAAGGTTTTCTGCCAGTTTAACATATTTCACTCTTCCATCAAGTTGTCTGTAAGAATTGACAATCTCTTCCGTTTGTGTATCATCAGCCCCACTTCCATCTGCCATACACAATTCAATATATTTATATGTCTGATTCAGTACAGACTCTATCATAGCGCGAAGAAATACTTCAGGCGTTTTATATAATGGTACTACAATACTGATTACTGGATTATAAGTAAACGTTACTTCTCTTTGTTCCATTAATTTTTTTTCATCTGGTTCATTTGCTTTTCTATAAGCTTCGTAATCAATACTTTCCCTTTGTAGTTGTCCCACTAACTTTGCGCCAAATTGTTTTACTCCATATTGTGAAATATAATTGACACCTTTTTTTACATTATCTGGAGTTATCTTAGATGTTAACCTGTCAAATACACTTTTCATTTCCGGTTTTTTATCCATGTTCTTATCCTCATTTTGTCCTACTAAACCATTTACTCATGCTTACTTGGAGCCACGACCTTATATTCTGCACTATCTAGTGAAAAGTTTATATTATAGTAAGGGTCACCAGAATCTAATATCTCTTTCCATCTTGCACGAAATCTTTTTACTTCTTCATTATAGCGAATCGCCTTTTCCTTTTCATCATCCAATCCTCTTGATTTGGATTCATAGTGATAAAGCTCCGCAAAAGGAGTAAAAACATTTAGTAATCCTAATTTACGTAATCTAAGACAAAAGTCCACATCATTTAATGCTACTGCAAAGCTTTCATCAAGTCCATTTAGCTGGTCAAATAAACTCTTTTTCACCATCAAACAAGCACCTGTCACTGCTGATACATCCTGTGCATAATATAACTTACCCATATATCCTAAATTCGCCTTTGGAAGTCTATAATGGGTGTGACCAGCACTTCTGTGTGCACCAAGACCAATTACAATACCTGCATGCTGTATCGTATCATCTCCATAATATAACTTAGCTCCAACTGCTCCAACATCATCTCTTTGCGCATACATAAGCATTTCTTCAATCCAGTTATTGGTTATAATTTCTGTGTCATTATTTAATAAGATGATATATTCACCCTTTGCATACGAAGCGCCTAAATTATTAATGGCAGAATAATTAAATTCTCCTTCATATTTTATAACCCTAATATTTTGAATTTGATTTAGTGTTTCATAATAATCAAATAACTTTTTATCGGTGCTATTATTTTCAACTACGATAATCTCATAATTATCATATGTTGATTTATACTGGATGGACTCAATGCATTTAGCCAAATCACTTAAATGATCTTTATTGGCAATGATGATTGATACCAAGGGTTTATCTTTTATATCATAATTTATTTTAAATATAGTTGGAAAGGCTTTTGTACTTTCTGCTTTTCCTGCTATGTTACATTGTCTTAAATGATCCTCTACTGCTCTTTTTGCGGCATCAATGGCATATACTTTTGCATTGATATCAGAAGCCACAGAATTTTTATGAGACCTCCAGTAGTATAAAATTTTGGGAATATGACATACATTTGTAGCCGCAGTTGTTAATCGTAAAATCATATCATGGTCTTGACTTCCATCAAATTCGCTACGAAATAAACCCGTCTTTTCCAAGAGTTTTGCATCAAAGGTAGAAAAGTGGCAAATGTAATTGTTTGCTCTAAGGGTATCAATAGCAAAATCTGACTTAAAATGCATCGTGCTCATATTATTAATCGAATTCCCATGAAATGTAGCTTCATCTGTATACACATAATCCGCATTTTTTTCACATATCACCTTCATATTTTCATACAAAACACTTGGGTGTAATATATCATCGTGATCAAACAATGCAATATAATCACCCGTTGCCATATTAAAACATACATTGGTGTTCCCTGAGATACCTAAATTTTTTTCTATCTTTTTATATAAGATTCTTTTATCTTTCTTATGATATTCTCTACAAATCTCTCCTACATACGTATGCTTGTCATCACTGCCGTCTGCAAGGCACAATTCCCAATTCGTATATGTCTGATTTACAACGGAATCAATCATCTCATGAAGGAATTTTTTTGGCGTATTATACAAGGGAACCAAAATACTAAACTTAATCTCTCGATCAAACTTGGTATTTCTTTGTGCTTTTGCTTCTTCCTCACTTGGAAAGCTATCCGTTCCAAACAATTTATAAACCTGCTTTTCAGACATTTTTTGTTTTGCTTTTTTTAAAAATCCTTTTAAGTTTCCACAACGTCTTATTCTGTCTTTCGTACGAATTATGAAATGAACTACAACTCTAGCTGGTTTTGATAACTTCCAAATAAATGTTCCTTTAATATTTTTAAGCTTTCCTTTAAGGAAAGTAATCTCTTCCTCTGCTTTTTCTAGTTTCACTGTCAAGTCATAATTTTGTTTTTTTTCTTTGTAATATAATTCTTTATAGTAATCGGCTTCCGTCTTTTTGTTTGTTTCATCCCTATTTATTTCTTCCATATTATATTGACCTTTCATTTCTTTTATTTTCTATCTTATATACAATAAGCATTGTTATCCAAACAGCTCCAATTAGGTAAATGGAATAATAGTACATAAATAGCTTGGAAGGTGATGTTAAAAATATTAATGGTATTTTAGCACAAACCGTTGCACAAATAAAGAAATATCCCCATTTTCTCTTGATTAGTAAAATCAAGCAGGTGAACAGTAAAATAACTGTCTGAACGAAAAAACTATAGATGATATTGTGTATTACTTCATTATTTGTGAATTCTAATATTTTTATAAGTTCACTACGAAATGGCGGTTCGCTATATTGATATTTTTCTCTGAAATTAACATAGTTTGCATCCGTAGCTTCCTCAAACATATCCTGCGTTTCACCTAACAATCCTGTAGAACTTAATAAGGTATCAAGTCTCTCTCTCATAAAAACTCCAGGATATTTTAGAATTAATTGATAGTAAGCTTGTTTCATTTCTTCAAATTCTCTATCCGTATAGGCTCTTGTTAGATGCAGCTCCTCATTCCAATACATGGATATCCCTGACTTACCTTCTAGATATCCATTCACTAAAACATTCGTATCTAGTACTTTATCAACCGCATTTAACAAAGAATTTTCCTCATTTACATACGCTTCATAAACAAGCGGCGTAATCGGAAGTACAATACTGGTAAGCTCATATTCTTTTGATGATTCCACTCTATTCCCCAAAAACTGAATTCCTGTTAGCACAGACGAAATCAAAAGAACTAAAAGTACAAATTTTACTTTTATCTTTCTTTTGGTTTCCTTCCAAAATAGTACTACAAAACTAATCGGTGCTAGTACAATATAATAGATGGATTCCGTTCTCCAACATACAAGAATTCCAGCTATGATTGCCAGAATCCAGATATGCTTCTTTTGTAGTTCTTTTTTTGTATATTTGAAATCAAATAGTAAAAAGGCATAAAGCAATTCTATATATGCATAAATTGACATTCGCATTGGATAAAAATTTGAGTCGATTACCGGAAATAACAAAAAAGGAAGGTACATGAAAAAGACAACCTTTTTGCTTTGAATCTGCTCAGAGCATCGATAAACCACATAACCTACCATCAAGGATATGATACAAATTTGTACAAATACCACTCCAGATGGATTTGGAATCAGCATCAGTGCAAATATATAGAATACCGAAGTCAAATATCCTTGCCAAAAATTAGGTAATACAAACGTTGCATTCTTTAATATTCCAAACTCATCCAATCTCCAAAGTCCAGGATATAATATCACAAAAAACAAAAGCATAATTGCAAAATAGATGCCTGTATACTTTAAATATGACACTAATTTCTTATTTCTTGCTTTGCACTCATTCAAACTATATAATATTCCATGCCATAATGTAACAAGTAATAATAAAAATCCAAATTTAGCCCCCCACGCAAGTATCGCTTTGGCACTTGTTACGGTGTCTGTAAAATCAAATAATTGATAGTGAAATACCAGACGATCCGTCAAAAAACTGATTCCCCAGTGAATACAGGCAATCATTATTGCCAGCTTATTGAATTGAACTAAACCACCTTTTGGTTTACTTTTATGCTTGTCAATTATCATAGTTTTACCCTTTATAATTCTCAATAAAAACTTGTAACTCTTCTGGTGTACCAAGTACATGCACTTTATCAAAATCCACTGTAGAAATCCTTACATCTCCACCTTTTGAGATCAAATAATTATACAATGGTGCGACATATTTTTCGCCCTTTTCTAAATTCTCATTTGAAGAATAATATTCTTTATAGAGTTGTTCATAAAGCTTACAGCTTCTAAAATAGTAGGCACCAAGCGTACAATGTTTGGAGATTCTTTCCTTTTCTCTCACTTCAATTGCCTTGCCTTCCTCGTTAAGCTTTACAAAACTCCAATGATCTCCTGGTGCATGAAAACAAGGAATAAAACCATCCCCTGTAATTTGGGATGCTTTCATTTCTCCTTCTTCTACATAGGTATCAATGTTATAAATCATCAGTTCTGACTCTTGGTCCCAATACTCTTTTCCAAGCATTGCAGTCGTAGCCTGTCCATCTGTTAGATAATCAAGTTCTATTACATGAATCTGTGTTAGATTCATTTCCTTACATTTCTCATGAATGAAGGAACTTGCATTATCTTCTTTTCTAACGATAAATATATAAGTATTTTCCTTTTCATAGAAGCCTGATAGGCTTAACATCGACCACTCAAACAGCGTCTTTTTATGAGCCTCAATCATGTATTTTGGAACTTGATAACCCGCCTTTTTAAACCGTGAACCAAGCCCTGCCATTGTAATTACAATTGTCATAATTATTCCTCCTTAAAAGGTCACTTCACCATCGTGAGACAATAAAGATACTAACATAACTTTATCAAGATTGGAAACCTCATTGATTAGTTGTCCTTCATTTTTCGTTTTAATTTCAATTACCATATCCAAGCTTTGATTGGAAATATTTCTGGATTTTACTTTATATAATTTGGTATTTTGCTTCACTGTACTTATAATTTGTTCTTCTATTGCCTTGTCTTCACAATTTATTACCAGTATCATTGCTGCCTTTGCAACAGGCAATAAATCAAGACCAAGTAAAGCAATGGTTACAAGAAAACTCATGAAAAGTGCCACTTCAAAAAGACCCGCTCCACATATAATACCAATACTAATTGACCAAAATAGAAAAATTAAGTCAAGTGGATCTTTGATTGCAGTACGAAACCTTACAATTGATAATGCACCTACCATACCAAGTGAAATAACAAGGCTTGACTGCATGGCAAGGATGATTCCTGCTGTAATGATTGATATGACTGCAATCGCAATATTAAAGGTCTTAGAATAAAATGTCTTTCTCGTAACAAACCGATACATTGCAAAAATATACAAAGCAAATACGCATGTCACAAACAATGTGACTACAATCTTTGTCGTACTAATATCTGAACCTGTAAATCCCTCTATAAATGACTTCTTAAAAATATCCTGAAAATTCATATAACCCAACCTTCCTTATAAGTCCTGCATAAATAAAATTTTGAAAATGCTGTTTGTCTTAATGTGCCTAACTCCATGTTATTTGCAATATAATCTGGTATAAATTCATCAAACTTTACCTCTAAAATATGTTGACCTGCACGCATGATTGGTCTTTTCCTTATACTTGGCTTAAGAAAATCAGCGATATAAGTGGAGGAGGAAATGTTTCGATCTAATGTAACTCTGACATTACCTTCTTTGCACACATAAGGTACTCTGTCATAATCAACAATAATACTTGGTTTCATTAATCTTGTCTTCATGAGAAGATTTAATTTTTGCAAGGTCTTATCATATTGATTAGACGAAGGTAGGGGAACTCCCTTCATAAGCTGTCTGCATTGTTCAAGTGAAAGTGCACAGGAGAGCTTTAACGTCTTACCCTTTTCTTTCCTCTTAAGTTCTAAGGAAATCTTATCCGTACTTCCATTGTAGATGCGAATGCGAAATTTTTCTCTAGGATCTGTACCTGCTTCATTTTCATGAAGGCAGGTGTTATAATAATCATCAAAATACAAGCTTCGAATGTTGTAAACACCGTTTTTAGATGCATTTTTATCAAGCTTCATAAAGGTCTGTATTCTAGCATTTAACACAGCTAATTCCATTTCATTACATATATATTTTAATTCGTGCCTGTATTTATCCGCCATTATCATTCCTCCGTAAGCGTTGCAAAATAGGAGTCTAGAAATTCCATTTTGTCTATTGCATATTGTTTGATATCGGTATAATCAGTGGTATGGGCTCCTTCTGGCCATCTTTTTGTATCTCTATCCATTGCACCAGAGTTAACAACTGTATGTTCCAAGTTCTCGATGTTCTTTATTAAAGCATCGTTTGTAAGAATGCTACCTCGTAACAAATTCCACTTTTCCTTCACTATCGCAATGGAATTACCCGCATTTAAGTCAATCACTCGTTGTCCTGTTTCCCAATTGGCTACCTCTGTCATAATTTCTGGCTCATATGCTGTAAATGTCGGTGGAAGTTTTTCTTTACTTACATTTCCCCAAGTCAAATCCATATCCCATGGTACAAAGAACAGTCGAATTCCTGAATCTGTCATCTTTGCCACATAATAAACATTCTTTGCACGATTATCAAGTCCCGATATAATCTGAAAGAAAAGCCATGCATTGGTCACACTGTTTATATCAATTGTGTTATCAATTTCTTTTACATATTCCTCATCTTCTAAATTGTGTACACGGATAAAATCACTGAGAGGCTTCCAAGTCTTTAAAGAAATATCTCCATATTTGCTTATGCCCTTTAATTCAAAACCACATCTTGATAACACATCAGACTCTTCCATAAAATAATCAAGTGATAACACAATTGGGTCTGTTCGCTTATATATATATTCTTGACTTTCAGCTTCATTTGATTTGGTAATATCTAACATCTTAGCATCTACTGGCTCCATTAAGCCATAAATCCCATAATAGTCACCGTCTACCACAAGTTCTACATATTCTAGCTTTGTGCCAAATTCACGGCTATAAGGATTATCCTTTGCTCCAAACTGGTTCCAGATATCAATAGAGAGTTTATCTCTAATTTTTGTATTGTCATTATACATGGCGTATAATATCCAATCATTGTCCTTTCTCATATTTAAAAGCGACAGATTATGATTAACAATATTTCCAGAATTATTATATTTTGTCAGTTCAAGCTTGTACCCTTTTTTGGGATATATTCTACTCGTATTTCCTCTTACCCTAATATTTGCCATTGAATGCTGCACCCATTCTGATTTGGTATCTGCTGAGTAAAGCGTCATATCAATGCTAGCACTTTCCAAAAAGTCTCCAGCATTTATTTTAATATCCATTATAGGCAATCCCGTAAATACGATATGATAATAACGATGCTCTTGTTTTGTAAACGCTAGAAAGGAGAAACTCTCATTGTTTGCTATTGCTTCTAATTTCGATACTTTTTTAAAATCATTGGTAAACAAAATGGAAGCTTCATTCGCATTGGATGTTAGTTCTCCATACTCCCAACCTTCATTCTTCATTGATAGCGGAAGATAAAATGTTGACGACTCCTTATCATACGGTAGTGCTTCTCCATTAAAATATAAATTTTGCAAAATATCGTCAGTTGTAAGCCTTGTGTTTTCCTCAATTTTGGCAATCGACTTTGGTGTTCCAATGTTACACTGAATGGAATCATTTTGATCAATTCCTACAATAAAAAATAAACAGACAAGAGCAAATAGTATTACATTTATAATAAAAACTATTTTTTTCATTGAAATAGCTCCTAATCTCTTACTTTATTTGCTAACAGGAATCTGGGATCCAAAACACTCTTTTATGATATCTTCCTTCACAGTTTCTGCTGTTCCATAAATATTACACATAAATTGGGTGGAGTCATCAATCATAACATAAGCACAATATTCAATATAGTTCTCTGTCTCTTCATATGTATAAGAAAGTGAAATATAATTCACCTTGTATCCGTTTACCTCGAGTGTTTTGACATCGCCTGTAGCAATATTTGTATAGGATACATCTTTAGAAGTAGCAATAATTTCTTTTTCAAATTCATAATATGATTCCATCTCCTGTTCCGTATGATTTTCGATGGAATAATTTATTCTTATCGTCTTATCTTCATTATAATATTCAGCATCAAAAGCACTTTCGTAGTCTTTACTCTGGGTATATCCGCTTGGGGGTACAACTTCTATTTTAATACCTTCCTCTGCATCCGTTATGATTGCATTCCCATTCTCAGCAAAAACTCCTGAAGATGCTTCGATTACTTCATCCTCTTGCCCTTCTTCATATGTCACATCACTTAACTGTGATTCATCTTTCATATAAAATAAGGCTCTACCCCCGATTACAGCACCCTCAATTGCTATAAGAGCGATTACTCCTGTTAACACACCTATCCAAAATGATTTCTTATTCATGATCATACTCCTCCCTTGATTTTTTGCATATCTCATTCAATTCTTCCTCAGAGTACTTTAGAAACTCATCTGGTCGAATGGAACGATCATCAACATAAAACCCCCTATGCCCTGGCCATGGTTTACCATAGATAATTTCGTCGTATGGTATATCCCACTTATCTAGCCATTCTAGCATTACCTTTGCTGTATTGGCATTAATCATTCCAATATTTCCATTATAACTATTCATGTTTCGAGAGGTGAAAAGAGTAATCTTCGCTCCTCCTTCTTTGTACTCTCGAATCTTTTTTACGATATTTTCATAGGGAACCAAATCAATATATTCTTGTGTCTTCTTTTTAATTGGGCAAATGGTTCCATCAATATCAAATACAAACGTTAATCCTTTATACATCGCTCTACCTCTTCTAAAATATTGATTGCATTTAACAGAAAACCAAATACTTTTTGCGGATTATCCATATGTAATGGAAGCATGGATAAAAATAGCGATGCTTCATAAACTCGAACCAATGTATAATCAAAGCTGTATGTTTCTAAATATTGTTTAAAAAGCTCTACATATTCTACGTTATTAAATTCCAAGCTCAATGATAATTTCAAATCTGACTCAATTTTAATATCGTATAATCCACTATTAAAGAAATCATATCGACCACATATAGAATGAGATAACTTCGCAATATCATAGTAAGGGTTTGTCCATAAATCTTCCTCTTTTAACGCTCCTTTTGGGTCAATTAATTTAAGCATAGCGGTTTCTTTGTTATATAAGATATTAGAAAAACATAAATCTCCATGTCCCACTACAAAATGTGGCTTAATATCAATATTCTTTCTTACTTTTTTATATAGCATTTCATAATTCGAAATAATTTCTTCAATGTCTTGGTATTTCGTCCCTGATGAAATAAAATGATTAAATTTCGTATAATAAGGACTTTTTTTCAGTTCTTCCATTCGTTCTCTTACTTTACCAATATAGAGAGCTTCTTCAATCGTATCAAATTCCTTTTGAGATACTGATTTTGTCTTTCTTGTTGTTACAAAATGAAACAAACGTTTTAAGATATCATCTAACTCGTCCAGATTTATCGCATTGTGAATCCAACGTATTGCAATATCTGTCATATGATATCTCTCCATCGTGTAAGAGGCAAATTCTTCTTTTTCTTGATAAGAAAACGGCATAACGAACCACATCTTCATTTCATCTGGAAGCAATCCATAGAATTCATACTCGCTTTTTATCTTTTTCTTATTACTTGAGCGCTTTGTGACTGTATATTCATCACCCTCTAAGGCATTAAAAAACCTTGCATCAAAACCACCTGTAATAAATTGCATAAAGTTATTCAATTCAGAAAGATCAATCATAGAATCTGATTGAATTACATCATAATTTTTTATTTTATCAAACGTAAGCTGTCCTTGTATGTTTTGATTCTCCTTGATGTAGCTTATGTATTCCTCCACATTACTAAACAAAGCAAAGATTGTTTTTTCCTGTTGTTTTACCAAAATATTAGTATTGATAAATTGTGCTTTTTCCAAAAGTAAGTTAAAGCTCTCTGTATTTTTAATACCGTAATTAGAATATAAATGCATGACACAACAATTACCCGGCACATCTTTTAATGCCCCAGTTAATCGTTCAATTGCATCTCCTTCACGATAATCAATCACATCAACTATAAAATTATTTGACATCAACACTTCTGTCATTCTTCGTTTTAAAGTTTTTCGTTTAAATATGGTATTTCCAAAGCTTTTTGGTCCTGTAATATTTTTAACCAACTTGTCTGCTACCACGGTATCGTCGTAAACGACTATTACTTTTTTTAACATTTTACAGCTCTCCTTTTCCAATACGAAATACCATACACACTGACTGTAATAATTGCAAGAATAATACAGCTTACAGTGGTATAGATGTTAAGTAGCTGTGTCTCCCCAAATCCAAAAATGGAATTGATATATGTTACAAATCCACTGATTCCAAATACTTTTTGAAAAATTGTCTGCATGCACAATAATAATCCAAATTCAGCCAGCCACCCTATACAAGATAGAATAAATATCAAAGAGCTTCTTCCCTTTAACAATCTTCTAATATAATCATACCAAGTCTTTCCATTTTCTAGTAAGTATAAACATCGTACTGCCTCTTTTGAACTCGCATTCGTAATCAGATATTGGTTCAAATAGTAATACGTAGGTAAAAAAATCCGGTATAAAAATAAGATAACCGCTGCAAATAAGGATAAAATAAGTGTTACTGGTGAAATTGCTTTATCAACAATTACATCGTAAGGAATCAAAATAACAAGCAAAGCACTAATATCAAAAACACGATCTATTATAACACTTAAAATGCCGATTTTTGCATCTTTTGTTTCTTTGGAAAAACAGTATACTCGAAAGATTTCACCTAGTTTAAAAGGAAAAGCCAAGTTCACAAACGTTATTTTCATATATACTTTAATGAAACGGAATAGATTAATTTTTTGTTCCATTAAGATAAGATAAAATCTCATCATTTTAGCTAAGTGTACAAATAAAAATCCCAGTATGAACAGTGGTATAAGGTAGCTTAATCTTACATCTATATTTAATTGTACATCAGTAAAGGTTTTTGTTCGCATACTTGCAAAGTAAACCGCTAGCAAAACAATCACCGCATTTACCCTTAAGTAAACCGCTTTCTTATTCATCGAACTTTACAATCCCACTTTCTGCAATTACCTTAGCACTATAGTTTTCTACCTGTCGTTCTCTAATTTCGGAAGTAATAAACTTTTCTCGATGCAAAAAATAATTACCTAGCATTTTTAAAACTGTAATTGCCTGATTCATCATCTTTACATTTGATACCTGATCATCTTCTCTCCATGTGATAGGAAAGAAGGCAATGTTATGCTTATAATAATCTGCTGCCATTATCATACAATAATTAAACATCAAATTATCTGGAAATTTCTCATAAAACTTGTCCTTTAACATAGCAACATGATACATGTTAAGCCCTGAGCCCAAATCTAATATTCTCTTCTTAACCACTATTGAAAATAATATGTTATATACTACGTTACCAAAGGTACGAAACGTTGAATACCCCTTTAGCTTAGAGCCATTCATAAATCTGGCACCTAAACAACAATCGTATTTTAAGTAGGCCTTTCTTTTTAGAACTACATTCAGGTCATGTATATCCCCTTGATCGTCCCCATGCAATACAATGACGTAATCATAGCCTTCTTTTATTGCATAATCAAAGGCAACCTTATGAGAGCCTCCAAGGCCATAATTATCATCATTTCTTAAAAGTGCTACAGGAATCTTTGGGTTGTTCTCAATAAACTCAATCACTTTTTCTTCTGTTGCATCTGTACTTCGATTATTTACCATAATTACTTGATCAATATACAAAAGTATACTTTCATCCAATTGACCAAGTACTCTTTGTATCTGGTTTTCACAATTATATCCCGGTATAAACAATAAAATTTTCTCTTTCATAAATACCTCCGTTTCCATTCAAAAATTATAACATTATTCACTTTTTTTGGCAAATCTGTGCTGTAACCTATTCTTCTTTTTCGGTGGTATCACTATAGACATCATCATTTTTGTAATCATATAAACTAGGCGTTAATCCGGTCTTTACATAATAAGCCATATTGGCCCCTGCTTCTTCTCCAATGAGGTTTAGTCCACCTTGTGTATAATGGACTTCATCTCGCATCAATCCCAAGTGCTCTAACTCAACCGCTTTTGTAGAAACAAGAATAAAGTCTTCATTATCTCTGCATAGTTCCGTCTGTGCCTCGATAATCGCATCATACATTCCTGGCTCTTCTGTTCGTATACCAATTCTGATTAGAAAACACTTTTCAACACCACTGTCTTTCATAATAGAAAAGATATCTTTCATAGAGGATATATAGTCTTCTTTTGAGGTTTGCTTGTTTCCATCGCTTTCACCCTGAAGCCAAACCATATAACTGTGACGTATTACATAACCATTATCAAGCAACCATTCTTTTGCCATATTATAGCGATTCACAGCGTCTGGTAATAGATTCCCATCCTCTCTCCAAGAGTGTAGGGTACTTCCTCCTGCTGATGCTGACACAGCAACCACAGGGACTCCACTACCACTATAATACGAGTTAACAAAAGAGGATACTAAGGACCCGGTTTTTAAATCCTTATCATCAACCCCTTCTTCATTATTTTCATATTGACCAAAGGGTTCTTCAATGGGATAAAGTTGAGTCGGATCTGAAATAGCTCGAAACTCATATCCTGCTCCGTCAATTACTACAGGTGCTTTTTCACTATCACCAGTTCCAGACATATTACTTTGTCCCATAAACATAACTAAATCCACTTCACTTCCCTTATTTAATGTAAGCTGTTTGTTTTCACTCGCATGTTTTTCTAGCACGAATACAAGCACGCTTACCGTTAAAATAAGTAGAAAGGAGAGTGCGGCAATTAATTTATTTTTTCTCTTCACAAAAACATCTCCAATTATCTGTCCTCTTTATCCTCCAGAAATATCTTTCTGGTAATAAAGTTATAAACCATAACAATGGCGGTCGCTATTATCTTTCCAAGCATATAATATATCGATACTTTTTCTACTGTAAACCACATAATGATTTGATTGATTCCAAGTCCTACTAGACTCAGTATCACAAATAGAATAAACTCTTTCATTTTATTTGTATCTTGCTTTGTTTGAAATACAAATTTGGTACTAAGAATATAATTTATAATCACGGATACCGTAAATGAGATTCCACTCGAGACCAAATAATTGATTTTCAAAATCTCAGTTGCTGCAAATAATACAAAATAATCAATGAAGAAGCATAAAAAACCTACGACCCCAAATTTCATGATTTGCTCGATTAATTTTTTCATTCGTATTGCTCCTTGTCTAGTCCTGATTTATTGTATGGTCCAATATCTTTTGCGCAGCTTCCAAACTAAAATATTTTTCTATATATTCTGGCATGCACTGGGACATTTGGTTTAACGTGTTCGTATCCTGATATAAATGAACTAACTCATTTGCAAAGGCATTTGCAGCATCCTCTACTCTCATTACATCATGATACTCTAACAAGCCTTGTGCCCCTACACTTGTTGTCATTACAGGTATTTGATAATACAACGCCTCAATAACCTTGCCCTTCATTCCTGCTCCAAAACGTAATGGTACAACCACCATTCTAGTTTCTAGATATGCTTTTTCAAGTTCTTCTTCCGATACAAATCCACGTATCACAACATGATCACTTGCAAGATTCATAATCTTATCTGGTGGATTAGAACCAATTACTTGTAATACAACATCAGGTATACTACATAATACCTTTGGTAAAATCTCTTGTACAAACCATACCACCGCATCTACATTTGGTTCATGTGCAAATCCTCCAACAAATAAAAGGTTCTTTCTTACATTTGCATCTAGTGGCTGTATCTTTCTTGGTTCATCATATACGAAAACAGGAATTGCATACGCGTTGATTTTACTGTTTACTTTTTCTATCTCTTCTATTTCTAAATAAGATGGATAATAGACTACATCTGCTTGTTCCATAATACTATATTCTAATTGTTTCATATGATTTGCATGTGCAAGCAAGGATTTGTCCCTTGTAAAGCTATATTCTAGCAACTCTCTCTTATAGTGCAAATCATGTCCATAATAAATTAGTTTACCCTTAATGCTTTTCTTTAAAACATCTAGGAATTTAAAGGTAGTATAAGGTCGATTGGAGAAAACAACATCAATATGTTTTCCATAATCCATTAGCCACTTATCAACATTTAATAAGTAAAAGCTACCAGTCAACACTTCCACTCCTAATTGTTCTAAATAGACTGAATATACATCATCTGCTTTAAAATCCTCTGGAATAAATTTGACCTGATATCCCATTTTTAAGAACGCTCTTATGTATGCCAAAGTCGATTTTGAACCTGCATCCTTATCAAACTGTGGAACATAGCGGTCAATAAATACGGCTATCTTCTTATTCATACTCCTATCTCTGGCAATAAATAATTCATTTGGATTTTTACACTGCTTTTCTAAATCAAGAGCCCACTTTTCCTTAAACTTTTCTTTGTTTTCAATCTGGTATTTTTTGATTCCATCAGAGGTATCTGTTCCATTTGAAATTCCTTCATAATGAATCACTACTGACTTTGGCTGATATACAACTTTATATCCTTCCTTTCGAACCGAAAATGCAAGATCCGTGTCCTCATAATAGGCAGGTGCAAATCTCTCATCAAATCCACCAATTAAGTTCCACAAAGAACTTCGAATCATCATAGCTGCCCCTGAAATATAATCTACTTCCTTCACATAGTTATACTCTGGCTTATCACACAAATCATTTCTACCATAATTCCACCCATCTGCATTACTCCATATAACGCCACCAGCTTCTTGTAATATTCCATTTGGATACACAAGCTTTGAACCCGTCAATCCAATTCGTTCATCTGCCTCCATTTGTTCTACCAATGGCTTTAACCAATTGTTTGTCACTGTCGTATCATTATTTAAAAACAAGATATAGTTTCCTCTTGCCGCTTTAGCCGCTTGATTGCAATTTCTTACAAAACCTAAATTCTCATTATTACGCTTTATGATTACATTCGCTACGTAATTGGAAAGCTTTCGTGTTAGGTCGGTAGAAACATCATCTCCAATGATAATCTCATAAGTGACATCTTTTGTATGTTCCAGAATAGATTTTAAGCATTTATAAGTATAATCAAATTGATTATATACAGGAATTATAATAGAAACTTGTGGTTTTTCTATGAACGGAAATACTATTTTTTCTAACTTATGATTTTTTTTTTGAAACAAGCCCCTAATCGTCTTTGCTGCTTTGACAGGTGCTCGTCCTATTTTATACATTGGATTAGAACGCATTTTTTGAATGATTGCTTCTAAATCCTGAATGTATTTATCTTTATCTGATATGGTATTGTCCTTGATATAGCAAAGTTCATTGAGATGTTCAATGTCTTTATCTTTTTCTTGCAGCATTTTAAAGCTACTAAGGTCAAAACCTTCCTCCCCTAGATTATCTCTCGACTTAATTGGTTTTTTATAGTTATCGGTATAGATGTACTGACGATTTTCTCCATGAGCGTAGTGTTGATAATGATCTTCCATTTCAAAATATGCATCTGCCAACTCCTGCGTATATCCAAAATATGCAAGAAACTTATCTTCTGTCATGTATTTTTCCAAATACATCCGATATCTTTGATAAAAGTAGAATACGCTTCTATACTTCAAGTATTCAACTGGAACAAGACAATCCACTACCCATTCACAGTCAAGGCAATATATTACTCCATCCTTTTCAATAAAATTATCAAACAAGCAATCGATATTAGCTGGATTTATTGCCATTCCCTGAATCTTTTTCGCCTCTCCAAAAATTTCAATAAAACGTTTTGATTCTTGAAACTCTTCCAAATATTCTGAATGAAAATCAAAGATTTTATTCTGTACAGATTTTATCTTTTCCAGCAATTCTTCTTTGTTCTCAATTACACGAAATAATGAATCTTGTAATGTATTACCCTCAATGTATTCATAGGAGGCAATGCCTTCCTCTATACTAGGTATCAAAACATGAACCTGATTCATTACCTTTTTAATTTGCTCGGATTTATCCCTTAGACTTTGAATGTGAGGGATTGCCTGTTCATTTAATGCTTTTTTTTGAACTATGGTCTTGCCACCCTCTTCAAAAACACATGTACTAATTTGAAACTCAAGTCTTCTTGTTCGATTATATTTTACAAATAAAACATTTTTCATGTCTGCCTCCAAATTCTACCTTATGCCTTTGCAAAAATCAAAAAGGAATTTGAAAAATATTCAAATTTTTGGTCATTGCAAAGTTGGTCGTATACGATATCTTCATCAAATAGCTTAAAACGTGCCCTATCATAGGCAATTGACATATTTCTCAAGTCACCAGCCTTTGGTAAATAGTTCTTGGCATACACTGCATTTGGCAATTTATAATCTGGTATCGGATAATAAAAGTCATTTCCTTGATACCCCGCTCTTTGTAGCAAGGATTCTATCTCATTTTTTGAGAAAGTTCTAACACTTGATACATTTTTGTAATTTTCAATGCCATCAAACAAGTTTCCTGTATGGTCTTCCATTGCACCAGCAAAATATTTTAAACCAAATTTATTTTCAATAGCAATGATTAGTGTTCCATTCGGTTTTAAGAATTTTTTCACTCGTTTTAACATCTCTTCATAAGGTGCTTTTGCGTTAATATAACTATCCGCATATTCTAACACCCCAATTAATGTCACATAATCGAACTTCTCAGTTAGTTCAATATCTTCAAAATTCCCCACCATAATTTCTAGATTATTGTACATTTCATTTCTTTTCGCATTAATAGTTGAACGACGCTTGGATAGTTCAATTCCGACTACTCGTTTCACTTTCTCACAAAATAACCCGGTAATTGCACCACAGCCAGAACCAATCTCTAATAAGGAGGCTTCTTTATCAAAATCATACCACTCAAGAATATTTTGTCTTATTGGAGACAAGTGATATAAAATCGCCCAATCGTCATCCTTCATAAGTCGTTCTTGTATATCTTCCTCGCTTTGAAAAATCTCTAATATTTTATCTTCCACATCACCATCACTATAAAGATCCTCACCCTTATAGTAGGTTAGATTTAATACCTCTTTGTTCATTGCTTCCTCCATTTTGTTCGTCTCTGATTTTGAGTAATTTCCTCTTACGACTCCTCTTCAAATACCACAGCACTGTCCATATCATAAACTCCTACTGTATTCTTATTCGAAATAACACTCAAATTAACAATGTCATACATACGATCATAAATAACAAGCTCTCCATTCTCAAAACCTGTACATCCAAGAGAGAGTAAGTAATCTTTCCCTTGTAACATCATTTTTTGTGTAAAGGAAATGACATATGTCTTTCCTGCTTCTGCCATTTTAACATCCGTATTTTCTACCATTGTATTCGTACCGGTAAGTTCAGAACCTTTGCTATCTTTTATCGTAAAGGCAAAAATCGGTTCGCTGATTGTCTCATTAAAATGAACCTTCATCTTAATGCTAAATTCCTGTCCTTTCATAATCAGGTTACTTAACCTTCCTTGTTCATCAAATATACCAACATCTATGATTTCGGCTCTTTTATCACCATAGATATTTTGATTTGGATTCACGGCCAACTGATGCATCCATTTCTTTGTCTGGTCTACTTCTATTGCCGCTTGTGCTGCAATCTCACTGATTTTGTTTGGATCATATTGATTTGCCAAAATCTTCTTATATAAATCTACGATAACATTTGGCTTACCTTCTTCAACAAAATTACCTCTATTTAGTAAGATTGCTTTATCACAATATTTTATAACACTACTCATGTCATGTGTCACAAGTAAAATAGTGGTTCCTTTTTCTTTGATCTCATTTATTTTATTAAAGCATTTTGCCTGGAAAAAGACATCTCCAACCGATAACGCTTCATCTACAATTAATATTTCAGGTTCTACATTAATGGCTGTTGCAAATGCAAGACGCACCAACATACCACTCGAATAAGTCTTAACTGGCTGATGTACAAAATCTCCAATATCAGCAAATGAAAGAATATCAGGAATTTTCTCTTCCATCTCTTTTTTCGTAAAGCCCATCATTGTTCCATTTAAATATATATTTTCAATACCTGTGTATTCCATATTAAAGCCTGCTCCAAGCTCCAAAAGAGCAGAAATCTTGCCGCTTATTTCTAGACTTCCTTGTGTCGGAGTCAATACACCAGTAATTATTTTCAAAATTGTTGATTTTCCTGAACCATTGGTACCTACAATACCAACTGTTTCCCCCTGTTTCACATCAAAGGTTATGTTATTTAAGGCATAAAAGCTTTTATGGTATTTCTTTTTAAAGGGACTTAGTGTCTCCTTTAAACGATCAATTGGCTTTTCATACAGCCTATAAACCTTACTTAAATCCTTTATACGAATCGCAAACATAAATTCTCTCTCTCCTACTATGAGCACTTAGAGAGTGTATTTTTAACTCTCTTAGTGCGAATGTACTCATTTTTCCTTAGCGAGATTTTTTCGAGCTTAGTAAAAATGAGTTTCCTTTTTCTTCACTTAGAGAGTGTATTTTTACTCTCTTAGTGCGAATGTACTCATTTTTTCTTAGCGAGATGTTTTCGAGCTTAGTAAAAATGAGTTTCCTCATTTATAATACATCTGCAAAATGAGGTTTTAGCTTTTTAAATAATTTAAGTCCTATTACGAATACTATTAATGTAAAGCACCAAAAATATAAGGTGTCAAACGGCTTTTCCCAAAAGCCTACATGCTCCATAAAACTAGAACGATAACCTTCCACGATATAATAAAGCGGATTAATCTTTAAAATCCAAATATATGGATCAAGTCTGCCGTGAAATGGCTCCTCCATATGTGGATGCCACATTATCGGTGTTGCCCAAATTCCAAATTGTAATGCAATATTAACAATTTGTGCCATATCACGAAATAATACCGTGATTGACGAAGTAATAAATGACAAACCAATTAGCAGTACAAACAAACAAAACGTATAATATAGAGCTTGTAACCAATAGATAGAAGGCGTTTTCCCGTATATTAAGTATGCAAAGATCATAATTCCAATAAATATTCCATGAACAAACATACAAGAAATAATTTTTACCATCGGTAATACGCTAACTTTAAATACTACTTTTTTAACTAAATAGCTATATTCAGTAAGGCAATTTGTAGCATGGTTCATGGCTTCACTAAAGAAAAACCATGGTACAATCCCAGGTGTAAACCAGATAAGATAAGGTTCATCTACAGGTGGGGTTGAGCGAAAAGCTACCTGAAATACCAGGAAATAAATCAATATAGTTACAATGGGTTGCACGAACATCCATGCAACCCCAAAGTATGATCCTACGAATCTCTTGCGAAAGTCTGCTACTGCTAATGACATGATAAGCTTTCGTTTGCCTATAACATCCTTCATACTTTCTATAAAATCCATCTTTAACCTCATTTCTTAAGTGACGAAATACCTTCCCACTTTTTATCCTTTTCCGATAACACAAGTTCTAAGTCCTTTGGAATCGGCCACTCAATTCCTATATCAGGGTCATTCCAAATGATTCCTCCCTCATCGTTTGGATGATAAAAGTCTGTGCATTTATACGCAAACTCTGCTGTTTCAGAAAGGACAAGAAAACCATGTGCAAAGTTTTTAGGAATGAAGAATTGTTTCTTATTCTCTGCTGACAAAACCACTCCAAACCACTTACCATACGTACTTGATCCTTCTCTTAAATCAACTGCCACATCAAATACTTCACCACTTACTACGCGAACTAGCTTGTCTTGCGGAAATTCTTTTTGAAAATGCAATCCTCTTAAAACGCCTTTTTTTGAACTGGATTGATTATCTTGAACAAACTGACAATCAATTCCTGCTTCTGCAAAATCTTTGTAGTTATAAGTCTCTACAAAGTATCCTCTTTCATCACCAAATACAGTTGGCTCTATTACCTTTAAACCTTCTATTTCGCATGTTGTTACTTTAATTTTTCCCATATCAAAAAGCCTCTTTCCTATAATCCATTTGCAATATCCATTAAATACTGACCATATGCAGTCTTAAGAAGTGGCTGTGCAAGCTGAATTAATTGTTCTTTATCAATGAATCCTCTTTTATACGCAATTTCTTCAATGCATGAAATATACAATCCCTGACGTTTTTGAAATGCAGCTACAAAATCTGCCGCATCTAACAGCATATCATGACTTCCTGTATCTAACCAAGCAAATCCACGTCCCAAGGTTTCTACATTTAAGTTACCTCTTCTTAAATATTCATTGTTTACACTTGTAATTTCAATTTCTCCTCTTGCAGAAGGCTTTACATTTTTAGCAATTTCTACTACTTCGTTATCATAGAAATAAAGACCAGGCACTGCATAATTTGATTTTGGATTCTCCGGTTTTTCCTCAATTGATAATGCTTTTCCATTTTCATCAAATTCAACTACACCATACTCTCTTGGGTCTCTTACATAGTATCCAAAGATGGTTGCTCCTGTTTCTCTAGACGCTGCTCTTTGTAATACATCTGAAAAGCTTTGTCCATAGAATATATTATCACCAAGCACCAATGCAACATTGTCTTTCCCAATAAATTGTTCACCCACAATAAATGCATCTGCTAGTCCTCTTGGCACTTCTTGCACGGCATATGACATATTTAATCCTAACTGTTTTCCCGTTCCAAATAATTCCTCAAATACTGGCAAATCTCTAGGTGTTGAAATGATTAATATATCTTTGATTCCGGCTAACATTAAAGTAGATAATGGATAATAAATCATTGGTTTATCATAAACTGGCATAATTTGTTTTGATATTGCTTTGGTAAGTGGATAAAGACGTGTCCCTGAGCCACCTGCTAATATAATACCTTTCATTCTTAAGTCCTCCATTTATTTGCTTAAACGTATGATAGGCAGTACCTAAAAATACAGATACTGCCACTATAATTCTTATTGATACATATCCTGATAGTATTTTTGATAATCTCCACTGGTTACATTCTTAAGCCAGTCCTCATTTTCAAAATACCATTTTATCGTAAGCTTAATTCCATCTTTGAACATAGTTTCTGGATACCAGCCGATTTCTTCTTTGATTTTATCTGGAGCAATCGCATAACGTTTGTCATGTCCTTTTCTATCTTCAACATAAGTGATTAAATCTTTGCTTACCAATTTCTTACGTTCATCACCTTCTGGAAGCATTTCTTGTAATGTATCTAAAATGATATGGATAATCTCAATGTTTTGCTTTTCATTATGACCACCGATATTATATCTTTCTCCAAGTCTTCCGTTTTCTTGTACCATATCAATGGCTTTTGCATGGTCATCTACATATAGCCAGTCTCTAACGTTTGTTCCAGTTCCATACACTGGAAGCTTTTTGCCTTGTAATGCATTATTAATAATAAGCGGAATTAGTTTCTCTGGAAATTGGTAAGGTCCATAATTGTTACTGCAATTGGTAATATTTGCAGGAAATTTATACGTATCAATATAAGACTTTACAAGCATGTCCGAAGAAGCTTTACTTGCTGAATATGGACTATGAGGATCTATAGGTGTTGTCTCATAAAAGAATGTATCGTCCTCTTCTAAAGAACCATATACTTCATCGGTTGAAACATGTAAGAACTTTTTATCTTCTTTAAAGCTTCCATCCTCTAACATCCAAGCATTTTTAGCAGCATTTAACATAACTAAAGTACCTAATACATTCGTCTGCACAAAAACCTCTGGATTCTTTATACTTCTATCTACATGACTTTCTGCTGCAAAGTGAACAACTCTGTCAATCTCATTTTCGGCAAAAATCTTCTCAATGGCCTCTTTATCGCAAATGTCAGCTTTAACAAAAGTATAATTCTCTTTGTTTTCCACTTCTTTTAAGTTCTCTAAATTCCCTGCATATGTTAATGCATCTACATTAATGATTCGAATCTCATTATTGTATTTTTTAAACATATAGTGTATATAGTTTGAGCCAATAAAGCCCGCTCCACCTGTTACTAAATATGTTCTCATTTTTAATCTCCTCCATAGGTTCATCTGTTTTTATAATAGTGAATCGTAGCTCACAAAATATGTAAGCATATACATATTTTCCCGCTAAATGCTACGAATAATTATAACATTAGAAATAGAATGCTTCAAGATGTATTTTTGAGGCTTCATTTTGATAATTTCTTTAACTGATTTAATTCCTCTTTTGCCGCTGGTAAACTTAACGATTCATAACGATATAAGCTATAACCTAAATAACCTGCATTTTTTGCTGCTTTGTACTGATGATACAAATTAGAGGTACTCCTGCCCCATCCCATATCGCTTCCCCAAGTAGTCTCTACGGCAGTTCCCACTTTGTATAAGGCCAAACCAGCATACATGGTAGTGTTATTTTTATTTATGGAAGCCCACTGTTTCATTGTATTTGTAAACATCTTTGTGTAAGTCCCGCTTCTTGTTACATAATCATCTGACCAGTATAGTTGGGGGCATATGTAATCAATATATCCTGTAGTAGATAGCCAAGTCTCAACATCACAACCAATTGACTTAGCGTAATCAATATTTCCCGCTGGACTTATACCAAAAATGACATTCGATTTAATGGATTTGATTTTCGCATATACTTGCATTACCATCTTATTAACGTTTGCCATCTTTTCTTCTTGGCTGGTATCGTCAGTTGATAGATAGAAATAATCATCAAAATGAATACCATCTACATCATAATTTAATACAATCTCTTCGACTCCTGACACTATTTTTTTAATAGCACTTGAACTACCAGGATTTACTCGACCACCATCTTTTGTTCGATATGGATTAATCCATGCTTGAAACAACAATCCCTTTTTATGTGCCTGCGTAATCATGATTTCAAGAGGGTCATAATCAGGCCCATCTTCACTTGATGTTATATAGTTTCCCCAGCTATAAAAACGTGAAGGATAAACTGCATCACTAAAAGCTCTTACATGAACAATTACTGTGTTTGCATTTTGTGCTAATACCTTATCATACATTGCATTAATATTTTTTGTAAAATCGCTCTCATTTTTATCTTTTAATAATCCATAATCTAGGTAAGATATCCATACAGCACGCATTTCTTTTGATAGATCTGCCGTATTTTCTTTTGGTATAGTTGCATTACATACCACTTTTTTACCTTTCGAATCATTACTTCGTGCATATACTTGATAATAATAAGTTTTACCATATGTAAGATTTTTATCAATGTATTTTGTCTTTTTTATCTCAGCAACCTTCGTAAATCCTGAGTTTTTCTTGTTAGAACGATAGATTTCATAGGTAACAGCCCCTTTTGCCTTCTTCCAAGTCAAGGTAATCGTATTATCTTTTACAGTTGCTTTAAGCTTCGTAACCTTATCTGGGATTGTATTTGCTTTGATTATTTTCTCTTTCCCTGGTAATTTATCTTTGTAAGGTACTATTTTATAAAAATAAATCTTTCCACATTTGACATTTTTTAGACGGTAGGTGGTTTTCGTTGTTGTCTTAATTTTTTTATAGATACCATTTTTACTCGTTGATCTATAGATTGTATATTTTGTTGCACCAGTACTTGCTTTCCATGAGAGAGTGAGTGAATTAAAGCTTTCTCTTTTGTATTTTAATCCTTTTACTGCTTTGGGTCCTTTCGGTATCTTAATGCTTTTTTTCGTTTGCACTCCTTCGCCTTGTGTTCCATTACTCTTTGCAAATACTTTGTAGTAATAGCTCTTTCCTTGAACCGTACTCTTATCTGTGTATTTTGTTTTATTGGTTTCTCCTACTATTTCATAAGCCGAATTCTTCTTTTCAGAGCGGTAAATCGTATAAACTTGTGCTCCTTTTCCTGCTTTCCAACTAATTGATATACTTGTAACTTTTAATTGCGCCTTTAAGTTGCTGACCTTATCAGGCTTCGTTACTATTGCAATAATATTCTCCTCACCTTGGATGGTATCTTTAAAAGGAACTACCTTATAATAGTATTGAAGTCCACATGAAACTTCACTCTTATAATTCGTAGTACTGATTTTTGCAAGCAGTTCGTATGTTCCATCTTTTTCAGCGGAGCGGTAAATACCATATTGTGTTGCTTCTTCACTTTCTTTCCACGAAATCATTACTTCTTTATAATTCATTGCCACATAGGTTAAAGAAGTAACTGCTTTTGGACCTGTAACGAGTTCTTTTACTACGTTATTGTCATCCAAGGTATTTTGTACGGGCGGTATTTGATTTTCATTTACGTCATCATCTATCTGCGTTGATTCATTTGTTTCTTGACTCTTCTCATCCTCTAATATTTCTTCATGTTCTTCCAGGTTTGCATCCTTGTCTGGATTTTCAGAATTTGTGTCATTATACTCCACTATTATATTATCTTCTTTATTCTCTATAATAGTAGCCTCTTCCTCCAGTGTAAATGTTCCTGTTTCTATTCCTTCTAACGAATCATTGCTAAAAGCATTACTGCCTTGTACCTCTAATATATCATTAGAGGCCAAGGCAGTATTAGAAAACGTAGAAATTATCATTACGGCCATCAGAAGAATTGCAATTATCCTTTTATTCACCGTACCTTCTCCTGTTATTTCTTAGTAAGATTATAATATTCAGCTATGGCAGTTGCCGTTGCTACACCGATGGATTTGAGTCCTAGTTCTGTAGAAAGAATTTCTCTATCTTCTGCATTGGAAAGAAAAGCACTTTCAACTATAATACCTGGAAATCCCTTATTGACACTTGTTCTAATGACTCCGTAATAATCTCCGTTGTCTCCTCGTCTCGTTTTTACTCCTCGGTTATTAAGTCCCAATCCCGTTAAACGGTTTAATATTTGTGCTCCTAATTTAGTAGACTGCGCATTAAATCTTCCATCTAAGGTAACGTATACTTCCGCTCCATTTGCTGAAGATGAATCAGCTGAATTATTATGCTGGCTTATAAACATATCAGCACCATATCTTTTTGCAATGGTGGTTCTTTCATCTAAATCTAGATAGGTATCATCCGTTCTTGTCATTTTAACTATAATACCACTGTATTTTTCAAGTTCTGCTTTTGTATAATAAGATATTTTTAAATTCATTTCGCTTTCTTTTAGTCTGCCATATGTTTTTCCAGGATCTTTTCCACCATGCCCTGGATCTAACACAACTACCACACCACTTTCCTCCTGATCTACACCTACCTCACAGGTTGCTGTAAGTCCATTGATAGTAGTCACTGTAATTGTTGTAATACCTGCAGACAATGCTGTTATTACACCTTTTGATGATACGGTTGCAATTTTATTATTTGCACTTGACCATGTAACTGTAGCGTCAGATACAGACGATGGATTAAAAGATACATTTAGTTTCGCAGTCTCTCCTGATTCTAGATTTAAAGTACTTGAACTTAAATATACTTTACTTGGATTTACATAAGAAACTTGTTTATAATCACTCTTAATCTTTCCTGCTACCGCATAAACTCGGTAATAATATTTCGTTCCATTTTTTAGCTTTTTATTTGTAAAGGATAAAGAAGTCGTTGTACCAACCTCTTTGTAACCAGATTTCTCACTTGTAGAGCGATAAATTGCATAGGAGGATGCTCCTTTTGAGGCAGACCAAGTTAAAGTAATATCCCTTCCACCTGCGCTCTTTGCTTTCAAATTCTTTACTGCTGTTGGTTTGATTTTTGCAGAAGCAACTTTACTCATTTTTCCTTCTTTGCCTTTTGTTACTGCGCAAACTTTATAGTAGTATGTAACTCCCACTTCTACTGTTTTATCTGTATAAGAAGTTTTGCTCTTAGAAACAGTCTTAATTAATGAATAACCTGATTTTTTTGAAGTGGAACGATAAATCGCATAGTTTCCAGCACCTTTAGATTTTGACCAAGAAATCTTTGTACTATTATATGATTTATTTACAGCTTTTACATTCTTAGGAGCATCCGCTAGTGCCACACTAGAAATAATTGCACTTTCTCCACCTTTTGCTTTGTTCGTGTAGGAAACAACTTTATAATAGTAAGTAACACCCGTTTTCACAGTATCTGAATATTTGTTACTTGTAACCGTTTTGACTTTTTTATATCCGCTTCCCTCTTTGGTAGAACGATATACTACATATTTGGTTGCTCCACTTGCCTTTTTCCATGACAAACCAATTTTATTATAAGCACTACTTGATGCTTTTAGCTTTTTAACTCCTGGAGCTGCAGCATATAAAGTTGCTTTGTTACTGTCACCACTTTCAAAAACTCCATTTACAGCAGTTACTTTATAAGAATATTTTGTTCCTGTTTTAAGGCTAGAATCCTTATAACTTGTGCCAGTTGTAGTTTCTACTAATTTGTAAGCCCCACCTTTGGCTGATCTATAAACCTTATAACTAGTTGCACCTTCTACGCCGCTCCAGCTAAGTTTTACGCTTGTAGCAGAAGATTGCGTGGCTGTTAAATTCTGTGGATTGTCAATTGTAGTCTTTACCGCTATTTCTGAACTCGCTGCACTCTTATGAATGGTACCTGCGTCATCAGTTGTATATGCATAAACTCGATATTTATATTCTTTCCCTACAATAATATTGTTGGTATCAACATAAGAGGTTGTTGTTGTTTTGGTAAGTTCTAATACAGTATTGGTATCTGTTTGGATTCTTTCTACTATGTACCCTTTCGCACCACTTGCTGTACTCCATGTGATTTTTATACTATTATAATTATTCACACTAGCATTTACGTTAGTTGGTATTTCTGGTACTACGATAGTAGGTTGTTGTGCTGGAGCAGTCGTGGTTGGTTGACTGGTCTGTGCACTTGGGTCATTCGAAGTATTAGGTACTTGTTGGGTATCCCCTTGTTCGGTTACGACTGCTTCTTTATCCTTTGAAGGGTCATTTGCTGCATTTTCATCTGCCACGTTTTCTTTCTTGTCATCGTCCTTAACCGAATCATCCACTTGGCTTTCCTGTTCAGAAACTTCAATACGATTTGTCGTATTCTCTAAAACTGTAGCATTTTCATCTACACTATAGCTTCCTTGTTCAATCTCTTCCTTATCAGAAGGCAGAACGATACCAGCTGCTGCAAAAAAGGCAGTTGGTCGATTCATCGACACTTCTGCCTTTGCTGTTTTGCCTATTGCAAACCATTCAGCCTTAATTGTACCACTTTTTATAATAAGACCTTTTTCACCAAGAGTACTATTGTTAAGAACCCCAACACTCTTGCTTCCTGTTGCTAGTAAATCAGCATGATCCAGCTTGATTGTACCTTCATTATAGATTACAATTCCATTTTCTTTCTCATTAACGATACTACCTTCACCTTTAAGAGTTAATGTAACACCCTCACCTACTTGTATTATGGCAACTGCTTCTTTTGAGCTTATTTTATAACCATTCAATTCTAAGTTAATTGATGTTTGTTCCATATCGGTTGGTAGTTCAAGCTCAATCATCTCTTCAATTTGCAAATCCTTATCAAGAGTGATTGTTCCATTCTCTAATAATGCAGTGTTGAATAATTTTTGCGTTGCAGATATCTGTTCTTTTGACTCTTCTTTTGATTCTGCCTCTTCTTTTACAGCACTATTATCCGTTGTTGGTGGTGTGTCAGTAGAAGTACTTTCATCAGGCACTTCCTTTTCTGTCTCATCCGTTGCATCTGTATCCTGTGTTTGTTTACTTTCTTCCGTTGTTCCTTCTTCTGTCTCTTGGTTCTCCATAGTAGTTTCTTTTGCTTCATCAGTTGACTCTTCTTGAACTTCTGCCTGATTAGTCGATTCTTGTTCTGTCTGCGTATTCACGTACTCTGTGGCACGAACTGGCAATTCAAAGCTGGTAAAAGTTAAAGCCGTTACCAAACTGATTGCTAAAGCTTTCTTCATTAATCGCATATCTTCTCCTCTTCCCTCGCATATGTAGAATAATTGTAACTGATTGAAATAAGTGTTCTTTATAAGATTTAACACCAAATTTCAACATAATCTTTATATAACATAAATTATAAATCAGCATACGGTAGAAGTCAAAAACTAATTACTTACAAATTATTTAAAATCTTAAATATTTACTTAAGTTTCTGGAAACTAAGTAATATTTTTACATAATTCTCACTTTTTTACATAAAATACATATTCATTTCTCATCTTATTTAACCTACTCCTTACATTTTTTAGCAACAATATTGACAAGTATTTTTACCTCTGTTACACTAACTCTGAATATGAATTAGAAGTTTAAATTTTTTGACAATTTTTGTTTATGAAAAGGAAGAATTAGAGGTATTCAGTTTGAATAATAATAGAGAACAATTTAAACGAGTGATTATTTTTATAGAAATGACTGCGATTATTGCGTTGCAGGCCTTAGTATTTTGGAATGTATGGATGAATTACTATAATCAAATGCTTCCAAAATCGTTACGCTATTGGAGACGTGGGCATTGGGTCGTAATTATCTTATATATCGTGTTATTATACTTTTTCTCACGTGTTTATGGTGGATTTAAGATTGGATATCTTCGACTATCTGATGTGATTTTTTCACAGATATTATCCATGATATTAGTGAATTTAATTACGTATGCTCAGATTTGTTTGATTGGACGCTCCATCATGAGCTTTACCCCGATTTTATTTGTAATATCAGTGGATATTGGAGTCATATGCGCCTGGGCACTTATTAGTAAGTATGTATATATGAAATTATATCCTCCTCACAAGATTATCATGGTGTATGGAGATAGAGAATCTACTTCGCTGATTCAAAAGATGAGCCGCCGTAAAGACAAATACGATATACAAGAAAGCGTTCATATAAGTGAAGGCGAAGATGTCATTATGGAAAAAATTCTAGGTTATGAAGCCGTAATTATCTGTGATGTCCCTTCACAGATAAGAAATAACATTTTAAAGTTTTGTTTTAAATATTCCATTCGAGTTTATGTAACACCAAAGTTATCCGATATTATAATTCTTGGTTCTGATAGCATACATTTATTTGATTCTCCACTTCTTCTTTCAAGAAATAGTGGCTTAAATTTAGAACAAGCCTTTGCCAAACGAATCCTAGATCTTTTTGTTTCGATTCTAATGTTAGTTATCGCTCTTCCTTTTATGATTATCATCGCTCTTTTAATCAAATGCTATGATCGAGGCCCCGTTTTTTACAAACAAGAGCGCCTCACCATAAATGGAAAGAAGTTTATGATATATAAGTTTAGAAGTATGAAAATGGATTCAGAAAAACATGGTGCAAGACTTGCCATGAAAAATGATGATCGTGTAACACCAGTTGGTAGAGTTCTTCGAAACATTCATTTTGATGAGTTACCTCAGATTTTCAACATTATAAAGGGCGAAATGTCGTTAGTAGGTCCCAGACCAGAACGTCCTATTATCGCCCAGCAATATGAAAAAGATATTCCAGAGTTTTCATTTCGTTTAAAGGTAAAGGCAGGTCTTACAGGTTATGCACAAGTTTACGGAAAGTATAATACAACCCCTTATGATAAGTTGAAACTTGACTTAATGTATGTAGAGAATTATTCTATTTGGTTAGATTTTAAATTACTTTTAATGACCTTTAAAATACTATTTCAGAAAGAAAATACTGAAGGTGTTGAACAATGGCAAAAGACCGCTGTTAAAAATAATTCAGATGATATATCCTCATCATAGAAGAATTAAAACAAATTGAACTTAGATACAAATGTTGAGCTGATGGGATAGCAAAGTAAATATTCTATCGGCTCAATGCATAAAAAGGAGAGTATAATGGAAAAACCACTGGTCTCGGTTATCATGCCGGCCTATAATGCAGAGAAGTTTATTGATACAGCAATACATTCCGTACTTATTCAAGATGTTCCTTTAGAGCTAATTATCATAGACGATTGCTCGACAGACAATACGAAGAAGGTACAAGTAAACTATCAAACCCATTCTAATGTAATTTATGTAAAAAACGAAAGTAATCTCGGTGCTGCTGCCTCTAGAAATAAAGGTGTAGCCATGGCAAGGGGAAAATACATTGCTTTTTTGGATGCAGATGATTATTGGCTTCCTCATAAATTATCAAGACAGCTAGATGCTCTTTTGGCAAAACAGAGAGTCTTATGCAGTACGGCCAGAGAACTTATGACACCTGATGGTAATTTGACAGGAAAAGTCATTCCTGTTCCCGAGAATATTACGTATTCTATGATGTTAAAACATAATTTAATCAATTGCTCCTCTGTGGTTATGCTTCGAGATGTAGCCTTAGAATTTCCAATGGAGCACGAAGATAGCCACGAAGACTATATTATGTGGTTAAAAATCTTACAAAAATATAAAAAAGCCTGCGCAGTAAATGAGCCACTTTTAAAATATCGCTTAAGTAATTCTGGAAAGTCTGGGAGCAAGCTACACTCTGCTAAAATGACGTATAAAGTCTATCGGTATATGGGCTTTGGACTTTTTAAAAGCTGGGCTTGTTTTGCTTCTTACGCAATACATGGAGTGTTAAAATATAGAAAGTAAAGAACGAAATAACCCTAAGTGCAAAATCTAATAATTTTACAATTAGGGTTATTATTTTTACTTTTTCTAACAGTAACTAGGATTCTATCATTGACATAAGAGCATCCGTAAACTCTTTTAATTTTTTCTTAGCATCCTCTAAGGAATCGCCTTTTACTCCAATATAAAACTTTATCTTTGGTTCCGTTCCAGATGGTCTGACACAACACCAAGCATCTTCCTCCATCTCAAAATATAATACATTCGATGCGGGTAGATTGGTATCCCTTTTCTCTCCTGTCTTTAAATCTTTAATGAATCCCGCTTTATAATCTCTAAAATACAACACCTTCTTATTACCGATTCGGATTGGTGTATTCGTTCTTAATCCATTCAATATATCTTCCATTTGTATAGAACCATCTACACCTTTTAGGGTAACCGACTTCAATACCTCTTGATAATAGCCGTATTTTTCATAGATACGAAGCATCTGATCCCATAGCGTCATATTCTTACTCTTATAATAAGCTGCGGCCTCACAAAGACTCATGACTGCCACAATGGCATCTTTATCTCTTGCATGAGTTCCAACCAAACATCCATAGCTTTCTTCAAAGCCAAATTCATAATGGTATGTTTGTTGTTCCTCAAATATTTTGATTTGTTCTCCAATGTATTTAAAGCCTGTTAACGTCTCAATGTGCGTTAGTCCATAATGCGTGGCAATTGCCTCCGTCATATTGGTAGTAACAATGGTATCAACAATTGCTCCATTTTTGGAGAGAATTCCTCTTTCTTTTTTTGCTGAAAGCAAATATTCACATATCAGTGCACCAGACATATTTCCAGTAAAGGCAATGTATTCATTAGTTTTACAATCCTTTACGTAGATTCCAAGTCTATCCGCATCTGGATCCGTTGCAAGTACAAGATCCGCATCCACCCTTTTTGCCAATTGAAGTGCCAATGTGAAAGCATTTTTGTCTTCTGGATTTGGATAGCGAACGGTTGAAAAATTTCCATCGGGTAATTCTTGCTCTTTCACCACATAAACATGCTTAAAACCAATTTCTTTTAGGATTGATTGAACGGGAATGTTACCAGTTCCATGAAGAGGGGTATATACAATTTTAATATCGTTACTTACCTGCCTAATTACGTCAGGATTTACGACCAGCTTCTTTAACGCAGCATAATACTTTTGATCCATTTCCTCACCAATTACATGATAAAGATTTTGTTCCATCGCATCTTTCTTTGTCATTGTTTGTACCTTTGCATAATCTGTAATTGCATTTACCTCTGCAATAATCTGGCTATCTTTGGGAGCTGTAATCTGCGCACCATCTTCCCAATACACTTTGTATCCATTGTATTCTGGTGGATTATGACTGGCTGTTATCACAATTCCTGCAATACAACCTAATTCTCTTACTGCAAACGATAGCTCTGGTGTAGGACGTAGACTTTCAAAAAGATAGGTTTTTATTCCATTGGCATTCAAACATAAAGCGGCCTCTTCACTAAACTCGAAAGACATATTTCTTGAATCATAAGCAATTGCAACACCGTTACCTGCCTTCCCCTCTTTGTGAATAAAGTTAGCGAGTCCTTGCGTTGCTTTTCTGACGGTATATCGATTCATTCGATTGGTGCCTGCTCCAATGATCCCTCTTAGTCCTCCTGTCCCAAAGTCCAAATCCTTATAAAAACGATCTTGTATTTCTTCTTCCTTCGTTAGTTCACTGAGTTCTTTTCTTGTGTTTGCATCAAAATAAGCATTATTTAACCAGTTACGATAGACTACCTTGTAGTTCATTCAAATCCTCCCCAACCATTTTTACATATTTAATTCTCTCTCTACACAATTTAGTGCCTGCTCTATCACATTATGCATATCATAATATTTATATTCGGCTAGTCTTCCCCCAAAAATCACTTTTTCTTCTTGCGTGGCAAGCTGCTTATATTGTTCATACACCTTATTATTCTTCTCATTATTTACAGGATAGTAGGGTTCATCGCCTTTTTCCCAAGTCTTTGGATATTCTCTTGTAATTACAGTCTTTGGCTGCATACCAAATTCAAAATGCTTATGCTCAATTATTCTTGTATAAGGAACTTCATATTCTGTATAATTCACAACCGCATTTCCCTGGAAATTATCTTCCTCTAGCGTTTCGCTTTCAAAGCGCAAACTTCTATACTCCAATGTACCGAATTGATAATCATAGAATTCATCAATCATGCCAGTAAATACAATCTTTTCAGCCAATGTGTTTAACTTGGCTTTGTTCGAAAAATAATCAGTATTTAATTCTACCGTTATTCCTTCTAACATTTTTTCAATGATTTGTGTATATCCTCCGATTGGAATTCCTTGATAGAAATCATTAAAATAATTATTATCATAAGTAAAGCGAACCGGTAATCTTTTGATAATAAAACTTGGCAACTCGGTAGCACTTTGTCCCCATTGCTTTTCTGTATATCCTTTGATTAGCTTTTCATAAATATCTTTACCCACCAAAGAAATTGCCTGCTCTTCCAAATTCTTAGGTTCTATGATACCACTTTCTTTGATTTGTTTTTGTATCATTTCTTTTGCCTGAGAAGGTGTTGTGACTCCCCATAGACCGTGAAATGTATTCATATTAAAGGGTAAATTGTAAAGTTCATCTTTATAAACTGCTACTGGTGAATTCGTATATCGATTGAATTTTGCAAATTGTCCAATGTATTGCCACACCTTTTCATTGCTCGTATGGAATATATGGGCACCATATTCATGTACATGAATATCTTCAACCTTATTTGTATAGATATTACCAGCTACATGATTTCGCTTGTCAATAACCAAGCATTTTTTGCCTCTTTTATTTGCCTCATATGCAAAAATTGAGCCAAATAATCCTGCTCCTACAACTAAATAATCATATTTCATATAGTTGCCTCCCATTTGTTTATTTGAATAAACTTTTGTCTTTTTGTATCATATATGATTTAGCCAAAGGAATCAAGCCCCTAGTACAATAAAATAAAACAAACACGTGATATCTATTATACCACGTGTTTGTTTTATAGGTATTCTTCCTTACCCTTTTCCTTTAGTATATCCACAATCTTCTTTACATCCTGTGCTTTCTCTTTGTTGCATACTAGCACTACATCATCCGTCTCAACAATAATCGTATTTTCAATGCCTATCGTAGCAATTAAGCGTTTATCAGAATATGAGATGCAATTCGTTGTTTCTAGGTTAATCTGATCACCTTTTATGATATTCCCATTTTCATCGGTATCATATAAAGCACCAAGCATGTCCCAACTTCCTAAGTCATTCCATCCAAAATCGCCTGTTAGTACGACTACATCGTCCGAACGCTCCATAATACTGTAATCAATGGATATACTTGGAATGTTAGGATATATTTCTTGAATTACATCCATTTCACTCTCCGTATGAAGAGCGTCACTTATTTTCATTAGCTCGTTGTATACTCTTGGAATAAATCTTTTAAAGTTCTCAAGTATAGTAGATGCTTTCCACACAAACATTCCACTGTTCCATAAAAACTCACCGCTTTTAAAATACTTTATTGCGGTTTCATGATTTGGTTTTTCTACAAATGTCTCTACATCTTTGATAGAACCTTCTTGAGTCTTATCAAATTTGATATAACCATAGCCAGTCGATGGAAATGTTGGAGTAATACCTATTGTTACTAGCTTTTCGCCTTGTTTAGCTACTTCAATTGCTTCTAATAAAACAGTATGAAAACGTTCTTCATCCTTTATGTAATGATCGGAGGGAAATATGCACATCACTCCATCACCATATTTTTTAATAATTTCTATTGCTGCGTATCCTATGCAAGCAGATGTATTTCTTTGTGCAGGCTCTGATAAAATGTGTCCGCTTCTTATATCATCTTCTACTAATTCTTTCATTCTATCCGCTTGCTTTGTGTTGGTAACTATAAAAATATCTTCTTTTTTAATAATAGTTGATATACGATCAATGGTTTCATTAATCATAAGTCCGTTTCCACTTAAATTAAGAAGCTGCTTTGGAGTTGTTTTGCGACTTAGAGGCCAAAATCGAGTGCCTGCCCCTCCTGCCATAATAATGCCATAAGTTTTCATAACTTATTTACCTCTTATTATTTTAAATATTTTTCAATGATATATCTTGGTCTGTGTTTGCTTTCTAAATAAACTTTACCAACATATTCTCCAACAATGCCTACTGCTAATATTTGAAGCCCACCAATTGCCCATATGGATACTATTAAAGAGGTCCAGCCTGCTGTTGTTACACCTCTAAAATGTTGAATAATTGACCACAAAGCCATACAAATGCTTGCTAAAAATATTAGGATACCAATCGTTGTAATCATTCGAATCGGTTTTATACTAAATGATGTTATTCCATCGGTAGCAAAGGCGAGCATCTTTTTAAGAGGATATTTTGACTCTCCTGCAAAGCGCTCATTTCTTTCGTACTCAACAATCGTACTTTGATAGCCAATCTGTGGAACGATACCCCTTAAAAATAAATTTACTTCTTTAAAGCTTTCAAGATTCTCAAGACTTCTCTTACTCATCAAACGATAATCTGCATGATTATAAACTAAATCAACTCCCATCATAAGCATTAATTTGTAAAAGCCTTGTGCAGTAAACTTCTTAAAGAAAGTGTCTTTTTTTCTTGCGCTTCGAACACCGTAAACGATATCATTTCCTTCGTAATATTTCTTTACAAATTCGTCTACCACATTAATATCATCTTGTAAATCTGCATCCATTGAGATCACCATATCTGCGTGTTCCTTTGCTGTCATAAGCCCTGCTAGCAATGCATTTTGGTGTCCTCTATTACGAGCCAGATTAAGTCCTTGAATCAGTGGATTGGAGGCATTTAACTCTTCAATGATTTTCCATGTATTATCTTTTGAACCGTCATTTACATAGAGAATTTTACTGTCTGGAGATATTTGCTCCTGATTTATCATATTGTTTAGTTTTTCGGTTAATCTACTTGTTGTCTCATGTAATACTTCTTGTTCGTTGTAACAAGGTATTACTAAGTAAAGAATCTCTTTGTTTTTCATTTGCTTCCCTCTTCTTATAGATTTATATATTTTTCAAACATTTTATCTTTAATTGTATCAATAAATTATAACATATTCATTCTAAGTGTCAAATTGATGTTCACTTAAAGTTTATTACTACTTTTTAAAATATAATTAGAATCATTCTCTTCCATTCAAAAATAAAGATAGGTCATAAGCTGATATTCCTTGTGACCTATCTTTATTTTTTTGTTACATAGTAATACAGCCAATTAATTTTTGATTTAAGCTATAAACTGTTTCTATTTCTTCTTCAATATCACTATATCTAGAACTTCCAACTTTTTCAATCAAGATTACTCCATCTACTCGTGATAGTTTTGTTAATGTTTCTGGATTCTTATTCATATCCATCTCTGCTACAACATCTAATTCCGGGAGCATTTTTCTTAGATTATCAACCACACTTAATATCTCCTCTTTGCTAACTGTTCCCGTAAACAATATTGTTTGTCCTTTTTCTGTATAATTAGAAATATTCGCCACTATTCTTCTATAAACATCTTCTTTACTAGTAAAATCTTTTCCCTCTAATTTATCTATAAGGTTATCAACCTGAGAAAAAACTCTTTCTTTTCTCTCTTGCCTAAAGGCTCCTAAAATCTTTACATTAAAACGATTCTTAAGTTCATTTGATGAATGTAACTTTGAATTTATCACATAAATAAAACAGTAAACAAACATAGCTACAGCTGCTCCGGCGACAGCCCCTATTATACCAAACTTAATTCCTGTTTTGATTGCACCAATCAAAGATAAAGTAGAAGATTCCTGAGGTTCTTCCAAGTCATCTAAAGCTTTTTGAGTCTCGTCTAATTTCTTACGCATATTTTCTAAATCAGCAACCCTCTTTTTTTGGCTATCCGCTAATTCTTGATCAATCACCATGCCTATATTTTGATTCATAATAATAATATTATGTTCACCCAAACCATTAGAAACTTGTGAATAGTTTGAATCTAAAGCTTCTAAAATGGTATCTATTATTTCCTTTGCACCTTCTTCATCCTTATAAGTAATAGAAATTGAAAGCATATTTCCTTCATTATCTGCCTCAACACCAATCAATTCGTTAATAAATGGAGCTTCAATTTTCATTTTTTTTGATAACTGTTCTAAAAAACTTCCATTATCTATAGCTGACTTATAAGCCTTTACTACACTATCTGCAGGGTCTACAGTAAAAGTGTTATTATCAATTTCTTCCATTTGAATAAAGATATCAGCAGTTGCTACCCACTTATTATTTGAATCAATATTAAATAAAACAGAATCTTTTTCATATTGCTCTTCATATTCAATGTTACTCGTTAAAGTATTAATCGTTCTCTCATACCCTGCTTTTAATGTCATATATTCTTTCAAATCTTTTTCGTACTGTTCCTCTACCGTAATAACATATGCCTGATCCCGCTGTGTTAGAAAAGCTTTGGTAAACTTATATCCACCAAGTAAAATTAGAGCAATCAATGTAAATGTCATAATTGGTCTCCACTTGCGTAGGATATAAAATAATAACTCCTTCAAATCTATTTCTTGTTCGTATCTATTGTCCATCCTTATCTCCTTTATGCTCAACTCTCATTATCTAGAACCTTTTCCCGTCAAAACCACCCAAATAGTCAAAACTAAAATTTTTATATCTTTTAATATGCTCCAATCATCAATGTATTTCATATCAAGCTTTACTACTTCATCAAAGTCTTTGATATCACTTCTTCCACTGATTTGCCACAAGCCTGTCAATCCAGGCGTCATACTTAAACGACATTTATGCTTTACCTCATAGCGTTCATACTCGTCAACTGTTGGAGGACGCGTTCCGACCAAGCTCATATCTCCTTTTAATACATTCCAAAATTGTGGGAACTCATCTATGCTAGTCTTTCGAATAAACTTTCCTACCTTTGTAATTCTTGGATCATCTTCTAATTTAAACATAAGACCTTTTACTTCATTTTGTTTCATTAAATCCTTTTTTCTTTGCTCGGCATCTTGATACATAGACCGAAATTTATAACAAGTAAAGATACGACCATTTTTTCCAATACGAGTCTGTCCAAAAAACACTGGCCCAGGAGACTCTAATTTTATAATAGGTGCTAAAAAAATTGTAGTGACACCTAATATTACCATTCCAACTAAACTCCCAATTATATCAATCAGTCTCTTTAATGCCATTTCTCGGTTAGAAAAAATATTTCTGGCAAAAGTCACAACTGCATACTTTCCAACTCTATTTAAAGTCTTTTTCCCACTCGATGCAATATCAAACATATCAATGTTTACATCTACGATAACTCCCATGTTTTCCAATTCGAATATCCACTTTTCCAAGTGATCTTCTGATGCAACAGACGCGCTACTTATAAATACCTCATCTACATTATTATGAACTACGTACTCTATTAAAGACTCCTTATCTGCTACTACTGGGAACCCACAAACCCACTCACCCAACATAGATTGATCGGTCAAAACAATACCGACTAATATCCTACTCCACTCATTGTACTCTATTAGATTTTTAACTATTAAATTAATACTACTAGAATCTGCCACCACAAGTAGTCGGTTACTATATTTACTGGTTTTAAAAATTTTAATCATAAATTGTTTAAACAATATCCGAGCAGTATAAATCACACAGGTACCGCTTATTATAAAGTAACCATATACAAGACGCGACAAATCACTGCTTTTATGAATTAGAAATAAAACAACAATCCACAAAATAGAAAAAATTGATAACTCACGGATAATTGTTACAAATTCTTCAAAGTATCCTCTTTGAAAAAAATGATTATTAAAATTACCAAACAAATGTAAGATACTATAAATTATAGTTACAAATGCTATCTGCCATAGCTGGTCTCCTGTTTCATATGTACCAAACATAACTTTAAATCGACACCAATATGCAATTCCAAAACATAGCCAAATACAAATTATATCTATCACTAATATAAGCGTATTTTCCACTGCTTTTCTTTTTTGATACATCGATGGGCACTCCTTATATTATAACAATTTATCTGCAAACATACCTATTACACTATTAGAACTTTAAGATATATAATACTCTGTGAGTTACTGGTCTGTCAAGGCATTCAAGTTTTTCACTAGTAAATTATAGCAAAAATCAATGAAATTAGTTACATAACAATATATTCATTTATTCACTATAAAGTACATGATGTCTCAACACTGGCCAGCAACATACAGCGAAGGACATCAATGTTTAGATTAAATATCAACATCTTTAAGGATTTCAACATTACCTTTTATAAACCACTTTTTGACTTCTTCAATATCTATCCCCATACCTTTAGCTTCTTTAAATCCTTTACCGCTACGCCCTCCATAATGATGAATAATGTTTTCATGATTTTCAACACATACAATTCTTTTTCCGTTTTTTAGCAATATACTTTGTAATTTTGTAACTCCCCAAAACCACTGAAAATTTTCATCTAAGCGATTATTGATATATAAATCCTTATTAATTAAAAAACAATATCCGTCTGCTCTTTGAGGCTCATCTAAAACAACACCATAGGAACTGACTCCGCCTTCATATGGATGCAATTCAATTAATTTTTGAAGCCATTTCTTGTGTAATATTTTTACATCACTATTCAAAAGTAAGATATATTCAGAATTATAATCACAATACTCACTCCCTATATTGTTACCGCCAGCGAACAGCATATTTTTTTCATTTGTAATCAGCTTATCAATTAAACCTTTCTGTTTTAGTCTCTTTAAAAGCAATTTCGTAATCCATTTTGAATTATTGTCAACAACAATTAGTTCATAATCTACCCCTTCAGTATTTTCTTTTAGTGTTTTTATACTCTGCTTCACATAATATGGAGCATTGTATACAAGCATAATTATACTAACTTTGTTCATTTTTAACTCCTTTTATCAATTATTTTAATAATTTTATTTTTTAAAAGGCTATAACCCTCCGTATTATGGTAAACAGCGATTGATACTAACATTGTAAAACTGCCCACAGCTACAGATTTAAGTAATATACCTAACAATGAATCTATTATTATTAATTCAGATACTTTTTTCAAAAATATTATACTTATAATTGTCAATAAAAAGTTTAACAACATCGGAAAATAAAAATGATATAACCTTTCACAGAAATAATCTTTAAATAATAATTTAGGTTCGTACCAAAAATATGTTAAAATCCTTGATAATGCAGAAGCAAATATGACTCCTGCTATTCCCAAATATTGAGCACCTAATACTGAAAGTATAATATTTAAGAAAGCGCAAATCAGCATAATATATTTAGTTTTTTGGTATAAGCCTGTTGCTTCTCTAAATGACCAAATTGGATGTAGTACTCCTGCTAAGTAAAAATTTAACACCACAGCCCAAACTGTTAAGTTATTAACCGTAAAGGACTCGCCAAGCCACCATGTAATAAAGTCATTAATTAGCAAAGAAAAGCATACTGTTGTTACGTAAGTAAGTATTAAACTGACACTCTGCATCATACGAAATACATTATATACTTTTTGTGCCGATTCAGAAGCGATTATGTTTCCAATACTTGCTGTAACAGAAGAATACAAAATATCAATAAAAGAATTTAAAGAATTAATAATTAAATTATAGTTTGAGTATATACCTACCCAAATTGTACCAATAAAAATAGATATAATTGTATTGTCTGTTCCATTTAGTAGTATTCCAGAAACTTTATATATGAAAATTGATTTAATATTTTTTAATATCTCCTTCTTTTCATTAAAATTAAGCTTTAAATCATTTCCTACGATATAAGGATATAATTTGTCCACTCTACGAGAAATACAAATATTTTGGAGTAACAGTAAAACTATACCTACTATTAGGTATAGTATATAGTTTTTTGTAAATATCAGAATTAAAATTTGAATAAATTGTTTCAGAATACTAAAAATAATTGAATATTCCGAAACAATATAACCTTTTTGATCTGCTGTTATTATAGATGACTTATATACTAATAAATAAGAACAAACAGAATTTAATACATATAGAATGTAATAAAATTTTAGATTTACAACCTCTTTATCTGTATTAACAATCAAATTTAAAAATGGAGTAATAGAAATACCTATAATAAATACAGCTCCTGCAATCCAACTATATATCCTCTTGTAAAAATTAATTAATCGAATAATCTTTTTTTGATTATTTTGTGCTAATGGTTCATAAAAACTATACGACATAGCAACATTTAATCCTAAATCAGCCATTGATAACATCATTAAAATATCGGAAAATAATCCACTTACTCCTAAAATTTCAATCGATAAATACCGAATAAAAAATGTACGATTGATAAAACTCATTATGATTAATAAAATTTTATTGAATAACCCAAAAAAAATATTTCGAATTGAATTATATAATCTACTTTCATTCATATTTACATTTTATTCCCTTCATATGAAAACTGCTCTTTCCATTTTCTAATATTTTCTTGTGGAATTCTAATTTCTGTGTTCCAGTCATTAAAAATATATCTTAACAATTCATTTTTCAAATTATCTCTCTCAACTATTGGTAAATTTGTTTCCTTGGATATTTCACGTGCTCTATTGTCTATAGATATAATCAAGGAACGGCATTTGTTATTTAATGCTCTAATTCCCGCATGTAGGCGTGTTCCTATATAATCAATTTCTTGTTGTTTAAGACACGAATCATATTCTTCCAAAGAAAAAACAAGACTTAAGTTGTTAACATCCACCAATTTTGAAATATACTCTAAATCGTTCTTACCTTGAACCCAAAAAAATACTTTTTCGTAGGACTCGATTAACGTTTCAATTAAAAACCTATCATTTTCTACATCTTTGTTATAATCTGTAAGTGTTGTTACTACAACATTACTTTTTTTAGTCCGAATAGTTTTACAGAATTCTGGCGTCAATTTCCACATTGTAACACACCCAGTATATAGAATATTATTAATACCAATCTTACGAAGCTTATCATATGTATACATATCCCTCACTGAATGAGTATATTGAGAACTCAAAATATACTTATAAAAAACTTTAGTATAATAATTAATCTTTCGCTCGTATGTTCCCCATCCAACGCCAAGCAAACAGCAGTTTTGTATTTTTCTTAAATCACTTGGGTATTTCCAATTTCTCTCATGATTCATACTCCCATATAACAAATTAGTACCACAAATAATTTTTATTCTATAATCATTATCTTCTATATCATCCCATTCACTAGCTATATACTCATGGGTTGATATCTGTTTATCACAATTAAATCCCAAGTCGTTTAGTTGCTGTAAAGAATAATCCATTATTATATAGTCACCCTTGTTATCACTATTTCTAGCTGTATTCAAGATAACTACATCTTTGCTATTTAATAACGTCTTACTTTTTTCACTTTTTACTATTCTTTTTAGTTTAAAGAGATCTCTAATATATAAAAAACCTCTAAAAATTCTCTTCATATCATTTATTGCTTTCTACCCGTTACTTTTGAACATATCTTATCAAGCACGGCTATACTTCCTTTCTCTTTATACAAATCTGTCAACCTACATATTTTCCAATATCCATCAGAAATACTACCTCCAAGTTTATGACCTAATAGATTTTTAATTTTTCTTTCAATTATTACTCTTTTTCTATTTTTTTCGTCTAACCAAGATGCATTGAACCAATGGATGCTGAATGTGTTACTACTAACTCTTAATTTTCCTGTATCATATTCTAAAGGGCAAAAAAAATCAGTTGGCAAAACAGTCATGTTTCCTAAGTTCTGAATCGTGTTGTTTAAGTTTAGTCCTTTCGACTGTAGTTGCTTTGTTATATATACCGGGGACGGGGTTAAATTTAATTTTCCATCTTCTAATATAAAATTTAAATTAAAATACATATCTCGCAATTCTTTTATAATATCGTTTCCAGGTTCAGCGCCAAAACCATGTCCACCATTCACTGAATCCATTTTCTCAAACCCCATCACAGCTCTATAGCCAAGTAGTGGATTTAAAGATTTCACAATCTCTACATCTGTATCAAAATAGAAACCACCATATTTATAAACAATATCAAATCTAGCAAAGTCAGGAACAAACCCCCATTTCTTTTTATCATATGCATCTTTCATATACTTAGAAGACGTTATATCATAATTCTCCTCATTCCATTCAATAATTTGATAATCAGGGCAATATTTTCTCCATGATTCAATGTTCTTCTTATCGCTTTCTGGCAAAGTACCTCCCCCAAACCAGCAATAATGTATTATTTTGGGAATCATTCTAAACTCCTTTCCACTCTTCCTTTTAGTAAGTAACACTAACAAACTAATAAAAATATTTAACTTCGCATCTACCAATTACTTCTTTAGTAAATTTTTAATAGCACTTTTTAAAAAAATCATCATTAGTATAGATTTTGATAGTTCACTTTTGATTGACCGTCGAATCAATCTCATTGTATTAAGCGCTAAAACAATGTCAACAAAACTTGAATGATTACTCTTGATTTTGTATAAAGCTTCAAAATTACTGTCACTAATATTAATATTAAGTAATTTCAAATTCCTTTTAAATATCTTTTCCTCACTTTCCAACAACTTTTCTCTTTTTTTTGACGTAACTTGTGAATCATGCATTCGATAGTATAATAAGGTTTCAGGAATTACATGAAATCTACAGTGATTTTCAAACGCTAATCTACTCCAAAGTTCATAATCTTCTGCTAAATACTCATCTGAATACTCTATTTTATTTTTTTCAAAATAACTTTTTCTAAATGCAACTGTTGGATGTACAATGGGATTTTGCCAAAACATTTCAGCTTTAATTTCTTTATCTAAAGTCTTTGATTTATAACGCTTCTTAATAGCTCCAAATGTAAGGGCGTATGAAGCTACAATATCTATATCTAAATTGCTATTTAAAAAAGATACTTGTTTCTCTAATCTAGTATTAACACAAATATCGTCTGCATCCATTCTAAAAACATATTCTCCAACTGCAACTTTAATCCCTCTATTTAATGAAAATGGTAACCCCATATTTTTTTCATTAGTTATTATTTTTATTCTTGAATCATTTATATCCGATATAAGCTCTGATACAGGTATATTTGATCCATCATCTATAATAATTAATTCAAAATCCGCATATGTTTGATTTAAAATACTCAAAACAGCTTCTTTTATATATTTTTTATTTGCATTAAATGCAGGCATAATAACGCTTACAAATGTACGTTCCATGAATAACCTCCTATTTTTAATTATATAAAAAGCAACTATAATTCCTAACCTCTCCACTATTCAAATATATGTAATCATACCAGCAAAAAAAGCTTAACACACATACTAATATAATTGTTACTCCTATTCTTAAATAAGTCTTTTTAACTGACTTGGTGATATATCCATGTAGAGAGGGAAGTACTATTAATCCTACATATGCACTTCTATATAGAAATGTTGTTGAAACATATGAAATCATCCATAATATAGTACCGATAATTGTTAAGAAAAAATACACATTTAATATTTTATCTATCTTGTGATTACGTCTTTTTGAAACTAAAATGCATATTATCGGCAATAAAACCAATATAATATATCGTAAAAAACCTAGTCCGATACCTTGGTAATGAAAATGCATAAAGTAATAAGCATAATGAGAAAATCTATCTGCAATATAGTATCCAAACTTTGGAATCATTGGCAATGAAAATACCATTGCCAATAATATTGCATAAATCCATAAACGGATATAACGAAACTTTTTCATCTGAATTAATGGCATAGCAAAAAAAACAGCCAAATATATAAATACTGATGAATGAATTAGAATAGACAAGCTAATAAATAATAAAAAAAGTTTTTTATTAGCCAAGATAAAGTAATAAATTGCTAGTGCGAAAATCTCTGCAGCTAATACTTGTCTAAAAATGTTAAAGGACATTAAATAAAACATTGTCATATATGAAAAAATAGCCATTGGAATACAAATATATTCCTCTAGTTTACATATTAAATAAAAAGCTATATAAATTGTTATAAATGCAATGATAAAAATAAATGTTTGATACGATCCTCCCAATACATCATTTAATTTCATCAACTTGTAAAATGTAACTGTTAAATTAGTACCAATGGAATCAATTTTAATTCCATCTTGAACTAATTGATATCTTTGCATGTATCCAAAATAATCTGTCCCAACAGTTCTTAACCCCGCAACAATACTAGGTACTAAAACTAGCAGAAAGAAAATAATTTTCTTTTGTTCTTTTTTTACATGTTGATATAAGTAACCCAAACCTGTTGTTAATGTAACAACTAATAAATATATACTCATTATGCCCCCATACTAATTATTATTATTTAAGACACGTGCTGGTACACCTACCAATGTAATATCATTCTCGCTGAAGGAATGGCAAACCAATGTATTTGCCCCAACTTTTATATTATTTCCCAAAACCAAGCCGCCAATTATAACTGCACCAACGCCTAAATCAAGGTTATCTCCTATAGTGGGTGTATTTCTACTACCACTTTCTATACCTTTATTTCCAATACAATTCAGACCGTGAAGCTTACAAAACTCTCCACATCGGGCGTTCTTATGAACAACAATGCCTTGAGAATGATATATAAGTAGACCTTTACCAAATGTATTTATCGGAATGTTTATTCCTAGTTTAATCCCAAGTCTATTGTGCTTTCTCCTAAAAATCAAGTTCATTAATTTAGCCCATGGCGTTCTTTTAATATTGGAATAGTATTCATCCTTACGCAATGCCTGCATGTATTGAACAATTTTACCCACCTCACACTGGGTAATATATGAATGAATTTTCCCTTTATAGCCTATGCCTTTATATAAATGTTTTTCAATAGATATACACTCTTTTAATGATAATTTACTATCAATCATCTTAACCAATCCTCTCACGACTGTTTTCATATATTTGTTGTAATGCATTTGCACAATCTTGAATATTATATCCACATTTCTTTACAATTTCTGATGCATTATTTATTCTATTTGACTCCTTATGTTTTAGTATGGCTTCCACCCATTCTGTAATTGATGCCTTAAGTGACAAAAAACTAACTCTTTCACATAGCTGAACTTCATTTGTAATATTCGTAGAAAAAACGCAAGGTAGACCACAACTTTGAGCTTCAATAGCTGAAACCGGTAATCCTTCATAAAGAGATGGCATCACATAACAATCCGCTGCTTGTAAAACATTTTGCACGTCGTCTCTAATACCTAAAAAATCAACTTTATCCCTGATTCCCAATGCAGATGCCTCTTCTTCAACTTCTCTTCGTAAGGGACCTTTTCCTAATAACAACAATCTTGAATTGTTTTCTCTTTTTAACAGTTCTGCAAAAACATGAACTAGAAACTTTTGGTTCTTCTGTTCCAAAAACCTTCCTACATGAATAATCGTGTATTCACTTCCAAGTTTAAGTTCATTTCTATATTTTTCCCTTACACTATTTGAAAAAGAAAATACATCCGTATCTATTCCATTATAGAATATAATATCTTTATATTTTTTCCATATATATGTTGGAAATAACCATCTTGAAGCTGCCTTTGAACATCCAAAACAGTGCGTAGCGTATAACGGAATTAATTGCTTAAACAACCAGTAAGTACACTTTTTAAATAGAGGCTTATCATTTATTTCAGCACTATGCGAATGGATTATTCTTGTTTTTACACCCGCATTTTTAGCTGCAATAAGATATAGCACTCTTAAAGGAGTCGTAGTATGAATATGAACAATAGTATACTTATTGCTTTTCAAAAAGTTTTCAAGCATCCTTGCTTCTTTATAGATACGCAAAATAACATTTTTAACATCAGTACAATCCACACAATATTTCTTTCCACCTAGGGATGTAATTTCATCATCATAAAATTCTTTTTGATTTCTTGTAACAAAAAAGTCAAACTGTACCTTTTCTTTATTTATATGGCGATACATATTCATAATAAATGATTCTATTCCTGCGGGTTCAAGAACTTCAGTAACATGTAGTACTCTCATCATAACTCCTTACTGATACAATATTTTACCTCTAATATTATTGACGATTGATAAAATATAAATCAAAAAATTTTTTCTTTTTCTAGCTAATTTTACTAACACTTTTTGAGGTTTTGGTAGCATACATATCTTAACATTATTAATACCTTCTTTAAATATCTCGTTTTCATATATATCATATAGAATTTTTTTCTTTTCATTAAACGTTTTTTTATTATTTATACTAAAGATATTGTTCATAACTAAAACAGCAAACACATTACAAACAAATATATAATAAGAAGTTATCTCATCTTCACTTAAACTTACTACCGTTTTTCTAATCTCAATAAGTGCCTTCTGATATTGCATTAATTGTTTAGGATTGTACATTCTTATTGTGGATGAAGAGCTATAAACATAATGATAACTTGCAAAATTCAAATAAATCATTAGCTTTGCACCTTTTATTAGTCTATAATTAAATTCTGCATCTTCACAAAGATTTAGGTCTTCATTAAATCTGTTATTACCTATAAATTCTCTTCTATACAACTTTCCCCACACAGTTCCTAATATTCTTGTATGATATGGGTTAAACTCCTTTTCACAGCATGTATATACAGCCTCTTCTTTCTCAGATATCGTAATATATTGATGTTTATATCTATATTCTTTATAAAAACTAGTAAAAACTATATCGGGGTGCTTTTCTAATGTGAGTGAAATTTTTTTCAATGCCCCTTCAGCAAGCCAATCATCAGCATCCAAAAAAAATATATACTCACCCACACAGTTCTCGATTCCATAATTTCTTGAAAAGGATACACCTTTATTAGAATTATCAACAACCCTTACTCGACTATCAGTCTCTTCAAACATTCTACATATTTGTAGACTGGTGTCTATGCTTCCGTCATTTATTAATATTAATTCAATATCCCTAAATTCCTGTTTTAAAACACTATTTATACATCTTTCAAGAGTTTTTTCCGAATTATATATAGGAACAATAATAGAAATCATTATATCTTGCATAAAAATACCTCTTCATAACAATTAACAATATACTCCCAACTATAGTTTTCCTTTATTCTTGTTTTCGCACTTATTCCAAATTGCAATATACAATCGTTATTCATTTTATCTGCTTTATCAATTAATTTTGATAAATCACCTTGCTCCTTACTCCAATAAATAGCAGCGCAACTCCCAACCTCTCTATTAAAATTAACATCTAGTAATAAATTCAAATTTGTACTACTCAAAGCTTCAAGCAAAGAGGGATTGGTTCCTCCAACCTCATGACCATGAAGATACCCATATGCATTTTCCCTTATCTTTCTTAAGAGTTCTTGGTCATATACCGTGCCGACAAATTTAATTCTTTTATCACTTTTAAAATGTAACTTATTCTCAAGCATATCCATTAATGTATCATTTGCAGTTGTTATTATTACTAGGTCTTTATTAGAATTAGATTTCATAAATTCACAAATTATTGTTTCATAATTATTCTCACGTACAAATCTACCAACAATAAGATAGTAATTGTGCGCAACTATACCCTTTTCATGATACCATTTTATTAATTTAGGGTTATCATCACTTATAATACTTCTCTTCGTTTCTGCTCCATAAGCAATATATTTAGTCTTTACGCTATATTGCTTATACGTGTCCTGAATATATTTCTCAATATTTATACTATCACAAATCACTAAATCTGCTTGCTTTACCATCATTTTTTCTGAAAATTTCCAATACATTCTGATAGGTAAACTCCATTTTGCCCTCTTCCACTCATGCCCATCTGGATTTATATATAGGCTACCACCTAATTTATGTAATTTTCTTTTGAAATGTAATGCAAAAGGACCTATTCGACAAGCTAAAACATATACAATTGGATTATCTATATTGTTTTTCTTTATATATTTACAACATTCCGAAAGCGCTTTTAAATCATAATAGATTGCTTGTGCCGATCCTATATTTGGTACTTTTATTTTAAAACAGCGTGCATTATTATATTCAAATTCTAAATTATCTCTCCCCTTACATGCTACATGATATTTAATCCTCGAGTTATTTTGATGATATTCTGTTAGTTTATCCACAAAAGTTTCATAGCCACCGTATGCACCAGGAATTCCCTTTGAACCAACTATAAATACATGCTGCATTATTATTTCTCCTTTCAGTATTGTCTTTTATTAACGAAATATACAATACCCTCTTTTTATTATATTTTATAGTTTATATCTTTATAGTAAGTAGAATAACAGGTAATCTAATCACGCAACTCCCTTTGATTCTTTGCAATTAAAAATGCGATAGGGAAAATTTCTCTGTTTTTTTGAGTGCGTTTAATATTTACCTATTTTTTCATAGCTTATGGATTTTAGTTTTAGTTTTGCTTCTCCATTCGCTATAATTAGAAAATCTACTCCAACTGAATCTATAATGGAGCAATCTAATGTTGCTATATATTGTCCATTCTCATCAAAGTCTGATTTATAAACTGGCATTACTATTAAAAGCTTTTTTCCATTGTAGGAAGTGACTTTTAATCTTGCTACTTCACCTTGGCTAACATCAGTATTAAGAAGCTCTAATTCATAATTTACTCTAACTAATCCACTGTAAATTGTTAAACCCAAACCTTTAGATACTGATTTTGTACTTCCAGAAATTAATATTGCATTATCACTATCAATAGACAGTTTGTTTTTTTTAGCTAGTTTTCTTAAATCTAAATTTTGCTTCAAAGCATAGTAGTCACTCATTTTTATACCAGACTCTTGAAGTATTTTCACTAATTTTTCATCATTTGTATAAATATACTCTGTATCCGAGATTTGTCCACACATATACCCAACCTTTAAAAGGTTAACCATTTCATTTGTTGCTTTTGTTATAACCGCTGCTCTCTTTACATTTGTTTTATATGGAGTCCCAGGCAATATGTCGTTATCCGCTTTATTACACTTCATATATAGGTATGGAATATCATCAATATACAAGTTGTAATCATCTAATTGTTCTAACCGTTCAAAAACATAATTACTCGCTTGAATTCTCTCCTTATATTGTGTTGCTCTTTTACTCATAAGAGTATTACATACTAAAAATTGCATACTAAAAAGAATTATACCAAATACACTTCCAACAACAAACCAATATACACACTTGTCTTTTTTTCTTTCTCTGATAGTATAACATAGATTCCATAACATGGATATTGTAAATATACATACGCCTCCAATACTCAACACTCCAAAAATAAAATAAATGTGTCTCCCAGACTCATTTAGCTTTAACAATGTAACCAGTGTTCTTGCATATGCAATAAGCTTAGAATGAAAAACTATTAAAAGTGTTATAAACGCTATACCAATAAAATATTTTCCTTTTCTTCGATTATTTTCCACGCTTACATCAGCAATACTATTATTAACCGACATATTAAAGTTTGATAAAATAAGTAATACAAATGGATTAAAAAATACCTCTAATAAATGATGTTCCATTATTGATTGTAATGACATTATACCTAATAATACTAACACATATCTTTTTTGCGTCCTCTTGACTTTGATTGCCAAATACACAAAGCCAAGAATAGTGAATGCAAAAAATACAATTCCGTATCTTACAAAAATCATGACATAGGAGCTGTCCACAAAGTTATAATCTATTCTAGCTACATAATTCCTTGCGAGACCTATCATCTTAAAAGGAGTTCCCCATAAACTAATTCCATACTTTTCTATTGCGTCTTTACCTAGTTTCAAACGCCCAGAAGAAATTAAATTAATCTTATTAATTAATACATTATCATGAGTATATAATAGAGTAAAACCTAATGACACTAATGCAGCTATAGGAAGAATAAAAACAAGACAAACATCAATAATTTGAAACACTTTTAATTTTATCATGCTCCACATTCCTATTGGTTTTGCACTTAATATTACTTTGTCAGAATATTTTACATATAGTCCCCCTAGAACAGTTAATATCATACATACAAAACTATTTTTTGCACCTGTGTATTCATATAGTACACATGCTAAAAATAGCAAAAAAATATTAAATAAATAGTTTGGTACTTTTCCTTTCCAAGCTAAATATGTAATAGTCAAGAACAAAATCTGCGCCGCAAAATTATTAGTATATACAAAACCAAATGCATGTTCGAATTTATTATTTCCAACAAATATTAAATCTTGTATACATCCTGTCAAGGCTCCTAATATAGTTATCAGCATAACCAAAGAAACAGTCACAAAATAAAATTTTAGAATTTTCTGATAAGCAATATCCTTAGCTGCTAAAATAAAAAAACCTAACTCCAGTAAAAAAATATATCCTGTTCCTCTATATACATAATAAAATACAATGAAAAGTAAAGTATCAAATATCAGAAATTTAATACTTTTAATATCGTACACTATAATTTTTAGAATTAAAAACGCAATCATAGCAATACGCAAATAATAATAATACCAGTCTGGCCAGTTAAGCTCAAACATGGTTCTATCAAAAACTTTACGTACTATATATAAACCTAAAATAAATAAATATGTTAAGTCCATTAAATTTAATATTAAACCTTTTTTTTGACTATAAAAATTACTTATTTTATACATATACTTCCTCTTAATTCTACTTAACTTGCTTAAAACCTAAGATTGAAAGCGTCTTTAACTCTGCAATAATTTCTATCCCATTATTTCCTTCAACTTGTCAACAACACGCTCCGCTGCATGTCCATCTTCATAACAGTTCATTTCTTGATAAAATCTCTGATAATCTATGTCATATTTCTTCTCATCAAAGCACGCTATCTGATCACACAACTCCCTTTGATTCTTTGCAATCGGAAATGGCGTGATTTCGATAGGAAACAAAAATTCTCTGTCTTTTTTTGTATATTCCTCTATATCTGGTACATATAAAAAGCCCGGCTTTTTCGTAAAAAAGTAATCATAAATCCAACTCGAGTAATCTGTCACACCAATATCTGCAAGTAGCATTAAATCCTGAATATCAGGATATTCGGTTGCATTAATTACATAAGGATTTCCTGCATCCAAACTTTTTAATTTTCTATCCATGAAATGATAACGAACCATAATGACCCATTTTCCTCCGAAACGTTCTTCTAATGCCTTTATAACGTCTTCATAAGGAAGCTCATATAAATCAGAATTTTGTTCTTCACGAAATGTAGGTGCGTATAGTAAAACACGTTCCTCATTATTTAATCTATATCTTTTTCTTATATCATGAACCAACTGTTTTACCTCTATGGTATCACTTTTAAACAATATATCATTTCTTGGATGACCATATGGCAGCATTTCTGCATTTTTCCAAAAAGTAGAACGAAATAGCTCTTCTTCAAACAAACAATTTGTCAAGCAATAATCTGTTTGCGCCCCTTCTTGGTATGCCTTTTTAATCCAATATTTATTATTATTTACAGTTTCATCAAACTTTTTAAGGCCAAACGTTCCATGCCATGTTTGAATCAACACTTGCTCTTTTCTTTTTTTGGCAAATAAATAAGAAAAAGTAACCGAATTATCTATCCAAACTTTTGACGTCGCTGCCTCCTCATAAAACTCTTTGGAACCACGCAAGATTATTTTCACATTTTTAGGAAAGTTTTCTTTGCTTTCAATATTTTCTGTTCTAACTACCCATACAATTTCGTAAGGTAACTTTTGTCTAATAATTTCATCTGCAATTGCTCTTGGATGACAGTTATAACTACCTCTAGAAGTCAGCATCATAATCTTATGATTATTAATTGGTTTATGCCAAAATTTAAAATAATTATATATATTGGCAAGCGCTCTATCTGCGTATGCAAGTGGTTTTTTAAAAATTGTTTTTAAAAATTGTCCTTCTGAAATCGTTCTTCCAACTTTACTCATTTTACATTTCCTCGGTATCTTCTAAGATTTTCAGTGTACTTCTAATCCCTTCGTCCAAGTGAATTAGAGGAAACCATCCTATATTCATAAGCTTATTAGAATTTAACACTGCTTTTACAACCTTTGAAAATCCTTGTTTTTCTATATCACTAGGGATATCAAATACTACAGATTTTTGTTTTTGCTGTGCAATTAAGGTGGCAATTGTTTTGATACTTGCATTTGACTCACTATCTGCTATATTATAGGCTTCTCCTTTCTCACCCTCAAGTAATACGTACATCATCGCATTAACAGCGTCTAGTACATAGCAGTGAGACCTTTCAAGACTACCATCACTTTTCAATACAATATCCTCTCCTTGTAAAACTTTACGGAAAAATTGAGACATTGCACGACTATCACTTGAAGTCATTGTTGGTCCATAACAATGGCACGGACGCACGATGACAACGTCTACATCATATTGAGTGATGTAACTTTGACATAGCACTTCAGCAGCTCTTTTACCAGAAGGATAACATGACCTTGGATTTGAATAATCAACAACTCCACAATACTCTTCATGAAAACCATTCGATAGTGTATCATCTGGTTGACCATACATTTCTCCTGACGAAACATATAATACTCTTCTTGACTTTTTCCTTCTTGCTAAATCCAAAACATTGTTCATTCCCACTACATTTGTTAGAAGTGTGTCTACAGGATAATTTGCCATCATATATGGATCTGCATTGCTCGCCGCGTGGATAATATAATCGACATCCTGATCCAAGTGTAACTCTTTACTAAGGTCAAAGTTAATTAGATTAAAATATTTTCTATCAACATACTCACCGAACCTATCACGCAATTTGCTTGCTGTTCTACCTAGTGCAAATATCTTAATATTGTATTGGTAAACCTCGTTCAAATAGATTAGCATATCTACTAAACCAGAACCTAACATCCCAGCTGCACCCGTTATCATAAAGGAGCTTTCCTTCAGTTTTTCTAAGGATAAACCGCCTTGTTTGACAACAGAATCTATCTGTTCTTTATATTTCGCATTGTCTAAAAGCATTTTCTACCTCCGATTATTCTCCAACACGTAACAACGCTTTAAAAATCTGCATATCATCATTGGTAGTTATTTTCAAATTTTTCTCAGACCCAGCTGAAAAATATACGACTTCATTTAGTTGTTGCATTAGCACACAAGAAGCAGCAGTGTTTTCAATTCCTTTTAACTCAGCCTGCTGATGTGCCCATAGCAATTTTTTTAGAGGATACGTGTGTGGAGTTTGAGTTCTTACAACAGACTCTCTTGGTATCGAGTCAACAGAAAAAGTATTATCTTCATCTTCACAACGAAAAATTGCCTCTGTACAAGGAATTGCAGCAACAGCTGAACCATTTTTTTTACAAATTCGGATAGAATCCGAAATAATGTCTTGAGAAACCATTGCTCTATTTCCGTCGTGTATCATTATTAAGTCGTCTGCATCACATTCCTGCTCAAGTACTTTTAATCCATTATGAATAGAATCCTGGCCATTTACTCCACCTGTCACTACCCATTTTAACTTCGTTATATTAAACTGCTTTGCATATGCTTTTAGTATTTCATGCCATCCTTCCAAACATACAACACAAATATAATCTATACTAGGATGTTTTTCAAACTTTTCCATAGTATAGATAATTAGTGGTTTGTCATCCACGTTAATAAACTGCTTTGGAACACTATTTTGCATTCTCGTTCCAGTTCCTCCAGCTGTTAATAATACTACATTCATATTCATAATCTCCTTTTCAAATTTCAACTTTGTCTTAAGTGCGTATGCCGCTCTTTCGGTATTTGATTATAGTTTCCATATAGATTTGTTAAATATACATGATATCCTTTTGGAACATAAAATTCTATCTCTTCAAACAAATGTTTTACTCTTTCTTCCACATGCTCTTTTTCTATTCTTTCTTTTTTCCCATATTTTGCAACGATACATCCTACATAATCAGATGTGTCAAACTCATATCGTTTGGCCGCTTTTGTTATCTTGTCAGCGTAATACCTTGCACCAATTAATCGAAAGGGGAAAAATAAAACTTTCTTTAAAACTTTTTTAATCCCACTTTCAATGTCTTGCTCATCACTTGTTGCTTGCCACAAAAAATATTTTAGATTCTTTATTTTTTTAATATGTTGGTTAAATTCTTTTTCTTTTATAGGCAATCCATCAATTGGAAATATATCAATCCATAAAGGCTGAGGTTTTTTCATTAATTTATAGGAGACATTTATATTTTTATCTACCACCTTTATAAAAGGTAGAGGGGTATCATCATATTTTTCTTTCCATAATACATTGTATTTGTTAGCTATTTTTCCATTTGCCAGTTTTATAAAACGTTCAAAGTCCGGCCTTGGCATCATAACATCAATATCATCATCCCATGGAATAAAGCCACTATGTCTTACTGCCCCAAGCAAAGTACCGCCTGCCAGGCAATAGCGTAAAGCATTATTATCACAAAATCTGGCAAACTCAATCAAAATATTCAATTCTGCCTTTTGAATTTCTCTTAATTCACTATAAACCTTCATATACCACCTTGTTTTATGTCTTATGATTTTTAGGACATAAACTCTTCATATGCACTTAGCACTTCTGCTGTATTTCCTTGTTGTTTAATTACTCCCTCATGTAGCCATAAAATAGTATCACACAATTTTCTTAATGTATCCATGCTATGAGATACAATAATAACGGTTCGCTCCTTATTACTAATAAGCTCCTCCATCTTTGCATAACTTTTCTTCTTAAACTTTGCATCTCCTACACTTAACACTTCATCAATCAGCATAATCTCCGCTTCTAAAATTGCGGTGATAGAAAATGCAAGCTTTGAATGCATACCGCTGGAATACGTCTTAACTGGTTTGTCTATAAATTTTCCCAATTCTGAGAACTCTATGATTTCATCCATTTTTTTATTAATATATTCTTCTGTGTAACCTAATAATAGACCCGATAGGTATATATTTTCACGCCCCGTTAGCTTCTTTTGAAACCCTACACCGATAGAAAGAAGAGATACTGAATGATTGTGTAGGTCTATGCAACCCTCATCTGGTGCAAAAATTCCCGCAATTGCTCTCAATAACGTGGACTTTCCACTTCCATTTTTTCCTACAATCCCCATTATTTCGCCTTTAGGTACATTAAAGGAAATACCTTTAACTGCTTCAAAAACTTCAACTTTACTTTTTTTAAATTTAAGTAGACTTTTTTTAAGTGTCATCTTAGTCAAAGAACGATATCTGATTTTTAAATCTTTAACCTCTATTGCGTATTGCTCTCCCATATTATATCACCTTTACATAACTATTTTCATATTTGTGTATTACATTTATACCAATATAGGACAAAATAAATCCTACTAAAAGCCATAACAACAACCAAGGAATATCTGGTGTCTTAGAATATATCATGCAATCCCTCATACTACTTATGATCAATGCAACGGGATTCAATCTTTGCAAAATACTTGCAAAAGGCTCGTCAACCCTTCCTACAATTGAGTAAAAAATACCTGACAAATAAAATACCAATTTTAATAAAACAGTAATTACATTTGCCAAATCTTCCACAAATACACCAAAGTGAAGTAATATGGTACTAATACCAAATGTTACAACTCCTAATATAAGAAGTATAGGTATAAAAAACAAGATGTTCAAACCAATTGGGACACGTAATAAAAACATCATAATAAAAACCAGGCAAAAGGATATACTTAACTTAATTCCATTAGAAAACATTTTAACAAAAATAAGTATATACTTTGGAATATATACTTTTGTTACAATTTGAGAATTCTTTGTAACCAACGTAACACTTTGCTTCACCGTTCTCTCAAAAAATTGCCAACATGTTAAACCAATAAATACAAATGCTGAGAAATACTTCTCGCCTTTCCCAAACACAATCAATGCTAGAAAAGAATACACTAGCATAAATAAAAGCGGATCTAGTATCCACCAAAGCCAACTCAAATGTGAATTCGCCGTCTCTGATTTTAGTTCCGCTTTACCGGAATATATTGTATATTTGTAATATTTTTGAACTTTTTTGATAAACTCTTTCATTCGTCCTCCTCGAGTTAGAAGCCTTTTATCGCCTCATAATTCCGCTTGCAGTTATCAGAATCAAAAAAGGTGAAAAAGGCTTCCTGACGCTGTCTATATCTATCATCAATCAAGAATTGATGTCTTCCGTAGTAATAAATTTGCTTCAATAACTGCTGTCTGTCCTCGCAAACTGGCCCAAACCCATCCTCTTTATAGCTAAAGTAGCCTTCTTCATAATGCTCTTCTCTAAATTTCAAAACATCAAACTGAAAATATAACTGTGGCTTCCTCATATAAGCAAAGTCCATTGATATACTTGAGTAGTCCGTAATTAGCATAGCAGCTGACATTAACAACTCTTGTACTTCATAATTTTTCTCATCAGCAATCTTAATATTTTTGCTATTTGAATGAAAGGCTTCGCCAAACTTTTGTATCTCTCTATGTGGATAAAAAACAAGGCGATAGCCATTTTGCTCAATATATTGTATTAAATCAGAATCGTCTAACAATCCCTGCCATTCTTTATAATACTGCGTCTCTTGAAACAATTCCAGCCTTTTTTCATTTACCTTATTAGAATCAGAAGGTGGTGATAGCCAGCCTCTCCAAGTCGGCATAACCAAAATCAGATTCTTATCTGTAATCGCATGATGTAAATTATCAAAACGACACATACCTGTCAATTTAACATAGCCTTCTGGATAACCAAACTTTTCTTTTACAAATTGATATTCTCTTTGAACACCGCACATAAACATCGAAATCTTGGAATTTTTATAATGTAAAAATTCCACATTATCCTTTGTAATCCCATGCTGTAAAAAAACTCGTTTGTTCTTTCTTATCTCGTATACTTCAAGAAGATAGCAAACTGCCGCATTTGGCTTGCCTCCCTTTTGTGTACTTATATTTTTTTCTGCCGCCAAATAATAAATCCAATGCAAAAAGGAACCGTATTCTATTACTTGTCCCAACGATGCTACCTTTTTATAGTCTGCCGATTTTCTTTTAATTGCATATACTACATCCTGATTTGGGTTGTTTTCTCTAATATAGCGAAATAACCAATAGGCATTATCCCTAGCTTCGTTTGCATTTTCACATATTAGCCACATGGAAGGACGTTTTCTTTTAAGCATAGCCCCAAAGGGTAATGCAATAATAAAAAATATGATATGCATAATATCTTTTATTTTGATTTCTTTGATTTTAACCCAAAAGCCTTGTTTCATACTCTTCACACTCTCTAAAGTTTCCAGTAATATAGTTTTAAATATATTAACATATCACTTTATAATCGTCAAACAATTCCCTCTCTACAAGTTGATAGACTTAACCAACCTAATTAAGGTAAAACATTTCATCCACTCTATTTTTACTGTCGTGAACATTATTATATTGAACAATCCTATATTTATTTATAAGATCATAGTAAGGTGATTTTTTTTCATCATACTCATAAAATTTACCATCAGCACCAAAGTAGCCTAGTGAATTTATTATTGGAATTTGTTCATGCATACTCAATAAAAACTGTTGATACGGTGTAAGTTTAAGCCCTATTTTATTAAAAATATAGGCAGAAAGATAGTTCAGACTAATTCCGTCCACTTCTTCCTCTTGAATATCATAATTTGCCCATGCAAAGAATGGAATTCTATATTTGGCCATCATGGTTTCTGCATCTAACTCACTTTGTTTTTGTCCAAATAACTTGTTATACCAAGATGAGCTAAGTCCTGGTTGATGATCTCCAAAGAAAATAATAATCGTAGGTTCATTTACGTTTTCAAAGTAATTAACCAGCTTCTTGACTGCATCATCTGTATATTTAATGAGACTTAAATACGTTTCAGCGTTCTCATTCCAGTATGTTTCATCTGTGATTTTAATTTTAGTCTCAAAATTAGGGAACTGACTCGCATTTTCATATCCGCTATGATTTTGCATTGTTATATTAAATAGAAAAAAAGGATCTTTGCTTTGCTTCTTTGACTCTTCAAATACCTCAATAATCTTATCAAAATTAGCCTCATCTGATACGTATTTTCTTATTCTTGCACTGTCCACAAAAGCCTCTTCTGAAATAAATTGTTTAAAACCTATTAACGGATATGCGGTTGCTCTTCGATAGCCATTTGCCCGATATGGATGCATCGCAACATTGCCTGTATAGTTTTGACTCTCAAAATTATACACGATACTCGGGAATTTTTTCTTAACATATAACTGATACGGTATGGCCCCCTCTGGCAACAGTGCCACCGAATTACCTGTCAAAAATTCAAACTCCGAATTAGCTGTAGCCCCGCCAAATACAGAACTGTACATCCACCCTTTTATAGTATTTTCTTCTAGGCTTCTAATAAATGGCATATAATCCTCATTTGTATCAAAATCATTGACTGTCTTTAAATCAGAAAATGCTTCATTCATTATAACAATCACATTTGGTCTTTCACCTGTTCCTGTTTCTTGACTGTATTCTTTCGCAATTTCCTCAATCAACGAAATACTATATCCTTCTGGCTCCTGTACAATAAGAGGACCTATAGAACGAACAACAGCAACAAATGTTCCATATAATTTATATCCCGTATGCGGTGTAAATAGCTTTGTCTTTACTTTCCAATCTGCAAGTTGATTAGAAAATATAAATACATGTAAAAACATAGAAAAATATGCTATACACACAACCACTGCTGGAACTCTAAATTTCCAAGTTGGAAAAGCCTTAAAACTTTTTAATTTACATATTGCAGTAACAATGAACAAAGTCATAATAATCATATAATAAATATGATAATCTAAAAAGAATTCATAATCTCCTGCTACACTCGCAGCCGTACCTGCCGTAAATACATCAGATGCTACTATTACAATTCCTCTGAAACTATATACATAATAATTTATAACTCCAAACAAATTGATTATTATTGTCATTCCAATTATTGCCGCTTTTATGCTATTCGTAATCACAAGAAGAGTCAATACTATAACTGATAGTATAATAAAATCCAATAAAATATATCGTTTTCTTATGCTAGTTATCACTATATTATAAATACTTTTTTGATAAAATTCAAAAGCATAATAACAATACACAGGAGAAAGAAAAAATAATCCCCATGAAACCACCTGATTTATCCTTTCATTCCATTTAATTTTAATCAATGCTAAAATAAGGGTTAGTACTGCAAATATAACTGATACAACTGCGGTGTCATAAGCATTCTGATCCCTGACTCCGTCCTGCGTATAGGTAATAAACCCTTTGTTAACTACCAGAAAAAACCACAGCCAGATTGCTGAAGCAATTAGTGTTGCGTATCTTGCAATACAGTTTATTTTTTCTCTTGTGACAATATTTTTTAAGTTTTCATTCATTTCCAAAATTTTATTTTTCATTTTTTTGTCCTTATATTCGTTCTACTCCTGGAACCTTTTAAAACAATTTCTCTGGATACTTACCTTGTGCTATTAATTGTTTGAAAGAAGACACAACAACATCTTTATCTTCTTTGTAAGTAACACCAAACCATCTATCGTTACTTTCTAGCAATTTAACTTTTGCTTTGTTTTCTTTAATTAGATTGTCTATAATAGTTGGTAGAAGATATTCTTTCTTTTCATCTACATCTCCAAGATTTTTTAAAAATTCAATAAATCCTGTTTCCAACTCATTCATAATACTTGGAAGAAATCCCCACATATTCATAGACACATAGCTGTTCTTATCTATCTCTTTTGTTTTTCCGTCTGCCAAAGATACAACTGCCTTATCTCCAATCTTTTCAATGCCACTTGTCTCTTCCACATCACGAAGATAGAAATCACTGTCAACACTGCAAACCCCTCTTGTAACTGCTCCGTTTTCACTTAAGGTATTGCCTAATATAAATCCCGCCATACAATAATTGTATTTGTCATCCATGTTCTTAACACTTTGCAAATAATTATGTATTTTAACAAATGCTTCTTTTCCATAATAATCATCTGCATTGATTACTACAAACGGCCCAGAAATAAGATTCTTACAAGACAATATAGCTTGTCCCGTTCCCCATGGCTTTGTTCTTTTTGTTGAAACATTTATACCTGCTGGCAAATCATCAATCTCTTGAAAAGCATATTCAACCTTAATAACTTTTTCCATTCTATTCCCAATTACTTCTTTAAAATCTTTTTCCAAATCTTTTCGAATGATAAATACTACCTTATTAAAGCCCGCTTCAATCGCATCATATATTGAGTAATCCATGATTATTTCACCGCTTGGTCCTACTGGCTCTAATTGCTTAATTCCACCTCCAAATCGACTTCCTATTCCTGCTGCCATAATTACTAAAGTTGTTTCTCCCATTTTTAATCTCCTTATCTTTTATCATATTTATATTTGTATAACTTACTCAACTAATTTAAATACCGTATAACTATCTGTCACTCCATATAATTTATACCCGTATTGCTCAATTTCTTCAATACCAATAGAGCTATTATCAAAAACAACATATTTACAATCTTTTTTCTTAGTATATTTGGCTATATATTTGGTATCTGGTTCACTACTATTTAATTGCAGTAGGATTTTATATTTTTTACCTTTTTGCTTATCTTTGCCTAAGTTTCGTCCATATAGCAAGTTTATATTAGGATTGTACTGTCTTATATAAGATACAATCGTTTCAGGAACTACCATTTTGGTATTGCTACCATTTGGAGCAACCATTTCGCATATTTCTATCACTTCTTGTGGTAGTTTATAATAATTAGTAGACTTGCTATAATTATTCGAATTAAATATATTTTTGCCGCCTAGTACTAACACGAATACAATTGCTGTCATAAATAATTGCTTTTGATAACGTCTGTTAATTCTTTCTAGAAGTTTCGTAAGCACCAGCGCAATAAGAATACCACTTGGCATCAACCAAAACACTCGCCAGTACACACTTTCTCCAATAAAATATTTACCAAAAACAAATGCAATTGGCGGAAATAAAATAATAACTAAAGCTGTAATACAATAATAAACCAAATGTATATTTTCTTCTTTTTTATCGTTAATTAAAATTATTATAAAAGAACCTATTAATAATAATTGTATTATACCATTCGATGTATATATCTGATAAGCATCTTGTACAAACTGCCAACCGATTTGAAACATAGAGGACTCCCTTCACTCAACTTATTATTACATAAAGTAATCCACATAAGATACTTGGCAAACAACAAAGCATATAACAAAAAAGTCTTGTTAATTTCTTAGTCATAATCAAATCTACTAGTGCCCAACATCCAATTAACAATGGAGCTAAAAATATTCCCATAGAAGAAACATGGCTTGCTGCTAATGTTCCAAAAAATAAAGCAATAAAAAATAGATATTCCATTTCTTTACGGGTCTTATAACATAAATACAAAAGAAATGGTAAAATACCTGCTGCAAGAAATGCCTTCCCTTGCCATAAACGAAATAATAAAAAGGATTGCGTTGTAAACTCAGAATAATTACCAAAAATATTAATTATACTAATGAGCACTAAATAAACTCCTAATGATTCTGATTTTTGAAACCATTCTTTCCCCCACAAATAATATACCATATATACGAATAATAATAAAACAAGTGGCAAAAATAAGTGAGCATATACTGTAGCGTGTACCAAAGTTAACTTTGACATGACAGCATAATAAATAGAAAATGGTGACAAAATATATCTGTCTGGTAAATTCTTATAAGTTACTCCTGAATAAGGACTTTTCACATATAAGTTATCATTGGCAACTGCAGTCGTTGCCGTTGCAACAAAAAATGCATCGTCATCATCAATATGCTCATAAGCTATATAGGAATACCCTTGTAACATTATTAACAATAACGCTCCAAATAAATAAATATTAAATTTTTTTAAAACTATTGTCACATGACTCATTGTAACAAAAATTCGCTTATGATTTATCACAATTGAAACAATGCTTAATGTTCCCCACACTAGCTTCACTAACATTGTTAAAAAGGTAAGTGAAACTTTCAAATAAATTGCAATGAGAGTAATCGGCTGAAATATTCCAAGCATAACAATAAATCCAATTAAAAAATTGATTGCAATATTGTTTTTATCATCTGATTTCATAAATTTAGTAATCAAATATCCAATTAATATTGGTACGATTAAATTCCATAAAACAATCAGTAAAATATTATAAAATAAACTCATCCTATTTACTCCTGTACATTTTCAAATACTTGAAAATCCTCAAACGTATTGACATACCGAAACCCATAATTTTGCGGATTATCTTCTTTCACCTGTTGATTCAACAAAATCAGGTAGTCGCATCCATTTTGTTTTGCAAGCTGAGTCAAGTTAGGCATATCTGGTTCAGAATCTGATAACATAATACGCATATTCATAACGCTTTCATCTTCTGCTTCATCCCAGTTTTCTCTTACCTTAGGAGCACATACCAACTTTATGTTTGCATTATATTGTCTAATAAAAACACCTTGGACTTCTGTGATTGCAATCGTAGGTGATTGGTTGGTAGCGGTTACACAATTGGCAATATCTACTGCAAGATCATAGACTTTATCTTCATTATTGGCCTGAAAAAAGTACTCTTTAGTATAAACAAATCGTCCACTTAATGCAATTAGAATCAAGCTTCCTATCAGTGCTATTAATCGCTTCTTTCTTTCAGTTACTTTTAACAATACATTTGTAAGTGCATACGAACTCAATATTGGAACCAATAGTATCATCCCCAATCGATAAAGATGATTCTCTCCAAAAATATCAATCTCATACTTTAAAAAAAACGGATTCAATAAAATAATACTTCCAAATAAAACATAAAGAGCAATAACCCTTACCCTTTGATTCGTCTTTATCAAGAAAAACCCTAATAAAGTGGTAAGCAAAAGCATTATTTTTCCAGTATGTCTATATATCTCGATAGAATTTTGTAAATTAGATATTAATTCCTGCATCTATTCTCTTCCTTTTGGTTAACATCCTCTCAACAAGGAAACTAAACCCTAGTAAAATTACAGTTAGGCTTGAAAGCACTATCCCACTTTTTGGAACTGACATAACGCCAATTATAAACATCATACCAGCCATAACCAAATCTAATACATTTTGTCCTTTTTTTAAAAACTTAAATTCAAAATAAAAGATTCCTGGCAAAGCTATATTATAAAGAAATGTTCCCCCTTGCCACACCGATGTCGTTAGCATCTCATAAGATGTATCATAATGATTACCGATAAAAAAATTTCCTATACATATCATAAGAATAAATAAACTTACATGATTGCGCTCTTTCTTAAATAATAACATTCCAATCTCTCGATATAGAACATAGGCAAGAGGTATATATACTACTGGTACGATACTGTGACACATAAATGCACCCGTGACACCGAATATCTTTGCAAGCATCGCCCAATAAGCAGGTAAAGAAGCAATTAAATGAGCCTTATAGCTACTCCATGTAATACTTGCTCCAGTGTATGGAGAATAGGAAAGTAATTGGTCTGTTGTAAGTGTTGTGCTCGCCATTCCCACATAATAAGCATCATTTGCATGCGTAAAAATGTACTTATAACAGATAACCATTTGAATTACTACAAAAAAAAGCACTATACCATCAAAAACATTTATTTTCTTTATCTCTAAAAAAGCTGTCTTTATCAATTCTAAAATCAGTTTTTTTGACACTAACGCTGAAACTAGTGCTATAAGACCAACTAAAATAGTCCAAATCTGAGTCAGTCTACTAAGTGTTTGTCCAAGAATTGTCATCGGAATAAACAACACTTCAAATAAAGCCATCATAACAATACTTCCACATAAAATTGATTTAAAAAAACTGGCTTGTTTTTCTTTTAATGCTTTCATTATAAGACATCCAATTAACATGGATATGAATATAAAAAGAAGCAATACCTGAATTACCTTTAACATTTATCCACCTCTCTAATTGCCAGCTATCTTATTATCATAAACAGATTGTTCTTGCTAAGTTCCCCATTAATAGAGATTGGCTCCATTCCTTCGATTACACCATCATTTAAATAGGGATATATATTTTTACTATTATAATTATGTTCATATTTTTCTATGCTGACTTCGTAAACTTTATCTTTTTCAACCTGAATGTTTTTCAACTCAATTTCATATAATTTATCACTTTCTATCAATGCTTGGCCTACTCTTTCTTGATATAAAATGCTTTGATTATATGTATCTGTGATTGTAACAACAATAGAACCACGATTTTTTCTTTTAATTGACTTGTTACGAAATTTTAACGTAAGGCTGTTTAGTTCTCTATTATCTGTTGCCTTAAACATTTGTTTAAACACATTTCCATCCATAATACTCATATCGGAAATAAAAGGCTTGTTACTAGTATTATACATAACTAAATTTTGCCCTTTAACTGATCCATATATTACTATACATGTAATAAGCAATGATGTAAATGCTCGAAAGATTGTACCTGTTAATCGATCTATTTTTTTATTTTCTAAATTGTTATCTAGTTTAACACGCGACGGAAAATTTATAAATAACATAACTATCATACATGCAGCAAAAACGGTAAATAACAATCCTTTATAATCTCCAATATATTTTAATAAAAATACAGATACATTACCGTACTTTAAATTTTGTTTTCGAGGAATCTCAATGATTTTGGGTAATAATAACTTTCTACACAATTGTGAAAGTTTATATATTTTATGTTCTGATAAAAGAAATAAAACACATGCTGTTGAACCTATGGATTCCAATACAAAATTCATCCATAACTCTGTAGGATTCATTGCCATTACTAAAATTACAAAAGGCAAATAAAGTACTATCCAATAAGATCTGAAATTTACAGTTATTAAAAATATTGTAAATATAAAAAAACCGATATATGAAATAATATATAAAAGCTCTCGATTTTTTTCTTTGTCATCATTTATATTCACAAAACCATTTTCAGTATAGCAATAAACACAAACCGCAATAAAGGCGATTAAGAATAATACTAACCCATGCTGACCGATACCTAAATTTCCTGCTATAATTAATTTTAGTGCATCTTTATTTTGTGATTGCATACACATAATATAAGCAGAGTCATTCCAATAAATCAATTTTTCAGCTATGACTAGGCTATATGTCAATAACATTTTAAATAGTATCTTTACTACCTTCTTTTCTTTGAGCAAAAGAATTGGAATAAATATAAACAAAGAAAACATTTTAAATGGAACTGCAAGCATAAAAATCAAAATAAACTTTGTATTTTGATTTTTTATAAATGCTTCCATCCCTGCCAAGATAAGAAAAAGTGTCAATACATCATATTGAACAGCTATGAATCCTCCCAGAAGCAGGGCACTGCTTGAAGCGAACAAAAGACATATTATTCTTTTACTATAGTTCTTATATTCTACTTCATCTAATAGATTTATAATTTTTTTAATACATCCAACAGCACCAAATACAATTAGTAGTTTACACCACAAGTATGAAGCAATAAAGAAATTTCCTCTTAACCCCCATATATTTTTAATAATATATACTGGAATATTCCATATTGCAAATACGATGTAAATTGGTAAATTGTAGTTTGCTGTATAAACGGTATTCCCAAATGCATTTATAATAGCATAATCATAATAATTAAAAAATTGTCCGTCTTTAATCGACTCAATTAATAAAATTGAGTTATTCATAGTATCATTTATATCAAAATAAAAAAACACAAAATAGGCTATTAAGATAGAAATACCTGTAAATGCCCAAGACAAGGCCTTTTTCTGACTTAAAAAGTCGCTCATTCTATATGAATACTGTTTCACTTTAAATATGTTTTCATTCATAGTGAGACTTTTTCTCCTCTTTTGTATATGTAATGTCTTATTCCCGCATCACACTAATAATTTAACATATACTCTTTAATCGCCTCTTCCCATGAAGCGAAGGTAAAATCACTTGTAAGCTTAAGCATATAATTATCCAACACAGAATAAGCTGGTCTTACTGCTGGTGTTGGATACTCAGCTGTAGTTATCGCTTCTACCACAGTTTTTTTACCTGCCAATCTAAAGATTTCCTTGGCAAAATCTGCCCAACTACAAGCGCCCTCACAAGTACCATGAAACAATCCATAATTTTGAGTTGGGACTAAATGTGCAATCATTTTCGCTAATTCAGAAGCACTTGTTGGCGAACCAAACTGGTCTCCCACTACTCGAACCTTATCATTCGTTTCTGAGAGTCGAAGCATTGTTTTTACAAAATTCTTTCCATCTCCATACAACCAAGCCGTTCTAATAATAAAATAATCTTTTGCAAACTCTTTTACAAAATTTTCTCCTGCAAGCTTAGTAAAGCCATACATTCCTTGCGGATTCACAGTATCAAATTCAGTATATGGCTTTGTTGCATTTCCCTCAAACACATAGTCAGTGGATATATGAATCATTTTGGCTCCCACTTGGGTAGCTGCTATACTTAAATTTCTAGGACCAATTGCATTAATACGATACGCATTGTCTTGATCTGTCTCACAAGCATCAACACCTGTATGTGCCGCGCAGTTAATAATTGCATAAGGTTTCACTTCTTTCATCATGCTTACAACCGCATCTACATTAGTTATATCAAGTTCTGCCACATCCGTATTTACTAACTCATAATCTGTATTCTCATATTGTTTATTGATTGCTCTCCCTAATTGACCATTACATCCTGTAATTAATAACTTTTTCATTTTTATTCCCTTTCACTTAAATCAAATTCAAATTATTTCTTTAAAATATTATGTTTCTTTTCATTTCCTACTAGCAAATAATTATGATGTTTATTTTGCTTACTTTACGAATGATTCCTCTGTAATGAATATTCTTCTATTTACATAGTTTTTATACATATCCTAATTTTATAGTATAAAGGATTCTTAGTAAATAGGCAAGCTATCTAAACAATACTTTTTAACGTTTGATTTTACCTTGATTATTTGTAATCCCTATAAAACATTACAAATATTTACAGAAACCTTAAGTATCTGCTATTTTCTTTTCAATGGAATTTATTTGTGATATACTCTCAAGTAATAAAAAGTAACAAGTGAGGGATTCTCATGAAACATGCATACGGTATTATTGCTTTTAATAATTGGAGCCTATTAGAAAAGTTGATTATGCTCCTTGATGATGAGCGTAATGACCTTTATATTCATATTGATAAAAATGTAAAGATAGATAATATGGAACGCTTTAAGACAATAACCAAATATTCCAATGTGTTTTTTTTAGAACGATTGGATGGAAGCTGGGGAACTCCAGGTCTTATGGATATCCAGTTATTATTTTATAAAACTGCAACAAAGAAGGATACCTACCAGTATTATCATCTTCTGTCTGGTGTATGCCTTCCACTTAAAACACAAGATGAAATCCATGCATTCTTTGACAAAAATGCTGGCAAAGAGTTTGTTCACTTTGTATCCAAACCTCCTGTCGAAGAATATATCTATAAGCGCTATTCTCTCTATCATTTCTTTTTGCGTTATGTAAGAGGAGGAGGCTTTGTACGCAAAGCCTTACTTGGTGTGATTGGAGAAAAAATAAGTATAGCGCTACAAACACTACTTCGTATTGACCGACAAGCCGATATAAAGCAAGTGCTTAGCTACGGATCAAATTGGAGCAGTATTACACACGATTTAGCACTATATGTTGTGGAAAATATAGACAAGATAAAAAAAAGAACGCGTTACACCTTTGCTCCAGACGAATGTGCACTACAAACTTTGGTGTATCAATCTGATTTTAAAAACAAGTTGTATCATACAGAATATAACGATGACTATATCGCAAATCAACGATACATTGACTGGAATAGGGGAAACCCATATGTCTGGACAAACGAAGATTTTGATGAATTAATGAATTCAGGGTTTTTATTTGCTAGAAAATTTGATTTGGCAACCGATTCTATAATCGTCGAACGTATTTTTGATAAATTAATGAAATTACAAGAAACAAAAAAGGGGATTTAATTAATATGAAATTAGAAACATTTAGAGCTTCTTTACCCCCTGGTAAGGGTAAAAAGGCATATCATGCTGTTTTGAACTTTATCAATCGTTTTTATATTCCCATTTTTATTTTATTATCTGGAGTCCTATTCTTTCTATGTTTTTATCATTTGGATGTTAAATGGGTCTCTGAATGGGATGAAGCAAGACATGGGGTGAATGCTTATGAAATGTACACCAATAAGAACTTCATTGTAAATACTTATAACTATGAGAATGACTATTGGAATCTAAAGCCTCCACTTAGTTATTGGGGTATTATGCTTGGCTTTCGTATCTTTGGTTTTAATGTATTTTCCTTGCGTTTTTATAGTGCGGTTTGTTACTTTATTACCTGTATCGTTGCCAGTCTATTTGTAAAACGACAAAGTAGACTGGCTTCACTTGCTACATTGGGATTCTTTTGTGCCAGTGGTCTTGCCTTCGCAACGCATATGGCTAGAGCTGGTGATGCTGATTCCTTATATACCATGTTTTTTACCCTTTCAATGCTAGCAATGATGTTAGTTCATGAGAACAAAAAAATGCTTTATATGAGTGGACTTTGCTTCGCGCTTGCCTTTCTTACAAAAAGCTGGCATTCTGGCATGATTGTAATAATTGGTGGATTGTATCTATTAATTACGGGAGAAATCAAAAAAATAAAATCTAAAGAATGGATATTCTTCATTCTTTCTTTTTGTTTGCCAATTTTTCTTTGGGCTTTGGCGCGATACCTTGCAGACGGTCCTAGATTTTTTATAGAAATGTTAAATACGGATTTACTAAATCGCACCAGTAATGCATTGGAAGGACATGAATATCCGTTTTCATTCTATTTTCAGCACATTTTTAATGGTTATTATCAAAATATCGATGGCTCATATAGCCTGATTACAAAAGACGGATTGTATGGAAATTATATTTATAAATTCGCCTTGCTCATCTGCATGATTGGTGCCATATTTTTTAATATGTTATTCCAAAAAGAGCATAAAAATAAGTTTATCGGTTACTTTCTTTGGTTTTTTGTTCCCTTTTTAGCGTTTTCTGCTACCAAAACCAAATTAATTTGGTATGTTTATCCAGCTCTTATACCACTTTCAATGGTCGCAGGTATTTATACTGCAAAGTTACTTACCTCGGAACAAATTTTATTGAAGGTAAAATGGATATTACTAATAGCCATTACCTTGCTGCTGTTCAAATATACAACCCTAAATATAAACGCCATACAAGAAGTGAAAGGGGATTCCTTTCAAAGTTTTATAGCAAATAGTGTTTCCAGAGATTCTTCTTATGCTGGTGCAGATGCTTATTTGTTTACAGGCGATAGTGAAATTCCCAAAACCAATTGGAGCCAAGATATTTTATTTTTAGGAGAAATCAATGGGGATTACCATTGTATGGATGGAGGACTAGATGCTTTTTTAAAAAGTAAGGATTCTAGTGTGTTATATATTTCTTCTGTTTACTATAAGTTATATCAGGAAAATGAGTTAAAGAATTGTGACATATTATATCAATCTGAAGATTTTTATTTATTAAGCAACTAGACAAAGTATATTTTTCCTAACCTAATATACAAACGAGACCACAAGGAGATTTTTACAAATGATACAAAATGTTTTTGAAAAAATAAGCATTAAATTTATTTACACTTTATTACTAATTTTTGTTTTTATCGCACTACTAGGTTCCTTCTTCTTCGTGCCACACCTAACTACACTAGAAAGTAATACTTTTTATTTTGTGTTAATAGAAATAATTGGTGTTTTCTTTTTTATGTGCATGATAAAGATACTCTACACTTTTGTTTTAAAATTACCTCAAAAATATGATTTGCTATTTAGCGTTGTGTGTTTAGCGTTCATAGCAATAATCCAATTATTAGTCGTAAAATACTTGGAAATAAGAGCACTTGATGATCTTAATAAAGTCAGTAATATGGCAATTGACTTAATTCATGGAGGGAAATTTACCAGCAAAAACACATACTTTAGTATGTATACTAACAATATACCTTTAACTATATATTTATCACAATATTATAAATTATTGATTCGATTTGGCTTTGGAAATTATACCTTGACAGGAAGTTTACTTGGTGTTTTTTGTATTGATGCGACTATCATAATAACTAGTCTTATATTAAAGGAGTTAAGAGACAAAAAAACAGCAGTCTTTTTCATTGCCTTTAATATCTTTAATCCAATCATCTATTTATGGGGAACTTTTTATTATACGACTATAGTAGCCCTGCCTTTTATGATGCTTGGAATTTATCTGATTGTTATATTACAAAGGGAAAAGAAATTAACTTACTTTTGTTTGAAAGCTTTTTTATTCGCTATCGTTCTATACATAGGAACACAATTAAGGCCCACAACTTCTTTTGTATTAATTGGATTAATCGCCTTTAGTATCTTAAAGATTTTTACTTATAAATTTAATCGCAATCATGTTATATTACATGGGAAAAAATTATTATGTGGAATCGCTGCCTTTTTTATCGGATTACTTCTTGTTCATATCAGCTATCATAGCTTGTTAGACCCTACCATGGAGGCAGATTATAATAAGACAAAATTTCCAGCCACTCATTGGGTTATGATGGGTCTAAAAGATAACGGTGGATTTGATTGGGGAGACGAACAAGCAACTTTAGCACGCGAAACAAAAGAAGATAAAATAAAGTTCAACAAAAAACAAATACATTCTCGAATAGAGGCTATGGGGATTCGTGGAATGGGAGAATTATTTGTCAAAAAATTAATTTATACCTGGTCAGATGGCTCTCATGACTATCCAGTTACGATGCGAGCTAGCCATAATTATACTAATTATCATAAATATATCACTGGTGAAAAAAAAGATCCTTTTATCATATATTGTCAAATATTTAATATTACGATACTTCTTTTTCTTTTTATACAAATGGTAAAACTGTTTCGAAATAATATTAATCCTAAGAGTTTATTGATTTATATCATCCTTCTTGGAGGTTTTCTATTTCACATACTCTGGGAAGCTAACCCCAAATACAGTTTAAATTTTATCTTTCTAGTATTGTTTATCGACATGGAAGCTCTACCAGACTTTTTTCAAAACGAGCACTTGTCACAACTATTTAACAAGGTAGTCCCTGCGCTTGGAAACATTTTTATTTTGCTGTCACTCATAATTTCATTTATACTGTATCCGCATTTTACAAAAGATTCTATGACCTTTCATGACTTGGTACAAGGTCAGTTTGTATCAAATAAGGATCGCATAGGTGATATGTATCAAGGTTCCTATATTCAGCAAAGTTTTCATACAAGCAGAGCTTTCAATAATGTAGAAATCCAAGTATTTAACAACTCCTCTTCTCAAGATGCCATTTATCGATTTGAATTACTTGATGAAAATCAGACTGTAAAATATACTGCAGATTTTTCACCCACTACGAAAAATATGATTGAGTTGATTGAATTTAATTTTGAAACGATTGTTCCAAAAAAAGCAAGTACCTTTTACATTAAAATATCTTCTGACGGCGTGGAAGCAAATGATGCAATCATCTTTTGTATGTCGAACAAACAAGGATATGACGTTTTCCCTCATGGAAATCTCTTTGTTAATGATCAGGAAATCGCTGGAGATATTGCTTTTTCTGTAAGTGAAGTATCAAAAGCGCCTTACACAAGTTCATTCCTATATGTATTATTTATAGGAAGTGTGTTATTAATTGAATATCTCATCTTTTATTACTATAAGAAAAGAGGACAAGTCCACATCCGCTCACTAATCCCTCATTCTTGAGGGACGTGACTGGCTTTTATCTACTGAATGCACTCACTTATTAACATGCATTCACAAAACCTTCGTCTTTAGACAGTTCAAACCTTGAAGAATAAGCAATTCGATAAAGGATATAGCTATAAGAATCATCATAAATATCACAATACCTTTGCTATAACTTAATTGATTTAAGTATGCACCAATCAAATAAATTACAAAGATTTGATTTAAAAACATCGGATAACTCAATTTACCAATCCAAACAATAGGTTGTTTCGATAACAATTTGGTTATATACGTCTGTTCTGAAAACGATAGCGTGATACCAACTGCCAGTAATAAAATTATATAAAAGTCAATTTGTGTGTGCCCTTTTTGATTCATTAAGAAAATAGAAAGTAAAAATACTGCTAACTCTCCAATACTAAGCAACACTCTTACAACAGAAGAGCGCTGCTTTTTCTTTATTAAAAGGCTTGCATAATAACAGATTCCTCCAAGACTCATGCCAGCAAAAGCTCTCATTAAAGCATCTGAAATATCAAGAATCTTAGCGCCACCCCAAACATCTATATTTTCTGCATTTTTGGAAAAAAAGCAATAAATTCCAAGAACTGCAAGAGGCATATATAATTTTGCAAATTTTTTCTCATTTAGTTCTAATAACGCGTAAATAAAATAACCTACTATTAACATAGCAGAAATATACCAAGCAGGGTAATTAAATAATCGAAACCCCTTTAATCCAGATATCTGTAAAAAGGAAAGCTCCCACGCAGATTGGGAGAAATTTGTAATCCATGTACTTAAACTTGCTTTGTCTTGCACCATAATAAAACAAAATAAGACAAGAAAAGACAATAAATAGCATGGGTATAAGTTCTTTATCCTATGGAAGGTAAACTGCCATGCATTTATTTCTTCTTCTCTTGCCCTATTCTTATAAAAGCTAACGAACAATAAATATCCCGAGACAATAAAGAAAAACTCTGTGGCTACATAGGCACCTCCAAAATAAGGCGATGACCCATAATAAGAATTACTAAAATGCATGATTCCAATTGCACCGATTAGTATAAAACGCCATAATTCAATCGCACCATTGCGATTACTTTGATTTTTCATTTTTCTCTCCTATTTACTCTATCAGGACTCTGTTTTAAAGGCCCACTTCTTATTCAGAATAAAATTAATAGGTATTGTTACCAACAAACTTATAATTGGTGATATCACTTTTGGAAAGTGTAATATCGTTACCCACAAAAACAAAAGGATTGAGGAGCAAAAATATCCCCCTGCATAAGACATCACACATTTTACAAAAGCCTTTATAAGTGAACGTTCTTCTCCTTCTTCTTGCTTAAATACATATTTGTTATTCCAATAGAAAGCATTCACGATACCAGCAACATAACCTATAAAATAACTAATCTGATAATGAATTCCTATTTGAACACATATGACATAGACAACATATGTTAGTAAGGTATTCGATAATCCAACCAAACCAAACTTGACAAACTGCATAAAACTGATCCACTTATCTTCTTCTATCGTAATTCCAACCAAACCAGCTAGTGCAAACACAACGTTACGAGATATTTTTTCGATAAAATTCCACAGTGTATTTAACATAATAACTCCTTTACAATCTTATGATAGACAAATAGGATTTCTGTAATAGAACACAATTTCCTATTCTATTACAACAAAACATGAGCCTTATTTTAGCTCATGTTTATCTTTCACGTCTCCTACAACTTCATCTACAATGTACGGTGGTCTGTTTCTAGATGCATCCAATGCTCTCCAAACATATTCACCCAAAATTCCTAGCATTAACATAATAAGTCCAGAGGAACAAAGTAACATTACCATTAAAGACGTCCAACCTTCAACTTCTATGTGTGTAACATATTTTTGTATGACAATAATCAATGCCCATATAATGGAAGCTCCAAAAAATGTAACTCCTACCCCTGACATAAATCGAACTGGAAAATAAGAAAAACTCATCATGGAATCTAATACAAGTTTAACCTTCTTGGATAGTGTCCATTTGGACTCCCCAATTTCCCTAGCACCTCTATGAAAATAAATCATATCACGCTTAAATCCTACCCAGAGCACCTGTAAGGTAAGAGCGGAGTTCTTCTCATCTAATAATCGAAGTACTTCAATTACCTGTCGATCTAGTAAGTAACAGTCAAACCCACCCTTTGGCATAGAAGGCATGATAAATTTACGTACAATCGCATAATATAAATTTGCAAATAATTTTTCAACAAATCCATCATCTCGATCTGCTCGAACTGCTAAAACTACTTTATTTCCTTTTTCCCAACTATTCTTCATATCTAGAATCAGTTCAGCAGGTTCAACCAAATCTGCTTGTTTAACAACCGCACAATCACCAGTGCAATGCATAAGTCCCGCTAATACTGCTGCATGCTCTCCATAGTTTTTGGATAGCTTTACAAGCTTAACATGCTCATCCAATGCTTTAATTTGGTTCATAACTTCAAAAGAGTTATCCCCTGACCCGTCATCTACAAAAATAATTTCATAATCGCCTAATTTTTCTAATATCTTACTTTTAAGATCCTCATATAAAAGCATGATGGTATCTGCATTATAATATACAGGAACTATAATTGATAGTTTACTCATTCAAAACTCCTACTTCCTTAAGAAACTCATTATAATCACGTATATATTCAGATGAATCATAGTGTTCACTCGCAAGTACAAGCAATACCGAATCCTCTGAAAAATCATACATGTCCTTCCACAAATTAGTTGGAAGATATAACCCCATACGAGGTCGATTTAATTCTATTATTTCACTTTCAAAGCCATTATCTACTTTTACCTTAGAAGTGCCACTCACATTAATCATAACAAATTCAGTTCTTTTATTTGCATGCTGTCCACGAATCACCTCTGGATCAGAGCCATAAATATAAAACACTCTCTTTATTGCAAACGGTATGTCTGATTCACCCTCTACAACAACCAGGTTTCCTCTTTCGTCACCCAAATCCTTAAATTCTAAAATCTTATACTGGTTATGTATACTCATCAAAGTATTTCCTTTCATACTAGAATCTATTAATTGCATTAATAACAAAAGTCTGTTCTTCTTCTGTCATTCCATTATACATAGGAATTGACAAAACGGTATCGGCGTAATTTTCTGCAATCGGAAAATCACCTTTCTTAAAACCAAGGTAAGCATAGGCTTCTGATAAATGAGGAGGGATTGGGTAATGAATGATTGTCCCAATTTCAAGTTCATTTAAATATTCAATCATAGCATCTCTTTCTTCACATTTAATTACATATTGATGATAAATAGAAGTCGCATTCTCTCTTACCGTTGGAAGCTTTATTTTAGAATTATTAAGCTCCTCATCATATCGTTTTGCAATTGCAATCTTCTCCTGCGTTAACTCCTCCATATGTGACAGACGAACGCGAAGTAAACCAGCTTGTAACTCATCCAGTCTTGAATTTGTTCCAACAACTTTATTATAATAACGCTTTTCACTTCCATAGTTTCGATATACTCTAAAGTCTTGTGCAATTTTCTCATCATTAGTAACAATGGCACCCGCATCACCAAAGGCACCTAAATTCTTAGATGGATAAAAGGAAAAACACCCAATATCTCCAAATGTACCTGTTATTTGTCCATTGAATTTAGATCCGTGTGATTGTGCACAGTCTTCTACTAATCTCAAATTATATTTTTTTGCCAACGCAACAACATCATCCATTTTACAGGATTGACCATATAAATGTACCACTAAAATCGCCTTGGTCTTATCCGTAATCTTTTCTTCTATTTTAGATGTGTCAATATTATAATACTCATCTGGCTCTACAAATACAGGGGTTGCACCGTTCATAGAAATCCCCATAACGCTTGCGATGTAAGTATTTGATTGAACAATAACCTCATCACCCTTACCAATACCAAGAATACGAAAAGCCATCCATAGTGCATCAAGCCCATTTGCTAGTCCTACGCAATGTTTTGTTCCTATATATTCTGCAAATTCTTCTTCAAATTTTGATACTTCATTCCCTAGCACATACCAGCCTGAGCGAAGAATCTCCAATGCTTTATCCTCGAATTCCTTCTGATATAAATAAAAGCCTCTATCAAGGCGATTTGGCATTATTTTCATCTTATTAACCTCTTTTCAATCCAATATAAGCACACCTATCACATAATAAATCTTTCTTATTCTAACATGCCCCATGTGATTCGTCAATGTCCGAAACCTTGCATTTCGTCTTATTCCGTTCGACAATTTAAGCTTTTCTTAAGAATTATTTCTTCCAAACATAAGAAGGTTTGTAACCTTATTTTGCTTTATCATATAAATAAGTAACGCACTTGTAATACTCATAATAATAAAAGTAGCGAAAACAAATAAAAAACCTCGCAAAGAATAGAGCCCAAAGTTTAAATCTCCAGAGTTTAATTTGGTTGCAAAGTGAAAATGTACCGTATAAATCTCTAAAGTATATTTTCCAATCCATGCCAATTTTGACTTTATTAAGTTTTCCTTACTTTTTGAAAAAGCATAAAAAACAACATAACTTCCGAGTAAACCTTTTATAATAGACATAGAAAGTATTACTAACGGGCTGGTAAAATTATTTTGTCGAAGGCATAATACAAAAAACAAAATCAAACAAGCAAAAAAGGCAATTGTTTGGATTTCTCTTTTAAAAATAGATTGAATCTCTTCTTTGTAAACACTTAAAAAATACCCAAATAAAAACGGAGGAATATACTTTATGGTTAAAACAGGACTTAAGAATGGGTTCCCCATAATATATTGAACCACAAATACACTGCTAAGTAGTAAAAAGACAACGCAAAATCCTAGAAAACCAGTCAGCTTTGATTTTTGATAACCCTTTTTATTTAACAGCTGCGTGGTATAAAAAAGCACATTAATTATAAATAAAGTCATTAAAAACCATAGACCTCTGTCTAATTGAATCATTGTATTTGTAAAGCCACGAATCAAATCATCCCATTGCTTTAATAGTAGCCACGTAAAAAACGGAAAAAGATAAGTAACTGCTCGCTTTGAAATAACCTGTCGCCAATCCATTATGTTGCTGACTGGACTTTTCATACCACTAATATAACCACTAATCATAAAAAAAGCAGGCATTTGAACTGCTTCTATCAGTGGATAAATATAAGGATCGTAAAATCGATTTAAATTTATAATATGGCCTATCATGACAAGTAAGATGACAAAGCCTTTCATTGCATCTAAAGATTGATTGCGTTTCGCCATAAACAACGACTTCCTTTCTTTCAACTCTTAGCTATTGTATCATATATTATAGGATGCTTCCATTCATTTTATTGCAAATCATTAGATAAACTTACCTTTATACTTAAGTCTCCCTTTCATTAGCTTTATCCCATTTATCAATAGCGATTTTACTGTTTTTATGATACTATAATAAAGATTGAGATTCTCTTATCATACATGCTCATTTCAAATTATAATCAGGAGAAGATAAAATGAAAAAATTATTATTAACCATATATTTGTACCTTCATAGGAATTTGATCCGTTTTGCATGGAGTTTTTTTACTCTTTTCAAATTGGAACCTACCAAAATTGTTTTTAGTAATTTTAACGGTGGCGGATATGGTGATAATCCCAAATTTATCGCACAAGAAATCATTGATGCAAAACTTCCCTATAAGCTAATTTGGGTATCTGGTGAGCCCTCTAATACGTTTCCACCTGAGATTACACCTGTTCGGCCAAATACACTGTCTTTTGTCTATCATATGGCGACAGCAGGATTTTGGATTGATAATACACGAAAGCTATATTATTTCAAGAAGCGTCCAAATCAATACTACATTCAAACCTGGCATGGTGGTCCTGGTTTAAAAAAGGTGGAAAAGGATTGTGAGTCTGCACTAAGTGAAGAATACAAAGCGTATGCAAAGATTGATTCCAAACACATTGACTTGTTTTTATCCTGCTGCGAGTGGTGCAGTAAGTTATATCATTCCTCCTTTTGGTATCATGGGCCTTTGTTAGAAAAAGGAATCCCCAAAAATGATTTGTATTTTAAGGATCCAAAGCCAATTAAAGAAAAAGTCTTTTCCTATTATAATCTGGATTTAGATAAAAAACTAATTATGTACGCACCTACCTATCGAGACAACCGAAAAACTGATATGTATAACCTAGATTGTGACAAGGTCCTTGCAGCGCTAAAACAACGATTTGGTGCCTCCTTTGCTATTTTGATTCGCCTTCACCCAAATGTTTCTGATCAAGATGATAGGTTCACCTACACAGACCGTATTTTAAACGCTAGTAAATATAAAAATATGCAAGAGCTTTTAGTTGCCTGCGATATGATTATAACCGACTACTCAGGATGTGCCTTTGACTACCCAATTTTGAAAAAACCTGGCTTTTTGTACGCAGAAGACTATGAGGAAATGAAACGAACAAAGGATTATTACTTTTCTTTGGAAGAACTTCCTTTCTCCCTTAGCCAAACCAATGAAGAATTAGTTCAAAACATACTGACGTTTGATAATGACAAATATCAAAAAGACTGCGAACGCTATGTCAAAGAAATAAACTATTTTGATGAAGGACATGCCGCAAAAGCAGTCGTAGATGAAATCACTTGTAAAATAAAAGGGCATATACTATAATTTTTAGTAACGAAGCGGCTTCGGCATCTACTACCGAACTGTTACGGTTTTTACACAACACAAAAGGAGGTCATTATGTACGAATTGGCCAAAGAAAGTAACGTCAAAGAACTATTATCGTTTTTTGAAACAGATTTAAAAAATTGTTTATACAGCTATATTGATTTAAAAAAATACGGAATTCAAAATGAAAATTTACAAATATTTATTTATAAAAACCAAGACAAGTTAACCACAATAGCAACCAAATATTACAACGGTCTTCAACTTTTTCATGACCACCACTACACTTTTCCAATACAAAGCACCATGTCATTAATCGAGAAGTTAAACCCAAGCATCATCTCATCTACGCTAGATGTAATTGAGGCATTAGCACCACTTTATAAAAAAGAATGGGAGGTTGAGAAAGGTTATGTCACTTCCTTATCCCAGACCCTGCAAGAAGATTTTCCTTATTCAATAGAAGAAGCCACACAACATGACTTAAATGAAATCTCTAGGCTCATTTGTATGGATGAAGGACTCGGAGGGCATTACAGCGTACCAGAGCTAGAAGCACAACTAAGCACTCGTATGAAGGAACAATTCGGGCGAAATTATATAATAAGACAACAGGGCACCATCGTTTGCCACGCTGCTACCTACGCAGAAATAGATAACTTAGCCGTCATAAGTGGTGTCATTACTCATCCAAAGTATCGAGGAATGGGCTTTGCTGCTGCTGTGGTATCAAAACTTTGCAAAGACTTATTATTGGAAGGGAAACAACCACACTTATTTTATTATACAAAGGAAGCAGAGCATTTGTATCAAAAGATAGGTTTTCATTTGCCAAGTCAATGGGCAAAATTAGTAAGAAAAGCGTGTTGAAGCACTTCATGCATAAGAAAGAAAAGAGGTATAAAAATGTATTATGTAAATCCAAATATAAAAGATGTGGTTCGAATATTTCCACCGCAAGATCGTTATGGATATTTAAGGTTAGATATGAATGAGAATCCAGAGGGACTCCCACAAGATTTCGTCGACTCTGTGTTAAAAGAATTTACACCTTCTTTTTTGGCCACTTATCCAGAGCCAGACATTTTCATGCAAAAATACGCAGACTTTGTTCATGTAGCACCTGAAAATATATGTCTTACCAATGGATCAGATGCAGCCATTCGATATACGTTTGAAGTATTTGCTGCCCCTGGCAGTAGTGTTGTAACCGTAACACCTAGTTTTGAAATGTATGGTGTCAATTGTAATATGCTTGGACTTGTGCACAAACCAGTGCCATATTCAAAAGACTTTACCATTTCAGTTGCTGATATTATATCTGCCATTGATGAAACAACAGATATTGTTGCTTTATTAAATCCTAACAACCCAATCGGACCAAATTTTACAGAAGCACAGGCAAGACAAGTGATTGATCGTGCAAACGAAGTTGGTGCTATCGTTATCTTTGACGAAGCGTACCATTATTTTTGCAAAGATACATTCCTTTTGCTTATTAATGAATATGATAACGTAATTATTTTCCGTACCTTTTCAAAGCTATTTTCTTTAGCTGCTTGCAGACTTGGAATGGTAATCAGTAATGAAACTATCATAGAATATTTGAGAAAAGCACGCCCATCCTTTGAGGTGAATGCACTTGCCTTAAAATTTGCAGAACGTATATTAGATCATCCTGCAATTTTTGATGAGCTTTTATCTACTTTTGAGGCTGGAAAAAAACATTTAATTGATTCTTTAGAAAAACATGGTTATGAATATTATCCACAAAGCGGTAATTTTATATTTATCAAACCGCATATTGATGCGAACTTACTTGCCACTAATCTTATGAAGGAGAAAATTCTTGTTAAAACCTATGGCAATGATTTATTAAAAAACTACATCCGCATTAATATCGGCGCACCTAAAATTATGGAACAATTTATGCAAGCTCTCATCAAAGCAGATACAAAAGAAGCGAATCAAGAATAAGGGAGGTATCTATGAAAGCATTTTTATTAGCTGCTGGAGTTGGTAGTCGAATCAGTCGTGAAGTGAGTAAACCTAAAAGTTTGCTTGATATTGGAAATGGGACTCCTCTCATTCGACATACCGTTTCCTTACTACAGCAATATGACATTGAAGTCTCTATTATTGTTGGCTACAACAAAGCTCTTTTTTATGAAGCATTAGAGGGAATGAATGTTACGTTCTATGATAACCCTTTTTATCGTGTATCCAATAGTATAGCCTCTCTTTGGTTTGCAAAGGATGCATTGATTAGCGATGATGATTACTTATTTGCAAATGCAGATGTGTTTTTTGAAAAAGATATTTTGGAAAAACTATTACATGCAAAAGAAGATATCACAATGCTTGCCGATTATCGTAAGATTGAAGAGGGTGACTACTTTTTTCACTGTGAAAATGGCTTGGTCACAAAGTATGGTAAAGACCTGGATGTATCAGAGCGTACCTGTGAATATGTAGGGATTGCTAAAGTAGGAAAACGCTACATCAATCATTTTCGTGAAGTTATGATTGCAATGGTTGATCAAGAAGATTACAAAACTTGGTGGGAAACCGTTCTTTATTCTCATTGTGAAGAGTTTCCTATCCATACGCTTGATGTAGCTCCCTACTTTTGGTCAGAAATCGATTATATTGAAGACTATGAAAGAATTGTTGCATACGTAAAAGCAAATAAATCCTATTAATGAAAAAAGTGTAATCAAACAGCTGCCATGCTATTTGGTTACACTTTTTATTGTACTAACTCTTTTTTATTTCATTTAATTCTTTATTTATAATAGTTAAAAGCTCTTTTGGCATTCGAAACCTTGAACGCTTTGACATACTATCAATTGTCATGAGCCCTTTCATAGCTTGTATCTGTGGGTTATCTGCCACATCCTTAAAATATTTAACAAATACCGCTTTTGCTTTTTCATTCTTAAATAATTCTTCAATTGTATCAAAGGTGGAGTAATACCCTTCCTTCAATGTAACTTCTTGTACATTGGTTAAATCAAATTCTTGAAACCAGTTTGTAACATGAGCCTGCTCTACCTTCTTTTCTATCACATAGCTTTTATCTTCTTCTTGTACATAGTTTAAAGTCATTTGATCTGAATACACTTTGTTATCCACATCAAAAGCTTCTACACAGATTTCATTGCTATCTTGTTTTAATTGAACTCCTTTTATTATCTTCATTGGCTCTTTACTGATTACTTCTCCGACTAGCTCTTGATTTACATATAACTTAACATAGTTTAAATTGGAAAGTATTGTAATATCGTTTTCTTTTTTATGGCGATTCACAAAGCGACTTCCAGCCAATTTAACAAACGGTTCTTTGGACCAATAGGCCTTACATAAATAAAATGAATCTTTCTTTAACTTTCTATCAATGGTGATAAGTCCCTTTTGGTTTTTTCCTTTTACGCCACCTTCGTTTCTAATCTCACTGCCAAAGTCAAACATTGCCCAAACATAACCGCCCAGAACAAAATCCCTCTCTTCAAATGTCTTTAAGGCGTTATTATGAAACAGCAATTGATACTCCTCTGTATAATCTTTTACGCAAGGTTCATAAGAGTGATACTTTGGATTGGTATCGACTCCATATTCTGTCACCATAACTGGTATATCTGGTTGTACTTTATGAAAATCATCTAATCGGCTTGCAAGATCCTTTATTTCTTTATAGTACCATCCATAATACAAATTATATCCGACAAAATCCGTTAATCCGTTTAACTCACTTTCATTTGCAACTGAATGAATATTGGCTTGAGCAATATATCTAGAAGAATCTAAGTCTCTTGCCAATGTTACAAGTTCACGTACCATATTATAGATTGTTTCATTTTCTATGGCAATAGTGATTTCATTTTGTACTCCCCAGCAATAAATGGAACAATGATTCATCCCTTGTCTAATTAACTTCTCTAATTGCTCCTTTGCATTTGTATTATTGGAATCTTTTGTAACTGGTACACTAATAAATGGAATCTCTGCCCACACTAAGATTCCTTCCCTGTCACAAAGAGTATAGAAGTAATCATGATGCTGATAATGTGACAACCTAACCGAGTTTGCACCAATTTCTTTTATCAAAGCCATATCTTTCTCCATATGAGCTTTGGTTAATGCATTACCAATGCCTTCATAATCTTGATGTCGGCTAACTCCATTTAACTTGATTGGTACTCCATTTAAAAATACTCCTCGATCGGCTGTAATTTCGATATGTCTGAATCCAATTTCAATTACTTTCTCATCATACACTTCGTTATTATAAACTAATTTAATTTCCAACTGATATAAATATGGATTTTCAATTCCTTGCCAAAGTGTAAGGTCGTTTATTATTTCGGAAAATTCAAATTCTTTTTCTTCCTTCACATCCATATCAAGAGACTTTTCCACAATTTTATTTTGCTGATGATCAAGTAATGCAATCATTACTTTTGCATGTGTTTCTTTCTTTGTCTCACATATTATATTTCCCTTTATCTTTAATTCAAAGGTTTTGTCTTTTATGTGTTTCTGATTTACATAAATACCATCTATACTCTGATCTAGAAGGTCAAAATGTAAGAACTTCGTTTTCATCCAATAGACATCTCGATATAAGCCTCCATAAAATGAAAAATCTGCCATCAGAGGATACACATCATCCATTACTGAATTATCCACCATGATAGTAATTTCATTTTCTCCAGCCATAAGATATGGGTTTAAGAAAACACGATACATTGAAAAACCACACTTACAACTATAGGCTATCTTTTTATTGATATAAACAGTTGAAACCAAGCTAGCTGCACCTATTTCAAGATAATGATATTCCTCTAATTCTTTTTCCGATATTGTTACAACCTTTTGATACAGGGCTTTTCCTTTGTACATACCTTCGCCACTTTGACCGTCAATTGCATTGTAACAATGCGGCAAGGTAACAACACTTACATTTTTTTCTTCTTTCTTGATTTCTTTATAGGACTCTTCACTTTTTGTAAAAAGCCAGTCTTTATTTAAATTAATTTTTTCCATGTATCCTCCTATGAAAATACCACCCGAATATAATAACGGGTGGCACTTATCTATTATATTACTCTTGGTTATTTTCTGCTGATTGTTCTATTTGATAAGCTTCATTATCGGCTTTCTTAAAGAATGGATACCAAACAATGGTACTTAAAGCAACCAAGACTACCTGAAGCGCAGCAATTTTCCAGCTTCCTTCCATTAAACCACTTAAGATAATTGGTGTTCCAGATACTGGTGTAAAGCCTGCAACTCTTGGTATAATTCCAATTGCGGTTAAAGTATACGCAATGATTAAGTTAACACCGTTCATAAATACAAAAGGTACAAAGAATTTAAAATTAAATACCAATGGTGTTCCAAATACTAGTGGTTCACTAATACCAAAAAGGGCAGGTACAGCTGATAATTTGCCAAGTGTTTTATATTGTTTACTTTTTGCTACAAAGAGCATCAAAAGAGCAAATCCAATCGCACTACCAGACATGGTATATGTACTAACAAAAGCTCGTCCTGTGATATTTGGAAGTGCTTCTCCTGCCGCATACGCCGCCATTTGAGCCGCATCCATTGCTGTAAAGATTGGCAAAACAACAGAATAAATAACTAACGTGCCATGAATTCCAAAGAACCAAAGTAATTGAGCAAATGTCCACAATATTACGATTGATACAATGTTTCCACCAACACCTTGAAGCGGAATCTGCAAGAACGTATATACAAACTGATGTATCGTTCCAAAAGAAGTTGCTGCAAATACGGAAGAGACAATGGTAAAGAATATTACCGCTGCAAATCCTGGAATCAAACTACTAAAACTTGATGCCACTACAGGTGGTACACTCTCTGGCATTTTTATCGTTACACCTTTTTGTTTTAAATATATATAAATTCTGGTTGCAACTAAACTTACAATAATGGCTGTAAATATTCCAGTTCCTCCAAGCCATTGAAAAGGAATCAGCTTGACTCCTTCTTCTGTTACATTCATTGGAGTAACAATAAAGAAGCATACAAGAGTTAATAGTCCTGCAAACACTCCATCCTCTTTATGTTGCTTTGCATATCCACCTGCAATCGCTACCGCAAATATAACCGCTAGAAAATTAGTAGAAAATTGTATTATCACTTGCAATGCATTTGCAATTCCAACATTTGTTATAAATTCTTTATAGGGAGCGATTGGTAGATTAAGAAGTAATGCAGAAAATGCACCTAACAAAGTAACTGGCATGGCTCCCATTAAACCGTTTGATATTCCGTTTACTACCTTACTCTTTTGAATTTTATTCACAGTTGGAGTTATTTTTTGAGACAATGCTTTCGCATCAATTGTTGACATAATGAAACCCTCCTCTTTCTTCCTTTAATTTAATAGATTCAATGCATCTTTTAACACTTTTTCTCCATTCATACTTCCATAATCAATCATGTCGATTACAGCTACTTTCATACCTTTTGGTTCGTATTTACTGCGTATTTCATCCTCCATATAAGAAATCTGTGGGCCAATTAGTAATACATCTGTTGCTTCTTCATAAGTTTCAAATTTCGCTTCAGACATTGCTATAATCTTCGCCTCAATCCCTTGTTGTTTTGCACTTTGTTGCATTTTTGACATCAGCATTGATGTAGACATTCCTGCTGCACAAACGAGTGTAATATTTATCATTTTCCTCATCCTTTCTGTTAATCATTTTTTTTGAAAATTATTTTATACATATCAATCATTTCTAATGCTAAATCTTTCGTGGTAATTGCATTCATCAAATGATCTTGACCGTGTACCATCAATAAAGAGATTTCTGCTTTATTTTCTCCTCTTGTTTCTGCTTGTATAATCTCTGTTTGAAATTTATGAGCCTTATTTAACGATTCATTGCATTCTTGTATTCTTTGTTCTGCTGTATTAAAGTCACCTATTTTTGCAGCTCTGATTGCTTGGATAGCTTTGCTTTTTGCATCTCCTCCGTTCACAACCAGCTCTGTAACGATTTCTTCCAAACTAATTCCCATTTTATTGCTCCTTTCTCATTTCTCTTCTCTATCGTAGCACTCTTCTTTTTTTTACTCCAACCAAAAAATCGCCACATTCAATGTGGCAATTCTTGACTATCATACTTCTGCTTGTGTTTTCTTACTCAATAAATTCATTAAAACTTCAAATTCTGGATTTGCGATGAGATATTCCATATCCGAACCATCAAAGAGTAACTTTGTAGTCAATTGATAGAATCGTTCAATATCCGCATCCTCTTCTACCGATATGGCAATCAAAAATACAACCTGCACATCGTTATGCCCCCACCATATTGGTTCTTTTAAGATTCCTACTGTAACAAAACTTTCTTTTGTAATTACTTGATAAGGGTGAGGAATCGCTACTAAATTCCCAAAATCTGTTTGCCCTAATTCCTCTCTCTTCATTACCACATCGTAAAAATTGCTTGGTATGTCATAATAGTTACTTGTGTGTTCACACATAAATCGTATGACTTCTTCTTTTGTATTAGCTTCAATATTTGTTAGAAATAAGGATTTTTTATAATATTTATGCAAAAATTCGTTGCTTCCCATTTCAAATAACTCACTATACGTTGCTATGTCCTTATGCTCTAAAAAAAGATTTACCTCAAATACTGGGATTGGTACCTTACAGTTGATTGGAACCGTTGTAAATACATAGTGAATATCCTTTTCATCAAATGGAAAGGATTCAAGCTCATAAGCAGTGCACTCATATATATTGTTGATATACTTGCCAAATGCCTGCTTATATTTATAAATGAATAATTGCGTGGTTCCCTTTCCCGAAGCACAAACCACTAAGATATTCTTTTTCTCTATCTTTTTATCCTTTTTCTCTAAGGCAAGTGCAAAAAGCATAGCAAAATACCCTATTTCGTCTTCGACAATATTGGTTTTATAATATTCATTGAGAACGGTACAAGCGGTCGCTGCTATCGTATAAGCAAAAGCATATTCTTTTTTTATCTCTTGAATTAACGGGTTTTTTAACGGTATTGCATATTGCATTCGAATATTAAAGGGAACCATATGCTGATTTAGAGACATACGAAGCTCCAAATTATCACGAAAATCAATCTTGAATCCTTTGTATACAGTGTCTATCATACAAAGCACCAACTCATCAATTTCGCCTGAAATTACAACATTCGTACCATATTTTTTAAAAGAATTCGAAGAAAGCTTTGCTCCTAGATGCAATGCCAAATATGCAGTTTCATCTTCACCAAGGACTACTTGCATTCTCTCTTCTAAAAGCACAGAAATATCCTTTGATGCCATCATCGCCTCTTCTCCCACTAATTTTTCAATTTTTTCACGACTGATTTCAATTGAAAAATTACGTCTGATTCTTCCCAACGCAATATAAGTGTGGATGATTAGACTCTCCAAAGAGATTTCTGATATCCGCATTTTATATTTATTTATAACCTCTAGAATGATATCTCCAATCTTTTGTTGCTCTTGCTGCTTTTTATAATCTTTTAACATGATACCGCTTCTCTTTACAAGACTATTAGCAAGACAAATTCTTTTATCAATCTCTTTCCCAATTACTAGAATTCCATAATTTGATTTTCGTTCTAGCAAAAGATGATAGATATTCATAATATATTCTACTTTTTTTAAATCTGCTGTGAGAGTATTTCTCGATATATATAGAAAATCACATAGTTCCTCTAGCTTGATGTAATCATCTCGATTAAGAAGAAAAGCCAGAATATACAATACACGTTCGGAAGAAGTGACTGGTATTTTGTCTTTTTCTTCATATTCAAAATGAAGATACTTAGCAAATTTCGCCTCATCGAGAATTTTTAAGCGATATCCGTTCTTTGGCCTTGATTCTATTGTCGCACCAAAGCCTTTTAGTCTATCACTCAAATCTTTAATTCTATTTCTTGTTGTTTTTTCACTGACATCTAACGTTTTTGCTATCTCCAGAGCAGTATGAAATTCGCGGTCCATAAATTCTTCTAATAGAATTTCTAATTGATTACCTAACATATGTCTACTCCTTCCTTTATCTAATTTGTCCAAAATAACCATTAGTATTAGTGTATCATTATGTCTTTTATACTTCCACACAAATAAATGCTACAATGAATATGGTAGTTATTGAGTTTTTAAAACTTTCGCTTAATTCCCTCACATACAAAAAGAGTGTAAACATTATTACACTCTCAGCCTTAAACTTCATATCAAACATTAATTGATTTTTATTATACTATTTTCTTTTATTTCTATTCTTCCCTCTTTAAGCAAACGACCAACCGCTCTCTTAAATGCATTTTTACTAAGATTAAATTCAGATTTAATGATTTCTGGTGAAACCTTATCGTTAAAAGGCAATGCTCCACCACGTTTTTCAATTTCCTCCATGATAAGCAATGCATCGGCATCCATTTGCAAGTACGCTTTTTCTCTTACACTTAAATCAAGCTTTCCATCTTCTTTTACGTTAATAACTCTAGCTTGTATGGTATCGCCTATCTTTAAGTTTCCGTAGGATTCCTTTTTGCTAATCAAAGCCGAGTATTTATTGTCTACTGCTACAAATAGTCCAAATTCCTGACTTTCTTCATATATGGTACCCGTAACTCTATCGTCCTTTTTATAAGGTGAGTTAAGCTCCAAATATTCATATACATTCATAGTTGCACAAAGTCTTTGGCTCTTATCGATGTATAGCGCCACTAGACAATGATCTCCTTGTTTCACACGACTTGTCTGTTCCTTAAATGGTAAAAGTAAATCCTTTTCTAGTCCCCAATCGAGAAAAGCACCTATTTTACCAACTTCCAATACTTCTAATACAGCCACTTTACCAAGCATTAACTTTGGTTCTTTGACCGTTGCAATCCATCTGTCATTTGAATCTTTATAAACAAATACTTCTATGGTATCGTATAATTTTGTTCCTTCTGGCACCTGTTTTTTAGGAAGGAGGATACGCTCTTCACTCTCTTTTGTTTCTCCTAAATACACTCCAAAATCTACTTCTTTTACTACGATTAACTGTTGTTTGTTTCCTAATTTAAACATAATACTATCTATGGTAATTAATTGATTACCACATACTCCTTTCCGCTACGACATTTATGAGTCCTTCATGTATTTATAACATGAATTCTATGACTGCATACACATTATCTTCTTGGTCACACAGCTCTATGACATATCTATTTTCTTCTATTGAAAGTTTTGAAACAATGACGTCTTGATACAATGCAGACTTCTTATATTCTGCCCTCATTTGCTTCACACAAGCACTCTCAGGTAAATATTCCTCAGCCATTTCAATATATTTTCCATTATTCACATGATTATTCGTATCCAAATGGCTTTTTCTTACCACAAACTGATCGATTACTTTTGAATCATTTGGAATCTTTATCTTCCGTGGAAGATAGATCATATCATATGGTTCTTCTAACTCATATCCCGCACTATCTTCCGTTGTTATCTTGGTTGGATGTCCTGTTTGTGTGTCTACCAAAGCCCACAGCGTATTAGCAACCGCAACCACTTCTTCTTTTTCATCGTAAATAATAAAATTCCTTGCACCATAAAGACCTTTAAAAGAATGTGCCCATGTTCCAATCCTTATATTCTCCCCCAGTTCTAATTGACGCTTTATATCAATTTGCCATGACGTCAAAAGCCAGCCCCGTTTACGTTGCAAAAGTTTAGAAATACCTTGCCCAATGCTCTCTGACTGGAATGTACTACAATCTTGAAAATAGTTTACAATTGAACTGATCGTTGTTTTACCATCTATACCAATTTCGCTATATCTTACTTTAGTACAAAAGCTAAACATATAACCCCTCCATCTGTTCCAATTATGTAAAAAACCCTGTAAGCAATACTTACAGGGGTATTAACTGGGCTACAAGGATTCGAACCTTGAGATGCTGGAGTCAGAGTCCAGTGCCTTACCGTTTGGCGATAGCCCAATATTTAAATAAATCACTTTGCTGTTTCGTCAACAAAATGTATTATATACGATAAAGGATATTATTTCAAGTATTTTTTTGTATTTTTTTAAAATAATGTAACAGTTCAGTCACAGCAACCTTGCCGTCCTTGTTGCGTTTATCATCCATACTGAACTGTTACAAATAACGTATATAAATAAAATTTTAGTTAGCTTCTAATACCATATTCTTCCTTTACAAATAATTCAAGTGCCTCTAAACTTCGCATAACTTTCTTCGTATCAATACAATACGCCATACGAAAATATCCAGCTACACCAAAGCTATCACTTGGTACTAGTATTAAATTATACTTTCTTGCTTTGATACAAAAAGCTTTTGCATCTTCTTCCAAAGCTTTAGGGAAAATATAAAAGGTACCACCTGGCCTAACCACTTCAAATCCAAGTTGTACTAATTTATCATAAATTAAGTTCATATTCGTCTCATACACCGTTAAGTTACTCGTCTTATTCAATACCTGTGCCACTGCCAATTGAACGCTTGAGGCTGGGCAGTTATGTCCGATTCCCCTGCTGATCTGTCCACACATAACACTTATGATATCCGCATCTGTCGCTTTTGGATTCACTGCGATATAGCCGATTCGTTCACCTGGAAGACTAAGACTTTTGGAAAAAGAATAACAGGATAATGAATTATTGTAATATCTACTTGGATATGGCACACTTTGCTTATCAAAAATTATTTCTCTATAGGGTTCATCACTGATTAAAAAGATATCATGTCCATATTCCTTTTGTTTCTTGTATAGAATGCTTGCAAGCTTTTGTATTGTTTCAGTCGAATAAACTGCCCCTGATGGATTATTTGGTGTATTAATTAAAACTGCCTGAACTTTTTCATTCATCACTTCCAAAAACGCCTCAAAATTAATTTGAAAATCATCTTGATTGGCTGGCACTACTTTTAGTATAGCACCTGTTTTTCCGACATATTCTTGATACTCTGGAAAATAGGGGGCAAATGTAATAACTTCATCACCTGGAGCTGTAACACAACGAATCGCATGTGCTAATGCACCTGCTGCACCACTTGTCATAAAAATATGCTTCGTATCATAATCTATATCAAATCTTTCCCTTAGACTTTTGGCTACTTTTAAACGTACCTGCGTAATTCCAAGTGATGGACTATATCCATGTAGATTAGCAGGACTTTCTTGTTCTAATAATTCCATCATAACTTTGGTATAGTCATCATGAACGGGAACACTTGGATTACCAAGACTATAATCAAAGACATTATCATAGCCTATCTCTTTTCCAAGCTCCGCTGCAAACTCTGACTGTTCCCGAATGATTGACTTGCCTTTCAGCATTTCTTTATACGTTTGGTTAATCATTGTATCAACTCCTTTTTATTTTCCACTCTAAAAAACACCATCATTATAACATGATGGTGTGAGAACTACCATAAGTTTCGGTAGATTTCTTTTACTTGAGACTTTGTTGGTACGCGTGGATTTGTGGCTGTGCAAGCATCTGCTAATGCAGCATCTGCTAACGCATCTATCTTAGACATATATTCACTTTCCGTAACTTTTCCTGTTTGGGAAACTGAAATCGGAATATTCATTTCTTTTAGCATAAACTGAATCCAGTTTACGAGCGCTCGAACTGTTGTGATTTCATTAAAATTATTCAAGCCTAATAATTTTGCAATGTTACAGTATTTGCGAACCGCAGGCAAATACTCTTCTTTACTCTTGCTATGTATATTAATATCACTATTAAACTCTATGATATGTGGCAATAGCATTGCATTGGCTCTACCATGAGGAATATGAAAATTAGCGCCTAATGGATGTGCCATTCCGTGATTCAAGCCTAGATATGCAGAGTTAAACGCAAGTCCAGCAAGGCATGAAGCTACATGTATCTTTTTTCTTGCATGCATGTCATTACCGTCTAGATAAGCTCTTAATAGCCATACTCCGCAGATTTCAATTGCTTTTTCTGCCAGTGCCGCAGAAAACTCATTGTTATTAATACTAACATAAGCTTCTATTGCATGCGTTAAAACATCCATTCCTGTATCTGCTGTTACAGCGGGCGGAACACTTCGAACCAACTGTGCATCTAAAATCGCTTCGGATGGAATAAGTTCATCTGATACCAGAGGATATTTTACTTGATTTTGTGGATCTGATATTACTGCAAAGGAAGTCACTTCTGAGCCCGTTCCGCTTGTTGTTGGAATTGCAATCAAAGGAATATCTTCCATACGTTCAATATCCATAGCAAACTTCTTAATTGACTTAGCAGAATCAATGGCAGAACCACCACCAACTGCAACTACTGCTTCTGGCTTGTATTCAATTAACGCCTTAACACCCAATACAATTTTTTCAATTGGAGGATCTGGTACAACATCACTAAACACTTCAAATAAAGATTTTCCCTCTTCCAATCGATACGTAATCAACTTTAACATCCCACTTTGTACTACAAATGGGTCTGTTATAACCATAACTTTTTTATATGGAAGCTGTGCAAGACGATCCAATGCATTATCACCAAAATATATTTTCGTCTTTATATCAAATGACTTCATATGCCTGCTACACCCTTTCCGAACATCTTTGTTATTTATTTGTCATTATTATACTACATTTTTTTCCATACTGCAATATAAATACAAACAAAACAACAAAATACCACATTTTATTATAACAAATATGTCGGTAAATCGCTTTTTATATTAGATACCACCTGATTATACATCTTTGTTTCTTTTTTATTTGCTTGTTTTTTTGGCTTTTTAGTAGTCATTTTCTCTTCCGTTTGACTTGTTGTTGGTTTTTCTTTTGTTTGAGTTGTTTTAGAGACTGTGTTGGAGTCCTTTGTTATATTATTAGCATTTGCTGCTCTCATAATACTTTCTTTACCGATTGCCACGTTCTTCTACCTCCTTTGCTAACGCCATATATTCTTTTGCACTTCTACTGTTTTTCTTATATGCAATTACTGTTTTACTGTTATCTTGTGCCCATTCAATAGAGCTATCAATTCTAATATAGGATTCAAACAGATACACATCATCTACTTCTGATAAAGTCTGTATTGTCTGCTTAAAATAGTTCTTTCGCTCATCTACTTTTGTAATTGCGACTCCCATTAATGATAAGTCTGGAGTAATTTGTTTTACCTCATTGATAAATTCGAACATATTTGCAAGACCAAATAATCCCCAAGGACTTGCTTCCACTGGTACAATGACCTGATCACTGGCACATAAAATATTCATAACCCATCCTCCAAGAGTAGGTGGTGCATCAATTAAAATATAGTCATACTCGCCAGATTCTCTTATTTTATGCAAACATTTTTTTAATATAAATTCTCTTTGCCACTTCGTAAATAGTTCATATTCTATGGAACTCATAAGCGTTGATGATGGGATCAAATCCAGATTTTCAAATTCTGTATGGATAATATAATCCGACAAATCTTTCTGATTTTTAATTGCATAGTATAGATTCTTATCACTTTTTGCTAATTCTAATACCTGGTCTTCCAAAAAAAACGATAATGATAAATTAAGTTGCATATCACCGTCAATCAACAGAACTTTTTTACCAAGCAAGGTTAAGCCATAACCAACATTAGAACATGTCGTCGACTTACCACTTCCGCCTTTATTGTTTGCAAAGCAAATTACCTTTGTCATCGCGGTTCTTCCTCCTGTACCCTTTTCCTAGTATTCATTATATCTTTTCATTCTTCATATGTCCACCTATACCAAGACAACTTTTCATTTGCTATTTCTACTTCCTGTCGATAAACAAAACCAAGCTTTTTTACTAATTGGATAGAAGCAACATTATCTGGGTGGATAAAACAATTCACAAACAAACACTCTAATTTCTCAACCGCAAACTTAAGAATTTCTTGACATGCCTCAAATGCAAGACCTTTTCTTTGATATGCTACCCCTATCATATATCCTAGTTCAATTTGTATTTCTCCGTCGACTTCCCGATTGCTTAGCCCCGCACGTCCAACTAATTTTCCCGTTCTCTTATCAAGAATAGACCAGAGTCCATATCCATAAAAGCCATACATATTTTTTATATACGCTTTTGTAAATTCAATCTCTTCCTCTTTTTCGTATAACGGCTCTAAAAATCTGGTCATAGATGCATCTTCATATAAAGCATAAAGTTCATCTAAGTCCTGCAATTTCATTTCACGAATCAAAAGGCGATTCGTGGTTGCTATCACAATCGGTATCTGATAAAACCTTTGATAAACTTCCAAAACAAATCTGTAGTTTACTTCCATAAAACCTTCCACCAACATATTTGCCCTAAACAAATCCTGCTTGTTAACCCTTGAATTCTCATACGCAATGCATGGAATCTGCAAATGAAAGCATTCTTTTACCATGCTTTCGTTATCGGTAACAACAATACATTCTTCTTTCTTCGTGTGAAGTTGCCTACACTCGTTTTCCAAATTCTTGTCTATAGAAAATAAATTTATGGAATTTCTTTTTAAATCATTTAATAAACCTTCAAATCCTTCCAGCCAATGATACGTTTGCTGATTTTTCAATTCTATTTGATGAAGATTAAAAAATACCGTTTTTAGCATATTAATACCTCAAATTTTTGTGCTTTGCCATTCCCATGTGATGAATTCTTATTTCACCTTTACAAATTCTATATTACCATATAAAATAAAAGAACGGTGCTTGTAAAAGCCAATTTATAAATAAATTTGAAAGGAAGTATTTCAATGGCAACGAATCCTATTGTAACTTTTGAGATGGAAAACGGCGACATCATCAAAGCAGAATTATATCCTGAAATTGCTCCTAATACGGTTAACAATTTCATTTCGTTAGTAAAGGACGGTTATTATGATGGATTGATATTCCATAGAGTCATTTATGGTTTCATGATCCAAGGCGGCTGTCCGAATGGAAATGGTATGGGAGGCCCTGGTTACACCATTAAGGGAGAATTCTCTCAGAATAATTTCAAGAATGATTTAAAACATGAGCCTGGTGTTCTTTCCATGGCACGTGCTATGGATCCAGATTCCGCTGGTTCACAGTTTTTTATTATGCATAAGACCTCTCCACATTTAGATGGAGCTTATGCCGCATTTGGTAAAGTAATTGAAGGACAGGATGTAGTAGATAAAATTGCAGAAGTTTCTGTTGATTATAGCGACAGACCACTTAAACCACAAGTAATGAAAAAAGTGAGTGTTGAGCTTTCTGGTGTAGAGTATAGTGAACCTGAAAAGATTGGTTAAGCTTCGTATATTTTATTAGTACAATATCAAAAGAGCAAGCTATCTTATCCGCTTGCTCTTTATTATTCTGTTTACGCTGGAATAATCTCAATCCAATATCCGTCTGGATCGGATATAAAATATATTCCCATTGCTTCATTTTCAAAGCAAATAATACCCATCTCTTTATGTTTTGCATGAATCTCATCAAAATTGTCGGCTTTAAATGCCAAATGATATTCTAGCTCTCCTAAGTTATAAGGTTCTACCCTATCTCTTAACCACGTAAGCTCCAAGGTGAAATCGGTCTGTTTATCTCCAAGAAAAACGAGCTTGAAGGATTCATCCGCGGCAACCTTTTCTCTTACAGGTTCTAAATCAAGAGCTTCCTTATAAAACTTTAAGCTTCTCTCTAAATCTAACACATTGAAATTAAAATGATTGAATTGTACCATATTTACCTCCTGAATCTTTTAAAATTTACCACTACTTCCACCATGTCTGTTTCCACTGCTTCCAATGCGGGTACCACCGCCACCGCTACCACCTTTCGGTGTTGTATCAATATGACGTCGAATGGTTGTAGTTCTTTGAAACACATCATGTTGTTTTAATACATTACTTTTATTTCCACTGGCATAAGTATAACCGTTTACAGTCATTTTACTCTTACTTCCACTGCACATAATCCATACCACAATTGAAGCTACAACCAAAGATGCAACAATTGAAACCACCCAGTCTAACAAAAACGAGTCACTCCATTTACCACCGTTTTCTATATATTCTTTGGTCATCTTGATATAAGTTTCAAATCCAGTATAATAATCCCCATCACTTAAATAAGAACTTACCTCATTAATAATTCTATCAGATGCACTCCCAGAAAACAACTCCACACATGCTCCACTTGTAGAAAATGTAATTTCACGTTCCTCCATTGCAAGTAGAAATATTGTTCCAGTTCCTTCTTTCTTTTCAAAGCCAAAACCTTGATAATCATAAAAATCATCTGCATATGCGGTAATCGCTTTTCCGTCTAGACGTTCAACGGTAACTATGACAAAGTCCGCTTTCGTTTCATTTGCCGCTTCCCTACATAGTTCATTTAATCTTTCTTCTTCTGCTTCTGATAAAATATTTGCATTATCATAGACCTTTGTTGTTGGACTACTAAAACCACAAACCAGTAGTAATATCAATAGACTCATCCAACCAATAACATATCGCTTCATCATGATACCTAGCCTTTCTAAAAGAAAATATAGCTGCAAATACGAACAACTAAAAATGTAATAGCAGCGACTGCTCCAAACCATCCCGCTACCTTTTGTTTACTAATTGGTAAATCACCAACTACTTTACCCGTCTGTCCGTTCATTGCAAAAACAAAATTCTTACCAAGATAACGATAATTTAGAATCCATACTGGCAGCAACACATACTTCGATTCTTTTTGATACAAACTTACATTTTCATATTGAATTGTTGTCGTTGCATAGCCATTAATTGTATTTCTTGCCGCTTCTGTTGCATAACTATGAATCCTTTTTTCTACTCTTTCCTTCATTTCATTACTTTTATATGTATATTTCTCAGATAAGAAACCAGACAAATATGGCATTTCGAATTGCTTTAGGGATTCATAGTTAAATGGTTCTAATTTATCCATGATTCCATCCTCCATTTTTTCTGATGCATCCGCTGGTACTTTATTGTAAGTAGTCTTTACTTCACGATATACATCAAAATGATCCGTATGCACATACTCCGTATCTCCCCTTCTTTCCACTCTTACTCTTGTACAATCCGCTCTTAATGAAACTTCTGCATCATAGTCATAAATCCAAAAAGGGACATAGATTCCGCTTATTTTTTCAATTGTATTTTTACTTATAAAACTCTTAGGCGTTAGCAATCCTTTCTTACACCATTTTAAATAGGCTTCCACAGCCTCTTCCTTGCTCACCGAAAAGGGAATGATTGCTGCTGGCTTATCTTGCATAATACGATTTTCGATTAATGCGGAATTACCGCAGTAATTACAAAACGTTGCTGTAGTCGTCATATCAGTAACAAGCTCTGCACCGCAAGTCGGGCATTGAAAGGACTTCATCTCCATTTTATCTTCTTGCTTGTTATCCATTTCTTCAACGCTTTTTGACGTTCTACAATGTGGACATACAAGTTTTTGGGCTTCGCTATCAAAAACCATATTTGAGCCACAGTTTGGACATTTATAAACTAAAACCATATTTATTCTACCCTTTCATACTTAATATAGAGCTAAACCTAGCAATTATGCTAACTGAAATATATCATACTTTGTGGTATTTTGCACCGATTATTTTACAAAGGAAGTGATAACTTTTCTCCCATTCATAATTTATTCATATAACATTCAAAAAACCTTTACGTATCTCTCATGATTTCTTAATTTATATTTTATATACTTGATTTATGATAAATAGTAATTACTAAATAAATTAGTAATCATTTGATAAATAATCTTTTTCATATTACATGCCAAGCAAAATATTTTGCTTGGCATCCTCCCTTTTATGAGTCTTTTTTCATTCCTTTTGGTTCCTAGAATATTTAGACTTTTCCATACATAAGTTAATATTGGAAGTCAAAAAACACCTTACTTTCCAGTTTGAAGAAAGGATTTTGTTATGGAAAAATTCATATCAACACTAGATTCTGTGAATCAAATGTTAAGTAGTTTTGTCTGGGGACCTGCAATGCTTTTTTTATTTCTAGGCATAGGTTTTATGTTTACGATTCGAACTGGCTTTTTTCAACTGACACATTTTAAACTTTGGATTCAAAATACCATTCTCGCCATTTTTAAAAGACAGGATGTGTTAAAGACAAAAGACCAGCATTCTATTTCTCAATTTCAATCCTTATGTACTGCACTTGCTTCTACCATGGGAACTGGCAATATTGCTGGAGTAGCAACTGCAATTGCAGCAGGGGGACCAGGTACCGTATTTTGGATGTGGGTGAGCGCTTTCTTGGGCATGATGACAAATTTTGCCGAAAAAACATTGGGAATCAAATACCGTTATAAAAATGAAAAAGGATTTTGGGTAGGCGGAGCAATGATATACATTGAACGTGGTCTAGGCGTAAAATGGCTTGCTGCTCTTTTTTCTATCTTTTGTGCACTTGCTTCCTTTGGTATTGGCAATATGGCACAAGTAAATTCAATTTCCACTAGTCTTTTAAACTCCTTTCAAATTCCCCCTATCGTTACTGGCGTTGTGATGGCTTTTACAGTCGCTCTTGTAATCATGGGTGGAATCAAACGAATTGCAAGTGTAACAGAAAAGTTAATACCTGTAATTTCTGTTTTATACATAGTAGGTGGTCTTATTGTTATTTTCGTAAATGCAAGTGCATTACCTCATGCGTTATCACAAATTTTTCATGAAGCATTTAACTTTATAGCATTAGGCAGTGGTGTTACTGGATACGGCTTTGCTGTTGCTTTACGAATGGGAGTATCAAGAGGAGTTTTTTCAAATGAAGCTGGACTTGGCTCTTCTGTTATGGTTCACTCTGCTTCTGATGTAAAAGAACCAGTGGTTCAAGGAATGTGGGGTATGTTTGAAGTATTCGCCGATACATTAGTGGTATGTACAATAACCGCACTTGTAATACTTACATCAGGCGTATACAATATGGATGCTTATCTAAGTAATACGGCTGCCAATATCGCCAATCTGGACGGCGCTCCACTGACTGCCAATTCTTTTTCTGCTGTTATTCCGTATGGGGCTCAATTTATTGCTATCTCAATCATGTTATTTGCATTTGCCACCTTAGTAGGCTGGTCTTATTATGGCGAACGTGCCGTGGAATATTTATTTGGTACCAAAGCTATCTTTCCTTATAAGCTAAGCTATATTGTAATTATTGTGTTTGGTTCTGTCGCTTCGGTTCGACTTGCTTGGGAAATATCGGATACATTAAATGGGTTTATGGCTATTCCTAACCTAATTGCCCTTACCCTTTTATCAGGTGAGGTGATTCAGATGTTAAAAAGCTATCTTGCTATTAACAATAAAAAATAGTTCTATTCTATACAAGTACTTATTATTTAGTTAAAAAGGCGTCAAAGCTGACGCCTTTTAATACATTCTAACTTTTTATTTTGCCCAAAGGCTTTCATTGTTAAAATGCTTATCTAACTGTGCACTAAACCAACGACCATTTAACACCTGCTTTACAATCGTATCTTTTGCTTCTTGCGAAATAGTCGTATCTGCTTCAATTTGTTTTAAAACATCATCATAAGAAATGGTGCGATCTTGCATTGAAATCATTGCCTTTTCTTTATCTGCATCTAGTACTAATGTCTGTCCAGCTGCATCTTTGGACCATTGCTCCCAAGTCACAAGACCTTCTTCGTTTGGATCTCCTGTTTTGATAAAATTAGCAATATAGCTTCTAAACTGTTTACCCAAATCCTTTATTCCATCGAATGTGTATGGTTCTGCAAACATTGCCTGATAGGTCGCATTATCAGAATCAAGAAGTGGTACGAAAACACCGTGGAAAGCGCCAAGGTTTGCCATATCTCCTACAACCTCTTTGTTCTCACCATAGGATATGGTTGTTAGATAAATAGGTGCTTTATAGTTATCAGCCATAGTAATTGCAGACTCTTGTGCATTAAATAATTCATATAACATACTTCCGTACTTATTTGCAAATGTATATTCTGCATTCTTTGTTTCATCTGTAAATAAGGTTCCATCTCCATACTCTTTTGCAAAGTAAGGATCACTTGCCGCAAAGAAAGAGAATTCAGAAGTTGAGGTAAGCATTAATAATGGTACTGAATTATAGTTTGTTGTAGCAAAGCCTTCTTTTGGAATTACAGTGCCGTCGTTAAATATATGAGGGAATACACTCATGCGGATACCTGCATTCATCATAACTTTTGCAAGACGCTCTGCAGAAAGCGTATATAAATATTCTTTCACCTCAGCATCACTGGTCTGTAACCATTCTTTTGCTTCTTCTACATCTGCTTTTTTACCATCTTCTACTGCTAAAGGAGCTAAAGCTGTGGCAATTGTTTTTACACTTGCATCGGTATCTGCAATTGTCATACCACCACTAAATGAAATTGCTTTTTGGAACTTTCCTTCAAATAATGGTGAAATTAGCATTGCCATAACATCACGTCCGCCTGCCGAAAATCCTGATATTGTAATATTATCTTTATCTCCGCCAAACGCTTCAATATTTGCATGAATCCAATCAAGTGCCTTTGCAATATCAAGTAAAGTATAGTTACCAGAGTCCTCATTTGCATCCCCTGTTTGTAATGCTGGCAGACAATTAAAGCCCAGCACACCCAAACGATAGTTTAAAGAGATAAAAATACTATTTGTATCATTTGCTAATGTAGAACCAATGATCTCTGTGGATTTTCCTGATTGGTTATTTCCACCGTGGATAAACACCACAACTGGTAAACTTGTATCTTGTGTATTTGGTCTATAAATATCTAGATTCAAGCAGTCTTCACTACCGATTACTTCTCCGTTTGCAACTTGAACACCAAGATTACCATCTTTGGTTGCATCGAATACTTCTGTCCAGTTATCTGGGTCTTGTGGTGCTTTCCATCTCAAATCTCCAACTGGTGCTTTTGCATATGGAACTCCCTTCCACTCAATGGTCTGCTTCGCCTCATTTACGCTACCTTTTACTGGCCCAAATGCAGTATCTCTAAGGGTAACATCTGCTTCTTTTTCTTGGTCAGCTTCCTTTACTTCCTCAGTCGTTGTTTCCTGCTTCGTATCTTCTGCAGGCGCTTGCGTACTTGTCTCATTTTTTGCGCATCCTACCATCAAAGTTGAAATCGTTAATACACATAATAAACTTTTCCATATTCTTTTTTTCATAAAAATCCTCCTTAAATCTTATAAAATTCTCCTAATACTACATTACCCAAAATTAAATTACCCGTATCCTCCTTTCTATTTTTCTTATTTATTTGCAACTAGCTAATTACTAGTGTCACAACTTGAAATAAAAAAACAACAAAAAAAACCCAATCCTATCCATAGTAAATCATACATGAATAGTTAGGTTTTGCCTGCTGTTCAGTAACAATCCTGTTCTTAGTTATTATTTATAATATCATTTTCAATATATTAATATAAACTAGTATATTTGTCAATACCTTTTATTTTTCTTTCGTTATTTTGTATATATTCGTCTGTTAATTAGATGTTTTGTGTTTTGTTTTGTATGGAAGATTGGTTACTGTTCATGCACATAAGGAATAACTTCCTATAAAGCAAAAAAGCACAGAGAATCAAATGAATTCTCTGTGCTTATTATTATTTATTCTGCTTTTCCAACAGATCCAAATAACTCCATTTTTTCTTTAACAGTTGCTTTGATTGCCTCTGTTCCTGGTGCTAAAAGTTTACGTGGATCAAAACCTTTTCCAGATAAATCTTTTCCTTCTTCAATGTATTTACGTGTTGCTTCTGCAAAAGTAAGCTGACACTCTGTATTCACATTGATTTTTGCAACTCCAAGTGAAATCGCTTCTTTAATCATTTTTTCTGGAATACCAGTTCCTCCATGAAGTACGAGTGGCATTTCTCCTGTTAATTTTTGAATTTCTGCTAACACTTCAAAGTTTAATCCTGTCCAGTTTTCAGGATATTTTCCATGAATGTTACCAATTCCTGCTGCAAGCATAGTTACACCTAAATCTGCAATTGCTTTACATTCGTTCGGATCTGCAACTTCTCCATTACCTACAACACCGTCTTCTTCTCCACCGATTGAACCAACTTCTGCTTCGATAGACATTCCTTTTTCTTCACAGATTTTTACTAACTCTGTAGTCTTTTCAATATTCTCAGCAATTGGATAATGGGAACCATCAAACATAATGGATGAGAATCCTGCTTCGATACATTTCATACATCCTTCAAAACTACCGTGATCTAAGTGAAGTGCTACTGGTACAGTTATGTTTAACTCTTCCATCATTCCATTTACCATACCTACTACTGTTTTATAGCCTGTCATATATTTTCCCGCACCTTCAGATACACCTAAGATAACTGGGGATTTATTCTCCTGAGCTGTCAATAAAACTGCCTTGGTCCACTCTAAGTTATTGATATTAAACTGACCAACTGCATATTTTCCTGCTTTCGCTTTTTGAAGCATTTCTTTTGCTGATACTAACATAATTCTTTCCTCCATATATTTTAATTTGTTGTGAATTTACTATAAATTCCATTTTCTTTTAATCGGTTACACTCCAAAACTTCGTTTCTTCGTATAACCATTATACCTTATTTTTTTGTAAAAGAAAATATGAAATTGTTAAATTTTTCACTTTTAAGTCATTTGCACTATAGTTATTTTGCAAAACAGTCATCCTTTATTGTATTTTGTTCGATAAGAAGTGGTTTATTTAAGTCAACTTTAATATTTAAAGCTTGCTTATTGCAACGAATAACACTCTTACAATGCTCGCCACCAAATTCTCCATCAAGCGTCCATGGTATGGCTTCTTCTGAGGTTATTACAACTTTATCTGTCTTATAAGAATAGATATAGCTACTATCTAGATTTTCAATTAGTAATGTTGCGATAATGTCTTGAAGTTCAATTGGATTGTTGGGCTTTTTGATAAAAGCTGCTTCAAACAACCCATCATCAAGCAAAATATTTCGTGATGTGATATGTTTAAAACCACCTACTGAAACCGAATTCGTAACCATTCCAAAAATAAATTCATCTTCAATTGTTTCCCCATTGCATTCTATTTTTAAATGATATGATTTGATCGAGCCAAGTCTTTTCATTCCTTCCAGAATGTAAGCCGCATGTCCTAGCACATTTTTTGCCTCTTGCTTTGTTTGATAGGATACATCTGTAAAGATTCCAAATGCAGCGATATAAACATAGTAATCATCATTAAAACTTCCTATATCACTCAAAAAATAATCTTCTCCAACTGCTACTTCTGCCGCCTTTAACATGTTTTTTGGAATCTTAAGACTATTGGCAAAATCATTCGTGCTACCAGCAGGAATATAACCAATTGGAAGTTTTTCTTCACGTTTCATCATTCCTGATACCACTTGGTCAAGTGTTCCATCACCGCCACTACACACCACCAAATCATACGTATTTTGCGGTAAGTCCCTTGTTAGTTCCATTGCATCCTGATTTCCTTGTGTCGGATATATGGTTATTTCATAATTATTCTTGGTAAAAATGTCTAGTATATCAACTAACTTATTTCTTATCTGAGCCTTACCTGCATAAGGGTTAAAGATAAACATCATTTTCTTTCTCATAATGCACTCCTATCGTCACGTAAATGTATGACCGTGGATAATCCTACGGTCATACATAAAACGAATCAAAACCTATTGCCTTTAAAACTCAAAAAACCTACATTTCATTACTACTTAAATATTTTTCAATATTTAAAATTGCCTCTTCTTCATCCGTACCTTCTGCTGACACGACTACAGACTCACCTGCTGCTAATCCTAGCGTCATCATACCCATGATACTTTTTGCATTAACTTTCTTTTCCCCATATTCCACATAAATATCACTTTCATACTGGCTTGCAACCTGTACTAACAGCGCAACTGGTCTCGCCTCTAGTCCTGATGGAATTTTAATTGTAATTGGTTTCTTTGTCATAATATCTCCTCCTTATCGAATTCCCTAAGTTCTTGTGCTAAATTACTTAATTTTCTCAGTCTATGATTCACCCCAGATTTGCCTACAGGGGGACTTAGTAATTCACCTATTTCTTTTAACGTTGCTTCCGGGTATTCTAATCGAATTCTTGCCACATCGCCTAAGCCTTCTGAAAGTCCTTCAAATCCCATTCGCGCTTTTATATATTTTATATCTTCAATCTGCTTTACAGCAGCTGATACCGTTTTATTAATGTTAGCCGTCTCGCAATTAACCTGACGATTAACCGAGTTTCGCATTTCCTTCAAGATACGTACATTCTCCAAATTCATGAGGGCTACATGGGCTTCCATTACATTGAGAATCTCAACTATTTGAGCGCCTTCTTTGATATACACCACATAATACTTCTTTCTTTGAACAATCTTAGATTCAAGTTCAAAGGTATTGATGATATTTTGAAGTTGAACTGCCTTATCATGTTTTGTACACACAATTTCTAAATGGTAAAATTTCTCGGGATCACTAATCGAACCAGATGCTAAAAATGCACCTCTAATAAAAGCTCTTTTACAACAAGAATTTTGTATGACCAAATTACTAACTATGGATAGATTCTCTTTGATTTCTCCATCTTCAATTAGTTTACATGCATTTAATACACGAACAGAATCCTCATGTCCTTTTATTAAAATTGAGTATGTTCTAGTTTTCTTTAAATATACGTTCCTGCGGATTGAAATTTCAGTATTTATATTAAATGTTTTTTTAATTAATGTAAAGTATTTTCTTGCAACTGCTACATTCTCTGTATGAACTTTGATACAATACTTATCTTCAATAGAAATGATGACTTTGCCACAAAGACTTATGATAGCCGCTATTTCTGCAATCTGGCAATGCCTTCCTAAGCTGATTTGCCTGGAAAGTTCATCTTTTACATCACTTGAAAAAGACATCATGCCACTCCTATCTATATACTTTTTCTTATTGCATCCTTTTGGATGTCTCTATGCTCAACCTTAAGACCAAATTCCTTATTTGTTGTTAATCGTTCAAACAACTTATTGGCCAATGTTACCGACCTATGTTTACCACCTGTACAGCCAATTGCAATTACCAACTGATTTTTACCTTCTGCAATATAGTTTGGAATTAAGAAACGAATCATATCTTCTAGCTTGTTTAAGAATTGTCCTGCCACTTCAAATCCCATAACATAGTCTTGAATGGCTTGTTCATTCCCAGTCTTTGGCTTTAGTTCATCAATATAGTAAGGATTGGGAAGAAATCTCACATCAAAGACTAAATCTGCATCGCTAGGAATCCCATACTTAAATCCAAAAGACAATACGGTGATAAATAAATTATTATAACCTTCATTTTTTACAAAGATATTATCCAGTTCACTTTTTAGCTCTCTTGTTAAGAGCTGGCTGGTATCAATGATGTAGTCTGCCTGTTTCTTTAAGAAATTTAATTTGTTACGTTCCTCTTCGATTCCTTGATCTACGCGTCCTTCTAAAGCCAAAGGATGATTTCTTCTTGTCTCTTTATATCGTTTCACTAAAACAGAATCTGATGCATCTAAAAATAAAATTTCATATTGAAATCCACTTGCTATCAAATCCTCTAAGACATGTTCAAGCTCTGAAAGTGCCTGTCCTGAACGAATGTCAACTCCCAGAGCAATATTATTTACATCAATCGATTGCTTATATGTCAATTCTGCAAATTTACGAATAAGGAGAAGTGGTAGATTATCCACGCAAAAATATCCAATGTCTTCCAGCATCTTTAACGCTGTACTTTTTCCTGCTCCCGACATTCCAGTTACAATTACAAATCTCATAATTCCCTCCACTCGTGCAATTTACCCTGCACATACTACTTCAGTATGAAAGTTATCCCTTTATACTTTCTCCATTTTGTAAATCAACTAAAATTCACCAAGCATTTTAACCTCTGTCTCCAATTTGACACCAAATTGTTCCCAAACTTGATTTTGAACATATCGAATCAACTGTATTACATCCTTTGCTGTAGCATTATTTTTATTAATGATAAATCCACAATGCTTTTCGGATACCTGAGCTCCTCCGATAGCGTAGCCTCTAAGGCCTGCGTCCATAATAAGCTTTCCTGCAAAATAACCCTTTGGACGTTTAAAAGTACTTCCTGCACTTGGATACTCCAACGGCTGCTTATCTGCTCTTCTTTGACCATAATCATCTATTATAGCCTTAATCTCAGTGCAATCACCACACTCTAGTCCGATTTCTGCTTCTAATACCGTATAATGATTTGTACTAATGACACTGGTTCGATAACCAAATTGAAGTTCTTCGTTTGTAAGTGTTTTTATATTTCCTTCTTCATCCATTACTGTGACAGTGGTTAATACCTGCTGCATTTCGCCACCATATGCTCCTGCATTCATAACAGCTGCTCCACCAATGGTACCTGGTATCCCTGCTGCAAATTCAAAATTCTTTAATCCTGCTTCGCAAGCCTTTGTAGCAATGTCAGATAACAGTGCTCCTGCTTGTGCCTTAATACTTAACTTATTTATCTCAATCTCATTAAAATTATTGTAAATCTTTATGATAGCCCCATGGTATCCATTATCACTAACTAATAAATTACTTCCATTTCCTACTACACAAAACGGTATGTTTTGCTTTTTTAAAAATAAAATGGTACTCTTAATTTCTTCTATCGTGTGAGGTATTATATAGTAGTCTGCTTTTCCTCCTACTTTAAAAGTAGTATGTTTATACATAGGTTCATCAACTAAGACATGTTCAATACCTGCTATATTACAAAGCTGATTTAATATTTCTTTATCCACGCTGACTCCTCGGTTCTATTTTCATTCAAAGTAAAAGTATCATAAGGATATTTTTACTTCTTTCCTCTATTTATATGTTTCATTTTTTCAATTCACTACAATATAATACAATATCTCAATATAGAATTCAACCTTATATAGAATTTATCATGTTACTGTATGAACTGTAACTTTATAATACTAGTTTTGCCGCTCCAAATATTCCTGCATCATTACCAAGCTCTGCAAGTGAAAATTTAGTCTCCTTACATGCAGCAAATGCACGTAATACATAATATTTTTTAATATAGTCAATTAAAATGCTTCCCGCTTTTGAAACGCCTCCTCCAATAACAAATACTTCTGGATCTGTTACTGCCGCTACATTTGCAAGGGCTGTGCCAAGATACTTGCCAAATTGCTCGGCAACTGATATCGCAAGAGCATCATTTTCTTTTACTGCATCAAATACAGCTTTTGCAGAAATCTCACCATTTCTTAAAAGAGAAGGGGAATCACTAAGTTCTAAAGCCTTTTTAGCAAGGCGAACTACTCCTGTAGCAGATGCCATCTGCTCTAAACAGCCTTTTTTTCCACATCCGCAAGTATCTGTTTCACTGTCTTCTACATGTATATGTCCGACTTCACCACCAGCACCATTGGTACCTGTTATTATTTCACCGTTATGAATGATTCCGCCGCCTACACCTGTGCCTAATGTAATCATAACAACATTTTTGCTTCCTCGTCCTCCACCTTGCCACATTTCTCCAAGCGCGGCTACGTTTGCATCATTTCCTGCCTTCACCTTTAAATGAGTTAACTTCTCTAATTCATTTGCTACATTAAAGATTCCCCAGCCAAGATTAACCGCATTCAATACCGTTCCATCTTCTTTCACAGGTCCTGGTACACCTATTCCAACACCTGCTACGTCTTGAATTTCAATAGCTTTCTCACTTATTTTTGCCTGAATGGACGCTGCGATATCTGGTAATATATGTTTACCCTTCTCTTGTGTTCTCGTAACGATTTCCCATTTATCCATTACTTGTCCGTCTGCTTGAAATAATCCCAACTTAACTGTTGTTCCACCCACATCAACACCAAAACATACTTTACTCATTTCTAAACCCTCTTCTTTGCTAAATTGTTTTGTACTCTATTATATAATTCCTTCGCTGCATTATATCCCATTTTCTTTTGTCTATAATTGACTGCTGCTGATTCACAAATAATAGCTAGATTTCTGCCTGGGCGAATCGGAATGGAATGACACACCACTTTATTACCAAGAAACTCTGTATATTCTTCCTCCAGCCCTAAGCGATCATATTCTTTATCTCTATCCCAGTCTTCTAACTTGATAACCAAATCAATTGACTGAGTCTCTTTTACACTTTCAACACCAAATAACGTTTTAACATCTACAATTCCAATGCCTCGTAGTTCAATGAAATGTCGTGTGATATCAGGTGCCGTTCCAATCAAAGTATCATCACTTACTTTACGGATCTCAACTACGTCATCCGTTACTAAACGGTGTCCTCGCTTGATTAACTCAAGTGCTGCCTCACTCTTTCCGATTCCACTTTCTCCCATAATAAGGACACCTTCACCATATACATCCACTAATACTCCATGAATGGAAATAGTCGGAGCCAATTGTACGTTAAGCCATCGAATGATTTCTGCCATAAAAGAAGAGGTTGTTTTCTCCGTTTGGAAGATTGGTACCCCGTTTTTATTTGCAATACCTAATATATCTTCGTCTGGTTCCATGTTTCTGCTATAGACAATACAAGGAATTTTACTAGATAGAAGCTTATTATACATTTCTATTTTTCGACTTCTTTCAAGACTTTCTAGATAGGTATATTCTACATATCCAATTACTTGAACACGTTCCTCATCAAAATGATCAAAAAAACCAGTTAATTGAAGAGCCGGTCTATTAATGTCTGGTTGTGTCACTTTAATGGAATCTAATGCAATATCAGGGGTCAGATTTTTAAGATTTAATTTTTTAACAATCTTTTTCAATTCTACGCTTTGCATACCATTTCTCCTTTATCTATCGTTGTTATCATCTTATCATATTTTATTTTTTAAAACAACAGTGCATACTTAAGTTAAACGTTTCGCGGTATATGAAAAAACTCATATACTTTTCTTGCCGATGCCTCATTCATTGTTGGGATATTTTTTAATGTATCTATTTGTGCATTTTTTATTTCGTCCAAAGATGTGAAATGCTGCATCAGTGCTTTTCTCCTTGCTGGTCCAATTCCATCAATATCGTCTAATATGGAGTGTACTTGTCCTTTGCTTCTAAGCGATCTATGGTATTCAATTGCAAATCGATGTGCCTCATCCTGTACTCTGGTAATCAAACGAAAGCCCTCTGAATTTCTTTCAATTGGAATCTCTTTGTTTTGATAATATAACCCTCTTGTTCTATGATTATCATCCTTTACCATACCGCATACAGGAATAGAAAGCTTTAATTCATCTAAAACCTTTTGAGCAATGTTAACTTGTCCACGCCCTCCATCCATCATGATTAGGTCTGGAAATTTGGTAAAGCTTCCATAGTCTACGTCCTTATTATTTAATTCTTGTATCCCATGTGTAAATCTTCTGGTTAACACTTCATACATACTGGCATAATCATCTGGACCAGCCACTGACTTGATTTTGAATTTTCGATAATCACTTCTTTTTGGTCTTCCATTTTCATATACAATCATAGACCCAACCGACTGATAACCACTTATATTCGAAATATCAAATGCTTCCACCCTTAAAATATTAGAAATTCCAAGCAATTCTTCGATTTCTTTCATAGCACCAATGGTTTTCATTTCTTCTATCTTGATTCGCTCTTTGTCCTTGACCAAAACCATGGCTGCATTCTTTTCTGCAAGCTCAACCAGTTTTTCCTTACTTCCCTTTTTCGGTACACGGATATATACTCTTAGGCCTCTTTTTTTCGTGAGCCACTGTTCAATCAGTTCCATATCTTCAATCTCCTCTTGAATCATGAGCTCTTTTGGTATGTAAGGTGTTCCACTATAAAACTGTTTGATAAAACTAGATACAATTTCCCCTTTCGAATCATGTATGGAAATATCCATATGAAAATGCTCTCTTCCAATTAATCTTCCGTTACGTATAAAAAATACTTGTATGACTCCATCATTTCCATCTCTTGATAGAGCTATCACATCTTTATCTTCCAAATCATTGTTGGTAATTTTTTGTTTTTGGGAAATCTGTTTTACGGCATTTAGAAGTTCACGATACTCGATTGCTTTTTCAAACTCCATATTCTCGGAAGCATCCATCATCTTTCCTTCCAACATTTTTTCCACGTCACCTAAATTTCCATTTAAAAAATCAAGAACCTGCGTAATATTTTTACCATACTCTTCTTCAGAAATATACCCCTGACATGGCGCATCACATTGTTTAATGTGATAGTTTAAGCATGGTCTCGCCTTTTTAATATCTCTTGGTAGATTTCGATTACACGTTCGTATCTTATAGATTTTTTGTAAGAGACTAATTGTATCTTTTACAGCACCAGCACTAGTATAGGGACCAAAATATTTTGATTTATCCTTTTTCATGGTACGTGATAGCATCACCCTTGGATATGCTTCATTCACTGTTACACGAATAAAAGGATACGTTTTGTCATCTGTAAGCATCGTGTTATATTTGGGTCGATGTTCCTTAATTAGATTACATTCTAGAACTAACGCTTCTACCTCAGAATCCGTCACAATATACTCAAAACGTTTGATTTTGCTTACCATTTGTTCTATTTTAATGGTCTTATTTCTACTACTTTGAAAATATTGTCTGACACGATTTTTTAGACTTATTGCCTTCCCTACATAAATAATTGCATCCTTATCATCATGCATAATATAAACCCCTGGCTTACCTGGAAGTTTTTTTAATTCTTCTTCTATATTAAACATAATATCTCCTATTATTTCTAATGTGGAAAAAAGAATACCTCCTCCACAAATCCTACTTTGTGAAAGAACGTATTCTTTTATGGATTGTTTTATTCTATTATTTTAACCGAAAATCGAGTATTAATCAATTAATTCTGGCTCAGAAATAGACTCAGCTTTGTTTGCTGGTTTTTCTTGCGTTGATTCTTCTGTTGGCGCTTCTTGAATTACTACTCCTTCTTTTGCTTCTTCTTTTAACGTATTTTCTGGTTGTTCACTAAAGTCATATGTTACGTTCTCATTTAAGTCAACACTAGCTTGGCTTTCAGTCATACTGTCTGAAGCAACTAATTCCTTCTTTGGAGTTTCATTTTCATCGTCTGTTTTCTCTGGTTCAGGTTCAATTCCTCTTACCTTATTATAGATATCCATGAATTCTTTACCAGTAATCGTTTCTTTTTCAAACAGAAAATCAGCAATTTTATCAAGAATCTCTTTGTTATCTTCCAATAACATTTTCGCCTCTTCATAGCACTCTTTTAGAAGTCTCATTACTTCTTTATCAATTTCTGCGGCTGTGTCATCTGCACAATTTAATACCGTTCTTCCTGTTAAATATTGGTTTTCTATTGTCTCAAGACCCATTAAACCAAATTTTTCAGACATACCATATTGGGTAATCATGGCTCTTGCCATTTTAGTCGCCTTTTCAATATCGTTTGAAGCACCAGTTGTTACTGATTGAAAAATAATTTCTTCTGCAGCACGACCACCAAACAAGGTAACAATCCGTGCTCTTAATTCCTCTTGTGTCATTAAATATTTTTCTTCCTCTGGTACCTGCATAACATAGCCAAGCGAACCCATTGTTCTTGGCACAATTGTTATCTTTTGAACTGGTTCTGCATTCTTTTGAAGAGCTGTAACAAGCGCATGCCCCACTTCATGATAAGCAACAATTTTCTTTTCCTTTTTACCAAGAATTCTGTCTTTCTTTTCTTTACCTGCAATGACAACTTCAACCGATTCAAACAAATCAGATTGCGATACTACTTTTCTTCCATTTTTCACTGCATTAATAGCAGCTTCATTAATCATATTTGCCAAATCAGAGCCCACTGCTCCTGAAGTAGCAAGTGCGATTGCTTCTAAATCAACTGTATCATCCATCAAAACATTCTTTGAATGTACTTTTAATATATCAACTCTACCTTTTAAATCAGGTTTATCAACAATGACTCTTCGGTCAAAGCGGCCTGGTCTAAGCAGTGCGGCATCAAGTACTTCTGGTCGGTTCGTTGCAGCTAGAATTAAAATACCCTTTGACGTATCAAAACCATCCATTTCAGCTAATAATTGATTCAGTGTCTGCTCTCTTTCATCGTTACCGCCACCATATCTGCTGTCACGACTTTTACCAATTGCATCAATTTCATCTATAAAAATGATACAAGGTGCATTTTGCTGTGCTTGCTTAAATAAGTCTCTTACTCTTGAAGCACCCACACCAACAAACATTTCCACAAAATCAGAACCAGATAGTGAGAAAAATGGTACTTTTGCTTCTCCTGCAACGGCTTTTGCAAGTAATGTTTTTCCAGTTCCTGGAGGTCCTACTAATAAGGCTCCCTTTGGAAGTTTAGCTCCTATTTGCGTGTATTTTCCTGGGTTATGAAGAAAATCCACTACTTCTTGTAAGGATTCTTTCGCTTCATTTTGACCTGCTACATCTTTAAATGTTACACCTGTTTGCTTTTCTACATAGACTTTGGCATTTGATTTACCAACGCCCATCATGCCTCCACCTTTTGACATTCTCTTTAATATAAAGCTTGCCATCAGCCATACCATAGCAAGTGGTAATCCATATAATAGCAAAATATCTAGCAAGGTAGATCTAGAGTCAGGTATTTTTGCATCAATCTTTGCTCCTGAAGCCTTTATTTTCTGCAGCAAATCTTTATCTGGAAAAATACCAGTATAATATTTAATCTCAACTAACTGTGATGCTTGTGCCTTTGGTGTAATAATTATTTTATCAGAATCAAGATAAACGCTTTTTACCTCTTTATTGTCTAACATGATTAAAAACTCATCGTATGTGATTTTTTTCATGGTGCTTCCTTCGACCATATTATTAAAAAAGCTCATGATCATCAATACCACTAATGCTACAATGAGAAAAACCATTATGGTCTGTTTGTTTTTAGGATTATTATTATTATTCTGATTGTTGTCCATTCTTTTCCTCCTAAGTTCGATATCTATATTATAGAGATTGTTGTCACATAAATCAACTACCAGATTGTGAATTTTACTACACAATTTATTTTGCTTTATGCCCTCAAAAATAACATTATAACATTGAACTAAAATATTATTTTATAATTTTTTAAATTAATAGTAGATTTATTGTATTATTAGTTGTATAATATATAAGTTATTTTATGTCTTTTTATAAATATAAATTTTGTTAACTTATGGTTTACAAATTTTGCAAATGAACAGCAAATTGAAAACTATTGTTATTCTAAATTCAATTGAATCGATTATTTTGTCGATTCAATTGTTGCTTTTATAACTATTTATCTTATGAAAAATATCCCTATTTTTCATTTTCACTTATTCAAAAGGAGGAACATTAAATTATGCCAGTAAAGTATGTCTTTGTAACAGGCGGTGTTGTTTCAGGACTAGGTAAAGGTATTACTGCTGCTTCTTTAGGAAGACTTTTGAAGGCACGTGGTTACAAAGTAACGATGCAGAAATTTGACCCTTACATTAACATTGATCCAGGTACTATGAATCCAATTCAGCATGGAGAAGTTTTCGTAACCGATGACGGTGCTGAAACCGATCTTGATTTAGGTCATTATGAGAGATTTATTGATGAAAGTCTTGATAAAAACTCAAACGTAACCACTGGTAAGATATATTGGTCTGTATTATCAAAAGAAAGAAGAGGAGACTTTGGTGGCGGAACCGTTCAGGTCATTCCTCATATCACCAATGAAATCAAAAGTCGTTTTTATCGTAATTTCACAGATAAAGATACCAGAATCGCTATTATAGAAGTAGGTGGAACGGTTGGAGATATTGAAAGTCAACCTTTCTTAGAATCCATTCGCCAATTCCAACATGATGTGGGCCGTGAAAATGCAATTCTAATTCATGTTACATTAATTCCTTACTTAAAAGCTTCGGGAGAAATGAAGACCAAGCCAACGCAGGCAAGTGTAAAGGAATTACAAGGAATGGGTATTCAACCTGATATTATTGTTTGCCGTTCTGAAATGCCTCTTGACCAGCAACTAAAGGACAAGATAGCATTGTTTTGTAATGTACCAAACAACCACGTATTACAAAATCTTGATGTTGATATTTTATACGAAGCTCCACTTGCTATGGAAAGCGAACAACTTGCTCAGGTTGCTTGTGAATGTCTAAAACTTGAATGTCCAGAACCAGACTTAAAAGAATGGGAAGACATGATACATGCTTGGAAGAATCCAACAAGTGAAATAACCGTTGCATTAGTGGGAAAATACATTCAGCTTCATGATGCATATATTAGTGTTGTTGAGGCTTTAAGTCATGGCGGTGTTGCAAACAGCGCTACTGTTAATATCAAGTGGGTTGATTCAGAACTTGTCACAGAAGAAAACGCAGCAGAAACTTTTAAAGATGTCAGCGGAATTTTAGTACCTGGCGGTTTTGGCGACAGAGGAATTGAAGGAAAAATAACTGCAATTCGTTATGCACGTGAAAACAAAGTTCCTTTCTTAGGTTTATGCCTTGGAATGCAGCTTTCTATTGTGGAATTTGCAAGACATGTGGTTGGTTATAATGATGCGCATAGTGTTGAATTAAAAGCAGATACCACCCACCCTGTGATTCATTTGATGCCAGACCAAAATGGAATTGAAGACATTGGAGGAACTTTAAGACTTGGTTCTTATCCTTGTGTATTGGACGAGTCTTCAAAAGCCTATGACCTTTATAAAGAAAAAACAATTCATGAAAGACATAGACATCGTTATGAAGTAAACAATGATTACAGACATATTCTTACGGAAAAGGGTATGACTCTTTCTGGATTATCTCCTGATGAAAGAATTGTGGAAATGATTGAAATCAAAGATCATCCTTGGTTTATCGGTACACAAGCTCACCCTGAGCTAAAATCAAGACCAAATCGTCCGCATCCTCTATTCAAAGGATTCGTTCAAGCTGCATTAAAATTTAATTAAATATATAAGCTTCCCCACAAATTAGGACTTAGTTCTAACTTGTGGGGGCTTTTTATTTCACATTATAAACTTAAAATTAACAATTAATTATAACAATTTTAATTTGTATATTTTACTGTCGTAATTATGTGTTATTTTATGATTCTAAGTCTATTTTTACCTTTATGGCATTTGTAATTTCTGAAATAACCGTATCATTGCCATCAATTACACTCTTAGCACCTATTATGTTTTGAATTCTCCTATTCATCAATCGAATCGTGCAAGCTTTTTGTGTATTGATTGCAATATGAATCTCATTTTCCTTTTTCTCAGCTTCCATTGAAATAGCTAACTTAGTATGTTCATCATATACTACTGTTGACGCTTTTGTTTTTAATTCATAGATACGCAGTTCTACATCTTGTGCGTAATCATAAACCGTCTTGTCATCATTTTTTCCAATTGCGATAATACTGTTCTCTCTCACATAAAGGGGAACGTCTAGATATCCACAAGTTTCCTTGTACCAACAGCCTCCTTGTTTTTTCTCTCCAGTCAGTAAATTAGTCCAATCCCCATCTGGAAGATAATACTGCGCAAGTGATTTATCATTACAGATTGGTGCTACCAGTAAATTATCACCAAACATATACTGCTTATCAAGGTATTCGCAATTACGATCTCCCATAAACTCCATCACCATACTTCTCATCATCGGAATACCTGACTGAGAAGTCTCAACCGCATTACGATAGATATATGGCATTAATTTTGCTTTTAACTTTGTAAAAAATCTCACCGTATCAACTGCTTCTTCTCCGTATAACCACGGTACACGATAAGAGCCACTTCCGTGTAATCTACTGTGACTACTCATAAGTCCAAATGCCGCCCAACGTTTATATACATCTGGGGTTGAAGTACTTTCAAAGCCTCCTATATCATGACTCCAGTATCCAAATCCAGACATGGTAAGTGATAGACCACCACGAAGGCTCTGTTCCATACCGCTGTAATCAGACCAACAATCTCCTCCCCAATGAACTGGGAATTTTTGTCCCCCTACCGTGGCAGAACGTGCAAATAACACTGCTTCCCCTTTTCCTTTTTCTTGTTCAAGTAGTTCAAATACTGTTTTGTTATATAGATAGGTATAATAATTATGCATTTTCTCTGCATCTGATCCATCATGATAGACTACCTCAGTCGGAATTCTCTCGCCAAAATCTGTCTTAAAGCAATCCACACCAATGTCTAATAGGTCTTTTAATTTACTCTGATACCATTTACAGGCTTCTGGATTTGTAAAATCAACAATTGCAAGGCCAGGTTGCCACATATCCCATTGCCATACGCCACCATCTTTGCGTGTTAGTAAATATCCATGTTCCATTCCTTCTTCAAACAAAGCAGATTCTTGTGCGATATAAGAATTAATCCATACACATACTTTGATACCTCTATCATGAATTTTCCCAATTAATCCTTTTGGGTCTGGAAATGTCTTACTATCCCAACAAAAATCAGTCCAATGAAGTAACTTCATCCAACAGCAATCAAAATGGAAGACTTGTAGTGGGATATCACGCTCTTTCATACCATCAATCAATTTCAATACGGATTCTTCATCGTAACTTGTCGTAAATGAAGTGGACAACCAAAGTCCAAATGTCCAAGGTGCTGGAAGACTTGGCTTTCCCGTCAAATCGGTATATCGAACCAAAACCTCCTTCATAGTAGGTCCATTGATTACAAAATAATCTAGCGATTCACCTGGAACTGTAAAGGATACTTTTCCAACAAACTCAGACGCCACTTCAAACGATACTTTATCTGGATGATTTACAAAAACACCATAACCTGAATTCGTCATATAGAACGGAATATTTTTATATGACAATTGAGTACTTGTACCGCCATCCTCATTCCATATTTCAACTTCCTGCCCATTTTTTACATAAGGAGAAAAACGTTCTCCCAATCCATATACTAATTCTCCTACACCTAAACTCAATTGTTGACGCATATATGCAACATTTGATTGATTATCATGTGCTAATCCCTTCCAATTCGTAATTGCATAACCAAGATCACGGTCTTTGCTTTCTGTAAGCTTTTCCTCACCTCTGTAGTATGCCATTGACCAGTTCTTTTTTGTAATGACAAGCCTTAGAGTTTTGCTGACAACTTCTAAGTACTCCTCATTTTCATTTACATGAATTTTTGTATTCTTGGGTATATTTAATTCAAATTCTGGCGCTTTCTTTTTCACCCCAAGGTGATGAAACGCCTGAACACGAATTACTTCCTCCATTGGAACTGTGATTTTTACGGTAAGATTAACAAAGCCAAGCGTATCCCCTGGTCCGTTGATTCGAACAGATGGAGCCATAATTCGAACTTCCTCTTCTTTCACCTGCGCTTCATAAAGTTCTTTTGGAGAAAAAATCTCACATCCTTCTTTGATTACCCAGCAACCGTCATTAAATTTCATATCATCAATCCCCTCTCCTCTTTAAAACTACTTGCTCAATTTCCAGACCATTTGCACCGTAGTATAATTTGACATAATGATTACTGCCAAACACATAGCATAAATCTCTTGTTTCCTCAATCACCTTTCCTTCTGTTCCATTGATACTAACTGTTGTTTGGAACACATTGTCAAAAAATATGGAAATTGGTAATTGGGCGAGACTTCCTAATTCTGACTTTATAGTAAATGATATGCTGTATTCTCCATCTATATCCGCACTGATTGCAAATACATCTGACTCACCTGCTTTTGGATTTAACTCAGAGCCTGGTATTACAATTTCATGAGTATCTGGATCTGCATAATAAAACACAGGATCTACGATTCTTTCTTGCTGTGAGGTCATAAGCTCCATGGCCTGCTGCTCCTCTTTACTAATCCTTCCCGTAAACCGAAGTATCGCTTGACTTTTTAATATATATCCTAATATATTTTTCGCATTTCTTTGTAATTGCGCCTTTGTAATGTATCCCACATCAAGCATTTGTTTAACGTCGTCATTTTCTGGATTATCCTCTGGGTGCGCTACACACATATAGATATCGTTTTGCGCTTTTACCATTGGAGCTTTTACTGTTTTATTTGCTTTTTCTCCCAAATAATTTGCTTGCGCCCACCAATCGGTCATAACGATTCCGTCAAATCCCCATTCTTCTCGAAGAATTTTGGTACATAAATCATAGCTTCCTGCAGTCCAATATCCATTTACAGAACCATATGTTGTCATGACTGCGCGTGCATACCCTTCTTTTACCGCTATTTCAAATCCTTTTAAATATATTTCTCGAAGCGCTCTTTCTGAAATAACCGAATCTGATGTACTTCTTCCAACTTCTTGATTATTTCCGCAGAAATGTTTGATTGTCGTTCCAATTCCCGTGTCATACATAGCTTTTACTTGAGCGGTTGCAATTTTACCTGTAACATATGGGTCTTCCGAGATATATTCAAAATTACGTCCGTTTAGCGGATTACGATGGATATTCATTCCAGGTCCTAGTAATGAATCGATTTGGTTTAATCGCAGTTCTTTTCCTACCATTGCAAAAAGCTGTCCCACCAACTCTGGATTAAATGTGCAGCCAAGTGCCGTACCATTTGGAAGTGAAAATGCTTTCGTTCCACAATCCATACGAATTCCAGAAGGTCCATCTGCACAACAAGCGGCTGGAATACCATACTGTTGCAATCTATCTGTGACTCCCCCAAATGCCGCAGCTGTTCCAGGTGTTACGCGTGGGCTACACATTCCTTCCCCTCGAAACATATGAATCAAATCATTTTCATCTAGCTGTGCTACAAACTCATCTAAAGATGCTTTTTGATCTAGAACATCAACAAGTTTAATTCCTTTATCTCCTGTGTATGCAATTTCACTAGAGGTACAGGTATTACAGTCATCTACACTTCCTTTCTCTTGCAGTGGAACCTCCTCCATATCAACTTCATAGGAATCCCCCATAGGAACAGGCTTTATTCTTTCAAATGCTTCTATCGGTGCCAAGGCAGATTCTAATTGTTTTACTACCTTGAATTCTTGATCAAATGCACCAATCTTCACTGCACTTCTTACATCTGTACCCACATAAAATTCATATTGTCCTTCTTCTAATACGTAGCATGATTTATGTCCAGCCATACCACTATCATCATAAGAAGCCAAATCATCCTTGTTGATAGTAATAGGAAGTATTTCTTCTTCTCCTGGCATTAACAGTTTCGTCTTTGCAAAGCCAACTAATTGTCTTAGCGGTTTTCCTAACTTACCTTGAGGTGCATTTACATAAACTTGCACCGTTTCTTTTCCAGCATAGTTTCCAATATTTTTTACGTTTGCAATAATCAAACAAGACTCTTCTTGATTGCTTTTTATTTCAGAATTTACTGAAAAATATGTATAAGACATTCCATAACCAAATGGATATAAAACCTTCTCTTTTGCAAACGTCTCAAAATAGCGGTAACCTACATAAATATCTTCTTTATAATAATTCTTCTCTGGATCTCCAAAATTTGAAGTAGAAGAATAATCTTCAATTTCACGGGCAATGGTATCAGTCAGTTTACCACATGGGGCCACGTTTCCAAGTAATACATCTAGAGTCCCATTTCCACCTTCTTGTCCTCCTTGCCATACATATAAGACAGCTTGTGGGTGATATTCCTCTACCCACTTCATATCAATAATATTTCCTACATTTAGAATAACAATGGTTCGTTTTGATACTTTACATACGCGTTCAATTAGGCTTTTTTCGTCTTTTGTAAGAAGATAGCTACCTTCTTTTGCAGTATTATCCTGATCTTCGCCTGCGGTTCTTCCAATAACGATCAAAGACGCATCCACCTCATTTGCGATCTCAAGCATTCTATCTGTAATCGGCATCTCTTTCTGGCTCCAAGGAACACGCCCCCACCCTTGCCCCTCATCATATGGGTTTTCTTTCAACCAGCTCTCATAAATTTCTAATAATTCTTGATTGATAACAATATCATTCGTACCCTTAAGTGCATCCAGTATTCCAACCACATAGGAAGTATTTACAAGACCACCTGATCCTAATCCACTCTTATAATACCGAAAGGCACTTCGGCCATACACTGCAATCTTTTCTCCCTGCTTTAATGGAAGTGCCTGTGCTTCATTTCGAAGCAATACACAACCTTCTGCAACTGCTTGTCGTGCAAGTGCAGCATATTTCTTCCTATCTAATGTGAATTTTTCCAATTATCTTTCCTCCTATTATACAAAAAAGGAGTTCTTGGGGTCAAACCCTCGAACTCCCTTTCCAGTTCTGCTTTTCAACAGTAATGACTCAATTACGACTCATCTTATTTATTTTGCTTTCCAATCATTATATTGTTGCTGAGCTTCTTTCAAGATTTCCTGATATCCAGCCTCATCAAGAGCTTTTTGGTAAGCTGCAATCTGATTTTCTACATCTGCTGGGCTACTTCCACCATTTTGAAGAGGAAAACCAAATTCATCAAATACATTTAAGCATGCAGCATATTGGCTTTCTATATTTGATTTGTCAAAACGAAATCCTGATGCAATAGATGGAATTGAGTTATCATTAAATGTTTTGTAAAGTTCTACTTTGTTTTCTGGTTCACCTGCTTCAAGAGATAGATTTAAAACAGAGCATGACTCCCAAGCACTATGGTTATACATATCACCTTTTTTCACTACTTGACCTTTATCATCTAGATCATAATCTTCTCCTTCAATTCCATAAGTATAAAGATCTGCTAATGTTTTGTCTGTATATAACAGACCAAGGAAATCTAAACACGCTTTTGCCTGCTCTTCAGTGGAGTTTGCAGTTACAGCAAAGCAAGATCCTAATGTAGTTGTAGAATGTGAGTATTTTTCTGTTACAGGAACCATTGTTACAGCTTGTTTGTAACGTGTACTAGCTTCTGCATTATTAGGAACATCTGTCCACCAAGAAACACCCCAATCCTGTGTCTGTGTTGTTGTATCTGTTGTAGTCTTTGTTACATCATCTTCACTAAGATAACCCTTTTCTCCCCATTCACTCATTAAAGTAGTAAATTCTTTAAACTGTGGAGTTTGAATTGGATTTACAACTTCATTTGTCTTTCTATCAACAGCAAATAAACTATCCTGTGTAAAGAAATCAAAGTCATCAATATAATAACGGAAGAACATACCAGTTTTCTGAGTTAAATATGGATATTTAAGTCCTTCGGCTTTGCAGTCAGCTAACATTGGTTCAATATCTTTTAGTTCTTTTACCTTAGAAAGATCCCATCCGTATTTATCAACAAGGTCCTGACGGAACATCAAATCATATCCTTCGGCTGATTCCTTGTAGCATGAAATAAATTGATTTTTTCCGTTATAAGAAGATGCATCCCACACCCATTGTGGAATGGAGCCGTACAAGGTACTGCCTTTTAATAGGTCTGTAAGATCATAAACTGCATTCTGCTTTACAAGACTGTCTGTGTTAATTGTCTCTAGCCAACTTGCTGTCCATAATAAATTAATTTCATTATTGGATAGAGCAAGATTTGCTTTGTCTTTATACTCTGCGCTTCCAATGTCTGTTAATTTGATCTGAACGTTGATTTTGTCACCAATGTAATCATTGATTGCCTGTTCAATTTTAGCAACTTGATTCGTATCTGGCGCTGCAAGATTGAAAGAAGAACGATAAACACTAATAAGTGTTTTGCCATCTGATTTGCTATCTTGTGCTTTGTTATCTTCTGTCTTTTCTGTTTCTGTTGAAGATGCTGAAGTTGTATCCTTAGATGTTTCTTTTGCGCTACCACAACCGACCAACATACCTGTTGCCAACGCTGCTACTAACGTAGCAGATAGTACTTTTTTACCGAATGCTATTTTGCTCATTTTAAAACCTCCCTATTTTTTTATATTCATCAAAATATGCATCTGCATATCTGGAATATCACCCCTTAACCGATCCAACTGTTAATCCTTTAATAAAATATTTCTGGAAAAATGGATATGCAATCATAATCGGTCCTATTACTGTAATTACAGTAGCCATTGTTGCTGAATACTGTGGAATACTTCCCTGCATTGCAGCCAATGCGGTTGAAGGAATATTTCTGGAATTCAATAATGTCTCAATACTCTTTTGGATATTAATTAACAATAACTGCAATGGTTTTTTGCTGTTGCTATCTATGTACAATAAAGCGTTTTGCCAATCATTCCAATAAGTGGTAGCCATCATAAATCCAACTGCTGCACACGCTGGTTTCATCAGTGGAAATGCAATTTGGAAGAATGCTCTATATTCTCCTGCCCCATCAATTCTTGCAGAATCCATTAATTCATCTGGTATACTTGTTTGAATATAGGTTCGAAGTATAATAACATTCATTGTGGTTACCGATAATGGCAAAATCAAAAGCCATATACTATCCTTCATATGATAATTACTTGTAAAAATAATATAGCTCGCTAGCTGTCCACCTTGAAAAATCATTGGTATCATAAGGTAAATTGATAAAATTTTTCTTAAACGAAAATCCTTTCTACTTAAGGCAAATGCAAACATACTCATTAATAAAAGCCCCAATAATGTACCAGCAGTTGTAATACCTATTGTTACACCATAAGATACGATTAATTGTTTTCCATACCTTAGTACAACATTAAAACCATCTAATGAAAATTCTGCTGGAAAATAACTAAAACCTTTTGTTACTAATGTCTTTTCATCCGTAAATGCTGATACAAAAACTAAGATAATTGGTAATGCACAAAACACTGTATATGCAGCGAGCAAAGATGTTAATATGTACTGACCAACTCCGACTTTCTTTCTGCTTTTTTTTCTAATCTCAGGCTTTGTCTTTTTTACCGAATCCATGATCTCTACTTTTTTTACTGTATCCATAATTATCCCTACCCCCTTTACTAGAATAATGAATTCTCAGGTGCTACTTTACGAACAATCTTATTTGCACCTATAATTAGCACAACGCCAACAATCGACTGGAAGAAAGTAGTTGCCGCCACAAAACCAAAGTTCGAATTTTTAAAAATCGCATTCAATACATAAGAATCTATAACTTGTGTGCTTGAATATAACGTTCCACTATTTCTTGTTACCTGATAGAATAAACCTGTATCTGATCTCATAATTCCACCGACACTTAGCAGTAATATGATCGTTATCATTGGTACTAAGGAAGGAAGTGTTATGTTGATTATTTGTTGCCACTTATCAGCCCCGTCAATTTCAGCCGCTTCATATATTTCGGAATCAATTCCAGCTAATGCCGACATATATAAAACTGACCCATAACCAACGCTATTCCACATTTTAACAATGGTCAAAATAATGGTCCAAAGGCCCGCCTCTGAATACCAGCGAATTGAAGTGCCAAATAAATTATTAATCATACCGCCTTCTGTATTTAAGTATGCATAAACAATAAACTGAACTGCTGCATAAGAGATAAAAACAGGAATAATCATAATACTCTGCATTATTTTTCCCGCCCTCTTAAATACGAGCTGGTCGATTGCAATCGCAAGAGCAACATTAAGAAAGGTTCCAACAATTATAAAAATCAAATAATATTTAATTGTATTCGTTGTCATATTAATAAAAGCATTTTTTGATGCAAGTAAGAATTTAAAATTATCTAGCCCATTAAATGGGCTCCCCCATATACCTAATTTGTAATCAAATTTCTTAAAAGCTAAAACAAGTCCTGCCATTGGCACATAATTAAAAAATAGCAAAACCAGAACTGCCGGCAGACACATAACGACATGTGCTCTGTGTTTCCAAGTATTTTGTAATAAGCCTTTCATTTATTCTCTCCTTTTCCTTTCAGTTTTTACTGGTTTGGTTCCAAATTTGCAATCGATTGGCCCGTCAGAAGCATCCCTTCAATAATCACTCTCTCAACCAAGGCTAATTTTGGTTTTTCAATATTACAAATCAAACGTCTTGCCGCCTCAGTTCCGATTCGTTGCGCATCCTGTTTAATTGTAGCAATGGTAGGATATAATAATTGTGACATCTTACTTCCGTCATATCCAGCAATCGATATATCTTTTGGTATTTGAAGTCCCAATTGCTTTATAACATTCATTCCACCAAGTAATGCAGTATCATCAGGATATATTATGCAGGTTGGTGGATCTGGTAGCTCAAGAAGCTTTTTCGTGCATACTGCTGTTTTTGTAGTTTCAATATAATCTGCTGTCTCTATATATGTATCAGGAACTTCAATGCCTAAACTATCCATTGTGCGATAGAAGCTAGCCAGACGTTCCTTCGTAACATAAGAATTACTTTGTCCATGTATGTACGCTATTTTTCGATGCCCTTTTGAATAAATATAGCGAAGCAAATCTTCAATTCCCTGTATATTATTCGAACATACTGCGGTACAATTGTAGTGTACATAATCGATAGTTACTACAGGTATCGTCCCCTCCATAAGTTCATGCACCTGCTTGTTTTTATAGTCTGCACATACAATTGCGATGCCATCTAAATTACGATATTTGCAATGTTCATAATAGGAAATTTTTTTATTTTCAAAATTAGAGCTAATAAATAAAATATCATATCCATTCTTTTCTACTTCTAACTTCAGCCCATTTAATACTCCCGAAAAATATTCATGCGTCAGTCCACATCCAGCTTCTTCCTCAAAGAGTACTCCTATACTATAGGTACGATTTGTTTTTAGTGCTCTTGCAGCCGCATTAGGGAGATATCCAAGCTCATCCGCTGCCTTTTTTATTCGTACTCTTGTTTCATCTCCAATGTCATTATGTCCATTCAATGCCTTACTTACTGTTGCAACAGACACATTACATTTTTCTGCTATAGTTTTTATAGATATCATTAAAAGTGCACACCATTCCTTAGTTAATTTATTACATTACTTAATCGTTTTCTTAAGTCAATTATAGTTTATGTTTTTTATATTAGCAACCAATTATTGTCATTTCGTCTAATTTAATATTTATATATCAAGTTTTTTGTGCACTTCTAACAAATTATATGTAGATTTTATTAAAAGATTACTTATACGTTTTTGCCGTTCCTTTTATTATAATAAAATTTTCACCTACGTTTTATCACTTCAGGTGGAAAATAAAAATTTTTATTCTCCATAATTACATCCGCATAATCACCCCCAAAAACATTATTGTCTAAATCTAGGGAAATTCGTCAAAAACCCTGACTTTCTCTGCATTACACTAATACTTCATCTTCTTGTTTGCTTCACTTTGTCTTTTAAATTTTATGCAGTTTATAGCAAAGTTTTCATATGTTTTAATATTTTTATTGCTTTTTTTCCGTATTAAATATATACTCATCTCATATTCTTTTTACTTAATCGTTTTCTATCTGCTTGATTCAACACACATTTATAAAAAATCAGCTTAAATCAACAGGAGGTATTTCATATGAAATATGGATATTTCGATGACATACAAAGGGAATATGTCATCACTTCACCAAAAACTCCACAACCATGGATCAACTATTTAGGTTGTGAAGACTTCTTTTCATTAATATCCAATACTGGAGGGGGATATAGCTTTTATAAAGACGCAAAATTACTTCGACTTACTAGATACCGCTATAATAATGTTCCAAGGGATAGTAATGGACATTATTACTACATAAAAGAGAATGATTCAATTTGGAATCCAGGATGGATGCCTTCAAAAACACCTTTAGATTTCTATGAATGTCACCATGGGATGGGTTACAGCGTTATTAAGGGGACAAAAAACCAGCTAGCTTCTGAACTCACCGCTTTTGTTCCAATGGGTTCTGCTTGTGAGATTAACAAATTAACCTTGACGAATGAAAGTAATGTTTCAAAGAATTTTTCAATATTTTCTTATGTTGAATTTTGCTTGTGGAATGCAATGGATGATATGACTAATTTCCAGAGAAATTTCTCTACTGGTGAAGTGGAAGTTCATGGTTGTGCGATATATCACAAGACAGAATACCGTGAACGCAGAAATCACTATGCCGTATATGCCGTAAATTCCTCCATCGATGGTTTTGACACGGATCAAGATTCTTTTCTTGGCTCTTATGGTGAGAATTCTGCTCCAGAAGTTGTTGTATCTGGTCAGTCCAAAAATAGCATTGCAAGCGGTTGGCGTCCAATTGGTTCGCATCATCTAAAGGTTTCGCTTGCCCCAGGTGAAAGCAAAACCTATGTTTTTGTTCTTGGGTATGTTGAAAATGCAGTGGAAGATAAATGGGTTGGTAACGCAGAAGATGGAATCATTAACCGTGCTCCTGCTGAGACATTATTAGCCAAATTTGATACAACGGAAAAAGTAAACCAAGCATTTACTGACTTAAAAGAATATTGGAATCAATTATTAAGCCATTTTACTATTTCTTCTTCCGAAGAAAAACTAGATCGTATGGTCAATATATGGCATCAGTACCAGTGTATGGTTACCTTTAACATGAGTCGCTCTGCTTCTTATTATGAGTCAGGCATTGGGCGTGGCATGGGCTTTCGAGATTCTTGCCAGGATTTACTCGGTTTCGTACATTTAATTCCAGATCGTGCAAGGGAACGTATCCTAGATATTGCTTCAACACAGTTTGAAGATGGAAGTGCATATCATCAGTATCAGCCACTTACCAAAAAGGGAAACTCTGACATTGGTAGTGGATTTAATGATGATCCACTCTGGCTTATTGCTGGAACTGCTGCTTATATCAAAGAAACTGGTGACTATAGTATTTTAGATGAGCAAACCCCATATGATAGTGATCCTTTAAAGGCAACTGACTTAATGGAACATCTAAGACGTTCCTTTCACTATACGATGGAGCATATCGGACCACACGGTTTACCTCTCATTGGTCGAGCTGATTGGAATGATTGCTTAAATTTAAACTGTTTCTCAACAGAGCCAGGTGAATCGTTCCAAACATTTGGTCCTTCTGAAGGCCCAAATGCAGAATCGATATTCATTGCAGGAATGTTTGTAAAGTATGGAAAAGATTATGTTGAAATCTGTAAGCATAGAGGCTTGGTTGAAGAAGCTAAACTAGCACAAAAGGCAATCTCTGATATGAAAAAAACGGTTTTAGATACTGGTTGGGATGGCGAATGGTATCTTCGTGCTTATGATCATTATCAAAATAAAATTGGTTCAAAGGAATGTGTGGATGGTAAAATCTTTATCGAACCACAGGGCTTTTGCGTTATGGCAGAAATCGGATTAGAAGAAGGCTATTGCTTAAAATCATTGGAATCGGTTGAAAAATACTTAGATACCAAATATGGTATCGTCCTACTTCAACCTCCATACCATCGTTATCATGTTGAACTGGGCGAGATTTCTTCTTATCCACCAGGATATAAAGAAAATGCTGGAATTTTTTGTCACAACAACCCTTGGATCTCTATTGCTGAAACAGTAGTCGGAAGAGGGAATCGTGCCTGGGAAGTTTACACAAGAACATGTCCTGCCTACATTGAAGACATTAGCGAAATCCACCGCACGGAACCGTATGTTTATTCTCAGATGATTGCTGGAAAAGATGCACCAAACTTTGGTGAAGCAAAAAACAGCTGGCTTACCGGAACTTCTGCATGGACTTTCTTAAATGTATCACAATATATTTTGGGAATTCGACCAGATTATGATGGGTTAATTATTGATCCATGTATTCCAAATACCATGGACGGATTCAAGGCAAAAAGAGATTTTCGTGGTGTTACTTATCACATCACAGTGGAGAACCCATCACATGTAGAAAAGGGCATCAAATCTGTTACTGTTGATGGTACTTTAGTTGAATCAAATATCATTCCTGTTGCGAAGGATAAATCTGAAGTAAATGTAACTGTTGTTATGGGATAGAGGGAAGTTTTATATAAATATATTTAATAAGGTCTTCTATGATAAAATACTGTATCATAGAAGACCCTAAAACAATTACGATTTCCACTAGAAGATTGACTTTTTCGTCAACTACTCCCTTTCCTACATATTCGTAAACCTTTGTGTTTCTTTATTTAGTTTATCTGCAATTACCTTACTGTTATTTAACTGGTCTATAATAATGCTCATAGCTTGAACTAATCCATTTGCATTATTTGCCACATTCGTTACACCTTGAGAGCTTTCATCTATGGTTACAGAAATTCCATCCAGTGCATCATTAACATGTTGCATGGTCTGTTTTAATTCACCAGAACTAACTGCAAATTCATTGATAATTGAATTTATATTATCTGCATCACGTTTATATTCCTGCGTTGATTTTACAAAATCCTCATAGTCATTTAATACGTTTACACTTACAAATTCAATCATCATTTCTGCATTACTAACTAACTGGTCAACCGCTGAAGTAACCATATTACTAATCTCTTTGATATTGTTCGCAGTATCTCTACTGTTATCTGCTAACACTCGAATTTCATCCGCTACTACTGCAAATCCTTTTCCTGCTTCTCCAGCTCTTGCAGCCTCAATGGAAGCGTTTAATGCTAATAAATTAGTCTGACTAGAAATATCAAGAATCTGACCTGTTAATTCATTAATCTTATTAACATCTTTACTACTTTCCAACGCAACCTGTAACCCAGTATAGATTTCATTTACGGTTTTGTCGGTAAGACTTTTACTATTTTCCGCATTCTCATTCATAACTTCGGCACTCTTTTTAATACTTTGCGCCATATTGGAACCTTCAATCGCACGCTCATTCATCATTTCACATGCTTCTAATATAGATGAGGCATCTTCATTAATCTGAATTACAGTAGAAGTCACCTCTTGCATACTTGCTGATAATTGCTCTGTAGTAGAAGAAACATCATTAATATTTGCATCGGATTCAGATACTTTTCCTTCAATTTCAACAATTGCTTCATTCAAATGAGAAGATTCTATTTTAATTGCTTTTAATATCTGCTGCATACAATCCAATAGATTATTGACACCTTTTACAATTTCCGCAATTTCATCCTTTGATTTTACTTGAATCCTATGTTTTAAATCACCCTTATTAGAATTAATATCTTCAATTAAACTTTCAATTTGACTCTTAGCTTTTTTAGCAGGATTTGCTACCGTAACTATCGTCATAATCATGATAAATATAACAATTAAAATACCTACTACTGACATCGCTGCAATTGCAGTATAGCCAGTATCCAAAATATCACCCCAGCCCGAAGCCAATTCCGTTGCATTCATTTCACTTTTAATACCAGACATTACTGTTAGTGAAATTGCATTACAAGCCACACAAAGTAAAACTAAAATTGAAAGCATACCTCCGACTTTTAAACTAATCTTCTTATTCATTGTTCTCCTCCTGCCCTTTATCCTATAGTAATAAAACAAGCATTATTTATTGATAGCCATTTGGATTATTAGACTGCCATCTCCAAGAATCTTCGCACATTTCATCAATACTACGTGTAGCTACCCAACCAAGTTCTTCTTTTGCTTTGGTTGCATCTGCATAACAAGCTGCAATATCTCCAGGTCTTCTAGGCTTGATTTCATATTTGATTGCCTTCTGACATGCTTTTTCAAAGCTTTGAATCACCTCTAATACACTGTATCCATTTCCTGTACCAAGATTATAAATTGATACACCTCCCTTTGTCTGCTTTAGTTTTTCAATGGCTTTTACATGTCCTATTGCCAAGTCTACTACATGAATATAATCACGTACTCCCGTACCATCTGGCGTATCATAATCATCACCAAATACACCTAAACATTCTAATTTGTTCACTGCAACCTGTGTAATATATGGAACCAGATTGTTTGGTATTCCCTTTGGATCTTCTCCAATCAACCCACTTTTATGTGCTCCAATTGGATTAAAGTAACGAAGTAATATCACATTCCATTCTGGGTCTGCCACAACAAAATCCTGCAATATCTCCTCTAGCATAAGCTTTGTTCTTCCATATGGATTGGTTACGGATAATGGAAAATCCTCTTTAATTGGCACTGTTTTAGGAGATCCATAAACCGTAGCGGATGAACTAAACACAATGTTCTTCACATTATGTGCCCTCATAACATCACAAAGAATTAATGTCCCTGTTACGTTATTGTGATAATACTCAAGCGGCTTGCTTACGGACTCTCCAACTGCTTTTAATCCAGCAAAATGAATAACTGCGTCAATCTTTTCTTGTTCAAATATTTTTTCAACGCTTTCCTTATCCAATAGATCATTTTTATAAAATTTAACTTGTTTTCCTGTTATTTTTTCCACTCTTTTTAATGCTTCTTCACTGGAATTGTATAGGTTATCAACCACTACTACCTCATAACCCGCATTTAATAATTCAACACAAGTATGACTTCCAATATAGCCTGCACCACCTGTAACTAATATTGCCATAACATCTCCTCCAGTACATTTTAGACCAAAAATAAGAATTTTCACTACTTTTTAATCTATTGTATTTTTAAATATAATACCACTAAATTTCGCTAAATACAATGCCTTCAAAATCACTTTTTCCCTTATAATTACTTTATTTTCACGCACTGCTTTATGAGCTATTATCTTAATTCAATCATTTAACTTTTACCGTAGTAACCTTACTGTATCCACTATAAATTTTAACTCCTGATACTTTTTTATAGGTTCGTATCTTAAAATAGTATTTCTTATTCTTTTTAAGTCCTTTTTTGGTATAACTTACTGTCTTTCCTTTTGATATCGTTTTTATCTTAGAATAACCAGAGGACTTTTTCGTTGACATATAAATTTCATACCCCGTTGCCCCTTCTACCTTTTCCCAAGAAAGCTTTGCTTTCTTACTCTGAGGTGTTCCTGTTAACTTCGGAGTTGACGTTTTAGTGGCAGTCTTTAATACGGATGAGTACGAACCATATGTCTTTTTCTTTTTCACATTTACATAAGCTCTTACTTTATATTGATAGGTACTTCCAGCTTCTTTTGATTTATCTGTGTAGCTGTTTTTAGAAGCCTTTGTATTCGTTGCAATTTTTTCATATTTTTTAGTACTTTTATTATATCGATAAATTTCGTATCCACTTACACCGTTTTGCTTAGTCCAGCTTAATTTTATCTGTTTTGTCGTCTGAGATGCCTTTAAGTTTACAACTTTACCTATTTTTCCTGTCACTTTGCAGGTGGTAGAAATTCCATTGCTTGCTGTTGCTGTTATAGTTGCCGTTCCAATACCAGTTGCCGTAACGGTTCCATTTGCATCTACTGTAGCAACTGACTGGTTTGATGTGGTCCACGTAAGTGCATTGCTAGGTATGGATACTGGCGTTGTTGTCGCAGTAAGTGTGACACTCTCTCCCGCTTTTAATGTAAGAGAGCTTTTATCGAAAGAGATTCCCGTCGGCTGCGTTAATGTTGTATCCGTTGTAAATGCCTTGATTCTGGCTGTCATTCCTTCTTCTGCTAAATCATACCAATCATATCTAGACGAGACTTTTACAAAACTTTGCCCCGCTTGTGTTGCATTGGTAAATTGTATCCAATCTCCATTCGTGCGAGATTTATCTGCAAAATAATAAACTCCTGTACTTGCACTTCTAGCTAATGTTATTACAACGGAAAATTTACTACCCTCTGCAACTTCTATGGCTTGGTCAAGAGGAACGGTATAATAGCCGACAAAAGAAGTACTTCCCTTTTTGGGAGTAGAAAGCATGGCGGTTCCGCTAGTTGGATCATTTGCATTCTTTAAATTTGTGTATATTTGAATGCTATACTCAACATTAACATCATACAAAGCAAAGGAAACAGCCTCAATATTTTCTGCACCACCGCTTGGATTGGCTTTTGCAGTAAATACATTTGCTATACTTCCTCCATTCGCGACACCACTTCCCAAAACAGCAGATGAACCATCATACTGATAGTTATGGTCATAATTGTCAGCTGACTCAAAATCAAAAACAAAAGCTTGCGAATAATCTGCATCATTTAATGCAGCATCTTCATAGGATATCCAAAAATACCCGTTATCTCCAAATCCTGTCCCCCAGCTATTTTTCACTAACCAAGCTCCGTTGTTTTTCGGTCTGCATGTTTCATTAAAATTAGTTTTACTAAAGGAATCATCCCATCCAACAATTATAATTGCATGGTCTGTATAGTAAGGACCATTATAATACAAAGCTTTTGTTGCTGCGTTGTAGTATTTCGTTGTTGCATTCCCATTTTGATATGCATAATAGGAGGTACTAACTGCTCCATAGTTCATAATCATATTCTTTACATCGGCAGTATCTGTCATATTAATCCAATATGCATTTTGCATATGATAAGCATCGTCAAACGCCAGACTAGAATTCAGTGCATAATCCTCGCTTGTTGCTGCCCCATATGGAGCTTTTGATTCATCCGCCGCACCAATCCAACTTGCAAGTGCAAAAGTGGTAAAAGCACTGTTTCCCCCTTGATTTAGGTAACTGTCTAATAGCGCCTTGGTGCTATCACCCGCTGTGTTTCCTAATGGGTCTGTAACTGTATGGTAAAAGAAGTATGCTAAATGTAGTTCGGATAAATCAAGGTTATTTCCTGCAAGACCTTTTTTAACAAGGTTTGCTTCTGCCATACCAATTGCAGAAAATGCCCAACAACTTCCCCAATACCCTTGGTCTCTTACTGGTGTGATATACCCATATTTTCTAGAATCATAACTAGAAGGAAGTGTTCCCATATGATTTGGTAAGTAAGAGCCATCATAAAGACTTGGAATGTTAATGTCTTCCACGCTGTTATAGCCCATATGACGTTCAACCGCATCTTCATCCTCTTTTTCTTCCAGTTCTTCTTTCAACTCTTGTGTATCTTTGTCTATATCATTTTTTTCTAGTTCTTCTTGGTTGGTAATTGTTGTATCTGTAATCTCTGTCGTATTTGTGCTATCCGTCTTATCTGTTGGATTTGTTGTGTCACCAGCATTTGAGTCATTTGTATCTGTCCCATTATCCGTAGTATCTGTATCTGTAGTGTCAGTGTCCGTAGTACCAGTATCTGTAGTACCAGTATCCGTAGTATCCGTATCTGGATTACTTGGGGTATCCGTTTCTTGTGTATCTTTTTTATCGTCTGTCGTACCGTTATCTTCTGATGTCGTATCAGAATTATTTGTGCTGTCGTTATCATTCGTATCTGTGGTATCAATATCCTCATTGTCTTTTGCACCTTCTGGTGTATCTGGTGTATTGCTACTATCCGTCACTTGCACAGACTCTACATTTTGATTCGTTGCAAATGCCGTTACCTGAAAGGTGTTTAGCGTTACGCAGGCGGCTAAAAAAATTGCACCTGCCTTCATCATTAGTCTATTTTTCATAAGTCCTCCCTCAATTAGTCCTCGTGAATACTTGGTACTTTTATATCTACATCCTGATAAGTATTTTTACGTTCTTCATTCGTATTTTCTTTATCAGAATCACCCTTTGATTTATCCGTCTCGCTATTGATATCTGATTCTTCGATGTTCTCAAAATCATCCGTATTCTTCTCATCTTCAGCGGATATGTCTTTTGTTTCGTTTGATTTTGTATCCTTTTGTATATCACTTGTTGTTGCATTATCACCTGTATTTTTACTTTTACAAGCGGCAACTGTGAGCACAAGGATGCAAATACATGCCATCATCAGCTTCTTATACATTTAACTCACCTCATTTATTTGATTTGAACCGATACCTATCTATAATACCTTATTGACACAAGCTCTTCAATCCTTTTCGAATAAAAATTCGACACAATCCTTGTAAAAACGGAGTATAAAAAAACAGAAAAAAACCAACTGCTACATTTTATTACTCATGTAGAAAGTTGGTCTTTTGTTTTGCTACCACTCTCGAATTGTCCCACAAAGCGTACTATAGAATGTATCTGCAATCTGGTTATAGCCTGCTGGACTTGGGTGGATTCCATTATCAGGTACTTCAATTGTAGTCGTAGTATAAGGATTATCTGCCTGCGTGTATGTGGTAAAATTATTGGCGCTATCAAAAGTAATCGCGGCAGGAACCATATAAACTTTATCATAATTTGCAAGTTTGTTCGCCATATATACCATCAAGTTAAACACTTTGGTATCTTCTTCAAACTTATATCTTCCTGGGAGCACTGCTAAACTATGGCTGTTTTGCCAAGAACCAATGCCATCTTGATTGGCTGGATATATGGTATTTACGAAATAAATTGGAATATCAGGATCCGCTTGTCTTATTAAATCAATCATTAACAGGATATTGTTTCCATTCTCTGTTGGGTCCACATCAATCTCATTTGTTCCTAGAAAAATTTCAATTACATCAGGATTACAACCTGTAGTTTTCTTGTAATAATTCCAGTCAAACTGCTTTGTCTCTTTATTAAAAAACGGTTGCAGGGGTGTTCCACCATCATATTCGTAATAGGTTTCTGACAAATAATCTCCTGCGGAAAAGCCTAGTCTTGCTTCACATTTATAACCATCAATATCCCTTGTCCCAACAAATTCAATATTTCCCGTACCAAGCTTTGCCAATTGTAAATATGAATTCACATTAGAGGATAAACTATCACCTATGGTCAATATTGAGATTGTCTTTGGAATTTCATTATCTATAAGAGATAGGGTCGTACTTTTAGAGGCAATCAAATTCATTTTATTATCATAAATCTGCAACTCTAAAGAATAGTCTCCAATTAACTCGTAAGTTCCTGTAACGGAAAACTTACGTCTCATATTCTTTCCAATTTCACATACCCAATTGACATTGTACTGGTCAATCTTTTCTCCTAATGAAGTTACCTGACTGTCATAGATTTCCGTTGTAATTCCTTCTGCTACATAAATAACATCAGGTAAATAAATCTGAATATCATCCTTATAGGAATCAAGCTTTTTATTTGTCTCTTCGTATTTGTCATCTAACTCTGTTTGCAATGCGGCCAGTGTCTCATTTAGCTGTCTTATTTTAATAAATTCATACGTTATTAAGGCAATTACAAATATCATCAAACCTATTAAAATAAGTTTCTCTGTCGTCTTTTTATGTGCCATTTTCATCTGTTCATAGCTCCTTAGTTCTAAAATGCTATTACAGTATAGCGTACAATCAAAAATTTTTCAATCACGGCTTTATTCGTCAAACGTGATTTCAAAATCTCCCGCATATTTTCGTCCCATTTGATGCTGTGCCTTTCTCTTTTCCACTGAGTCAAATACGATAGAAAAATCATAATCCTCTGGATATAACTCTTCTGCTTTAACAAGTAATTTTACTCTTTTATGATTTAACCAAATCTTTTTATCTTTTAATTGTACCTGTAGCACACCTTTCTCATTCACCCTTTTACAAACGATACCTATCTTTTTATCTGGATAAATTGTAACGCTGTCGCCAATGTTATAAAGCGTACTTAACTCTTTTGTGATTACCTTTTCCTTCTTCTTTTGAATCTTAGGAATAGGCTCTTGCTTGGGCACATCCTTCTTTTTTTCTTGTATAAGAGATTTTATGAATGCATTTTCTTCTTCCTTGTATGCAGCCTTACTTGCTGTAATAAGCATATCAATAGGCATTCCAAGACTTTTTGCAATTTGAAGTGCACAACTTTCTCCTGCTTCTCCAACCTTAAGTTGATAAAGTGGTTGTAAGGAATCTTTGTCAAATGCCATTCTTGCATTGATAACGCCACTTGTATTCGCCGCATACGTTTTTATTTCAGGATAGTGAGTGGTTGCAAGAAACAAACATCCAGATTTTCTTAGCTCTTCTAAGATAGCAACTGCAATGCCCATTCCTTCCGCTGGATCTGTTCCTGAGCCAAGCTCATCTACAATAACTAAACTTTCTTTATTAACCCTTTGTAATATGAAAAGTATATTCTTTATATGAGCAGAGAAGGTCGAAAGATTTTCTGTAATATTTTGACCATCTCCAATGTCACATAAATATTGACTGTTCATTGTAAAGTTTCCATATTCGCAAGGTACATGAAGGCCACTTTGTGCCATGATACTTAAAAGTCCTACTGTTTTTATAGCCACCGTTTTTCCACCTGTATTAGGTCCAGTTACAACAATACCGTTTATCCCTTCTCCAATTTCAAAATTAAGCGGGATACACTTGCTTTCATCTAAAAAAGGATGCCTTCCGTTTCTTATCTCTATTTTTCTTTGGGTGTTAATCCTTGGCTCTGTCGCCTTCATGTCAAGGCTTAACTTACCCTTAGCAAAGATAAAATCCAACTTTTCAATGATTCTTATGTTTTCATAGAATATATCTTCTGATTCGGTTACCTTTGCAGCTAGTGAATATAGTATTCTTCTTTCTTCGTTTTCTTCTTCAATTTTTAAATAGGATAGCTCCTCATTCATTTGCGATATTTTGGTAGGCTCTATAAAAAGAGTGGCTCCCGTAGAAGATTTATCAATGGTGCTACCTGAAATTTTGAATTTATATTCCTTTTTTACGGGAAGGCAGATTCTTCCGTTTCGAAGCGTTACAAAATGGTCGGTAAAACACTCTTTGTTTTTTCTCAACATGCTGTCTGCTGTTGTTCGCATTTTACTATCTAAGGCATCTATCTCAGAGCGCAGTGTTTTCAATTGTTTGCTTGCATAATCATCCACTCTTTCTCCTCGTATTTTCTCACTGATTTCTTTTCTTAACTCATCTATACTACCAAGTTGTTCTTCATAGTACGCTAAGCTAACTTCCAGCGATTTTGCACGGTTCAAATAATCTTTTAATCTTAATACACTTACCAAAACAGTTCCAACATATTCTAGCTGTGCTGGTGTTAAAAGCCCTCCCTGCTTTGCTGTAATTAAAATACTCTCTACCTGATTTAAGCTTACAAGTGGTGGCTCACCATAATGATCTAGTATGATTCTTGCCTGTGTTGTTTCCGATTTATTTTTTTCCAGTTCTTGTTCTGACAAAAATGGCTGAAGTTCGTTTAATTGTTGTTTTGCCCGCTCTGTGAGTGCTGATGCTACTAAATGTTCTTTTATTTTATCAAATTCTAATATTTTAAATGATTGATTCAATGTGTTATCTCCTTTTTTTCATAAATTAAAAAATCCTGTAAGACCATAAAGAAATAGTCCTACAGGTAACACCCATACGATTGTATATATTCTTTATCATCTTTATGGCTAACAGGTACCAAAATAAAGGCATACTAAATGCCCAAAAACTCCTGTTATATACTTAAATTCATAAGTTACCTATAAAGATGCAATTAACAAAAATACACAACCTTTCATTTAAAATTTATTTCATCATAACATTGTTTCATATTCATTTCAAGGTATTTTAATAAAAAACATCCATAAAACAACAAAGGTAGATTGCTGTCTCACAGATGTTTTTAATTTTTATTTGGTTTTAGTAATGACTTTCACTCATTAATATGTAAAGATTTGCACCCAGTACTGTATGCCTGAAGCATTTTGAAGATTACCAACTCCAATATTTACATAGTTTGGATTCATGATATTCGCTCTATGTCCTGGACTATTCATCCAAGCCGTTACGACTTCTTGAGGAGTTTTTTGTCCCCATGCTATATTTTCACCTGCACCACGGTATGTAACTCCCTGTTCTTTTAATGCAGTAACAAATCCTGTACCATTTGGTCGAACATGCTCAAATTTGGTTTGAATCTCATTTGCTCTTACAGTAGCTGCTTTTGCTACATTTGTATCAATTTTTAAAGCTGCTAGTCCTTCTTTTGCACGCTCAGCATTAACAAGATCAACTACTTGCTGTGCATAAGACTTTGTGGAAGTCTCTGTGCTAGGCGTTTGTGTTTCAGGGGTTTTAGTAGTATTTGTTTCTGTATTCGGTGCCTTTGTATTGGTTGTTTCGGTATTGGTTGTCGTTTCTTGATTCGGTGTTGTATCTTTTGTTACTTCTGTTTCTGGCACTGTAGCCTCTTTTGATGTATCAGTAGTGTCGGTCTCATTTGTAGACTCTGTCGGTACCTCCACCTGTGTTTGATTGTTACAGTATTGCTGGTTTAGTTGAGCCGTTGCATTTTTAACTGCCTCTGCTAGTTCTTCATTTGTGCATGTCCCATTTGAATACTGCGCACCAAGCACATCGTTGATGTTTATTTTATCTAATTGCTGTATTGCTTCACAATTTTGTTGATTGAGAGCCTCTGCCCAGTTTGCGCAGTTTGCGTTTACTCCTGCATTTTTAAGCTGGCTTTGTAAGTCTTGTAAGTTACAGTTTCCATTAATGGTTATTATTTTTTGTCCACCGCTATTGTTTAACCCTGCGGCTTCTGAACTCATTGGTATCATGCTCACTGCTATTGTAATTGCCACCATTCCTAGTGTTGTTACTTTTTTCATTGAACTTTCCTCCTTCTAGAATGTTACAAATTTATTACGTATTTATTACAAAACAATCATAACACTCTTATTTGTAACATACTAGCGGGAATAAATGGGAATGATTTTGCAACGAAAAATAATAGCATAAAAGCCTTTCTTGCTCTTATATGTTCTATCTATTTTAAGTAATCAACGTACTAAAAGCATTGTAGACATCCAAGATTCCGTAACCCCAGTCACGATTTGGATAAACCACACTTGGATCTCTTCTTGCTCCACGAATCAAAAAATTCTTTATCTGCAGTGTGTCCATTTGTGTCTGGTTTCCTTTCACAATTCCCCATTCCAAAAGCATGGCAACAACACCTGTTGTAAATCCTGCTGCTATACTAGTACCTGACTGTGTTGTATATGTATTTCCAATGGCTGGAACAACCATATTTACCCCTGGTGAAGCAAAGGAAGGATTTACAACATTATCTAGAGTATATCCCCTACTCGAATAAATATATAATCCGGAATTTCGATAATCATAAGCAGCTGTAACAATCGGGATGACTGTATTGCCTGGTGAGGTAAGTGTGTAATACGGCTCAGGTCTTATAAATCTGGTTCCTTCCGTTAAAAAGTTATTAATTGGAAGCCAAATATTAAAACTTGGCTCTATGTTAATCGCTGAATAAACGCGAAAGCGCCAAATGCCCTCCATCGGATTTTGGAATCGAATTAAAATAAGTTCTCCTCCTGTTTGCGCTTCTACTAATTCATAATCCACAAATACCCTTGTATTCTCAAAAATAAAATTAAGTTCTCTTGTTTCTTTTAATCTTGCTGGAATACGTGGTATGTATTGTCCCGTTGGTGAGAATAAGTCGATTGAAAAAATATTTGGACTTTGTCCCCATAATTCCATAGAAAAACCTGGATTATTAGGCCCTATGTTTAATTCCACGGTATCATATCCAATGGTAGGATCTACAGTTGCTGCATAATGATGCCCCCGATTTCCTTCATTTCCACCCGCAATAGAGATTCCAACTCCTCGTTGTGTGGAAAGTGATGTAATATAAATACTCAGTGGTAATTGTGCATTGTGAGCCCCTTGTGAAGTACCAAGACCAATGCAAATTGATATTGGGCGAGACAGCCTTCTAGATACATTAATTAAATATTTAATGCCTTGCATGATGTCATTTTCCTGATAACAATTTGCATCTTGTGGTATAAAAAAAAATCGTTTTAAAAATTCCTTTGCTTGCTTTAATTTTACAACTACAATTTTAGCATCTTGTGCAACTCCCGAAAAACCCTGTGACACATTACGAGTCCCCGCAGCTATACCAGCGATTGCTGTCCCATGTCCGATTTCGTCTACACTAGGTACAATTGAAAGGGGATTGGTACTAGCAAGTGCAAGATTGATTTGTTCTTGTGTATATTCGGTTCCATAAAAGAATCCTTCTGGACTTCCATCTGGACTTTGAATGGTTTGATCCCAAATAGAAATGATTCTAGTTGTTCCATCAGGATTCTTAAATGCATCATGCATATAATCAATTCCTGTATCTACAATTCCAACTATGACCCCCTCGCCAGTCAAATTCAAATAGCTACTATTTTGAATCCTTGCAACGCCTGAATCTTCTAAGCTATTTATATCCATTAATCCAAAGCAACTAGGGTAAATACTATAAGAATATCTAGGGATCAAATTATCTGGTATTAATGCTAGTGGCAAATATGCAACTGCAAATATATTATTAATGTTTTCATAACAAAACTCTGGAACTGCTTTTATACTATCTGGAATTTCATCAATTTCAAATATAAAATCTCCAAATTCTTCACTTACAATACGATCCGCACAATTATCCAATTAGCCAAGCCTCCTTTTTTAGTATTCTAACGACTACTTTACATCTCTACTAAACTCTCCTTTTTCGTTGACTAAAAAAACTTCCATTAGTATTTGTTTCGTTTGCCAATCATCAAAAGTAACTGGTTCCCCCAGTAAAATAGTATGAGCTATTTCAACTCCCAATTCACCCATTCGAAATGGTTGCTGTGCAATGGTTCCTTGCATATCTCCCCTTTTTATTGCTTCTAATATTGAAGGTCCCGCATCAAAACCAATAAGCAATATCTGGCCTTTTTTTCCTGCCTCTACAATAGCCCTTGCTGCCCCTAATGCCATTGTTCCATTTTCACTAAATACTACCGCTAAATCATCTTTGTAGTCTAAAAGGATCTTTTTCATTTCTACATATGCTTCTTCCTCTATACTATTAGCTGTCACCTCTGCAACCAAATCATAACCTGCTTGTGTTAATACTCCTTCAAATCCTTCTCCTCTAAGTAATGCATATTTAGCAGTTTGTTGTACTTTTATAATTGCAAAGTTCTTACTTACTAACTTATATTCTTCAATCAAGTCAAGAGCATATTCTCCTGCCAAAACACCACCGCCAAAATTATCCGATACAATAAAGGCCGCAACATTTGCACCTCCTGTTCCCGTATCAATTGCTACTACTGGAATGTTATACTTTTGCGCATTCTCTACTACTACTGGCATTAATTCTGGATTATAGGGCGCAATGATTAAGGCATCAATTCCTTGCGTAATCATGTCTATACTACCAGTAACCATTTCAATGGAATTACTTTTTTCATCGTTTAACAAAAGATTAATTCCAAGTTCTCTCGCTTTAGACACCACTCCGCTTTGCATGGTTTGCCAAAATTCAAGAGAAGCATCAAATACGGACCATCCAAAAGTAAGTATTTTTTGTGGCGGTAAAATACTCTCTTTCATTTCTACATTATTTTCTTTTTTTTTAAATTTCATTATGTTGTTGGATTCATTTTTTCGATGAAGGGGTGTAATTTGAATGTACTTATCTCCTGTTACTCGAATTAGTTCGAATTTCCTTTGTAAAATCTCAAATACTCCAAACGTAACAGGATGAAATCGTAACTTAGATACAGGTGGACACATATAGCCTGTATTGATGTGTTTATAATCATTATTATATATCATAGGTGCATGGGTATGTCCCATCACCACAATGTTTATCGATTCTTTACAGCACTTTTTTAAAAAACTATCCGCTACATACATGCTATTATAATCATCTAGGATATTAGAAAGTTCAATCTGGTGGCCTAAAATCCCTTTGTTTTGATAAATGGTCTTTACTTCGTCTAATGTTACCGTGATAAATCGATTGATTTGAATGGGTAAATTTCCAGGCATGCCTGTAACGTTTATCAATGCATCAATAAAACTACAAACGGTATTATATTTATTATCGAAGTTTTCATAAAAGAAGGGTAGCTTGGGAAGAAAATCATTGTAGCTATAAGAGCTGTATTCATTTAGATCACTGATGGACTTATTGGGTGTTGTCATTAAGTCTTTATGTATTTTATATGCCATTGCCCTAGTTACAAAATACCCCAGCGGCAATGGTGAAATATGACTTATAAAATACGGTGCGTTTACTGCGGTACATTCATGTCCATGCATAAACTGCATATGGGTATCGTAAATCGGAACATATACACCATAATGATATTTCATGACATAGCCGTCATTTGTTCTTAACTTATCAAGGTCTGCCTTCGTTACATTCATATCATGATCGCCAGGTATAAATACCATCCTACCCTTAAGAGCACTTAAAGCTTCTCTAAGCTTGCCTTCTTTTCCTAATATATTGGGATGTGTACGAATAATGTCGTCAATGGATGGAGGTAATTGTTCTGGTGGATACGACCAAAACTCAAAAATATCCCCAAGAAGAACTACCTCTTCTATGCTCTCTGCTAAATCTATAATATAATTTAAAACAGATACTACATATTTTTCATGTATCTCTTTTCGATACCATACAGTAGGCGCATTGGTTCCCATATGAATATCGCTTAAAACAATGACCAAATTCCTTTCTTCCATACATACTCCCACTTTTCACTATTACAAAACAATATATGTATGAAAAATTCCTATTATACGGAAAATTTCTCCATACGCGCAATCACGCGAGGCTCATCTTCATTATAATAATTGCATCTTTTTAGTAATTGAAGCGCAATATCTTCTTTGCCTTGATTCATCATATCATCTGATATTTGCAACAACGTATCAATTGCTAGCTCATTCGTGTCACAAAACAACATGACCGCAATAGAAATTGCAATATAAGTAACCTTTCTGTTACATAAATAGATAATATCAGTCTTAAGAGGCTGTTTCTTTTTATATCGCTTGATGATATCGTTTAGGTTGCGAAAGTAGTTCATCAACGTCGCAAAATCATTCACATAATCAAGTGCTGTTCTTAATTGGCACATTCTCTCGTTTTCACAAGTCGATATTACTTGCATAGATAATTTTAGCTCCCCTGTTGTATCCGAAGCTTCCAACAAGACATCTGGCCTTTTTTCGTAACATTCCATAAAATATTGCTTGGCACCTTCGATATCTTTTTCTTTGAAAAATACAGCAAGTTTTTCTTTCATTTCTTTTGTCTCTGTTTTTTCTGCGGACATTCCAACCATACATTCATAAGCCTTTAACTGATTAGCCTCAACCCAAACGAGTAATAAAAACTCCGAAATAAATCCAAACACTCTTTTGTGATAGTCATCGTATGAGGAGATATCGATTCTTTTTTCTACTTCTAGTAATATCGTAAAGAGCCATTTTGCATAAGCATCAAACAACGGTTTGGAGGCTACCATAATATTACCAAAGTAAGATTCTTTTGCATGTACAAGTCGATTAAAATGTTCGTAATATTCGGGATATAATTCTTGTATCACTTCACCTGTCTTAATTAAATCATTGATATTATGCGCATCTTTATATCCCTCATAATACGTATAATCATAATGCAACCTTTTTGAGGTAATTAAATCATATTGTTGTAAAATATCTTTTAATTCAGTTTCAGAAAAGATTTTTCCGCTTTTATTAATTAAATATCTACGATAATGACAAATTCCAACGTAATCGGCAGACGTTTCATTTTTCCACACCCAGTATACACCAGTTAGCTCACTAAAACTTGCGTTACGCTTCGATATATTATCTCCTGTATTATCTGCTAGATAACCTAAGTCAAAAGACAACGCCCTTCCAACATGAAGCGGAATATACATTGTATCCTTTGGCTCGTCGAATTTTTTATGTGTCATGGTAAACATTTTAACAGACATTCTTTATCCTCCGTAATCTTGATTAATCATTCATTTTACTTCCGCATTTTGGACATATATTACCATGAGAATAAACAAAACCACACCGATAACAGCATTTTACCTTATGCTCTTCTTTTGCCAAATACGATACATTCCTAGATTCTGGTTTTTCTTTTAAATACATAACAAAATTATTCAACACCTCTCCAACAGGCTTTAAGTCCTTTATTTTGAGTGAATTTGCAATTTTAATCGTATTGCTAACTGTTTCTACATAAATTCCTCTCTTTAACATCCCATTATGCGTAAATACTTTTTCAATTCGCATGATATCTATTTTCCCGCCATTTAAAAGAGAATGATAGAAGATATGATTGGGAGTTAAAATAAACCCACTTTCCCCATTTGAAGCATAAGAGGTATCGCAAATCAAAATTGGATATTCATACTTTTCTATCCCTTTTGCGTAAGAATTTATTGCATTTTGTATGATTATGGTTTCCTCATCCTCATGCTTGCCTCGAAGCATTTTTCTTACATTATAAAAATACATTCTGGAATCTAAATTTAAATAATCTCCAAGCTCTTTGATTAGTTTATTTACTAATTGTTCGCATTCATCGCTTTTTAATTTGGTTAGACGTTTGTCAATCTGACCAAGCATATCCTCTTTTAGTTCAGGTAAATATTCTCCAAGCAAAATCTGTTCATAGGCTTGGATTCCTTCTTCAAAGGTCAAATCTGCTGGTTCCTTACATATATCTTGAATTGCAGACAAATCAGCATTGTAGATTTTTTGCTTTAACTTTTCAAGCGTTGGAGCCACATTTCGTTCTTCAAAATGAAGCTCTTGCAATTGTTCATACGCTTTTTGATAGGCCTTACGATTTCTTGGATTTAATCGCTTCATCATGGAAGAAATCTCTTGTTTTTGGGCTTCATCCAATTTTTCTTCTAGCAGCTTTTCATAAAGTCTCGTATCAATATTATGATACTCTTTCATCTTATCTTTTAGCTGTTCGTACTGCCTTTTGCTTAAATCCTTTGGTGCCTTGCTTACTAAATTCTCTAATTCACTTTTTGCTTTTTTTTCTAGTACTTTCTTTAAAGAATCTATAATAGGACTATTTATATCTTCCTTTCGTTTCGTTTTGGTAATTTCCTCTAATATCTTTTCCACTTGTGAAAAGCTTTTATCTTTGCATTCTGCTACCTTTTTGCGTATTTCTTCTTCCGCTTCTTCATCAAGGCGCTCATCAATTAATTGTATTGCACTTACTTTTTTCTCCTCTTCCATATCCTCTATTAACGGTATTCTGTCTCTAAGTTCTTGAAGTTGTAATTTGGGTAACTTCTTCAATTCAAATGCAATGTCACTTCTATCTCCCTTTTTTACCAATTCTTTAAAATGAAAAAAGGCTTCCATTGATAAGGAGAAGGTATCTTTTTGTTTGGTTGGTGCTTCTTGTAAATATGGAGTTTCTTCTTTCTTATCCGATTCCAAATGATTCGTGGTTTTAGTTGCATTCTTGGTGAATGGATGTATCTTTTTTGTTTCTTTGTCTTCTTTTTCTCTTTCAACAAAATTCGTCTTTGACTCAATCACTTGTGAACGTTCTAAATCTAGCTTCTTTTCTTCTTTTTCTTGTCTTACTTGTCTTTTTTGAATCTCACGTTCAATTACTTCTTTATATTTATCAACGATTTCTTGAGGATAGAATCCAGATTCTAATTTTTCTAACAAGGCATTTAACTCTTCCTGGGTCAAAGCTTCATATTGTTCAAGCTCATAAAGCGACTCTAACTCCTCTCCTGTCTCTTCCTCGCCTTGCTTTAGATATTCTGATTCATACTGATTGAAATTGCTGTTTGATATCCTTTGTCCTTTTTTTCCTAATAACTCCTGATAGTCTTCATAGGCTACTTTATCATCCTCGAAGCTAAGTTGAAAAACATCTCCCTCTGCTAATAATTGCTTTGGTTTTGGGGTATAGAAGCGATTGCATGCACTACATGTATAAGCTCTTGCTAAATATACCCCTCCCTCATCCGTTTCAATACGAAATTCTTGCCCTTTTGGATAAACCACCATATGAAGCTTGCTTTGGCATGTAGGACATTTGTAATTTACCATATAAAACTGGTTTCCAAGACGTGCCTTTGCTTTATCTTCCATAGTCAGTTCTTCCTTTACAAAGGTGAGGTTTATTGAATTCCAAATCACCTTATGCCAAAGGCCAAGTCTATACTCTTCATCTTCTTCCTCTGATATCGATGTTTCCTTTTCTTCTTCTTCTGCTTCTTTTTCTTCCAAAGGTGTTTTCTCATCCAGAATCATTTGTATAACCTCTTCATAAGTCATTTGGATTCCTTCTTTGAAAAAACGCAAGTTATCTTTGGTCAATGAGGCTTCCACTCCTATTTCTTTAAAGATGTATGCCAGTAAATGATTTAGCTGGTCATAATCCTTTTCTACCTTAAGCCCTTTGATACTCCCCCATTTACCAAATGTATATAAAATCATATTGATTGCATTTTCAAGCGTTTCATTCTCTGTTATTTCCCAGGCCGTCTCTTCATTTACTGTGATATCAATGATATTACTGTAGGTTCTTTTGTTATCAAAATTAAAAAAAAGAGAACGTACTTTACCAAGTAAAATCAAATCGTTATTATTAATAATAAACAACTCATTCCACTGTACGTTTTCACCCATTGTTTTTATCATCTTATGAAATATTACTTTTAATTTATCATTTGCTTTTAATAGAATCATCCTCATCACTCCTTGTAACTATTATAACGTGACTTTGGTAAATTCTCCATAAAAAACAAAAAAACAAGATAGGTACTTTAGTCACAGTACTATCTTGTTTTTTATTTTGTCTATTCTATATCAGGTACTTTCTCTCTCAACTAAACTAACTGGAAGTGTTGTTTTGCTTGCCACCATTTTATCCTTACTTGCGTCAACCAACATAGAAATAGCCATTTGTGCCATCTCTTTAATCGGTTGATGTATGGTTGTAATTGTAGGTGTTGTAATGGAGGATACCAATACATCATCGAATCCAACCACCTTTAAATCCTTTGGTACGCTTATCTTTAATCTGGAACATACCTGTAATACCTGTGCTGCAATCAAATCACTGCTGGCAAATATTCCATCTACTTCTTTATTCTGCGTTAACACCTCTTCGATTAGTTCATGGTATTCTCCCATGTTGTACTGTACCTCATTCGTCTTAAACGCCTGATAGGTTATACCACATTCCTTGCAAACCTCCATGAATCCAATTTCTCTGTCATCTGCGGGCATATAATTTCCTCTTACACCACTAATCACAGCAAGATTGGTACAGCCTTTTTCAATCAAATGCCGTGCAGCCATACGACCACCCTTTAAATTATCACATTCCACGGCTGCTGTCCCCATCTCAAGATTTCTCTCTATCGTTATTAACGGTACATGAATCCCTTCGAATTTGTTCATTTCAACCGTACCACTACAGAGTATGATTCCAGCTACACGATTGCGGTTACACATATCTAAAATCTCTTTTTCTTTTTCGTCTCTATCTCTGGAATTAAACAATAATATTTTGTAATTGCGATGATTGGCAGCCGCTTCTATGTGGCTGATTAATTCCGCAAAATAGGGATGCTTGATATGAGGCACAATGACGCCAATTGTATTTGTTGTCTGCTTTGATAATGATCTTGCTACTTCGTTTGGCTGGTAGTTTAATTTCTTCATAGCGTCGTAAACGCTTTTTTTTGTCTCTTCACTGATATAACCTCTGCTGTTTAGTACGCGCGAGACAGTACTTACCGCCAAACCAGTCTCTTTTGCTACATCCTTTAACGTTGCCACACAATCACCCTCCAAAATCCCTTATTTCACTTCATAAATCATCAGCTCACTAATCTCATTGGAGCTTAAATTTATCTCATCATTAGAAATACTATGTTCTAGTTGTATTACTGCATATATTATATCATTATTAGCTGTTATTTCAATGATTCCTGAATCAAATATCATAGAAAGCTCTTCAAGTGGTGTTTTAATAGGAATTTGTTCCTCTCCAACTTTTATTACTCCATTTTCCTGATTGTATTCTACTTCACACCCAAGTATAAAGCCATGAAAGCCTTTTGAAGTTTGATCCTTTTTCAATGTCAACTGAAGGCCCAATACGCTTTCCTTCTCCCACTTAAGGTTTACTTCTTTACTTTCCTTACTATTCATGGAGTAAATAATATTAATTCTTTCTCTAATCTCCTTTGGCAGACTTTGCTTTAAGCGTAATTCTCCCTTACATCTACACAAGTTAAACTCTCTTGGCAATCCCATACATCCAGTATAAAGCTTGTTTACTGTTTTTGTTCGAAGCCAAGGAATGGATATCACTCTGCCATCCATATTAGAAATTGTCTGGGCAGCGTAAGGAAGTTTTGTATGATATGCTTCTTTTTTTGATCCCTCTACATGAAATTCATATCCGTCGAAGTTTCCTAAATAATAGTAGCCGTCTGCACACCAAAATACCCATTTGGTTTCTTGTGTATTTTCACCAGACTCGTCTTCTATTTTTAATTCAAATAAATCGGGGCACTCAAAACCTTGATCTAGAAAAAGGCGCTGGCTTATTTCAAATTTCTTTAAATCAACGGAACACAATATTGCAAATTCGTTTCCCTCCAGCCAAAGACACATGATATAAGCTTTCGTTGGCTCATGATAGAATACTTTTGGATCTCTGTTTTCTTTGCATATCGTTGGTACTGCCACCAGACTTTTTGTCAGTGTATTGCCTCCATCTAAGCTATAGGCTAACTTTTGAACAAAATCTTTTCCCTTACTTAATTCATTTGCATTACCTGCTGCCGAATAGTAAAACAAAAGCGCATCCTTTGGTAGCCCAAGCAGTCCAAATTCATTGACTATTCCGCAACCAGAAAATATGGTGCCGTCTTCATCGGGAAACAATACCGTATCTATTTGCTCCCAATGAAGCAAATCTTTACTTATTGCATGTCCCCAGCTCATATTATCCCATTGCGTATCAAACGGATTATATTGAAAATACAAATGATACAATCCTCCCTGATATAGCAGCCCATTCGGGTCATTGATCCAACCGTAGTCTGGGGTAAAATGAATTTGTGGGCGATTTTGTCTTTTCTTTATAATATGTTTTGCTGTATGAACGCCGTTGATAAAATTCTGGGTATAATCTCCCTTTAATAAGATTTCTTTTCCTTGAAACTGACTGATTGGAAGGAAAGCCAGATAATCATACTGATATTCTACTTCCTCCTCTTCTAGCATTGGAATATTTAGCTCTGTAAAATATGTATCCTCTACTATGAAAAATATTTTTTTCTTAGGTTTTTCTGCCAGAATGGGTATCACAAGATAGTGATCTTGTTCTCCTATTAAAATTCTATTTTCCTTCATGAATGTGCGCTCCTGCTAAGCTTAAGACCTTTTCGTTAAAATCTACATCTGTATAGGTAATGGTCATCTTTTTGCTTTCAAAATCTGCGTATAACACAGCCTTGTGTTTTCCATTTACTCTTTCTATAATGATTTCTTTCTCACTACATGAATGCATATGGAATTCACCATCAAAAGCTTGATGTGTATTACGAAATTCCATTAGCTTTAAAAGCGATTGTACCACTGGACGTTTTACTTCTCGTTCAATTTCTTCCTCTGTATAGTAATGTCTGTTAATATTTCTGCCAACCTTTGTTTCCTCCAAAAGTTTCAAATCATTTTTACCCGCCAATAATCCTACATAATAGACTTGTGGAATACCAGGCGCAAAAAACTGAACTGCTCTTGCTAATAAATAAGATGCATCATCATCTCCAAGGGCGGAGTAGTAGGTACAGTTTACCTGATAAATATCAAGATTGTTGTACGCTGCTGTATTGTATATTTTCTTTACGTTTGCACCATATTTAAAGATATCTTCCTTGGTACGTTCAATTTCTTCATCTGGGAGCAAATCCCTAACATCCACAACTCCAATTCCATCATGAGTGTCCAAAGTCGTAAATTGTTTTCTAGGACAAATGGTAAGCCAGTTTTTCAAATACTGTGTCTGTCCATAATACAGCGCATGAATCAAAAGCATTGGAAGGGCAAAATCATATACGTAATAATCCTTTTCCTCAATCTTTTTTTGCATGGTATAATGTTCATGAATTTCAGGTAAAAGAGAAACCCCATATTCTGAAACAATATCCTGACATTCTGCTAAGAATTCCCACACATCTGGTTCGATAAAAAAGCAACTTGTCCCTGCCTTTTTAGTAGCATAAGCAAAGGCATCCAATCGTATTAAGGCTGCGCCGTGCTCACATAAAAAGGTCAAATTATCACGAATGAATTCTTTGGCTGTTTCTGATTTGCAGTTAATGTCGATTTGTTCTTCATCAAAAGTACACCATACCTTTTCCGTCGTTCCATCTGCAAATTTTGCATCTACATAAGGTGCTCTTGGCTTTCTTTTGTAAATAGCGTCTACCTGTTCTTTGGTAGGCTCTTCGTTTTCCCAAAAATCTTTATATCGAATAAATAAATCTTTATATTTCGAATCATCTTTCTTTAATAAAAAATCTTGGTAGTATTCGCTTTGTGCTGAGATATGATTAATCATATAATCAAACATCAGATAATAGTTCTTAGATAGTCTTTCAATATCAGACCAATCCCCAAATGCCTCTTCTACTTTATGATAATCCATAGGAGCAAAACCTCTATCTCCCGAAGAAGGAAAGAACGGTAAAATATGTACTCCACCAACCGCTTTTGTAAAGTAACGTTCTAATATCTTATATAAATCTTTTAAATTATGACCCATTGAATCTGAGTACGTAATTAGCATGACTTTATTCTCAATCTTTTTCATTTTAATACCATTGACAGATTCCCTTCTGCCAAATTCCTTTCTTGACAATGTACTTTCGCTGTTACCATTTTCCACAGCTTTTGTGCGTGTTTTATGACTTTACCGCTCCTGCCACAACACCACTTATAATCTGCTTTTGAAGAACTAAGTACAAAACCAGAATTGGTGCAACTGTAAGCACAAGTCCAGCCATAATGGTTCCATAATCAGCAGAATAAGTTCCATAAAACGCATAAGTGGATAAAGGCAGCGTCATAATTTGCTTTTTCCCTAACACCAAAGAAGGAAGTAGATAATCATTCCAAAATGCCAATACATTTAAGATGACAAGAGTTGAAGTAATCGGCTTTAAAAGCGGAAAGACCACCATAAAAAATGTCTGTGGCTTACTACAGCCATCTAAACATGCAGCTTCTTCCAAAGATAACGGAATACTACTTTTGATAAAGCCTTGAAAAATAAACACCGACATACTCATTGCAAATCCTACATGAAAAAAGATAAGGGAAGTCCTATGGTTTAACATATTAAGTTTTGCTCCATATATGGAAACCAAAGGAATCATGATTGCCTGAAATGGGATAATCATGGATGCCGCCATTAAAGAAAAACAAACGGTTGAAAATTTATCTTTTGCCCTTACAAAATAATATGCAGTCATTGACGCTAAGACTGTTACTATTAAAGTACTTAGCCCTGTAACAAATAAAGAGTTTGAAAAGCTTCTTAAAAAATTCATTTTTTCAAATGCCACCAGATAATTATCAAAGGTATAACCCTTTTCTGCTACAATGGAAAATGGACTTTTAATAATATCTCTTTTATATTTAAAGGAGTTAAGAATAATTAGTACAAAGGGAATCATGTATACGAAAAACAGAACTAACATGGATATCGCCTGGCTCCAATCAACAACCATACGTCTTGTACCGCCAACCTTGTTCTTTGTATTCATTATGCCTCAACCTCCTTTTTCTTTCCTAAATAAATTTGTACACCACTAATCGCCGCTACGATGAGAAACAAAAATAATGCTTCTGCCTGACCTACCCCATAATTTCTTGCAGTAAATGCTTTCTCATAAACATGCATAGCCACTAGCTTAGTGGTTCCATATGGTTCTCCTCCTGTTAAAGTAAGATTTACATCATATACCATAAATGCTCTTGATAAGGTTAAAAATAGGCATACAACAAAGGAGGGTACCATTAATGGTATGATAATTCGAAACATTCTTTGAAATCCTGTTGCTCCATCAATACTTGCAGCTTCTAATACATCCGTTGATAGACCTGTAAAACCTGCAATATAAATTAACATCATATATCCTGATAACTGCCATACCGTTACAATAACCAATGCCCAAAATGCCTTACTTGGATTCGAAAGCCATGAAGTACTAAAGATTCCCCATCCTGTACTTTCTCCTAAATTAACTAAAACTCTTGAAAAAATAAACTGCCAGATAAATCCTAATACAACACCACCAATCAAATTGGGTGTAAAAAATCCTGCTCTAAAAAAGTTCTGTCCTTTTAATCCATTTGTTAAAACATAAGCTAGCATAAATGCCACTAAATTAACTAAAATAACGGAAAAGAATACATACTTTAATGTCAGTCCCATGGAAGACCAAAAATCCGCATCCTTAAATACTTGTGCGTAATTTGATAAACCTATGATATTTTTTGTTGCTGTTACCCCATTCCAATCGGTTAGTGTCAAATAAAATCCATATATAAAGGGTACGATTACAACCGCAAAAAAGATTGACACTCCGGGTAAGGCAAATATGATTAGGTTTCTGATTTTTTCTTTGGGCTTATTTCCCATAGTTCCCATACTATCCCGTTCCTTTCTTTGTCGGCACTTAGTGCCAAGGATAACACACCACGCGGATAACATCATTTATCCGCGCTGGTGTGAATTGTCTTTAAAACAGACAAATTATTCTTTCTGTGCTGTCCAGTAATCTGCCAGACTCTTAGTCAATTCTTCTCTGCTACTTTGTTTTGCAATGTATTTTTGCATAGCAGCTCCCATTACACTCCAGTGATCAGAAGGTGCGATAAAAGAAGAATTAAATGTATTCCCACTTGATAACTTAGTCTTAATATCTCTTCCAAGCGGATCAAGAGGTTCAAAAGCATTATTAGCGGTTGCTGGAATCAATGCACAAGTCTCCACTAACATTTGTTGTCCTACCTCTGAATATACAATCCAGTTTAAAAACTCTTTGGCTGCTTCTTGTTGTTCCTTCGTTGCCTGTACATTATCAATCATTACTTGTTTTGATGGAGCAGCTTGAATACTAGTATTTGCAAAATCAGTTGTATCATTTCCTAATATAAAAGGTAAAAATCCATATTCATCTGTAGTTTCTGCTCCTGCCTCTTCAATATTTGGCCAAGCCCAAACACCATTTGCCCAAATAGCTGCCTCACCATCTGCTAAAAAGATAGGATCTTGTTCATACAAAGCACCTAAAGGATCTTTTCCATTGATGTTGTATTCTAACAATAAATCGATGGTATCTAAGAATTGATTGAATCTGTTATAATCAGCTGGAGCTAATTCACCGCTCTTTAATTGTTCAATTAACTTAGTACTTCCTGGCGTTGTACCATCATATGTATCATAGATAAATCCTAACTGGTGAGCTCCTAGAGACCAGTCTTCCTTTGAAATTACTACAGGGTTCTCCATACCTTTTGCCCTTAAGTCTTCTAACAGACTTTTTAATGCATCATATGAATTAATAGTAGAGGCGTCAAATTCTGTTCCTAGTGTCTTTTCAATTGCTGTTTTATTATAAATCAGACCTCTTCCTTCAATACAGAATGGAAAACTATATACCTTATCATTTACTTTTGTTACCTGATCTTCACATTCTGCAATCCATTTTTCATTGGATAAATCCAATGCATATTCTTCTGCCAATGCCACGATATCTGTCGTATCTAACATAGCCATCGTTGGAGCTGAACCTGAATTATAGGCACTGGTAATCTTTGTATATGGCACTTCTCCTGCACCACACGCAATAATATCTACTTTTACACCCTTTTCTGCTTCATATCTTGAAGCTACCTCTTCCAAAGCGGATTGAATCTCACCCTTACTATTTAAGAAAGAGATTTCCACACCCGTCAAATCTGCTTTGGCATCCTCACCTTTTTGTTCACTGTCCGTGTTAGAAGTATCCGCAGTGTTTTCAGTGTTCTGACTATCAGCAGACTGATTGTCTGTTTTACTTCCACATCCCGCCAGTAACCCAATAGATAAAGATGTTACTGATAATAAAGCGACAAACTTTTTCATTCTTAATTTCATAAAATTCCCTCCATTATTCATTTGTTACTAAGTAGCACATAACATAAATCTGTTATAGGATGATAATAGCATGCAAAACATTATGTGTCAATCGGTTGACATATAATTTGTATAAAATGTCATTCTGATATTTTATATTATTGTTACTCTTTAACAAAATCGTTTTTAAAATAATCCTTAGTCAATTTTATGATAAAATTTACTTAATCATCATTAATGCACGACTTTTATCTCATAACCAAGACCTTTTTTATTTCAATGCATCTTGTTTAAATTGACAAATCTATATCAAATCCTATTATGCACTTTGCTAAATAAACCGAAGATAACTACGATTTTCATTTCACGTCAAATCCATTTAATATGACAATCGATTAACATATATCTTGTTCTTATTTATGTGCCTGTGATTTTTCACTTAACAGAGTACGGGACATGGAAATTATCCATGCCCCGTACTCTGTTAGATATAATTCTATTTTACGCGTAACACCTTGTCAAGCTTAGTCATCTGTCCTAACTTAGTAGTCTCGATTGTTTCAAAGCTATCGGTATTCGTAATTACAAGTGCTGTTGTCGTTACATAACCAGCTTTCTTTATTTCATCCATTGAAAAGTTCATAATTAATTGACCACACTTTACCTTATCTCCTGTTTTTACAAGAGGCTCAAATCCAGCTCCATTCATTGCTACTGTATCCATTCCCACATGAATTAATAGCTCGATTCCATCTTTACTCATTAAACCAATAGCATGCTTGGTATCTGCAACCTGAATTATTTCTGCATCAAACGGTGCATATACTTTGCCTTTTGCTGGCTTTATTCCACAGCCTTTTCCTAATATTTCAGCAGAAAACACACCGTCATTTATCTCTTCCAAAGGGATTACTTCACCTTCAATTGGCATATATATATAACCTTTTTCGCTCTCAATTACACGCTCATCTTGTTTCGTCTTATTTTTAAATATATCAAATATTCCCATATTCCTTCTCCTAACTTTCATTTTAATGGCTTGGGTGCCACATTACTAATGTATTATAAACCTGTTTCTAATATTATCCAAGAATAATTTTATCATAAAATTACCCTCATCTTTTTTATTTATCATACCAAATCACAGTATAAAATGCTAAAATAAAGTTACAAGCTATTCTACGAAGCGAATTAGAGGGGAGATAATTATGGAATACAAAGAAATTAAATGTGCTACCGCTTTAAATAAACTAAAAAGAAAAATACCCTATTCATGGGATTTAAATATTTATCGTGGTTGTGAACATGGTTGCACATACTGTTATGCAATGTATTCGCATAACTATTTAGACAAAGAAGACTTTTTTCAAGAAATACATGTAAAGTCAAATGTCGTGGAAGCCTTGGAAAAACAACTCTCTTCTTCTAGTTGGAAGCAGGAGGTCGTTAATCTTGGTGGTGTAACGGATAGCTATCAGCCAGCAGAATCTATTTATCGAATCATGCCCGATATTTTAAAGCTATTCATTAAATACAAAACTCCATGTATCATATCTACCAAAAGTGATTTGGTACTTAGAGATTATGATCTCATTGATGAGTTATCTCGCATTACTTATGTAAATATAGCGGCAACCATTACAACTATGGACGAAACTATAAGAAAGAAAATCGAACCTCAAGGGGTTGATTCTTTAAAAAGGTTTGCTATGCTAAAGGCTTTTTCAAAGACTAATGCTTCCATTGGTCTACATTTTATGCCAATCATACCTTATTTGACTGATTCTTTTGAAAATGTCGATGCCCTTTATTCCCATGCAAAAGAAAGTAATATTTCTTATGTACTTCCTGGTACGTTGTATTTGCGCGGAACAACAAGAACTTTCTTTTTTAACTTTATAAGAAAAGATTATCCAAACCTATATGAGCCATTAAAATTGTTATATCAAACTGGAGGTGCCCCAAAAGAATACAAAAATGAGCTCTATAAAATGGTCAATTCACTAAGAGATAAATATGCTCTACCCTCCAGTTATATGGCTCCACTCAAAGAAAAGTTAAAGAAAGAGGAATACACACAGTTATCCCTTTTTGATTAAAATCCTGTACTACTCTTCTATTGTACTTTCCTTCCATATCTTAATTGCATAGACTAGTAGCAATAAGACTTGTATAAAAAGAATGAGCAATGCTTTTGTATCCAATTCTCCCTCTGTTGTCATGGCTATAAAGTCATGGCTGGCGTGCCAGATTATAACCACCCAAAGACTTTTTGTAATACTTACAAGTTCAGCCAAAACAAATCCAACTAAGAAGGCAAATGACATTTGTAAAATAAGGTAAAGCAGGTTCTTGCCATTGAATGCATTGGTAAGATGCAAAACACCAAAAATAATTGCAGATCCGATAATTGTCTGTTTTCTTCCCTTTACAGTAAGAAACTGAAGGATTAATCCTCTAAAATATATCTCTTCGTTAAAGCCGACTGCAATTGTTAAAAATGCTACTATCAGATACTGATAGGGTAATATCTTATTGCTAAACCCGTATACGACAAGAGGAAGAATTTCCATTAGAATCAAAGGTGCGTACCACCAAATCTTTTGAAAACTGTCTTTACTACGAAACGAAAAGCCATATGTACCAAGACTAATGTCCGTTTTTTTCATGATGAGGACACCTAGACTAGCTGAAATGACAAGGCTAATTGCCGCTATAAAATAAATCATATAAGTATCATGTCTCATAGCTTGGGGAATTGCCATACTAAGTGCAGTCAAAAATGTACATAAAATACCTATTAAACTAGCTGCTGCATAAGGATGTTTGATTCGAAATGTTTTGTTTTTCATTTTAGTTTTTCTTCCTCTTTCTTTAATTTCATAGCTAATCCCATAAAGGAATTATCTAAAAGTCTCTTGATTTCATTATCGTTATATTGGCATCCGTTTGTTGCAAACATGGCTGCTATACCATGAGTCGTAAGCCAAATACCAGCATATAACTCCTTGGCCCCTTTTTTTGAAAGACCTGACATTTGACAAATCATAGCAATTACCTCATCATCACCTTGCGTTGAACCAACAATATCCATGATACTCTTTTTTTGAAATGCTTCTGACATGAACAGCAATTGAAAAAGATTTCGTTCTCTTTTTGCAAAATCAATGTAGGCAAGACCCATTTGCAAAAATCCGCCCTCTTGTTTTCCTGCTTCTATCATCTTGTTGTTGTAAATCTGCTCAACTTTTTGATAAACTGCTTCCTTTAATCCATCCATTGATAAAAAGGCACGAAAGATTGGATGAACCGAACAACCAAGTCTCTTGGCAAGGTCTCTTGCATTCAAATTGGTATATCCCTTTTCTCGAATGAGCAATATGGCTTCCTCTAATATTTCTTCTTCTGAAATCTTAATTTTTGGCGGCATAAAAAACTCCTGTCATTAAATAATTTATGTTACGTAACGCATGTTACCTATTATAAACAAATGTTTTTTTCCTGTCAATCTTTTTACTATTATTTCATACAAAAAACACCTTTACTTTTAATGTAAACTGTAATACGTTTATAGTAAAATAACAGGAGGAATTCGGAGGACAAACATGGATAAACGTGATATGTTGATAAAACAATTTAACCAAACGCAAAAACAAGAAAATAAAATATTAAATCAAAAAGAAAATGCATTGTTCAAAGAAAAGATGAAGCCTGCGCTTGATAAATTACAAGAAAAAATACCTACCAAGATAAGAACAGGACTTGATACTGCCTTTTATAAGGGTTTTATGCTTGTTTTTGAAAAGGGCTCTCCAGTCATAGAAAAGACGTATAATAAGGAGAAACTAGAAATTGATTATGACTTAAATAATTATGCCGTTGACAAGCATTCCAGTAAAAGACACATAAAGAGAATGGATCGTTCTTCCAACCAGTCAAAGGCATTGAATCAATCCATTGCTGCCGTTGAGGGCGGTGTACTTGGTCTACTTGGCATTGGACTTGCTGATATTCCCATCTTTCTTTCCGTTATGGTAAAAACGATTAATGAAATCGCATTGCATTACGGCTACCCTTATAATACACAGGAAGAGAAAATATTTATGCTATCTATAATCTGTGGTGCATTATCAAAGGGCGAATCGCAAAAAATGTATTCCGAAAAAATAGACGCGATTGGTAGAAGCATCGACTCTGCTTTCGTACTTACTTATGATTTGGATGAGATTATGAAAGAAACCTCAACACTTTTATCCACTACTTTACTTACCGCAAAGGTAATACAAGGAATCCCAATCGTTGGAATCCTTGGTGGCACTGTCAATCCTGTTATCATTCATAAATTAGGAAAATACGCGAAAGTCAAATATAAGAAACGATTTTTGCAAAAAAAGATATTAGAGCAACAAAAGTAATCACTTATTTTAACATAGCCAAGACTCATAAAGAATCTTGGCTATCGTTATACCTTATTTTTGTTTGAATATAAGTTTCATGATTGGGAAAAACACCCAAAACGAAATCACACTATTTATTAGCATAGTTACAATATCTGCAAGTGTCATACCAAAAGATGCACCAAGCTTACTCATAAGCAATGTATATATAGGTGCTTTATATAGACCTTGTAAAGCAGATGCACCAACCGAAATTAGAATCCATGCAATTAAATACCAAAAGGCTGCCTTATAAACACTTGTATTGGATTGAAAGGTAACATTTCTTTGTAAAAAGAAATTAATTATTTGTGCAAGAAGCAGCGTGATTTCCACCGCTAAAAAGTAAGCCAATCCACCTCCTCCGCCAGCTCCAAGCGCACCAGCGGCATAATCAAAAACATAATAAATGCTTCCATCTACATTTGCTCCAATTGGTATTACTTGAAAAGCAGTATTTACTAACGTTGTAAATCCAAATATATACTTAATCAAAGGCATTACTACCATCTGTAATACGGTTACACCATTACTAATTAGAAAGAAAACAAGAAATTGAACTAAATTTGGATGCTTTTGCTTAAATTTATTCCAAGTCTCAATTATTTTGTTGTTGTACTTTATGTCCTCCAAACTTTATCCCTCCTTATTTCATACTTTTTTGTGCCTTTTTATTTCTAAAATATCCTTTTATAAAACCCTTTAAACCTGACCAAAATTGTCCATTAACCATGCGAACCATTTCATTTGCCATATCCATTGTGATAACACCATTTGTCATTTTTGCTATGCCTCGAAATGGCATATTGTAAATAAACAAAACATTTAAATTAGGAACTCCTTTTTTTTCACTTCGTACTTTTAAGGTATGAAGAATCTTATATGCTAACCTTGCTAACCCACTCTTTGCATAGTACATTTGACATAACGCATCGTTTACATCTAAAAGTCCCTGTTCATTCCAACGTCTATTAGGAATCTGCCTTCCCAATAAACACTCAAATTCCCTATCGCTAATGGTTTGAATCTGACCTGTATAATAAGGCTTCATGGAATCCTTTTCATACCAAAGTTTTGCTTTGCTTCCTTTTATAAAAATGGTTTCTTTTAATCGAATCTCCTTGCTAGAAGCTCCAATTAAGATTTCATACTCACCTTCTTCAACCTCCCACTGGCTATTTCCCGTGTTGTAATAGCGAAAGGCTTTATCATCAAGTGTAATCGTAAGTTCTTTTTCTTCACCAGCTTTTAAGAAGACTTTGGTAAAGCCCTTTAATTCCTTAAATGGGCGGTATACATCAGAATCTTTCGCATGGATATAAAGCTGGACTACCTCAGCACCATCGCGTATCCCTGTATTTTTAATACAAAATGTAGCTTGATTTTGGCTTACCTTTAAGTTGGAGTACTCAAACGTCGTATAGCTTAAACCGTATCCAAAAGGAAATTGCACTGAAATGTTTGCTGTATCATAATATCGATAGCCGATAAAAAGCCCCTCTCGGTACTCTGCATGATATTCCTTTCCAGGAAAGTATTGATACGTTGGTGTGTCTTCATATTTAATTGGTAATGTCTCGGCTAGTTTTCCACTTGGATTCACTTCTCCTGTTATCACTTGCAGCATTGCACCAGCTCCTGCCTGGCCACCCAAGTATCCATGAAGTACTGCCTTACAGTTACTAATCCAAGGCATTTCAATGGCAGAACCCGCAGACAATATTACAACAATATTTTTATTTACTTTCGAGAGTCTGCTAAGAAGCGCAACCTGATTGCTTGGAATCTGCATATGAGTTCGATCAAGCCCTTCTGTCTCACTGATTTCATCAAGTCCCATGTAGAAAAGAACAACCTCAGCCTTTTGAGCTAGTTCCACTGCGGCTTGTTGCATACGATCATCCATTTTACCATTTCTCTCATATCCAGCTTCAAAGCCAACAACGTCTAAATCAAATCCCTTTAAAACATCAAGGGTACTATCTAGTTTTGTACAATTCACAATAGAAGAACCAGCTCCCTGATAACGTGGAGTTTTCGCAAAATCACCAATAACTGCTACTTTACAAGCAGAAGAAAGTGGTAAAATACTATCTTCATTCTTAAGTAGCACAATACTTTCAGCTGCTGCTTTTTGTGCAGCTTTGTGGTGGTCTTCTATTTTTAAATCATTACTCTTATTTCTCTCAAATGCTGGCTTTATTTCATATAGTACCTTTAAAAATTCTTCTACTCTTTGATTTAGTAATTCTTCTTCTAGTTTTCCACTTTTTACAGCGTCAACAAGCTCCCTGTCACTATCTCCACCTGTTGTCGGCATTTCAAGATGATTTCCTGCTCGAACCGATTCCACATGGTTGTTTGAGCCACCCCAATCGGTTACCACAAAACCGTCAAATCCCCATTCATCCATTAATATATCTTGAAGTAATTTTTCATGTTCACTTGCATAAATTCCATTTACTTTGTTATAAGAAGTCATAAGACTTCTTGGTTTGGCTTCTTTTACTACCATTTCAAATGCAGTCAGATAAATTTCTCGAAGCGTTCGCTCATCCAGTATGGAATCGCTTGACATTCTTCGTAACTCTTGACTGTTTACTGCATAATGTTTCGGACATGCGGATACACCATTGCTTTGCACTCCTTTTACAAATCCTAATGCCATTTTTCCACATAAGTAAGGGTCTTCACTATAGTATTCAAAATTTCGACCACAAAGAGGACTTCTTTTCATATTCATTCCAGGACCAAGCACAACTCCAACTCCTTGAACCAATGCCTCTTCTCCAATACAAGCCCCAATTTGTTCTGCCACCGAAGGATCCCAACTATTTGCAATCGTTGCCGCTGTCGGAAAGCAGGTTGCTGGTAAGCTGGCATTTAAGCCCAGATGATCTCCTGCACCTACTTGTCGTCTTACACCATGAGGACCATCCGATAATACAACTGTAGGAATATTTAGACGCGCAATCGTTTTTGTCTCCCAGATATCCTTTCCAGATAACAAAGAAGCCTTTTCCTCTAATGTCATTTTACTTATTAAGTCTTTTAAATCTACCATATAACTTCATACCCTTTCTTAATCTGCATAACGCAAGTCTAGGTCTATTAACTACGCTATTTTGTTGCTTTATCATACCATGGTCTTCATAATTATTTTAAAGCATTACACAAATTGTTTGATTCATTTCACAAACTGCTTCTTTTCTCATATCAAAATAACGAATAATTTAATTCATCTTTCATTCATTTTTCCTTCAATTTTGAATAATTTGCTTCATAATCGAAGGGATTTTTACACAAGGCAAATCGTAAAACAAATATGATACTTTTTCAAATACATCATATCATATATCTTGAAAGGGATATTTTTTTAGCACAAACGGTTTGAATTTAAGCATAAACGGAAAAAAGAATGTGACATTCCCATCACATTCTTTTTATTCCTTGTTAGCTGGAATGACCACCGTTAGCTCAAACCAGTTTTCTCTTTTATTAATCGTGGCCCACCCATTGTATTTTTTGGCCGTGTATTGAATACTCTTAATTCCATATCCATGGTATTCTTTATTGGGTTTTGTGGTAGCAGGAAGATTATCTTCAAACTCTAGCTTTCCTTCAAAATAGTTTTCAAAACGAAGTACAATAAAATCCTTTTTTGATAGGACCTCAACATGAATTAACCTTTTTTCCTGTTCTTCGATTTGTATTTCACACTCAATTGCATTATCCAGTGCATTTCCAAGAATGGTGCAGATATCCATTACGTGCATGAAATTTAGAAGTTTTCCATCTACGACACAAGTTAACTCTATGTTGTGCTTTTGACAGGTAATACTTTTGCTCGTAAGTATAGTGTCTACCACTGAATTACCCGTCTTATTTTGTGCTTCATACATTTTAATTTCGCTTTCCATTTCGTCTAAAAAAGCCTGACGTTTTTGAGAATCCTCTTCTGAACGAAGAACTGCAATCTGATGCTTTAGGTCATGGTATTTCCGATTAATAATATCGATACTCTCACCTGATTTTCGATAAATCGCATACTGACTTTGTAAAATATTACGCATAGCATCTAGGTCGTATTTCGCCTGCATTTCTCTTCTTAATATATGATACGCATATAAAATGGTAAGTCCGCTAAAATCTACTAATGTTCTGATATTAAAGATTTCTCTTGTAATCTGACTACTAAACGGAGTATTGGCATACACAAAGCTTAAATTACTAACAAAGAAAACCGTTCCTCCAACAACAATTACAAAAATCAACTCTCTTATGGTGGTTCGCTCTTGTTGAAGATACATATGTTTTCTTTCTAATAAATAAATCACAAAAAAGACTGTCCCATAAACAAGAAATAACACAAGACCATTTAGTAAAATATGGTTGTTGTTCGTACTTTGCACAATATAATAATAAAGCTGCCATTCTAAAGATGCGGCAAATTCCGCAAGAATAAAGGATCGAACGCAATAATATCCTGCATTCATCCAATTCAAATCACAGCAAAAATAAAAATAAAGTAGCATCATGCCAATTGCAAGTAACATACCAAAAATCCATAATGACTTTGGAAACATTCCAACTACTAATTGCGTAAAACACTGTAAAAACAGTGCAATCGACATTATGATTATTAAATAAGCGCCATGAAACTTTTTCTTTAAAATAGCAATGTAAATACTACAAGCCGCCCATTCTGCTATTCCAGTATATATTCTTGGGATTTCTGTAAGCGTAACATGATTCATTGCAATGTTCCTCCAAGATAATTAGTCAACGCTTCTGTAAAGTCTTTTTTTCTAGCTCTGCTAATTGCCAGTCTATCTCCCTTTATTATCACGCATCCATCTATTACACTATCCACATAGGAAAGGTTTAAAAGACACCCTTTGTTACAACGAAAAAAATACATGTCCTTTAATTTTTCCTCTACCTCTTTCATTGTCCCAAAGGTCACATATTCTTGTTCCATGGTATGAAAAATAAGTCGATGTCCTTGGCTTTCAATATAACAAATATCAGAAATATATAATTTTACCGTGCCACCCTTTACTGATATTGCAATAAATTTATTTACCTTTCGGTTAATTCGATTGATTACTTTATCTAGACGTTGGGAAAAGGAAAAATAGGATACAGGCTTTAAAACATAATCGGTTGCATTCACTGTATAACCTTTGATTGCATATTGCGCCATATTTGTTATAAAGATAATAACCACTTCTGGGTCTTTTTCTCGAATTAACGAAGCTACTGTCATTCCATCCATAAATCTCATCTCAATATCTAGTAAAATCATATCGTATTCCGCTTTATAATTTTCAACTATTTCATCACCATCCGAAAATGTTTCAATTTGCATGGTAACGTTTCGCTCTTTTTGATATTGAATTAGATATTTGGTTAACTGTTTTATGCTTGATTCTTCATCGTCTACAAGGGCTATTCGAATCATCTTGATACCTCCTCCTGCTTGTATTCCTATCATTATACAATAAGAACTGCTTTTTTCCTATGTCTGTTCGTGAAAATAGATATTGCCAGTCTTTTTGGCAATATCTATTTCTGCACAGTATCCTTGTTACCAACAAAGCCATAAGGCTTTATCGTAACGTATTATTCAATTGATAGGTTTCCATTTTCTTTCTTTCGATAATTTAGTATAATCACAGCCTCCAAAGCAATCAATATTACAGCTAGTAATACATCAATTGCAATTGCTGTCTTCATCCAATTTTGCAAATGCAATCCTGATTGATAGTTTTCATAAGCCTTACTATTCACGGTTGTGAATAAAATATTATGACTTGCTTTTCTTAGAGAAGTAACTGCTGTTGCACTTTGCGTGTCATCAGGTGTTGCACCATTTTCACCAGTTGTAGAAAGCATTAAGTCATTTCCTGCACGAATGGCTTTATCTGCATCCATGAATCCATAACCGCCAAAATAATCGGTGATAACAAAACCTCTAAATCCCCATTCATCTCTAAGAACATTCGTTAGAAGCTCTTTACACCCTCCTGCCCATTGGTTTCCAATGTAGTTAAAGGAGGACATTACTGCACCTGTTTTTCCAACTTTCACTGCAATTTCAAATGGTTTTAAATAAATTTCTCGAATTGCTTGCTCGTTTGACCAGGTACAAAGTAATGCAAGACGATTTGTTTCTTGATCATTTAATGCAAAATGTTTGATATATGCATACAACCCTTTACTTGCCGCTCCACTTACTTCATTAGCAGCCATGATACCAGATAATACACCGTCTTCTGAATAATATTCAAAGTTACGTCCTGCAAAAGCATTTCTATGAATATTCATTGCTGGTCCATACCAACCAGATACTTCAATACCATCTGACTCATTGCCCATTGCAACTCCACGTTCATACGCAATATCTTTGTTCCAGGTTGCCGCAATCATAACTGCACCAGGAAAAGCCGTTCCGCGGATTGCTGTATTAAAAAAGCTACTAAATCCTGCTGGACCATCTGCATCTGTTGTAGAAATTTTACCAATCGAAGAAATCTCACTTGTCTGATATCCTCCGTACGTAATTAAGTTCTTCATATCATCTATACTTAATTCGTCCAATAACGTATCCCATTTTGGATCATCATAATCCAATCCTCTAAGTTCATGTAATTTAACCCCATTTTTTGCCCCTGTTGTAGGCATGGTATCTTCTTCGTTATTTTCAATTACGTAAGTTTCTACATTCGTTAAGTTTGCTGCATTTTCGGCACTAATTGAATAATTAGAAGGCGCAGCAATTGCAATATCGTAATTTTCAAAATTATTTGCTCTGCTAAGATATGTCACATCACCTTCTGCAAAGTCAAATTGGTTGGTTGCTACTACCGCATCACTGGTACGCTTATTGCTTTCATTATAGACAATATCCTGATTTACTGTATACGTCTTTTTATCAATAAGTGTATGAGAATCTGACATAATCTTTATATCATAATCTCCTGCTTCTAATACATAACAGCCATTTCCATAGGTATCATAAGAAGCCATTTCTTCTTCATTGAAGGTAATAGAAAGAGTCTGGCTTTCACCTGGCGCAAGTTCATCTGTCTTTGCAAACTCAATCAAATCAACAGCTGATTTTTCAATTCCACCTTCTGTATAAGGTGCTGTATAATATACTTCAATAACATCTTTTCCAGCTTTATCACCAATATTTTTTACTGTGACATCGAAACTGATATTACCATCAAAATCTCTATTTAATTCACCCATTGTCTGTTCAAACGTGGTATAGCTTAATCCATATCCAAATGGGTATTGTACAGCTTTTTGATATCCTTCTTCATTATCAAGATAATAGGTTTCAAAGAAGCGATAGCCCACATAGATTCCCTCGACATAGTTTAAAAAGGTGTAACCTTCGGCATTATCATAGGCAAAAGCACCAAAATTTTGAAAGCTTGGTGTTTCTTTTAAGTCATATACATATGTATCAACTAATTTACCAGATGGATTTGTCTCTCCATTTAAAATCGAACCAAGTGCTTTAAATCCAGTTTCTCCAGGTCCTGCCATCCAAAGAACACTTTTGATTTCATCGTATTCATCCACCCAACCAAGTTCCATAGGATTTGCGGAGTTAATTACAACACATACCTGCTCAAAATTTTCTGTCACAAGGTCCACAAGGTCTTTTTCTGTCTTTGATAGTTCAAGATAGGTCTGACCCGCTTCAAAATCTCCTGGATTTCCTTCATACGTTACGGCTGACATATCGGTTGGAAGGTCTGCACCTTCACCGCCAACTCTTGTGATTACTACAACAGCATAATCCGAGAAATCTTTTGCATTCGTTATCAAATTGTCTGAATAACTATCTTTTGTAGGCTCTTTTAATGTCCAGTCTTGTGCCCACATAGACACCTCAGGACGTGTAGCGCTATAATCGGTATAAAAATTGGTTAATTCCGTGTTTAATTCATATCCTGCGCTAGTTAAACCTTGTAATAAGGTTACGCAAGTCGAAGTATCAACAGAACCTGACCCTGTTCCTCCATAGCAAGGATTGGTAGATGCCCAGCCAAATACATTTAATTTCTTTACATCTTGGCTTAATGGAAGCATCCCGTCCGTATTTTTTAATAGTACAGTTCCTTCTTTTCCTATTTGTTCCGTAAGCGCTTTAGAACTTGCTGCCGCTTCTTCACTTACCCCATCCACTTTATAAAAAGTGAGATTTAAAATACTTTGCATCGGAACAAAACAAACTACATTTACAGTTATCGCAAATACTAATGTAAGACCTAAAATACTCTGCCATTTTAGCATATAGCGTACTTTATCGCTCTTATTTTTCCAAAGTATTCCTAAAACAATGGTTAACACAAGTAGAATAGCAAATGGTATAAAATACGGTAATATTGTCCCAATGGTTGCATAAACATCTGCCATGTTTAACGTTTCATCTTGGCTTAATGTATAAAGTGCAAACCCAATTCCCCCTGCTATTACTGCAATTACCAAAAGAATGATGAATAGTTTCTTAATCCAACTTTTCTTTTCCATATTATTTCCTCCTAGTATTATATGTAATACTCTCTACAGTAAGATATCATATAATTCTCCTAATATACGCTATATTTCATAAACTGTATCTTTTTTTACACAAGTGGAAGCTTAGCACAAATAAAGTGCACTGTAGGGGTGAAATGTAAAACGAGATTCCCGTTTTGTAAACGAGTTTCACATTTTGTAATCAACCTTCAAAATTTGTAATCGAAGTTCCACAATTGTTATGACTTTCCCGTTTTTCTATTGCTTTTCATGGTATAATCTCTGGTAACAGGATAATTTGGGCGCACAAAAACCGGACGTCACTTTTGGCTTACAAATTTTGTACTCCGAAATTCACGTCTGCTGGTATCTGTTTTTTTCGTTCCAGCCAGTGGTTTCTTCTTCCGATTATCTTGCTACTTTTTTAAAAGACCCGGCGTTAAATTGATGCTGTTGGCGTCAACCTCGTGGCATCCTAATTTATCAGCCAGGTCTTTTCCATAATAAAAACAGAATGCTTCATACGGACTTTTCCCATTCAGTTTCTTTCTTCTATAGGAATTGATATGATCCATCATCCGATTGATTTCTTCCTGCGTCAATTCATCAAAACTTTTTCCCTTTGGCAATACCCTTCTTATGAATTCATGCCCTACCTCTATTTCCGCTTTCTGATAGGGGGCACTTGGATTGCAGTAATAGATTCTGGTTCTTTGGAATCCTTTTCCATCTGGACCATACTCGATACTCTTGGGATTAGAAAATTCACTTCCGTTGTCTGTCAAAATGATCGGAAACAACTTTCGAAATTCTTGTCCTCCCAGCCAATTATATAGCTCATCATAAATATCAATTACTGACTTAGAGGTATTGGAATCTCTTAGGAATGCAAGCATCAAGGACGTTTCTACAAAGAATACCGTAAGCAGAACCTTTCCACCTTTGCTTCCTATCACAGAATCCATCTGGGTCACTGCCGTATCAGGATGCTGCTCCAGATACACTTCATAATCATGATAGTTTCTTCCAACTCGACAGCCTCTGTCTACCTTTAGTTCTGGTTTTTTATAACGTGGACGATACTTTACTTTCCGTGGGAGATCAATGTTCCTCACATCAAACAGACTTCCGTCTATGTAATTGTATAAAGTCTTTTCACTGCACATCAGCTCATCCTTATTATTTAAATAAATCTGATGTATGGACTGTCCCTGTTTGATCAGCGGAACTAGAATTTCATTTAGTCTGGCAATTTCTCCTTCCGTAGAAAGAATCCCACTTCTTGATTGTGCAATCTTTTTCGATGCCTGACGATGGGCTTCCAATGCGTCATAGATTGTCTTCGTCAATGTACATTTCTTCACTTCACTGCATCCATTACATACATAGGGCGCTTTAAATCTGCTGGTACACACTTCTTCCTCAAACTGTTCGCAATACCTGTTGCACAGACGCTCACACTGTCTGCATGTGGTTACCATTGGATGCTTACATTCGTTGGTTCCACACACTTTTTTTCTCTTACATCCTTTTCGATACTTGCATACATTATGGGGATAGACTGAATATCCACTCCATTGCTCTACTGCATAGTTGCGAACTTCTTTTGTAATCGTAGTTCTGTCGCGCAAAAGCTCCTTGCCTATCTCGGTAAAAGTCATATCCTCCTTTAGTCCACTTTCAATCTGTAAACGGTAACCGTCAAATAACTCTGTGGATATAAAAATCACCAACTTTCTGATATGCTAGAAAGTTGGCGATTCTGTTAACGACATCGTTTTTGAATGGTTGGATCCCATGGCATGTAATCTTCCAAGAATTCTGGATTTTCTAGAAATGCACTGCCAGGTATATCACTTAAAATATATTGGATATATTTGTTTGGATTTAATCCGTTTGCTTTTGCCGTTTCAATTAAGGTATAAATACCAGCGCTTGCCTCGGCTCCTTTCGGACTTCCTGAAAATAGCCAGTTTTTTCTTCCTATGGTGAAGGGGCGAATACTGTTTTCTGCTAGGTTATTAGAAAGTGCACAATTCCCATCCAATAGATAATTCATCAATCCCTCTTTTTGGTTGAATGCATAAGTAAAGGCTTGTCCTAACTTTGATTTTGGAAGGATTCCCATAGAAGCAGTTTTTGCCCATAACCAAAAGGCCTCTAACACAGGTAATTCCTGTTCTAGACGCTGATCCATTCGACCCTTTGCCGAAAGAACCTCTAGTTTCTTTTCGATTTCAAAGAGTTTGTTGATATATGTGATTGCCTGTGAAGGGACGGTTGCTTCTGGTGATTTCACATCCTTTGGTAGTGCATCTACAAAATATCGGCGAAGATGAGACCAACACAGACATCTGGTTATGCCACTTACTTTTTCATAGCCCTTATAAGCATCCGTATGGATAAAGCCCTTAAAATCCTTTAAGAAAACTTCTGGATACTTTCCGCTTCTTCCAGGTTGATATTCAAAGATTCGAATCGGATGCTGACTTTCTTTTATGGAACTATACACCCACATATAAGAGTCTGTGGTGTTCTTGCGACCAGGCTCATTTAATACTTGAACTGGAGTTTCATCCACATGAAGATATGTTTGTTTCAAAAGTTTTTCGTGCAGAAGTTTTGTGATTGGCGAAAGCCAATCGCGGTAACAAGTAATGATCCAGTTTGACATGGTAGCACGACTTAAATTAACACCAAGTGCTTCCCATTCTTTTTCCTGTCGGTACAGTGGCACTGCCAGCTCATATTTTTGATGAATCACCCAAGAAACCGTAGACGGCGAAGCATAGGAATGTTGCATAACTGCCGTAGGCATGGGTGATTTTTCCATATAGGGTTTACCATTTTTTCGGCAACTACGGCACTCAAAGGTTTCGCGGTAATAATCAATCACACGGACTTTCGCTGGAATAAATTCGATTTCTGTACGGACGAATTCTTCTCCAACAGAATGTAACATATCCCCACAGGTTACACAAAAACGATCTTCCTCTGCAAGAGTACAAAGCTTCTTTTCATGAGGAATATCTTTTAATAATTCTTCCCATTGCCCTGGAAATCGTTTACGGCGATACGATTCCACGGTTTTCATATCAGGTTCTATCGCTTCACTATTGGCTTCTTGTTCCGCTTCATCAAAAATAGACATCTGTCCCTCAATACCAAGAGATAATGTCTGCTCTGATTTGTTACCATATAGTTTGCGGGTCAAGAAATCAACCTTTTCCTGAAGAATAAGATTTTCTTTTTCTAGCTTGCTGATATGTTTTTCAAGAAGTTGAACCTGGTTTGACGTTTCCATAAATAGCAGTTCCTTTACTTTTTTACTGTGATTATTATAGCATAGAAAAGCCAAAAAATCCAGTAAAATCGGGCTTTGTGGCGCATTATATCGCTTGTTTTATATTGATTTTTCGAACTGCTTTTGGTTGATTTATGGAAAGTCCTTCTAAAAGCCAACGGAATTCCTGTTGTGATATTTTCTGTATTTCATCCTGATTTCTTGGCCATTGAAAGCTTCCACTTTCAAGGCGTTTGTATAAAATCACAAACCCATCACCTTCCCAGTAAAGAGCTTTTAGTCTACTGCATTTTCTGCCACAGAATAGAAAAAGACTATTGGAAAAGGGATCTAGATGAAAGTTCTGCTGAACCATAGCAGCCAGACCGTCAATGGATTTTCTCATATCAGTATATCCGCAAGCAAGATAAATACTTTCCGCTTTTGAAATATCACCTAACATAGTTGTTTTACCGCGAGTAACACGGAATGAATCAGCTCGGGTGTAGCGGTGTTGTTTAAACCGATTTCCATGCCATTTAGTGAAATCATCACATCGGCAGATATTTGCTTGTCTGGTACTGGTATTCTTGCAAATATAGCATTTTCATCAGATACTTCTTGCACTTTTATTTCTGTATTGAGTGTAGGCAGTTGTTCTAGTGACTTTAAACGAATTTTTTTCAACCAGTAATAATAAGTACCTTCCAGAATTCCATTCTGATTGCACCATTGTCTGGTGGAAAGTGCACTGGCATTTCGTTCTTGAATAATGGATGCCCACTTTTGTAAGCTATAATGATTTTTTACTTCTTGTGTTGTCAATTTAAAACCTCCTTGAAGTATTTTGAGATGGCTCAAAACACTGTATATAGTAATTTGAGTCATTTTCTCATAAAACAGGAGGTATTTAAATCCACGATGTTATTTGACGGTTACTGTAAACGATCTTCATATGATAAAAACTTAGCCATAGTGTCTCCTTTCCCACTGGCTAAGTTCAATATATCACAAAAGGCAGGGACTGCGCCCTGCCTTTTTGTAACACGAATTTCTCTATGCTATTTTCAAATATTTGTACCTATCTTTCCCTTTCACACGGGAATGTTATTTTACAATTGAGGAGTGCAACTGTAGGGTGCACTGTAGCTCATCGGTTAAACGAAAAGTTTTATCTAATTGTCAGGAAGCAAAGTACTAGGTACAAAGAACAGCGTTAACTATTCAAAGTAAATCATAAATGCCCTCAAATATGGGTTAACAAATGCTCCTACTTAGAATACAATAATAAAATCAAGTCTTAAAAGCGTATATCCTATGGTATACAAAACTTTAAACGATTTCGAATAAGAATTTTACATAGCATGAACCTAAATAACAATAACTGACACGAGGTTTCTTTGCCGTACCAAGAAATATAAAATTAAAGATAAACATAAAAATAGCCTAAAATCAGTTATAGGAGCTATTCGAAGAATCAAATCCCAACTATTGACATAGAGACTAATAAAAAGGCCTCCTGGTCTTTAATATCATAGAAGACCTTATAAAACTCTATTTACAGAAAAAATGTTTTTCTCTTGAAGAAAAAAGGATAGCTTCTCTTATTTCATATGATTTTTCTAAAAAACATACTTAAATAAGATAAATTATCCATCAATCTCGTCTTTTATTAACCTTCTGTAAGACTCTCCAAAGCATTTTCGGCGTTCTTCACTAATTGGTAATTGTAATCCGTTTATAATAGTTACCTTTGTTTTTGAGCAAGATTTAATCCAATGATAGTTAACAAGATATGATTGATGTATTCTTAAAAAGGGAATTTTGCCTGTTTGTAATCGTTGTTCAACTACATTTAATTTTTCATTAAAAATCTCTACCTCACCATTTTTCATATATGCTCGTATTTGTCGTCCCCTACTCTCAAAATACATAATTTCACTACATAGTACCTTATATTTTTCATTCTTGTATTGAAATGTAAAATATATTTTTTTATTGGATATTTTCTGATATGCTAAAAGAAATATTTTTGAAAAATCATCAAAATTAATTGGCTTTTTAATAAAATCAAAAATATCTAAGCGAAATAATTTTATCAAATGTCTCATATAACTAGATACATAAATTATCAACAAATATTCATCTATTTTTCTTATGTTCCTGGCTAGGGTTATACCAGCTTCACCTTTCATATAAACATCCAAATATAACAAATCGTACTGCTCTTTTTTTAATATAGCCTTTTCCAGCGATTTTCCACTATAAAATATGTCTATTTCCATTGGTATGTACATTGCTTCACTTAATTCTAAAAGAAATTTTTCAATTTGATTTACAGTTGTGTACTCATCATAACAAACAGCAATCTTTATCATTAGGATACCCCCTTTATCCTGTACTTTATAATCCCCAAAATATTTTTAAATAAATTATTTTGCTTATATATAACAATTCAACAAATACCAATAAATACAATTCTTCTATATATTATACCAAAAAACTAACACTAACTATTAAGTTGGTATATTACTTCTTGAAGATACAAAAGAGTTTTATCTATATTAACATACATTAGAATGTCATGTTGCAATAGTAAAGTTTGAAAGATAGTTAAGAATTTTCTTATACTGTATGCGATTTATACTTCAACGATATTTTATATGAAATAATTGTTCCTAGAACTCCTATTGAAATTAATAAAATATTTAAACTAATAGCTCTGTTGATTATGTATATTAATCGTCCAAGCTGGTATCCTAAAGTTTTATATCCCCAACATATTATCGCAATGATACTTAAAAATACACATAATACATAGGAGGATTTTTCACCGCCTTTATTTAAACTAATTGGAACAGCTATTAACATCTGCATATAAGCAGCAAAAAACTCTAGTAATAGAAAATTAAAGGGCATACCTTTAGAATAGACTGATAGAATTATGTTAATAAAAAATAAAAACACTAACATTGATAAAAGCATTCCCATACATACAATATACCTAGCTATCACTCTTTTCTTTAATGTTATTGGTAATATACTTTCATATTCATCCCACCGTGTTTTTGCATCACATATTGAAATTGTATTACAATATCCAGATACTACAATCAAACAACTCGCCCCCACTATAGGCATTGCATATTCCCCTAATCCCCAAAATGAAAATATGATTAGACATCCCATTATTAAAATATCTCTTTTATGAAATTGATGCTTCATTACAAGTAGATCCCTTTTCATTAATCCTAACATACTATTCTCCCTTTATTTTCATATATATAACTTCTTCCAACTCAGCATGTCTACATTTATATTCTTTATAATTTACTCTATTTTTTCTTTTATCTAATAATATCCGAACACTTCCATTTTCATTAATGGCTCTTTCAACACAATACTGCTTCTTTATTTCTAGGAATTGATTGTCTTCTGCCTCGACTATAAAATAATTTTCCGTTAAGCTTTTTTTATCTTCAATAGAACTTATCTTTCCACAATTTAACATTATAATATCATTAACTATACCTTTCAGTTCAATAATATTATGAGTTGATAATAAAATAGCTACATCCCTTTTTAAAAGACTATCCTTTAATACATCTAATATCATCTTTTGAGCTACTATATCTAATCCATTCGTCACCTCATCAAATATCAATAGTTTTGCTTCATGACTAAGTGCAACTGCAATATCAAGTTTTCTTTTCATTCCTTTTGAGAAATTCCCGATCTTTTGCTCGACAGGCAACTCAAATAAATCAATATATTTATAATACTCCTTGCTATTCCATTCAGAGTAAATCATTTTCATAAAACTTTGAATTTCTTTAACACTAAATTCATTTGGCAAAAAGCTATCATCTAAGACTACTCCTAATTTTTGTTTTATATCCATTTCATTGGATAATAAATCTTTTCCAAAAATGGTAATTTCTCCTGTATCTCTTTTAATTTTATTTAATAGAAGATTAATGAGAGTGGTCTTTCCAGCGCCATTCTCCCCCACTAGCCCAACGACTTGACCTTTTGATATTGAAAAACTAATATTTGATAGTTCAAATGTTCCATATGATTTACTTAGATTGTCGCATTGTATCGTATTGATATTCATTAAAAACTCCCTTCTATGCCAATTATTGGTCTCCCTCCTATTTGACATTTTCTTTAATATTTATCTTTTCTTATTTTTCTTCTGATAACATCGTACAAATTGCATTACACTATTACAAATTAACCCCACTCCCATAGCCAGAAACAGTGAGGGATAATAATTTTCTTTAATAATAAGACCCATAACCAGCAAAATAAGTCCCAAAACAATATATAATAATAATATAATCTTAGTAAACTTTTTCATTCTCATTCTCCATAAAATACATATTCTCAATACTTATGCTAAAATACGTTACTATTAAATAACAGAAAATTAAAATAATTGTAATCTTAAAATTACATCTGTCGGAAATTTACTTTGTTATCTTAATTTAACAAATAATTCAATATAATTTGTTTTTTATACTTTTCATTATATATAACTTCTATTATATTTCAAGTATACTTTTATTGTTGAATATAAAATACTTGCTTATAGAAAATAGGAGATTTAAAAAGCACTTCATTATTACTCAAACTCTCACATATTCTTAAGGTCTTACTACAAGCAAGGTGTCCTTCCGCTTATGATTTTAAAAACCATCGTTTTAGAACACCCTCTTGTATATTATATGGTTTGAAAGTATTGCGTAAACTGTTCAATCTCTTATACAGTAATTTTTCTAGGTCTACATTATTTTAATCTTTTTCAAAATATTACTGACCAGCTGCCGTTTCATCACCTGCCACACTACCTACTCCTCCTCCAAGTGTAGCAACCGCTGGAGCTAAAGACGATGTGATAACAATTCCGAGAACTGCCAATCCACACGCTATTGCCGCACACGCAACGGCAGGTAATAAACAAAGAGTAGTACACTTTGTTCCCATTGGTTGAACTCCTAATCCATTACTATCATTGATAATTTCCATATTTCCTATGCTTTCCATATTTACCTCCTTAATATCACTTTCAAACCATATAATTCAAGTATAATAATCAAATTTTGTTACATGTCACCTTTTTAAATAGATCAGAACCTAGTATATATTCGTTAGCCCTGCAATCTTTGCATGCATATCGTATAGCACACGTTTTACATTTACTAATATTGTCCATGCTGGTTAAATGCCAGAACTTATGAAGACCTTCTTTATTCCATACTTCTTTAAAATTATTAATATTTCCCATCTTAAAATCTAATAAATTTGGACAAGGATATACATCTCCATTTTGATCAAAGTATATAAGTCCCCCTAAACATGAATGAAAATATTGATTATAGGAAAATGATTCTATACTCGTTCGATTAACAAATTTAGGATTATTCAAATAATAATTTATTGCATTTTCCTTTTCAATATACTTACTAATTATACAATTAATTCCATTTTCATTTGTAATCTGAATTTCTTCCACTAATTTGTTTTTGACTTCATCGTCATATACAATAAAGAGCAAAGATATTTTTTTATGACCTTTTATTTTTTTTAATCTATTATATATACTTAGTGAGGAACCTATCTCCTTATTTTTTACTTCTTTTTGTATTATTATATTTATATTATAATTTAGAAGATTATTTAATGTTTTATCGCATATACATGTATTTCCTAACAAAACTGTTATATTTTCAAATAAATATTCTGTTGCTATATCTAAACATTGAAAAAAATACTCAGTTTTTACTTCAATATCAGGAATTTTTAATACCACATTCTTGCACTTTAGTTTCACAATAGCTGAAAAAATTTTATTTAATTTTTTGATTTCCATATACTGCTCTATATTACTTTTTTCTAATCCACTACAACAAATACATGTATTATCACCTAAATATTGAGCAGGATAGCATAACTTACATTTTTGACGACATTGATTACTTAAGCTAATAATGGCTCTAGTAATCATAATTGAAGACATCACTGGAATATTATTCATAGCTTTATAATCAATAATCAATTTATTAATGTAAACCGGTTTATCATAAAATGTTCCAATTTCGTTTTCTTTATACAAATTAATCAGACTAATTAAATAATCTTTTTTTATATGAGGCATTTTTGAAAGGACTTCATTAATACTTACATTACTTTCTAGTAATTTAATAATACCTGCCTCTTTCTCTGTAACTTTATAGATATCTCCACTAAATACATTATAAATTGCGCCTGTGCCTCCTCTATCAGGAACAAAAAAGCACTCTTCGAATAATCTAAAATACATATTCACAATAAATTTTTAACCTCCTCTTCCATCGATTTGTAATATAAAGCTATAGCCATTTTCGTCCATATAGGATCTTTTTCACATATATCAAGAGCTAATTTAAATTGTTTTTTTCTTGTATTGTATATGCTCTCGCATACAGCCTTATCCACATTAAAACCATTATCATTTTCAATTATCATATTGCAAACTCCGCACTCATTTCTTATTTCACATACTTTACATCCTACTATAGATTCACAATATTGTTTCACTAAATTAACAATCTTTTTATAATTTAATCCTTCTTCCACATTTCCGATTGAATAGCTTTGACTAACTTTTTCGCATACGTATATCCTACCTTCAACTGACACAAATATTTTTTGTCCAGGTATACAAGGATTAGTGCATTTGGTTATCTTTCCATTTACGCTATGTGTATCTACAAATGAGCAAAAAAAAGTTGCGCACCGATCAATAAAATATCTATCCAAAAAATTTAATACTTTACTATTATCACCGGCAATATTATTCATAAAATAATATTTCATTTTCTTTTCTTTTTCATTAAAATCTATTTTCTCCTTCTCTGTAAACTGTGTATAATAGTCAGAACCAAAGGATTTAACTGGAGTTGTATTCAAGCAAATTACAGCGCTTGTATTATCATAAAACGTAGATATTTTTTCAATATCTGACCTTATATCATATACACAGATTGTAAATACAGGTCTCCTAAACTTTTTCGATAATTTAATAATATTTATGTACACATCATCAAATGTTCCTTTACCATTACTATAAACACGATTTCTATTATGTTCTTCTTTAGGACCATCCAAACTTACAACTGCATTAACATTATGAAGATATAAAAAATCAATTACTTCATCTGTTAATAATGTTCCATTTGTAGTTAACGAATAATGGACATCATAATTGGTGTATTGCTGCTCAATATATAGAATACAATCTTTTATTAGTGTAAAATTTATTAATGGTTCTCCTCCATAAAAAGTAACCATGGGTTTTCTAGTGTAATTATATTCTTCTGCCTCACTAAATAGCTTAAAATAAAGATCAATTGCCTTTTTAGCAGTTGTCCAATCCATATTCTTTGTTTCATGAGATCTCATAAGCTTATAATTGCCTCCAAAGACGCAATATTTACAACGAAAATTACACGCTGTCGTAACCTCAAGTGTTAATTGTTGAAGTGCTGATTCATATATTTTTCTTCTTATTATTTCTTCATCTATTTTTTCGTCCTCAAAAAATCTACTTTCTTTGAGTAAATTTAATTTCTCAAGATATTTTATTCTTTTAGGAGATTTTAATATCTCACTAGTAAAAATTGTATGAGAATCATTTAATCGCACATATTCATTTCCATTTTCAGATACTACTTTAGTATAATATAATTTTTCTTCTGTCATCATACCTCTCCCTTCTTTATATCACTAAATTTGCTAGCTTGGTAAAAATACAATTTATAGTAAGCTCCTTTTGTCTTTATTAATGTCTCATGCGTTCCCTCTTCAACTATTTTTCCTCTCTCTATAACGAAAATTTTATCCGCAATGTAAATATTTGATAGTCTATGAGAAACAAATACAACTGTTTTTGTTTTATCTTTTTTTATAGTATCAAAAATTTCATACTCAGCTTGAGGATCCAAACTAGAAGATGGCTCGTCTAATAAAAGCACATCCCGATTTCTATAGAAAGTTCTGGCTAAGGCTAACTTTTGTCCCTGCCCTGCTGATAATTGAACTCCTTCTTTATCAAACATCTTTGTTATATTTGATTTTTTCCCTTTTGGTAATTGTTCTATTTCTCTATAAAAACCACTTTTAAATATTGCCTCATTAAATAAGCTTTCCATCATGTTCGTACCGATATCAGATATTCTAATATTTTCTTCAAGTGTAAAAGCATAATTTATACATTGCTGAAAAAATGTTGAAAATATATTTCTTAATGATTTATGAGTATATTTCTTTATATTTTCATTATTAATCAGTATTTCTCCTTCATCTGGATCATAAAATCTTAATAATAATTTAATAATTGTTGTTTTTCCAGCTCCATTTACTCCAATTACTGCTATTTTTTGTCCTGCATATATTTTAAAACTTATATCATTTAATACTTTTGTAACTCCGAATGGATATGTAAAACTAACATTTCTAAACTCTATACTTTCAAATGTATCTTTTAAAATAATAGAACCATTTTTAATCATATTTCTTACCTCTTTTAATTCTATTATATTTTTTACCCTTAATTTATTATCATAAATACTAATAACTGCTAAAATCAAACTAACTATTGCTGAATTTAATTGTTCCAGTTGAGATGCATATAATGAAAAATCACCAATACTCATTCCATAATTTATGTTTTTTGAAATAAATATTAAAATGCATCCCATTACAAAAAACGGCAAACAATTTGTAACTATTTGAGCGAAATTTCTTTTTGATAGCAACTTTTTTTTCTCTCTATACCATATTTCCCATGATTGTATATACTTTTCCATCAAGAAAGAATTGATATTCCAAAATCTAATATCCATGCAAGTTTGTCTACTCATCATTAGTGAATAAAAATATTGATTTTTTCTTTGTTTTATAACATTTTCTTTTTCCCATTTATATATTTTTTTAGTATAAATTTGACTGTAAATTGCATTAGGTATTGATATAACTAACATAATAATCCCCATCCAAATACTGAATTTAACCAATACACAAAAAGCTACAATACAACTTATTATGCTACCTATAACATCTGTCAAGCCCCAAATAACACTTATTGTGGATTGAATATTCATTTCTGCGTTTGTAATTTTATTATATGTTTCGGAATCATCAAACGCAGAAATATCAAGTTTTACAACTTTTTTAGCTATTGATATTTTCATATAATTTTGAATTAAATTTGAATGCATATTCATAATATATAGATTTAAGTTAGCAATAATTAAATTTACGATTATTGATGCGGAATATAATAAAAGGGGAACAATCACGTCTTTATAACTAAAATAATCCATTTTAGCCATAATATTAATAATATTTCTAAGAAAATAAGAAATTAATAAAGGCAAAATAGCCATGGCAAGTTTACAAATAAGCCTAAAAACGGTATATATAACAGATGATTCAAATGACACTTTCATGCAATACATAAAAATATTTATTGATTCCTTAGCTCTTTTATACATATATACTCCTACCTTAAAAATTAAAGTTTTGATTTACTTAGTATATCTCTCGTCTATAAAAATAAACCTTAAAAGTATTTTATCATTTTAATTCTATAGTCAGAACCAACTGTTAAAATTACGCTGTTTAGCGTAATAAATAAGTAACTATACATAGAAGGCAATTGAGGCAATTGAGGGCAATTTAGGGTAATTTAGGTAATATTAGATGATATGGCCACATTTACAATACCAACTGTGTTACCTCTCTTTTCCTTTTGCAAAAAGAGAGGTAACATAATACATTACATGCTATAATTAAATAATAAATGTACAAGCTTATAACATAATACATTTATATTTGCTTACGAGCATAAAAGAAAGGGGATACGTATGGTTCATTTAGTATATTGTGATAATAAAGAAAAGGTATTAGAAAAAATTCTTAAAGGATCTAAAACTATGATTGTAAGAGGGTCAGCTGGTAGAAAGATTCCACATAGTCGGGTATTTGAAGGAGAAACCTTATATTTTATGAAGAAAGGTACTGCGAAAATCACAGCAAAGGCCAAAGTGAAATCTGTTCAAAACTATGTAAAGCTATCAGAGGAAGAGATTACAAATACACTCTTAGAAAACCAGCCGAAACTAAATCTAACAACAGCACAGCAAACACGCTGGCACAAAAAATGTCTTTGTCTGGTAGAATTTGATGGGTTAGAGGAAATAGAGCCTCTTGATTTTGATCATCAAGGAAATATGGACGATTGGCTGATTATTGAAAAAATAGAAGATGTCGTAGTTGGTACAAGCATTCCATATAATTATGAAAAGTCTAAATTCTAACAAGGTGCTTTCATAAATGATTATCGGCTTAGCTAGGCTAAGCCGATTGGAAAAGAAAATGGTTACATATCTTTTTTTATATAATTTGATCTTTTCTTACTTTCTCAAGTCTTATACATTCAAGGCAATAGCTTGATATTTGAACAATCCAAATAATTGAGACAAACGTTACTGGCAACAATCCAAAGTCCCATATAGTTGATCCTAGTGTACATACCATCCACAGTATAATACAGGTAATATTTACGGATCTATACGCTTTGTACGAACTCTTATAAATCTTAAGTTTCTCAGCTTCATCACAGCTATTCTCCCACTTTTTTGCAAAATTAAGATCAAAAACACTTCCTTCTTTTTCTGGATTAATTTCTTTTGTAAAATTCACTACTTTTTGTTGGGTTAAGGTTATAAAGATATTGATTAAAATAAAACCTCCTATCCAAAGTGCAAGAAAATTACCAGAAACAGAATATTCTGCGTTAGTAGTTAACCATAATCCAACTGCAAAAAAGAACATTGACAGTATCATTGCTAAATTAGTAATCCACAATGCATAGCTTATATTGAGTTCTATCTTTTCTAACTGTGCTTCGTTTTCTCCTCCCCATTCCCTATATCGTCTACGACTACTTTGATATAAATATAAGGCTGGGAGAAACGTCACTGGAATCAGAATCAAATTTGCAAATGGTGCAATAAATACTAACATATTTTGCAGCCATTTTTCAGACACATCGGCTATACTCTCACCCAGGATAGCAGATAGAACTCCAATCAAAGCTCCAACTAGCATTCCAATTAATAAGATTAAAATAAACTTATTGAATGCACTTTTATCTTCTTTTTTAATTTCATTTATATTTTTACTTCTCACTCTCATCATCCTCCTCATAACGAAAAATATCTTCAATAGAAACGTTAAAAACCTTTGCAATCTTTAATGCCAATGTAACGGATGGGGAATAATCTCCTCGCTCAATCTGACTTATTGTCTGTCTGGATACTCCTACCAATTTTCCCATTTCAAACTGATTCACATTAATCTTTGCTCTGTATTCTTTTAAACAATTGTATAATGGCACACCATCGCCTCCTAACTTGTGACAACTTTTCTTGTCATTTTCTATATCAATCATACCATTGCCAACTTTAGTTGTCAATATATAAATGTAATTATATAAAAAAAAGGTCAACTTATGTGTCAACCCTTTTCCATATAATTTCATATAATCCATGACTATTCGTGTTCTATCTTCTTTTTCGCTTCTCCTAAACGTTCATAAAATTGCGAGTAAAAATCTTGATTTGGATCGTAATTTTTCATAAAGAAGACATGAAGCAAATACATATTTATATTTTTAATCCATGTATCATCTTTGCATTCCTTAATTTTATCCTCCACAGCATTCAAAAAGTAATGCCAATCCTTTACATATGCCTCATAGTCTTTTAAATGATTGACATCAATCCATTTACTCACTTTTACCTTTGTTTTATTTGGCATGCTACATTCATGAACTTGTAAAAAGTAGTGAAAACTATTGTTTTCATAATATCTCCCCAGCGGAAATAATCTGCATACACCTGGACGATGAGCATGGATACTGCACCTACCTTCTTCATTTAGGAAAGAACATCTTTCTTTCGTTCCTACCATCTTTAGATTGGGCAAGATAATACCGTCTACCACACTTAATTCAATATGCTCTGCCATTAACGCTTCAAAAGGTTTCTTTAGAGCTGTAGAAAGGCGGTTGATATCAAAGGGATCTAGTATAATGGAATTTCCCATTCCCTGACAACAATCATAGCAACCTTTACAACCATTGCAATTGGCTTTGACCATGTCATTTGCACCATATAATTTTCCGTCTGATATTTCGTGGAGAGCTACATTTCGTTTCATTTTAATTCCTCATATCTTACTATTTTTTATTCTTATCCTTCTTTCCCTTTGTTATTGTATTACTTTTTTCTAATAATTTCAATGCCCATCAAAGTCTCTGATAGTGTAAATTTACAGTAGGATTTTAATAGACAGACTTGCCCCTGATGTGTTTCCGATTTTTTGACTGTCCTTATTTTATTCTATTTTTCTCTTCTTTACAATCCCCAAATATGATTCTTTAATGCTGCGATTTTCTTTATCTGTGTATAAGGAATACTATAAACGGGTATATCTGCAAGGTTTCCCAGTCGTTTTCGATTTGCACGTTCCATCTGAAACATTTGATTACTGTTGTATATTACCTCTTCACAACCCACTGCCTGCGCAAACTCTTGCTTTTGATATCTCACTAATTCCAATATGTCTGCTTTATTGCTTTTATAAATCCTTAATCTTGACATTTTATCAGCACCAGTTTTGCTCCAGCCCAATGGCCTCGAACTCATCCTATCTGCTAATATATGACTGATATGACCTTCCGCGCTGCATTCTACTTCCTTGTTTTTATCTCTTACCCACTGCATGATTCCAGACCAGTTTCCTAGAATATATTCTCTGGCTGCCATGACTGTCTTTTGTTTTGAGCCTTTTTCTGTAACATTTAAAATCTTTTCAAAGGTTTTTTCTGCAAGCCATTTCTTTTCTCCATAGATTGCTTTATAGATTTCTCTTCGTGCATCCTCTACAGAATCTAAAAGATGAGAAGTTGCTCCTATGATATATTTATGCATATGAAAACGATCAAGGACAAACTTTGCTTTATGAATCAGTTTCTGACCACTTTTAATCCAAGCAGCTCCATCTCCATTAATATAGATTTTTTCCAGATATTCTATATCATACGAGTTTTCGATATATTCATACACTTCACCCCAAAGCCTTGTGATTTCAGCACTTCCTTCATAGATTCCTCCAAAATGAGCCTTTCCTATTAATTCATTTCGACCATTATCGTTTGTAATACCTTCATAAACATAAACAAGCCTTGGCATAATTGTATTACTTCTTGGTTTCTTTATATCTCCTTTTTTATCAAGATACTGCAAGGATACGTGGTCTTCGTCAGCATCAATATATAAATATTTCACTTGTTTTTTCTCTTGTAGTGGCTTTATTTTTGGAAATTCAAGGGAATGTATTTTGTTCATAACAGTTTCTTTGCTGACTTGCGTTTCACTAATGGATACTCTCTCTCCACCTTTTCGATAGCTGCTGTCTACAGCCTCATTGAGCATTTGGGCAACTGCATCTTCTGTTAATCTGGTATGGGGATCCAGCTGCATCACTTTATCCAATAGATAGGCATACGTTTTCTCCTTGGGATGATAAAACAACGTCTTGTGGTAAGTTACTTCTCCAAGAGAAGTAACTAGTGATGTTTGATCTCTTTTCACAATCTGCCAGCCTCGACGAATGTGTTTATTTCTCCTAAGCATTTCATCATAGGATTCCCATTCTTCAGCAATCATTGATAGACCAAGATCAACAACACTTTTTGTAACGCCCTGAACCATTTCCGCTATCTTTTTCATATCTGTTGAATAATCTACAAATATATTTTCTAACTTTTTTACCCCTTCTGACTGAAACTGTTGTATACTTTTAATCATAGAAAGCACCTCTTTCTGAATTAGATTTTTGTTTGGTCACTTAAATCCTAACACAGAATCGTGCTTTCTTTTTATATCTATTTCATTTTCCTACAAAAACTTTACACTAGCAAAGTCTCTAAAGAATAAATCCAAACGCAATAAATACCACAATTCCTATCACAATACGATACCATCCAAATGCTTTAAAATCATTCTTTTTAATGTATCCTATAAAGAAGCGAATAACATACAAAGAAACAACAAAAGAAGAAAGCATCGCAGTGATTAACAACGCTAGTTCATTGTCTTGAAACGTAACGCCAAAAGAAAGAAGTTTCATAAAGCTTGCTCCAAACATGACAGGAATAGCGAGATAAAAGGTAAATTCAGCAATCACCGTTCTTGAAACCCCTAGTAAGAGGGCACCAATGATTGTGGCACCTGACCTTGACGTACCTGGAAAAACTGCAGCAATTACTTGAAAGATTCCTATGATAAAAGCTGTTTGATACGTTATTTCTTGAATGGAGCAAATCTTACTCACTCTATTTTTATTCCAGTTTTCCACTACAATAAATAATATTCCTACGATGATTAGCATAACTGCTACTACCTGATAATGATAAAAAACTCCTTCAATATAATCACCAAAGGCCAATTCTACAATGACAGCTGGAATACAGGCTACTACAATCTTAAACCACATGGTAAAGATATCTTTTTTAATTATGTTTTTCTCTTGAAAGGAAAAAGGGAATATCTTTTTCCAAAACAAAAGAACTACCGCCATAATTGCACCTAATTGGATTACCACCAGATACATATCTAAGTACTCTTTGCTGACTGATAATGGCATAACTTCATTTAATAAAATCATATGACCTGTGCTACTAATTGGTAGCCATTCTGTAATTCCTTCGACGATACCAAAAATAATTGATTTGATTATTTCTATCATAACTCCTCCTATTTTATATCATTCTTCCCAAAATACCAGATGCTTAGTATCATTCCTATTATAGAGGTGATTATAATGATTAGAACCGAAAGTTCAATCGAATAGCCAGTTTCCTCAACTCTATTAGTAGCCACCATATAGATTGCAGACCAAGGAAATAAAGCTGCCAACTCTTCGTTTGATAAAGCTGCGTTCATCATCAATAAAGTTGCTGATGCAATGACTGGTATAACAATTCCTTTTGTATAAATACTAAGGAAAATTAAAGGGGTTAATAGAAATACTAAAATAGCAGTAGCCAGCATATTTTCAATGATACTCTTAAAAAGTATTGCAGTACTAAACTGCGTTGCCTTAGTTATACTGGCAATCACAAAACAAAAGATCCATGACAGCAGCGATAATAGCGTACACCATATCAAAAGGACAATAAATTTACTAATTAAAAGTCCTACTCTTGACACTGGTATGGTGACAATCATTTTAAGCGTATTTTCTGAATACTCTCTGCTAAACAAAAAAGCTGCAAATACGGTATATACTACCAACCCAAAGAGTAAAATCATATAGAAATTCGATTGGTCAAATACAGTATAATACGTAACCTGATACTCTGGGTCACTCATTCTCTCTTTTAATATCCCTACTAGTATCATAAATGGCGTCACCATAGCCCCAAGAATACTAACCAGAATCATCTTTGAATTTCTTAACTTCAACCATTCACATTGTACTAAACTAGCCAATGACATCACCTCCAATTAACTCTTTGAAATAGTCCTCTAACTTCTTTTCACTTAATTGTATTGTAGATACTTCAATGTCATTTTGAACAAATAAATGATTGATACGCGCTCTTGCCTCAAAATTCTGAAAAAGCTGTATTGAATGATTTCCAACAATCCGATAATCAGTCATATGGAATTCTTCTTCCAGAAGAAAACTAGCTTTTTTTGCATCCGATACTACAAATTCAATGTACTCGCGATTTTTTTCATGAAGCAAATCCATAGATACTTCTTCCACCATCTGCCCTTCATGAAGTATTCCAATCACATCCGCAATCTGTTCGATTTCACTCAAGATATGACTAGAAATTAGGATTGTCGTTCCAGTCTCTTTACATAACTGTTCTAGATATTCTCGAACCAGTGCAATGCCAACAGGATCCAGTCCATTCGTTGGCTCATCAAGAATCAAAAGTTCAGGTTCATGCATAATCGCTGCTGCAATTCCAAGTCTTTGTTTCATTCCAAGAGAATAATTGGAAAAAATTTTTGTATGTTCCTCCTTGAGTCCCACAATTTCTAAGGCGTCATCCACACTGCTTTCCTTATGATTTCCTCGCAATTTTGAAAGTATTTGTAAGTTTTGCCTGCCTGTCAAATTGTTATAAAATCCCGGAGATTCAATCAAGGAGCCAATTCGATGATATATGTTTTGTTGGTTTTTTGATATCTCTTCTCCAAATAATTTAATCTGACCTTTTGTCGGTAGCGCTAGGTTTAACAACATTCTCATTATTGTAGTTTTCCCTGCACCATTTCTACCAAGCAGTCCATAAATCTGCCCTCTTTTTACATTAATGCTTACATCATTTACAACTATATTTTTGTTAAATGCTTTTGTTAAATGCTGTGTTTCTATGATATAGTCACTATTTTTCATGTTCTCGCCACCTTTCTACTTCACAATTTATGTTAAAGTACGAAACTGACATGGGTCTTACTCAAATCTTACTTTTTCCTTACTTGCTTATTCTTCCTCTTCTTCTATATATTCAAAAAGATCTCCTGGCTGACATTTTAATGCTTTACAAAGTGCATTTAATGTTTCAAATCGAATACCTTTCATTTTATCATTTTTTAAATTGGATAAATTAACATTTGTCATTTCAACCTTACTTGCTAATTCATTTAATGACATTTTTCTATCTGCCATCATTCTGTCTAATCTTATTATGATTGCCATATTTAATCCTCCTAACAAATCTGGTCGATTTCATCTTGCAGTTCGAATCCATATTTGAAAATCTCTGATAAGACACCAAACAAAATTCCTGACAAAATAATAAATGGATTGATTTGCGACACAGCTACATTTACATAGGAAAAATAGACATACCTCATAATTGTCATAACTACCACTGGCATCAAGGATAGAAGCATGGTAAGTACTGCTATGATGCGTAGGCGTCTAATGTTATTTTTTGAAAAAGGCTGGAATATATTATCTAACATTAGATAAGCAAAATAAAAGATAACAGCCATAAACAAGTTACTCGTTATTTTACCAACCTTTTCAATTATTAGACACATCTTAAAATTGGTATTGCCTTGTGCATCTACACTTGCCATATATTCATTATAGTTAACCTCACTCCACTGTTCTCCTTCTACAAACAAATGATAAGTCCCGTTTTGACGCTCATCCTCTATCATTTTAACTTCAAAGACTTCTGGCGCTTTCTTAGCTAACTGTACAATATCATAAATGTGATTAAATGCAAAACCAATCAAAAGGGTTACAATAAGGGATAAAAAGATACGATCTCCTTTGATTTCCTTTTTCATTTTCATTATTTTATCTTCCATTTTTTCTTCCTCCATTCTTTTATAGGTTCGTTCTATGTTGTCATTTTATAACATAGAACAGATAAAGTCAATAACAATTTAAAGTAACACTTTAAATTGTTATTGACTTTGTTTAACTTTTTACTATGTTTCATTAAAAAGGAAGAACCACATAAAAAACTGTTCCTTTTCCTAATTCGCTCTCTACATTTATATCTGCGCCCATCATTTTTGTTAACTGCTTTGCGATACACAATCCCAATCCAGAATTGGTTTTGCTTCTGGCGTAATCGCCCTTATAAAGCCTTTCAAAAACATGTTCCAATTGCTTTCTTGCCATACCAATTCCATTATCTTTTATTTCAATCTTAATATTACTATTTCTTCTTTCTACCCTTATATCAATCTGTTTTGCCTTACTATGATCGACGCAGTTTTGTAATACGTTATTGATAACCCGATTAAATGCGCTTTGGTCGATTATTAAAAAATACTCTTCCTCTGGTACTTGTACATTGCATAGTATTTTATTCTTATCAAAGATTGGCAACCAAGCAATAATAATCTGCCTCATCTGCTCGCAGATATCTAGTTTTTCATATTTAAGCTGCATCTCATTCGAATTAATTTTAAACCAATCAAACAAGGTATCTACAAGCTTCTTTAAATCATATGATTTTCTTCTTGCAATGTTAATATATTTTCGTTCTTCTTCTTTTGAGAAAACTCCTTCTTCTAACGCCTCCAAATACCCCATCAATGAGGTAAGGGGCGTTCGCACATCGTGAGATAGACTTGTTAATAACTCCTTATTCGCTTGCTCTATTTTATTGATCCTTCGAAGCTCCTCTTGGTGTCTTTGTTCAATCTCATTGATTTGAAGAGCTACTTTTGAAAGAGAAGAATTTCCTTTTACAAAGAGCTTATGATAGTTTTTATCATTTAGTTTTTTAACCGCTTCTAATATCTGCCTAATCTGTGTATGCAATACAATTATATAGAGTAGCAAAGCAACCAATATCACACTTAAGACTACTATTATAATAAGCTTCATCCTCACTTTCCTTTTCCAAATTTGTAACCAACTCCCCATACCGTTTGAATATAGGACGGATGTTCAAGATCTGGCTCTATCTTTTTGCGAAGTCTTCGAATATGAACCATAATGTTATTATCATCAAATGCATACTCCTCTTGCCATACCTGATTATAAATTTGCTTTTTGGTAAATACCTGACCTGGGTGCTTAGCAAGAAAATATAGAAGTTCAAATTCCTTTGCCGTCAATTCTATCGACGAATCATTGATGAATACTTCTCTCGTTGTTTTGGAAATAGACATTTCTTCAAATTCTAACGTTTCTGTTTCCTGAATTTGATTACCAAATGCGGTATAACGACGAATCAAAGACTGTACTCTTGCAACGAATTCATTCATACTAAAAGGCTTTGTCAAATAATCATCAGCGCCCATACGAAGCCCTGATACTTTATCAAGCTCACTGTCCTTTGCCGTTAGCATAAGAACGGGAACATCGCTTTCTTTTCTAAGTTTACTAAGGATTTCAAAACCATTTTTTAATGGTAACATGACATCAAGTACAATTAACACGTAGTCATTTTTTAAACATTCTTTTAGACCACTCTCTCCATCATGTCGAAGCGTCACAGCATAACATTCCATCTCTAGAAATTTCTTGATTAAATCACATAATTCTACATCGTCATCAACGACTACTATTTTTTGTTTCACTCTAACACCTCCTTACACCAAACATTAGACAAACCATTTTCCTTATTTTAACACATGAAAGCTTATGGCACACGTTATTTTTCCCGATATGGTTCAATTATTGATTGAAAAAAGCCATTCTACAAATCTGTAGAATGACTTCTCTGCTTATATTAATTCTTAATTTTTAAATCACTGGTTGCTGGATTATCAATAAGCTGTCCCTCCTTAGTAAAACGTGAACCATGACAAGGGCAATCCCATGTATGTTCAATTGGATTCCACTTTAATGCGCAACCCAAATGGGGACAACGTTTAAAAGTTGGTGTTAAAAGATTAACGACTGCTTCAAATCCATTGACCGCAAGCTGAGGACGAAGAATGGTGCGTGAAGGTGAAAATACTTTTTCATATGGATTTTCTTTTCCTTGAACCAAATCACAAAGAAGCATGGCAGAAACCATAGAGGAGGTCATACCCCATTTGTTGAAACCAGTAGCAACATACATATTGGTTGTTCTTGCAGAATACCTTCCAATATAGGCAATACCATCTAGTGTCATACAATCTTGGGTTGCCCAACGATATTTGATTTGTGCATTTGGATAATGTTGTTTGGCAAAACTCTCAAGTTCTTCAAAATTACCTCCTTTTTTACCAGTTCTATGGTCTCCGCCGCCAATGAGTAATAGGTTTTCATAGTTTCGAAAGGACATTCCTTTTTTGGCTTCATCCACATACATGCCGTTTACATCGGTTGCATTTTCTAGTGCAATCACATAGGAACGGTGTTGATACATTTTCAAAAAATAACTGCCGTGCTTGTTAATAAACGGAAAGTGTGTCGCAACGATTATTTTATCCGCTGTAATTTTTCCATAGTCTGTGACAGCCGTTGTTCCAATTAGTTCTCGTACAGTTGTACGTTCATATATGTTTAGTTCTTTTACTATACTTGCTATAAATTTCAAAGGATTAAACTGCGCCTGATTAGGAAACTTAACAGCCCCTGTAACCGTGAATGGAAGGGATAACATATCCTCTCTCTGTGCTGCATAGCCGGTTTCTTTGAGAGCCGCTATTTCTTTTTCAATCTTATTATTGTCTTCAAGAGTATAGGTATATGCGTCTTTTATCTCAAAATCACAATCAATATTATGACAAAGCTCCTTGTATTTATTTAGTGCTTCCTCATTTGCCTGAAGATACAGTCTTGCTGCTTCTGTATCAAATTTTCGTATAAGCTTATCATATATTAAGCCATGCTGCGAAGTGATTTTCGCAGTTGTATTTTTGGTAATACCACTACAAATCCTGTCCGCCTCCACAAGTGTATATTCTACTCCTGCTTGCTTAAGCATATATGCGCACAAAATTCCTGCCAACCCGCCACCAATTATTAGGACATTAGTTTTGATATCTTGTTGTAAGCTATTAAATTCTGTTACATTCGAATTATTTGTCCAAACCGAAGCATTCATAATAACCACCACCATACCTTTTTTAGTATATTGTTCGTTATAAATGTATTTGCTATACATAATTGGATATATGTAATAAAAATACTCCCCTCATGGTTTAGACCAAAAGGGGAGTGTCCACATTATTCCTTATTCAATTGCAATATAGCTTTTCTTTTCTTCAATTCCTACATTCTGTTTTGGGATCGATAGATGTAGAATTCCATCCTTAAAAGCTGCTTTAATGTCTTCTTGCTTCACACCATTTCCAATGTAAAAGCTTCTTTTACAGCTTCCTGTATAACGTTCTCTTCGGATGTAATTTCCTGCTTCATCTTTTTCATCTTTATTTTCATTGCGTTTTGCAGAAACCGTTAAATAGCCATCCTTTAATTCCGCTACAACCTCTTCTTTTGCATATCCTGGTAACTCTACATCAATGAGATAACTTCCGTCTTTTTCCAAAACATCGGTTTTCATCAAATTGGAGTGTTCCATCCAAGAAGAAGGTGTTCTAAAAAATGGATCTTTAAACATTTCATCAAATAAATTATTTACTCTATTTGCTAATAACATGGTATATTCCTCCTCACATGAACTAATTTTATTTTCTATTATTTCAATCAATGCTATGAATTATTCAATTGCAATATAATTTGATTTTTCTTCGATTGCAACTGTTTTTTTAGGTATTGCCAATCGTAAAATTCCATTTCGAAATGCTGCCCTAATATCTTCTTGCTTTACGTCCTTTCCAACAAAAAAACTTCTTTGACAACTACCAACATAACGTTCTCTTCGTATATAATTACCTTCTGTGTCTTTTTCATCTCTATTTTCATTATGGTTTGCCTTAATAATCAAATATCCCTCCTTTAATTCAGCCTGAATATCCTCTTTTGCATAGCCAGGCAGTTCCATGTCAATCATGTAACCCCCTTCTGTTTCTTTTACATCTGCTTTCATTCTAAGGCCGTCTTCAAACACTGGTATATCAAAAAACAAATCATCGAAAAACGAATCATCAAAAAAATTATTAAAGAATTGATTCACTCTGTTTGTCAGTAACATAGTACCTACCTCCTTAAAATTATTTATTTAAAATGTTTGTTATAGTTGTTATATATATTATATAACACCGTTTTAAAAATATGTCAAGTGATTCATTCAATTTTTTTCATATTCCATTCGTTGACTTTTTCACTTATGCCAATTATACTAGTTGCAAACAGCCACAAAAAAAATTAAAGCGAAAGGAGAGCGCTATGTTATTGGAACAATTAAAGACAAGAAGAAGTATACGAAAATTTCAAGAAAAACAAGTAGAAAAGGACAAAATTGATCTTTTACTAAAAAGTGCATTATTAGCCCCCTCTTCCCGTTCCATTCGACCATGGCAATTTATTGTAGTCGATGATTGTCATCTACTTGCTAAGCTATCTCTTTGTAAAAAGCATGGAGCTACTTTTCTAGCAAATGCACCATTAGCTTTTGTTGTCCTTGCAGATCCTAGCTTAAGCGATGTTTGGATTGAAGATAGCTCCATCGCCTCTACTTTGATTCAATTAAGTGCGCATGATTTGGGTCTTGGGTCTTGTTGGATACAAGTAAGAGAAAGAGATTACTGCGAAACTGAAAAATCCGAAGAATATATAAAAAAATTACTAGCCATACCTGATTCATTTCGTGTAGAATGCATAATAGCAGTTGGCTATCCAGCCGAAGAGAAAAAACCTTATCAGGAAGAAACTCTACTTTACGAGAAAATACATTACAATCAATTCTAAACGTATCATAAACGGAGGGCTTTGTTAAGCACCTCCGTTTTTAATATCTCTTATTAATATTTACCTAATTTCATATGTCCTGCAAGCTCTGTCTTACATCTTTGTTTCATCACCCATGCTTCATCTTTTGCCTGTGTAAAAGCTGCAACACACTTTGGATCTAGATTATCTTCAATTCCTTCTTTACTTAAAGCAATAATCTTTTCTGTCAAAGTAATGATTTCCATATGAATGGCATTGGTTCTATCCGAACGATAAATCTTGTCTGCTTCTTCCTTGCTTAATTTCTCAAACTTATCTGCTCCCACAGCACATTTTGGACAGGCATTTGGCGCTTCTTCCCCTTCGTGAACATAGCCACATACACTACATTTGAACAATTCTTTCATTTGAATACCTCCTATTAATTATATGTTATTCGATTTGATATAATTTAATTATCTCACAAAATAAAAGATTGTCAATGCAACTTTACAATAAATCCTATTTTAAATCTCTATTCTATAAAGTTTGGCTCCATGTCCATAGACATGTGCTTCAAATGATAGACCTGTGCCAATCGAAGTTTCTTCACTCCATAGTTCTTCAAACGGTAAGTCTTGAAAAGACTTAAGCCCTAAATCATTGGCTTCTATCATTATGTTCTGCTTAGATTCCTTTAAATTAAATACTGCAAGGTACCCAATCGATTCTTTCGTATCGCTTGAAAACCACACCGCCTGCGTATCCGTCCTTCTAATTTGTCTGGCCTTATGTGAATCGGAGAGTAGTTTTAAGACCTTCTTATTGGTAATTAATTTCTTTGTCCAATCATCTAATTTCGTTAGATTTGCGCCAAGCATAAGCGGAGAGCGAAAGATGCACCACAATGTCATCATTGTAATTTGCTCCTCTTTTGTAAAGGAAGTATAGCGCTCTTTTCCAAATCCTTTTCCAATATAGCCAAGAGGTAGCATATCACAGTCTGGATAACAACCTTTTGCTACATGCGACTGCCACGTTTCACAGCGTTCAAACATCTGGTATAAATACTTCCAGTCATCCCAAAAATCATCCGTAATTCTCCACATATTTGCATAGCCTTCATAGTAACTTGCTTCTTCAATCAAAGCTGGACCTGGTGAAAGGCTAAGAACGATAGGTCTTTTGCAATTTTGTATTGCTTGATGGAGCATCTTAATTTCTTTTTTAGCGGAAGGCATATCCATTCTACAGATATCATCGCATTTAATAAAGTCAACACCCCACTCAGAATATAATGCAAAGAGTGAATTGTAATATTCCTGCGCACCCCTTTTCTCTGTTTCTAGTCCATACATATCTGGATTCCAAAAACAGATGTTATACGGGTTGGCAATTTCGTTGGCTGTTACATCACAGCCTAATATCTTACTATGCTTATGCGCGGCTTCTCTTGGAATCCCCCTCATAATATGAATCCCAAACTTAAGTCCTAGACTATGGATATAATCTGCCAATGGGCGAAACCCTTTTCCATTTACAGAAGAGGGAAAACGCTCTGGACAAGGAAGTAGCCTGGAATATTCATCCATCTCCACTTTTCCAAACGGGATGTATTGATACTGTTCTCGTTTTGAGCCTGCATCATAGGCATACCATTCAATGTCTACCACAATATATTCCCAGCCAAATTCTTTTAAATTTGCTGCCATATATTTTGCATTTTGCTTAATCTGCTCTTCATTAACAGCGGTATCGTAATAATCATAACTGTTCCACCCCATAGGTGGGGTAGGTGCAAATTCATTCTTATTCATACTCCCTACTCCTATCTTGTTTTTACAAAAGAAAACATTTTTGCAATAAAATTTTTACTTCATAGATGATAGCAATCTCCCTTATGCTATTTAACACGTTGCTCTTTTCTAGAAAACATTATATAATTACTGGTAAATACAGTCTATGTTAAATGTGTCTTAGACTTGTAATTATGTTGACAAATCACTTATTGTATCTTTCCATTTTATAAGTGATTCCAAGGAGCCTCTATGAAAATAGAAAAAAATGATTTAATAGTTGTACCCGAGCGACCACTTTTTTTACACCAATGCGGATATGAAAAATGTAAACCTTCGCACTTTTTTGGTCCTGCGATTCGACCACATTATCTGATTCATTTTATTAAGAGCGGAAAAGGAACGTATCAAGTGGAGGGGGAAACGTATCATTTAAAAAAAGGAGAAGGATTTCTCATTCATCCTGGAATTCGTACCCTATACTTTGCAGATGAGACTGAGCCATGGGAATATTATTGGATTGGATTTGATGGTTATGATGCTATGAATGTTTTGTATGGCTGTGGTCTTTCAAAGAATCAGCTTATTATAAGAAATTGTGATAAATCAAAACTGTGGGAAGACTTAGCTTCCTTGGTTGATGTTTTTTTTGCTAAAAGAGGCAATGAGTTTGCTTACCTTGGCATGCTTTATCAGTGCTTTTCTTATATCTATCACCCAATTGATTCTCCTGATAAGCTTTCCTTTGAAAGCTATCTTAAGAAGGCACTTGATTATATCCATAATAATTACACTTACGATATTCAGATTACTGATATTGCGAAATATCTATCCATTGACCGAACTTATCTTTATAAGTTATTTATGGCTAACAAAAATATATCTCCTCAACAATATTTGATTACCTATCGATTAAAAGTTGCGAAAAAGCTTTTAAGCGATTCTGATTTGCCAATATCAGAAATCGCTTATTCTTGTGGCTTTAAAGATGCCTCTTCCTTTAATAAACATTTCAAAAAGCACGTTCACACTACGCCTTTTTTGTACCGAAAGAAACAAAGTGAATGACGGCATACTTTATTTCCTTTTTATTTGATGCTTTTGTGGCTTTATAGTAAGTTCTGTAATTACAAGTCCTTCCCTTTGATCGAGTAAAAAGGACATCGCATCTGCGATTTCATGAGATTCTACATAGGTATCCTTTTGCTCTCCCTCCTTGAAATCTGCATTTCGATAAAAATTACTTTTTGTCATATCAGGATGTATGACGGTTACTTTCACCTCGTACTTTCTTACTTCATCAAATAGACTTTTTGCAAAGCTTGTTAGCCCTGCTTTGGTTGCTCCATAAGCACAGCCATGTGTGTTGGATTTTTGAGCGGTAACAGAGGATATGAAAAATACATATCCTTTGCTTTTTTTAATATCACGAAGCAGGACTTGTGTAAGAAGCATTGGTACAGTAAGATTAATATTCGTCATTTCTTTTATTTTCTTAGCATTTAGTTCTTCGTGTGGACCAAAGTAACCAACACCTGCATTGTTGACTAATACATGAATATCCACACTTTTCTTTAAATCATTGATTGTTTTCAACAATAAGGGAGTATTCTCAACATCTATCTTAAGGGGATGAAAGTTTTCTTTTGTTAGAATTTTATTCACTAAATCCACCGATTGGTCAAAATTTCTTCCTATCCCATAGACAATGTAACCCTTTTCTAAAAGCATATCCACAATGGATAGTCCAATGCCAGAAGACGCTCCCGTTACAAGTGCTACTTGGTTATTTACGCTTTTTTCCATTGCTTTCTTTTCCTTTCTCCTCTTCCCAAGAAAATATTTTCTCCTCTGGAATGGATTCTTTTAATGCATCCATTGCAAAGTTAAGCATCTCGTTGGTGAGCTCTCTTTGATATTGGTACACTCCATTTTCGTTTTCATATGGAAATTGAAGTACCGCGGACTTTGGATTTTGCTTTCGCATCTTTTTTAGATAATCCTCTGAAACACGAAAGACACCAATACTTACGTCATATACTTGATTCAAAGCTATCTCTTTCTTAACCTCATCAAAAAAGGCTCCATATATCTTTTTATAATCTGAAATATAAAGCATTGGATCAAAGCACAAACGTACTTGATAGTCTCGTTCCATAAGTGTTTTAATGCAAGTTAGTCTTTGTTTCAGCGAGGGTGTTCTTTTTTCATATGCTTTTGACACCTCTTCTGGGGATAACGTAAATGCATAAATGACTTGTTTTGAGGGCATTATGTCCTCCCAGGCTTTTAAGGAAGCACACTTGGTTCGAATCTCAATGGTTAATTTCTCGTTTTCTTTCGCAAATTCTGCCCACCGCTTTCCATAGGAAAGAATGGATTCTAATGCCATCAAGTCTGTATCATAGGATACGCAAAGATAAACTGGATGTTGTTTGAGCAATTCTCTCACCTCATCAAACATATCCTCCAGATTCAAAAATACGACCAAATTAGCACTAGGGTACATTCCTTGCAAATAACAGTATTCACAGTCATAGATACAATTCATGACACTTGAGGTATAATAAAAATGTTGATTTCCAAAGCTTTGGCACACTTGTGCACCAGGATAGACTAACTTCCCTTTCTTATTCGCAAGAATTAGGTTTCGCACTTTTTTTTGCTCATGAAAATTTTGCCCACTTCGGTTAAATACATCTTTATAATGGTCAATCAAAATGATTTTAGCATTGGGAAAATGCTTCATTATGTCCTTTGCCTGCGTGCCACTTGCCAATTCTTTTTCTACATAGATATGTGTAAAGGCTCTATCATAATAATTGTCGTTTGAGTTCTTCAAAATAAATCTTTCCTTCTCTTTTACTTTTACAACTGTTTGGTATATGTGTGTCGCACCATTTTATAATGTCCAAAAGATCATCATGCAAGAGCAGATAATAACTAAGATGCTGTTGCAATATATATTTCATGGAGGTACTTAAGCAAAGCAATTGTTCCATTTGCTCTAGAAATTCACTCGTCTGTGTGTGAAGCAATTGCTCTTTTTGCCTGGCTTGCTCTTTCATCTGCTCGATAAAAGGAAATAGTGCATGTGCTTTCTCTTCAATCATCAAGGTAAGTTGATTGGGGGTAAGCCATTCTCTTTGATCTTTTTTTTCACCATAATCAGATAGGATTCGCAAAAAAGCCATTTGATGTGTTCCAAAAAAATAGGAAGCACTGATGTAAGACGCTGCTCCTTCCATATCATAAAGAAAAAGACTTTCCTCTTGTGTTTGATTCAATGCTTGTATCTCTTCCTTTAATACCCTACTTCCCGTTACACCTTGTATCTCCCTAAAAGGATGGCGAAATAATACGTCTGGATAAAAGGTCTGGTTCGTAGATAATTGTGTTATCTTATTGAGCAAATAGATTTCCTTTAAAGTCAAAGACTTTGAGACTGTACCAGCACTTCCAAAGGAGAGAAAGAAATCTCCTTTTTCTGGTGGAATAACACTGCATATACTAGAAATTGCAACGGACGCCGCTATCTCTCCCACACCTGTTATCACAACTAATATGTCATCTCCTAAGAATACTTGAAATTTATGAAATTGGTCTGTCTTTTTTAAACCAAAATACAAAATTATGGGCTTTGCCTCACAATAAAGTGCTGTTGAAATATAAAGCATGGCTTCACTCCTCTTGTCTTTGTTTGTTTTTAGTATAGCCGATGGAGTGGATTTGTTCAACTATCTTAAACTGTAATCTCCTTACAAAAAAGGACTTTTGCAATCATACAAAAGTCCTTTTGTCTTAACCATTATTCAATCTCTTCAACATTTGTTTCATAGTTGTATTCATCAATTTTTGCAGTTATACACTTATTAAATAATGTATCCAATGTTTCATAACCATAATAATAAAAATTATAATAATCCCAGCTACTAGATCCAAATACTACTTTTCGCGTAAAACTATCACTTGGAGTTTTGTATGAACTTAAGTCTATTGAACATGTCCCATCAGGTAAAGTAATAATATCTTGAAAGGCTACAAAGTAATAATATGTAAAATTTTCATGAATATCTGCTTCATCAAAGTTATTACTTGCTTGGATTTTATATACCAAATAGACCTCATTATTATAACCACTATTATAACCATAAATATAACCATAATTTTCTTTTGCATTTTTAGGTGTTAATAAATAACTTCCAATATAGGTCATCTCATCCAATGATTCATGTTCATTCCATGCTTGAGCTACATAGGCTTTTAAAGTGTCTTCACTTTGTATTTTCATTTTATCAAGTGATTCTTTTGGAATTTGCGTTAATGAAGTAATATAGGAGCCTAAACCATCAACTGTATATTCTTTACTTGTTAACGTAAATTTTACACCATATTCATCCAAGTAATAGCTTTGTATATCATCCCACCATCCATCACTAATAGATACAACTACTTTATCTCCATTACTCAAACCATCCGATGGTTCCACATCAAAATATAGGTCATCCATGATGTTGTTCTTCACTTTTTTGCTAACTTTTACGCTTCCCATTGGAGAAATTCCTGAATAAGTCAATTCAATGTTTTCAAATGGATCCATTTCATAAACTTCTTTTAGTCCACTTACCGTAAATTTCAAATCATCTAGTTTTAATTTTACTTTAAAAACTTCTTTGGCGACTTTTTCATCACAAGTCCACTTATATACTACAGTATCGCCATTTTTAAGATTCTCCATTTTATCTAAATTTCCACTAATGCATTTATCAATAAAGATTTCGTAAGGTTCCATAAAGCTTGCCTCTAGTTTATCCTTACCGTAATACTTTAGTTTATCCGCATAATCTTTTTCAAATGCATCATAATCAATTTGTACTTTAGCAGTACCAATCGTATCATAACCTGAGAATTCTATCTTAACATAATCCGACACATTAATTGTTGTTTTTTTATTAACAACTACTAATAATCCAAAAATGAACACGATACAAAGCATACCGATGATAGAAATATTCTTTTTAGAAAGCTTTTTAAATTTTGTAATATTTTTATTCTCAATTACATTCAGATTCTCTGAATGATTGCCCTCATCTGATTTGATCATTTGTCCACACTTCTCGCAAAATTTTGCATCGTTAGCTAATTTTGCACCACAATTTTCACAAAACATACTACTCCCGTCCTTTTCTCATAAGTATACATATCAATTTAATAAAACGTACTTAAAATACTACCCATACTACTCATAGCAGACTGAATAGCTGCAATGATAGCCTGCTTAATAATTATCATCTGTATTAACGTAACAATTAAGCTACTAAAAATAAATGCCCAGTAACACTTATCTTTATCATTTTTTAGAATAACCTGAAATGTTATTAATTCTGAGCTAATTGCTATAACATATGGCATAATTAGCAGAATGATTAATAACGTATAGGAAGAAGCAAAAATAAATGATAGCAAAAATACTACTAGTATAGCCACTGTTTCAGGCAATGAAGATAAGCAAAATAAACCTAACAATGTTTTAAGTTGATAGTTTTGCTTTTTTGCAAATATATATAGCGCTCCCGCATATATTGCTTTAAATAAAACAAACGCCAGTGTAATTAACAATATCTTACCAAATGAAATTTTAAAATAAGATAACTTTATTGTTAAACATAACATCAATACGACTGCATAAATTAATCCAATTATAAATTGGGGTAATTTATTATTTTCTGCCAAAGCTAATTCTAATGTTTGAACTGGCTTTAGCAAGAAACTGACACTTAAATCTTTTATTGACGAAACTGTGCTTTTTACTAACTTCTCGTCAAATTTAATAAAATGTTGATTTGTAGCTTGACTATTGCTGTTTACTACATTTAAATCTGTCTGATGATCCAATTTACCTTCTTCTTGACCATTTGATTGACATGTGCATACTTCTCCCTCCTGTGTTGGTTTTCCACAATACCTACAAAAATTTCCCATGTTTTTTCCTCTTTTCTTATGTATTTTAAAAATATTTAATAGTTTGCTATTATGAATCTATTAAATAAATTTAACAAAGATAATTAAAACAACTGAAATAAATAAATAAATTTTTAAGCGGAATTATACAATCTTTTATTATTATTTTTGATTATTAATTTCCTTTATTTCGTTTGAGCTTTTAACATGTAGCCCAACCGATCAAACTTCTTATTTTGGTAAATGAAAGCTATATTCGTTTCAGAATATTTTAGATAAGTAGATATTCTTATTTAGAACATTATGATAATAAAGAACACAGAGAATTTTTGTATTAAAATTGTATCAATTTTTACCCCTAGTTTATCATCAGATTGACTCATATCATTCATATCTGATTTAGATTCATGTAATAATCCATAACTCCTTGATTGTAGCTTTAACAAAACTTAGAATCTTCTGATATAAATTTTGCAAAACATATCGTATTAAATATTTATCTCCCCAGTATATCTTTACCCTTATTTACTACTTTTCTATCTTATATAGTAACATGTATCTTTTTAATAAACAATCATTTTTTCCTATTTTTTTAGTCCAATAGTACTAAAGAAAAGGAATTGAATTCTTGTACAAACAAGAGTTCAATCCCTTTTCTCTTTTACATCTCAACCACTCTCGTTGCAATCTTTTCCTGAAATCTCACATCATGATCTACAACTATCATAGTAGGATTTGTACTTAATAATAACTTCTCGATTTGCATTCTAGAAAATACGTCAATGTAATTTAGTGGTTCGTCCCATATATAGACATGGGCTGGTGTCATTAAGCTTGCTGCAATCAATACTTTTTTCTTTTGTCCTTGCGAATATTCTTCCATTGGCTTAACAAACTGTACTCGCTCCATATCCAGTTGCCTTAGAATTGCACAAAAAAGGCTTTCCTCTAGATTTCTGGTTTCACAAAATGCTTTGATACTTCCTTTTAAGAAGCTAGTATCTTGATTGATATAAGAAATAATAAGTCCCGCTGAAGTCTTTAGTGTACCACTTGTAATCATATTATCAAGATTTTCCTGCTGATTAGAGGCAAGGATTGCTTTGATGAAGCTAGACTTCCCACAACCATTTTTACCTTTCAAAAATACTCGTTCCCCTTGATGTAAAGCAAAATCAAACTCGTTGATTACATTCTTTGATGCATCTACATATTTGAGGTTATATTCTTTGGCATATATCAAAACGTCCTTGTGGTGGGTAAGTGGACTTAGCTTTAAATCCACAGGACTTTCTATATCTTGTAAAAGCCCTTCTTTTTCACTAATTTCTCTTTCCATTCTTTTCTCATATTGTTTTACTCTACTTTGCATCTTTTTAGTTTTAGCTCCAATGTAGGAACGGCTGCTAATAGACCTGTCGTTTTCCTTTACTGGATCAAACCCTATTTTTGTATTTTCATTCTTTTCTGCCCAGCGATTGCTTCGATCAGCCGCTTTCTTTAATGATGCAATCTCTTTTAGATGCTTTTCATTTTCCATGATGGCAAAATTATCTTTTTTGCTTTTATTCTCCCACCAACTGGAAAAATTACCCGCTTGTATCTCAATGCTTCTTCGATTCAGAACCAATACATGATCCACGCAAGCATCTAGTAAATCTCTATCATGTGATACCATAAGAAAGCCTTTCTTTTGCATAAGATACTCCTTTACCGTCTCTCTGGCTTCCTGATCCAAATGATTGGTTGGTTCATCAATGAGTAGGAAATTATTATCGCCTGAAAATAAGATAGCAAGCATGGCCTTCGTTCTTTCTCCGTAACTAAGTGTATCAAAAGGTCGATATAGTATATCCGCAGAAGCTTTTAATTTTTCAAGCTCACAAATGACTCTCCACTGTTCACACCCTGGTTTAATTTCCTCCATAAAATCTGCAATACTCCTATTCATTTGCTCTTTACTGATTTCATATGGGAAATAATCAAATACTGTTGATGTTTTAATCGTTCCTTGATATTCATATTTTCCAAGCAATAAATTAAGAAATGTAGTCTTTCCTTTCCCATTCCTTCCAATAAACCCTAATTTCCAGTTCGTATCTATGGAAAATGATACCTCATCAAAAATTGGTTCAAAACTTCCTTCATAATAAAACGTAAGATTCGATATATTGATTTGTGCCATATTAACTCCTCCTTCATAACACTAAAAAATCATTTGTTGCCAAATGATTTTGATTCACATCTTATCTCTCTTACTTTGTTACTATGACACCAATTTGTAAGTATCAAACAAATAATCTAACCTTATCTAACTTCGTTAGTTTTTTACATGCAAAAAGAGAGGTTATGAGAATCATAATCCACTTTTGGCAACATGAATTACAGTATAATCCAATTGGATTTACTGCAATAAAACGTATCATGTCTCAAAAGTAAATTATTTTCTCATCTTTTCACCTCTCTCTAAAATTCTAACTCTTATTATTATACTATATGCTAAATTAGATATCAATTAAAATCTATCCTGTACAGCGGTGAAGAATAAATTTTATTTATTCCATTTCAAAAATAGTATTTTCTATTTTTGCTAATTATCCACTTTTTTTCATTTGTTTCTTATTGTTATGCACATCCTACTGCGCTACTTAACCAATTTTTAAAGCTTGTGGATAAATATTCTGTTATTTCATCTTTCATTCAATCACCACCTGTGCTACAATTAGCTTGTTATTCGAGATACACAGTTGTGTATCTGTTTATGTAAGATACATCTTCTTGTGTTACTGTTAGTCCTCGAAAACTTTCCAGTAGGCCTGAAGATGTATTTTTTATGCTCTGTTTTAGTTCCTTTATATACGGATTCCACGCAAGATAGAGTTGCATCAGAATATCCGATATCTGTGTCAGCAGGTAATGGTTCTTCATCGCATTACTGTTTTTACTGTTAAGATGTTCGATGCGATAAATTCCATTCTTCTGATTATTAAATCCTTCATTTTCTATTTTCCAACGACCTCTTCCTGCAAGTATTATTTCTTCCAGATTTCGATTGGTTACTTCTAGACTACTTATCCATTGAAAACGAATTATCTGCTTTTTCCCTTCTTTATCTTTCGTCTCATATTCATACTCTAATACATTCATGACCTCTTCTTTTTCAGCAAGTTCTTCCACATGGTTTGCATAATAGGCCGTTCCTTTTTCTTTACAGAGCCCTTTCTTTCGCGTTGTATCTTCGCCGCTTTTGATCCATTCAAATCCCTCACCCAGTTTCTTTTGTCTGGTATTTTTCTGTGTAAAAAGATACTCCCAATGATATTTTTTTCGGCAAAGATTCATGAATGGTTCTGTTGCATACAAAGCATCCCCCTGTACACAAATCGGCAGTCTTTTGTAGTCTTTCTTTATTTTCTTTAGCAGACGTTTTGCTGCGTTTATTTCACAATCTTGCTTGCTTATATCTTCTTTTTCATTTTCTATGAATTCCGTACCTAGGCTTATAACTACATTATCATTCAATACAATTTTTGCTTCCAACACTTTATGATAGTACAACTTCATTGCCTTTCCATCGTCCGTCTTCCTTGTCACGCAAAGACAGTTATCACAATGCTTCTCTTTGAAATAGAACAAACCCGTTCCATCCAGAATAATACGCCAGTATTTTCCTAGCATACGTCCTCTGTTGAACTGTTTCCCACGGATTAGACTTGTAACCATCTTTTTCCTCAAGCCTGACAGGCAATCTGGCGAAAGTTTTTCGAGATAATAATTCAAGGTATCATAGTGAGGCATTTCCTCTAGGTTCTGATTTCCTGACATAAGACGTAAAGTAGCAATACATGTTTCCTTATTAAAGTTTTCTTCCATTTCCCTCATTGAGTGCTGTCCACATACATTTTTCAGAATTGCCATATAAGTTAGATCCGTTTGTGTATATGTGGTATAACTCGGGTTCCTTGGATCATCCATTTCCAAAATCCATTCTTTCAATGCATGAAAAAAATGATTAGCAACCATCATAAAATCAACAATTCCACGGTCCTGTTTTTTACGCTTACGTTTTTCCTTTTTTGTCATCTGTATCCTCCTGTGCGAAAAGTTTCTTGCTTATATTTTACCGCACAGGTGGTCACCCTGCATGAAATTTAAATATTTTATTGCGAAAAATTTTTATTCCTCAAAGCTGTATCCTGTATTTCTTTTGCCTTATTTATTTCTTCTATTGTAGCATCAGGAAGCATTGTAATTCCTCCCAAAGTTTTCACGGGGTCTTTTGTTTTACCAACTGTTTTTATTTTATATTTTTCTTCTTTTAACATAGATTGCATACTAAGCCCTTGTAGAATATATCCCAGTTCCCAGTCAGCCATTTTATCCTTTAAATAAATATATATGATGTGTCTCATTTATTATCTCCTATGTTTGTTTCCTTTTTGTATGCTATCTTAGTCTTCATAGACCTTTAAAATGTTGTTACAATCTTCTTTGATTCGTCTGATTAATTCTGGTGGTTCCAAAACTTGTATCTTATCTTTAAAGAACAAAAGAATACCATACCAAAATATCTCTTCTTCTGGAACTAGAGCTTCACATACAAAATCCCCATTTGTTTCAACCTCTAGTATAGTTGCTTTGAAGTATTCGCGACATTTTGCATGTAATATTTTATTGCATTTCATAACAATACGAATTATTTTGCGATTTTCCTTAGCATTTTGCATGATTTCCTGCACTTTGTTTAAATCATGTACCTTAACTTTTTCATGTACTAAGGCACTTAACTGATCCATGCGAACTACCTTGTATAATCGATACTCTTGATGCCTCCTACTATATCCAATCAAATACCAATTGTACCATTTGTATAGGGTGCTGATAGGTTCCACCACTACTTGTTTTGTTTCATCATTTGCATTGGTATAAATAAATTGAATTACTTGCTTATCATTTATACACTGGTTAAGAACATACAGCATTTCATTTGTATTTCGATTTTCATGAGCAACGCTCAAATCAAATATCATGGTTTGATTCTTACCATCGTTTAAACTTTTTATTTTCTCAAGTGTTGCTTGTATCTCTTTATTCTCAAATGCGGAAGCAAGTCCTTGTAGCGCACAAATCACATAGTTATAGTCTAACTGTCCTGCCACTTGGCTTTGCATCTTAAGTGTTCCATAATCTCATAACCGCCATCCACACCTGTTGTGGAACATACAGGAATACCTGCCAAGCATAATGCATCCATATCTCTCATAATGGTACGTTGTGACACTTCAAAATAATCTGCTAACACAGCAGAAGAGGTCTTACCGTGATTTAATAAGTAAATTGTAATTCTTAAAAGGCGATCAATTTTCATCCTATTCACTCCATTTTATGTAATACCCAATAATCCTGATATCTTGACTTGTCATAACCAATTAAACTTTGATCTGACAAGTGAAATTCCATTTTTGTTAACGCATGTATTCTCTCCTTGGCAAATTCTTTGGCTTTCGTTGCAATCTTATTACAACTAAATAATTCAAAGGCTTGTGGAATTATTAAGGATAGAATCGAAAGAATACTGGTTTCATTTTCGTAGTCACTTCTTAAATCAAGACGTAGTAATCTACATGCATGAAAATAGTCCTTCGCCACTCTGTGAAATAGCTCAATGGTTCCAATCACACTATTTTTCTCTTTATCTACAATTGACCATCTTACAAATCCTTTTCTTTCGTATTCCATAATCCAAAACAAAATTGCATCTTTCATTTGTTCCATTGTAACATAATGAAAGGTATCTCCATGACAATTATCGCTATTAAAGAGTGGAACTGCTAGTTTATCACTATAAATCTTTAACATATCCAAAGTGTCATCAATCTCTACAAATCTTAATAAAAAAGAATCGTTTTCAAGGATAGGACACTTATTATATACATCTACCATAACATATTTCCCCTTTGTTTTTTTATCAAATTATAACAATATAACTATGACAGCTGTATGTCACTGTTATTAAATTTACTAAATGAAGTACATTGCGGGAATCAATTTTAACCTTGACCTTATAGTTGCTACAGGGTGTAAGCTTATTTCTGTATAAACAAGCGCTTGTTTTACTGTTTAATTTGTCAAAAAAATAACAAACTTTGAAACATATTAATTGGGAGGAAACATATGAAAAAGATTTTACCATTATTCCTTAGCTGTATCCTAGCTGTTTCTATGCTAGGTTGCGCAGGTGAGAAAAAAACAGCCACTGAAACCGTAAATCAAAACACGAAAGAAACTCAAACAGAAGAACCAACACAAGATGCAAACACATCTGGAGTAACCTATACTGCAGGTACCTATACTGGGGAAGCAAAAGGAAAAAATGGCACCATAAAAGTTGAGGTAACTGTCACAGAAAACGCAATTGAGAGCATAACTCTTTTGGATTCTTCTGAGACTGAAGGCTTAGGTGACAACGCGATTGCATCTTTGATACAAGAAGTCATTGCCAAACAATCCTTGGGCGTAGACGCTGTAAGTGGTGCAACAGAGTCCTCTGATGGTTTTCTAGCTGCAATTGAAGATGCCCTTACTCAGGCAGGTGCAGACATTGATTCTTTAAAAAAGGAAGTAGCAAAGGAAAATGAAGGAAAAACAATTGAATTATCTGCTGATGTAGTCGTAATCGGTGCTGGTGGTGCGGGAACAGCCGCTGCTGTTACAGCTGCTGAAAACGGAGCCAAGGTGATTGTTCTTGAAAAAACAGCTATTGCAGGGGGAACCACTGCAAACGGAGGGGGATTTTTTGCAGCCAATAGTAAAAAAGCAAGAGAATTAGGTGATGAGCCAGTTGACATCGACTATATATTTGAAGAATGGATGAAGGAAATGGATTGGCTTTCAGATGCTTCTTTGGTAAAGCAGTTCCTTGAATTATCAGGCACGACTGGAGATTGGCTAGAAGATCACGGTGTTGTATTCCACAAGACTGAACAAGCCGTACAGCAAAGTCATGGAGCTGGTACAAACGGTTATCATAAATACGATGATTATACAAAAACCTCAGAGCAATTAGGAGCAATGTTGACCAAAATAAAAGAGGAAAATGGAGCAGAAATTTACTATGAAACACCTGCTGATGGCTTAATAACCGACAATGGAAGTGTAACTGGTGTAACCGCCAAAGCTAAAGACGGTGCAACTCTTAAAATTACTGCTAAGTCGGTTATTGTTGCGACAGGTGGCTTTGTTGGAAATCAAGATATGATAAAAGAGGCATTAAATGGCGTAACCGTAAATGCGGCCGGATATAATTCCAATGTAGGAGATGGAATTTTGATGGCATGGGAGGCAGGGGCTGCTTCTAGAGGCTTATCCGCCATGGTAGCACATACCTTCAATGTAGAAGGCAATGGCCAGATTGAAGGCGACTACGAATTTATGGATTTATACCAAGCAACTTCCTCGGTAGCATATATGCCTATCATTCCATGGGTAAATGCCCAAGGTTATCGATTTGCCAATGAAGATATTGTTTATGATAGAGCACTTTCCAGTAATTCTGTAATATCACAAGGAAATTACGCATATTTTCTGTATAATGAAGAACTCTTAAAAACATTAGAAGAAAAGGGCGCAAGATCTGCTGGTATGAAAGATAAGATTGCTATGGGGCCTATGCCTGAGATTACTCCTATGGATAAAGGCTGGGGTAAACTAACTGAAATCACAAACAAAATGGTAGATGGCGGATATGTTGTAAAAGCTGATACCTTAGAAGAATTAGCAACGAAGCTTAATATGAAACAAAGTACATTGCAAGAAACTATGAACCGCTATAATACGGATGCCAAAAATGGTAAAGATACTCTTTTTGGAAAAGATGCACAGCATATGTACGAGATGAGTCAAGGACCTTATTACGCTTATAAAGTCAGTGTTAATAATCTTTGTACCGTTGGGGGAATTCGTATTAATTCAGCCTTTGAAGTAGTACAGGCAGATCCAGAAAACGGCTATACTACAATTCCTAATCTGTACGCTGCGGGAGCAGATGCTGGCGGAATTTATTCTGACCATTATGCCCATACCATAGAAGGTGCTGCACAGGGATGGGCTTATAATTCCGGAAGACTTGCCGGTGCTGCTGCAACAGAAAATGCATTAGGAAAAGATATTGACTTGCTTAAACAATAGGCATATATACATCAAACAATTGTGAAATAAGGCCGTCCTTCTTCGTTTCATGAAGTATATTTCCATAGGTAATTCCACTTAAGGAATAACCATTTTGGCGGCAGTATTGATTTGCCTCCTCCAGCAAAGTGTTCATGTGTTCAAACAAATCAGTGTTTAAAAGAAACATGGTATACAAGCACTTAGTTGGAGGAAGGTGAATCATATCAGCTAACTCAACGTGTTCTACTTCAATACCATATCCAAAACTAATTTTATCATCAATGGAAGGCTCATAATAAAAACATGGCCAGATTGATGGAAAATAATCAAAGCAATGCCAACTATTTTCAAATACAGTGGAGTTTAGAATAAAAGAGTCAAGTGTTTGATTGGGATGATAATAACATCCAGGGGATTTTACAATTTCAAATCCACCCTGAAATGATTTCCATTTATTTAACTTAATCTGTAAGTCAAAGATATGCTTATGTGCTCGTTCTAAATAATTTTGATTATTTTTTATAACTGTCAGCTGTTCATTTAGCTTGTCTAACAGATAATCCTCGGAATTTCCTGATACTAACTGTTTAGCATCCGTGGACGAAAAAAGAAGAGAACGATACATTTTATAAGCAAATATTTTATTAATATCCGTTGCTTTAAAGTAACGGTAATTATTACTTTCATCTCGGCTGGTTTTTATGATATCCTGATTGTCATAATATCGTAGCGTTTCTTCTTTGATATTTAAAATACGTTTTACATCTTTAATTTTGTACTTCATGATAACCTCTTTTCCAAATATCATTTATCAATAAAATAGTATTAAGACTAAGTTTATGGAAGCAATTTTATGAGTCTATCGTTTTTTGCCTTTTGATAGAACTTTATTAAAATTCCCTTTCTCTTTTAATGTTCCATCTGCTGTCATACGATATTTTTTCTTTTCTTGTAAAGTCTTCTTTGCAGGCTCTTTTTTTACTGATATAGCTGTCTTTGATGATGTATTCTTTCGTTTTTCTTGAGATTTCTCTGTTTTTGTTTTCTCTTTTCTTGGCTGTACAACCTTTATTCTTGGAAAGTTATTTTTTAATGGAAATGGATGATCATTTATCTCTATTAATTTCTTACCAATTTTTTAATCCATTAAGGCAGCTAATCTGCCTGGTGTGGCAACTAATATATCTACCTTACGTTTTAAATTTTCTTCTTGTTGTTTTTGCGATAAGCCTCCGTATACAACACAACATTTTAGTTTTGTAAATTTATCCAATGGCTTATCGGTCAATTTCTTTCGCTTTTGTATCTAGGACAAAACACAAAATGGTAGTTTACTAGTGAAACTGTTGTCATTGTACTTATATATTTTATTTCCATAATATAATTATATCAAAATGTAGATATAAGTTAAACATACATCTACATATTGATAAATAATTTAAATATCTTGTACTGATTGCGTAAACTACAAACATTTGCAAATTAAGGCAATATATTTAATGGGCTCTCCTAGTCTTTGTATTGACAAAAAGCACATAATTATCCATAATTAAGCTATTATAATAATTGCGGAAGTTATCAACATCCCTTTCAAAATAAATACTCATCAATAAATATAATGTAGTTTTAAGGGAATAAATGTGCTATTGTTATTGATGGATAATTCAGATTTATCAGGATTTTAGGTTTATGTGAATAAATGAATTATCTTATAATAAAAACAAAAGAAGAGGGGAAATTTTATGAAAAAAGTTATAGTATTAGTACTAATTGTATGTATAGTGTTCACTAGTTGCTCTACAAAAGACACATCAACATCTGAAACCGAAGTAAATACTCAAACAACAAATAGCAAAAAAACTGAAACCAAATCTGAAACCGAATCAGACACCGAATCTAGAACAGAGGCTGAAATGAATTCTGAAATCGATGACACAATTGAAACAATAGGAGAGGTTGAAGTTGATAAAAGATTATTAACTATTGAAATCGTAATACCAGCAGAATATATGGAGGGTACTTCTCAAGAAGATTTAGACACTTCAAGTCTGGAAAGTGGATTTATATCGGCAACATTAAATGCGGATGGAAGCGCAACTTATGTAATGACAAAGGATACACATAATAAATATATGGAAGAATTAAAAACACAATTAACATCTGAAATTAATGAAATGGTCGGTTCAACTGATTATCCCAATATATCTTCGATTGAAATAAACGATGATTATACCGAATTTAATATTACTACGACTTCTACCGAGCTATCAATGAGTGAGTCTTTTTCCGTTATAGCATTCTTTATGTATGGTGGCATGTATAACATGTTTAACGGAACTAAAACTGATAACATAACAGTTAATTTCATAAATGCAGATTCTGGAGAACTCATTAACACAAGCAATTCTGCTAATTTAAAATAATAGGAAACAAAAACTGCTCCCTAGGAGTAATCTAGTTTGCCCCTAGCTAGACAAAAATTAAATCAGGCAAACTTTCGTTTAATTTATTGTCTAACAAAAGGGGCAATTTTAATTAAGGAATGGCAATTTTCATACTTTCTTATCCTTTGAAAATGGAACATAGTATTTCTTTCCTGTTCGCGGATTTTCTAATATGTCAAAATCGACATCATAGACATCAATTAAGTTTTCTCTTGTAAGAACCTCTTCTGTCTTACCATTGCTGTGGATACGTCCATTCTTCATCATGATAATCCGATTACAATATTGCGCTGCCATATTAATGTCATGAAGTACTGCGATAATCGTTTTTTCTTTCTTTTCATTCAATTTTACAAGGGCTTGCATAAGTTCTATCTGATGCTTTACATCCAAACTAGAGGTCGGTTCATCCAGAACCAAACATTGTGTATCTTGGGCTATTGCTCTGGCTGTTACAATACGCTGTGCTTCCCCGCCACTCAAGGTTGTAACGCTTTTATCCCGCAATTCATAGCAATCTGTTAATAACATTGCTTTTTTTACTTTCTCTCTATCTATTTCGCTTGCATCGGCAAATCGCTTTTGATATGGTATTCTTCCCATCATTACGATATCTTTTACTAAAAAAGAACTTTCAATCCGTATGTTTTGTGGCACCAATGCAATTTTCTTTGCTAAGTCCTTCCGTTTGTAATTCATCAGGTTAATCTCATCCAATACAATCTTACCTTCTTCTGGTTCGATGAACCTAAGAATATTTTTCATAAAAGATGTTTTACCTGAACCATTCGGTCCGATGATACCATAAATATATCCTTTTTCAAATAAACAATTTAACTTATCAAGAATTGGGTTTTTATCCTTCTTAGGGTACCAGGAGAGTGAATCAACTAAAATCCCTGGCTCTTTTGCCTGTTTTATTTCTTTCTTCATTATGACAATCCCCCTTTCTTATTGCGTTGCAATAAATAGATAAAATATGGGGTACCTAACATCGCCGTAATGACTCCAACAGGTATCTCAGATGGTGCCGCTGCGTTGCGAGCAATGGTATCGCAAATAATCATAAAGATTGCACCGCCTATACAAGACAAAGGCAGCAATCCTTTATGCCTTGGTCCGCTAATCATGCGAATACAATGTGGAATTACCAACCCCACAAATCCAATTATTCCACTAACCGATACACATGCTGCGACTTGCAAAGATGCTACAATCATAATGATTTTTTTAATTCTAACTGTATTAATACCTAAACTTTCTGCTGTATCATTTCCTGTCGTTATTACATCCAATTCAGTTGAAAATAGGATCAACACACCACAGCAAGTTACAGTGAAAATAAAAAGGAATAATACCCTGTCCCAAGTTGCTGCTGAGAAGGTACCCATCGTCCACAAAAATACTTTTTCTATTTTATCGTGGTGAAACGTCATTAATAAAGATATTACAGAAGAAAGCATCGTGCTAATGGCAGTACCTGTCAATAATATATTTACCACAGGCAATTTACTCCCTACGCAGGATATCTGATACACAATAAAAGCTGTTAAAAGGGCACCAAAAAATGCAAATGTTCCAATCACTCCAAGACCAAAGAAATGAAGCCCGATGCCACTTAACATAGCAAGTGTCGCCCCAAGTGCTGCACCTGAAGAAACACCTAAAATATGTGGGTCTGCTAATGGATTGCGAAATAGCCCCTGAAATGCAGCACCAACCACAGATAAACCACATCCTACCAAACCAGCCAGTAAAATTCTTGGCATTCGAATCTGCCATACAATTCTAAGATAGACTTCTGCAATTTCTGATAAATCAATACGCTTTCCAAAGTACGGAATCCGAGAAAAGATTATCTTCAAGCTGTCGCTTACAGACAAATCAGCAGAACCTAAAGAAGCCGAGATGACAATGCACATAAACAAAATTATGATTAGAATTAGCTTATACCACATATCTTTACTATTTACATATTTTCCTAAATTTATTATTTTTCTTGTATTCATACCGTTTTTTTGTCCTTAAAGCTCTCTATTTTTAATTTATTCATCTATTTATTTTTTGAACAAGTATGTTCCTTCTTATCCTATCAAGCAAACTCAATATAAATCCAAATTGGGGTAAAACAAATAGGCCCAGAACAAGATATTTGCCGCCTATCCTGTTCAAAGCCTGATATAACTACTGAAACGCCTCTGGATGTATTATTTCTGCTAAGGCTCTTAACCCTTCCGCATTTCGATACCCTTGACGTTCCACTAAATCTTTATTTATTCCGTATACGTGATCATTTTTTACAGCCGATAAGTCTTTATAATTTTCTGCTGCCTCAAAGTCAGCCTTTAAATCTATAGGAATTATTATGATATCAGGGTCTGCTTCTACTAAAGCTTCTAATGTATATGACCATCCAGATATATCCTGTGCGATATTGTTACCACCAGCAAGTGAAAGCATCTGACCGATGAAAGTGTCTCCTCCTGCTGTATAATCACCATATTCACCATAACCTACCACATAATATACACTTGGTTTATGTAATCCTTCTATCCGAGATTTTACCTCTGTTATTGTTTTATTCATATCATGAACAACTGCTGCAGCTGTTTCATTTGCATTTAAAATGGTACCCATTGATGTAATAATTGAATATACGCCCTCTATTTCAAATTCATCATAAAGAACGACAACCTTTACACCTAAATCAACTAATTTTTTATTTGCTTCTTCACTAAAATGTGTGGAGGCAATTACAACATCTGGTTCTAAACTAATTATCTTCTCAATATCAGGCTCACGTAAGGTGCCCACCGATTCTATACTACTTACCTGTTTGGGGTAATCGCAATAATCTGTACGTCCAACGAGCTTACTTTCTAAGCCAAGCTGATACATCATTTCCGTAATATTAGGTGCCATGGAAACAACCTTCATAGGTTCTGAGTCAAAGGTCACCTCACTCCCTTGTGAGTCGGTAATTGTTATCGGATATTTGGTTACCTTTGCGAATGATTCCGACGCTTCTGTAGCAGATTGGAAATCTGTCGTTTCTTTCGTTTTTTCCGTTGTTACTGATGCCGTTGCCGAATCGACATTTGTATCCTCTAAACTGTTTTTCTTTGTACTGCATGCCGAAAGAGCACATATTAAGCCCAAACAGCATAATACTACCATTATTTTACGTATATTATTCATTAAAATCTCCTTCTGCTCTCTCTTCCCTCCGAAGATGAACGGTTCAGTTATATATGGCAGGTTTCCTGACTTATGGTTAACTTACTAACTGCAGTCTTCTCAGATTAATGTATCTTACTCAACCTAGTTTTCACGGCAATAGATGAGCATTCTATCATATCTCCAATGACTATTACGTACAGCTTTCAAACCAATTACAGTAGCGGGGGCTGTTGTGGACTTAAACCACATTCCCTTTTAACTTTAAAAAGCACCATATAATTGTAACACTTCCATATTATATATGTTTTATTATTATAATACAAGGCTGAAAATGGCTATTCGTGTATGAACGTTCTCACGGGATACACTCTTAAAACATTTTAATTTTATCACCTTAATAATAAGAATCCATACGATATGTAGACAACAACCTATTCCATAAATCTTTGGATATATACTTATTAAGAAACTTATAACTCTTACCAACACTGAGTGTAAATCCTGTTTCTATTCCAACTTTCCACGATTGTTTCACCATTACAAATTTATTGCATCCTCTATTTTATTCATTTTTTTATCGACATCAATATTAGAATGATTTTTATACCAGTCATAGGATAATTTCATTCCATCCTCTAATCCAATGTTAGGGATAGGTAAGTTATCCTTTTCCAAATTTATGACATCTAGCAGATATGTGCAATCTCTAAATGGGAAAAATTCTCGAGCTTTTAATTTTCCTTGGTAGTGAACTTTCTTAATTCTTGCATGTCTGCCAACAGCAAGAGCTGCACATCTTACTAACTTTTCCCAATTAGTTACTTCAGGGTTTGTTACATTGTATATTCCTCCTGCCTGCATATATAGTAACTTATCAAAAATCTTCAATAAATCAGATATATAAACAAACTGTATCTGACTACTACTATCTGGAATTGGGATTATCTCGCCTTTTTCTATCTTTTCAAAGAAATAACTCTCCCTATATAAATTATTACCAGCACCATAAATATATGAAGGTCTTACAATTGAAACAGATACCTTATCGGAAATACTTTTTTCCTGTAAAAAAGTCTCGGCAGATAATTTATCTGTTCCATATTCACCCCAATTCTCATTATAGCCACATTCGGATTTTTCATTTAAATATTCAACTGATGGTAAATATACTGCACCCGAACTACATAAAATATATTTTTTTAATGATTGTTTATCTAGTACTTGATATAACAGCTCGACATCTTCTTTTGTATAGGCGGAAATATCATATATAACGTCAAACTTTTTATTTCTTAAACTTTCTAAGTCAGTAGCATTTTTACGATTACCTATAAAATGCTCCTCTATACCTTCGTAATCTAAATTAGACTGATTTCTCGTAAAGATAGACACCTTATATCCTTTATCTATCATATATTTTGCTAACTCTTTGCTAACAAATTGCGTTCCTCCCATTAATAGTATATTCATTTTTTCCTCCAATAAATGTATAATTACTTATATTTAGTGCTGGTTAAAGGATTAACTCATAACAATTATTATATCTAAACATTTTATATTGTCAAAACAATTTATCCGCAAGCAGCGGTGAAGAATAAATTTTATTTATTCCATTTCAAAAATAGTATTTTCTATTTTTGCTAATTATCCACTTTTTTTCATTTGTTTCTTATTGTTATGCACATCCTACTGCGCTACTTAACCAATTTTTAAAGCTTGTGGATAAATATTCTGTTATTTCATCTTTCATTCAATCACCACCTGTGCTACAATTAGCTTGTTATTCGAGATACACAGTTGTGTATCTGTTTATGTAAGATACATCTTCTTGTGTTACTGTTAGTCCTCGAAAACTTTCCAGTAGGCCTGAAGATGTATTTTTTATGCTCTGTTTTAGTTCCTTTATATACGGATTCCACGCAAGATAGAGTTGCATCAGAATATCCGATATCTGTGTCAGCAGGTAATGGTTCTTCATCGCATTACTGTTTTTACTGTTAAGATGTTCGATGCGATAAATTCCATTCTTCTGATTATTAAATCCTTCATTTTCTATTTTCCAACGACCTCTTCCTGCAAGTATTATTTCTTCCAGATTTCGATTGGTTACTTCTAGACTACTTATCCATTGAAAACGAATTATCTGCTTTTTCCCTTCTTTATCTTTCGTCTCATATTCATACTCTAATACATTCATGACCTCTTCTTTTTCAGCAAGTTCTTCCACATGGTTTGCATAATAGGCCGTTCCTTTTTCTTTACAGAGCCCTTTCTTTCGCGTTGTATCTTCGCCGCTTTTGATCCATTCAAATCCCTCACCCAGTTTCTTTTGTCTGGTATTTTTCTGTGTAAAAAGATACTCCCAATGATATTTTTTTCGGCAAAGATTCATGAATGGTTCTGTTGCATACAAAGCATCCCCCTGTACACAAATCGGCAGTCTTTTGTAGTCTTTCTTTATTTTCTTTAGCAGACGTTTTGCTGCGTTTATTTCACAATCTTGCTTGCTTATATCTTCTTTTTCATTTTCTATGAATTCCGTACCTAGGCTTATAACTACATTATCATTCAATACAATTTTTGCTTCCAACACTTTATGATAGTACAACTTCATTGCCTTTCCATCGTCCGTCTTCCTTGTCACGCAAAGACAGTTATCACAATGCTTCTCTTTGAAATAGAACAAACCCGTTCCATCCAGAATAATACGCCAGTATTTTCCTAGCATACGTCCTCTGTTGAACTGTTTCCCACGGATTAGACTTGTAACCATCTTTTTCCTCAAGCCTGACAGGCAATCTGGCGAAAGTTTTTCGAGATAATAATTCAAGGTATCATAGTGAGGCATTTCCTCTAGGTTCTGATTTCCTGACATAAGACGTAAAGTAGCAATACATGTTTCCTTATTAAAGTTTTCTTCCATTTCCCTCATTGAGTGCTGTCCACATACATTTTTCAGAATTGCCATATAAGTTAGATCCGTTTGTGTATATGTGGTATAACTCGGGTTCCTTGGATCATCCATTTCCAAAATCCATTCTTTCAATGCATGAAAAAAATGATTAGCAACCATCATAAAATCAACAATTCCACGGTCCTGTTTTTTACGCTTACGTTTTTCCTTTTTTGTCATCTGTATCCTCCTGTGCGAAAAGTTTCTTGCTTATATTTTACCGCACAGGTGGTCACCCTGCATGAAATTTAAATATTTTATTGCGAAAAATTTTTATTCCTCAAAGCTGATCCGCAAGATTATTTATTTGCAGATAAATTTAACATAAAACTAATATTCACCTATATGATTACATTTTTAAATATATTAATTTTAAGTGATGCAAAAAATGCTATCAAAATGGAAAATGACAGTAAAAAGTGCACTCATATCCTTTCGATATTGACAGGAATAGGGGCTGTTGCAAAATGACTGATTTTTAGTCATTGAGCAGCAACCTTGTTTTTTTTCTATTTTATGGAAGTGAATAGAATCTCATTTTGTTTTTATGCGCACTTTAATAAGGTATAATCTTTCTCTCTTTTATGCTGGTCTTTTCAAACTGTGCAGATAGGATTTTAACCTGTCATTTTGTATCTTGGCATGAAGTTTGTTAATGTTATAGCCAAAACACAGTAACATAAATTCAGTTTTTACTCGGTTTTTGCCACGTGTTAAAAATCTTTGAAATTCATAGTCACTTTTTAGCACCCCAAATGCACCTTCAACCTGAATGGAACGGTTCATACGAAGTCTTGCCCCTTCTTCTATACTTATGTTACGATAGGATATTTCACGCTTTTCTATGAAGGTTTTAGAAACCTGCATCTTGCGATTCCCTTTCGCTTTCGTACATTTTTCTTTCCATTGACAACCCTCACAACTCTCGCATTCATACACTGTCACTTCCGAAATATATCCAGTAGCCGACTTGCGGTGTACGATGCCCTTTGGTCTTAACATTTTCCCATTGTGGCAGGTATAACTATCGGTCTCCTGATTGTAAGACATATTTTCCCGCTTGCTGATATCCTTTTTGAAGCTTTTCTTTTTCCATTTTTCATAAGTCTGGGGCTTGATATAGGGTGTCTGCTGATTCTCTTCCAAATATAGATAATTCTCTTCACTTTCATATCCAGAATCAGCTATCACATTTGTATATTTTCTGCCCAGTTTTTTAGACATGGTCTCCAGCATAGGGATTAGGGTTGCTATGTCATTTCTATCTTGGAAGATACCAACTCCCACCACGTATTCGCTCTCCACTCCAATCTGTACATTATATGCTGGTTTAAGCTGGGAATTACGCATGTGATCGTCCTTCATATGCATGAAAGTGGCATCCGGATCCGTTTTGGAATAGCTGTTTCGCCCAACCATCTGGGTATTTCCATAATCATACTTTTCTTTTCGTTCTTTAAACTCTGTCAGCTGTTCTGTCCATTTTTGAATGGAACTTTTCCGTTTTCCTATACCATGTACAAATGTAATTTTTCGTTTTGTCTTCTCTTCATCCAGCCACTTGGACACCTGATTCATATCTTCCGGTAAAGTGTCGCGTGATACGAAAAAATCTTTGATTTCTGATTGGTTGATTTCTGCTATAAGAGCCTGGATTTTTGGATACATCTTTTCTTCGTTTTTCTTGATTACTTTTTTCCAGACAAAAGTATAGCGGTTTGCATTCGCCTCTATTTTTGTTCCGTCAATAAATAAATTTTTATACTGGATTTCTTCCACTTCTGCAAGATATCTTACCTGTTGGTAGAAAATGTCATCCATCACCTCGTCCGTTAGATAAAACTGCCGAAAACGGCTTATCGCACAGTGGTCTGGCGCTTGAGTACCAGCAAGTAGCCACCGAAAGTTGATGTCACGAAGGCAGGCTTTTTCTATTTTCCTGCTAGAATAAATGTTTTGCGAATAAGCATAAGTCACTACCTTGCACATGATCTGCGGTTCCACTGCTGGTTTTCTTCCTGTAGAAGCATAAGCCTGATACAACTTCGTGTAATCCAATCCCTCCATAACGTGGCTATGCAGTCGGACAGAGTCATCTTCTGGTATAAGACTTTCCAAATTTAATGGTAAAACTAATTGATAAGAATCATTAAATTCGGTATAATCTTTATAGTTAATTACGTTACTTGTCATAACATAATTATACTATTAATGCAGGTTCTTCGGAACCTGCATTTTTCACCTAATGGCATAAAAAGGAGGCTGTTGAAAACTAACCTAATTAGTTAGTTTTGCAACAGCCCCTTAATACTTTATTGTATAAAATGATGTATAGATCCTCTAAGTGACACTGGCTTATTACTCGTAAATACAATTCTTAAATTCCCAATATTGGTAATATTCGAACCAAAATGAGTATATAGCCCAACTCATAGTGATTGAGTGTTTGTACTAACCGTTAGCCACTCATTACCCAAACCCCTACATACTCTTCAAGCATACTCCATTATTCTTTTTTTCTAATAATATCAATCCATAAATCCTGATCCTTTAGTTCAACAATCGCCTGATCAATCATTGTCCCAACCAAAGATAACTCATCACAATCATCATCATCTCCCACCAATTGCCAATAATAGCCTTCCACCTCTGCCTGACGGTGAACATTTAAACTATAGCGTAGCATCTGAATGAAATCCTCATCATAACTGCATTTGCGCTGTATGATAGCAATTTCTGTCGCTTCGTCACTTCGCTTAATATCCACTTCAATGTTTCCATTCCCGTTGAGCAAAAGCATTGTAACCAGTTCATTCACAATAAGTGCAATTTTTTTTGATTCATGCTGCATGATTATTCTCCTTCTTAAAAGCATCAATTACTGGAATCATAACACTTGCAACGATTCCACCTGAAAATCCATTGTTATACAGGTTAATTCCACCATGTACCACACCTACATTGGTAACTAAAATCAAATGTAATATACCAGATATAAATCCTGCCATCGGTCCATATGTACCTGCAATTGGAGCAAGTGTTGTAGAAAATAAAACAGCTATAATGATATTCGTACTAGAAAGTTCAAACTGAAACAACAAAGCTGTAACAATGGTTCCAAGCACAACTGGCAAGCAGTTTTTTATATGTTTACCAAGTGCAGAAAAGCCAACAATTGTAAACACACCAGCCAAAGTTGGTCCATTTAACGTACCACCAATCAGTAAAACGTATGCCATACTGAATATACCCATAATAGCCATATTAAAAAATGTGATTCCATACCCTACTTTGTGCGTAAAATCAGTAATTAGTTTGCCCTTATATTCAAAGATACCAAAATAATCCTTTAAGGTTCTAGGATTTAATATAAATCCTGTTATCAAAAAACCTATAAAGATAAGAAGCAGCACTACAATTATAATGATATTATTTTCATTTGATACCGTATTGGCAGGTCCTACTGCTATTCCTAAATTTCTCAGTAGACTGGTAAATATCATACCTATTATACCAGAAGTAAAACCAATATTGTATAAATTATAACCATCATGGAATTTTAACATATGAGATGATAAGGGTAAGATTACAAACCCTACAAAAATACCTGTAAGAACAGCCACAAAAACTGCAATCGGCCAAGGTAAGAATCCCGAAAAACTAATTTCACTAATCATTGGGGCAAGCGCTGTCCCAAACATGATTACTACAATTACATCTTTAAATGAAATCTTTTGATATTTGGTGTATATATATCCTCCCAGATAGATTGGTAAAATATTATATACATTTTTTCCAAAAAACGAGAAACCAATTACGGTAAAAAATGCTGCGATTAAAACACCATTAATTTTTAATCGATAGATATACAGTAAATAAACATTGAAAAACCCAATCAAAGCAACATTTATAAAAGCAGCTTCGATTCCACCTACCTTAATAAAATCAGTAAATAAAATAGTGGGTGAAGTAATAATATTTTTCATACCTTCTATGATATCAAAATATCTTGCACGTGAAATGGCAAAACCAATTCCAGCGATAAAAAATAAAAGAGGGGTGGCAAATAAAAGTGATAAAAGCTCCATGCGCCCCAGATTTTTTTCTTCAATAATTCTGTAATTCAATAGAGTCCTCCTATAGTTAAGAATTTTGCATTTTATTATTTACTTATTATTTAAATTTTACATTAATTTTTTTTCTGTGTAAACTTTTAATTTCATTTTTTTGTATCAATTTGTAACAAATGTATGATACTTTGGACACCTTTTTGTAGCAAAATATAATTCACGCAACAATAGTCGCTAAAATACAAATACAATCACTCAATTCCATTGCATTAATGAAGTAGAAAGCTATACTTAAAGATAGTTTTAATTTTATTTCATTAAGGAGGATTCTATGGATAAACAACAAATATATCTAACAAAAAATTGGCGCTTTCATCTTGGCGATATTCCTGAAAGCTTTAGCAAGACCTATCAAGACGTAGATTGGGAGAAGGTAGAGATTCCACATGACTGGTCGATAAAGCAACCTTTTTCCACAAATCATTCAAGTGGTACTGGGTATGTAGCAGGAGGAATCGGGTGGTATCGATGTTCTTTCTTTTTAGATGAAAAATACCGCGGCAAACATATCAGCATTGTGTTTGATGGTGTATATAAGAATAGTCAAGTATGGTGCAATAGCTATTACAAAGGAAGCTGGCCATATGGTTACACTACCTTTCACCATGATATTACGAATGATGTATGCTTTGGCGATGAAGAAAACTTAATCTGTGTCAAGGTAAGCCATACGGATATCTCAGATTCTAGATGGTTTACTGGTTCTGGTATCACAAGAAAAGTCACCTTACTAATTGAAGATGAAATACATCCCGTTGCGGACGGCATTTTCTTTCAGACCCCTAAAGTATCAAAGGAAGAAGCTGAAATTCTAATTACAAATGAAATTGCAAATTCTTCTAACAGCCAAAAGAATGTAACAATAAAAAACGTATTAAAAGACAAGGAATCTAATGAGATACTAACACTTTCTTCTACGTGTACTTTGGAAAAGAATACCACGTGTGAGTCGAAACAATTGGGTATCTTAACCAATCCTATTCTTTGGTCTACCAAACAGCCATATCTATATACCTTAGAAACCTATATCAAATATGAAGATGTTGAAACAAAAGACAATACGTCTTGGTATTTGGCAAACACAATGAAAGTCGGGATACGAAGCTTTGCTTTTCACCCTGATACTGGCTTTACTCTAAACAATGTCTCACAAAAATTAAAGGGCGTATGCCTACATCATGATGCGGGTTGTCTTGGTGCTGCCGTAACCCCTCTTGTATGGGTTAGAAGGTTATTAAAGTTAAAAGAAATGGGTTGTAACGCCATTCGTACGAGTCACAATCCACATATGCCAGAACTCTATGACTTGTGTGATTCACTCGGATTTTTCGTAATGGATGAAGCCTTTGATGAATGGGAAGGCGCTAAGAATAAGTGGTCCACTGGACATAATGTTTATCCGCCAAAACACCAAGGGTATTATGAAGTATTCCCAGAATGGCATGAAAAAGATCTAGTCGCTTTGATTCGAAGAGATCGCAATCATCCAAGTATCATTATGTGGAGCATTGGAAATGAAATTGATTATCCAAATGACCCTTATTGCCACCCACTCTTTCAGAGTATGACTGGTAACAACGATAAAAATAAACCAGCAGCGGAACGTGAGTATAATCCAAATAAACCAAATGCCACACGCTTCGTTTCAATTGCAAATCGCTTGATTGAAATCGTAAAAAACGAGGATACTTCAAGACCCGTAACACTTGCGTCAGCTTTTCCAGAGTTATCAAGTCAGCTTGGACTCTATGAGAATTTGGATGTGATTGGGTATAATTATAAGGAACATTTATACGAAGAGGATCACAAATCTTTTTCTAATCAGCCAATACTTGGTAGTGAAAATGGCCATGGATATCAGGAATGGTTAGCTGTCACCAAAAATGATTACATAGCAGGACAATTTTTATGGACTGGTATTGATTATCTGGGCGAAGCATATGGATGGCCAATTCATGGCTCAAGTGCTGGACTTTTAACACTTGCTGGTTTTGAAAAGCCTGCATATTATAGGCGAAAAAGCTTATGGGCAAATCATGCATGCATTTATCTAGCCACAACAAGGTATGAGATGGATAATCATGAATTTACAACCGTTTATGAATCATGGAATTACATTCCAGGTGAAGAAGTTGAGGTTCGTTGTTATACCAATCTAGGCAGTGCAGAATTATTCTTAAATGAAAAAAGCTTAGGAGTCAAAGAAACCTCAAAGGATACTGGTTATGTCTCCTTTGTCGTACCTTTTGAAGAAGGTTTGCTAAAAGCAGTTGCTAAGCATAAAGATGCAAACTTAACCTCTTTGGATACAACCTTAACTACATGTTTGCAAACAACATATGCACCATGTAAAATAAATTTGAAGGAATTTACATGTGAGGACTTCTATCAAGAGAATTTACATCAGATTGAAGTTACAATTGAAGACCAAAATTCGAATCGAGTGGTAACAGATTCTTCTATGCTTCATATTGGCTTAGAAGAAAATGCAATACTCTTAGGACTTGAGAATGGGGATTTAGCTGATGTTACAGCTTATTGTGAACCTGCTAGAAGAGCATATGAAGGGCGTATGTTAATTTACTTAAAAAAGAAAGATCCTACCCTACCTGCTAAAATTAAAGTAGAAGGGGCGAATCTTAAAACCAACTTTTTTACATTTTAATCAATAGGCTTTCCTCTAACTTTTGATATAATGAGTCGGAGCTACACCTGTATGCTTTTTAAATACTTTACTAAAATAATAAATATCCAAAAATCCAACCCGTTCTCCTATTTCACCGACCGAAAGAGACGTGGTGGATAGAAGTTCTTTTGCATGTTCCATTCGAACCTTATTCAAATAAGAAAAAATCGTACTGCCTGTTATTTTCTTAAAATTACGGTTCATAGAATCAAAATTGCAAGAGAACCTCTCTTCTAGTATTTGGCTAGATAAGCTTTTAGGATAGTCTTCATTAATATAATTAAGAATAGCTTCGACCTTGGTATATGCCTTTGCACTACTAAGGTCGAAGTTCTCCATACAGGTAGATACAAAATATCGCTCCATAGTTACCATGGCTTCCATAACCTTGCAAGAACACGTTACCTTATAACCCTCCAAATGAGTTTTATTTTCTTCAATTGCTTCATTAAGAACATACATAAGCTTAATAAAGCTTGCTTGATTGCTATAATGAAAATATTTCGGAAGTACAAGCTTTTCCTCATCATAAATCTCATATGAAAAGGAGTTACTTTGTAGTGCATCACTTCTCATTTGTATCAAACGTTTCTTAGACACCTTCCTATCAAGTTCTACTTCTTTACTCATTGCCTCATGTCTAAAATGAATATAATAATACTCGCATTCAGAAGCTTTTAATCCTTCATGATAGAAATCTGGATCAAGCGTTATTACATCGCCTGATTTTAGTTCATATGTCATATCACCTTCTTTTAAATACATGACACCCGATTTTATCACATACATAATATATTCATCTGCCCTTCTTTTCTTATGCACATAGGGCGGTTTTATGTGTGCAATGTTTACTAAGCTTATTTTAGGAAGTATGGCTGATTTCAAAAAATAATACATAGTGACCTCTTTCACCCTAAGTCAGGTTCTGCTTCTAAGGAGATGTTCTCCCCAATTTTACCATCTGTTTCAAAAACAATAATTTGATTTCTTCCAACCTTTAAAAATGGCGCTGGAATATAAAGACGCTTTTGTGGTCCCCTTTCCCAAAAACGACCAATGTTTTCACCGTTTACAAATACACAACCCTTGCCCCAACCATTCAGTGCAAGAAATGTATCACATGCCTCTTTTATGTCTAATTCAAATTCATAAAAGGACGGTGTACCTACCTTATAGGATTTGTTAAAATCAATTTGATCTACATTGTCAAGCGGTAGTGTATAATGGCTCCAATTGCAATGTAGCATTCCATCAAAGGCGACACCCTTTTTAATCCCCTTTGCTTGTTCCTCTAGTCGAAGACCAAAATTAACCCTTCCCATATTCTCCATTAGTATATCTAAGGTAACTTCTTCTTTTGGCACCTCAAAATCATATTCTTGTTCTAACTCCAAATTATAACGTATTCCTACCTGTTGTTCTTCAGCAAATAAAATAGCACGATCTCCTGCTCCTAAAATCCTGCATTTTTTAATGTGAGTTCCTCGATGTAACTTGGTTCGGTAAAGAATATATCCATAATTTTGACCAAGCTGTTCCATGGTAAGCGTGCAAGGACTTACTACCTCTTTGCTAATATCGTCAAGGACAGAGAATAAACTAACTTTTCTATTGATTGCTAATGTCCCATAAGCACATTTCTTAATATCAGTGGTAAAGTTAACCTTTGGAAGCGTTGTATACGTTCCAATTATTTTTTGAAATTCATAATACTTCTTAGTTAACTCTCCATTTTCAGTTAAGATAGCATCATAGTCATAAGAAGTAACATCTGGCTCCAATCGATCATAAAAGTTTGCCCCATTCATAAAACCAAAATTAGTTCCGCCATGAAACATGTAGAAATTTACATGTCCAAGTTCTAACATATCTGTAAGATCTTTTTTATTTTCTTCTAAGTCTGAAGTATTATGCTTGCCACATTCCCAAGCATCAAACCAACCAATCCAAAATTCCATACACATAAGCGGCTTATCACCAATGCATTCTTTCATGATTTGAAATCGCTCTCTAGTTCTTGAACCAAAATTGCCAGTTGGTAAGACTCCTGGGATTCCCCCATCCATAAGCGTTTGCTTGGTTGGACCATCGGAAGTAACAAAAGGAACAATGGCTCCATTTTTTTCCATACTGCTCTTTAACGTTATCATATAATTTACATCATTTCCATAATAGCCATATTCATTTTCAATTTGCATCATGATAATAGGCCCACCATAAGGAAGCTGTAATGGTGTTAGTATTTGAAATAGTTCTTGATAGTAACGCTCAACCAAGGAAAGAAACGGCTCTGTATTTGTTCGAAGGCGTATGGATTCTTTACTTAATAGCCAAGCTGGAAGTCCTCCAAATTCCCATTCTGCACAAATAAAAGGAGATGGTCTTACAATGACCCAAAGCCCTAATTCTCCTGCCAATTCAATAAATTTCTTTATATCATACATACCCTCAAAACAAAACTGCCCTTCTTTTGGCTCATGAACATTCCATGCAACATATGTTTCTACGGTATTGCAGCCGAGTGCTTTTAATTTTTCTAATCGATCTCTCCAATACTGCCAAGGTATTCTAAAATAGTGCATTCCTCCAGAAATAATTTTTATTTTCTCTCCATCCATATAAAAATCATCTCTTATTTCAAATGTGTGTGTATTCATTAAACTAGTCCTCCTACTTCCATCATTACCCTTACTATCTTATACATTATTTAAGACTGTTGCAAGGGCATTACAACAGTCTTATTTCCTTCATTTGTAAGACGTTTCAGTCGTTATCATTATTTTGATTCATTTAATTGGGTCTGAACTTCATTTAAAACCTCATCATATCCAGCCGCTTTTAGCTTTTCTCTAAATTCAGCTACCATTGCCTTTGGATCATCTACTTTTCCAAATGCAATTCTTGGAATATAATTGGCACATACATCTGCCATTGCTGCAATCTGCGTTGATACCTTACTGTTATCAAATACAAACTTTCCATATGGGTAATCAATGGCATACGTATCATAATCTGCATAAATATCTGCTGCACCTTTATAGTGTCTTGCATTTGGCAATTCTAATTCATCATTTCTTCCACACCAGAAATTTGATTCTAGTGCATCAATGGATTGATCCCATCCATCTGGTCGGTCTAATTCACCGCTATCATTGATAATGTAATCCGAACCTTCAATTCCATAATTAATATAACGATAGCATTCTTCATCATTACGAAGTAAATCATACACCATAAGTGCACGCTCTGCATTCTTTGAACTAGCTCCGATTGCAACACAACCATGTGTAATGCTTGTTTTTACTAGGTTCTTACTTGGTTCTGAAAAAGAAAACATTTGCGTATCCGATCCAGGCTGCTTAATGTCCATATTTGGTCTTACATCTGTTACATAAGTCTGCGTATGATGTTGATCTGCGCCTGAAGCACCTGCCTTAAATAACTCTCTGGTGTCACCGTCATAATTTAATACGTCTTCTCTCCAGTATCCTGCATCCGCCCATTCCTTCATCAAAACTGCAAAATCTTCAAAAGAAGTTCCCTCCATATAAGGTGAAGTAACCGTATAGGCATCATCTTTTGAGGCTCCATAATAAATAGAAGATAATCCAATTGGCACTCCATCAATCACGATATTACTGGTAGTTGACTGCACATAACCAGATGCTAATGCGTTACCATTTGCCGCTGTGCCAGATACATCCCATGGAATGACATTACTCTTGTTATCTTTTACAAATTGAAAGTATTTTCCAAGGTCTGAAAAGTTATTGATATTACTAAGTCCTGCTTCCTTTGCCCAGTCTCCTCGATAGAAAATACCATGATTGGTATACTGGGTATAGTGATTTTCAGGAATGAGATAAATCTGTCCGTCATAGCTGCACTTTTCCCATTCTTCACTTGTTACAGAAGCATACGTATTAGGTGCATAGGTTTTAATCATATCATGAGTCAAAGGCATAAAAGAACCTTTTTTAATATTTGGCCACGCATCCAACCAGTCAGTCGCTGTCGTAATTAAATCAATTGAGGAATCTCCACTTGCTAAGAGCAAATTATACTGCGTCTGCCAATCCGCCCACTCCACGTATTGCAAATCTAACTCAGCATTTACTTTTTCTGTTAACACTGTATTTAGTTCTTTTAGCATTGATTCTAACCTACCATTAGTTGGACGGTTTCCTAATACTACAAATTTTACTGTAACATGCTTGGATGTGTCTAATCCACCATCGTTTGTTGTCTTATTTGTTGCAGAATCCGCAGAAGGATTTGTATCTGTGCTGGTTTGTTTTGAACCACCACAAGCTGCAAGACTTAATGTCATGGTTGCTGTTAAAACTGCTGCTAGAATCTTTTTCCCTAACTTTTTCATATTACCTATACCCTCTCTTTCCTTTTTTATGTGAATTCTTAAAGAATTGTCACCCTTTTACTGCTCCTATTGTAATACCAGATATAAAATATTTTTGAACAAATGGATAAAGCAATATAATTGGCCCTGTCGCAATCACAGCGGTTGCCATCTTAAGTGATTGTGTTGGAATGGTACCAGGATTTACATTAGAACCAGCCAATGAGTTCTTAAGCGCCGCTGCCTGTGTGATAATTCGATACAAATAGTACTGAAGCGGATAATACTTGATACTAGAGGAGGAGGATAAATATAACATAGAGTTATACCACTCGTTCCAATAGCCAAGTGCCAAGAATAAGCCAATCGTTGCCAATGCAGGCTTTAACATTGGTAAAATAAGTGCTGTAAATATCTTAAAATCTCCTGCCCCATCTATTTTTCCTGACTCTGTGATTTCAAAAGGAACTGACTTTGCAAAGTTCTTCATCAGTACAATAAGCCATGGTGTCATTAGTAATTGTAAAAAGACAGCAAGATAGCTTCCTTTTAAATGCAAGTACTTCGTAATCCAAAGATAGGTTGGTGCAAGACCTGCTGAAAACAATGTAGTAAAATAAATGAAAAAGGATATCACATTGCGAAATGGAAAGTCTCTTCTTTGTAAACAATATCCTGTCATTGCAATTAAGAATAATCCAATCACCGTACCAAAAACTGTCATTACAATTGTAACTACATAAGAACCAAGAATCATTTTAGGAACTTTAAATATCAATTCGTAGGCTGCAATCGTAAAACCTTTTGGTAATAAGCCAATTCCAGTTTGGTTTATCATTGTCTCATTGCTAAAAGATGCAGATATCATTAATAGAAAAGGGACTAAACAAGAAATTGCAAAACCCCCGATCAGTAAATAAGCAAAAATATGTAATATAGTAGTGAATTTATCTTGTTTGATTTTCATTTTTATCCCCCCTAAAACAATGCATAATCTTTATCAATTCTACGTACTATGCCGTTACTAAACATGACAACAACAAAACCAAATAATGACTGATAAAGACCAACTGCCGAGGCACTAGGGAAGTTAAAGTTATTCATTAAGGTACGATATACATAGGTCTCAACAATATCGGTATACGGCCATAACGTAGCATTGGATGAACCAACCAGATTGTAAAACAATCCAAAGTTACCTTTCATAATTCCACCAATTGCAAATAGGAATAAAATAATAATCGTAGGTTTTAAACTTGGTAATATAATATAGCGAATCTTAGCAAATACATTTGCTCCGTCAACTTGTGCCGCTTCTATCATCTCTTGATCTATTCCGCATATAGCTGCAAAGTATACAATAGAACCATAACCCGTTTGTTGCCATAGCTGAGCCAATACAATAATAACAGGCCAAGCCTTTGGAGTCTGATAGACACTAAATGGTTCTCCACCTAATTTCTGAATTATCGTTGTTAAAAAACCAAACTCATAATTTAGAATATTAAATGCCAATAGCCCCACTAAAACCGCTGAAATAAAATAAGGTAAAAACATAATTGTTTGAGAAATTTTCTTAAAGACATTGTTTTTTACTTCATTTAACAAAATAGCAACAATAATTTGTAACACATTACCAAGGACGATAAATGCAAGATTGTAAAGAATGGTATTGCGGGTTAACATCCATAGACTTCCTGAATTCAATAGAAACTTAAAGTTATCAAGCCCTACGAAATCGCTTCCAAAAATCCCCTGCTTATAATTAAAATTTGTAAATGCTATGTATGCACCTGGCATTGGACAATAAAAGAAAACGATAAAAAATAAAATTGCTGGCAAACACATGATTATCAAGGTTTTACTGTCCCATAACTTTTTGCCTAAGGGCTTTTTGTTGACTGCTTTTTTTACATTTTTTATTTCCATTGCGTAAGTTCACCCCTTTATTTTTTGAAATCGGTTTCATATATTGTGAAAAAAAATACTATTTTTAAAAAACAGCAAATATAACAATTTTCTTTTATTTTGAAACCCATTTCATAGTCATATTATATGTTTCTGCAAGGGAAATGTCAAGTACTTTATATTATTTCTTTGTCTATATATTATATTTATCAAGTTGTATACGGTTATTATTTGTGTATTTTTCCTTAATAATACTATTAACTAATAAGATGTATCGGTAAGATTTCTATTGTCTTTTATATACAAAAAGAGATAGCATATACTACCTCTTAGCTAAATAAGAACAGTTCTGAAAAAGAATATCTTACAATCTCAGCCAACTTTCATCCTATCTTGGTACAAGATTCCTTAATCACCAACCTCGTATCAATCAAGCTGATTCTTGCCACCTTTTCACCACGAATCACACGAATCGCTGTCTCTATTATTTTCTTTCCAAAATATTCATAATTATAATCAATTCCTGTCAACTTGGGAACTGTTAGATCCGTTAAAAAACTATTGTCATAACTTACTAAGGAGATATCATTTGGAACCGTTAACTTTCTCTCTTTCATAGCCCTCATAATGCCTATTGCTGTAAAATCATTGATGGCTATAATTGCAGTTGGTAATTGCTCTACTGCATTGAGTAGCTGCATCATCGCTTGGTAACCACCAGCTTCATCATAATCATAATCATCCATTATCAGTTCATTTTTGCATTCAATTCCAAAGCGATTTAATAGCTGTTTGAAGCGTAGTTGCTTTTCCACTGTGCTGATAACATCTCTTTTTCCTCCCACTAACGCAATCTCTTTATGTCCATTTGAAACAAGATACGAAATGACAAGTTCCATTGATTTGCCTTCATCAATGTTAACCTGATAACAATCTGCGCCATCTAATTTTCCTGTTATAATAATAGGAATTTTATTTGCAATCCGATTCACTCGCTCAACATAACTGCGATCTGATACTAATTCATCGACTCGCCCACCAATTTGTACAATCGCTTCCACTCGCTGGCTCTCGAGATTCTCAAGTTGCAAATCTTCCAGTTCTTTGTTATTTAACGAATTACATAACACTACCCGATAACCAAACTCATTCGCAGCTTTTTCACACTCAACAAAAAGTGTTGCATAGAATGGATTACGTATGTCTGATGCAATAATTCCAATGACCTTACTTTTCGTTTCACTCAAACCTCGAGCCATTTCATTTGGTTTGTAATTATACTTTTCAATCAAATGTTGAACTTTTTCTTTTTTTTCTTTACTGACGTTTGCATTGCCTGTAAGAACTCTTGATACTGTAGATACAGAGACTCCCGCTTCTTTTGCAATGTCATATATTGTAACTTGTCTTTTTATCTCCATACTTGCTCCCTGTTACATCCTTTAGCAATTCTTTTAAGAAATCGGTTTCATTCTTTCTCGATTATACTTCGGATTATGACAAATATCAACTGTTCGACACAACATTTTTAAAATAAAAAAAGATCATCCAAAGCCTTACTAACTATTGGGTGATCGATTCTTGTATCATCTATATCATTCATCTGGATAACCGCAATCAATAATATCTTCTAATTCTTCTTTTAACTGTTTGCTTTCATATTCTCCACCATGATAGCAAATCAATTTTACAATGGGATAAGGAAGAACCTTCCTTAATGACTGTATTTCAGCTTCTTTATCTATCACAAACTCCTTGGTAGCAATGTCTAAAATCCCTTCTTCTGAAATGAGTAAATCTCCACATATTAAAGTGTTTGAGGATTCTACATAAAGTGACAAATTATTGCTTTTTTCTACATATTATACCACTTAAACTTGTAAGATACTATATAAAACACTAATAAAATCAAAAAATAGTTTAGTTTTACTACGTATGTTACATATCAAACATAAGAATTTAAAAAGCCCTTTTCGCTATTATATCTACATTGTAATAACGAAAAGGGTTTTTATCATTTATTTTTATGTTATCCCAAGTTATGGTATTGACCAAGAAACTCTCTGGTTCTTTGATTGGTAGATTGAAACATTTCTTCTGGAGTCGTTTCTTCTACAATTACACCCTTATCCATGAATATCATTCGATTGGATACATCTTTTGCAAAATTCATCTCATGGGTTACAATCACCATCGTCATTTTTTCCTTGGCTAATTCCTTAATTACCTTTAATATCTCTCCCGTTAATTCTGGATCTAGCGCAGAAGTTGGTTCATCAAAGAATAAAATCTTTGGGTTCATAGCCAAAGCTCTTGCTATAGAAACTCTTTGCTGTTGTCCACCAGATAACTGGCATGGATAGTAATCGGCTCTATCACTTAAGCCCATTTTCTCAAGCAACAGCTTTGCTTCTTTGTTTACTTCATCCTTATTTCGTTTTTGTACATGTATGGGTGCATCAATGATGTTTTTTAATACTGTATAATGAGGAAAAAGATTAAAATTTTGAAATACGAGTCCAAAATACTGTTGAATCTTTTTCAATTCATTGCTATTTGCATATTCTGCTTTTCCACTCACGTTAGCCGCTGCTTTTTCACCTAAATAAATTAACTCTCCTGAATCCATAGTTTCCAACAAAGTTGCACATCGAAGTAAGGTTGATTTTCCAGAGCCAGAAGGCCCTATAATCGATACCACTTCTCCTTCTTCTACCGTCAGGGTAATGTCCTTGAGCACTAAATTATCATCAAAGCTTTTTTTTACATGATTCATTTCTAGTAACTTCTTCATCTTTGTGCTCCTCCTATTTATAGTAACTCATTTTCTTTTCCCAATACTCCATCAAAGCTGCCACAATAAAGTTAAAAATATAGTAAAATACTGCGGCCGCCATAAAAGGAACCATGCTTCTTTGGGATGCTGCAAGGGATTTTGCAACCGTAAACATCTCAGCATAAGCAATGGAAAATGCAAGGGAAGTATCTTTTACCAAGGTAATTACTTCATTGGTTATAGATGGTAAAATACGCTTTATCACCTGAGGCATAATAATTCGAATAAACGTCTGACTCTTTGTATATCCTAACACCTTTGCTGCCTCGTACTGCCCCTGTGGCATAGACTCTATTCCTCCGCGGTAAATTTCTGCAAAATATGCCGCGTAGTTAATCGCAAATGCTATGATTACAGCGTATGCTCGGTAAGATGAAGAAATTGAAATTCCAAATATGTAATATGGCCCAAAATACACTACCAAAAGCTGTAGCATAAGAGGTGTTCCCCTCATGATAGAAATGTAGATTTTGGCTAAATTGCGAATTATTATATTCTTTGACATCCTTCCAAAGGAGATTAGTAAACCGAGTGGAAGAGAAAATACTAATGTCATTACAAATATGATGACGGTTGTGACCATTCCAGCAGCAAGCTGGCTAAGCATAGTAGAATAGCTCATTTGTTTTATTCTCCTAAAATAGATACATCGTATCCAAAATATTTATTAGAAATCTCTGCAAAGGTTCCATCCTCTACCAATTCCATTAATGCAGCTTCAACTTTATCTCTTAACTCTTCATTTCCCTTTAAGAAACCAATTCCATATTGCTCGCTGGAAATTTGTTCCTTCAATATGGTAAATTTGTCTTCTTTTCCTTCTAATTGAAAATGTGCAACACCAATATCAATACCAATGGCGTCCACCGCACCTGATTCTAAATCCATAAAAGCAGTATTATATTGATCGACTGTTAAGAACTGTCCAAATGAAGCTAATAAATCCTTATGATCATCATCTTCTAGCGCAGTCTGTGCGGAAGATTCTTTTTGTACTTCTACGACTTTACCAGCTAAATCTTCTAAACTTGTAATTCCTGAATCTGCTTTAACCACGAATACCTGTGAGTTATCCATATAAGCTTTTGTCCAAGTATACTTGTCTTCACGCCCATTAATGGTAAATCCATTCCAAATACAATCAATGGTTCCTGCCTCTAATTCCATATCCTTTGCATCCCAGTCAATTGGCTGAAGTACAATTTCTTTTCCCATACGTTTTACACATTCCTTTGCCATCTCTATATCAAAGCCTGTGTATTCCCCGTCATCTCCAACATATCCAAATGGTGGAAAGTCTTGGTCAAATCCCACAACTATCGTATTACTTTCTTTTGTGTTGGCACTTTCTTGGCTTACTTCTTTTGCCGATTCAGCACTCGTCTTTTCCTTTGATGCTGAATCATTGTTACTATTTCCACATGCTCCCATTGAAAATACCATTCCAACAGAAAGTATAATCGCTAAAAATTTCTTCATAAATAATCTCCTCCTAATTCGTTATGGTAGCATGTTATTACGCTGCCACAATAAAGTACTCCTATAAATTATCACATCTATCGCTTGGTTGTCAATCCTGACTTAGCCATAATGAGTAATTGGAATAAATTAAAAATGAGGCTAGTTCATTCTAACCTCACTTTATCCTATTATCACCTTTATACTACATAATTTATGCTTTTTTTAATTTGTTAATTTGATCTTCTAATAACTCAACAATTTCCTTATTATAATAAAAACGAATGCCCTTCTTTGCCGCTCTAAACTTATCATAAACGAGTCCCACTATATAAAACACAAGTAAACAGATACCGATTAAAACCATGACATTCATCTGCATATTAATAAATTCCAAATTCATATTGGCAATTACTGCGCCTAGTTTCGATAATGGATTTTCATTTACTGTTGCTAAATTATTTGTATCTAATTGTGCTTTTTGGTTTACTTGTGCCGCTGATAAGATTTGTGAGCTAATTGCACTTATAATCGTTACAAGCATTAACAAGATTGGTGTTATTTTCGTTATAAAATCAACAATATGACCGCCACTTTTATTGGTGATATTATTTAACTCATAAGGCTTTTTTAAATCCTCAAGTTCTTCAATGGTTAATCGTTCATCATATAAATTCTCAATTACATTCTTTTTCCATTCGGAATACTTTATTTTTTTCTTTCTAATCCTTTGGAACTCTTTGTAGATTTTTCTCTCGTTTGTAAATGTCCACCCCATGCTTTATCCTCCCTTATCTTATGTTTCTACTTATACCCCTTTAATAATGAACTCAACATAACAGAATAAACGGCTAACGAAATAGCCGTTTATTCATTTAATCCTATTATACTACATTTTCTTGCAAAACCAAATAAATATTGACATTTTTATTTACTTTAAACTTTTGGCCTTCTACACCGTTGTTTTTGTATAAAATAAAATGGCATCTCTTAAAAATTCTGCTAATCCAGATTGGTTTTTATCATAGTAGGCCCTAAATCTCTCATCTGCTACATACATCTGTGCAATACCTGCATGTGCTTCCTTTGAGTATTCTTTCCATGTATATCCCAACCACTTTCGGTGTAAATCAGCCGCTTTTTGGGCAAGTTCTCCTTTTGGGTCCTTTGTCTGATATGCAGCTTCTAGGGTATCTAGAATTTCTTGTTCCAATTTCTTAAAGGCTTCATATTCTTCCTCTGTCATTTGAAGCATTTTTTGATTGGCTTGATTCACCACATCATCAGAATATTTCTCCCTGATTTCCTTTCCATACTTTTCTTCATTATCGTCTACAAGCTTTTTCTTAAAGCCTTCAAATTTTTCTTTATCACTCATTTGAATCCTTCCTTTCTTATATGCAATCGTCTTGTTTACATTCTCAATTAGTAAATCCAATTGATTTCTCTTTGCAAGAAGACTATCAAGATGGCTTGCGAGTGCATGAACTTCATCAAAATTCTTTGCGCTAAGAATTTCTTTGATGGCGGAAAGCTCAAGTCCCATTTCTCGATAAAACAAGATTTGTTGTAGAGCATCCACTTCCTTTTGTCCATAGATACGATATCCTGATGAATTGATTCTAGCCGGCTTAAGAATTCCAATTTCATCGTAGTAGCGTAACGTTCTTGTACTGACTCCAGCTAATTTTCCTAATTTTTGCACTGTATATTCCATGTTGCACCTCCTTACAAACCTAGTGTAAACCTTTCCGCTACGTGAATGTCAATACCTTTTCAAAATATTTTGTAAAATGTATATTATGTGATGCAACTTTGATGCATTTTAGAGTATAATTTATAAATAGATTGGACAGGCCACCCAAAGTAAGTAGACCAATTGTAGGTCGTTGAATAAAATAATATTTACTTATTCGTAAAATTATATTTAAGAATATAGTTGGTAGAAAGGAATGTTATTTCTTATACTGGAATGACATTGTAAACATGTATGATAAATATACTTATTGTTGAAGATGAAAAAAATATTTCTGATTTAATAAAAATAAATCTTATGGAAGCAGGATATCATTGTGTTTGTGCTTATGATGGAAAACAAGCTGCAGATTTGATTGAGCAAAACAATTGGGATTTGATTTTGCTTGATATTATGCTACCCAAAATCAATGGATATGAACTAATCGAATATATCAAGCCGTTAGATATCTCAGTTATATTTATTACTGCAAAAGCTAGTGTAACTGATATCGTAAAAGGTCTTAAGTTAGGTGCAGATGATTATTTGACGAAGCCCTTTGAAATAATAGAGCTACTTGCTCGTGTAGAAAGTGTTTTACGACGTGATAAAAAAAATAATCGCATACTAGAAGTTGCTGATATCTCGATAGATACCTTTTCTCGCCTTGTCAAACGAGGGGAGGATACGATTACACTGACTTTAAAAGAATACGAACTTCTTTTACTTTTTATACGAAGTAAAAACATTGCCCTATTTCGTGAGCAAATCTATGAAAAAATATGGGGGGATGATTATATGGGTGACAGCCGTACCGTAGATTTACATGTACAAAGACTACGCAAAAAGATGGGTTGGGAAAAATATATAACAGCTGTTTATAAAATTGGTTACCGATTCGAAGTGAAGCCATGAAGCTCTTTTGGAAATTCTTTTTCAGTACAAGTATTATTTCATTATTTATGTTTGGTTTAGGAAGTTCTATTATGATAAATACACTCTTTCAGTCTTCATTAAAACAAGAAATCAATTATTCTTTCAATGAAAATGACATTTTACAGACTGCTTTAAATAATGAACTTACAAGAATCTATCAAAACTCCAATACATCTAATACTGGCAAAGAAGCTGTTAGCTCTTTTACTAGTGAATCCGCAGATAACCTTATAATAAATGCATTAACCCAAATCGCTATAAGTACCTCGAATGGAAGCATTCCATTCCAAATCAGCAACAGTAATTACATTACGGTCTATACTACAAGTTCGCTAAATTATGATAATAAGCTGATAAAACTACTCGATAACGGTACGAGAGCATATGAGGTGACTTCACTAGACAATCGTTATTACATTCGAGTGGCATGCCCAATTTTATTTGCTGGAGAAAATTACTATCTTGAAACCTACAAAGACATTACTGCTTTGTTTCAAATTAGGGAAAACCAGTTTCAAATTTTTTTCTATTCTGTCATTGGTATCATTGGGTTTAGCTTTATTCTAATCTTTTTTGTTGCATATTGGCTGACGAAACCACTAAAGGAACTTGCCAATTCAGCCATACGTATTTCAAAAGGAGATTATGATCTACCAGTTTTACAAGAAGGTTATGATGAAATCGGCTTACTTACTAGAGCGTTCAACCAAATGTCTACTAGTTTAAGGCAAACGATGACTGAGTTAGAGGCTAGTGCTCTACGTCAAGAGAATTTTATTGCAAGTTTTGCTCACGAATTAAAAACACCTATGACTTCTATCATAGGTTATGCGGATATGCTTCGTTCCAAAAAAGTGAGCCAAGAACAATTAATATTATATTCAAACAATATTTTTAAAGAAGGGAAAAGATTAGAAGCTCTTTCCTTCAAGCTAATGGAGCTTATTGTCTTAAAAAAACATGAATTCCAAATGAGAACCGTTTCTGCTTCTCATTTTTTTGAAACGGTACAAAGTGTAATTACTCCTATACTAAAGCGTGACAAAATAGAATTCATAACCAAAGTAGCTGAAATGAATTTACAACTAGAGCCTGATTTAATGAAAACAGTTTGCCTTAATCTATTGGATAATGCAAGAAAATCAATTGATGTAAATGGACGCATTCACTTTCTTGGAAACGTTGAAAAGGATGGCTATTGTATTACCATAGCAGACAATGGAAAAGGGATTGAGTCAGACGAGATTTCAAAAATCACTGAGGCTTTTTATATGTCAGATAAGTCACGTTCAAGGGCAACTGGTAGCGTAGGTCTAGGTCTAACGATATGCTCCCAGATTATCGAAATACACCATGCTAAAATGCTTATTGAAAGTGTGCCAGGTAAAGGTACTTGCATCTATATTCATCTAAAGGAGAGCAAACCAAATGAAAACATATAAGATAATCGCAATCAATCTTTTACTTACTTTAATCCTTATATTCTCCTTGATATTTCCTTTGCTTTTATCCAAACTAAAGGACAAGCAACTTCTAGGAAAAGTCTCCTTACAACAATACGATGCAATTAAAAATATTAATTACATTCAGAACGAGGCTACGAATTACACTATAATAGACAAACTAAAACTTTTATATGGTGTTCGTATCAAGTCTGATAATATCGTTGTAATCCAAAACTCGCAACTGTCGTCAGCGGAACAAGAAAGGATTAAAACGGCTTACAAAACCGAATTATTAAAGCTTAGTGCTATAAATTTACTCCCAGACTTAGAAACTGATATGAATAATCCTGCAGAGATATCAACCTTTACCTACTCTTCCACATTAGCCCCTGATTTAACAGCTAACTTTTATATGGTAAAACTAAATTCAGCCGCATATACTATTACTTTTACAATGGATGCTGAAACAAACAAAATCTATGCTTTTGATATTAATTCTAGCGTTGAGCCTTTGACAATTGATTTCTCTAATGCTGATTCTCTCTGGCAAAACTATATTGGTCTACCTCTTTGGTATGTCCCACAAAATACGGACAATGATGAAATGACAGATGATACTTATATTGATAATGAAATGCAATCAAGCCTCATGAACGAACCCATTAGTGAAAACAATTCCAACGACCAATTAGCCACCTCTTCACAAATTGAAGAATCTGACCTATTAAACGCAACTGCAAGTGATTATACAGATGGTAATCAAATCGTTTCATTTTCTTTTTATGTAGGAGATAATTGCAAAAAATTTTCAATTCGATGTTCTTTTAATTAACAATGATACAAAAATGATGGAACTTTGATAAATTTCAGATACAGTGATTTGATAAAGTTATCTTACAGAAACGGCCGAATCTGTAGGATAAGAAAAATCTAAATCAAACAATTGAAAGGAATGTATGAAAATGAAAAAAATAGTAATTTCAACTTTATTTGTAGCATCGATGATATTAGCTTCCACGATAGTAATGGCAAAACCGCTTATTACCCCAGATATAAGCTCGCAACCAGTATCTAAAGTAGTCCATCAGCCTACCGACAAACAATCTGTAGATGGAATTGAATATACAAAATTAACTCAATTAGAGGAAGACGGTAGCAAAGGGGTTGTGATTGAATCATGGGTAGATCCAATCACAAATGACAAACGTGTGGATTCAATTGTAAAAGAAAGTGATGGAACAGTCCACCCAAGAAGCAACTACTTATTGGAAGATGGAACCAAATGGGTACAAGTAGATAGAGATAAAAATGGAAATGCAATAAGTGGAAAATATTGCAGTCTAACGAAAGAAGAAAGTCAAGATCCAGGCGTTGATATGTGGGATACCTTCGCTGATTTGAAATTTATATATTCTAAACCAGAATGGAAAAATGAAGGGATGACTAGTTCTAAAGATGGAAAAAAACTTTTAAATCTTTATGGTACTGGAATATTAGAAGATAACATACAACCAGAAGGATGTAGTGTTAACGTAAGTGAATATGTTCAGATTCAAGAGGATACAGGTCTACCTGTTAATTTAAGTGTTTATTATGAAGAAAATGGAGTTAAGAGTTTTATGTACGCAGAAGCATATGAGTGTAAATACATTCAAGATAAGGATGTATTCAATTTAACTGATATTCCTTTAACAAAATATACAAAACTACAGTTTATCCATGGTGAGGAGTATTAGTTAACATAGCATGATTTAGTATGAAAATTGAGCCTTTGTTATACAAAGGCTCGCCATATTTCATTTTTTTATAGTATAAACATAAAAAGCAATACCAAATAAGCCTTTTTGATATCTCGATTCACAAAAAGATACGCTGCTCCAAGCATAAATCCTAACAAAAGCCCTTCCAATCCGATGATTACACTTCCCTTAGTTATAATATGCACCAAACCCCAAGTGAAACCGCAAATAATACCTCCATATGGTATCTTTTTATTATGAAACCATTCTTCAAAGGCTTTTTGAGCAAATACAATAATAAGAAGTACTAATACAATTTCAAAGGCATAATAAATATATTGAAACGTAAATAGCAATGCACCTTTTCGCTCAAATTCGATTGCAACTTTAAAACCACCCCAACTTCGATAACTTGAATATATTGACAAGATGATAGATAAAATCACTGCAACATATTGCCATACTCTCATGGAGTCCTTCCTTTTGAGTAAATCAAATCCATAATCCTTTTTGGACGTGCGATGTAAGTAAATTGCAACCAATCCCCATGTAATGCAGGTAAGAGTCCAATGTATTATGCTCTGCATCTGACTCCACTCTTGCATCTGTTTCCCATAGACCATTGGCTCAATCAGATATGCATATAGCATCTCTATTCCTAGTCCTCCAAATGCAGTAAGGCTTAATAATAAATAATCAAATCCTCTTTTTTTCTGATTCATTTTAAGCACTTCCCCCTTCATAAACCTCTAATCTTTTCCTTTCCCTCATTATATCAAATCGTCATTAAAGCACAACCAATTTTTAACTATGTTACATTTTATGGGTATAACTTACATTCTATGTAACTACCATATATCGGATACCTGAAAATGGATTTTATTTTCAGATATCCGATATATGGTTAAACTAATATGATGCTCCCTTTTCTTTATGGAAACAATGTTTTTTCTTCTATAAAAAACTTAAAAGTCCCCATTTGTAAAATCTTCCACAATTAGAACTTTCGAAATATCCATTTTTTCATGATTTGAGGAAGAATCTCTTTTTTTCAAAAATGTTGTTGCTACTTGTGGAAGCATAGCATAGCTAAGTACGTCTTCCTCTGACTTTGCAATCTCTTTACATTCTTCATACACCCTATCAAACTCTTGTTCAAGCAAATCTGCTGGTCTTACCGTAATAATCTCTTGCTGATTAATTGCCTTTTTTCTTACCTCTTCATTTACTTGTCCTGGTAGCTTTCCATATGCTCCCCGCAATAAATCTTTTGATTCTTTTGAAAACATCTTATACCGCTCACCTGCTAAGATATTTAATACGGCTTGTGTTCCAACAATCTGACTAGTTGGAGTTACCAAAGGAGGATAACCAAAATCTGCCCTTACTTTTGGTATTTCTTCTAGTACATCTTCATATTTATCTTCTGCATTCGCTTGCTTTAGCTGTGATAATAAATTTGACAACATTCCTCCTGGGACTTGATAAACCAGTGTATTGGTATCTACTCTTAACACTTTTGGGTCAATTTCTAACTTATCAACCACTTTTCTAAAATGCTTAGAAGCCTCACTTAACTTCTTCAAATCCAATCCTGTATCTCTTACTGTTTTTGCTAAACTAGCTACTAGCGATTCTGTTGCTGGTTGAGCTGTTCCATTTGCCAACGGAGAAAGCGCACAATCCACAATGTCTACTCCAGCCTGTGCAGCCAAGATATAAGTCATGTCACCAGTTCCAGTTGTATTGTGCGTATGTAGATGAATGGGTACTTTGATATTTTCCTTTAACTTTTTTACTAAAGAATACGCCTCATAAGGTAGCAAAAGGTTGGCCATATCCTTTATACATATACTATCTGCCCCCCTTTTTTCAAGTTCAATTGCCATCTTTACAAAATAATCCTCTTCGTGAACTGGACTTTTTGTATAACTAATGGCTGCCTCGCAATGCCCGCCATACTCTTTTACATACTTCATAGCTGTCTCCATATTTCGAATATCGTTTAAAGCATCAAAAATACGAACGACATCAATTCCATTTTCCAATGATTTTTTACAAAAGCGCTCAACGATATCATCGGCATAGTGACGATATCCCAACAAGTTCTGCCCTCTTAGTAACATTTGTAGCTTTGTCTTTGGCATTGCAGCTTTTAAAAGCCTTAACCTCTCCCAAGGATCTTCATTCAAATATCTCATACATACATCAAAAGTCGCTCCACCCCAACATTCTATTGACCAATACCCCATTTCGTCCAAAAGACTGCAAGCCTTTAACATATCTTGCGTCCTCATACGAGTAGCGGCCTGAGATTGATGGGCATCACGTAAAATTGTATCGGTAATTTTCAAAGGATTCTTTTTCTGCTCCATGTTTTTTCCTTTCTCAATTTATATCTTACCCATTCATTACGAATAAAATATTGCTAACAACACACCTGCAGCTACAGCCGATCCGATTACTCCTGCCACATTTGGTCCCATTGCATGCATCAAAAGAAAATTAGAAGGCTCTTCTTTTTGTCCTACTACCTGGGATACCCTAGCCGCCATCGGGACAGCTGAAACACCTGCCGAACCTATCAGAGGATTTAATCGATTTTCTTTCTTACAAAACAAATTTATGAACTTTGCCAAAAGTACTCCTGCGGCACTTCCTATGCCGAATGCACATACTCCTAATACGATTATTTTAATGGTATTAATGTTCAAGAAGTTTTGTGCTGTAGTCGTTGCTCCTACTGAGAGTCCTAAAAATACGGTTACAATGTTCATTAGTTCGTTTTGTACTGTTTTAGAGAGTCGCTCGGTCACGCCACTTTCTCGTAATAAGTTACCAAGCATTAGGGCTCCTACCAATGGTGCTGCTGATGGTACAATCATAGAAACCAAAAGTGTTACTACGATGGTAAACATTATTTTTTCAGTTTTACTAACGTTTCTAAGCTGTTTCATTTTTATTTTGCGCTCTTCTTTTGTAGTAAGCAATTTCATAATAGGAGGTTGAATTACAGGAACCAGCGCCATATAAGAGTAAGCTGCAACTGCGATTGCTCCTAAAAGATGCGGAGCTAATTTTGAAGTAAGATATATTGCTGTTGGACCATCTGCTCCTCCAATGATTCCAATTGCACCAGATTCTGCTCCTGTAAATCCCACTTTTTTTGCACATAAAAATGTAAAAAAGATACCAAATTGAGCCGCAGCTCCTAATAGAAGACTCTTGGGATTTGCAATTAATGGTCCAAAATCAGTCATGGCACCAACACCGATAAAAATCAACGAAGGATAAATACCTAATTTTACTCCTAAGTATAGAATATCTAACAATCCTGCATTTCCAGTGCCAAACTCACTCCAGGCAATATTTCCGTTTGCAAAAAATTCAGGGTGATAAAGTCCTGCCCCTGGCAGATTGGTCAAAAACATACCAAAAGCAATTGGAAGTAATAATAATGGTTCGAATTTTTTTACAATCGCTAAATAAAACAATACAAATGATACTGCTATCATGATAAAATTAAGCGAATTATCTTTCATTAAGGCAAATCCACTCTGGAGTAGAAAATCTATTATAATATCCATTTATACAATCTCCTTTTCTTACAATATCCGTTAAGAGATGGAGCAGAGAATGGTTCCACTTTCTACGCTGGTTCCTTCTTGCACATTAATATTGGTTACTGTTCCATCCTTTGGAGCCATAATTTCATTTTCCATTTTCATTGCCTCTAAAACAAATAAAACATCTCCTGCTTTGACTGTCTGTCCATTTTTAATATTTATTTTAAATATGGATCCAGGCATTGGAGATATTATATTTTCTACATCTGTTGTTGGAAGAGTGGTTGCATGCATGGTGTTTGTTTGTTTTGTTTCAGATACTTCATTGGTAACCTCTTTTATTAAAACTTCATATGGGGTTTTATTTACTTCTACATAATATTTTTTCATTTTATTCATCCTTTTCTTTATATTGTTTTACGCTTTATTGGATTTTAGGGATGTAATTGAATGAATTTGGATTTTAGAAACATCTGTTTTTAACTCCTCTGCAATTGCAACTGAAATTGCTGCAATTATTTTTTGTTTTTCTACTTTATCTACACCGATTACACTTGTTTGTTCTTGCTTTTTTGGTAAAACATCTTTTACCAGAATCTGCATAATCTTTCCCATAACTATAATCATTACAATCAGTATGATTAAACTAATAAAAACAGTTCCCATCCCCATAAATACTACTTGTAAACTTCCTATTTCCTGCACTCTTTATGTTCTCCTCTCGTTTTCTAATAACCTTGGAGTAGATTAATAAAATTGTTGATTTTATGTATTGCAATTCATAATACAAAACGTGTGCATCAACACTTACGACTGTTTATAATTTAAAAAGGTCTCTTTACAACTAGCTGCTGCAAAAAGACCTATTTTATATTACAACTTAATCTTGATATTTGCTCATATCAACTTTAGCCAATTCGCTGCGTTTGATTCCTAAAGCAATCCAATCTTTTTCTTCTTGTCCTAATGGAAGAACTGGTTTACGCATTAATCCAGATGAGAAGATTCCTCGTTGTACTAATGTTTCTTTCAAGCGAGCATGAGCCTCGCCAGAAGGCTGTCCTCCACCATAAATAGCTTGTGATATATGATATATGCGATCTGACCATTCTTGTGCTTCTTTTAATGTATGTTTGTCTGGGTTAGCAAACACTTCACGCGCTGGGCAAATTATTTCAGGAACACATCCAGCAAAACCAATTAACGCTCCGTCCATACCTGGGAACCAGCTTACACATAGTGTTTCATCATGGCAGGTGATAAGTGAGATATCTGGGCATTCCTGACGAAGTAGACGTACGTCATGTTCGTAAATAGAAGTAACACGTGTTCCCATCTTAATACATTTTACATGATCAATTTCTTTACACATCTTAATCAATGTTTCTACTGGATAAAAGGCTTTGCTAGTTGCAGGATATAAGTGAATAATGATATCAATATCCGCACCTTCTGCTACTTCTTTTACATATTGATAAGGAGCATCTTCGTGCATTCCAAAACGTAACCACATGTGTGGAGGCATAAGAAGAATTCCATCTGCTCCTGCTTCTTTGGCTTCTTTTGCCATTTCAATACTTTCGATTGTATTTTCACAGTTGATCCCTGAAATAATTGTCATTACATCGCCGCATTCTTCTGCACAGATTTCAATCACTCTCTTACGTTCTGCTCTACTTAATCCAGTAATCTCACCTGTATGTCCGTTGCAAACCAATCCATCCATACCTTTACCGTAGAAGCTTTTAATCCAACGTAAATATGCGCGAAACTCTTTTTCGTTAATGGAATAATCATCATTAAATGGAACTGAAACTGCTGGAAATATCGTTTTAAAATTTTTAACTTTAGCCATAATATGTTCTCCTTTTTTGTATGCGAAATATGTTTTATTGTTTTAGTTATCTGTGAGGCTTTGCGCATCGCTCTCACTATTTCCAAATACAAACGTTTGTATATTTTGTATTTTTGTTATATCATACAAAAAAAATCGAGTCAACCATCTGAAACCCTTCTGCAATATTTTGCATATATTACTATTTTTCTGCATTTTTGCTTCTTTATTTAGTAATATTGTATATTTTAGTAGCAGATTGACGTACACACTATACTATATGAAAACCTTTTTTTATGTCGTTTCTCGTTCTACCAAAGACGCCTCTAGTACTACATGCTGCAAGGCTGGCCCATTGGGTGAATTTGACTCAATCTCATCAATAATCATTTTTGCCGCCTTTTCTCCCATTTCTTTTGAAGGAACTTCCATTGAGGTCATTGTTGTCTCCAACATGCCTCCAATCGAATGCCCTGTAAGACTGATTACTTTTACTTTATTTGGAACGGGAATGTTTTTATCCTTCAAAGCTCTAATCACACCTATTCCTTGCACATCCACTGCGGTCATGATACTGTCAATGTTTGGATTATGCTCAAGTAACTGCAAGACTCCATCATATCCATCTTTATAAAAATTCTCTTTTGAAATTCTAGATTCTGTCACTAATTCCTGACATCCACATTCTCTGATTGCTTTTCGATACCCCTTATATCTATCCTGATATGGGATAATATCCAATGCTCCATTTACGAAGCCAATATTACGACACCCTTTTTGATAGAGGAATTTAACAGCTTCATATGCACATGAATAGTAATCACTCACTACACTACTAAATAATTTATCTTGTTTTCTTACTATTTGAACAACAGAAATACCACTTGTCTTAATGTCTCTAAGAAGTCTTGCATTTTGTCCAGTGGATGCAATTAATATTCCGTCTACAAGTCCATTTCGAAGTCTGTTTAGACACTCTTGCTCGACAATTGGATTATCCTTTGTATTGCAAATCATAATACTATATCCTTGTTTTCGTGCCTGAATTTCAATTCCTTGTACAACTTCTCCAAATATCGACAAGTTAATACTTGGCATAACTACCCCTATGCTATGCCTTTTTCCCTGACGCAAACCTTTTGCCAGTAAATTGGGTTTATAACTTAGCTGCTCCACTGCCTTATAAATCTTTTTCTTTGTTTCTGGATGTACGTAAGATGTATTATTTAACGCTCTTGATACGGTACTCACATCCACATTTGCGAGTTTTGCAACGTCTTTTAAAGTAGCCACCTTTTCTCCTCCTATATGCAATCGTTTGTCTATTTTATTTATATCATATTCCTTGTTTAAATACAAAACGTTTCATTTAGATTTTTTACGCTATATTTTATATATTTTAGACAAAACATGCAATTTATTGCAGTTATTATTGTATATATTGACACGTTGTTTGTTGAAATGCTATAACCATATTAGTATTTCATACCAAAAGTTTACGTACGTGCACAGTTATGTAAAACCATTAAATCTTAAGGAGGATTATGCATACATGTCTAATTTAGAAAATGCTAAAGCAATTGCCCAGGAAACTTTTGATGAGGAATCATTTGACGAAAGTAAAGTAAAGAAGCTCCCTATAGGACAGCTTCTAAAGCGTGTAGGACCTGGATTAATTCTCACTGGTGTAGTAATTGGCCCAGGTGCCGTTACGACTGCAGCTATGTTGGGGGCTAAATATGGATATCAATTAATCTGGCTTTATCTGCCAATTATGTTTATGGGAATCGTTTATATGATGACTACCTACCGAATTACCTTGTTAACTGGTATGCCAACCATACATGCAATCGAACATTACTATGGCAAATTTGCAGCGCGGTTTGTAAGCTTAGCAACATTTATATCCTGCTTTTTCTTTACCCTTGGTAATATATCGGGTAGCGGTGCTGGAGCAAGTTTAATTTTTAATGTGGATTGGAAAATCGGAGCATTGATTATGATTGCAATCCTGACCTATTGTTATTTTTCAAAAGGTGTATATAACAAGGTCGAAAAGGGAATTACGTTATGTATCCTAGGAATGATTATTGCCTTCTACTTTACTTTATTTGGTACTGGTGGACCAAATGTAGCTGAACTTGGAAAGGGATTTGTTCACTGGACATTTCCAGCAGGAAGTGTCGTTTCCGCATTGGGATTTATGAGTACGCATGCATCTGTAACAACGGGAGTATATGGTACTTATCTTGGAAAAGAAAAACAATGGAAAAAAGAAGATATGCTTAATGGAGTTATGCTTACAGATGCCATTGTCCACATACTTGGCGTAATCTTAATCTCTATAGCAATTATGGTTGTTGGTGCAATTGTGCTAAATCCTACAGGAACCACTATCACAGCACCAGCACAATTGGCCGAAATGTTAGCTCCTACTCTTGGTGTAGCAGCCAGACCAATCATGGGAATTGCACTTTTAGCAGCTGGTTTTTCTTCGTTACTAGGAAACACACAAAGAGCGGTCGTACTCTTAAATGCAGGATTTAATCGTCCTACTTCACTGGAACATAAGAGTATCAAGTGGGGAGCATTGATTGTTATTCTCATTGCAGCACCAATCTGCTTTATATACGGTGGTTCTCCAACTCAATTAATTTTTATTGCAAACGTACTTACTGGTGTATCCACCCCAATTGCAGGATTTTTTATTTGTCGTATGATTTGCAGAAAAGATGTAAATCAAGGGCTAAAACAACCTCGTGTATTACAGGCCTGCATGATAATTTGCTACATATTCTGCGTTATTTTGACTTCTGTCTCTTTGTATAACACAATATCAAAGGTATTATAAAAGATAATACAATGAAATAGACCTATCATTTCTAGCTAAAAAAGGGGATGTTCACTTTCGTTTTCCCTTCAGAACCTACGTGAACATCCCCTTTTATTTAAATCTTAAATTTCTCAATTAAACTTCTTAATTCTTCTGCTATTGTAGCCAAACCTTCTCCTGATCTTGCAATTTCTTCAATCGTGGCTGCTTGTTCTTCCATAGCAGCGGAGGCTTCCTGGGTACCCGCCGCATTTTCTTCAGAAATTGCAGCTAAATTTTGAGTCAGTTCTATTACTTTACTTTTATTACTCGTCATTAGCTTTGAAGAATGATTTAGTGTATCTATTTTGCTTTTAATTATGTCTATAGCCTCTGCAATACCTTCAAATTTTTCTTCGGTTGCTTCTACGCTTTGTGTTTGTTCATTTACAATCTGCTTTGATTCTTGCATTATCGCAACAGCATTTTGCGAGTTTTCTTTTAATTCACTGATTACTTTTTTAATGTCTTTTGTAAATTCATTCGATTGGTCAGCTAACTTTCGTATTTCATCTGCAACTACTGCAAAGCCTTTACCAACATCACCTGCTCTTGCAGCTTCAATTGCAGCATTTAAGGATAAGAGATTTGTCTGATCTGCTATTCCTTGTATCATTGAGCTTGCATTATCAATTTTTTCTGCGCTCTCGTTATTGCTTAGAATAATTTGATAGACATTATTTGAAGCATCATTATTTTTCTTCGTATTATTGATCAAATCTTCAATAATAGAGAAACCTTCTTCTTTTTGTTTTTCAATCTGAACAGTAGCAGAATTCAATTCCTCTAGGTACTGAAAATCTTGTTCCAATAATTTGCCCATTTCCTCTACATTAATAGCAGTCATTTCGGTGTCTTTTGCCTGGTCTCCAGCTCCCTTTGCAATCTCTTCAATGGTTGTTGCTATTTCTTCTGATGCGGTTGATGCTTGTAAGGAGGTAGCTGTTAACTCTTCTGATGAAGCTGCTACTTGTTCTGCGGCTTGTGATGTATTAAAAATAAAATTAGCTACATTATCCCTCATGACCTTGAGCGCTCGCACCATATCACCAATTTCGTCTTTTCCATTGATATATTTTTCTACATCAGAATTAGCTTCTGCTGAAAAATCCAACTTTGCAAATTCTTGAACTTTCTTTGTCACTGCTATTATCGGTTTGGTTATGCTTCCTGCAACATAGCTTAAAATAAGAGAAGCAACGAATAATATAACAACTGTTGAAACTGCAACACTGCTTATTATCTTTCTTGCCCCAGACTCTAGTTCGTATTTTGACATAAACGAAGCTAAAATCCACTCCGTTCCTTCAACTTTATACGGATTTACAATATATTTAGCATTGTTAACCGTAACGGTAAAAGGGGTTAATTCTTCACCAAGAAGTTTATTCAATCCTTCGATTTCAATCTCATCGATTTTTTTAAAGTTATTGTTCGCATTACTGCCGTCTGCCATAATTAGACCGTTATTATGTATAATCATGGAATAACCTGTTTCACCAGTTTTCATACCACTAAGCATACTACTAATTTCAGCCTGTTGAACATCGATTCCAAGTGCACCTATGATATTACCGTTTTTATCTGTAATGGTACGTGCATTGCTTGTAAGCAACTGTGATTTGTACTCATACGGTTCTGTCCTTATGATGCTGCCTTTCTCCTCTAATGCCTGATTAAACCAAGGTCTTTTGGTTGGATCAAACCCTGCCATTGTAGTCTCTTCAGGCCATTGTATATATCCACCATCTTTCGTTCCTAAGTATACATAGCTAGTACCTTCGTGACTAGTTGCATATTGCTCAAAAACCTTATAGATTTCTTGTTCTATTCCTTCATTTTTAGAAGGATTCATTGATGTTTCCTGGGTAGTATTCTTGTATGTAGTGATACTACTGTCAGCCTGCATAATTACTGGATTTGTAGCCAACATATCAATATTCTTATCTATTTGCTCGTAAAAAATATTAATTGCTTGAGATACAATCTTCATTTGTTCCGTGGAATTGCTATAATAATCTTCATAGGATTTTGTATTAAAAATATAAATTACAATACTGCTCAAAGAAAACATAGTTATCAAAAGTACAATCATTGTAGAAATTAATATCTTTCCCTTTATTCCAGCAAGTCTTTTTCTCATAAAATTAATTCCTTTCTTTTCAGATAGTTTTTTGAATACTTCGCTTCCCCCTATATTTTATTGTAGTTATCCCTCTTTAAATTTTGTCTTTTCTTATCTAGTTATACATTTTTTCCCAAGCGACCTCCATTTTTTACACACTACTAATTTTTGACAGCTTGTATTCATAAGCACTATTAATTGGTAAATATTATTATATCTCATAAATTGACAAATTTCTATATGTCCATATATAGTATTTTCTACCAAATTTATTGATCGTTTTTTGGTCATAAAAGCAGATTGGTACTACAATGATTCTTATTTTCATTGCGTTACCAATCTGCTTTTATACACAGTATTCTATGCCAACTTACATCTTCGATAACCAAGCACAAAGATTAAAAGTGCAACTATCATATTAAGTAACAATATTCCAATGGTATCCACGTGAATTGAAATTGTTCCAATTCCCTTTAGCCAATCATTTAGCTGCTGCGAAAATGTAAACCTTGATACTTTAGCAACTCCTTCATTAAACATAGCAATCATTGGTAGAAAGGAAAAAATCAGCATAACAATTACAGTCACAGACGTTGCGGACATCTGATTCTTACTTAAGGTTCCAATTCCAGCGCCGATTAGAATCGAAATCAAAATTCCAAGTGCCATAATACTAAGAAATAAAACAAACTCAATCCCTCTATATTGTCCAACTACTGCAAAAATTACACTTCCTAGCATACAAATCAAAAAGATATAAGAGCCTACCCCAAGTAAATATTCACTTGCCTTTACATTTGACATAAGAAGCACTCGTAGTGTATTCTTTTCTTTTTCCTCTGCTAGAATGGAGGCCGTACTCGTTAAAGGTGACATTCCAATATACATCGTTGCAAAAAGGATAACAAAATAGTTTCTTGGCATATCCTCAATACGAATCGAGTTTTGCATAATTGTGGCTATCACGGGAAACATGATAAACTGTATCAAAACTTCTTTATTTTTTAAGGTATCTTTTAGCTGCTTCCTAAAAATAGCGGCTACTTTTTTCATGTTCATCTGTATCAAGCCCCCTTCCTGTAAGCTCCATAAAAACAGTTTCCAAATTGGGTTCTGTGGAATGAATGCTTTCAATCTCATTGTTACTTAAAAAGTCTGCTACTCGCATCGCCGAAGATGCCTGATTCATTAATTCGATTTGTTCACCTGACTTTGTTAAAATGATAAGTTTATTCTGGTGGTTGTATCGTCTGCATAGCTCGTATGGATTTCCAAGCTCTATAATTTCACCCTTATTAAGAAGTGCTACATTATCGCATAGCTTTGTTGCCTCCTCCATATTATGAGTGGTAAGAAATACGGTTGTGCCTTTATTCTTTTCCTCCATAACAAGAGAATGAAGGGATGAGGCTATGACAGGATCAAGCCCACTTGTTGGTTCATCCAGAAATAAAATTTTGGGCTTATGCATGAGGGCTCTTGCAAATACCAAACGTTGTTTCATTCCTTTAGAAAGTTTATTGACGCATTTTTTTGCCGCGTCGTCTAACCCTACTTTTTGAAGAACGATATTTATTTCGGATTTATCAATTCCATAAATTCGAGCAAATAAAAGCAAATTGTCATAGCAGGTAAGACGTTCGTACAATCCTGTATTATCAAGTACCATACCTATTTGACTCATACACTCTTGCTCAATACGTTCCTTTTCTTTACCAAATAGTGAAACAACTCCACTTGTTGGCTTTAACTGTCCCGTTAGTATTTTTATTAAGGTAGTTTTTCCTGCCCCAGAAGGACCCAAAAGTCCAAAAATCTCACCTTTTGCAATGCTTAGGTTGATGTTATCTAATACCTTGGTGTTTTGAAAATGCATGGTAATATCTTTTGTATGAATCTGTAAATTATGATTCATTTTGTTCTTCCTCCTTCCACTGCCTTTTTAGACGTTCCAGCCCTTCGGAAAGCTTTTGATTTTCCATTTTTGTTTTAATAATCGATAAATAGGTGCTCATGCCAAAACATATTAAAAAACACAAAATAAACATCGCCCACGGCTGCCACATACCAATTGGAAACCATTGGAACTTAATAATAAACAATATTACTGTAATAAAAACGAATAGCACCATGCAAATACTTTTTAATTTAACAGGTATAAATTTAATGATATTCTCATTTCCTATTGTTGCTTGTAGGACTTCTATAATGACTACTAAAAATAAAAGTTGTGCCATAACTTCACTCGTAACTCCCTTACTTCCAAGAGCCAAAAAAGAGGAGTATTCTTTTGCACTTTCTCCAAATAAAATTGCAAAGCACAACATGCATACCATGGTAAATCCATAAATAATTAATACATGCCCCATAAAGTCAAGGAGCGTTTTTCTTCTTTCCATTTACTTAACCCCCAGTCTTTCTTTGATATAGTCTGCGTACTGCCTTGATATCATTAACTGTTCTCCATTGCTCATAGTCGCCCGAAGCTTTCGATCGATTTCTGCCTTCAAGGATATAATTTGCTTAAAATTAATGATACAAGATTTGTTAGCTCGAAAAAAATCCACCTTAGAAAGCTGTTCCTCTAATTCATACAGGTGCAGATATGTCTCATATACACTATCTTTTGTATATATGAATACTTTTTTATCAACCGTATCAATATAAAGTACTTTTGATACATCAAGCAAATACGTTTCGCCTTCCTTGATTCCCGTTAATTGCATATCAAGCATACGTAGCATTGCTATCATTTTTTCTATTTCTGGCGTTAAATGTTTACAGGTAATCGATACTTCAGTATCTGTGGCCTCAGATGCTGTCTTTATCGTAATTTTCACATTCTCACCCTTTCTGTTTTCTATATCTAAACTATAGCAAAGGATTGCTTATGCCACAAGTAACATATCGCTTGTTGCCATATATCGTACCTAAGTTGCCAAATAGATTATATAAAAAAGGAAAGCCAGATCCCTTATAATTAGGTATCTGGCTTTCCTTTTTACTCCCATCCTTTGCATACATCAATCCAGGATGTATAGCCTGAGTAGTCCTCAAGCTCTTGTATCGTAAGTTCAATCGCACTGTTACTGCTTCCACAAGCTGGAAAGACCGTTTCAAATCGCTTTAATGATTCGTCAAGATATATGGTTACACCTTCATTTACACCAAAAGGACATACGCCACCTACTTTGTGACCGATTTTTTCTTCTACCTCATCTGCAGTTAGCATCTTTGCTTTTGCACTAAATTGTGCTTTATATTTTGCATTATCTACCTTTGCATCTCCTGCTGCTACAATCAATATTGCTTGTCCATCCACCTGAAAGGATAAGGTCTTAGCAATCCTTTCTGGGTTACATCCAAGTGCCTTTGCTGCTAGTTCTACCGTTGCACTAGAAACATCAAATTCTTGTATTCTATCCTCTATCTTGTATTTTTTTAAATATTCTCTTACTCTTTCAATTGCCATAATAACCAAATAACCTCCAATTTATTTCTTTGTATAAGTACCTGTTACTCTTAGTACTTTCAACATAACTTTCCAAACATTATAACATTCTCTGACAAAATTACAAGTTTTCAAAACTACTCTAACCTATATAAGCATAGGAGCTTCTTCTTTTAACAAGAAAGAAACTCCTATCTAAAATTCATCTTCATTAATTTCCTTTTATGTTATTTGTAAACATGATGTCTTCCTTTTGGCACAATAAAAGGAGATCCTGATACTGGATCTTCAATTACTTTACATGACAATCCAAAAACCTCGTGCATCAAACTTTCTGTAATAACCTCATAAGGCTCTCCTTGTGAAATTAAATTTCCCTTTTTTACTGCAAAAATATAATCTGCGTAGCGGGCAGATAAATTAATATCATGAAGAACCATGACAATGGTGGTTCCTCTTTTTCGATTCAAATCAGTTAGTAAATCAAGTATTTCAACTTGATATGTAATGTCAAGGTAAGTAGTTGGCTCATCTAATAGCAAGATATCCGTTTGTTGTGCTAATGCCATTGCAATCCAAACTCTTTGCCTTTGACCCCCTGATAGTTCATCTACACTACGATTCGCAAGCTCTGTGATTCCCATAATGGAAAGTGCTTCTTCCACTGCTTCATAATCTTTTTTATCCATTCCCTTTAAAAAGCTTTGATAAGGAAAGCGTCCTCTTGATACCAAATCAGAGACTGTAATGCCTTCTGGTACTACTGGTGATTGGGGTAAAAGCCCCAATTCTTTTGCAAGTTGTTTGGGTGCAATCTCTCTGATTTTCTTACCATCTAATATCACTTCACCAGAGACTGGCTTAATTAATCTTGCTAATGTCTTTAATAGTGTTGATTTCCCACATGCATTTGCACCAATTATTACACTGATTTTGTTTTGTGGAATGGAAACATCCATATTATTTACAATGATTTTATTATCATATCCTGCGACCAGATTACTGGCACCAAAATTAGATCTTTGATTCATGCTGCTCCTCCAGTTTTATTCATACGTATCAATAAGTAAAGAAGATAGGGTGCTCCAAGTATTCCTGTTATGATTCCTACAGGGAAATTCGTATCAAAGGCATATTGTCCTATGATATCTGCCAAAAGAACCAATACAGAACCAGTTAGACCCGCTGGAAGAATGGTAGCAATTCCTTTCCCCGCAAGCCAACCAGCAATTGGACCTGCTAAGAAAGCAACAAACGAAATCGGGCCAGTTACTGCAGTGGCTACCGCAATTAGAAATACCGCGCATAAAACCAGTAATATTCTTGTTCGATCCGTTCTTAATCCCAGTGTAATAGCAGAATGTTCTCCTAATTCAAGAATTTTTAACTTTCTTCCTAGTAGAACTAGCAAACCACCAAAGAACAAAACAGTAAAGCAAAGTGCTGGTATTGATTTCATCTGAATTCCATTTAGACTACCATTTAGCCATCTAAGTGCTGCTGGTACATCGTAATGATTTGCTCTTAGAAGCAAATAAGAAATCACTGCATTTAACATTGCCTGTAGTCCAATGCCTATCAGGATTAATCTTCCTCCTGAAAAGCTACCGCCTCTGCTTAGTATATAGATAAGAGAAGATACTAAAAGACCACTGATTACAGCTGCAATTGATACAGCACTACCGCTTACTTGAAATACCAGAATACAAAACACAGCTGCAACACTAGAACCAGATGTAATCCCAATAATATCAGGGCTTGCAAGTGGATTGCGAAGCATCGTCTGAAAGGTACATCCCGCCATACCAAAGGCCATACCAGCTAAAAGTCCTGCAAGCATTCTCGGTAGTCTTAAGGTCATAATTGCAAAGGTAGCACCCTTTATTTCTTCTCCAGCTAATACTCTAAGAATAATAGATAAAGGATATTTGGTATTTCCCAGATAAAGAATCATTCCAGCAAGAATTAATGCTATAAGCGCAAGACACATGGAAACGAATAAAAACCTATATTTTCTTTTTACAAATCCTAATTCTACATCATTTATTTTCTCTGTTATCATAGTGAACGTACCTTTACTCTCATTGCGATAAATACTAGTACTGGCGCTCCTAAAAAGGCCGTAACAATACCAGCTTCTAACTCTCCAGGTGCTCCAAGAAGTCTACCAAAAACATCCGATAAAGTTAATAGTACGGCTCCACCCACAGCAGACATTGGAATTATAAGTCTCATATCAGCTCCACAAATAAGTCTTACCGTATGTGGAATCATCAGCCCCACAAATCCAATGGGACCTGCTATTGCAGTAACTGCACCACAAAGCAAAACACCTGCAAAAGCTCCTACCAAGCGAATTAAGCCAGTTCTTACACCTAATCCAGTAGCCACATCATCTCCAAGTGCCATAGCATTTAGCGCAGATGACGTTAAAAGAGCGAGTAAAATACCAACGATAATGAATGGAATTACAAGTAAAATCCCCTTCCAAGTAGCACCGCTCACACTTCCAACCTGCCAAAAGCGAAAATCTTGCATTGCCTGTGATCGTGGGAGTACGATTGCACTTACAATAGACGTTAAAGCGGCACTTGTTGCTGTACCTGCTAATGCAAGTTTAATCGGAGTTGCTCCTCCTGATCCCATAGAACCAATGCGATATACAAAGAAAGCCGTAAGCGCTGCTCCCAACAAAGCAAACCAAATATATTCTTTTGCAGTACTAATGTTAAAAAAAGCAATTCCACTTACGACAAATAAAGAAGCCCCTGTATTGACCCCAAGTATACTGGGGTCGGCAACAGGGTTTCTTGTAATCGCCTGCATCAGTGCTCCTGAAACTCCTAGTGAAGCTCCTGCTATGATACTAAATACAGTTCGTGGAATACGTTCATAAACAACTTTTGCCTCAAAGGAAGTTCGATCACCACTAAATAGTGTATGTAGTACGCTATTGATTCCAATATTCCTTGATCCAAATGCTAAAGATGCAATCACACAAAGGAGTAATCCTAAAGCACTAATACCAAGTAATGTTACTATTTGCTTCTTTCTCATTGTACTTTATCTGCCGCCTCTTTATATATACTTAAGAATTCATCAATGGTTGCAGGGATTGAAAGTGCACTTGGTGTCGCTGCTGCTGCTAATGCTGAGTTATCTTCGATTAAAGCAACAGAACCTCTTTGTACTGCTGGAATACTTCCGATTAATTCATCTGCCTGCATCGCTTTTAATAACTCTTCGTTTCCGTAGGCAACTATAATATCTACATCTTTTAATACATCCGCATTTTCCGCACTTAGTTCTAGCGCAAAGCTTCCTGCACCTTCCATCATTGCTTTTACACTTTCTGGAACTACCATTCCAAGATCTTCTAGGTAAGCAGCTCGTGGGTCCGTTGGAAGATACACATAGAATTTTCCAAGATCCGTTGGACTAAAATAAAAGAATGCCGCACTTTTACCTGCAATCTGTGGGTAGGCTGTTACTTTTTCAGCAATTAACGCTTCAAGCTCTGCTACCAACTCTTCACCTTCTGTTTTCATACCCATACCAGTAGCATCAAGAATAATCTGATCACGCCAATAAGTCTGCCATGCTACCGTTGGATAAGCAACAACTGGAGCAATTTGACTTAATAAATCATATTCTTCCTGTGTAACACCAGAATAAGCTGCTAAAATAACATCTGGTTGTGCATCACTTATTGCCTCAAAGTCTAGTCCATCTGAATCTGCAAAAAGAACTGGATTTTGTTCTCCTAATTTATCAAAAGCCTCTTTTGTCCATGGTAATAGTTTCTCTCCTTCTGCTACTCCATAGTTTGCTTCTGAAACCCCTACAGGTACAACCCCAAGCGCTAATGCAACATCTTGGTTCCCCCAAGAAATCGTTACTATATTTTCTGGCTTTTCATTGATGATTGTCTCACCAAAAGCATGAGTGATAGTAATTGGATAAGATACTGCTGTAGCACTCTCATCACTAGACTCCTTCATCTCTTTCGATGCTTCTTCATCTGCTTCCTTTGTATCAGCTTTACTAGTTTCCTCTTGTTGTGTTGAGCTTGTTGTTGTATTATTACCGCATGCGGCTAGCATACTTGTTGCTACCAGTAATGTTAATAGGCCTGAACCAAATTTTCTTAATTTCATAATAATTCTCCTTCCGAACAGCAAGTGGGCACTTACAGTAGTTATATAAAAATAGCCCTAGTTAGAACTCTCTAACCATGGCTATTATACTTGTTACTTTTAAACTTGTCAACCAAAACTATACAATTTATTCAAATAGTGAATTTCACTTCACTCTCGCATACATCGGCTAATTCTCATTGAATTAAAAAGTCTGATACTAAAATAAATGAACAAATCTTTTCTTGCAAATTAGCTTATTCAGCTGGTGGCTTGTGGAGTCTTCTAAGTTACTGGTGTGCGAAGGGTTGCATTGAGACACCAACTGAATTAGCGAATACAATCTTGTCTTAATCCCTTACTCATGTAATTCTAAGGGAAGTCCATCTGGGTCAAAGAAAAAAGTCATTTTCTTATTTGTAACTTCGTCCAAACGGATTGGTTCTGTCTCAATTCCAAGTGCATTCAATTCCTTCACTGTTTCGTTTATATCTTCCACATAAAAGGCTAAATGGCGAAGTCCGTAAGCTTCTGGATAACTTGGTCTTTTGGGGTTGTTGTTACCAGAAAAGAGTTCTAGTTCACAGCCCTCTAGTTCTAAATCTAGCTTATAGTCATTTCTTTCTTTTCTATATGTTTCTCTGATTACGCGAAATCCAAGTAAGTCAACATAAAAATGTTTTGATTTCTCGTAGTCTGACACAATAATGGCAACGTGATGTATTTTTTTTAGATTCATAATAATGCCTCCTCTCCCTCTCATTATGATACTTTCTCAAAAAAACAGGAATCTTTTGAAGATTCCTCCCACTTTAAACCTACTTAAAAATGCAATGTTTAAAGATGAAGCAAACTCATTTAGACTCCTGTTTTATTGATTACAATCAATACAGATTATTTATTCCTTCTCATATAAGAACTGTTCTGGTAATGATACTTTAAAGTCCTTTGCTAAGTCTCTGAAATTCTGTGGCTGAATGGTTTGTAATTTATGTGGAGACATGGATAACATTTTCACTAAAATTTCTGCTGATTTTTCAACTGTGTGCATAAGACCAAAGGTAAGATCAAAGTCTGCGCCAGAGCAAAACATACCATGATGTGCCCAGATAGCAACATCATACTTCTCCATTAACTGGGCTGTTTTAATCGCAATTGCTCTGCCTCCTGGTACCATCCATCCAATAACACCTACGCCTCCTGGAAATACTACTGGGCATTCGGTCGCCATTTCCCAAAGCTCTCTTGTAAATACTTCATCATTTAGAGGTAATACAAATGTCAATGCAATGATATTTGTTGTATGTGCATGATAAATTACGCGATGTTCACCATTTGTCACTCTCTTTTTTACTTCATGGTTCATTAAGTGAGTCGGAAGTTCACTTGTTGGTGTACCTCCTTCTACCAATCCCCATCTAATTCTATAGTTAACACCCTTTTCATCTATTTCAATGATGGCAATACATGCCTCAGGATCAACAATAATATTTCTAAAATACTTTCCACTTCCAGTTACTAAAAAATATTCTCCAGCAAGTCCTGGAACCTCTGCACCAATCTCTAACCATTCACCTGGGCAGTTCAACCTAGGCTGTATGGATTGCACCTCATCTGGTTTTAAACGATAACTTAAGTTTCCTCCGTTTCGTTCATGCCATCCTAGTTGATATCCATCATCTGCCATCTTAATAAATCCTTTTACGAATTTTGATTCTAGAATTCTCATACGATCTGCCTCCTTTCTCTTTCTTTTATTTTATCACATAAAACAAGATAAAAGGAAGGTGTAAAAGTACTGATTTCTATAGCAAATTAGTACTTTTTAAAGATTAATTGCACAAAATTTTATTTTATACATTGTTTTATAGATTCCAATCCCACCCGACTTACAAATTGATGAAATAGTTCCTCTTCGTTTCGATTATCAAGGTAAAAAAGTATCAGTCTTTCAATCGCTAAATGAACTTCACTTGCTTTTATACGACAATCCAAGTTTTCTGCGAATTTTCCATCACCATATAGCGTACCACCAATCCACATAGTAAACGCATCTACAAGACCTTCGTCTGTCTTAATCTTTGCTCCTTGCAAGCTGATATCTGCTATTTGCTTTTGTCCACATGAATTTGGGCAACCTGTTATGTGAATTCTGATAGGAGTTTCTAACTTTATTTTATCATTTAAGTAGGTTATTATCTCTCGTGCTCGATTCTTTGTTTCCACAATCGCCAAATTACAAAATTCCTTACCAGTACAAGCAACCGTATGGCCAAGAAAGGAGTCTGGATGAGGTGACAAACGTTTAAAAACCTCGTGTTCTAGCACTTGTGAAAGATTTGAATCATCTATCCCAGTAAGGATAAGATTTTGGGTTAACGTGGTTCTTATGCTACCATCGCCATATTCTTCACTGATATTAGCAAGCGCAAACAGTTCATCTGCTGTTACTTCGCCAAATGGAACATTTAGCCCAATGTAATTTTTCTTACCTTGCTTTTGAGCATGCACCCCATGGTAATAAGATGCATTCCAATCAACCATTTCATCTTCACCACGTTCATTTATTACGTCAACATATTCTAATAATTTATTCTGAAATTTTTGAGCGCCCCAGTCTTTTATTAAGAATTTAAGCCTTGCATGGGTTCTTTTTTCTCGATATCCGTAATCTCTAAATATGGTACATGCTGCCCTCGCAACTGATAATACTTCTTCTGGTTTCACGAATAAGTCAAGCTTTTGTGCTAGCATTGGAGCTGCCGATAAGCCTCCGCCTACCCATACATGAAATCCAATTGTTCTTTTTCCATCTATTTCTTTTGTTGCTGGTGTAAATGCCAAATCATTGATTTGAGCATGCCCTGCATTGTGTATGCTAGAAGAAATTGATATTTTAAATTTCCTTGGTAGATTCGAAAAATCTTTATTCAGCACAAAAAATTCATTCACTTGGTGTACCAAAGAAGTGGTATCTAATAGTTCCTCTTTGTCTACTCCTGTGATAGGGTTTCCTACAATGGTTCTTGGGCAATCACCACATGCTTCAACGCTACTTAAGGAACAAGAAGCAAGTCTTTCAAATATACTTGGAATATTTTCAACTTGAATCCAGTGAAATTGAATTGCACCTCTGGTTGTAATATTGGCAACTCCACGTCCAAAATCCTTTGCAATTCCTGCTAAAACCTTAAGCTGCTGCTTTGTAATGATTCCAGAATTAATACGAACCCTCATCATAAAATATCCATCTCTAGGCTTTTGCTCATACACTCCTGCCCATTTAAAACGATTCATATCATCAGGTGTAATGGAAGAATACCCTTCTTTTGAATATTTATCGATAATGGTTTGAATGACATCCAAACCATCTTTTTCAAGCTTGATATATTCCACTTCATTTAACTTATCATTATCAGACCATATTGCTTTGTAAGACATGATATCTCCTCATTCCTTTTTTATTTTCTATTGTTACTCTATCAATATACAAGAATCCTACCATTCTTTTCCACCAGTATAACATATACCTTTTTCAAGGAACAAGTAATAATTTCTGATAACAAGAGCAATTCATTCTATGAGTATGAACTTATCAGCCTTATTTATTTAAATATCTAAAGTCACGACTTACACCATCGTTAAAATATAAAAGTGAATCAAACGCAGATATCTTTAGTCTTCCTTCTTCATTTAAATATTCATTTGCTATTAATCTACCTTTGATAACTGCCAAAATATTTGTGATACCTGTGTAGTTTTTACTTTCTAATACATCTGTAAGTGTACACTCAAGTGAAACAGGACACTCTTTTATTATAGGTGCATTTACTACTTCCGATGCAACAGTGGTTAGATTCAAATGTTCAAACTTCTTACAGGTTTCACCTGTGTTTTTGCCACAAAATTCAATTTCATTTAATAACGTTTGATCTGGTATGTTAATTACAAAATCCGACACCTCTTTTATCTGTTTAATTGCATACCCTTTACTACTAAACCCTAGTGCTACCATATCTTTTAATGTATAGGAGGAGGATAACGTAGTGACATTTGCATTTCCATTTTCATCATAATAACTGATTAGGATGACTGGGAATCCATAATACATTTTTTCATAATTTACTCTTATTTTTTCCATAACAATAAATACCCTTTCTTAATTGATTATCTGTTTTATCATTTCTTTTCAATTAAAGCAAAAAAAGAATAGCAGGAATGTTGCGTATGCAACATACCTAGTATTCTTTTCTTAGTTTAATGGCTTCAAAATTCGAAACATATCCTTATCATAATCAATCAGCCCTTCTTGTTTCATTTGTTTTAACTCTCTAGTTAATGCACTTCTGTCTGCACATAAAAATTCGGCCATCTTGATTCTTCCCATATCGATTGAAAAATATTGACTTTTCTTTTTCTCTCCTTGAATCACTAAAAAAGCTACTATTTTTTCTCTTAATGTCTTTTTTGATATCACTTCAATTTTCTGCATTAATTGTATGTTCTTCTTAGCTATTAACGATACCAGATTCTCAATCAGACGATAATGAACCTCACATTCCTCCTTACAAGAATGTAGCACTTTTTGATAAGGCAAATATAATACCTTGGTATCTGCTCCAGCCACGAATGATACCGTTGATTGAATCATTTGTCCACACGCAAATGTCTCTCCAAACAATTCTTTTGGTTTTACATTTACTAGTGTTGTTTTATTCCCAAAAAGATCCTCTTTAATCATTAAAACATTACCTTCTAAAACAACTCCTATGCAGTCTACATGTTCTTCAAATAGAATCATAAATTCATTTTTTTGATATTTTTTTATATAAGCGCGAAAGCACTCTAACATAGAAATAATTTGTTTTTTTTCGATCCCCTGAAATAACTCCACCTCTTTATACGTATTTAGGTAGTCCTTAATATTTTCTTGCATTTTCATCACCTGTTAAAAGTATAGCACAGGTGTAATAATCTTTACATTATTTATTTTTTACAAGGAATTGGCTTTTTAGGGCATCTTGGCTTTACTGCACCTGCTTTTACAATTGCGTGCTCGTCACATGCGTCAAGGCATACACCACACTGGCTACACTCTTCTTGTTCAATTACATGAATGAATTTTTTCTTTCCAAGAATTGCATCCTCTTCGCACTCATCTGCACATTCCATACAGCCCGTACATAAATCTGGTAATATATGAAATGTCACATACTTTGCACAAACTCCAGCCTTGCAACTTTTCTTTGTAATATGTTCCTCAATCTCATTTCGAAAATAAGAAATGGCTCTACTTACTACCTTTGCAATTGTTACACCTATTTCGCATAAAGACTGTTCTTTCATTCTATCACAAAGCTCAATTAGTAAATCAAGGTCTGCTTGTTTTCCTTTTTTCAACGTGATATCCGTTAGAATCATACAAATCTGTGTAATACCCTCATGTCCAAATACACATCTTCCACAGCTTTCACGACTAAAACGCTCTGCTGTTTTTAACAGAAAATGCAATACGCAATTGGTTTCGTCTAAAATCTCAATATAATCGGTTGTCAAAAGAATTTCCTCATCCAATTTACTCTCATCTATTAACAGTCCCATTGGATGACCAAAATACATCCCTTTAAACTTTTCTTTGCTCTTGCATGCATCTAGAATTTTTCTTGGAGTTATTTGTTTTGTAAACTCGAAAACTCCACTTATGTTTGCATTTCCTGTAATAAAGACTTTCTTCGTTTGTTCCCCAAGTAGTTCTTCAACAGATACAACTTGTTTTGCTTTCTCTAATTCATTTGCCTCATATGGTATGGCTTTTTCTCCCTCTACTACTTTTAAAAGTGCAGAATGATTGCCGTATGTAAACCCAAAGTCTTGCTTTGCTCTAATTAAAGTAACTTTAGATGATACTTTAATATCTGACAGACTATTAGGAACAATCAAGTAACACGTTTCTTTTTCATTTTCTTGTAGTAAGGATAAGATTTGTTCTTGCTTTTCTTTTAAAAGTAAGAGAGAAACGGGAGCTTCTTCATAAATTGGCACTGCGTTACAAACTAATATTTCCTTCATCTTTTCTCTCCTCCTAATATTCATTCCAAAGTTTTGGTCTTGACAGATTTAATCGTAAATCACATTGTAGACAACGACTAGCTTCACAGGAAGACTCCAAGCAGGTAAATGGTTTTTCTACTGTCGCAAAGCTTTTGACTCTTTCCTTTGCTTCCAATAATTCAGGATATAAGCGTTTTAACTCTCCAAATCCTTCCTGTCGTCCAATCAATGGGTTAGGCGTTTCCTTATCTAATAATTCCTCACTAATATCGCCGTTTCCTCCAAGGTAGAGATCCATCTCCTCTGCCGCTTGTCTTCCTGCTGCAATGGCTGCGATTACCGATTTGGTTCCAGTCACAACATCTCCAGCCGCAAAAACTCCTGTGACGTTTGTTTGAAGACAGTTATCGACCTTAATATAAGGTCCATGCGTTAATTCCACACCAAACTCTTTTGTTCCTTTTGGTCTTTGTCCAACGGCAAAGATAACCGTATCCACTGGTACAATTTCCTTCGTACCTTCTACCAATTCAATGACTGCTTTTTTATTTTCATCAAAATAGAATTTATCAACTTGTTGAAGCTCAACACCCTCTACCTTTTTTTCACCTGTAATACGAAGGAAGGAATGTGCAGAATGTAAAATGACTCCTTCTTCTTTTCCTTCTTCCATTTCATCTTGAGTCGCCGTCATCGTTTGTTCGTTTTCTAGGCAGGCAATGTGCACCTCTTTTGCTCCCAGACGTAGAGCTGTTCTTGCGCAATCATAGGCTACATTTCCACCACCAAGTACCATGACCTTTTCACCAAGATTTTGCTCCTGATTCATACGTGCATTTTTTAAGAAGGTCGCATTCACCATAACACCTTCTAGTTCACTGCCTTCTATCGTAAGTATGCTACCTTCATGTGTCCCAGTCGATAATAATACACTGTCATAGCCTTGTAAAAGTAAGTCCTTTGGTACTTTGACACTGGTATTGGTCAATAGTTTAATGCCGACTTCTAATATATCGTCAATCTCACGATCTAGTACTTCATCTGGTAAACGGTACGACGGGATTCCATACCGACATTGCCCTCCAGCTTTTTCATTTTCCTCTAGAATCGTTACTTCATGTCCTTTTTTTGCCAAATAATAGGCAGCTGTTAAACCAGCTGGTCCAGCTCCCACAATGGCAACTTTTTTCCCAGTTGGCGCTTCTATGTTTCTTTTTTCCTTCCAGTCTTGTGAGTGATTTGTAGCCGCCGCCCTTTTTAACTTACAAATAGATAGGGGCTTTCCAAGTTCATTTCTCTTACAAGCATCTTCACAAATGTGATTGCAGATACACCCAAGAGTCTCTGGAAAAGGTAGTTTTTCTCGAATGACTGCAGTTGCTTTTTCATAATTTTCATCCTTAATATATCTTAAGTATCTTGGTATATCTGTGTGAGCTGGACAGGCGGTTTTACAAGGAACCAAATTTTCTGCGTAGGACATTTCTTCTTTCATCATTCCTAGCGCGTCCATAATGGAGCCTGTTGGGCATACTTCAATGCAAGCACCGCAAAACTTACATCCTGCCTCCTTTAATGATACATTTCCATCTGTTCCAATCCGCACTCCATCTTTTGTCTTTTGAAAATCCAATACCTTAACGCCTCGTAACTCTCTACAGGCACGTACACAACGACCGCAGCGTATACATCTTGTAAATAAGTGCATAATTAATGGATTGCTCTCATCCGTTGCTACCGTTCTTGTTTTCTTTTTCCAACGCTGCGGACTCACTCCCATATATTGGTACAAAGACTGTAATTCGCACTTTCCATATTTGGGGCATCCCGTACAATCGGCTGGATGTGTGGCAAGAATTAACTCCATTGCAGTTTTTCTTGTTTGATTCGCTTTGTCTCCATTGATGGTAACAACCATTCCTTCTTTCGCCATTGTTTTACAGGAAGGAACTGCTTGTTCTATTCCCTCAATTTCCACACAGCAAAGACGACATCCTCCCACTGCTTCTAAGTCTGGATGCTTACACAGATGTGGAATATACATTCCCGCATTGAGTGCTGCATCAAGAACCGACATACCTTCTATTGCTTCCACTTCTTTTTGATCTATCGTAATCTTCATTCGTTCCTCCATATGGTTAGGGAAGGACTGTAATGAACCTTATTTTACTGTTCATTACAGCCCTATCTTTATTCCTAAATTAAAATTCTACTGCCTCTTCTGCCGCATTCTCACCAGCAATTCTTCCACTGTTTAGACAAAATCCCATTGTATTTCCAGATAGGATAAAAGGATAGCTATCTCCAAAAATGTTACAAGCGTCCGTTCCAACACAGTAAAGTCCAGGTATCACTTTTGCCTCATCATTAAGCACCTGCGTTTTGTGATTAATTAACACGCCTCCCAAAGAACCATACGCTCCTACATTTTGTCTACAGCAATAAAATGGACCTTTTTCAATTGGCTGCATGTACGCTCTGTCTTTTTCAAAAATTTCATCAAATCCAGCATCGCACATATCATTGTATTCTTCTATTTGCTTTACCAATCCCTCTACATCAATTCCTGCTTTTTCTGCCAATTCTTCAATGGTATCTGCCTGACAAATTGGTTCATACCCATCCTTTATATCCTTTTCCCATTGTTCATCAAAATGGTCAAAAAGGTCATGTGGATGCACATGTGATATAATATCAGAACCTTTTTTCTTATATTTTTTCAATAACTTACTATCAAAAATGGAATAAGCAACACAACCTGGTTGTGCGGTAATTGCATTTCCTGTAAATGTAGTATTTGCAATCTGATCTTCAGGCATGAAACGCTGTCCGTTTCGGTTTACCCAAAGACAAGGCTGGCGAAATGCACCATCTAATATAAAGTGATTCATATTATCTGGAAGCTGGTACATCAATTCCATGGTACACTCAGTACGCCCTGCTCCTGCTTCCCATGCCATATTAATTCCATCACCCTTCATTCCAGGGATTGCAAAATTAAAAATAGTTTTCCCAAACTCATATCCCGTTTGTTCTTGAATCATCTTTGGATTATCTCCAAAGCCACCCGTTGCAAGAATAACCACTTTTGCTCTGGCTTCAATTTCTTCTCCGTCTTTATCTTTAGCAAGCACACCCACTACTGCATTATTCTCAACAATTAACTTAGTTACTGGAGTTTCCATTAAAAATTCTACTCCAAGCTCTCTTGCTTTCTCCGTCATTTTCTTAGTCATAGCAGTTGCACATCGAGGTCCTGGTGCTCCACCACCTTCTGGCTTTACTACATGCCAAGTAAATTCACCATCTGAATACGCTCTAGTTGCCTCTGGTGCACTAAAAGCTCTTTGTACCCCCATAAATTCTACTCCCATGTCCATCAACCACTCAATGGTATCTCCTGATTTAAAGTAATAATCGCGAACCATGCGTGCATCTACTCTATAATGCGTATAGTACATGTGTTTTCGAAATGCCTCTCCTGGCGTCAACGAAACCATATGCTCTTTTTGAATTGGAGAACCAACTCCCAATGGCCCCATACCCATGTTTGCAGCTCCACCTGTTGTGTTTGACTTCTCAAAACAAATAACTTGAGCCCCATTTTCTGCTGCTGCTATACTTGCTGCAAGTCCAGAAAGACCAGCCGCTACCACAATAACATCTGTTGATAGATTTTTCATTTGAAATACCTCCATTTAATTCGTTAAATTATTAACGTCCTTCTATGTATGATTATACGATTCTATGCTCTACGCGTCCAATATCAAAAAGCTGTGTCAGTTATAACCAAAAGTTATTAATTATTTAAATTGACTTAAATTGAATATTTTTATATTTTACAAGCTTCTCATTTACTATCTCACGGTTTACTGGATTCTGAAAAAAGCCTCCTTGTGTATGTGCAATCTCTTCCAAATGCTTTGCTCTTCCTTCTACCGTCGTACGATCTCGGCATAATCCATCTTCTTGAATTACAAATTTCCATTTTTTATCTTGAGTTTGTTCCAAGTTTCCACCAGCTCCACAAACTTGACATTCCACTGGAAAGTAAAGCCCATCCCACTGAACTTCACCAAGAACTAACGCATTGGAATGACAATTTGGACACCACCCCATATCCTCATCACCCAGCCACTTTCTATCCTTAGGAGCCGTTTTTACTGCCGTCATGATATTTTTCCCAACTTTTCGTGCTCTTTCAAGCATCTCATCATGAAGCAAACATTGTGCTGGTGCTGGTACTCTTGTAGCCAAATACATATCAATTACTTGCATATCTGTTGTAAACATAGCAGCCTGCATAGATTCCAATGCCATTGACTGCCATGATCTAGTAGAGCCCCCAACCGCGATGAGTGCGCTTACTCTATCCTTGTGTTCAATTGCTTTGATTGTCTCTAAAAATGCTGTCTCATAGCTTAAACTTCTTTGTGCGAACTTAGCAAACGTGGAACATGACATCAAATCATATGTCGGAGAAGAAAATATGACCGCATCGCAATCTAACATAACTTCCATAATTTTTTTCTTATCATCTTTTTTATCCAGTACACACCCAACGTTCTTTCCCTGTGACATTCCAATCGTACAAGCGGTACAACCAGTACAATCTAAGATATTGTAATCTCTTAAATTAATCATGGTCACATCTGCTCCTGATTCCTGACAGACCAAAAGAGCCTCTTTTAATAAAATCTCACTATTACTGTTTGCACGCCCTGCGCTTATTCCCATTACTTTTACTGACATACCATTTTCTCCTTTTCTTTTTCCCTTAAATTTAGTACAATAGTCGAAAGAACAATTTATGAAAAATGCACAAATAATTCTTTCATAAAAACCCAAATATAGCTTTTTTTCTGTATTGTTAAAATAATAACATTCGTATTGTAGGAAAGCATCCGTTAATCATCGTATCTTTTGTGATATTTATCATGTTTTTTCCTACATTTGTAGCATCGATAATAAGGAGACCTTATGGCATATCTCGAACACATTATTCAAAGGCTTGAAACAACCTTTCATATACAGGTACACGGAAACAGCACGCGCCATCTTCGTATTGAAAATGTCCAGTTTCTTGTAGCAGAAGATGAAAATTCGATTCATTTTCAGCCTGAAACACTCTACATTGGAAATTATCAAGAATTTCATTCCACAAAACAAAATGGATGCATTTTACTTTTAAACAGTTGTATGGATAGCCAAGCTGAAAATGGGCTTTATATTTATCAAGATCTCAATCCTTTTGCTGTCTGTAATTGTATTCAAGAGGAATTGTTTCAAAGTCATAAAGCTAATTTAAAAAAAGATGAAATGCTTCATGTCCTACAAGCTGGTTATGGATTACAAAGCCTTTTGGATACCGCTAGAACCTTTCTTAACAATCCAATTACTCTTTGCACGACAAGTTTTTTCGTGCTTGCCTCTAGTCCTAAGCAATTTCAAGATGATAAATTTGACGTGTATAACAACAAATTTTATTTAGAAAACAACTTTATTCAAAATATGAAAGAGCAAAAAATATTGGATCACATTTTTGCTTCCTCCGCGCCAATCTATGCTACCTTTGAGGATTCAAAGAATATGGAATATTTATTTTGCAGTATCCATATTAAGCACGCAGCTGTTGGATATCTTTGTCTTAGCTGCGCCATCCGTCCTTTTCGAAAGGAGGATTCCACCTTTTTGACAGAATTATCAAAAATGATTTCCATTGAGATGCAAAAAGATGACTTTTACACTGAAAAATCAGGGCTAAAATACGAATATTTTTTGACTGATTTGATGGAACAAAATATTACAAACCTTGATTTTGCAACAAAGCGTCTGGCTCAACTTGGACATACCCTCTACCAATATTTTTGGGTGATTGGATTTTCATTTGACAGTCTTAGTGCCAGCTATATGAATCCTAATTACTACATTGATCAGCTACTTGGTATTTTTAGAAATAGTATGGTGTTTTTTTATAAAGGTAACCTTATATTATTACTGTCAAGTAAGTATAGGAATCCATACGAGAAAGTTAATACACAAAAGCTCTCTCATTTTCTACAACTAAATCAAATGAATATTGCCCTTAGTTTTCGTTATGAAAATCTTTTGGATACCCATGTTTATTACAAACAGGTATGCTTTTTACTAAAAAAGGATTGTTGTAACACAATATCTTTGTTTCGCAACTATGAAGATAATTATATGTTTCACCTATTTGAAGGTGTGCAAAACACAATGAATCTAAAGAGTATCGTTCACCCTGATATTTATTTTTTACAAAAATACGACCAAGAAAACCACACGGAATATATTACTACTTTACAAGCGTACTTTTTGAATAGCCGAAATGCTTTGAGTGCCTCCAATTATTTACATATACACAAAAGTACTTTTTTCTATCGAATAGGAAAAATCAAAGACTTAACAGGGTTTGATTTAGAAAATGAAACCATATTGTTTGCATATGAGTTTTCGTTTTACTTGCTTTCTTACCTTAAGAATACCAATGAATAATAACTCTCTTAGAAAGGAGATTATATGTATCGAATTACATTTCAACAAATACATTATTTTCTTGCAATTGCAAAAACATTGAATTTTACTGCCGCTTCCAAAACATTATACATATCACAGCCAGCTTTAAGTAAGCAAATTATTGTGTTAGAAAACGAGCTTGGGTTTCCTTTATTAAAGCGAAACAAAAGAAATGTCGAACTGACTTTAGAGGGCGAGTCGTTGTATCGAGATTGGTCTACGCTTGAAAATATGATGAGATCCTCTATCTATAATGCGAAGCTATTAAAACGAAAAACGGTAGGGAAATTATCCATTGGCTGTACCGATACGTTTTCACTCGACGAAACGTTATCACAGCTTATCTATAACTATCAAAATAACTATCCTAATATTGATATCGATTTAGGAAGCTACGGATTTCGTACATTAAGAGAACGTTTTAATAACAATGATTTGGATGTCGTGTTCGTGCCAGAATTTGAAATGGAACATTATAAAGATGTAAATCGACTCCCCTTTCAAAAGGTAGAACTTTGTATTGCAATATCCGTTTCGAATCCGCTAAGCAATAAAAAACATCTTGCAATCGAAGATTTAAAGGACCAACCCCTAATCACGATTTCTCCAAAGGAGTCTTTAACTGGAGTGAATAAGATAAAAGATTATTGTAGAAGCTATGGTTTTGAGGCAAACATTGTGAAGTATGTTTCGAATTTAAATTCTCTTCTTTTGGGAGTAAAAAACGGTATCGGTATCACTATTTGTGACAATAAAATAAAAGATGATAAAATAAAAACCTATAATTTAGAACACCAGCCAAATGATTCAAATATTTATGTATTATGGAAATCTTCTGTGGAACATGCAGAATTAGAGTTATTTTTAAATGAAATGAAAGATATGCTAGAAATAGTGGAGGATGGATTTTGTATTTAAGTATCATAGAGTGTGAGTCATACCCACACTCTATTTTTTTAACTTTTATAATGCTATTATTATGTATTCTTTATTCTTTGATAACGATGTTGTGCGGTGTCTTTTTTTACCATATTGCGATACAATACGCTAATTAGTAAACCTGCTATGGATAACGCTCCTGCTGCTAAAAAAGATTGTTTGTAACTTTGATTCATCACGTATAATTTGCCCATAGTCATTGGACCAAAGATTCCCGCCAATGCAAAGCCAATAAACATGTAGCCATAATTTACACTGTTATATTTTGCTCCAAATTGATCGGCTGTAAATCCTGGAAATATTCCCATAAAGGAACCAAAACAAATACCAATGATTGCGATTGCAACATAAAATAAAACAATGTTTCCTTCTCCCGCTAATAACAAGCAAATAAAACCAAAAAAGGATAAGACAAATGATAACGTAAGCGTATTAATGCGACCGATTTTATCCGAAAGATATCCAGCCCCTACACGACCTCCTGCATTAAATAACGCTAATATCGAAATGGCGGTGGTTGCGGCAGATGCTGACAAGCCAATCATGTTTTGTGCAATTGGGGAAACCTGAGAAATACACATCAATCCCCCAAATGCACCACATACCAGCATTAGAATCATGCAATAAAAAACTGGACTTTTTAACATCTCTTTCCAGTCCTTATCCATTTGTTTTTGTATTTCCTTCTTATCATTAATCTGCATATCATGAGGTATATAATTTTCTGGGCATTTCTCAATAAAAAATGAGCCTATACTGATAAGAACCAAAAATACAATTCCAAGAATAAAAAATGCATTCGTAACCCCCTGTGATTCAATTAACTGATTCGCTATTGGGGGTACCATCACCGAACTAAGTCCATAGGTAGCCGTTGTCAATCCACCTATTAGACCTCGCTTATCAGGAAAGAACTTGACTGAGTTTGTAATGGTACAGCCATACACCATTCCCATTCCAAGTCCGTCTAAAATTCCATAGCTAAATACCAAGTAAGTGACACTATTTGCAAAGGCTGATAATATCATTCCTCCTCCAAACAACAATCCACCGATTAGCACTACTACTTTTGTACCTAAACGCTCATTTAGCCAACCACCTGAAATCATGGTTATTGGCCCTACCGCGTTTGCTACTGTAAATACAATTGCCATACTTGCACTTGTTAAGGCTTGACCATTTGTTTGATTTAAGTATTCTGCCATTGGATTAGCAAATACACTCCATGCATATAAAGAGCCAATGCATAGATTAATCAAACAGCTAAAGCACAATACCAACCATCTTGTTATGTTTAGATTTTTTTCTCGTGGCATTTCATGTCCTCTTTCTCTTTTTATCGTTATCTATTTCTAAAAGTTGACTGGCTACCACTTTTTGAAATTTGTCAACTCCTGCTCCAACATACCACACCCCAACTATCATTGCTCCTGCTATTTCAAAGGGAAGACTACCAATCGTTTGTATTCCAATGGGAGCCATAATGGTTAGTCCGATTGCCCATCCACAAAGCCATGCTGGAAGAAAAATATACTTTGGTACAAGACTTGCAAGGATTACAGCCAATCCTCCAAGGATAAATAATGTAATAAATAATTCAACGTCTGGATTCAGATTGATACAATCCATCAAAAATAATGCGATAACAGCCCATAGATCACCTAATAAAAATCCAATGGAAATAGAAAGTCCATCTCTTACTTTATTGCCGTTTGCAACATACACACCTGCGCAAATTAAGGCAACTGCACCTGTGGTAATTCCCATATACGGTGATACTACCGCCCAAATTGGTGGAAGAAGCGCAATTCCAAATGCCAGTGATAGCACATTAATCCATTTTTCCTTATTTAGACTCATAATTTCCTCCTAAAAATCCTTGAAACACAGGAATTCCAGTATATTTCTTTGCCTTCTCCATTCCCTCCATGACTCGTATTGCACCACTTACCATTGCCTCCATCTCAAATTCACCAGGATATGCTGTAATAGCAGCAATAAATTCACAGCCTTTTGTAATCATCTCTACCAAGGCTTTATTATAAACCATGCCACCTCCAAGTAAGATACCATCTACTTTGCCTTGCAGTACGCATGCCATGGAACCAATTGTTTTTATAATCTGGTATATCATAGCTTCCCATATCAATTTTGCATAAGGCTCTCCTGCCTTGGCTCTTTTGCTAATCTCTAATGCATCCGAAGTACCTAAATGATCAACAAGTCCCCCATTTTTTGTGCATTTTGCAAGCATTTCTTTTTCCGAATATTTACCTGAATAGCATAGACGTATCAAAGGAGCCGCAGGAATAGCCCCTGCTCTGGTAGGCGCCATTGGTCCTTCTCCTTCCACGATGTCAATCCCATCAATCATTCTTCCCTTTTTGTGTGCTGCAACAGAAATACCGCCTCCAATATGACATATGATAAAGTTACATTCTTCATATGTCTTTCCTATGCTCTTAGCATGGCGAATTGCCGTCTCTTTTTGATTTAAAGAGTGAAGATGGCTCGCTCTGGTGATTTCTTTGATTCCTGTTACTCTTGCAATTTCTTCATACTCGTCAACGTCTGGTGGATTTACTACGAAGCATTTTCCACCGTATTCTTTCTTAAATTCATGTGCAAGCTGGCTACCCAACTGCGCTGGATGTGCAACATTATTTGCTCCTATCTTCGCATGCTCTAACAGTAATTCATCTACTTCATAGGTTCCGCCCTCTAAAGGCAGCAATCCGCCTCCTCTGCCGACAAAAGCATCCACACCCTCTAAGCGGATGCTATTTTCCTTTAATAGGTTTAAGATAGTGTCTTTTCGGTATGGCAGTTGCTCAGAAATCGTTTGAAACTGTGCCAGACGACTTGCATCATGAGAGACGTTGGCGGTATAAACTACATTTTCATTTTCAAATAATGAAATCTTGGTTGAAGTTGATCCAGGATTGATTGCAAAAACTTTATATACCTTCATTTGATTTACCTCCTTGTGCACGAACAGCAGATATTGCAATATTTCCCACTAATTCGGATACTGGTGCACTACGAGAGCAATCGCAAACCACTTTTTTAAATCCTTGCAAAACAGGCCCATAAGCATCGGCATGTGCAAACTGCTGTAATAGCTTTACTCCAATATTTCCCACATTCAAATCTGGCCAGATGATGATATTTGCCTTTCCTGCCACACCACTTTCTCTTGTTACCTTTTTAGCTGCTACCATAGGGCAAATCGCTGCATCTAGCTGGAATTCTCCATCAATCTTTAGGTCAGGTCTTAACTGATTGGCGATTTCTTTTGCATTTCTTACCTTGTCAATTAGTTCATGCTCTGCACTTCCAGTCGTTGAAAAAGATACCAAAGCACAACGAGGCTCCCATCCTAACAAAGTACTTGTCGTATCACAAGCAGATATGGCAATCCCTGCTAAGTCTTGTGCCGATGGATTGGCACAAACTGCACTATCACCAATGACTAACAGTTCTCCCTCACTGCCTTTATAACCTGGAATATTCGCAATACCAACACTCGATACCGTAGTTACGCCTTCTTGTAATCCAACCACCATTTGTCCCGCCATAATAACATCACCTGTTGTATGTGACAGCCCTGCAAACGTAGCGTCTACTTGATCAATTGCTTCTAACATAAGAGCAACATATAAAGAATCTTTTGCCTTTCTTTTCATAGACTTTTCACTGTAAATTGGATTTTTAAGTACATACTCTTTAATTAATTCCTCTACTTTATCCTCCTCTTCACAGTTCCATATCAAAAGCCCTGAAATATCAATATTGTATTTACTTGCACTTTCCAAAATAGTACTCTTAGCACCAACAAGCAACGGTTTACAAATTCCCTTTTCCATTGCTTCTTTAGCAGCTAGCAATATTTTTTCTTCTTCTATTTCAGAAAAAGCAACCGTTACTTGTCTACTTCTTGCTTTTTCATAAATGTAATCCATAATATTCATGATGCAACCTACTTTCCTTTTTTAAAAAGGGCCATTGCTTTTGCAACAGCCCTTCCACTTTTTGTCTGTGTTTAACGGTATATATAATCTCCAGCCTGATACTTTGGTGGAATTACTGGTATTTGGAGGAAGGATTCATATTCTCCTCCTGTGTGGATGATATGATTTCCTTTGTTGTCTGTCTCCCATGATAATGGTTCAAACCATCCCTCACGAATATATCTTCCCGCAATCTGTATTCTTATTTTTTGTCCTTTGTGCCAAATTTTACTGGAAGGTACAATTGCTATTTGTACTGGTACAATTTCACCCTTACTTAGTTTTTCTTCCTTTTTGTGTGATTGAACAGGCTCAAAATCTGTTGATAGCTTTTCATCTAACTCCCTGTGAGAAACTCTCATTTTTCCCCATGTACCAGGATGAGGTTCCCCTAATATGTATGTTGGCAACCAGTTTCCATTTTCATCTGTTTTTTGTATGTTTACAAATAAATCCATATCATCATGTCCATCTGCTTCTACATACAAACAAAGCTTCATATAACCTGTGATTTCTGTATCTTCATCAAATTGCATATCAAAAGTTACTTCCCCTTCGTTGGCATCATAGCTCACCTTTGAATGGTCTTTGACTGGTGTATATTGCATGGTCTTATTTTTTGCATCCAGATAAAGCTTTTTGTACTGTGTCCTAGCTAAAGGAAATTCTTTTTCAGGACGGTTTGTCTGGTAATCACAATCAAATGCATCCATTACTTCAATGCGATACCTTGGAGTCATTTCCCAGCCATTATTGATATTTCTAAGATAACGGTCAAAAAATCGTTTCAAATCCTCGATGTTATTTGGGTTATACATATCTGGCCATTCCTGTTCTCTATGCGCTCTCATCCATTTTCTAGTAGAACGAATTTTTCGAAATGCATTAAAAGAACCTCTTAAATGAAAGTGGCTATAAGAAGCACATGCATAGGTTGGCACTTTAATCTTTTTAAAGTCTGGTATTTTATCTTCCCAGTATGCATTCATCAAAGGGTATTTTCTCCCCATTGCAACCTGATCGTCAATTTTATTTGGTCCAGTCAAAGAAGCTACAATAAATTCATTGAAGGTTAAGGCTGGAATACCTCCTTCATATATTGATTCACGATAGATATCTGTCGTTGCTTCCCATGGTGCAATACAAGCTAAGTGAGGAGGCTGCTGTGCGGCAATACGAAATTGTGTCATTGCAACACAAGAATTACCTCCCATACCCACTCTTCCGTTGCACCAGTGCTGGGTTGCTACCCATTCAATGAAATCATATCCATCTTTTGCATCCTGTGTACCAAACATATTAATATCACCTTCGGAATGCCCTGTTCCTCTTGGGTCTACATTGGCAATTGCATATCCATGACGACACCAATAGCCTGGATCTGGCGATTCGAATTTAGACATGGTGGAAATGGTTCCTGGTGGTACTCCCATTACCTGCCACTCACTCATACCATCTCCTGGACGCTTTCCATAATAGCTCCAAGATACGATACAAGGAATATTTGTTTCTTTTTCTGGACGATAAATATCTACATAGATTTTTGTTCCATCTCTTAAGACAACAGGAACATCTTGTTCACATAAAATACCATCTTCATTGACATAAGTTCGCTGGTTAAACTTGGCACAAAATCCATGAGCGGTTGCTGCAATTCCTTCAAGCTTTGATAAATCAAGCCCTTCCTCTGGATCTACTGGAACTCTGGCTTGGCGATAAAGTGTTTCAATTTCTTCATTTTGAAACACTTCTTTTTTCGTAAATAACTCTGGTTGTTTCATTTGCCTTTCTCCTTCTTTTTTATTTAGCCCTCTACAAGCTCTACGATATAATCAGCCGCTGCTGCTATGGTCACTTTTCTTTTAAAATCCATAAACGGAATCTCCACATCAAATTCATCCTCTAGCGCAGTTGTAAGCTGAGAATAATTTACCGATTTCATTTTTAGTTCTTCAAATGTAGTTTCTTCTTTGTATTCTCCTGCTCCTAAAATCACAGTTAATCTTTCCTTAATCATTTCTATTGCTTCTTCTCTTAATTCCATGATTACTCCTATCCGCCTTTTGGCTTACTATTTTTTCTTGTACTTTGTATGATTAGTATATATAATATAGTTATTAAATTCATTGGGTTTACCCACAAAGTAGCCTTTGTTTAACACCCAATGTTTGTGCGAACGCACAATAACTTTATACTACTTAACGTTCAAAATTATAGAATGGAGTAAAAAAACCATGGAACTATTTGCAGTAAAAGAATATTTAAAGACAGGCAACATACAAACCTATGGAAATCAAGATGCAACCATTGATGTTCGTATGGTTAAGTTACTGACGAAAGAGCAAAATAGATTTCATAAACATATCATTTATTTAGGTTCCACCCAATTTCTACCTGCTCCAAACTCTGCCTTAGATTCCACGATACTTTGCTATGGGCAAGAGGTGGATTGGAGTTTATACCAAGGCTCAAAGCTTAGAATCCTCTATACAAAAAACGAATTTGACTGTGTCAAGATGTTTAATGACATTTCAGATAAATTACAAGACATACAAAAAATCAATGCAGCCCTTCACATTCTAATTAACGCATTCTTTACGGAACGAGGTCTTCAATATCTAGTAGACGTTGCGTATGAAGTATTTGGTAACCCTGTCTATGTAGTGGATACAAGGCATAAATATATTGCTATGTCTTCTGGTATCATTGCAGATACTTCTTTTGCCTCGGAAGAAAATAAGATTGGTTATATCAATAAAGAAGGGATTGAATACCTAAAGAAAAACAAAATTGATGAAAAGATTCGAGAACAAAATGCTCCCATTTACTTTATTAATCCTTTGCATAACAAAGGTATGCTTGTTGACGCCATCACAATTAATCAAATCGAAGTAGGACATGTGATGCTGTACGAACAAGACAGACCTTTTGGAGAATTTGACAGTATACTTTTGCATCGAACCAGTCGAATTATCTCTATGGAATTACAAAAGAATAGTTTTATTACAGATAATAAAGGATTTATGTACTCCTATTTTTTAGCAGATCTTTTAGACAACCCAATTAGTAATTACTCAACGGTCTGCAAACGTCTTGAAACGATTGGCTATGATTTGAAGCAAGATCAATATATTCTTGTAATTCCACCTCATAGTTATAGAGATACGACTACCAAATTGGATATCATCGTAGAACAGTTACGTTTCATCCTGCCAAATAGTATCTATGTTATCTATGAAAATTGTATTGTGTTTTTAATCAGTCGAAATCGAAAAGACGGGATTACAGACTACGAGTTTAAGCGGCTGTCTGAGTTCTTAGAGACCAATAAATTAATTGCTGGAATGAGTAATTTTTTTGAGGATTTAAGAGATGCCAAACGTTTTTATAAACAGGCTCTTAAATCCATTGAGCTTAGTAAAAAAATGAATCGTAACATTACGATACACTTTTATTCTGACTATTATTTATATCATATTTTTGAAATGTGCGAAAGAGAAGAAGAAATCCGATTCTTTCTTCATCCTGGAATGATGAAGCTTCTTCAATATGATAAGCTTCATAACACAGACTTCTTACATACGTTACACGAATATCTAGAATCCCCTGGACAGCCATCCCAAATTGCCAAGCGCCTTCATATACATAAAAACACATTGTTGTATCGCATGGACAAAATTAGGAATATTATGGACTGTAAAATAGATACTGGTGAAGAATTTATGTCCTTTAATCTTTCTTATCGAATTATGGAATATTTGAATTTGATTTAAAAACCACGCGGAATGAAAGTAACTACTTTCTTTCCGCGTGGTAAACGAACTAATTGCCGCTATCTTTTATTCAAAGTCCACACTTCTTCCCGTTTTAGCAGATTCTCTTACTGCTTCCATAAGCCTTAGGACTCTTCTTACTTCTTCAATTGTAACAATGAAATCCTCTTTACCATTCATTGCTTTTATAAAGTTATCAAAATACATACTGTGTTGCACATTCACATCTGGTAACTCTTCCACAATAATTCTTCCTTCTGGAGGTGGACCAAAGGATCTTGTTGGGCCTGCTGCAGTCATAGTTGTTTTACCAGGAACATTTTCTAGTAATTGTGAGGTTCTTACAATCTGTCCCACTGGCTCAAAACCATCCACATACATACTACCCTTGTTGCCACCAATAAACCAGTGTTTTTCAAACCACTTTTCTTTATTGGTAAGAAAATATGTTCCTAATTCGATTTCAGCAGTGATGTTATGCTCGAATTTTAATATGATTTTAAAATAATCATCTACATTCTCGTTAATTACATTGCGTAAATCAGCATAAACTGTCTTAATCTTTCCTTTAACCATCCAAAGCATCTGGTCTATTAGATGAACTCCCCAATCATAAAGCATACCTCCGCCAAACTCTGGATATATATGCCAATCATGCATATTACCATTAAATCCATATAGTTTTGACTGAATGGTAAATACATCTCCTACCATTTGTTTATCGTATACTTCTTTTGATATTCGAAAGTCCTTATCCCATCTTCTTTGTTGATGAACACTAAAGTTAACACCGCATTCTTTTACTACCTCTATCATTTCGTCAAATTCTTTTACTGACATAGCGGCTGGTTTTTCGCAAAGAATATGTTTACCTGCACGTGCTGCCTTGATGACTGCTTCTTTATGTACATGATTGGAGATGGATACCAATACCGTGTTTACATTTTCATCTGCAAATAAATCATCCATATCCGTGTACTTCACAATGTCTTTTGGTGCATCTGCAAGCTTAGTAGGGTCATTGTCACAAATTGCAACTACTTTTGCGCCTTCTAAACCTTTTATCATATCCGTATGAATATGCCCCATAAAACCATATCCTAAAACTCCAAATTGTATTTGCATTTTATTCCTCCTATTCTCTATGATATATGAACCTTTCTAACCTTTGTTCCACCAAACGGAACAGGAATGTATGCAACGCGAATCATAGTAGTAAGAGATACTTCATGCTCGCCTTTTGAAAGTCCACCCTCTTTTAGAACTCTGACATGCCCTTGCACACCGTATTCCCATTTATATGTGGTTACCGTTTCTAATTCCTCCAACGTAAAATACGTTTCACCATCTGGACTAAAACGAATAGCCTCTCTTTCAATTTCTTGGTTGTCTACTTTTACTTTAATATCATGAACCATAGAACAAGGAATGCCCCTGTAATAGGTAATAAGTGTTTCTAATTCAAACCCTACTATTTTGTCGCCTTCTTGCACATTTTTACAAGAACCTTCTGTAAATACATAATTATCAAACATGTTAGCTCCTCCTTCCTACAGTGCCTCAATATATTTTTTAAGCATATTTTGATGTGCAGTTACGTTTTCTTTATCACGAATGACTTCATTTGCAAGTGCAAATCGGTTCCCTTCATATTCCGTTGCAATATAACCTTCATAACCAACTTTATCTAGATATTTTATTAGTTCATCAAATGGTATGGAGTATTCAACACCTTCTTTTGTCATTTCATAGATTTTTCCATGAAAATGTTTAATATATGGTAGATATTCATCCAGTATTGAAAACTCACTCATTTCATAACCATCACAAAACAATGCATATTCAAACTCATCTTGTGTTTCAATCATAGCCTGTAAATCATCTGGGAAGTGTTTTCCTTGTTTTCTTGCTTCCATAAAGTAATGTTTTGGATCTACTCCAGAGGCAAAAATATTATCTACATAATCAATAATCTCTTGTTTTACTCCCAATTCTCTAAAAAACGCTGACGATACTCTAGGATGTCTTCTACAAAAAATACCTGTGTCTACTGTTAGACCTACATAAGGAGAATTTAACTTTTTCATTGCTTCAATAAATGCCTGTGTTAATGGCTGGTCAAAACTCATACCTGCATGAATCTCAAGTGTCATAACTACGTCATTTTCAATTGCATAGGGAAGTGCTGGTTCAATGATAGAAGCTCTTGTATTGGATACAAGACGAATCATCTTAAATCCTAATCTATGTGCCAGCTTAATTTCTTTGATTAACAAGTCAAGTGCTTCCTTGTCTGTTAATTCTCTGTTTTTATACAAGCAGGTGTTAATAAACACATCATTACATACCAAAACTGGTTTGTATTTTTCAACCAATAAATCCCACTCTTTTAAAGTTTCTTCTGATGGTTCTGGTGTACCCTTCATCATCTGATCACTAATAAATTCAAGTCCCGCTCCTAAATCATTTAGATATTTAAAAATATCTTCCAGACTCATTTTTCCTCTTGCATATTGATCTTGTAAGCTATACATACTTACTGCTCTTTTAATTTTACTCATATTACTAGCTCCTTTCACAAACATCTGATAGAGTCATTCTATCAATTTCCTGTTGTTTTCTCGCTTTTATTTTTAACCCATCTTAGAACTTTTTTTAATGAAATAGCTGTTTTACATTCTTGTATTTTAGTCAAAGCAAAAATCATACATTACTATTTATTCAAGTAATTTTGGTATGGTTCTTTTAATTCTTTTAAATTTGGTATTTGACCAGGGCCTACTGCTCTTGTTTTTATTTCAGTGGAGTGCTCTAGTTTTCCATCCCAATTTAATCTAGAACGTTTTTTTTCTTCTTCAGTAAAGGTTGCTTTTATTTTTCCATCTACTACATCTATTTCTCCAAGTATTCCACACACAGGGCATTCCACGTGGGTTCTATCTTTAGATACCGTTAGCATGTCACAATGACAGACAGGACACACTCCCTCTTCTTCTCCACGCCATTTGGTGCGCTCCTCATTTGTTTCTGCTGCTAGTGCAGCCGCAATGTTTTGTCCCATTAATTTGGCACGAAGCATTTCTTCTTCATTTCCAAGTACATGTTCATGTGCCATAGCACCATAATATTCATGCATATCAACTACATCGATTCCCATTGACATGGTAAATTCATACATGGTAGGTAGCATAAAGGATAGCCAATTCTTAGTCATGGCTCCTCCTACAGATAATAAAGCTCCAACACGTGGTTTAAAGCTTCTTTCATCTGGCAACTGCGTAATGGCTTTCCCTGCTTTTATCCCTTCTTCATAGGTTGCTTTTCGAAATGTAATATCATGAGAAGGTCCAATGCGATCACATACCGTTTTAAATCTACCTGTTGGGGAAAGTACATAGGTTGGTGAACCTACAATCACTGCATCACATTCCATTAATGCCTCATCAATGATATGAAAATCATCTTTTAAATGGCAATCACCCTTTCCTCTTCCCGTTGTCATGCCCACTACACAAGCAATACAACCCGTACATGCTTTAATATCCAAATCATCTGCGCGTATAAACTCAACTTCATTTCCAGCCTTTTCACATTCCATCAAGGCGGTCTTAATCATTACGTCTGTGTTACCCATTTTTCTTCCAAATGAAATACCTAATACTTTTTTACTCATTTCTTCTCCTTTTCTGAAAAAAAAGAAGCGAAAGATATCAATACCTTCGCCCCTCGATTTTATGATTTCATCATATTATCTTGACTGTTGTTTACTCTATTTACTTACATGTAACTATTATAATCTTTTTTCATATTTCATCATTTTTATTTTTAACTTATTAATAGCACATTTTTACACTATTACAATATTCCTTCTTCCTAATCTATCATTTAGGCAAAAATTAAGAGTTTTTTTTTGCTTTTCTCTACTCAAATCATGGCTAACTAATTATTTTACCTTTGTTGAAACAACCTTTTTTACCTTAGCTTGTTTTTGATACGTATCGTAACCAATTGCTAGTAGAAGGATAATTCCTTTTACAACGTACTGAACGTATATTCCAAGTCCAATTAACTGCATACCATTGGATAAGACACCTAAGATTAGCGTACCAATAATTACCCCTTTTACTTCTCCTTCTCCACCAATAAAGCTGATACCTCCAAGTACGCAGGCTGTGATTGCATTAAATTCTGTACCAGGTCCCATGGTTGAATTGGCTGATCCAGCTCGAGACACCATTACAATACTTGCAAGAGCACCTAATGCACCGCATATAATAAATACAATCAATTTAATATTTTTAACGCTTACACCTGCAAGTCTTGCTGCTTCTGGATTTCCACCTGATGCAAATATGTATCGACCAAAATAGGTTCTTTTTGCCACAAAATCTACGATAAGTGCTACCACTACTACAATAATTACTGGAACTGGTATTGGTCCTATATAGCCTTGTCCAATGAATTTAAAGCTACTATCCAAATCATAAATTGCTTTAGAACCCGATATTAAGAAAGAAATTCCCTGAAACATAGTCATGGTTGCTAACGTAACAATCATAGGGTGAATCTTTAACAAATTTGCGACAAATCCATTAAAAGCACCAAGTATCGCACCAATCAAAAGTGCAAGGATGATAACTAACGGCAGTGGCAAGTTCATCCACTTTAAAAATGCACCCGTGCAAACGGCTACCACAGACATCAATTGCCCAATGGATAAATCGGTTCCACCGCTAATCATAACCAACGAAACACCAATGGATGCTATGATTAGATAAGCATTTTGTTTTACGATATTTAATAGATTTGATACCGTTAAAAAGTTGGCTGATAAAACTGCAAACAACAAGCATAACCCGATTAAAATAAGTAATAATACATTTTTCTTAAATATTTTTTGAACCTTTGCTGTATTCATAATTTTCCTCCTAGTTAATTGAAGCTAATTCTAATATTTGATTTTGTGTAAACTCTTCTTTACTAAGTTCTCCTGAAATCTTACCTTCACATAAAACAATCACTCGGTCAGACATTCCAATTAGCTCTTCCATATCTGAGCTAATCATAATAATAGACTTTCCTTGTTCTACCAGTTCAGACATTAAGGTATAGATTTCGTGTCTTGCTCCAACATCAATACCCCTTGTTGGTTCATCAAAAATAATAATACCTGAATTGCCAGCTAACACTTTTGCCAAAACTACTTTTTGCTGGTTGCCGCCACTAAGATTTCCAACTTTTTGTAATATGGACGGTGTCTTAATGTTTAAACGTTTCGAATAATGTTTGGCCTGCTCTTCTACTTTTTTATCATTTACGATAAATTTTTTCGACAATGCCTTAATATTGGAAATTGCAATATTCCATTCAATGGTCATATTCAAAAAGCAGCCTTGCCATTTTCTATCTTCTGGAATCAATCCAATCCCCTTAGAAATTGCATCTTTTGGAGACTTAATATCTACTTTTTCACCATTTATGAAAACTTCTCCACCAAACTTTTTATCAGCTCCAAATATCGCTCTCATAAGCTCTGTTCTTCCAGCACCAACTAAGCCTGAAAAACCAAGAATTTCTCCTTTATGAAGTTGAAAGGATACATTCTCATTTTTAAATCCATAGATATTTTTTACATCAAGAACAACTTCTTCTTTTACACAGTCTCTCTTTGGATATGTTTCTGTTAGTTCTCTTCCTACCATTAGGGCAATCAAAGATTTACGATCGGTTTCTGATGTATTTACTGTCTTTACATAGGTTCCATCTCTCATAATGGTTACTCTATCTGTAATGGTAAATAATTCTTCCATACGATGCGATATAAATATAATTGTAACATTCTTTTTCTTTAATGTACGTATAATATCATATAAATGCTCCACTTCTGCCATCGTTAACTGGGCTGTTGGCTCATCCATAATAATTATTTTAGCTTCCTTTGAAATTGCCTTGGCAATCTCTACTAACTGTTGATGGGCTGGCGTTAAATCTCGAACCAAAGCTTTTGGATCAATATTAATATGATAGGGCATAAAAATATCATTTGTAATCCTTTCCATCTCCCTATAATTTACCAATCCTTTACTCTTTGCGCCAAGACAAATATTTTCTGCTACGGTTAAGGAATTGATTAAGTTGTATTCTTGATAAATAACCTCAATTCCATGTCCCCTTGATATCTTTGGATTCATTTTATGATAAGTTTCATTGTCTATCTGAATCGTTCCCTCATCATTTTCTATGGCTCCAGATATTACTTTAATTAAAGTTGATTTGCCTGCACCATTTTCGCCAAGTAGCGCATGTACTTCTCCTCTGGAAAAATCTATTGATACATCATCTAATGCAACAACACCAGGATAACGCTTTGTAATGTTTTTCAATGATAATACGATGTCTTCCATTTCCATCCTCCTATTAAAATGCAAAAACGTTTTCTTATGAATACGATTATATAGCGATGCAGATGCCATAACAATGTCGTTGCCTTTTAAATAAGTGTAAAATTTTTTGATTTTTCATTTTGTACACAAAAATGGTGGCATCATTCTTGATACCACCATTTACTTAGTATTTTAACTATACTTGACTATTCCAATATCTCCCCATTGGACTTAATTACCTGCTTATACCAATAAAAAGATTTCTTAGGCATTCTTTTTAAACTTCCTTTTCCTTCATTATCGACATCCACATGAATAAATCCATATCTCTTTTCCATACTTCCAGTTGACAAAGCAATTAAATCAATTGCACTCCATGGAAGGTATCCTATCACATTGACTCCATCCATTTTAGCCTCTTTTAATTCCTTAATATGCTGGCTTAGATAATCAATACGATAATCATCCTTAATGGAGCCATCTTCTTCTACCACATCTATGGCTCCTAATCCATTTTCTACAATCATAATTGGTTTTTGGTAACGATCAAATACCTTATTTAGTACCCAACGAAGCCCCAAAGGATCAATTTGCCAGCCCCATTCACTTGCTTGTAAATACGGATTTTTTAATCCTTGAATTAAATTGCCCTCTGTTTTTTCAACATCTGTTTGTGCTGCAATGCAATTGGTCATATAGTAGCTGCAAGAATAGAAATCTACTGTTCCATTTTTTATGATTTCTTCATCTTCTCTTTGCATCTCTACATCGATATTATTCTCTTTCATATAACGTATTGCAAATCCTGGATACTCGCCACGAACCATGACATCACCGCAAAACATATTTTTCATCTGGTCTTCATGTTTTGCAGTCCACACATCAATTGGCTTACACGTTAATGGGTAATTGGCCATATATGCAATCATACAACCTACCTGATAGCTTTTATCTATCTTATGTGCTAATTGTACTGCTTTTGCACTTGCCACAAATTGATGGTGCAATGCTTGAAAACGAATTTGTTCAGTATTTTTTTCGGAATGAATGGAACTATAAATTCCTCCAGCTGTCATAATTCCAAATGGAACGAGCAAGCAATTTATTTCATTAAACGTAATCCAATATTTTACTTTGCTTTTGTATCTAGTAAATAACACCTTACAGTAACGTAAGTAATGATCAATCATTTCACGATTGGACCAACCACCTTTTAAAGCAAATGAAAATGGAGGTTCATAATGAGAAATGGTTACTACTGGCTCTATATTATATTTGATTAATTCATCTATCACTGCATCATAAAATTCTAATCCCTTAACATTTGGCTTATCCTCATATCCATTTGGAAATATCCTCGTCCATGCAATGGACATACGATAAGCCTTAAGTCCCATCTGATGAAACATTTGAATGTCTTCTTTATAATGATGGTAAAAATCACTGGCAACATGAGATGGATAATAACGTTCAGGATATATTTGGGGCGTTTCCTCACGCATGGCTCCATTTACTCCCTTTGCTAATACATCTGCTACGCTGATACCTTTTCCATCTTCATTCCAAGCACCCTCTACCTGGTTTGCCGCAGTCGATGCTCCCCACAGGAAGTCACTTTCAAATACTTTTTTATTCCACATCTAAAATATCCTCATTCATTATCACTTCTTTTTTATGCAAAACCTCTATCTTAGTAAATTTATTTGTATTTGTAACAATAACAGGAGTTGTTACATCATATCCTAATTCGGTCAGTTTATCGATATCAAATTTAATCAAAGGATCACCCTTTTTAATAGCCTTACCATTTTCAACAAAGCTTTCAAAGTACTGCCCGTTAAGCTTTACTGTATCAAGTCCTACATGAATTAATAGTTCCACTCCATCTTCTCTTCTTAACCCAATTGCATGCTTTGTTTCAAATATGGTATCCACTTGGCCATCAAATGGAGCTAAGATTTCACCCTTTGTTGGAATAATTGCAAACCCTTTTCCTAGTGTCTCAGAAGCAAACGCTTGATCGTTTACTTGTGAAAGTGGAATCACGCTACCCTCTGCTGGTGAAGCAATAGACTTTTCTTTTGCACTTGTAACATCTTTAAATCCAAGAAGCCAAGCAATCGCAAACGTAATTGCAAAGGTTACTGGCACCATGATAATAGCTCCTATTAATGAATTTCCATCTCCACCTGCAAAAATTGGTAAGGATAACACACTTGGGCTTACAAAGGCGTATGCAGTAACACCAAGGATACCTGCTATACATCCAGAAACCAACGAACCTAACATCACTGCTACAAAAGGGCGCTTCATTCTTAGATTAACACCATATAAGGCTGGCTCTGTAATACCAAGCAAAGCAGATACCGTTGCAGATAACGCGGTACCTTTTAACTCTTTGTTTTTTGTTTTCCATGCTACAAAGCCAGCGGCACCACCCTCTGCAATATTTGCAACCAAACCACTTGTTATTAATATTGCATCAAAACCCTGCGTTGCAAACATTGTTATGATAAGTGGAATTAATGCATTGTGCATACCTGTTAAAACTAAGAGTGGGAAAACTGCTGCATTTAATCCTACTGCAATCCAACCCCATTGATTCATAACATCAACAAAATTAGCAAAATAAACACCTAAAAATGAGCCCATTGGTCCAATAACAGAAAGCATAATTGGCGCAGTTATTAACACATTTAACATCGGTCTTAAAAAGATTTTAAGGATATTAGGACTAAATTTGTTTGCAAATTTATCCACGTATTTCATCAACCATACTGTAATAATAACTGGTAATGCCTGTGCACTATAGTTAACGATTTGTATTGGTATATTTAAAAAGCTAGTCGTATTTACACCATCAATTGCAAGTGCGGCAAAATTAGGATGAAGCAAAATAGCCGCTAATACCATTGCTGAAAAAGGGTCTGTTTCAAGTTTTTTTGCTGCTGTATATGCAACAAAGATTGGTAGAAAATAAAATACAGTATCACCAAAAATAGTTAATAGCGCATATGTAGACGATGTAGCTTCTAGAATATGTGCATTGAGTAAAAGAGCACATAATACTTTAATCATACCACAGCCTGCAATTACAGGAATAATTGGTGTAAAACAACTGATAAAAACATCTAATACTTTACCAGGTATTTGTTTTGGTTTTATTGTCTTTTTTTCCTGTTTAAGGGAAGCTTGCGAATCTATTATACCTGCCTGCTTTACAACTTCTTCATAAACTTGTGAAACCTGATTACCAATTACTACCTGATATTGTCCAGATGCAAACATGGAGCTTAATACGCCACTTGTTTTTTCTACTTCTCCATTCTTTACTTTTTTGTCATCCATTAGTGAAAAACGTAGTCGGGTATAGCAATGAGAAACTTGTTTTATGTTTTCCTTACCACCAATGTGTTTTAGTATTTCACTTGCTAATTTAGAATAATTCATAATTTTACTCCTTATCTACAAAACAGTTTTTGCTTACCACCATATTATAAAAAATTCATATCTCGGATTCGCTTTATTAATTAATGAATCCATTGTGAATTATTAATGATTTTTTATTCTATTTTAAAAAGACGACATTCTAAATTAATTTTTAATCATTAATTTATAACATCGTCTTTCATCCTTCTTTAATATTGGTATATAATATGAATATGCTTTATTTCATTTGGTTCTAATTGATATTCCAATAAAAGAGTACCATCTGTCACCTGTGCATGGTGAACTCGAATACTAGGAGCTGCCATACTCTTTAAATATTCTACTTCACTTAATCCAATATTGATTTCTTCCGTATCCGTCATCTGAATCCATGTATCTTGTACACTTCCAGCGTTTTGATGAATGGATCTTTCTTTAATGTAATAGTTTCCATTATCAACATTATTTAACTGGAATTGGAGAATTAATTTATTATTATCTTCAAACAATTCATCGTAGCTCGTAGATAATATTTCTTTCTCTTGGCTTGTATAATATTTGTAGTTTAATTTTTTGCAATTATGACACACAATGGAATAATTCTTTGTATCCGTTGCAGTTACTAAAAAATGTTCCTCTTTTTTTAATAAATACTTTCCTAATCTGTTTAGAAAGTAATATGCATAAAATGCTGGCTTTTTTATTCCTTGCTTCGTAAGCATACCCGATAGGCCACTTACTACACTATGATTGTTTTTACTATCAATCATAATATCCAGTGGATTACTATAACACAATACATTTGCTTCATCAAAACAACTAAGTATATTTTTTACGACAACCGCTCCTTTATAACAAGAGTCATTCATCCTATCATTTTGCATTAATGACTCCTTCCATTCCGTAAAATAAATATTTTCAAAATCAACTCCTTGACTTTTCATAATACTTTTTGCTAAAGCATATTGATTATTTAGGTATTGATGATTGGATACGCGGTGTAGCATTATTTTTTCATCTACTTTTCCATATCGATATGGATATGCAGATAAGGTAAGTGTATCGTATGAAATTTTACTTTTCTTCATTCTCTCTAAGTAACGTTGTAAATTATCGCCTTCGTAGCTTAGGAAAATACCTGGCCCCATTAAATTTTTACGGATTTTATATTTGTTGATAATTGCGGATATCTTCTTATATTCCTCAAAATAAAGAATTGCCTTTTCCTCTTCAAAATCACTATCATAAAATAATTCAAATCTCCAATTTTGTACATTCGTAATGCTATAGCGATTGGCAAAATGGGAAAGTAGTTTATCTAAGTATGCATGAAAATCTTCATTAAAACGTATATTTCTGTAATTAATTACAATGTGAAGTTTGAAATTTTTTTCAAGCAGAAAGTCAAAGACTCTCTCAATTTTGAAGTAGTCAAATTTTATATTTTTATCAAAATCAATGGTATTATCAAGAACAATTTTTGCATATTCAAACCCTAATTCATTTTTAAGTATTGCAATTTGACTTTGTACGTCGCTTTTCGATAAGAAATCAGCATCTCCAACATCAATCATTTCTTTCCAAAAAGTTTTATATGCTTGTTTTTGCCATACATCAATTTCTATTAAAGTTATGTTACTTCCAAGCTCTTCTTCATTATTTCCTTCGTTTTCCCTTAATAAACTTTGTACCTCTTTATCTATCTTTTTTGAATCGCTATCCAAATATAGAGTGTCTTTTTTATATTGATTACGATAAACCATTGGTTTTATTTTATAATTTTCATAGAACACTCTAGAAAAGGATGCAACGTTTGGAAACCCATTGTCTAATGCTACTTTTAATATTGTCTGATTTGTATTTTTCAAATCTTTTATCGCAGCTTTTAATCGAATTTGATTCAAATATTTTAAGAAGGTAGTCCCAGTTTTTTCTCTAAAATACTTTGCCAAATATTGTGGGGTTAGATAAAACTCTTTTGCTAAATCATTTAATGTAATGTTTTGCTGATAATGAATTTCAATATATTCAAGGATATCTGTTACTCTCTTTTCGCTTGCATCTTTATCTAATAGCTGTAATTCATTTCGTTTTATCTGAAATTCGTTTAATAAAAAGATTACGATTTCATAATAAATTTTATTTAAGTATACCTCTTTATAATCTTGCTCTATGAAATGTTCATTTAAAAATTTAATAATAAGCTTTCTTAGATTTTCGTAGTTATTATTAATCTCAACTACAGAATTGCATAGAAAATAAAAATTTCTAGAATTTAGCAATCGGCATAAACTGCCATATCTAATGTATAGCTTAACATAAAGTGCGTGATTGGTTCTTCGAATTTGATGTTTGTTCATTGTATTAATCATAAGGACATCTTCCGCTTGAAGCTGATATGTTTTATCCACAACTTCAACCTCCATCTCACCCTTTAGAAGATAAATTAATTCAATGTCTTGGTGAATCTGAAAGCCTTGTGATTCTTCTCTTGCAAATTCATAATACAGTATGGATTGATTCAAATTTTGCATAAACTCCCTCCAACGCCTAAAGTAAGTAGTACCCATTGAATTTATTTATTATACCATAACTACAATAGGGTGGTATCCGTTGATACCACCACAATGATAAATGATACGATATTATATTTTTGTCTGATTGAATCCACTTACCTTAAACTCTCCATCTTGATAGATAAGTGTGGATATCCCAGAATTAAGAATTTCAATTGCAGGGCTAATGGTTGCGTCCATTTTTGTAAAGATATTCCTTATGACATTACCATGTGTAACAACTAAAATGTTAGAATTCTTTGCATTATCATTTGAACCAATGATATGCGCAAGCCCTCTATCTAGTCGCTCCCATAGTTCTTCATAATTTTCTGCCTCATGAAAAGGATCTGCTTGCTTAATAAGGTTCATGAATTCCTCTAAGCTAAGTCCTTCAAACATTTTGTCTATACTTTTATTAGCAGCTTTGGCAAACGTTTGATAGGCATCACTTTGTAGTGCTCCCTCAAAATATCCAAAAAAAGACTCTCTAAATTCCATTTTAGGTTGTATTTTGATATGTGATGCGTAATTATTTTCTTTTACTATAATTTTGGCTGTTTGAATGGTTCTTCCTAAATCACTTGAGTAAACAGCATCAAATCTTAAATCAGAAAGAATTTCTCCCGTTTTTTTGGCTACTACCTCACCTTCTTTTGTTAGAGGCGTATCTGCCCATCCTTGCATTCTTTTATATTTATTTAGATATGTTTCTCCATGACGTATAAAATATATTGTAATTCTTTTCTTATCCATACAGGCTCCCCTATTCTTCATACTTAATAATTACGTTACCAAACATGCCCGTTGGATTTTGTGGCTCAAACATCTTTGCTAAGAATAAATCCGAGAATTTACTTTGCTCTCTCTCTAGCGTTGTTGAAACCTCAATTACTAGTTTGTTTGTTTTGTTTTCTATTACATTTTTTAATGGTATCAGAAAAGGTGGCGTTAACTGATTGGCAATGCATTCATCATTTATAATAATTTTAACCGCCTCATGAGCATGTTCGATAAATAGATAACCTTTACTGAAACCTTTTATAGGTATTACTTTTTCATAACGAATGACACCTGAAAAATCTGGCTCTATTCTAGAAAATGGTACAAGTGCGTCCATCCTTGTTTTTTTCGTTAATTGCGGATATTCGATTGCTCTACCATAAGTTAGATTCCAATCTTGACTTATATCAAGTTCTTTACTTAGGCTTTCATACCTTTGCTGCTGTGGTAGATACGTTTCGATTGGCTCATCCTTTCTACCTGAAATAAGTAATAAGCTTCCATACACTGGTAAATCTAGCATAAACGTAGTAAAATCTCCATCCTGGAAAGAATCTAATAAATATGTCTTTTGATTCAATACATCACAAACAAAATAAGTCTTTTGCCCTCGAATCGAAACCTTTTTAGAAATAGTCTTATGTGATGATTCATTATGAAAAAAGAAAATATCCGTATCCCTCTTCTTATAATGATAGTATTTTAAGTCTAAACAATTACCATCCATTTTAATCTCATATGCATCCAAATCTCTTAATGTAATTGCTAAGTTAGATAAGGAGGATTTTACATAATTTTCATCAAACTCATGCGCGATAATCGTGTTATTTGATAAGACTTTTAAAGGATAATCCTCTACAAATATTACTTTTTCTCTACCTACTTTTTCAGCAAAATCGATTAATTTGTCGGTTACAAATTCGCAATAAGGCACGATTAAATAGCTAAATTCTAGTTGATTGATTATAAATCCATCTTCTCTGGCACTAGCGTCTTGTTCCAGCATATCCATACTAACAAATAAAAATTCGATTTGGTTTTGTGTTAATACTTTTGCTACTTTTTCAATGGACATATACTCGCCCATCCATTCACTTTCAGCATGATATAAAATTCCTACTTGTATGACTGGTTTTCCTTCACTAAGTAGTCCACACATTTGTCTTGCGTAATTCATTAGCTTACCAAAATACGGGAATAATGGATTGTTTCCTCTTCCATAAAAATGAGGTGGACAATCTACATCAGGATAATCGCTCATAGAAAAGGCATGCGGAACCAAAAAATTAATACCATTGATTAATAGAAAATCCAAAATCCATTTCATGTCTCTTATACCAAGTTCCCAACCATAAGCACCATATAGTTCACACATGGTTCTACCTTTTTTGATTGGGTCTAATGCCGCCGAAGATGCCCCCAACTTCGCTAGACAATAATGAAAGAATTCTCCATCTGACCTTGAAATATTACTTCTTTTATAATTAGCTCCACCCATAATGATTTGACAACCAATGGTATCAATACCTGCCATATGTTGCCCCGCCATGGCCCTAAAATAATGACCACATCCGCATCCCAAACGACTGTGCATTCCACTATCTTCAATTACATGTCCGATGTATTCTACATTTCTTTCCTCACACCATTTTCCAAGCTGTCTAGAAAAATTCTTTTCGTATAGTTTGGTAATTAACTCCATATATACTTTACGAAATAGAACCGTTTTTGTGTTTTGATAAGTAGAACTCCACAAGAACGGTAAGTACATCTTCCATTCCTTTTCATATTCCTCATCAAGTAATTTTTCTAGTTCACTACACCATGGTAAGGGCATGTCCTTATGCCCAATTCGTTCATCCTTTTCATATCCTGATGTATTACCATATCCAGGCTCATCAGAGAAAAATCCCATAAAGGTTGTACCAAACTCCTCCTTATAATGTTGATAGTGAGGTTCATATACTGCTTCTATCAAAGTCTTTACAGATTCAGCATCAATAATGTTAATATAATCGGGATTTCCTCCGTTTGCTTTATTCGCAATGCATTCATATGTTACAAACACACGCCAATCACCTTGTGGAAAACAGTAGGTTAGTGTATTTTCATTACATTGACTGGTTAAATCAATACCTTTTGTTTCATCGACTTTATCCTCTTCGATTAAAGGATAGGCAACTACTGAAACTAATCGGTTGTTTTTTTCTTGCAACGTGATATCTGAAGTAACCCTTTGGGACCACCCTCTAAGTGGTTTTAGCATATGACTTAAATTCAAAGTGACCTCAGCTGATTTTCCCCAAACATCCACCATATTATAATTTATGTATTTCTTTCTTCTTTCTGGATATTTCTGAGCAATCAGGCCATTTGCATAACCAGTCGGAAAATGAGCATCATCCAGAAGCCAAACTTTCATATTACACTTTTTAGCACTGTATATAATAAAATCCATGTCCCTCCACCAACCTTCACCCAAAAAGTCAGGATGAGGTCTTGATTCTACACATACGGCATTGATATTGCTTTCTTTGATTTTTTGGAGCTCTTCTTCTATTCTTTGATGACTCTCTCCCTTGATCCAAAGAAACGGTGCAATCGATTCATTTGTTTTACTAATATATTGATTCTGTAATGTTTCCCAATTCATAGGCTACTCCATTTCATTCTTTTCTTTTATTTCTATTTAGTCTCTTGCTATTTCACTATCTGTTTTACTAAGACATGTATTTTTTGTTCCAATGAATGCTGTCAGAACAAATGCTAATATAAGAGAAACCATACAAGATATTACAACACCCCAAAATGCAGTATCAAGTCCTGTCTGAGGATTGATCATACCTGGTAATACAAATATACCTGCGCCTCCTGGTACAAACTGTTTGGCCCCAAACGCTGCTGCAACAAAGCCACCAATTGCACTAGCTCCTAATGCAATAAAAAACGGTTTTTTTGCTGGCACATTGATACCATATATAGCTGGCTCTGATACTCCAAGAATACCTGCCACACCTGCTGCAATACCAATTGATTTATATTTTTTATTTTTTGATTTAAGTCCTGCTGCAACTGCTGCTCCTACTTGACCAAAAACAGTACATGCAAGTGTTGCCATAACTGGACAATAGCCAAGCGTTGTAACATTTTGAATAAAAAGCGGAACAAGTCCCCATTGTATGCCCGCAAGAATAGCTAATTGCCAAATTCCTCCCATAACAAAACCTGTCAGAACTGGTGAGGCACCATAAATCGTATTGACAATGAATGCTACACCATTACCTAATGCCGTAACCACAGGACCTACCACTAAAAATCCGAGTGATCCAGCTACTATAATTGTAAACATCGGTACAAAAATCACTTGCATAACATCTGGTAAAATCTTTTTAAATAATTTTTCTAATTTAACTGCCAAAAAAGATATAAAGATAATTGGAAGAACACTTTGTGTATAGTTCATTAATTTTAATGGTAACCCAAATAAAGTAAATGCAGTACCTTCTGAAACTGCTGTTAGTATGGTTGGGTAAATCAACGCACAACCAAGGCCAGCAGAAATAATAGGATTACCTCCAAACTTTTTGCCTGCATTATACCCAATAATAATTGGGAAAAAGTAAAAAACCGAATCTCCTAGTGCATATAATGTAATGTAAGTACCGCTTGTTGCCTGAAGTAACCCAAATTGAACAAATACTGCAAGAAATCCTTTTAAAGCACCTCCTCCTGCAATTAAGCCAATAGCTGGAATAAAAATTCCTGCAATGGTATCTAGCAGTCTTCCCCCTAGACTAGCCTTTTTCTTCTCTTTGGAATCTTGTTTTCTGGTTTCTTCATCAACGACCATGTCTTGCTCTTTTAAACCAGTTATTTTAATTACTTCATCATAAACTTTACCAACACTTTGACCAATAATAATTTGATATTCTTCTTCTTTTACAACAACACCTAAAACACCCTCTAATTTTTTAATTCCCTCTACCTTGATTAGTGCATCATCTTTTACTCTAATTCTAAGTCTGGTCATACAGTGCGAAGCAACCTTAATATTGTCAACTCCTCCTGCTTGAGTAATAATTTCCCCTGCCAAAACATCTTTTTTCATATTCACTTATCCTTTCTTGAAAAATACATTAATAGAATATCTCAGCGAATTCGCCTTTTGCTATGGTGCAAGAGTATTATATCGAAATTATGCGCTTATCACTTTTCACAACTTGTAATATCATATCTAAAAATTGCAAAAAAGCTTTGCAAGATAAAATAACGCAAAATCTATACTATTAAATATTGCATTGTAAATTCTATAACATGTTATTTTTCAAAAATTTGAATGAATCTCATTTCATGCGGTAATAACTCGACATCAAGCTGAAGCTTGTTCCCATTTACGGTCTTTTTATTAATACTCATATGTGGTACACATGTCTGCTTTAAATAAATGATATCTTCTGGTCCTAATTCCTGTTCACTTCCTAATTCAATCCATTTATCCAAGATGCTTCCATGCTTTTCATTTACCACTCGTTGTTTGATCAAATACTGCTTGTCATTGATAAGATTGTTTAATATAATTTTAATTTGAATGGATTTACTGTCTTTAAATAAAGTATTCAATTCTCTGGCTTCATAGGAATCCTCTTCTTTTAAAAAGTAATTTAATCCAAACTCCACATGATTGAAACATAGAATCTGAAAGCTTTGAAACTCATTTGTGGTTACAATATAGTTTGCTCCCTTTTCTATAACCTTCTTTCCTAATTTTTTTAAAAACCAAAATGCGAAAAAGGAAGGCTTGCATATTCCGTTTTTTGTTAATATTCCTGAACTTCCATTTAATATTTTTCTAGAGTCATAATAAACATTTAATAAATCAGAGCCATACCAAAACCCCATAGCATTTACTCTTTCATTTACGGCAAATATATTTTTCAAAATAAAGGTTGCTCTGGAACAGCTATCTTGAATATAATTTCGATTCGCAAGGCTATTGCTCCATTCTGTAATAAAAAACTTCGATTTAAAATTAAATTTATTTAGAATATCTGTTATTAATTGTGTTTGATCAATTAAAAAATTAGGGTTTGTCATCCTCTTTTTGTATACTTCATCTTCCTCTTTATATTCCACATAGGGAAACGATATGGACGTAAAAATATCTGGCTGATACTTTGAATGTAAAAAAGAGCCTATATATTGTTCCATTAATTTTAAATCAGTCATGGGCATCATTCCAGGTCCTGCAACTTTTGCGTTTGAAATATGCTTCTTAACAGACTCATAACCTGCTTCCCAAACACCAGTAGCGCTATACTTTTCCGTCTTATAATAGGGCCTTTTGGGCAAAAAGAAGGTGAATTCAAACACCCAATTTTCCACAATCTCAACCCCATATCTTTTTACAATATGTGATAGGAATTTATTTAACATCACATTCCACTCATCACTACTTTCAAAGGATACACATTCCACTGTTTTATACAAATTGGATTGTCTATTAACTACAGCTGTATCAATACGATTTCCCATATCTAAAAACAGCTTCATTTTATTTTGAACAAAGAAATCTAGAACAGCGTCCATACGATCAAAGTTTATTTCCTCATAAGGGGATTTTTCCATTAGCATAAAACGTTTTGAAAACAGATTCCAAACTCTGATATATTCAAAATCTAAATGCTCTTTTATATACAATATTTGTTCTTGTATCTGTGCTTCACAAACAATAGCGGCTGATCCAATGTTTATTATTTTATTTTCCCACGTATTAAAATCCGTAGAGATATTCATACTTACATTTATTTTTTGTGCCACTTCCGATTCATATTCTTTTGCATAGGAACTTTTTTCAGTCAATAAACTTTTGAGAACCTCTTTACTTTGTATTACGATTTCTTCTGCTTTTTTTCCTTTTCTCTTATTTTTATATTCAGTCGGAGTGATTCCAAAGGACTCTCGAAATATTTTATTTAATGCTGATGGATTCGAAAACCCATTATCAATGGCAATTCTTGTGATTGCCTTATCTGAATACAATAGATCCTCCACTGCATATTGTAAGCGTATTTTTTTCACATAATCAACAAAGGATTCGCCTGTTTTTTTCGTAAAAAAACGCGATAAGGAAGAACTTGATATGTATAGTTTTTCTGCAATTTCAGATAAACTAATAGAATGCATATAATTAATATCAACATAATTTAGAATAAATTCTAATCGATATTCATTTTCTTTATATGTCTGTGGAGATGTTGTATTCATTTCTATCGTAAAATGTCTAACAAGATAATCTAGCAGCTTTAGCTGTAAGCTATATTGTTTAATCACTTGTTCTTCTCCAAAATCCAAATAGTGAAATAACATTTCCCTTAAAATCTTACGCAAGCCTTCATAATCAGAATTATATTCGATGGTTGTATTACACCAAAAAAGAAAAAATTCCTTTTGAATTAATTCAGCTATAAAATGATAAGTAAAGTACACTCTATATATGATTGCATCCTGATTTGCATGAATAAAATGTTTTTTGTTCGTATTAATTAAAAACAAATCATCCTTTCTAAGTTTGTAAGCTTCCCCTGCCTGAAAAACGGTTACCTCTCCATCCAATATAAATAGTAGTTCCAAATCTCTATGAAAGTGTTCCTCTTCCTGCTGACCAGATACAACGGCTGCTTTTACTCCAATAAAGTTCTTTAATCTTTCTCTCATCGATACTCTTCTTTCTAACAAGCTTTTATTTGCGTTTTTGTTTTTCTTATCCAAAGAAGGGAGCTATCATCTTTATATGATAGTTCCCTTTATTATTACTATTTTATTTGATTCTTCTAATCTCTTTTAGGCATATTATCAGGCGTAATTAATTCTGTCTCACCTAAGTACTCTGGTTTCACCTGATCTACTTCTCCTCTAAGAATTAATTTACATGGTACCCAAAGGTCTGTCCACATGGCCTCATAATCTCCTAAAGATACAGCCCCTCTTACAATACTAGCATTTGTTTTTGAAGCACCAATATTAGCCAATACTTCGCCACTAATATCAGAACCAAAGGTTGCTTTATCTTCTACTGTTAAGCCACTAGACATAATATAGGCATTTACACCATTTGACATGCCTGAGTTGTAACAAAGGATAAGCTTAGTATCTGGATTTGTCTGAAACAGGTTTTCTGCTGCCTGTTGTGCGGCATCCAACGTATTACTTTCTGGTTCCATATATGTAACTTTACATTTTGCATTCTTTGCAATTTCTTCTTTGATTCCTTCGGATCTCTCTGCTGCTTCTGGTGTTCCAGAATAACCAAAAATTACGGTTTCAACTGTGCCGTCTTGTGCATCTGCAAATGTTTTGTCAATCCAATCAGATCCAAGTGTTGCGATTGCACTACCGATTTCTTTTTCACTAGCAGAACCTACATATGTTGTTTCTCCACCCTCAATTTTTGTTGTAAATGCAACTATTTCAGTCCCTGATTCGATTGCCTTTTTTCCAACATCTTGAAGTCCTGTCGGATCAACTGCCATTACAAGAACCATTTTTGCCCCCATTGTAACAAAGTTTTCAATTTGCTCAATTTGAGTAGTTGCATCTCCATCTGCAGAAGCAACCTGACATTCATACCCCTCTGACTCAAATTTCTCTTTTACCATATTGGCCAATCCCTGCATAAAGTCATTTCCAGTATAGGAAATTGCAAATCCAACTAATTCTTTTTCAACCCCTGAACTAATTTCATTGCTGGAAGCCTCTGTTTCTTTTTTTGAGTCCTTCGTACTACATCCTGCAACCATCATCACTACCATCGTTACACAAAGGAATACTCTTAACATTTTGTTTTTCATACCTTTTCTCCTTTTATATGAATTTGTATACATATTATAGGTTTTATCTTCTTTCATAACAATGAGAGTATCTTTTGAAAAAGTGCAAATTTTTTCACTTATTTATATTTAACTCGATAAATCTGTCTTCATTTGTAATTATGATTCTATCACAGATTGGCTTTAAATCTGTTAGATAGGGAGAAGTAATAATTACACTACATCCTTGCTTTGCTAATTTTTCTATCGCATTATATATAATATTTTGCATTAATATATCTGCATTTGAACATGGTTCAATAAAAACAATAATCTGAGGTTTGAAAAGAACCCAACGAGTGAATAAGATACTTTTTCGAATGTAAGTGTCAAAGACTTTTACCTTCTTATACTTATCTTTTTCTGGTACTCCAAGTTCCTCCATATATTCTTTGCATAAAAATTTCAAAACAGAATAGTCATTTAAAAAATGATACTTACTTGTTTTTTTCATTACAGGTAAAAACAAATTATCCATAAAGCTCATATTATCAACTAAATTAACATGTGTCATACTTCTTGGTACATAACCAATATTATGTTTGATTGCATAATCAATATCTCTTGGAATATACAATTCTTCATTATAGTACAAATGGCCACGTTTTATTTCACACTCACCAACTAATGAAAGAGCAATTTCTTTATTTGCTTTATTCTCCAAATCATAGAAGCCAATCACTTCGCCTTTATGAATCTTTAGATTAACATTCTTAGCATTATCCCCGCAATAAAAGTTCTTAAACTCAAGTCGACATTCCTCTTTTTTGTGAGTAGATCTTTGTACCACTTTTGGGATATCATTTCCAAGAAGAAGTTGTGTTGCCAGATCCGAACGGTAATCTTCTTGATAAAAGGTGCGTACATTCATTCCACGACGCATAATTACCACTTTGTCTGATATATTTATAATAAAGTTTTCATTATGACTTTCATAAAGAATTGATATGTTATTATTTTTTAATTTCATAAGTAATTTTATCATCAACATAATTTCGTGATGACCATAAAATTGAAATATATCATCAATAATAATTAATTTTGCTTCATTTTCTACAGCTCTTAGTAATGCAACAACATGTCTTTGAAATTGGCTTAGCTCGTCCACTAGCATATTAGGCTTAATATCAGGGGCGTATTCACTTAGTAAAAGTTTGGTTCTATAGATAATATTTCTATGTTGAATAAAAAAACCTCTTTTTTTCGTTCTTGATAATACAAAAATATTTTCAGCAACTGTCATTTTTTCAACGAGTGTGCTTTTATGCCCAATGCATGCTAATCTTGGATCTGGATGAAAGGCTTTTCCTGCTTCAAATACCTTCCTATCCCATATTGTTCTACCAGAATTTAATACTACACTACCGTTAAAGTAATTCAACAGCAACGTTTTCCCTGCTCCTGACAAACCAATTAAATTAACAATCTCTCCTTCATTTACACTAAGATGAAAGTTGTCTAAAAGAAATGGTGGAGAATCACCTGCATATATATTTTCCATTCTTAGAATTTCTTTTTTCATTCACTTATTCCACCCTAATTCGCTTCCATCAATACCTTTGGAATTGTAATCTCAACCTCAGTTCCAACCATCCAAGTACTTGATATATTGATTCCATATTCCTTACCAAATAAAAGTTTTAAGCGATTATTTACATTTTCTAAGGCAATTCCATTTTGTTTTTTCTTTTTACTATAATTAAGAACAATTGCATGTTTTTTCAGACTCTGATTTATCTGCGTCAATGTTTCTTCATTCATTCCTATTCCATCGTCAGCAACACTCACAATCAAACGTTCCTCTGTCGTAACAATATGCAAGTCAATCGTTCCTTGTCCGATTTTACCCTCAATGCCATGAAAAATAGCATTCTCTACAATTGGTTGTAACGTCATTTTTGGAATCATACAATTCTTATACTCTTTTGAATCATCGTGCACATAGATATGAAACGAAAATTTGTCCGCAAAACGATATTGTTGAATTTTAATATAGTTATATACGTTATCAATTTCTTCTGATAGTGGAACTTTATCATTATCCTTTCCAATATTATAGCGAAAATATTTGGCCAGTGCTTCCGTCATATCTGCAATTTTATAATTATCATCGATGAGCGCTTGGCCTCGCACTACTTCCAAAGTGTTATACAAAAAATGAGGATTAATCTGACTTTGTAATTGTGCATACTCTGATTCTTGACGCAATACAATTTCTGCATGTTCCCTTTCTATGCTGCTTTTATACTTATCCAAAATACGAGTTAGACTATCTGTTAAAGAATCCTTATCCAACTTGTAATCAAATGACTCATCATTTAACGTTTCAATTGTATCTTCAAGTACTCGAATCGGTTTTATGACATACTGCAAAAATAACAGCGAGAGAACACCTAAAAAAATACATCCAAGCACTAATAGTATGGTATATCCACTTTGTGTTAACTTTTCATTTACAAAACAAATAGATAACACTACATTACTTACACTTACCGCGATGAGTCCAGCAAATGAAATTTTACTAAACAAAATTACTCTTCTTTGAAATCCACTGTACTTTTTCTTCATTCGTACCTCTTTTTACATATATAACTTTCTGTATACAGACGGCTTTAGGCCAACTACTTTTACAAATATTTTACTAAAATATCTAGAATCCGAATACCCCGTTTGCTCTGCAATTTGTAGGATACTGTCATTGGTTGTTTTTAATAATTCCTTTGCCTTCTCCATTCTTAAAGATATGAGATAGTCTGTAAAGCTGATTCCTAATTCCTTTTTGAAAATAGTACTTAAATAAGATGGACTTAAATTGGTAGCTTCTGCTACCTCCTCAAGCATAAGCTGCTTTTGATAATTCTCTTGAATATATTGTTTGGCAAGTCGAACTGGTAGCTGGCTCTTGTTTTTTTTATCTTGTATTAATAACTCAATACATTCTGAAACTATTTTTCGGCACTCACGATTTAGCGCTTCTTCTTTCAGGCACATATCCATGGCAACTTCAAATTCTTCTTGAATTTTCTCTATTATCCTTTCATCTGCGTTTATTTTGATTAACGCTTCTATAATTTGTTTTTCTATCATTTCACATAAATCAAATACAGAGACTGGTGAGTAAAAAGGAGTTTGCCTCAAAAGAATTGTTTTTTCTTCAATATATGAATGCAACGCTGGAAAATCCATAATTTCTACTAAATTTATAATTTTATTACTTTCTTTAAAAAAATTCTTTAATTCAACTTTGTTATATGTCAAATCCTCATTATAAATGATTCTGTTTACTCCCTTTTTGATGCGGCATTTTACTGCTTCTGTCGCGCCTTTTACAGTCAGTTTAACGCTTGAAATATTGTATACGATTTCACCTACTCCAATGGTAATTGTAAATAGATGAAATTTATTCATTTCATACATTAATTGATCTAGAATACGGTTGTACATATCTTGTACTTTTTTCTTATCGGAAATATCAAAATTGATAACGGATACAATTCCACTTTTCATGGTGCTGTTGATATACTCATAACCACTCGTTTTTAAAATTCCATCTATTACATCTTCAACAATTGAAAGTAACCCCTTTAGTTCACCGATTCCTTGAATCGGAAAATCTACCTTTGCAAATATTGCCTGAAAACAACTATCATTAAAATTATAATGATATTCCTCCTTTAATTCACGCTCATTTAGAACTTGACCATCAAAATTCATAATACTTGTGAGAAAATGCTTCTTCATTGTTTTCCTGCTTGTATATATCTCATCTTTTAACTGTTTTTGAGCATCTGCTTTTTGCTTAAACAATTCTAACTTGTTAATAATTCTAACTAATGATTTTTCTAATTCAGTCTTGTTAATTGGTTTTAATAGGTAATGCTCTACTCCCATACTAAGTGCACGGTGTGCATATTCGAAATATTTATAGCCACTAATAATAATAAATTCTGGTTTTTTTGAGAGTTCAAGTGATTTTTGCACTAGCACAAGCCCGTCATATCCAGGCATTCTAATATCACTAATTACAATATCAGGTTGGTGCTTTTCTATACTCTCAAAAGCATCCACAGAGTTATGTACCACATTAATCACTTCTAGATCCAAGGATTCCCAGTCAATTAATTTCTTTATCAACATACATACATTCACTTCATCATCTGCTATTAGTACTCGATACAAGGTATTACTCCTTCCATTTCTATTTATTATAGTATAGCACATATATTAACCCATTTTTCCTAATTTATAAAAAGGAGAAGTAAAAACTTCCCCTTTTTATATAAGCTTATTTACAACACTTTATATTACAAATTGTTTTAGATATCTTTGACTTAAAAGCAAGGATTTTTGTACGCTCTCATCATTACCTTCAAATGCTTTGTCTTCGACTTCTATGCATGTATTACCTGTATACTTAATATCTGTTAATGCAGAAACATATTTTCCCCAATCTACATCACCAAGCCCTGGTAATTTTGGTGACATATACTGTAGAGGTGTTCCCATAATCCCAACATCCGCTAGCTTATCTTGATATACCTTGATGTCTTTATAATGTACATGAAAAATTTTGTCACGAAATTCATAAATTGGTTTGATATAATCTATCTGCTGCCATACAAAATGAGATGGATCATAGTTTATACCAAAGTATTCACTATCTAATATCTCAAAGACTTTTCTCCAGTTTGCAGGTGTTGTCATGATATTTTGACCACCTGGCCATTCATCCTCTGTAAATAACATTGGACAGTTCTCAATCGCGATTCTTACCTTTTGTTCTTTCGCATGATCTACTATGGAAGGCCAAATCTCTTTTACTAGCTCCAAATTTTCTGAAACGGTTTTCTTAGGATCACGTCCTACAAATGTTGTAACCATGTTAATGCCAAGTTTTGCTGAAGCATCAATTAGCTTATGCAAATGCTCGATATAAACCGCTCTTTTTTCTAAATCTGGATCCATTGTGTTTGGATAATACGCCAAGGAAGATATTTCTACGTTTTTGTCTTTACAATATTTTTTTATATACGCTACTTTTTCATCATCTAAATTCGAGACATCAATATGACTTACTCCCGCATATCTTCTTTCTGCCTTCCCTTTTGGCCAACATGCTACTTCTACACATTCAAAGCCATGTTTTGACGCAAAATCAATCATTTCTTCAAATGTATAACTATCTAATATTGCACTAACAAATCCTAGTTTCATTTAAACCTCCTAAAAAATAATCTCTTTACCACTTTGAGCAGACTTATAGATTGCATCTAAAATCTTTGTTACTATAAATGCTTGCTCTGGTTTTACAACTGGTTGTGTATCATTTATAATGGCTTCTAACCATTGTGTACATTCAACATCCTCTTCCTTATCTGATTTTCCTTCAAAAAATGCAATCGTTCCACCAGGTGAAAGGGTTTCTTCTGTCAATTTACCGTATGATGTTTTATTAAAGATTAGTTCATGACCCTCTTGGCTCATTCCGCCAGTCACTTCTGCACCTGCTTTTGTTCCGCATAAAGTAGTACAAGCTTCTCTTGATTCTTTCATATTAATTGCCCATGAAGATTCTAAGAAAATGGTTGCTCCATTTGACATTTTTATATATCCAAAAGCAGAATCTTCTACCTCATATGTCTTTGGATCCCAGGCTCCAAACATATTTCCTTTTGTTGCCTCTTCTAAATGTCCTAACTTTTCAAATACAGATCCAGTTACAGATACTGGTTCATAGTTATCCATCATCCATAATGTGATATCGAGTGCATGCGTTCCAATATCAATCAGTGGGCCTCCTCCTTGTTTTGACTTATCAGGGAATACACCCCAAGTAGGAACCGCTCTTCTTCTTATCGCATGTGCCTTTGCAAAATAAATCTCACCAAGTTCTCCAGCTTCACATGCTTCATGAAGTGTTAAGATTTCTGGACGGAATCTATTTTGATACCCAATCGTAAATTTTTTACCTGATTTTTTCCAAGCATCCATCATAGCCTGTGCTGCCTCGGTATTATGTGCCATAGGTTTTTCACACATAACATGTTTACCAGCTTCAAATGCCGCTACTGTAATTGGACTATGTGAAACATTTGGAGTCAATACATGTACCAAATCAATTGTTTTATCTTTTAATAATTCGTTATAATCTTCGTATACCTTTGCACCCTCAACACCATATTTTTCTGCTGCCTTTTTGGCTCTTTCGATATCAACATCACAAAAAGCCACCAACTCTACTTTATCTTCTTGTCTGGATAATGCTGGTAAATGTTTTTGATTTGCAATTCCACCACATCCAATAATTCCTACTTTTATTTTGCTCATCTTGTATACCTCCTACTTTTCCTATATCATCATGTATCTAAATTATATAATTAGAGGATACCTTCTAGCGTTCATTTTTTTATTCAGAACTTCTTTTTCTTTTTGCCTTATCTTTAGGTTTTTGCTTTTTTTAAAAAACAAGAGCAAAAAAGATGTGTTCTTTTTTGCTCTTTAATCATATAAGTATTTTATTTTTATATATTGAATTTCTTGTGCCATAAGCTTTGTTTCTAAATTTAGTTTTCCATCTGTCACTTTACATGTTTTCATAAAGATTCGTGGTGTACAGATACGATTGAAGTATTCAATCTCATTCTTAGTCAAGTTCTTGCTATACTCCATTTTTTTCCACTCATCTTGAACACTTCCAAATTCATTGTTCACAGAGTAAATGATAATCTGATAGTCTCCATTCTTAATTCCTGCAATCTGATAATCTAACTTTAAGTCTTTACAATCTTCAAAGTACTGGAATTGTTTGGATATCATAATTTCATCTTCATTTTTTAAATAATATTTATAATTCAAATGGCGATAATTATGACATGCAATCGCATAATTATTATGTCCTTTATCAGTGATTATACTGTTTTCATCTACTCCAAGCAAATAGTTTCCCATATGTTTCATGAAATCAAATGCATAAAAAGCTGGCTTTTTAATTCCATCTTTACTTAGAAGACCACACGCTCCATTTAACAAAATTTGACTATCATAAAATTCTGCAAAAATATCAGATCCAATCCAATATCCTAGAATATCAACTTGGTCTATATTGTCAATCATACTCTTCATGTTATAAGAGCCTTTAAAGCAACTATCATTGAGTGAATTTCTATTTGAAATGGTTGAGTTCCATTCTGAAACATGGATTTCAATATCTCTAAATTTTGTCTGACTTATTATTTCTTTTGCCATTTTCAGTTGATTCTTAACAAAATCTCGATCCGTTGAGATTTTGACGTAATTTTGTCCTTCTTCGCTACCAACAATATAGGGATAGCAGTATAACGACACAAAATCAGGCTTACACGATTTTTCTTCCCAAAATTTAAGCAGATTCGATAAATTCTTGCTTCCAAATTGGATGCCAATTCCTGGTCCGCCTACTTTTATATTGGGAGAAATCTTCTTTAAGGCTTTGTATGTAAATTCAAAAAGTTCAAAAAAACTGGCATCTTCATGCTCTATCGTCCATCTTTCATCGTTCCACTGTTCAAAGTACCACTGTTCCATCTCTTCTATACCATAGCGATTGGCTATGTGAGCTGCAAAGCTATTTAAAAATCGATTTAAACTATGATTATCATCAAACTTTAATTCTGTCTGTTTAATCACCATAGGTCGTTCTACATTACGATATAATTTTTGAGGTTTATGACCAAGTTCAATATATGGATATAACTCATTTTCGACAAGAAAGTCCAATATTTTATCAAGCTTTCCAAAATTATAATTTCCCTCGTCACTATTCTCATTTAAATAAAGCTCATCCCCATATATATTCCAAAAACGAACATAACGAAATCCTAATTTCTCCTTTAATATCAAGACGTGCTTTTGTATATCATAACGTAATAGATCACTTGCTTCTCCTATATTAATCATTTTATTCCATGGCTTGTTTAGCTTTCTATTTTGGTTGGCATTAACAATTAAGGTACGTTGTAGGAAATCTGATTTCGTACTTACACCAGAATAATTATTCTCCATAAAGGAATTTAATTTTTCTGCAATATATTCATTTTTTTTCTTTTCTATAATAATCTTTTCTTTTTTTCTCTGAGGCTTTTTTTGTAGACGATACTCAGAAGGTGATATTTCATATACTTTTTTAAAAGCAGCATTAAAGGATGCGGTGTTTGCAAATCCATTTTCCATCGCAATATACATAATCGTTTTATCTGTATAAAGTAAATCTTCCATAGCATGAAAGAGTCGTATTTCGTTCACGTAGTCAATAAAGTTTTGACCAAATTTCTTTTTAATATATTTGGAAAGATAGGGTACTGATAGATACATTTTCTGTGACAAATCATTTAAGCTAATTGGACGATTATAATTTTCATAAATATAATTATGAATTTGGGTAACGCGCTCCTCTTCTAAATCTTTTTCTTGTTGAAAACGTTGATCATCGCTTTTCACCATAAAATTACTTAGCAGAACATGAATCATTTGATAGTACAAACTCCACATATAGATCTTGGTTTGGTCACTTTCTTCAAAATACTGGCTAAATATCTGCTTAATAATATCCCTAAGCGTATCATATCCTTTATTTTTATCTATCTTAGAATTACACCAAAATAAAATCTGCGAATGATGAATCAAATCACTTAGTTGCTTATAATTAATATGAAAGCACCCAAGGAGTACTTCTTCTTTTCCCCAGAAAGAATGTTTTTTATTTGAGTTTATGATAATCAAATCATCTGCTTTTAATTCATACTCCTCTGTTTCAACCTGTAAAGTAATCTCTCCCTCAAGAACATAAATCAGTTCAATATCTTGATGAAAATGAATGGATTGCTGTTTTTCAAGTTGAAACTGATATTTTACAATGGAACCATCACTCTTTTTTTCCATGTATTCCTCCACAGATTAACTTTGTTTTTTAACATTCATAATCAATACAAGCACGACTTTCTCTTACACTGGTTATAAACTTACCAAATTCCACATGCTTTGGATGAACTTGATAGGCATTTAACCCTTCTATATCCTCAAAATCGCAAATAAGTGCCAAATCACAATTACTTTCTGGTGCACCTTCTGCATTTGTAACAACTTTAAATTTTTTAATACTTGGAATTTCGGCTTCAAAATTCTTTAGTTTTTCCTTTGCTGTCTCCAAATTCTGTTTTTTGTTTTCTTCTTTTAAGGTAAACATTACTATGTGTTTTATCATTGCTTTCATCCTTTCATTTACTCGTTTGTATTTTAAATTTAGCTTGATCTATAATTTCAATTCCCATACTTTCATCTGTTAGTTTAACATCTGATGATTTATCTTTTTGAAAGATGAGTACGCCATTTTCAACCAAAAATACATAAGAATATAGTCCATCCTCTGTTGTCATCGTTGCAATATTTTCTTTTAAATCATATGTTCCATTGGATAAATAACTACTCAAGATATCATATGAAAACGTGAAATGATTTCCTTCTATCATAATAGTGGGTACATTAATTTGATTCGAATCTGACTGTTCCAAAACATAAGTCCCTTCTTTTATTATACTTGTTTCTTTATTGGTAGAACAAGCTAATAACTGTAATGGTAATAAAAGTAGAATAAAAACAAGCAATATTTTTTTCATAATATTCCCCTTTTCGTCTTTTCATTTAAAAGCGAATAAGCATCTAGAGTTTTTCTGAAACTTTTAAAAAAATGACGAATCTTTCGCCATTTATTTACCAAATCATTATACTACAATACTGAAATGGAGACAAGATTAAGCTACCTTTGTAATTATATTCTACTTCTTAAGTATTCTTTTTAAATTTTTAACATCTAACAACAAATTCACAGTCTCAAAATTTCCTTTATAAAACACAGCCCAGTTATTGAAAACACAAGGTAATTCCTTGGCTTTTTGCAACGTGTTAACTTCAATTAGAGATAGGGGTATCTGATTTGATTCACAATGTTGTTTTATAATTTCAATATTTTGATAAATATAAGGGCACTGCATATCAAAATATATTGTAAGCTCTTTGCTTTCAATCTTTTGACTTTTCGCCCTTTGTAAAAATTTTGGCGTTGTTCCATCAAATGAAAGCGCAAGCAAATCATACCCATTATCAGTGGTATCAACCACTTTAAAACCAAACTTTTTTGCAAAGGATTGATCCGTAAGCCATGCCTTCTGTTTTTTTGCACCAAGCATACAAATGCCTGATTTGCCCTTTTCCTTAGCATCCGCAATACAATACTCCATCAGAGACTTCCCGTAGCCTTTTCCTTTATAACTACCCAAAACCCATAAACAATAAATGTAATAATAGTTTTCACCCGTAATAGGAACCCAAGCATATTCAAGAGGCGCATATTCAATAAAAACGGTCGCCTTTGCATTTAACTTTCGAAAGACATGTCCTTCTTTTAATCTCTCCAAAAGCCATTGTCTTTTTGCGTTAATGCCTTGATGAGGCTTTTTACTACGGATAATACAGCATAAATGTTCATCCCAAAGATTATCTGTTGTTATGTTTATAAAATCATCACTCATATTAATCTCCCCTTTGATTTATATCACATTATTTGTACTAAAATAGTTATTATGGACCTTTGATTACGAGCAAGAAAATCGTAGTGTAGAGGAGAAAGTAGAAAAAGCAATGGCAAAAATTTATTTGTGATTGATGATTCTTAAAAAACGTTCCACATATTGTTTATCCAAATCACACGCATCTTGATATGTGTCATCGCTTTCTTTTATTACTCCCAATCGCATTAAGGATGTGTCAAAGTCCTCTAATTCTAGATAGGAATCCTTATAACGTTTTATTTCTTGATTTATATTTGGTACAGCAAAAACAAGTTTTTTATTATCTACATATATACTGTAAGAAAAATTTCCTAGCTTTTGATGCTCTAAAGCAGTAAACCGCTTTGAGCCAAATTCTGCCTTTACCTTATCCACATCTTCATATGAATATGTAATTCCAAATGGACAGATGGGTGAATAGTGTATGATGGTATTTTCTGTAACAAAATTCACACTTGTAAAGCTACAATATAAGCAAATAACCCAAACAAGAGCTGTCCATTTCTTATACTTCATAACGAATGAATATCCAATTTGAAAATCGACTTTCGATGTCTCACTTATTCTTCGGATTTTTAAGGCAATCCACATAAATAACCACATAAATGGTAAAACAATACTAAAAATAAAAGGTAATGCCATGATTGGATCCATTTCACAAAATAGCCACTGTTTTGGTGCCAAAAGACGTTGTTGTAAAGTAGTTAATCCCACAAAAACAGCAAGTACTGCTATGATAGTTGCTATAAGTACTGGAATCATATGCAATTTTAAATAATTTTTCTTTTTCACTCTGTATTTTTGATGTTTTCTTTTTTCAACCTCTTTTAGCTGCATGTTCCTTCTCCTGCATATGTATCTAGTTTTTGCATTATTTCAGTTCTTGCGTTATTTTCATTTTTCCATTTTCACACTCCACGATAGCATATGCCCCATTTACCAATTGCATCTGAGGTGGAATGTGCCCAATATCACAACCAAATAAAATAGGAATATCCAAATCTTGAAATGCTAGACGAAGCGCATCTCCTATTGTAAAATCTTGCTGAGGCGCATATCCACGTGGTCTTCCAAGCAAAATACCATTGCAATGTTTAAACCAATTGTTTTCACGCATCTGCCATAAAGCACGATAAATCTGGGTCGCATTCATTTCACAGCTTTCCAGGGTCCAAATGAACCCATCTGCTTGATAGTTATTCTGAAATAAATTCAGATTCGCATATTTTGTCCCAATCAAGGGACATAGCACGTCCATACAACCGCCGATGATTCTTCCTGAAAATGTAATGGGTTCCTCACATCCCAAAGCAATAATTCTTGTCTTCTTGTCAAGGCAGTACACCTGAGATGTCTCATCACCGAAATTTACAAAATCCCCAAAATAATCGGAGCTTATTTGTACCGATTTTTCCTTAGATAAAATATCAAATAAAAACAAATCAGAGGAGTGAATCTCCTTAAATCCCATACTCATAAAGTTAGACCCATGTAGCGTAGCAATATTGCATTGTAAGGTAAGTGGAAATAACAACGTTGTTATATCCGAATACCCGCATACCCATTTTGGCTCTAATCTTTTTAGCAATTCAAAGTCAAGATGCACAAGCATATCCATTAAAAATTCGCCTCCATAAGGTGGAATAATTGCCCTAACTTCTTCCTTTGTATAAAGCTCCATGAACTCTTTTGCTCTTGTCTTTGCATCTGCACTTACCATCTTTTCATCATGTCTTACCGAATCCGTAACAATTACTTGATAGCCTAGCCCTGTAACATTTGCAATTGCATGATCTAAAACTTTATGTAGATAAGGTGCGACCCCTGATGATGGTGCACATACCCCAATGGTATCACCTTTCTTTAATAACTTTGGATAATTCATAGGTACTCCCTCCTTCACTCAAATACATCCCTCTTTTTAATCCTATCTCCCACAGCATTTTTTATATTTTTTCCCACTTCCACATGGACAAGGATCATTCGGATATATTTTTTTTGAATTGCAATCTATCGTACCACCTATCCCATTTGGCATACCAAATACTGGTATTGATGTTGTATTGGAATCCAAATCAACCTTGAATTTCCCTTTTCGTATACCAGAAAAAATATTATTATTCTCTGCCATCTCATTAGGAGTATATCCTCTATTGACAATCGTCCTAGTGTTGTTCCAAACATTACTTAAAATATCTACAAATTTTTGTGTCTCTTTCTCATTCTTAAAAGATATATCTACTTCACTTAAAATATCAAAAATATCACAAAGCTCACATCCCATACTAATCTCTTGTTGAATAAGCGTACTAAGAATTTCTGCATCCATTGGACTTACATTATGACAAATAAAAAAAGCAATCAATTCATCTATTATTTTCTTATCTTGTGAAAAATATCCATTTATAGCAACATCTGCAATTTCATCTTCTCCTGGTATATAATAAGGTTTGTCTTTTCCCTGCCACTCAAGGAATTTTGTAACTTCTTGTCCCAATAGTTTTTTGTAAACAAGTCTATTCTCAACTATTTCAAAGTCTCTATAATGCTCTGGAATCATATAGAAATATTTTATAAGAGATTCCTTATCAAAAGACATTTGTTTGTTTTGGTTTGCTACTTTAACTAAAACAGAAATCGGTACCACTCCATAATACAAAGCTGCAAAAGTAAAGCAATCATAAAGCCAGCTTGTATGCGCTCTGTCTGCTTGAAACATACTTGAATTTATTTTATGATAAACTTCTATAACATCACTTGGAATCTCAATACTTTCATCCTCTTGTATCCCAATATATCCTGTGTCATAAATACGATCCAACAAAATTATTTCCTCTAGCTCAGACAATTCTTTTCCTCTTAAAACTTTTTCAAACACTTCTATTTCGATATCTCGAAATAATATAAACGCCTCTTTCATTACTTGAGGCTGTAGCATTTTTTCTACAGTCGAATCAATCAATACAGACTTTTTCCAATCAGATGAAGTGTAAATATTGTGATAGGCCGCTATTTCCCTTATATCTTCTTTATCATAAAAAGCAAATATGTCTGCCAACTTATTATTATAAATAGATTTATTCTCTTTTATATATGTATTATATAAATTTGTCAATTTTTTTAATGTGTCGTCTGTTGTATGCCAGTTTGATTTTATTGGTTTTTTCTTATTTTTTCCTGACTTACTTCCTATCAATCCTGTATTACTTTCCGATATTTCCTCATAGATTTCAATTTGTCTTCGAGTATCGCCTTTCCCTAATGTTACAAAACAACTATTTCGCAAATCATCATTGATGCTCTCTAAATCATATTCCTCGTCATAAGCAATATATTTTATCCAATCTTCTCTATCGCTATGTTCAGGATGTGACTCATCCCTTAGAATTTCTAAAGTCTGATAATAACCATCGATTCCACCACAATCCTCCATTGGACAATTTCCTTTATACTTAATTACATATGGATAATTATATGCATAGTCCCTTATCACCTTCTCAATTGTGACACGATGTGACCAGTCATCTCCCAAATCATAGGTGTAGGTAAACCACTCTTGCCCCTCCAAATATTCATTAATATAGGTTTCAGAAGCCTCTAACAAATCAAAGTTTCCAAATGGTACGAAGTCCATCGACTTATCATCTTCTCTTATCTGTAGCTCTAAATGATAAAATTCAAATTCAAAGAGATGGTATCCACTCCACCCCATTACTTTGTTTAAAATAATACTCAACTGTGAAAATGTAATTCCCGATGGTACGATACATCTTCTCCAAATAGGTGGGTGTGAGTTTTTTATTGCAATTTTTATTTGATATGCCTTCATCTTTTTCTCCATAGTTTTGACATTTGTGTTACGGTTACTTTTTCTTTTACTATATACTATTTTAAAACTTAATCGAATGCATGTCTATCATAATATTAACTATATTATTAGTTCTTATCGACTCTTCCCTCAAAAAAATTGATACAACTTAGGGTGTTGGCACAGCCAACACCCCTTTTTTTATGTTCAATATTTCTCTAATTTATTCACATAATGCCTTTGCAATTTCAGCAGTTCTTTCAAAATCTTCTTTTCTTGGATTCCATTCACACTTTGCCTCTGCCTCAACCACAGAAAAACCTGCTCCTGTTAACTTTTCTCTAAGGACTTTGGTTGCCTCTCCACTCCATCCGTAGCAACCAAATACCGCAGCTTTTTTATTTTTAAATTTAAGCTCTTTTAAAAATTCTAGCCAGCCTCCAACAGAAGAAAGAATGCTTCCACCAACGGTTGGTGAACCTACTGCAATGGCTTTTGAATTAAATACTTCGGTCATAATATCATTTTTGTCTGCTTTTGAAATATTAAATATTTTTACTCTTGTATTTGGAGAGATTTCAGAAATCTGAGTACTTAATTTATGTGCTAGTTGCTTGGTTCCTTCCCACATCGTATCATACACAATTGTAATCTGATCCTCTTGGTAGTTTTGGGACCACTCGTAATATTTTTCTACAATCTGCATTGGATTCTCTCTCCAAATAGCACCATGACTGGTTGCTATGATATCAATTGGTATATTCAGTGCTTGAATTTCTTCAATCTTCTTTTTTACGAGTGCTGAAAATGGAGTCAAAATATTTGCATAGTACTTTAACGCCTCTTCCCAAAGCCTGCACTGGTCTGCTTTGTCGTTAAATAATTCCTCCACTGCAAAATGTTGTCCAAATGCATCATTGGAAAACAAGATATTATCTTCAGTCAGATAAGTTGCCATACTATCTGGCCAATGAAGCATTTTCATTTCAACGAAAATTAACTTTTTACCATTACCAATATCAACTGAGTCACCTGTTTTTACCACTTGATAATTCCACTCTGGATGATGATATTGTCCTACCAAGGACTTTACACCACTTGCCGTACAATAGATTGGTGTGTTTGGGATTTTTTCCATCAAAGCAGGTAAAGAACCACTATGGTCTATTTCACCATGGTTTGCAACAATAAAATCAATCTCTTTTAAATCAATTTCTTTTTCTAGATTATCAATAAATTCCGTAGAATGTGGCTTCCATACGGTATCAATTAACACAGTCTTTTCTTCTTGAATTAAATAAGCATTTTGGCTTGACCCATGATGAATGCTATAATCTGCTCCATGAAAGGATTCTAGTTCCCAGTCCATAATACCAACCCAGTTTACATTGTTTTTTACAAGTTTTTTCATTCTTTTATTCCTCCTTCATATTTTGGAAATAGTATTGAATTCTCAGTAAATATATGAATATAAATATCTTCTATCAATTCCTGCATCTTTTGAAATAGTAATTGATAAGAATTACATACATTAGCTGGAAGTGTAAAATGATTTGTACAAGCTTCAATCTCTTTTATAATATTCCCAGCCGCTTCATGTTCATTCTCTAATTCCTTTACATATTCATACTCATACTCTTGTGACAAATCATTTTTCATATATGAAAAAATTAATTTTTCTTCTTTTGCAAAATGCTCCAAAAGTTCCTTCCTTAAATCAGAAAAAAGAGCATGTAAGGAAACAAGTTGCTTTGTATGTCGTTCATAATGTGCAAGTAGAACTTTATTCATTAATTCATCCGTTTCTTGAATTAAGTTTCGCTCTTTTTTATGGTGCGTTACAATTATATAATCAATTAATTCGTTTACCTCCATGGCCATTAATTGTTCTACCTTTAATACTGGTTCATCCTGTCCTTGTTCCGCTTTTTCTTTCAGCTTTTTATTTAATAAATCGATAAAGCTCTTTGGATCAAGTCCTAGTTCTCTAACAGCATCTTCCAACTTATCATTACCACCACAGCAATAATCAACGTGGAAGTCTTTTAAAATTTCGATTGCATTTGGATACGCTTTTACAACATCTGCGATTGTCATATTTTTTGTAATCATTTTATCTTCCTCCTATATCATAGCTAGTTGCTTTTGTTTTTCTTTGTAAACTCATTATAGTAGCTATAAAAAGATAAAAATGTGATTCAAATCATTATTTTAAATTTTTTTTAATTTTTTTAGTTTATTTTCCGTTTTCAAATATATCTCGAAGTAATTCTTTTTGTAAAACTTCAATTTTTTTATTTCCTTGTAATAAAATGATACCATCTTTTTGAAGTTCCCCAAGCTTTCTGCTAATAGTCTCTCTTCTTACGTTGATGTGCGCCGCAATATCTTCTCTGGTCAATTCAATGATTTTACTTTTAATTTTATTGCTTTGAAATAAAATAAAACCAGCCACTCTTGCCTTTGCATCATTTATGGATAAGAGCTGGACAAGTTCATTTGCAAAAGACAGCTTCTCTCCTATTACATTTAATATCTTTATCCCAATTTCTGGTCTTTTTAAAATTAATTCTTTGATATCCTTTAAAGAAATCAAACATACACCTGTTTCCGTTAACGTAATGGCATTTGCCTCAAAGGTCTTGCCCGCAAAAATATTTTGCTCTCCGTATATATCATTATCCACTAAAATATCAAATACATATTCCTTCCCCTCCAAGGAATAGTGATTCATTTTCACTTTACCATAACGAATAATCATTATTCTATCTGCTTGATCTGATTCATGAAAAATTGTTTCACCTTTTTTATAGTCCAAATGCTTTGCCTTTTCAACCAAAGCAATCTGCTCTTCCCTAGAAAGAGGTTCAAAAAGGGTAATTCTAGATGTACACAATCGATTACAATTATTGCAACTATGTTCCATATCCTACTCCTTTCTACAAAAACACTTACTTGATTTCAATATATCTCCATTTACCTGTTCTATATTGTGCAAACGAAATTACATAATTCGTTAGCCAACCAATCGGAACCGCATACCATACCATGGAAATACCAAACCGCGGTGCCATAATAGAAGCAAAGCTGACACGAATAAAAAGATTTCCTAAGTTGGCAATCGTAAATACCTTCATATCTCCCGCTCCTCGAAGCAATCCATCTGTAATCATTTTAAGACCAATTAACACAAAAAACCATCCCATAAATTTCAGATAGGAAGCTCCTGTTTCTTGTGCTAACATTGTTCCATCGCTTCCTAGAAATAACGAAATGATTCTATTATGAAATACTTCCAAAACGATACAGTTTGTCAGCGCAAAAAAAGCAACGATGCCGTATGAGGTATAATATCCTTTTCTCGCTCGTTCATATTCTTTTGCCCCCATATTTTGGGCTGTAAATGCAGAGATTGCATTCCCCATGGCTGCCATTGGTACTATTGCAATACTTTCTACTCTCATTGCTGCTGAGAATCCAGCCAGCATTTGCGTCCCAAAGCTATTGACAACGCTTTGTACCAACATCATACCAATTGCAACCGTGGATTGCTGTAGAATGGATGGAAATGCAATACGTGACATGTTTTTTAATTCTTTTCCATCAAATATACTGGTTTGTTGTACCGTATGGGAAGAAATAATTTTTAAAAATAAAGCAAAAGAAATAATAGCAGATATTCCTTGGGCAAGAAAGGTAGCCCATGCGACTCCTGTAACCCCCATATTTAGAATATATACCATATATAAATCAAGTAAAATATTTAAAATTGAAGAAAAAATAAGTAGATACAGTGGAAACTTAGATTTTCCAATTGCATTAAACATAGCAGAAAGCACATTATACATAAACAAAAAAGGAAGACCTAAAAAATAAATGTTTAAATATTGTGTTGCCATATCCAAGATTGTCTTCGGTGTATTTAATAGTCGCATAATGTCTTTACTAACCAAAAGTCCGAATGCAGCTAAAAAAATACTAAGACAAAGAAATGCCACGAGTGCCGTATAGGACGACTGCTTCATCTTCTTATAATTTCTGGCACCAAAATAGCGCCCTGTTATAACGGAAGCACCCACACCACCGCCGATTGCAATACATATAAATACATTGGTAAGTGAATACGAGGCGCCTACTGCAGCTAATGCATCTTCACTTACAAAACGTCCCACCACCATGGAGTCTGCCATGGTATAAAACTGCTGAAATAGATTACCTATCATCATAGGCAATGCAAAAACAATCAAAGCCTTTAGAGGCTTTTCGTGTATTAGATACTCTTTATCCATAAATTGATTCCTTCCTTTGTGCTATTGCTATCTTTCCCTTCTCTTACAAAGATAATACAATCTATTAAAATCAAAAAGAAGATACCTTAATGGTATCCCCTTTTGTCATATTATGCAAGTTCTGGTAATGTACGTTTTAAAAATTCTTTTGTTCTTTCTTGTGTTGGGTTTTGGAAAATCTGTTCTGGACTTCCTTCTTCTACAATAACGCCTTGATCCATAAAGACTACACGGTCAGATACTTCCTTTGCAAAGCCCATTTCATGGGTAACCACGAGCATGGTCAAACCATTGTCTGCTAATTCTTTCATTACCTTTAATACCTCTCCAACCATTTCAGGATCAAGTGCAGAGGTTGGCTCATCAAAAAGCAATACGTCAGGCTCCATAGAAAGCGCCCTTGCAATGGCAACTCTTTGCTTTTGCCCTCCAGAAAGCTGCTTTGGTTTTGCCTTGATATATTGATCCATTCCAACAATTTTTAAAAACTTCATTGCAACTTCTTCTGCTTCTTTTTGTGTACGCTTTAATATTTTAACCTGTCCAACGACACAATTACTTAATACATTGTGATTGTTAAACAAGTTAAACTGCTGAAACACCATTCCAAGCTTCGTACGATATTGATAAATATCGTGCTTATCATCTAAAATGTTTTCACCTTTATATATAATCTTTCCACCTGTTGGCTGCTCTAACAAATTAATGCAACGAAGAAGGGTTGATTTTCCCGATCCAGAAGATCCAATAATACAAACTACTTCTCCAGACTTTACCGTAAAATCAATATCCTTTAGTACTTCATGTGTTCCAAAGGACTTACTTAAATGTTGTACTTCAATAATTTTTTCCATTTTTTTCTCCCTTTCTTTCTTGCTATACCTGCATCTGATTCATCGAATAATTCGCAGGACCATCCAGACGTTTTTCAAGATAACGAAGGATTCTGGTAACGGTAAATGTCATAACAAAATAAATTACACATGCAACAAAGAAGGATTCAAAATATCTAAAATTATTACCAGCCACTGATTTGGTCTGGAAATATAATTCTGTTACTGCAATTACATTTAATACTGAAGTATCTTTTATATTAATAACAAACTCATTACCTGTAGCAGGTAAAATATTACGAATCGCCTGTGGGAGAACTACATTGCACATAGTTTGAAAGTGATTCATACCAATCGCTTGTGCTGCCTCATACTGCCCTTTGTCAATAGAAAGAATACCACCACGGATAATCTCAGACATGTAGGCTCCTGTATTAATAGAAACAATAAAAATTGCCGCACCTACTGGATTCATATGTATACCAAAAGCCAATGCTGATCCATAATAAATTACCATGGCTTGTACAATCATCGGCGTGCCACGAAATACTTCTACATAAATCGCAAGCAATGCATGAACAATTCTTTGCAACACTCTTCTTGCCTTTTTAACAGGCACTGGAATGGTTTTGATTACTCCAACTATTAATCCAAGTAAAAATCCAAGAATTGTACCAACCATAGAGATTAGAAGTGTCATCCCTGCACCTCTAACAAACATAGGACCGTTTTCCTTTAAGATACTTACTACCCAAGAGATACTTGATTGCTCTGTGTCTGTACCTGGCTGATTCTTAATGGCTTCATCCATTAACTGCTGACGCTCTTCTTGGGAAACACCTGCTAAAATCTCATTGATTTTTCCGGTTAACTCACTGTTTTTTGCAACACCTACAGAAATAGCGGTATCTTCTTCATTTGTGACAAATCCTTCGCTAAACTCTATCATTGCAAAATTCTTATTCTTTGCAGAAGCACTGACTCCCTCTGGTCTTTCTGATACATATCCATCGATAATACCAGATTGAAGTGCAACTCGCATGGCTGTAAAATTATCCATTGCTGTCTGCTTTAAAACTCCGTTGATTTGATCAATTACGCTATAATGAAACGTATTTAACTGAGCCGTTACCTTAGCACCTGAAAAATCATGAATCGATGTAGCCTCTTCATAGGCTCCGCCCTTTAAGACTACCATTACCAAATCAGACTTATAATAAATATCTGAAAAGTCAATGGTCTCTTTTCTTTCTGCAGTAGGAGACATACCTGCTATGATTGCATCAATTTTACCTGATTGAAGTGCTGGAACCAAGCCATCCCACTCCGTTTTTACAATCACTAGTTCCTTGCCTAATTGCTCTGCAATGATTTTGGCTATCTCGACATCATAACCGCCTGCAAATTCTTCATTTCCAGCAATCCTTACTCCACCATTTGAATCGTCTTGTTGTGTCCAGTTAAAAGGTGGATACCCTGCTTCCATACCAACACGAAACACATTATCATTTTCTACAGTTGTTGCGTTATTTTGTGCTGCCTTTACGGTTTGAGCCACATTTACAAATCCCCCAAACAAAAAAGACATTAGGAATAATACAACTATAATTTGTATCTTTAATTTCTTTATCAAACTCTTATCTCCTTTAACAGTTTATTAAATCCTCATTCCCTTTTGGCATAGGCCAAATACCATGAAACATCCGTAATAAGTCTAAAAGAAAGCACAACACTTGTCAACTACTAGTTTTCGAATCTAAATGGACATTTCAGGTAATTGAAATCGTTTTTAATCCCTACATTTGTAGGCAACAATATTAACCTTACCTTTTCCTTTGTATTTCGTTATTTCATATTTCTCTGGGTAAGCTGCAAGAAGGTCTGGTAACTTAGCAAAACCATATGCACGAGAGTTAAAATCTGGCTTTACTCTTTTAATATAAGGACCAACTGCACTAACATTTGCAAAACCAGCTTCATTTTGATACTTTTCATAGGCTATTTTTAATAAGCTATGGATTTCTTGAATGTTGGCAACCAAATCAACTTTTTCTTTCTCGGTTGATACATTGATTTGATTCTCTTTACTGGCTTTTTCTTTGGAGATTGCTTCTGTTATATTTTTATCCTTTGTCTCTTTTTCAATCTCCTCTTCTATTTTCTTATCATCTTTGGCCTGAATTAACTCAATCAGTATAAAGTCATCACACGCATTTTTAAAAGACTCTGGCGTCTTGCTTTCTCCTGCTCCTATGATGTATTGACCTGACTCTCGTAAACGAATCGCCAAAGGTGTAAAATCACTGTCACTTGATACTAATACAAACGCATCGTACTTATCCATAAAAAGTAAATCCATAGCTCCAATTACCATTGCAATGTCTGTCACATTTTTACCTGTTACATAGTCAAATTGCTGTTCCGCTTTTATGGCTAATCGTTTTAATTCAGACTCCCAATTTTTTAACATGTCTTTTTTCCAGTTTCCATATGCTTTTTTAACAACAATTCTTCCATAGGTTGAAACTTCATGAAGAATCGCTTCAAGCTTAGATAATTGTGTATTGTCAGCATCAATTAGTACTGCCATTTTTTGAAAATTATCTTCCATTTTGGTCTCCTTATCATAATATTACTTGGTGTAATAAACACTTTCGTATGCTTTTTATTTATCCTTTGAGAGTAAATCACGAATTTCAGTAAGTAGTTCCACTTCTTTTGATAATTCTTGCACTTCCTCTTTTTTCTCTTCTGGTTTTTCTTCTGTTTTCTTTTTGTTAATGGAATTGATACCTTTAACAATAATAAATACGCAGGCTGCTGTTATTAAAAAGGTAATTACAGATTCTAGAAAACTACCTACATTAATATAAGGATTGTTTCCCCATGGTATTGTAAATCCTAGCTTTTTAAAATTGATGCCAACTAAGACCGTCCCAATGATTGGCATTAAAATATCACCTACCAGCGAATTAACGATAGAAGTAAAGGCACCTCCGACAATAACACCCACTGCCAAGTCCATAACATTGCCACGAGATATAAAGGTTTTAAATTCCTCGAAAATACCTCCAGCTTTTTTTATACTTTCCTGACTCTTTAAATCATTCACTTTTTTTGAAAAACTCATACTATGTGCTCCTTCCACTCGTTTTCTTTATTTTAGTTGACGAAAAGGAGGGTTGTCAAGCATGAAGCTTTCAGCAAGTGCTTGTATCATTTGTTTTTTAAATCAAAAGTTCTTTATATAAATGCAATACATTTTTATAGAAAATGGCTTCTATCTGCGAATGTTTAAAACCTTCTTTTTCTAAAGCCTCCAAAAGAAGTGGAAGCATCGAACAATTCTTCATCTCTAGTTTACCTTCAATCCCATCAAAATCCGATCCAAGTGCCAGGCATTCAATTCCTCCAATATTTGTAATATGTCTGGCATGGCTTGCCATAAGAGCAACACTACTATGACAGTCCTCCTCGGTTTCTCCTTCCTCTAAGAAGTTTGGGCTATAATTTAACCCTATCACTCCTCCCCGCTGTGCTAGTTTTCGTATCATATCATCCGTTAGATTTCTAGGATGCCTACACAAGGCTCTGGCATTGGAATGGCTGGCAACAAAAGGTTTTTTCGTATATTGTAAGACATCATAAAACCCTTCGTCTGAAAGATGTGATACATCAACAATGATTCCAAGGCGTTCCATTTCAATAAGAAATTCAATTCCTTTTTTCTTAAGTCCAAGCCCTTTTTCAAACTCATATTCATATTTGGATTGAGAACTTTTGGAGCGTAAATTAGGAAAACCTAATTCATTTTCAAAATTCCAAGTTAAGGTCATCATACGAACTCCAAGTTGATAAAGAATCCGAAGAAAACTAAGTTTTCCTTTGCAGACAGCTCCTTCTTCCACTGTCAACATTGCGCAAATCTTACCCTCTTGTATATTTGTTTCAATGTCTTCATATGTTTTAACTGCCCTAATCTTCTCTTTATTTTTTTCCATTTCTCTATAAAATATATCAATTTGGCTTAATGCAGATTCAAAAGGATCTAAGTTCCTTCCCAGATTGACAAATATTGCAAAATTCTGTAGCAGGTAGTCTCCTTTTCTTAATTTTTCCAAATCAACATGAAGCGAGTTTTTCTCTAATTCCATAGGTTTTTTGTTATCCCATTGGGAATACCAAAGTTCTGCCATCGTATCGCAATGCAAATCTACTACTTTCATTCTTTTCCCCCATTTTAGAATACATACAACTTAAAAGACACTTCCTACGGCAAGGATTCCCTTTGCTAAATCTTCCCTATAGTCTGAATCCTCTGGACATAAACTATTGATTACCACACCGTTACTTCCCATTTTTGCTGTGGCATGAATGTATCTTCGTTCATCGATTGCCATTGCAATATGACCTTTAAAATACAGTAAATCTCCTGGTTTTCTATCTTCAAACGCAATCTCGTGCACTGGAAAACCTTCTACCATTTTAGCGTCACGATGGATAAGGATTCCGTTGATTAGATATGCCATTGAAGTAAGCCCGGAACAGTCTATTCCAAGCGGTGATTTACCTCCCCACCGATACTGTGTGCCCAGATATTGCATTGCGATTTGTACTAGTTGTTGCCTCATTCTATCTTCTGAAACATTCCATGCATTACGAGGTTCTTCTAAAAATTCATCTATCATATACCCATAGCAACCATCTGCAAGCATCACCTTGGCCCATCCTGCTTGCTCTTGCATAACCAAGCCACAATATGCGATAATCGCACCCTTCGTAAGCTCCATTACAACTCTACCTTTCACTCTTGATTCTGATAGGACATCTGCATAGACTTTTGTGACTCTCTTTTTCGGGGCATGCTCCCATTTTGTATAGGACTGGTTACATTCTTCTAAAACCAAATCCTGTCTTTTTACATATCCCGTATATTGGTACTCTGTCATTATATAAACCCACTTATTTATGCTAGGAATACATGACTTTATCACTGTAACTGGCATGCCATATAATAGTTCATCGCTAAGTGAAGAATTGCAATCTGGTTTTTCATAGACTGGTACCAATGTTTTATTTGCTATTCCTTTCATATTCCTCCTAATCAGACTTATTTTGCTTGATTATAAGCCAATATAATAAGTACAATTATTAAATTGTATTTTCCATACATGTTTTTCAGAACCTTAAGAGTGATTGCCTTAATGGTAAGAGGTTACTAGATTCTGTAATTCAAAAAGAAGAGTCGAAAGTAGCAACCAGCTATCCCCAACTCTTCTTTAACCCAATTTCAATTGTAATAACTTATACCATAGTATCAAAATGACTTACATATATACTTTCATCCGTTACATTATATAGCCCATACTCCCCTAAGCCTATTTCCAAGTTCAAGTCCAAAATTTTCGAAACGTCCATCTTGGCTAATTTTCCTAATTGCTCTGCAAAATAGCCATAAGCTACGCCCTTAAATTCACTTGGAATGGCACTTGAGCTTTTTAAATATTCCTTATATAGTTCTAATGCATTCTCCCCCGCTGCATTTACAAATCCATCCTGTGTCACAAAAAAGTCTCTTAAGTCCAGTCCTGTCACATTTTGGAAATCTTTTAAAGCTCGATATTTTGCCAATACATCTTTTGAAATGCCCGATGCATTACTGTTTAATATGTGATAAAACAATTGCTTCGCATTGTTTGATGAATTGAGTGCTTGTTCTATCTGCTGTGAAATACTTGTATCCTCTAAGCCTATAACACTTAACTTATAATAAAACGGGTCAATTTTTAAAACAACTGATCGCTGACTTAATAATGACAGGTCAAAACCGCTATTGGTTAAAATATTACGCACTTGTAAGTTTACCATATTGTGATTGTAAACTTGTTTCTCAGAATCTGTTGGATCGCATACTTTTTGAGATAAATGTGGATCATCAACATTTCCCCCTCCACCAAGACAACCATATAATGTCATTTCTAATTCGTTAAAATACATTGCCTTTTTTTCTTCATAGCTGTATCTATTGAATGAGCTTGAATTGTATTTCTCGTTCAAATATGTATACAAATCATCCACATTACTATATTTTTCACGATTTCGCACCGACACAGAATAATAAATGTCTTCTAGTTTTGAGTACGCTTTGTAAGCATCCTCATCCTGACTGCGATTATTACTTCTTACTTCATCCGTTGTAACAGCATACTCTTTTTTCCAACTTGGTATCTGAGGAGTTTTTGGCGAATAACGCCCTTTTATATTATAATAATTATAATAAGCGGTACCTTCTACTGCCATTTCTTTTCACCTACTTTAAAAATATTTGATAATTTGTTTGATTCATGTCATATTGCCAATCTACCTTGATGCTAACATTCTTCATCGTGGATTTTGCTGTTGCTAAAGCATTATATTTAAAATACCATATTTGCTTGGCATCAAAATCATCCGTAAGCGATATCGAATATGAGCCACTTGAGGCATTGGACACTACCGACTTGTACCAAAGATTTGAACTAGCTGGCATAATCATATGACGTACATTACCTTGACTTGGACTTTGTGTTCCAGAAGTTCCTATTCTATAAACTTTTGCCTTGTTTGGAATACTCGTATTATTTGTCAGATTTAAACCTAGAACATTTGAGTCTACACCATTAAGGTTTAAACCTGAATTCCCAGGATTTGTAGCTGTTCCCGAGAAAGCAAAGGTTCCCGTTCCTGTTCTAATCCAATTTGCTGCTGAAAGATTGAAATACATGGATGATTCAAAGTTATTTCCTCTTGACACAACCAGATAAAATGTCTTACTAGACGACGTCGTATTATCAACATCAATGTACAATGCTGGTGTTACACCCGTACTGTCTATTATATTTTCTGGATTTTGCCTAGAGCCCCCAATATTAACTCCTGCTGAATCTTTAACCTGTACTTTCATTCCATCATAATCTTTGTGTGTAGATGTTCGTATGTAGATGTGCTCCCCACTCGCTACATTAAATTTAAACCATGATTCATTTGCCCCTTCGGCTAAAATCACCGTAGGCGATGCATTAATAGAATTCCACGAGCCAAAGGTATATGCCGTGTCCTTGGTGTAATTATCCGTTATTGTTGTTGCTGCTAAAACTTGAGTTTGCGGTAAAAGAGTAAATACAAGTGCGATTGTTATTATCATGCTAAAAACATTTTAACTTTTTTTCTCATCACTTTCAGCTTTCTTTCTTTTACATACCGTTTCACACATATCAACAATACATCTTGACTTTTCGTACTTACTTAGGTCGCTTCGGCTGATGATAGATTGCTCCACACCTCCAGACGTAAGAATCCTTTTCCACCTCAGCTTTTGTTACCTCCATGATTGCTTTTAGCACTGTCTTGTTTAGTTTCATAGCTTTTTTCATTTCTCATACCTCCTGTTTTAATATTTTGGCTACACACATCAAAGCTGCACATAATATGATTGCAAGAGACATATAGCTTATGTACGATTTTTGAATCTCCAATAGAATTGATGCAAATAGAATCATACTTTCCAATGCGATAAGCCATCGTGCCGCACTTTTTGATTCTTTTAATTCAAAAGCATCCATATCCATGTTTGGATGATTGATTGTCCCAATAATTGCAATTAAAATTACCGATATTACAACTAGGGAATAGGTAATTTTTATATTTGCTATCATTACAGGACTTAGAAACGTAACCATAATATACGTTATAATCGTGGCAAGGTAACACTGCCAAAACGTATTTGCATGATAGCCACCTGTTCGTTTTCTTAAGCAAAGAAAGAACCCAAGAAAAAACAACGTAGGAAGGAATTGTTTTAATAGAAAGCTAATTCCTATGATGCTTCCTACTGTAATCCATTTTTCTGTCATCATAATCAAAGCATATACATAGCGCTCTTTCATATTCTGACTTATCATCTTTTCATTGCCCATCTGCCCAACGATAGCTATTGCTATTTTCTCAACCATATCTGTGCACCTCCTATCATAACTATATCAATTTCTTATTATAAGACAAGTGTTATGGCAGAAAATGGATATTATATTGCAGAAAATGAATGTACTTTAATCTACTGGTATTAAAATGGAAAAATAAAATTCGCTATCATTGTTTTTTATTACATAAGAACCGTTATATTTTTCTATTATAGTAATAATATTTTTTATTCCAATTCCATGCTCCTCTGGCTCTAATAATTTACTTGTTTTTATCCTTCCATTCTCAAAGATAGGCGGCTCACTGCAGGTATTTTTTACAGATAAGATAATACCGTCCTCCTCTTTTATAAATTTTAGCTTAATCACTTTTTGATTGCTGCATTTTTCACATGCTTCAATCGCATTGTTTAATAGATTTGCCAATATCACCACGATATCCTCGTCTGTAACTTTTATTGTGGATAAGTCGTTTACACGAAATACAAAGACGATACCTTTGTTAATGGCCTCTTGATACTTTGTATTAATAATTGCATTTATGATTACATTATTGGTATTGATTGCATCTCGCTCTTGTCTTAGCTTAACGCTAATGGTTCGAATATATTTTTCTAATTCTTCATATTGCTTTTTTATCAATAAGGATTCAATGCATAGTATCTCATTTTTAAATTCATGAACTTTACTTCTTTGTTTGTCATAGTTTTCTGAAATGGTTTTATACATTTGCGTCTGGTTCTTTACCTCAACCTCAAACATTTCTTTTTTTCTAATTTGTAGTTCTCGTTTTACTATGTCGTTAATTAGATAAAAGACTACTATATTCATGGCTACCATACCTAATGCAATTATGAGTAAGATTCTAATTTGAATTTGATTTACTTCATACCCAATTATAGCAATCATACCTGTAACTGTTAGTATTGTAAAAATGGGAAAAAATAAAAATCGAATCCACTCTACATCAGTTAATATTTCAGTGGATTTGTGCCCCATTTTCTTTTTTATAATTAGTATACATATATATAAAATTACTTTACTAAAAATAATAACCAACATGCTTTCTATTTTGAAGAACTGTAAGGTCATATCATAATTAGAAAATAAGGAACCATTTATAGAAAAAGCAATGTAATCGGCCAGCAAAAGCAGCCCTTGGTATAGTATTGCAATTACAAATGTCTTTCGAAATCTCACCTTCATGGTCACAAACATCGTTAACGCAAACAATAAAATAATCATTCCTTGTTTTACTATAAAAATATTCCTTAAAATACTTGCAATCAAATAGCAAAAGCAAACCTGAAAAAAAGTAATTAGATAATTAAATCCTCTACGATGCTTTTTTCTTTCACAAAACGCTTCATAAAACATTTTACAACATATGACTTCAAAAAGTATCGTCAGTAAATTTAATGTTACTTCAAACATTAAAATTCTCCTTTGTATGATATAAAAATAGCATTTACACTTTTATATCTCACCTTTGGTATTGCTAGTGTTGTATGGTTACTTAGCACTACTTCATATCTTTTCATACTTTTGATATGTTTTATATTGACTAGAAAACTTTGATGTACTCTAATAAATCCTTCGTCTTTTAGTTCTTTTTCCATGTTGTTTAGGGTGTCGTATAACGTATATATGTTTAGCTTATCTTCCATGACTTGAAATTCAAGTTTATGTAAATTACTCTCAATGTATAGTATTTTGTTTAAGGATATCTTCTTAATACCTTCACTAAACTTAAATTCTTTTTTAACTTCCTTATAGTTCATTTTAAGTGTGATAGCATCCATACACTCATTGATACTATCATCAAAATTTACATTGTTTTTTAGAAGATAGCGCACCGCATCTACCTTATAACCTTCTAATGTGTAATTAACATATGCGGTAACAAATACAATAAATACGTCTTTGCTTAGCTCACGAATCTTTTGTGCTGTCTTTATTCCATCGAATTCGTTCATGTTAATATCAAGAAATATAATCTTATATTGAATCATTTCGATTCCTTGGTCCACAAACTCTTCGCCAGAAGAAAAGGTATCGATTTCATATGCAATACCTTTTTGTTTTAGATATCTCCCCACATATTCTTTCACCGTATTTCTAAAATGTTTTTCATCATCGCAAACGGCAATCTTAAACATATAGCTCCCCCTTCCCCAAATCATGCAAAACATTATCCTAGCGCGGACACATTTTTTTCTTTATTATTTATCTATACCTCTATTTTTATCGGCTTATTTTGACGAAGGCTTAATTCCTTTCTTCTATTTGTATTTATTTGTTTACGATTTCTTCATTTGCTATTTCTTTAAGCTTTCCTTGGTCTAGAAATACTACCGTTTCTATTTCATTTATTGTTTCTTGTTTATGTGTTACAAGAATAACGGTTTTGTCTTTGAGTCTGGTATGTATCAATTGATTGATTTGTTTATCTGTATATCGATCCATATTAGAGGTTGCTTCATCTAAGATAAAGATAGGCTTATCATAAATAAGTGCTCTTGCCATGGCAATTTTTTGTCTTTGCCCACCCGATAGTAAGGAACCATTTTCACCAACCATGTAATCCAAAGAAACTTCATTTATAAATTCCTCTAAGCCACTATCTGCAATTGCATTTTGTAATGTTATCTCATCTACTTTTTTATATAAGCAAATATTATTTCGAATGGTATCATGAAACAAATAGACTTGCTGACTTACAACTGCAAAAAGACTTCTGTAATGATTTATTTCAAAGTCTTGAATGTTTCTTCCATTTAACAATATCTCCCCTTCCTCTACCTCATAAAATCTTGTTAATAAGTTGATGAGCGTTGATTTACCAGAACCATTTTTGCCCACTAGAACAACTTTACCTTTATGAGGTATAACCCAGTTGATGTGATTTAAGACCTTATAACCTTTTTGATAGGAAAAAGAGACCTGTTTCAGTGTAATCTCTCCTGCTTTTAAAGCTTTGACAGAGCCACCTTCTTTTTCTTGCTCTAATTCCATGAATGCAAAGTAGCGTTTTGTTGAAGGTATAATACCTGATAGAAGATATCCAATATTTAAAATTGCAGAAATCGGAGCAGTTACATAGGTACTGTAAGTAATAAAAGCAAAAATACTTCCAAGTGAAAGTTGCAAGTCAAACAACATGTTTGCACCAACAATATAAAGAATGGTTTGTAGAAGTTGTATCATCATGCCATCTGATATAAGATTTAATTGCGAAAGTATATTCATTTGTTTCTTTCGGTTTATTACATCTTTTTGTCTGTTATAAAACTCCTCTTTTTTAGGGGAGTACAAATGAAATAATTTAATCTCTTGCATTCCCGTTATGGTTTCTCCAAACCATTTTGCATAGCTTTCAGAATCTTTCATATACGAATCCATATAGACTTTTCTTTTTTTTGCAAAATATTTGATTGCAAGATACTTAAACGGGATAAAAAGCATAACCAGTAATGTAAGTTTGTAATTAATCAGGAATAATCCGATGACACCGCCTACAATTCCAAATATCTGTGCAATTACAAAAAACATGCTTTCATCTGCAATAGAGGTAATATTGGCAATGTCCGTTGAAAGAGTATTTAAGATTTCAGCATCATTTTTTTGCTTAAAATAGTTTGGTTTCATCTGAAGCAGATGAACAAAGGACTGCTCTGACAAGGAGTACTCTAAGTCTGCTGCAATTTGAATTCTTATCGCTTCTTTGCAAATATCAATTAGCTTAATACATCCATACAAAATTGCGGATGCAAGAATTAATTGCATTAAAAGCGTTTTATCCTTTCCCAAAAAGCCTTTATCCATTATATTTTTACTCAGTATTGGAAGAAGCATATTTAATCCTGTAGACGCTAACAAACAAACGGCTATTATGGCTATTTTCTTTTTATATTTTTTTAAAAGCCCTAACAATATTTTAATTGCTTCCTGATTACTCACTTTTATCCTCCGCTAAAAAATGTTTGATGTTTTGAAACATTTCCATAATTACTTTTTGAGTCAAACTGGATTCGTTACTTTGAAATACCATCTCTTTTTCTATCCAAATTGCAACTTGAACTATGTTTTTTTCTTGTTTTACTTGAACTTCCATATCATAATCGGGATATAGTTGATATAAGTGTTTTTTGTCTTCATGTAATACACTCCATAACACTAAATCATTTTGTTTATAATGCGTTTGCCCTTCTAAAAAATTTCGAAGCATTTGTGGCTTAGTATACATATTGGGAATGTATTCTAAGCGATAAAGAACCCCTTCTGGCTTTGAAGCAATTACATAGGCATGGTAGCCCTCGTCAGCAAATAACTTTTTTAATGTTGTTAATATTAAATATTCATCCAGTTCATTCCAAACATCAAGAATTATAAGAGGAAGCTCAAGTGAAGTTGCTTTGTATGTATTATTAACTATTTGGTTCATACGATTTTGCCAACTCCAGACAAACCCATTTGTAATGCTTGGAGCTATATCTTCTTGTCCCAAATATACTATATTCTTTTTCTCTATACCAATATCCTTTAATTCTTCCATAGAATCAATGATTACCGTATCAATTTCTTTTTCTACATCAGCATATTCACCTGGAATTGTCTGAAAGTAATATGTTGCACTGCTTTTATTTTCTTTTCTTCGATAGGCTTTATAAATCCAGTCAGGTTCATAGAAAATATCGAGACCCTTTTTTTCACTTTGATTAAAATACTTTTTGAGAAAACAAAGATCTACTTCTTCCTTTTCTCTTAAAATTTGGGCTACTTTCGCTGTTACATAAGGAGCGGCATAACTATTACTAATCGGTGTTTCATATTCTTGATCATATAATCTGATAAGGTGGTTAGAGTTCGCCAATCTATCAACCCCTAAATGAATATAAGCTTTTAAAGCAGGTATCTGATTTAAAGAAGTTGCTACTCCGATTACGTTTGAAAAGCTTGCAGGATATGTTACATAGTTTTGATTCGAAGTAGCCGCAATTAGAATAAGGCCTTTATAGGTATAGTAATTGATAAGGTAATTAAGCCTATCATATTCTCTAAAATCTATAGAGCCAAGGCTTAGATTCACTATCTTTACACCATTTAAATAACACCAGTTTAATGCAGGCTCAATTTTTTCTATGCCACCCTTTCCGTTTTTTTCCAAGATACGAATACTGATTAAGGTACTATCGGTTTCATAGTTGGCAACGATTAGGGCGCAGATAGTACCATGTAAAAAATCGGTATCACAAAATTTTACTATATCCTTTTCCACTTTATTTTGTTCATTAATGCAAATGCATTCCTCAATCTTCCCATCTAGTAATTCTAGGTTTACTCCATTATCAATGATTGCTATTTTGCTTTTTTTCAATGACATCATCCCATTTTCTACATCACCTGATAATCTGCGTATTCTGCCAGTGTTTCTAAGACATATTGCGCTAACATATCATATGTTTGCCTGCTGTATACATTTGGTGGATAGGTTTTCATGGCTTCACTTACTGTCTGGTTATCAAACGTTAAATACTTTAAATTTCCTTCTGCTTCAATTGAAAAGCTATCATATGAATCATTCCCTATGACAAACGCATCAATTTCCGTTTGTAATCTATATTTTGTTAAATTCTTTAATTCCTCAAAGTATTGATCTTTATAGATGTTATGATGCATACAAAAAATCAACATGTCACTTTGGATTGCTTGCAACACCTCAAAGGCAAACACACCAAAATGCTCTGGATGAGTCTTTGAAACAGGCATTATGCTGCCTGGCACACCTACAAGTATTATTTCAGGCTGTTCTTCTTGTTCTAATTTCTTAAGGTAATGGTTAAAATGAATTATTTTGGCCGTTTCATCTAATTGATTGCCATACATAAAGTCTGGAAATCCATGGATTCCTGCAAATTCCGTATTTCTTCTAGATGACACAACACAGACACGATACCCAAGCTTTTCTAGATACACCTTTATAGAAACTTGTGTCTCGAACTTGTTACATCTTTGCCCCATACCTACGATGGTAACAATAGGAGTATCAATGGTTTGTAATTTTTCACTGTTTACAAAGTCGTATTGACTCGTTTTTCTTAAATCAATTAATTTTGCAGATGCCCCTTTGCATAAGTTCTTTATTTCTATCAGAAGTTCATCTGTTACACATCGGTTTAGAACAATAGCCATATTGTTTTTCACTGCTTTTAGAACCATTAACATGATATCTTCTTCACTTAACTCAAATCGATTGGAGTCGATTAACAACATTGCATCCATTTCTTCTAGATTGATCTGATTGATTTGTGTTTTAATCACATAGCCTTCTGGGTTCTTGACTCCCCAACCAACAGGAGATAGTAAGTCTTTGATTTCTAAATCTAACAAACCTTTATGCATTAGAAATATTTCAAAATCCTCATCATAAGGATAAACAAATACTCTCATAACCTTCCCCCCTAAGATTCAAAGTTATATCCATTTTCTCTAAGTACACAGTACTCTTTCATTAGCTCATCGGTCGTATATCGTATGGAGGCACAGCGCTCAAGTCTTTTATTTGCTATCAATTTATCTCCATCTCCCATATCAGCCATACAGCTATCACAGTATCCCATTGCCCAGCATAAACTGCATTGTTTCTTTGTGTACCTTCCAATGTTTAACAGTTCCTTTACTTTTTCCTTCTCAAAGCCTTTCTCGAGATTGCCAATATTAAATACTGTGTTCTTTTCACTGACACGTTCACATGGAAAAAACTCGCCATCGACCGTAACAAACAATCGGTTCATTCCTGGTACACAAGGCCCACTTGGATGCGTCTTTCCCTCAAATAAGAAAGGCTTTCTTAAATGCTCATGAACACTGTTTTTAAGACGATTCATATGTACAAACATTAACTTTGAGACATCCTCTTTTTCCAGTCTTTTAAGGCAATGCAAAAACATCTTGAATAATTCATATTTATAATGAATCGTGAACTCTTCTTGAATATCCCTAGCTTCTTTGCTGTCTCGATTACTTACTGTAGTGAAGGTAACAGTAGCTTTCTTGAAAAACTCAAAGGAAAAGAAATCACTACTGTCCTTAAAATTATTTCCTTCATCAAAAACAGCATTAAAACTTATGGTGTCAACATAGTCAGGATATCTATGTTGAAACTCTTCAAGGTTTTTTATTATCTTTTTAAAGGTACCTTTTTTATTGTCTGCAAAAACTCGTCCTTGATCATGTATTTTTTGTGGGCCATCCAAACTTATTGTTAAGTTAATTTTATTCTTCGCAAGAAAGTCCATAATTTCTGGTGTAAATAAAGTCGCATTTGTTGTCATGTTAAAGTTTAACTGCTTGCCATTAAATTTCTTTCTACAATAATTCACGGTATCTTTTATTAATTGAAATTCTAGTAATGGTTCTCCTCCATAGAAACTAATTGAGGCAATTTCTGTATTTTTACTATGTTCATAGTAAAAATCAACGGCTTTTTGTACGGTCTCAAAGCTCATTCTCTTATTGGTATGTACTCGATTGGTATAACTTCCAGAATAAATACAATATTTACATCTTAAATTACAATTCTGTGTTATTTGTAAGATTAATAGGCTCAGATTATTTTGTAAATAACTATCAATTTTGTCCGTCAATGGATGTAAAATCTCAACCGGTTTTTCTATTTCATCTAAGAATCCACGTTCCTTTAGCTTTTTAATGTTAGCATCTTCGTATCTATTCTCCCCTTTATCCAAACTTTCATAGATAGATTCATTTATTTTTACAATTGCATTTTTATTTACATCATAGAAATAGTAAGAATGTAGTGTCTTGAATAAATGTATAAAAATATCCGTATCCTTCAATCCAATCCCCTCCTGTGTAAATACATTAATTCAAATACAGCGATAGGAACTACTCCTATCGCCGCATTCTCTCCTGCTAACCAATACAACCTATTACATAGATGACCATGTAGACATCTGCATTCCACTTGATACTACTTTTGCTAGATTTTGTACATTAGTGGTTGAATAAGCAGTAGTGCCAGAGCAGGAACAGCCAATATTGCATACACTCATACAGTCGCATGCAAAAGCCATAACTGTACCGTCGTTAAAAGAGTTTTTCTTTCCTAATGTTTTCTTCATTCCTTTTTCCTCCTGTTCTTTTTATTTTATAAACAACTATTATCTTCATAATAATTGTTATAAGCTAAGATTTACTCTGGATTGGTTCAAAAATAGTTGCTTTTCATATTCTTGTTCCAATCGTTTTACCTGCTCCATCTTTTCTTTTATTCTTTCTTTCATCTCTTCTTCCATTGCTTCTTCCATTTTTTCCTGACGCTCTTGCCACCAAGATTTCATATTACCAGACCGCGCTTTCGCTCCTCCACTGCTTTCGATTGGAACCGAGTATCCATAACATTCTTCTGGTGATGCCCCTATCACTTGCATTCCGTAGCTTTTTTGTGGAAGACCATTTACACTATACATTTCTCTTAGCATATTTAATACTGTTTTTTCCCATTCTGGATCTTCTTTCATCCTCTCAAAGCATTCATTTGTTATCACCAAGGAACCAGTAAAGCTATTTTGATAATAAGAACTTACTGGAATCTTTGACATTTCATTTGTAAAATACTGTTTGTATTCATCTATGGTCATTTCCTTTTTTGATTTGGATGAAATGGTAGCGTCATATGTAGTGCTTGTGTAGATTGGCGGTTGTTTTATAATCATGTCATTTTTAGCGTTTGTCTCATTCGAACTTGTCCCATTTTTGCTAACCGTTTGAATCTTATCTCGAAACGATTCCTCTACTTTACTTACATCACTATTTTGTGATACCTTGTTGTAATTTGCGTAATTTGAACGAATACTATTTAATGTGTTAATCATTTGTTCCTCCTACTTTTTTTGTTATCATTGCAACTAGGGCATAGTAACTATCAAAAGGAAACTTCTTGATATCCTGTCTTGAAAACTTAATCTGAAATTCCTTTTCTAGTTCTAAGAATAACTCCAACAGATTTACTGCAGAAAATCCCACTTTATTCGATAGAAAACTATTTTCTTGCATCCATTTAATCTTTTCATCGTCACAGCCAAATCTGCTTTTTAAAAGCTTATTTAATCGTTCTCGAATCTCATAGCTTAACTCACTATCAAGTAATGTCTGATTCGCTTTTTCTGAAAATGATTTCATAATATATCTCCCCCCTATTTCTAATTATATAGTCATTTGCCTTTTTAAACAATACGTATTGCAGAAAATGGCTTTTTAAAACAGATAATTAAGTAGTCTTGTTATATTTTGTCTATTTTTCGCAGTAGAATTGTTATATAACTTATCGTCATTTTGCTCCTCATCGAAAATATTTGTTGATTTGTTGCTCAATTAAAGTATAAACTTTTCAATTATATACACAATATATGTTGCAGAAAATAGACTTATATAGCAGAAAATGGAAAATGTTTTTTGATTGGATTGGGGATTGTGGACTTAAAAGATAATTGTTGTATATTTCCAACAAATCATTTAGAAAACGTACATATGTTTACGAATCTAACGCATACTATCTTTGGAGACTAACTATATGAAGTCAAGTAAAAATTGATAACATTTTATAGTTTTTCTTATAGATAAAAAAGTGTATGACAAATAAGGCAACGTGAGTTGCCTTCAAAAAAAGGATATTTATTGGTTACATTTGTGGGACAAATGCTGTGTTATTTTTCAATAGTGAATAGATTACGCGGATTAATTTCTTGCCTACGTGACTTTGTGCGACATTAAAGTGTTTACCTTCAGATCGCTTCTTGGCCATGTAAGTGGCAAAAGTGGAATCTCGCATAGAAACCAAACGGGCAGCTTGCATTATTGCCCAACGCAAATATGTAGAGCCTCTCTTAACCATAGGTGTTTTGGATGCATTGTATTTTCCAGATTGGTAAGTAGAAGGTTCCATTCCTGCAAATGCTAAAAGTTTTGCAGGTGATGAGAAGTTGTTTATATCACCGATTTCAGCAAGAATGATGGCAGCAATGGTATATCCAATACCAGGAATGGTTATAAGCGGAGTATTTAACTCATCTACGACAAGTTTGATTTGTTTATCCAACGTGTCAATTTCAGATTGAACCGCTTGAATCAATCGAATTGTTTGTTGTAATTCAAATGTTAAAGATCTGTTGGATGATCCGATTGAATTAGCAGCAAGCTCTCGAAGTTGAAGTGCTTTTTCACGACCATATTTTCCACGTGAAGCTTTTGAAAGAACATTTATTAAATGTGTTAAATGACACGTGCTGATTACTTCTGGAGATGGCAATCCAAGTAATAACTGATAACAGGAAGCTTGGTGTATAGACCATACAAAATCAGGTAGTTCAGGGAAAATGATATCGATTAGTCGTGTGACAGATAGCTTGAGCTTGGAACGATAACCAATCATACGATAACGATGTCTTGTTAGTGACTTTAGCTCTTGGATTTGATATGATGAAGGTGAATAGGATTTTGATTCATCAGAAAAGAGCATAGTTGCAATGACTTTTGCGTCACACTTATCTGTTTTGGTTTTTCTAAGGGTTCCAGCCTTACGAAAAGCATTTGTCACTAAAGGGTTCAGTACGGTAATACTAAAGCCTTTGGAATACAGATAGTTTGTAATGTTTGTGCTGTAATGACCTGTCGATTCAAGTCCTATTTTTACGTTTGAAAAATCACTTGAATCAAGCGCAGATATGATTGAGGTATAAAGTGTATCGAAACCTTCTTTTGTATTTGAAATACGAAGGGAATCCGTAATGATAACACCATCAGAATCAATGATACAGCAGTCATGTTTAGATTTGGCTACATCAATGCCAACAAATAACATAAAGAATCACTCCTTTGTAATAAATTTACGCTGTGTTTCCGCAAACTCTATGCTGAATGTATCCTTGCTATATATAAAACGTCATGCGTTATCTAACTAATTAACAAATAAACATAGAGCTGTGGTTAGAGCCTCCAAAGGAAACAGTCAGCTTATAGGGAAGCTGCCGTAGGTGATTTTACTAATCCACAGCGTCTACAACTGATTATATAGAAAATAATCGAGAAAGGAAAATATGTAGTGAATTTCCCTATGAGTTCATTATACAAGGTGATAACATGGCATCTTATGTCTCCCCGGCGATTCAGGATAAATTTGAAACATTATCCGTTAACTTGAAAAACTGTATTTTAGAGCGTAATGTTCATTTGGAAAATATCCATGATTTAATACGGGTTCTAGAAGATATCTGTAAGGAAGAAGAGGAATAATTTCACTTGTTCCTCTCCTTACCTCTGATACAAAATTATTCATGTAACGGCTTCTTGGCTTGCAATCCATTCTTTAATAGTTTCATTGTCAATTCTAATACTTTTTGAATGTTTGATAATTCCATATTTTCTTGTTCCATTGCATCATTTATATTCTCAAATGTATAATACATAACCTTTTCAACAAACGCCAAGGGATAATCGTTGTCAATTAATTGTTTTTGATAAGACTTAACTAAACTAGTATCTGTTTCATCTACTTTGTGACAATCTACAATTTCTTTTATCACTCTATTATAAATATTACTTCCCTTTTCTTTTGCAAATCTTCGACTTAAATGGTAATATGCAGGATAATCTTTTGCAAATTGAATACCATTCATAATCTGATGTTGTAACTGTTCAAAAAAATCATCGGTTTCAACATATATAACATTTTCTAATTTTTTTTGATATGCTTCGCTTACCAGTGCCATGTAGAGTTCTTCTTTATTTTTAAAATAATGATAAAAATTACCTTTACTAGTCTTTGCCTCTTTGATGATTTTATTAATAGATGCCTGTTCATAATCATTTTGACTAAATTCATCTAATGCAGCCTTTATAATACTCTCTCTTTTGTTCATCTTTTTTTATTCCAATCTTCATATTGTTTTTCTATACATTGTATTGCAAATTCATTTGGCTTTTCTAGGTTAATTCTTCTTGCAATCTCCTTTGCCTTGTGAATAACAAAGGAATCTTTCATTGCATCAAATCGCTTTACAAACTCGCTCTCGTCGTCTTTTTCTTTTAATGGTTCTAACGAAAAGCCCAAATGATACAATCGTTTTGCCCAAAAGGGCTGATCTACATGAAACGGCATAATAACTTGTGGCTTACCGCTTCTAAGCGCCGATGCCATCGTTCCAACACCGCCGTGATGAACAATTCCCTTTGCATATTTGAACACAATATCATGTGGCATAGATTCTTTTACCAATATGTTTTCCTCTGAATTCATTACAATACCACTATTTCCCACTAAAATAATGCCACGATTATCACTGCTTTTTAATGCCCTAACTATTTTATCTATAAATTCTTGCGGTTGACTAAGTGGCATGGAGGAGAATGTAATTATAATTGGTGCCTTATCGTCCTTTAAGAATTCTTGTGTTTCAAGATCAAGTGTTTGGTCGGTTTCAAGTATTGGAAATCCAGTTAAAGTGACTTTATCTTTGAATTCTTCTATTTCGCTAAATAAACTTTGAGAAACTGGATAAAAAATTGGAAGAGGATACTGATCTCTCTTAATCATATAGGCACCTGCTTTTCTCTTTTTTAACTTTAAAACATTTACTCTGAAATCATTGATATCCTTTATATTATTGCTTTCAGCACCAAAATTAGCTAGTTGATACGTGAATCGGTTGAGGGTGCCACCAAGATTTTTCGTAGTAATGGCTAAATTGGGAAATGCTTTGATTGGATATATGATTGGAACTGGGGGCATTAAGATACATAGTATCCCAAGCTTTTGTGCAATGTCTACTGCGCCAAATGCCTTTGGGTGAAAAACGATTACATCTGCTTCCTTGCAAGCAACATAAAACTCTCTCATTGCTTTGCGATACATTGGATCAACCACCTTCTTGGCATATTTGATTGCCTTAAATGGATGCTTTAATCCTTCTTCAAATATCATTTTTCCTTCCTCTGTTCGTAATAACGCCATTAAATCAAGACTACATTTAAAAAAATCCAGACCATTTTCCTCCACAAATGTTTGAAATGATTGACCAGTACACACACAAACCGAATGACCTTTTAGCTTCGCAGTTTTACCCAATGCTACATAAGGCTGCACATCCCCTCTTGAACCAAGACATAAAAATACAATCTTCATGTATGACCTCCTTTAACCTAGTGCTGACAAGTAATTTATCAAAAGAAAAAACAGTAGAAGCTTTCTAAAAATCCTCTACTGTTTCAGTATAGACCGCATGGTCTGTCGTGTCAAGATGAACTGTATTTATCTGTTTCAAACTGGCAATTAATATGCTTTGATAATATAAATCCACCAAAAAATAATGCATTAATCAGCAATGCCATTGGTAGCATTCCCCAAGTTAACTGTTGGTCTTGTAATACATCGGGAGAATAGTTTCCTGATATAATAGGAATTAAATTGTTGTTTAGAAAATGTAGAATAACAGGCACCCAAATATTTCTTGTCTTTCCATATGCATAAGCAAAGAAAATCCCAAGCGTTATGCAGGTAATCTGCTGAGCGACTGCTGCCACCAGTCCTGCATCTGGACTATAATAGAAAAAGTCAACTGGTAAATGCCAAAGTCCCCAAATAACTCCTAGTAATATGACTCCGTTACGTACACCAAATCGCTTTTGAAACAATGGCTGTAAATAATATCTCCATCCGTACTCCTCACCAAAAAATGCAAGAAATACAAGGAAAAAATTAATCGGTAATGTCCCCAAAGAAATCCAAGTCATGGGATTTTTTACAAGCAAAACCATTTGCTCAAACTGTCCTGAAATCGTATAGGACAAAAGAGTGCGAAGCAGATATAACCCTAAAAAAAGTAAAATACAAAAAATGGAAGACTTTGCGTTTCTCCACTTTAATCCATATGCCTTTCGTTTCACAGATCCAGCTGCAATAAAAAAAACCAAGCTTACAAGACTTCCAATCACAACTAATATCTGTGTTAAGAAGCTCCATAAAGAAACTGGCGTTGCTGTTATCATAATCAATTCATCTGGCAAAAGAATGGAAAGAATTGATACTATCATTAGTACGGCAGTAAATAACAAGACGCAACGAAAGAAGCCTCTTGGCATATTCAAATCATTCTTTTTTGTCAATCCATACGCTAGTATCACTCCACAAGCTGGATACATCATCTGCGCATTGGGAAATGCACTTACGTCCATGTGATTGGCACTACCGTACCACATAAACAATCCCATGAAATAGGTAACACCAAATGCTACTAAGAAAAATATTTTAAGTTGTTTTTTACTCGTTTCGAATTCCATTTTGTCCTCCTATCTATTATTCTCTTCTTATTTGATTAAAAATTGCACCAGTTTCATGTCTTGATCAAAGGCAATGGTAAATTGTATTTTTCCGTCTTCATATTTTCCAATCATAACAACCCCACCATATTCATTTCCTGTTTTACTGTCTTTGTTTCCTACTACAACGGTTTTTGTTATTTCTTTAAACGTTCCACATTTATCAAGATATGGATCTGATGCCTTTGCAAGCTCTTCTACTGTTATACTTTCCTTTAGCTCTTTTGAGCCCATATCAATGAGACCTTGATAATCTTTTTCATTGAAATATCCAATCGCCCTCATGGCTTCTTCTTTTATCGTTTCCTCATCAAAGGTATCCGATAACTTACTTTGTCCGCACCCAATCATTAGCGCAGATAACCAAATTAGTCCTATCATAACTACTACAAATTGTTTTACTCGTTTCATTTTCTTTCCCCTCATTTCTATTTTAATTATATCTTGTTATTGCCCTGGAAATACTAAAGTGACCGAGAAAAGATTATCCTGACAATCTATCTTAAGTTCTCCATGGTATGTTTTTAGTGTCTGTCTGACGTTCTCAAGTCCTAGGCCTTCATGCCCTGACTTCATTGATCTACCTGGCTCATATTGCCCTAAGTAGGGATTTTGTATCTTGATTACTAAAAAATCGTGTATGCGGTCTCCTTTTAATCGAATAAAGAAATCCTCCATCCTTTCACAAGCTTCTAGTGCATTATCAAGTAAATTTGAAAAAATGGTTGTAATATCGATATCCGAGAGAAAATCTAAATCAATACCACCGATTGCACATTTCACCTGTTTTGGGCTTAATCCTTTTAACTTATGGTTTAATACAATATTTAGCATTCGATTATCGGTATAATAATGTAGCCCAAGTGCATTTAACATGGTGTGTACATCCTCAAAGTAACTTTGAGTCTGGTCTAGCTTTTGCGATTGCTCTAATACGTGGATATGATTTCGTATATCATGAATAATCTTTCTAGACTGGCTGTAATTTTCCTCTAAGTCTTCATAGTATTGATGTATGGATTCATTTTGCTGTTTCATAAGCTCTAATCTGTGCTTGAGGCGCTGATTAGAAGCAACATCATACCAAAAATAGATACAATACCCATTGATTACAAGAAACAATACACAATAAACAATCAACCACTCATATCCAAATCTTGCAAAGAAAACATCTCCCCCTATTACATACATAAAGATTAATACCACACTTAGAATGGGGATTAATACCATTCCTTTGATATTTAAATATTGTTGGTCAAAAACATATCGTTTTTTAACAATTCCCCTTAATATTAGGGTAACGGTTATCAAAAAGAATGCCTTAAATAACACCATCAAGTAAAATTGCAGTTTTCTTTCGAGTCCAAATATTTGATAAAGCTTGAATACTAAAAAGATACCAATTAACTGTGTTGCAAACATCGCCATCATGTATACCAACTGATAAAGTAAACCCATTTTACTCTCATGGTACAAAAACCACCCCAGTAACAAATAGCAAAAGACAAGTACTAACATGGTTAGCATATCATTTCTTCCGAAATTGGGAAGTAAGGTTGATAAGGCTGCGAATATGCACCATGCCAGTATCTTTAGCCAAAGTGGTCTTTGTCTTTTTATTGGCAGAAAATGAAGCATAAAGACTGCGCAGGAGGTAAATACAGTGAGATCTACGATAATAAAAAAAATATCAACGATTTGCATATGACCTCCCTTTTTGTGTTTCCAACCGCTTTGATAAATAAGTCGTAAGCTCTTGCTTCCAAGACTTTTGCTTTTTTTGCGCAATTGGAACAAGCATCCCGTTATCGAGATAAATCTGTTGGTTCTTAATGTTTTTAACATGGAGCATATTCACTACAAAGCTTTGATGTGGCATGGAGAAGCCAAACTCTTGCATACGCACTAAAACACTGCTGATTTTATCCACCATGAAATGCTCTTTCGCCTCCTCTACTATCTTTATCCTGCGATTTATATATTCAAAATAGTATATTTGATCGATTGCCAGACAGACCATTCCGTTTACCGTGTGAAAGTCCATTACAACTTTCTTTTCTGGTAATTGTATGTAACGAAACAATTCCTCTAATGTATCCCATAAAATCTTCTTCTTAATTGGCTTTAATAAATATTGAAATGCATGCACTTCAAATGCACCTGCAACATAATCTCGGTAAGCCGTCAGATAAATAATTTTAGTTTCCTTATCCATTTGACGAATCCGTCTTCCCGTCTCAATTCCATTTATCCCCTTCATATCAATATCAAGGAATATGGCATCATAGGGATGATACGCCTGAAGTAATTCTTCCCCTGAAGTAAAGCAAGTTACTTGCAACGTAGGATTCCATTCTAGTATGAGTTGTTGTAGTGTAGTGGTTATTATGTTCTCATCATCACAGATTGCAACTGTATACATATTGGTACGCCCTTTCTGATTTTAATATAGAGATTTTCATTTTATCTGTAAATAGTTCTTACCTAAACGACAAAAATGATGTCATAAACTACCATTTATAAATTCTATTTTACCACTTTTATTATTTATTTGGTATAACTGGGAAGGTGTGACCAGTTTACTCATTAAGGTTTGCTTATGATTCCCAATGTCTACTCCTGTTCCACATTGGTTATGTCTCCTTTGTTTGACCTTGATGAAGTATTTAACGGATTGGACCCATCTGGATGTTCTCTATGGTGCTGAAAGTGTTTGGACTTATTGGTACAAGCTTAAATCAATTCTAGTTGTTATAACAATTTAGTTATATTGTTATCTTGACAAACAAATATATTATGTGCTAAGCTAACTTTATGTTAGTCTTGTCTAACCATTAAAATTAAGAGAGGTACTTAGCCTATGTATAATATGGAAAACAGCCCAAAACGTTATTATGAAATTATACACAACTATCAAGAAGCACAGTTACTTTTTGCCGCAATACGCATGAATCTATTTTCTCATCTAGATACACCTCAAACGTCAGAGACACTTGCTGCCAAAATAAACTGTGATAAAAAGCAAGTAGATTTACTTCTTTTGTCCCTTGTTTCCTGTGGATTAGTTGACAGGCTAGGAGACTATTACCTAAACACACCTGAGACAAAAGACTTCCTATCCAGAAATAGCAATGTCTTCTTAGGTGACACCTTATTATTTCGCGAAAAGATGACCTCACTTGCACAGTTAGAGGAGAAAGTAAAGTCGAGCCATGTGGTCGGTGGTGCTACTTATGATTTTTCTGAACTAGCAAAAGTTGCAATTCCTGAAATGTATCTTGGACGAGTACAAGCTTTTTTAGAGGAAATAAGTAAGCTATTTCCCGATTGTAATGAACCTTTACAAGTACTTGATTTAGGTGGAGGAACTGGTATCTTAGACATTGAATTTGTAAAACAGTATCCAAACAGTAAAGCTACCATTATGGAGACTTTAGAGGTAGCCAAGGTCACAAAAAAAATCGTTTATGAGCATCAGGTAGAGCAAAAGATTGAAGTAATTTGTGGAGACTTTAATTTAGATCCATTTCTAGGTCCATATGATTTGATTATTGCCTCTGGTATCTTAAATTTTGTAACGGGTAATTTGTCTGACTTTTTTAAAAAAATATCTGCTTCTCTAAAAGAAGGAGGCTATTTACTTATTATTGGACCATCTGCAAATGACGTAAACAAAACCCCAGCCAATATGTTAAGCTGGCTATCTGGCTTCTTAGATGGGATTCCTCTCCCACCTAGCAACCAAGAAATTGAAGCAGCAGTACAAGCATCAAATCTAACTTTAACAAATCGAATCAAAGTTGCTATGTTTGAAGGATCTCTTTATTGCAAAAGTAAAATAAAACCCTTGGTGTCCACTAATGAGGTTATCCATTCCTTTATTGAATTGACTGAGAAGATTGCAAATAGCAAGACAAATGTCTTAGATTTTGGTAGTGAAGATATGGTATTTTACCGCGGAGAAATTCACATGATTAAGACAATCGGAGACTATCCTGGCATCCACAGTGCAAAGCTTGCAATGAAATATGGTATTACTAGGCCCGTGGTTCATAAGACGCTACAAAAATTATATGAACGTGGTCTGATTGCCAAAAAAGAGGACCCTGACGATAAAAAGCGTTTTTTACTCTATTTGACTGAGAAAGGGCAAACTGCTTATCATGCGCATGAAGTATATCACGCTACATTTGACAAAGCTCTTTTTGATTTTCTGGCCGATACTCCTAGTGATCAGTTGGCTTCCATCAAAGATTTTTTAGAACATGCCATTGATTTGATTCAAAATCATGCGTAAAAATGAGGGTTGTATATCACAAATGAATGACACTTATGAGTTTTCTATTTAATTAGGAAGATAAGGAGAAAATAGATGGATGCAAGAAATAAAATTATGATTATCGGTGGACACGGTAAAGTAGGACAGTATATTACAAGAGCCCTAAGAGACCAGAGCCTAATTTTAGTTGGCCGAAATGAAGGAAAAATAAGAAGTTTTTTAAACAAAGAAAACATGCAGGCCAAAATATATACAATGGATATTGACGCAATTGATTTTACAGCCGTGCAACATGTTTTTTGTGTTATTGTTTGCGTGGATCAAGATAACACAAAGCTTGTAACATACTGTGACAAACATGCAATTCATTATATGGATGTTACTGCGAACTCTGATTATATAGAAAAAATCCAACAGTTACAGTTAAGTGGAAACAGTAATATATTACTAGGGGTTGGATTGGCACCTGGGCTTACCAATCTTTTGGCCAAGAAATTCGTTCAAACACATCCATTTGCAAAAGATATCGAGATTCAACTCATTCTTGGCTTGGGAGAAAAGCATGGTGATGCTGCAATTAAATGGACTTTGGATAATTTTATAAAGGACTATAGCCATAAAACATTAGGAAAAATAAGACCATATATGAAGAAAAGTTCTGTCATGATTCATGGAAAGAAATTGCGGACATATAATTTTAACTTTGTTGATCAGCATATGTTAAATCGGGCGTATCAGGATAAAAGTTTCACAACCTACTTGGGATTTGACCAATCACGAATCACAGCTCTTATTTATGGCGTTAAAATGATTGGATTTTTACAGTTGTTACGTTATAAGACATTTTATGGTATTGTTGAAACATTTTTCAGAAATCCGAAATTTGGCTCAGATATTTTTATTGCGTCTATTCAATCACAAGGTCATGTGCTTTGTGCGATAGGACATGACGAAGGTAGATTTACAGGGTTGATTGCTGGCGAGGTAGCAAAACGTTTTGTTGGTATGGATTTAAAAGGAGGGTTGCTTGGAATTGCGGATGTGATTAGTCTGGATGAGGTGGTAGAAAATGAGATGTTTGGATTAGCGTCTGCGTCTGAGTAAGGTTTTGTATATCATGATTCCTTGATAATAAAGCCGTAAAATAAAAATGGAATTCAAAGCTCTCATATTCCTGTGCTTATTCGGTGCATTTGCTATTTGGAGGGCAATAAATCAAAAATTAAATAATTTTATAACGAATACGACACACAGGTGTCGTATTTGTCATGTTATTATTCTTATAACTTGATACGAAAACTTTGTTCTTTTGCCAACTAATATATAAAATTAATGAAGCATGGGACAAAGCTAACTTAAAAAGGGAGTAAGTGGTTTAAAGAATTGATCTTTAAAAAGAAGTAATTTATTAATAATAATAAAAATTAGTAAGGGAGAAAAATTACATGGATAAAAATGAACAACTGATTAAAAAGGCAGAAGAAATTATTCAAGGTCAATGCAATGAAAAAGGATACTGTGCATTAACTTTGATGGATACGGATGGTAGGCCAAATACAACCACTATCACTCCGTCCAAAGCAGATGGTATTCGTTGGATGACATTTTGTACCGGCTATGGTACTCGAACAGAACGTATCGAGTATCAATCAGATGCCTGTGTTTGTTTTAATGCCTCAAACTATCACATTTCACTAAAGGGAAAAATGGAGATTATTACTGATCCTGTTGTTAAGGAAGAGATGTGGTATGAGGGTTTATCGAATCATTTTGATGGTCCTGAGGATTCAAGATATGTAGTTCTTAAATTTATCGCAGATAGTTATACACTATTTATTGATTGGCAGACTTTGCGAGGGAGAATATAATATTTTGTTGGTAGGTCAGGTACTGTTGTGCTTTCTAACCGATAGGAATAAAGCCTTATAAAAGAAACCTCTAAACTGATTTATTTTAATTCGTTTAGAGGTTTTGCTATTTATTATAAATACACCTACGCGTAAAAGCTAATTACTTACTTTTAAATCCGAATGATAGTTTGAGAACTTGATAATGATTAGTGTCCTCTACAAGCGTTTGACGGATTGGCTATCTTAATGTACTCTACATTGGTTTCAAGAACCTTATTACAATAGGTGCACACTCTTTTCGAAGTTACCTTTCTACAACCACAGCCACTCATTTTCGTAGTTGTTGTTTTTATCATTGTTTTGCTCCAATGATCGTGAGCACCAGCTGCTAAAGCAGTAGAAGAATAACTTAAAGTAAGCATTAGAGTTAAAGTTAAAATAGAACCGTCTTTTTCATTGTTACATAGTTATAAAGTTCTGATACCTGAGCCTTGTCTGGATGCGCAATCACAACTCCTTCACCATCGATTACAAAAGCATATCTACTACCCTCACTATATTTGTCCACAACTTCTTGTAATGCTGTTAGCTTAATGTCGGCACCCATTACACCGATAAAATCTTTGCTTTCACTATAGATTGGCATAGCGATTGTGGTAACTGGTGTATTACTACTAATGGAGTAATAGGATTTACTGACAAAAGAACTTTTTTCATCAACCACCTTAAGAAACCACCAACGATTGGAGCGATCGCCAAGTTCTCCACTTGTACGCGCTGTCTGCATACCATCTGTTCCTTGGGTATATAATAGGTCAAAATAATCATTTTTCTCGATTACATCCATTATTACTTTTTTCTGTTTCTCGCCATCAAAGCTTTTCACATCACTATTATAGGATACCTGCTCAGTTATTGCGAAGCCTCTTTGAATAAATGCTGTCACTTGATCTGATAGTGACTGTGCTAAAATGATATTATTGTTTTTTAACTCTTGCTTATAATTAAGGTTCATATAATAGCTAGTTGCAATATTAGAAATAACAAAGGGTAAAACAACAAGTAATAGGGTATAGATGATTAATTTTTGACGTATTGTTTTCATAGGACACTCCTCTCAATATAAAAATATTAATGTGAAGTATTTGTGAAACTATTAAATGAACTTTTAATATTGAATTGTGTTAGCCACATTATACCATATTGCGACAAATGTATACAGCTAAATTATTATAGTGATCAGTTGGATTAATAACCATCTGTACGCTCAAATGGCTGTTTCTATGACTACTTTCTGTGCTTTTAAATCAATCTAAGTGTGGAAATATATTGAGATAACGAATAGAAAGATGACAAACTGAATTAATAAAGATAGTAGAAGAAGAATATTGGATTGGATTGGAAAATTAGCTAGCGATATGTGATGATAACAGTGACTTTGAACCCATATATAAGTGGAGAGAGAATCATAGAGAATCATGATATCTACCTGATACATAAATTACAAGCACTTTGCAAGTACAACGCACAAAAAAACTACACCCTTTGTTTTTACTGGGTTGTAGGCTTTTTTGCAATTATTTAGACTAAGCGCCTAGAATTATTTTTGAAGATCAACAGAAGAGTCAGCAACCGCTAATTTTCCAACAATCCCCCCCATCAGCTTCTATATTGAAATTTATCTACCTTTTCTATATTTTTGCTTACTACTATTTGGCTTATCTGGCACCGTCATTTCAATTAATCCAAGTTCCAAAGCTGGCAGCAAATAATTATCTCTAAAAGTCGGTCTATGCTTTAAACCTAATAATTCCATAAGTTCTTTCGTTGAATATTCTTTATCACCAATAGCCTCTGACAATCTTTCAACTTGTTCGGTAACTTGTTCCCTTACTTGTTCGGTATCTACAATTTCACATAATGCATCATAGATGGTTTTTAGTAGAAACTCTACAAATTTTCCTGAATCCGCACTATGATCACATTCACCAAGCACTTTGTAATATTCATCTTGCCGCTCTCTGATCAATGTTTCTATTGGAAGCCAACCAAACAGCGATTTCCATTTATACAGCAATAGTGTCTGCCACATCCGTCCCATTCGTCCATTACCATCTGCAAATGGATGAATAAATTCAAATTCATAATGAAATACACAACTTTTTATGAGTGGATGCACTTCTGCTTTTTTTGCCCAATCTACCAATTCTTTAATTAGATGTGGAACTTGATTTGCTGGTGGAGCCATATGAACTAATTGTTCTCCAGCAAATACTCCTACGCCACCACTTCGAAATGTTCCTGCCTCTTTCGTCAATTCATTCATCAACACTTTATGTGCCTGAAGCATATCCTTAATGGAATATGGATTCATTTCCAACAGCCTATTGTATGCTTCAAAAGCATTCTTTACCTCGCATATTTCATCTGGTGCACCAAGAATTCTTTTTCCATTGATAATATCAGTTACCTGATTCAAGGATAAGGAATTATTTTCAATTGCTAATGAGGCATGAATTGTACGAATACGATTATCCCGTCTAAGTCTTGGGTTATTACTCATATCATCATTTATCGTGATTTTGGTTATTATTTCAGTAATGGCAGAAATTAAATTTACTGTTTTATCTGTTATTGTATATGGTGGAACATAACCTTTTTCACTCATAGTTACCTCTCTCTGCTACTCAAATTTGCACTTACATAATTGGAACTTCATTGTTTTCTTACTTGTACAATATTATACCGTACAAGCCTTAATAATACTACTTATTTTCATTAATTGATAGTGTAAATTTACAGTAGGATTTTAATAGACAGACTTGCCCCTGATGTGTTTCCGATTTTTTGACTGTCCTTATTTTATTCTATTTTTCTCTTCTTTACAATCCCCAAATATGATTCTTTAATGCTGCGATTTTCTTTATCTGTGTATAAGGAATACTATAAACGGGTATATCTGCAAGGTTTCCCAGCCGTTTTCGATTTGCGCGTTCCATCTGAAACATTTGATTACTGTTGTACATTACCTCTTCACAACCCACTGCCTGCGCAAACTCTTGCTTTTGATATCTCACTAATTCCAGTATGTCTGCTTTATTGCTTTTATAAATCCTTAATCTTGACATTTTATCTGCACCAGTTTTGCTCCAGCCCAATGGCCTCGAACTCATCCTATCTGCTAATATATGACTGATATGACCTTCCGCGCTGCATTCTACTTGAGATGCTAAACTAAAGTTGTAACAGTAACACTGATATTTATGATAAAATAATTCATATGAAAGTGAGGCTATTACAATGGCAGGAATCAAAAAAACTTATACCCCAGAGTTTAAGAAAAAAGTAGTGAGATTAGTCCTTGAAGAAGGACGCCAAATAAAAAGCGTAAATCAGGAATACAATTTAGGAGAAGGTAGCTTGCGCAAGTGGATACGCGAGTACAGTGAAGAACGCGAATCAAATCCAGAGTTAAATAATGAGAAAGATTTAATGGCAGAAAATTTAAGACTTCGTAAGGAACTTGCTGAATCCAAAAAGGAAAATGATTTCTTAAAAAAAGCGGCCGCATTCTTCGCAAAGGAACTAGATTAGAACAATACCATTTCATTGATTTCTACCATGAAAATTATGGTGTACGTTGGCTCTTATCGAGATTTAATATAAAGCCAAATGCCTATTATAATTACAAAAAACATAGAAAAGCTGACTATTATAAGAAAAAGGAAGAAATCAAAGCAACCATTGAAGAGATTTATCATGAGTATGCGGGGCGACCAGGATATCGAATGATGCGTATCTTTCTTAATAGAAAATCTATAAGCTTAAGTAATCCAACCGTTCATAAATATATGAATGAGCTTGGACTTAGGTCAATTGTGGTACCCAAAAAACCAAAGTACAAAAAGGGCGATTGCTATAAAAAATTTGATAACCTATTGAATCAAAACTTTAAAGTAGATGAACCCAATAAGATTTGGTGTACGGATTTTACGTATATGTGGAGAGAGGATGGAGCGAAAAGATATAATTGTACTATTATTGATTTATATGATCGTTCACCAGTGGCAACTTTAAATAGTAATCGTATTAATGCAGAATTAGCGATTGAAACTCTGACCTATGCACTGAATCATAATACCGTTAAGAAGGGGCTTATCCTTCATAGTGATCAAGGGTCGCAGTTTACATCGAGAGCTTTTACAGAATTTTGTTCTTTGCAAAATATTACTCAAAGTATGAGTAAGGCAGGATGCCCTTATGATAATGCTCCCATGGAAAGCTTTTACGGAACATTTAAAGCAGATTTTGCAAATCACCATAGCTTTGAAACAGATGAGGCATTAAATGAAGCAACTTATGAGTATATTTTTGTATATTACAATCATGTGAGACCACATTCATCAAATGATTATTTAACACCATTTGAAAAGAGATTTAGTTACCGATAAAAATATCAGTATTGGTGTTACAATTTTGCTTGACTATCTCACATTTAGGGTCTTCTATGATAAAATAATTATATCATAGGAGGCCTTTTATTATGGCAAGAGAAAAGAAACCAGTACATAAGGTACAAATGACAGACGGAAAACGCAACATCATTCAGCAGCTCCTTCAGGAGTACGACATTCAGTCCGCAGAAGACATTCAGGATGCGCTCAAAGATCTGCTTGGCGGCACCATCAAAGAAATGATGGAAGCTGAGATGGATGACCATCTTGGATATGAAAAATCAGAACGTTCTGACAGCGATGACTACCGCAATGGTTACAAGTCCAAACGTATTAACAGTAGCTATGGAAGCATGGATATTCAGGTTCCACAGGATCGTAAGTCTACCTTCGAACCCCAGGTAGTCAAAAAGCGCCAGAAAGATATATCGGATATTGACCAGAAGATTATCTCCATGTATGCAAAAGGTATGACCACTAGGCAGATTTCTGATACCCTCGAGGATATTTACGGGTTTGAGGCTTCCGAAGGCTTTATTTCAGATGTTACGGATAAAATTATGCCACAAATTGAGGACTGGCAGAATCGTCCTCTTTCGGATGTATATCCAGTGTTGTACATCGATGCAATTCATTATTCTGTTCGTGATAACGGGATTATCCGTAAGCTTGCAGCATATGTTATTCTTGGTATTAATAATGACGGATACAAGGAAGTATTGACCATTGAGGTAGGGGAAAATGAAAGCTCTAAGTACTGGCTTTCCGTTCTGAATGGATTAAAGAATCGTGGTGTAAAAGATATATTAATTATCTGTGCGGATGGTTTGACTGGAATCAAGGAAGCCATATCTGCGTCATTTCCGAAAACAGAGTATCAGCGTTGTATCGTTCATCAGGTACGGAATACAATGAAATATGTGGCTGACAAGGACAGGAAACCGTTTTGTACAGATTTAAAGACCATTTATCAGGCGCCAAATGAGGAAAAAGCTCTTGATGCCTTAGAGAGGGTTACCGAAAAATGGAACGAAAAATATCCAAACTCCATGAAAAGCTGGAAACAGAATTGGGATGCCATTTCTCCGATATTTAAATTTTCAACAGAGGTGCGTAAAGTTATCTATACCACAAACGCGATTGAAAGCCTGAATGCAACTTACCGTAAGCTGAACCGCCAAAGAAGTGTATTTCCTAGTGATACAGCACTTTTAAAAGCTTTGTATTTATCTACTTTTGAGGCAACTAAGAAATGGAATCTGCCGCTTAGGAACTGGGGGCAGGTCTACGGTGAACTTAGTATCATGTATGAAGGACGACTACCTCAATAAATCATTCATTCATGGTTATTTTTAACAGGCGGAATATTCGCCTGCTATTGACATACATCGGTATGTGTTGTTATATATAAAACAAGGCCTGAAAGCTTTTCAATATGCCTTCAGACCATTTATTATCATAGAAGATCAGTATTTACAGACTTTTCTTCACACACTCAATTTTGGAAACTCTCCTGCAAAGCTACTTTCGCTAAAAATGACTCCCGAGTTAGACTGGAATAAAATTGGCAAAAGTGAAGTTAATCAATTCAATGTTACTAATTTAAAAAATATTTTTCTTGCTCCGAAACAACATGTTAGCTCAATTTTTGATTTTCGTTCATATCCAGACAAGCTTTTTCAAATCGAAATCAGCTATGAAACATGTGGAAAAATTATTACAGAAAATTATTCACTTGATATAGATTATACTAGCAAATTGTTATCACTGCATCCTGACATTAAAGATGAGAAACATGCATTAAAATGTATTAATGATTCTATAATTTCTTTGTCCGATAAATTTTTATAATTATTCATCCAATTTCTAAAAAAGTATTGTCATTTGATTGTCACGAGACATAAAGAGAGCCTACAAGCCCGCATAAATACTGGGTTTGTAGGCTCTTATTAATTATTCAAACTCAGCGCCTAGAATCATTTTGCAGATACATTTGTTTCTGTTTAGTGTTTTTAACTGACTGAATTCTCTGTAATATTTTATTTTTCAAATGGCTTGGACGAATTTTAGAATCAAAATAGAATCACATTTCCAGCATATACTGATTATTTGAGTGCATTTATTATTTGTTCTATTTCTTTTCTTCTGTCTTCTTTTGTTCTATTTTCATCCGCAATTACAAAACTTGTATCCATTCCCCACTTTCTAACCTTATCTATCCATGATAAAATTGATTCTCTTGAATAACCCTTGTCTTGCAACAAATAAAATATGTACGCTAGTTCATTACTTGTACTTGTATTAAAAACCACTGGATCATCGGAATTAATATTAAGAATTAGACCATTCTCTTTACTATTTCCATCGAGTCCCTTATCATTCAATCTTATCGCATGATGTTTAAACAATCGCTCGATATCTGATATTGCTAAATTTGAAGTAGGATTCACTTCAACTACAATACCTTTTTGGTTTAATCTCTTCTTCAGATAAGATTGAACACAACTTATGTATTCTACATCTGATTTTACAACATTAACCTGTATTACCTCATACATTCTTTCCAAATAACATTTGCAGTGAAATGCATGTAATAATTTTTCTGCATTCCAATACAGTCCTGCAGTTGTAGAAACTTTTGTGCATAATATCTTTTCAGCACATCTTTCAGCTTGAATATTGCAAATAGAATTCATAAGATCTTCATCCACTTGAAATTTGTTAAACTTCGCTTGATAGGCCTTCCATAATTCATAAACTGTTATTCCCTGAATATTTTCATATATACATTCAGCCAATTTCATAATTTCTTGTTCAACATAATTAAAATCTATGCCACATTCTTTGCTGATACCCCATAACCAAAGAAGATTCTCTAAATATTCAATTCTTGGTATTGCGATTATTTTATTATTTTCACACCAGCTACTTATATCAATGCCAAGCGCAATACCATGTCCTATTCTATCTCCCGCATGGTATCCAAAATGCTCTATTACTTCATCAATATGACGCAATCCAGATACGATATGCCTAAATTCTTCTCCTACATGAAAAGTAAAACCCAAGTTGTTAATTTTACTAAATTTATTGTCAAGCATTCCATTTTTGCTATCACGTGCAACTTGATATATAGGTGCAAATACCCATGGTTCTGTGTTATTTTCGACACTTGCAGCATCAATACCCACTAAATACTTTGACAAGTTTGGTATATTCTTTCTAATATCTAGTATTGTATTTATTTGATTAAAATAACGTCTTTGAATATTTCCATAAAAATAATTGCTATCTTTATCACTTTCAATACACCAACATTTTTCAAAAAAAGTTTGATCTTTTTCTTTAATAAAATGAATAACAATGCCTAAATTGGGAACAATATCTGATATATTTTTATCATCTATAAGTTCTAGATAAACTTCAAATATATCTTTTAATGATTTACATAACTGTTTTCTTAGAACATTTTTTTGTTTTGGATTATTGGGGGGGCTAATTCGTATCTCTAATTTTTTTAAATGATTATTATATATTTGATTTAGGAAAACATTTTTTAAATAATCGTGCCTTCCAACATTTAATTTACATGTAGCTTTACTAAAATATTTTTGAAAATAATCAAGGCCTGTACTGTAGTTATTTTGTGTAATTCCCTGGTAAAGAATATTTTTCAGAACAATATATTTCCAAAACAATCTGCTAAAGACATCATCCTTAGTAGTCTTTATGTATTTTAATGATTCAAACAAGAAAATATTTTCATCTGTGGTATGAATATATGACTTGCCGTTTCCCAATATCTCTCCGACACTACTTCCTCGTAATAATTTATCATATACATCTTTGAAATCAATTACATCAATCACTAATTTATTGCAATTCATCAGGTCAATTATTTTTTTACACTCTGTTAAAGAAGCATCTAATGTTTCAAGATAATCATAAAACAACTTACCGCTATGTATCCTTGATCTTAAATAGTAAGATGATATTATTCGAAAAATTGAAGCTTTAACAATATAATCTTTATACTGAATACTACCGTATTCCCTCAATACAGGTATATTATCTAGATCTACATTTGATAGATTCAACATTTCTTCCCATATAGTAGAAAAATATGTTCCCGCATTGACGTGCATATGATTTTCTGCAATACCGTTCTCTAAAATCCGATCTAACTGCAAATCCCCAATGTTTATCAACCAATAATAACCATTAAGATACTCTTTATCCTTCATATCATTTTCAAGCAAATAGTTTGCAACTAATATGTCCATACAAAATTGTCTCGAAAATGTGTTCCATAACTCAATCTTACTAAATCCTTGGAAAGCCTCGAACATTCCATCATAACAATCATTAGTCCAATATTTCAACGCAAAAATACCATTTCTATGACATATAAAGCACTTTGAAATTTGATTTAATTGATTTTGAAATATTGAATTACTATCATAATTCCTAAGTAGTCTTAGTGGATAATATTTTTCTATTAATAGCTGAATATAGTCTAAATTATCAATATGATGTGTTTGCCGAATATAACTATATGTTTTTTCAACAAATTCTCTATACTCTGTATAAGGATTTTGACTCAGATATATTTTATTAAATATATCTTCTTTTAAAAATCGCTCATCTGAAAACGGTAATATTGAAGCTTTAACTGTTGTATCAGTAATATGTTTTAACATATATTAATGCCTCCTCTAAATTACCTGCGATCATTTGGTGAATATAAGATATCTTTCATAATCAAAATTAGTGCCTCATATTCCGCTTGATAAATCTTTGTTTCTTCTGTTTTTATTATGTCACTAACTAATTGTGCAGTATATATTACTTCATCTTCTTTAAATAATTCATTTCTTATTACCTCTAATGAACTCAAGTAATACTCCATTCCTCTTTGATTTCTTAAGCTTTCAATATAGTATTTAAATTTATTATCAAATATTTCCCAATCTTTCTTTTTTATTTTCTGATTGGCCTCTAGCTCTTTTTTAATAACAATTATTTCTTGATAAAAATCTGAGTCATTAATAATTTTTATCAATGAGTTTAAAGAACTCATACTAATATTTATCACTGTATAGTGTTCCACATTATTAAGCAACTTGCTTTTTATACCGGCTATTTTCATTTGGACATTTTCTTTTATATTCATAATATTGTTATTAACATACCATGAGTAATAGGAGTTTCCTATGTCTAAGTAATCACAATTAAAATGGATGTCTTCTTGATTATGTAAATTAAAAAGTTCGTTTTGATTTAAAAAGAAATAATTTTGTAACAATTCATCACATCGTATTTGAATAAATGTCAAAGACAAAAGTTCAAATAACTTTAGATATAAATTTCTTCTTCTAGAGTACCATCCCGTTTTATCGTTACATTCTTCATCATAGTAGTATATTAAACCACTATTTTCAATTTCATGTCGATTTTCAAAAAATAAATGCGCTCTATTATTTGAATACACTTCAAATATATTTTCTTCATTACTTTTGGTAGGACTCGATTTTTTAATTATTTCAAGTAGTTCAGATAAATTATTACTTTTATGTTCAAGATTCTCTATAATACTTTCAATATAATTTCGGAGATTACTCTGAACACTAAATTTTATAGCATTATTACTAACTCTATTTTTAATATTAGTACATGTTGCTTTATCATAGTAATAGTATTTTCGAGATTTTTCCATAGCATATTTTTTAAGTGTAATCAACATTTTAATCATATCTTTTGATGATTTTCCCTGAAGATCATATCTGAAATTTGCCAAAAAAGTATACTCCGAAATACTTACATAATATTTCAAATCATCTAGGATTTCCCTTGAAAGTATACTAGTCATAACAAACTGTTGATTATCAACTTCTCCCCACATTTTCTTTTCATTAAAATCTTCAAACTGGTCAGTACTTACCATAAAGGATTCTTTACTGCTTTCCCAAACTCTTTTCGCAAGTAAAGCATTCCTAATTTCCTTTAATGCCTCTTCTATTTTATTATCATCTCTGTTTATAAATGTATTTCTGTTAGGTCCTTCATTGTAATTACTATTTAACTCTTGAATTGTTCTTTCAACATTTAATAATTGCTGGTCAAATTCTAATCCCGTTGTCAAATTAATAATTTGTTCAATACACTTTCCATATCCATTATTATAATTATTTTTAGTATTATTAAAATTTATATACCATTCATAGTCCCCGCGCAGATTAATTTTCCTTCTTTTTGTTAATCTATCTATCACTTGTTTATAAGATTCAAAATATGTACTATTATTAAATATTTCTTCTTGCTGTCTAATTTCCAATACGTTTACTAATTGACTATAGAATGCAATTACATTAGTAGCATTCATTGTATTAAAATAAACTCTCTTTTCCTGGCTTACTCCAATAATATTGTTCAGCATATCGCTGTAATAGTTACCGGATAAATTTTCTCTTCCTCCAACAATCTGCTCGCAAAAATAAAATAAATGTACAATTTCAATTAAAGCTTTTTGCAATCTCATTTTATCTTCTATTTCTTCGTTTACATTTTGCGAAAAATATACATTTAGTTTACTAGTGATGTAATTAATAAAAAGCTCATATTTAACTTCAAGCGCAACTTTTCCCAATACATTTCTAAATACTATACAATTTATAATTGTTTCTTCTTGTTCTTTCAGTAATTCATTCGTATTGATAATATTACTTACAAGAGCATTGTATATATGTACTTTTCTTTCACTCTGATTCGAAAAGCTTTTCTCTATAAAATCCCAAATACTTATAATTCCCCTCGGCTTATAATCAAAAATTCCAAATACAGAATCTATCATTTGAAGCGAGTACTCGTCTTCTCTCCCAGAGAAAAATGCTTTTTTTAAAATATCATCAAACGTATTTCCATCATCTTTTTTAGGATATTTCAATTTCCTTTTTTGTTCATTACTTAAATTTTCCAAATAAAATCTATTGGAGTACGGTAAAACTTTTTTTAATAGTTCATATACATACTCCTCCTTATTCTTCTCTAATGAATCAAATACTCTTTCAAAATTCGTTTTTGACATAGATTCATTTTTCAATTCAAAAAAAAGCATCTCTTTTTCAAGTTTTTTTATATCTCCAGAAATCAAAATCACTACACTTTGGTGTTTTAAATACCTCAAAATAGTATTAATCACTTCTGCACAACGTTCCTGATTAATATCTGCATCATCGATATAAATATATATCAAGCTTTTTTCATTTTCATTGCTAAATACTTCAGATAGTTTAGAAAAAAGCTTGTGAATTCCTTGGTTTAATTCAATTTCTGATAACAAACTTTTTTGTCTTTCATTTGCATATTCACTCATTGTAGAATAATTTTCTTTTGCTATCTCCGAAAATCCTTCTTTTCTCATTAAATATGTTGAAAATACTTTATCCCATAATTCATCGATTTCATTTTTGTCTGTAAAAATACAAGATTCGTATCCTCTTTGTCTAGATTTTTCTTCACTCTTTTTATAGAACAAATCAATTTCATCTTTTCTTTTCTTTAAAATATCATATATATTTAGTAATATGATGCCCAATAAATCCGTGCCTTCTTCAATCATTTCTGGAACAATAATTTTTAAGTGAAGATCTTTTTCATAGATAAACTTCTGTAATTCTACATCTTTTGTAAATTCTTCAACTCCATTACTACTGTTTCTTAATATTTCTCTTAGTGATGAAAAAACAGTTGTCTTTCCACTACCACGTTCACCTAATATGCTTATAACGTTACTGTAAGGAAAATGTTCATATGCCTCTTGTGAAATACTATTTTTTTTAGCTTCTTCCCTAATATTACCAATTGTAAAAAATAAGTTCTTGTAGTTTGGCAATATACATTCCAGACTCTCTTTTGATAAAAACTGCATTATTCTTCTCCTTTAACTTTTGTATTTTATTGTTTTAATTTCTTAGTAATAAACCTAAGTACACATATATACTTTTCATTTAACTCTTTATTTTCTTTTATATTCAAAAAATATCTACAATTTACGCCTAAACATGTTCCACTTTTTTATATTTCTGCTTACTACTATTAGGCTTATCAGGCACCGTCATCTCAATCAAGCCTAGTTCCAAAGCTGGCAACAAATAATTATCTCTAAACGTCGGTCTATGCTTTAACCCTAATAATTCCATAAGTTCTTTCGTTGAATATTCTTTATCATCAATAACCTCTAAAAGCCTTTCAACTTGTTCGGTCACTTGTTCTCCTACTTGTTCGGTATCTGTGATTTCACATAATGCATCATAAATGGTTTTTAGTAGAAACTCTATGAATTTACCAGAATCAGCACTATGATCACATTCGCCAAGCACTTTGTAATATTCATCTTGCCGCTCCCTTATCAATGTTTCTATTGGAAGCCAGCCAAACAGCGATTTCCATTTATACAGCAACAACGTCTGCCACATTCGTCCCATTCTACCATTACCATCAGCAAATGGATGAATGAATTCAAATTCATAATGAAATACACAACTTTTTATCAATGGATGAACTTCTGCTTTTTTTGCCCAATCTACCAATTCTTTCATCAGATGTGGAACTTGATTTGCTGGCGAAGCCATATGAACCAACTGTTCTCCTGCAAATACTCCTACGCCACCACTTCGAAAAGTTCCTGCTTCTTTCGTCAACTCATTCATCAACACTTTATGTGCTAGCAGCATGTCCTTAACAGAATATGGATTCATTTCCAACAGCTTATTGTATGCTTCAAAAGCATTCTTAACCTCGCATATTTCGTCCGGTGCCCCAAGAATTCTTTTCCCATTGATAATATCCGTTACCTGATCCAAGGATAAGGAATTATTTTCAATTGCTAACGACGCATGAATCGTACGAATACGATTATCACGTCTAAGTCTTGGGTTATTACTCATATTATCATTTATCGTGATTTTGGTTATTATTTCAGTAATAGCAGAAATTAAATTTACTGTCTTATCTGTTATTGTATATGGTGGAACATAACCTTTTTTGCTCATATTTACCTTTCTGGGTGCTAATATTTGCACTTGCATGATTAAACTTCATTGTTTTATCACTTGTACAATATTATACCGTACAAGTTTCTGTAATACTACTACTTTTCCAAATAATTTGCAAAAATATGTGATAGCATAAAATGCCATCAAAATCGACCTGTGATAGTATTTTGTGCACTCACAATCCAAAAGTGATAGTAAAAAGTGCACTCACAATCCAAAAGTGATAGTAAAAAGTGCACTCACTTCAACTATCTTATCCGGGCCATCATAATTCCTTCAAAAAAGTGATAGCATTTTATGCACTCATATTTTGTCTGTGATAGCATTTTGTGCACTCACAATTCAAAAGTGATAGTAAAAAATGCACTCACTTTAATATTTCAAGGGTTTTAGGGGATTTTCCCCTAACTAGATGCGTTAGAGACCTGAGACGTCTCTGATGCGTATCTAGCAATGGACTCCCTCGACTTTGCACAAGCATTTGCACTAGAAGTTGCACTTCCACTAACGAATAAAAGAGAAATTATTTCTCCACTTCAAAGCTCCTGCTTGAACAATTCCTTAACGCAATGAACCTAATATATTTCGGATGAGCACGGCAAGTTACGCAACAACGACGCCTCCGTCCTATTGCGACTTGTCAGGTGGTAAATACCCCTGAAACCCCTAATATATATGATGTGACTACACTTTTTATAGCCAAAAATAAAATCGGCTTTACTTTTTATAGCCACTCTCCAGAAATGGCTATAGTTTGTGTAGCCACATCAAATATTTCATAACCCTGATATTTTATGTTTTTACCTATTGGCAGCACTTTCTATAGCCATTATTCGTACTTGGCCGTACTTTCTGTAGCCAACGCAGAATTTTGGCTCCACAATGTGAAGCCACCGATTTTTTAAATTAGTGAAACTTCCTTACCACTTCCCTCAATACAATTTCTTCCGCCATCATCCTTGCCTGATTTCGTAAATGCAATTGTTCCATAAATGAATTTGGATCTTTTGGCTTATTCTTTTCTAACCAAACAGTTTCAATATTCTCTAGCAGCTCATATGCTTCTTCATTTATTTCAGAAGCCTTATCGTAAAGTTTTCCAAATCTCACAAGACTACGATACCTTTCAGCATAAGCTTCTTTTAAAAACCCAATCCACATTCTTCCGTATTTCCCCACATTTGCAAGCTGACATTCTTCTGAACTTACGGATAAAAGAGGATAATGAATTCCATCCTTTTCCTGATACTGTACTCCTAATTCTTCAAATAATGATTTTTCTTCCATAATGCTACTTCCTTCCCATTCTTAATCTTCATTTATAGTTGTATTTTCCAAATAATATTGGAAGGCGGCAAGATTTCCTCTTCTTATAAAGACAGCCATCTTGCCATCTTCCCCCTACAACATCCAGAACCACTGATTTCCAATTTTGACAGAATCAATATTCATGTCTCGTTTGGCATTGAACAGTGTCTTTTTCTTGATTCCCTTATCTTTAGCAAGTTCTTCAATTTCCTTACTGCTTTTTTGCCCATCTGATAAAATATCTGTTAAAAAAGCTTTTGCATCCTTGGTCTTTTGTCCTCTGCTATCACCAGATAATAATTCTTCCACGCTGATATCATAACGACCTTCCCAAGTAAATCCTGCGTCTGCATCCAATCGAAATGCTATTGATGTTCCTTCAGCTGCAAGGCTGCTTTTATCATGGGCTATGACACGAAGTGTGGGATCTTCTTTTATCCGTCCTACCACAAGTACACTTCTTGCTGTTGCCTGAAAATCAATGGAACCTAGTCCTCTATAAGTGGATTTACTCCCACTGGTTATATTCATATGACCGATAAGAATAATGGCACATTTATACTTCTCAGCTATACTTCCAAGTCGTTTTAAGACTGGACGTATCTCGTTTGCTCTGTGCATATCCACCTCTGCTCCTAAATATGCTTGAATTGGGTCAAGAATAACCAACTTTGCCCCAGTTTCTTCTATTGCCATGACCAGGCGTTCATCCGTCATGGATAACTCCTGCTGACTTTCATCAATGACCATAATTTTGCTACAATCTGCGCCTGCTTCTAATAATCTTGGTTTTATGGTATCCTCCAGACCATCTTCCGCTGTCTGATATATAATATTAATTGGTTCACGCTCCTTGTCATCACAAGGGAGCATTTCACCTCTCGATAAAAGTGCTGCTAGTTGCAATACAAAGGTTGTTTTTCCTTCTCCTGGATCACCTTGTACGATTGTTAGTTTCCCTAATGGAATATATGGATTCCAGAGCCATTCCACTTTTTTGGGAATCACATCTGCCATATTAATTAAATGATACGAAGATTTCGTTTGTTTGATTTCTTCCATGTTCGCCTCCTTGAAAAATTGTGATTGTTTCAAGCGAAAGCCTTTGCTATACTTGTATTTGCGAGATACATGAAACAAAGGCTTTGCTTTTGTTCCTAAATGTCCTTACTCTTTGGTAGGGGCATTTTCTTTATTGTCCTGCCATAAATATTTGGCGCCATCTAACATCCAAATCATTGCTTTTAAAAGATTCAGATACTCTATTCTCATATCTTCCAGTCCATCCTTGGATAAAAATACTTCTGACTGTTCAAACTGCTTTGTGACCTCTTGAAGCGTATCCATCATCATCCGAAGCTCCCGAACTAATTTGTAAATCAGCTCCTTTTTCCCCACCACACATATATGATTGTAAATACAGGAACGGACAAAATAATCTTTTTTGTTAAGACCGCTAACTACAATCTTAGCTTCGATTTCTTCCCGTTCTCGTTCAGAAATACGAAAGCTGAGCGTCGGATTCTTGTGTACTCCACTCATAGCTCTTCTTCCTCCTCTCTGTCAAATTCTCCATCCAATCGGTCAGCCAATTGTGCCTGCTTATTTGGATATAAATGCGAGTAAGTATTTAATGTTGTTTCAATCTTTTCATGTCCCAAACGTTCCGCCATTTCAAGCGGTGTCACGCCCATCTCAACAAGTAAACTTGCGTGCGAGTGCCTTAAATCATGAAGCCTTATTTTCTTCACGCCAGTCTTATTTACGCCACGTTTCATTTCACTCGTAAGATAACTGCTGGTACAATGGAAGATTCTTTCATTTGCCATGATTCCGTATAACTTACTGGTATAATCCTTTAAATCCTCTACCAAAAACTTAGGAATATTTACCTTTCGATTACTCTTTGGTGTTTTTGGAGTGGTTACTTTATCTTCTCCATTGATTCTGGTATAAGTCTTTGTAATACTGATTTTACGTTCTTCAAAATCAATATCGTTAAAAGTCAGTGCCAGCAGTTCTCCAATTCTCATCCCCGTCCAGTATAAAATCTGAAATGCCATGTAAGACATTTCCTTATCCTTTACGCCTTCAAGGAATTGCAGATACTCGTCCTTTGTCCAGTAAAGCATTTCATCTGCCTTGCTCTTTCCAATGGTACCTGCTTTCTTGCACGGATTATTTTTCAGGTCATAATATCGCTCTGCATAATTGAATATTGCTGCCAACTGATTATTTATGGTCTTTAGATAAGTCGGTGTATAACCTTCATGCAATAATTTATTCTGCCACTTTCGAATGTCAGCAGCCTTGATATCATTTATCCGTTTGTCTTTGAAATATGGCAAAATCTTGAGGTCGATAATATATTTTTTCGTCCTCATAGTAGTCTCTTTTAGACGATTCTCAATATCCTCATAATAAAGCTCCACAAACTTCTCAAATACCATATCGAGGTCACTTTGTTGCTGTTGCAAGAAATCCATTGCCCATTGGGAGGCTTCCGCTTTTGTACGGAAACCTCTTTTAAGCTTTTTCTTTTTCTTGCCTTGCCAGTCCGTATAGTAAAATTGAACCAGCCATGTTCCTAATTTCTTGTCCTTAGTTAAATTCATATAATTCTCTCCCTTCTACTGAATAACCTGAACTCCAAAAAACTTCTCTTCAAAATACTTGGTCGGAATCTTGCCTGGAATTGTAATACAATCCCTCTTCTCAAGCTCTTCGTTCATTTTTTTAATGACTGTGTAAGCATAAGACTTTGACATTCCAAGTATATTTGCCACTTCTTGTGCCGATAAATACATCTGGTTTGTGTTCTTCATTTCGTCTACCTCCTTTGTTATGTGTTATAGATACTTTTGTATCTCTTTATGTTTTTTTATTATACAGATACATATGTATCTTGTCAACTCTTTTTAGAATCACAAATAAAAATTTTTCTTTCTTATCTGTTTTATATGTGTTACAATACAAATGTATCTGTCAGATACAAAAGTATATGAAAGAGGTGCTGATATGACCGTTGGTGAAAAAATAAGAGCTTACCGAACTCTCCGAGGTATTTCACAGAAAACACTTGGCGAACTTGCTGACATGAATGAAGTGACCATAAGAAAATATGAAGCCGGTGACAGAAATCCAAAACCCGACCAGCTTCTTAAAATTGCCAATGCACTTGGCGTAAGTATTAATTTGTTTATGGATTTTGATATAGAAACAGTTTCAGATGTGCTCTCTCTCATCTTTAAAATGGACGAGCAGGTAGATTTAGAATTTCAGGGAAAGAAAAATTCTAAGGGTGTAATTGATCCAAAAACCTTGACCTTGCGTTTCAATCATCCACAGATAAATGAAAGATTAGCAAAATGGGCACAAGCGAAGGCTGCTTTGCAAAAAACTGTTGATTCTAGGCATGAATTTGGAAGTGATGAAGAATATAATGCTGAAATAGCTGAGTTGATGGAAATGTGTGAACGGATCAAGCAGAGCTTGGTGGACAGTAATTTGGTGGTGAAGAAAGGGCATAATAAAAATATATCAAATAAACTTATATAGTTTTTTAGATGAGGGGGTATAAGATGACAAATAAATGTTACAAACTAAATATTGAAATTGGTGATGCCATAGACTCTTTAGAAGAGTTTTCTTTTCATATCAAATATAAAAATAACACTACCTTTAAATTAGGAAAATGTTATTATACGCTTAAAAAAAATACTGATTATGACTTTCATATTTCTGACTTTCTAGAATTGACATATTTATACACAGATCAAGAGCAAAGTATCGATTCATTACATACAATAAGAAATTCCGTATATTTGTTAATTTATCTAACAAATATTCCTTTTAAAGTTCCCACCAAGTTACCTCCCTTATCTCATATACTTGAAATACCCGTCTGTAGTAATTATAAAAGTATCCGAAAAATAGCTAATATTGAACAAAGGCTATCTAATTTCACTCCGCTTTTTTCAAGCTCGCTTGCTCTTTATGGTAGTGCAACTAGACTAAACTATTTTGATGACTCAATTTGTGAAGCGTATTTTAATTTTTTCAAAATAATCGAATCACTAGCCAAAACAAAAGAAATTACTAATTATGATTCAAACTTTTCTGATACTAAAATGTATAAAGTTCTAAATGATATAATTATTTCAGAATATAAAGCTAGTACCATTCTTGTAAATAACAATAAATTAGTTTTCACAGCTGTTTCTTGTGTTTTACCACAATTTTTTTCAAGTGCCAATGCATCCATATCTCATCTTTGTAATTTGTATAAAGTTAATATTGATGCAGAACTTCTTGAAAAGGCAATCCGTTTAAGAAACAAATATGCTCATGGTTCTATTATAGATATACATTCAATTTCACCTGAATATATATTAATTTCATCATTATCAAGAACCATAATTTCACAATACTTTTTTAATACAAAAAACATATCAATTCCATCATCACAAAAAATACTGTAGGAGTAAAACTTATGATTTTTGAATATAGTACAGAATTAGATATAAATCCAGATATTCTCGATTATTCTAATAATTTGGTTTATAAGTTAGATTACAAAAGAAACGAATCCTTCAAAATTAATAACTGTATACTAAAACTCAACAGACTAAATATAGAAGATATGGCTACTTCAGATGCTTTTATTGTATATTACTATTCAGAAAAAATATTATCATTTGAAAAAGTATTCAATATATTTAGCAGAACAAATAAACTATTAACATTTTTAACCAAGATTCCATATGGTATTTCTAATAATATTAGTTATACAGAAATAAAAAAGGAAAAAGTTAAAGGTCATTCGATTCTATCCCCAATAGAAACTGATTATTTACATCAAGCAAAACATATTTCACTTTATATTCATTATTTTCATCTTGGTACGTTCTATTTTTCATTAAGCTTATATCAAGAGTCATTTTATTATTTTTTCAACCTCTTGATGTCACTTGCAAAAAATGACTATACATGCAATAGAAATAAACTTAGTAATGGTGAAACTATACTTGCGAAGAAAATAGATACTATTCTCAAGGTAGATTATAATCTAACGCTCCCAAATCAAAAGAAAAACGATCTTATAACCTCATTATGTAATAAACTACAAAATACAGTATTTGACAATCCATTTGCTTTACTTGTCCATTATTGTAATATGTATCAAATTTCAAGTTTGGATATCGAGTTAATTATTAATTTTCATCAAAAGCTTGAAAGCAATATTATACCTATAAATAATTCAAAATATTCAGAAATGATTGAAAAGATCCAAAACTTAGCTCATCAATTTATTTCAAAAAAATTTTTTAAAAATTCAAACCGAACATCTTTTAAGACTATAATAGAGCCTGACACTTATGAACCTGATCCTATTGATTTACTTTATTTTTAGAATCAAACTAGAATCACGCCTAAAAAAATAACGCTACAGCCCTTGATTTTACTGGGTTGTAGCGTTTCTTCATGTCACTCAAACTCAATCGTACTAGGCGGCTTCCCCGTACAATCATACAACACACGGTTAACCCCCTTCACCTCATTCACAATCCTACTCGTAACCTTACCAAGCACCTCCCAAGGAAGTTCAGCACTCTCCGCAGTCATGAAATCAGATGTAGTTACTGCTCTTAGCGCTATGGCATAATCATAGGTTCTTTCATCCCCCATAACACCAACGCTTCTCATATTTGTTAAAGCTGCAAAGTACTGCCCAAGACCCTTGTCTACGCCAGCTTTTGCAATCTCTTCGCGATAAATGGCATCTGCTTCTTGTACCATCTTAACCTTTTCAGGTGTAATCGCACCGATGATACGAATTCCAAGGCCTGGACCTGGGAATGGTTGTCTATATACGAGGTATTCTGGAATATCAAGCTCTAAGCCAGCCTTACGAACTTCATCCTTGAACAAATCTCTAAGAGGTTCAATGATTTCCTTAAAGTCAACATAGTCAGGAAGTCCTCCAACATTATGGTGGCTCTTAATGACAGCTGACTTTCCTAATCCACTTTCAATTACGTCAGGGTAAATGGTTCCTTGTACTAAGAAGTCCACGGTTCCAATCTTCTTTGCTTCTTCTTCAAAGACACGAATGAATTCTTCACCAATGATCTTTCTCTTTGTCTCAGGATCTTTTACGCCCTCTAACTTCTGATAGAAACGCTCTTGTGCGTTTACACGAATAAAGTTAAGGTCATATGGGCCTTCTGGTCCAAATACAGCCTCTACTTCATCCCCTTCATTCTTTCTTAAAAGACCATGATCTACGAATACGCAGGTAAGTTGTTTTCCAACTGCTTTCGCAAGCATAACTGCTGCAACAGAAGAATCCACACCACCAGATAACGCACATAATACTTTTCCGTCTCCAACTTTAGCACGAATGGCTTCAATTGCATTGTCAACGAAGGAATCCATCTTCCAATCGCCTGCACATTCACATACTTTAAAAAGGAAGTTGTGAAGCATTTTGATACCTTCTTTGGTGTGCATAACCTCTGGGTGAAACTGGGTTGCATAAAGCTTCTTTTCTGGAAGCTCCATTGCTGCTACAGGACACACTGGTGTAGTAGCGGTAACCGTAAATCCTTCTGGTTCTTTTTCAATATAATCGGTATGGCTCATCCAGCAAATTGTCTTTTCTGCCACGTCTCCAAATAAAAGGGAACTCTTATCGATACTTACTTCTGTTTTACCATATTCGCTCACTGGAGCCGTTTTTACGCTTCCACCAAGTGCGAATGCCATAAGCTGTGAACCATAGCAGATTCCAAGAATTGGGATACCAAGATCAAAGATTGCCTTTTCATATCTTGGTGAATCCTCACCATATACACTATTGGGTCCTCCAGTAAAGATAATTCCCTTTGGATTCATTTCTTTAATTTTGTCTAAACTAATATTGTAAGAATGAACTTCACAATATACGTTACATTCTCTTACACGTCTTGCTATGAGTTGATTATACTGACCACCAAAGTCTAGTACTAATACCATTTCTCTTTCCACAAGTGCTTCCTCCTACTTATTATTCGTAGCAATGAAGCTGATGAGGCTTCATTGCCGTCTTTACAGTATTTCTCATTTGGTTGTAAAACCAGTTCCTATCATTATATGATAAGCAAGTCTTATTGACAAGCCATAAAATGCATAATAATTAATAAATCTTAGGCATGATTATGCTGGAATTGCTGGTTCTGTATTCATCTGCTTCAAATGTTTTCCATTAATAAAACGCATCACAAAACAAGTGGCTCGAAATAGCCAATCCACTGTCATAGCAATCCAGATTCCCTTAACACCGAATCCAAAGTATTGCCCTAGTACATAACTAAATGCAATACGCCAAGTCCACATAGAAAAGATTGCGATTACCATGGTAAACTTCACATCATTTGCTGCCCTTAACGCATTTGGTAACGTAAAAGAGGCAGGCCAGATAATCATACAACAAATGCTATGATACGTAATCAACCAGCTCGTAACCTTTGCCGTTTCTGCTGATAATTGAAACCAAGACACAATGATTGGGCAGGCAGCTAGAATCAAGAGATTAAATCCCCCCATAATAAGATAAGAAGCTAGTAAAAGCTGTTTGGTGTATTTACGTGCTTGTTTTTTATCATTTGCTCCCACACATTGTCCCACTACAGTGATTAAAGCTAGTCCCATCGCAGAGCCTGGCAAAGATGCAAAGGCCGCAACATTATTAGACACTGCATTTGCTGCAATAGCAACTGCACCAAAGCTAGTCGTTAAGCTTAATACCAGAATCTTTCCCACCTGAAACATTCCATTTTCCAAGCTGTTTGGGATACCAATCGCAAGAATTCTTCGAATTAATTCACGATTAAAACGAAATACAAATCTTTTTGAAAAATGAACTGGATTTTTTTGATTGCGAAGCAATCGATACATAATGACTGCCGCAACAAAACGCGCCAAGGTAGCAGAACAAGCAACTCCCGCTGCCCCCATAGAAAATCCATAAATCAATATAGCATTACTAACTACGTTAACGACATTCATAACCAAGGATACATACATGGAAATCTTTGAATTTCCCATCGCTCGAAAAAGCGCTGCACTAGAATTATATATCGCTAAAAATGGATAGGATAATGCTGTAATCATAAAATAAGCTACAGCATTATCCATAATTGATTGATCTACATTACCAAATACCAAGCGTAAAATTACACGATTACCAAGTAATGCAAATGCCATAATAATAATTGAAATAATTCCTGCTGATAAAAGCAGCTGATCCGCCGCCTCGCAGGCCCTTTCTTTGTTCTTTTGTCCAATAAATTGTGCAACTACCACAGCTCCACCTGTAGCAAGCGATGCAAATACAGTAATCAACAAAACATTAATACTATCTACTAGTGATACACCAGAAACCGCACTTTCTCCTGCACCAGATACCATTATGGTACCAACCATACCTACCGTTACTGCTAAGAATTGCTCTATAATAAGTGGGACTATTAGCCTCACCAAGTCTTTTCTAGAAAACATCCTTGTTCCCTCTTTTGTCTTTTCGCTTGCTTAATGGAATTTCTTACTTTCTTCTTCCATCTTTTGTTTTAATTGTTCTTCATAAAGTTTGGCTTGTATCGGTAATGATACAGTTTCTTGCTTCCAAGAGGATAAATAAGCCGCATTCGCAAGAGCCAGTGCATTACTGCCCTCTACTCCTGGAGCTATTAAGCTTTCTCCTTTTAGGATTACATCCGCAAAGTTTTGAAGCATTTCCTCATACGGATCCACTTGCACCTCAAACTCTTCTTCTTTAATATCTATTTTTAATTCTTCCGTACTAAATGCCTTAGCTGTTTTTGCATATTCTTCTGAGTCTGTTTCGTATCTCCATATCTTTAGATGATTATCTATGAGTAAAAGCTTTCCCTTTGTTCCAATTATTTCTAATCGTTCTTCACTTGCCGCTTCGCCAGTTGTAATAAAGAATACGGCAGACATTTGATTCTCATATTGCATATAAATAGTTGCCTCATCATCTACTAAAAAATCATTATATTTCCCATAGCAGATTTTGGCGCACAAGGATTTTGGCATACCAAAGAGCCATTGCCAGATATCAAGCATATGCTGTCCCTGATTTATTAAGACACCTCCGCCTTCATGATTCCAGCTGCTCCTCCAGTTACTGGATTTGTGATAGTATGAAGTTCGGTAATATTTCGTATTCTCAAGCAAGACTCTTTTGATATCTCCTAACTCCTTACTTTCAATTAGTTCCTTAACCCTTTCATACTTTTTATAAAGTCTTTGATGAAACATCATCGCATATTTCATGTTAGAAACCTTGGCTGCATGGTTCATACGTTCTGCCTGATCAATTGAAATACTGGCAGGCTTATCGCAAAATACATGCTTTTTATGTTCAAATGCTCGAATTGCAAATTCAGGGTGTGTTTTATGTGGCGTTACAATTAATACCGCATCAAATTGATCTGATTCTTCAAATAACTGATTGGTATCTTGATATACTTTTGTCTGATTGTTTAAATTTTCTTTTGCCCAGACGGCATTTTCCTCGCTTCTACATGTAACTGCTGCAAGTGTCATTCCTCTTATTATGCCGCGATCAATAATCTTGGCATATTTTTTCCCCATTCCCCCAATACCAATAATGGCAATTCTAACCTGATTCATATTCTTTCCCTTTCGTACTTTGCTACTTTTATAAGTACCTACATATTTATCATACCACATAATTTAAAAAGTAGAATATTGATTTGGAATTTTATAAAATATTTACCTCTTTTGTGCTTTTACCAATTAATAGCTTTTGTGAAAACTTTGGTGTAAGTATTTTTCTTTAGTAGCCAATCCACCTCTAATATGGCGCTCTGACTTATTGACATCAAGAACCTTTCTTGCTTGTTTTGCCAAAGCAGGATTAATATTGACTAATCTTTCGGTAACATCTTTATGTACGGTAGATTTACTAATACTAAACTGCTTTGCGGTTTGTCTAACGGTTGCATTGTTGCTAATAATGTAATTCGCAATATCTACTGCTCTCTCTTCAATATATCCCTTCATTTAACTTCCCACACATGTATTATTTTTACAATGTATGCGAATGAAAATTTAATTATTCCTGTTCTTATTATGTAAAAAGAAGCCACGTTTGCATTTCTAATTATAAAAATCAGGTATACAATTTATCCAAATTGTATACCTGATCTTAATAATCCTTATCAAACAATCTCTTTCTTATAACTTAAGCTTCTTTTGCATTTTCACTTAAATAATCCATCATAACTTCCCAAAGAATACTATCCTTTAGCTCATCTTCTCCATATGTTTCAATCAATGCATCTGATGATTCATAACCATAAGTAGATGCTAACTCATCTGCTTTTGTCTTAAACACATCATCAGAGACTGTCAAACCAGCATCTTTAACAATCAACTTAAAGATCATTTCTTCTCCAGCAACCTGTTTTGCATAGTCTTCCAAACTCATGCCAAAATAAGTGGTCATGAATTCATCCATTTCCACGCCAGCTTGCTCAGCATAAGCAGAATACATGGTCGTAATCTGTTCACTGTATTTATCGATTAATTCCTTAGGGTATTCTTTAATCTCACAATTTTCTTTTACTGCTGTCCAAATATCACTTTGCTTAGTTGCTTCTGCTGCATCTTCTTTTGATTTAATCAAGTCTTCTTTTACCACTTGTCTGTATTCATCAACTGTCTTGGCATCTGAAATTCCTTGAACAAATTCATCTGTAAGCTCTGGAACAACTTCTTTGCTGATTGAATTAATGGTTACGTTAAATACAACGTCTTTCCCTGCTAATTCTTCTGTATATGCTTCAGGAAATGTTACATTAATACTAATCTTTTCCCCTACTTTTGCGCCAACTAATTGTTCTTCAAAACCAGGAATAAATTGGCCTGAACCAATGGTCAAATTATATCCTTGTCCAGTACCGCCATCAAAAGCGACACCATCCAAAAGACCTTCATAGTCGATGTTAGCTACATCACCTTCTGCAACTGTATCTCTATCTGTAATCTCTTCATTTACAGAACTATTCGTAAGTGTCGACTGAATTTGTGCTTCTATTTCTTCTTCTGTTACTTCTACAGATTGTTTTGTTACTTCGATTCCTTTATAAGTACCAAGTGTTACATACTTGCTATAATCTACATCTGAAGCTGTAGCTGTAGTACTTTCTTTTGTTGTGTCTTTCGTTGTATCTTTCGCTGATTCAGAATTCTTCGCACATCCTGCGGCTAATATTGCTGTTGTAATTAATACAGCTGCTAATTTAATATTTTTTTTCATGATTCTTTCCCTTCTGTGCATTTTATACGCCTATTTGTTTATACCACATTTTTTTAAAAAATGAAAGTAAAATAGACAAGTTCACAGGAAAATCACTTTTCTTTATAAAAATGATTCTTCTTCCATCGTATAATTTCTTTTCTGATTTATAATACTTTTGGAAATTTCAACTTCTGATTCGATTACCGTAAGTGATAACACTTCCATTAAGTTTATCACAAAAGGAGATATTCTGTTTCCATTTTCATCTGCAATCACTCTAACAATCGGTCTAAGTGGCGTGTATTTATTTTGATCTTTTACAAGCGCAATTTTCCCATCCGATAAACGCACCATAGAACCATTGGGGTATACCGCAATTCTTTGGATGAAGATACGTACCAAATCAGGATCGAATTTTATTCCGCTATTTTCAATCAAGAAATCAACCGCCTTATACGTAGGCCACTTCTTACGATAACATCGATCTGAGGTCAAGGCATCATAGACATCTGCAATGGCACTAATTCTTGCAAATTCATTTAGCTCGTCTCCCTTTAAGCCTCTTGGATAGCCACTTCCATCTAACTTTTCATGATGATTTAATGTGATTTCCTTTGCTATCGTAGGGATATTAGGCGCATCCTTTAGAAGTTCGTAGCCACATTCTACGTGCTTTTTTACATATTCAAACTCCTCGTTCGTTAGCGCATCTTCTTTGTGTACAATTGCTGGATCTAATACAATTTTACCAATATCATGAAGTAACGTTCCCATTGCCAATGCCGACATCATTTTTCTTGTATATTTTAATCCATATCCTATTAAAAGCGCATATACAGTAGTGCTTACAGAGTGAGAAAATGTATATTCATCCGTCGCACTCAAATCCGAGAGACTAAGCTGCAAATCACTATTACTCATAATATCACTGATAATATTTTCTACATTATCTGCTAATTTATTAAGCTTGAGAGATTGCCCCTTTTGCAAGTCCTCCAGTGTGTTCATCAAGATTTCCTTACAACGTACTCGATTCTCTTCTGTTATCGCATCTGGTATTGTAATATCTTTACTAAGTTCGTCCTCTACGTAAAGATAATGGATTCCCATATTTTTTAAGCTATTTGTATACTTTGGTATGTGACTTGTTCCTGCTTTTAATACTAGACATTTTCCTGCAAACACATTCCTTGCTAAAACCATTGACTCATCAATCATCTCAGTCGCAACTAGTCTCATACTTATCCCCCCATTTTCTTTTGTCTACTTCTTTACTATAACCTTACATTTCGCCTTAACCTTTCCAATGTAGGCAGTTATGGTCGCTGTGCCCTTTGACAGAGCTATTATCTCCCCATTTTCTGTAACCTTTACTACCTTTTGATTGGAGGACTTCCATTTAATGGTGCTTTCCTTAAGATTTGGCGAAACTTTTGTTTTTAGTCTTGATTGATTACCAACTTTTTTTAACGTAATAGATGTTTTATTTAATTTAATAAACGGTTTCTTTACTGTCACCTTACATTTTGTTGTTTTGTCTCCAACTACTGCACTTATCGTAACAGTACCAGGTTTTTTAGCTGTTATGATTCCACTTTTTGATACAGTAGCAATTTTTTTATTTGAACTTTTCCATACCGTTTTGGCAGTAACGGTCGCATCACTTGGTTTTAAGTTAAGTGAAAGTGTTTGATTCTCACCTGTATATAACGTAAGTTTTGACTTATTAAACTGAATCGATTTTAATGGAATTCCTTTTTGAAATTCATGAAACTGGTTTATGTCTTCCTTTCGGTTCGTATAAATATACTTATCTGGTACCTCTGCATCTAATTTACAGAACCGATAATAATATATGGTGTTTCCCTTCGCAATATTTTCGTCGACATTTGGGTCAAATACATAATATTTACCATCTATTTTTATATTAACCCACCAATGATTCCCATATCCACCCTTTGCCAGTGCTGTCTTTCCTTGCATCACATAAGACTCAAGGCCAATTGCTCTAGTAAGCACAACAAAAGCAGAAGAATACCCATAACAGGATTCTTTTTTATTCTTAAGGGCACAATAGGCATAATAGATTACTTTCTTATCCCAAGACGAGGAGTATGAGGCACTCATAATTTCTTGATACGCTTTAGCCTGAAAAATATTACTGCTATAAGAAACATTATGAATGAGATAATCATAACAAGCCTTTACTTTTTCATACGTATTCATATCGTCTTTCATATATTTTTTTAAAACTTTACGGACCAACTTATCAAGAGGAGCGTAATTAGTAGGAATGGGATTCAATGTAGCACCATTTAATACCTCTTTGGCATTGGTTGCAGCATTAACTGTAATGGCTTGAGTCATTGTACTTAATAAAGTAATAATTAGTACAATTGCTGTTAGTTTCTTTCGTAACATTTTCTTCCTCCATACGCTTTTACCCTTTTATAAAAGTGGTGATAAAAGCCTTGATACCTGTTCCTTAATACGTATCACAAACGGTCTGTTTGCATAGATATATGGAGTAATCTGTGTAGATTGATTCAAATCTTCCATAAATATATTCTCAAGTTTTGCAGCCGTCTCTTGATTATAGATTACCGCATTTACTTCAAAATTAAGTTTAAAGCTTCGAATATCCATATTTGCCGTACCATAACAAGCAACCTTTCGATCAATAACCATCCCTTTTGCATGTAGAAAGCCATCATCATAGGTGTAGCATTTAGCCCCTACGCTTAGCAAATCGCTCATATACGAATACGTTGCCCAATATACAAAGGGATGATCTGGCTTACATGGAATCATAACCCTTACATCAATACCAGATAATGCAGCAATTTTTAATGCATCCAGCACCACATCATCAGGAATAAAATAAGGGGATTGAATATAAATATTATTTTTTGCTTTATTAATCAATCTTACATAATTATTTCGAATGTTTTGATTATTGGAATCGGGGCCACTAGAAATTACTTGGATTGCATTACTTCCTTTTGCTTCCTGCTCCATATTCTCAAAATATTTATCGGTCTGAAATAAGTTTTCTTTAGCCGCATAGTTCCAATCGAGAATAAAACGAACGCCCAAGGCTGTCGCTGCACTTCCTGTTATTTTAAAATGCGTATCTCTCCAATTGCCAAATTTCTTGTCTTTTCCAATGTATTCTTTTCCAACATTAAAGCCTCCCACAAATGCACTCTTTCCATCAATAACTACAATTTTTCTGTGATTACGATAATTGATACGTAGATGAAGACGCCTTAAAAAAGCAGGGAAAAACTCTGCTGTCATAACGTTATTTTCGTTTAGTTTTTTTACATCACTTCTTTTTAAGTTACGACACCCCATACTATCGTATAAGATTCTTACTTCGACTCCTTCTTTTGCTTTTTTTATCAAAGCCTCCATAATACGGTCAAAAACTTCATCACTTTTGATGATGTAGTATTGCATGTGAATGTATTTCTCTGCTTTATAAATCGCATTGATCAAAGCCTTAAATTTCTCTTCACCATTTGTATAAATCTCAATATCATTATCATCCGTATATACGGCGTCTCCACTTTCCAGATTATAAAGGATAAGATCTGAAAACTCGCTAATTTCACTTTCTTGTGATTTAAATTCATTTTTATAAATTCTCTCTTCTTGTTTTCGAATGACAGTGTTTAGTTCGTCGGCTATTTCCTTCGTTCGAAACATTCTTCGTTTGTGCATATCTTGCCCGATTAACATATATAATATAAAGCCAACGATAGGAATAAAATACATGACTAATAACCATGCCCATACGGATTTGGGATCTTTACGTTGAAAAAAGACAATAATAATGGATAATACCAAATTGATATAAAAAATATTATTCATTACAAAATTTTTACCTGTGATAATGATATCAACTACCGATTCCATAATGTTCCCTCTCCCGATTTCTCAACCTATTATTCGCCTTATCTATCGTAACTATTCTATCGTAACTAAAAATGAAACAAGTTCACTCACTGTTTGTATTATATCATATTATAATCGAGACGGTCAAAATGCATGTGTTCAATAAACTTTTTCTTTAAAAAATTAAGGGGCTGTCGCACATATGCGGCGCAAGGAATAGTTATTCCAAAACGGATCATGATGCAACATTTATGCGAATGAAGGAAGATGCAATGGGAAATGGACAGTTAAAACCTGCACTTAATCTGCAGCACGGAGTTGACTCTGAGTATGTTACCTGGCTTACGATAGGTCCACAGCCAACCGATAACAACGCTCATTCCATTTTTAAAGGATGCAGAAAATTATCTAAAGTTCAAATATAGTAAGATTGTTGCCGATGCTGGTTATGAAAGTGAAGAAAATTACTTTTTTCTTGAAGGCAATGGCCAAACAGCATTTATCAAACCTTCAAATTATGAAATATCAAAAACCAGAAACTACCGAAATGATATCGGCAGGATAGAAAACATGGAGTATAACAAAGAAAAAGTCGCCTATGTCTGTCGAAACTGAAAGGAGCTGACAATGGAATATATCAGACATAGTAAATCAAAAACAGGGTATGCAGTTTCGGAGATACTTAAGCAAAGGCACAACAAATGTTCTTGCAGAAAGTACGCTTCTTGCCATGGCTCGTAATATAACAAACTACATAATAAGATTCAAAATGGTAAAACGGGCGGCATTTGTTTCCTAAAAAAGCTGCCGCTTCACAATTTTTCAATTGTTAAAGCGACAACCCCTTTGTTTTGATTTATTTAAACTAAATCATGTTTTACTATATTAACGTCTGCTTCTCCTTTGGTATGGAATGAGATGCATTTTGCATCCAAAGGTGTATAGATAAGGGCTGACATAGCTTGCTCCCCATCATTTACAAATATTTCTACTGAAAATTTATCTAAAAGAAGTCTTAACTTTATTTTATGTTCTTTATCTGCTACATACATGCTTCTTTTATGTATCATATCTTTTCTGATACCTGAATATTCTCTGTTTATAGTTACTTTGTTTTCCTCTGGCTCATACTCTATTATAGTCTGAAATTCATTGTTTTTTGCAAAAGCAATTGTAAATATCTTAAAATCTCCTCCGGTAATTTCTACTGTCAAATCAATACAACGCCCTGCAACTCCCCCCAAACTCATCTCACCACGGACTTTTAAATCACAAAAAGTTACTGTTTGTTTATAATACTTTGCAATTTCCTTAACTGGATTTTGAATTAATTTGCCATTTAAAATATTTAATTCTCTTGGAATACTCATCATTCCTGACCACAAAAAATCAGGAGGTAGCAAATGATTTTCCCATGATTGCATCCACCCAATCATTATCCTTCTTCCATCTTCTGTTTCCAATGTCTGAGGTGCATAAAAATCAAGGCCATAATCAATGGCACCAACATATTCCCTTGTAAATGAGTGTCTATCCTTTTCATATTTACCAATTAAGTATACCGTTCCATTCCCATTATGAAACTCTAGTCCCTTCGCAAGCATGTCTTGAGGCGAAATTAAAAGTACTTGTTTTTCATCTAGGGCAAAGAAATCTGGACACTCCCACATCTTTCCATACTCATTTTGACAGCTATCTAGGATGGTAATATAGTTCCAATCTTTCAAATCCTCAGATTGAAACAATACTATTTGTCCACTATCATCTGAACTTCTACTTCCTATTGCAGCATAAAAGCATTCTTTTTCCCTCCATATTTTAGGATCCCTAAAATCAGTTATACTACTTCCCTTTGGAAGCTGTTCATGTGTTATAACTGGATTATTTTTTAGTTTTTTATAATCTTTGCCATCACCAAATGCTATGCATTGCGTCTGAAAAACAACCATAGAACCATCTTCTCTCTTTTTTTCCTGCACTCCTGTATACATAAGCACATGCTTTCCTTCATGTTCCAAAGCACTACCAGAGAAACAGCCTTGAGCATCATATTCCATATCAGGAGCTAATGCAGTTTGTAATTGCTCCCATTTTATTAAATCCTTGGATTTACTGTGCCCCCAATGCATTAATCCATTTCTCGGCTCATAGGGATTATATTGATAAAACAAATGATACTCTCCCTTATAAACAGAAAACCCATTGGGATCATTTATCCATCCTACTGGAGCACTAAGATGAAAAGAGGGCCTTTGTTCCTGTGGAATTTCCCTTCCCTTTACCTGTTCATATTCCCTTGCCATTTCTAGCTTTCCTTTACTAACTTCCACTATCTCTTTCCTCCGTACTTTAAATCAAATTATATTTGTTTTTTTATTAGTATATTTATTTCTTTTTTATCTGGCATAGCACACAGCGCGCCCGGTCTTGTTGTTATAATAGCTCCACCTGCACCAGCATGGCATAATAATTCTTTAAGTTTTTTTTCGTTTAAATTATCTAATCCATATTCCAAAATATAATGAATTGCAATTCCATTAAAAGTGTCACCTGCTCCCGTGCAATCAATTGTGTTACTTTGAATAAAAGCTTTTTGGAATACAAACTGTTCCTTATAATATGCATAGCTTCCATCAATACCCATTGTAGCCAAAATCAGCTTAATATCTGGATATTTCTTATGGAGCATTTTAATTCCTTCTTTTGTGTCACTTGTATCAAGTAAGAACTCAATCTCATTATCCGATATTTTTAGAACATGACATTTTGATAGCCCATAGTGCATTGCCTCCTTTGCCTTAACTTTATCTGACCACAAATTCAGTCTTAAGTTTGGATCAAATGTAATGATGCACTCATTTTTAAGTGCTGCGTTTATGGCTTTTTGAGTAGCTTTTCTTACCCCTTCATCCGTCATGGATATCGTACCAAAATGAAATATCTTTGCCTTTGTAAAAATTTCTTCCTCAATCTCATTTTCCTTAAGCATCATATCAGCTCCAGGTTTTCGGTAAAAAGAAAACTCTCTTTCTCCATTCTCTTTATTTTGTATAAAAGCTAATGTAGTAGGGATCTCCTCATCAATCACAAGAACCTGTGTATCAATTCCTAAATTTGAGACCTTCTTTTTTAACATATGTCCAAAAATATCATTTCCTACTTTTCCAATAAATGCGGTTTTTCTTCCAAGTTTTGTGAGCATTGCCAGTACATTACAGGGTGCTCCTCCTGCATTTGCTTCAAAAAGGGAATTTCCTTGCATACTTTTTCCGTATATTGTAAAATCAATTAATAATTCCCCCAAGGCAATAACATCATAAGGTCTTTTATGTAATTCATTTTTATTCATATTGCTTTCAACCTTTCAGACGTGCTATTGACATCAACAACACCTTTTTATACTTACTTTACTAAATAATTATCTAAGTATGTTTGCTTTACTTTAAGATACTTTGATAAACCATAGCCCTCCAGCTTTTCTAGATACTCATCCCATTCCACATTAACACCGCCATTTAGAATCCATTCTGCTTTTTTCTGATTTGTATATTTATCTAAATCAGTTGTATATTGTGTAACTATATCTGTATCTTCCCGACTCATAAATACATTTGGATATACGTATTCGTGAATCATATCTTTAGTATAAATGTCTTTAATCCAGTCTAATCTATATTGTGCATCAGCAGGACAGGTTACATAGGTTCCATAATAACTATCAAGGATTGCCAACGGCCCTCCTACATTTTGTGCCTGTCTTACTTCAACCGGTGATTCGCTTCCGAGGTCCATATGCTTTAACATTCCACTCTCTGTCATTTCAAAGATATTAAATTTATCTTCTTCTCCGTAAGTACCCCAATTGTTTTGTATTGATTGTAATGGTGTATACATTTGATCAATCCATGCAGCTGCCAATGCTGGATTTTTACAGTTACTTGTCAATACACATCTTCCTCTGTCAAAACCACTTGTTGCACTGCCGCTTTGTCTTGGAACACTCACTGTACCAGTAGGCCCCTTTAATGCTGGCAGTGGAATATAATCATTCATATTAGCCACAATATTTGCGCTATCCCATGAAAAAAACAATCCATATCGTCCCGCTTTACCTTTTGCTACAAAGGTAGACCAATCTTGTGTAAATGCTTCCGGATCAATCACTCCCTTTGTTTGCAATTCATGCAGCCAGTTAATTGCTTCTTTATATCCATCTTGTGCCGCTGTATAAATTACTTTTTTATCATTTGATACTGCAATATGATCTACTACATCACCATATCCTTCTCCAAAAGCTCCCATTAAAAAACTTACATCTTCATTTCCTCCATTAATGATGAAGGACATAGGAATCGTATTTCCATTTCCTGCTGGATCGTTATCTTTAAATGCAATTAGTATTTCTTCTAATTCTTTTGTTGTTGTTGGCACTTTTAATCCAAGTTCTTCTAACCATGTCTTGTTAATAAAAGGCATATTTCCAATCGTCTGTATTGCTTCTTTACCAGAACCTAACTGCTCAATCCAAGGAAATGAATAGATATGTCCATCGGTTGCTGTTATCATAGAACGATACTCAGGATTCTCTTCAAGAATTTTTTTTAAGTTTGGCATATAGTTATCAATTAAATCTTCTACGGAAATAATTACATTTTGCTTTGCATATCGAAGTAAATCATAGTCACTCATACCTGCATTATATAATCCATCTGGAAGATTTTTTGCCTGTGCTAATGCTAGATTTTTCTTGTCACTAAACTGATCCTCTACGAAGCAAGTCCAGTTAATATGTACATTAGTTGCTTTTTCCATTCTTTGAAATATTGCTCTTTCATTAGGATTTTGTGTAGAGTTTGCAGATGCATTTGTTATAAAGGATAATGTGGCTGTTTCTTCCAGCGGAAATACAATTTCTACAACATTTCCATCCGCGTCCTTTCCTACTGCTGCTGTTGTTGCATCCTCCTGACTTGAACAAGCTCCTGTAGACAACATCATAAATGATACTAATAAGAGTAATACTACTTTTTTCATTCTCTTTTTCATGCTTTCTCTCCTTTTTATATATATTATTTTTTAACCTTTTACTGACCCAATCATAATTCCACTGTCAAAATACTTTTGGAAAAATGGATACATAATTAGCAAAGGCAAACTAGACACTACAATCGTTGAATATTTTAGCAATTCAGCTAATTTAGCCAGCTCCGCTGTACTTTGTATATCTGATATCATACCCGTTTCTGGAGTATTTTGAATCAGAATAGATCGAAGGACTAATTGCAATGGTTGCATTTTAGAATCATTTAGGTAAATCATAGCGTCAAAATAACTATTCCACATTCCCACAAACTGATATAGTGCTAAAACTGCTATAATTGGCTTACAGACCGGTAACAATACATTAACAAAATGGACTAACTCTGAGGCGCCGTCCATACTAGAAGCTTCTCGTAATTCTTCTGGAATGGACTGAAAATAGGTCCTCGCCAGAATCATATTCCAAACACTGAAAGCTCCCGGCAAGATCACTGCCCAAGGCGTATTAACTAATTGCAAATCGCTAATAAGTAAATACGTCGGAATTAAACCACCACCAAAAAACATTGTAATAATAAATATAATATTGAAGAATCCTTTTCCGACAAAGTCTTTTTTTGACATTGGATAAGCTGCCATAATGGTAACAAGTACTGAAATAAATGTATAAGACATTGAATAAATAATTGAATTACTAAAGCCAACCCAAATCATTTTGTTCGTCATTACTCTTTCATATGCTGTGAGTGTCCAAGTACTAAAGTCAAAACTTATGCCTTCATTCTGCAATACCGTAGGATCCATAAATGAGGCCACCACCACATATACCAGTGGAACAATAATAATGCCAACAAAAATCGCCAGTAAAATATAACCGATACCCAATAATGTCCTATCTGAGAAGGATAACTGATTAAATGTTCTTGTCTTCATAATTTTACCTCCTATAGACCTTGTCCATCATTTATTTTAGCTACCACTTTGTTTACAATAATTAATAAAACAATATTGATTATTGAATTAAACAATCCGACCGCTGTAGAAAAGCCGTAGTCTCCATTTAATAGCCCTAACTTATAGACATAGGTTGCTAGAATTTCTGATGCCTCAATATTCATATCCGTCTGCAATGCATATGCTTTTTCAAAACCAACACTCATAGCATTACCAGCCTGTAATATAAATTGAATCACAATAATTGATTTTATTGCAGGTAAATCTACATTTTTAATCTGTTGAAATACATTAGCACCGTCAATAACTGCTGCCTCTGTTAGCTCTTTACTTGCATTGGCCAAAGCTGCTGTATACATAATGGAAGCCCAACCTGCTCCCTGCCATATTCCGCTTGCAATATAAATTGACCGAAAAGCACTTGGCATTGTCATAAAATTGTACGATGTTCCTAGTAGATTATTGAGCGGCCCTACTGGCGACAGGAAGATACGTACCATACCGCAAAGAACTATGACCGAAATAAAATTAGGAGCATATACAATCAATTGTATCTTTTTTTTCATTCCAGTTCGTTTGATTCTATTAAGTAATAATGCCAAAATAATTGGTACTGGAAATCCCCATGCCAGACCATATAAACTCACTTTTAATGTGTTTAGTAAATAATTCATAAAATCCGGAGAAGATAAAAATCTTTGAAAGTATTTACCCCCCACCCATTCGCTTCCAATAATCCCCTTCATTGCACTGTAATCTTTAAAAGCAAGAAGAACACCTCCCATCGGAAGATATTTAAATATTACCGTTAGTAAAAATGCTGGAAGCATGAATATAATATAAAGTTGCCAATTTTTTTGAATATATTTCCCTTTCTTTTTCCATGAATTATTTTTAATCATTGCATCACTTGCATTACTTTTCAATTTTGACCCTCTCCTTATTTTACATTTGCACACATCGGTTTCTATTTTTATATCATGAGTTGTACATAAATACTATATTTTTATTAAAACTAGTAGATTTTATATGCATACTTTATCACTCAATTTGTAATATGTCAATATTTTATTGTTTCTTTTTTTCAAATGCACATTTTATTTATATCTAATGTTTACATTTGACACTTTAATTGCAGTTTATTTATAATAATATACAGTTCTTTATTTTCATGTTTACATTTGACACCTTTGTGTAAATATTGTATTATAAATGTAAACATAAAATATTCCTATAATACAAAACAGTTCCATGTAAACTTACTATAATAATTTATTAAAGGAGGCTTCTTATGAAATCCAGAGTTACTGCACAAGATATTGCAGATGAATTAGGATTATCCAGAAATACTGTATCAAAAGCTTTCAATGGAACAGGTTCTATTTCTACTGAAACAAAGGAGAGAATCTTAAAAAAAGCGATTGAACTCGGTTATAAGCAATATGCCTACATGGATTCTAAGCCACTTAATGATCAAATATCAAAAGCAAAAGAAATTGCACTTTTAACCTGCAGTATGCCCAACACTTCCCATTTTGGTTTTAATCTATTATCAACTTTTGAAGCCGTAATTAGTAAATCAGGTTATCGATTGGCCATGTACATGGTTCGGGAAGATGATATAAACGCTATGAACCTTCCAATTAATTTTAATCCCGATACAATAAGTGGTTTAGTCTGTATCGAAATGTTTTCTGAAAGTTATAACCAGCTTATATGCAATTTAGGACTGCCCACACTTTTTATTGATACCTGCGTCATAAATCCTAGTTCACCTCTAAAAGCTGATATTTTATTAATGGAAAGCTACAATAGTGTATATTCCATAACTAAAACATTAATTGATAACAACTATCTAAAAATAGGATTTTTAGGCGATAAGAATCATTGTCTTTCTTTTTATGAACGTTGGCTGGGATATAAAAATGCTTTGATAGATTATAATCTTTCCTACAGCGAAGATTTTTGTATTCTAGATAAGGATTCTGCCCCCTACAGCGAGAGTGATTGGCTTTGCAAACGAATAAAAGGCTTACAACAGCTTCCCCAAGCTTTTATTTGTTCTAATGACTATCAGGCAATCAATGCAATCAAAGCAATTAAGCGATTGGGTCTTTCAGTACCAGAGGATATCCTTATTATCGGATTTGACGATTCCCCTGAATCAAAAATTATTGAACCACATTTAACCACGGTCCATATTCCAAATAGCGAAATGGGAGCAATTGCGGCAAATCAATTATTATATAGAATTCAGGCTCCTGAATCTCCTTTTTCTACCATTCATGTACAAACTCAAATCAAAAAAAGAAGTTCTTCTGGAAGTGTTCTTTTTTCAGAAGAATAGAAAAAGGCTCATACCAAAATACAATCATGATTTATTTCGGTATGAGCTTCTATTCGTTCTACTTACAATTCCCCATCCGTTACAAGTAATGCCTCAATTCCTGGTGTTTCTCCAAACAAACCAATTGCATAAACGGTATAGTATTTTCCGCTTTCCGGATTTACATTTGGTACAGTAAGTACAATTGCATCTGACCCTGCTCCCCTTACTTCCAATGTATAATTCATTGGTAATAAATCCATATAGGAAGTAATTTCACGGAAGGAAACATCATCAAATATTACATTACCATTTGCTAAGGTGATATCAACTGCCGGAGCATTTGGAGATAAATGTGCGAACCGAATCATTGCTTTTCCAGGCTCTATTGGCATATCTACATCTATGATTCCTACCATCCCAAGATCATCTAGTGTTCCTGTTACGCCAATGGTAAGATAAGCTCCTTCATTATTTGTTACATTATTAGTTAGAATTGGATCATTCATGGTTCCTGCTACGTATACTTCGATTTTGTATCTTCCTTCTGGAAGTGTTAAGTAAGGGGTATACTCACCAAATGCTAAATCGTTAAATACAAGTGTTTCATTTGCATATACATCTACGTTAGGAGCATTTGGAACTGCATGTAATACTCGAATGTAACCCTGTGGTGGATTATTATTTTCTAAATATTGTTGAAAGTTATAAACGTTACTATCCATTTTTTCTTTTCCTCTTTTTTATCATAATATATACTATATGATGCATAGAGTCATTTTGTTATCGTTTCATTTTGTATTTGATTGATTCCATGGAATGGATGGTTTTTTTGTAATATACTTTTTAGAGTCCTCCCCTTGTATTTTTCTATTGCTTTTTGATTTCATCAAAATTTTTTATACAAAAAAGACCACTCTTTTTAAGAATGATCTTTCTATATTTATTAGTAAAAACAATGATTTCCAATCACATATCCATCAGTTCCGATTCTTGATACAGCGTTAAAATGTAAATAATCTATATTGGTAAGTCCTGCTAAGGCTTCTACCGCTGCCTTTTTACAGTCACCGCCAATCCCTGCTGAAAGAAATCCTGCTAAGGTTCCATTACCTGCGCCTGGAAATTGGCCACTTTGGTAAACAACGCCACTTACAGAGTTTGGATATCTTCCACTCTTTACGCGATTTACAACTACGCTGGCAACGGCTAATTTACCTTCATAAGATTCACCGCCTGCTTCCATACGAACCACTGCTGCAAGTAATGCTGCATCTTCGCTGGCTGCTATTTCAGCCATTCTGGCTTCAGCTTCTTTTCTTTTTTTCTCTTCTTGGATTGCTTTTTCTTCTTCTATGGTTATCGCTTTACCAAGAACGTAATCTACACTAACGAACTCACTTGCAACAAATGCATTTGAATCACTTGTATATTCAATCTCAACCCAATCTCCATTTTGATTTACAGCTGTTAGCTGTTCACCATTCTCTGCAAGATCAAGTACCTTACCTTCTTCGCTTGCTTCGCTTCTAATTCTTAAAGCATCTGTATTCACTGTAGCAATCAACTGACCATCTTGTTCTGCTAAAGCTTCTGCTTCTTCTCCGAATGCTAAGAATTCGTTCTTAATATAACCTTCTGTTACAGAACCTGAACTAATTTTTGTCCATTCATCGCCTTTTTCAAGGATATTTGCTTCTGCTCCTTTATAGAACTTTCCAACTATCTCAGCTTCTTCATTTGCTTCTGCACGAATATTTACAGATTCTTCAACATCTGCCATTACTTTATCGTCCCACTCAGATTTTTCCTTTTTCTCTTCTGCTTTTTTATCAGCCTCTTTAAATGATTCAACATCAGAAGGAATCTCTGTTTGTGTTTGTTCGGCATTTTCAATTGCTTTATTTATATCTTCTTTTGATTCATTGTCAGAAGATTCTTCTACCTTTGTAGGTTCTTCTATTTGCTCAGGTTGTTTTAACTTCGTAGAATCATCTACTTTCGTATCATCCACCTGCGCTATCGAATTCTCGATTTTTGTTTCACTCTCTGTTACAACCTCTTGTGTTGTAGCAACTTGTGTTGCAGCATTATGCTGGTCTGCTTCTTCAAAAACGCTATCGTTGTTAAGCATTGATTTGCTTAACTGAGTCTCGTTGCTATCCTCTTCAACAACTGTCTCTAAGGCGTCCAATGTTACGCTTTGAGTAAATACTTTGGCAATACCTGCCTGTAACTTCACTGGATTCTTACTTCCTACTGTTTTTGAATCTACCAAAATAGTATCAAGTGTTGTCGTTACTTTACCTGGCATAAACAGTGATGAATATTTTCCTATTCCACTACTTCCTGTAATTGTTAAGCTCTGATATTCTACTGATGGTGTCGCACTAAAAGGATTAGTATCAGATGTAGTATCTGGTGTTACATTTGTAAATGCTGTCAACGACGTAAACGCAATTGCTGTCAGACCGCCGATAACTACCTTTCTGTTTCCTAACTTCATGTATACCTCCCAAAGTTTCAATTGAACGTAATATAATTCATCTGAATTAATTCTGATTCAAATCGAAATATGTAGCATTGCTTTCATAATTAATGCGTTTTTATTACAATTATTACAGAATTATTAACTTTTATTACGGAGTTATTGTAACAGAATTACTTTTATTTGTCAAGCAAACTATTTTTAGGAAATTTTACAGGTTTCGACGCTGCCTTGCAGTCTCGTACATCAGGATAGATGCGGCGATTGCGGCATTTAAGGATTCAACCTCTCCTTCCATTGGAATCTTTAAATAAGAATTTGCTATTGATGATATTTCATCACTTAGCCCATTTCCCTCATTTCCAATCATAAATGCATGAGACTTTGTCAAATCAATTTTGTCATAATCCTGACTTTGCTTTAAATGCGCCGCATAAATCTCAATATTGTTTCGCTTTAATTCTTCTACCGTCTTCTTTAAATCCTCCACATAGACAAACGGTACGCGGTATATGGAACCCATGGTTGAGCGAATGGTTTTTGGATTATAGATATCTACACAGTTTTTGCTTAATATTACTCCAGTAATACCTGCACCTTCCCCTGCTCTTAGTATGGTACCTAAGTTTCCTGGATCTTGAAGGTCTTCCAATACAATGATATGTGCAGGATTTTTTCTAATAATATCAATTGTATTATAATGAAATTGCTCAATGATACAAAGTATTCCTTGTGGCGTTTTCGTATCAGACGCTGCTTGGAATACAAAATCTTGCATCACTTCATACTTACAATCTCCTAATATATCCTTATGATTGTCTTTTGCAAGAAAAGATTCTGAAACATAAATCTGTCTTATGGCCTCTTTAGGGGCCTCTTGAAACATCTTTATCCCTTCTACAACGAATTGGTTTGTTTCTTTTCTAATCTTTGATTTTTTAGTTAACTGAATGATATTTTTCACTTGCTTATTGCTTACACTGGTAATCATTGATACATTTTCTCCTCTGATAAGTATTGATCTATTTCTTACTTAATCGTTCTAGCATATTATTGTCACCTATTATAATAAGAGTCTCATCTTTTACAAAAGGCGTATCTGGATTCGGATTTACATTTACCTCATCTCCTGTTTTTACCGCAATTACATTCACACCTAGTTTATCCCTTGGATTTAATTCACGCAGTGTCATACCTTCCCAACTTGTTGGAACTTTCATTTCTACCATACTAAATTTAGAAGAGAGTTCAACCAAATCAACAAAATTTTCAGACATTAAGTTTTTTGCAGTTCTTGCTCCCATTTCTTTTTCTGGAAAAGCCACCGCATCTGCTCCCACCTTTTTTAGTACCGTAGCATGTACTTCTGTATAGGCCTTAGCTAATACATAAGGAACTCCAAGCTCCTTTGCAAATATAGTCGCCATAACACTTGATTCAAGACTTTCTGCAATTGCAACCACAACTGCATCCAGATTACGAATCCCTAATGATTTTAACACATTATAATCCGTTACATCCGCAGTCACCGCATATGTTACATAATCTGCAATTTCTTTTACCTTTTCACTGTCATTATCAACAACTAAAACTTCACATCCATTTTTCGCTAAATTAAGTGCAACACTTTTTCCAAATTCTCCTAGTCCAAATACTGCAAATTCCTTCATTACCATAATTTTTCTCCTTAACCAACTATAATTTTCTTTTCAGGGAAATCAATTCCTATCTTACTACTCGCTTTATTTGACAGGGCTACTACAAGAGTTATTGGACCTATTCTTCCTAAATACATTAATACAATGATAATAAGTTTACCAAAAGGTGATAAAAACGGCGTTAAATTTCTACTTAGCCCAACCGTTGCGAGCGCAGAAACTGCCTCATACGCAACATTAAGAAATGGTGTATTTTCGGTTACACATAATAATGTAATCGCAGTAAATAACACAATCGATCCAAGTGTTACAACAACTAAACCAAGGCGAACATTATCAGAGGCAATCTTTCGATTAAAGACCTCTGTTTCACTTCTACCTTTTGCAAAGGACATTGTGGTTAAAAGAATCATTGCAATGGTAGTCGTTTTCATTCCACCAGCTGTTCCTGCAGGAGAACCTCCAATAAACATAAGTATCATGCTAATCATAATCGAGGCATCCGTGAACTTGTCTTGTGATATCGTAAAAAATCCCGCTGTTCTTGTTGTGACAGCTTGAAACAATGAAGCCATTAATTTATTCATAAGTGGCAAGTCTTTCATGGTCATAGGATTGTTATACTCGAATAAAAAGATAGTGAAACATCCTCCAAATATTAATATTAATGTCATAACGATTGCAATTTTGGAATGAAGTGTTAAACGAACAAAAAAATGTCTTTTTCGAATCCTTTTATGTTTTATCTCCTTTAACGTATGAATAACATCCCACCATACGGGAAAGCCAATTCCCCCCAATATAATCAAAGCCATTGTATTAAAATTAATCCCTGCATTATTTTTGTATTTAGCAAGACTTGTCTCACCTAAAATATCCATACCCGCGTTACAAAAACTAGAAATTGCATTAAATACAGACTTCCACAGCCCTTGTAAAAATCCAAATTCAGGAATGAAATAAATACAATAAAAAAATGCTCCAATTGCTTCAATCAATAATGTTCCTTTTACTATTTTTTTAATTAGTTTCACCATTCCCTCCATGGTATCAAGTCCATAGGATTCACGAATGATGACTCTTTCGTTCAAAGTAATTCTGCGATTTGCCATTACTAGAAATAAGGTTACACAAGTAACAACCCCAAGACCTCCAAGTTGTATCAAAAATAGTATTACAATTTTGCCAAACAAACTCCAATGAGATGCAGTACTTAATGTAACTAATCCAGTTACACAAACGGAGGTGGTAGCAGTAAACAAGGCATCAATAAATGCCGTAGCCTCTCCATCCACTGAAGAAACAGGCAATGTCAATAGACCTGCTCCAATCATAATAACTCCAAAAAACCCCAATGCAACTATTTGAGTCGTACTAAATCGATACTCTTTATTGCCCGCTTTTTTTTCTAACACAATCTTCGCCCTTCTTTACATATGGTTATTTATTTACTTATACATGGGTAATTATAATTTATACCATATCATATTACTATAGTATTTTTGTATCGAAAAAGACGTATAAATTGTTAACCCAATTTACACGTCATTTTACTATTCATCTATCAATATTTATTCTAAGCAAATAATGTGAATCACTTACTACTGCTTTATGAAATTAAATTGCAAGTACTCTACTTACTGAGTATTCGTAATCATTAATACCTTTTTGCATTGCCAAAGCTTCATCGATATCGAAATCAACATAAGAACCATTGCGATATCCAACCACTCTGTTTGATTTTCCTTGTGCTAATAAATCTGCTGCATAAGCTCCCATTATGGATGCGGTCACTCGATCACGACAAGTAGGGCTTCCTCCACGTTGCATATGTCCAAGTATGGTTGCTCTTGTCTCAATCCCTGTTGCTGCTTCAATTCTTCTAGCCATTGCTTCTGAATGACCAATGCCTTCTGCATTAATTACAATATGATGCTTCTTTCCCTTTTTACGGTTGTTAATAATATTATTAATCAATACCTGTTCATCATGGTTGTATTTTTCTGGCAAAAGAATGTCTTCTGCACCATTTGCAATACCACACCAAAGTGCAATATAACCTGCATCTCTACCCATAACTTCAATAATACTACATCTTTCATGAGAAGTAGATGTATCACGTACTTTATCAATTGCTTCCATAGCAGTATTAACTGCTGTATCAAACCCAATTGTATATTCTGTACATGCTATATCAAGGTCAATGGTACCAGGAACACCAATTGTGCTAACTCCAAGTGCCGCTAACTTTTGCGCTCCTGCAAATGATCCATCTCCACCGATAACAACAAGACCATCGATTCCATGCTTTTTACAGATTTCTGCACCTTTTTGCTGTCCTTCTGGCGTTCTAAATTCTGCACATCTTGCTGTATATAAAACGGTACCACCTCTTTGAATGGTATCTGATACACTTCTAGCATCCATGTCCACAATTTCTTCATTTAAAAGACCATTATAGCCTTTCATAATTCCTTTTACTTTTATGCCATTTGCAAGTGACTTACGTACAACTGCTCGAATCGCCGCATTCATTCCCGGTGCATCGCCGCCACTCGTTAAAACACCTATTGTCTTGATTTCTTTTGCCATTTCAATACCTCCCATATATGGTAACTGTTCTATGTTAAAACTTTGCCAATTTATTAACATTATTCTTTATTCTAATTCATTTTGGTAAGGTTTTCAATATTCTTTTCTACAACTTTTACATTTTTTTCACCAAAATATTTAGCTAATTGACGAACCAAAAACGAATCAGCCTTAACATTTTTTGACGGCCCTAGCCTCTTCATCGCTTTGATATCTTCTATATAAATAACAATTCCATCATTTCCATCTGATTCCTTAATCACTTCGTATAGTTTTTCTTCCTGTTCTTGAAATAATTCCTTGTTTTCAAATTTTATCCAAAGTTCTTTATCAAGGGTATCAAATGGAATAATTCTTTCACAGATTACTTTTCCAGGCTTATCCTCCTCCGCATTTACTTTTCCTCTTACAAATACCTTGTTATCCACAACGATATTAGAGGCGTTTCTTTCATAGTCTCTTGGAAAGATAATGACTTCCACACTTCCAACCAAATCTTCTAATGTAATAAAAGCCATCATTTTGTCATTTTTCGTATGCTTTATGGTTTTACTTGTTATCATTCCTCCAATGGTAACTGTCTTTCCATCTTCGGCCTTGATTGCATTCGTCTCTTCATCAAGTGCAAAGTCGGTGGTAAATGCAGTTATATTTCTTTTCCACACTTCTTCATATTTTTCCATCGGATGTCCACTGATATAAATACCAGTCACTTCTTTTTCAAAGGCAAGCAGTGTTTCTTTATCATATTCTCCAACATCAGGAAGCTGAATATCAAACTGCTCTTTCTCCTCCTCACTAATCATGTCAAACAAGGTCATCTGTCCTGCAACCGAATGCTTTTTATCTTGGCTAATCTGTTCCAATACCTGCACATAGATCATCATCATCTGACGCCTCGTTCCACCTAGACTATCAAGGGCACCTGCTTTGATAAAGCTTTCAATGGTCCGTTTATTTACTTCCTTTCCAGAAAGCCTGGTAATAAAATCTTTTAAGTCTTTAAACTTACCTCGCTCTTGTCTTTCCGTAACTATTGCATCAATGACTGGACGTCCAATACTTTTAATTGCAGATAAACCATAGCGAATTGCCCCCTCGGATACGGAGAAATTTCCCTCTCCTTCATTGATGTCTGGAGGTAGAATGGAAATATTCATGTTCCTACATGCTAGAATATATTCCGATACCTTACTAGTATTATCAAGCACTGAGGTCATCAAAGCTGCCATAAATTCTACTGGATAGTAGTATTTTAAATAAGCAGTTTGATAGGATACGACTGCGTAGCAGGCAGCATGGGACTTATTAAAGGCGTACTTTGCAAAATCCATCATGTTATCAAAGATTTTATTGGCTACCTTTTCATCAATTCCGTTCGCAACACAACCCTTAACTCCTTCACTTTCATTGCCATATACAAAGTTTTGACGTTCTTTTTCCATCACAGAAGTCTTTTTCTTTGACATGGCTCTTCGTACCAAATCACTTCGCCCTAAGGTGTAACCAGCTAAGTCTCGTACAATCTGCATAACCTGTTCTTGGTACACAATACATCCATATGTTGGAGCCAATATTGGTTCTAGCTGTGGACAGTCATACGTAATGGTATTCTTGCTGTTTTTCCCTCTTATATACTGAGGAATAAAGTCCATTGGACCTGGGCGATAAAGAGAGATACCCGCTATAATATCTTCTAGATTCTGCGGCTTTAACTCCTTCATAAAGCTTTTCATACCGCTACTTTCCAGCTGAAAGATACCATCCGTTCTTCCTGTTCCGATGGAATCTAGTACTTTTTTATCATCATAATCAATATGATCCATATCAAGAGATATCCCACGTCCTTTTTCAATCAACCGACAAGCATTTTGAATAACTGTTAAGGTTCGAAGACCTAGAAAGTCCATCTTAAGGAGTCCAAGTTCTTCTAATGTCGTCATGGTAAACTGTGTGGTAATAGAACCATCCGAAGCTCTTGATAATGGTACATATTCATCGACTGACTTTTGGCTGATTACAACTCCTGCTGCATGCATGGATGTGTGTCTTGGAAGTCCTTCTAATCGCTTACTCATATCGATTAAATATTTTACCTGTTCATTGTCTTCGTATAATTTACGTAGCTCTGGATTCCCTTTAAGCGCCTTGTCTATTGTAATACCAAGTTCCATTGGTATCATCTTTGATATTGAATCTACAAAAGCATAAGGCAAATCCATTACGCGTCCTACGTCTCGAATCACGCCTCTTGCTGCCATGGTTCCAAAGGTAACAATCTGAACCACACGATCTTTCCCATATTGCGCAACCACATGATCAATTACTTCTTGTCTTCTCTCATAGCAAAAGTCAATATCAATATCAGGCATGGAAATACGTTCGGGATTTAAGAATCGTTCAAACAATAACTGATAACGAATGGGATCAATGTTTGTGATTCCAAGACAATAAGAAACCAAACTTCCTGCCGCAGAACCTCTTCCTGGACCTACCATAATATCATTGTCTCTTGAGTATTTGATAAAATCCCATACAATAAGAAAATAATCTACGTAGCCCATGGTATGAATTACATTAAGCTCATAGTTTAATCGTTCCTTTAATGCTTCGTCTATGTTTTGGTATCTTTCTTCTAATCCTTCAAAGCAAAGCTTGTTCAAATAGTCCCAAGCAGTATAACCTTCTGGAACATCATATTTTGGAAGTTTGGTTACACCAAATTCCAGCTCTACATTACATCTTTTTGCAATCTTTCCTGTATTTTCCAAAGCCTCTTTTGCATATGGAAATAATTGTTCCATTTGCTCTGGAGATTTGACATAATATTGTCCTCCTGCATAGCGCATACGGTTTTCGTCCGTTAGCTTCTTTGCTGTTTGAATGCATAGAAGAATATCATGTGCCTTTTCATCCTCATCATAAGTATAATGAATGTCATTGGTTGCAACGAGATCTATGGATATTTCCTTACTCATTCGTATGAGCTGTTGGTTTACCGTCTTTTGCTCTGGCATGCCATGATCTTGTAACTCTAAGAAAAAATTCCCTTTACCAAATACGTTCTCATACCGAAGCGCTACCTGTTTGGCTTCTTCATAAAGCCCTTTCATGATATATCTTTGCACTTCTCCTGCAAGGCATGCACTAAGGGCTATGATTCCTTCATGGTATTCTTCTAATACCTCCATATCAATACGAGGTCTATAATAAAACCCTTCGGTAAAACCTTTTGAGACTATTTTTACCAGATTATCATAGCCTTTATTATTTTCCGCTAATAGAACGAGATGGTAATATCGATCTTCTCCTCCTGTTAACTCCCTGTCAAATCTGGAATTTGGAGCCACATACACTTCACAACCAAGAATTGGCTTAATCCCAGCCTCCTTCGCTGCTTTATAAAAATCAATCACTCCAAACATAACACCATGATCGGTTATGGCGGCGCTATCCATTCCTAGCTCTTTGACTCTATGTACATATTCTCTTATCTTATTGGAACCGTCTAACAGACTATACTCTGTATGGACGTGTAAATGTGTAAAATTCATTGTAATTACTCCTTATTTTAAACATGAACCGTTTAATCACTTTTGAAACCTTTCATTCCAAAGGAATGCTTATTATTATTACTTATTTCTATTATAAGCATACAAATGGTGTTGTGCAATAGAATTATACTGTGTAACCATGCATCTTTTAGAATCTTATTGCACAGTAATCTCAATGTGTTTATAATAAATAGGGTGGGTCATACTAAGAATAAAGGAAAACACTTATGATAAATTCCTTCTTTTCATTACCCATTTACCACCTTTATTAATATTATATTATGAAATGCAAATAGGAAGGGGATTTTTCCTTTTTGTTTACCAAAAAGTACGAAAACGTACAACTGGAGGAAATTATGTATAACATTGATTTTACAAAACCGATTAAAGTACATTTTATCGGGATTGGCGGCATCAGTATGAGCGGCCTTGCTGAAATTTTATTAAAAGAAAATTTCAAAATTTCTGGTTCTGATTCAAAGGCTTCTAATTTAACCAAACATTTAGAGAGTCTTGGTGCAACCATTTACATTGGTCAAAGAGCTTCTAATATTACAGAAGATATCGACTTAGTCGTTTACACCGCTGCCATTAAAGAAGATAACTTAGAGTATCAGGCAGTCATAAATAAAAAACTTCCAACTCTTTCAAGAGCCCAGCTTCTTGGACAGATTATGAAAAACTACGACTATTCCATTGCTGTTTCTGGAACTCATGGAAAGACTACAACAACTTCCATGATTTCTCAAATCCTACTACAGGCAGAAACTGATCCTACCATATCAGTAGGTGGAATCCTTAAAGCAATTGACGGTAATATTCGAGTAGGTAATTCAGAGGTTTTTATTACAGAAGCGTGTGAATATACAAATAGCTTTTTGAATTTCTATCCAAAAATTAGCGTAATATTAAACATAGAAGAAGATCATATGGATTTCTTTAAAGACATTGAAGATATTCGCTCTTCTTTCAAACGATTTGCAAAGAATCTACCGGATAACGGAACATTGATTATTAATGGGGATATCGATAATTGGCAGGAAATTACAGAAGGTTTGACCTGTAACGTTGTGACTTATGGTTCCTCTACTGCAAATACCTATAGCGCCAAAAACATTGAATTTGATTCATTTGCTCACCCTTCCTTTGATTTAATTAAAGATCAAAAGGTAGTTGACCGTATCTCTTTGCATGTACCAGGTATTCACAATGTTTACAATGCACTTTCTTCGATTGCAGTGGCTCACACATTGGGATTATCAGACAGTGAAATCAAAAAGGGAATTATGGCCTATTCAGGAACGGATAGACGTTTTGAGTACAAGGGAGAAATTGGTGGTATTACAATCATTGATGACTATGCCCATCACCCAACAGAAATTATAGCCACATTAAATGCTGCTAAAAATTACCCGCATAAAAAGACATGGTGCGTCTTCCAGCCACATACTTATACAAGAACAAAGGCATTTTTACAAGATTTTGCAAAAGCTTTATCCATTGCAGACAAAGTAGTACTAGCAGATATTTATGCAGCAAGAGAGGTCAACACACTTGGTATCACCTCATTAACGCTGCTTGAAGAACTGAAAAAACAAGGTTGTGACGCTTATTATTTCCCTTCTTTTGACGAGATTGAAAATTTTTTATTAGAAAATTGTATGCACGGTGACCTGTTGATAACTATGGGAGCCGGAGATATATTAAAAGTAGGGGAAAGCCTCTTAGGAAAATAGTTATCCACATTATCCACATGTTTATCAACATTTTTTGTTGTTTTCACATGTGGATTTATTTGTTAACATAATGTCAATTTTATAATTCAACATTTTTTTCGTACAAATGCCTTTTTTCGCGACTTTGCAAATTTTTTGTAAAATTTTATCCTTTTTTTATCCACATTATCCACACTGTCCACAGTGTCGCTTTTCCTTGTAATCACAGGGGTTTGCGCTAAAATTTGGTGTTCTCATTTTCTAAAACCTATGCTATAATGAGTTCACTCATAATCAGATAAAGGTTTTAATCAGTCATTGGAGGATTGGAAATGAACAGCTTAACACTACGCATTCGAAATAAAACAGGGGCTACTATGGTGTCTAACACATTCATAGATGAGTATATGTCCGAAGCAAACGGAGAGTTTGTGAAGGTATACTTATATCTTTTACGTTGTGTTAGTCATAATAAGCAGGTTTCAATTTCTGTTATTGCTGATAAATTCAATCATACAGAAACTGATGTCATACGTGCTTTAAAATATTGGGAAAAAATGAAGCTAATTCATCTCACTTATACAAACGACATTCTGACTGAAGTGATATTTATTGATCATTCTGGACAAGACATCTTAGATGATAATGCAAGCAGTGAATCTGCTGCAATGAAGGAGCAAGCAGTTCTTCCTAGTGGTCAGTTAAAGCAGACACAAGGAACAGAACGTACCATTCCTACATACAGCGCAGAGCAAATTAAAGTCTTTCAGGAAAATGAAGACATACAGCAAATTCTATTTGTAACAGAAGCATACCTTGGAAAGACACTTAGCGTTACAGAAATTAATACCTTACTCTTCTTCTACGACGAGCTTCACTTTTCACTTGATTTGATTGAGTATTTGATTGAATACTGTGTATCAAAGGGAAGTAAGAGTATCCATTACATTAAAAAAACTGCTCTTGCTTGGGCAGAAGAAGAAATTACCACTGTCAGCCAAGCAAAAGCTTCTACGAATCTGTATCATAGGAACTGCTATACCATTTTTAACGCATTTGGAATTAAAAATAGAAAACCGGTTGAATTTGAAGTAAACTATATCAACAAATGGACAAATGATTATGCTTTCACACTTGAGATTATACATAATGCCTGCACGAGAACTTTAAAGCAAACACATCAGCCTAGTTTTGAATATGCTGATAAAATACTAACAGATTGGCATAATAAGGGTGTAAAACACATCGATGACATCAAATTACTCGATCAAGAGCATAAGAAGCAAAAAGCGCAAACTGCTGAAAAACCAAAAGATACCGGCGCAACTAAAAATAAATTCAACAACTTTAACCAAAGAAGCTATGATTACAATCAGCTAGAAAAAGAGTTGTTAAACATTAAGTAAGCCAGTTTATAGGAGGCCTAGGTATGGCACTAAAGAATTCTCAGTATGATGCAATTATGCGAGAGTACAACCAAACACAATTTAAAAATCAAAGAATATGGGATGAACGCATCAAGCAAGTTTATGCACAACATCCATCCTTTGACGAGATCGATCGAAAGATTGCTGCTCTTTCTGTAGAACAAGGTAAGAAGTTAATCAATGGTGAAATTGAAATTCTAGATCACTTAAAGGAACAGATTGAAGATTTATCAAGGCAACGCATTGCTTTATTAGAAAGTCTTGGGTATCCTAAGAACTATCTTGATCCAATTTATACTTGTTCTGATTGTAAAGATAGCGGCTATATTGGTAACAAAAAGTGCCATTGCTTCCAAAAGGCAGCCATTGATATGTTATACACATCATCAAATCTAAAGGAAGTTTTAAAAGTAGAAAACTTCAATCACTATACCTATCAGTACTATTCGGATGGGTTTAAAGACGCTTCTACTGGTTTAACAGCATTGTCTGCTGCCAAACGAGCGTTTACACAAGCAAAGAACTTTGTAGAGCAATTTGATACCGAATTTCATAATCTTTTGCTATATGGAGATACAGGAGTTGGTAAAACCTTTTTATCGAATTGTATCGCAAAGGAACTTATGGATTCATCTCATTCCGTAATTTATTTTTCTTCGTATCAGCTTTTTGATGCGTTAGCAAAAAGTACATTTTCTCCTGATTCGGAATATGATGATACTGTTGAGTACATTTTCGATTGCGATTTATTAATTATAGATGATTTAGGAACAGAGCTAACCAATTCTTTTGTTTCATCACAACTTTTTTTATGTGTTAACGAAAGACTACTTCGCAGACGTTCCACCATTATCAGTACGAATTTATCCATTGATAAGTTAGTGGATACATATTCAGAGCGTACATTTTCAAGAATATCAAGCAATTATACTATGCTAAAATTAATTGGAGATGATATTCGTCTAAAGAAAAAAAGAATGTAATGTTTGTCATAGAAATATCATATGTTTCACAATATTTTTTCATTCTTTTTACATTGTTTTTTTTTGTGTAATTTCTTGACTAACTATATGTGAAATGTTATAAATGTAGCTGATATACAAGATGAAACACAGAGGTTTCGCTTGTCATGAACAAAGTGAAGACAAATAAATCGTCTTCTAGGTACAACGGAGGTAATTATTTTATGTTGCAGCGCGACGCTAAGAATTTTGAAACTATTCCAGTGGGTACTTTGGGAATCATACCATTACAAGGATGTATGCCACTTGGTCAAAAGGTTAATGAGTATTTAATACAGTGGAGAAATGAAAGAAAAAATGACGATCATGCTACACTTGCATTTTCGGGCTATCAAAGAGATACTTATATCTTAGATGCAAAAGTTCCTCGCTTTGGTTCAGGTGAAGCAAAAGGTATTATAAATGAATCCGTTCGAGGCGATGATATTTATCTATTAGCTGATGTAACCAATCATAGTCTAACCTATTCTTTATGCGGACACACCAATCATATGTCACCAGATGATCACTTTCAGGATTTAAAACGTGTGATTGCAGCGATTGGCGGAAAAGCTCGAAGAATCAATGTCATTATGCCTTTCCTATATGAAAGTCGCCAGCATAAACGTACTTCAAGAGAATCTCTTGACTGTGCAATTGCACTTCAAGAACTTGTTAAAATGGGTGTAGACAACATTATTACCTTCGATGCACATGACCCAAGAGTACAAAACGCAATTCCATTGAATGGATTTGAAACAGTACCACCATCTTATCAATTTATAAAAGGTCTTCTTCGAAGTGAACCAGATTTACAAATCGACAGTGATCACCTAATGATTATCAGTCCAGATGAAGGTGGAATGAACCGCGCTATCTATTTAGCAAACGTTCTTGGTGTAGACATGGGTATGTTCTACAAACGTCGTGACTACTCCACTATTGTGAATGGACGTAATCCTATCGTTGCACATGAGTTCCTTGGTGCTTCCGTAGAAGGAAAAGATGTTATGATTATTGATGATATGATTTCTTCTGGCGATAGTATTTTAGATGTTGCCGCACAATTAAAAAAGAGAAAAGCAAGAAAGATATTTGCAGCATGTACCTTTGGTTTATTTACAAATGGATTGGATAAATTTGATAAGGCTTATGAAGATGGAATTATTGATCGCATCTTAACAACCAACTTAATTTATCAGACTCCTGAACTATTAGAAAAACCTTACTATGTAAGCTGTGATTTGAGTAAATACATTGCTTTAATCATTGATACATTAAATCATGACTCTTCAATTAGTGAATTGTTAAATCCAGTGGAACGCATTCATAATGTCGTGAATCTTTATAAAGAAGCACAAAAGAATAAATAAATGAAAATAAAGAAGTCAGTCACATCATTTTCCTTTCATCATTGGTGTAACTGACTCTTTTTATTTTCTTCTAACAGACGTCTAAGTGCAATTTCAAAATGTTCATCATCCTCTTTTGTGCGCTTCTTAGGTCCTTTTCCATGATAATGCGAAGAGCTTCTTCTTGCTTTTTTGGCAAGATGTCTTTCAAACATCATTTGATCAATATTCTCATTTGTATATTGTTTTCCACTTTGATGAAGAGCAAGCAAGCCTTTTCCTAATGCCATGGCAGCAACTCCATAATCCTGCGTAACTACTAAATCACCTTTTTTCCCTCTTTGAATAACCGCAAAATCAACCGCATCCATTCCCTTACTGACAGTCACGACTTCGCTATAATCACTTTCCATTCTATGGCTCGTATCTACAAATAATATAACTTTTATGCCATATTCCTTTGCCACCTTTTCAATTATTCTAACCACTGGACAAGCATCTGCATCCACTAAAAGATTCATCAAGACAAACTTCCCTTCTTTGACTTTTTATTCTCATACATTAAAATATCCACATGATGTATGAACTGTTCAATGGTATCAAAATTAGAATTTAATATATCAGATCCAAAACTACAGGAAAGTTCATATTTTTTATTTGATATTTTATTATAATTTTCAAATGCTTTATTTATTCTATCTAATGTCGATTCTAAGATGTCAACTGTTACACCTTCTAATACGATTATAAATTCATCTCCGCCCATCCTTACAATGATATCTGTTTTACGAATGGAGTTTTTAAATATTTTAGTTGCTGTCTTGATGGCTAAATCCCCTTCAAAATGTCCATAATCGTCATTAATCTCCTTTAATTTATCTATATCACAATAAATAATTCCAAGTTTATCCCCATCATAATCGGATAGTCTTTTTTTAATATAGAATTCAAAGGAACCTCTACTCCATACACCTGTTAAATAATCTAAATGAACCATTCTTTGCTGAAGAAAAGAAAACATCACAACCAAACCAAAGGCCGTACTACTCCACATATATAACGCACCATAAAATAAAGCCTGTACCAAGCCACCTATAATAGGAAGAAAGCAAAAAATCATCAATAAAGTAAATTCGTGTTTTCCCAACTTTGTTTTATTCTTTATTAACAACGCCACAATGCATATTAAATAAAAATAAATAACTATGCCAGATGCAAAATACAGATTTCCTCTCTGATAGACATTTTCGTTTGTTATATAAAAAACCAAGTGATATTTGGGTGATAGTAAGACAATAATCACATTTACTAGGAGTGGCAGTTGGAATAGGAATTGTTTTCTTTTACTCATTCTTTGATTTGACATGAATAATTTTCGAATCAAAATATATCCTCTCCACACAAGAGTGGCACTTAGAATAAACAAAAGTATGTGAATAAGGTAAGACAATATAACATAAAGCTCACCACCTTGCCTATTAACCAGACAGCTAACCGCTTCCACTATAAGCTGTATTAATATGACTGGAACTATTTTTAAATACGCTTGATTAAATGGATCACCGCTATCCAGTCTTTTCTTTGCCATAATAAAAATAAAACCTAATATCAAAAAAGCAATCAAATTTATATCTATTTTTAAGAATTCGCTCATTCCTGCACCTTCTTTAATCTAACAACCCAAGTCTCGTATGGGTTTAGTTTAAACGATAGTTATTAAAAAAACAATATATGTAATCATAAAATAGCACGAAATATGGGAATTATACATATTCTAAGCTATAATTGCAAAAATTATAGGAATAATTACCATCACTACAAGGAACAAAAGGTTCGCTTTTGAACTTACCGCGATACACATTTGCAAAAAAAATAAATTTATGTTACAATTATATGGTTTATGAATGGAGGTCATAAATTTCGAAAAGTTAAAAACTTTAGCGCCAAGCACCTGTAATGTGCGGAAAAAGAGGAAACTCTTATTACAGGTTAACGAGGTAAAGAGTGATCGATCTTTCGGCGGATGCTCTTTCGTAGAATCAGCTGCGTATATGAGAACAAAACTACAGGTAACTGTATCACAAATTTCTCATAACTGATACCAAAATAAATAATAAGAACATTGATAATTAAATAAAAGGAGATTATAACTATGTGTGGAATTATTGGCTATACAGGGGATAACTATGCCCAAAATATACTTTTAGAAGGATTGAGTCAGTTAGAGTATAGAGGCTATGACAGTGCAGGTATTGCATTATTAACGGATGACAACCAAATCATTATCAACAAAGAAATTGGAAAGGTTGCTTCCTTGGCCTCTTTATGTGGTCAGGAAAAAAACTCATCGACTTGCGGTATCGGTCATACCAGATGGGCAACCCATGGTGGAGTAACAAAAACCAATGCACATCCTCATTCCTGTGGCAAAGTATCTTTGATTCATAACGGTATTATTGAAAATTATTACAATTTAATACAAAAATATGATTTAAAAGAGAAACTTATTTCTGAAACGGATACAGAAGTAGTTGCCGCTTTACTTGATACCATTTATACCGGTGATCCTGAAAAAGCAATCAAGCAGGTAGTAGGAGAAATCAAAGGTTCGTTTGCTTTTTGTATCATGTTTGCTGATATACCAGGTGTTATCTACTGTATTCGTAATGTAAGTCCATTGGTCGCTACTTCATGTGAAAGTGGTTCTTATATTGCTTCAGACTTAACTGCCTTAATACCCTATTCAAAAGATTATTTTATCGTACCAGAATACCATGTTGTTATCTTAGAAAAAGAACACATCACTGTGAAAGATTTAGATGGCAATCATGTAAAACCAGAAATCTTAACGGTAAGCTGGGATATTGAATCAGCACAAAAAAACGGCTACCCTTATTTTATGTTAAAGGAAATTATGGAGCAGCCTACTGCGATTAAAAATACAATTGCTCCTCGTATTAAGGATTTGTTACCTGATTTTACAGATGATTTTATACCTGATTCTTTATTTGTGAATTTGAATAAAATCGCTATTATCGCTTGTGGAACTGCAATGCATGCTGGTATGGTAGCGAAAACGATGATTGAACCATTGCTTCGAATTCCTGTAACGGTATCCATTGCCTCAGAATTTCGTTATGAAGAGCCATTAGTAGATGAAAATACATTGGTTATTACCATTTCTCAATCAGGAGAAACCATTGATACGTTGGAAGCCCTACGCCTTGCAAAACGTTATAAAGGAAGAACCATTTCGATTGTTAACGTAAAGGGTTCCTCTATCGCAAGAGAAAGCGACTATGTTTTATACACCCATGCAGGCCCTGAAATTGCGGTGGCAAGTACCAAAGCATATACGGTACAACTTGCTGCTCTTTATTTGCTTGGATGTAAAGCTGCTTTGATTAACGATAAATATTCTAAAGAACAAGCAAAAGAATTTATTACGAATTTGACCAAGGTAATCGATGATATCACTTTATTACTAAAGGATACGACACATATTAAAGAAATTGCAGAAAAAATCACCAAAGCAAGTGATGCCTTTTTTATTGGAAGAGGACTTGATTATACACTCTCACTAGAAGGTGCTTTGAAGTTAAAGGAAATATCATATATCCATGCGGAAGCTTATGCTGCTGGCGAATTAAAGCACGGAACAATTGCTTTAATCAGCGACGATGTGCCTGTTATTGCTCTTGCAACGCAAGAAAAAGTATATGGTAAGGTAATTTCTAACATTCGTGAAGTAAAGGCAAGAAATGCATATGTCATCTTATTAAGCTGTGATGATGAGATATCAGATTCTTCCATCTGTGATGTGCATATTCCTTTATCAAAAGCAGATGATTTGTTCACTGTTTTTCAATCCGCAGTCATTTTACAATTGATTGCTTATTACACATCTGATGCAAAAGGATTAGACGTTGATAAACCGCGTAACCTTGCAAAATCAGTAACAGTAGAATAAAAAACACAATCCTTCGATAAGAACATTTACATTATGTAAATCAATTCTTATTGAAGGATTTTTCATTGAAAAGCTAATATTATACTCTATTTATTAACACATTTTGTTCTTAATAACTAAATTACTGTTGTGCATCAAAATATGAGTCTGGCGGAGCTGTTGGAATTTGAGTCTCGTGCTCTGCTTCATTGCCAGGTATCTGCGACGCATCAGAATCCTGTTGATTTGTCGTATCTTCAATCACGTCCGTATTAAAATCTTTTGCTGTTTTTATATTTTTACTGCTTGAATTATAATTGGCATATGGTGTAAAGTCTATTGATTCTAAGTCGCTATGTATTCCTGCCATAAACGTGCGCCATATTCTTCCTGGGTAACTAGAGCCAGTTAGACCTTCCACTTCTCTTGGCATATCACAGCCTACCCATACACTTGTTGTGTAATAGGTGCTGTATCCTACAAACCAGCCATCTTTATTATCATTAGTTGTCCCTGTTTTTCCAGCAGTTGTCATATTACTTATACTAAGTGTCCTTCCAGTTCCTTGAGTCATAACACTCGTCAATACATCCGTTGTCATTCTTGCTGCATTTTCTTTGTAAATTTGCTTTGTATTGGTATTTCCCTGATATATAACCTCTCCGTTTGACGCAACAATTTTAGTAATGCAGGTTGGATTGCGATAAACACCATCGTTTTCAAGGGTGGAAAAAGCTGCCGCCATTTCAAGACTGCTAACACCTGTTGTGAATCCACCAAGTGCGGTTGCATTTCTATAATCATCCTTTTCTATCTTTGCAAAGTTCATTTCCTTTAAATAGGATAACCCAACGGTTGGCGTTATTTCATCCAAAAGTTTCCATGCAACTGTATTAGTCGACTTCATAACTGCATGACGAAGACTTATACTTCCTGCATAACCACCACCATAGTTTTTCGGTCCGTTTTCAATTGGCTCATCCACTAACACAGAATCGGGAGTATATCCCTTTTCAAATGCTGGTGCATATACAATTAACGGCTTTATCGCACTTCCTGGTTGTCTAAAGCTTTGATAGGCTCGATTTAGTGTATATCCATTTGTTTCCTGACTTCTTCCACCAATGATTGCTACTACGTTTCCTGTTTTATTATCAATGCAAGTGGCGGAGGCTTGCATATTATAGATACCCTCATCATTCACACTAACAAATGCATAAAGCTCATCATCAATTGCTCGTTGAAGCTGTTCTTGAAAGTCCATATTCATGGATGTGTATACTCGATATCCTCTTGTATATAGGGCATTCTGACACTCTGCATACAGTGCATCATACTGCTCTTGGTAGGAACTTTGCTCCTCCCTTGAATTAAAGTAAGATTTAAACTGAAATCCTCTCGCTTCCATAAGAGCCCTTATAGCGCTATAATAAATATAGGTTTCTGCATAATTATGTTTAATACTCTTTTCTTGATTCATATTCAATACAATTTCTTCTTGTATCGCCTCGTCATAAGCTTCTTTCGTAATTTTACCATCTTCAAGCATCTGCGATAAAATACGGTTTCTTCTAGAGAGAGTATTTTCTATGTGATCTTTTGGATCATAAATCGTAGGGTTATTGGGAATCGCAGCTAAAAAAGCAATTTGTGATAAGGATAGATTTTGTACATCTGTGCTAAAATACCCCATACTAGCCGCTTGGATTCCATAATATCCATTTGCAAAATAGATATTATTAATATAAAACTCTAATATTGCTGATTTGGTATAAATCTTTTCAATTTCTAATGCAATAAAAATTTCTTCTACTTTACGCTCCCAACTCACGCGATTGGTTAAAAAAATATTTCGGCTTAACTGTTGTGTAATCGTACTGGCACCTTGCGTAATGGTTTGATGCTTCATAATTGAAATAGCAGCTCTTACAATAGCTTTATAATCAATGCCTTTATGCGAATAGAATTTTTTGTCTTCAATTGTAATAAATGCATTCTTTACATAGGTAGGAATACTTTTTGAATCTAAATAATAGATTCCCTTGTCCCCCTTTAAACTTGCTATCTGATCTCCATTCCCATCATATACTAATGTCGTTTGTGAGTCTTGAAATGTTTCAATTGAGGAGGATTTTACAAGTCTGACAGCCTCTTCCTTTAATTTTAAAACCGTTGGCCCTATTCCAGTCGCATAAAGTCCTGCTACTGTAACAATACCCATAATCAAGATAAACAAGCTTAATCCTAGAAATACTTTTAGTAATGCAGGCGTCTTCTTTTTCTTTCGTTTCTTAGCCATCATGCTCCTCCTCTCTTTAAAAATCATATCGCAAATTTGCTATTCCCCAGTTTTCCAATGTAGTCTATGAAGGTTCCCCGTAAGTTCCATATGATCAAAGTTATTTTGTCTTAATGCTTCGTAAAGTACAATTGCTACCGAATTTGACAGATTCAGTGAACGAATATCCCCTATCATCGGAATACGAATTGCAGTCTCTTCATGGTCAACTAAAATTTCTTCTGGGATTCCAGCACTTTCCTTTCCAAACATAATATAACAGTTTGGTTCATATGCTACCTGCGTATAAGTTTGCTTTGCCTTTGTTGTAGCCATGTATATTTTAGCGTCAGGATTACGATTTAGAAAATCTTCGTAGTTTACATAAGTTGTTACATCAAGATCCTTCCAATAATCCATTCCCGCACGTTTGATTGATTTTTCATTTAAGTGAAAGCCAAGTGGTTCAATCAAATGAAGTCTCGTACCTGTTGCTACACAGGTCCTTCCTATATTACCCGTATTGGCTGGTATTTCTGGTTCAAATAGTACAATATTTAACACTGCCATTATATTTTCCTCCATATATAGGAAAGGGATATTTCAGAAAGAAACGCTTGCTTTCTGATACATCCCCTATCCCATTCTTTCTACTATAGAATGACTACATTTATTTATTTCTTAATCGAAATACAAACTTCTCTAAACGATCCAAGGCAACCTTTAAGTCCTCTAATGAATATGCATAAGAAATTCTTAAAAAGCCCTCTCCACAATCACCAAATGCGGTACCTGGAACCACTGCTACTTTTTCTTCTTCTAGAAATTTTGTAGCAAATTCGTCTGAAGTAATACCAAATTCTTTAATGCAAGGAAACACATAAAAAGCACCATAGGGTTCAAAGCACTCTAATTTCATTTCGCGGAATCGATGCATGAGATATTTTCTTCTCTGGTTATAGGATTCTCGCATTTCTTCCACATCTTTATCACCATTTCTTAATGCCTCCACTGCCGCATATTGGCTATTCGTAGGAGCACACATAATCGCAAACTGATGTATCTTTGTCATTTGCTCAATAATTTTTTCTGGACCACACGCATAGCCAAGCCTCCAGCCAGTCATTGCATATGATTTAGAAAAACCATTGATAACGATAGTTCTCTCTCTCATTCCCGGAAGTGATGCAATAGAAACGTGAGCTTTGTCATAGGAAAGTTCTGAATATATTTCATCTGACATTACAAAAATATCTTTTTCAATGATTACCTGTGCAATCTCTTCCAGTTCTTCCTTCGTCATAATTGCACCCGTTGGATTATTTGGGAATGGTAGGATTAAAACCTTTGTTTTATCTGTTATACTATTTAAAAGCTCTTCTTTTGTTAACTTAAATTCATTCTCAGCCTTTAATTCTATAATAACTGGCTTTGCATCGGCTAAAATAGCACAAGGAAGATAAGATACATAGCTTGGCTGTGGAATTAAAACTTCATCACCAGGATTAATCATTGCACGAAGCCCTATATCAATTGCTTCGCTTCCTCCAACGGTAACGATTACCTCCGAATTATAATCATAAGATAAATTAACTCTTCGATTTAAATACTTGCATATTTCTATTTTTAATTCTTTTAGCCCTGCATTTGATGTATAGAAGGTTCTTCCTTTTTCTAATGTATAAATGCCTTCTTCTCTTATATGCCAAGGTGTCTGGAAATCTGGCTCACCCACACCAAGTGATATTGCATCCTTCATTTCGCTTACAATATCAAAAAACTTACGAATTCCAGAAGGTTGTATTTGCATTACTTTATCTGATAATGGATTTCTCAAGGTGTCACCAGCATCCTTTCATCTGAAGTATTTTTAGGAAGCATAACTGTTCCATGATCTTTGTATTTTTTAAGAACAAAATGAGTAGCGGTACTAAGTACGGCATCAAGAGTCGATAACTTCTCTGTGACAAACATAGATACATCTCTCAAATTCTTTTCTTCTAGGGTTACAAGAAGGTCGTACCCACCTGAAATCAAATAAACCGCACGTACTTCTGGATAATTATAGATTCTTTCCGCAATCTTATCAAAACCTTGCCCACGTTGAGGTGTTACTTTTACTTCAATCAAGGCAGTTACTTTTTCAGTTGAGGTTTTGTCCCAATTAATCAATGTATGGTAGCCACATATTACTCTCTCTTTTTCCATTTGTGCTACTTCATTGGCAATTACAGCTTCATCGACTCCTAATATAATCGATAATTCTTGTAGATCAATCTTACTGTTTTTCTCAATAAAAGTTAAAATTGTCTCTCTCATCTTTGATTCTCCAATCTTACTCACATTTTATATTATATAGTTCATCACCTTTTGGAGGCTCCAGAAATCGCTTTTCTTCTTCATTTAAAATGACTCTGTCTTTACTCTTTGTGGCTTTACCAACAACAGCGGCACTAATTCCTGCCTTTTCTAAATTTCGAACCAAATCATATCCATTGTCAATCGCCATTAGCATACTTCCACTTGAAATAAGACCATATGGATTGATATGAAAAAATTCGCAAACTTCGATTGTTTCCTGCCTAATCGGTATCTTTTTTAAATCAATTTCTAGTCCGACGCCAGATGCTTCTGCCATTTCCCAAAGAGCACCGTAAATTCCGCCCTCCGTCACGTCATGCATTGCACTAACGCCAGACTTAACGGCTTGGCCGGCCTCCTTTACTACTGATATATATTGATCGAAACCTTTTGCTGTTTCTACAAGAGTTCTTGGATACTTCTTAATAAGAGCAGTTTCATGCTCCTTTGCGAGAATCGATGTACCTTCCAAGCCTATCCATTTGGATACAACAATATCCTGACCAGGTTTTGCCCCGCCCGTTGATATCATTTTTCCATCCTTTACTTTTCCGACACCTGTTACACTGATAATTGGTTGATTCACTGCTTTTGTGATCTCTGTATGTCCACCCACTACCTGGATATGTAGTTTTTTGCAAGTTTCTTCCACCTGTTGCATCATTTCTTTTAAATCAGATTCAAACACATCCTCTGGTAACAAAACAGTTAACATAATCCCTACAGGTTCTGCACCCGCTGAAGCTAAATCATTTGCAGTAACATGCACAGATAAGGAACCAATATCCTTAACGGTACCGGTAATTGGATCTGTTGAGATAACAAAGGTTTCATCTGCTGCAAGCTTGATTGCAGCACAATCTTCTCCAACCCCCGCACCTAATACAACTTCTTCTCTTTTTGTCCTTATCTGTTTAAATATGGAACGTTTTAAAACACTTTCCGATACTTTCCCTATTTTCATGCTCTGCACTCCAAACTTTACGTCATTTGATGTATATAAATTGCTGTCTATTCTATCTTTACGTTTTTAAAAACTCCTATTATTCTACTGCTGCTTCTTGTGCCGCTAATGCTTCTGCCTGTGCTTGTAATGCTGCTGCCTGATTTACAACACCTGCTAAACTATCAATGGTAGCTGTAACAGTAGCCACATCGTTAGTAGCAACAGCTGCCGCTAAGGTAGCAACGCTTACTTCATCGCCCCATGCAGTTCCAACCGATACATATGCTGGCTCAGCTTTGTAAGAGCTGTAATTTACTTCTGTTACTTGTGTTTCTTTTCCATCCACATATACATGCTTATATAATTTAGCTGTATATCCTGTATGTGGAGATTGTGTCTGCTTTTGCTGTCCGAATAACAAGGAGTTATCAATTACATATTTAACACCAGTTGGTTCTGTTGTTGTTAAGGTGACACTCTTATACTCAACTTTACGATTGGCTGGTCTTGTTTCATGTCCATAGATACTAAAGGTAATTTTCTTACCACTTGTGATTCCTTCAATATAAATTGGCGCATCCGTTGTATTCACGAATTGAAAATCTTTTCCTGCTGATTCTGCAATGGCTGCATCAGCGGATGGATCAACATAACTTACAATCATAGAGTGATTATGTCTTTCTGTCACTTCTAATTCTGCTCTTAATACAGCATTGTATAACGTGGTAGAAACCTGACATATTCCTCCCCCAAGACTATCTACAACTTGGCCTTGAAGATAGGAGCCTGCTAAATAATACCCATTTTCAACCGAAAAAGGCGAAATGGCTTTATACGTAGAAAAAGTTTCACCAGGTAGTAATACCGTTCCATTTACAAGTCTTGCTCCATTATCAATATTAGCAGATCTTGCAAAGCCAGAGCTTGAGTAGCTCGTGGTAAAGGTTGCTAACACATCATTTACTTTATCAAAATCATCCTTGGTTGCTTTTGGCTGTACCAATTCAACTGCTAATTCGATACTGGTGTCTGCTTTATCCCATTCTTTTAAGCTGTCTTCGACTAATTTAACAGATGCTAAAACATCAACTCCGACTCCTGTTTGACCATCTGTCACAACAAATTTACCGTTTTCTCTTTTAATGGATGCATCAATTGGCTCTACGTTAAATACAAGACATTTTTCATTAATCACAGCTTCAATTTTATTTTGGTCAAAGCTGATTTCAATTGGATAATTTTTATTTTCGCGCTCTAAATCCTTTAACGCTTTATATCTTTGAATGATGTTTCCTGTTTTACCAAGATTAGCTGCATCCTCAACAACATCTTTATTCTTCCATTCCATTCCAAGATCAGAAGCACTTACAACCACTTCATTAGAATCAATTACAAATGTTATCGTTTTGTCTCCAAGGTCAGCTAGATACGATTCAATTACTTCGGTCGCTTCTTCTTGACTCATACCCGAAACATCTATCTCATCAATATAAATACCATTGCTAATTGTATTACTTTTTTCCTTTGAATCTGCCTGTACTTGTATCTTAAAACCAAGTACCACTGTTAATACGACAAGCATACAAACAAAAGATACTAAAATTTTCCTACATTTCATTTTTGATACCTCATTTACTAATCATTCATTTTATCACAATTTTTGCCATTTGCATATGGCATAGTAATAAAAAATTACAGTTTCCTATACTAAACTTCGTTGACATTTGCCTATCATTTCCTGTATATTATTAAACATAATACAAATTATTTTTACTATAGACATGCAGCAACATACTGGATACTAAATTGCAGGTAATATAACTGCTAATAACATGGAAATAACTAATATAATAATTATTATGCTTGAAATTGTTTTCTTTGTTTTTGAGCTATTGAAATTAATCATAATTTCCTCCTTCTACTGTTGCACTTTATTTGATACCTGAAAGGTGGTATACTCATATGCCTATGTTTCTAATTAGCATTATCCTATTAACAGCATGGTTTTCCTTTGCCAGAAAAAGAGCTTCCTCTTTACAGGCTGAAAAATCAGAGACGTTTTGGGAAAATGAATCTAAAGCCAATAATACCAGAAAAACTTCTCTAGAATGTTTAGATTATATTACAATTCCATTAAATTTAAGGTCTATTTCCAATGATTGTAAGGATTCTTTTGTTGTGGAATATTGCAATAAACTTAATATGTTATCTGAAAAGAAAATTGTTAATTTAACAGGTATTAGCAATACAGATTTAAAATCAAACTATGGAACGGCTAACTTGTCAATTCTTACGCAATACGACCAAAACTTTACCGATTTGGCACAAACCTTAAATAACTTAGGAAAGCGTCTTTATGAATTGGATGAAAGAAGTCTTTCCATTAACGTACTTGAATTTGCTGTTTCCTGTAAAAGTGATATTAGCCACACATACAAATTACTATCTAAATTATACATAGATACCAATCAACCTGAAAAAATAGAAGATTTAAAACAGACAGCAAGTTCACTCAACTCTCTTATGAAACAATCAATTCTTCGTTATTTGGAATCCGTTAAATAATTTTTCCGTACTGCAAAATGATACCATCTATCATTCGTGAAGCCTCATTTTTAGTAAGACTTTCAACTTGTACAGTTAAGCTTATTTTATGATATTTCGCTAAATCAATCAAGTAAATTTTTTGCCTTGGAGTGATAGGGCTTTCCCTCTTCACCTCATAATGGAGCTTAAAGGGCTTAAACAGCTCTTCATTTCCAACAAAAAAACGTTCACCTAAAACTTGATATAACTGACTAGCAGCAAGTGCATCATAATAAGCACGATGCTTTTCTTTTTGTATAATTTGGTAATATTCACACAAATACTCCAAGGAACGTTTCTCTAATTCAGGAAGAAACCTTCTTGCTAATTTTAATGTATCAATGGCTTCTTTTTCAAAAGTCATTTTTAGATTGGTAGCCGCTTTTTTTACAAAACTATAATCAAAGATGATATTATGACCAAGTAAAACCTCGTCTCCACAAAAATCAAGAAGTTCTACCATGACCTTTTCTATCTCTTCACCCTCCTCCATCATCTCTTGTGTAATTCCCGTAAGATTTACAATCTGACTTGATAGATAGGTTTTTGCATTGACTATTTTATCATAGGTGTCAATGATTTTACCCTCTTTGATTTTAACAGCTCCTACTTCTAATATTCTTGCATACTTAGGATTTAATCCTGTCGTTTCTAAGTCTAATGCAATATATGAATTTAACATCTCTTTATTCCTCTTTTTTGCGTAACTTCTTGCTTCCCATTTTTTTATATTCCGTACAATAACTTTGCAAAAAACATGCCTCGCACCTTGGACTTCTTGCAAAACATATTTCTCTTCCAAATGTAATAATCTGAATGTTGTATAAAATCCAATGATCTTTTGGTAACACCTTCATTAACTCAAACTCAATTTTTTCTGGATCGTCTTCCTTTGTAAAACCCAAACGTTTTGATATTCTTTTTACATGCGTGTCAACTACAATACTTGGCTCGTGATAGATATTTCCTCGAATCACATTAGCTGTTTTTCTACCAACTCCTGCAAGAGAAGTCAATTCTTCTATGCTTCTTGGTACTTCACCGTGAAACTCAAGCAATAACTTTTGGCAGCATAATATAATATTTTTTGCTTTATTGTGATAGAATCCAGTCGGTTTAATGTCTTGTTCTAACTCTTTTATATCGGCATCAGCAAATGCTTTTATGCTATCATACTTTTGAAATAAATCTTTCGTTACAATGTTTACTCTGGCATCTGTACACTGTGCACTTAATATTGTGGCAATCAAAAGCTGCCAAGGTTTTTCATGATTTAAGTAGCACTTGTACTCTGTTGTATATTTCTCATCTAAAAGGTCGAGAATTTCTCTTGTTCTTTTCTTCATTCTATTTCACCTACTATCTGTGTAAATGCTTCAAAGGTAAGCGGGTTTCTATTGTTATAATCAAATACTACCATAATTTTATGGTCCGTATCAGTACTTAATTTTATGGTTCTAGAGGAAAATACCTCCAGATGTGTCATTTTTCTTAGCTGTTTGGCATTAAAATTATCATAACCTACTAAGTATCGTCTTTCTTCCTCTTCTCTTCGATAGAAATCTTTGATTTCTTCTTTATAAATAGATAAATCCGTTGCCCATTCTGGTCTGGACTTTAGATTTTCTCTTAAATACAAATCAAACAGTAAAAGTTCTTTGTATAAGTCTTCATTTTTCTCATCGTATCTTTTTGCAAATGCAAGCAATATATGATATCTGGCGATTCTAGATGGACTTTGCACTATATAGCCCATTTCTTCATAAAAATCGCCAAGTGCATGATACAAATCAAATGCAGTTTCAAATACTTTTTCTAATACCGCAAGCGTCTTCGTAAACTGATTGCTGTTATAATAAAGCTCCACCATTTCCTCTACCCTTTTGATTCGTAAAAGTTCATCATGCGTAAGCCACTTGGTGTAAAGCACTTCATAAACAGGATTTGACCGATATACAATACCATACTCTTTTGCATAGGCATGCATTTTTGACCCTTTTAACACCTTTAAAAATCCAAGCTGGAGTTGTTCTGGTCTAAGCGCATATACATCATTAAAAGACTTTCGAAAACTTTCATACCCTTCATATGGCAAACCAGCAATTAAATCAAGATGCTGATGAATATTATGAAAGCTATTGATTTGTTCAACCACTTTCTTAAGATCAATAAAATCCATTGTTCGCTCAATCTCTTTTATTGTTTTCTCGTTCGTAGATTGAACTCCAATTTCTAGCTGAATGAGACCTGGTCGCATTCTCGACATAATTTCCATGTCTTCTTCGTTTAATAAATCAGCACTGATTTCAAAATGAAAGTTCGTGATTTTATTGTCTTGTTCGATTAAATACTCCCATATGGCTCTGGAATGCTTTGGATTACAATTAAACGTTCTGTCTACAAATTTTACCTGTGGGACATTATGATCAATAAAAAACTTAAGCTCCTTCTTTACCAATTCAATATCTCGAAATCTTACTTTCTTATCAATGGAAGAAAGGCAATAACTGCAAGAAAACGGACAGCCTCTGCTTGTCTCATAATATATAATTTTATTTTCAAACTGTTTTAGGTCAGAATAACAAAACGGTATTTCATCAAGACTCATTAAGTCTCTTGGGGAATTTGCTATAATTTCATTTGCATCATTTCGAAATACAAGCCCTCTAATCTTACCTAACTCAATACTTGAATCGATATAATGACAAGCAAGTTCTAAAAAGGTCTTCTCACCCTCTCCATACATAATACCTTTTAATTGCCCCATATCCTTTAAAAGCAAAGTGGTATCGTAGGATACTTCTGGCCCGCCAAGCCATATTGCAAGGCTTGGTAATAATTGAGATAAATCAGCCGTAATCTCTTTTACATACTGAAAATTCCATATATAACAAGAAAATGCCACGACATCTGGCTTCTTCTTATAGATTTCTTCTAAGATATAATCTTGCTGGTGATTAATAGTAAATTCTACTACTTCTATTTCTTTTCCATATTGTTTTGCGTAAGCTTGCAAGTCGTATACTGCAAGATTCGTGTGGATATATTTTGCATTGATTGCTACAAGTAATATTTTCATATTCATTCCATTTCTATTTCATTTTTCTATTCTTCTATCAAAACATACATTCTATCTTGATTATATTGGAATTCAGGGAAAATTACAATGTGTATTTGCTTATGCTCGCTTATGTAGGAATCAATTGACTTATTTTTCTGATAAAGATATAATAAACTAAACATTTCTATAAGGAAGAATTATTTCTTTTCCGAAAAGGTTCTTTGTTTTATTTTGTGGCAGGAAAGCATACAAATATGAATCATACTAATGACTTCACGAATGGAGGAATTTATGTTACACATCAAATCACTAGATGAGGGCTTAAATGTATTTAAGGCTCTAGGCTCCGATATCCGTATAGAGATTATAAAGCTATTACTGGAAAATAAAAATATGAATATGAATGAATTGGCATCTAAGTTAAATATAACGAATGGCGCTCTTACTAGTCACATAAAAAAACTGGAGGACTGCGGTATTGTAATCATATCGAGTGAATCGACTGGACACGGAAATCAAAAAATCTGTACCGTACATTTGGATAAAATTTTAATTGAATTAGACTCTAACGAGGAGTCAGAAAACATTTATGAGACAAACATAAGTGTAGGACATTATTCCGACTATGAAATATATCCAACTTGTGGCTTAGCCTCTTCTACTAATTTAATTGGTCAGGTTGATGATCCTCGTTATTTTGCTCATCCAAGTCGTTTTGATGCAAACATCTTATGGCTGACTCATGGTTACGTGGAATATGTGATACCAAATCTCATACCTGCTTCACAAAAAATTGATCAGATTACAATTTCGGTGGAATTAAGTTCGGAAGCACCTGGCAGTAATGATAATTGGCCAAGTGATATTTACTTCCATATCAATGATACTTGCATAGGTACTTGGACCAGCCCAGGTGACTTTGGTGATCGCAAGGGACTTTTTAACCCGGATTGGTGGTATCCAAGCTGGAATCAATACGGTTTATTAAAGCTTTTGGTTGTGAATAACGAAGGAACTTTTATTGATGGATTAAAAATCTCTGATGTGTCTATCAAAGATTTTCAACTTGATTATAAGAGTACCCTTCGACTTAAGTTTGAAGTTCCTAATACCTCTAAACATGTTGGAGGACTTACCATATTCGGCAAGAATTTTGGTAATTACAATCAAGACATTAATGTACGTATTCATTATAGTCCTATTGCATGATAGATATAAAAACTCTCCATTTTTCTTATTAAATGGGGAGTTTTTTTATATCGTAAGATTTTTTAGTCACTTTATTGTGATTCCTGCATATATTAGACTAAAGCTTACCAGCTTTGCGTCCGCATAGGTGGTAAGCTGTCCACGCTTGTAAAAATATAGAAAGGAAACCACAATGACTATCTTGTATATAAAAATACTATGCATTTTTATTATTTTCATTCTGGTAATTGGCGCATTCATCTATGTACGAGTCAGAAAGCAAAGAAATACTTTTTTGATGGTTGAACAGTCCCAGAAAGCGGCAAAATTATACGATGAATTTGCTTCTCGGGGCTTTTTTTATTCTTCAAAAGACGATGCATTTTATTCAACAGAGGATGCCCCACAAAGTAAATTCGGTAATTGTCAACTTTATGATGATACAATGCCACTTATTGGAACAATTGTGGATTGTGAGCCAATTCAATTTGACTTTGACAACAGACATTGGTTAATCGAATTCTGGAAGGGACAATATGGTATGGCTAGCGGATGTCAAATCGGAGTCTATTCTACCTCAAACGACACAATTAAGGGACCAGGCTTTCATGGTAGCTTTTATGAAAGTCCCGATAATAAAGAGTGCTGTTTTATTTCCTATACCCTTAAGAAAAAAAATAAAACCTTACTCTCTCATGCTTCAAAGGAATGCTTTAGTGCCGGATTAAAAGTAGGCGAGTTTTCCAATCCATCTTCTTTAGCATTAAAAGTGTGCCTCACATTTCCAAACAAAAAGATGGTACTACCTTTTGTTGGAGGACTAAAAGCAGCTGGGTACGCAGCCAATGAGTACCGCGTTTTGTTTCACAACGTTACTGTTCATTTTACTAAGCCCCACACCACGCAACCAGCTTCTAGAACCCGTGTACAAGAAGCAATTATCCAACAGGGTAATCGATTTGACTGTAACAAATATTCCAAGCTTACTAAAAACTGCTCCAACACACTCGAAAAATTAATCTTGTTAAAAAATATCAATACCGAACTTTATGAAAAGGTATTAAAATCCTTTTACTCAAAAGAACTCTATAGCAATTACGAAACAATTAGCCATTTGTGATGTTTATATGAATAAGAAGCTTAACAAACTCTATTACAATAGTCTTGTAATTCCAATTGACAATGATTCACGTTTTATAATATTTAGCGACTGCCATCGTGGACAGGGTAATTCTTCTGATAATTTTTCACCCAATCAAACCATATACAATGCAGCCCTTGACTATTATTATAAGAACAATTATACCTATATCGAAATAGGGGATGGCGATGAGTTATGGGAAAATAGAAGAATCGACGATATCATAGAAGCGCACTCAGATACCTTTTTATTACTGTCCAAATTTTATAAAGAAAACCGTCTTTACATGATCTATGGGAATCATGACATGGTAAAAAAAAGTAAATCTTTTTGTAAAAATAAATTTTGTAATAAAAAGCAAAGTAGTAGGCATTCTTTGTTTCCTGGTATCGTGATTCGAGAAAGTCTTTTATTAAGACACAAACAAAATAGGGGAGAGATTTTTCTTTTGCACGGACATCAAGGTGATCTCATCAATGACACACTTTGGCCTCTTGGAAGATGGATGGTCCGTTATTTATGGACTCCTTTGGAATCCATCGGCTTGCAAATTCCTTCAATCACTGCCATAACGCATAAAAAAAGTATGAAAATAAATTTATCACTTTCTAATTATGCAAAAGAGAGTAACTTCATTCTGATTGCTGGTCATACACACAAAGCGGTATTTTCAAAACCGAGTGATTCTTCTTATTTTAATGATGGTTGCTGTGTATCATCTGGTTTTATTACAGGAATCGAAATCTCTAAAGGAAGCATAAGCCTTATTCGTTGGTCAAGTAAACCCAACTCGCAAAATATTTTATTTATCGTAAAGGATATCTTAGAAGGGCCTTTGAATCTTAATTTGTATTTTAAATAAAATAAGGATATAATTTATTGATAGAGCGAAGCTCTAGAACTAATTACAAGATGATAGATAAATTTACTCGTGAACTGTAATCGATTGATAATAAAAGAGGTTTTGCTTATGAATTATAATGAATTAACAAAGGAAGAAGCATTAGACTTATTTTTAGAATGTCAAAACTTTTTTAAGACGCAGAAAACGTATCACATTTCTTTTCGCATTGCACAACTTAAGAAGTTAAAAAATGCTATTCGAAGATATGAAGGCTCTATTATGAGAGCATTGTTAAAAGACTTGGGGAAATCAAATTTTGAAGCGTATGCAACTGAAATTGGATTCACGCAAAAAAGTATCAGTGACGCCATTACAAACCTGTCAAAGTGGGCGAAAGACGTACCTGTAAAAACTCCTTTTTATCTTCTGCCAGCCAAAAGTAAAAAGGTATATGAACCTTACGGAACTGTGTTAATCATGGCTCCTTTTAATTATCCATTTCAACTTTTAATTGAACCGTTAATTGGAGCTATTTGTGCTGGAAACTGTGCTATTTTAAAGCCTTCTGAACTTACGCCGTGGACTTCTATGGTCGTGAACAAAATGATTCGTGAGATCTATCCTCCACACTATATTCGTTGCGTAGAGGGAAGTGTAAAAACGAATTTAGCTCTTCTTCAAGTGCCCTTTCACTATATTTTCTTTACAGGAAGTATTTCGGTTGGAAAGATTGTAATGGAGCATGCTGCTAAGAATTTAACACCTGTTACATTAGAGCTAGGTGGTAAAAGTCCAGTTATTATAGATGAAACAGCCAATATTAAATGGGCAGCTAATCGGGTGACATGGGGCAAGTTTTTAAATGTTGGGCAAACCTGTATTGCTCCTGATTATGTACTGGTGCATTCCTCCGTAAAAGATGCATTCATAGAAGAACTAAAAAAGTGTATTGTAAACTTCTATGGAAAAGATGCTAAATTAAGCTCTTCTTATGGGCGCATTGTTAATAAAAGGCATTTTGAGCGTTTGACTTGTATGTTAGAGGCTGAACATGAATCAATTATTTATGGTGGTAAAACAGATGCTGGCTCTAAGTACATTGAACCAACTCTTCTTAACCTTAAGGACCTAGATGCCGCCAGTATGAAGGAAGAGATTTTTGGACCAATTCTTCCAATTATTACTTTCGAAGAGCTCTCAGATGCCAAATCAATTATTGAAACTATGCCAACTCCATTAGCACTTTATTTATTTACCAGAAGTAAAATAATAAAAAAAGAAATTGTCACCTATATCTCCTGTGGTGGTGTGTGTATCAACGATACAATTGAACATATCGTTAATCCCGAACTTCCATTTGGTGGTGTTGGTTCTTCAGGAATGGGCTCATATCATGGAAAACAAAGCTTTCTTACCTTTTCTCATGAAAAAAGTGTACTTACGCGCATTGGAAGTTTTGATGTTAAATTTTTAAATCCACCTTACAAAAATGGTGGTTTAAAGATTTTAAGGAAAATTTTAAAATAAACAAGATACTTGAAAAGTTCTTTCCTGTTACAAATAAAAGTACTGTAACCATTTTACTACATGATTACAGTACTTTATTCTTTTTATTTATTCTTTGAATGAAGTTATTCTACATTTTTTTCTTATAATAACCATAAGAAATTAAGAAAATACTTGATTGTATTAATAACGCAACAAGGCAAATATAAGATTCTTTTATACTTCCCATCGCTGTAAATAAGAATACTAATCCTGCAAACATAATGCTAGCCGAGATACTAGCTATTGTATATGCAATTCTTGTAATCTGTATATTTCGCTCGTCTTTTTCCTCGATTTGTCTCCACTTTAATTTCTCTGGTGATGAAATTTTTAACTGAATCAAATGTATTGCACTAATACCTACAAAGGCACTTCCTAAGCCGAAAAACATACCCATTAATCTACTCATAACATGAGCTGTTTCTGGTAAAGTAAATTGTTTTAGTAATCCAAATGCAGCTAATACAATTCCAGCAATTAACATAATTACAGAAGACTTTGCACTTCTTTTTAGTTTACACAACATAACTATTCCTCCTCATAGATAAATATTTCTTCAATTGACATGTTGAAAAATTTTGCAATTTTAAATGCAAGCTGAATGGAAGGGTTATATCTTCCTTTTTCTAACGAACTGATTGTTTGTCTTGATACTTCTAACTCTCTGGCTAGATCTTCTTGACGAATCCCACGTTCTTTCCTGATTTCTTCCAGATTATTCTTCACTTAATACATCACATCCTTTTTTATAAATGGAAAGTTAACTTTACATATAATATATACCACTTTTTTGCAAATGTCAAGTACGCTTTACATATTATTTTTTGGAATTAAAACACTTGGTTTCGTGATACAATAATAAGATTTTGATAAATTGTCCATAAATAAATCATTTGCTCCAAAACCAAAACATATTATATATCATAATATAAATAAGTTTTGATTAACTTTTTTACAAATTCTATGAAATGAGCGGGAAAACATATGGGGTTAGATTATTTATATACACACTTTTTTACAAAGCAAAACGTAAAAAGGCAGTTAATTACAATTTTTATCTTTGCTATTATCATTCCTGTTTTTTTAGTTGGCAGTATTATGTTCTTTTTCTCAAATAGACAACTAAGACGCAGCTATCAGTATCTGGTTGAATCGGATGCCATACGAATCCGCTCTATTTTGTTGACAACTACCTTGCCTTTTTATGATATCTACGAATCTTTAGCACAAGACGAAGCACTAAAAGCACTCTTGACGAAGGAATATAATTGCGATGAAGACGTATTTTACGCCTTAAATCAATACAATCGACTTCAAGAGCTTTTATCTGCAAACGCTTCACTTTCAACTATTAAAATTTATACCCAGCCTGAAATGCTTCGCTCGCTATCCGATCACCAATTTTTCTTTCCTATTGACGAATCAATCCGCTCAAAAGACTGGTATCATAAAGCAATTTCTAATTCAGGTAACTTTTGGAAAAGCAGTGCTAGAATCGACCGCCTCGGTAATTCATATTGGGAATTATCCTATTACTGTCATATTCCTCTTCCAGAATCGGGTACTTATGCCATCTTGGTTATGACTGTATCAAATAATCACCTTCGAAGTCTAATTAAGAATAAAAATTCACAGGTCTATATTTGCGTAAACGAAGACCCCGTATTTTATAGCAGTATACGAAGCCACGAAGGTACTTCCTTTCCTGTTACAATTGATGACAGTGCCCCGTATTACAGTGTAACTGGCAATATGAAAATTAAAGGAGATAACGTACTTACCAGTGTTGTAAGCTTAACCCCTTATCGAACACAAGATAGGATATACATACTCTCTGCCGATACCAACGCACTACCTTACATCCAACAAACTAACCTTGCTTTTATCCTTGTTTTATTGTTTGCTATTTTTATACCCGCATTGATTTTTATCTTATTTGCCAAATATTTTAGTGCCCGAATACAATCACTTCGTCTTGCTATGCATAAGGTAAGCAATCACAACTACGAAATTGTGGACCTTGTTCAAGGAGATGATGAATTATCTGCCGCTTTTCATGATTTAAAAACAATGGTTGAAAAAATCAAAGCTGCGGAAGGTGAAATTTATATGGCACAGATTCGGGAGCAAAATTTTTCAAATCAGCAACAACAAATGGAATTAAAGCTACTGATTAACCAAATTAATCCTCATTTTTTGTATAATACACTAGAAACCATACGTATGAAGGCCTTTTCAGATGGAAATAAAGAAGTAGCAACTGCCATTAAACTACTTGGAAAATCCATGCGTTACGTCTTAAATAATACAAAAACTAGTTCTACCACACTATCAAAGGAAATTGATTATACGCTTACTTATTTATCCATACAGTTGCTTCGCTTTGAAGATAGACTTTGCTACTCATTGACACTTGATGATACCATTGCTCCCGATCACTATCAGATCCTTCCACTTCTTTTACAACCGATTGTAGAAAATGCCATTTCTCATGGCATTGAACCTACTGGAAAAAAGGGACATATTATCATAAAGATTCGTGCCATTGAAAAAAAATTATTTGTTGCCAATATCTATGATAATGGTATAGGTATGTCCAAAGAACAGTTAAAGACGGTTCTTACCAGCCTACTCCTTCCACCAAAGACGGAAGAACGTGGCATCGGTCTTTCTAATATAAACAATCGCATTAAGCTGTTTTATGGTCCTGAATATGGACTTACTATAAAAAGCAAAAAGAACTTTGGTACTTTGGTTACTCTTAAAATCCCTTTATATAATTTATTGGAGGAAGATTCATGAATGTATTAATTGCAGATGACGAAAGGATTGTATTAAATGGCTTAAAGTATATTATTGATTGGAATCATCTTGGATTCTCTATCTGTGATACGGCAATGAACGGCGAAGAGGCATTAGATAAAATCCTGACACTCAATCCTGATTTGGTATTACTAGACATTCGCATGCCAAAGATATCGGGTATTGATGTAGTTAAACAGGCGTCTTCTCGTGGTTTTACTGGCAAATTCATTCTATTAAGCGGAGTTTCTGATTTTAAGCTGGCACAAACAGCCATGCGCCACGGTGTTGATTTTTATCTAACAAAACCAATTGATGAGGAGGAACTTACACACGCAGTCCATTCACTTGCAACACTTATTTCTAATGAAGCCAAAAAGCAGTCCTCCTATTCCCAATACCGTGCGAAAGCAAAACAAGAAATCCTTAAGGATATTCTACAAGATAACTGTGACTATCAATCTCTTGATTTAGAGGACTTGCACCTAAATGCAAACGTCTATCAGGTTGTAGCTTATGAAAATTATAATCAGGAATATTTTCATCCCACTTGGAATTTTGCCGATTTAATTCGTGTAACGAACCAAGACAATAACTCCTTTGATATCATTGAACTAAATCAACAAAAAATTGTTTTATTAAAAGGAGATTATGCCATATCAAAATTCACCAATGTGTTAAAACACTATCAGATTACACCTCAAAAGGGGTCGTTCTTTGACTCCATTTTTTTAGCTTATGGTCAGAAAGTGGCGCGAATTCGCGATATTCATTTATCCTATCAAGATGTCATCTCATTGACTAATCGTCGCTTTTTTTGCCAGGAAGATCAGCATATTATAGGTTACGAAGAGTTAATTGCAAAAGAAAATCAATTAAAGGATATCACCCAAAACATGGCACAAGATTATGCGAAACGTTTTGCCAATTACATACAATCCAATAATCAAACACTCACTATGGCATTATTAAAGGAGCTTATGCTTGAGCTAACACATACAAAATCCAAAATACCTGCTATCAAGCATCTTTTAATCGATATCTATATTTTAGTAAAGCAAAAAATTATGCAAAATTATCGAAATGTAGATATTGCCTTTATGGCAAACGCCTCGGTCATTGATTTACTTGACCGCAAGTATTATCTGTACGAAATTATTGCATTTTTAGCTGAGCAGTTTGAATTATGGACGCATTGTGTTGGATATTCCTCAGGAGAAAATGTATTAAATGAGGTCCTTTATTATATCCAAAATAACTATCAGGAAACGATTAAACTAGAAGCCATTGCACCCTTATTTGGTTACAACAGCTCCTATTTAGGAAAAATATTTCATAAAAAACTTGGTGTTAACTTCAATTCTTATGTCGACCAAGTACGTATTCATGAAGCAAAGAAGTTGCTTGAGCAAGATGAATGTAAGGTCTATATGATTGCAGAAAAGGTAGGCTACAAAAATGTAGACTACTTTCACAGGAAATTTAAGAAATACGTGGGAATTAGCCCATTAGAATATCGGAAAACATTCCACGCTTCCTGCGAAGAGGAGTAGGAGAAAATTCATATTTTGAAGGAACTTTCTATTAACAAATCTGAACTTGAATGACAACAGGCAAATCACTTGCAACCGAATGTGTTTTAACATGCAACCCCATTTCGTCCTGTCTAAAGTTAGGTTCCTCCGAAAAGCCAAGAATACGAACCGACCGAATCATACCATGGAATTCAGGAGCATTTTGATCCTTGGAAACGGCAAGAGAACGTATGGTTACTTCCCCGTTAGTTGGGTATTTCATAACAAATGCGTAAATACTGTCTCCCGAGGTCGTAAAACGAATGTCTTCTTTTGTATAGGCAACCTCTTTTTGGTCGGTAAATTGTCCCTGTACCTCTTTGGTGTTTCCTTCTTCTGATTTTCTCCATGGTCTGCTTCCATAGATTGCTTTTGCATTCTGATGCATCCATGCACCGATTTCCTTTAATACTTTTTTATCTTGTTCTGGAATGGAGCCATCTCCTTTTGGACCTACATTCAAGAGCATATTACCGTTTTTGCTGATAATGTCAACAAAATTTTGAATTAACTGTCTACTCGTTTTATACTCCAGTGTATCGGTATAGCACCAAGAATTATTCGCTATTGCAGTATCTGTCTGCCATAAATAAGGTTTTGCATCTGCAAGCTTTCCACGCTCAACTTCAACAATTCCACATCCAAACATCATGGCATCATGCTTATAGCAAATAGCAACTTCTCGATTCCATTCTGCTGCCCTATTGTAATAATATGCCGCTATCTTTTTTAACGGCTCCTTAAATGCCTCATGCTGAACCCACCAGTCAAAATATAGCATAGACGGTTGATATCGATCAATAATCTCACAGGTTCGAAGGAGCCAATCGTCTAAATACTCTTCACTCGGATAAGGGTTACTTTGTAAATCCTGAAAATCAGGCTCTGGCATAGCTGGCCAGTAAAAATCGCCTCGCTTCATCGGTTCTTTGACATCGCTGTCAAATTCTTTGCCATGCCCCATAAAAAACCAATGTTCGGCGCGATGAGACGAAGTACAAAATACCATATTTTCTTTTTCAATTGCCTCTTTTAATTCTCCAAGTACATCTCGTTTTGGTCCGCAATCATAAGCATTATAACAAGATAGTTCACTCCGATACATCTGAAAACCGTCATGGTGCTCAGCTACTGGAAAGACATACCTTGCGCCAGCTTCATGAAATAATTTAGCCCACTCATTTGGCTCAAACTTTTCTGCCGTAAATAACGGAATAAAGTCTTTATACCCAAACTTTTTATGTTCTCCAAATGTTTTTCTATGATATTCCCATTCTTTCGTTCCTTGTATATACATATTTCTGGAATACCATTCATTCGAATACGCAGGTATGCTATACAGTCCCCAATGAATAAAAATTCCAAATTTGGCTTCAGAAAACCAGTGAGGTGGACGCCAATGACTAAATGAATTCCAATCTGGCTTGTATGGTCCTTTCTCTATGACCTTTTGTATCTGTTTTCGATATTCCATCTGTCTTTCTTCGTTCATTTTTCCTCCCTACCATTTGATACGCAGCATTATAAGGCGAATCTAGCCATTGTTTATTGCTTTGATGATGGATACGCTTTCGCAGCTGCTAGTCTGGCTTCATTTTGATTTTTTGCATTTTGCATATCTACTGCCAATACATCCTCGTAGCCAAGTCCTTTTGCTGTTGTCTGCATGGTCTTTAAATAAGTAGCAAATTCGCTATCATCCTTGGCAAAAATCATTTTCCATGAATTTTCTACAATCGTTGCCTTGCATTGCCCACGAATTGTAGTGATATTGGAATCGGCTTCTGGCGTAGCATAACTAGTGCCTGGTGCAACAATAATAAAATTATTATCTTTTAAATATTCCATTGTTGTGTTTGCTTTTGTCTGACTGCTCCAATCTTCACTTAATTTCGTAACACTGTTTTTAATGGTACTCTCCCATAACTGCCAATCATAAGGTTCTCCTATATTAGGATCAATATCACCCAGATTAATCGTTTTAAAGTTCAATGCTGAAACACCGTCTTTCCAGTTTCCACCGCCATATTCTTCTGGCACATCTACTTCATTGGATGGGAGTGCTTTTACTCCATATTCCGTCAAGACTGCTTTTCCATCACTTCCTTTTTCCCAAGTCAAACCTTCAATACCAGCTGCGCCATTCGCCTGACCATTTAACTCAACTCCTTCTTCAGAATACAACCAGTCTATAAAATCTGCAAGTCTTTGTGGATCTTTTGCATTGCTTCCAATTGCAATAACTCTTTGTGAGTTTCCTTCTGGACAATTTCCATAGGAAAAAATCTGCATATCATCAATCGTTGCCAACATATAACCTTTTCCAGCTGCCTTATTTTCTTGTGTGTTATATTTATTTTGCGCAAGCCACGGCCATGGACAATAAAGCACCGTACCTTGTGTATATTTACTTTCCAATGTATCATAGTTTTGTGTTGTAGAATCAGGATCTACTAATCCATGTTGGTTTGCTTCAAATAAGAATTTTAATACCTTAGTATAAATTGAATCCGTATCAATAAGACTTGAATAGTCCGAGCCATCTGCCTTTGCTAGTACAAAACCTAATTCATCATATCCGTAAATACATGCAAACTGTTTCGCATTGTTCATCAAATTGTCGTCCCAATCCTTGAATAAAGAAATGGCATAGATCTTATCGTTTCCTTCTTTGGCTCTTGCAAGTTTTTGCATATCTTCCAATACATTTAGAAAATCATCTAGATTTGCCATTTTAGGATAACCAAGCTGCGCATAATAGTCCCAGCGAATGTATGGTCCAAACGTTGGCTCTAACCCTTCACTTGGCTCTGTTGCGGCTTTGGAAGAAATAGAATTTGGAAATGCCCAGATTCCTTCTTTGCCTAAATCCTTGTTCAAAATTGTAATTGCATCACTATAGTTTTTTATGATGTCTTTCTCTTTCATTAAGTCCGTCATATCCATAACCAGACCTGATGTAACTAAATCCTTCAACTTACCTTCAGTATTACCCAGAATAATCAATTCTCCCAAATCCCCTGCTGCAGAACGTGTCTGATAAAGTGTTTCCCCTCCACCAGCAACATTTCTAGCAATAATATTTAATTCCATGTTGAATTTATCTTTTACAATTTTTGCAAACCAACCACTTTGAATTCCTTGATAGTTTGCTAATTCGTCAAATACATCTACCGTTATAAAATCTTTATATTTTACATTGGTAGATTCTGTTGCTGTCTGCGAATCTTTCGTTGACGTTTCTTTTGTTGAACTTGCATTTGTTCCGCCACACCCCGTTATAGCAGATATAACAAGTGTGGTACTTAAAAGTACACTTAATATCTTTTTCTTCATTTCCATCCTCCATTTTTTATTTTGTTAGAAGCAATGACCTTGCTTTTTAACCTTTCACAGATCCAATCATAATTCCTTTTATGAAAAATCTCTGAAACATTGGATAAATACATAAAATAGGTAATACAACAATTACTGATACCGTCATTCGTATAGAAGTTCCAGTCTGCTGTGTTGCAACCATAGAAGAACTAAGTGCTGCCCCAGAACTGTTTTTTACCATGGAAGCCAGTGAATTAGCTTGGTTAATGTAGGTATAAAGCAAGTACTGCAAGGAGTATAACTTTTGATTCGTAATATAGATTAGCGTATCTTGGTAACTATTCCACTGATTGACTGCGGAAAAGATGGCAACCGTTGCAAGAATCGGCGTACAAGTAGGTAATACAATTTTACAAAACACCTTTATAATTCCTGCGCCGTCAATCTCTGCGGCCTCTTGCAATGCTTTTGGTAATGATTCTACATAAGTTTTTACCAAGATAATATGAAAGGGCTGTACAATGGTTGGGATTACATATACCCAAAAATTATTGCTTAAATGTAGATTTTTCATTGTAATAAATAAAGGAATCAATCCTGCATTAAAGTACATGGTAATAACAACAAAACGATACCAAAACTTTCTCTTCCACATTCTTTCTTGCGTAAACATAAAACCTAAAAAAGCGGATGCAATTACAGTTAACCCAGTACCAATAACCATCTTAGCAACGGAAACCATCGTTGCAGTCCCAAGTCCTTTTATCTCAATCAAACTTTTATAGTTTTCAAAATGTATGGCTTTTGGTATGAGATTAATTGCTCCTCTTGCACTCAAATCATTTGCACTAATCGTATTAATAACCAAATAGTAAAATGGATAAATGCACACAATTGTAAAAAGTCCAAACAAAAGATAATTGACGATAGTAAAAGTGATATCACTACTATTTTGACCGTTTCGTTTTAATTGTTTCATTGTTCTCACCTTCCTAAATAATAGACTCTCCACGAACCTTTTTTGATACCACATTTACGCTGGCAAGCAATACGATACTCACTATACTTTTTAACATGCTAATTGCCGTTGCCAAAGAGTAACTGCTGCCTGTCATACCAATGTTATATACATACAAATCCAATACCTGTATATGTTCTTTGTTAAAAGAGTTCTGAAACACATAATACTGATCCAATCCATTATTTAAAAAGTTTGCAACGCTTAACATTAACATAATAAAAAAAGTAGGCATAAGTGCAGGCAACGTAATATGTCTCATTAACTGAAAACGATTTGCTCCGTCAATACTTGCCGCTTCATACTGCTCTTGATCAATACTTGCAATCGAAGCTAAATAGATAATTGCGCTCCAGCCAAGATTTTTCCAAACATTCCACATGAGCATCCATAAGTAGGTGTGAGAATCACTATCTAAAAACTTAATCGGTTCCGTAACAATCCCCCAATTTTTTAGTATGGTATTAACCATGCCACTAGAGGAAAATAAACTAAACGCCACGGAGTAAATTAATACCCAACTAATAAAGTTTGGAAGCGTCGTAAATGTTTGTACAAAGGTCTTAAATTTTTTTGCTTTAATCTCATTTAAAAAAATGGCAAAGAATACTGGAAAAAACGATGTTAGTATGCCAAGGAAACTCATTGCAAAGGTGTTTTTCAAAACCTGAAGAAGCTGCGACACTTGCGTTTTATTGGTAAACAGCATTTTAAACCACTGCAGCCCTACAAATTCGCATTGTGCTAAACTCCTCGGTGGTTTATAGTCAAAAAATGAATAAATCCACCCATGTAACGGAAAGTAAGAAAATAAAAATACCAGAATTAAAAATGGCAAAATCCATAAAAAATAACTGAAGCTTCGCCAATCATTTCTTTTCTTAGAAAACATTTGCTTAGAAGTTGTATTTGCACTTCTCATATTATGTAACCTCCTTTGTTGCCACCGTTTTTCTCTTGTATTTTATCCTATCACTTGCCCCTCTTAATAAATACCTGAAAAAAAAGACTTTTTTCCATACAAAATTAGATATTTATTCTCCCCTCTAAGAAAAACTCTATTTTTATATGTAAATCAGTGCTTATTTTTACGGTAGCCTTTTTTCTTTCTCCTAGCTAAGATATCGATATACTAGTGTCTAAGGAGGTTCTTACATGAAAACATTTAACAAATCAACTCTTATCAATTCTGGACTCGACTTTATTCATACGCTTTGCAATTTTATTGTATTAAATCTTGTTTTTTTCATTACTTCTCTTCCGATTATCACAATTGGTGCCTCTGTATCTGCACTTTACTATGTTATGATAAAGGAAGCCAAACAAGAATTCGGATATTTGGTTCGTCCTTATCTAAAAGAATTTAAAAATAATTTTAAAGCCACTACATTTTCCTTTCTTTTATTTTTCTTTACAGGCATCATTCTTTTATTTAATTTAGCCTTTTGGTACGCCATGGATAACCTAGTATCTATGCTGATTATAAGTGTTTTAATCTTTGCTAGTATCTGTTACCTTTTCACTTTCTTGTATGCATTTCCTCTCATGGCACGTTTTGAGAATGGTATCGTACAAACATTAAAGAATGCTTTCTATTTATCTTTACTACATAAAAAAATAACATTCGCTTTGTTGTTTGTTGATGCCTTTGTTATCAGTCTATGTGTATTTTTTTCACCTATGAAGCTTTTTATGACATTATTTGGCTTTGCCTTCATTGCTTATTGTAAGTCCTTTCTTTTTATCCAAGTATTTGATTACTATGAGACTTCACAGCTAACAAAGGACAAAGGAGTAGGATGCCAAAAAGTCCTTTGACATTCTACTCCTTTGATAATCATTATCTAAATTCAAACTATTTAATTATAACACCAAACAACTTGGCCAGTTCAGCCGCCTGATAAAGGTCCACTTTCGCCCCTCTTAATTCCATGCCCGTATCAGAAACAATGATACCTGTTATGAGACTATTTGTAAAATCTATTCCCTTTAATGGCGTTTTAAAGAAATTCGTTTGCACAAAGTCTACTTGATTGCAGAGTAAATTTTTTAACTTACACCCTGATAGACTGGCATTTTTAAAATTACTTGCTACTAATTCTACCACGCTTAAATTGGTCTCACTTAAATCTGTGAATTCAAAATTACTTTCTTTTATCAAAACATCTTTAAAAATAGAACGTCCAAATCTTGCTCCTAACGCTTTATCATTTATAAATTCGCATCGATTAAAATACCCTTCTTTGAAGTCACAATTTGATAAATCACAATTTACAAAAATCACATCAATAAAAGTAGATTTATAAAAATTACATTCACTAAACCTAACATTTTCAAAAATTACATTTTGGAGTCTATTTCCAGAAGCATCTACTTCCATCAAAAAACAGCCCTTTATGTGTAATCTTTCTATTTCTTTTTCTTCTCGTCTTGCTATTTGTAAAATTTCTATTATTTCCTCTGTATCACTGATTTGTGTTAGTTCCCTTATCATACTTGGCTTTTGTAGCTTCATTTTGCTCCCCCTTAATATAATGATATATCATATTATACCATGTATTGATTCATGTTTGTTCTAACACTATAATTAATGAAACCTAGAAATTCGATTTCTCCATTTCTCTAATTATATTAACCATTTCTATTGCCCCTAATGCACAGTCATATCCTTTATTACCAGCTTTTGAACCTGCACGCTCAATTGCCTGTTCTATATTTTCTGTGGTAAGAACTCCAAACATGACTGGTATCCCACTACTTATTGATACATGTGCGATTCCCTTTGCTACTTCACTACACACATAATCATAATGTGTCGTGCTTCCTCTTATCACTGCCCCAAGACAAATAATTGCATCATATTTTCCACTCATTGCCATTTTTAAAGCAATTAAGGGAATTTCATATGCTCCAGGAACCCATGCAAGCATGATATTATCTTCGTTTACCTCATGGCGTTTCAGCCCATCCATAGCCCCTCCAATGAGCTTTGATGTAATAAACTCATTAAATCTTGATGCCACAATTCCAACTTTAATTTCATTTGCCACTAATTTTCCTTCAAAGGTTTTCATATGTTTTCTCCTTGTATTATTTATAATTTAAAATATGTCCCATTTTTTCTTGTTTTGTCTTTAAATAAAATAAATCATGTGCACTAGCCTCCATTTGAATCGGAATTCGTTTGATAACTTCTATTCCATATTCAGATAATTGACATACTTTATCTGGGTTGTTTGTTAAAATTCTTATGGTCTTTACTCCTAAATCTTTTAATATATGCGCACCTATATAATATTCTCTTTGATCACCTTCAAAACCTAATTCTATATTTGCTTGCAAGGTATCCATTCCCATTTCTTGTAATTCATAAGCACGTAGCTTATTAACAAGACCAATTCCTCTTCCCTCCTGTCTCATGTATAGAAGGATTCCTCTTTCTTCTTTCTGTATTTTCAGCATCGCTGCCTTAAGTTGCTGGCCACAATCGCATCGAAGTGATCCAAATACATCACCTGTCAGACATTCGGAATGAACTCTGCATAAAATATCTTTGCCATCCCCTATTTCTCCTTTAACCAAAGCAATATGGTGCTCCTTGTTTAACTTATTAACATAAGCGTATGACTTGAAATCTCCATATTTTGTTGGCATATTCGTAATGGCACTACATTCTACAAATGATTCTTGTTTTTTTCTATAATCTTGTATTGCTTTTATTGTAATAAACTTTAAATTCCACTTTTTAGAAAGCTCCTCAAGCTTTGTCCTCCTCATCATAGTTCCATCGTCCTGCATAATTTCACAACAAATTCCACACTCTTTTAATCCTGCTAGACGCATAAGGTCAACCGTTGCTTCCGTATGACCTGCACGTTCCAATACTCCATTTTTCTTTGCCAATAGAGGAAACATATGACCCGGTCTTCTAAAATCTTTTGCATTTACATATTCCTCAACACACTTCACAGCCGTAATACTTCGTTCTTTGGCCGATATGCCTGTTGTAGTTTCAATATGATCTATGGATATGGTAAAGGCTGTTTCATGATTGTCTGTATTATTTTCAACCATCAAAGGAAGCTGTAATTTTTCTGCTATTTCTTGACTCATCGGCATACAAATCAGGCCTTTTCCATATGTAGCCATAAAATTAATATTTTCTTTTGTAGCATATTGACTCGCGCAAATGAAATCTCCTTCGTTTTCACGCTTATCATCATCCGTTACGATAATAATTTTCCCTTTTTTTAATTCCAGCAATGCCTCTTCTACTGTATTATATTGAAACATCTTAACCCTCCTAGTATCCGAATTTGTTTAAAAAATCTCTCGTTATATTACTATCTGTTCTTACTTTTGTATCATAGTACATAAGTTTTTCAACATATTTTCCTATCAGGTCATTTTCTAAATTGACACAATCACCGACTACCTTTGTAGATAATATTGTTTTTTGAGCTGTGTGAGGTATTACAGAAATGCTAAAATGGTCTTTTGCAACCTTAGCAACTGTAAGGCTAATTCCGTCAATTGCAATTGATCCCTTTTCTACTATGTATTTTTGAACTGCCTCTTCGGCTTTAATATGATACCAATGAGCTATATCATCTTTTTGTATTCTAATTATTTTGCCTAATCCATCTATATGTCCTGACACGATATGTCCGCCAAACCTTCCATTTACAGGCATGGCTCTTTCTAAATTAACAAGGCTTCCTGTTGTCAAATCAAAAAGTGAAGAGCGCTTTAACGTTTCATGCATGATATCCGCAGTAAATATGTCCCTACAAAAGCTAGTTACGGTTAGGCATACACCATTTAGTGCCACACTATCACCTAATTGTAGGTCGTTTAATATTTTACGTGCTTGCACCGATACCTTTATAGAGTGTAAACCTCGCTCTACTTTGTCAATCCTACCAATTTCTTCAACTATTCCTGTAAACATGAGTATTGCACCTCACTTTCAATCAAAAAATCATCTCCTAGTTGTAATACCTTGCTATTTTTTAAAAAAAATGCATGGTCAGGATTCTCAATTCCAATACCTGCTATTGGCGTTTTAGCTTGCTCTCCTCCAAATAATTTGGGTGCGATATAACAGCAGTGCTTATTCACAATTTGGCTTTGTAACGCCGACCAGTGAAGTGCTCCTCCTCCTTCTATCAAGACACTATCAATTTCTTGAGTTCCTAATTTCTTCATTAGCTTCTTTAAATCTAAATGTCCATTTCTTTTTGGTACCGTAATGACTTCACATCCCGCCTGCCAATAAGGCCTTTGCTCCAATACACTTGTACTAGCGGTTGCTATTATCGTTTTAATCGCTTTTGCTGTGGTAATTACCTTTGCATTCAAAGGGGTACGTAGATTCGTATCACAAATAATTCGTATGGGATTTTTTCCATTTTCTACTCGACAAGTTAACAATGGGTCGTCAACAAGTACCGTTTTCACTCCAACCATAATAGAAGAATATTTATGCCTCTGTCTATGAACATGTTCTCTTGCCAGTTCTCCTGTAATCCATTTAGACTTTCCACAATGTGTTGCGATTTTTCCATCCATTGTCATTGCATATTTCATGATGACGTAAGGAGTATTCGTAGTTATGTAGTGAAAGAATACTTCGTTTAACTTATTGCACTCCTCCTCTAGGACATGTTCAATTACCTTAATACCATGTTTTCGAAGTAGAGCAATGCCTTTTTCTTGCATGATTGGATTTGGATCACAAGAGCCTATCACCACTTTTTTTATTCCACTTTTTAAAATGGCATCGGTGCAAGGTGGTGTCTTTCCATAATGGCAACAAGGTTCTAAAGTTACATAAAGAGTTGCTTCTTTTGGTGAAGTAATGCAATTATTTAAAGCATCTCGCTCCGCATGAAGTTCACCATATTTTCTATGATAACCTTCACCGATAATTTCTCCATTTTTAACAATTACAGCTCCAACCATAGGATTGGGATTTACAAATCCACACCCCGCTTTAGCAAGCTTAATTGCTCTTTTCATGTAATCATGTTGAATCATATTTCCTCCTTTCACATAAAAAAAACCTTGAAATAATTTTCAAGGCATTCTAACTTTAAGACTCGCTTACAATTGAAATATAAATAATCCGTCGTAATAGGACATAATGTTCTATTACAAAAAAAGCTCTGAAATGATATGGCATTTCAGAGCACAAATGATTACATTTACAATCATGTAAACTAACTTTTTCTTCTTTCATCCAGACTATACTGTCGGCTTCGGAATCACACCGAATCAACCTTACGGCTCGTGGGCTTTACCACCGGTAGGGAATCTCACCCTGCCCTGAAGATTATATTCAATTGTTTTTGACTATATCACTTTCCATACTTTTTGTCAAACGTTTTAATCAATGTATAAATTCTACATGGGTAGCAATCAAGGGTATGTCTTTTGTGGTGGAATCCTCTTCGTTATTTATTATTTGAATTTCACCCGCAACCAGTTTTTTATAAATACTTTCATAATTTTCTTTTGAAAAGACTCGAAACCTTGATGTATCCATCGGTAATCCTATTCCATTGTTTTCTGCGGAAAATCTTTGTATCGTACCTCCTGGAAAAGCACCAGAGTAGTATTGTTCAATTCCTTGATAGACTGCCGTCATAATCATTTTCATGGCAGAAGTAATAATCACATTAGACTGGGAACCTTGATCTGCATCAACACCAATAACATACCCGTTTTCCATTTCTGCCGCTTCAATCACTGAATTTCCGATTGCTCCCCCGCATGCAAATATAATCTGAGTTCCATTTTGATACCAAGAAGCTGCCATATTCTTGGCATCGTCTGATTCCCCAAATGTACCTGCATAGGTATATACTATTTCAGTCTGAATCCCCATTTCCATTGCGGCTTTTTCACAACCTTGTACAAATCCATACCCATACTTTATAACAGCAGGTACTGCCATACCACCTATAAAGCCAAGTTTTGTATATCCTTCTTTGACCGCTGCATAGCCTGCCAAAAATCCAGCTTCTTCCTCCTGAAACATAATTGCAAGTACATTGTCTTCGATTCTTGACTCACTATATGCAACATTATGAGGCTCTCCATCAATTAGAATAAAGGTCACTTCAGGATATTTATCCTGAACAATAAAAATAGGTGTTTCAAAGTTATATCCTGGACAAACCACCAGCTTAGCGCCATTTTTAATTGCTAACTCAATGTTATCAACATAGGCATCTAAAGTTCCCTCTTCTGGCTGATAATTCTTGTATGACACACCATGTTCTAAAGCATATGTCATAATTCCTTCCCAGGATGCTTGGTTAAATGATTGATCTTTAATTGTGCCTAGATCAGATACCAATGCTATCTCATACGTTTCCTCTTCGGCAACTTCTAAAGACTGTGTTGAATCTGATTCATCTGTGTCTTTTTTTAAACTAGTACATCCTATAAAATGAATTGTTACTATAACCAAATAAAACACCGTAACAAACAACCTTTTTCCAAGCAACCTTTTTCCAAGCATCCTTTCACCTTACTTTCTTTGATACCGTACCAATTGATCTTTGCCCTTTTCCTTTGCTTCATATAACGCCTGATCTGCCGCCTTAAATAAAGTTTCAAAATCTTGAGCGTCTTTTGGATACCAAGCACAGCCAACACTAAAAGTAACAGATTCTGCTATTCCTCCAGAGTTTGCAAATCCACGAAATATCTCATATACCCTCTTAGTCTGCATTTCTTGTTCCTCTTTTGTCTTTATGTCTGTTATAAAAACAAAAAATTCATCTCCTCCAACTCTTCCCATAATATTATGGCCTTTTAAGGATTCTTTTAAATAGCTACCAAGCTTTTTTAATACCTCATCTCCTGCAGAGTGTCCTTTTGAGTCGTTAATTTCTTTGAAGTTATCGACATCAAGAATAAACAGTATGCCTCCTAGATTACTTTTATCTTCTATATACTCTTTGATTTTATCTTCCGTAGTTATTTTATTATAAAGCTTTGTTAATAAGTCTGTTTTAGCTGCGACTTGAAGTTTGCGATTATGTTTGTTGTAAACCAAATATATAATAGCCATAGTACCTAGCATAAAAAACAAAAAAATAAAAATCAGCACAAGAAGATATTGGATTAATTTTTTTATATCAATCCACTCATTCGTTAGCTTTTGTTCATACAAATCCTTTTCATATCCAACCGTAACATACCAGTCACTAATTCCTACTGGAATACCAATCACAAACTTTGAACCCTTGTCCATCGTAAGCGAAAAGGAAAATTCTTTTTTATTAAGAGCTGCTTCCCTAATCCTATCATAGTCAAAAGTATCATCTAATTGTTGAAACCATTTAATTAACATAGTATCAGAAGGAGGCTCGTTCTTTAAGCCTTCCGTCGTTATAATCAAACCATCATCAACACTATATAGCATAAAGGTGTCATCATAGGGAATCAACTTTGTAAAAAGTTTTCTAATATGACTAACGGAGTAATACATGAGTATATAACCGTCTATATTTTCGTTCTTCATAATTGGGATTACAGATACTACTGCTTCTGCCTGCATAATACTTTCTTTTTGTAAATAGGCATAATACTGCTTGTCTACGTCTTGTTGAAGCAATAGGTCATCTTTTTTTACGTTCACCTTGATACCATTATGTGTAAAACCAATCCCTTTTGTATCGCAATAAACCACCATATAGGCATTTGAATTATTACATAAAGCACCAATTACTTTTAATTGTTCTCTTTGATTCATGTATTGCATGTTTGCAAACATATCTCGAAATGCAATTCCCATCCTTGTCATGATATCAAGCTCTTCATGAATCTGAAGTGCAAAATTCTGCGTTTCAACAAGCAAGTCATCTTCTACTACCGACCGAGCTGCTTTTTCACTTGTTATACTGAAATTATAAAGAAGAATGAAAATCATAATTAGTAAAACGGTAACTGGTAAAAAAACAACCCATACTGCAATATAAGTTTTTCTTACTTTATTATTCATTGACTTTCCTCATATTCTTTTTCCATCAATGCAATCCATTTATACTCGACACTATACCAACTTTATTTCCTTCTCTCCCAAAATAGTAATACCGTTTTGAGCTAGTAGATTTGCCAGAACTCCATCCCCTTTGATTAGCTGTCCTGTAAATGTCCCATCATATATTTCCCCATAACCACAAGAGGGGCTTCGTTCTTTTAAAATCGCGTATTTGCAATCAAATAAATTAGCTAATTTTAAAACTTCATCCGCTCCTTTTTGATAATAATCCGTTACATCTTTCCCTGTCTTTGTCATAATCCGATTTCCCACTTTTTCGGCAGGTTCTCTGGGCGTTGGTAATCCACCAAATATTTCAGGGCATATCGGTATTAGATGATGTTTCTTTTTTAATTGTTCTAATTCAGGTATTTTTTTACCTGTTCCATCGTATCGACACTCAATGCCTAGCAGACAAGCACTTATTAATATATTCATGAAACCTCCTAAGTGGTGTTACAATTTCCTTGTATGAAAAAAATCCTGTAACCTCTAAACTGAAGGCACAAGATTCTATAATAAGAGCGACAGACGAGACTCGAACTCGCGACCTCCACCTTGGCAAGGTGGCGTACTACCAACTGTACTACTATCGCATACATATAATAACATAATTATCTAACCAAGCGGGTGATGGGAATCGAACCCACGTATCTAGCTTGGAAGGCTAGTGTTCTACCATTGAACTACACCCGCATATTGAATAACTAGCTTACAATGCCCAGAACCGGAATCGAACCAGTGACACGAGGATTTTCAGTCCTCTGCTCTACCGACTGAGCTATCTGGGCGAATCTATCATCTAACTTCGCTAGCAACATGATAAATTCTACCAGATTACATCGGTTATGTCAACCCTTTTCAAAACATTTTTTATACTATTTTAACATTTTTAATTGCAAAATAAAGCCTGTATTTTTATTATCGAATATAGGTAAGAGTACTAATAAAGCTAATACATCCAATGCTTATAAGTAAGTATTTAAATTTATCATCTACTATTTTCTTATCAATCATATCACAAAAGATATAGCAATCACATATTAGAAAAATCATAATAAGAGGAATAAAAGTTCGCTTGCCAGAGCGATAAATAGTAGGGGAAAAACCCATTGCCATTCTACTTAAAAATCCTCCAATGATAGCACTGATGATTAAAAAACCTTTGAAATTAGGGTATATAATAAATATGCAGACTAAGACACAAGCACAAATCATTCCTAGTAGTACCAAGGGAATATAGGCACTTCTTATATCAAAGTTTGATAAATCAATGACACCGTAAGTTCCCAAAGCGTTTGTGATTCTGTCAACTCCCGGAATAAACTCAATTACAATATTTCGAAAATATCCTAAAGCAAGGCAAAGAAGCAAAGGAAAAGCCGCTAGCATTCTATAGAATACGGATTTAGTTACACGGAAAATATAAATACATAGCAGTAAACAAAGTAAAACAAAGAATAAATTGTCAATTATGTAATATACTGTAGTTGCATACCCTAGTTGTAATTTATCCAAAAAGGATAGCATTTTAAAATCTACCAAAGCCTCCGCAATTTCAACCTGTGTTCGTACTTGATTTCCCGGACTAATAAATGAAAAAATCAATTCACTGAATGCAATTATACTTTGTATTGCTAGTAATCGTTTTGTTTGTTTATTAAAAAACTGATAGAAAAACAACACAACAAATAGTATGAGTAATATCAAGCTTATTTGCTCTTTATTACTTGCTATGATATTCGCACAGATAGCCATTAGTATCTCAAACCATCTTAACTTTTCTCCCTTTACTTGCTTTAAAGCATAGTAAATAGCTATCATAGCAAATATATTAACCCAAAAATAATACATTGTAGTAACTGCCCATCCACATTCAGAAAGCGCGTAAAATGGATAGAACATGAAAATACCCGTACAAATCATGGCATGGTTCATATTTACCGTCAGATTCAACATCTTAATCGTTAACAATGGAACGCATGCAATCATAATAATATTTAGTATCTTCCATAGCGTCATTGATATATGTAAAATAATAGCAGAATAGGAGTCTATAATTAGCCTTGAGCTGTGATAATAGTAATTATTAAGAAAAAACCTTTTAAGACTAATATCATTTAAGACTTGAGAATAGTAATAGTCATCACCTTCCCATCCTTGTATTAGCCAGTGCATAAGTACAACAAGCCCTGTAAACAATCCAAAAATAAAATAGGCTCTTACTTTATGATTCTTGCGAAGCTGTAATAACTGATTCATTTTTTACTCACCCCTTCTCTACATTCCCCATATAAACACCGCTATGCATAAGTTCGTTTTCGTTTTTGTGATTATAGTAATAACAAATTTCATAGCCAAGATTGTTAAAGTCTAATTTGGATTTTGAAACCCTTGCTATAAAACCACTATTGGAATAATCTGTTCCATCGTCTAGCGTTTCTGTTACATCAGGCCGACGAAGCAGTTGAGTCGGTAGCTTAAAATATTCTCCTGTATCAATGCAATATAGCAAAACATAGCCATTCACCGTTTTAATGCTTTCACCCTTTTTATATGCATATCCATTAATAATAAAAAAGTCTGAGTCTTGAATCGAATCAATATTTACCACAATATCTTTTACTATCTTACTGTTTGATGCATTGAAGGTTACAATCTTTGTATTTTGCTTAAAAATCAGGATACAAAATAAAATTAAACATGAAAAACATACGGTTAAAAAAATAAAAATTACTTTTTGTTGTAAAGTTTTATCTTTGTATATCATATTGTTCTCCCCTTTCCTATGATATCTTATCTTTTGTTCTTAAATTTAAACACAAAAAAAGTACGAACTTAAATTAAGCTCGTACCCCCACATAAGTTTAAATTTTACTGCCGGCAACCGGAATCGAACCGGTACGGGAGTATAAGTCCCGCAGGATTTTAAGTCCTGTGCGTCTGCCAGTTCCGCCACGCCGGCATGGATATTAGGAAATATCCTACTGGATGGAGAAGGATTCGAACCTTCGAAGTCGTCGACAACAGATTTACAGTCTGCCCCCTTTGGCCGCTCGGGAATCCATCCATTTTTATATATGAACAGGGCTACGGGTATTACCCAATCAGTCCTGACAATATATAGTTATAACATAATCAAAAAAAAAGTGCAAGCATTTTTTTATTAAATTATAAATTTTTGAGTACCATTGCACTTTTTGCTTCCATTGATAGCTTTAAGTAATTCCCATTCATTTTAAAGTGGAAATTTTGAAGCGTAAAATCGCCATTTGCAGTCTTAAATACACTTTTTAGTACAGAGTCATAAGATAATCCAATCTCCCATGCAGGCACCACGATTTCTCGTTGTTTCTCATCGTTATTTATAAGAATTATCATTTGTTCCTTTGCATCAAAACGTCCATAAGCAATCACATGCTTTTCTCCCACTAAAAATTTGATGGAACCACTTTTTAGGACTTCATACTTTTTATGAAGCGCGATGGCTTGCTTGTGAAATTCTATCAATTCTTTGTCTTCGTTCCCCCAAGGATAGCTTCTTCGATTATCAGGGTCTGTAAAACCGCAAACTCCTGCTTCATCTCCATAATAAATTGTGGGCGCTCCTGGCCAAGTCATCTGAATGATAACCGCTTCCATAAATACTCTCTTATCAACACCCTCATTTGCTGCGCTAGGAGGATACGTACTTACTCGTCCTACCAAACCATTCGTACGTGTCAGAAAACGGGAATGGTCATGATTGGATAGTTCATTCATTGCGATTTGTAAAGATGCTCCTTGAAAGCTTGCCATATGATGTCTCATTGCACCAAAAAAACTTGCTGCATTTCCTTTTAAATCATCTCGATATTCATCGCTATGCTTTTCCATACCTGTCAAAAACCATGTTACAGGCTCCATAAAGGCATCATAGTTCATAACGGTATCCCATTCATCCCCAAGAAGCCACTCTTTAGGATCTCCATAATGCTCGGCTAAGATAAGAGCGTCTGGATTACTTTCTTTTACTGCTCTTCTAAAGTCTTTCCAAAATTTATGATTAAATTCATTGCTATACCCAAGATCTGCTGCCACATCAAGACGCCACCCATCGACATTATAAGGTGGTGAAACCCATTTTTTTGCAATCTCTAACATATATTCATAGAGCTTTGGTGACTCTTCATAATTAAGTTTTGGTAATGTGCTATGTCCCCACCAACCATCATACTCTGGATTATAAGGCCAGGAATGATTCGAATAAAATTTAAAAAAGCTATTATAGGGACTATCCTTTGAAATGAACGCTCCCTTTTCATAATCTTCTTCTGTTTCATAGATTCGCTCTCTATCCATCCATTTATTAAAGGAGCCACAATGATTAAAAACACCATCTAATATAATTTTTATACCATTTTGATGAGCCAATTCCACTAATTTTGCAAATAGCTGATTACTTGCTTCTAAGTTTGTTTTATCGGTCACTCGTTTTCTGTATTTGGTTGCATGCTGGTTATTATTATCACCTGGTAAAAGACACTCTCCCCCATCATTTGGTATTTTACCAAAATGGGGATCAATGTAATCATAGTCTTGAATATCGTACTTATGATTGGAGGGGGATACAAATAATGGGTTAAAATATATCACATCAACCCCTAATTCTTTTAAATATGGAAGTTTATCTATTACCCCTTGTAGATCACCACCATAGAACTCTCTTACCCCCATTGGATCAGGATATTTATTCCAATCCGTTACCCTTTTTACTTGGTCATGTATATAGGAGTATTCTCTCTCTTCGACGTCATTGCTTGTATCACCATTGAAAAAGCGATCGGTAAATATTTGATAAATAACTGCTCCTTTTGCCCATTCTGGCACAGAAAAACCAGGTATGATCAAAAACGCATATTGATTCAACGCTTCTTTTACCACACCTAATTTATTATAGTAGCATTTTATTCTTCCAACAATAATTTCAAAGTGATAGCTTATCGTTTCTTCTTCCACTTCTAATTCTGTTTTATAAAAATCAAATACTCCATCTATTTGATACCGGATCATCTTATATTTAGCCTCTTTTGTAACGAGATAAACTGCATCTACATTATCTTTTTCTGTACGAAAGCGAATCGTTACCTTTTCATGCTGCAATGGCTGAACCGGTGTGCGATAATTTTTTGTTTCATCTGTAAATAATGCATTTCGATTTAGTGCTGGTCGCATTTGTGTTACATACGCTTGTCTTTGAAATACATTTTCCATATTATCCATAACAGGCTCCTTATTTACATATAGATATAAGTATATTCTATTATATCCCATTCTATTATACAAGGCATTCAAATTGTTAGATTTTACGAAAAGTTCTTTGTTTTTACTATTGCTCACTAAATTTTTACAAAATAAAAAGACAGCCATCCGAACTGCTGTCTTTTTAGGAGAAGGTATTTCTTTTTATGGGGGTGTAGCAAAAACTATATAATGTATTGGGGGGGGTTTTACAATAATTATTATAGCATTTCAGTTAACATAAGTGTGCACAAAGATTATGATTTTTGACATTTTTTTTTATATATAGTTTACTATGTAAAGAAAACGTTTGCAGTTTTCGATATAAATTTTGACCGAATCCTGTAAATTTTTGATTTTGTATTTGTCAGACGTAAAATAGTGTATGTACTTTGATATTGTGTATTAATATTTATTTCTTATTCTGCCAAAACAATAGCACCAAGTAAGAATTCTTGGTGCTTAAAGTGTAGGCAAACGCTTTATGAAATCAAAAAATTAGAAAACGATGCGTCCTTATTCTATTATTAATAAAAACATGCCATACCAAAACCAATTACTCCACAAACCAAACAGATTAGTTCAAGTATTTTTTCAACAATAGGGTGAATCAAATAGGCTAGTTTGTCATGCTTTTTAAAATGATACCATTTGTTTACTGCTATGATATCATATACAATCACACAAATCCCAACTCCTATTTGCTGAAATTTAATTGCATTTCTCATCATTTCGCTATACTCGGGATTCCCCGCTGTATTATTAAAAAATGCAAATGCTTCAAATATCAGATATAACACAGTAAACACGATTGCTGTAAATTTATAGTTTTCTACTTTACCACTTTTACCTTCTACAATCATAATTACCTCCTATGCGTTTGACATGGTTATTTATTTTTTATTTGCTGGTTCAATATTAATATTCTTACCCTTAATCTTAGAATTTTCCATTGCTTTTAGTACTTCCGATGCATATTCACGTGGTACTTCTACAAAGGTATATTTATCATACATATCAATGGAACCTACTAATTTACCAGGCATTCCGCTCTCACCTGCAATCGCTCCTAAAATATCTCCTGGGCGAATGTTTTGCTTCTTTCCGATATTAATGAACAAACGAACCATTCCATCTTCTGCACCAGTATTTTCAAAGTCAAATTGTTTTAATTCTTCTTCTTGCTTTTCTCCTAATGCCAAGGAAAGAAACGCTGCTGCAACATCCATTGAAGTATAATCTTCCTGATTTAAGTGTTTTTCAATGACATCAATCATTCCTGTTAAGTCTTCTGTTTCAATTACATTTTTTACTTTTTCTAAAACTTTATCAACTTTAGTATTCTTAACATCATTTAAAGATGGAATTGGCTGTGCTAATATTTTTGTTTTACAATATCTTTGAATATCCTTTAACTTATAAACATCTTTTCCAACAACAAAGGAAAACGCCTTTCCTTTTCGTCCTGCTCTACCCGTTCTTCCGATGCGGTGTACATAGTATTCATCATCTTGTGGTAAGTCATAATTAAATACTGCATCGACATCATCCACATCGATTCCTCTTGCCGCAACATCCGTTGCAACCAAAATCTCTGTTTTTCCATTACGAAAACTATTCATAACGCGGTCTCTTTGAGACTGCTTTAAATCACCATGAAGACCTTCTGCAAAATAACCTCGTACTTGTAATGCGCTTACTAATTCATCAACCATTCTTTTCGTATTGCAAAATACAACCGAAAGTTTTGGATCATAGATATCTAATAATCTTGATAAAACTTCTTCTTTGTTTTTTGACTTTACTTCAAAATAATACTGTTCAATGTTTGGTACTGTCAATTCTTTTTTTACTACTTTTACTGTCTTTGCATTTTTTTGATATGTTTTTGCAATATCTAATATCGCCTTTGGCATGGTAGCTGAGAAAAGTACCGTTTGTCTTTCTTTTGGAATTTCCTTAAGGATTGTCTCTATATCCTCTCGAAATCCCATGTTAAGCATTTCATCTGCTTCATCTAATACAATCGTATGAACATTCTCAAACTTAACTGTTTTACGTCTCATATGATCCATTACACGGCCTGGAGTTCCTATTACAATCTGTGTTCCAGCCTTTAATGAGCGAATCTGTTTCACAATATCTTGTCCACCATAAATAGGTACAATCTTTAATCCGTGCATAAATTTTGATAAATTTCTGATTTCTTCTGCTACCTGAATGGCCAACTCTCTTGTTGGACACAAGATAATTTCTTGTAGGCATTTATTCTTAACATCTACTTTTTCAAGTAGCGGAATTCCAAATGCTGCTGTTTTCCCTGTACCTGTCTGTGCCTGTCCAATCACATCTTTTCCACTCATTACAACTGGTATCGCCTGTGCTTGTATTGGCGTTGCTTCCTCAAATCCCATTTCGGTTATTGCTTTTAATATTTGTTCTGATATTTCTAATTCGTCAAATCTCATTGTCTCCATTTATTTCAAATTCCTTTCTTATTGCCAAACCCATCTTTCATCCAGTGTTTTTGGTACGAAATACCCACTAATTATCATCTATTTCTTTATCTATTTCTATTCCTGTTAGCGTAAAAAAAAAGCACTAATACACAACGTATTTGGGCTTAACTTAATTGTAACTTATATACATTTCTTAAGACAAAGCATTTCTTAATAAGTATACCTTATGCAAGCATTTTTGTCAAATCCTTCTTTCTATTTCTTTTGATATTTAAGACAAAAACTTGATTTGTCAAAAGCAAATATTACATATATGAAATTGTCGCTTTGTAACGTCTATTTTTCATTCCATAAGGTCAAAGAAGGAATGAGCGATAGACGTTTTTAAAATTTACTAGATAGAAGGAGGAAATTAGGTTTCTAGAAATGAGAAGAAAAAACAATTATTACTAGAAGAGGTTAGTATTCGTGTGTTAGAGAATAATACTTCAGAAAACGATACATTACCTTCCTCTTGCAGTACATACAAATCGCTTGAACCAAATCTCATTATCGTCTTAGGATAACGATAGGTTTGCTAGTGATATATCATTTGTCGGTTCACTTTATAATGAGAACCATGTCTTTTTGATCGATTAAAAGATAAACTAAGTGATAAGCTTGATACTTATACAATAGGTTATCTGGAAGGGTTAATGCAGTCTCAATTAAAAATTTATGGTTTTAACTTTTTAGAAAACTATATATCAAAAGGTAAGTGCCGGGCATAACTATCACGTAAGATTAAAGGAAATGCTACAAATTATCTATGAATAAGAAACACCGCATCCTACAAGTTGATTGAATGATGCGGTATTTTTATTCTTTAATCATATCTTTCTTCCATAAGGGAAAATATTTCATCATCAGTCAAATGATTTTCCATATTCAAAATAAGCATAACTTTACTATCTTCTGGTGCATACAAAAATTCTCTCTGCCATTGATAAAAATGTGGACCGTCCTCCATGTTTCTAAGATAACTCATTAACCCTGATAAAACCCATGCTGTTTGTTTTATATCGGTCAGACATTCATTTTGATAAAAATTCTTCCATTTTCCGTGTTCACGGGCTCTTAGTTCATGATTTGCCTGCAAATAATTTTTTTTTGCCTTTCCCACAAGATAAAATGATTGCTTATAGTTTTCTTTTTCTGCTTCTAGCAAGCCTTCACACAGCAAAGAAGCTCCTTTGAAACAATAATAATGGACTCTTGCTTGAAGCAATAACGAATCACGAAATAACTCTTCACTGTTATGGTCTAATGAATGAACGGTTAATTCACACATTTTTAGATACTTATCGTAGTTATCGGTAGCATTTATACACATATTTTTATAACTATTTATTTGATCGATTAAATTATTTGTGTTTCTAAACCATAGTAAACTTTCTGCATGTTTCGTCCTATCTTTCATAAATTGTGAAGCAAGTGTTCTCGCAACATGATTTGAAAATTGCTCCCCTGCATGTTCATCCTCCTTATTTCCATAAGAAAGCGCGTATTTTGAATATGCATCAAAACATTTAATTATCTCTTCTTGATATTTGCTTCCATAGTAGTTTGTAACATAGTTATTTTTAAATACTTCGCTATCCATAGAATCGCATTTCCATATTTTAGATATATAGTCAAGGAGGTATACATGTGGCTTTATGTTAGAACAGTTTATAATCCAGAAATCACTGGCATTGCATTTTATTACTTTATCCAATTCTTTTTTTATGAACGCAATGGAATTAGGCAACATAGTAATATGATTTGCGGCTTGCAAGTCATAGAAAGAGACATGATAATAAATTCCATGGCTTCCCTTTTCGCCCTTTGTTGGTAAGGAAGGTATTCTTGGATTATGATTATTTTGCCGTCTTGTAACCATTTTACCATAGCCATTATCAGCCCATATTTTAATAATATCCTTTGGAACTTTTAGAAATCCTTTTTGATAAAGCTCCATTGTTTCTCCATATAAGTTAGTACAACATATAGCATTCCCATCATTTTGTTTTACCATATCATATTGTTTTTGGATGATATCACTCATCAAAGCTCCTCTGGCTTCATCCGTTTGATACCTAGGATCATTGTCCCAAAATGGACAATCACCCTGTCCTCGAAACCCTAGATTCCAAATGACCTTCATTTTCTTTTGCTTTTGAATGCCATCCTGCCAAAGTTTTTCAAATTTCTCAGCATGTTCATCATAGGAGGGGCTGAGATTAGGGTATTGCCTAGCAAACATTTCTGCTCCCAAAGGCTCTGCATGATGATGTGAAACATAAAATCCCATCTCAGATGCCATATCACGATAAGTATTACTATTCTTATCGGTACCAGGAATTACCATATTTCCTCCTAAGCGAAGTAACGCTTCAAAAAGCATTTCCCAAGGCTTTGATTTTTTTCGCTCAACATACCAAGAATTCAACAGTACCTCATCATTCACGAACCAACCTCTATACTTTACTTTAAAAGGAGTCGATTGATAGAAATAATCCTCAGGCAATCTAAATTCATTTTGAGGAATTATTTTTTGATCGTTCCAAAACCAAAATTCATGTATACCCAAAATCCTACGACTTACTTCATATATGCCATATATAAAACCAAATTCATCCTTTGCCCTAATTTCCAATCTATTATTGAATGCAATCAGCTGATAGCACTCTTTTTCTTGCTCATATTCAACGAGACAAATTTCTGCACCCGGTAACTTCGTCTCCAAACACGATTTACACAAATCTCTTTTTAAATTTTCAACTGCTTTTCGTACTGATTTGATGCGAATCGTAGTAGTTATCGTGGTATTTCGATTAATACATAATTCCATTTATTTCTCCTCTCATTAACCCTTAATTCCATCCATTGCAATACCATCTACCAAATAACGTTGAAATATAATAAAAAATAAAATAATTGGTAATAAGGATATGACTGACATCGCAAATAGACCACCATAATTATTATAAGAATTAGGGTCAAGGTACATATTTAATGCTAACGGTATGGTAAATTTCTTTGTACTATTTACAAAAATTAGTGGTTGAAAAAAATCTTGCCAAATCCAGTAAAATGCAAAAATGGATGATGTGATAATAGCAGGCTTTACGATAGGAACCAATATTTTGAATAATGTCTGAATTCTCCCACATCCATCAATTTGTGCCGCTTCATCTAACTCTCTTGGTATCCCCTGGAAAAATTGTACCATTAAGAAGATAAAAAAAGCACCTCCAAAAAACCAAGGTAATATTAATGAAATTCTTGTGTCAATTAAGTTTAATTTTTTAAGAATAATGTATTGAGGTACGACCATTACTTGAGCTGGTATCATCATCGTCATCATTACACACCCAAATAAGATATTACCAAATCGAAACTTAATTCTTGAAAAGGCGTATGCAGCAAACAAAGATGATATCACACAGCCTAGCATACCAACCACTGTAACATATAATGAATTCATAAAAAAAGTTGAAAACCTAACTCCTCCTATTCCTGCAAACCCACTCTTATAGTTTGTTGCCACATCCCAAACTTTGGGAATCAAGGAATATGCATCTTGAAACATGGTTTGGTTACTTTTAAAGGAGCTGGCAAGTAACCAAAGCAATGGATAAATCATGATAAAACCTAACATACATGCTTCTATATGGAAAAGAACAGAGTGTATTTTTCTTTTATTCTTTCGTCCCATCTTTTATTCCCTCCCTGCTTCATAATGTACCCAACTATTTTGGGTCTTAAATAAAAACAATGTAAATATACCAATTATGGCAACTAATATCCAAGCAAGAGCACAACTATATCCCATATCAAAAAAAGTAAAGGCACGTCGATACAAATACAAAACATATGAGAGTGTGCTATCTAGTGGGCCGCCATCTGTGATTACATAGCTTTCTGTAAACACACGAAATCCATTAATTATTTGTAGAATCAAATTAAAGAATATCGTTGGCGTTAACATTGGTAATGTAATTTTGCTAAATACTTTCCAAGGCTTCGCACCATCCACCATTGCTGATTCATATAAAGAATAGGGAATTTGTTTTAACGCGGACAGAAAAATAAGCATAGATGACCCAAACTGCCATACTCCCATAAGAATAATTACACCAAGTGCAGTATTGGTATTGCCAAGAAGTGATACCTTTTGTTCCATTCCAAGCGCATTCAAAAGTGACATAATCACTCCTTGATTTCCAAACATTTGCTTCCATACAACTGAAACTGCAATACTTCCTCCAATAATAGATGGGACATAATATAAAGTTCGGTAAATACCTAATCCTTTGTGTTTTTTATTTAATAGCATGGCAATGAATAATGCAAAAGCCAATCTAAGAGGAACTAGTATTAATACGTATGTAAATGTAACTCCTAGTGCTTTATAGAATGTTTTATCTTCTGTGAAAGCTCTGATATAATTTTTTAGCCCAATAAATGTTGGCTCATTTAGCAGGTTAAAATCCGTGAAAGAATAGTAGATAGAAATTATCATAGGTAACAGCCACATTAATACAAACCCAAAAATCCAAGGGGATAGCATTAAATATGCCGCTATATTATCCTCACGTTTATAGTGCGTTTTTATGATAGTGTTTGATTGTTTCATAATTATTCCTCATTTCTTAAAAGAGAAGGAGACAATCACGTCTCCTCTCCTTAAACTACTATTGGTTATTTCTTGCTAAAATTGCATTTGCTTCTTCTCTAAAAGTTGCTGCTGCATCAGCTACACTTTTTTGCCCATAATACACACTATTGGCAGCATTTTTAAATGCTTCATTTACTTCGGACATTCCAACTGGGTCTGGAGCAGGTGTTTCACCAGCTAGCTCTATCGCACTGTCAATTGCATCAAACATCGCTGCTTGTTGATCTGTCATTTGTCCACCATCAATCATATGTTGTCTGATTACAGACGAAACAGGAGTTCCTCTTTCTGCCATTAATATGTCATTTGCCTCTTCTGAGTTAATAAACCAATTAATAAACTCTGCTGCTTCTTTTTTAACATTTGAAGTTTCTGCTACAGAGAAAAACATACCTGGCTTTAACCATAATCCCTTTGCATCAGAATCTTGTGATAGTGGCGGTGTAACCATTTTAATCTTATCATTTACTGTACTTACTTTTGATGCGTAATTATTCCACTCTATAATCATTGCTGCATCACCTGTCACAACTGGACCAGCTTCCTGACCTAATGTAGCAATCTGAGCAAACTCATCCGGATTTGGCACTGCATCTTTTTCCATTAGGTTACTCCACATTGTAATATAATCTTCTAGTATTTTATCATCCTCATAGCCTAAAGATTTGTTATCATCACTAAATAGTGAAAATCCATGCTGTCTCACCCAATAGTTAAATAAATTTGTATCTGCTGCACTATCTAGCGAAGCTCCATACTTTCCAGTTTTTTCATAAATTTGTTCATTCAATTTGATAAAATCACTCCAAGTCCACTCAGCAGATGGTTCTTCAATACCTGCCTCTACAAAAACAGATGGATTATATCCTACGCTTAGCATAGAACTTGATAATACTAATCCAGTCATTTTATCATCAATTTTTCCAGTATTTAAGAGATTTTCATCAATATTTGAAACATCAATCGTACCATCGTCAATGAATTCTTGTAAATTGGTTACCGAATTATTCTTTGCGTAAGTAGTTAGGTAAAGATAATCCATCTGTACAATATCAGGCATCGAGCCAGATGCCGTTTGCGTAGATAATTTATCAAAATATCCATCCCATCCTGATGGAGATGTTTCGAATTTGATATTTGGATGTGTCTGCGTATATAAATCTAATACTTTTTGAGTCAATTCGTGTCTTGTTTGGCTACCCCACCATGCAATTTTGATTGTAATCTCATCTTGACTCGTACTCGTATCTTCTTTTGCTTCTCCTTCACTTGTGTTTTCACCTGTTGTATTTGTTGTTTGATTACTTTCCGTTGATTTGCCTGTTGAACACGCTGCAAGTGATAATGACATAGTTCCTGCTAATAAAACTGCAAGAACTTTTTTTAAGTTCTTTTTCATAGCTACCTCTCCTTTTTATTTTGTTTTCTATCTGTGTTATTATTTTAAATAACTTTCCAACTTATTTGAATGGAATAATTTGTGTTATAATTTGAAAAAAACCGACTTTTTTTATTGAAAGTCGGTTTTTCCATTTCTCTTTAGCATATCCCTATATTCTGTCGGCGACATTTCCGTCACTTTCTTAAATGCTTTTGAAAAATACTGTCCATCTGGAGAATATCCCACTAATTCTGCTAAATCCGATATTTTAATATTCATATCAAACTGAAGGAGCCTTTTAGACAATTCTATTCTTATGTTTAAGAGGTATGTTGAAAATTTTATTTTTTGGTTTTTTGTAAATATTCTTCCAAAATAATCTTCGTTCATATAGAGTACCTCTTTTGCCAAATATTGTATGCTCATTTCGGGATTACTAAGATGTTTATAGGTTGCCAAGAGGATATCTTTGACTTTTTTAGCCTCTTTTGTTTCACATATCATATCTGGTTTTAATTCGGCAATCGAATCTAACATCTGCTTATATAATTCCCATCCGCAATTATTTTCCTCTTCATTGTAAACTGGATCAAATATGAATTCTATACCATACAGGCTTTTGAGTATCCAATTACACATTTCTTGTTTTTGCAATATTGTGTATCCTTTCAACTCCATTTTCATAAACGTAAGGTAAAGTTCAAACAAAAGCTCTGTATAACTCTTTAAATTTCTCATTTTTTGATATGATATTAGCATTGAAAGTTCACTTTGTACTTCTTTAAACATACCATAGTGTATCAGTTTATCTCCAAAGTCAGATGAACTCATCATGATTAATTCTTTTACTTGAATGTATAATTTATTCACTTCATTTAAAGTTCCCTCTTCACTAACTATAGCTATGATTGGAAGCGCTGTGATACGTTTTAATTCAACTTTAGCTCTATTTGATGCCGCTTCTATCTGTTTTACTTCTTTAATCGTAAGTAAAAACAGTACTTTATTTTCAATTGAAGTGGATAAAATAATATTTTTTGCTTCTAAAAGTTCTCCCATTATATTTTCTAATGCAAATTGTTCTAAGTAATCAATCTTATCTTCAAAGCACATAGCAAGAACTCGTACCATCTGGGAAGTTTCTTTTAGTTCTTCCAAAAACAAATCGAAATCACCTTTCATTTGTTCTCTGTTTAGTAGCATATTTCGAAATATTTGTTCTTTCGCCCTAGGAAGTAGCTTACGTACTGTATTATGGTAGTTACTATTAGCTTTCTTTTCTTGCAGCTTGTTTTGAATTACTATTTTGACTTTTTCAATGACCTCTATAATTTTTTCTTCATCACAGGGTTTTAAAATATAATGTCGTACCCCTTCTTCCATAGCCTGACTGGTAAATTCATATTCTCCATATCCTGAAAGGACGATAAACTCCGTCTCAATCATATTCTGTCTTGTTTTTTTAATCAATTCAATCCCATTCATAATTGGCATTTTTATATCACACAATATGATATCTGGATGATTATTTTGAATGATATCAAATGCTTCTACACCATTCCAAGCTGTACCGATTAACTGAATATCATATTCTTGCCATGGAATCAGTTTTGCCATGCCCTCCCGCTCGATTTCTTCATCATCTACTATTAAGAGCTTAAACATCTCGTCCTCCTGCTTCTTTTGGTATTTGTATTGTTACTTTTGTCCCTTCACCAAGTTTACTATCAATGATTATCTCACTTTTGGGGTATGCTATTTTTATTCGCTCACGAATATTCTCCAAACCAATTCCATGACCTTTAGGTTTTAACTTAAAATTTTTAACCATCTCTAATTCATCCTCCGTCATGCCTGGCCCCGTGTCTTCAACTTCTAGTATAATAAAATCCTTATCTTCAATTGCGCGAATAATAATATTACAACGAACGAATGAGTTTTCCACTCCGTGGTAAATAGAATTTTCAATTAATGGCTGTAAGATCATTCGTGGAACCTTGTATCCTGATAGTATCCCCATTACCTCAACACGAAAGTCCACCCTCTTTTGATATCGAAATTGCTGAATTGTAATATAGCTTTTTGCAGCTTCTATCTCGTCTTCTACTGTTACATATGGTTCTTTTTCAAAGGACGCTCTCAAAAGCTTTCCTAATTCCATAATCATTTTGCTTGCTTCTTGCTTTTGTTCAGCCTTTATCATCCAATTTAAGGCATTGAGTGTATTATATAAAAAGTGCGGGTTAATTTGTGCTTGTAGCATTTTATATTTGGTATCCTTTATTAATATTTGTTTCTTATAATTTTCATTTATCAGATTATCAATTCGTTCTAACATAACCAGAAACTCCTGGGACAATAACCCTACTTCATCCGTTCGTTTCTCCTTTGACAAAATTTCCTTGGCACTTTTGAAATCTTCTCCCTCTACATTTTGCATAGATCTGGATAAATTATGAATCGGACGTGTAATTACAGAGGAAACCTTTCTCATTGCTATCACCATGAGAAGAAATGTAACTACAAACGCTATCAACATAAGATAACGAACTAACATGGTTTGTCCAAATATTTGAGAATAGGGAAAATAATTAATATAAACCCATCCATTCACTGATGATTTCAAAAAACACTTAAAGTATCTCTCTCCCTTATACCTTATTATCTCGTACCCCTGTTCCTTTGTGCTCTTCGAATCATCTAGAAATTGGTCTCCTTCACTATAAATCAATCCCTTATCCGAATATACATACAATGTTGAATTAGTAAATTCCAATGATGCCTTCTTTTTCCCAATCATACCTGTTATATCACTCGTTAAAATAAAAGTACCAAGATAGTTGAGGCTAGCATTTTTTCTCTCCAAGATATCTCTACCAGATATAAGATATGGATATTCTTTTGAAGGAGCTACCAATACATACCCTCCTCTTTGTTCACCACTTACCCTTAGGAACTCTCGATATGTTTGCTCATCTAGTGGTCCGCGATCTATCCCAACCTGAATGCTTACGTCCATTCCATTTACGTACATGACATTTTGTACAATTGGGTGAATATTTATCTCATCTAGTAAAATACTACGAATTTGATAAAGTTGATAATAATATTCCTGTGAAAGATATTTTGTTTCGTTTGCATTGGCCAAATTCTCCTGTACCTGTGTATTCATGGCCAATGTATAACTTAAGTTTTCTATTTCATCTAATCCCTTATTAACTTCTTGTGTAAAAAAATCAAGCTCTTGCAATGATTTTTCATATAATTTTTTATCGTATATATTCAAGCTGAGTTGAAATGCGACAATCGAAATGATGCAAAAAGCTCCTCCAAATAAAAAGTATACTGTCATCATTTTATCCGATAATTTTAAATCACCAAACTTTTTTTTTAACTTTTTAACCATACTATCCTCCTGGTTAAATACAATTTTGTTATTAGGTATATTATTTCATCCTATCATCAAACTATATTTTTTTCAATGTAAGATAAAAATCCGCCTATCGTATCAGTTCTTAGTGACTGACACAATAAGCGGATTTTGTTGTTATTTTATAAAAGGCACTACCACGATTCAAATTATTTTTGTGCTCTGATATACGTTATGAACCTGCCACCTGCGGCCTCGAACTCATTTGTGCTGTCATTCATGCCCATTTTGTAAATTTTTCCTGTGTCTGGGTTCATGACACTAATATTAAGTTCATCGTAACCAACAATTAAAACTCTTGTACCACTGCTTAACTTTGCAATAACTGGTGCTCCATTACTTACGTAATAAAGCGCCGCACTTAACGAAGCATTGGATAGCTCAATGATTTTACCTTCAATGTGCTGTTCTAAAATAGACACTGCATTCTCACCGCGTTCCATGAGTGCTGCTGAATCTACATTGGTTCCTTCTAATTCTAGCATTGCATCTAGACAGGTAGCAAGACTATTGCCTGTTGTATCTTGATTTGCAGTAATCTGACTAATCATAGTACGTATAAGTCGATTGCCACGCTCCCATATATACTCTTGTTTATCATCTACTACGACACCATATAATTGATCTGCCTTTGTGACTGCTTCACTTATATTTCTATAAATTCCTTGCAACTGTCCCTTGCCATATACATAGTATTTATCTTGTTGATTTTTTGTGGCTTTCATCTTTAATACAATATCCTCTTTTACAAGTATTTGCTTTGGATGTATCAAAGTTGGTTCATTGGAGCTAAAATTTGTAGCAAAAATAAGTTGTTGCTGTTGTTGCTTTGTTTCTGACACAATTGAATTGGTCTTTGTTTTTCCTTCCTCCGATTCCAAGCTATTCATGATACTATCATCTGAAACATATGAATAGCCTGCTTCCTCCAAGGTAGCTCTTGTTAATTTAATTACATTGTTTTGAATTTGAGCATCTACTATATAAATCCCGTCTGGTTTATATTCATCAATTATTTCACCTATATTATTTTGAATTCTTATGCAGTACATAGGAAACAGTGTTGTTCCAGTTATATCACTAAAAATATCTTCTGTTTTTGCAACTCCATAGATAAAATCATCATCCATAAATCCAATTGGCAAGACTCTTTCATCCTCTTCCACTGAAACCATATTTCTTTGCCCACTCGAAAGATTGATAATCGTAATTTTGGTAGCACTCATCGTGTCCTCACCATTTTGCCAAGCTATCATTTTGTTGTCTTTGGATATCACATAGCTATCTGGATTTATATTACTTACCACTTCATCATACGTTCTTTCTATCAAATCTATACTATAAATGGTATTATCCATATCTACAAATAATTTGCGTTGACCATTTTGATAGACAAATCTATTTACTGATTCTTTCAGTATTTGATAAGGTCTCGTTGATGGAATGAAAACATTTTCCTCTAATGTATTCGTACTTCCATTGTAAGTTAATGCATCAATTCCCACTTGCCCCTCATAATTACCACGATTCATGTAGCCATATACAATAAAATCCACATTGCCTTCATCATCAACACTCAGGACCTTAATATCATATTGATTATAATTTTCTCTTGCATCTGAGATATTGTTCTTAAAGCTAAAAATCTTTGCTACTTTATTCTCTTTTAAATTAATCCAATAGAGTTCTCCTTCTTGAACAAAGGAAACAATCGTACCATTGTTACTTTCCTTAAATTCAATGTTTTGGTCTCGTATTCCAAGTGTCAATCGATTTTCTTTGCAAACCAAATTCTCCTCATCGAACATCTGACTCATCGTTCGTTCAAAATCCAACAAATAATTTCTATCTTGTGTATATCGAACTCTATAATATTCTGTAACATTACAATATTCTAAGTCACTGTCTTCATTTTGTACACTTACCATATAGTTAAGTGTGACGCTGGCTGTTTGCTTGTCTATTTCTTTTATCTCGGGTATCGGAAATGTCTCTTGTTTTATATTTAGACTTCCCCAGGTTACTTGTTCAAACTTTGAATTGATATTCACTCTATGAAAATTGCTATTATCTCCATAGGCATTTGACTCCAAATAGATTACAAGATCTTTTGCCGCCTCTTTATCAAAAGTTTTTTGATTAAACTCTTTTATAAAGTTGAGCTTCTCTTTTACCTTCAGATTTTCATTCTTAATAATTCTTGTATAATAATTTATGTTCTCAGCCGTTTTCGTACTTATATTGATTTTAAGTATATATTCCTTATCTTCTTCCAAAAGATTTTTTATGTCAAAAGTGGTGGTAACGGTATCCGTTTCTTCCTTAAAATCTGTTACGTCTGTCTGCTCCACCAAACGTGTTGTGTCAAGACTTCTTACTTCGTAAGAGATTTTTTTAATCTGCTCACCATAGGTTTTGATTGTAACTGGTAAGGTCAAATCACTGGAAAGAGGAGTAATGGTATCTCGCATATAATTCGCTTCCATCTCTGTCGTATAGCCATGAAGCTCATTCATATCCTCACTAAAGCTATTTAAATATAGAGTTGGAAGTGTTGGCGCTGACATATTGGTAATCTGATCAACCTCTCCCCTTCCTCTAAATATAGTTAAAAAATAGATACCTATTATGAAAACGACTGCTAATATAATGGCCTTAATTATGGTCTTTTTCATATGTTTTCTCCTGTCTTTGTTTTAAGAGTTTATCTAATGTAGGATTAACACCTAGAAATTCTTTACAGGTGTAATATTTATCTAAATCATTTATAATTTTTTCATCTTTTACAGCACGAATTAATATGTTCTTAGGTGTGTGTTCCATATCAATAAATTCCAGTATTTGTACTTTGTAGCCCTTGCTTTCTAATAGTTCAGCACGTAATGCATCCGTTACTAAAGCTGCAATACGCTCTTTTATTAGACCATGTTTTAAAACAGGGCCAAGAATGTCACTTTTTATCTGTTTGTTTAATTCGTGTTGACAGCAGGGAACAGAAAGAATTACATCGGCTCCCCAAGATACAGCCTTTTCCAATGCATAATCGGTTGCAGTATCGCAAGCATGTAATGTAACCACCATATCAACGCTATCTAGGCCTTCATACCCGGCAATATCACCTTTATAAAAACGTAATTTCTCAAATCCATATTTTTCACTTAACTTATTGCAATTATCAATTACATCTTCTTTTAGATCCAGTCCAACAATCCTAACATCAAATCCATTTAATACCTTTAAATAATAATACATGGCAAATGTTAAGTAAGATTTCCCACAACCAAAGTCAATAATTTTGACTTCTTTATCTTTTTTAAGTTTTGGTAATATGTCTTCAATAAATTCCAGAAAACGGTTGATTTGCTTGAACTTATCGTACTTAGCTTTCACAATGGTTCCTTCTTGCGTCATGACACCTAAATCGACCAAAAAGTCAACCCTAACTCCCTCTGGTAACACATAACGCTTTGTTCGATTGTGGGCTAGGTTTAAAGGCTTTTTAAGCTCGGTGATGGCATTTTGTTTCTTGTTTATCGTAAGTTTACCTTTCTTACTTACTAAAACAGTGGCACTAAGTAGATTATGATCTAGTTGAAGTTGTTTAAAATTCTTTGTTATATTATTAACAATTTCCTCCAATATATATTCTGCTTTATAATTTTTATGAAGTACCTTAGTTCCAACATAAATTGTTTCTTGAAACCATAACTCTTCTTTCAGCAAAATAGGCCTTACTATTATTTTAGCAGGACCTTCATTTTCTCTTGGATTACTAATAACGATTCGAATTAGCTCTGTATCTAAACATTCATTTAACAATGTAATTAATTCTTCCATGTCTTCCTCCATTCATGCGCGATAGATACGCACAAAGCAGTTCATGCAAAAGTTCTTTTTGCACTTTCGCCTTATTAAATATAGTCATAGCAAATAGCCATGACTATATTTTAATTCCTTTATTGTAAAACCACAACCTTATTTTCAATATTTCTTTTGAATACATGTATTACCAATATAATCTCCTACGACATCTGTTATGTCTACATCTTCTTTTATACATTTCATTAAACAATAATACATCAATCATATCCATAACAGGATCATTTGGACAAGGTCCAGGGCCTTTGCAACGACCACGGCGTGGTTGCACAGGCGGTCTGTAATGATATCCATAATTCATCATGTAAATATCTTCTTCTTCGTTTATCTCCTCTTCTACTGCCGGTTCTTCTTGCTCTGGATTTATTTGATTATAAATATCCATACCAATTTTACGAAGTCCTAGCTTATCTGGATATTCATCAAACATAATACTTCCATCATACTCTAATTTATCACACTCTTCTTCAACAAGTGCCTGTATTGTCTTTGCCTGAGCTGGATAAAGACTTTTCATGTATTCTTTATCTTTTTCTAATTGCTCTTCTTCACTATTATCAAGTGGGAATCTAAGTCCAGAATAATAAGGCATTTGTCCATAGCCAAATGGCATATAGTTTCTATAATCCATAGATACTCCTTTATTCTCATATTATATAATACTATATGCATTTCACAAATATTGGTCACTAGTAATCTTCATGAATTAAAGGTGTTGATAAATAAATATTGGTCGAATTTTCACTTTCATTATAGTTCATAGCAAGGCTAACGTTTATTTTTTCATTGCCTACTCTTTTGTATTCGCTGATAAATTTACTGTATCCATAAATCACATATAGTTCATCGCTTCTTTGCTCTGTCATTATCTTGGCTTCTAATTTATCAAGCAGATCTTTTGCAATTGCATTTCTTTCTTCTATATTGAGTTTTTTAGGATACTTTCCAACTAAGCTAAGTGTAACTTCTCCTGATACCTGATTGTTTTTTAATATTTCTTCAAGCATATTTCTATATGCCAACGCACAATCTGCGGTATCCAAAAGTTTGATTTCTGCTGTAACATATTGCTTTACATTAAGAGCATTATCGTTAGCTGCATTTTCCATTGTTATAAATTTTAATGTTGTTCTAGCTCTTTTTGCCTCTTTGGTTAGAATAATTTCACCTCGTTGCTCTTCTCTATTTTGGATAAGTTCATAATCTTCATTAATTCCAAGCTGTGTAGCAATCTGTGCTAATAATGCCTTGGCTCCTTCCGTCCCTAAATATTCCCCGTTATATTCACCATCCATACTAATTGTACTTTCCTCATTCGAAAACTCAGGTTGGCTAAATGCCTCTACAATTTTGCTGTCATCTACGATACGCTGTTCGCGAAGATAACTTATTCCTAAAAATGTCCAAATAGCAACAATTAAAAATACCATTATTTTCTTCATAAAAATACCTCCATTTCATTACCTGTTATTCCAAGTATTGACAATTCAAGGTATTTTATACATAAGGATGGTAATATCACTATGGGAATGGTAGAATAAAATTACCACAATTGATTTCACAAAAGGAGATTTACTTTTATGAATACATTTGAAAAAATATATGAGGTAGTAAAAAAAATACCAAAGGGAAAAGTAGCAACTTATGGACAAGTGGCTTCACTTGCAGGTAATAAAAGGTGGGCAAGAGTCGTTGGATATGCACTTCATTCCAATCCTGACCCACAAAATATTCCTTGCTATCGTGTCGTAACTAGAGACGGTAAACCCTCACAGGCTTTTGTATTTGGTGGGGTTAATGAGCAAATTAATTTATTGAAAGAAGATGGTATTGAAATTATTGATGGTGTTGTTGATATGAAGAAATATCAATGGGATACTCCTATGCACTATTCATTTTTTTCGTAGCTAGATATTACTTTCCCACACATCGGACAGGGTGTTTCTTTCTTAATTCGGAATCTAAAATCAAGACTATAACCGCAATATGGACATTTATAAAGAAATAGTAGAAATAGAAAAGATAAAATAGCTAAAGAAGCCCCTTCTGCATAATGTTTTGTCCATGTGACAATTGAGGCAGCAATAACAATTAATAGATAGAACATGACTTTTACTATAAATAACTGATTTTTTATCTTTATTTTTCTTTTCATATTTCTTTCCTTTCTATGTTCTTATTGTATATTTTACGTCTTGTTTCGCCTCATATGAATAATGAATTCTATCAAATAGAATGCTACTATAATAATCAAAACAAAAACACTATCAAATACCAAATATAAAAAGTAAGTAAATAATAAAAGAACTACAAGTCCAATAAAAATGCTAGATTCCATTATATAATGCATATCAGTAATTAATATTCCAATGACAGCACTGGTGAGTAAAGAAAAAAACATTATGTGTTTTATCTCGTATGTCATTAAAGTCTTGAAGTCTATTCTTTTATTGAATAATTGAAGCATAGTACAAATACTATAAGGAAATATAAATGCAATGATTAAATTATTTATACATTGTTTAACTTTTTTACTCATACATTCTCCACTTTTTCGATTTACTACTTCTTCTTTCATCATAGCACCGACGTCTACACCTGTAAACAAGGCTGATTAAATATTTCAACTTTTGTAAGTTTTATTACGAATTTATTACAAAAACAAAAATCTCATCCATTAATCTGTAATATATTAATGGATGAGATTTTTTATTTTCTACCTAGCTCAATACGTGTTAATGCTCTTCTTAATGCCATCTCTGCACGAAGTTCATCTATGCCAGACTCATTGCTGCTTAGCCTTCTTTCGGCACGAATTTTGGCTTCCTTTGCACGATTGATATCTATTTCTTCTGGCCACTCTGCTACTTCTGCAAGAATGGTTACTTTATCTTTTAGAATCTCAACAAAGCCAGAATATAAAGCTGCTTGCTTCATTCCTTCTGGTTCTGTTATTTTAACCACACCTGGTGCCAAAATGGTAGTTAGAGGAATATGATTTGCATAAACACCAATTTCTCCCTCACTTGTTTTTAACTCTACCATAGATGCGTCACCTTCGTAAAACACGCGGTCTGGTGTAATAATTTTTAAACGAAATAATCTTTCATCTGCCATATCATCACCCCTTACTTGTTGCAACGGGCTACTACATCATCAATATTACCTGCATTTAAGAAATAGCTTTCTGGCACATCATCATGTTTACCTTCTAGTATCTCCTTAAATCCCTGGATTGTTTCACTTAATGGCACATATTTTCCTTCTAATCCTGTAAACTGTCCAGCAACAAAGAATGGCTGTGACAAGAATCTTTGTATTTTTCTAGCTCTAGCTACAACAATTTTTTCTTCTTCTGAAAGTTCATCCATACCAAGAATTGCAATGATATCCTGTAATTCTTTATATCTTTGAAGGATTTCTTGTACACCACGGGCAACTTTGTAGTGTTCTTCTCCTACAATACGTGGATCAAGAATTCTAGAAGTTGACTCAAGTGGATCTACAGCAGGGTAAATACCAAGCTCTACGATGGAACGAGATAGCACCGTTGTTGCGTCCAAATGGGCAAATGTAGTCGCTGGAGCTGGATCTGTTAAGTCATCCGCTGGTACATAAACTGCCTGAACAGAGGTAATAGAGCCATTTTTAGTAGATGTAATGCGTTCCTGTAATGCTCCCATCTCTGTTTGTAGGGTAGGCTGGTAGCCTACCGCTGAAGGCATACGACCAAGTAACGCTGATACTTCAGAACCTGCTTGTGTGAAACGGAAAATATTATCGATAAATAATAATACATCCTTTCCACCCTTATCACGAAAATGTTCAGCCATGGTTAAACCAGTTAAACCTACTCTCATTCTCGCTCCTGGTGGCTCGTTCATCTGACCAAATACCATCGTTGTTTTACTAAGAACTCCAGATTCCTTCATTTCATAGTAAAGATCATTTCCTTCTCTGGTTCTTTCTCCTACACCTGTAAATACAGAATATCCGCCATGCTCGGTTGCTATGTTACGAATTAATTCCTGGATAAGTACTGTCTTTCCTACTCCAGCTCCACCAAATAGACCAATTTTTCCACCCTTTTGGTATGGGCATAGTAAATCAACTACCTTGATACCAGTTTCTAGTACTTCCGTTGAAGTTGACTGCTCCTCAAATTTAGGTGCTTTTCTATGAATTGGTAAATATTCTTCCACCTCTGGATTTGGTTTATTATCGATTGGATTTCCAAGTACATTAAACATACGTCCTAATGTATTTTCACCTACGGGTACAGATATCGGCGCACCGGTTGCTAACGCATCCATCCCTCTGACCAAACCGTCTGTAGGCCCCATGGCGATACATCTTACTGTATCATCTCCCAGATGTTGTGCTACTTCTATTACCAATGTTCCTGTTTTAGTCGGAACATCAATCGCTTCATTAATTTCAGGAAGTTTTCCTTCACTAAATTTAACGTCAAGAACCGCACCTATAATCTGAGTGATTTTACCAACATTTTTATCTGCCATTTTCTCTCACTCCTTTTACCGGCTTAGCTGATTGCATTTGCACCAGCTATAATTTCAGTTAATTCTTGTGTAATTGAGCCTTGACGCGCTCTATTATATTTTAACGATAAGTCACTTATCAAATCTTGCGCATTGCTTGTTGCAGAATCCATTGCTTGCATTCTCGCACCATTCTCACTTGCAACAGCTTCTACCAGTGCACCATAAATTAAACTAGTGATGTATTTAGGGATAATCAAATTCAAAGCCTCTTCTTCATGAGGCTCATAATTCATCAACGTAAGCTTATCTGCTGTAGTCGTATCCTTATCCTCTTTTATATCAACTGGTAACAGCTTTATCATAGTTGGAATATGAGTCACTGTATTTTTAAATGCTGTGTATGCTAAGTAGATTTCTCCGATTTCTCCTTTTGCAAACAAATCCAATACTTCTCTACTTATTTCAGCTGCATCTTTATAAATTGGCTCGTTGATAACCTCAGAGTAATCTGCCTTTATCTCATAACCTCTCCTTGCAAGAAAGTCTTTTCCTTTACGTCCAATCGCATAGATATAAGCATCTTCTTTTGCAATATCACTATTCGTTAAAAGCTTTGTGACATTTACATTGTATCCGCCTGCCAGACCTCTATTGGAAGTAATCACAATCACTGCTTTCTTTTTCGATTCACCTGCAACCAAATAAGGATGATTTATATTCCCTGATCTTGCAAGCATCGATGTAACTGTTGCATACATATAATCAAAATATGTTTTTGACTGTTCCGCACGAGTTTTTGCTTTTTGCAGCTTTACGGTTGAAACAAGCTTCATGGCTTTTGTAATTTGCTGAGTACTTTGTATACTGCCCTTACGTCTTTTTATATCTCTCATTGACGCCATGATTGTTCACACCTCTTTCTATTTAAAATTCAGTTTGAATTCTTGGATTGCTGCAGCAAGTGCCGTTTCATTTTCCTGTGATATTTGCTTTGTTGTTTTAATATCTTCTGGAATATTTGGGTATTTTGTTGATAAAAACTCAAATAATTCCGTTTCAAACCTTAAAATATCATTCACTGGAATATCAATTAAGAATTTCTTTGTAACAGCGTAGATAATAATTACCTGATACTCAACTGGCATTGGTTTATATTGTGGCTGTTTTAATACTTCTTTAATTCTTTCACCCTGTGATAACTTTTCCTTCGTATCTGCATCAAGCTCTGAACCAAACTGTGAGAAAGCTGCTAACTCACGATACTGTGCTAGCTCAACACGGATCGGAGCTGCTATTTTTTTCATTGCTTTGATTTGTGCTGCACCACCAACACGTGAAACAGATAGTCCTGCATTAACCGCTGGTCTATAACCTGCATTAAACATTTCTGTTTCTAGATAAATCTGTCCATCCGTAATTGAAATTACGTTGGTAGGGATATATGCAGACACGTCACCTGCCTGTGTCTCAATAATTGGAAGAGCAGTAAGTGATCCTCCACCAAATTCATCTGATAACCTTGCTGCACGCTCTAATAATCTGGAATGCAAATAGAATACATCTCCAGGATAAGCCTCACGACCTGGTGGTCTCTTTAAAAGCAAGGAAAGCGTACGATATGCCGCTGCATGTTTGGATAAATCATCATAGATTACCAAAACATCCTCACCATTTTCCATCCATTCTTCGCCTATTGCACAGCCTGCATATGGAGCGATATATTGTAATGGTGCAAGTTCACTTGCTGTAGCGGATACAACTGTTGTATAATCCATAGCACCATACTCTTCTAATGTTTTCACAATACTTGCTACAGTAGAGGATTTTTGTCCAATTGCAACATAAATACATTTTACTCCCTGGCCTTTTTGGTTAATAATCGTATCAATTGCAATTGCCGTCTTACCAGTTTGTCTGTCACCTATGATTAACTCACGTTGACCTCTTCCAATTGGAACCATAGAATCAATCGCTTTGATTCCCGTTTGCAATGGAGTATCAACTGATTTTCTACTAATAACACCTGAAGCAACCCTTTCAATCTGACGAGACTTCTCTGTCTGGATTGGTCCTTTTCCGTCAATTGGCTGACCTAGCGCATTTACAACACGTCCAATTAATGCATCACCAACTGGTACTTCTACAACTCGTCCAGTGGTTTTTACGGTATCTCCTTCATTTACGTTCTTTGTATCACCAAGTAATACAGCACCAACGTTGTCTTCTTCCAGATTTAATACCATACCGAAAACTTCACCCGGAAATTCTAAAAGTTCTCCCTGCATTGCATTTTCAAGGCCATGTATACGTGCAATACCATCCGCAACCTGAATAACAGTACCCACATCGGATACTTCAAGTTGAGTGGCATATTTTTTAATCTGTTCTTTGATAACTGAACTTATCTCTTCCGGTCTCAAATTCATGGAGCCAGTGCACCTTCTTTCCTTAATATTGTCATCTTTTGCTTAAGAGTAGATGCTGTTTCGCATTTCTCTTAATTTATTTGCAATTTGGATAAATTCTTAGACATTTCATGCAGCTTTGTTTTAATGCTGCTATCTATGACTCTATCACCAATTCGAATTATCATTCCACCAATCAAAGTTTGATCAACAGTATAAATAACATCAATCTGTTCAAATTTTGTTATTTGAAGAAGTTTACGAATCAATTCTGCCTTTTGTTCTTCCTTTAACTCTACGGCTGAAGAGACATAAGCCAAACCAATATTTTTAAACTCCCTTACCCTTTGAATAAAATATTCAAATATATTCGCAATTTCATTGTATCTGTCTTTTGTTACGATGATATGCAAAAATCCAGTTAGTTCATCACTGATTCTACCTTTGAATATTTCCTCTATTATTTCATTTTTCTCTTCTTTCGTAATCTTTGGGTGATTCATTAGCTTGTTTAGTTCCACATTCTCTTGTAGAAGCAAAAGTACTCCTTGCACCTCTTCTTCAAGCGCATAAACTGTTTGTTGTTCTACAGCCAATTCAAACAATGCATCACCATATGTTTTTGCAACTAGCTTAGCCATGTATTATCACCCATCTCTTTTATTGTTTCCTCAATCAAAGTGTCATGTACATTTGTGTCAATTGCGTTAGCTACAACCTTGCCTGCCATTAAAGATGCGATAGCAATCATTTCCTGCTTCATTTCATCCACAACACGTTTCTTTTCTAATTCTACTTCATTGTTCGCACGTTCAATGATTCTGCTTGCCTCTAATTTAGCCTCTTCTATAATCTTTGCTTCATTTTTTAAAGCTTGCTTACGCGCATTGCTTAAAATTGTTTCAGCTTCCTTGTTAATATCTTTTAACTTTGTTTCGTAAGATTCTTTCAAAGATATTGCATCTTCTTTTTCTTTTGTTGCAATATCTTGATCATTTCTAACCTTATTCTTACGGGCTTCCAATAGTTTTCTTGTTGGATTAAAAAGCATATAAGACAAGAAAATAAAAAGTATAAAAACATTAATTGCCAATAAGCCAGTATCTGCTAATAGCTGGGCATCCAGATTAAATAATCGTTCCAAGGTCTCGCCTCCTTTCTTCCATTATTCACATCGGTAATCGATTATATTTCTTACTCACACCCTTGTGTATAAGAATTAAAGCTTACCTAATAAAGGATTTGCGAATAATAGAATAAATGCAATCGCTAAACCATAAAGACCAGTTGTTTCTGCTACCGCCTGTCCTAAAAGCATTGTTGAAGTAATATCAGATTTTGCACCTGGATTTCTTCCAACTGCTGCTGCTGCTTGTCCTGCTGCATAACCTTGTCCAATACCAGGTCCTACACCAGCGATCATTGCAATACCTGCTCCAATTGCTGAGCATGCTAAGATTAAAGCTTCATTCGTAATTTGTGTCATAATAAGTTCCTCCTTAATTTTACATTCTTATTCTTCTGTTGCCATCTTATCTGTGACAAATACCATAGTTAACATACAAAATACATATGTTTGAATTGCTCCTGAAAATAAATCAAAATAAATATGAAGCGCTGCAGGTATACCTATTTTAACAAATATAGGTAATAATCCATATATCAATGCCATCATAACCGTTCCTGATAAAATGTTACCAAAGAGACGTAGGGACAAGGATATCGGTGTTGCAATCTCACCAATCAAATTAATCGGGAAAAAAAGTGGTATTGGCTGGAACAAAGACGTCAAAGCGCCAAGCTTATTTTCCTTAATATTGATGTATTGAATCATTACAAATGTAATGAGCGCTAAGGGGAGTGTCACACCATAATCTGCAGTAGGTGGTCTTAAACCTAATAAGCCAGATACGTTACTAAACAATATAAATGCAAATATTGTTCCAATATAATTAACATATTTTATCGCCTTTTTACCCATAATGGTGTTGACCATATTATCTAGCATTTCAACCGCTAGTTCAGCAATATTTTGCAAGGTTCCAGGTGTATCTTCTATATTTGCTTTTTTAATCTTTCGATTAACTAAAACGGCAAATATCATAAGGGAAATTGTAACCAACAAGACACTCACATGAGTTGTTGTTATCCACAGTTCTTGACCAAACAAATTATATTTAATCAACCCATGAACCATAAAGTCCACATCACCTTCAGCCAATAAAAAATTAGTTGAACCAGCAATCACATTCATCATATTATCACCTTCCTTTTCCTAGATATATTTTTGAACATATTTATGTGTAAACGGCTGTAAATATGCCGCTACCTTCAATCCCATAATCCCAATAAATAAGGATATTATACTACCTATTTTAAAATAATATATAATTCCAGCAACAAAAAATATAACTGTGCTTCGAAGAGCATATGTCTTACTTATGTGTTTTTGTGCTCCTGCTTCGCCTCTGTCAATAGCTTCCTCGATTGAAATATGCATATGAATACACATTCCAATTGCCAAAATAATTCCTGTCATTAGACCAATCGAGTAAAAAAGCCATTCTTTTACAACGATTAACACTATAATTTCTGTTAAAATCCCATAAACTATTACAAGAAATAAAAGCTCTCTCACAATTAATGGAAGTCTTTTTCTCATTTTACTACTCCTTATCGTCTTTCACTGCACTTTTTGCAAGCTTATAGGTATTTCTTCCGCCTGCCAAAATTCCAAGAATTAACAATGGGACAAACACAGAAATCGAGAATCTTTCTTCAAGATAAACCCCAAGAAATGTGCATAAAAAAATAGGAACTAACATGCTGATTCCTAGTTGCGTAATCAAAGCTATTGTTCTATATACGCTCTTCCTATATTTCATCCATGAAGTCCCCTTTCTATCATAATAACATGTTAATATTATACCATTAAATCACATAATGTCCACAAATTCCTATATTTTTGCAAAAAATTTAACAGAAATTTAATAAGTTCAGGCTATTTAAAAAAAGCTTAGTTTCTTTCTTTTTCTATCCTTCCAAATGTATAATTATTGGCTTATACGTAACTTTGTTCCATCACTTATTACTTTGATATCGCCACTCTTAGTTTCATAAACAGTCGAGCCTAAGTCTTTTAAAAGCTTCTTAACATCCTTATACATTTTTTTCTTGTCATTTGTGATAATGCTGTATTGCGGAGACACCAAACGAAATAACTTTTCTGAGTTTTCCTTCCATCTCCCATGATGTGGTACTTTTAGTAGGGTACTTTCTATATCTGGAATTTGCGTAACTATTTCATCCATTCTATTTTCCTGTGCATCCCCTGTAAACAGAAAGCTAGTTTCGCCATAAACCAGTTTGGTTACCAATGAAAAATCATTTTCTCCTTCATAATCCTCCACATGTATCGGTGGATAAATAAAAATCTTCGCCTTACCAAACGCTATCTCTTTTGTCTCTTTTAAAGTCAGGATCGTAACTCCTTGCTTGGCCGCTTCCATTTTGTATTCTTTGTAATCGTTACTGTCTACTTCACAATCAGTCTCTATGATTTCCAAAACATTTAATTGCTTTATAATATAATCTGCACCGCCTATATGATCCTTATCCGGGTGGGTAAGAATTAAATATTGAAGCGATTCAATCCCTCGTTTCTTTAACTTTTCTACAATCTCTTCTCCATTTTCCTCATACCCAGTATCTATTAAAATTGCACTTTCTGATGATTCAATCAGAATACAATCTCCTTTCCCTACATCAAAGAAAGTAACAGAAAGGTTTGACCCAGACTTTGTCACTGTGTTTATATCACTTTTATACTGGCCAATTCCCCATAAAACTAGCAACATGGCTAGCACGACAATTTCCAATATAACAATTTTTTTCGCTCTTTCTCTCATTTTTATCACTTTCTTTGTTTTATATATTTCTAAATTAATTTATATCATTGTCAACAGTTTGTAATATTGTTATAATATTAGAACAAATTAATTGATTTCTTTTTATTATACAACATTTATTGAAATATCATGTGATAAAGAAAGGATTTTTTATGAATACAAATCTAATTCCACCTGCACCTTTGTTTCGTGACCCTATATATGACGGGGCTACAGATCCAACCATTATCTACAATCATGAGGAGGACTGTTATTGGATGCTATATACCCAACGCCGTAGCAGCGCTGTTAATATAGGTGTATCACATATTCATGGCACTTTAATTGGAGTAGCTTCTTCCAAGGACCTTGTTCACTGGATTTATCGTGGTACTCTTCCTAATCTGGAATTCGAACCAGGAACGAATACATTTTGGGCTCCTGAAGTCATTTACGTGGATGGCACTTATCATATGTATGTGTCTTATGTACGTGGTATTCCAACGAATTGGAACCATGAGCGTTATATTCTTCATTATACCGCCACTCATTTGTGGGAATTTACATTTGAATCTATGTTAAATCTTTCCTCTGACCGCGTAATTGATGCCTGTGTATCTGAAATAGAGCCTGGCACATTCAAAATGTGGTACAAAGATGAAGTCCACAATAGTTATACTTACAGTGCTATCAGTAAAAACCTTTATGACTGGGATGTCATTGGTCCTGAGATAACGGATGTTTCTCATGAAGGACCAAATGTCTTTACCCTTTGTGACCGTCATTTTATGATTACTGATTTTTGGAACGGCCTTGGTGTATATGAATCAAATGATTTTACAAATTGGATTCGAAAGGCAGATATCTTGAATACACCAGGAATGCGAAAGGACGATGGACAAATTGCCCATCACGCTGACGTCGTTGTTAGCAGCAATCAAAAAGAGGCTTATATTTTCTACTTTGTTCATCCTGAATATAATCCCTTACAAATGCCAAAGGACTTTGAGATGACCTACAAAGAAGCGCGCACCGTAATACAGGTTGCACAAATAACATTGGGGGCTGATGGTTTAATCTGTAATCGAGATAAAATATTTTCGCTTACTCTATCCTAATTATTCATGACAAGTGAAACGATTTATCGTTTCATCTTGTCTTTCCATTTTTATTAGAAATAATCCTTCACTTTCTACGATACTCCTTAGTAAATTAACACAGCTATTTGGTATTCTTCTTAATTCATTTGCAAACTCGCTCTCGATACTGATTAAAAATCTTGGTTGAATGGATAATATTTGTATACTTGATACGTGCTCCTTTAATATATATTTTATTACTTTCGTCCATTTTTCTATAGGAAGACTCATCAAATCCGTCCCCACCAGTCTTGAATACTCTTTACTTAATGCTGACTTTAATTCAATTGGGAAATCAGTTAAATACATCTTTAAATTAAAATAAATCATTAATTTTAGTAAAATTCTTATCATTTTATCCTCATATACCTCTAAATAGTGAGAAGTTATATAATTCTTTACCACGTCATAATTTCTTTCATTGCCTTGTTTTGGAATAAAATCAATGAAATAGTTTGAAACATTATCCGTGGTACCCATATCTTGATTTTGCTGCAATTTGTTCATAATGTCTTCCACCTTTCTTTTACTAAAATCAATCCACTTTTTTCATGTAACTAACATTATAGACCATTTTTATTTTTTTTAACATATAAGCAAAGGCGCACACCAATTATGATATGCGCCTTTACATATATGTCATTTGCACATTTAAGCAGAAACCACCTATCTTCTCGATAAGTGGCTTCTAATCAATCATTTCTTTATAAATATTTCTTTATAAATATTTCTTTAATATATCCACTTTATCTAGTTTTTCCCAAGGTAAATCAAGGTCATTACGTCCAAAGTGTCCATAAGCTGCAGTTTGTTTATAAATTGGTCTTCTAAGATCAAGCATTTTAATAATTCCTGCAGGGCGCAAGTCAAAGTTTTCTCTTACTATTTCTACTAACTTCTCATTTGATATTTTTCCAGTTCCAAACGTATCAATCATGATTGACATTGGATGTGCTACCCCAATTGCATATGACAATTGAATTTCGCATTTGTCAGCAATACCTGCTGCAACGATATTCTTTGCTACATAACGCGCAGCATATGCAGCGGAACGATCAACCTTGGTACAATCTTTTCCAGAGAAAGCACCACCGCCGTGTCTTGCATAACCACCGTACGTATCAACAATGATTTTACGGCCTGTCAGACCGCTATCACCATTTGGTCCTCCAATTACAAAACGACCAGTTGGGTTAATGTAATAATTGGTATTCTCATCTATTAAATCCTTTGGTAACACAGGTTCAAATACATATTTTTTAATATCTTGATGGATTTGTTCTTGTGTAACATTAGGATCATGTTGTGTTGATAATACAACTGCATTTAAATGAATTGGTCTGCCTGCTTCATCATACTCAACCGATACCTGAGTCTTTCCATCTGGTCTAAGATAGGTTAAGGTACCATCTTTACGAACTTTGGTAAGCTGTAGAGAAAGTTTATGCGCAAGTGCGATTGGATATGGCATATATTCTTCTGTCTCATTGGAGGCAAAGCCAAACATCATCCCCTGGTCACCTGCTCCAATTGCATCAATCTGAGATTCTGTCATCTTATTCTCTCTTGCTTCTAAGGCTTTATCTACACCCATAGCTATATCTGCTGATTGTTTATCCAATCGAACCAATACTTCACATTTATTTGCATCAAACCCATACTCTAAATTATTATATCCAATTTCATTTACAGTTTTTCGAACTATTGCTTCATAGTCAACGTTTGCATTTGATGTGATTTCACCCATAACTAGTACAAAACCTGTATTCGTACAAGTTTCACAAGCTACACGGCTCATTGGATCTTGCTCTAGTAATGCATCTAAAATAGCATCTGATACTTGATCACAAATTTTGTCTGGATGTCCTTCAGTAACGGACTCAGAAGTAAATAAAAGTTTTTCCATGATTCCTCCTAATCTGTATGTTCTATACATACTTACAAATGTACCCCATAATTCATAACTTTACCTATTAAGTAGAGTATTAGAATGGGAAATTTAAACGAAAAAAAATCCGTCATAAACGGATTTGAACTCAAATTAATCAAATCCCCTTATTGTTCGACTACTCGCTCAGGTTGGCACCTTCCTACATATAAGAGGGGTTGCCGTGACTTCACAGATCCTTTGTATCTCCATCACTCTGAATAAGAGAAAAAGTAACGATTTAGACCTTTAAAAAGCTCTTAATTGTTACGATAAATTACAATATTGAATTTTCTTAACTTGACATAGCTATGTATGCTACTTGAATCAAGAATACACTATAAGGCTTTTTTCGTCAATCCTTCTTTAAAAATTTATAATAAATTTATGAAAGAAAAATTATCAATTACTTTTTATATGAGACGATAGTACCAATTCAATTGACAAAATAATACATAATTTCTTATACTGTATTTATTAAATAGAATGGAAAATGGAGGGTGGGTAAATAATGAAAAGAATATTAACCAAGGATTTAATTCCAGGTATGATTACAGCCGAAGATATTCATACAATTAGCGGTCAGCTGATATTACCTGCGAATTTAAAGCTTACAGATAAGATGATTATCAGGCTTGAATTTTATGCAATTGATGCGATTAACGTAATAGAGGAAAACAGCGAGGAAGTAGCAGAGCCTGTATTAACCTATCGGGAAAAAGTAGGTAACAGCAATGAATTCAAGAAATTTAGAGAGTCTTTTTTTGAAAATGTGGAATATTTTCAAAACTCTGTCAATTTAATTATAAATCGCATTGCGCCTATTGATACCTACTCGCTACTTATGAATACACTAGATTTATTTTCTAGCGATTTAACGACTATTGGTGTTTTTGACATGCTTCATAATATGCGTGAGTATGATGATGTTACTTATCATCATTCCATGAGTGTAGGCATAATATGCAATATTTTTGGTAAATGGCTTGGATTTTCAAAAGAAGATATCGAGGTACTAACTCTTGCAGGACTTCTTCATGATGTGGGTAAGGTTATGATTCCAGATGCAATCATTAAAAAGCCAGAACGTTTATCTGTAACAGAATACGAAATCATAAAAACTCACCCGTTCCAAGGGTATAACCTATTAAAGGATGAAGATATTGATGAGCGAATTAAAAAGGCTGCACTGATGCACCACGAGCGATGTGATGGCTCTGGGTATCCGTCAAGGCTTCTTACAAATGACATTGACGAGTTTGCTAAAATAGTTGCCATAGCCGATGTATATGACGCAATGACTTCTGCCAGAGTATATCGTGGTCCGCTTTGCCCTTTTGATGTCGTACATATTTTTGAAACAGAAGGTCTTAAGAAATTCGACCCTAAATACCTACTTACATTCTTAAAGCGAATCATGGATACTTATATGAATAATGATGTCTTGTTAAATAACGGAGAAACAGGTACGATTATTATGATTAATCAATTGTACTTATCAAAACCAGTTATTAAAACTTCGACAGGCTTTATTGACTTATCACAGGAGCCTGATTTGTATATTGCGAAAATACTGTAAATAATATCGTAACGTATTTATAACACATTTAAAAGGTCATTGTGAAATTCACTCACAATGACCTTAACTTTACTCTATTTCATTTATTCATATCATTCAATATCAACCAATTTTTAATTTGAACTTTTGAATATCTTTTTCTGTTTCAACCTTCTCTATATTACCGCCAAGACTTCTTAGCTTTTCGTCAAAATCTTCATAACCACGTTCAATATAAATAATGTCTTCAACTGTAGTAAATCCTTCTGCTGCAAGCCCTGCAATAACTAGTGCTGCACCTGCTCTTAAATCAGGAGCATTCACCTGCGCTCCTGTGAATTTTGTTACGCCATCAATAATTGCTGTATTACCTTCTACTTTAATAGAAGCTCCCATTCTAGTGAGCTCATCTACATATTTAAAACGATTCTCAAAAATACTTTCTGTAACTATACTTGTCCCCGAGGATAAAGCTAAAGTCACTGAAAATTGTGGTTGCATGTCTGTTGGAAAACCAGGATATGGAAGTGTCTTTACATGTGTATGCACAAGTCTTTTTGCTGCAACTACTCTTACTGCATCGTCAAGTTCTTCAACCTCACAGCCCATTTCAACTAATTTGGCAGTAATAGCTTCTAAATGCTTCGGTATTACTTTCTTAACTGTTACATCACCTTTGGTGGCTGCCGCAGCAAGCATAAAGGTGCCTGCTTCAATTTGGTCTGGGATAATAGAGTATTCACTCTTATGAAGCTTTTCTACTCCAACGATTCTTATCACGTCAGTACCTGCCCCTTTGATATTTGCCCCCATACTGTTTAAAAAGTTTGCTACATCAACAACATGTGGTTCTTTTGCTGCATTTTCAATTATCGTACTTCCTGATGCCATTGATGCTGCCATCATAATATTAATGGTTGCCCCAACTGTAACCACGTCAAGATAGATATGATTTCCTACTAAATTATCTGCTTTTGTCTTAATTAATCCATGCTCAATACTAACTTCCGTTCCAAGGGCTTTAAAACCTTTGATATGTTGGTCAATAGGTCGGCTTCCAATATTACACCCACCTGGTAATGCAACCTCTGCCTTTTTGTATTTTCCAAGTAATGCACCGATCAGATAATAAGATGCTCTGATTTTTTTAATATATTCATTGTCAATGGTAGTTCCTCTAATATTAGAACCATTTATTTTTACTGTATGTCTGTCAACTCTTTCTACGCTTGCACCGATTTCCTCAATTGCCTGTAATAACACATTTATATCTCTAACATCTGGCATGTTATCAATCAAAACTGTTTCATCTGTCATAATGGATGCTGCTAGTATAGCTAGTGCAGCATTCTTTGCTCCACCTATTTCAACTTCCCCAACAAGTGGATTACCGCCCTTTATAATATACTGTTCCATAATACACCTCAATTAAATTCCAAATTTACTTTTCTATATAATAAACATTCTCTATTCGCAATTTTACATAAAAATAAAACACACATATTTTAATATAGTACACCAAAATATCTAATATGGCAACAACTTCTTAAAGCACTAAAGTTATTATAACATAATATTGTTCATTGTAAAGTATTCTGTGAAACGAATAGACCTTCGATATCTTCCCATTTCAGTGGCCATCTGAATGTTTATCCAAAGCTTAATCATAACCTTTTTCTTATTGTGTATTACTTTATTTACCAAAAATGCTTTACATAGAATAAATTTACTCTATATAAAGCATTTGCAATATCTTAAAATCAATTCAAGTAATTTAATGGATTTGACTGATCACCATTTACAATGATTTCAAAATGCACATGCGGTCCTGTACTTCTTCCTGTGTTTCCGCTTAATGCAATCTTATCACCTTGTGAAACCTTATCGCCAGAGCTTACTAGGATTTTACTTAAATGCCCATATCTTGTCTGCATTCCATTGGAATGTTTAATGGTAATACAATAACCATATCCATTCGACCATCCAGCGCTTACTACAGTTCCATTACAAGAGGCTTTGACCGCAGTTCCAACTGGGCAAGCCCAGTCAACTCCTTTGTGCATTCTGCCCCATCTTTTACCAAATCCAGAAGTAAATCTTCCACCTGTAATTGGCTTGATAAATGTAGGAGGCTCTTGCGTTCCAATTTGAATAATCTTTGGAATCGCTTCTGTGATTATATTTTCTTCTATAATTTCACGATTTGTTTCTTTTCCGTTTCTTTGAGTAAGCTTTGCTGTTACCTCTCGAAATCCTGAACTACCTTCTTGCATAACTTCTTGTTTTGTTGTAAACCAATTATCGTTTTCTATATATTCAACTGGAAGGGTATATTCCTCTTCATAAGTCGTCTGTTCTGTAACTATAACTGACAATTCTGGTTCTGGAACTGTAACAACAATTTCATCTCCAATTTGCAGTACGGTGTTCTCATCCAGATTTTCGTTCATCTCAACTATTTTTGAAACAGAAACGTTGTTCTTTTGAGCAACGACGGAAAGGCAATCGCCAGATATCACCTCATATATTTTATTCTTTTCCTGATCTTTTGTTACTAAATTAATTGCTGTTTCTAGGTCTGTTATCTCTTCACTTTGAACATAAGTCTCTACAACTTCAATTTTTTGTTCAAAAGAAATGTCTAGTATTCCATCTTCTGTAACTGCTTCTCCCGATAAATCACCAGTGGTTGCTTCAGGTTGTTGCCCATTGGCATCTGTTTGTTGTGTACCTTCCGTTACCTTATCTGTTTGATTTGGAGATTTTGACATTTTATAAATATTTGGCTGCAAGGCGATTAACTCTTGTTTTTCTTCCTGAATCAAATCAATTGAAAATTGATTTTCCTGATCATATTTATTCTTTGCCTCACTTAACAAAGATATAACAGCATCTTTACTTGGCAAAGTGATTGAAAAATCATCTATCTTAATGGTATAAGCCTTTTGCTTGGTCGCAACGATACAAGATTTTAATTCTTGATAAACATTGTCTTTTACTACATCCAGATTATCAACTGACCCAACAATTTTTTTATCTGGCACTATTTCATAACTATAATCCATATAAACAATATCTTGTGATTCTGATGCAATTTGCTTTCTTGCCTGCATTACAAGGTCATTGGCAACATTTTCCTCTAAGACAGTTCCCTCTTCTTGTCCATTGATAACAATGCGATAAAAAGTTCCGTCTCGGTCACCACGATTGCTTATGACAGGATTGACGATAAGCATCACAAGACAACTTAAACATGCACCTACAAAATATGTGATTTTGATTCTCTTACTAAACTTTGTGATTTTTTTCATTTTGAATAGCCTCTACTAATTTAGAAATTGTCATTTCAACAGTTAAATTTTCTTCATCAATTATTATATCTGCATACTTCTCATATAGCGGTGTTCTTTCTTCATACAAATCTTTTAAGGTTTGTCCCTTTTTTAACACCACGCCTCTGCCTTTAATATCATCTAAACGCTTCTCAAGCTGTTGATATGATAACTTAAGATAACAAATCATTCCTATGCTCTTTAAATGAGCCATTGCTTCTTTCCCATAAACAACACTTCCACCTGTTGCAATAATAGACTTGTCTGCTATTAGCGAAGCATTAACTTGATTTTCTATTTCTATAAAACCGTCCACTCCTTCTTCTGCAATAATTTCACGCAAAAGTCTTTTTTCTCTTTCTTGTATGATTATATCTGAATCAATAAACTGATATCCTAAAACCTTGGCTAATACGACGCCAATGGTGCTTTTTCCAACTCCTGGCATCCCAATTAATACCAAATTATTCATCTTATGTTTCCTCAACTTTCAATATGGGGAATATTCAACTACCTAATTATAAAATTCAAACTCAAATATCTTATTAACTAGTTGTTACATCATTACTTAATATGTTATTAAAAAATCTTATAAATTTCAAGTACAATATTTTTTAATTATGATATACTATACTACAAAACATGTATTTTATGAAGAAAAATCGATTTTTTATTTTTTACATAATTCGTCATTTTATGAACCAAATGTTACATAGAGGATCTTATGATTACAGTAGACAGAAACAGAACTGCTGATTTTTTTTAAACATTAATGATGCTTTTACTAAGGAAGGATGATTGGGATTGGAACGTATTATTTTTCATATTGACGTAAATTCTGCTTATTTAAGTTGGAGCGCGGTTTCTAATTTGCAAAAGAATCCTACGCAGATAGATTTGCGAACGATTCCCTCCATTATTGGCGGAGATCGGGAAAGTCGACACGGAATTGTACTGGCAAAGTCAATACCTGCAAAAAAATACAACATTAGAACAGGAGAGCCCGTTGCACAGGCTCTTCGTAAGTGCCCATCTTTGGTAATTGAACCTCCTAATCATCAATTATACAGTGAATATAGCAAAAAGCTAATGAATGTTTTAAGTGAGTATAGCCCTGATTTAGAGAAGTTGAGTGTCGATGAATGTTTTATGGATTTTACTTCTATCGCACATCAATATCCTTCTTATTTACATGCCGCAACCTTAATTAAAGATCGTATCTATGAAGAGTTGGGATTTAGCGTTAACATTGGAATATCTTCTAATCGATTGCTCGCTAAAATGGCTTCTGACTTTAAAAAGCCAAATCTAGTTCATACACTTTTTCCATCTGAGATAAAGGAAAAAATGTGGCCACTGCCCGTAGGGGAATTGTATATGGCAGGACAATCCAGTGTAAAAACATTTCATAATTTAGGGATTTATACCATTGGAGATCTTGCTTGTACTTCTAAAAAGCTAATAGAACTTCACTTAAAAAGCCATGGACGACTTCTATGGCAATATGCTAATGGCATCGATGATACACCCGTTATATCGGATCAAACGAAGCTAAAAGGAATTGGAAATTCCACGACGCTTTCCTTTGATGCCACCACAAAGGAAGAGAATACACATGTACTGCTAGCACTTTCAGAACAGGTATCAAAACGTCTTCGCTCATCAAAACAACTTGCGGGTATGATAAGTGTAGAAATAAAATATAATGATTTTTCAAATGTTTCTCATCAAATGCAACTAATCACACCTGCTAATACAACTGAGCATATCTATAAATACGCATGCATCCTTTTCGAAGATTTATGGAACCGTAACCCTGTCAGGCTCCTTGGCATTCGTACATCTAAGTTAACAAGCGAGGAGGAACCGATACAATTGTCTTTATTTGATACAGCAAAGAACGAAAAACACTTAAAGGCAGAACAAGCCATTGATTCTATTAAGACTCGTTTTGGTAACGATGCAATTATTCGTGGAAGCTTTCTTAAAAAAAATGATTCTTGCGAATAACTGCTATGCTCCAATATAATGATTCACTTTCGTTAATCCTGCTTTATCCCAACAAAGAACAACATAAAGACAAAGTATCTTCTCTCCATTATTACGATAACAATGCTCTTGATTAGCTGCTAATTGAATGGAATTGTTTTCTTTTACCATGTACTCTTTTCCGTTAATATTCAAAACAAGTTCTCCACTTGTTACCGTTACATACTCAAATGTATTTTCGCCACGTATTGTTTTATATTCTCCGCCTGGCTCGATTTCAATCAGATAGATTTCAAAGTTTCTTCTTTCATCATACGGAAAATAAGTGTATACACGACAATTATTTTCCACATCATATGTTTTTGTTAACTCGTCCTTTTCTACGATTTTTACCTGTTGCACAGGAGTCTGAATTAACTCTTCAAAGGACACTCTAATACCTTCTACTATTTTACCAATAATTGTAACCGTAGGATTGGATTCTCCTCTTTCAATTTGCCCAAGCATACTTTTACTAACCCCAGTCTGCTTTGCCAACATATCAAGACTCATATTTTTTGATTTTCTAATTCTTTTTAAATTTATCGCAATGTTTTTATCTAAATGGCCCATAAAATAACTCCTTTTTTATTCATAATTCTCTAATTCATCCCTCTAAGGGCTTTACAATTAGCAAGTTCTTCAAACTTTCCCATTATATAAAAAAGTGTCTTCGACACTTCAACTCCCCTCCCCCTCAATCTTGAGGGGATTTAGGGGGTTTTCTTTTTGCTACAAATCCTTCATAATAATCTTATGAGCAACATACTTCAGGATATATTTAAAGATAACTATGAAAGAATGATTTATACTTTACACCCTCGCAAGTCGGTCATTGAAAATGTTAATCGTATGATTAACTGCGGTGACCCTTCTTTTGGTGGTGCAATGTATGGTTGCGGCAAATGTGGTACCCTTAAATTTGTTCCTTTCCGTTGTCACAGTCGCTTCTGTCCTACCTGTGGAACTAAGTATTCCATTGACCGCACTACCTCTATGTCTTTTAAGATAATCAATGCTCAGCACCGTCACTGTGTTTTTACCATTGATTCTGAACTTAGACATTACTTTCTTGAAGATAGAAAACTTCTTAATCTTCTTTTTGAAGCTGTTCAAAGTGTTGTCTTTCGCTTATTTCACAAAGACAATAAAGCCGAAAAATTCACGCCTGGATTCATTCTTGTTCTCCACACTTTTGGTAGAGACTTGAAATGGAATCCTCATATTCATTGTCTTCTGTCCGAAGGTGGCATTGGTAACTCTGGTATTTGGCGTCCCAAAACTCACTTTAATTACACATTCCTTCGCAACGCCTTTCGCACAGCCCTCCTTAACTTAATGGAGAAAAAGCTTGGGCCATCTTTTATACTGGTCAAGGCTAAATGCTACCACGAACATAAAGAAGGATTCTATGTCTATGCAAAACCTAATAAGTGTAATCCTAAAGTTGTTACTAAATACATAGGCCGTTATCTTGGTCGTCCTGTTATTGCCACTTCTCGTATCGACGATTACGACGGTGAAAATGTAACTTTTCACTACAATCGTCATGAGGATGACAAACTTGTCGTTGAAACCATTCCTGTTATGGAATTCATTGAACGACTAAGCATGCACATTCCTGAAAAACACTTCAAACAAATCCGCTACTATGGTCTTTATGCAAGAACACGTGAGAGTGATAAAAAGCTATCTCTTGCCATATCAAAAGAAAAACATAAGGTTATTCTTTCATTCAATCGCTGGCGCAATTGCACTTTATCCTCTTTTGGTTATGATCCTCTCAAATGTCCATGCTGTGGCGAGACAATGCTTTTTCTTGAGCTTTATCATAAACATCAGCATATTTCTCTGGACAAAATGTATGAAAGGGCAATGGGAAGACTCCCAACTTTCTCTTCTGCATGAAATATATACATACCACCTCCGTCTGTGATAAAATATATAAAACGGAGGAAAACACTATGTCAAAATGTTCAGATGAAATCAGAAACAAGTATATACAGAATCCACCCGAAGGCATGACCGCTGATGACATCCGCCACATGAGTGAGGATGATTTGCTTGATATGGATTACTTCTTAAATGAAGACGATGCGTTTGACGAAGACTTCCCGGGAGCTGAAGGTTTCTATATCTTCTAAAACCTATCGTTTACTTGTTGTGCCCGCCTCCATGCGGGCCCTTTTCATATCAAGAGTTCTCCGAAGGAGAACTTTCCTATAAAGTAAAAAAGTGTCTTCGACACTTCAACTCCCCTCCCCCTCAATCTTGAGGGGATTTAGGGGGTTTTCTTTTTGCTACAAATCCTTCATAATAATCTTATGAGCAACATACTTCAGGATATATTTAAAGATAACTATGAAAGAATGATTTATACTTTACACCCTCGCAAGTCGGTCATTGAAAATGTTAATCGTATGATTAACTGCGGTGACCCTTCTTTTGGTGGTGCAATGTATGGTTGCGGCAAATGTGGTACCCTTAAATTTGTTCCTTTCCGTTGTCACAGTCGCTTCTGTCCTACCTGTGGAACTAAGTATTCCATTGACCGCACTACCTCTATGTCTTTTAAGATAATCAATGCTCAGCACCGTCACTGTGTTTTTACCATTGATTCTGAACTTAGACATTACTTTCTTGAAGATAGAAAACTTCTTAATCTTCTTTTTGAAGCTGTTCAAAGTGTTGTCTTTCGCTTATTTCACAAAGACAATAAAGCCGAAAAATTCACGCCTGGATTCATTCTTGTTCTCCACACTTTTGGTAGAGACTTGAAATGGAATCCTCATATTCATTGTCTTCTGTCCGAAGGTGGCATTGGTAACTCTGGTATTTGGCGTCCCAAAACTCACTTTAATTACACATTCCTTCGCAACGCCTTTCGCACAGCCCTCCTTAACTTAATGGAGAAAAAGCTTGGGCCATCTTTTATACTGGTCAAGGCTAAATGCTACCACGAACATAAAGAAGGATTCTATGTCTATGCAAAACCTAATAAGTGTAATCCTAAAGTTGTTACTAAATACATAGGCCGTTATCTTGGTCGTCCTGTTATTGCCACTTCTCGTATCGACGATTACGACGGTGAAAATGTAACTTTTCACTACAATCGTCATGAGGATGACAAACTTGTCGTTGAAACCATTCCTGTTATGGAATTCATTGAACGACTAAGCATGCACATTCCTGAAAAACACTTCAAACAAATCCGCTACTATGGTCTTTATGCAAGAACACGTGAGAGTGATAAAAAGCTATCTCTTGCCATATCAAAAGAAAAACATAAGGTTATTCTTTCATTCAATCGCTGGCGCAATTGCACTTTATCCTCTTTTGGTTATGATCCTCTCAAATGTCCATGCTGTGGCGAGACAATGCTTTTTCTTGAGCTTTATCATAAACATCAGCATATTTCTCTGGACAAAATGTATGAAAGGGCAATGGGAAGACTCCCAACTTTCTCTTCTGCATGAAATATATACATACCACCTCCGTCTGTGATAAAATATATAAAACGGAGGAAAACACTATGTCAAAATGTTCAGATGAAATCAGAAACAAGTATATACAGAATCCACCCGAAGGCATGACCGCTGATGACATCCGCCACATGAGTGAGGATGATTTGCTTGATATGGATTACTTCTTAAATGAAGACGATGCGTTTGACGAAGACTTCCCGGGAGCTGAAGGTTTCTATATCTTCTAAAACCTATCGTTTACTTGTTGTGCCCGCCTCCATGCGGGCCCTTTTCATATCAAGAGTTCTCCGAAGGAGAACTTTCCTATAAAGCAAAAAAGCACCAAGCCGCAAAAGGCTTGATGCTACATCTTCGTCGCATACAATTAATATTTTTATTTATATGATATATATTTTTTTATTATTAGTCAAGCGTTTCTTTTTTTCTACTTTCAAAGTAAACAAAACGATCAATCGCATCTAGTATATTGGAAAAATTCTCCTTGGGTGCTACATCAATGTATTTTTTTAGTATTTGTGTTTGGGCATCACCTTTATATTTTCCGTAGAATATATCAAACAAATTGTGTCCTCTGACATAGATTCGAAGAAACTCCATATTTTTCTTTAAATCCTCTTTACTTTTGATTCTTGTGCCCGTAATTTTAATCATACGTTTCATACTTGGAAGCTTATACAAATAGGACCTATATTTATCATATAAAATATTATAGAACTCTTCTTCACTTTTTATGACTCCAATTTTGCACATTACAGAAGGGTCTAAAAAGTAATTTTCAAAAGAATAATATTTTAAAACTAATACATTTCTAGGTTCTACTTTTGGCACATTACCTACATCTTGTTTTGCTCTCTCACTATAATAACTGCAAAGCTGTCTTACTAGGTGTTTTGGATTTTTACCATCGCTGTCTCGAATCATTAGAAATTGATCCTTTAAATATAACTTATTAATATACTTTAGATTTGCATAAGTTTTTATATTCGTACAGCTATTCGTAGGTATGATAGAAATACGTTTTAGCATTCCTTTTTCATCATAAATTTCTGAATAGTATTTCTCTAAAAGCATAGGAAGGCGGTTACCATCTTGTTTTCCCTCTACAATAAAAACAAAGCTTACATTCATTAAATCATTTGCCGTATATCCCAAATCATCTAAGATAATATCAATATCTACGTCCTCTTTGATTGTTGTGTTATAATCTTCATCTGCTATCACCTGCTTAATTTGTCTGGTCGAAAAATTAAACAGCATATTTGGAGAATGCGTTGAAAAGATAACTTGATTCTTCTTTGATAAACGAAATAAAATCTCACTTGCTACTTTTTGTAGCTGAGGATGAAGATATATTTCAGGTTCTTCAATGAGAATTATGCTGTTTACACTGTTATCTCTTTCAATATAAGCTTCTAGCATTGAAAAGATATAGATACTTCTTGTACCAGCTCCTAGATTATCAATGGTGCCAATGGTACCTCTTTCCTTATTATCAATCAATGTATCCATCGATAAAAGCCTGTCAAAATCAAAGTTCATAACATATTTGATATTTTGTGCTTCCCCATTATTTTTATGAAAGTAATAATTAATTCTACTTTCAAACTCTTCTATATTCGTTGTAAAAAGTTTATATTCCAAAAGCCTTGCTGTCTCTGTGATTGTAAGTTCATCTGTCTTTTTCTTTTGCATCATACCCACACATTCAAAGCATCTTGAACATGGCTTCTTTCCATCAAACATACATTTATCATAACGTAAGCTCTCAAGTGCTTTATTTCCCTGAAAGCTAAAAATATCTGCCTGAATATTGGATAAATCTCTTCTACTATTTAGATAATGAATCTTTGGAAGTACTTCTAAAATATATTTGTTATCTTTTTTGAAACCATCAAAATATCTTCTTTTTCCATCCCGATTAATAATACAGGTGAACTTTATTAACCCTTCTTCTTTCGAATAGCTTGGAAGCTTTGACATAAAGTCCTTTTCCCATATATCATAGCGTTTGTATCTGCTTACTGCACCTTTTTCATTTAGATGAGTCAAGTCATCCTCATCCAAACTTAATGTTACAGCTATTTCAATATTTTGGTTTTTTGAAAAAAAATGTCTCTCTTTTATCTCATAACTATCAAAAAGTGCTAAAAGTGCATCTAATACAACTGTCTTTCCAGTATTATTTTTTCCAACCAAAATCATGGCATTGTCAATTTCACTGATAGTCAGTTTTTTTATTGATTTGAAATTTTCAATTGATATTGCGGCTATTTTCATCGTCTACCTCTGTCTGATTATCAAGTTATTTTTTAACACTATCTTTTTTGGTATCCGTACGAATCCATTTTAGTTCTTTTTTTGGCAAATTAACTTTATTTTGACTGCTTTTATTTTTCGTTTTCGTTGTTGTTTTCTTTCTCACAGAGTACCCAAAAGTTCCAAGCTGTTCTTTTAGATTAAAATATTCTCCATGCGAATATACCATCAAATCTGCAGAATTCAAGCGAAACTTTCCGCTTTTATCCATATATCTCTCATCAATGTCAACTGCAAGTACCTGCGCTAAAAACATGTGATGCGTACCCAATTCTTTTATCTCTACCACTTTACATTCTATGCTAACAGGGCTTTCTTTGATAATCGGAGCATACATTAATTTTTCTGCTTTTTGTTTGGTAAGCTTCATTTCTTTAAATTTATCTACATCTCGTCCAGAACGTACTCCACAATAATCCGTTGCATAGACTAAGTCTTTTGTTGTCAGATTCACTACAAATTCGCCTGTTTCCTTTATCATTTGATAGGAATGTCTTTCCGGGCGTAGCGAGATATAGAGCATGGCAGGATTGGTACACACTGTGCCTGTCCATGCAATGGTAACAATATTTGCATTACCTTCTTTGTCACCGCAGCTTACCATAACTGCTGGCAGTGGATATAACATATTTCCAGGTTTCCATACTTGCTTTGACATCATTTACCACCTTATCATTATTGTTGTATTGCACTCATAAAAGCAGGTATTAATTGCTTCTTTCTTGATACTACATTCTTAAGAATATAGGAATCACTATCTGATTTTACATCAAATGCACTTTCAACCACGGATTTGGCATCTTTTCCCTGACAAATTACTTCGGTTGATTCCGCTATGATATTCGTCAACATGAAAAACAACATATCAATACCATGTTCTTGATAAGCCTTGTCCAAATACGGAATTAACTTACCCTTTATCTCTTCTAATTCATCTGCATTCATGGAATTAATTTGTCCCACACCAAAAGAGATTCCACTTACACTGAATTTCTTAAAATCTTGATAAAATATTTCTTCTGGTGATTTGTTTTTCAAATTGCTTCCTGCATGAAACATCTCGTGTGCAAATTCTTCTACGTCTATTCCTGCAATCTTTGCAAGCTCTTCTGCTGCCGCTTTATCAAAAGCCGTACAGGTAGGAGAACGATACATAAGAGTATCTGAAATAATAGCTGCACAAAGCAAACCAGCTATATGTGGCTCAATCTCTACTTTATTTTCAAGATACATTTTATAAATAATGGTTGCCGTACATCCTACTGGCTCATTTCTAAAAAATACTGGTGAAATAGTCTCTAAAGAACCAAGTCTATGATGGTCAATGATTTCTAAAATTTCTGCTTCTTCCACCTGGTCAACTGCTTGTGATGCCTCATTATGATCCACAAGAATTAGTTGCTTTCTAGTCATATTAAGGAGATTACGTCTTGAAATCATTCCAACATAAAAGCCTTTTTTATTAATAATTGGAAAATCTCTGTGTCTTTTTTTCGCCATGACTTCTTTTGCAACTTCAGTGAAATCCTCTGTTTTAAATGTAATCAACTTATCCTTTCTCATGAAGTATTTAATCGGCATACTTTGGTTGATTAATCGTGCAACTGTGTAAGTGTCATGAGGAGTACTAATTACAACACAATCTCTTTCTTCGGCTAATTTTTTAATGGTCATCGATATTTTTGCACCTTCACACACAATGATACAGCTAGCATTCATTTCTATGGCACATAGCTGGGATTCATAGCGATTTCCAAGAATCACCAAATCATCTGGTTCGATAAAATTCTCCATTAAATCAGGGTTAGCTGCTGCAATGAGCACTTTACCCTTTACAAAATACCCATGTTCATTTCCAACCACCATAGTTCCTTCCAAAGTCTCTATGATATTTTTATATTGTGTTCTCGCCGCTGATAAAATGGCACTATCAAATACCTCCATGTAAGAGGTTGTAATATCTCCGATTGTAATGAGTCCTTCTAGGCGATTCTCTTTATCTGTGATTGGAAGTGTAACAACATTTTCATCCTTCATTAACTGCCAAGCTTTTTTCAAAGAAATACTGCTACTAACTCCCTTTGTCTCCCTAATCTCTATATCTTTGATTTGTGTTCCTACATCAGACATATAAACAGGAGCTTCTACTCCAAACCGTTTTAACACGTACTGTGTTTCTTCATTTATCTGGCCAGCTCTCCTCGCACAATGTTCCTTCGAAGAAATTTTATTCTTTAACGCTGTATAAGCGATTGCAGAACAAATCGAATCCGTATCTGGATTCTTATGACCAATGATGTAAATTTTGTTACTTGTTTTTCCCATTTTTGTAATTCCTTTCAAACTTTGCCAAATTTATTTCTTATGTTATAACCTAGCCAAAGCTAGAGTATAACTTATTTACTTTTTATAACTGCCATAATTCACATTTTATATCCTAAATGTAATAAAATCTATATCATAGACTTTTCTAAGTCTTATTATTTCTTACTTTTTCACATATTCATGCCATTGCTTCAATATCAAACTTTAGATGACTCCTAAAATATTGGTTATAAGTAGCGCAGTGATTAATACCAAAAACCAAACAATTAATTTATTGATGCGACCTAACGCTCTCATTTTCCTTTCTTGGTTTTCATCATACTCTTCTAAGAGGCCTTTTATACTTTTGTATAATTTGGCATTTTCCTTACTTGATTCTTCTGCCAATTGATTCTTTAGCAAGGTCAGCTCATCGAAAAATTCCTGTCTAATATCCTTAAGCTCTTTTTTTAACTCTTCCATTTCCTTTTGATCTATATTCTGTTCATTTGCTTTTACTTCAATTCCTTTTATTTTTGTTATACTTGCTTCTACCAGAGAATTAATTCTTTTAACCAGTTCTACATTTTCGCTTGTTTGTTTTCTCATTTCTCGTAAGCATTGCATTGTCGTTTCTGCAATACTCTTGTCCAAATTTGTATCACGATTACTAATCATATCCATTAACCCAGCCATTTCAAATCCTCCTTTTTCCTTGTCTCCTTTCATTCTAACTATTTTTTTGCTATATTTCCACTGTTTTTTGCATATTCTTTGTTTTGTGCTACTTTTCTTCCGATGACATTTTTCATGTTTTTAACAGCTAAGTTTACATGTGTAAATCATATCTATTGTGCATTTTTATACATTTCCACTTCTAATACACATTTATTTTGTATATCTTTTACAATATATTAATATAGTGTTCATATTTTGTTCATAAGTGATTGCTATACTAATATCAAGTTAAAGATGCGTTACATCTTAACAAAAAAGTAATCTACGTAATGTTTTCATTACACATTATAGATAAATTTTTTCATAATAGCCTCGGTCTTGTCGCCGGGGCACTCCTCATTTATAGGTTTGTAATACATACTAAGTTTTTATATTTCATATACAAAAAAGACAGTTGCACTTAACTGTCTTTTTTCGTGTTGTTTTTTTCTGATTGCTTAATTGCTTCATTTAGCGATAGCATTTTTGCATCTAACATCGAGATCATATCTGCGCATTCTTTTAATTCATTTTGTATATTTTCTGGAGCATTTCCTTCGAATTTATAATAAATCTTATGTTCTAAGCTAGCCCAAAAATCCATTGCTATGGTTCTAATCTGAATCTCTACTTTTGTATCAATCACCTTATCCGACATAAAAATAGGCACGGAAACAACCAAATGATAGCTCTTATAACCACTGTCTTTTGGATTCTTAATATAATCTTTTACCATCAAAACCTTTAAATCACTGTGTTTTGTTATAATCTCTGCAATACGGTATATATCAGAGGTAAAAGAACAGGTGATTCTTACCCCGGCAATATCATTGATACATTTAACCATATTATCAATTGTGGATTCATATCCTTCACGCTTTAATTTCTTTACAATGCTTTCTGGAGTCTTAATCCTTGACTTTACGTGTTCAATTGGATTGTATTGATGTACATGTTGAAATTCATCATTTAATATGTCAATTTTAGTCGTAATTTCCTTTAGTGCTGATTTATATAAAAACATAATGGTTTTCCATGAATCAATATCATCACAGAGTACTTCGGTATAATCCATATCATCACATCCCTCTTCGCTTAGTGCGGCAGTCTACCATCTTAGATTATACCATATTTATCGGTATTTGTGCTTTTTTGACAATTAATTCACACTTTTTTAACTTTTCTACTTTTCAATTCCATACCTTGCTGGTAATCCCTGATCGTATGGGTGCTTTATTTTTTTTATCTCAGATACGTAATCAGCCACTGCTAGCAAGTCAGTACTTGGTGCGTTCCCCGTCAACACAACCTCCAAAGATTCTGGTTTACCTTTAAGATAGTTTAACACGATTTCTTCATCTAAAAGCCCTGCTCTTATGGTATATATAATCTCATCCATTAAAAGAAGGTCATACCCTTCTTCTTCGGCTTTTTTTGTAATCTCTTCAAAACGTTTTGTATAAAATTCTTTCCGTTCTTGTTTCTCTTTTTCTGCCATCTGGAAACTAAACTTTTCTTTTTGTAAGCCGTCTATAATGGTTATATTAGGAATTACCTCCAAGACATTTCGTTCACTGGTTGTATTATCCTTCATAAATTGATATATTAAAACCTTCATTCCATAACCCGCCGCTCTTACTGCAAGCCCCATTGCTGAAGTGGTTTTTCCTTTTCCATCCCCACAGTATATGTGTATAAGTCCCTTTTTCATCTCATCTTCACTTCTTTCTTACTTATATTGAGTTTCTTTGTTTGATTATATCATCAACAATTATCTCCTACAACTATAGAATCAAGATGGATAGTGTAAATTTACAGTAGGATTTTAATAGACAGACTTGCCCCTGATGTGTTTCCGATTTTTTGACTGTCCTTATTTTATTCTATTTTTCTCTTCTTTACAATCCCCAAATATGATTCTTTAATGCTGCGATTTTCTTTATCTGTGTATAAGGAATACTATAAACGGGTATATCTGCAAGGTTTCCCAGTCGTTTTCGATTTGCACGTTCCATCTGAAACATTTGATTACTGTTGTATATTACCTCTTCACAACCCACTGCCTGCGCAAACTCTTGCTTTTGATATCTCACTAATTCCAATATGTCTGCTTTATTGCTTTTATAAATCCTTAATCTTGACATTTTATCAGCACCAGTTTTGCTCCAGCCCAATGGCCTCGAACTCATCCTATCTGCTAATATATGACTGATATGACCTTCCGCGCTGCATTCTACTTCCTTGTTTTTATCTCTTACCCACTGCATGATTCCAGACCAGTTTCCTAGAATATATTCTCTGGCTGCCATGACTGTCTTTTGTTTTGAGCCTTTTTCTGTAACATTTAAAATCTTTTCAAAGGTTTTTTCTGCAAGCCATTTCTTTTCTCCATAGATTGCTTTATAGATTTCTCTTCGTGCATCCTCTACAGAATCTAAAAGATGAGAAGTTGCTCCTATGATATATTTATGCATATGAAAACGATCAAGGACAAACTTTGCTTTATGAATCAGTTTCTGACCACTTTTAATCCAAGCAGCTCCATCTCCATTAATATAGATTTTTTCCAGATATTCTATATCATACGAGTTTTCGATATATTCATACACTTCACCCCAAAGCCTTGTGATTTCAGCACTTCCTTCATAGATTCCTCCAAAATGAGCCTTTCCTATTAATTCATTTCGACCATTATCGTTTGTAATACCTTCATAAACATAAACAAGCCTTGGCATAATTGTATTACTTCTTGGTTTCTTTATATCTCCTTTTTTATCAAGATACTGCAAGGATACGTGGTCTTCGTCAGCATCAATATATAAATATTTCACTTGTTTTTTCTCTTGTAGTGGCTTTATTTTTGGAAATTCAAGGGAATGTATTTTGTTCATAACAGTTTCTTTGCTGACTTGCGTTTCACTAATGGATACTCTCTCTCCACCTTTTCGATAGCTGCTGTCTACAGCCTCATTGAGCATTTGGGCAACTGCATCTTCTGTTAATCTGGTATGGGGATCCAGCTGCATCACTTTATCCAATAGATAGGCATACGTTTTCTCCTTGGGATGATAAAACAACGTCTTGTGGTAAGTTACTTCTCCAAGAGAAGTAACTAGTGATGTTTGATCTCTTTTCACAATCTGCCAGCCTCGACGAATGTGTTTATTTCTCCTAAGCATTTCATCATAGGATTCCCATTCTTCAGCAATCATTGATAGACCAAGATCAACAACACTTTTTGTAACGCCCTGAACCATTTCCGCTATCTTTTTCATATCTGTTGAATAATCTACAAATATATTTTCTAACTTTTTTACCCCTTCTGACTGAAACTGTTGTATACTTTTAATCATAGAAAGCACCTCTTTCTGAATTAGATTTTTGTTTGGTCACTTAAATCCTAACACAGAATCGTGCTTTCTTTTTATATCTATTTCATTTTCCTACAAAAACTTTACACTAGCATCAAGATGAGCTTTTTACCTACCCAGCAAACACATCTTTTCTTTTCATCCAAACATAGGCAAATACAACACATATTCCTACATAAATCATACTATTTTGAAAGTACATTGGTATACTACACTGGATTGGCCCTCCTGGAGCATTTGCTCTCATACCTAGTCCAAGAAGAGCATATGGATACATAACTCCATAACCTGCTGAAAACGCGGGTATGCTTCCTATTCCCCCAATCAAAGCAATTCCAACAGGGAGTGCAAAGCTTCGAATGACCAAAGAAATACAAAGTTGTATTGCACATATGACGGTTCCGCCAAGGACTCCATACAGTAACCATTCAATTAGCTCTTTTGGAATGGATTCTGTTAGACCGCAAAGCTTTCCAGACAAAATAAACAATATACCAATCCATATCTGCGTCAACACTACCATTGAGGAAACAATGATTAACTTCGATAGATAACTGTATATTGGGGGAACTGGTAGCGTCATAACACGATACCAGTTATGGTTTACATGCTCTAAGCGATACAAATAAGAACAATAAACTCCGACGGTAACAGGCAAAAAGAAATAACAACTAAATAATGTGTGCTGTGTCCAAAGACTATACCATCCGTCTGTCAAAATATCTTTGTTTTGCAAATAGTTAAAGGTTCCCATAATAGCTGGAATAATTGGAAGCAAAATAAACGCAATCCATACCAAGCTATGTCTCAATTTTATTTTTTCTGCTTTAATTGTCTTTATGAATAACATTTATATTTCCCTCCTTTTTATTAAGACCAGGCTTAATGCATAGACTGCGACAAATACAAAAATAACCACGAAAAAGCCAATCCAGTCTGGAGAAGTATAATAATAATTGGTAACACGGGTTTTCTCATTCCAATCCATTCCTACAAGTAAAAGTACTCCATAATAACTCCATATCAAAAATCGTTTGATTCCTTCTGGAAAAAACAAAGAAAATAGTCCCATAAAAGAACCTAATAAGCCAATTGTAATTGGTATCATTTGATTCTTAAAATGTAGGGAAAGCAGTTGTTGTATCAGCAAAATCGTTACATTGATTAAAACTGTAAAGACAAAATAATACAACATCTTATCCATTGGGATACTTCCCACAAACCCTTTTATAGAACCTATGGTTACAATGATAAAAACCTGCAAAATAGTTGCCAAGGTCATAAAAAGGGCTCCACATAAAAACTTCGTAAAAAATAATTTTTGCTCTGGTATTACTGTATATAAAAGTTTTAACATTTCTCCTTTATGCTCAACATCGCAAAGTCTAGACGCTACCACAGCCGCTGTGATTGGCATCATGATTGTATTAAGGACAGGAAACTGATAAAGACAAAACATCCAGCCTTGCACCAAATCATTTGCATCCATTTTTCTAACAGCCCATAGTTGCCATAAGCCCTGTACGATAATGATGGAGAATACGATAAGCCATATTTTCTTATAACGAATTTTTAGAAATTCTATTCTAAGAGCTCTCATTATAAACTCACCGCCGTTCCTGTAATCTCTAAGAAAATATCCTCTAGATTCTTGCTTCTTTCTTCAATTCGTATGATTTTGGCACCTTTTTCAAGCAATGTTTTAATCTGCTCAAACAGTGCTTGGTCTGCTATCTTAGGAAGAAGAAGATAGTCTTCTTGTACTTGAAAGGATACTCCTTGTTCTTGTAGCATTTTGGCAACCATTTGGTTGTTTAATGTACGTATAGCAATTTTTTGGGTGCTTTGTTTATGAAGCACAGATAGGCTATCTTGGAAAACAAGCTCTCCTTTGCTAATAATACCAATGTGGTCTGCCATTTGGTCAATCTCACTTAATAAGTGGCTTGAAACCATAACAGTCATTCCATATTCTTCTGGCAAAGAGCGTATTAATTCTCTTATTTCCTGAATACCTGCTGGATCGAGTCCATTTGTAGGTTCATCTAAGACTAAGAGTTTGGGATTACCAAGTAAAGCACCTGCAAGTCCTAGCCTTTGTTTCATACCGAGAGAATACTGAGATACTTTTTTATTTTTTTGATTTTCCAAACGAACAATTTTTAATACCCTGTCTATCTCTTTATCTGGTAACCCTTTTAACATGCTAATAATCTTTAAATTTTCAGCTCCACTTAAATGCCCATAATAGCTTGGTGACTCAATCAAAGCGCCAACATGTTTTAATATTGGTATTCGATTTTTTGCATTTACCTCCTTGCCAAATACTTGAATGCTACCTTTGGTTGGCTTAGCAAGTCCAAGTATCATTTTCATAGTTGTGGACTTTCCAGCACCATTTGGGCCAAGAAAACCATATACTACTTGTTTTGGAATACGAAGATCTAAATCCTTTACTCGCAAAGCAGTCCCATACTGTTTGCAAAGGGAATTGGTTGTTATAATATTCATAGTGTTGCTCCTTTCTAATAAGCTATCTTTATCTTAACAGCGCCTCCTTACACCTACCTGTATGCAACCTTACATTTACCTTAAAACATAGAACTTAAATATCATTTTTTTATTTTTTAGGATATAATAGGGTAAAATATAGATAAAAAAACAATAGTAAAAGAAAGGAAGGATACGCCATGAATACCATTCATGATTGCAAACTCCTAATCATAGATGATGAACCAACTCTTTTAAAAATGGTCATCGATTTATTAAAGCAAAACGGTTTTTATAAAATCTTTTCTGCTTCTAATTGCAAGGAGGCTCGAACACAATTTTATGCCACAAAGCCAGATGCCATTTTATTAGACGTTTCTCTTCCTGACGGAGATGGCTTTTCTTTGATGCGTGAATTTCGTTCGCACTCAATTGTTCCAGTCCTCTTTCTTTCTGCCAGAGATGAAGATGAAGATCGTTTACTCGGTCTTGGCCTTGGGGCAGATGATTATATTACAAAACCATTTTTACCACGCGAATTGATATTAAGAATTCACGCCGTATTAAATCGCACCTATTTTCCTCTTATTTTAAATCAAGAGGAGAAACCAGTCTTTACACTAGGGGCCTTAACCATTGACTTTAATAATGCAACGATTACTTCCGAAAAAGGATGCGATACCCTTACCGCAAAGGAATTTGCACTTCTTTGGAAATTATATGAGAATAAAGAGAAAATTGTATCAGGCGATAGCTTGTGTCAAGCAGCCTGGGGAGATACGCTTTATGGATATGAGAATACACTTATGGTACATATTAGAAGATTACGTGAAAAAATTGAACCAGAACCCTCCAATCCCCGCTTTTTACTTACCATTCGTGGAATTGGTTATAAACTAACGGGAGGAGAAACACTTGAAAGGTCTAATTAAAATACTAAGTCGTTATGTGATTTCAGCTACCGCAGTAGCAATCTTTTTGCTTGTCATTAATTTTATTTTATTGGTAGCAATTACCGTTAAATCAGGAAGTACCACTTTGAAAAAAGAAAGTGTTCAAGAGCTCACAAAAAACTTGATAAAAGTAGATGATGAATATAGATTGCCAGATGATTTTACAACAACTCTCATACAAAATGACCAATGGGCAATGCTTCTTAATGAGGAGGGCAGTGTTGTTTGGAGCTTAAATCTGCCCTCTGATATTTCGTTACAATACTCACTTTCTCAAGTGGCTGGGTTTTCTCGTTGGTATTTAAATGATTATCCCGTTTATGTATGGCAGCATTCAGATGGACTTTTTGTATGGGGGCATCCAAGACATAGTGTTTGGAAGTATAGTGTCAGCATACCTCAACAATTTATGAATCGTTCTCCTTTTTATACTATATCGCTTTTTGTAGCAAATGTTATAGCTGCCCTTGTACTTGCTTTGCTGCTTGGACTTCGCTTATTTCGTTCGTTAAAGCTACTTACGAAAGGAATTTATCAATTAACACAAAAACAACCCGTCACTCTTTCGACTCAAGGTTTGCTTGGAGATGTGGCCAAAGTCATTAACCAGACCTCAGAAAAGCTAATCAACCAAGAAGAAGCTCTAAGTAAAAGAGACAGTGCAAGAACTACTTGGATTGCTGGTATTTCTCATGATATTCGTACTCCACTTTCCATAGCAATGGGCTATTCAAGCCAGTTAGAAAATGACTTAGAGTTAACCTTAGCAAAAAGAGAACAGGCAGAAACCATTCGAAAGCAATGTGAACTAATCAAAACACTTGTAAATGATTTAAACCTTGCTTCAAAGCTAGAATATGACATGCAGCCTTTTCACTTTGAAGTGATTTTACTTGCACCTTTCTTGCGAAACATTGCCGTAGACTTTTTAAACAGCAAATCAAGTGACCTACACAGCCTTGATGTATGTATTGATGAAACAGCTCAAAACATCTCTGCAAATGCTGACCGAGTATTGCTTTCTAGAGCTGTTTCTAATTTAATTACAAATAGTGTTCGTCACAACAAAGATGGATGCCATATTCGTCTTTCCTTAAAGTGTGATTCCTTTAATTGTAGTATCGAGGTTGCAGATAACGGAATTGGTTTTACAAAGGAAATGCTTCACACTCTAAATCACGAAAAAGCCTCTGTAGAACTAAATACACACGGACTCGGATTAACTTTAGTTAGACAAATAATAAAAGCACATAAAGGTTATACAAGATTTCAAAATCAATTGGAGGGAGGATGTATGATCACACTTTGTCTCCCACTTCATGAATCATCACATCTTTAGGAAGCTAAAAAGCTATACTGGGACAGGTAAAGGTTGTAATATTCTCCCTTTTTTTCCATTAACTCATCATGGTTCCCCATTTCTTTTATCTGTCCTTGATCAATATAGAGAATACAATCTGCATTTTTAATGGTTGATAATCGATGTGCAATGATAAAGGAAGTTCTACCCTTTAGAAGTTTTAAAAGACCTTCCTGTAGCATCATTTCAGTCTCCGTATCAATACTAGAAGTGGCTTCATCAAGTATTAATATCTTTGGGTTTGCTAACAAGGCTCTTGCAAAGGAAATCAACTGCCTTTGTCCTTGTGATAACCTGCTTCCTCTTTCATTTACCTGTGTATCATAGCCTTGTTCCATCTCCATAATAAAATCATGAGCACACACTGTTTTTGCCGCCACGATTACTTCTTCATCACTTGCTTCTCGATTTCCATATCGAATGTTATCCATAATACTTCCTGAAAAGATAAAACTATCCTGCAACATAACACCCATCTGCTTTCGCAAGGAACGAATGGTAACACCATTGATATCAATACCATCTATGGTTATTTCTCCTGAGGAAATGTTGTAGAAACGGCTTAACAAATTGATAATGGTTGTCTTTCCTGCCCCTGTTGGTCCTACAATGGCATAGGATTCTCCCTTTTTCACTTTAAAGCTTACTTTATCCAAACGCTTTATTCCATCATCATAGGCAAAATCAACTTCCTTAAATTCCACTTCACCTTGAATCGGAGGCATATCAACAGCATCTTCTCTATCTTTTACTGTTACTGGTTCATCAATCGTTTCAAAAATTCTCTCTAAATACGAAATAGAGGTCAGTAGTGAATTGTAAAAACTGGCAAGTGTTGTAATAGGATTCCAAAAGCGACTAATATATCCTGTAAAAGCAATTAAGACACCTGCTGTTATATTGCCTTCTCCTCCTAACATCCAGTTAATACCAAGTACATATATCATAGAAGTGGTTAATACCGATATGGTATCCACAATTGGTGAAAGCATCATATTATAACGCACTGCGTTCATCCAGGCACTTTTGTAATCACTGCTTAATTGATTGAAAATATTTTGATTCGTCTCTTCTCTTACAAAAGACTGTGTAACACGAATTCCATTTAAACTTTCTGCAATATAAGCGTTTAGATTTGATTGCTTATTGCTTTCAATCTGCCAAGCCCTTCTTTGCTTTTTCTTCACAGTCCAGATAAGAACTGCTAGGATTGGAATTCCGCACATACATACTAGCGCAAGCTTTACATTTATGGTTAGCATAAACACTATGATAAACAACAAGCTACATAAATCAGTAATCGTGTTTACAATTCCATTTGACAGCAAATCACTTAGGTTGTTTACATAATTTACTACACGTACTTGTATCTTTCCATGAGGTCTATCATCATAATAAGAAAATGGAAGCTCTTGAAGATGAACAAACAAATCTCTTCTTAACGCATGAATTACATTTTGACCCACACGGTTTGTTAAAATAATCTTTACTTTAAGACTCACGCAAATAAATATGGCAATTACCATAGTCAAAAGACTTAGGAAAACAATTCCCGTTATATTTTTATTAGGAATATAATCATCCATAATTGTCATAAAAAATCTTGGAGTTAACATAGAAAGAGCACTTGATACCAACATAATAACAATTGCTTTTATCATGTCTTTTTTATATGGTCCTACATATTTGGCAAGTCTTTTTAGCTGGCCAAAATCAAATCCAGCTTCTAAGGTTTCATCAATATCATATTTATTTCTAGCCATAATTAAGTGCCTCCTTTTGCTGTTCTTTGATATATTCTCTAAACTCACTGCTATTTTTTAATCGATCAAACTCGCCGTATTGATGACGAAATACGGTATCATAATAGCCTCTTTTTTGGATTAATTCTTCATGTGTTCCTTTTTCTACAATTCTTCCATTATCAAGCACTAAGATAACGTCTGCATCCTTTATGGAGGAAATTCTATGAGCAATGATAAATACTGTCTTTTTATCCTGTAGTCTAGTTAGTTCTTCTTGAATTCTAGTCTCTGTCTCCATATCAACAGCTGAAGTTGTATCATCTAGTATAATTATGGCAGGATCTGTTAGTAGTGCTCGCGCAAGAGAAATTCTTTGCTTTTGTCCTCCAGAAAGTCCCATTCCTCTTTCTCCTACAATGGTATCATATCCCTCTGGCATAGCCTTAATAAAGCTATCTGCGTTGGCTACCTTTGCTGCCCATTCCACTTCTTCGAAGGAACAATCAGGCCTTCCATATGCAATGTTTCCTTCAATCGTATCGGAAAATAAGAAGACATCTTGCATAGCCATTCCAATGTTTTGACGAAGTGAATATAAGTCCATTTCCTTTACATTAATATCATCAACATAAACATTGCCTTCACTTGCATCGTAAAAACGACATAATAAGTTCATAAGCGTAGATTTACCTGCTCCTGTTGCTCCAATAATTCCAACGGTCTGCCCAGGCTTAATTTCAAAGCTTACATCATTTAATATATCTTCATCATCTGCGTTGTAGGTCACATGCTCAAAACGTACGCTGCCCTTTAAATGCTTCTTTACGATTGCATTACTTGGCTTTTTAATATCAGGTTCGTGGCTGATGGTTGAAAATATTTTCTCTAGTGAAGTCATAAATCGTTGTATATCATTAATAAGCCACCCAGCAGTGCGAAGTGGTGTCGTAAGCATCCAAAGATACCCACTCATGGTTACCATATTTCCTAATGTCATTTGTTCATTGATTACCATAATTGCTCCAGGAAGCATCAAAAGAAAAGTTAAGACATTTGATAAAAATTCAAAAACAGGGATGTATTTCGCCCAAATCACAGCACCTTCTAATTGTACCTCTTTAAAGCTATCATTTTCTTTATCAAACTTTTCTATTTCGTAATCTTCTTTGGCAAATGCTTTTACAACTCGGTTACCACTGATGTTTTCTTGTGCAAAGGAATTTAGCCTTGAAAACATTAGCCTGCTTTTAATAAATGCAGGTTTAATATTTTTTACCTGAAAATATGTAGTAAGGGCAGTAAACGGCAAAACTAAAATCATCATAAATGCCATTTTAATATTAACGGTAAACATCATAATAAGAGCAAAACAAAATACAAATATGGATTCTACTGTCGCATAGATTACATGGGCAATAAAATGTCTGATTGCATCCATATCTCCTGTTTGTCTTGACATTAAATCTCCCGTCCGATTCTTATTATAAAAATTAAAATCTTGTAACAGTAAACGCTTATATACCGAATCTCTTAAGCTATAAAGCGTACCCTGTGATGCCTTTTCCATACTCATAATCATAACGAATCGAATTCCACTTCGTAGCAAGGTAGTAGCTACTAGTAGCAAAATAAGTTTTGGTAACAGTGAAACATTTCCTTGCTTCATTACCAAATCAACAATTGAACCTGATACCTTTGGATTAATCACTGCCAGTGCCGAGGCAATTGGTATAATTGTTAGTCCAATGATAATGTATCTGGCGTGTTTTCTTAAATGTGAGTAAAACCACTTATATGGTGTCATAACCTTATCCCCTTCTTAATAAAATAAATAAATTTACTTTTCTATCATCTTTCATTGCCATTGGAGTATATCGAAATTTATAACAAAATAAAATGTACTTTTCGACACACATGATGTATATTATTATAAAGAAGCTAGTAGAAATTGATATACATTTTATGTATCAAATGTTTTCATTCACACAAACGGAGGAAATTATGTGCGACTGCAGATTCGACATTACTTACAATGACCTCAATCCCACAATACTGTTTGTTAGCAAGGGGAAAATGACAAAGAACTCTCGTTATCACAACCACGACTTTACAGAAATTACCTTTATTTTATCCGGAAAAGGACAGTACTTTGTAGAAGGTAATACTTATGATGTTTCAGCGGGCGATTTATTAATCTGTAATTCGGGCGTGAATCATAATAACATTGTAATAAATGAAAAAGAACCTACTACTGAGTTTTTCGTAGGTTTTACCAATTTTCACTTTAAGAATATGCCAAGTAATGTAATTTCATTAAAGAATGGAGATTACATTATGCATACGAATAATAAGCTTCGCCAAGAACTTACCAAATATTGTTATGCTATGCTTGCAGAAAATGAAACTAATCAAGCTGGAAAGTACTTTATGATAAAAGCGAATTTAATCCAATTTCTGTTGCATATCATACGCCAAAACATAGAGCCTTGCCCACCTCAAGCAGGGTATCATTTTGATAGTCATCATAAGAATGATGTGGTAAATCAAATCATTTCCTATTTGGATACACATTACAATGAGAAAATCTCTTTGGATGCGATTGCTCAAAATATGTATTTAAGCTCTGTGTACATATCAAAGATTTTTAAGGATGAAACTGGAGAATCACCCATTAATTATTTGATTAAAATAAGGCTTGAAAAAGCAAAAGAAATGCTTGTTTCCTTAAAATCAGACAGTGTAAAAGAAATTGCTACTTTGGTAGGCTATGAGGATGTATATCATTTTAGTAAGCTATTTAAGAAATATTATGGAATGTCACCATTGCATTATAGAAAAAACTTTATTCGTTCGTAGGTTAAGTGATATATAGGTATATATGGGGTAGGTGCAAAGCATTTACCCTTTTAATTATTAATATAGGTTATAGGTACTACGAATGCTCCTATAAAAATAATTAAAATAACTCATAAACCGTTTGAGAAACCTTACATGAAATGTTATAATTAATGATGCAAGTTCAAATAATTTATATTAAGATAAAATATTTTGGATACTTTATTTAATATGCGAAAGGACCCTTTGTTTATGTTTCGATTATGGGCTAAAATATATTCTAATAACCGTCTTATAAAAGACATTACTATAGAAAATGATTCAAACGATACTCGTACCCACAAAATCTTTCACGGGTTGGAACAAATTTGTTATGACTTTGACCTTAGTAAACCAATTTGGTTGGAATCAAACATCAATGAATTCAAACGCCATAGCAAAGTGCGCTTTTCAAAAGATTCTTTCGTTGATGAAATTGATTTTGATTTTCTTGAAATCCAAGTGATTGAAGAGGATTAATTCCATTTGTGAGTGCAAGGCATTATCCATTTAAGAAATTTAATGTATTATATTTAAATCATTTATTATCTCGATCGTTACCATATCTTTTACTTGGTGCGAGTGGTTATAATGAAATCTACTATTAAGCAGTTGTTTCATATTACAGGGGTGTGTATTAATGCAGAATATTTCTTTTCATTCAATTTCAGAATCAAGGATTCCTATCGCCATTACCGACCTAAATCTTACTCTTCAGTATGGAAATAAATCTTTGTATACCTTAATTGGGAATGATTTATTTTATTCCATTTATAAAGTTGTGCTTCCTTCAGACCGCACGCGGTTATCTGAATGCATTCATAATATCTCTATCACCAAGTCTGTTACTGATATTTTTTCTATTTTATACAGTGATAATGAATATCATCACATGCTACTTAATTTTACTTATATTAAGAATAATAAATTAATTAAAATAGAGTTTCAATATCTATCCGACATCATCAATGAACATTCCAAGCTTGAATTTGATTTGATAAAATATCGTACTTTATTTACTTTGGTTGGTGATAAAATATTTGAGTACCAGCCCGAAACCAATCATTTTAAATTTTACTGGATAAACGAAAAACAAAATATATTGCTATTTAATGGGGATTTAACTATCTGGAAGGATGACATGATGAAACAGGAGCGGATTGCAAGGGAAGACCTTTCTGTTTTTTTAGAATTTTGCCAGTCCTTAGTAGAATCTATGAAAAACTTTGAATACCAGATATCTTGTAGTATACTTTCCAATGGTGAGATTTTTGAAACAACGAAACTAAAAGGAATTACACTAAAAGACCATAATGATAAAAAAATTGTAATTGGGGTCTGTCTTCCTTTTAATACCATACATAATACCAAGGAAAATCATTTTATTGATAATTTGTATAAAGATGAGTTGACTGGACTTTTAAATAAACGCGAAATTAAAAGTTATGCACAGAACCTATTAAGACAACAACCTGATCACAATATATATCTTTTCATTATGGATTTGGACAACTTTAAACAATGCAACGACATGTTTGGGCATATGTTTGGAGATGAGATCTTAAAGGCGGTATCAACCATTTTGAAAAATACGATACAACAGCATGGTGTGGCTGGTCGCATTGGAGGAGATGAATTTCTTGTTATTTTGGAAGATGTCGATTCCGAAAAGCTTCTTCGAAATATGCTTCGTTCCATCCGTGCAAACATACAATGGTTATATAAAGAAAAGTTGGCTGCCTTTCAGCTTGGCTGTTCTATGGGCGTTGCGTGCTATCCAAAAGACGCTTCCGACTATGATACACTTTTTAAATTGGCGGATTATTCCTTATACCTTGCTAAAAACAAGGGAAAGAGTCGCTACATTATCTATGATTCAAAACTACATGGGTTGGTAAACTGTAATGGGAATGATAACTCCATTTTGACTCAAAACATTCCATTTCAAACAACCGTAACTCTTTTGGATGTGCAAAAGAAAATATTTTTGTTATATACAAAGGGTAAGCCTGTCATACCAGAGATATTTCAGGTGATAAAGGAATTCTATAAATTACATAACATCGTAATATATATCCCTAATTTATCGTATGCTGATGTTGATTCCCTCAACAGCAATACTTTGGTTTATATGCCCATGATGTTTTACGAAGACTATTTGTCACAATTTATTGAAACAAGTACCTATTGCGTTACAAATATTAAGAACATTGAATTTACTTACAGCAAAATATATCATTATTTTTCTAATCTTTCCTCAACGTCTTACTTTCAATGTTTGATGATAGAACCAAGCAATCATCAAATAAATGGAATTATTAGTTATGAACATTCCAGTGTCCATTATTCATGGTCAAATGATACAAGGCAGCTACTTGCTTTGATAAGCTCTATGGTAAATGCCATATTATTTACTTAAAAACACAGAGTATCAAATACGATACCCTGTGTTTTTATTTTAATCTATAATCTTTTTAAAAGCTCTTCTCTTTCTTTTTCAAATCCAGGCTTACCAAGTAGGGCAAACATATTCTTTTTGTAGCTTTCTACACCTGGTTGGTCAAATGGATTTACTCCTAATAAATATCCACTCACACCGCAAGCAAATTCAAAGAAATAGAATAATTCACCTAAATAAAATTCATTTTGCTCTGGAATGTGAACTAACAGATTTGGTACATCACCATCTGTATGTGCTAAAATGGTTCCATTCATAGCACTTTTGTTTACAAAGTCAACGCTCTTTCCTGCCAAGTAATTTAATCCATCTAAATCCACTGGCTCTTCTTCTAGTAAGATTTCACACTGAGATTTTTCTACATTCAATACAGTTTCGAACATTATTCTTGCTCCGTCTTGAATGAATTGTCCCATAGAATGTAAGTCCGTGGTCAAATCTACAGCCGCTGGAAGGATACCTTTTTGGTCTTTTCCTTCACTTTCTCCATATAATTGTTTCCACCATTCAGATATATAATGTAAGCTAGGTTCATAGTTTGCAACGAACTCTACCTGCTTTCCTTTTCTTAATAAGATATTTCTTACCGCAGCGTATTGTAAAGAATCGTTTTCTTCAAACTTATTTTCTAATGCTTTTTTTCTTCCGCTAGCAGCACCTTCCATTAATTTATTAATGTCTGCTCCACTCACTGCGATTGGAAGTAGACCTACTGCTGTTAAAACTGAGAATCTTCCTCCAACATCATCTGGAACTACAAAGGTTTCATAGCCTTCTTCTGTTGCTAGTTTTTTTAATGCTCCTTTTGCCTTATCTGTCGTTGCATAGATTCTCTTTGAAGCTTCTTCTTTTCCATACTTTTCTTCCAATAGCTTTTTGAATACACGAAATGCAATCGCTGGCTCTGTTGTGGTACCAGATTTAGAAATTATATTAACGGAGAAATCTTTTCCGTCTAATACATCCATTAAATGTTTGATATAGGTGCTACTGATATTATTTCCAACATAATAAATTTCAGGAGTTTTTCTGATTTCCTTTGAAACAGAATTATAGAAATTATGTCTTAAAAACTCAATGGCTGCTCTTGCTCCAAGGTAAGATCCACCAATACCAATTACTAATAAAACATCGGAGTCTTCTTGTATTTTCTTTGCTGCTTTTTGAATATTTGCAAACTCTTCTTTATCATAATCAACTGGAAGGTCAATCCACCCAAGAAAGTCATTTCCTGCTCCTTTTCTCGATAACAATTGCTCCTTTGCCGCTTCGGCTAAACCACTCATCATACTAACTTCTGCTTCATTCATAAATGATAAAGCCTTTGAATAATCAAACGTAACTTTGTTTTCCATTTGTACACACTCCTTTATATCTTTCAGTTGAATCTTATCCGCACTCTTACAACTACTCTAATACAATAAAAATAGTTGTGATAAATTTGTCAATCTTTATTGTAGCAAAGTAGTTCCATGAAATCAAGATAAAAATTGACTTATTACATCCTCTATGATTGCTTCTGCGTTACTTTGAGATTCTTCCACAGACTCTGTCTTTTTATTTTTTTCTTTTTTCTGATAACGCAAAAGAATTTCATTGTCTTCCTTTTTGTTTTCTCGTATTACTGGAATGTCTTCTATTATTTCTCTTTCTTCTTCTGTGACTGCACCTGTTTTTACTGTGTCATGGGTGAGATGATTTTGCAACGAATTTTCAAAAAAATCAATTAAATTTGTATATACTATATTTTTTTTATGCCCTGTATCTAAGATCACTTCTGCTAGCTTTAATGTTAAAATTGCTCCAATTCCATATATCTCATACGAGGATCCTATTTTTACACTATATCCTTCTACATAGCAAATGAGTCCGCTTACAATACCAAACGTTCCACATAGCCAACCAAGCACAATAGGTATGCGATGCAATTGGTACATGCTAATACCACCTACTCTGTGCTTGTACATATATTTATCTACAAATATATTGACATTATTAACACCAAGATTTAATTTATAACAGTTTTCAAATTTTAACTTCATCTGCTTTATCAACTTGTTTTTAGAAGCTGGAATATTTTCCGATTCCTCCATTAACTTAACATAAAAAAATGTTTGTATTACTTTGATTACAACAGCAAATACAGTGGCAATAATAATACCATATTTGATAAAATCCCCTTTTAATATTTCTTCCAAAATAAATATTCCCCTTTCTTTCAATCTGGCTGCCTCAAATATATATGTATCAACCATATTGGTTTATACAAAATTATAGCTTATCAGGCATAGAAAAAAAAGAGAGGGGAAGGAAAAATCGTTTTACAAAAACCTAGTGTTTATAAGGGATTTTGACATTTTTATAGTTCTTTAAGCATATTCTCTACTAATATGACGGAATGTTCAATCGCCTTTTTTTCAAAAGTTGGGTAATCTACAAATGCACTATCATCTGCCTTATCAGAAATGGCTCTTAAAATCACAAAAGGTAACTGATTCAAATATGCTACCTGCGCAATTGAAGCACCTTCCATCTCTGTACAATAACCGTGAAAGTTGCTTTCAATTCGCTCCTTTACACTCTTATCTGAAATGAATTGGTCGCCTGTCACCACTCTTCCAATATGAGCTTTTATGTCTGGAATTTCTCTTTCACAAACTTTTTTTGCCAATGACACAAGACCTTCATCTGCTATAAATGTAGATGTCTCCATTCTAGGTATCACACCAAGTTCATAACCAAATCCCGTGGCATCTACATCATGCTGAATCGCATCACTTGATATTACAATATCTCCGATATCAATTTTATTTTGTAAAGAACCTGCAATTCCTGTATTGATGACACGACAGATTTTAAAATCATCAACTAATATCTGTGTACACACTGCAGCATTTACTTTACTTATTCCACTTCTAACAATCACAACTTCTTTTCCATTTAGAATACCTTTGTAAAATTCCATAGATGCTTTCTTTATTATCGCATCTACCTGCATCTTACTTTTTAAGATATTCACTTCTTCTTCCATCGCACCGATGATACCTGTTACTCCCATAATAATCTCCTTCATTTTTCAACATACATGATTACTATATTAAGATAGAAATAGTAACGAGTAAGCAATTTTTTCATATTATTATTGTTATAGTCAGCCATGCCACCTTTTGCAAGCAAGCTTTCATAGTTTTATGTTTACTGCGCATGCCTAGACTGTTACCATTATATCAGATTTTTTTTTATTGACCTAGTATAATTAAATAAATTTTGCTATACTTTAAGAAAGTATAAATAGGAGGATTTGAAATGTTATATAAGACATCAGGAGTCTGCACACGTGAAATCAACTTGGAAATTGAAGACTCTGTTATAAAATCAGTTGAGTTTGTCGGTGGATGTGCTGGAAATACACAAGGTGTTGCAAGGTTAGTAGAAGGAATGAACGTGAATGAGGCAATCAAGCGTTTAGAGGGTATCAAATGCGGTTCCCGTTCTACTTCATGTCCTGACCAGCTAGCATTGGCACTTCGACAGGCTTTAAAATAAATTGGAGGCACCTTTTTCATGAAACGAATCATACTTACCGGTGGCGGAACCGCCGGACATGTAACTCCTAATATAGCTTTGCTCCCAAAGCTTAAGGAGGCAGGATATGATATAAATTACATTGGTTCCTATGACGGAATTGAAAAAAAACTAATTAACGATTTTAATATACCATATTACGGTATCTCCTCTGGAAAACTAAGGCGATATTTTGATGTAAAGAACTTTACAGATCCCTTTAAAGTATTAAAGGGACTAGGTGAGGCATCAAAATTAATGAAACAGTTAAAGCCAGATATTGTCTTTTCTAAAGGTGGATTTGTAACCGTACCCGTTGTTTATGCCGCCAAACGTCTTAACATTCCTGTTATCATACATGAATCAGACATGACACCAGGGCTTGCAAATAAGCTTTCGCTTCCTTTTACTAGTAAAGTATGCTGCAATTTTCCAGAGACTGTACAATATTTGCCAGAAGGAAAAGCTGTACTAACTGGATCACCCATTCGCCAAGAGTTGTTATCAGGAAACAAATTAGCTGGTATTAAGCTTTGCGATTTTACTGTAAACAAACCTATTATTATGGTGATTGGCGGAAGTATGGGCGCTGTTGCAGTAAATCAAGCGGTTCGCAGTGCACTTCCAAAACTATTGGAGAATTATCAAATAGTACATTTATGCGGTAAAGGAAAGCTTGATGCGTCCTTAGCAAATAAAAAGGGATATGTTCAGTTTGAATATGTCAAAGAAGAATTAAAAGATTTATTTGCTATGACAGATGTAGTGATATCTAGAGCAGGTGCAAATGCTATTTGTGAACTGCTTGCTTTGAAAAAGCCAAATATATTAATTCCACTTTCTGCCGCTGCAAGTAGAGGCGATCAGATACTTAATGCGAAGTCTTTTGAAAAACAAGGATTTAGTTTGGTGATACAGGAAGAGTCCGTAACGGATGAACTTTTGATTCGCTCTATTGATGAGTTATATCAAAACAAATCAAAATACGTAGAGGCTATGTCTAAAAGTAAGCAGGCAGATTCCATTGATGTAATTGTGAAATTAATACAATCTCTCTCATAATACAATTATGCTCTTGTCTAATCAATGCGGATTGAAATTTCTTTCAATCCGCATTGATTAAATCAAGACATGGTATCTCTATTTACCACTACTTTACCTAAGTACGTTCGTCTAAAAATTCAACTGTTTTGCTATGCTTTGCATTTCTTCCTCTGTAATATCATGAACCGTCCAGCCAACTTTTGCATCATCATTTATAAATCTTGGAATCAAATGGATATGGAAGTGAAACACAGTTTGTCCTGATGCTTCCTTATTGTTTTGTACAATATTGAATCCATCACAAGAAAGTGCCTTTGTCATTTTCTCAGCCAGCTTCTTCGCCAAAACAAAGGCTTTCGCAGTCATCTCCTCACTTAATTCATAAATATCTTCATAATGCTGCTTTGGAAGAATCAATGCATGTCCTTTTGATGCAGGACCTCTGTCTAAGATTACTTGAAATAATTCATCTTCATAGATGGTAACAGATGGAATCTCTCCATTTGTAATTTTACAGAAAATACAATCGTTATTTTTCATTTTACAGTCTCCTTACTTTGTGTGTCACATTTTGTTACATTAATCTATTTGTAATATTTACAATTTAGTGCTAGACTGAGTTGGGGTGATAAATGAATGTTAAATAACAATGACAGGCAACAACTAGAGAAATTAATGGAAACAGATCCTGAACTTAATCGTCTTATAACCAATGTTATGGAAACTTACAAATTTAATATTTGTAAATTTTCACATGAACTAAGAAATCCTATCACATTAATCAATAGCTCTTTGCAATTGATTGAATCTCAGCACCCTGAAGTAAAAAACTTTAAGTTTTGGAATGAAACAATGGCTGATATTCAATATGTTCGATCCTTATTAGACGAATTATCCACTTATAATCAAAGTGAAACTTTGCACATGTCTAGTTATAGTATCAGTGAGCTTATGGATTCTGTTTGTTCTTCTATTCGTAATGATACTTGTGACTATTGCACACTTACCTGCACTTACGATAATTCTCTGCCGATTATGACTGGAGATATGGTAAAGATGCGACAAGTAATTACGAACTTACTTAAAAATGCAAAAGACGCTGTTAACCCTGAAAACGGTTCCATTCAAGTACGCATACAAAATTTGAATAACTCCCATATTCAAATTATCATTTCAGATAATGGCTGTGGTATCCACCCTGAATATCAGGATACCGTGTTTGAACCGTTTGTGACCCATAAAACAAATGGGTCAGGACTTGGCCTTTCTATATGCAAAAATATCATTGAGGCCCATGGTGGTTCTATACGATTTGAATCACAAATCAATATAGGAACCTCCTTTTATATAACACTCCCAATCTCTTCTAATGTTTGACCACGCCCACGATTTTCGTGGGTTTTTTATATAATAGGAAAGTTCTTTGAACTTCCCTATTATAATTTCTAAAAAGTGAATACATCATCTAATAACCGAAGAATTTTAAAATCACCCTTTGCCGTCATCTCTCCAGACATAAATGCTCTTTGAAATGTCATCTTACCATGTATGATACTATCCATCACTTGGCTTGTCAGTTTAATTTCCACATCTACATTCTCTTTATTACCATAATAACAATTTATTTCACTTTTATTAAGTTCCAAAATTAGTTTTTTTTGTTTATCAGATATGGTAAAAGCATAGCTTGAGATAGCTTCATTTTTTGATTCAAAATGACTTTTAAAATCATTGATATATTCCATTCCTGCTGTATTATCACTTAAATCTAATTTGGCCTTAAAAAGACTGGCAAGCTCTTCAATGTCTGCCTTTTGCTTTTTAACATATCGATCATCAGAGGCAAATTTTGATAATTGTTCTGTTTCTTGTGGCGTAAGTTCAATACCTTTTGTTCTTAATACATTTTGCTTTACAGCCATGTTACTGGTAGGCATGTTCTTTAATTTTTGAGATATCGCTCGATATAAATTCTCAGATGCCTTTTCAATCAAAACGGAGTAATCCTCATTCACTTCAAAACTTGCTAAATCATCCACATATCCACAAATTCCATTGCATTCCAAGCCTCCAAGTAAGGTCCATGCATTGGATAATGTAAGACTTGCTTCTCTTTCGCCATAGGTAGTTGACATCACTACTGGCTGCATATAAACACTGCTTAATTTTTCTTTATCCGCATACAGCCAACAAGCGTCAAGAAACATTTGCATATATCCACCAATTCCAAGCCATTCTACAGTGGTGGCAAGGATGATACCATCTGCTGCTTTAAGGGTTTGTGGTAATGTCATAATCGAATTTTTTTGTTCAAAAAGATTATATTTTACTGTTTCTACTCTTAGTTCGTCAAATACCTGCTGCATTTTATTTATGACATATAAAGTAGGGTCATCAATAAGCCCTCTTCCCCCATAATATATATTTATTCTCATGTATACCTCCTAGTATTCCTCAACAGTAAGAAATGATTTGGTTAAACCTTATTCTTTATTGTATAATATCACTGTCAAAACGGCAAGAAGGTTTTTTTCTTCGATACAGCAAAAGAGCAATTATAATGCCACTTAAAAATCCCCCAATATGAGCTAAATTATCAATCCCAGATTCGCTATATCCATGATAAAGACTAAATAAAGCTAATAAACCAAGTCGAGTTGAAGTCATCTCCTCTAGACGTCCTTTATTTACAATTACCACATAAAGCAACGCTCCAATCACTCCAAATACGGCTCCTGATGCACCTGCAGATACCACAACTTCTCCTTTGCTATAATTATAAACACAAGAAAGAACACTTGCACCAAGTCCACTTAATAAGTAGATCATGACAAATCTAACTTTTCCAACAGCACGTTCTAAATTATCACCTAAAAAAAACAAAACCAGCATATTATTAAACAGATGCTCGATTCCAAAATGCAAGAACATTGAGGTTAATAAACGATAATATTGTCCGTAGTCAATGATTAATGGTGCAAGAGCGGCTCCACTCTCTAACATAAATTTAGAATCAAGCGTAGAACCCTTCAACTCTAATACGATGAATACAATAATATTTGCCAAAACAAAACAGTTGGTACATATTGCATTTTTCATTACTCTATAATAAGCTTCTCGAAACATAGTAAGCCTCTTTTCATTTCTTAATAAAGAGACATTAACACTTTCTGAAATGGATGTCAACAATATGGGGCGTAGCTTATCACTTAAAATGCTCACGATGGGATGAATTTTTTTTCATATTTGCCTCCCTTATCGCAATTAATTATCGACACGTTCATCATATATTCATTATAAATCATTTCTATTAATTCGGCTTTTTTCCTTAGCGTATCGTATATTAGCGATTATAGTCGAAATATAGTTAACGAAACACATATTCAACGGTAGCAAATTGTATCCTATCTTCTGGATGTATTTCCACGGTTTCATTGGCCTCTAGCCTTCTGCCATTGTGAAACGTTCCATTTGTAGAGTTCAAATCAGTAAGAAAATATTTGGAGTCTACTTTTTTTATTTCAGCATGAATTCTGCTTATTCTTTCGTCTAAAACCACTCCGTCTACATGTTCTTGCATTTTCCCAATTAAAAAGGTCTTTTCTTTTAAGTCAAAGTTTTGATATATGTCCATTGTAGAAATCAGCCTTTTATTTGGTACACGATAATTTAATAATACGGTATTTCCATAATATGAAGATTCCAAATCCTCTTTTATACTCTCATTATGTACTTCTTCTTTATGAATTAATGTAACAGGTTCAACACTCTCCTCTTTGTCTTTTTCTAATTTTGTCTGAATTGATTCATCATCTTCCACAATAATTAAACTATCGGACTCCTCTTCTTGTTTTGACTGTGCCTTTTTATAGAAACTATAGATTACTATTACAATCACTATCAGTAGAACGCCTCCAACTTTTAGTAATATATCGTTATTTATTTCAATGGATTTGATAACTGCAAGGTTTTGATATAAAAAGTAAAGCAGCAACGCTAAGGCACTTATAATAACGAGACCTCCAAATAAAAAAAGTGGTTTTTTACTTTTTATTTTTTCTGTACTTTTTTCTACCTCCTCGCTAGCTTGGCTTACTGTTGGAATTTCTTGTTCAACCTCTTTTGACTTACTATACTCCACTTTATTTTCCTCTATTGTAATGGAACTTAAGATGTTTCTTAACGAATAATTATCATTCATAGTCTGACGATATAGCTCATAAGCAGTTGCTACGGTATACTTATCTTCATGGTCGATTCGTTCCAAGATGTAAGCGGTTAATGTATGAAAGCTTTGACTGATATCCTTTTCAAAACCAGGCATATAGCAAAAATAAATCTGATTCGTTTCTATGTTCATATATATGTATTCCGGCTCTAAAATAAAGTCATTCGGATTTAAAAGATATTCAAAGCTACTTTCTAATACCTTTAAAAAGCTTGTAACCAAAATGTTTAACTCTTCTTTTTTTATTTTCTTTTTTTCAAAAATGCGACTAATTGGATGCTTTGATGTAATCTCATAATAATATTTTGTTGCTTGATCAAATTTTCTAACATTACATTTCAATATAAATGGAATCTTATTTGAGATAAGCATTCTTACACGATAATCATCACTATTAGAAAGCGAATCATCACTTAGAATCATATAATTATTGTTTAAGTCTCGTTTAAACTCTAGCTGCATATCGTCCTCCTTATTGATTAGTTTATAAAACCTTCTACTATCTTACAGTACCTGATAAAGGTTACAGGATTTACGCGATTCATTGATTTTGTTGTAGCGATATTCAAACTGTTACTATTAAAAATCGTCTGTGAAATAAAAATACTAGGAAAATAAAATACTCCGCTACAAGATACTGTAATCTTTTTCTTTTCCACTTTAATGTTTGTTGTTATGCTTCTTGTTACAAGTACTTTATTTAATATTACTTGCTCACAATCTTGTTCTAGCTTTTGTTTAATTTCTGAATTGGATAAATTCTTCTCGTTTGTATACTTGTTGGCAAGTATAATGGCTCCTTCTTTTATGACTGCATTGTCATGCAAATAAAAGCTTATAAACAAAAGTATAACAATTGTTCCAATAATTAACGGCATAAGCAAGGATGCTTCTAATGTATAGCTACCTTTTACCTCCATATTATTAGACCTCCAGCAAATGATAGTAACAAAAATGGTATAAATGGAATTTCATAATTTTTATTCATACCTTTTTTGAGTAAAATAAAAGCACCAACAATAGCAGAAAGAAAGGTAGCTGACAACAACAATAATAAGTTATCATAAAAGCCTAAAAATAAGCCCGTTACCATTAATATAATTCCATCCCCACTCCCTATTTTTCCTTTTGTCACAAAGCTTATCATTAGTAATACAATTCCAATCCCCACTCCTCCTATTAAGGAAGTAAGTGGTACTAATTGATAAGAGAGATTACATATGACACCACTTACTAAAAAAGGAATTAAAAAATATAGATTAATTCTTTTTGACTTTAAGTCCATAATACTCATTATGCTAAGCATTGTAAGCACCAAAATTTTAATTACGACCATATTCCCTCCATACTCTAGTTGCCACATCTTTGGCATCGTTGTCTGCCTTCTATTTGAGAGATTGGTATTGCAATGATTCCTCTTCGAATTCCACTACAATCTCTTCGTTTATGATAACGATCTCCTGTGTTTGTAATAAATAAGCTTCCATCTCCTTGCTCATCGCCGCAAAGCTCACATTCATAATATTTTCCACCACTGTCATTTCTAAGATTGCTAACCTGTGTTTCTCTTATTTGAGATACAGATAGGTTTATATGGGTACAGGAAATATCAACGTGATAAACACTTCCATACTGCGTTATGTAAACCATTTCCTCTTCTGTATCAGAGCCATTCGATGCATCATATCCAGTCCAAGCTCTTATTCTTGCTCTTTGAATGACTCGTACCTTATCTATTTGAAAGAACTGGAAGGGTATTTTTATGCTATATATACCTACAACGTCAATCATATCCTCCTCTTGCATGTAAGAAGATAAAAGAAGGCTAATTCCACCTTCAACATGGTTGATTTCAAAGTAATTCTCACCTAGTTCATTTGTTATCTTACTTTTTACATACAGGCTGCTTAACATTCCAGATACCAAGTTTTCTACTTGTCCAGATGCGATGATATCATTACTTTGGGCACGTTCATAGACATAAGCATATAATGCTAAGTCCTTACTTTGTTTGTATAGCTCGTTTCCAACTTCCGCCTGTATCTTTACAATCTCAGTAAAGTACATCATAAAGCAAATAGCAAAGATAAAAATCGGGAGCACCATAGCTGCTTCTACCGTAAGACTTGCTTTTTGTGAGATGAATGAAGACACCCTTTCAGTCTTTGTACTCTTCTTATCATTTGGGGATGATAGTATGTGAAGTGTGTGGAGAGAGTTGTAAGTTTGATTGTAATTTGTATTTTTGTGATTCTGAAAGGGCATCTTCATTCACCTCCTTTGTCAATAATAGGAAAAATCCTTTGTTACGCTATAAGAATATGTATCGCTACCTCTTTCTAAGGTTCGAAACGGTAATCTTAAAAATAACCCTTTTGTTTCATATTGAATGTTTGTTTTGAAGCTTTGAGTACAATTATCAATTCTAAATTTTTCATTTATCATTTGAATATTTAATTCAATTAAATCAAGACTGCGTTTTATCTTTTTATTGTGATTTGAAAAGTACAAAAGTAATTTCAAATACCCTTCATAATCAATTCCTCCTTCATCTTCCTCCCCGCTATCTAGAACTTCTGATAGATTGCCTAGATTCTCAAGAGACAGATTCCAATTTGTGCTATTTTTAATAAGTGCTACCTTCTTTCCCGAAAGAAGCATACGAACTTCAAGTACGCTTTCTGCAAATGCCCAAGATAGTAACAGAATCATTTGAAGAGCCGCAATAGCAAGTGGTCCCAAGTACCCGACAATTGTAGTTGCCAAGGCAGTGGCTGCCTCTCGTTTAACAGAATCTGTTAATAAGTAAGTAAAATTAATCCCTTCTCGCATTAACAATAATTTATTTACAACGGCTTCTAAGTTTGCTTTGTCACTTTCTTTTCCTCCTAGAATATATTCTGCTTGATACAAAAGAACATCATCATTATCATAGTCTTGTGTTAGATAGTTGGGGAATTTTTCAAAAAGATATTCATTAAATATAGCTTTGTTGATTGCTCCATTACCTTTCCCTTCAAACGTTCCATTTCCAGTTTTTAATTCTCTTTTTGATGAAACATGATTTAAGTTTCTTATTTTTTTATTGGATAAGGTAGACGAATCCTCTAGAACAAGTTCTAGAATTGGGGAAGCTTGTAATCCTTTGATGGTATCTGCTGGATTGTATACTTCTGGTGGTTTGGGAGGTATCTCTACTTCATCTTCTCCCTCCTCTGCCGCTTCAAGTGCTGCATCATACTCAGCCTGATAAGACTCTTTTGCACCATCAATTTCACCTTGCAGACTACTTTCCTCCTCTTTATATGTTTCAAAGCTTTCTTGATTTTGTTTAATTTCCTCATTATATTGTCCTAAGAGATCTTGAACAATTGATAAGCCCAGTTTATTTTCCATGTAAGCAATTGCTTGACTATAATAAGCCTTTGCGTTGCGATCAGTAGCCAGAACATGTTGATCGGTCATTACATTTGTTACTTTTGTTCGCCAAAGCTCAGAATAACGAAATAATTCCATTGCTTCTAGCCCTTTTGTAGTATGGGTATTGTATTCTACAAAGGATTTTATTCGAGCATTCACTCGTTCTATTGTTCCATCTTCTGTTTGATATCCCATATCAATAAAAAATAAGTCGTATCGATCTAATAAGTCTCTGTTATATTCAGCAAATGCAGAATATATTCCCATGTCGGTTATGTTTTGTATCTGCATACGAACACCTTGCAACCTTGCACTTTCTATCGTAGTGCAAACCACTGAAAGTATGAGGGTAAGTATCAGACTTAAGAATACAGTAATATGTCCTTTGCTATAATATTTTGTTTTACTCATCTTATCTTTCCTTCCCCTCTTTACTTTAATCATTACAATATTACAAATAGTATTACTTTCAGTATTTATCCAGGAAAACTGATACGTTTTAAATCCCAAATAGTTTAGTTGTAAATACCTTCTGCTCCGGATTTTATTTTTTTGAAGATATTATCCACTAAGCCTGTCAGCTCATTTTTAAAGACAGCAACTAGCGCAATCAAAACAACCAGAATAAGAATAATCTCTACTACCCCTACTCCGTCTTCCTCTTGAATGAATCTTTGTATTATATTCATATGAATCCTCCTTTTTCTTGTCTTATTTTTTATCTATATTACATTTGAAAGGACATACATGCTGGTATCATAATAATGATAAGTACGACAACTAAATTTAAAAACATAGGTAACATAAGCTTTGTACTTGCTTCTTCACCCGCTACTTTTGCATAGGCTTTTCTATCTTCAAAGGCATCCAAACTTTCGTTTTCCAGAATCTTGGATAAGCCTTTGGAACCCTTTTTTAAATTCTGGGTAATTAACGAGATCATCTTCATATATCTTTGGTTTTTCATTCTTTTTCCAAACTCCTCGTATGCATACGCTTCTGATACGCCACTTGTAATTTCATAATAACTAATTAGCATTTCTTCATACGCATAACGAAAGTATTTTTTATCTATCTGCTTTTTCTCACGGTAATCAAGTGCTATTTTTTGCCATGCGCCTTTTACCGTCATACCTGCGCCTAATAGCAATGTTAATTTACTTACAATGTCTGGGTAATCCGTTAATAGCTGTTGACTTCTTTTTTTTATCTTTTTTTCTAAATCTTTATCCTTACCAATATAAATAAGAATCGAAGAAAAAATCCCTAGTATCCAAATCAAATGAGCCGTGTTGTCTTTTGGTTCACTCCATACGATTGTTTTTCCGTTTATACTTAGAGGAAGCTCTATGTATTTACTCGTTTGATCCCTTTCATCCGCCTGCTTTAATTGCTTGGATAGGTTTAATCTTACCCTCTCTTCGTCCGTTAAAAGTGGTGGCAAGATTTTAAGAGGAAGCTGTATCTTATCTTCGTATTCTTGACAATGAAGCGTGGCAATGAGATTAACCAAAGTTCCTTTTTCCTCAATATCTTGATTATTGATTTCACCATTTGTTCCTACTACTTCAAAATTACTCGTTTCCCAGCTTATTGTTAGTGGTAATCCCTCTATTCTAGTAGGAAGTACTAGTTTTGATCTAACCTCCATCAAAGAAGGATTACTTCCCTTTACAAGACTTTCAATTTGGCTTTTTGCTTCTGCAAACATTGTCTTTACTTCGTTCTCTGTTAAAAGCTGCCCGCTTATGGTGACTTTAATGTCTTGCTCCTTTAATTCGTCTTGAATGCTTATAATGAATTCTTTTGACTTTTCTCCTTCTTGGTAACTGCCACGCTCCACATATTTGTCTTCTATAATTGCACTTTCTTTTTTTTGTCCAAAGGATGCCAATAGTGTAAGAATACTTCCTGCAAATATCAGTAAAATGGATAATGCAATTTTTTCCACATAAAACTTTTTTATATGAAAGGTTGTTCGATCAGTTGGATTTATTTGTTTTAAACGCTCGATAACCACAGGTTTTAAAAACACATTTTGAATCAGTCCCTTTTTTTGTTTTAATAAAACCTCTACAATCGGAATGCTTAATCTATAAAACGGTATGTAAAGTTTTGAAGTAGGTTTGTATGGTTCAAACTCTATTTTTCTGAAAGCTATCATAGCTGTCATAATTCCTATTATCATTCCTATGGAAACAAACATACTATACCTCCACATCCACTATATTTCTGCCTAACCAATATGCCAAAAGATAGATTGAAAGACATATTGTCATCACAATGATTCCAAAAATGTTATGATATAAAATATTAAAATACTCTTTTGAAGTGATTCTGATATATAAGATAATAAACATCGGTATTAGATTCATTATTTTTTGTTCTAATCTTTTATTTGCAAGCAAAACATTAATCTCTCTTTTTACTTCTATTTTTCCTGTTATACTATTTACAGTCATATCAATAATGGCTAAAAAGTCACCGCCAGATCGTTTTGCAATGGAGAATACTTCTGTAAAACTTTTGATATCCTCATCTTTACTTCTTTTTGCCAAATCTGCCAATAAACTTTCTATTGTCTCATTCATTTCAAGCTTTCGCATGATGTGGTAGAGTTCTCTCATAATTAATGCATCTTTGGAATAAACCAAAGCCAATTCATCATAACTTTCAGCAATAGCATTTTCTACTGAATAGCCTGCTGCCAATGCGTTAGATAAGCTACTTATTGCATCCTTAAATTGAAAATTTAATTCTTTTCTTCGCTTATCGTTTAATATTTTCTTTTTGTCATCATAGAAGAATTTAATACATGCAAATAAAATTATGATGGCAAATATAGAGTGATAAAACAACCATCCGATTAAGATACTTAGTCCTAACCACTCTCCTCCATATAAAATTGCTTCTATTTTGGTAAACTTATATTCATCGTAATGAATCATTTTCCTCCCCCTTTTTATAAAGAGATACCAGCAGCCTTTAATTTGTCTGTATATTTTAAATCTGTAATCTTTTGCAAGCTTCCTATCACACAGTCTTTCTTGCTGTTTGTTTCTTCAATGAATTGATAGAGTGGTGTCGTTTGTATTTCTCCATTTTCATATCCTGTAATCTCTACAATTTCTAATACCTTCCTACTCTTGTCTCTAAGTCTTCCAAGATGCACAATAATATCAATTCCAGCTTCTAGCTGTCTTCTCACCGCATTGATTGGAATATCCATCCCCATTAAAATCATCGTTTCAAGCCTGCTTAACATATCTTTTGAACTATTAGCATGTCCTGTAGAAAGGGAGCCGTCATGACCAGTATTTAAGCACTGTATCATATCAATTGCTTCAGTTCCTCTTACTTCTCCAACAATAATCCGATTGGGTCTCATACGAAGAGCTGACTTAATTAAGTCACGAATCGTAATTGCAACCATGCCTTCTACATTCGCATTTCTTGTTTCCAGTTTTACAAGATTCTCAATTCCATTAATCTGTAATTCTGCTGAATCTTCAATTGTAATAATTCTTTCGTCTTTGGGAATAAAATTTGATAATGCATTTAGAAAAGTGGTTTTACCTGATCCAGTTCCTCCACTTATAAAGATGTTATAGCCTGCTACTACAAGCTTTTCTAAAAAATCTGCTGCTTCTTGGCTGATTGAATTCCATTTCAGAAGCTCTCTCATACCAATGGGCTTATCGGGAAATCGTCGTATTGTTACAATTGGTCCATTCAATGCGACTGGAGGTAATACTACATTTACTCTGGCTCCATTTTCTAATCTTGAATCCACAATCGGAGTTGATTCATTGACCACTCGATTGGTACGTGCTACAATTTGTTGAATTACATCTGAAAGCTTTTCTTTGCTTTCGAAACTCTTTTCCCATTTGTATAAATGTCCCGCTCTTTCAACAAAAATATTATCCGTTCCATTAACCATAATCTCTGTCACTGTATTATCATCCACCAGCTCTTGTAGAATATCAAGCTTTCTTAGAGAATTGAACACTTCCGTACGAAGCGTATTCTTGATTTCTAGGCCTATGTATACTTCTTTTGATAATTCTATGATGTATTGATCAATCATTTCATAGATTTCTTCATCTTTCATCTCTCTTGAAATATCAAGTTCGTTAATTACGTGCTCACGTATCATTTTTAAATATTTTATTACCTGGCCTTCCATACAACTCCTATCTGACTACGCTTCTAACATAATCTCCTAGTTCACTCCAAACAAGCTGTTCCGCATAACATTCTCTGCTTCCAAAGCTATTATGATAGGGTAGCTTAATCTTTTTCATATTTGATTTAAGCACTTCATAACCTGCTTTGTCCAAAAGGGATTCAAATTGTTCGATTTTAGCATTGGATAAATAATCTTCTCGAATCGGCACATATATTTGATTACATTCGCTTAAAAGCTCTAACAACCCCTCTGCTCCATCTCCAAAATCAACAATTACTGTCTCATACTTACTATTTGCACTTACTTCACGAAAAAGTTTCAGCCATTCTTCTTTCTTGACTTCTCGAATGTCCATCGGTGATGAAACTGGAGGAATATAATCTAGATTATTAATGGAATCAACAATTCCTTCTAGCTTAACTAACAAGTTAGCCTTGTCTTGTCTAAGATAATAAATTACATCTGATAAATCAGCTTTATACTCCTTTTGAAAAAGAGTTGAAAATCCAGAATACTCCTCCATATTAAGATACAAGACTGCTTTTTCCTTTGCCAATATTTGACCAAGTGCTAAACAAAAGGAGGATTTTAAGCTTCTTTTAATCGGTGAATACACTCCAATGATTTGGCACTTTTTATTAAGAAGGGATAATGGTTCATCTTCTCTTTCCGCATAATAATTCATAATGCTTTTTAAAATATTACCTGCTGATTGATATTTATATATCGCTTTATAGGTCTTGCCTGCTAAGACTGCTTCTTGTTCAGATAAAAGAATGGTAAGACCAATATTTTTTTTATTAATTAACTCAATATTCATCTTATCACTTACCAATAATATATGAATAAATCGCTCTTTTGCATATTCATGTATACTCTCTTCATTCGTAAAGGCTTCAGAAAAAAATATATTATTTTTATTATTAAAGTAATCAACTAGATTGTAGGCATATGCTGCTTCTTTATCGCATATTGCTATCATTCTATTTTTCATAAAATTCCTCCTATGTAGCACAATACACTAAATAAAATGGGAAGTGTAAAATGAATTGTATTGCTTTTTTCTCTTTCAAGTGTTTGGATTTGTTTGGATTGAAATATCCCGAATAGATACAGACTTATGTTACGAAGTATTTTTATTAGATTTCTTTCTAACAATAGTTTGAATATTGCTATGATTGCTCCAAATATAAAGGATACTATGATACATTGGAAAACCCCTTGATAACCTATGAAACCACCAATCACCGCAAATAACTTTACATCTCCTGCACCAATTCCACCGATTACGAATATAATTAGTAATAAAACGATTGGCAAAAAGACTCCAAGAAAATAATAAATGATACTATGTTTATTAACTACAACGGTAAAAACAAAACTTAATAATAATCCGATTAAAATTAACTTATTACTAACCTTTCCTGTCGTAAAATCGAGTATCACTGCAATTAATACTAAAAGTATTACAATAAAAAATTTGACATACCATCACCTCTGTTCAATTAAAATACATATTGGAAAAGTATTATGCAGATTGCATAAAGAATATTAAGACTTGTCCTAAAGTAAAACCATTATATAACAACTTTTCTCATTTGTCTAGTTTTATTTTAAAATAAATTAAAAAAAGCAATTGCGTAAAGTAAAACAAACCCTGGTATCCCCAAAGCACCAATTGTTCCAATCGTACCAAGATTTACTCCTACTAAAACATCAATCTCTTGTGATAGAAAGATTGTATTTAATAAATGTAGACTAACTGCTCCAAACACCATCCTAAGTATTACATTTACAAAAACCTCTGTTTTGTTTTTGGCGAACACAATAATAAGAACAATTGCGCAAACTACCAACATAAAGATAATAGCCTGTTCTAATTTCATTTTAAATCCCTTTCGACATGTAATATATAACTATTTATATGATAGTTTGTTCAAATTATTACAAAAATGTATATATTCATTAAATTTGCACTATACTAGTAAAAACAGGTAAATTTATTAACGTTGAATTAAGAGGATTTGCTCTTGATTAGCACTATAGTACGTTGAGAAAGCAGGGATATATTGATAAAAGAATTTTTGAGTACAATCAAAATACTACCACCGACAAAAAACGAAGCTGTTTCACTGCAAATATATCATAACCAAGAACATAGCAATCTATTATCCGACTTAGCTAAAACAAAAAATGATTTAGACATTGCCTATTCTAATTTCGAAAATGTTATTGATCCTGATTTAATTGATAGTTGCATCTATGAATTAAATGCGGTCCAAAAAAAATACAAATTTCTTTATGAGCGTGTGAAGCAGCATGAATTAGAGAACTTATTATAAAAGTAGATAAAAGAGGATATGTAGACGAACCCTACATATCCTCTTTTCATTTATACACAAAAACCTCTATTTAAGTCTTGAGTTGAATAACTTTCTGACAATGTACCTTTTCCATAGGTCAGTCCCGCATATACTTGTTGGGTATTTCCCATCAAAGGTGCAGAAGAATCTTGTTTTGCAATCTCTTCAAAAGCTTCTGTCAGAGTGCGAATCATACGCTTAATGGCCGGAAAATCTTGAGGCTCTTTCTTTATAACAGATTGTATTAGTAGTTTATTGATATAAATATAAATCTGCATCAATTCCACCGCAATTTTATGTCTTGTATCTAATGATGTCATCAACTCATAGATGCAAGCTCTTGCTTTTTTGGTTGTCAAAACAAAGCCTTCCAAATCTTCTTTATCATAGTATGCGATTGCTTCCTCTAGATATTCCATTGTCATATCAAAAATCACTACTACCAATTGGCTTCGATTGCTTTGCGTAATTCGAAGTGTATAATCAGATATCTTTTCTTTTTTCATGAATTACCTCTTAAGATAATAATTGTAACACTTGCTGTGGTCTATCATTTGCTTGTGCAAGAATAGCAGTTCCTGCTTGAGCTAATACATTCTCTTTTGTATAATTGGTCATCTCCTCAGCCATATCGGTATCCATAATTCTGGAAAATGCTTCTTCTAGATTCAGAGAGTTTGTATCAATACTAGCCGATGCAGATTCCAATCTATTTTCATAGGTACCAATTGTACTTCTTGCTCTTTGTACCTTATCTAACGCTTTATCAATCGCATCCAAGGAACGAACTAACCCTTCTGGTCCAATCATATTTAAGTTATCAATGCCTAGTGCCTTTACGGATACATCTGGCAATACAATATCTAGTGTCTGTCCTTCATTGGCTCCTATTTGAAGAATCATAGATCCAATTCCAGTTGCTTCGATTTTAATATTAGCTGAACGTGTCGGATCATCCACGATTCTTGTTAGCGTATCTCCTGCAACCGTTAGATTCATTTCAAAACCATTTCGATCGGTTATTGTCACCTGATCACCATCTGCTTTATAAATTGCAGTATCTGAAAAACCAGAAGCAGTATTTAATGTAATCTGCGCATCTACTCCGACAGAAGTAATCACTCCTGCTGTGGCAATATCACCTAAGCCTAATGCGTCTAATAACGCTGTGTTTTCACAGGAAATATTTACATGGGCCGCTGAACCATATTCCTCGGCTACGAATAAAAAGCTGGTTGTTCCGTTTACAAAGGAGGTCGTATTATATCCAGCTGAGCCTACTGTAGCCTCAGTAAATGTATTAAGAGGCAACGCTGTTGGGTCTGCTACTGAATATAGATTGACATCTGCATTTTTAGCCCCATCTCTAAGCTTTTCGTAAACCTCATCAGCAGTGTCACCTTCTTCAATCTTTATCACTACTCCATTAATTGTGATTGTACCTGCCTCAGCCGCAGTGATAGGATCTGGTATATTGGTAACACTTGTTCCAGGCGTAGTATTCATTACAACTGCTTTTTTAGGTGCAGTGGTAACAGTTAAGCTATAATCCGCAGTTAAAACATCTTTTGAATATGCATTAACTGTAACAGAAGAGGAATCGGAATAAGCGCGATAAGATAGATTGCCATTAATAAGTGCTTGCCCATTAAATTCTGTATCTCTAGTCAATCGGTCTATCTCTTTTACTAATTCATCTACTTCCGATTGAATACTTTGTTTATCATCCTCTCCATACGTTTCATTCATAGCTTGTAGTGTTAATTCTCGAACTCTTTGGAGCATGGAGTTAATCTCAACCAAAGCACCTTCCGCCGTTTGCAAAACTGAAATACCATCTAATGAGTTTTGTGATGCATTGTCGAGTCCTCTAATTTGATCTCTTAATTTTTGTGAAATAGCAAGGCCTGCTGGGTCATCAGATGCATTATTAATCTTATAACCAGAAGACAATCGTTCTGTTGATTTTACCAAGCTGTTTTCTGTACTTTTCAAATGATTGTTCGCAATAACTGCCTGTATATTATATGTAAGCTTCATTTTACCTCCATCTGTACTTTTTTGTACTTGTTTTCCATCTGTTTTATTTATCGACTGGAATAATTAAAAACTTTAGTTTGTAATTTAATTGGTCTTGGTTTGCTGGTTTTGTATGGAAATAACAAACGCTTTGGCTAGACGATAAAGGTCTTTCGTATTTGCTTGGTTTTCTATTTCACTTGGTTCTATATCGTGCTTTATTTGATTCATATCAAGATTTTTACTTGCTATAAAGTCAAGCTTACCAAGCGAAATACCACTCGCTTCAAGCTGGTTTTTCAATACATTTCCATTACTTTTTAGTATATTTAAACCACTTTGATTATCCGATGCTATGTATCCATAAGCTTCTTTGTCTTTTAGCACAAATTCTGCTACTGCTTTACCTACCGTCTCATTTTCCATGGTTATGGAAACTTTACCAGACTGCGTTCCACGAATTACAGTCAAATTGATGGATGTAATTTCTTCTCCAATTTGTATTGGTATTTCATACTTTTCTTCCTTGCTTAAATGAGTAGTCAACTTAATTTCATTTCTTAAAAGTTTAAGCTCTTTTAAATCAAGGGACGTAACATCTTGTTCTTTTACTTTTTCATCCAATGAAGACATTGCAACCTTCTCTAGATTCTCATAGGCTTGTTGCATCTCTTCTTTGGATTCAAGTGCGTCTGTAATCTGTGTGAAAGCATCAGAGAGTTTGTCGTTTTCTTTACTTTGCTCGGTCAATTTCTGGAACATACTTCCTCTTTTATTCATTAACGCATCCGCTGCCAAGATATTATGAATGGTAATTGGCTGTCTAAAGTCGGAAAGCATCGTAATAACATTTTTTTCAACCTGTGAAGCCTTTTGGATTACCTCTTGTTGTTCTTTGTAATATTCTTCCGATATCAGTTTATTTTCTTTGGCATTTGATAGTTCATCTACGAACTTTTCCAAGGACATATCTTTTATCTCGCCATCTTCAAACACTTGCTCTAATTTATCTGGTGTTATCTCTCTTAATGCTTTATCTAAAAGATTATTATAGTATTGTGTTTCTCCTGATTGATTATTGGCCTGCTCTTGTCCCATATTGGTTTGGCTAGGAAAAGCAGAACTTAACTGTTCACTAATAGAGGTTGTCGTAAAATGAAGGGATTCCAATCCACCAAAGTTATCATCCACTTTCACGTCCAAACCTTTATTTTTTATCGTTCGCACTCCAGTCAAAAGATTATTTAATGTAATCTCTGCATTTTGGTTTACCAATGCTCCAATCACTTGTCCATCTGTCTTTTCCACATTATGAAGCAAACGATACATTCCAACAAATGCATCTCTTTCTTTTGATGAAATTTCACTATTTTTTTCAAGTCTCCATAAAAACTCACTATACTTTTCTTGTGAATTATCATCTCCTAGAAGATGATTCATATCTTTAATCTGGTTATTTAACTCATTCACATCCGTGTCCAAAGGATTGATACCTTCACGTATCATATTTAATACCACCTTCGGCGTTAAACTTGAAATCGTCTGGTTTACTGCCGCGTCTGCTACCTTTACTGCATTAATATTCTCAAGATTAATCTCCATGTTGTTGTAACCTAGAATTCGAACCGCACGCTGATTGGAGTTGGTTATCTCAAGACCTAAGTCTGTTAAAATGTCATCTACATTTTGAAAGGCTTTTGCGATATGATCACCCATATCACTTCTTGGTTTGGTCATCAACGCTTCGTAGCTTTGATTTGCAGCATCATATTTACTTTTTAATTCACTTCCTGTTTTATGAATTCCTTGAATGGAGTTTGGCGTTTCCCCTGATACTACCTTTCCAATCACGTCACTTGGTACATATCGAATTTCAGAAAGTTTTGTTGTAATATCTTTTAGTGTACTAATATTTTGTGTACTTGCCTCTATATCGCTACTATCCAAAAGTTGCTTGTAATAAAGATTCTCTGCATTCTTAAGCTCTGTAATCAAGGCTTGTAAACTGCTTGTCTCTATGGATATTCCCTGCTTTAAAAGTCTATAATTAGCTTCCACGCTCATCTGTAGTCGAATTTCTTCTAGCTGTCTTCTTGCCGTAATATAAGTTATGTTATTTTCAATTACCTCTAGTGCTTTAGAATTCGCTTTTTCACTCGTATCCTCTGTCTGTTTTGCCTGAACATCCTTTAGATTAGAGATGGTAACTGGAAGCTCATTTGCTATCACTTCTTTAATATCTTGTGCAGTGGTCTCTTGAATTACCTGATATGCCTCTTGAGCTCGCTCTACGAAGGAAGGTTCGTTTGTTACAAGCGCTTGTACTGGTTTTTTTCCTTCTTGTATTGCCTGCATAATCTGGTTTAAGACATCTTCTTGTGATAGAGGAAGTGTAACATCTTTTAATGATTCGTACTGTGATAATGTATCCTTTGTAAGTGGAATATGATTCTCCATCAGCCATTTCGCATCAGACAAAGTCTCATTATCTACTTTAAGGTTCGCACTTTCAATTACTTTGCTCATGGACTCTTTTAGACTATCCCAGTTAAAATCGTCTGAAATTTTTCCAACATAACCTGTTCCTTCACTAAAAAAGCCTGCTGCGTAGGTTCCACCTGCACTGTTTAATCCGCTAAATTCAGCTTTATAAATATTTTCAATGCTAGGAGCTAGTTTATTATGAATCAAATATTTGAGCGCACCGTCGGATATAGGCTGTAATTGATTTGCTATTTCCAAGGCTTCTTCGATATCTTCTATATTATCTTTCGTAATTGGGAGATTACTTTCCATAAGTTTCTTAGAAATCTCCATTGCAAGCTGTGAACTACCTGCAACCTTTTCGATTGCTTCCTTGCTGATATCCCCTGTTATCTGATAATCTTCACAATGAGTTGCAAGATAAATTTGTATTTTATCTGTTACCGTAACAATGGTTTTAACCTCATCTTCCGTAACATCAAAACCTTCTTTATCAAGCTCTGATAAGTCATTAGAAGTCACCGTCTTACCAAGTGCAGCTAATGTACTTTTTACGAACTCTGAAGGCTGGGTTTGTGCTGCTTGCATGATATCTTCCTGAGCATTCTCACCCATTTTAAATAGCTGATTTTTGCTGTCAGAGGACTCTACTTTAAAAGCATCTTGGCTAAATAATTTTTGTGTCACACTATCTATATTTTTTTGCTTTTCACTAAACTCTAATTTATTATGAATACTATTTAAATCTACTTTATTATTTACGTTCATAACCGCCTCCTGCATAGAACCACATACTTCATATTCCTACTCTATGCGGTATATTTCGGCATATTAATTTAAATCCTTAACAGAACTTAACTCAATTATTTCTTTTAGGGTACATATCCTTGTCCCTTTAATAAACGCTCCGCCTTCGGTTGCATCAATAACCTTGGCATCAGCCTCTTTTGCAATACGCTTTTCAATCCATTCTTTATACATATTTAGTACTCGTGTCGTATAAACGATTCCACCATCAACGGATTGAATGGGAATCAACCCTTCCATATCTGCATTTCTTCGACCTAACGTGCCTGTTGCATGTGTTTGGCTATCGGTATGAGCCATATCTGCTCCTAGCAATATAACTCGCTTGGCTTTTAGACGCAGACATATGTCAAGTGCCGTTGTCGTAACCGATCCCCCTGTACCATACAGGTTATAATTATGTTCCTTTGCATATTTTTCTGCTTCTGGAAAACCCGACTGGCATACCAAATACTTTGCTCCTTTGTGAACCATTGCCAGTTCTTTGCAGGCAGTTGATAATAAAATTAAGGAAAAGTCTTCCTTTTTTACGCCACGAATTTGTCCAATCAAGGTTTTTTTAGCATCTGTAATGATAGTGTAATCTGCTTTAATTCCCATATTTTCAAGTTTCTTATGTACCGTTCCTACCGCAAAAATAATACTATTTTGAGGCTTTTCTCTTAATAATTCAATGTTTTTATCAAGAGAAGGCCCTGCAGCAATTAAGTAGACATCTTTATCACAAAACTGGTCAAATAGCTCATCAACATAATGATCGCAATTCTTTATATTACTAAAAAAGTTTGATATCATCCAATCATTTTGATTGCGAATGGAGCTATCCACAATAAAGAGATTCTCAAACTTTTCTCTTATTTCCTTTTTTTTAACCGTTCGAATTGAGGGCTGATGTATTGCTAATACTCTATCAGAATCTGGTATTTGTGTCCTACTTGCTAGCTTTGTTAAATCTGGATCATAAATAATTTTTATTCTGTTTGTTGATAAATGATGTAAGCTTCCATACATAACAGCTAACTTAATCATATCCAAATCCGATTCATACACCTCGACACAAAAAACGTCTTTCTGTTCGATAAAGGCATTTGCATGATTTAATAACTCAATTCCATATAAAATATATTGAGACGCCCTTGGTGTATAATATGCATCTGCAAATAATCTTGCTGTATCTTGTGGATCATTATTGCTTGTTAAATAAAAGGAGTCCGCTTCGTTTACTACCTTAATTGTTACACTTCCATTTGTTGTAGGCTCAGGAAGGTACCTTTTGCTTATGCTTGTGTCATCTTTTATTAATTGATAGAGCTTGTTATCATATTGTTCTAACAAAAGAAGATTTTGCTCATAATGATTGGAAAGCATTAGGACATCTTCTTTTGATTGTATTACCGTTTGTAGACTAATTAGGAATGGAAGTAACTGAAGCTCTAAAAGGTCAGCTAGCAAATGATAATCGTTTTGCTTTTGCGATTTCGTAATGGATTCTAGTAGTTCCATGATATAAATCTCATCTAGCGTTACATATTCTTCGTTAAAATAATCTTTGTGTTCTAAGACCTGTGTAAGAAACTCAGTCATAATTACGTGCATAAAGCGTAACAACTGCATACCCCTACTATGGTTTTGTCTTCTTAATTCATAAATCACGTGTTTTATTTTAGTAATTAACTCTTTATTTTGATTGTATATTTTCTTCACTTAAAACCTCCAATTAACCAAAATGTCTATTCTACATCAAAATCAAAATAAGTATCCTTGTACGGCTCATCTTTCAGTTGAAAGTGCCACCACTCTGTACGAATGGAATCAAAACCTGCTTCCTCCATAATCGTTCTTAAATACTCACGATTTTCATGCTGACTTTTTGTGATTTTATCGGTATCATAATTAGATATGGTATCAAGCATATCAAAAGGGCTTCCCATATCAATTTCTGAACCGTTTTCATCTACAATGGTAAGATCAACTGTACTTCCTCTGGAATGTCTGGATTTTTTTGATATGTATCCATTTTGAAATAAAACTTCTTTTTCCATAGAAGGGTAAAATACCTCTTTCATACTATCGTCCTTGCTGCTCTCCCATCTTAGAAAATGGTTGACCGCCTTTTGAGGTCGATACGCATCATATATTTTTATATGATAGCCATCCTGTTGTAAGCGATCGGAAGCTTTTTTTAGCGCTTTCGCTGCGCTTGTGGTTAAGATTGCAAATGGTGCATGATAACCATCAATCTTCTCTCCAACAAAATTATAATCCGTCACATACCGAATATCTAGCTCGGCAGTTGGTATTACATCGTCCACATACACGAAACCCTCTGGTAGATTATACTTTTTCTCTATTTTTATAACCTGCTCTTCTACCTCTTCTTCGATTGCAACTACTTGCTGGTTTAAAGCTGGTACATTGGCTTTCTCTAAGCTCTTTGTCTCTTCTATCAAATCTAGGATTGGGGAAGTGATTTCTTTTGTCTCGTTACTTTCTTTTTGTGTTAACAATTGTTTTCCACAGCCAGTAAATATCGTAACAAACAGCAATAAAAGAATTATTTTTTTATTCAAACCAAGCTCCTCTCCAAACAGATATCACTAAACAATGCGAACGCTCCAATCACACTGTTTTTCTACTACCTCAATTATCGTTTCTAATCCCTCTTTGTCTTGTTCATCAAACCTCGAAAAATTAGGGCTGTCTATGTCTAGTACACCAACCACTTTGTTGTCTATTATAATAGGTACTACAATTTCAGAATTCGATGCACTATCGCAAGCAATGTGCCCTGGAAACTGATGTACATCCTCAACCATTTGAGTCCTGGCTTCTTTTGCTGCTGTACCACATACTCCTTTTCCCAATGCTATTTTTGTACAAGCTACTTTTCCCTGAAACGGGCCAAGTAGTAAGATTTCTTCTTTCAGTAAATAAAAACCTACCCAGTTAATGTCTTCTAGTACTTCATTTAGAAGTGCAGTGGCATTGCTTAAGTTGGTTACTAAGGGGAGGGTGGGGTCTATGATACTTTTAATCTGGGCAATTAAAAGCTTATATTTTGATTGTTTATAACCAGTTGATTTTGATTTGCTCATAATACTTATCCTTTTGCTTTGAATTTATTCTTCATTATATATTATAAATATATCGGTCTCTTCGCTTTTAAAACTAAGGACAAGACTCTGCAAAATAGTCTTGTCCTTAGTTTTAAAGTTCCTATACTCCTATTTTATTACTCCTATACTTATATCATCACCGATAGGAAATAGCTTTAGTGACTGACCTATTTCTTTTTCATAATATTCAACTGCTTTCTTTACATTTGGCCATTCTGGATTAAAATAATCATGTATTACAATAATTCCATTGTCTACTAATTTAGGATAAAAAAATCGGAGTCCTTCTAAAGTTGGTTTGTATAAATCCAAATCTAAATTAACGAAAGTAAACATTTCATTCACCTCTAATGCTGATTCCGGAAAATAACCCTTTTTTACAATACATTGCTCCTTAAACCTCATCTTACCTAAAACTAACTCAACTGATGTATCCTTTAAGTGTTCTGCCTTTGCGACTTTAGCTGCTCCTTCTTCAAATTTTATATCTTGATTATCAAACCCTTCAAATGTATCAAATAAATAACATTTACGATCATAAAAATAGTAGTTTATCCACTTTGCAAACTCTCCGCGATACACACCTGCTTCAGCAACGCATCCTTTAATTTCGTTTTTCATCACTAATTCTGAATACCTTTTAAGCCAGCTTATTCTAGCCTCTTCGGAATTAGTTCTTCCTTCATCTAATAACATACTGTTTGAAATTCCCATTTTTAATAATTGAGTTTTAATTTCTGAGACAGACACACTACCAATTAAAATATAATCAAATTCTGTAGCTATTAAGTTAGAAGGTGGAATACATTGTATTCCATCAATAATAACGCTACCCCACTTTCTCCTATCATTATCTACAAAATATATAATATTAAATTTTTCTTTATTTTGATTATACGATTTTAATCCTGTTGATCCTGTTCCAAATATAATTACTTTTTTCATTTTACTAACACATCTTTCCTATTTTTGGAAACCCATACCCTTGCTAATTCTAAATCAGTCAAATCATGAATATCAATAGATTCATCTATTCTGTAGGGCTTAACATTTTTCCCCATAAAATCCCATGGTGGTTCCCCTTTTTCTTTTCTCAATAGTGTCTTAACATTTAAAACCCAAAAATTATGTGCCAGAAAAAAACATTCAGGTAAATCTTGCCTATTTGTAGATATCTCACCTTCTATTTGACCAGAGTCGTACATTACTAAATTTCCATCACTACCTATTTTCTTTGCTCTTACCGGATGATGATCATTATCTTGATATATTGGTACAACTGCACTAACACTCATATCATCCAGCATAATTTCAATACACTCATCAACCCATTCGGTTTTTATAGTTACATTGTTTGCTAATACAGTAATTAAAATGTCTGGAATTTCCCCTTGACTTTTCATTATATCTAAAGCATGGTAAATACTATCTATGTGTTGCGCTGTTGGTAATGCTAGTTCATGAGGTCTAACAATTGGTATGTAGCCTATCTTTTTTGCCTCTTTTAGAATATTTGAATCATCACTACTACAATAATTTTTTTTAACATACTTTGAATTTGCTACCGCTGTTGCTGGATAATACAAAACAGGTTTACCTAATATATCCAAAATATTTTTATCTCTTAATGTGTTTTTACCTCTTCCGGTCAGCAATGAGTATATTTCCATAATTTATTTCTCCTCTCTTTGTATAGCCCATTTAACCATTTCAGCTATACCTTCATCAAAGTTAGTTTGAGACTGCCAGTTTAACTCATTTTTTATTTTTGTATTATCTCCATATATTCCATGTTGATCTCCAGGAGTTCCTTTTATATACTCTACTGTTACATTATATGGTAAGTTATTTTTAATCTTATATACTAATTCTTCAACTGTATACTTTTTACTATTCGAAACATTATAAATCTCAAAATTACTATTAGTTTTTTCACTGTTCAGGGCAAGAACCATTGCTTCAACAACATCGTTTACATTTACAAAGTCCCTAAACCTATCTTTTGAACCTTTTACCACAATGTGTTTATTTTTTATAGCTTGTGCAAGATATATGCTTAACATACCTTGTTTTAAATTTTCCATATTCTGACCAATTCCATATACATTAAACAATCTTAGAACAGTACATTTAATATCAAAAGTACTATAAATTTTCATATAATTTTCACTTGCCAATTTTCCCACGGCATAAAAAGACTTTGGGCTTGTATATGACTCCTCATTAACAAACTCTTCTTTATGGTCACCATATACAGACATTGAACTAGTATAAATAAATTTCTTACAACCAGTTTCTTTTGCTAAATTAAGTAGCATAAGTGTTGACTGTGCGTTTGTTTGCAAATCATAAACAGGCTCGTCAAAACTAATTTCACCTGAACTTTGCCCTGCTATATGAAAAATAGCTTCGAAATTATAGTTTTTTAATTCTCCTATAATACTTGAATCAAATACATTTCCAATATAAGATTTACAATCTTTTGGAATGTTTTGCATTTTACCTGTTGATAAATTATCAACTGTTACAACCTCATATTTTTCTTCTATTAATCTTCTAGCTAATGCTGAACCAATAAAACCTGCTGCTCCTGTAACTAATATACGCATCATTTTCATATTCCTTTCTTTTCTAAGAAAAATTGTTTAAGAATTATTAAAAAATGAATTATCAATATATATGCTTCTCTTTGAAATCATCATCTAAGAATACGCCATTAGGTTATTCTTCTTTAAACACAAATAATATTAGCTCATGGTCAATTGTGTCATAGATAACAATAGCTTCACACGTCAAATTTTCCAAAATCTATGGTTAGTAACCCATACATTGTTTCATAATGACTTAACACTTAACATCAGAAAATTGTATGTAAAATATTTTTTAATAATAAATATACTTCTTTTTTCTACTCTGATTACGCATTTAACAATGGTATACCTAATTTCCCCAATAGAATCCCAAAACTAAAATTTCTTTGCACTAACTATTAATAAACTTCTTATAGAATTCAAAATAATTTGTACTAAAATCTCCAACTCCGCATAAAAATTCTCTTGTTGACATCAACCTTTCCTCAAATAGATTAATATTATTAAAATATCTTTCATAAATTTTTAATAATTCTTTACTATTACTAAACCTACACCATTTTATTGCACAATACATGTCACTATCTTCTACAAATCTAAAGCAAGGTAATAAGGCATAAATAAATTCTTCAAACATAGATGTGTTGCCTAAAAGAACAAAATCAACGCTCTTAATTATGTCTTTTTTATTCAAATTACCAACTAAATATTTTCTAAAAAATTTTCTATCAATCACACTGATATAACGCCCTTCATTATCTGCTGGATGCATTCGTACAACATAGTTTAAATTATATTTATTAGCTATTGCATTGGCAATTAAAATTAATCTTTTGTTTTTTTCAATTACTGTATTGTCCCCATTTTCTAACACTATTAAAAATTGCTTCGTTGAGTTTATTACTATATTATCCACTTTCTCAATTTCATAACTCATAGGCATGCCTGTTGTTATGAGTTTATTGGGATCTGTACCAAAATGTTTAGCTATTACATTAGTATATTCACCGTGTGATAGAAAATAATCACTGTATGAATACTTAAAATGCCAAGCTTGATGAAAAAATCCATGTTGTAATGTTGCCGTTTTTATTCCAATACTGTTACAATATTGAACCGTCATACTATCGATCATATGTAAATCACTTAAAACAACAACCAAATTCAAGCTATTTCTTTCTTTATCTATAATATCTTTAATTGAATAAAAATTGTTTACTCCAAAATTAAGTTCTAGGCAACATGCAATTTTTAACCAAAATGGCATATCTATTTTCAGCATTTGAAGAAACCATAGAACCGTATAAAAATAAGATCTTTTTATCTTTAAATTGGATTTACCCGCAATAACTTCAATCCGGTGTTCACAAAGTGTAACATTTTGCTTAAACCACTTAACATAGTCCTTTCGATTTGAATATGAGTTTGAACATAAAAAGAGCAAACTAGACTTTCCTTTACAATTAACATCATAACCTTGTAGACATTTATAGCTATAATATTTTTCCTTCACGTCCTGAAAAGATATTGATTTGTTAAGTGTCAAAAACGCTACCAGCGTAGAACCAACCTTTTCTATTGGTATACCTACAAATTTAATTTTATTTAATTCTCTAACATATTTTTCCCTTTTATTTTTCATCATTACCTCTTTATTTCTTTACTTATAGTAAATAGAATCCTAGTAATAAAGTAATTAATCTAATGAGAATATTACGCTTTCCAATGATACGATATTAAAGTTCCCTTTCTTCTTTAGCTCTGCTTCAATTGTGTTATAATCAAATATTGCCGAAACAACTATTAAGTCAACTTCCTCTAACTCTTCATTCATATTATAAATATCCAAATCAGAATTTGGTATTCCACCATTTTGGTCAATTCCGTATTTTATACAAACTTTTCCTTCTTTAAGTTCCTCGTAAAGTCTAGTGCCTAGTTCTCCCATTCCATAGATAGCTATGTTTTGATAACCATTATGAACAAAATATTTTTCCACAGAAAGTCCTTTATTGCGTAAACTTAACCAATGATTTAACAGCTCATAATATGCTCTAAATTTAAATGCCTTATCATATTTCTTGTTTTTAGTATTGAAATATTTTACAATTGCTGCGCCTACTCCCGCACCTGCTATTAATGTTAAAAAAGTAGATATTACCTTCTTCATAATTGTATTACCTTCCTTTATTTTTATTCTTCTAACTACATCCCATACACAACATCTTCCAATGAAATTATATCACAATCACATTTATTTCTTAATTCTTTTTTTATACTATCATAAGCATTGACGCTGCTTACCACAATACAATCCACTCCTTCAAAACGTTCCTCTTCATCAAACGCTAATATATCTAAATCAGCGAATGCAAGTGTAGGATCTCTATCAATTCCATAACTAACTACAATGGAACTATTGTCTAATCTTTCATATAATCGGTTTCCCAGTTCGCCCATTCCATAGATGGCTATAGTTTTATATCCTCTTTCTACAAAATAGTCCTCAATGTTGTAATGGTCAAATTCTACCTTTAACCATTTATTTAATACTTCATAATATAATCTAAATTTATCTATTTGTTTTTCTGTACTTACAATAATCTTATCCTTCAACTGATTGGATAAAAAAAATCCCAATCCTCCTGATATAATGCAAAACATAAAAATTATAAATGTATTCACTATTCTTCCTCCAATGCTTCCTTAACAGCCTGTAAATACATAAACTTGTATTTTTTATCAGGTTCTAAATAATTTCCCTCTCCCCACTCATTCCAAGCATTAAGAAACAAAAACTCATTTCCTTCCTTTTTAGAAAGTTGAATCTGTTTTTTTAGATATTGTTTAAACCTTTGTGGTGTTGATCCTTTACAGACTATTCCATCAATCCCTCTTCTAGGTGTATCATCATAGTTAACAAAGGCTCCCCTAAATTCGTTTTTTGCATGGGGTTTATTAATCATTGTTTCATTCAACTCTTTATAGCTTAATGTATTACAAAGGAACGAATTAAGTATTTTATATTTTCCATATTTTTTTCTCATTTCCTCCTTCCACTCAAATAATGCTTTATTTTTCATACCAAGATTTTTTCTGCTTTGTCCAGGTTCAAAATCAACGGTAGCACTAATTCTTTTGTTTTTTATTATCTTTCCATTGCCAGTAATCATGCCTACCAAATAAATTCCATCAAATCCATTCTCTTTAGCTAGCTTATTCCAGTAATCTAGCATTCTATCAAAACATAAAATAGTATTAATACGATAAATCAAAAATACTGGTTTATTGTCAATTTTAATATATCTTTCATCTTTAAAGAAATCTAATAGATAGTCAAAGTGTTGTTTCCATTCGGATTCTTTTCCATATTTTTGCTGAATTAATACCTCTTTTTCTCCTTTTGCGCCATGCCAGGTCCTTGTCCATGATTCATTTGCCCAAGCAAAGCAAAACGGAAACTTTATATTTTTATGTTCTAATAATAATTCTGTAGGTTTTTCTAATACTTTTTTTCCACCTTCAAACCAATAGTGATAGAAGCAAAATCCATATATGCCGTATTTTTTTGCCATTTCAACTTGATTTTCCATTGTTTCTATATTAAGAAGGTTATAATAATTATCCTGATACGGTTCTCGTGGTTGATAATGCCCTTTAAAATAGCTTTTTGCTTTTTTAACATTTGTCCACTCCGTAAAATTTTCTCCCCACCACTCATTATTTTCAGGTATTTCATGAAACTGGGGCAAATAAAATGTCAATATCTTCATCATTCTCTCCATTAATCTTATAAAAGCTCACTTACTAGCATTGATTCCAAATTTATTATTTGACTATTTACATATAATTTAAGCTCTTTTGATATCTGATTAAAATCATATGAAGTGGTTACAATAACAGCATCTACTTTCTCTTCTATTTCCTTCATTGATACAGTCTTTATTCCTTCAACAATACTTTTATTTTCATCAATCGCAAATGAAATCTTAACATCAGTTTCTTTTAGAACGTTAATAAGCTGAATGCCTACTCTACCTACTCCATATATAGCAACCGAATTAATCTTTGAAGTTTTTAAATAAACTGCTAATTTTTCTGAAAGATTATGAATTTCACTCATTCTCATAGCCATTTCATAATTGCTTTTGTATTTTACACTACGTTTTGTTTCATGCAGTAGCACATGAAACATAGTTTCATCCATAACCTCAGGTACAACTCTCTCTTTATAAATCAAGAACTCTTCCTGTGTCAACTCTCCTAACATATGTCTCATAATTGCCGATATCATTTCACACAATTTCGTTTTATCACGGACTAAATCCTTGTTTTTTTTCACCATGTAAATATATGCATCCAGTGCATTTCTATAATTATAGTTAACACTGTTTTTAGAGTAATTAACATTTACTAACATTTCATTTACAAAACCTATTTTGTACTTATAACATATCCTCAATGCTAGTTCCCAATCTTCAAGGCATCTAAGAGTTTCCTCAAATCCCCCAACTTGTTCTAATACTTCTTTTTTGATAATCATTGTTTGGGTACTAATCTTATTCATTTCAAACATTGATTCAAAAATATTTCCTTCTAATTCCTCTAAACTATATTTTTCAGAAGGATACTTATAGTTCAAACTTCCTTTCAGATAGCGATATGCACAATATACTAGCCCATAGTCTTCTTGTTGAAATAATTGTAACTGGTGTTCTAGTTTACTGGGTAACCATTCATCATCACTATCTTGAAAAGCAATATACTCTCCTTTTGCATGCTGAATCCCTTTGTTTCTTGCTCCAGAAGGACCTAGATTCATTTCATTTTTAATATACCTAATTTTATCATTGCCCAAAAGCCCAATTAATTTTGCTGTATTATCACTTGAATTATCATCAACAACAATAATCTCAATATTTTGATAAGTCTGATTTAATACACTTTCAACCGCCTTTATTATCGACCCAGCTCTATTATACGTTGGTATTACCACCGATACCAAAGCATTTTCTTGCATAATACTCTCCTCCTATACATAAAAAATCTTTGGCTCAGTAACAAATTCCTTGAAACTCTTTTCTATATAATCTTTAATTTCACTTATTGAAAATAATGATGTTATAATAAAGTTCCTATTTCCATTACCTATTGCCTCTTCTAATCCACAAATGGTTACTCCTTCTTTCATCCTTCCCCACAAGGATTCCTTTCGATCAATAAAACAACTTACTTTTATATTATATAATTTACATATAAAGTAAAACTGCCTTCCATTTTCTCCCGCCCCGTACAAAGCAACCTCTTCAATTCCTAGGTTATACACATTTTCTACTACTTCTTGCATGTTTTTTATTATTTCATTCCCCGCAGAATTTTTCAAAGCTTTTCTCAAATAATAAAATTCATCCTTTAAAGTGATAAGGCCTTTCGGCCAAACAATATTACTATTTTGGTAGGAATAGCTAACATTACATTTGTCTATAAATTCAATACCTTTGTTTTCTAATAAATCCAAATTTTCTTTTGTTATAATTGGTTGTTTATGATTGGTTCCAAAGTTAGTATCTGCTTCAAAACTCATTATAAGTTCTACTTCTTTTAATGTAGGTATGTCAATCATGCGATGTAATATCTCTAAGCACCCTTTTTTATTGTCTATAACTTTATCAGCAATCTCTGGCTTTTGCTTTCTAAAATAAAACCAATATTGCTGAAAATTGAGAATCCCTTCAAAAACAATATTAGTAAGCCTTTCATTTTTTATAGACTCATCTTGTAGCGGAACAATTTTGTTTCCTACTCGCTGATATCCGATTGTGCTTCCCTCACAAACACTTATTAATTTTTCTAACACATCAGGAGTTCGATGAATTGTTGTCATCATATTAATATGTTCAGCAAATGTTCCTGTGTATCCTTCAATATTTATCCCGTTGTAAACACGATCCTCTGTTACTCCCATTCCTAGAAAATGTTTTAAATGAAACTCTCTTTGCTCTAATCGTAATGCTCTTTCTGTCCATTCCTGAATCCTTCCCACACAACCAATATCAATGGTTGCCGCATCCATTAAATTGTTAATTTCTTGTTCTAAATACTCAATGTATAACCTACGTTCTTGTTTCACATAATCTTCAATCTTGTTTTTGTTTTCTTCGTCAAGCAATCGTTCGATCATATATTCCTTTAGTGATGCATAATTATCAAACGGTATGGAATGAGATACCTTTAGCTTCGTATCAAAATAATATTTAGCTTCTTTAAAACCATGCTCATCTAGTCCAAATATTGTTATCAGCTCTCTTATCGTAAGATTACGTACCCCAATAATATTCTCTATTTCTTCTCTGTCAATTTTTTCTATTGCACCAATATAAGACACTTTTCTAGATGTATAAATTGCCTTTACATTAATCGATAATTGTTGGTCTTCAATTTCTCTCTTCAGTAATTCTGATAATAGAAATCCTTCTCGCATCAGTGGGTATATATTATTTATATTTAGCTTTTGCATTCTTTTTACCACATGAGATACAAATAAAGTCAGAAAGGGGCCAACAATACTCGCCCCTATTTCAAATGCAGTTTTTTCCTTATCATCTACAAAATCCACTTGCTGTGTAGCAATTTTTCTCAAAGATAATATTTCTGGCTGTGGTATATTGTGTCGTATCTTTTCATAGTCATATACGCTATTCATTTTTGTCGGAATCACATCATAGTGAAAAGCATGTAGACCATAGTTAAGTGCTTGTTCATAATCACTATATTTGTTATCCCCTATATGTAAAATTCTACTTTTTTGAACTTCTGGGAATAACCTAAATAACTCTTCGTAAAGTACTCCTTCTTGCTTACTACTCCTCTTTTCACAAGAAACAATAATTTCATCAACAAGTTTTATATCAAATCGAGCAGACTCCAGCAATTGAATGATTTGCATTTTATTAAGATACATATCTGAAAGCAGTACTATTTTTTTCTTTTGTCTGCTAGCTTCTTTTATTAACTCATGAATATCAGGATTTAGGTATCCTAAACGCATTTCTGTTTCAATCTCCGCCTGCATCAACATTTCTTTGCTTTTAACAATATAGGTAGGCATTTCATTATATATATCTTCTAGTACTACTTCTCTATGTGCATACCGACTTCTAGCTCGTCTTTCCATTTCTACCCGAAGCTTCAAAAATTCATATGGAGTTATATCAATATTAGTTATTCCATCACTAACAGCTTTCTTCCATACATATTCAAATATATCAATTGGTTTTGCAACAGTTCTTAACCATAATGTATCAAATATATCTAGACTAACTACATCATATTTTTGTAAATTAATTGCTAGTTTCATATTTTACCTCCATTAAAGCAGTATCTATGTGTACAAATTATTGAAGTAAGTACTGCTTTCATTATCTGTCGTAGTTATCCTATTATCCTATAAATCTTGTTATAAACCTTTTCGCATGCTAATTCATTCGGTGTCGCAAACATCCTATCTCTTGACTTAATGCGATTCTTAAGGCATATATCCTCAAGCATAACCCTTTTAATTACTTCTATAAGCTCATCCATGTTATATGCTTTTAATTCTGGCATGTATTCATCAAAATCAAAATAACACTCTCTCGTATCTTGTGAGTAGGAATCGTAGTCATAGTAAAAACCCACAACAGGTCGATTAAGCAACATAAAATCGGTGTAGATTGATGAATAATCTGTCGTTAAAATATCCACTAATTGTAAAAAAGTATACGGATCAATATTTGCATCCACATATTTGATATTTGAATAATTAAATTCTTTGAATTTATTTGCAATAATTGATTTTGGATGAAGTTTTACTAAAAAAATCATATTATTTTGAACTAAAAAGTGATTAAATTTATCAAAATTCATAACCGAAAAGAGCTTAGTTTCTGAATTGCGGAAAGTAGGCATATAACAATTGACCTGTAAGTTCTTCTTTCTCCAGCTTGTTATAGAAGTTATTAGCTCCTTTTCCTTTTCATTATATAAATTCTGAAATTCCGGGTCCAACAGCGCATCGTTTCTTGGCAAACCCGCCTCTATGATATGTGACTGCGCCACCCGAAATGCGGACATAAATATTTTTGTTTTGACTGGTGATGTCGCCAAAACATAATGATTTGGCTTTTCATCCGACATTCTTCGAAGAAACGTTTTAAATTTATCCCAATTATTTTTGGGATGTCTTACCTTGTCAAATTTGTTATCATAGTTAATTTTCTTGTTTCCAACTCCGTGCCAAAGATTTACTTTCGTCGCACCACCTGATAGCCAAAAAGAGATGTCTTTGGAATAATTATCAAAAATATAAACTTTACCTCTTAGACAATAATAAATCCCTTTTAGCGAACGATAATAATAGACTTCGTAATTCTTACCATTTAAAAACTGTACCACATCTTTGTTATGCGTAATCCAGATTGGCCTTATTTCATTCTTTTGGTTTTGATTTGCATACAAATAAAGGTACTTCGGATTATCCGCGAAACGGTTGCCGAATGTACTCCCAAACAACCATATATTCTTATCTCTTGGAGTAAGAAAGGATATCCAGTAAATCGGTAGTAACAAAACCTGTCCCCAATACTTTATCCCATCAATCAATTTTTTTCTCATGTAATTTAAATCCTATTCTTTTGCTTACCATTTTTTTAATATGGTTTTTCTCTCCATAGGGTCTAACAAGCTAATTTTACTATCTTCATAATAAGAATCACTTTTCACATGAGTCGTTGATACCTCTTCAAATATAGCCCCCGTTGTAGAGGTAAAGGAGTGTCTTTCCCCTCTTAGTACCGTCTGTATATCACCTGGTTTCATGTCTATTTCTTTTCCTTCAATGACTACATGCAAGTCCCCATATAATAACTGGAAGGTTTCTTCTTTCACTTTATGTGCATGAGTTGGGTGCTTTTGACCTGGAAGAACAATTAATAGCTTTTTGCAATATTCACGATTAATAATACTAATAATGATCGCACCCGTTTGCCTAAAATGCTGCATTCCATAGTGGTGTGATAATTCTACTTCAAAATCATTTCCTAGAGCGATTCCCGCTTCATAAAGCATACCTTTTGCATCGTGTACAACACTTCTTGCCAGTTTAGTAGGGGTTATTTTTCTTGTTTCAAGAAGCTGTGAGTTTTTATCATAATCTTTGCTAGCGATAACTCCTTCATAGAACTCTCCACTATTCATCTGCTTATCGTGACATGGCATAGCAAAAAAGACATCATCTCTTGTAATAGTTTCCCCAGCCTTAATGTCACGCTTACAATACACTCCACGCATTAAAGAGTTAAGAGAATCTAATTCTTCCTGACTGATATATTTATCATTCTGCTTTTTCGTAGTACAAATAAGTTTCGCTTTTAATGCCGCTTCCACCCATTTTTCCGCCTGTGCTGGATTCATGGAATAAGCATTTAATTTTATTGTTTCTGTTGGGAGACCAACATGACGTTCTAATATTTTTGCACCTTTTGCTATTGCAAGCATTGTTACAGTATTATCATCTGGATCTTCATGACCGGAATATCCAATTGTAACGTCACGGTATCTCTTATTCATTCGGTCAATGAAATCCAGTTGTAAATGTTCCAACGGTGCCGGATATTCAGCTACACAATGCAAAAATGCAAATTCGCATCTTCTGTGTGTGAAATAATTATATATTTTGTCGATATCAGACAAGGACTTACCACCCGTAGAAATGATCAATGGCTTACCTGTTGTTGCTACCTTTTCTAATAGAGGCCAATCAAGCGCACTACAGCTTGCAATCTTGATGATATCAATTCCTTGATCCATACACCAATCAACACCATCTTCGTCAAAAGGAGTACTCATGGTAACCATGCCTTCATCTCTTACCGCTTCAACAAGTTGGGTAAATTGTTCATAGTCTAACCTGGTACTCATAAATCTTGGAATATGGTTGACATCTGTTCGCTCCTTGTAATCTGGATGAACAAATGTCTCTAAATTTCTATATTGAAGCTTAACAGCAGCTCTTATATTATTTTTTCTTGCTATTTTCCCCATGTTCTTAATGATATCAATGCCGTGTTCTACACTGCCTTGATGACTATTTGCCATCTCAAAAATAAATAAGTCTTCAAAAATACTCATAACTACCTCCATGTATGTAGACAGGTTCTAAAACCTGCTATTTATCTATTCAAATAAGTCATATAAATGTTGTAAACTAAGCATTTTATCATCAATATAATAATCCGCATTAGGCTTTCCAAACTTTAGCTCATGATATTTGACTCCCCAGCTTTTCATTTGCGCCTTGGTTACTTCTTCCCAATCTTTTCCTGTTACATAGCCTCTCGCCGTAAAAAGAACAATTGTATTCCCATATTCATATAATTTATTAATGATACGAATCATTTGGTCGTTTGGCTCAGAAAGAGCATAGTCTAAGTCTGGCTGTAATTTCGCAATTACTCCATCAATATCAAACACAAAAGTTTTGTTCCCCTCTATCATCTTTAAATATTCTTCAGCTTTTTGGAACTCTTCTTCGGTATCAATGTCAAAATTGTGATCCATCTCATACCCGACTATATAATCACCAGACATAGAGTTCTTTTTCGTTATTACTGATGTTCGAATCACATCAATGCACGCATTTTGATAGTACACAACTGGTAATTGTTGACGCGGCATATTATAACATTCCTTTATCTCTTTCATAATGGGAACTAATCTTCCATCCAAGTCCTTATGCCACATCTTATATGCAACTTCTTTTGCCTTTGCAATGCAACGAATGGAATCAATTGACTCATCTGCAAGCATTTGCTCAATTATATTATCAATGTCTTCTACGTTACGAATCGGATAAGTCGGTCTTAATTGAACTACTAAATCAGGCACATATCCTTCTTTTTCTTCCAGGTACAAAAGGGCATGCTGGAATACTTCTAGGTCAAGTGAATGATCCATCGATATTTCGGCTGGTCTTATGAAAGGTGTTTCGGCACCATAAGTCCTTGCGATTTCTGCGTATTTTTCGCTATCGGTACTAACAATAACTCTATTAATATATCTTGAAGCTTTTGCATGTTCAATGGAATAAGCCAGCATAGGTTTTTTATTCATCATTCGAATGTTTTTATCTTTCACACTTTTCGAACCACTTCTGGCAGGAATAATAGCTAGTACCTTACACATAATTACCCTCATTTCACAATCTAATCTATTATAAAACTTAAAACTTTGGTTTAATTATACTACAAATCTACATAATATTATATATTATTTATATATTTCGGCATGATACAAAAAAATCTTAGAAATTACGACAAAATTTTTATGCAAAAAGAAGGAAGTTTCATCCATAAAAAAAGATTGTCACATCAAAATGACAACCCCTTTATCATACTACTAATATGTTAAAGTTTGCATACTATCACAAACTGTTTATTCTCACAAAAATATAGTTTTCTATTGTATGAGCATATACTTTATACCCTTTTTGAAGCATTAGCTCAATTAACGCTTCATCCTGATTTGTACATTCGCACATTATTATATCAACTGGGTATTTTGTCGCATCAAAGGTAGAAAGAATTTGATAATCTAGTCCTTCTACATCGATATCAATTATTTGCGGATAGGTATCAAAGTTTTCTTCTATCACTGTATTGATACTCTCTAGTGCAACTCTTTCTTTGGTATATTCAAATCCAAGTTTTCTTCTGTGCTCTGCAACTTCTTCAACAAATGTATTAAGTCCAGGCACTTTTGAAAAGTTATAATAATATAACTCACCTTTTTCGCTTGAAACCCCAATCTTTAACAAAGTATCCTTACTTCTGTACTTCTCAATTAATGAATGAAACTCTGGGTTTGGTTCTACTAATACTCCTTTATACCCCAATTCATAAAAAAGAAACGTATTATTACGCATAATTGGATGGCAAACCCCAATATCTAAGTAATTTACCTTATCAAGTCCTAGTCTCGTTATTAATTCAAGAAGTATAATATCATCCGCATTCTTTCCATTCCATATAGGTAGTAATCGATTGACAACTTCTATTTCTAACAGATTATAAATAATTGTATCTGCATTTACATTTAATTCTTTTATTGTTTCTTTTATCTCTTTTTCGTAAATAGTATAAATTACAATTAGAATTCTTCCTTTTAGTTCCTTGAGTCGTTCTGGTTTACAAATTTCTATCCCTTCGTATTTCGTATTTAAATTATCTCCTCTTCCATCCACAATAAAATCCATCGAAAAATAATTTTGATTATAATTTCGTTTTAATAGTGTGCCAGTTCCCCATCCTACAATAAAATCATAATTGCTGCTAATCTCTTTTAATGCTGTTCTCTTTAAGTACTTCATAAAGTCTCCTTATTAATTAATTTATTTTAAACGTTTAAAACAAAAACACAAAAGCACTATACGGTTTCATCGCAAATCCCACCGAATACTCTCTTCCATCACATGAAATATTCTCTGCTTTAAAGCTTTTTGTTACTTTTTCTTGCGTACCACCAAACTGTACTTCATTGCTGTTAAGAATTAACCTCAAATTCTTTTTAAAAGGAATCCCAACTCTGTAGTCTTTCCACTCCACAGGTGTAAAATTGCACACGAACAAAAGATTATTTTTGCCCGTATTCGACCAACGAATGAAACTAAATATACTTCGGTCGCAGTCATTGGCATTTATCCATTCAAAGCCTCCCGCTTCACAATCTCTTTCATACATGGCAGGGTATTTTTTATATAGCTTTTGGAGTTCCTTGCAATACAGTTGCAGTTGAAAATGCGAATCTTCTTTTAGCAAATGCCAATCCAAAGCTTTTTTTTCGCTCCACTCACTAATTTGACCAAATTCCTGTCCCATAAACAAAAGTTTTTTACCTGGATGTCCCATCATAAATGTGTAAGCAGTTCTAACATTTGCAAATTTTTCATGGTAATCGCCTGGCATCTTGCTTAATACAGAGCGTTTTAAGTGAACGACCTCATCGTGTGACAACACAAGTATATAATTTTCACTGTATGCATAGGTCATGGCAAATGTCATCAAATGGTGTGCACCTTTTTTAAATAATGGGTCTAGTTTGATGTATTCCAAAAAGTCATTCATCCACCCCATATTCCACTTAAAGGTAAACCCTAATCCATCCTCTTGTATCTTTCCTGTTACCTTTGGCCAAGCAGTTGATTCTTCTGCAATCATCATCGTTCCATGATTTCTACCAAGCACCACTGAATTGAGATGTTTAAAAAACTCGATTGCCTCCAAATTCTTGTTACCGCCATATTGGTTCGCAATCCATTCTCCATCCTTTTTCCCATAGTCAAGATAAAGCATAGACGCCACTGCATCTACTCGCAACCCATCAATATGAAACTGCTCAATCCAATACAAAGCATTTGCAATCAAAAAATTTCTAACTTCATTTTTACCATAATCAAATACCTTCGTACCCCAGTCAGGATGTTCTCCCTTTTTAGGGTCGGCATATTCATAAAGGGGTTCTCCGTCAAAATTAGCAAGTCCATGCTCATCCTTTGGAAAATGAGCTGGTACCCAATCAAGAATTACCCCAATCTTATTCTTATGAAGATAATTAATCATATACATAAAATCCGCTGGCGTTCCATACCTTGCAGTAGGTGCATAATACCCCGTAACTTGATATCCCCATGAACCATCAAAAGGATGCTCTGCAATTCCCATTAGTTCAACATGAGTATAACCCATTTCTTTTACGTAATCTGCCAGTTCATGGGCCATTTCTTTGTAATTATAAAATCCATCTTCATCGTCTTCATTATATTCATGCCTTTTAAAAGAACCTAAGTGCACTTCATATATAGACAATGCTTCTTTTTTCATGTCCTTTGTTTCTCTCTTTTTAAGCCATTCTTTATCTCCCCAAGTAAAATGATTCAGACTTGTAATCACAGATGCATTACTTGGACGAAGCTGCGCGTAATTTGCAAAGGGATCCGCCTTATATAACAACTCATCTTCTTTTGTTGTGATAAGGAATTTATACATCTGTCCTTCGCACGCACCTTCAACAAAAGCTTCATAGAATCCAAGCGGTTCCAAGCGGTTCATTTGATGTATTCTTGCGTTCCAGTTATTAAACTCTCCTACCACACTGACTTCTTTGGCATGAGGCGCCCATACAGCAAAATATACTCCCTTTTTATCATCTAATGTAGCTACGTGCGCACCAAGCTTTTTATATATCTCATAGTGTGTACCCTCGCCAAAATAATACTGATCTAGCTCGCCAAGCTGTATTTGATTCCCTAATTCGTCTATTATCATACTGTATCGCCCCTTTTTGGCTATTTTATTGATACTAAAACTTATGAATTACCCTCTAGAATCTTATTTAAATGTTTTATACTTTAGCACTTTCTTTTTTATTTCATTTGTATTGTCTTGATTGTACCAATCGCTATAAAAGATGTCAATGTATGTACATAATTAATTGTATTGAATTCTATGATTTTACAAAAAGTCCGTATCATCTTATTTCAAATGATACGGACTAAATAAAAGCTATATTCCATTTATTTTTACCATAAAAACAACACTTTTATGCTTCTTTTTTCTTAGTAGACACATCAAAGATAACCGCTGCAAGTAACACAAGTCCTTTTACCACTTTTTGATAGTTGGCATCAACTCCCATGATGTTCATTCCAAGGTTAATAACACCCATTAAAGTTGCACCAATGATAACACCTGGTACTGTTCCGATTCCTCCGTATGCAGATGCACCGCCAATAAAACAAGAACCAATCGCATCCATTTCATAGTTTGTTCCCGCTGTTGGGTTTGCAGAATTTAATCGAGCAATGGTAATCATTCCTGCAACAGAAGCTAAAAATGCCATGTTCAAATACGCTTTAAAATACACCATGTTTGTATTGATACCTGATAGCTTAGTAGCTTTTTCATTTCCACCAACTGCATAAAAGTATCTTCCTGTTGTTGTTTTTGAAGTAATATAAGAATAAATCAAAATCGTAACCACTACCCAAATTAGAACCGTAGGAATTCCTTTGTGCTGGGATAGCTTAAAGCTAAAAGCAAGAATTGCAATACATATAACAACTGTTTTTCCTATCATATTACCAACTGGTTCCATTTGATATCCTTTTTTGGCTCTATCATTTCTACTTTTAATTTGCAACACAGCATAAATGATACAAGTTAAGATACCAACCAGCATACAGGTAATGTTAAATCCATTTCCACCAAAGATATCTGGGACATATGTATTAAATAGATTTAAATAAGAATTTGGCATAGGTGCTATCGTCAGACCGTTTAGTATGACATTGGACAATCCTCGAAACACAAACATACCTGCAAGTGTTACAATAAATGGGGGAATTCGTTTGAATGCAATCCAATATCCTTGCCACGCCCCAATAACAAGACCTACTACAAGCATAACCACAATTGCAAGTAACACTGGAACTTTTTGATTTACCATTAATGTTCCACCAATGGCACCAACAAAGCAAACCACTGACCCAACCGAAAGATCAATATTACCACCTGTTAAAATACAAAGAAGCATACCTGTAGCCAATACAAACACATAAGCATTCTGTGCTATTAGGTTGTTCACATTTGCTGGAAGGAGCATTTTTCCTCCTGTTCCTATTGAAAATAAGATAAATACTAAGATTAATACCAAAACCATGGTATATTTTTTTAATATTCCTTTTATTTTATCCATCGTCTTACTCTCCCTTACTTGATTTCACAATTCGTGCCATAATTCGTTCCTGGCTAGCCTCCGCTGCATCCAATTCACCTACAATTCTACCTTCATTCATAACATATATTCTGTCACACATTCCAAGAACCTCTGGAAGCTCTGAAGATATCATGATAACTGATTTTCCTGCTGCAACAAGGTTGTTAATGATACAATAAATCTCATATTTCGCACCAACATCAATTCCTCTTGTGGGTTCATCAAGAATTAAAATGTCTGGGTCAGCAAACATCCATTTTGCCAACAATACCTTTTGCTGATTCCCACCACTTAAGTTTCCCACATTTTGCTCTACCGTTGGGCATTTTGTATTTAATTTTTCTTTATATTCTACTGCTACATTATATTCTTTATCTGTATCAATAATTGTGTGATTACTAACTTCCTTTAGGTTTGCAAGTGTCGTATTGATTTTTATTGGGTTTGAAAGTATAAGCCCATTTCCTTTTCTATCTTCTGTTACATAAGCTAATTTTTTATCTATGGCGTCTTTTACACTATGTAATGTAACCAATTCCCCATTTATTTTTAAGGTTCCAGAAATATTTGTACCATAGCTTTTTCCAAAAATACTCATTGCAAGTTCAGTTCTTCCAGCTCCCATAAGCCCTGATATACCAACCACTTCACCTTTTTTAACATGAAAGGATACCTTATCAACCACTTTTCTTTCTGTATATTGCGGATGATATACTGTCCAGTCAGTTACCTCCATGTTAACTGACCCAATCTTGTGTTCCTGACGCTTTGGGAAACGATCTGTTAAATCTCTTCCTACCATACCTTTGATGATTCTATCCTCTGTAATGTTATCTTTTGCTTTGTCTAAAGTTTCTATAGTAGAACCATCTCGAATGATTGTAATTTTATCTGCCACGTATGAGATTTCATTTAATTTATGAGAAATAATAATGGATGTCATTCCATTTTTCTTAAATTCCAATAACAAATCTAACAGTGCTTTTGAATCGGTCTCATTTAGAGACGCGGTTGGCTCATCCAATATTAATAATTTTGCATTTTTAGCAAGTGCTTTTGCAATTTCTACTAGCTGCTGTTTTCCAACACCAATATCTTTTATAAGTGTTCTAGAGGACTCTGACAGCCCTACCTGTCTTAACAGTTCATCTGATTTACCATATGTTTCGTTCCAGTCAATGGAGGTTTTTTTCCCTCTCTCATTTCCTAAAAAAATATTTTCACCAATTGTCATATGAGGAACCAATGCAAGCTCCTGATGAATGATAACAATTCCTTTTTCTTCACTATCTTTAATCTTTGTAAATTTACAAATTTCGCCATTATAAGTAATATCACCCTCATAAGAGCCAAATGGATAGATACCGCTTAAGACGTTCATCAAAGTAGATTTTCCAGCACCGTTTTCGCCCACTAAAGCGTGTATTTCTCCTTCTTCAACCTTAAGATTTACATTGTCAAGTGCTTTTACACCTGGGAAAGTCTTGGTTATATTCTTCATTTCCAACAATATCTTAGCCAAAATAGATCCCTCCAATACTTCTTAAGGGTTGCTACCTCAATAGCAACCCATATATGTTTAGCCTTACTCTAGGTCAGACTCTTTGTAGTAACCAGAGTCAATCAACAATTCTTTATAATTATCAATAAAAGCAAAAACAGGTTCGCAAAGATAACTTGGAATGATTCCTGTACCATTATCATAAGATTTTGTATCGTTAACTGGAGCTTCTCCACCCTTCATGATTGCATCAACCATTTTAACTACCTGTGCTGCCAAATCACGCGTATCTTTAAAGATTGACATTGATTGTTTTCCTGCTTTCATATTCTTTATATTGGCGATATCACAATCTTGACCAGTGATAACAGGCCATTTACCTGTGTAGTTAGCTTCTAATGCATTTTCAACACCAAGTGCAGTAGAGTCATTGGAGCAAAGAACGACATCCAAATCAGTTCCGTCTGCGTAATAAGAACTAAGAATTGCTTCCATTCTTGATTGTGCAGTTTCGGTTGACCAGTTTGCAGTAGCTACGTCTGCAAAGTCTTTTGAACCAGATTTTACAACTAACTTACCTGACTCAATATAAGGATTTAAAACATCCATTGCGCCGCCATAGAAAAAGTTTGCATTGTTATCTCCTGGATCACCTGTAAATATTTCTAGATTAAAAGGTCCTTCTGCTGTTTCAAGATTAAGTGCCCCTACTATGTATTCACCTTGTTTCGTTCCAACCATATAATTATCAAAGGTTGCATAATAGCTTACTGCATCTGAGTTCATAATCAAACGATCATATGCAATGACTTTAATTCCTGCATCCTTAGCTGCCTGAAGTGGTGTGCCAAGTGAATTTCCATCAATACTTGCAACAACTAATAAATCACAGCCATTTGAAATCATATTTTCAATCTGAGATACCTGTGTTGCAACATCATTACTTGCATATTGTAAATCAACCTGATATCCTGCATCTTCCAATAGCTTTTTCATGTTTTCGCCATCTTGATTCCATCTTTGTAAATCTTTCGTAGGCATGGCTACTCCTACTAATCCCCCTTCTGATGAAGTGTCTTTTGCTGTATCTGTGGTTTGTGCTTCATCCTTCGTTGTATCTGTGGTTTCGGTAGTGGCTTTTTCCTCTGTAGAAGATGTCTGAGTTGTTCCACTTCCACATCCAGCGAGCATCAATGTTGTCATGGCGCTCGCAAGCATTAAGCTGAGTAATCTTTTTTTCATATAGCGTAAACCTCCCTGTAATAAATAATTGTTTTTAACTTGGAATACCCTTCATTCCAGTTATGTTATTTGCTACACTTAAACTATACCATTTTCCCTCTAGCACTTATTTGTCACCTTCTATATATTTTTATCTGGACATAACAAAATGAAAGCCAAATTAAAAAAAGGAATAGCACATTTTTAATTTGTGCTATTCCATCTTAAATTACTCCTGATTTTCTTATTCTTCTGGGACATTTAAGTAAACATCTTCTCTTAGATGAAAGCCCGAATCAATGATTACTTCGTCCATATTTTTCGCTGTTACTGCAATTGGTTCTAATTTAATATAAGAAACCTCATATTTGTTATCATGAATGGTGTCCGTTACTTCTATTTCTTCTCCCTTTGCAAGCATCACTGCATATTTTGCAGTGGCCTTAGCCAAGTTTTCAACTGGTTTATATACCGTCATAAGCTGAACTCCTTCTACAATTCTTTGACAAGCATCCAAATCTGCGTCCTGCCCCACCACTGGAACAGTTCCAGCAAGCCTTCTTTCTGAAAGATACCTAACAGCCTGACCTGCCAAACTATCATTTCCGCACATGATGCCTCCTATCTTAACTGCAATCTGATAGTTGTCACTTAAATAAGAATATGCAAGCTCCGCCTTCCAACCATCGGCGTTCATAATATTGGCAACTTTGATTCCCCTGTTATCCATTACTTTATAAAAGCCTTTTTCAACAAAAGCAACATTCGTATCCGTCGTAGGACCACAAAGCATTAAAATCTCCTTGTTTTTATCAAGTTTACTAACGAGTGCCTCTGCCATAAGCTCGCCTACTTTTTCATTATCAAACGATATATAAAGATCAACATTTGCTTCTGATATTAATCTGTCATAGGCAACTACTTTAATACCCGCCTTTTTTGCTTCCTTTACAACATCCGTTATTTCTTTTGAATCAATTGCAATAATAACAATTACATCCACTTGTTTGTCAATAAAATATTTTATTTGAGAAACCTGCGTTTCAAGGCTTCCATTTGCATTTTGAACATTTACTTCTGCTCCTAATTCTTTTGCCGTTGTTACAAATACATCTCGATCTCGCTGCCATCTTTCTATTACAAAGGAATCAAAGCACATACCAATTTCTATTTTATCATCCTTTACATTATAACTTTGTATATTTGCATTTTTACTACATCCCGAAAGCATTAGAATCACACATACAAATGCGACGTAAGCCACAGCCTTTTTCATACTTTTAGCCCCTTCCCCTCCTTGTATTCAGTTGGTGAAATTCCGATATTTTTTTTAAATATCCTGCTAAAATAATTAGGGTCTAAATATCCGATTTTACCGCATATTTCCTTCATACTCATGTCTGTATTCTGCAAGAGCTCTTTTGCACATTTTAATCTTATGTTTGTTAGATATTCTATAAAATTTTCTCCCGTTTCTTCTTTGAATAATTTACTAAAATAATAGGGACTGATATTTACTTCTTTTGATACTTCGTCTAAGGATATGTCTTTATGATAATACTTTTCTATGTATTCTTTTGCTTTATCAATTACGCTACTTGAGGATTCTTCTTTTTTTACTTTCACATTCCTGCAAGCTGCAAAGATTTTTTCCATAAACCAGCCACGAAAATCCTCTTTTTCCTTCATTTGATACAATACCGAAAGATAATCGCTTCTTGATCTGAATTCGTATATCATACCCCCACTTTCATAGGCTATTTGCTCTGCTCGTAATACAAATTCCAACGATTTTAACTTGATATCATCTTCAAATTCGCCATATTGTTCTACCATCCACTCAAAAAACTGGTTGGCTGCTTCATTACAATTTGTAATATCTCCACGGGTTACCGCTTCAAAGAGCCTTTGTTCTAATTCAACTGGATAATCCTTTTCATATCCACATCCAATTGGTAAATCCTCCACATGCGCAACCCTTCCCGTAGTACTAATCAATGCATTTAATGCCTCACTATATGATTTTGAGGCCTCATTGATATTTCTAACTTTACCTATACCAATTCGAAACTGTAAATCAAGCCTGTTTTTAAGCTTTCTAGACAATTGCCGTGCTCTCTCAATTAGTTCTATCCTTACCTCATAATCCATATTTTTTTCATTACAAGGCATCAAAACAGCAATTTTATTTGCCATAACAGGACCAATGATACCAGGAAAAAATTCTTTTATATACTCTCTAATATCTCGGTAACTTGATTGTATTCGAATTCCGCTTCCAATTGCATTGGTCATTCGATTATTTTCTTGGTTTTCTCCACAGACAAAGGAAATCATATAACCATAATCCACTAAAACCCCTAACAATTGTTTATAATTCTCAATGTCCTCTTCAAAATGCTCTTGAAATAGGATTGAATAAATAAATCCACTTTCAATGACTGGAACTACATTTTCTAGCTTTTCTCTAATCAACAAATCATTTCTTCGTCGATTTCTTTCTTTATCAACAATCTCCATAGCATGCTTTAAAATAGTAACGATTTTATCCTGCATAATAGGCTTATTAATATATTCCATAACCCCAAGATTGATAGATTCTTTCGCATAATCAAATTTATCATAAGCACTAATTACAATAAAAATAATAGAAGAATTGTTCTTACGAATCTCTTTCATTGCATCAATACCGTTAATACCAGGCATTTGAATATCTATAAAAGCAATGTCAGGCAAAAAAGTCTCCGATAACTCAATTACATTTCTTCCAGTTTTCGCAAACTCGACAATACATTTACCTTCAAAGTTCTTCTCAATAATAAATTTCAAAGCATCAATTACAATTCCTTCATCATCTGCTAACATAATTTTGTACATTTGATTTTTCCCCCTCTATCGGAACATAAATAGCAACTTCGGTACCCATGTCTTTTCCAACACTCGTTATCTCTATTACATCTTGACAAGAAAAAAACAAACGAAGTCGATTTATTACGTTATCCAGTCCAACACCATTTGAATCCTTTGAAATGTCTTTGTCCTTTAGCCTATGATTCATTATTTTTTCAATAAGTTCTTTACTCATACCTATCCCGTTATCTCTTATACTAATACATACGTGATTATCTTCTCGAAATACCAATAACTCAATAACACCCTCCCATTCAATATTTCGAATACCATAATTAATGCTATTTTCAATAATGGGCTGTAGAATCATACTCGGAATCTTTAAATCCAAATAGGTTTCATCTATCTTTTTTACAAATTTAATTTCTCCTGAAAACCTTACATTTAATATGTATATATAGCTATCAACTAATTCTATTTCTTCTCTTAAGGTCACACATTCTTTATTATTTTGCACGTTATAACGAAAAAATTCAGCCATGTGTTGAATGTATAAATAGGTTCGATCTGCTCCCTCAAGCATCGCAAGTTGTGCACCTGCATTTAACGTATTGAATAAAAAATGCGGATTAATTTGCGCTTGCAGATAGCGAAGTCTTGCATCCTTTAGATGATTTTCCATAATCAATGCTTTTTCTTTCATAGAGCTTTGCAGCTCTATATTCTTTTTTATTTGCTCGATATAAACTTGAATGCTTAATACCATTTGATTAAATGCTTTGGTTACAACTCCAATTTCATCTTTTGATTCCACTTTTACTAATTCAATATCAAATTGTCCCTTTGCAACCTGATCTGCTGCTTCTGCCAACTTAATAATTGGGTTTATCATTTCTCTGGTAAATAGTAAAATTAAAATAATATTTGCAATGGCGATTACGATTAAAATTCCAGTATTTATGACTTCCGAATATTTAAGAGAGGATAGCAACAATTGATAATTTTTTGTATTTTCTTTAAATTGTTCGTTGTTAAGACTATAGATATATGTATTAATATAGTCATAGATAATAGCTGCCTGCTCATAGGATACTCTATACTTTTCTACATTTCTTCCTCTTTTATACTCAATTGTTTTATCTGTAACCTCAAGATAATTAAGTGACATATTCTTAATATTTTTCTCAATAATTTTACTATCATCGTTTACTATTTGCTCATTGAGTCCACCAATTAAACGTATGTATTTATCTTCATTTTTATAGTATGATTCCATAGCATCTGAGCTTTTTGTATTCAAATACTCACTCATGGATTCTTGCACCTGTTTTAACACAGATTGTAGTTCATTTAAATTTACATTACTAATATAGACCTTATCTATTTCTGAAATCATTTTATTCATGTTTTGATTCATTATCATGTTTACTGCAAGCAAAATACAGGACGTAAACAAAAATACTGCAATCAATTTGGTTTGTATGGAAAATCTAATATCTATTTTCTTATTTGGTTGTTTCCTCATCATAAATTAGATACTCCCCAACATTCTCACTGGTAATAAGATTAATGTTTGCCGACACATATTCACTGACATGCCCTGTATTATTATATTCATTTAAAGTATCGATACAATATTTTCCAAGCTCGTTGTAATCAATTGATATGGTTGAGTTAATCACTTCTCTGTCGATTGCAGTTAAAATAGTATCGGATGTATAGCAGCCAATAATATCTACCTCTCCAACCTTGTTATAATCAACTGCTGCTTGATAAGCACTTGTTGTACTTACCTCATCCAAACAAATCATAATATCAGGAATAGAATTTTCATTCATAAAGATATCTCTGACTGTTTCTTCTGTTCCAAAGGTACTTTTGTTGTTTATTGCCAGTGCCGTTAAATGATATTGATCTTCTTTCGTACTATCTTTCATTAAAGTATCACGAATTCCAGCATAGATTATATTATGTATCGTATTATTGGTATTTGAATTCATAAGTACTAAAATATCCATCTCTTTTTCTTTTGCTATTTTTAGTACCTGCTCCCCATATACCTGTCCCATATTATAGCTATTGACCCCAACAAAGCTTTGTCTCTCACTGGTGGTGCAATCCGATAAGATTGTGATTACGGGAATTTGTTTTTGGACAGCGGTATTAATCAAATCCGACAATGACTTACTGTCATCGCCCTCAATAATGACTCCATCAACTTTAGATTGAATTGCAATCTCTAATAATTGGGCTTTCGTATAATTAACTGCAAGATTCTTTCCTGATTGCTCCAAAAAAATATTATATTTCTCACCCTCTGCTTTCGCACTTTTATACACAGCATCCCAGAACGTATCTGTCTTATCATCAACTATAAATGCATAATGTTTATTGTAAGGTTTGTATTCAACCGTATCGTATTGTTTTACATTAAGGGAATTTTTTAAATAGACAATACTGGTTCCTGTTAACACGATAATAATCATCAAAAAAATGACCAAAACCCACACCATGGTTTTGTTAGATAATAAATTTTTGCTTTTCATATATTCCCTCACACCGATTCATTCCAACTATGCATTGTTTCTATTATAATCTATAATTTCTCGTCTATATTATACAATATTTACACTCCTATATCTATAGTTTTTATTTTTAGTATATAAATCAAGATATAAACTCAATATATTTGGTTGTTTTTATGTATTTTTAGTATCTTCTAACTTCAATATTTTTTTGTAACGTTTAAAAAAAGCTATTGCCTCTTCAAAGACAATAGCTTTTACTTTACATTATATTTTCAAAATCTTCTTCCAATAAAATAACTCGTTTTTCTTCATCATATCTTCTTTTCATAATGATGTCTTTAAGCTTTTTAAGCTTCTTTTTATTTGACTGTACAATCGCTTTGTCAACAATCTCCTTTACTTGATCTATCGTTAACGCTTCCTCATCCTTTTGAATGTTGCCAAGACAAGTATACAACGCTAAGATAGCCATATCATCAATGGTATACATTAATGTTTTGGCATAATCTTTTCCAAACTCGACTAATTCGTCATTGTTGTATTCTGGTAATTCAACTTGATTGGTAACTCGATTTGCAAAGTCTGTATCTTTGCTCAAAAGTGCCTTAATACCCGATTTGGTATCTTCTAAGATTAGCAGTATTTCTTCATTTGCCTCTCGAATTGCACTCATCATACCTTTAATTGTTTTTTCCGTCAGGTTTCCAGCCTTTTCAATAATCAAGACTCCGCCTTCCATCTTATTCGTCAGCTGTTTAATGTCCTTTATATTTAGGGTATTTGCAGATATTTTTGCAACTTTAGCACTTTTTTTATGTTGTGCTATTTGGATTTCTTTTGCAATTTCCATGGCAAGTGTTGTTTTTCCCGTTTTTTCATTGCCAAGTACCGCAATATAACCAACATCAAAAGGAATTCCTGCACTACTTGATTCATTTATTGAATCAAAAATAGCATTTAAAGACTTCTCTACACCTCGAACAGATAAAAATGCTGCAAATGCTTCCTTTTGTTCCTTTGTTAATCCGCTACTTTCAGCAATTACTTGCTTTTTCTCTTCTTCTTGATATTCATTCGAGGTCGTGTCAAGTTCATCTGCAAGAATAGCTTCAATATTTGCAGATAGATTGGAGGTATCATCTGCTTCCTCTTCTATTACAGCTTCTGGTTGCTCTTCTTTTGTATTCTCTTTTGTGTCTTCTAAGCTTATGTTACTATCTTCGGTTATGTTATCAGGAGTAGCTTCATCTAATTCTTTTACTTCTTTAATTTCTGCTTCTTTGACATCTGCTTCAAGAGGTAACTCTTCTTCAGAATTTAAATCTTCTAGCGCTTCTAGCTCTTTTGAAATATCAATCATATCCGTATGATAGCGAATCTCTTCTTCTTGCAATTCCTTTAAGCTAAGATCACTTTCTCTCCCCTTTTCAAGGGAAGCTGCTACTTGTGCTAAAGCTTCATCTTCTTCCAAAAAGCTAGCTTCAATTGCGGCAGCAATTTCTTGTCCATTTGCCTTCATCTCTTCTTCTGAAATAATAAGAGATAACTTTGACATGATATTTTCAGCCTTTTGAAGCGCTTTACTTTTTGCTTCATTAAGTCGTTTTAGCTCTGCCTCTTTGATAGCAAGTTCAGCCGCCGATTTCATTCTATCCCATTCTTTTAATACATCTTCAATCTTAATTTGCCCTGTGATTTGTTTTTCTAATATATTCGCTTCCGGCATATATAAACTGATTTGTCCATCTCTTTCTTCTGCTAGTACTTTATCAAAAGATGACTTTTTTTCTTCATTCTCATTCACTGCAACAGGTATTTCTACCTGCAAATTTTCTTGAAAAATTTCGTTTTTTTCAAGTTCTTCATCAAAATTAATATCAAGAATCTGACTATCTTCCACTAGTTTTCTAATATTTTCCATAGTGGAGTCTACCGCTTCTTTTTCGGTAGCACTCATAATCTGTTCCATGCTTTTTGCAAGTTCTGCCTGCAAATTAATGGTATCGTATTTACCTAAATTAACTGGCTTAATTGTAATATCATTGGGATCTACTTCATCAGAGAACATATCTTCTGTAATAACCTGAATTTTTGAAGAATCAATCATATCTTGTACTTCCATTGATTCTTCGTCCTCCTCGTCATAATAGGAGGTTACCTCTTCTTTTATATCAAACCGATGATCATATTTTTCTTGTTGTTCAGGTGTCAAAGGTCGATAAAGCATCTTTAGCTCCATAGCCTTTTCGACAAATTTTCCTTCACTAAACCATAAAATGATTTCATCGCATTCTTCTACACATTTTGAACCCATTCCAGCTTCATGATACAGATGAGCCAGTTCATATGCCCACTCCTCATGATATTCTTTTTCTTTGAACGCTTCCATGATAGGGATTAACTCTTCTGGACTAGCACCTTTGGCTTTATAAATTTTATATTTTAGTATATCTGCTGCTATATCTCCAGGTGATAAATGTACAAATTCTCTATAATAATCAATGGCTTCTTCGTAATCTTCCATTTTAATTGCAAGTTCAGCTAATTTATATACCATCATCCTGCCAATTGGCGAACGATCATAAGCCATCAATAATAATTCATGGCTCTCTTCATACTTCGCATTTTTTTCATAGATATCACTTACCGTGCATAGCATAGAAACGTTTTTAACTCTTCTCCAGTCTATTGTATCAGCAAGCTTCATAGCAGATATATAATCTCCTTCATTTACAAGCTTTTTAATCTGATCTGCCTTTATTCTGTATTCATACTTGTCCATTGCTCATTCACCTCTGTCATTGCCACCACAATGCATTTTTTGTCTCTTAACCCACTAGTATTAAGTGTATCATATGGGTATTATCTTGTCAAAAAAAAGCTAAATTATACATCTAAAGTACGAAGTATGTCACAACAAAAAATTAAACTTTATGCGTTTCAACGAAAAAGAGAATCTATGTATATCACATAAACTCTCTTTTCATGTTTTTTCGTATTTAATTGTTTTCAAATCCTTTTTAATCGGAGGCAAAAATTGTGATTTTACATCTGTGTATAATTAGTTATACTATGCAAATATTCCCAATTCTATTCATTGTTAACAGTTGCTGATCCAATATTTTGAATAATATATCCATTATTCGCAATGTATTTGTAAATACACTTTCAATTAATATTATATAAATATTTTCTATCAGTCTATTTACTACTAACACTTTTATAGCCTGTTTCTTTACACATTCTATAAAACTATCAGACCTTTTTGTGGCTTCCTTCAATATGAGGACTATTATCACGAGTAAATATTTCCGGAATTCGCTCCGATTTGTTATTATTTTCAGCCGGATATTCTATATTAACTACACAGATTATTATTAGTCCTGCCACTCATATTGAACCGATAAATCAACTAACATTTCCAACGGTATCAACCTCTTTCTTTTAATACTTTTAATTATCTTTCACCTAATTATTAGTATTATCTGAGTGCTTTATCTTTTGTTGTATTTATCTTAACACAGTCAAAAACATTTGTCAATATATTTTGCTCTGTATAATATTGTTAATTATTTATTGTTCTATTTATCTATACTATTTTGTTTTTTTATTATATTCTATATAATTTTCTGATTATTTAAAGGGAGTCTTTTATACATTATATTATAAAAAATGCAGATTGAAAGATGAGTTTATCCGGATAGCTAGTACTTGTTTCTCTTCTTTAATCTGCATTTTGTTAATTACATTTATCCTTTATAGTAATTAATTAAACATCCTTTTAAGATAATTGTTCTTTCATCCTCTGTTAATTCACCCATTTTAAGAGTAAATTCTTTTAATGTATCTCCTACTACAAAGGCTTTTATTTCTGTTTTTTTGTCTTCAATTGCTTTTTTAACATTTGGTACAAAAATATAGTTTCCATTTGTAAATGGTAATTCTTCATTAGCAATAATAAATGGAAGCATTCCCCAATTAATCAAATTAGAACGATATCTTTTTGTAGCATATTCATTCGCAATATTTGCACATCCACCAAGTACTCTTTGGCAGGATGCCGCTTGTTCACGTGCAGAACCATCTCCAGGTTTTACAGCAAAAATAGTACTTCCAATACCAGTATTCTTATAATCTACTGTTTCAAAATGTGACTTAATCAAGTCAAATACAGGTGCTATTTCACTTAATTCTTCTTCAGGTGCTTTTCCCTGTCTTCTTGCATTTTCTGCTCTTTGCACCTCTTTTGCCTTTCCAACATATTCAGGATCTTTTCTGGATAGTGTAAATTCAGCAAGACCAATTGGATTGGAACGATATGAGGAAGTCTCTCCTGAAGGAATTAATTCGTCTGTCGTTGTTACTGGATCATGGATTTCTGAAACTACTTTCATTAACATATGATCTGTAAGTGCTATCATCTCTGGCCAGTCTTTAATATTTGGACCAAATTTAATAGATACACTTGGGTCAGCTACTCCCTTACTATCAAATACGCGATTCTCATAGATTGTCTTATCAAAGAAATATTTAGGAGTTGTATAATCAACATCAATATCTGTGGCTGCTGTTAAATAGCCTTTGTTTGCTGCTGTTGCTGCAATTGAACGTGCATCCATAAGTGCAACAGACGCAATTTGTCCGCTTTGTAGCTTAGAGCCTTCTCGATTAGGGAAATTTCTGGTTGAATGTCTAATACTAAAAGCATTGTTTGATGGTGTATCGCCAGCCCCAAAGCAAGGTCCACAAAATGCGGTTTTAACAACTGCTCCAGCTCCCATTAATTTAGCAATACTTCCATTTTTCACAAGTTCCATATAAATTGGTGTGCTGGCTGGATAAACACTAAGTGTAAATTCATCTGCACCAATACTTGCACCTCTTAAAATGTCTGCTGCATCACAGATATTTTCAAAACCTCCACCTGCACAGCCAGCGATAATTCCTTGTTCCACGTATAGCTTGCCATTACGTACTTTATCTCTTAGCGTAAAGTCAACAGAACCACCAAGACTTACTTTTGCTTTCTTTTCACAATCTGCTAAAATATCCATTAGATTCGCATTCAACTCTTCAATTGTATATGTATTACTTGGGTGAAATGGCATTGCAATCATTGGCTTAACTTTGCTTAAATCAACATAGATCATGCCATCATAATATGCTACCTTGTCCGTATTTAGCTCGCAATACTCTTCTTTTCTTCCATGAATTTCATAAAATTCTTTTATTTCATCATCTGTTTTCCAAATAGAAGATAAACAGGTTGTTTCTGTTGTCATAACATCAATACCAATTCTAAAATCAGCACTTAGGTTTGCAATTCCATCGCCTACGAATTCCATAATTTTATTATTAACGTATCCATTTGCAAACACCTCGCCGATAATTGCAAGGGCAACATCTTGTGGGCCAACACCCTTTTGAGGCTTTCCAGTCAAATAAACACCTACAACTTTCGGCATGTTGATATCGTAAGTTTTTGATAATAGCTGTTTTACAAGCTCTGGGCCACCTTCTCCCATTGCCATAGTTCCAAGGGCTCCATATCTGGTATGACTATCAGAACCTAATATCATTTTTCCACCACCAGCAAGCATTTCTCTTGCAAATTGATGAATGACTGCCTGATGAGGCGGAACATATACCCCGCCATATTTTTTTGCAGCGGTCAATCCAAACATATGGTCATCTTCATTGATAGTTCCTCCTACTGCACATAAACTGTTATGACAATTGGTAAGAATATAAGGAACTGGAAATTTCTCAAGCCCTGATGCTCTGGCTGTTTGAATAATTCCTACAAAAGTAATATCATGAGATGTTAACTTATCAAACTTTAGTTTTAACTTTTCCATGTTACCAGATGTGTTATGTTGCTCTAATATACGATATGCAATTGTGCCCTTAGCCGCTTCTTCCTTGGTTGGCACTGCTGTACCTAATTTACTACTTAATACAGCATTTACTTGCTCATTGTCTTCAATAATCTCAGTGCCATTTAATAAATATGCACCACTTTTGTATAATTGTACCATTATAAATCCTCCTATTTCTAAAAAATCGCACTAAGGGTATTATAATAGTATATGCTAGCAATGTAAAGTGATATATGGGAGTTGGAAGAAAATTTAAAAACCCACTTTTTATTATTAATAAAAATTCATAATGACTAATTTTTTCAAAAAATTACATTTTTCTGTTAATTATAAATAACTAAAATAAATAATGTAACAAATTTGTAAATTTTCTTTAATCTTTCTTCTAAATTTATATGTTATTATCTAAATACCTGTGCAACATTTTGCACAGTAGCATCTACAATGCACTTAACTTTATAGGAGCATGCATTGTAGCAAAGGATATCATCGAAAGGATGTAGCAATTTGATTACAAAATTAAAAAATTTAAACAAAACATTTTATTTAGAATTACTCTTTTATATTGCTTTGTTTGGTGTGTTTTTTATCTGGTGTCTGATGCTTCGATTTGATGATGCACCCGATGAACTAGGTCGTTATAGTATCTGTCAATATATTTTTAACCATTGGAAACTTCCTCATGGCGGTGATATGGAAATTAGAATGGAAGCATGGGGCTTTTCTTATGCATTTCAGCCAATCCTTCCTTATATGATTGGTGCTGTATTAATGAAGTTGACCGCTCTATTTACAAGCAATGCTTATTTTTATATTATTGCAGCACGATTTGTTAGTGTCATATGTGGTATTGTGATGGCCGTATTTGTTCGTAAAATCGCAAAAAGGCTTTTTATTGACTCTTCATGGCAATGGATTTTTACGTTTTTAGTAATGTTACTTCCACAAAATATGTTTATGTTTGTGTATGTAAACACAGATTCCATGGCTCTTATGTCATCTGCAATCATTGTTTATGCCTGGTTATATGGATATGATACAAATTGGAATCATAAAGCATGCATTTTACTGGCAATTGGAATTATCTTTAATGCAATGTCCTATTATAATGCTTATGCTTTTATCCTATGCAGTGTCATTGTGTTTGTTGTGCATCATATTTCGTATTCTAAGTCAGATAAATTAGTAATACAGTGGAGCTCACTCCTAAAGAAAGGATTGTTTATTTCCTTTCTTGTATTTCTTGGTACAGGCTGGTGGTTTATACGAAGTTATATTCTTTATGATGGCGATTTTCTTGGGTTACGTATACGAAATGAATATGCAGAAAAATACGCTACCACAGAATACCTTAAGCCTTCCCAAGCAAAAACTTACTATATTGCAGGACTCTCTGTTTTTCGTATGTTAAAAGAAACACATTATATTATCGACCTTTCACTTAGCTTTATTGGCCAATTTGGTAATATGAGTATTGTACTTCACAAATGGATGTATCGTGGGTATGGCATTTTGATAGGATTAGCTTCTATTGGATTACTGCTAAAAAAACGAAAACCTTTAACCTTACTTCATTTTAACAAAAAAGATACCTTTGCATTTTACATTTCCATGATTATATGTATTATTGTCCCTATCTTTTTATGTACCTACAGCTCCTACGTAACTGATTATCAGCCTCAGGGACGTTATATCCTGCCTATGGTCATACCTTTTATGATATTTATAACAATTGGACTTAAGAAGCTCTTTGATTTAATTTTAAGAGATGAATTCCTATATCAGGATGCGACAAGGGTTGTTAGGGCATGGTGCGTTATTGTTGTTTTCTTCTTTATGAAGGATATTGTATTTAGAACGTATTGGGATACCTTTACCAAGTTTATTACTTCTCTATAATAATAACCCTAAAAAATAAAAAAGGTTCAATCTCTTTTCATACTTTTTTTTTCAGATAAATAATTTAAGGAGATTGAACTTTTTCATTTAAACTTTATTTTTAAATAGTGCATTTATAATAAAAAGCAATATAACAGAACCAATAAAAGATACCACTAAACTCCACAGATTAAAACCTGTCATTCCTGTACTGCCTATTATATTCATGATAAACCCACCTATTACGCCTCCAACTATACCTACCAGTATATTACTTCCCACCCCCATTTTTGCGTTATTTCCTGTAATCATACTTGCTAGCCATCCTGCTATACCACCTATAATAATCCAGCTTATTATTCCCATTGTCTTTTCCTTTCTCTTGTTTTATTTTTTATCTATTTTATCAAGGATGTCATTCACCTTTGATGAGGCCTTTTCTTTTATATTCTCTCCAAACTCTAACGCTGTATCAGCAATTTCTCCTTTCTTTCTTTGAAGTTTTCCCTCCATTTCCATCCATTCTGATTCCAAAGCTTTACCTGTATTTTCTTTTATTGTCCCTGCAAGTTTATCTAGCTTATTGTTAATTGATTTCATATTTGGTCTCCTTATATAGAATTTATGTAAAATATTTTAGCTGTCATTATTATTACAAGCTAAAGCGTTTTTTATTCTATTTTCTTTTTTAAATTATTGTAGGTTATCTTTATACAAAAAACAGACAAATGAATTATTTGGATTCACTCGTCTGTTTTGTAGCTTACTTTCTTTCATTGGTCTTAACTTTCAACTTCATACGCATACGGCAACAATTCTTTTGCCAACACTTTTCCTAAGGTATTATTTCCTGTAGAAATGATAACTTCACAATTTGGTGTATAATCACTTAATATTTGACGACAATTTCCGCATGGAGGTATTACTTCTTCCCCTTCTTTGCCACGAACTGCTACAATTGATACAAACTCCCTTTCACCATGTGCAATTGCATTACCAAGCGCAACCTGCTCTGCACAAGCACCATGTATGGAATAGACATTGATACCTTTATATATTTTACCGCTTTTACCTCTCACCGCTGCTCCAACCGTATGATTAAAATTTTCACTGTCATAATTTAAGACGATTACCTCTTGAGCCATTTTTACTAATTCATTATCTTTTTCATTTAGTAATTTCATTTTATCACCCTTATTTTATATTTATAAATTTTATTATACACTCAGCATTGCTTACTAACAATATTTAGTTCTCTGTGCATAATTAAATGCAATTTATATTCTAAAACTCAAAGGCCAAATTTTTATTCTTTATGATAACTGTGAAGCAACACATCCTCCATCACAGAGGATATCCACTCCAGTCAAGTAGCTAAGCTTTTTATCTGCAATATAACGGAATAAGTACGCAATTTCCTCCACTTTTCCATAACGCTTTATTGCGCATTTTTCTATGAAATCCTTGCTTATCTCTTTTTCCATTTCTCCCATTGGAGTTTCAAATAATCCCGGCGAAACTGAAACAATACGTATTCCCTTTTGTGCAAACTTTTTAGCATCTGTCTTTGCATACCAGATTACAAAATTTTTGGAGATTCCATATGAAACACCTGTCCGATGCTTTTTAGGTAGTAAATTCACTCGTTGCATCATTTTCTTCATAAACTGTCTATGACTGATTCTAGATAATTTGTAATGTTTATTTGGCATTATAATTTCTGGTATCATATACCCAGACATAGATGACACATCGATTAAGCAAGAACCATTTTCCATATACTGAAAGAATACATCATTTACATGAATCGTACCAAGTGCATTTACCTTCATTATTGCTTCAGCATCCGCCATGTTGGGTGACATGCCAGCAGCATGAATTACGGATTTAATACATCCTAACTTCGAGGCATGTTTTGCTAATTTTTCTACTGATTTTTTGTCCGACACATCACATGCAAATGCCTCTGCATCAATACCTAATTCTGTTAACTCGTCGATTGCTTTTTTTAATTTCTCAACTGTTCTTCCAGAAATAATTATATAATGATCTTGCCCCATTACTTTGGCAGTTGCAAGTCCCATACCACTTCCGCCACCTGTTATTACACATATATTTTTCATTATATACCCTCTTTTCTTAATTATAAACTGTTCTATTTTTTTATTGTAACTCTAACATTTTCTTCATTAGTTTAATCGCTAGCTTTGGATGAAACTTATACAATATATTCATTAAATTTGCATCTTTTCCAATAAACATACGGAATTTATTCTTTTCTATACAGCTGATAATTAGTTTAGCTGCTCTATTTGGAGTTAATAAAAGACTTACCCCTTTGGCATTCATATCTGCTGTTTTTCCTCCAATTTCAGAGTTTTTCATAATGTTGGTAGCAATCCCTCCTGGAATTATAACGGAAACACCAACATTTGTTTCATTTAATTCTGCATATAAGGCTTCTGTCATTAGCTTCACAGCTGCCTTTGAAGCCCCATAAATACTTTGTCCTGGAACAGGGAAAAAACCTCCCATACTAGATACATTGGTAATATGGGCCTCTGGCCTTTTCTTTAGAACTGGTAAGAATGCTTTTGTCATATACAGTGTTCCAAAAAAGTTTACGTTCATTACTTTATTAATTTGATCCATATCGATTTCATCTACATCAATAAAAGGCTGAATGATTCCTGCACAGTTAATAATTCCATCAACCTGGCCATGATAGGAAGTTACTTCCTCTACTAAATTGTTAACAGCTTCCTGTTCTGAAATGTTTACAGTATGTAACGATAATTTTTTATTTTTACCTGAGAGTGCATATGTTTCATCCAGTCCATTTTTATTTAAGTCAACTGCTGCTACTTTAGCTCCCTTGTTCAGTAAAGTCAAAACCAATTCTCTTCCGACACCATTTCCTCCACCTGTTACAACCATTACTTTGTTTTCTAATTGCATACCCTTCTCCTTTAACCTATGTAAATTACTTTTTTCATTTTATTATAGGTATAAACTCATACATATATCTATTGTACCTTTGGGAACAGCAGCTTAATCTAAATGACTACGATTTTTCTTATAATAGATAAGGTTACTGCCTCTGTTCTTGAATTTACTTCTAGTTTTCGATAGACACTCGTTAGATGAGCTTTTACTGTTCTTTCCGTAATCCCCATGTCAATGGCAATTTCTTTACTTGTTGCTCCTTTTACCACTTTTTTAAGTACAGTTAATTCTTTTTTTGTCAAATTCCAATCTTTGATAGCTTCAATTTGCTTTTTTTTCTTATTATCTTCAGGTAATATATTCAAAGATTTGCTAATTTCTCCTTTTGAAACCTGCAAAACCATCTGAACCATCTCTTCTCTTTTCGCATCCTTTAGCAAAAAACCTTTTATTCCAAACGACATTGCACTCCTAATTACATCTTGGTCATCAATGGTAGTAAGAATAACAACACTTGTTGTATTATTTATTTTTTTTTTCTCTTTTAAGAATTTCAGTCCATCCATAACGGGCATACTAATATCTAGTAAAATCAAATCATATGTCTTATGTCTAATTAAATTAAGGGCCTCTTCTCCATTAATTGCTTCATCTGCAATTTCTATCTTGTCTTCCGTCTTAAGAATTAACTTAAGCCCCTCTCTTACAATAGGATGATCATCTACAATTAAAACTTTAATTTTCTTCATCGCTCTCTCCTTTGATTCTATTTGGAACAGGTACAACCAAGGTAACACAGGTTCCTTTTCTCTTATGGCTATCAATCAATAGCTCTCCCTGTATCGTTTTTGCCCTTTCTTTTAATCCAATGATTCCATAATGTCCATATAAACGATTAAAATGAAAATAATCAAACCCTATGCCATTATCTTCAATTCGTATGGCTATCTTATCTGATTCTAGTGAGATATTTATTATAACTTTTGATGCTTTTGCATGCTTTTTGACATTTGTTAATATTTCTCGAACAATAAAAGTAACATTTTTGTAAATTATATGGGATACTTCAACATTACCATCCCAGTTTATAAAAACATCCGCATTAGAATCTTCTTTGAAACGTTCAACTTCTTCTTTAATTAAATTTCCAAGATTCCTCCACTCTTCATTATGTAGCCTCAAATCTCGAATAAGTTCTCTTGCTTCCTTTAAATTATCTCTTACTTGGCTAATTGCATTTTGCGCTATCTCTTTGCTTTTCTCTGTATTTTCTTCTTCTATATTTAATTGTAATACCTCAAGCTTCATAAGAACACCTGCTAAACCTTGCGAAAGTGTATCATGTATGTCTCTTGCCAGCTTTTGTCTTTCCTTTTCTCTTGTTACTTCTTCAAGTTTATCGTAGGTAGCTTCTAGTTCAAACAATAGCCTTTGGGATCTTTCATAAGCTCTTATCTGCCTTGTATAAAAGTAACCATAACTAGAAATTGCTGAAGTAATAAGTATAAGTAATGAAATAGAATACAACAAATCTTTAAGACCTTGATAAAAATAAATGGTACTTATATAAATGGTATAGTAATAACAGATCGAATATAATATCTTCTTTCCATCTTTTAAAAGATGTATGCTCTGAGCTAATATAAGGGGGATTAGACCAAGATATGCTGCTTGATAATTCTCTTTGATAAAGAGAGACAGAGTAAAAATAATTACTCCTTGAACCAAAAAGTATAAGAATAAGTTACTTTTAAAAATTTGTTCTCTAGAAAGATACATTATAATATGAAGTAAAATTACAACAGAAAATCCAAATATAGACTTTGCATTCCAATTATGAGCATTTTGAAAAAATACAGTAGCTGTATAGGCCATTAAAACTCCACCTATAATTGGGAATTCTATTGCAAATATATTTTTCTTTGTTTTATTCTTAGTTTCCATAGCACTTTCTCCATAGTATAACATATTTTAGCTATTTTAGCACACAGAAAAAAACATGCATTTATATATTTGTTTTTATATTTGATTTTTAGTGATTGAGGTTAATTGAATTAGTCCTTCCCAAAGGTACAATATAAATTGAATATGGATTTCTATAGAATAAAACTATCTTGTGTAAAGAAGAAAATCATAATATAGGAGGAAAAAATCATGGATTTTGATAGTGTGAAAGGTAAAGTGGCAATCATAACAGGTGCGAGCAGTGGAATTGGTAAAGCAATTGCTATGTGTTATGCTAAGGCTGGGATAAAGGTAGTATGTGCTAACCGCAACTCCCAAAAAGGTGAGGAGACTGTAAATACGATTAAGTCTGCTGGCGGTGATGCAGTTTTCTTTCAAGCTGATGTGAGCAAAGCAGAAAATGTAAAGGAGCTTGTTGATTTTGCAGTTCATACATATGGTCGATTGGATGGAATGGTTAATAATGCTGGAATCGGACTAGGAGGAACTCCGCTTCATGAATATAGTCTGGATGAATATGATAACATTATGTCACTAAATTTAAAAAGTGTATTTACTGCTATGAAATATGCTTCACAAGCAATCCTAAAATCAAAGTCAGAAGGTGGATTTATTATTAATGTTTCTTCTATAGCAGGGCTTATGCCTCAGTCTGGGCAAAGTTTATATACTTCAACAAAGTTTGGTGTTATCGGTATGACCAAATCTGCTTCTTTGGAATACGCTCCTTACAACATAACTGTAAATGCCATTTGTCCGGGCTATACCGTAACTCCAATTTTTGGCGATGCCCCAGATGCTGCTATGAACTTTTTTTGTTCTGCTTGCCCTACTGGACGAATGGGGCAGCCTGAGGAATGTGCTTACCTCGCATTGTTTTTAGCTTCTGACATGGCACGCTATATCAGCGGTGCTGCGATTCCTGTAGATGGTGCATTATCCGCAGGAGCAAGAAATGTAATTCAATGGAAGCATCCTGAAATATTAGATTAAAATTATTATTGACTCAATTAACAAAAGGCATCCAAAAGCTAACCTTATGGTGTGAATACACACCGCCTACGGTTGGCCTTTGTTTGCCTTAAATACAATTAACTGGTGATATAAAAGTTTACTTTAATTTCTAATAGAAGAATACGTCCAAATAGTTTCTATTTTGGAGCAAATGAACCTAATACTTGCAAACTATCCTTTGGATATCTCGTCTGCGTAGTGCGATCCACTGCAATAAGACCAAATGTCATGGAATACCCCTTCTGCCATTCAAAGTTATCAAGCAATGTCCAGTACATATAACCTTTTAGAGGAATTCCATCATCTATACATGCTTGTATCCCTTCTATGGCTTCTCGAATAAACTCACAACGTCTTGCATCATTGTCAGTAGCAATACCATTTTCTGTTACAATCAAAGCTCCCTTAAATTCTTCTGCTACCTTTCTTACCACATTGGCAATACCAAGTGGATAGTCTTCATATCCCATCTGTGTGCGTGGTGCACTTTCGGCTGGCTGTACTACGCCATTTGAATCAAATAGTTTTCTTGAATAACACTGCACTCCAAGAAAATCATCATCTTTAATAAATGGAAGGTAATGTAAGAATTCTTCCTCCCATTCTTTTTTTGCATGTGCTTCTCCACCTTCCAAGGGTTGCATATCGTGAAGGGAGAGAGTCAGGCCGATTTTTAGATGAGGGCAAGCTTTCTTCATGGCATCTCTTGCTGCTTCATGTGCTCTCATTACAAGAATATCTCCCTTAGGTGTGCACTGGGATACAAAAGTATGAATCTTTGTTGGATCTTCTATACCAAAAGCTTGTGCTGCTTCTATCATGCCAAGCTTAATATTCTCTGGCATCATATTAATTCCCACCTGAACATCACTTTGTGCGGCCTGGCTTCCTACATTCCCGCCCATCATTCTCTTCATCATGTCTTTAATTAAAGCTGCAAGCTGAAGTCTCATATTTGCCTCATTGATGGTACATACATATTCAAGTTCATCCCCAATTTCTTCAACCAGACGCTTACAATATGTTTGAAATTTTGTAACGACTTCTGGGTTTTCCCATCCTCCCTGCGTTATCAACCATTTTGGAGATGTAAAATGATGCATCGTTACAATTGGTGTAACTCCATTTTCTTTGCAGCATCTGATTACCTTACGATAATGTTCCACTTCTTCTCTTTCCCAAGCATCTGGCTCTGGCTGTATTCTTGCCCATTCAATAGAGAAGCGGTATGTATTTAACCCTGCCCCTGCTAAAAGTCTGATATCTTCTTCATATCGGTTATAATGATCTACCGCGTCAAGAGATGGTTCATCAAAGCTGGAATGAGGAATCTGTTCTTGTACCCAGTAATCACTGTGAATGTTGTTACCTTCAACTTGATGTGCCGCTGTAGCTGCTCCAAGCATAAATTCTTTTGAAAATTTTTTCATAATATTACCTTTCTTTTTACATACATAATTTTTGTTATTTAGCTTTCTAACCACAATGTTTAATTACTTAGCATTTCAGTCATACTGCAATCACTTAAACACTTTGACTCTTCCTTCTTTTCTTCTAGCTCTTTTTCTAACTGCGGAATTTTCTTTTCTAATTTACCAAGCACCAGTGCACATAGAATAATAAGTACAAAACAAATAAGTGGTACTATACTATATAGAACACGAATCATAAGCAAGGCTCCTTCGGGTTGTACTGCACCTGCATTACTACTATATCCAGCCGCCCCTAAAAGAACCCCCACAATCCCTGCTCCTACACCATTAAATACTTTATTAGAAAAACTACTTAAAATATTTGTAGAACCTTCCATTCTCGGAAGGCCTATTGATTCATTATAGGTAGCCAGTTCCATTATTATAATAGCACCTAAATAGGCGATTGGAAGGGAGGCCACGGTCATTAACACATTTCCAGCTATTAACATCGGCATATTAGATTTAGCCAAAAACATAAGCAGATACCCAATAATTGCAGAAAAAGACCCACCAATAATAAGAGTAGATACATTGAATTTTTTCATTAATGTAGGAAAAATAAACATGACAGGTAGAACAACTACAGACATCATTCCCATAATTCCCATTAATCCCAAATCACCTACAACATACTTAAAATAAAAGGTAGTGACATTTAGCCCCACTGTCATTTGATAAAATCCCATAATCCCTGCATATGCCCAAGCATATTTATTTTTTTTAAATAGCTCAATGATTTGCGTTAGGCTAACTTGCTGGCCCACTGCTCCAGCATCAATGGATGGATCTTCCTTGACATAGATAAATCTTAAAATTCCCAATCCTGCAAGAGGAAGTCCATAAATCAAAATTAATGTTCTCCATCCAGCTGTAGAAACAGCAAGTTTAGCCATTAAAATCGGAAATGTTACTGAAATAATAATTGCTCCAATCATAGACAGTATCCCGCCATATGAAGCAACTTTTCCGATAACAACTTTGCTCTTAAAAGCTCTAATCATATAAGGTGTTTGGGATGCGCCAAGCATGGTAGAAAAAATAGAAAATACTAATGTATACATTACAAATACCCATACTGACTTTATTACTAAACTCCAGTTCCCTGGACAAAAAAATAATAATATAGTACATCCCCATGCTCCTAAAATACACCACTCATAAGGGCGACCTTTTCCCCACCTGGTATTCGTATTATCTACAAGAAATCCTGCAAAGATATCTGTTATACCGTCACATGTTTTGCTTGCCAGTAAAAGAGTACCTACTAATGCAGCTGGCATTCCTAATGCATCAGTACAGAAAATCGTTAGATATGTCATAATAACGGTTACACAAGCAATTGATATATCTCTTGCCTTCCATGCTAAAAATTTTCCAACCGGAAGTCGATCCTGATTTGATAATTTTTCTGTTTTCATAAAACTTTTCCTCCACAAATTTTATTTTCATATAAATAGCTTTCATTTAGATTTTATTTCTATTTTTCAATGCACGAATTAGACAAGTAGCTATTTAATTTGATAATTTGCTTTTATTTCTGGTGTAAAACTAATTTTCTAATATAATAACTAATTTTATTATGTTTCTTTTTATCTTTTCAGCTATAATTATAAAAGGAGGTGTTGCTATGTATTTAAAACGTGACATTGATATTAAAAACTTCTTATTGCAGGTTACAAAATGTGCTGAAGATGTTTTTTTCGAAACAACAGAAGGTGATGTCCTAAACTTATCTTCTACTTTAAGCCAATATGTATTTTGCTCAATTTCTATTCAACCCGAATACTGGGTTACTGGTACAATTCGTTGTGCAAATGCATCTGACTATAAAATTCTATCTGATTATTTGTTAGAGGTATAATATGGAGAATATAAAGGAAAACTTATCTTTATTTCAGGAATTAATTAGTTGTAGCCATAAACTTTACTTATGGAGTTATTCTTCTGATTTCGAATTACTACATACGAACTGTCCAAATCATCTCAAAGAAAGTGAAAGTATTTTTCTCTTTAATCAGGCTAAACCTTTGTTAGACTATGCACAAACTGGTCATTATCCGTTTATTCTAGAAAGTTTTCTAAATGTTTTATGGATTTCAGTGTTTGAACGAAGAGAAAATAAGCTATTTAAAATTCATATCATTGGCCCAGCTTTTTGTGGAAGGAATTCCTATCAGCAGTTAAAGCACAAACTAGATCAGAGAAATTTTTCTGTGCCGGCAAGGCTTGCCGTATTAAAGCAACTTGACTCTATACCGATTCTACCAACCAATTTAATATTTCAATATGCTATTATGCTGCACTATTGCATTACAGGAGAAAAAATCGCCTCCACTGATTTACAGTATCCTTCTCAACACGATCACAAAATTACTAACATTGATAATGTACTAGTTTCGGAAGAGCATCCCGGAATCTGGGCAGCAGAGCAAGAATTTCTTACTATGATACGAGAAGGAAATCCAAATTATAAAGCTGCACTTGATAAATCAAGCTTCCTTAGTAGTGGTATCAGATTCGATACTGGTGACTCACTTAGAAAATCCAAAAATAATTTGCTAGTCTTACTTACCTTAATCTCAAGAGCTGCAATTGAGGGTGGTCTGTCACCTTCTACTTCTTACACCCTATGCGATTATTATACTCAAAAAAGTGAAGATGCAAAATCAATTTCTGAATTAACCATTCTTTGCCGTAACATGCTAGAAGATTTTATAAAGCGAGTCCAACAAACAAAAGATAATGCCGAAATTTCCAAGACTGTGCAAAGCTGCTGTGACTATATTAGTGCAAACATAAATGATAAATTATCCATTGAGTTTCTATCTAAACGTGCGGGTTATACCGAGTATTATTTTTCTCGTAAGTTTAAACAAGAAATGAGAATGAGTATAAATCAGTATATTAAAAATGAAAAGATAAGACAGGCAAAGCTTTTACTTAGCTCAACAAATAAAAGCATTCAAGAGATTGGTGATGACCTTTCCTTTAGCTCCCGTAGTTATTTTTCCGATTCTTTTCAAAAAAGTACAGGGATATCACCAAGCGAATATCGTAGGCTACACTTAAAAATCTAAGTTTTAATACCAGGAAACTCAGAAAATTTCCTGGTATTGGTTTAGTTATTGATTTCGTACTTTTTCCGCCTTAATTTGATATTCATGGGTTCCAGGTGTAACCTGTTCTTTTCTGCCGTCCTCCAATACTATTTCTGCTTCAACAGGAGTTGTTAAGCGAATCAAGAGTTCATTCTTTTCATAAAACCATTCTGATTTAATCTCACCTTTGCAAGACATATAACTACCATTTACATGACCTAAGCGCTTATCTGTGTATGGTTCAAAATGAAGTTTTTCATAGCCAGGCAACATCGGCCTGATTCCGAGTATATATTGATAGTAGAATTCACCCACACTTCCAAAAGCATAATGATTGAAGGAAACCATATTTTCACCAGATCCTGGCATTTTCTCTTCATTTACTGTTCCATCTGGCTTTAGTGCATCCCATCTCTCCCAAGTAGTTGTGGCTCCTCTAAGAACCTGATACATCCATCCCGGACAGTTCTCCTGCAACAACATATCATAAGCAAGTTTTGATTCTCCTGCTTCTATTAATAACGATAAAAAATGCTGTGTTGCAAAAAAACCAGTTTCAATCCCCTTTTTCTTTACATTCTTCACATACTTTTTCAATGTCTTTTCTCTTAGTTCTCCTTTTGGAATAACATATTTTAATGCCATAATATAAGCGGATTGATAATCTCTTGCAACCTGTCCATCTTTTCTGACATACTTTCTTATATATGCTTTTCTTGTTTTTTCTAACTGATTTTCATATCTTAACGCATCGTCTTGTTTGCCCAGACGTTTCGCAACTTTAGTTATCACTTCCAAATCATGAACAATGAATGCATTGGAAATAGGTCCATTGTGCATCGCCTGCCATGCAATTCCTTTACCTGGCGCAAGCCAATCTCCAAGTGATGGTCCAATCCAAAGATTTTTTTTACCCATTTTTCTTATTTCTGCTTCAACAAAAAGTTTCATACTATTATATTGACCTAAAAGAGTTTCTTCGTCACCATACTGCCAATAAAGCATTTCTGGTAATATCGTTACTGCATTTCCCCATCCAAGCATACTCATAAAACCAATTCCTGCTGGTCCAGTGGCTGGTACCGTTGCACATACATATCCTTCCGAATTATCTTTCTGTCCAAGTCGTAAATCTACTAAGAAGTTTTTCCAAAAATCTTGCGTATTAAAATTATAAGCTCCAGTTAGAGCAAAAACCTGACCATCTCCTGTATAACCCATACGCTCATCACGTTGAGGACAGTCAGTCGGTACTTCAACATAATTAGACTTTTGCCCCCACACTTGATTTTCATAAAGTTTTTGTACCAGCTTATTGGCACAATTAAAGTTTCCTGTTCTCTCCATGTGTGAGTATACCGCATAGGCTGTTATCATGCCTGATTTATACTCAACTCCACTGATCTCCATATAACGAAATCCCATATAAGTAAATCGCGGACGATATTTTTTCTTTTCTACTCCTGCATGGTATATAATTGTAGCCTTTGCTTTTCTTAAATTGTTGGTGTATAGACTTCCATTTGGATTTAAAATCTCTCCATGGCGAATGGTAAGAGTTTCCCCTGCTATATATTGTGGGTCAATTTCAACAATTCCTGCAAAGTTTTGTCCAAAATCTAAAATCGTTACTCCATTCAATTTACTCACTTCTTTTACAGGCATTTCTTCGTGGACTTGAACCTCTACAAGGGTTTTTTCTAATGATTCTGGTATGGGTTCTTTATATGGTACAGCATAACCTTTTACTTTATTAAATTTTCCTGCAAAGTAAATTTCTCCATCATATTCTCCAGCGTACTCGTAAGGAGATTCCAATTCTTCTACATTAGTACCTGAATGAATTTCTTCTATGCTTCCATCCTGACACGTAATCTTTAATACCCATGATACTCCTGGTTTTTTTCCATATATTTGTGTTTTATTTTCACATAAGAATCTTCCACAATACCACCCCTGCCCTAGATAAACTTTTAATTCATTTTCTTCACTTTGAACCATGGAAGTAACATCGTGTTCCTGATAAAGGAGTCTTCTTGGATAATAGGTATAGCCTGGAGCATACATTTGTTTTCCAATTTTCTCCCCATTTAACTCTGCCTCATACATTCCAAGGGCAGTAATTAGTATGGATGCACTTTTTATTGGCTTTACATTAAATTTTTGTCTAAATACTGCCACTGCACCTTCTTTATATACATCTGGTGATGTAATAAAATTTTCTCTTAATTCTCTCATGTTACACCTCTTCTAACCGTCTTTCTTATATATAAGCAAAAATGTTTATTTTTTATTTACAACAGCTGTCGATAACTCCTTACTTGCTTGATGAATACTTTCCATTAATTGAAATACCTCTTTAATTTTTTCATCCTGCTGCATTATTGTTGCTGTCATTTCTTCGCTAAATGCAGAATGCTCTTCCGAAACGGCAGCAATACTTTCTGACTCAGCACTGATGTTTTTAAAAATTTCCATAGTAGTATCAAACATTTTCATTTCTTCCATTATTTTATGATCAATCTGATGAAAAGACGCTTGAATATTTTGAAAACTTTCACTTACTTCCTTAACAATTAAGTTTCCTTTCTGAATTGCGCTATCTCCGTTTTGTACCTCTATTAATGCACTTTTGGTCTTTTTTTGTATTTTTCTGATGATTTCATATATAGAACTTGCCGTTTTTGAACTTTGCTCTGCCAATATTTTCACTTCATCTGCAACTACAGCAAAACCTTTCCCTTGTTCTCCTGCTCTTGCAGCCTCAATTGAGGCATTTAAAGCTAATAAATTGGTTTGGGATGCTATATTGGTAATACCTTCTAAAAATCCATTTACCTCATTCATGTCTGCTTCTAATTCCATAACAGTGGTTAAAGATTCTCCAATTGCAACATTAATCTGCTTCATTTGATCTGTCATTTTTGAAATATTTTCTGGACCTAGGGATACTACTTTCAAGGTATTCAATGAAATGTCTGATATTTCTTTTGTTATATGGCTTGTTTCATGAAATAGATTCATTGCTTTAGCAATCATTTCATTCATACATGAAATGTTATTTGCCTGATCCAAATTCCCTTTTGCAACCTCGTCAACTGTAACTAAAATCCCACTACTCATATCATCAACGGATTGTAAATTACCATAAGATTTTTCAATATCTCGATTCAACTGAGCGGTGTTTTGTTCTATAAGATTTAAGGTGCTTTGTAACTGCCACAATACATTTTTAGTCTGTTCTTCGCTTTTCATTGATTCAAAAATCAGCTTACTACTCCATTTTGTTATAAAAAATAAGCTAATATCGGCTATGGTAAAATAAGATGCTACCATTATAGTTTCATAAAACCCATAATTTACTTTCAATAAAATTAAGAGGGTAATTCCTGTTATGATACTTGATAGAATGAAAAGTTTTCGCTCAAAAAACATGGTTGCCAATAGTAAAACCAAAACATAAAAGAAACAAATGTAAATTCTAGATTCAGCTGGCATATTAATAATTTGAACCGTTAAAAATATTAAAACACCGCAAATTAGTATGTAGCTTATAATCTGCTGTCCCTTTTTCAAAAGATGTAGAATACTAGATATAATAAGCAAAACAAATAAGGGTGCAACTGCAATCTTAACAAAAATTTTTCCACTTACCGCAATGTATCCAATATTAACAAGTAAATATATCCATAAAATAATAAGTAATACTTTATTTACCTTTTTTCTATGTTCCAGCAAAATATTTTCTTTCATTATGTATCCCTCCATACATTGTATTACACCTCACTTTTTATTGATTAATAAATTAATTTATCAGATAAGGCTTCTATTTAATGCTACAAAGCTACAACAGCTCCTCAGGCTTTTTAATCTTGGTCAATTGTTGATTCAAAGCCACTATCATTTCTGTCTTTACAGAGTTTCCTCCCTGTTTCAATAACTTTTCTAATGTAAAACGATTCGTCATTTGCTGCATTGCTTCTGTAATTTCTACGCCCTTGGCCATATCTCCCATAGCCGCAGATGCCTGCTCCATTACTGCCTCAACAAGAGCTGCTCCTGCAGGTGACTTCTTAATATCTCCTATCGTATCCTTAATCGAATAATATCCTGGAATAACTTCCATGCCGGGTTCTTCGAACCAGTTACATATTGCCGAACCTTTTAATATGTAATCTGGATTTGGTTTATCCACTTTACGAATCCTTATTTCATCTCTATATGCACCACTTATCGCCTCAATATGGTGTTCACCATGAATAGGGATTTGAAAGGTAAATATATGGGAACCTGCTTTTTCTTCCATTTGCTGGCCATCTACATAAAGTACGATTTTAGTTTGATTACTATACACCTTAATTTCCGTAATCTCTTCTGTTCTATCAACGTAACGTCTACCACATAGATGTACAAAAGGCTCCTTGCTCCACCATGCTTTATAAATATAATATGCATCTTTTTTCACCTTACGGTCAAAGGTAACAAGTCCCTTATGATTTACGCCATTGTCACCCGCTTCTTCCCTACCATCTGCTGCAAAATCAAACATATTCCATACAAAAGTTGACCATAAATAAGGACGTGTAGAAAACATTTTTAACATATGTTCATGATACAATGCCTGATACTGTTCTGTATAATCTCCCTTTTGTGGATTTGGTGACTGCAGCTTGTAAAAAGTATCTGCACCATATTCAGAAAGTCCAATGACACGATTTGGATATTTTTCATGGAATTCATCAAAGAACTTATCATTATCCTCCAATTCTCCCACATACCAGCCATAATACAAATTATAAGACATAATATCAGGAATATCCAAAAGAGGGCTATCTGTCTCTAGCATAAATAGATTAGCCATTGTAGTGACACGGCTTGAATCCATTTTATGAACCAAATCATTTAAAACTTTATGATTTTCTAATAAGTCATCTGTTACCCCCATTAAGCTAATCTCATTTGACAACGCCCAACAGATAATTGACGGATGATTATAATTTTGTGCAATCAGTTCTTTCATCTGTGAGATTGTATTTTCTTTAGCCATTGGTAAATGGGTGGAAATGTAGGGGATCTCTGCCCAAACGATAACTCCATTTTTATCACAAAGATCATAAAAATACTGATCATGTTGATAATGTGCTAAGCGGATTGCATTTGCTCCCATGGAGAGAATCAATTCCATATCTTCTTCATGCATTTCGTGTGTTAAAGCATTTCCTACCCCTTTCCTATCTTGATGGCGGGATACTCCATGGAGCGGATAAGATTCTCCATTTAAGAAAAAGCCCTTTTCAGGATTAAATGAATAGGTACGGCAGCCGAAAGATGTGGTAACCTCATCAACAACTGTGTCTTTTACTAGCAACTCTGCTTTTGCCTGATATAGATAGGGATCTATTCTTCCATTCCAAAGATGAACATTTGGAATCTTAACGATTATAGATGCTTTTTTCTTATTATGATTAATCGCACTTATGGTGTCATCTTCACATACAATAGTATCTACCCCCTCAATGCTAAATCTTACTTTATCTGCATCCCCTACAAAATACACTTCCACGAAAACAAAAGCATCATTCTCTTTTATTTCTGGCGTAACTTTTATTCCAAGTCCTCCATAATAATCTAAGTCAAAATGCTGTTTTGACACAATAATAAGATTGACATCTCGGTAAATACCACCATAGAAAGTAAAATCTGCACGTTGTGGATATACTCTCTGATTAGGAGCATTATCTACTTTGACTTCTATTTCGTTAACATCCTTTAAGTAATCTGTAATATTCACTCGAAATGTAGAATAGCCGCCGTCATGTTGTGTGCAGAATTCTCCATTCATAAAAATTTCTGCGCTGGAATTTACTCCATTGAATTCTAAATATACTTGATCTTCTACATTAAACTTTGGTTTTACAAATTTTTTCTTATATATACATGTGCCGCGAAAATAGTCATTTCCTCCGTCTTGCCCGTCAGTGGCATTCCATGTATGTGGCAAATTTACTTGTATTGATGATTCTCCCTCTTTCCAAAAATCCCATTCCGTGTTAAATTTCTTAATAATTCTCATAGTATTTCCTTTCATATTTACTTTTTTATACTAAAGTTGCACTCAATTTTTTCATTTTAATAGAATTACCTTCCAATATTAATTATATCAACTTGAAAAAATTGGCTGGTTTAAAAAATAGACAAAATGTTAATAATTTTGTTGTTCTTTTACAAACATTATAGAAAAAGACTGCGTATCTTCAAATCTGAAATAGCAGTCTTTCTATTCTTCTAAGTTTTACTTTTCTTCCAACAATACTGTTGTTCCTTGGGTTATTCCATTTTCATTAAATGCATCTACACGAACATAATACTGCCTTCCTTTTACCAATGCCCCAACTCTTTGACTTTCACCATATACCATGTAGCTGTGATATAACTTATTTGGTCTGTGTCCCCATAGAATGTTATAACCCGTAGCACCATTTGGCTCTATATCAACCTGCATATCTAGGTCATTCGTCCTTAGCGCCTTGAACTTTGGTATGTGTGGTTTTTCCCCATGCCCTTTTCCAAAAACACGAAATCCTGATATACAAGGCTTTTGTTCATAAGGTACTTCTATAACGGTTAACTTCAGATAACGTACTCGTATTCCTTCTTCCCTCACAATAAAATCATGGGATAACTCTGTATCTACTTCAGATTTATCTTCTACCACAAAATAATTCTTACCATCTGCAGAGCCCTTTAATATCCACCTTGTAACAAGATCAGCTTCTTCAATATATCTAGCTTGAGTTGTTCCACGAATCTTACCTGGCGTAGGGATACTAATTTTATCATCAGCAAAATTAATCTGGACAGCGTTCACATCATAGATTTGACCTAAATCAACTTGAATCCATTCTCCTTTACTAGCAGAATCAGCCCTCCACCATGTCTTAATATCTTCATTAATAGCTAGAGATGGTTCATGACCTACATCATAAGAAGAGGCTGTAGCTGATTTTCCAAAGCTTAAAAGATACCATGTTGGGTCATTCCATGGATTCATTTTCCTTTCGTCTACTTTCTGTGGCCAGTCCCCATATCTTTGATTACAGAATAATTCGCCATCTTCATCAAAACCTGCCGGCCAAATACCTACGCGTCGTTCAAATTGATGGTTTACACTAATTCGAATTGTCCCTGTATGCCATAGGTTCCCATAATAATCCCACTCCGTAGAACCATGCCCGGCACCTGGGGCAAATCCCCCTGGTTTATAAGAGTATGGATTGTTTTCTGCCAGTTTAAATGGACCTAGTGGACTATCAGAGATATAAACTCCATCACCATAAGAATTATACTCCGTACCCGGGCAGGCATATTGAAGGTAATATTTCCCCTTATACTTATTCATCCAGGCTCCTTCAATAAATGGTTTCCTTGAAAACATTCCCTTGATAAGAGAAATTAAATCAGCTGGTAGATTTTCTTGCGTATTGCCTTGTGATTTTAGAAACTGTTGGTAATACATTTCTATTTCTTCCTCTGATCTTGGAAATTCGCAGTTATCAACTCCCATTCTTTCGTAGCCAATAGAAAATGGATGTCCTGAAATAAGTTCTATTTTCTCACCAATTGGCTGCATAGTCTCTCTATTTAATTCCACTCCCCAGATTGGGGTAATATTCGAACATCCCCAATAAAAGTATATACGGCCATCATCATCTGCAAATAAATGGGGATCCCAAAAATCAAATGTTCCAAGTATCTCTTCATAAGGACCTTCTAAAATATCTTTGGTCCGATAATAATTACAGATTTCTCCACGCTTAGAAGCACAAAAATAAACATAATCTCCAATTACACGTACATCTGGTGCATAATCATATAATGGAAGATTTTTTGGTAATTTGTGATTGATCCACGAAACCAAATCCTCCGATACCCATACTCCTAATGTCATAGATGCAAATATGTAATATTTACCTTTAAAGCGAATCATAGAAGGATCAGCAGCTTCTCTTGCCACCTCAATCCCCTTCTTTCTTTGATCATCATTAAATTGATAACGGTAATTAATATTTACTGGATTACAAAAGTATTTCATAATCTTCTCCCTTTCTTATTATGTTTAAACATTTTAACTCGTATCATTTTCGTGCTTGCAAGTGAAATATGACTACGTTGTAATAAAAATTTTATTCTGCATGCAACATATACATATTTTAAACCAGCTTTGAAACATTTGGAGTTTATAATTTCGTTTTTCTGTTAGTATATTAGATATCCTTTATTTATCTCCAAACTTCAATTTTATGTACTCTGCACTAACCTGAAGACTTTTAATTGGATCTTTATCCACCCAATTCCTATGAGTCTCCAATATGACACACTCTACTCCATTTTTTAAAGCTATGGCTGATAGAGTATCCAAATCCATATTTCCATACCCCAATTCCGTTGCATTTTCTTTCAAAATTGGTGTCATATAAGGACCTGATTTGCTACACCCACGATCATTAATGTGCCATAATTTTATTCTATTTCCAAGACGCTCCATCAGAGCTGAAACATTTGCACCACCATCTGCCATCCAGTAACTATCAAATTCGAAGTTGATATATTTAGGATCTGTTTCTTCAATGATAACGTCATATGCTGTTTTTCCATTGGCAACCTTTTGTAATTCACAATTATGATTATGATACAAAAGACGTATTCCTTCCTTTGAAAGAGCCTGTCCTGCCTGGTTCAGACGCTTTGCTAGTTCCTTAACATCCTTATGATTACTATAATCAAATTTGTACATACCAGTAATCACTACAATATCTGTTCCAAAACTTTTTGCTTTTTGGGCTATCGCTTCTGAATCTCTCTCAATGCTTGCCAAATCACTGTGCAGACTTACAACCTTTAAACCACTTTCCTTTATAAGCTTTGCCCAATCAAGTTTGCCACCGTTCCCAATTGGCATCCCTGAGAATTTTGTCATCATTTTTACCAAAAAAGAGGCTTTGTGAATCATAAAATCATTTAATTCAATGGCATCATAACCTGCATCTTTAATATCCTGTAATGTCTGTAATGCCTCTTTATAAGTATTACACTTTGTTCCAATCATAATCTGCTGAACTGCTGTCGTAATATTTTTTGACTTACTATTATTTATTACATCTTCTTGTTTTGCATGCTTTGTAGAATTTGATTTTGGTATGGAATTATATCGTACACCTTCCTTTGCCTTGCAACCTGTCATAAATATTGTCATGCACATAATAAACATAATTATTTTCTTCACTATCCATTACTCCTTCTATTGATTTCTTTCATTTGTACTTTATAATAATATCAACATATGTTGATTTTGCAACCGACAGATGTTTCAAAAGTGTTGATTGGAGGATAGGCCATGCATAAAAAAAGTATTATCAATCAAAGAGTCATGTTAACCAAACGCTTGATTCATGAGGCTTTATTAGAAATGTTAAAAACTTACAACATTAAAAAAATTTCCATACGCGAATTGTGTCAAGTAGCCAGGATAAATCGTACTACCTTTTATAATCATTATGGGAGTCAATATGATGTATTAAACGAAATCGCTCAGACTTATATACAAAATACTTCATTTACCATTTTAAATGATATGTCAAAAAGCAAGAGCATTGATGAGTGTTTGACTCAGGTTCTACAATATATAAAAGACAATCTTGAATTTGCAAAGCTGGTGTTAGAGCAAGACAACTATGATTTATTAACACAAATCGCACTTTCTCTTCCACAGTTTGATCAGCTGATCATAGAACATCTACCCAAAGACCTTGATTTGGATAAAAAAAAGGCAATTGCTTCCTTTGTTCAGCACGGAACAGTTAGACTTGTTAAAGAGTGGATTTTTTCGGATTGCTTGAAATCCCCAGAAGAAGAAGCCCAATTAATATTATACATTGTAGGAAGAACAATAGGCATGAAGTACTAGAAAAGAAACTTATTCATATTTTTTACATGGTTAAATCTGTGTTTCATCACTTATGTTACATGCTTTCGCAACATAAAAGTGCGAAGCATTAATAAATGCAACTTAAAATTGCTTGCTTTGCTAAAAATTGGAGATATAATAAAGTATAAGGGGGTGATAACATGAATTTGAGGTAAACATACAGTACTTACATGTGGTAGAAAGAGGAGGGTGCTTAAATTATGTAACAATCAACCGATATACCTATGACGATTTTGCCTTTGAAAGTCCATTTAAAATAGGTAACAAAGAATACATGAAAATATATGTTGCGATTAAATAAAAAGAGGGGTAGCTTATGAAGATTGGGGCTGGATTAAAATTTGGTGGTTACGCATGGCGTGTTCTCGATATGAAAGATGAGAAAGCTTTGATATTAGCAGAGGAAATAATCGAGCAACGTGATTATCACAATAAATCTGTAGACATTACTTGGAAAGACTGTGAATTGAGGAGATATCTTAATGAGAACTTTTACAATCAATTGAGCAAGAATGACCAAGAAAGAATAGTTGAAACAGTAAACACCAATCCTAGTAACTTGTGGTATAAGGCAGACGGCGGCGAAGATACTATCGATAAGATATTTTTATTATCCATTGATGATGTTGTTAGAAAATATTTTGGTGATAGTAGTCGATTGCTAGATTATCCTGGTAAGAATCAAAGATATTGGTTTCAAAGAAAAGATGAGAACAATATGAAACGAAAGTCAACATTTTTAAATTGTTCTTGGTGGTGGTGGCTTCGTACACCAGGAAAGAATAATCGTGTAGCCGTTTATATACATGGTGACGGCAACATTGGTATACAAGGTAATGGGATTTCAAAACGTAATACAAATATAATTCATCGGTTAACCAATGACAATAGAGGTGGGGTTCGCCCAGCTCTTTGGATAAAAATGTAAATATAAGGAGGTTATATATGAGTAAATTTGAAGAAGGAATGAAGATTCTTAACGAAAGATTTGGAAACAATAAGGACAATGTAATTTCTCTTGCTACAATCTCACTTGAACAAAGTGAGGATGGTAAACCTCGTCCATGTGTGCGTGATGTAGATGCCTATTATGAAGATGGTGTGTTTTACATCGTTACGTATGCACTATCCAATAAGGTAAAGCAAATAAGTGCTAACCCTGAAGTGTCAATTTCAGTTAATTTCGAAGATTTTTTTAGTAGTGGAATAGGGAAAAATTTAGGATGGGTGCTAGATCCCAGCAATGCTCAAATAAGGGACAAACTACGTATTGCCTTTAAAGACTGGTACGATTTTGCTAACAACGAAAATGATAAAAATTGTTGTTTTCTGGCTATCTATTTGACAAAAGGCACACTTCGAATTGATCATGGTGCTGAGTTTTATCACTTTGATTTTGAAAATAAGTCGGCTACATAAATATTTTACATATTATTTTCTTCGGAGTTTAATTTTGTTGTACCATAGCTCAGGGCAGTTATGTGACAGTCTTGAGCTATAATTCGCCTAAATAACAAGTTGATAATTGCTGAATACTTTCGTCTACAATAAATAACATAGAGCCTTTAGAAAAAGGACACGGATAGTTTTACCCATGCCCTCTGTACTCTTATTTTTGTTAAATAAACCGTATTGTTTATTTAAACCAATTCTTTAAACTTCCCATAACTCACTGCAATATCAATATCTTTGATAGAATTAAAATCTCGTTCCTCTGTATGCCTACATACAAAACAATTACCCATAATAATTTCTAGAATAATCCCTCTAGATAAGCTTTGTCTTACCTTTATCTTCGTTATTATGGTGTAGACACCATAGGTTCTTCAGATATTTTAATTATTTCTTGTGGTATTATAGAATCATCAACAAAATAGTATTTTTCATCAACACCAAATATCGTTGCAATGCTATTTCCATCGACTTCAAAGGTAACAAAACCTCCTTTATCAATTTTACAGGTACCTTGGGCTAATACCTCATTATTAATATTATACCATTGGAATTCACCTTCCTCTTCATTTGCATCGCCTGCTGAAGGTAGAATTACTGCCAAATATTCTGTTTTATCCAAATCTCGAATATTAAATTGATATGTACCATACCAATCACCTTTTTTTATTTGCATTGATTGTAAAGTAAGTGAATAAACTATTATCGAACTAATCACACCTGTGACTAGTATTGATAGTAGATATATCATAACCATTTTTTTATTTCTAAACAAATAATCACCTTTTCTCTTTCTTTATTGCTTTACTAAAGCAGAATACGATTTAACTGTTTCATATGATTTAGAATAAACACTTGGTTTTTCCCAGGAACCCCATTTACCGTTCTTTTTATGACGATACTGTATGAACTTGATAGTTGGTTTTATGTATTTTTTAGCTTTTATTATGTAATATCCTGATGAATCTGCTTTAAGAGCTTTTCCATAATATGAATTATATGTTTTTCCTAATGGAACATCAAAACTTACACTTGCTGACACATTTGCATACTCTACTCCAAGTCCCACTCCAAATGAAATTGATACTTTTTTACCAACACTTTCTCCATAAAATAACGAATCCTCTTTTTTTACATAAGTTCCATTAGTAGGTTGCCCTTCAACTGCTTTAAAACTTGTTCATGCCGGATTTTTGATAACTATAATGACTCTTCTGTGTTGTCCAGTAAATCACATTCTTTAAAGTAATTGTAGAACATCAAGATTGTAATATATTACAAAACTCCCATTTGAAAAGAACCAATAATCCCCTTCACTCGATATCAATCTTTTTCTTGTAAAATATTTCTTAATAATTCAGCATTTTTGTATTCAAAAGAAGAACACTTCAACATAAGCAGTTATATACATTATTTCTATTCAATTAATTGTTCTTCTGTCCCATCATTTTTTTGTAAAGTTGCACTTATTAATCGCTCTTCAGAATCATAACTAGTTAATATCGTTACATCATCTATCCTGTAAATATAAACAGAAAGTCCTGATCCTATATCCTCTTTGGGTTCTCCTAGTAACTCATCAACATCATTTTTTATCATATTTTTAGTTAATTTATATGTATTATCATTAGCCGTATCATTTTCCTTATTATTTGATTTACAAGATACAATTAATAGCGACAATAACATAATACCCATTAATATAATTATTTTATATTTTTTCATATTATTTTACCAAATCTTTTCTAAATATATTTATTTATACGTTATTAGTTTACCATATAAAACCCACAAAATGTAGAATAAGAATAATGTATTCCCGCTTTATAAGTTCCACTTTTATTTGTGTAAACTTCAACATAATTTCTGTTACATGTTTGTGGATTAGATATTTTATTGCCTAAAGCCTCTAAATTTGTTACAGCAGTCAAACCAGGCTTATGAGACCAATATCCATTTGAGTTTTGCTCATGTTCTCATATAATCTCCCTCTTATTATTTATTTAATATTTTTATTTTAAATCAAATCATATATATAGACAAGTTATTTTCATCTACTTATATCGATACTTGTTACAGATAATAGTATGCCAGATAAAGCATTATTATAGAAATTCTAAAAATTATATCATTATTGGCACTGCTAACAATAATTGTTGTATCAAGTAATACAACTGTTATTGCAGCAAAATTACTACCGGCTGGTGAAAGTGAATGGGCATATAGCCCAAGTACATGGAATGATACAGCTAAAACAAAGTCTAATTGTTATCAATTTGCAATGCTTAAAGCTTCTTCAGCAAAGGACAAGTTTAAATTACAACCAGGATATACATCAGAACAAACATTTACAGAATTAACCGAAAAAAGCTATACTTTAATCACTTGATTTTTTTTCTCTAAAATGATAATTAAAAATATAATTATCATCATATATACAAAATCCAAAAACTGATATGACCTTTGAAATGCATTTTCTTTCATATTCTTTAATTTATATCCATCAATTTCAACATAATCCAATCTTTCAAGCATAAGTTCTCTAACAACTATTCTTATCAAAAAAACAAGCACAACACCCATTAAGAATAAAGAATTTACAAATTCATGCTTAATTGTCAAATATAAAAAAATAAATGCAATATATGATGCAACATATATCGCACCACTAGTACTATAAATTAATTTTATGCCTATACTACTTATAAATTTTTTAATGTTCATATATACTTCAGTCCATTTCATTTATTTATATCCTTTTACTCCCACTCCTTTAATTTTGTGAAATTTATTTTATCAAATAAGTTTTTATGCATTACAATTGTAGCTTTTGAAGGATACTTAAATTTTATCTTGCTAATCTTAAATGACCATATGAGCAACTCCAAAAGCTCCTGTTCTGTTATTGTATCATACTCCTTAAAACGTGTTATTCCCGAACCAAATAATGGTATAACCACCGATCTCCCAGAATAAATTATATCAATCTCATTCCAAAAGCTAAGTAAAAAATTGACATAATCATTCATATACAAGTATGCTCTATTATCATCATCAAATTTTGTAAAAGCTGTAAATATATAATCTCCATCCAAATATAAGCTACCTAATTTATATTTTTGTTTCTTACCAAGTTTTCTCTAATCATTTATATCTGTTTTCCATTTTTCTAAACGAATATCATTTGCAATTCTATCATCTAAATCTGATACATTATCTTTATAATTATTAATGATATATTTCACATAATCCTTCCATATCAACAAGTATCCTATCTATTTTATTCATAGTTTCATAGTTTGCTCGATCCATTTTCTTATCCTCCAATATTTATATTGTTCTATGTTCTTTCATACTGATTGCATACTTTGCATAGTTAGGTAATTCATAATTTACCCAAATAAACTCTTCTCCAATATCCTTCTTACAACAATTGTTTACTTCTTGGAATATATTAATTAAAATGGTATTCTGCTTTTATTGCAATGTCTCCTCTCCCACTCAATCTGCTTTCAAACCACAACATTAGTTATTCAACCATTCCTCTTTATATCAGGAGTATCTATTTCCCTCCCTATTAAACCATAATCTACTCCTCAATTTGGGGAGTAATTATATTATATTCATATTATTGCTTGTAAAATATATCCAACCAGTTTTACTATCTGTATTTCATTCTTTTTCTACCTCTGTAACACTGTTAATTATTTTTTTCCTTGTATCTATTTTTGTAAAAATAGGCTCGGTATTTTTATTTCCTGTATTTCTTGAAATCCTAAGCCTATTCTTATTTTTATTTTGTTGTTTCAGTGTATAAAACATAAGACTTTGTAAGCATTTCATTTTTCCTTGCTTCCTCCATCTATCCTCTTTTCTCCCTTCTATCTCTTGGCTGTCCAACAATTACGTTAACCGTATCTTAATTAACTTTTTTCTTTCTCAAAACTACAAATTTTCAGTTCGGTAAACTTGTGGTTTCCTTTTTTCCTCTTTACCCTAACCATTTACAACCCATACTATTTTGACCCTGATTTCCCCCCTTTAAACCTTAAATAAACCCATTCCAAATCATTCTATCCTTTTGGTTTTATCCTTTTTCCTTTATCCCTACTCTCCCAATCTTTTAAACTCTTCCATACATTCTCCGCAAATGATAGAAATATCCTTGGTAGTACGGCACTTATTTCCACAACTTGGACACATCCAGTTCCTTGTACTACTCTTTTTCTTTCTGTTCCCACCAGATAAACCATTTGTAGAATCATTCCCTCCACTGCCACCAACATAATTCACCTCTGTACCCCGATTTAGTTCCATTGGCTTTCCAAGTCTATACTCTTCAATTACCTGTTTTAATTGTTCCGATGGTGTTGTCTTGGAGTAGCCAATGTATTTTACATATTCCACATGAATCCCATGATTTTCTGCGATGTCTCTAAAATTTTTATTATGATATCTCCCATCCTTACTTGTATCAGCTATTCCTTTTATCTTTGCATATAAATGACACATCTCATGGGCTATGGTTGCCGCTATGTTTTCAAAGGCTCTGTCTAAATGCTCTGCAGAAAGATTGATTTCATGGTAACGCTCCTCCTCTGCTTTCCATACTGGTGATACAGTAAAGTGTCCATATGTTTTGGGGGAAGACTGAATGGTAAGAATCACCTTTGGTAATTCCCCTTGATAGAAAGTATTATTTAATACCTCATATGTTTTTTCACTTATTTGTTGCATTTCTTGTAACATATTTTATCAACTCCTTTTATAGGAATTTCACTTATATGCTTCTTTTTGCAAGTACACTAACAATTCATTGCATAGAAAAGGACATGAATATTTTTACCCATGTCCTCTAAACTTTTATTTCTGTTTTAAATAAACCGTTCTGTTTATATTATTTTATCAAGTTTTATATTAAAATTGAAATAATCTCCTGCAAAACTCTCATTTCCCTCACTACTCCTTAAAATCAAAAAGACCAACAAACCCTCTCGAGTCCATTGGTCAAATCTTCTAAATGTAAATTATATAATACCAGCTAAATCTTTTTGTTCTCTAGATTTCTAAAAAAATACTTATTTATAATAAAGTTAACCAATAGCAATATATATGCAAACAAAAAAGTATAAATGAAATTAAATGGTGTCAAACAACCAAATATTACAGCTACTAAAGAAAATGTCATAATAATTCTATGATACTTCTTATATCTTTCAAAAACGCTAACTCTAGCAACAAAATAATAAGCTACTATATATAATATTATTAAAAAAATCATTATATCCATTGAATTTTCTCCTTAATTTCCAAAACAAAGTTTGTTTACATCTAATGTATTTAAATTATTAAAGTCATTATAACTTTCACTAAAACGTTCCTTTATTTCCTCACATGACACTAACGGATCAATACTCTTAGCTAAAGCTATAGCACCAGTTACAATTGCTACCGCAAGTGAAGTTCCATCCGAATAATTATAAGTATTCTCAGGCATAAGAGAATATATATCTGCACCTGGTGCATATATATCAATGTCATTACCATAACCTGAAAATTCATATATATCCCCAGACTCTGTAATTCCACCTACACAAATTATATTAGATAAATTGTAGCATGCTGGATATACGGGTGTCAAATCTAAATTTTCATAATTCTTCCCACCTGAACAAACGAAAATGGCATCTTGATATGATTGAATCACCTCATATAGTTCTTCACTATACTGATTTGTATCCCAACTACAATTAAATAATCTAACCCCCACGTCATATCCATATTCAATGGCTTTAATTACATCTTCAATGCTTCCTTCCGACCCTCTAAAACATTTTAAAGGAAGATATCTTATATTTGGAGCTATCCCATAATCTTTATCTGTAAGGATACCTGCAATCATAGTCCCATGATAATCCGAGGTAAACGCAGTATATATATCATTAGTATTATCATAAAAATTCCATCCATTTATATCATCTACATAGCCATTACCATCATCATCAATTTCATTATCTGCTATTTCATTATAATTTATATAAATAGAATCTTTTATATTTTTGTTAGTAATATCCACACCACTATCAATTATACCAACTATAATATCTTGATTACCAGTCGTTTGACTCCACACATTATTAATATTAATTCCAAATTGAGTATTTTCCATCCACCATTGAGTATTTACATTTTTGTTATTACTTGAACAAGCTGTCATTATACTCACTAAACATATAATGGTTAAAATTTTTTTCTTCATAGTTAATAATAAATACTATTATTTGTATCATCTGTATCAGTCGTTTGGTATGAAGCCTTTACACTTACTGTTACCGATGGCGATGATGATACACTGACCGAGCCAGGTGCTAACACCTTATGACAATACTTTGATATAACCTGCGCTTTTTTTCCTGTATATCCTGATTGGGTTAAATTAAGGACTATCTTTCCACTTTTAGCATATGCAATATTTGAAAGCGAAGAACTATATGCTTGACTAAAGCTATATTTACATCCTTTAGAAGCCGTACCATCAGCTGAAGCATTCTTTGTTCCCTTAGCCGCTCCCCATGTAAATGATGGCAATACACCTTTCATATTATAATATGAAATACTCTTAGATGAAGTACTATACGTATAACCTCCACTCCAAGCAACTCCTATCGTATCAGTAAATCCCCATGGATAATAACACTTAAGCCAACTAAAGGATTCTGTTACCTTATAGTTAGAGTTAGTACGCTTACCATTTTTGTAAGTTGAATTATTAACTACGGTTTGAGTAAAGCTTAATTTTGATGACGAAATAGTAGAAGATAATGTAACTTTGTCATCATCCTTAATAGCTTTATATGGTTTATAATTGCTTTGTTTTCTTAAAGCTTTTCTTAATAATGCTACTTCACCATCATTTAAATTGTATTCTTTTTTTATTTGATTATTACTCATATTTTCAAATGACTTAAACTGTTTTTTAATTTCTTTTGCTTTTTGTTTACTAAGTCCACACTGACTAACCAACTCTTCTTCTGATAAATTTGCGAGTACTTCAATATTCTGTAATTCGTCAAAAGTATATACTCCTGTTGAAATTTGCACAGAATCAGAGTCTTCTTCCAAAGCATCTGCTACTTCACTAATGGTATCCATCGAAAGATCTTGAATATCTGCCTCACTGTAACCATTTTCCTTTATTACAGATATATCATCTTGATACCTATCATTCAATAATTCTTTATTTTCCACCTCGCGATAAACGGTATTATTATTAATAATCACATTACTCTCTATGTCTTTAGCATGAACATTAGTATAACTTGTAATTGTTATACATGCTATAAGAACCAATGATATTTTTCCTTTGTTTTTCATTCTATACTCCCTCTCTTTTCTTTAATTATCTTAAGTTCCAAATATTATTATATATATTTTCTTTAATTATTAAATAGAAAAAGCACCAATAGACGATTTGAAAGCATAAATGGATTTATTATATAAAATCTGTGTAATTGTAAACTTGTTTTATATTTTAGTTAACAATTTAAGTCAAATAAAAAATTTTCTTAAATAACTCTCATTTCCCTCATTGCTCCCCCAAACACAAAAAAGACCAACAAACCCTCTCGAGTCCATTGGTCAAATTTTTAAAATCTTGTGTCAAAGTTGTGTCAAATCACTCCACCCAACTTCTCAAACCCTTGTAAATACTGGGTTTAATCCATTGTGTAAGGCATTAAAGCGATATGTCTTGCTCTCTTAATTGCAACAGTAAGAGCTCTCTGATGTTTTGCACAGTTTCCTGTGATTCTTCTAGGAAGAATTTTACCTCTTTCAGATACATATCTTTTTAATTTATTTACATCTTTGTATTCGATTGAACTATCTTTTCCACAGAATACACAAACTTTTTTTCTTCTACGCATAGGTCTTCTTTTAAATTGACCTTCTGGTCTTTCAGTCTTTTGGTAAGCCATAATGAAACCTCCTTATATGAAATTTATTTCAACGATTAGTTAAATGGTAATTCTTCATCAATACCGTCAGGTATATTCATAAAACCATCTCCGATTGCTGATGTAGGTGATGGTTTAGCTGCCGCCTGATAGCCACCCTCGCTGGTAGCACCTTTGCTCTCTGCAAATTCGTGCTCTTCTACAACGATATCTGTTGTATATACCTTCTGACCATCTTTATTTGTATAGCTTCCTGTTTGGATACGTCCTGTTACTGCAATTTTCATACCCTGACGTAAGTATTTTTCAGCAAACTCTGCTGATTTTCCAAATGCAACACAGTTAATGAAATCCGCACTCTGTTCACCGTCTCTTTTAAATCTACGATCAACTGCTAGACTATATCTGGCAACTGCTGTAGCGTTATCGCCTTGAGAATATCTTACTTCTGGGTCTCTTGTCAAACGTCCCATTAAAATTACTTTATTCATAATTTACCTCCATCGACACGCGTCTTGCAGTTTTGGCAAATGTGCTATCACACATTTCAGTATCAGACGCTTTACATTCATTTATTATTATCTATTTTGCATCCTGTCTTACGCATAAATATCTAATAACAGATTCCATGATACGAACGTTTTTTTCAACTTCGTTAGGACAATCTGAATTAGATTCGAATTGGATGAAGTAGAAGAATCCTTCTTTCATTTTCTGAATTTCGTAAGCTAATCTTTTCTTACCCCATTCATCAACGTTAGTAACTGTTCCGCCAAAACGTGTAATGTATTCTTTTACCTTTTCAACAGATGCTACTCTTACTTCGTCCTCAACTTTTGCATTAAGAACAATTGCTAATTCATATTTGTTCATGTTCTAGTACCTCCTTTTGGTCTCTGGCCCCTTATCTTGTAAGGAACAAGGAAATTTATAATATATCACGAATAATTATGATACCATATCTTGTCTATATTATCAAGCTTTTTTACGCAATTCTTTTGTATTCTTTTCGACTAATTTTCGTGCAATCATCACTTGATGAGAGCATCCTAAACATTTGAGCCGAAAGTCAGCCCCTACTCTTAAAATTTCCCACTCAAAGCTTCCGCAGGGATGTTTTTTCTTTAATTTAACAATGTCACCTACTTCATAGTTATGCTTTACATCCATATCCATTCTCTCCTAATAAATTATTTCAAATCATGTAAACTCTGATAATACTTCACCTATTTTCCCCGAAATCAGCAAGTTCGCACGTTGATCCATAGGCGTTGCGTCTTTGTTAATCAACACCAGCTTATCTTTTTTATAATAGTCTATAAGCCCTGCTGCTGGATAAACATTAAGAGAAGTACCACCAATGATTAATACCTGTGCTTGGTTGATATATCTTACCGCCTCGGAAATAATATGTTGATCAAGTCCCTCTTCATATAATACGACATCTGGCTTAATTCTTCCACCGCATTCGCAGGTTGGAATCTCTTTAGCAGAAAGAATAAAGTCTGCGTCATAAAGCTTTTTGCACCTTTGACAATAATTCCTATGCACAGACCCATGCAATTCTAACACATTTTTACTTCCAGCCATTTGATGTAAACCATCAATATTTTGTGTAATGACCGCCTTTAATTTACCCAACTGTTCAAGTCTTGCAAGTGCCTTATGTGCATTGTTTGGTTTTGCAGATAGGCATATCATCTTATTTTTATAAAATCGATAAAATTCTTGCGGCTTCCTCTGAAAAAAACTGTGACTTAATATTGTTTCAGGTGGATAATCGTATTCCTGATTATAAAGTCCATCCACACTTCGAAAATCAGGAATTCCGCTTTCAGTCGATACGCCCGCGCCACCAAAAAACACAATATTATCACTATTTTGAATTAACTCTTTAAGTTGCGCTCTATCCTCTTTCATCTTTTATTCACCCTTCATTTATAAATACATCGGTATAATAAACATTCTTAAGCAAACCACACAAACCAAAATAATCCAAGCACTAATTGCAAATAAAATTGGTTGTCTTATTTTTTCTTTTTTAACAAATCGGTTGATTACCTTGTGAATTCCTATTGAAACAAAATACATAAGTGAAACCAACATAGGAAGGCTATATCTTCCTTGTGGCTGATAATCATAAGAATATGCAGCCCAAATGTTCAACACATTTGGAATAATCATGCATAAAAACATGTTAAAATGTAGTAGTATCACTTGCTTGTCATTTAACCTTGTCAAATAGCTTCTATTCTTTTGTGGTATAAACATACCCAATAGGCCGATAACAATTAGAACCAAGTATCCATAGTATATCCAATCATAAACACCAACTGCCATATTTCCAAACATCGCAATAAAGCTTTTTGATGTTAATACAATAAAGTTAGAGTGTCTTAACATATACCAAATGGAATATCCTTGATTATAAAACGTTTCATGAATCGACGGTTTTAAAGAATCAATGGCATAAATCTCTGCATATTCATCTCGTATTCTAAGTCCAAGAAAATCACCATCATAGATGATATAGCTTCGAATAAACCACCATCCAATTCCTATTAATACAATAATAGAAATGATACTTCCCTTTTTTAAAAGTAAAACCCAATCGATCTTTATCTTATATTTTTGTAGCTGCACATAACAAAATAAAAATAAAATCATACTGCACAAAATATACCCATATGCATTATAATAGGACATCGCACAAAGAATGATACCGATTGCCAAGACAATACACGATTTGATATCCCAATTATTTTCACATCCTTTTATCCAGGAATATACAATTAACACAGTAGATAAAAGAGCCATAGAGTCTGTGTTAACATACGTGTGCATAAATAGCTGCATAGGTAGTAGCACCACCAAGAGCGTAAATAGCCATTGTGAAAGAGCCGCTTTAAATATAAGCTTTGATAGCTTTCTTGTATATAACGCCATAAGCGTCCCAAGGATAATATTGACGAATCTGGCACATAGTAATAATAAAAATCCATTCATTGTAAAATAGGAACCTATTTTTACAAAGATAGCGGATAATATGTAAGGCAATATGGGCTGAAACGCATAGGAAAATCCCCAAGTCCTGTCTAGTATTTCTGGGTCTCCTCCGTGAGGAAGTTTCAAATGTACAAATATATACTGGACAATTGAATATCTCATTTTTTCATCTGGTCCCCCACCTAATGGCTGAATCACCGTCCATCCAATCAGCAAGAGAAGTATACCTATTATAAATATTCGATCTAAATATTTTTCTTTATCGGTAAACCATCTTTCCATAATATCCCCTTTTTTGTTTTTTTATAATCAAATAAAACCATCATTCCTATTTCTCCAATATGGAATGATGGCTTCGCAATTGCGGGGGCAGGATTTGAACCTACGACCTTCGGGTTATGAGCCCGACGAGCTTCCAGACTGCTCCACCCCGCGTTAATACTAAAATATGAATTTATATAGTTGCTTAATTCATATCGAACATTATATATTATATAACTCAACTTATGTTTTGTCAAGTATATTGCCCTATTTCATTATATGCAATAGATATATTTCTATTACATATTTTTTTATTTTTATAAAAAAATTCGTATCCTTTAATCCGCAGCATAAATTATTGTTGAAAAATGTTGATATTGATAACATTATCATGTAATATTAAAATAAATTATTTATAAAAAAAATATAAAGATTTAACTAAGTTGAAAGGTATCCTATGAAGGTAGAAGATTTATTTATAAAATGGGCATATAATAATACATACAAAAATTTTTTAAAAGAAAACAAAGATAAAATTATTCAACTAAATATGTCCTCCTTAAATACATTAAATAATGTTGCTGTTTTTATTTTTGGAATCCTTTGCTTGTATAGCAAGCTAACAAACGATTATGCAGGCCTGTTTGGTGCATATCTTTTCTATTTTATCATATTTATTGTAATCAATATTCTATGTAAACATATCATGTATTTTGAGTGTATTATATCTGACTACTTTTTATATTTTGTAATTGCTTTAATTTATGCATTTGGAATCTATATTGGTTGCTTTAATAAGCTTAATATCGCTTCCGTCATGTTTCCTGTATTTCTAATCTGTCTACCTATGATATTTATATTACCTACTATTGAAATAAATATTTTTAATTTGATTTTTATTGCTATATTTTTATTTTATTCTATGCAACATAAGTCAAATACCGTACTCTTTATTGACCAAACCAATATACTTGCATGTTTTTTTATCAGTGCCGTTACTTCTTACACCATAAATTGTTCTCGCATGAAAGAAATTTCCTCTAGTCAAAAACTAGAAATGGTCTGTAATACTGATGAATTAACCAGTCTTCACAATCGAAGAAGCTTTAATCAATATATCATTAGTATATTTGATAAAACACCTGCTAATCGGCTTACATTAATGATGATCGATATTGATAATTTTAAAGATTATAATGATTGCTATGGTCATTTATGCGGAGATAATTGCCTTGTTACAATTGGTGAAATCTTTAAAAAATTTGAATCGAATCATGACTGTTACATAGCTCGTTACGGCGGTGAAGAATTTGTATTAGTAGATACGAAGCATACCCTGCAAGAAGCAGTCACAATTGCCAAAGAGCTAATACATATCATATCAGAAGCAAACATTGAACATCTAAAATCAAGTTATAAAAAAATAACATTAAGTATTGGTATCTCTTGCAAAGCTACTTCAAATGTAACAAGTTACATTGATTTAATTAATTTGGCAGATGACGCATTGTATCAGGCAAAAAGTAATGGAAAAAACACCTATATGATTGCAACACATTCTGCATCTAGTATGAAGCTAATTGATTAACTGCCCTATGTTTTCATAAGGCAGTTTTTCTATTAATATGTAAATCGTTCAAGTTCCTTTATTAATGTAATCGAAATGTGGTCTATTACCATTCCACTTTGTGCAAAGTAATGTCAAAACTTATGTCTTCCCTCTTTTCCTCTTCTTACACTGCTTCTAACTCTTTTCCATTGCATTTTCTATCACCATGAATATATCGTTTTGCGCTCTTACCATAGCTGCTGTGTTCTTGGTAGAAGGCTTTTCACCTTCTTCATACATATTAGCCCACCAATCAGTCATTACAAAACCATCATAGTTTCATTCACCTCTTAAAATAACAGTAACTAAATCATAGTTTCTTGCAGTAAAATTCCATTGATTGCCCCATATGTGGTCATAACTGAGTAAGCATTTCCTTGTTTGATTACAATTTCAAATCCTTTGAGATAAATTTTTCTTAATGCTCTTTCTGAAATAATAGAGTTAAACAAAATGAAAACATAGGATAATTTCCTATTTGTAATGTGCACTATTTTTACACTGACAAAAACAAAAGCTTCAAATCCATAATTATTGAATTTGAAGCTTCATAAGAGAGGCGACAACCAGATTTGAACTGGTGATGAGGGTGTTGCAGACCCGTGCCTTACCACTTGGCTATGTCGCCAAATATTTAATTAATATGACTCCAAGGGGATTTGAACCCCTGTTACCGCCGTGAAAGGGCGGTGTCTTAACCGCTTGACCATGGAGCCTAAGCTAAACTCCCTGAGTAGGGCTCGAACCTACAACACCACGGTTAACAGCCGTGTGCTCTACCATTGAGCTATCAAGGATTAAAGGTTATACCTTCAAAACTGCACATGAAATTCGAATAATGTATGACGACTCTCTTAGCAAGCTCTCACCTGCTAAGCTCTTTGGTCATGCCCTCGACCGATTAGTAACAGTCAGCTACATGCATTACTGCACTTCTACCTCTGTCCTATCTACCTTGTAGTCTTCAAGGGGTCTTACTAGCCTGCGCTATGGGATATCTCATCTTGAGGGGGGCTTCACGCTTAGATGCCTTCAGCGTTTATCCCTTCCGAACTTGGCTACTCTGCCATGCCTTTGGTAGACAACAGATACACCAGCGGTTCGTCCAACCCGGTCCTCTCGTACTAAGGTCAGCTCCTCTCAAATATCCTGCGCCCGTGCCGGATAGGGACCGAACTGTCTCACGACGTTCTGAACCCAGCTCGCGTACCGCTTTAATGGGCGAACAGCCCAACCCTTGGGACCTACTTCAGCCCCAGGATGCGATGAGCCGACATCGAGGTGCCAAACCACTCCGTCGATGTGAACTCTTGGGAGTGATAAGCCTGTTATCCCCAGGGTAGCTTTTATCCGTTGAGCGATGGCAATCCCACTTTATACCACCGGATCACTAAGTCCTAGTTTCCTACCTGCTCCACCCGTCGGTGTCACAGTCAAGCTCCCTTATGCCTTTGCACTCTGCGAATGGTTTCCAACCATTCTGAGGGAACCTTTGAGCGCCTCCGATACTCTTTCGGAGGCGACCGCCCCAGTCAAACTCCCCGCCTGACATTGTCCTCCCACCAGTTTATGGTGGCTAGTTAGAAATCCAATACTGCAAGGGCGGTATCCCAACAACGACTCTGGTATGACTGGCGTCATACCTTCCTAGTCTCCCGCCTATCCTGTACATGCAGTACCGAATCCCAGTATCAAACTGGAGTAAAGCTCCATGGGGTCTTTCCGTCCTGGCACGGGTAACCAGCATCTTCACTGGTACTTCAATTTCACCGGGTGCATTGTCGAGACAGTGCCCAAATCATTACGCCTTTCGTGCGGGTCGGAACTTACCCGACAAGGAATTTCGCTACCTTAGGACCGTTATAGTTACGGCCGCCGTTTACTGGGGCTTAAGTTCAAAGCTTCGCTTGCGCTAACCTCTCCCCTTAACCTTCCAGCACCGGGCAGGCGTCAGCCCATATACCTCACCTTTCGGTTTTGCATAGACCTGTGTTTTTGCTAAACAGTTGCTTGGGCCAATTCTCTGCGGCCTGGCTTTCACCAGGCACCCCTTCTCCCGAAGTTACGGGGTCATTTTGCCGAGTTCCTTAACAATGCTTCTCCCGTCGGCCTTAGGATTCTCTCCTCATCCACCTGTGTCGGTTTACGGTACGGGTACAATAAAAACAATAGCGGCTTTTCTTGGCAGCTAGCTCACACACTTCCCTACTTTAATTTCGGTCCAC
>NZ_WAGX01000006.1 GCF_008830185.1 Candidatus Galacturonatibacter soehngenii
TTCGTCTTTTTGACAGCTTAATAACTAAATAGTAATTACAACCTTCACCACTCTCACTAAATTCAGCTTCGCTTCATTAAGTGTTCGGGTGGGCTTTCACACTAAACTCGTTATCACTCGCTAAGTGTTTAATGCCTACTCATTTCCTTAGAAAGGAGGTGATCCAGCCGCACCTTCCGATACGGCTACCTTGTTACGACTTCACCCCAGTTATCGAACCTGCCTTCGGCAGCTCCCTCCTTACGGTTGGGTCACTGACTTCGGGCATTTCCAACTCCCATGGTGTGACGGGCGGTGTGTACAAGACCCGGGAACGTATTCACCGCGACATTCTGATTCGCGATTACTAGCGATTCCAGCTTCATGTAGTCGAGTTGCAGACTACAATCCGAACTGAGACGTTATTTTTGGGATTTGCTTCATGTCACCACTTCGCTTCCCTTTGTTTACGCCATTGTAGCACGTGTGTAGCCCAAATCATAAGGGGCATGATGATTTGACGTCATCCCCGCCTTCCTCCGGGTTATCCCCGGCAGTCTCTCTAGAGTGCCCACCTTAAATGCTGGCTACTAAAGATAGGGGTTGCGCTCGTTGCGGGACTTAACCCAACATCTCACGACACGAGCTGACGACAACCATGCACCACCTGTCTCCTCTGTCCCGAAGGAAAGGACACATTACTGTCCGGTCAGAGGGATGTCAAGATTTGGTAAGGTTCTTCGCGTTGCTTCGAATTAAACCACATGCTCCACCGCTTGTGCGGGTCCCCGTCAATTCCTTTGAGTTTCATTCTTGCGAACGTACTCCCCAGGTGGAATACTTATTGCGTTAGCTGCGGCACCGAAAAGCTTTAGCTTCCCGACACCTAGTATTCATCGTTTACGGCGTGGACTACCAGGGTATCTAATCCTGTTTGCTCCCCACGCTTTCGAGCCTCAGTGTCAGTTACAGTCCAGTAAGCCGCCTTCGCCACTGGTGTTCCTCCTAATATCTACGCATTTCACCGCTACACTAGGAATTCCACTTACCTCTCCTGCACTCTAGCAACACAGTTTCCAATGCAGTCCCGGGGTTGAGCCCCGGGTTTTCACATCAGACTTGCATCGCCACCTACGCTCCCTTTACACCCAGTAAATCCGGATAACGCTTGCCCCCTACGTATTACCGCGGCTGCTGGCACGTAGTTAGCCGGGGCTTCTTAGTCAGGTACCGTCATTTTCTTTCCTGCTGATAGAAGTTTACATACCGAAATACTTCTTCCTTCACGCGGCGTTGCTGCATCAGGGTTTCCCCCATTGTGCAATATTCCCCACTGCTGCCTCCCGTAGGAGTTTGGGCCGTGTCTCAGTCCCAATGTGGCCGTTCACTCTCTCAAGCCGGCTACTGATCGTCGCCTTGGTGGGCCGTTACCTCACCAACTAGCTAATCAGACGCGGGTCCATCTTATACCGATAAATCTTTTCCAACTAGGCCATGCGGCCTCGTTGGCTTATGCGGTATTAGCAGTCGTTTCCAACTGTTATCCCCCTGTATAAGGCAGGTTACCCACGCGTTACTCACCCGTCCGCCACTCAGTCACTTTCTCTTCCGAAGAAGAAAAAGTGCTTCGTTCGACTTGCATGTGTTAAGCACGCCGCCAGCGTTCATCCTGAGCCAGGATCAAACTCTCAATAAAAGTTTATATCCTAACGTCAAAAAGCTGCTAGCTTATTTTCCGTTAATTACTGTTTTTTAGGTCGTATCTCATCTGTTAAGATGGATACTTTGTTCTGAATTTTTCTCTTGGTTTTCTTTGAAAACCGTTGAATTTTCAAGGTTGTAATTACTGTTTAGTTATCAATGTTCATTGTCATTTCTTTTGTTGCTGTGTGACTTGCAACTTTTATAGGATATCATAACCCGTGTTCCTTGTCAACAACTTTTTTTATTTTTTTTAAGAAAATAATTTGTTTGTATTTCTTAATCACCTTTTATCTCGTGGTGGATTTATATGTTATCATTTATCTTTTTATATGTCAACTAATTTTTCAAAGTTTTTAAAATAATTTGAAAAAAAAGTTATAATTATAGATAAAGCTTAGAAACTGGCTCTCATCGATATACTTTGTCATCATTGTTCCTAGCTGTGTATTTCCTATAATAGTTATAACAAGAAATAGTATCCATACTATGACAAGCCCTTCTGCTGCACCAAGTATAAGGCCAGCATATTGATTGATTCCTTTTATGATTGGAAGATTTGCTATTATATCTAATGTAAATACAGTCGTTCTTAAAACAAACGTTATTACTATAAAAGCAAGCGCAAAGGACATAGCGTTAACAATAGTATCTGCAAGTTCATTTCCTATATATTCATAAATACTATTTGTAATGCTTTCCTTGCCATTATCCTCTTTAATCATTTTCTTAACAATCGATGGTAATTTAATCGCGTCAACTGTTTCTTCCTTACTTTCATTAAAATTATCTCCTTCTAACACTCCAATCGTACTTTCTTTGATTGTGTCATGTATCGAAGTGCTATTTACTAAAAAATCGCTGATATATGGAGTCAAAGCCGATGCCGCAATAATCGTAATGACAAAAGAAACTGTTGTAAACAGTTTCTTTACAAAACCAAGTCTATAGCCATTGAGTGCACAAACAATCAAAAAAATCGATACTACGATTAGTAACCAATTCATGTTACCCTCCTATTTCAATCCACTGCATCAAACATCTAGAACAGTGATTTTTGTATATTTAACTTTTATCTTATGTTCTATTTAATTAAGTTTCAAATTTATTATTTGTGTATTGCTTGAGTCGATAATTACGTATCTGTTCGAAGCGCCTTCTAGCATAACATTTAACAAAGTCTTTTGTGAACTATATCGAAATTTTTCAAGACCGCTCATCTTATAAATACTAAAACCCATTTCACTTACAATAATGAATTCTTTCTCGTTTATTACTATATTATTATAATCTTGGTCGAATTTCAAATTTAATACTTTATTTCCTTCCAAGTCATATAATTCCATCCTATACTTGGCTCCTGGGTCTGAATTATCAAATACCAACGCAAAATAGGAATCAGAGTAATAAATACTTCTAATCTCATCTTGGACTTCAATTTCTTTTACTACTTCAGGAATTTGATTTCCTTTGTAAATCGCTACTTTTTTATCTCCAAAGGCAACTGCTGTTGCATTATTTACATATGCAATCCTTGGAAATACACTACTTTCATAAGGATAAGCACTTACTAGGTTATCAATTTTATTCTGGCCAACTGATCCAAAATTGAAAAATCCAATTTGTGTCTTCATAATACCACTATCTACATATAGAAACGAAACCCCTAATTTTTCTCCATCATCGGATACGGCAATATCAATTGGGTATCCACTTTTTACCATAGCCCAGTCGCTTTTTGCAAGTTCTTCTCCTTCTTTGCTAAATACTTTGGCTTTTGAACCAGTTCCATCGTTTAAAATAACATAGACAACGCCTTGACTTGCAACCTGAAGTTTTTCAATTGGTAAATTGACATTAATTTCTGATAGATAACCCTTTGTATTAAAAACGTATACCTTATTTCCTTCTTTATCTGCAATTGCTACATAGTCATTACAAATATCTATCATAGGATGGTTCATTTCAAATGTCTGATTCCATATTACTTTATTAGAATAATCCGTATAGGATGCTCCATCACTACTGCATTTAAGAATACCTTGTGCATATTTGTAATAGGTAGTTGTCTGTGTATCGGTACGCTCAACAGAGGATATCACATTATACTTTGTATAAACCTTGTTTTCAAAATAAACATAAATACCAACACCAATCGCAATTAATGCAACGATAAGAATTACAATTTTATAAAAAACTGCAACTCTATGTATCAATAACTTCTTAATAAAAGAAGAGTCCTTACCTTCTTTCTTGCTCTTCATATATTCTCTTATATCTGGCATTCCTTCACACCCTTATCCATTCATCTAGTCTACTCATATGCGCATGACAAAATTCTATTTTCAATTATAACGTATTTTTAATGGTTTGAATAGTCAAGGTAACAATAATGTTTGCCCCGCCTGTATTTTATTATCGTTTTTTATATTATTTAATTCACATATTTTAGCAACCATATCTTTGGTATTGTAAAGTTTTAGACTGATTTTTGCTAACGTATCACCCTTTTCAACTGTATAATATTTTGGCTCCGCAGATGCTTCTTCCGTCTTTTTTTCGTTTGAAGCGGAGGTATTTCCATTGCTGTCTTGAAGAGTCTTCTTCATTTCCTCTTCGGTTGAACTTATTTCAGTAACTGTACCCGTTGTTTGATTTGCAGGTGGTGCTTCTGGTGGAGCTTGCTCTGGTGGGGCTTGCTCTGGTGGGGCTTGCCCCGAAGATTCTTGCTGTGCATCATTTGTCGCTGGTTCTTCTTGCTTTTCCACGTTTCCACTTACTGTTTCTACTGGAATTGCTGACTGATTCATAACCTCTTGTGTTTCGTTTGTACTTTGGTCTACACTACTATTTTTTGAGGAATTAACCTGCTCTTTGTTTTGGTTGTTTTCTTTATCTTCTTCCTCTTCGTTTTTGGCAAACCAGTCGTTTGCTATCTTTTCGTCTTCATTACTTACTACTTTTGAAATCGTATTTAGTGTTTTTTCCATATTCTTCATTCTGTCATAATTATTAATCATTGTAATACCAATTACCATTACAATCATAACTAAAAATGTACTTGTTGTGTACATAAAGGTCGCCATCTTTTTTTGATGTTTTTCATCTTTTCGTTCTTGAATAATGGTTCGAAAGCTCTTTGCAGCGTGGTCTTCTACTTGTTCTAGTGGATGTTCTTCTTTTTCTTTTGCTTTTTCCTTTCCTTGAACCATATATTCTTGCATCTCTTCGTTCTTCTCATAATATATGTAATAACCCATCTGTCTTACAAAATGTCCATTTTGAAAAATATAAAATATTTCTTCATTCTCAAGTGGATCAATTTTCATAAACACTTTATCGCTGCCTGCAAAATTATCAATATGCGCTTTTATAATATGATCGCTTGACTCTCTATGAAAAGCCTGTGAAGATAAAAACCAGCCCACGATATCTTGATTTGGAAAATATTTTTTTATATTACTATAAATGCCTGTCCATGTCTTTTCGGTAAAATCAATACTTTCTGTATCTATTTTAATATTGTCTACTTCAATAACACCGCTAATAAAAATGTATTCACAAGAATTATTGTAAGTGGAGCTACCCACTAAAACTGCTGCCTTTGGCTCCTCGATGCAACTTGCCGCAAACTGATTGATAAATGTTATGGCATAATCCTCAATATAAATCTTCTTTGTTTCATCTGGTATACCTATTTGCCTGATGTTTTTCGGCAACCGTAAATAATCTTCTTTTTTATCATTTTCTTTACTGTAAACAATTTCTATCACGTCTACACCCCTCCATGTCAACCGAATAGTTTTACCTTTTTCAGATAGATTTTATCATGTAGTGGGCGTCAATTTTATCAATATGTGTCATAAGGTTTTAACAAAATTGCGACAGGTCTACTAATTTTGTGCAAGAAACTGACTTAATACGCTCCAATTCCTTATGGTTTTTCAGTGAATTTTGTAGGTTGGTTTTTTTTGTCAGTAAGTTTTTTTTGTACATTGGAATATATTTTGTGAGTTGAGTCTAAAATTATCTTATATCACTTGTAAAAGGAGGGCTTCATTATAGATCATTCTATTTGCTATTTTGACTCAAAGGATAAGCTTGCAGGCTTCCAACTTGCAGAACGCTTATCTAAATTGTTGCTTGATCATAAGCTTATTTATGAAACCATTATCGTATTATGCATTGGTACCGATCGTGTTACCGGTGATAGCTTAGGTCCTCTGGTAGGTTACAAATTGTCAAAAAGCCGTCTTCATAATGTAAAGGTATATGGTACCTTGGAAAATCCGGTACATGCACTGAATCTGGCTGATACCACGAAGGAAATTTACAAAAAATATTCCAATCCCTTTATTATTGCCATTGACGCTTCTTTAGGTAATTCAAATCATTTGGGATATATAACATTAGGAAAAGGCCCTCTTACTCCTGGTTCTGGAGTGAAGAAGACCTTACTACCTGTTGGTGATATTTTTATTACTGGAATTGTGAATGTTTCTGGCGTGCTTGATAATCTTGTTCTTCAAACCACCAGACTTGATACCGTTATGACCTTAGCTGACTGTATCTCCTTAGGGATTCGTTTAGCAGAACGAAACGATTATTTTACGTGTATTTTACCAAACGGAAAATGCAGCCAATTAGGCGTTAAAGTTTCAAAATAAAAATCTGCTATTTCAAAAAAACCACAGTATTTATCCGTTACGCCAATGATAAAGGCTTCCCAACTCTTGGGTGGAATAACTGTTAGAGGCCACATATGTTTTAAAATAATTTCTTGCTCTAATTCGTTTAGTTCAAAGTTTTTTTTAGCATTATTAAGTGCTACTTTTGGATGAGTCATTGCATGAAAACGATCATTGGTAAGTTTAGCATGTGTTCTCCAATCATATAAAAATAAATCATGCACCATTCCTGCCCTTGCTGCTGCTTTTGCATCTAGTCCAAACGCCTTGCATATTTTAAAGTTATAATAGGCTACATTAAGACAATGTTGATAGCAGCTTGTGCTACAATGGTGCGGATATTTTTTCATTTCAAGTACCACTGGATGCTCAATTAAATCCTCAATTGATTCACAAAACTCCTGATATAATCTTTGCTTTTTCACTTTTTGAAGCTTTTCATTCTTTTTCTTCACAGTATTTAACACCTCTATATTTCAATTCGCCCTTCCAGTGCACGAAGAAGGGTTACTTCGTCTATGTACTCTAAATCACCACCTACTGGAACTCCGCTGGCAATTCTACTTACTTTAATTCCAGTTGGTTTTACCAGCTTGCTAATGTACATAGCAGTTGTTTCTCCTTCAAGACTCGAATTTGTAGCGATAATAACTTCATCTATTTCTCCTTGAAGCCTTTGCATCAATTCTTTTAGTTTTATGTCATTAGGACCTATTCCAAGCATTGGAGATATAGCACCGTGAAGAACATGATAAACACCTTCAAACTTTCCTGTTTTCTCATATGCTACCAAATCTCTTGTATTTTCTAATACCATAATAGTTTTGCTATCTCTTTTAGGGTTGCTGCATATAGGGCACAATTCAGAATCCGTTAAAGTATAGCATTGAGCACAATACCTAACATTCTTTTTTGCTTCTATTATTGCAGTTGAGAGACCTTCTACCCGTTCAAGTGGCATATTAAGAATATGAAAGGCAAGCCTTTGTGCTGACTTGCTCCCAATCCCAGGAAGCCCTGATAACTCCTCAATTAATTTGCTAATTTGTTTGCTATATAAGTCCATTAGAATGGAAATCCTCCACCAAGTCCTCCTAAGCCACCAGTGATTTTAGCCATGGAAGAAGAGGATAACTCTTCAATTTGTCTAATTGCTTCATTGGTTGCTGCCATAATCAAATCTTCCAGCATCTCTATGTCATCTGGATCAACTACTTCTTCTGATAATTTTACTTTTTTAATTTCTTTTTTACCTGTCATGGTAATTTCTACTGCACCACCTCCGGCGGTTGCTGTAATTTCCTTTTCTTCAAGAGCCTTTGTTGTCTCTTCCATTTGCTTTTGCATTTTCTGTGCCTGTTTCATTAAATTGTTCATATTTCCAGGCATTCCCATTCCTCCCGGAAATCCTCCACGTTTTGCCATAATAAAATCCTCCTTAATCTTCAATTACAATATCCATATTGATTACTTTTTGTATATCTACATAGGTTTCTTCAAATGAAGTTCCTGTTTCTAGCATTCTCATATCGACTTCCACTGTTTTACCTATCTTATTTGCAATGCATTCTTGAAGTTCTTGTTTGCGTTCTGTCGTATTTGCAATTCCATCTGCCATAAAGTCACTAAACACAATGATTAGTTTATTATCATTTCCTACGCTTAATTTAGCTGTCTTTAAATACGGTTTTACAAGCCCTGACATGCCTTCTATAATGCTTCTCCACTGGCTTACCACTTCTTTAATGTCTTCTGAAATTGCTTTAGGTAGCGGTATATCGCTTATTGGCTTTGCTTTTTTTTGCGTTTCTTCCTGTTGCAATACAGGTGATGAGGCAGTTTGTATGGTTACTCCACCTTCTAACTGCTTCTCAATATAATTCAATCGATCCAAAACAGAGTCTAGATTCGCTTCCATCGCTGGTTTGCATAATTTGATAAAGGCAATTTCAATGATAACCCTTTTTTGTGTTGCATATTTGACCTGATTGGATAATTCAGAAAAAATTCGAATATACCTCATAATTACTTGAAGGTCTATTCGTGTAGCTTCTTCCTTTAGTCGCATTAAACCTTCACTTGATACATCTAGAACATCCTCTATATTATCAGATGTTTTTACTAACATCAAGTTCCTTAAATACCATGTAAATTCTAAAACAAATTGCGATAAGTCTCTACCTTGCATAATTAGGTCATCTATCTGCGATATAATGGAAACAATATTCTTTTCCATTATACTTCGTAAAATCCGACTAAATACTTCTGTATCTACCGCTCCTAATACTTCTAAGGCGTTTTCATAGGTAAGCTTTTTACCTAAATAAAATGCAATACATTGGTCTAAAAGACTAAGGGCGTCACGAAGTGAACCATCTCCCATTTTGGCAATGTAACGAAGTGCTTTTTCTTCTACTTCAACATTTTCTTTGTCACTTAACTCTTTTAATCTTCCATAAATAGCCTCAATGGTTATTCGCTTAAAATCATATCTTTGACACCTGGATAAGATGGTAATTGGTATTTTATGCGATTCTGTTGTCGCTAATATAAAGATTACATAAGATGGTGGTTCCTCTAATGTTTTAAGAAGTGCATTGAATGCTCCTATAGAAAGCATATGAACCTCGTCAATAATGTATACTTTATATTTTCCTTCGGTTGGTGAATAAGATACTTCATCTCTAATCTCTCGAATATTATCGACACCGTTATTAGAAGCTGCATCAATTTCAATTACATTAAGTGAAGCTCCTGCGTTAATTGCTTTACAAGTAGCACATTCATTACACGGACTACCTTCAACTGGATGTTCACAATTGACTGCCTTTGCAAATATTTTTGCGACTGTAGTTTTTCCTGTTCCTCTTGTTCCGCAAAATAAATAGGCATGTCCAATACGTTCGAATTTTATCTGATTTTTTAGTGTCGTTACAATATGTTCCTGCCCCTTTACATCTTCAAATTCTAGGGGTCTAAATTTGCGGTATAATGCTGTATAAGACATTTTAACTCCTTTCACACCAGAGCCATTTAGTCTCCAAAGCTAATTCCACCAAGCTTTGCTTCCTTAATTATATTGGAATCTGGCAATACCATTTTAAGCTTTCCAGCCACTTTTTCCAATGGTACTTTACTAATTTCTCCGTTTATTACAGAAACCATATTTCCATACTCTTGATTCAGTATCAAATTAGCTGCTGCAATTCCAAGCCTCGTGGAAAGCACACGGTCATATGGACATGGGCTTCCACCTCTTTGCATATGTCCAGGAACCGTAATTCTTATTTCCTGTCCCGTTTTTTCTTGCACTTTTGCTGCTATTTCATATGAAACACTTGGATATGGGCTCTTTTTATTTTTTTCTTTTAATTCTTTCTTTGATAACTTAGCATTTTCCTTTGAGATTGCTCCTTCTGCGACAGCAAGAATCGTAAAGCCTTTTCCCATTTTCTTTCTTTTTTCAATTGCTTGAATTACTTTATCAATATCATAAGGAATCTCTGGTATTAAAATGATATCTGCTCCACCTGCAATACCTGCATGAAGAGTCAGCCATCCAACCTTATGTCCCATTACCTCAACAAGAAAAACTCTTCCATGAGAGGCCGCTGTTGTATGAATACAATCAATTGCATGAGTGGCAATATCTACTGCACTTTGAAAGCCAAAGGTCATATCCGTTCCCCACAAGTCATTGTCAATTGTCTTTGGTAATGTTATCACATTAAGTCCTTCATTTTGTAAAAGGTTGGCTGTTTTATGAGTCCCGTTACCTCCAAGAACAACGAGACAATCCAAATTTAACTTATGATAGGTACTTTTCATAGCTGCCACTTTATCAAGCCCATTTTCATCTGGGACTCTCATTAATTTGAATGGTTGTCTAGACGTTCCAAGAATGGTTCCTCCTCTTGTTAGTATTCCGGAAAAATCACTTGCACTAAGCATTCTGTAGTTACCATATATTAATCCCTTATAGCCTTCTGAAAAGCCATAAATTTCTACCTCTTTTGTGTTGTTCGTAAGCCCTTTTACAACACCTCTCATGGCTCCATTTAGTGCCTGACAGTCACCGCCACTGGTTAACATTCCTATTCTTAACATATGTGCCTCCATTCTTGACAGTCTAAAAATGTGGTATTTATCCTTTGCTCGTACTACGATGTATCAATTATATTATATTTTTATTATTACCACAAGAAGTTATTCTATTGACTTAAATTCATAATTTGTATTATAATATTCCAGTGTGTCTTACACAAAAAGGGAGAGTTGTCCGAGTGGTTTATGGTGCTGCTCTCGAAAAGCAGTGTGCCTAATAAGCACCGTGGGTTCGAATCCCATGCTCTCCGTTAAAGAGGATACTTGATAAGGTATCTCTAAGTTTGAAGAACTTTACTATAAAATAAAAAACCATCGAAGTGTTTGCTTCGACGGAGTTTTTTATTTTATACGGTTTCTAAATATCTTCTTTTATTTTCATCAAAAAGAAGTTTGTATTCTACTACATTGTCATCGTTCATACAGTATTTTTGCTCTCTTCCCATATAAATCCATGGATGAGAGTTATGAATATCTTTCAATATTTCTTTTGTTTTTCTTTCACTTCCTGTTTTCACCGTAAATTTCTTGTTTTTATAATCGTAAACCGGTTTTCCATCTTCATCATAGAATTCAATAAAATAATTACCTCGTACTCTAGAATATCCTTCCTTAGTATGTTCATCAACAGCTCCCTTGCCATCATAAAGCATATGTCCAACTTCTGAATAATTTTTATTTTGAGCAATAAAGGCTCCTGTTACAAAATAAACCTCATCTATACACAATGCTTTCGTATTAATCGGTTCTCTGTAAATTATAAAATTTCTTGTTATTACAACGTCCTTTTCAAAAGAAAATGCTCCAAATTGCTCCATTTCTTCATCAAACTCTTTTGCAGATAAATTACACAAAGCAAACTGGCTCTCTAACTGTTTGGCAATTTTATCACGTCTAATAAATATCATTCTAATCAAAAGCATAAGTCCAGATGGAGCCATGCATGCTCCTGCAAGAATTAAAAAACCAGGTATTGGGGGATTTACCAATTGATCTATGTGCATTTTCAAACCAACTATAAGTAGCACAAGCCCGACTATTAGAAAAAAATACCCCGCTCTTATCTGGGCCTTCTTTCTACTATAAATCCGTTCCGTTTCAAATTGGATAAATCTGCTTTTTTCGTTAAATACTTTTTCTGGTTTGTTTTTGTTTTTCATAAATTGCTTTCCCCCTCATATTTATTTAAGTTTATTAATTTGCTACAAAATACAATCCACCCTATTATCATATAAATAATATTGATTGAGAACATCAAACGAACTTTTAACGCCATTTTTACCTTCACTTGCTATTGTTTTTTCTGCATTATAATAAGGCCCATATAAATTATCTGCTTCTAGTTGTACGTATTGTTCCTTTTCTAATGTGACGTCTTCTAACATATCTATCTTAGCTAATATGCTTTGTAAATTTTTAGGACCTTTTAAATATGAAATACCAGGAGCTAATCCTTTAAAAATGATTAACATGACTATCATAGATATCGTAAAATTGAGTATTTGCCTGGACCATAGTCGTTTTTTCTTTAAAGCTAGCTTTTCCTGATTTGTTTTCATAATAAACTTCCTTTTATTCTGTTATTTTTTACCAATTTCGACTTTTATAAACATTATATAGAAAATAGAATGCCTTTACAATATTTTTTGAATATTTAGGTATAAAGTACCAATTTTACCAACATTTTAATTTATTTGTATTACTCTATATTAACAGGTATAATAAAGTTAAATAAATGACACAACTATGTTTTGAAAAAGATAGGAGAGCCTGCATGAAATTAATGCATATTTCTGATTTACATATTGGTAAAAGAGTAAACGAATTCAGTATGATAGAAGATCAAAGATTTATATTAGAACAAATGATTGAGATTGCAATCAATGAAAAAGTAGATGGGATTTTGATTGCTGGAGACATATATGATAAAAGTCAGCCTTCTTCAGAGGCTGTACTACTACTAGATTATTTTCTGACATCATTGACAGACTTAGATATCCCTGTATTTGTTATTAGCGGTAATCACGATTCACCCGAACGCCTTAATTTTGGTAGTAAACTTTTACATAAAAACAAGTTATATATCACTAGTATGTTTCATGGAACATTAGAATCTTTTGAGCTAACAGATGAATATGGGGCAATACGTATATATTTGCTTCCTTTTCTTAAACCAGCTATGTTAAGACCTTTTTTTGCTGAACCCATTGATACTTATGATGAAGCAATTAAAAAAGTAATACAAACCACCTCAGTTGATACTTCAAAACGAAACATATTATTGGCTCATCAATTTATTATTAATGGTTCCATACAACCAGAGCGATCTGATTCTGAGAATATTTCAGTCGGTGGACTTGACCAAATTGATGCCTCTGCTTTTAAGGATTTTGATTATGTTGCTCTTGGCCACTTACATGGTCCACAAAAAATAGGACGTGATACCATACGCTATAGTGGTTCTCCACTGAAATACTCTTTTTCAGAGGTACACCAAAAAAAATCTGTTGTAGTACTTGAAATAAAAAACAAGGGAGAGATTACCACAAATCTTATTCCTCTTACACCCAAACATGATATGAGAAAAATAAAAGGACCTATTGAGGAATTGATTGCGCTTGGAAAAGCGGATGCCAAAGGAATGTATGATTATATTTATGCTACTTTAACAAATGAAGAAGAGTTGTATGATGCCATTGGACAACTTCGAGCCGTTTATCCAAATATTATGGGACTTGATTACGAGAACAGTAAGACACAAACAGCAGCCACCACGAGTATCAATTATGACTTATCCGCACTTTCCATTCGAAGTCCTTTAACGTTATTTTCAGAATTTTATAAAATGCAAAACAATAGTGAACTTGCCAAAGAACAAGAGGAGTTAATGGAAGACATCTTTTTACAATCAGGAGAGAACAGCTTATGAAACCCTTAAAAATTATAATGAGTGCCTTTGGACCTTATAAAAAAGCAACAACACTGGATTTTAATCTTTTGGGCAATCAGGGATTATTTTTAATAACTGGAGATACTGGTGCTGGAAAAACCACAATATTTGATGCAATCTCTTTTGCTTTATTTGGAGAAACCAGTACCACTACAAGAACTGTAGATACCCTTAGAAGTGATTTTGCATCTCCTGATACCAAAACTTATATTGAACTTACTTTCTTACATAAAAATAAAATCTATACCATAACTAGGAATCCAAAGTATGAGCGTCCTAAAAAAAATGGTGATGGTTATACTACCGAAAGTGCAGATGCCATCTTACAATTACCCAACAATGATGTTGTGACAGGATATCGAGATGTAAATGCGAAAATAATTGATCTTTTGGGAATTCATTATAAACAATTCAAACAGATTGCTATGATTGCACAAGGAGAGTTTTTAGCACTATTACTTGCAGACAGTAAGGAAAGAGGAGATATTTTTCGTCGTGTGTTTCAAACACAGCTTTATCAAAACACACAGCATATCCTAAAGGATAGAGAGCGAGAAGCAAAAAAAGCATGCGAAACGTTAGAACAAAGTATTATGTCTTCGATTGCTTTTATCTCTTGTCCTACGGATGAATCCGGTGAGAGTCTGAACTCAAAACTTGAAAAAGCGGATATTCATAACGCTTTGGAAATCCTTTCTGAGTTAACCAAGTTAATAGAAAGTGATTTTAAAAAAAAGAATTCTTTTACCAAGGAAGTAACTCAGCTAAATTTAAATCTCTCCAACTTGATTACACAAATTACAAATGCTCGTTATGTAAATCAAGCATTTGATGCCCTGTTAACAGCTACCCAAAATAAGAACTTACTCGACGAAAAAAAAGAAGTATACCATTCCCAAAAGCAAATCTTACAAAATGCAGAAAAAGCACGATTAAAAGTACACCCTCTAGAATCTTCTTATTTAAAAGAGAAGGAGAACGAGGCATCCTTACAAAATGATTTAAAAAACCTCACACTTCAAATACAGTTACAAGAAAAAGAACTTGAAACAGCCACTGCTGCTTATCAGTTAGAACAAAGTAAGGATAACGTTCGTGAACAGCTTGCTACATCAATTGATTCCTACACAAAAATGCTTTCCAACTATGATTTGGTTGGTAAAGTTCAAGCCGAGTTAGCTCAATTAGAACAAGAGCAAAAGACCTTACTCGCAAAATCAAACCATATTGACCAGCAAATACTACAAGGTCAAGAACAAAAGGTGAATTTATCTAATGTCCTTGATCGTTTGGAATCGGTTGAAGTAAAGGCCTCTGTTTGCTCCCAAGAACAGGAGCAATTAACAAGCGCACAAAATGAAGTAAAAAGGTTGATTACGCTTTGTAAAACCCTTGTAACACTTGAAAAAGAAAATTCTTTATTGGAAGAAAAATATTTATCTTTAGAAGCCGAATATAAGTCTGCAACTTCAAGATATACACAATGTGAAATTGCATTTTATCGTAATCAAGCGGGATTATTAGCTTTATCACTAGTAGAGGGAGAGGCTTGTCCTGTATGCGGTTCCAAAGAGCATCCTCAAAAAGCTGTATTACCTGAGAATGCACCAAAAGAAGAAGAACTTAATCTTCTAAAAGAGTCTATGGAAGATACTAGAACGAATCTGGTGGAATTAGGTAAAGCTTTTGAGCTAAAGAAAAAGGAATTTAATATGAGGCAAGAGGATCTGTTTAACAATGCCCTTACTTATTTTCCTGATTTTGACACTACTATTACTTTAGAGGATTTATTAGAAAAGCTAGACAACAAATTGATTCATATAGAAGACAAGAAGCATGCAAATGAATTGGAATTTCTTGAAGTTAAGAAGCAAATTAACTATAAGAAAGAATGCAAAGAAAAGCTATCAACCTTGGAACAAACACTGCATGATTTAAACCTAAAAAAATCAGAGCTAGAACAAGCCAAAACAAATCTCTTGTCCACTCTTTCAATCAAACAAGGTGAACTAAAAACGAGAAAAAGCTCGCTAGAATACGAAGACAAGAATCAAGTAGTCCTACTCATTCAAACATGCACTCAACAATTAAATGAGTTAAAAGCAAGCCTTAAAAAGGCAGAAGAATCCTTCCATACACTTAAGAATCTTTTGGAGAGCAATAAACGTTTATTCGAGGATTACCAGATTAGACTTGCAAAAATACATTTATTAAAAGAACAAGCCTACGTTCTATTTACAAAGGAACTTTCTGCATGTAACTTTGATTCAATTGAAAGTTACCATGATTATTTGCTTGAGGATGAACAGATAGAGGCATTAAAAGATTTTATTTTTGAATATGAAAACAATAGAAAGACCCTTGAACTAGATATACAAAGGCTTATGAATGAAACAAAAGATAAACAAAAACAAGACATCACATTACTAGAAGAACGCAAGATAACTCTTGAACATCAAAAACATAGATTAGAAGCCTTAATACAGCAATATGCAACCCGCCTTGGAACAAACGAGCCGATTGCAAAGGCTTTGGATAAATCTCTTCACAGTATAGGTGCACTTTGGACTCAGTATCTTACCATTAGCAATCTTTCAAAAACTGCAAATGGAGAGTTGTCTGGAAAGCAAAAAATTGCTTTTGAACAATATGTACAAGCCTCTTATTTTAATCAGATTCTAATAGAGGCAAACAAGCGCTTAAAAATAATGACAAGCCATAGATTCGAATTATTACGAAGAGAAGAATCCAGTGACCTTCGCTCTCAAACAGGGCTCGAACTTGATGTTATGGATTATTATACTGGAAGAATCCGCTCGGTAAAATCGCTTTCTGGCGGTGAATCATTTAAGGCTTCGCTTGCATTGGCATTAGGATTATCTGATGTCATACAAAGTTATGCTGGTGGAGTAGAAATCGATACTTTGTTTATTGATGAAGGTTTTGGTGCTTTAGACGCTGAATCATTAGAGCAAGCAATTCAAACTCTAGCAGGACTTGCCTCAGGCAACCGACTCGTAGGGATTATATCTCATGTAAGCGAACTAAAAGAGCGAATCGATCGACAAATAGTAATTGAAAAAAACAAAGCTGGAAGCAACATTCGAATCCTTACATAATAATAATTTAACAATTTACAAAATCAGGTGATTAACATGAAACAATTTAAGCTAATTAAAAAATCCGATGCATCAGACTCTCTTTCTTTGGCAATTATTCTTACTCTTTCTGGCGGCTTTATGGATTCTTATTCCTATATGTGTCGCGGTGAAGTGTTTGCAAATGCTCAAACTGGTAATCTTTTATTATTTGGAGTAAACTTATCAACCGGTAATTTACTTCATGCTATGCGATACTTATTTCCAGTTTTAGCCTTCGTTTTTGGAATTATAACTGCTGAAATTGTACGATATAAATATAGTAAGCAAACAAATATACATTGGAGGCAAATCACCTTAGTCATTGAAGCTTTTATACTATTGTTTGTGGCATTCATACCTCAAGATTTTAACTTACTTGCAAATAGCCTTACCTCTTTTGCCTGCGGTGCACAGGTTCAAAGTTTTCGAACTGTCAACGGCAGCGGTATTGCTACTACTATGTGCATTGGTAATCTTCGCTGCGCAACACAAGCCCTATGTGATTATATTACCTCAAAAGAAAAAACAGCTTTAAAAAACAGTTTTTTTTACTTTGGTATCATTACTGTATTTATAATTGGCGCAATCGTAGGAGACTTCTTTGTAAACATATGGGCAGAAAAAGCAATACTGATAAGTTCACTTTTATTATTGTTTGGATTTGTATGGATGCTTGTAAGAAAAGAAAATTAGGTATATCATAATAAGAAACAAGGAAATTTTTAGTAGTCACCCATGAAAGGAGAAGGTCACATGCCAGTAAACAACTTCGAAAGAACTCTAAATGATGGACTTAAGTTACCCGCGATTGGATTTGGTACGTATAGTTTGAATGGTTCAAGCGGTGTAAGTTCTATCACGCAGGCCATAGAAAATGGTTATCGACTTTTGGATTCTGCGTTTAATTATGAAAATGAAGGTGCTCTTGGAAAAGCAGTAAAACAATGCAGTGTTACAAGAGATCAATTAATCATTACTTCTAAGCTTCCTGGACGCCATCATCGTTATCAAGAAGCAATTCAAACAATTGAAGAATCCTTGTTTCGTGCTGATTTGGATTACTATGATTTATACCTGATTCATTGGCCAAATCCAATTACCAATCAATATGTTGAAGCATGGCAAGCTTTAATAGAAGCCAAGAAAAGAGGATATGTAAGATCCATTGGTGTGTGTAACTTTTTGCCCAAACATCTTACAAGACTCATAGATGAAACAGGAGTAACCCCATCGATTAATCAGATTGAGCTGCATCCATACTTTAATCAACTGGATATGATTGAATGGAATCAAGCGCACCATATCATAACACAATCTTGGAGTCCTTTAGAGCGTGGCAGAGGCCTACTAACAGAAGAGTCGATTGTTCAAATAGCAAACTGCCATAGGAAAACACCTACTCAAGTGATTTTACGTTGGCATATTCAAATTGGTGCATTACCAATTCCAAAGGCTGCTTCTAACGAACATCAACTTGAAAACCTTGATATTTTTGATTTTAGTCTCTCAGAAGCAGAAATAAATACCATAAATCAATTAACTAAACCAGATGGAAGAATTCGTAATCAAAATCCAGAAAGCTATGAAGAATTCTAAAAAATAGGTATATCAGGATCGTTTTAAGTTCCTGATATACCTATTTTTTTCCTATATAAAATCAAAATGAATCATTTATTTTCAAACTCTTAAATTTTAATAATCACAAAAAAATAGTAAATCAACATAACTTCTACATATCTATTCGCTATGATTATTTTAATTTCGAAAGGAGGAAATCAGATTGAAAAATAAAATTTTTGAATCAAATAGCGAGATTTCACCTATAAAAAGAAAAATAGAAGCAGGCGTTAAATCAAAAAAAATTAGAATTGGGAAAATGACTTGTGTAAACTGTCAAAATAAGATTGAAAAAAAATTAAGAAACACAGCTGGAATCAAAAGTGTAAGAGTAAGTTACAACGAAGGTAGTGCAGATATTACTTATGATACAGACATTATATCATTAAAGGATATAACTGCTATGATTCATAAAATGGATTATGAAGTGTTACCAGATAGTAGCAAAAAAACACCAGATACCAATCAGGCAATTGGACTGATGATTATAATCATTTCACTTTACATTCTGTTACAGCAGTTTGGGATTCTTAATCTCCTAGTTCCAAGCCAATTGGCGCAAACAAATATGAGTTATGGAATGTTATTTGTAATTGGTTTAATCACGTCTGTACATTGTGTGGCTATGTGTGGAGGTATTAACTTATCTCAATGTATTCCAAAATCAGAATCAATAACCAAGGATATAAGTCCCTTATCTTCCTTAAGACCAACTTTTCTTTATAATTTGGGTAGAGTTTGTTCCTATACAATTGTTGGATTCTTGGTAGGGGCCCTTGGTATGGTTTTTACTTTTTCCAACACCATGCAAGGGGTATTAAAACTTATCGCAGGTATCTTTATGATAATCATGGGAATAAATATGCTAGGAATATTTCCATGGCTACGTAAATTTAATCCAAGAATGCCTCGCATTTTTGCTCGCAAAATAAACCATAAAAAGTCTTTAAGCCATGGTCCTTTTTGGGTAGGCTTATTAAATGGATTAATGCCTTGTGGTCCACTACAGGCTATGCAAATATATGCACTTTCTACAGGTAATCCATTAACGGGTGCGCTTTCTATGTTTTTATTTAGCTTAGGCACTGTTCCACTTATGTTTAGTCTTGGTGCATTAGGCTCTTTACTTAGTAAAAAATTTACTCAAAAGATTATGACGGTAGGGGCTGTCCTAGTCGTGGTTCTTGGTTTATCCATGATATCCCAAGGTTTTAGTTTATCAGGAGTATCAATAAGTGTCGCACTTCCAAGTGCTTCCAACGACAGTTCAGGGAAAACTGACTCAATAAAAATAGAAGATGGCGTACAGCTTGTAGAAAGTACACTTTCCTCTGGTCGATATCCTGCCATTACTGTACAGGCAAATACACCTGTCAAATGGACGATTACTGCTCCAGACGGAAGTATCAATGGCTGTAACTACAAGATTCTAATTCCAGAATATAATATTTCTTATGAATTTCAACCAGGAGAAAACATCATTGAATTCACTCCTACTAAAACAGGAAAAGTAGCTTATAGTTGTTGGATGGGAATGATTCGTAGCTCAATCACTGTAGTAGATTCAAATGAAGATGTAGGTAATTCGTACGATGATACTGTTACTACCAAAGAAGGTGAAGATGAAAGTTCCGCTTCTTCTTTAACCGATGATATTTTACTTAAACCAGTGCCTGCGGGGTACAACATACCAACAGATGATATTGCGGTTGCAACCATGCAAGATGGTTATCAACAAGTAACCATTGAATTAACGGATGAAGGATTTAAACCTGCTGTTATTGTGGTACAGTCAGGCGTAGAAGTAGAGTGGATCATTGACAATCAAGCAACAAAAGCCAATCATTTTAATTTACAAGTTCCTCTTTATAAAAAACAGCTTCCTCTAAATGAAGCAGAAAATCCGCTTTATCTTTATCCAATGCAGGATTTTGATTTTTCAAACGCAGATAACACAGCTTATGGGTATGTGAAGGTTGTTGAGCGTCTAGACGACATAGATACCCAAGCAATACAAGATGAAGTTAAAAATTTTCAAACGCTTATTTGGCCACAAGAGACCTTTGAATCTGAAACGAGTACACCTAGTTGCCATTAATGTAAGAAAGGGAACCTTTTTATTCTTTCCCGCCTTCTCTTAGCGTCATGGAACAACTAGCTTTAAGTCCATTTTGTTTTAAGTAATCAGCGCCCCATGAGTACATGGTTTCTAAAATTGGACGTATACTATTACCTAAATCGGACAGCTTATATTCTACTTTGGGAGGAACAACAGGATATACAGTACGAATAATTAGGTTATCTTCCTCTAGCTCTCTTAACTGCTGTGTAAGCATCTTGGGTGTTGCCTGTGGAATTAATTTGCTTAGTTCACCAAACCGTAACGTACTATTTATTAAATGCCATAAAATAAGCGATTTATATTTGCCACCAATTAAATTAAGAGTCGTGTCAACAGGACAATGATACTCTGGACATTTATTTTTCAATTAAACTCCTCCTTTATTGCAGATTTATTTATTTTTATATTTAAATATACTTACTTTATATATAGTTATTTTCCTAAAGGTAGCATTTATTCTATGCGCTGTCAATATTTACTTTTTGGTAACAATTATAAATAACATATTCTTACTATCCTTTTGTATAGTATATCACAAAAAAGTGCATACTTGCAAAAATAATAATAGCTGATACAATTAACACGTAATGAGTCATTCATTACAAATAAATTTATGAGTGAGGTGACCCTATATGGATAATCAAGTTTTAAATATAAGAGGCATGACTTGTGCAGCTTGTGCGCAAAGAATCGAAAAAACAGTACGAAAGCTTTCGGGAATTGAGCAAGCAAGTGTAAATTTAGCAAGTGAAAAACTGTTTGTATCTTATGATGAAAACAGCTTGTCTCTCACAACAATCAAGGATGCCGTTGCTAAAATAGGTTATGAAGTTGTGGAAAAAACAAATTCCAGCAATATAACCATTCCAATCGGCGGCATGACTTGCGCAGCTTGTGCAAAACGAGTTGAAAAAGGAATTCAGAAACTAGATGGTATCGCTAATGTATCCGTTAACTTTGCTACAGAAAAGGCAACTATTTCCTATGATCCGCAAACAGTAAGGATTTCTACAATAAAGGAAACAATTGAAAAAATTGGATACAAGGCGTTAGAAATAAATAAAAAAGATGCTGCAGATGAAGACAGAGCTAGAAAGCAAAAAGAAATTAAATTACTATGGACAAAATTCATTATATCTGCAATCTTTTCTATCCCATTGTTATATATTGCGATGGCACCAATGATTAAAGTTGTTAAACTACCATTTCCAGCAGGGATTGATCCTATGCAGTTTCCTTTGATATATGCTTTAATTGAGTTAATACTGGTGGCTCCTGTTATTATGGTTGGTTATAAATTCTATACAATTGGATTTAAAGCCTTACTACAAAGAAGCCCAAATATGGATTCGCTTATAGCAATCGGAACAACAGCCGCTGTGATTTATAGTTTATACAATACCTGGCAGATTACAATTGGACATTTTGAAGCAGTTGATGCTCTTTATTATGAGACAGCAGGGGTAATCATTACCTTGATATTACTAGGAAAATCACTTGAGGCAGTTTCTAAAGGTCGTACCAGTGAAGCGATTAAAAAACTTATGGGACTCGCACCTAAAACAGCCATAATTATACAAGATAATCAGGAAAAAGAAATTCCAATCGACGAAGTGGAAATTGGAGATATCATTGTGGTAAAACCTGGTGCTAAAATTCCAGTTGATGGAACGGTATTAGAAGGCCATACCTCAATTGATGAATCTATGTTAACTGGAGAAAGTATGCCAGTGGATAAAAAATCTGGCGATCCAGTCTATACTGCATCATTAAATACCACTGGTACCATTCGGTTTAAAGCTGAAAAAGTCGGCAGTGACACCGCATTGGCACAAATTATTAAATTAGTAGAGGACGCCCAAGGTTCAAAGGCTCCTATCGCACAAATGGCTGACATTGTTTCTGGATATTTTGTTCCTGTTGTATGTATCATCGCATTGCTTTCTGGTATTGCATGGTATTTTGGATCAGGTGGAGATATTAAATTTGCTCTAACCATTTTTATCTCAGTACTTGTAATCGCATGCCCTTGTGCTCTAGGACTTGCCACTCCTACCGCAATTATGGTCGGAACTGGAAAAGGAGCTGAAAATGGAATTTTAATTAAAGGTGGAGAAGCACTTGAGACCGCCCATAAAATAAATACCATAGTCTTTGATAAAACTGGAACCATTACGGAAGGAAAGCCTACCGTAACAGACGTTCTTGCAACTGGTGAAATAAATAAGGATTATTTGCTTCAATTAACCGCTTCCGCCGAAAAAGGCTCGGAACATCCTCTAGGCCAAGCAATTGTAAATGGGGCAAAAGAAAAAGGGTTAGACCTCCTTTTTGTTGAAGACTTTAATTCACTTACGGGTCGAGGCATTGAAGCAAAGATTAATTCGCTTCTTGTTTTAGCTGGTAATAGAAAACTAATGGAGGAACGTAATATTTCCTTATCTGCATTAGAAACAGATAGCGATCGTCTTGCCGAAGAGGGAAAGACTCCAATGTATGTTGCAATTGATGGAAAGCTAGCTGGTATTATTGCCGTAGCAGACGTTGTAAAACCTAGTAGTAAAGCAGCCATTGAAAGCCTACACAAAATGGGAATCGAAGTTGCTATGATTACAGGTGATAACAAAAAAACTGCGGCTGCCATTGCAAAGCAAGTAGGTATCGACCGCGTTTTAGCGGAAGTATTGCCACAAGATAAATCAAACGAAGTGAAAAAGCTTCAAATGGATGGCCTTAAAGTTGCCATGGTTGGAGATGGAATCAATGATGCTCCTGCTCTTGCACAAGCCGATATTGGTATTGCCATTGGTTCTGGTACAGATGTTGCCATGGAATCTGCTGATATTGTATTAATGCACTCTGATTTAATGGACGTACCAACTGCAATCCAATTAAGTAAAAAGACAATTCGTAACATCAAAGAGAATTTATTCTGGGCCTTTGGATACAATGTAATTGGTATTCCAATCGCGGCTGGTGTGTTGCATTTATTTGGAGGACCTTTGTTAAATCCTATTTTTGCAGCCGCTGCCATGAGTTTAAGCTCAGTTTCCGTTTTAACCAATGCTCTACGATTAAAACGATTTAAGGCTTCACACCAAGTAAAGGTAGGTGTATAATAAATGAAAAAAAGAATTAAATCAGTTGGACTAATTTGTGCTATTACCTTGATAATTGCTTTTACAGCAGCTTGTTCAAGCCTTGATGTAATTGGGCAAAAATCCATTCCAGCTTTTGATACGATTTTACAAACAATACCGGATCAGATTACTGTAGATGAATTAAATGGAGGCTGGTCTCTTGCCGCCCCTGATAATTCGGTACGATTCATTTGGAGTAAAGACTACAGCGAAAGTCCACTTTATGATATTATGCTTGAAATAGACGCTACACCATTTATCAAGGCAGGACTTGATCCAAAGAAGTTACCTGATAACTATACCTTTTATGACAATAAACTACTGGTAGGAACCAAGCTTGGTAATGATGCCTCAACTGATGAAGGGCAATCCTCTCCTCTTGCCTCTTTTGAGCAAATCGTAGATAAGTATCGAAAGACAATTGGATATCATACTGCACTTGATCATTACAATGTAAGCCTTTTGGACGGAAATATGTTTGAATGGGCAAAGGATTTGGAGAAAAATACTGTTTCAGGAGAAGCTCAGGATAAAGATATTGTATTTGTACTAAATCCAGATTCTCTGATAGAGGCAGGCGTAAATCCTGATGAGGTAGAAGGTTGGGTTTATACCACTGTAAACGATGGAATGAGTGGAAAAGCAACGAATGTATACAAATTTTTAAAGCCTTTTGACTTAAAATAAACTTGTATTATCACTTAGGTTAATGAAGTTATAATAAATATAATTAAGATATGGAGGAACGATGAATCATGGAAAAATCAATTATAAACGTAGAGGGAATGTCATGTGAACATTGTGTTAAAGCTATTAAAAATGCAGTAGGTGCATTATCTGGAGTGGCTGACGTATCCGTTGATTTGGGAGCAAAAACAGTAGCGGTAGAATATGATTCTAGCAAAAGTACTTTGGAGCAAATTAAGTTAGAAATAGAAGATCAAGGATATGATATTATTTAACAACAAATAATTCTAATCACAGGAGCTGTTATCTTTCAGCTCCTCTTTCTCTTTTAACATATGTATTGGAGTGATTAAATCATGAATAAAACGCTTAAAAATATATTGGTTGTTGATGACGAGCCAATGATATTAGAAGTTGTATGTTCCCTTTTAGAAAGTAAAGGATATCAGGTAACCTTTACAGAAAACGGCAAACAAGCCTTAGAGCTTTTTGATAAAAACAATTTTTCTTTGGTTCTTTTGGATTTGATGCTTCCTGATATATCGGGTGAAGAAGTTTGCAAAACCATTCGAAAAAAATCGCGTATTCCTATTATTATGCTTACTGCTAAGGTTGATGAGGAGGATATTGTAGATGGTTTATTTTTAGGAGCTGACGATTATATCACCAAACCCTTTGGTTTAAAAGAGCTCTCTGCACGCATCGAAGCAGTACTTAGAAGAAGTGAGCATGACCTCATTCCATTGTCCGCAAGAAATTCTTGGGGGCATGGTGATTTAATGATTGATTTTAACAAAAATATCGTTCAAAAAAAAGGACATCAAATCACGCTTACACCAAGAGAATGGAACATACTTTCAGCCCTAATTAAATATCCTGGTAAAGTATTTACCAGAGAAGAGTTAATAGAATTGGCATTAAAAAATGATTTTGAAGGGTATGACAGAGCCATTGATAGCCATATTAAAAATATAAGGCAAAAAATAGAAGATGATCCTAAGAATCCAATCTATGTTGTAACCGTACATGGTCTAGGTTATAAGTTTGGAGGTGAATAAGATGCGAGGTCTTCGTACGCAATTATCCCTTTCCATTATTCTTGTTGTTTTGGTTACTGTATCTTTTATTAGCCTTTTATCAAATATTATGGTTAACAAGCAATTTGAAACATATATTACCAACCAAAAAGAAACTAGAAGTTCCTATATTGTCACTGATTTAAGCAATCAATATGATAAGAACTCTCAAACTTGGAAGAGCGATTATCTTCACACCATCGGTATGTATTCCTTATATGATGGTTATCTATTAACCATATATAATTCTTCAAACGAAGTTATTTGGGACGCAGAAAGTCATGACATGACTCTATGCAAACAAATTATGGAGGATATTACAAAGCGAATGAGTAAGAGAATAAGCCACGGAAGTTTTACAAACCATACGTATGACTTAACATATAATAATGCAAAAATTGGGGCTGTTTCCATTCGTTATTATGGCCCTTATTTTTATAGTGAAAATGATTTTGAATTTATAAATACTTTTAATACCGTTATCCTTATTATTGGTGTGGTTTCATGTGCTTTTTCACTTTTAGTGGGATGGTTTCTTGCAAGTAAAATATCGCGTCCTATTACGAAAACGGCTGAAATTGCAAAACATATTTCAAATGGAAATTACAACATACGTTTTGAAAGCGAGACTAAAACAAAGGAGTTAAATAATCTCGTATCCGCTATTAATTTTTTAGCAACCAATCTTGCAAGTCAAGAGAACCTAAGAAAACAATTAACAACCAATGTTGCACATGAACTTCGTACCCCCCTAACTGCAATCCGTTCCTATTTGGAGGCAATGATTGAAGGGCTATGGGAAATTACACCCAAGCGACTTGGTAACTGCTTAGAAGAGGTAAAAAGACTCAGTAATTTGGTTGCAGATTTGGAACGACTCGCAAAAATTGAAGGTGACAACTTAAAATTAAATAAAACACATTTTGATTTGCTTGAAATGATTCACGTAATAAAATCTAATTTCTCTGCTGAAGCGGCTAAGAAAAACCTTTCACTTCTCGTAAAAGGGGAAGCCGTTTTAATCTACGCGGATAAAGATCGAATGAGCCAAGTTGTAACAAATCTATTGTCAAATGCAATCAAATATACGCCAGATGGCGGAACGGTCTGCTTAGAAGTCAAATCACAAGAAAAAAGTGCTTGTATTATTGTTGAAGATACTGGGATTGGTATTTCAAAAGAAGAAAGTGCACTAATATTTGAACGCTTTTACCGAACAGATAAATCTCGTAATCGTAAAACTGGTGGAGCGGGAATCGGTCTTACAATTGTAAAATCGATTATAGCTGCTCATAATGGAACTATTTCTATCGAAAGTAAAGTAGACGTGGGAAGCCGTTTTATCGTTACACTTCCAAAAGAAGAAGATTTGGTTTTATTATAGATAAATAGCCATATATTTCATTTTGAAAGATATGTGGCTATTTATTTTGTTTTAAATGGAGCCGGCCCGCTTAGCGGTTTGAACAAAGGACCTGTCCCCATTGACAGATACCGGCTCCTTTTAATTGTATATAGAACTACCGCCTTTGATAGATTCTACTATATTAAAGTAATAATAAAAGCCGTTGCTTTGCAACGACTTCTTTGTCTATTTCATTTATTTATTTTAATCCACGCATCTTGCTTCGAATATCTACCATAAACGTTACCTATACAGTTAACTCGGCTCAGGCGACCTTGCGGCACACAAAAGGTTCTACTTAGTGCTGCTTCATTCCTGACCTGACACGATTCATAGATTTTTGTTGCGCAAGACCCAAACGTCAACATCACTTATATAGGGCAGCTTTACAATAGAATACCCTAGGCAAAATATCACTCCTGCTGTAGCGGATTGCAGGTACAGGGCACCGCTAACTCCCCAGCTGCGTGGAAATTTTAAGACATAGTTAAAAATTTAATTCTAAGACATTAATTATATCGTTTTTGCTTTTGTTTGTCAATGTCTTGAACCTATCTTTTATATGTCTTTAATAAAAAGTGCAGCTGTCTTAATAATTCTATTTGCTTGACATACCTATATAATCTATGTATAATATACCTAGATTATATAGGTATAGGAGGGAATATGGATAAAAAACTTATGAACATCAGCATTAGCATGATGTTGCTTAAATTAGTAGAAGAACAGGATAGGTACGGTTACGAGCTGATTAAGGAATTAGAATTTAGAAGCAATCATGTCTTTTCATTGAAAGAAGGAACTTTATACCCTGTTTTACATAATCTAGAGACTACTGGAGCTATTGAAAGTTATGAAAAGACAGCTCCAAATGGAAGGCTTCGTAAATATTACCGCATTACCAACACTGGCAAGAAATTATTAGCAGACAAAGCAACTGAATGGAATACTTATCAAAAAGCAGTAAATCTTGTGATTGGAGGTAGTGGATATGGAACAACAGCATGGGGCATTGAATGAAGTTAATTCATTTTTAGATGATGTTACACAACAAATTCAATATAAGCCTATACGAAATGAAATAAGAAAAGAGCTGGCCGCTCATATAGAAGATAGAAAGGAAGAATATGAACATTATGGAATTCATGGTCCAGAAGCCTGGCGTAAGGCTCTTGCCGCTATGGGTGATGCTGTGGAAGTTGGAATCCAGCTAAATGAGATTCGTAAAGTACAAAAAAACTCGTTATCCGTATTGTTTGTTATTGCCTTAACTGTAATTGGTATGATAGGCACCATTCGAACTGAAGTTTCTTCTGGTTTTTATATACGCTACACTGACCTTTTCTACTTCTTTTTCGGCGTAATTATTTTATTAATTACCTACCATTTTGGTTATCAATTTTTTGCTAAGAATTGTAAAAAAATATTATATGCTTTATTAAGTGTTTTGCTTTTATACTTTTTGTTTATACTAGTAAGTGTATATTTTGAAAATTATAGCTTGATTTCTTTCTTGAATACATCATTGGCATTTGCCTTGCGAATACTTTGTATTCCATTTGTTGTCGGCTTTAGTTATTTTAACCGAAAAAAGAAGCATCTACCCATCCTCTTAACTACAATTATTACTGCCTTTATTCTAATCACATCCTCCGTCACGTTTTTGAGTGATTACCTTATTGCTGCAAATATAATTTTCATCGTTACGGTGTATGCATCCTTTTTATATATGATTATCAAAAAATTGTTTGGAGAAACAAAGAGATACCAGATTATTACTTATCTTGTAAGTTTGGGGGTTGTAATAACTATATTTATCATATCCCTTCTTGGGGACGTTAAGTCTGAGTTTGAACAGTTTATCTATCCCGAAAGAGTAGCAAGTGATTATTGGGATGATGCTTATAACAGTATTTTAATAAGAGAGCTCTTAAGCAAAGCTGAGTTTATAGGTCCAATTTCTCTTAGTGAGGAGGAGTCTGTAAACTATCTGACAGGGAAATGGTATTTTGATGACTTAAGTGATACTGATATCAAATATAGGATGCAATTTGCTTCAGAGAACGGTATTATATTAGAAGATATTCTCCCTCTGCATTATCATAATAATTATCGGGTGGCATACTGGATTTTAAAATATGGATGGTTTCTATTCTTCGTTTTGATCAGCATCATATTAACTGCCTACGGGGTATTATTCCGTATGATTCAAAAAATAAATAATAATATGGGAAAAATTATGGCATTATCTTGCGTTATAGCGTTAAGTACACAGGTAATCATTTATGTACTTGGCAATATCGGATACCAATTAGGATGGTTTTGCACTTTTCCATTTATTTCAGAAGGAAAATGCAGTATTACTATTAATATGATTTTAGCTGGTTTAGCCTGCTCTGCTTACCGTTATGACAAAGTCACAACGGAAGACAATTATAATATGATAAAAGGAAGGCGAAATAAATTATTCATAGGCACCATTCAACCTAAAAATTAATCACAAACATATAATACATAAAAGTGGCACTGCTTTTTCCTAGAAAGGCAATGCCATTTTTATATCTGCTATTATGTTATTCTTTAACTAATTTCCTATTTAACTTCTTTTGACTTCTAAGCTCTTTAAAAAAAGATTGCAAAAGATTGGCACACTCCTCTTTTTTAACCCCATATTCTACCTCAACCTGATGATTAAACTCCTTCATTTGGAGCAAATTAAGTATTGAACCTGCACATCCTGCTTTTGCATTCATGCAACCTATCACTACTTTATCTATTCTTGATTGTACAATTGCACCAGCACACATCTGGCAAGGCTCCAGTGTTACGTACATGGTACACCCCTCTAGCCTCCAATCACCCATCGCCTTACTTGCCTTATCAATTGCCAAAAGCTCTGCATGTGCCAATGTGTTTTTTTTTGTATTTCTTTTATTGTAGGCCCTTGCAATAATTTTACCTTCATAGGTAATGATACAACCGATTGGTACTTCCTCAATGGCTAGTGCTTTCTTGGCCTGTTTCAGCGCTTCTTTCATAAATTGTTCATTCACAGTCATCTTTTAGTCCACCTTATATTCATAAATCAATAATTTTCCATTCTTTTCATAAAAACAGAAGTTTTAGTTTTTTTATATGTCTATTTGCGATATAATTGAATATAATTCCTTATCAAACATTTTGTTTCTTTACATTCAATTTTAACATACGAGGGCAAAAATATGCAAATACACGGTTTTAACAAAACGACTCTTCTTGACTATCCTGGACATCTTGCTTCTACCATTTTCTTAGGTGGGTGTAATTTTTGTTGTCCCTTCTGTCACAACAAAGGACTTGTATTATGTCCGCAAAAAGAGCCTGTCATCCCTACTATCATTGTATTAGAGCATTTAGCAAAAAGAAGAAATGTAATAGAAGGTGTTTGCATTACAGGTGGCGAACCAACCTTAGCTATGGATCTACCTTATTTTATTAGACAAATAAAAGATCTAGGGCTCCTTGTTAAGTTAGATACAAATGGATACCGTCCAGAGGTTCTACGCGGTCTCCTAAACGAAAAATTAATTGACTATATTGCTATGGATATTAAGTCTTCTCCCGAAAATTATACTAAGCTTACCGGATTAGCAGAGACTGATCTTAATAAAATTAACGAATCCATCAATATCATTATGAGCGCAAACACAGCTTATGAATTTCGTTCTACTTTAGTAAAAGAACTTCATACCTTTGAGGATATTGATTTGATGGGAAAATGGGTGAAAGGCTGTCGTAATTTTTATATACAAAATTATAGAGAAACGGAACATGTAATAAACCCTATCTATCATGGCTTTGAAAAAGAAGAGCTACTCGCTTTTCAAAAACACTTATCTAGATATGTAAAACAAGTTCAAATCAGAGGCATAGATTAAAGGAGATCGTTTTATGTTAACTTATTGTGAGACAGACCGATTAATACTACAGATTATTCATACTGGATATGCGCAAGAGGTTCTTGATTTCTACATCAATAATAAAGATATTTTTGAACCATATGAACCAGCAAGACCTGATAAATTTTATACAAAAGCTTATCAAAAGGCACTATTAGCCTGTGAATACACCGCTATGACCAAGATGCAAAGTGTAAGATTTTGGGTATTTAAAAAAGAAGATCCCGATAAAATTATCGGAACCATATCTTTTTCGAATATTCAGCCATATATCTACTCTAGTTGTAGCATTGGCTATAAATTTGATAAGAATCACCATAATCAAGGTTATGCTTTCGAAGCCCTTGTTAAGATAATCGAAATTATATTTACAGAATGTAAACTCCATCGAATCAATGCATATATTATGCCTGATAACATACCCTCTCAAAGATTAATAAGGAAAGTCGGTTTTACCTTCGAAGGGATTGCACGAAAGAGCATCTACATTCAGGATCGTTGGCAAGATCATGAACAGTATTCTTTATTGAATGATGATTAGTTGAATGAGTTATAGGTATTTATACCAATATCCAAACCTTCCTGTTTTATATTCTGACACCTGCGCTGGTCTAAAATCATTAAACCCAAATAAACCTGCTACTAATTTTTCTTTGTTGCAATAAATCCCTGGTACACCAATGATAAATCTCTCTTTTATTCTTCCCAATATCAGGTATTGGTAGTTATAAAATCCATGTAATACAAAACTATTGCTACTAAGTCCCCATTGAGATTTTGGAAGAATCTTTAAATCTTTAAGCTCAATTCGTATACACTCTATATCTTGGTCAGAAAACGGATTCAGGCTCTTGTATTGTTGTATTAATTTATTCCAGTTCTCATTTAAATTAACTTCTAATTCTATCTTGGGTTCTGGTTCAAACTCAGAAATCTTTTGTGCCTCTTCTATTGTTAGATTCGATTGGGAGTGATTTTCTTCTGGTTTCTCAACCATATCAACTACTTCTGTTGTTAATACCTTTTCTAACTTTTTCTCTGGCACCTTTGTTTCTTCTGATTTTTTTACAGATTTTTCTTCTTTTTCTTTTGCTTCCTTTTCCACAGACATTGCTTCTAGGTATTTGTTCTCTTGCTTTTTTTCGGTTCGAAAATTCAATATACGTTTTTGATTTTTGTCTTTTTCTTCTGTATACTCTCGGAAACTTTCAATGGTGATGTTTGTTTCTTTCCAAAAGGTTGCATACTTCTTATTTCCAGAGGAAATTACAGCAAGTCCTTTTACATCCTGAAAACTTTTTGTGGTTTTATTTAGATTTTCGGCTGAGCAAACCACTTGAAATTCTGCACTGTTTCCTTTTCCTTTTAAATCTCCTGTGTAAATCCCTAGCATTTCTTGATTTTCTTCTACCAGCAAATAAACAGTCCATTTTTCATAAATGTTATTAAAAACTCCCTTTAAGTTCATTTTTATCCTAAGAATATTATCTTTGCACTCTATTTTTGCAAATCCTGAGTTTTTTACTTTGATTCCTCTATCATATAAATATATGTATGATACAAATCTTTGATACTCAGACACGGACTTGCCCTCCTGTTTTAAATTATATAAGTATTATATTCTCTCCACATACTAAAAAGAACCGTTACTTAATTTCAATCTAAAAAAAGACTTTTACAAAAGCAAATTAGTTTTGTAAAAGTCTTTTTATCAAATGACTTGTTTTATTTTTAAGGATTTCTCTCTCGATAAATCAATATAATCCGCAGCAGTTCTGACAATTGGTCTTGCTAAATTATGCTTATTTAACATAATTACCTCTCCAACTACATCATTGGTTAGCACTACATTATTTCCAATATATGATTGTGCAATCATCTCCATTAACGGAAGAATATACTTAGGTTCATAATGCTGCAAAGCATTTAATTCAAATTCTTCAATTACTGTAAAAGGACAAAGTGCTTCCCTATAACACCGATTTGCTGTCATAGCTTCATAGGAGTCTGCAATTGCTACTATCTTTGCAAATTCATCAATTTGGTCACGTTCTAGATGATTGGGATATCCCGAGCCATCACACTTTTCATGATGCATCAAGGCCGCCATAATCACTCGTTCATCTATGTTTTTATTCTTTAGTATATCATAACCAAATTCTGTGTGTTTTTTTACAATCTCATATTCCGATTGTGTAAGCTTATCTTTTTTACAAAGAATTTCTCTTGGTACTTTTACTTTTCCGATATCATGAAAGAAACCTGCCATCTTCAATGCATCTACTTCTGCTTTTGGCAAATGAAGCCATTCACCAAACACTTTGCAAATGAGAGCAACGCTCATAGAATGGGCATAGGTTAAATCATCTAATTCTCTCATACAGTGAAGCATATCAAATATAAAAATTCCATTATTACTAACATTCACAACACGATCAATCATAGTATCGATTAAAGTACTGTTTATCTCTGCTGCACGAAATGCAATATCATCCATGACTTTCTCTGTAACCTTTAATGATTCATTAAATGTCTTATAAAATTGTTTAAAGCTATCTGACTGCTTCATTTTCTCGGCTGAAGTTTGATTCGTGGTCTGTGTTTCTTCATCCACCACTTCTCTTTTTAAATCTGCCTTCCACCTTTTATCTTCATTCTCATTCTTTATTTCTTCTGGAAATTTAACGGATATTTCTCTTACATAATACCTTATCAATCTATTAATTCCCTGTGTTGTAAGAACAGAATTCTCCTTAGCTATAAGTCTATCAAAGGATGAAGAATATATGTCTTTTCCAACTATCATTCCAGGTTTTAGATTTTCAATTTTTAATGTCTTTATCATTTGCCTACCCCATGAAATATTCTCATTTGTAAAATTCTTACCCATTAGTTACTTATACTTATTTTGAGTATATTATACAACACAAAATATTTCAACTTACTGTTTTATTCTTTAAAGTTTTTTAATAAATTGCTTAACTCGGCAAATTGATGTAGGGTGAGTGCTTCACCTCGAATATTTGGAGACAGATTCATTTTTTCCAAGCACATTACAATCTCTTCCTTATTGTACGGAATGTCAGTTGCGTTATTTAATCCGTTTACCAGTGTTTTTCTTCTTTGATTAAAAGAAGCACGAATCAATCGAAACATCAAACGTTCATCCTTTACCTCTACTGTTGAAATTTTATGTCTGGTAAGGCGTATCACAGAAGAGCCTACACTTGGCCTTGGCATAAAACAATTAGGTGGAACATTTGCAACAATATAAGGTTCACAATAATATTGTACCGCCAAAGAAAGTGCTCCATAATTTTTACTTCCTGGATTTGCTTGCATACGTTCTGCCACTTCTTTTTGTACCATAATTGTGATACTTTCCATTGGAACCTGATTCTCAAATAGTCCCATAATAATTGGTGTGGTTATATAGTATGGAAGATTTGCTACTACTTTTATAGGCTTCCCTTCGTTTTCCTTTGTTACAAGCGCATTGATATCTAACGTTAAAATATCTTGGTTGATGACAGAAACATTATTATAACTACTTAGTGTATCTTCTAAAATGGGAATTAGCATTTTATCTATTTCAACAGCAACTACCTTCTTTGCTGCTTCTGCAAGGTACTGTGTCATGGTTCCAATTCCAGGACCAATTTCTAGAATAAAGTCATCCTTTGTAATATTCGCGGAATCAATAATCTTGTCTAGAACGTGCGTATCAATCAAAAAATTTTGACCGAACTTTTTTTGAAATACAAAATGATATTTATTTAGAATTTCAATTGTATTTTTAGGGTTACCTAATTTATTTTCCATATGGTTTTAATTTCTCCTTGTAACGTTTATAGTTTATGCTATCCCAATGTGAGCAAAAAGTCAATGTAATGCCTTTTGTTCGTCATTATTTGCAGTATAAATTTACTACCACATTATAATGTCCAAAATTGGGAAAAGCAATATATATGAAAAATAAAAGTATATAAATACTTGTTTTTACACCTTTTTCGTATAATCTAAGCAAATCCACCCTTTTCCACTCTTAAGATATCCCCAGTTATTTTCTGATTTCATAATTGTATAAATACCCTTATCTTTAATACTGCCGACAATAGCATAACTTGTATCTGGTCCATTTCTAATATTTAATGCGCCTGCAGTAACTTTAACTTGAAATGTAGAATCCGTAGTAGCACAATCTGCTTTGATAGAGGATACTTTTTTACTTGAAGTATTATTTATTGCTGTTAAAAACAACTCCCTTTCTGTTTCTCTACGTATCGTTAGACCTGCTACAATCTTCTCTCCTACTTTGTTGTATAATACTATTTTTTCCGCAATTACGCTCCTGGAACGTATTCCATTTGCCGTTAACTGATTTATACTACCAACATTGAATGCAAAACTTACCAGTGCATCAAATTCGTTTTGATTCCATGTATATCTACTGTAATATTTGTTGACTTCTGTTTCAGCCTTACTCAAATCATCTTTTAAAAGTTCTAACGCTTGCTCTTTTGTAATTGTCATATCAGCGCATACATTTTCACCATAGAACTTTACATATCCTGTATGGCCGTAACCAATTGTCCATATACCTGCTGCATCTTTGTACGCTTTTGATCGATAGCCTTCAAACTTTGCTATTAACTGTACTCCTTCATTGCTTATTGCTCTCATAATATTACCTCTTTTTCCTAAAAAGAGAGTGATTTTACTCACCCTCTGTGCTTGATTTTTCTTTTAACACGTCTATAGCTTTAATTAATACTCTTGGCAGAGGTATCCCCATAATTCCTGCATTTTCAACTATGGAAATTAATTCATTCACTAAAAATGCTAAAATTACAGCCGTTCTTATATAATCAACTTTTAAGGTTAAATCTAACCTGTAGGCTATTAATACAATAGTTAGTGTAATTCCCTTTCGACACAAACCCTTCCATGAAGAAACACTGTTCAAAGCACCTGTTTTTGACTTTCCACTTTTCTTCCAGATAGCGGCAATTAAAAGGCCCATACCAAAATCAAGTCCCATAAGAATCAATAAAGTTGTTAAATCAGGCGTCCATCCACCAATCATTTTTACAAAAAAACTTCCAATTCCTCCAAAAACAGTAATTATCACTGCTTTTATATAATTAATTTTTTCCATCTCTAATCCTCTTTTCTATTTTATTTGTTTTCTGCTGCCGCAAAAAAGAGCCTTTACGGCTCCTTACGGCTTTCTGTCTTATTTTACAGCTTATCTTGTGTTTTATAATTATGCTCCTAATAAAGCTTTAACTTTTTCTTTTAAATTAATTGGTACCTCATCAATTGTTTTTATTCCCTTTTTTATAAGGGAAGCGTATATTTCAGCCATTTTAATTCCTCCTTACATGTTTAATAGCATTTCATAAACTTCCGTCAATGCAATTTGTGTTTGTGTCAAGTCTGTTAAGTTGCTTTTTGCTTCTTTTTCTAATTCATCTACCTTCATCTCAAATTCTGTTTTACTTGTTAATGTAATTGTGGTAGATATAACATTTGCCTTTTTCGACCATGTCGATTCAATAGTCTTTAGATTCTTATATGCCCCAAATGTACCATCCGTGTAGGTAACAACAACATTGCTTAGATTAAAATTTGTAAACTGATTGTACAAAAATGACAAATCATTGAGGGTTGCTACCTCTGTAATAAGTGTAACTGTGTTTTTTTCTTCTTTTACTTGTGCCTCGATTATTGTTCCATCTGTTAATTTTACTTTCAAAAAATCACCCTTTCTTTCATTTTTTAAATTTGTTAAACGACAGTTTAGTAAAGTTTAAGTATCATACTGTAACAACGCCCGCATTGGTTCCTTATTCTGGTTCATTAGGAGGATATCAGCTAGCGGGATCTATAAATATTTCTGATGTTATAGATGAGGTACGCTATATCCTTTGCAAGAAAGCGCAATAAGTGCTATGTGGCGAGTTAGCGGTGGAATGCCAAACCCAAATATATGCAAATTCTTAATAGCTTATCATGAATAATAACGATTTAATGTGTTGGAAAAATAAAATAATAAATACGTTACTTATTTTATCCTAGTAATTGTTAACGAAAGGTTGTTATTATTTTCTACCGATGGGATAGCTGGAGTCACATAACCTCTAACATCCACAGTACTTCCAGCAACTAGGGTAATAGGAGCAGTTATACTGGTGCTTACAAATGGTTGCTGAACAGGTGCTTCACAACTCAAATTTGGTTGCTCTGAACCGTTTATAAAAGCACGTATGGTAAATCTTGTTGTTGAATTTGGTACTATCCACATTGAATTTATTGATATTAAATATATTCCACTTTCAGATATAGTTACTGTATCTGTCAATGGTGTCCATGTGGTAGGAATTGGTATACTTAGATTAAGAAATCTTTTAGCATAAACAACTCCTATCTTATTTAAACTGTCGTTTATCTTTTTACCACCAGCCGCCGAAAGAGCCGTTGTACTATCATCTGTAGAAACACTATCCGTTAATTTCACTGATGCAGTACCGCTATTCATTTGAAGCCCTGTACCTATTTTTATATGCCCAAGAGTACTCCCTGTTGCAACACTGGAAATGTGTTCTATAAGAGTGCTAATTACTTTTTTTACTTTTCCCCACACTGAAATGATTGTATCATACTCATCTATCTGCGCAAGAGTCTCCACTTCTGTTATTTGCGCAATCTCTTGCGAATTCACGTGAATATCAGTATCGCTTAAATGTTGTTCTATTATGTCAGTGTTATCGTTATGATCTTGAATGTTATAAAAATCATCGCCACCTGGCTTCTTTAATCCGTGTGTTGTTATTTCCAATTCTAATACCTCCTATTACTCAAATGGTTCATCCCTTAGTTGTTGTTGTGTGTAAAGATACAAATAGTCATGCACATATGGACCAAGCAAATTATGTGTATGATACATAAGCGTTACGTCTACAAATAAATTAAGTGGAACAACCCTTTCACAGAGTCTTTCCACTTCTCCCTTTAACTTTTTTGTTGTCAATGCCACTTTTACATGAAGTGTAAAGTTATCGCCATCTAGAATAGTTTTGTAGCCATCTTCTCCACATAAAGCCTTTAATTGATTTTTTAAAGTTCTACGCGTAAATGGTAAATCTTCTATCAATCTGCTTTGAATCCTGAAATTTCTTAGTTGTAAAGATTCTGTATCAAGCGGCGTGATATTTAAAATACTTTCCCATCTTTTCGCGCCTACTTCTGATTCATCACTCACAAAAGCTTCTTTTAATAATCCTTTAAGTGCGTCCCAAAGGCCTTCTATTTGTTCTTGTTCTGCATTCATAATCTGTTCAATTTCTGTATATGTCTGCATGAATAAAGGAAGATATTTAATAAGTTTTCTATCCAATCACTTCACCCCTTATCGGTATTTCATCAGGATCTAATATAACGTTACTTGCGCTTCCATTTAATAAAGTATCAGATATATCTTTTACTCCAATAACGTCTATGATTTCTGATTCAATTTTCTTTAATATTACAATTAAGTGGTCGCTATCTTCCCATGTTTCGATTAATGATTTAAAATAATTATCAATTGCACCTTCAATATAACTTTTCACATCTGCAAATCCATATCTAGGTTCATATGTAATCTTACAAGAAATGTTAATTACTTTTCCTTTAACTGCTTGTATGTGCGCAATATGTCCGATTGGAGCCAATCCATACCCTTCCATATCCTGTGTTGGATCAATTCTTTGTTGTACTGTGTGTACTAATGTAGTAGATGGAATTGCATAATCAGATGACATTATCACACATTTCACATGCCCTCCTACTAACTCTCCAAGCTCATTTGTTGTTCGATAACACTTTGCACCACCCACACCTTGAATTGCTTTTATCTTCTCCATATAATCGGCTCTATTTCCACCAAATGCTGTTGCATTAAAAGAATCTCTCCATCTTTTACGAAATACTTCTGTGTCTTCTTCCTCTTGGGCAGGTATTAATAACTCTGTAAGTTCACATGTTGAAAGACCAGATATGTAATTAATAGGTATCATTGTTCCAAAGTGCTTGTTGCCTTCTGTGCCAATTGTTTCACACTGTACTTTATAAGTATGATTTGTATCGTCAATTAACTCTGTAACTATGTAATTAAGAGTACCAAGACTAAATCTCGTACCTATTGGAACTGCAATATTGAATGCTCCTTTTAATATTGCATAAGTTGCAGGTTTAGGTTCTATCCCTCTTGTATCTTTTGCCATCTTTATTAGATACTCTCTGTCTGCGGTATCCCCAAACATTTGCTCAAACATCCATTCCAGTTGAAGATACATCATGGCGACTTCAGCGCTATTTGGCGCTAGCGCATCATAAATAATCGAGCCTTCTCGCTTATCAAATTTTGAATCTACCTTACTCAATTTTTCGTTAAGTAGCGATTCATATGTTTTATCCTCATACATCAGTATTCTACCTCCATATCTATTTTCGTAGAGCCATGTATTGTATCAACATGAAATGTCACTGCAACAATGCCTTTACTTGTTGTATTGAAATCAAAATTATAAACCTCTTCTATTCTGTCATCCATTGAAAGGGCTTCTATTATTCTTCTTTCCAGTTCTGGAATGACATAAGAAGTGGGTTCTCCAAATAGTTCCTCCAGTTCAATCCCGTAGTTTTGAGAATAGATTGTGTAATCATACCTCTCTGTGTTTAGTATTTTATAAACTGCTTGCTTTACCGCTTCCAATCCATCACAATAATCTAAAATTCTGTAATTCTCTTTATCCATTTTATAAGTGTATGATGGATCGTTTTTTTCATTCAAATCCTCTAATATATCATCATCTAAATTCAAATTAGGAATCACCTAACCACCTCATCCCATTATTTTATCAATTACTAAATACTTTTGTCCGCCTTGCTGTTTTATCATTACCACTTTGTCATTTTGCTTAAGGGCATTTAATATCTTAACTTTCTTTTTTCCTTTTATTTCATGCTTATGTGAATCAGGTCCATTTTCCAACTCTGTTTCCCAAGTAATCTGAACCTCTGTATCATAATCGATTACATTTTTAGTTAACACAAGAAACTCTTTTGTAAGTAATAACTTTTGATCATCCTGAACCTGAATTTTTAGAGGACTTGCACTTGTAACAGTTCCAAAACAAAAAGTAGCTGGCTCTCCTTCGTTTACGGCTGCCAAAGCTACTTTTTTGATTGATTCATTTAAATTTGCCATTATGCTATAAATTCACCTCCTATCAATGTTAAATCCATTGTGTGTAGGTTATTGCTAAATTTATGTGCCACCTTTTCACACATCATGAAATTATTGACTGTAATATCTCCTAGTTTTAGAGAAACAATGATTGATGATCCAGCTCTAACCCTAACATCGCCCCATGCATCTTTGATTGTTAGGTTCCTACTCTTTCTATTATAAAAAGACAATAACTGATTTGCTTTTTCCGAACCGTTTTCACCTTCTTGTAAAGTATCAAAATATTGCAAAATTCCCCACTGGTTCATGTTGTTACTGTCTTGGGCAATATAGACATCTCTTTTGCCTGTTTCCTTGTTGTCAAATGTAAGCTTTACTTTGTTGTACGTTTGTTCATCAATGCTACTTTTATAATCAAAATTTTGACCTGTTTCAGAATCTATTACGATAGGGACTCTCATATCCGATATATTTTTAAGGGTAATGGAACCGTAATTGTCATACAAGCAATAAAGGGTATTTGTATTCGTCATTGTAATATCAAGAGCATTTTGAATAATGTCAAATAAAGTTTTATTGTTTTCAATTCGTTGTGCTATTACATATCCAGTATCTGCTATACTTCCCACACGCAGATTAAAGTCTGCACAAATCAAATGTATTACTTGCCCTGCTGTTAACCCAGTATAAACATAAGTATCTTTATTCTTCAAATATCTTAGTTGATCATAACAGGTATAAGTAATTCTTTGCTCTTTATCCCTACTTTTACTAAATATGTATCCATAAAAAACCCCTTTATTATTTATTTTTAATGTGACCGCTTGCCCCTCATACATCGGATAGCCTTTGTCTTTTAGCACCTTAAACACAAGCTTTGCTGGCATGCCTTTTCTCTCACTTGTAAGCTCAATTTCTTCCTCTACGCAAGGTTCATAAATAGCATTTTGAGTATAAGTTAATAATTGTATCTTCATAACGCACCTCAATCTCGTCTTGGTATCTCTAATATGACTCCAACAGGTATCTCTTCCGGTGATTTTAATTTTAGCCTGTCTCTATTGGCTAACCAAATGGTTCTATAATCAAGAGCATCTCCATAATAATACTTGCAAATACTCCATAACGTTTCATTGGTGCCAACTTTGTGTGTAGTTGGCACTCGCAGTTTTTTGTCAGACAATATTGCTCTCGCTTTTTGGAGTTTTATTGATACTGTTCCATCTGAATTTGTTACAAGTTTTACTTTATTGACTCCATAATTAGCATATTGTTTAAACTTTAGCGATACGACAACATCAAATCCTTCTTTTGCATCCTCTTTTATTGTGTATTCTTCTAGCGTTACCATTATACTTGAAGAAAAGAGCTTTGTTCCATCAGGTAAGGTCCTGTAAACAATCCACGGAAATGGCTTCTTCTTTTGCTTACGCCATTCTAACTTTGCTAAATAATACCAAGCTCTTCGAAAATCTCCGTTGCCATAGGTAGCAAATGGATATTTTTGATTGGGTAGCAAAATATCAAATTCAATATCAGTCAAACCAGTTGGCTTTATAATGTTAACTTCTCCACCATTTATAAGGTTAACTGTTTTATTGTTTCCATTTATCTTCATTGTAATTTTTTCAGGAAATACTGGTATTCTTAGTTTTCCTAAATACATACGATACATAATTTATCCCTCCATGCTTGATGCTGCTGTTGTTGTTATTAAATCACCCAAATAATCTCCAATACCATCTAAATCACTCATGTTATTAACGGTATTCGTAACACCGCCCATATCCACATTAAGCGACTGAAAAATTGTTCTATCTATGATTTCTCTTTCTGCGATATCTCTTAAATACTTTAAATCTTCCTCGGTTATTTCCATGGAATCGGCAATTTTTCCTGTATTGTCAACTCCAACTGCTGTATTTTCATTGATATTACCTAAGGTCGTATCTATATTATTAGCTCCTTCCCATGGATTTAACTTTTTATCATCTAACTCTTTTAATAAATTAAATGCTGTATCATTTGTTCCAGAAAATAAATTTGATATTTTTTCGTCAATTCCTTCTCCAAATTTATATCCTGTCTTTGCTGCATCCGTATAGTCTATAAATTCCATTTTTTCTACTGTTGACTGCCAGCCACCTGCATCCTTTACCGTTTGAGAAGCTACTTCTATTTGCTTATATAAATTATCGAGTCCACTTGTTATATCCACTTTTACTCCGGGAATTTTATTAATTACTGATTCTATTGCATTTGCCATGTTTAAAATGTAGCCTATAACCGTTTGTGCCAAATCAAAGAATAAAACTTTTACTGCTGCTATTGGGTCATTAAATATATTTGCAAAAAAGTTTGCTATTGCCACCAATATATTCCATGTTGGTATAATAAATTCGTTCATAATATGAGCCCATAGCACTGCAAATGCTCCAGCTATTACCCCAGTTGCACTAATGGAAGTATTTGCAAAATGATTTATTACTCCAATAATTATATAAATGATGGAGATAACCGCTATGATGGCTAATACTATCCAAGTGAGTGGGCACGCTAACAAAGCTGCATTTAATCCTAATTGTGCACCCTGAACAGCCAATAAAGCAGTAAATTGTCCCCATGATGTTGCTGTTTGTACAGCCATTACTATAGCATTTGCTATTTTCAGTCCCTTGCTTATCAATTCAAGCGTATTTGTAATAGCTAAAAAACCTGCATAGTAAGCCATTGCAGTTGCAATACCATATATGACAGGACTAAGAATATCCCAATTATCATATATAGCCCCACCTACGGCGCTTACAATATTAAACAAAATGCTTGCAATTGCAATAACAACATTCATTGAATTTGCAATTCCACCCATAACTTGCCCTACAATTCCTCCAAATCCTGCCACCATTTCCTTTAAACCAGGAAGTCCTTGTGAGGCTAATGCCGTATCAACGCTTTCTAATATTGATACCCACCCGCTTGTAAAGAAATTTCTCATCTTATCAAAGGTAGACACCCAGGTTCCTTCCATAGTCTTAGCCGCTCCACTTGATGCTCCAGAGTCCAGGGCTTGACTTAGCGTTCCTATAAACTCTTGTGCTGATATAGCTCCGTTGGACAAATCGTTTTTTACGTCACTTACCGATCTGTTTACTGATTGTGCATATATTTCAGCAGCACCAATACCTGCGTCAAACAGCTGATTAAGTTGTTCTGGCTCAACGGTTCCTTGGCTATACATCTCTCCTATTGCGCCAACTACACTTTCTAATTGCTCGTTCGTTCCCTCGCCATAATAACTGACTGCATCTCCCCATATTCGAACCTGATTCGTTGCATCGTTAAGAGACATTCCACTTGTTAAAAAACCTTGTGCGGACTTACTTGCTGTATCAAGTCCATATGCCGTTCCTGAAACTGTACTTTTTAAACTTGCAAGTGCCGCATTTGCCAAATTTGCATCACCTGTCATATTAGTAACTGTTTTTGAAAAAAGATTTGAGGAATCTAATGCATCAAAAGCACCACTTACATCCATGACACCAATCTTTTCAAGCTTATCTTTAACAAAACCTAAAGCCTTACTTCCCATCGAAACGGCTTTGTCCCAACCCGAAAATCCCGATGCAACCTTTTGTGTAGCAGGTTCAATGTCATTTACCTGATTTTCTAAGTTTTGTGCCGCCGCAGTGGTATCATCTATTACCTCACATGCTTCATAGATTTCTGTTGTATTCATACCTCTTCTCATAATCTTTTGCAACGTTTCAAAACTAACAATACAAAAACTGATCGACTGATTCATTGTGTTAAATACCGTTGGTAATGTATTATACACAGCTAATTCCGTACCTATATTTTCCATTTGCCACCTCCAAACAAAATAAAAGCCACCTCCTGTTAGAAAGTAGCTTTTATATCATTATTATAAAAACCATTTATTCTTTTTATATCTCATAACTGATAACGTCACTTTTGCATATAGATTAACCGTTTATAGAAGCTACTTCTTTCCAGCTTTTTTTGCTCTGGCAGCTTCTTTTTTATCTGCCTCAATTTTCAAATCAATCGAGGCAATGATAAATGCTTTCTCATATCGATCCATTGATGCAAATTGCGAAGGTAATATTTTAAGTTTATGAAGGCAATAGTACGCATAATTTGCTTCTCCATCGCCTTCACTTATTAGTTTTTTGCTTCTTCTACCAACTGCGCATCATTTTTGTTATATCCAGAAATTTCAAGAATTTTTTGACAATATAACTGATACTCTCCGTCGTTATCAAGCATTTCTACAATCAAGTCTTCTGCTCCCATTACACCATAGCTATCTTGAAGCTCCTTATCGTTTAAATTTGGAAATACCGTACACTTTGCTGCAATCATTCGATTAAACTTTGCATTGTCTACATCCACTTTCTTATTTTTGATGGTAGTACATTCACTACGAATATAATCTGCTTCTTTTGTTCTTAAAGGACGGATTTCCCATAAAATTGGTGCACCATTTTTATCCTTAAAATTTTCACTTGCTGCAAACTGAATATTTTTTCTTTGTACCTTATTTTGTTTTAAAAAAGCGTTAAATTGACTCATTTTTATCCTCCTATTATTGCATTCCATTTAAAATTTTATATGCTTTTGCAATATCAAATCTTTCTGCTGTGAAATCAATTGCTTGTTCTAACCATTCACCATCTGCATCCATACTTGCAATTAAAGATCCATTAATATTACATCCATTAATCGTGACACTTCTGCTTCCTGCTGCACTGGTTGGATCGTCATTTGTAAGAACCATATCAAAATATACATCTAATCCTGTTTCTTGATACTGATAAATCATTTCAGTAAAAATATCTGTATTATGATAAATGGTAGCTGAACCAGTAATTTTACCGCCATTGGTTTTATTCCCCTTTGTCGTACGTCCAAGAATTGGAACTTCACTTTTATCCTTTTCGTATTTAATCTCAATATTTTTTAACTGCATAAGCAGGTAACGATTATCCCCAATCGTAACATAGCAAGAACCTAACTTAGCACTTACGGCGTCCTTTGCATTCATTGTTGTTTCAGCAAAATGCTGTAAATTCATTTTCATCATACTTTGTTCTCCCTTCTTAAGCCACTCGCACGGTCATGTATAATTTTTCCATTGCTGCTACGGGTTGCACTACATTTGTCACAACTACAGAACGTTTATCATCTCCTGCTTCTACTGTAACATCTGTACTTTGAAAACCTTCAATTGTATTTAAGGTTTCAAGTTCTTTATTGTAGGTTACTAGATCATTCCAAAAACCAACTCTTCCAGACTCGTTGTTTTGAATCTTTCCTAAATATCTAGTATTAAACAGTACCGCTATATCATTTCCCATCTGATCTAACACTCTAATCACTTGATTTATACTAAAATCGGAATTTTTATCATTTGTAAAGCTTACAAAAGAATTAATATCGGTAAGCACTCTAACCTCTGTTCCAACTTTATGAAATACATATTCGCCTGCTTCAATTGCTGCATTTAATTCAGATTGCTTATAATTAGTAAAAACTTCGTATTCTCCATTGTATGTTTGATTCGTAGTTGATCTGTTTACAGCGCAACCAGCCTGTGCTCCTACTGTCCAATAAATCAAAGCAGATTCTTCTACCCCTTCATTAGTCACTTTATTTTTAAGATTAATAATTCCCTCATAATCTGCAGGATATCCATGGATAACGGTTTGAAACTTAACGCCTACTTCCTCTCTCATTCGTTTTGTATAAGCTCCATACAATGCCTTAATTGTGCTTGAACTTGATATACATCCAAGGGTGTTAAAGGAGTAGCTTTCAAGCTTATCCAATGCTTCTTGATATTGTGTACCTGATATTGTAGTTAAGTTGGATCCACCTGTTAGTTCAATCCCAGCAGTTAATTCTAATATAGCATCAGTATGAAATGTAACTAATGCATTTGCAACTAGCTCTTTTGCTTCTGTAACTGTTTGCGTATCTACTTTAGCTGTTTCTAAGTAGGTAATGACATCAAACTTCGTTTCATCATCTGCGTTTGTCTGAATGACAATCTTGATATCATTACCTCTTGTTCCACTGTATCGTGCTGTTGCATAAACATTTGACGCCTTTTCTCCACTATTGATACGATAAATATGTAGCGTTTTAGCATTTTGAAACACTTCTCTAATGTTTCTTACTTCATTTGCATCATAACTGTACCCAAATATTTTAAGTGAATCTTTTTCAAAATCACTATTTTCTACTGTGAATACTTCTCCATCAATTCCCCAATTTAATGGCATGGGAATTGCACACACCCCACGATTTGATAATGCAGCATTCGCTCTTGCTACGCTGACAAAATTAATGTAAGCACCTGGCAGTACTTTGTTTTGAATTGTATAACTTCCTCCACCTAACATTATTTTACCTTACCTTTCTTAAAATCTTGAATTAGTTTATCAACTTCCACAAATGTGTAAGTCTTAGAATCAAAAAGAAGTACATTCACCAAATCTTTTAAGTGAATATACTTCTTTGCGTTTAAAATCTGTTCTTTTGTAAATGTATTGGACGTTTTCATCCTTTTTTTTACTGACATTTTATTCTCCTTCCTTTAACAATACACCAGATTGCATTGTCTCCATGTTAAATCGTTCCTCAACCTTAAGTACAAACAGATTGAAATCTACAAAGAAATGCAACATACCATCTTGTATCTGTGCACTCATATTTGTCCCTCTTGTTAAATCACCGTCTATTGTTATATACTCTAATGTAGCAAACAACTTAGGCATTACATTAGCACATTCTAGTGTATATTCTTTTGCATTTAATGGAATGTAGCGTATTTCAAAAGATTGTAATAGCTCATATCTATTACCTAATTTTTGTTTTTGCTCGTATTTAGTAGGTACGATTAAGAAGCAAGAAGATTTTAACTCCTGTTCTTCTTCATTAAACACAACACAGTTTTCTTTGAATTCTTCCTTTAAGGCTTGTGATATGCCTATTATCGTTTTGTAAATCAATGCTTAAAGACCTCCTTTATAAAAGATTTAAGCTTTTTAGATAGCCAATTTAACGTATTGCACCTCCTTTACATTTTTACTTGGTTTAATTTTTCATATTACTCCTTTCTATCGCCTGTTTAAGAATGATCTTCTTATGCGATGCATCAATTTTTATCTTGTCATGCTATAGTTTAATGTCATTTCGGACATAAATTATCACTTTCTTTTTCAATCCCTCGGAAGGTTTTATATAAAAAAAGAACCATCATTTGATGATTCCAATTTTAATATAAGGAAAGATATGAATTTGTTAGTCCTTCATTCTTGACAATGAACGTATCGATTATGATATTCCAGCAATTCTTGTAGGTAGCTACCCGTATCTATTTATTAACATGATATCATATTAGCACATATGTGTGTATCATTCTATATCATGGATTTTAAAATTTTTTAATGCCTTGGTATGAAGCCTATGTATTTGTGCCCACTCATAGCTTAAACTAATACAAATATCTTCCCAACGAAAATCTCTAAGGTATCGTAATGTTAATAAATTCTTATCCATTTCATTTTCCATTAACTCGATTTGATGCGTAATTTCTTGATACTTTTTTATTTTCTTTAATTTTAATTCTTCTAAGTCGTTGATTAATTCATCCAGTTTTGCAGCGTAGGAGGACAAATCACTAATGCTGTTACCATGTGGCATTCCATCATTTTTGACATGGGGAAACATTTTAGAATGTCGTAGTTCATCTATCTCAACTTGTAATACCTTCGCTCTTTTATAATAATCTTGATAGGATTTTAGATACTCCTTCTTTTCTTCCATCTCTTTTTTTAACTCTTCCTTCGTCAAATTAACACCCCTTTTCTTTTAATTTGTCTGTTTACTTCAATAATCATTGGAATTTTATACTCTGACTTTGTAATAATTAGCTTGTCCCATATCAACCATGATTTGATTTGTAAACTGCCTTCCCCTTATTGACAAAATTATATTTCATTGATACACTAAGAACATATGTTCTGATTGGTTGTTTTTATAAATAATTTTACCGTTTGGTTTGTTTATAGCATTTAATTGCTATTTTTATAAATAATATCACCTTCAATTGCTACAGTCAAGTAAGTTTTGTAAATATTTTTCAATTAACTGCTAATTTATCTATGCTTTATATTACTTTTCCCTTGACTTTAGCAGTTAACGGTGATAAATTATATTTATATAGGAGGTATAATCATGGGTTTAGAAAAGATTGAAGAATACAAGAGAAAACTTGGACTAACATCGGCTGAATTAGCGGAAAAAGCAGGCATACCAAAAACTACATTAGATAAAATACTAAGTGGAGTAACAAAAGATCCAAAGTTAGAAACACTAAAAGCAATTGCAAGAGTATTAGGATTAACTCTTGACGACTTCGATGATACGAATCACAAACCAACACACGAACCATCATATGAAGATATCAAAAAGCTAATTGCAAGAAACGGAAAAGAGATGTCACAAGATGAGAAAATGGAACTAATAAAGATGCTTTCAACCTTAGAATAATTAAGTTAGGAACATTTATATGGATCGTAAATATATCGATGAAAAGATTTTAGAGGTATTTCAAACGTGTAATATTAAATCTTTTCCCTTAAACTTTGATGTAATATTCAAATACTATAACATAACTTGTTTCCCCTATACCTACAAGGATGAGAATTTCAGAGAGTTCTGTCTTAAAATGAGCGATGATGCTTTTTGCTGGAAAGGGCTTATTCTATACAATGAAAAAGTAATTCCAGGAAGACTTAATTTTTCTTTTGCGCATGAATTGGGGCACATTGTATTACAGCATTCCCAAAATCGCTCAAAAAATATAGAACAAGAAGCCAATTACTTTGCAAGTAGATTACTTGCACCACGTATCGCTATTTATTATGCGAAGTGTAAAAATTTAAATGATGTATCCAATCTATTTGGCTTAACGAACGAAGCGGCAGACTATGCTTTCCAAGATTTTCGTCGCTGGCACAGGCACATCACCTACCATAAAATGAATGAAATAGACAAAGCTATGTATTTACATTTTTATGATGAAAAGCATAAAAAATTTGTTTATAGCATAAAAGAATGTGGAATCTGTGGAAGACAATTAATTAACTTTAGCGAAAGTTCTTGCTTATCACATCACATAGACCGAACTTTATATGAGCAACCAGATCCTTTAGAGCAGTCTTTACTGATTGCTGAGAATAAGTGGCTTTACGGTGATTTATAAAGCACTGATTTAAATAAAATAAAAACCGCCCAGTAATCAAAAACTGGACGGATACAGATACAGTCAGAAGTGATTGAATCACTCTTAGAAACTGTATCTTTTTCTAATCTTTTATTCGAAATAATTGCTTTGCGTTTTGATTCGTGATATCAACTACTTCGTCATAACTGATATTTTTAATTGCCGCAATCTCTTTTGCTACGTATACCAAGTTAAGGGAAGAATTTCTTTTTCCACGATTTGGTTCTGGTGAAAGGTATGGTGCATCTGTTTCTAACAAAATACGATCCATTGGCATATATTCTACTACTTCCTTTAGTTTTTTTGCATTTTTAAAAGTTACTACTCCACCTATTCCAAGATAATATCCCATGTCCAAGAATTCTTTTGCTGTTTCCTTTGAATAAGAATAGCAATGTATGACTCCTTCTAGGTCTCTTGCATGACACTTCATCATTTCTAATGTGTCTTGTGCCGCATCTCTGCTATGAATAATGATGGGAAGTTTTTCTTCCTTTGCTAACAAAAGCTGTCGCTCAAACCACTTTTTTTGGATATCCTTAGCAGGTTCATCCCAATAGTAATCTAAACCAATTTCTCCAACCGCTACCACTTTATCATGAAGGCATTGTTCTTTTAACCATTTAAAATTTTCTTCATTTAACTCTGCTGTTTCACTTGGATGCACTCCAACCGCACCGTATAGAAAAGAATATTGATTGATTAATTCTATGGTTGCTTTTGTGGAAGCTAGACTTGCTCCCACATTTACAACATATTCAATTCCATTTTCTTTAAGGGAACTTAATAGCTCCTTTTGATCTTTTTCAAAAGCCTCATCGTCATAATGGGCATGACTTTCAAATATCATAACATTTCTCCATTAACAAATCTCTGCTCCAGCTGGCATATCTTTCTCTGGAATCATTAGACTTAGTGCCCCTTGTTCATCTTCTGCACACAAAAGCATTCCCTCTGATAAGATACCTGCAAGTTTCGCTGGCTTTAAATTCGTTACTACCATTACTTTTTTTCCTACCATCTGCTCTGGTGTATAATGTGCCTTAATTCCTGATACAATCTGTCTTATCTGACTTCCTACTTTTACTTGAGAACATAATAATTTTTTAGATTTTTTTACCTCTTCACAGGCTATTATTTCACCTACCTGGAATTGAAGCTTTGCAAAATCATCATAAGTAATCTCTGGTTTTGCCTCAATATCGATACCATCGTCTTCTACTGGTGTTGTCTCTTCTTTTTGCGCTTCTACTTTTGCCAAAACTTCTTCTAAGTCTAAGCGTGCAAATAAGATTTCAGGCTTTTCTGTCACTTTATTACCAGATGGATAAAGTCCATATTGGCTAAGCTCCTCTAAGGTTCTTTGTTTGGTATTTAGCTGAGTCAATATCTTTTGTGCTGTTTCTGGCATAAAAGATGCTAACAACGATGCACCAATTGTAATTCCTTCAATCAAATTGTAAAGCACGGTTTCTAATCGAGCCTTTGTTTCTTCCTCTTTTGCTAAAATCCATGGCATTGTTTCATCAATGTATTTATTGCATCTTTTAAACAGGGTAAATATTTCTGATATCGCATCTGCTACTTTAAGCTTCTCTATTTTCGCCAGTACCTTTTTAGGAGTTTCTAGTGCTAAGGCTTTTAATTCTTCGTCGATTGCTTCCTTTACATCTGCATTATTTACTGTTCCACCAAAATATTTATTGGACATAGATATGGTTCTATTTACCAAGTTTCCTAGGGTGTTGGCAAGATCCGAATTGATTCTTTCAACCAAAAGCTCCCAAGTAATAACTCCATCATTGTCAAATGGCATTTCATGAAGTACAAAGTAGCGAACTGCATCCACTCCAAAGATAGATACCAAATCATCAGCATAAATAACATTACCTTTTGATTTGCTCATTTTTCCATCTCCTTGTAACAACCAAGGATGCCCAAATACTTGTTTTGGTAGAGGCAAATCAAGAGCCATTAACATAATCGGCCAATAGATGGTATGAAATCTTAAAATGTCTTTTCCAATTAAGTGAAGCTCTGCTGGCCAATTTTTTATAAACTTCTCATCGTGATTTCCATCGGCGTCATAGCCAATTCCTGTGATGTAGTTGCTTAATGCATCAAGCCATACATAAACAACGTGTTTATCATCAAAATCGACTGGTATTCCCCATTTAAAGGAGGTTCTTGATACACAAAGATCTTGTAATCCAGGTAGTAAAAAGTTATTCATCATCTCATTTTTTCTGGATTCTGGTTGAATAAACTCTGGGTTAGCCTTAATGTGTTCAATTAAGCGTTCTGTGTAGTTACTTAATTTTAAAAAGTATGCCTCTTCTTTTGCTGGTTTTACTTCTCTTCCACAATCTGGACATTTTCCATCGACTAATTGAGATGTTGTAAAAAAAGATTCACAAGGTGTACAATACATCCCTTCATAATGTCCCTTATAAATATCACCTTGTTCGTATAATTTCTTGAACATTTTTTGTACTTGCTTTTCATGATATTCATCTGTTGTTCTTACAAATTTGTCATACGAAGTATTCATTAAATCCCAGATACCTTTGATTTGGTTGGCAATACCATCAACAAATACCTTTGGAGTAATTCCTGCTTCTTGCGCTTTTAATTCAATTTTTTGACCATGCTCATCCGTTCCAGTTTGGAAAAACACATCATAGCCTTCGAATCTTTTAAATCTTGCTATACTATCTGCTAACACAATTTCATACGTGTTTCCAATATGTGGTTTTCCAGACGTATAAGCGATTGCAGTTGTCATATAATATTTTTTCTTTTCCATTTTTATTTCCTCTCTTTCCTTATTACACATAACGAAGCGTAAGCTTTGCTCATCGGCTCGCATCCATGAAAATAGCAACACATATTTTTAAAATAAAAAAAGCCTTCTATGCTTTATACACAGAAGGCGATTTTATATCGCGTTACCACTTCTTTTTATCTGTTTTTCGCAAAACAGACCTCATAAAGTACTTAGAAACTCTCATTTCCGTATACTCTTTCGCTATAACAGGCGAACTCCTGTCGTAGCCTAACAGTTAAACTGGTCGGTACGCCACTCAAAAGCCATCTTCAATCTGCATTCAAATATCCCTCTCAGCATGATTTTCATCATGGGATTTCTCTGTAAAATGAATTACAAATTTACTCTCTTTATCACAGTGTTTTACATTGCATTTTTTTAAAGGTTATCATAGTGTGTTTGAGTTGTCAAGACCAGATTAAGTTATATCCCATTGTCAACTAAATTAAAATCCGAGACTCTTTAACTCACCAGCGCTAACCTGTAATGTTAAATCAAGCTTTGCTTTGTTCTTAGCCATTACTTTAATACGATTAAGTCCTTTTTCTAATTCTATTTCTTGTCATTTTTTAAAATAACCTCATGATTACTAATTTTATTAATATGTTCAAATATTAACAATATATCCTCTATAAATATAATATTAGCATATTTTTGTCATTTTTTCACCTTCCTCAGTTGTAAGTAATTTTTCTTATATTTATTTATATTTCAGATTATTTTATGTAAATATTACCAACATCCATCTTTAAAAGATCTCGCAAAAAACACCCTACTATTGTGGAAATATATATAATCCTCAATAATAGGGTGGTTCTTACTAATATACGAAATAACTTGCTATCAATACAAATTTCGTTCAAAGTGTTATTTCTTATCCTAAATAATATACTCAATGTCATCTATTGTTTTTCTGCTTCTTGTATTATAAATTAGCACGCATTCTCTTTGTTTTGGTTCTCCTAATTCATAGTTGCCGTTTCCTTCACCATTTAAGATTGCATGTAATATTTTACGGTTCATCCGCTTTGGAGAATCTGAAATCATTTTAATTCCCTTTTCTTTAAAAGGATTCTTTCTATAATAAGGATCAAATGCATACACATATTTATCATCCATACCTGTTAAAAGCATATAGTGCCAGCAGCCGAGCATAACTCGCACAACAACAACTCCCCCTTGCTGTAAACACTCTACAATACGGCTATTTTGGCCTAAGTAAACGTCTTTTCCCGTTATCATTTCACAAAAGATCGGCCAGTCCTTTACCTCACCAAAATGATTCAACCAACCAGATAAAAATCTCATTGCCATTCCTGATGTTCCATATTTGTAGGCTTCACCCTTGTCATTATAACAATCCATACAATACTGCATAATGGTTTTTACAACATCTGGATATATTTCTTCTCTAGGAAATAAATAATTTATCGCATTTAATACCGTAGTAGGTCCACAATCGTATTCTGTTATTTGATAACTTAGAGGATTTTTCATAACCTATATCTCACTTTCCATTAGCTTTAGTAAAAGTTTTGTACTTTGCACCAATTGGTCTACATTCGTATACTCCTTGCATGAGTGTACCTGCTCCATTCCGCAAGCAATTACAATCCCTTCTATCCCATTTCTTACCAGATTATTGTTATCGCTACCTCCAAAGGTTTTTGTAAGATGAACAGGTATTTGTAACTCTTTACATGCCTTTTCATAACGTGTTACAACTGAACTCTCCTTTGAGGTTTCATAGGCGTAACACTCAACGTTTTCCTTCAATTGATAGGTTGCACCCAATTTATCTGTTTCTTGTTTTGCAATCTTTTCAATTATCTCCAACTGCTCCATCGCTTTTTCATGACGATAGCTTCGAATTTCTCCTCTTACTTTACAAAAGTCTGAAACAATGTTTGTAGCCGTTCCCCCTTCAATGATTCCTATATTAACCGTCGTCTCATGGTCTACATGTCCTTGCTTAATCTGGCTGATAATCGAACTCATTGTTTGTATACTGTTAACCCCTTCTTCTGGTGCAAAACCCGCATGTGAGGCTTTACCAATCACCTCAAGCGTAAAGGATATTAAGCTTGGTGCCTGTAAGGCAGCGGTTCCTATTGGGCCACACAAGTCAAGGACATAGGCATCTTTTGCTTGTATAACGCTATGGTCAAACACTTCACTACCCTTTAAATAAACTTCTTCGGCAATCGGAAAAAATACTTCAATATCACGATGCTCCTTTTGGTTCTCTGTTAAAACACAAACTGCCTCTAAGATTGCTGCGATTCCCGATACATCATCTGCTCCTAGAATGGTTGAACCATCACTTATAATTTTTCCATCTTCTAAAACGATTGCTTTCTTATTTAGCCCTGGTTCTACCGTATCCATATGAGCAGAAAACAAAATCGGTTTTCCTTTTATGCTTCCCTTCTTAAAGGCAAACAGATTGCCTGTATTAGAATTATAATGTTTACCTGCGTCATCTTCTGTTACTGTAAAACCAAGCTCTTGAAGCTTATCCTTTAAATAATCTGCCATCTCTCTTTCTTGAAAAGAAATTGCATCAATACTAACAAGCTTTTTAAATTCTTCAATTAATCTTTTTTCATCTATTTCATTTGAATTTATTTTATTATCTTTTTCTTTTTGCTTCATACCTACACCACCTTATTTCATACTAATCCTATATGAATAATATAATACATCTACTATATATTTTTGTCAATGAAAAATCATGTACTTTTACTACTATAACTTATCTTTTCTTAATTATCCAGTAAAGCAAAAAGTTAAAAGTTTTGATTCTTTGAAACAGACATATTTATAGTATTTTTTTTGTATATTATATTAACTATATTATTGGGAGCAATCATGTTACATAAATTTAAAAAGCATCTTGGGCTTTTTTGCTGTTTTCTTTTCGTAATTGCCATTGTTTTCTACTTTGTTACTCTTAAGGATATTTATCATCAGGCTTCTAATATCGAAAGCACGCAAGCCTCTTTTCAATCATTTACCACAAAGTTATTCCAGTCCGAGGTGATCGAAAACACAGTTTCTCTCCATTACACCTTACAAAATCCTAAGAATTATGCAATTGAGGAGTATCCAATTACCTTTGGTGATTTTTCAAATGAATCCTTTCATGCAATCAACAAGAAAACGCAAGAAAACTTTGATATCCTTAAATCATTTCCTTATAAAGAGCTAAATACAAATCAGCAGCTAACCTATGATATTTTATATGATTATTATTCCAATACACTTGCAAATTCAGATTTAATTTATTATTCAGAAGTGTTAAGTCCTACAACTGGTACACAGGCTCAGCTTCCTGTTCTTTTAGCCGAGTATAGCTTTCATTCCGAACAAGATGTAATTGATTATTTAACTTTACTAACGAAAATGGATGACTACTATTTCTCTATTATCGCTTTTGAAAAAGAAAAATCTAACTTGGGACTTTTTATGTCCGAAGAAGTCGCAAAACAAATCATAGACCAGTGCAATGACTTTATCAAAGAACCTGAACATAATTTTTTACTTGATACATTTAATACCAGAATCGATGCACTAAATACCATTAGCGATTCTGCCAAAGCAAATTATAAATTACAAAATAAATCCATTCTATACAGCGATGTAATACCCGCATATAAAATATTAGTTGACGGAATTAATTCCCTTGTTGATTCAAGTGTAAATTCGCAAGGCCTATGTTATTTTGAAAATGGTCAAAGATACTATGAAGCTTTATTAAAAAGAAGTACTGGTTCATCAAAATCTGTTTTTGAATTAAAAAAGCTTCTTAATGCATACATGAAAAATGATTTAACTCAAATGGCACAAATTGCGGCGAAAGATCCCACTATTTTAGCTACATCCGACTCCTATCAATTTGACTTAACTGATCCTTCTTTAATATTAGAAGATTTGAAAGAGAAAATATCGATTGACTTTCCTGCCCCCCCAGAGGCTTATTATACTGTAAAGTATGTGCATCCCTCTTTATCAAAACATTTAAGCCCTGCTTTTTATTTAACGCCTCCCATTGATAACATAGCCGATAACTCAATCTATATTAATCCCCAAAGCAATTACTCCAAAATTGATCTCTATACAACACTTGCACACGAAGGCTATCCTGGACACTTATACCAAAACATCTACTTTAATTACAACAACAGCGAACCTATTCGAAAACTTCTAAACTATAGTGGTTATACCGAGGGATGGGCAACTTATGTTGAAATGTATTCCTATCAGTTAGCTGATGTTGATTCCAATCTTTCGAAGCTATTGCAATTAAACAACGCGATTACTTTATACTTATATGCAAATATGGATATAGGAATCAATTATGATGGCTGGACGCTAAGTGATACAAGTGATTATTTGGCAGACTATGGCATTGATAATGAGGATTCAGTCAAAAAAGTCTACTTAGCAATCATATCAGAACCTACGAATTATTTAAAATATTGCATTGGTTATTTGGAATTTATGGAATTAAAAAACACTGCCGAGAAATCATTAGGCAGTGACTTTTCCTTAATTCAATTTCATAAATTTTTACTGGATACAGGCCCAGCTCCCTTCTATATTATTGAAAAATATATGCAGGAGTGGATAAAAGCAATCAAATAAAAATAACTAATGGTAGTTTTTAAAAAATTCCGTCATATTCGTAATTGCTTTTACTAAAACAAGTGTCTCATCTTTACTAAGACCTTTTATAGTAGCTTTAATCATATCGTCGTGGAATTTTTGATGATGATGATATGCCTTTTTGCCCTTTTCTGACAAAGATAAAAGAACGACTCTTCTATCTTCCTCGCTTCGAACACGTTCTACATAGTTTTTTTTCACAAGGCTATTAATGGCAATGGTAAGCGTACCTACCGTTACAGACATGGTCTTGGCAACCGTGGACATATTGCGCGGACTGCCAATTCCAATTGCATCGATGATATGCATATCATTGCCGGTAATATCCTTGAATTCATCTGTAATCAGAGCTTTTTCTTCAATATCCATGATATCATTAAAAAGATTCACTAATATTTCATTAAAACTATTGTAGATATCCACGACGTCACCGACTTTCCCTTCGAATATCCACATTATACAATATTTAAGCACATTTCACAATACATTAGTCGGTTTTTGTAACTTGTAGCGTAGTAAAATTTTAAACATTATCTCTCTTATTATGAGAATGTTTGAAGCATATTTACCGCTTTTTCCCAACGCTTCATTTTTTCTTCTCTTTCATCTTGCGACATTTTTGGCATATAACTTTGATATGAAAGATTATGAAATACCTTGTTCTCCTTATAAAGTCCTAAGGCAATTCCTGCCATATAAGCCACTCCTATGGCAGATAATTCCTCTGTATTTGAAGCTTCTACAGGTAGATTACCTATATCACTTTGAAACTGCATTAAGTACTTATTTCTAGTTGGACCTCCATCTACTCGCATTTCTTTTATCTTACCTTGGCTATCCTTTTCCATTGCACTTATTACGTCTTGAATTTGAAATGCAATGCTTTCTACACTTGCTTTAATGATTTCAGCTTTCTTTGTCGTTCTTGTCATGCCGCAAATCATGGCTTTTGCATCATTAATCCAGTGCGGTGCGGATAAGCCTGTAAAGGCAGGAACTACAATGGTAGTATCATGCTCATTGGCGCTTATAATATAGTCCTCAATTTCACTGGTATCTTTAATAAAGCCTAAATCATTTTGAAGCCACGCAATCACAGCTCCCGTATAATTGATGTTTCCTTCCAGTACATAACTTACCTTCCCATTTCTAGACCAAGCAATGGAGGAAGCCAATCCGTAACTACTTTTTTTACATTCTGCTCCTGTATTCATCATAATAGAAGATCCCGTTCCGTAAGTCGCTTTAACTGTATTGGTTTTATGACAACCCTGTCCAAATAGGGCTGCATGAGAATCTCCCATCACACAATGAATAGGAATCTTTTTGTTCAAAAAGCCGTTTAAATCAGTTTCTCCAAAGTTTGAATCGCTATCGCATACACTTGGAAGTACCACTCTTGGAATATCAAAAATCTTTAACAATTCTTCATCCCAAGTTAAGGTATGAATGTTAAATAACTGCGTTCTAGAGGCATTAGTATAATCTGTTTTAAAGCATTCTCCCCCTGTCAGTCGATAAACCAAATAACTATCCATCGTACCCATGAAAACTTCATTCTCTATTTTACAATGCTCTAAAAGCCATCTCATCTTAGAAGCTGGAAAATAAGGAGATAGCGGAAGACCTGTTTTATCTAAAACAAGAGCCGCATACTCTCTTCTTTCTTCTGCTATTTTACTTGCTCTTGCACACTGCCATACTACCGATTGATGAAGCGCTTTTCCACTTTTGTCCCATATTGCAGTGGATTCTCGTTGATTACTAATACCAATGGCAACAATATCCTCTTTCTTAATAGCTGCATTCTTTACTGCAATTTCAACCGTTTTCACTACATGTGTGTAAATTTCCTCAATATCATGTGACACATAGCCAAGCTCATTGATGTGCTGCTTATGAGGTAAATAAGCCTTTTCTATTATTTTTCCTGTCTCATCAAATACGATTGTCTTGGTTCCTTGTGTACTCTGGTCAATTCCAATTATATAGTTCATGCTTCCTCCATTACTGATTGGTAAGTGTGCGTTTTGCACTGTCTGCAATTCCTTTTGCATCAAGACCGTAATACGAAAAGATTTCTTTGTTGCTTCCTCCAATGATATGCCCATCTGGAAGGGCAAGATTTACTACCTTCATTGGATGTTTTGCACTGATAAGCTGTGATACCATACTGCCTAGTCCTCCAAATGGAGAGTGTTCCTCTACCGTAAGGATGCATTTTACCTTTTTACTTACGCTTAATACTGCCTCTTGATCAAGTGGCTTAATGCAATACATATCAAGCACTGTTGCATGGATTCCTTCTTCTTTCAAAAGCTTTGCTGCCTCTTTTGCATAAGGAACGAGTTCGCCACAAGTAATGATAGCAACATCATCTCCTTCACATACAAGACTTGCCTTATTAAGCTCGAATTTTATATTTTCATCATACACATCCTCGGTTGCCGAACGACTCACTCTGACATACGCTGGTTTGTTATCCTGCAACAACGCTTCCATTAACTTTTCTGTCTGAAAACGATCGCTTGGTAAATAAACACGCATACCAGGAAGTGCTGCCATTGCCGCAATATCTTGACAAGAATAATGTGTCATTCCAAGAGCACCATAGCTAACCCCACCACTAATTCCGATTAACGTTACATTTGTCTCTGAATAAGCAACATCTACTTTTGCCTGCTCGTAGCTTCTGGTTGATAAAAAACATGCTGGAGACGCTGCAAATACCTTTTTTCCTGCTGCCGCAAGTCCTGCTGATACCGTAACTAGATTTTGCTCTGCAATCCCCATTTCTACAAACTGCTTTGGAAATTCATTGGCAAATGGACCTAGGGAAGCAGAACCACGAGAATCCGAGCATACAACCACAATATCCTTATCTTCTTTGGCAGCCTTTACTAACGTATCATTGATTGCCTGACGATTGGTAATTTGATTCATGATAATACCTCCTCTATCTCTTTTACCGCTTGCTCATATTGCTCTTTCGTCATAACGCCATGATGCCAGCCTTTTTGATTTTCCATATAAGACACACCCTTACCTTTTATTGTATGGGCTAGAACAACACTTGGTTTTCCCTTACAAATTTTCGCCTCCTCATAAGCCTTTACAAGCTGTTTGCAGTCATTTCCATCCTCTACTTCAATGACATGCCAACCAAAAGAAGCAAATTTATCCGCTAAACTATCAGTTGACATAACTTCTTTTGTGGTTCCACTAATTTGTAGCCCATTCAAATCCACCGTTGCACACAAATTGTCGAGTCCATACTGACTTGCCGCCATCATAGCTTCATAATTCGAACCTTCTGCCATTTCACCATCCCCTAATACGACATAGGTGCGATACTTTTTTTGATCCATCTTAGCCGCAAGTGACATACCAACGCCAAGAGAAAGTCCATGTCCAAGAGAACCCGAATTAATCTCAACACCATTTACCTCTGTATTTGGATGACCGATGAACTTAGATTGATACGCACTAAAGGTCTCAATTGCTTCTTGCTTATCAAAAAATCCTTTCTCTCCAAGTACAATATAAAGTGCATCTGCGCAGTGACCTTTACTTAAGATAAAGCGATCTCTCGTATCCTCTTTAAAATTCTCTGGTGATACATTCATTACCTTAAAGTAAAGAACCGTTAATATGTCCATTACACTCAAATCTCCTCCAATATGACCTGCTTTGGAACGATATATCATTTCAATGACATCTTTTCGAAGTTCATATGCTTTTTTTGTTAATTCCTTCATTTTTTCACCTCACACATAGCCTTTCAGCGCTTTTTTCTTATTTTTTATTCTCCATGAATCATTGCCTTTACGCTTTCTTCATTGTTGTCATATAAATCTGGTGTAATGCCAAGATATTTACACGCTTCAAATAAGATAGGTACTACATTTTTATGAATTCCAACACAGTGGTGTATGTATGGTCCTTCTACGATTTTCGCTTCTAGGCGTTTTAAGTTCTCTACTTCTACCCATACGTAAGTTCCTTTGGTATAAGGCCCTTCCACTCCTTTTGCATTTCCAAGTAGTAAAGAATACTCACCATTATCTCCGTCAAATCTGCAAAGTGTCATCTCACCAAGCTTTGCCTGAGCCTCCACTGCACCTGGATGATTAAATGCTAACGGATATCCAATGGTTGGCTTACAAGACGCACAAGAAAGCGGCCATGGCCCACAATGTTGTAATAACTCACCATTTTCATTATCTGGATGACGTACCGTCCAGTCCGCAAAAAAGCTTCTTGCTTCATCCATGCCTGCTGCCTCACACATAATAGAAGTAATCGCACCGTGAATATCTGTTTCACATACAACTGGAAGTCCTTCCTCGTTTAACAAACTATTTGCCGCACATGGCATAATGCCTATTTCATCTTGTAAAGCATTCCAGCATTGAATTGCGATTGCATTACAGCCATATTGATCTGCCAGCTTTCTCATTGCAACCTTTAGTGCGGCTATGCTTTCTAATTGCTCCTCTTTAATCTGTATATTAAAATGCTCTTTGCAATAAGCCACTACCTTTTCTACTTCTATCTTTTCTTCCTTTGCCCTCTTTACTTCCTTTGTTAGTTCTGGCATAGGAATTGGAGATAACTGAATGTTGAATTTCTCAAGAAGCTCTCCTTCGTTACACATAGTTGACCAAAAATCAAAGGGCCTTGGTCCAATTTGAAGAATTCTAGTGCTACGAAATGCTTTTACGACATTACAGACAGCAAGAAAATGAAAGATACCTCGTTCAAATTCAGGGTCTTCTAATCTGCAATTGCATAAATATGTAAATGGAATCTGAAAACGTCTTAGCACTTTACCCGTAGCAAAAAGTCCACATTGGCTATCTCTTAATCGAATTCCGTTTTCATCTGGTCTTTCATCCCTTGGTCCCCATAATAAAACGGGTACATTTAGTTCTTTTGCCAAACGAGCAACCTCATATTCCGTTCCAAAGTTACCGTGTGGAAAAAATAAGCCGTCTACCTTCTTTTGCTTAAATTTCTCTGTAATTAAGATACGATCCTCTTCACTGTGTAAAAGCCCATCCTTTGAAATATCATTAATATCAACAAATTCCACTCCAAGTTCAGTTAATTTAGCTCTTGTTAAATCTGCATATTTGACTGCATCTGGTGCTGAAAAGATACTTCTTCTTGTTGGTGCAAAGCCTAATACAACTTTCTTCATAATGGGGGTTCCTCCTTTTATTTTGAATATCCTGTTGCATTTATTATATAAAGAATTCAACTTAATTTGATTAGGTACTTAAGTATAATTTACTTAATTTACAACTTAATCCTTGTAAATATTAAGTTTTGGCTTTAAAATACAAATATAAATGAAAAAAGAAAGGAATCTCTTATGTCAATATCCGCGAAAGAGCTTGCAAAGCTACTCAATTTATCCGAAGCCGCCGTTTCTATGGCGTTAAATAATAAACCAGGAGTTAGCACTAAGACAAGGCAATTAGTTCTTGAAATGGCTGAAAAACACGGCTACGATTTCACTCGCATTTCCTGGAAAAACAATGTAACTGGTTCTATCTTATTTGTTATTTTTCGAAAACATGGAGCTGTTGTCAAAGACTCTCCTTTCTTTTCAGAGCTTTTTGAAGGAATTGAAAATGGATGTAAAAAATCCAATTATAAATACACCATTTCCTATATTAACGAAAGTGAAGACCTAGAATCACAATTAGAACATATCATTTATTCAGACTACGCTGGTATCATATTACTTGGAACCGAAATGCAGATGGAGGATTTAAAACCTTTTTTAAAAATAAATATTCCTATGGTGTTGCTAGACGTTTACTTTGATCTTATCAAACACGACTGTATTCTAATTAACAACATGCAAGGAGCCTTTCTTGCTACCGATTATTTGATTTCACGTACCAATTGTCAGCCTGGATATCTTCATTCGGCATACTCCATTCATAATTTTGAATCACGCTCTGATGGATTTTACAAGGCAATACGAAAACATGGTATGTCCACCTCCAAATCAATTGTACATAAGCTTACTCCATCAATTGATGGGGCTTACGCCGATATGCTTGAGTTATTAAAACAAAAGGAAGAAATTGCCCCTTGTTACTTTGCAGATAATGATTTAATTGCAATTGGAGCCATGAAAGCTTTTCAAAAAATGGGTTATAAAATTCCAGAGGATGTTGCAATCGTTGGCTTTGATAATCTTCCAATGACAAGTTATATTGAACCATCCTTAACTACCATTCATGTGCCAAAGCAGTATATGGGTGAAATGGCGGCGTCTCGCCTCATTGAAATCATTCATGCCAAGAATTTTGTTCCAATTAAGTTAGAAGTTAGTACAAGTCTAATCAAAAGACGATCTATTTAATAAAAAACACAGAGGATGATTAATTCCTCTGTGCAATAGACTACATGAGTCTGGCTAATATTGTGGATGCAATAATTCCCGTTACCGTACAAAGCAAAGCACCTGGTAAAGTCCATCTTGTCTTTGTAACCTTTGCTGCCATAAAATATACACTCATCGTATAAAATACTGTTTCTGTACATCCCATCATAATAGATGCAGCCAAACCAATAAAAGAATCCGTTCCAAACTCTTTAAATAAATCTAGCGCAAGGCCCGTTGCCGCCGACGAAGAAAATAACCTTACAATGGCAAGGGGTACTAATTCAGATGGGAAATGTATGTAGTTTGTTGCTTTGCCAATTAATTCTGCAATAAAATTTAAAAACCCAGATGCTCTTAATATACCAACTCCCATCATTAAACCTATTAGTGTTGGCATAATATTTAGCACTGTCTTAAATCCGTCTGCTGCTCCTTTGATAAATTCATCGTATATGTTTTTCTTCATTAACAAGCCAAAACCCACAATATAAAATATCATAAGCGGCATTATAAAATCAGATAAAAAAATTAGTATTTTCATTGATGCTTCACCGCCATTATCTTAGCAAAAATTATTCCAACTATAGTTGAAATCGTTGTAGCTACAATAGCAGGAGCAGTTATAATGCCTGGATTAGCAGAGCCGTACTGGCTTCTATAGGCAATGATATTTATTGGAATTAGTTGTAAGGATGAGATGTTGATAATCAGGAAGGTACACATATCAACACTTGCTTTTTCACTATCATGATTTAGTTCCTTTAGACTTTCCATCGCCATTAATCCCGCAGGGGTTGCTGCCCATCCAAGTCCGAGTATATTAGCAATAATGTTTGTTGTAATATATTCCCTTGCCTTATGGTTTTTAGGAATAGTTGGAAACATAAAGTCTACAAAAGGTTTTATTTTATTGGTTGCAGCTTTGATAATACCAGAAACTTCCGCAATTCTCATGAGGCCAACCCACACTCCCATAATTCCAACCATTGTAATACAAAGCTCTACTGCCTCTTTGGCTGAATCAAGTGCAGCGGCTGTGATATTTGTCATTGTCCCATTAATGGCACCATAAACGATACCAATTATAATCATGGCTCCCCATAAATAATTAAGCATTTTACTCCTAAATATTCTTTTTTAGTATATTATGCCAATTCTGTTTGAATCATTACTGAAATGCCTTTACATTTATTTTTGTACAAAATAGTTACTTTTTAACTATGTTTCCATTAATTATCGATAGATATTATGTATAAAAAAAGATACAATGGTATTATGTTTCTAATGACATTCGTTAAAGTTTATTTTAAATTTCAAGTAAACAAACAGCAAACATAAATTGGAGGTTCATGTATGCAAAAAAAATACATCTATGTCCTTGCTTCATTCTTTTTACTTCTTTCTGTCATACTTTTTGGCACTTACTATCAGAATAAAAATAATATTAATATGTCATATACCGATTTTATAAATACCGTTGAAAATAAAAGAATTGAACAAGTTACATTTACAAGCAATCAAAACACATTTCAAGCGACATTAAAAAATGATGACAAACATATCTATATTATCCCCAATCCAAAGACACAAGATTTTACAGAATATTTATTACTTCATGATATCACCATCAATTATGGTAAGAATGGATTAATTTCAGCAAATTTATTACTGATACTAATTGTTCTTGTTGCCGCAGGCGGTGCTTATTATTTTCGTTATCGGAATCAGAAATCAATGATTCAAAATGCGAACAAGAAGACGAAAAAGAGTTCATCCATTACGTTGAAACAAGTAGCAGGTAATATAGAAGCAAAGTCCATGTTAGAAGATGTTATTTCTTTTATTAAAGAACCAGATAAATATTCCAGCGTTGGCGCAAGAATGCCAAAAGGTGTCCTTTTATATGGACCTCCTGGAACTGGAAAAACACTTTTAGCAAAAGCAGTTGCTGGTGAAGCCAATGTACCTTTTTATGCAATGAGCGGTTCAGACTTTGTTCAGATGTATGTAGGGGTTGGTGCAAGTCGTATTCGTAGTCTTTTTCAAAAAGCAAAGAAAAGCGAAAAGGCCGTTATCTTTATAGATGAAATTGATGCCATTGGTAAAAAACGTTCTCGTGGTGCTTCTAGTAGTAATGACGAACGTGATCAAACTTTGAATGCACTATTAACTGAAATGTCTGGATTCCATGAAAATTCGGGAATTATTGTAATTGGTGCCACCAATCGATTAGATACCTTAGATGAAGCCCTTCTTCGTCCAGGACGTTTTGATCGACAAATAGAAATTGGTTTACCCGATGTAAATTCAAGAAAAAAAATCTTAACTTTACATGCAAAATCAAAACCACTCGCAGACAATGTAGATTTGGATGCTCTTGCAAAGTCAACAGTTTACTTTAGTGGTGCTATGTTAGAAAATTTATTAAACGAAGCAGCAATTTACGCTGCGAATGAAAAAAATCCAGTGATTTGTAACTATCACATAGAGAAAGCATTTTACACGGTTATTGCTGGCGCACCAAAAGTGGATCGCTCTTATATTTCTGAAAAGGACCTTAAAATTACTGCTTATCACGAAGCAGGACATGCACTGGCAACCAAACTTTTACTTCCTGAAAATTATATTTCAAAAGTTACGATTATTCCTAGTGTAACAGGGGCAGGCGGCTTTAACTTAACCATACCAAAAGATACGTTGTATCAAAATCAAAGACAAATAAAAGCCACCATACAAACACTACTTGCTGGGCGAATTGCAGAAGAATTAATTTTTGGTATGGATGAAGTAACCACAGGTGCCAGCAACGATATACAAAAAGCATCCAGTATTATTCTTGATTATGTAAACAAATTTGGTATGGATGAAGAGCTTGGATTATTTAGTTTATCTTGCATGGAATATGAATCCGATAACAAGATAATAGAAAAATGTCGTGATCTTATGAATTCTCTTTATGAAGAGACCAAAGAACTTTTACAGAATAATTTGGATTTGTTAGAACAGATAACTTATGAATTAATAGAAAAAGAATCCTTAAATGCAAAGGATATTGACCGTATCTGCGCATAAAAAAATGTTTATATCGTGTGGTTTTCTTATTTATATATATACCATGCGATATAAACAATTTTTATTTGTCCTGAATAATATAATTATATACCTCTCTCTTTGTTATTCCCCTATCCTTTGCTACTAATTTCATAGCATCTTTCTTATCTATGTCTTGACTCGTGTAATAGCACATATGGTCTTCTATGGACATCTCGCTCCATTTTAATTGGCTTTCTTGCATCAATGCTTCAATGCTTTTCCCTTCAATTATGATAACACATTCACCCTTTGGAACGTTTTCTTTGTAATAATCTATCCCTTTTGAAAAAGTAGTTACGAAGGCTGTTTCATGTTTTTTGGTAAGCTCTCGACAAATGGTAATATTTCTATCACCTAATACATTTTTTAATTCTTCTAACGTTTTAATCAAGCGGTGAGGTGCCTCATAACAAATAATTGTTCTGGTCTCATTCTTTAGTTCTTCTAAAATATGTGCCTTTTCCTTTTTATCCGATGGTAAAAAAGCCTCAAAACAAAACCTTCTTGTTGATAAACCTGAAAGAGTCAAGGCAGTGATACAAGCGGCTGCCCCAGGCAAAGAAGTAACTTCGATTTCATTTTCATAACACTGCTTCACCAGCTCCTCCCCTGGATCTGATATTCCTGGTGTACCTGCATCTGTAATTAAAGCAATGTTTAATCCCGCTTTCATTTTTTCAACTAAGTATTTGGCCTTATCATACTTATTAAATTCGTGATAACTAGTCATAGGTGTTTTTATTTCAAAATGATTCAGCAATTTAATACTATTTCTCGTATCTTCAGCTGCAATCAAATCAACTTCTTTTAAAGTGCGCACCACTCGAAATGTTATATCTTCCAAATTACCAATAGGAGTTGCACACAAGTATAATTTTCCTGACATCTCTACCTCCTACAGATTAACAAAGTATCGTATCATACTTTGTTTCAATTTATGTTGCGTTAAGATACTATAAGTTAATTAGTATCCATATATATCATAAATTTCATCTGTATATTTTCCTGGTTCTTTATATACAATAAGTGGTTTTTCCACTGTTATTCTAGATTTTCCACCTTTTAAAGCTTCAATTAGAACCATATTTGGCTCTTTATCAACAAAGGGATATACAAGCTGCATTCTTTTTGGCTCTAGCTTGTATTTAACAAGTGTTGTCATGATTTCAGCCAGTCGAAAGGGTCTATGAACCATAAAAAAACGTCCATTTACCTTTAGTAATTTAGAACCTTCTCTTATTACATCCTCCAGACTACAAGAAATTTCATGCCTTGCAATCGCCTTTGGCTGATTTGGATTAACCAATCCATGATTTCCTGTCATATAGGGAGGATTCGTAGTAATTATATCAAAAGAGGCAGCCCCAAATATTTTTGAGGCTCCCTTTATATCTCCAGTAACAATGTCTATTTTATTTTCCAAATGATTATAGGCAACACTACGCCTTGCCATATCAGCACTTTCTTCTTGAATTTCAAGACCGGTATAATGCTCTCCATTGGTTTTGGCTTCTAGTAAAATAGGTATAATTCCCGTTCCTGTTCCTAAATCAAGCACCTTTTCACCTTGTTTTACCTTTGTAAACCCAGATAATAGTACAGCATCCATTCCAAAACAAAATTTCTCTGGATTTTGTATAATATAATAGCCATTTCTATGAAGCTCATCTAATCTTTCATTTTCTTTTAGACTAATTGTCATCTAACTTAGATTTCCCTTCATTTTTTTCTAACATTTCCAACTCTCGTAATTCCGCATCTGATAAATCAATTTTTTCTTTCTTTCGTTTTGGTTTAAACCTTAGTTGTGATACTTTATATTCGCGAATTTCCTTTTCATCATTCAATGAAACAATTACCTTAACAAGCTGTCTTAACACATTTACGCTTTGTACTTCACCTTTTAGATTATCATCTGTCGTTACATAATCACCCACATTTGGTAAACGACTATTAAGCTCTTCGTAGGTCTCTTCTTCATTTTTCAAGCAACACATAAGCCTGCCACATACTCCAGAAATCTTAGTTGGGTTCAATGATAAATTCTGCTCTTTTGCCATCTTAATAGACACCGGTGCAAACTCTGATAAATGTGTATGACAGCACAAAGGTCTACCACAAATTCCTATTCCACCTAATATCTTTGTTTCATCTCTTACACCAATTTGGCGAAGTTCAATTCTTGTCTTAAAAACAGCTGCAAGATCTTTTACCAACTCACGAAAATCTATTCTTCCATCTGCCGTAAAATAAAACAAAACTTTATTATTATCAAAAGTATATTCTGCATCAATTAACTTCATTTCAAGACCATGTTTTTTTATCTTTTCTAAACATATTTTAAAAGCTTCTTTTTCTTTTATTTTATTATTCGCTTCTACTTCATCGTCTTCACAGGTTGATACACGGATTACATCCTTTAAAGGCTGTACTACTTTTGAATCTTCTACTTCTCTTGGTCCGATTACTACAGCTCCATATTCAATCCCTCTTGCTGTTTCAACAATTACATGGTCACCTACATTTATATCAAAATTCTTTGGGTCAAAGAAATATATTTTCCCCGCAGCTCTAAATCTAACTCCAATAATTTTTGTCATTCTAGCTCCTTTCGCTCCACCTGACTAAAGTATCTATATTAAGCTTTAATTTTCCTTGATGGTTAATAACAATAATTCCATGACTAATTCGAAATTTACATTCGCATTTAATCGGACTTTTGCTTTCTCAATTGCATTAATAATATTTTCTATACCATTGTAAGAACGCTCATTTGCCTGTTTCTTAATATCTGATATATTGTCTTTAAAGATTAAGTGATTGATATCGTTTGTAGCCTTAAATAATAATACATCACGAAACCATAAAATAATTAAATCAAGATAGTCATTTATATTTAATTTGTTCTCTGCTATCTTCTTTATATACTCAATTACCTCATACATTTCCATATCAGCCATGTTTCGAAGCATAGAAAAGGTATCTTCTCTTAGCTGGTCAAAATCTTGTGTAGAGGCTAATTTAATTGCTTTCCCTACATTTCCTTGCGCAAAAGCAACACTAATATTTGCTTTATAGTCAGGTATTTGTTTTTCCTCCATTAAAAAGGTACGAATTAACTCATCTTCTACCACTTTTAAATTCAATGTAATACATCTTGATAATATGGTGGATAACAAAGCTTCATGATTCGTTGTTAATAAAATGATAACTGCATAGGCTGGTGGTTCCTCTAATGTCTTTAGTAGAGCATTTTGAGCCTGTACTGTTAATTTATCTGCTTCATCTATGATATATATCTTATACTTAGAACTATAGGGTTTAATAACAATATCATTGTTAAGCTGCCCTCTGATATCATCAACTCCAATGCTTCCTGGCTTTTCATGAGTTACCCAAATAATATCTGGATGATTGTGATTGTTTGATTGCATACATGATTTACATTTACCGCATGGTTCATCATTTTCAGTCTCACATTGAAGAGTCATTGCAAATGTAGATGCTATTAATTTTTTGCCAGAACCAACCTCACCATTTAAAATATATGCATGTGAAATCTTTCCAAGCATAATTGCACTTTTTAAATGTTCAATAACCTGTTTATGACCTATTATATTTTTAAATCCAGACATCATGGTACTCCATTCTATTATTATGTGGCTATATCCAATAATAATCCTTTTATCTCATCTATCTTACTTAATATTGCAAGGTGATCCTTTTCATCACTCATCAATTCTTTTGCTAGTGCATCTAAATTTTCATCAATTAATCTGACGATACCATATACCCTATGGCGTCCTCTTCTATCTAGAAAATTTTCTCTTGAGAATTCATGTGAACGGGTTACTACTTCGTTCATAAATTCCTTTACAAGACTTCTATATGCTTTCATATCTCGAATATCCATATGTTTGGCAAGTCTATCCCCTTGAACATTGATTTCTTTCATCAATCCATTTAACTTGTCCTGCAAATCTTTTTCATGAATACTGCTAATTAAAGTAAACTTAAAACTACTATCCTTTTGTTGTGTTTTTTTCGTACTCTCTATCGCAGCTGCAGAAGAACTTTCATTCACCTTTAAATTCACACTTTCACCCTCTTTGCTAATGTATGTTGAATCAATCTTTTGTATAAGTTATATTATACCGAAAGATTTTTTAATTTACAACCTGGTTTATATAATTCGAAACTTCTATTATGCACTCTTCTAAGTTATGATTCTGAAACCTTTTACTTATTCCAGCTTCAACTATTTTGTCCTCAGAAAAATCTTTTTGATCTGCCAAAAATCTTCTACACATCTCTTCATACTTAGGAAATGTCTGTTGTCTTTCTCTTGTTAAAGCTCTTTCCAAGCGTAGACCATCCTCCACTTCAATATAAATAGGAACAATCAATTCATTTCCATAATATTTTTTTGTTTTTATAAAGGATTCTAATGTTCCAATCATCAGATAATTATTTCTTTTTAGATCAATTTGATCGTCATTCACTGTAAAATACTTCCACTCACCATACGTGGTTTGATACGATCTTGCTTCAATAATTTTTCCTTCATTCTGTAAATATAAAAATCTATTATCATTCACAAATATATATTCTATGCCATCTGTTTCTCCTTCTCTGATTGGCCTTGTTGTATACATAACAATTCTTTTTAATTGATACCTATTCTTTTCTAAAATTCTTTTATAAATAGTATCTTTACCAGATGAACTTTTACCCATAATATAAAATATTTTTCCCATAAAACATTTATCCTTCGCTTATCATACTAATTTATTTCACACTTATGTTAAAATTTGAATTTTATTATTTGTGATATCCTTCATTCCTTCTATTGTAAGCCCCATTTTTTTGTATTTATTTATCTCTATTATTAATTCATATGTGATTTCTTCACCTGGAGCAATCAAAGGTATACCAGGAGGATATAGATATACATACTCACCTGACACTTTTCCGATCGAATCATTCAAACTATGTTCTTTCGTTGTTCTTTTTAATGATTCTGTTATAGTATAACATATTTTTGCTTCCAAATTTAAATTTATCTTCTCATTGTTTTCTACATAATTACAAGTTTTATCTATTTCAATTAAAGCACTTTTTAATCTTTCATATCCTATTTCTGTATCCATTACAGATGTCATTCCTAAAACATAGTTACTTGTAGCCATCTCCATTTGTAGATGATATTTTTCTAATAATCGATTATATAATTCCTTACCAGTTATATCGGTATTTTTGGTTGATATAATTAACTTTGAACGATCTAAATCATAGATATCATATTTTCCTAATACACTATCATCTAATAGTTTTAATTTTGTTAATACAGACATTTCCTCACGGAATTGGTTTAATTTCTTTACATAGTTATCAAATAGGTCTTTTCCCTCTGTTTGTAACAAATTAATACAAGAATCAATGCTTGCCATTAATAGATAAGAAGGACTGCTTGTCTGGTAAATAGATAAATATCTTCTTAACCTATCTCTATCTACAATTGTACCATTTACATGAATAAGTGCTGTTTGTGTTAAAGATGGCAAGGTCTTATGTAAACTATGAATTACAATATCAGCTCCATTCTTAATTGCATTTTCAGGAAAGTACGAATGAAAACCAAAATGAGCTCCATGAGCTTCATCAACAATCAGCGGAATATTATATTTATGTACAATATTTGCAATCTCCTTTACATTAGAAACAATACCATCATACGTAGGTGACGTAATTACAACTGCTTGAATATTTTGATTACTTATCAACAATTGTTTTACTTTTTCTGGATTTAATCCACCATTTACACAATATTTATCTGTATTTTGTGGATAAGTATAAATATTTTTCAACTCATTAAGGAAAACTGCATTATAAACCGCCTTATGACAATTCCTTGCCATTAAAATACTTCCGCCTTTACTTGTACAAGCAGATATAGCACTCAATAAACCGGCCGTTGAGCCATTAATAATAAAATAAGACTCCTTAGATTGATACAAATGTGCTGCTCTTTTTTGTGCTTCTAAAAGTATCCCCTCGCTATGATGCAAATTATCAAAGTTATCTATTTCCGTTATATCCAGACAAAATGGATTAATAAAATGATTCTCTTTACTTCTTTTATGACCCGGCATATGAAAAGGGTAATAATCTAATTCTGAATAAGACTTTAGTCGTTCATAAAGATTCATAATAAAACCTCCTTATTTTTGATTATATATTAAAACTCTAGATGTGTATTTATAATTTATAGAATTACTTATTTATTAATGATTTAATTATTTATACAAATAAAAATAATTTAAATACATTTAGTCTTATTTACTTTTATTATTATTTATTTTTCACTTATATCATATAACAGTTTTATAACATAAGAAAAGCCTTAAATGTAATATTTAAGGCTTTTGTAAATGAGACATCGGGGATTCGAACCCCGGACAACTTGATTAAAAGTCAAGTGCTCTACCAACTGAGCTAATATCCCATAATGCCCAGAACCGGAATCGAACCAGTGACACGAGGATTTTCAGTCCTCTGCTCTACCGACTGAGCTATCTGGGCATGTACTATATTTAATTGAAATTGCGGGGGCAGGATTTGAACCTACGACCTTCGGGTTATGAGCCCGACGAGCTTCCAGACTGCTCCACCCCGCGACATTATTAATATATATTTTTAAAACAAATGGATGGAGAAGGATTCGAACCTTCGAAATCGTCGATAACAGATTTACAGTCTGCCCCCTTTGGCCACTCGGGAACCCATCCATAAAAATGAAACACTCTTATAAAAGTGTTCAATTTAAGCCGACGATCGGACTTGAACCGATAACCTGCTGATTACAAGTCAGCTGCTCTGCCAATTGAGCCACGTCGGCATAAAAAATAACTTAATAAAAAATGGGACCAACAGGGCTCGAACCTGTGACCCTCTGCTTGTAAGGCAGATGCTCTCCCAGCTGAGCTATGATCCCATGGTAATAACAATATTTAATTAATACGACCCAAATGGGACTCGAACCCACGACCTCCGCCGTGACAGGGCGGCGCTCTAACCAACTGAGCCATTGGGCCATTGAAAGTTTATACCTTCAAAACTGCACATGAAATTCGAATAATGTATGACGACTCTCTTAGCAAACTCTCACCTGCTAAGCTCTTTGGTCATGCCCTCGACCGATTAGTAACAGTCAGCTACATGCATTACTGCACTTCTACCTCTGTCCTATCTACCTTGTAGTCTTCAAGGGGTCTTACTAGCCTGCGCTATGGGATATCTCATCTTGAGGGGGGCTTCACGCTTAGATGCCTTCAGCGTTTATCCCTTCCGAACTTGGCTACTCTGCCATGCCTTTGGTAGACAACAGATACACCAGCGGTTCGTCCAACCCGGTCCTCTCGTACTAAGGTCAGCTCCTCTCAAATATCCTGCGCCCGTGCCGGATAGGGACCGAACTGTCTCACGACGTTCTGAACCCAGCTCGCGTACCGCTTTAATGGGCGAACAGCCCAACCCTTGGGACCTACTTCAGCCCCAGGATGCGATGAGCCGACATCGAGGTGCCAAACCACTCCGTCGATGTGAACTCTTGGGAGTGATAAGCCTGTTATCCCCAGGGTAGCTTTTATCCGTTGAGCGATGGCAATCCCACTTTATACCACCGGATCACTAAGTCCTAGTTTCCTACCTGCTCCACCCGTCGGTGTCACAGTCAAGCTCCCTTATGCCTTTGCACTCTGCGAATGGTTTCCAACCATTCTGAGGGAACCTTTGAGCGCCTCCGATACTCTTTCGGAGGCGACCGCCCCAGTCAAACTCCCCGCCTGACATTGTCCTCCCACCAGTTTATGGTGGCTAGTTAGAAATCCAATACTGCAAGGGCGGTATCCCAACAACGACTCTGGTATGACTGGCGTCATACCTTCCTAGTCTCCCGCCTATCCTGTACATGCAGTACCGAATCCCAGTATCAAACTGGAGTAAAGCTCCATGGGGTCTTTCCGTCCTGGCACGGGTAACCAGCATCTTCACTGGTACTTCAATTTCACCGGGTGCATTGTCGAGACAGTGCCCAAATCATTACGCCTTTCGTGCGGGTCGGAACTTACCCGACAAGGAATTTCGCTACCTTAGGACCGTTATAGTTACGGCCGCCGTTTACTGGGGCTTAAGTTCAAAGCTTCGCTTGCGCTAACCTCTCCCCTTAACCTTCCAGCACCGGGCAGGCGTCAGCCCATATACCTCACCTTTCGGTTTTGCATAGACCTGTGTTTTTGCTAAACAGTTGCTTGGGCCAATTCTCTGCGGCCTGGCTTTCACCAGGCACCCCTTCTCCCGAAGTTACGGGGTCATTTTGCCGAGTTCCTTAACAATGCTTCTCCCGTCGGCCTTAGGATTCTCTCCTCATCCACCTGTGTCGGTTTACGGTACGGGTACAATAAAAACAATAGCGGCTTTTCTTGGCAGCTAGCTCACACACTTCCCTACTTTAATTTCGGTCCAC
>NZ_WAGX01000007.1 GCF_008830185.1 Candidatus Galacturonatibacter soehngenii
AATCCTGTTTGCTCCCCACGCTTTCGAGCCTCAGTGTCAGTTACAGTCCAGTAAGCCGCCTTCGCCACTGGTGTTCCTCCTAATATCTACGCATTTCACCGCTACACTAGGAATTCCACTTACCTCTCCTGCACTCTAGCAACACAGTTTCCAATGCAGTCCCGGGGTTGAGCCCCGGGTTTTCACATCAGACTTGCATCGCCACCTACGCTCCCTTTACACCCAGTAAATCCGGATAACGCTTGCCCCCTACGTATTACCGCGGCTGCTGGCACGTAGTTAGCCGGGGCTTCTTAGTCAGGTACCGTCATTTTCTTTCCTGCTGATAGAAGTTTACATACCGAAATACTTCTTCCTTCACGCGGCGTTGCTGCATCAGGGTTTCCCCCATTGTGCAATATTCCCCACTGCTGCCTCCCGTAGGAGTTTGGGCCGTGTCTCAGTCCCAATGTGGCCGTTCACTCTCTCAAGCCGGCTACTGATCGTCGCCTTGGTGGGCCGTTACCTCACCAACTAGCTAATCAGACGCGGGTCCATCTTATACCGATAAATCTTTTCCAACTAGGCCATGCGGCCTCGTTGGCTTATGCGGTATTAGCAGTCGTTTCCAACTGTTATCCCCCTGTATAAGGCAGGTTACCCACGCGTTACTCACCCGTCCGCCACTCAGTCACTTTCTCTTCCGAAGAAGAAAAAGTGCTTCGTTCGACTTGCATGTGTTAAGCACGCCGCCAGCGTTCATCCTGAGCCAGGATCAAACTCTCAATAAAAGTTTATATCCTAACGTCAAAAAGCTGCTAGCTTATTTTCCGTTAATTACTGTTTTTTAGGTCGTATCTCATCTGTTAAGATGGATACTTTGTTCTGAATTTTTCTCTTGGTTTTCTTTGAAAACCGTTGAATTTTCAAGGTTGTAATTACTGTTTAGTTATCAATGTTCATTGTCATTTCTTTTGTTGCTGTGTGACTTGCAACTTTTATAGGATATCATAACCCGTGTTCCTTGTCAACAACTTTTTTATTTTTCTTTTTTATCAGTTATCTGATTTAAGAGATAAAACAACGTGTGAACCTTGAACTCTTTCACACGCACATTTACTACTTTCCCGTAGTGGATTTACATCATATCATCTAAATCAATGCTTGTCAATAACTTTTTGAAAGTTATTTCATAAAAAAGAACGGAGAAAGAGGGATTTGAACCCTCGCGCCGCTATAAACGACCTATACCCTTAGCAGGGGCACCTCTTCAGCCACTTGAGTATTTCTCCATATTGCCTGAATTACTAATTTTATTAAATTATCACGTCACTCGACGCAAAAGTTATTATACTAGAGACGTTTATGTTTGTCAATTAAATTTTACAATTATTTGTAATCTTTTTTTCTTCTATAATAGTATGGCAACTTTTTCTAATTTTTTTCTTCAAAATCTAATACAAAGTAATAAAATGTTGTGAGACTTACTATTTTATTTATTTTCTCTTTGTACCCCTTATCTTACAATTTATTATTACCTCAAAATAATATAATTATAATAATCTCTTCTATTATATCTTAAATCATTTACTAAATAGTCGAATCTCATCTTCTATTTTTTGTTTTACTATTTTTGCAATCTCTGTTGATTTTAAGTTTTTATACTCTTCATAATAGATAGGAGATAAATAATGTATTTGAACCGTTTGCTTTTTAATTGAACTGGTATCAAATGCTTTATAGGAATCAATTAGTGCCACCGGAACAATCGGACACTTTGCATATATAGCACTCTTAAAGCTGCCACCTTTAAAATCCAATAAAGAATTATTTTTACTTCTGGTTCCTTCTGCAAAGATAATATAATTAATACCTTGTTTTACATCCTCAGACATTTTATTAATTACTTTTAAAGACTGTTTTACATCATTTCTATCAATTGCTTGCGCCTTCATAGCTCTAAGTATTTGTTTTAAAAATATAACTTGTGCTACTTCTTTTTTTACGACTACTGTAAATGGTGTTGGGTGTGATTCAAAAAAAGCAAGTACATCAAATAATCCTTGGTGATTTGGAAACATAATATATCCATCTTTGTCTGGCAAATTATCTAATCCATAAGATTCTATCTTTACTCTTCCAGAACGATTTGCATGTAAAATGATATGTTTTAGTAAAGCATATATCTTTTCTTTTGAATACTTTTCATTTTTTCCATAAACACATAGCTTAATAAACCAAATTGGTGCTACAAATAAGTTCATAAGAACCATTAACATTATTCTTTTCATTTTTTTATCCTACAACATTCTCATATAGATTATTACCAAGTGAATCCATTACTACAATGACTGGAAATTCTTTTACTTCTAATTCTCTAATTGCTTCTGTTCCCAAATCATCGTATGCAATAACAGTTGATTTTATAATTTTTTTTGAAAGTAATGCTCCTGCTCCACCTACTGCTGCAAAGTAAACAGCGCCGTTTCTTACAACAGCATCTTTTACAGAATCATTTCGTTTTCCTTTTCCTATCATTCCTTTTAATCCCAAGTCTAATAGGGAGGGTGTATATTTGTCCATTCTACTGCTTGTAGTTGGACCTGCTGAGCCAATTACTTTTCCTTCTCTTTCTGGTGATGGCCCCATATAATAAATAATATTATTTTTTACATCAAAAGGCAGTTCTTCTCCATTTTCTAGTGCTTCAAACATCCTTTTATGTGCAGCATCTCTGGCTGTATAGATTATTCCAGTAATATATACATAGTCACCAGCCCTTAAATCCATTACATCTTTTTCACTAAGAGGTGATTTTAATTGTCTATCCATATTATCCTCCGTTTATATAAAATTACTCAATTACCTTATTATTCACATACTCTTTTATTTTTTTAATAATTATCCACAATTTATATATGTTTTACTATATGTCTGTTGACATGACAACATATATTAACCGCAACAGGAAGTCCTGCTATATGTGTAGGATAGGTTTCAACGTTAACGGCGAGTGCTGTCATTTTTCCGCCAAGTCCTCCTGGCCCTATTCCTAATTGATTGATTTCTCTTAACAAATCTATCTCTAACTGTTTTACATATGCAATATCTGAGTGTTTAGTTATATCTTTTACTAGTGCTTTTTTTGCTAAGAGCGCGCATTTTTCAAAGGTTCCTCCTATCCCAACTCCTATTACCATTGGTGGACATGCATTGGGACCAGCATCTTTTACTGCTGTTATTACTGCAGCTTTCACACCCTCAATCCCATCTGAAGGTTTTAACATAAAAATACGACTCATATTTTCACTTCCAAATCCCTTTGGCTCCACTGTTATTTTTACTTTATCTCCTGAAACTATTTCATAATGAATAATGGCAGGTGTATTATCCTTTGTGTTTTCACGTTCAATTGGGTCTTTTACTACAGATTTTCTAAGATATCCTTGTTGATATCCAAGGCGAACTCCTTCATTGATTGCTTCATTTAAATCACCTTCAATAAAATGAACATTTTGTCCAATCTCCATGAATATTACAGCCATACCTGTATCTTGACATATCGGTATCATTTCTTCTCCAGCAATTTTTAAATTATCTTGTAATTGATTCAATATTTGTTTTCCAACGATTGATTCTTCTTCCTTAACTGCTTCTCTCATTTTTAAATCCATATCATTTGATAAAAAATGATTTGCCTCGATACACATCTCTTTAATACATTCTGTAACTTCATTTACGTTAATTTCTCTAATCATTAAGGCCTCCTAATTAATGTAATATTAATCATTCCATACGAATTTAATTTCTTGTGGCAAATCATAATACTCACACATCCATACTTTAATAAATTCTGCACCTTCTTCATACTGCATAATATTTGAACATATGGTATTGTTTAATTTTTGCAAGGTTACATGTTTTATTTGATTTCCTTCTTTTATTTTTTTAGATGCATTTTTTAATTCATTGTCATTTTGAATGTGATAACCATAATTTGCTTTATATCCATCGTAAATAATGGAGTAGTTTTTATAAGAAAATGGCAGTAATATAAAAAGTCCTATCACACCTATTACAAAACCGTATTTTATTTCATTTACAAAATCAGAAGCCAAGCTTGTTATAATTCCAAAACTTAAAATAACAAATGGTACATAACATCTAATTGTAATAGCTGGAATAAATGTCATAGAAGATATGGTACACATTGATGCCCAAAAAACTATTAACAATATATATTTTTTACATCCAATATAATAACTTGTAATTTGAAAAATAATAAAAGTGATATAACAAAGAAGCAGAATCATTAAAACACCTTTACTTACTTTATTTTCGAGATATGCATATATGGGTTCCTTTATTATAAAATATACAATCGTCAATATTAGATTAACTATGATAAAAATAGCATTAATAATTTTATTTCCTTGCCTTTTTATCATCATAAGCACGCCTAATGCTAATAGTGCTAAAATATAGACGGCCATTATGTAAAGAAATTTGTATCCAAATACTTCCTTCAATATAGAATCTACATTTGCAACGGTTCTTTGAATGATAGGAGTATTATAAAATTCTATTTTTTCTTCCATTCTCTTTCTATTTCCAGGAGCAAATACAACAAGTAGCGTTCCAACTATTGTAGTAATCAAGTTTACATAATCCCATAAATGTATTTTTTTTGTAGAAATATATTGATAGACTACTAATGCTATCACAACAAAACTTAATGATATAGAAACCTGTTCTTGTGAAAAGGATGCTATAAATAATATAAATGCTATAAGAATGTTCTTAATCAGGAGGAGTCTACTATTATTGGATTTTAAATTTTCATTTACTTGTGTTTGGATTTGATTAGAATAGAAATAAATCCCGATCAAATATGGCATGAATGGCATAACATAAATAACTGCTGAAGTATACCAATAAAAGGAATCTCTAAGCATTCCAATATGTATCAATCCAAATAATCCGCATAAGAAAAGCGATGTAAACCATTTATTTTTATTATTATATATATTTATTATTTTATAAGTAAAAAAGAGGATTAATGTAACCGTAATTGCCATGGCAATTTGCATAACCATAACACCATTTTTTAATAATAAAGCTTCTGTTCCGAAACTGATTACTCTTCCTCCCCAATCCATATAATAAAGATATAGAAATTTTAAAAGTTGACTTAAATTATAATTAAGGCCATTTACCCCTTCAATGCTATTACTATAGCTTAAAGATGCAAATCCATAATCATCAAAATAAATAAATACATTTAAGTATTGAAAAATTATTAATATAAAAAATATTATAAACGGTGAGAGGGGAATATATTTTATTATATTCTCTTTTTTTAACTCTTTCATAATTCCTCCAAACTATCACTATGTTTTAACAAGATATCCTTACTAATTATTTCTTATCATATAATAGATATATTTTTTTATCAATCATTATAATAAAAAACAAGACTTTTTACTTTAAGATAAACATAGAATCTGTTTCGCTTAGTTTTAAAAGTCTTGTTTTTAATTAATTATTTTTTAAGTTTTTTCATTCTTGACTCAATTCTTCTTCTAATTGTTTTATTACATCTTCTTCTGTCACATTTGAGTTTTCTCTTACTTTTGCAATACTTGCAACTGTAATATTATCTTCCATGTTAATTAATTTAACACCTGAAGTAATTCTTCCTAAAACAGAAATATCTGAAACCATTAATTGAATAATAATACCTTCTGTTGTGATTAACATAATTTCGTTTTGATCTGAAACTGCCTTCACTCCAATTACATTACCAGTCTTTTCTGTAATCTTATAGCATTTTACTCCCTTACCTCCACGATATTGTACTGTAAACTCATCAATAAAGGTTCGTTTTCCAAGTCCAAATTCTGATACGATTAGCAATGAATCTCCTTGTGTATCAAGTTGCATTCCGATTACTTCATCACCGTCTGATAAAGTCATACCGATTACACCCATAGAACTTCTTCCAGTTGCTCTTACATCTGTTTCACTGAATCTAATACATTGACCATGTTTTGTAATTAAGAAAATATGTTTATCATTGTTTGTTGTTTTTACTTCAATTAATTCATCATCTTCTCGAAGTGTAATTGCTTGAAGACCTGTTTTTCTAACATTTTGGTATTCCGTAATATCAGTTTTCTTCACAATACCATTTTTGGTAGCCATAAATAAATAACGACCTTTTTTGTATTCTTTCATTGGAATAATGGCTGTTATTTTTTCACCAGGAGTAAGCTGCAATAGATTAATAATAGCAGTTCCTCTGGCTGTTCTTCCTGACTCTGGTATTTCATAGGCTTTTAGACGATATACTTTTCCCTTATTCGTAAAGAACATAATAAAGTGATGTGTAGTCGTCATTAGAAGATCTTCAATAAAATCTTCTTCGATTGTCTGCATTCCTTTAATTCCTTTTCCACCTCTATGCTGGCTCTTGAAATTATTTACTGTCATTCTTTTGATATAGCCTAAGCTTGTCATTGCAATGATTGTATTTTCATTTGGAATTAAATCCTCAATTGAAATTTCGCTTTCATCATATCCTATGGAAGTTCTTCTTTCATCACCGAATTTTTCCGCAATAATTAAAATTTCTTCTTTTATGACTCCGAGTAATAATTTTTCATCTGCAAGAATTGCCTTCAACTCGGCAATTTTTTCCATGAGTTCTTTGTATTCTGCTTCTAACTTTTCACGCTCCAAGCCTGTTAATGCACGTAGTCGCATATCAACAATTGCTTGAGCCTGTACTTCGGTTAGTCCAAATCTTTCAATTAATTTTTCTTTGGCGTCTGCAACATTTTTAGAGGAACGAATAATATGGATTACTTCATCAATATTATCAAGTGCAATTAATAAACCTTCTAAAATATGGGCACGCTCTTGCGCTTTATTTAATTCATATTTTGTTCTTCTGGTAACAACATCTTTTTGGTGAAGAAGATAATAATGCAGCATTTCGTAAAGGTTTAATACCTTTGGTTCATTATTCACTAAAGCTAGCATAATGACTCCAAATGTATCTTGAAGTTGTGTATGCTTAAATAATTGATTGAGGATTACATTTGCATTTACATCTCTTCGAAGTTCAATACAAATTCTCATACCTGTACGATCTGATTCATCACGTAAATCTGTGATTCCATCAATCTTTTTATCTCTTACAAGTTCTGCAATCTTTTCAATGAGTCTTGCCTTATTTACCATGTATGGTAATTCTGTTACAACAATTCTATTTTTTCCATTTTGCATTGGTTCAATATCTGTAACAGCTCGTACTCTTATCTTTCCTCTACCTGTACGATATGCTTCTTCTATTCCAGTTCTTCCAAGAATGGTTGCACCTGTTGGAAAGTCTGGACCTTTTACAATACTAATTAATTCATCTATATCTGTTTCTTTATCTTCTAGAACCTGGTTGTCAATAATTTTAACTACTGCTTGGATTACTTCTCTTAAATTATGAGGCGGTATGTTAGTTGCCATACCTACAGCAATACCTGTCGTACCATTTACTAAAAGATTTGGATATCTAGAAGGTAATACAACTGGTTCTTTTTCTGTTTCATCAAAGTTTGGTGTGAAATATACTGTATCCTTGTTGATATCAGCAGTCATTTCCATGGATATTTTACTTAAACGTGCCTCGGTATATCGCATTGCCGCAGCTCCATCACCATCGACAGATCCAAAATTTCCATGACCATCTACCAATGGATATCTGGTTGACCACTCTTGAGCCATATTAACCAAAGCTCCATATATAGAACTATCTCCATGGGGATGATATTTACCCATGGTATCACCAACAATACGTGCACATTTTCTGTGTGGTTTGTCAGGTCCATTGTTTAGTTCTATCATTGAATATAAAACTCTTCGTTGAACTGGTTTTAAACCATCTCTTACATCAGGTAGTGCACGAGATGCAATAACACTCATTGCATAGTCAATGTAAGAATTCTCCATGGTCTTTTTCAAATCCACTTCATGAATTTTATCAAAAATATTGTCATCCATTTATGTTTCCTCCGTCTTATATAAACAATCGTGATATCAACTAAATATCAAGATTCTTCACATATTTTGCATTACTTTCTATAAATTCACGTCTTGGTTCTACTTTATCTCCCATAAGGGTTGTAAAGGTTAAATCAATTTCTGATGAAGATTCTTCATCAATTGTTACTCTTAATAGAACTCTTCTTTCTGGATCCATGGTGGTTTCCCAAAGTTGTTCTGCATCCATTTCACCAAGACCTTTGTAACGCTGAACTTTGTTATTTGTATCGCGACCGATTTCAAGCAAAATTTTATTTAGTTCCTCATCGTTATAAGCATACCAAATTTTTTTATTTTTTTCGATTTTATATAAAGGCGGCTGTGCTAAATATACATGACCTTCTTTGATTAATTCTGGCATAAATCGATATAAAAAGGTTAATAATAAAGTACTGATATGAGCTCCATCTACATCGGCATCTGTCATTATTATTATTTTATGATAACGAAGCTTTGATATATCAAAATCATCATGAATTCCAGTTCCGAATGCAGTAATCATTGCTTTTATTTCAGCATTGGAATAAATTTTATCTAGACGAGCCTTCTCAACGTTTAGAATTTTACCACGTAGTGGTAAAATAGCTTGGGTATTTCTGGAACGTGCTGTTTTTGCACTTCCTCCAGCAGAATCTCCCTCTACAATGTAAATTTCACAATTTTTTGGATCTTTATCCGAACAATCAGCAAGTTTACCAGGAAGTGCCATTCCTTCTAATGCCGTTTTTCTTCTTGTTAAATCTCTTGCTTTTCTTGCTGCATCTCTGGCTCTTTGTGCAAGAATTGACTTTTCAAGAATTAGCTTTGCAATCTGTGGATTTTGCTCTAGATAATATGTTAATTGTTCACTTACAATACTATCAACAGCCCCACGTGCTTCACTGTTACCTAATTTTTGCTTTGTCTGACCTTCAAATTGAGGATTTTCAATTTTTATACTTACAATTGCAGTTAAACCTTCTCTAATATCTTCGCCTGATAAGTTTGTTTCATTCTCTTTTAAAAGTTTATTTGATCTTGCATAGTCATTAAAAGTTTTCGTTATTGCATTACGAAACCCTGCTAAGTGGGTTCCACCTTCTGGAGTATTGATATTATTTACAAAACTATATGCACTTTCCGTATAAGAATCATTGTGTTGCATCGCTACTTCAACATACACATTATCTTTACTACCTTCACAATAAATAATATCATTATATAGCTCGTTTTTACTTTTATTTAGATAGGATACAAATTCTTTGATTCCTCCTTCATAATGAAATTCTTTCATTACTTGAGGTTCTTCTCTATCATCTCTTAGAATAATTTTTAAATTTTTAGTTAAAAAGGCCATTTCTCTGAGTCTGGTCTTTAATATGTCATATTCATATACTGTTTCTTCAAAAATATCTTTGTCTGGTAAAAAAGTAACCACTGTACCTGTCTTTTCTTGTGGACATTCTCCAATCACCTTTAATGAATATTTAACATGTCCACGTTCATAGCGTTGGTTGTATATTTTTCCGTCGCTATAAATAGTAACTTCTAGCCACTCTGATAAGGCATTTACAACAGATGCTCCAACTCCGTGCAGTCCTCCAGACACTTTGTATCCTCCACCGCCAAACTTTCCACCGGCATGAAGGATCGTAAATACAACCTCAACAGCAGGAATTCCGGCTTTATGATTAATTCCTACAGGTATACCACGTCCATTGTCAATAACGGTAATGGAATTATCTTTATTAATTGTAACATCAATGGTATCACAATATCCTGCAAGTGCTTCATCCACTGCATTGTCTACTATTTCATAAACAAGATGGTGAAGTCCTCTTATTGATGTACTACCAATATACATACCTGGCCTTTTTCTAACTGCTTCCAGTCCCTCCAATATCTGTATTTGATCTGCTCCGTACTCAGCACTCATGCTAAACTCCTTTCTAAGCGACTTAACGCCATTTGAATAAATAACCTATATTTATTCAAAATACTAATTTTCTACTTTTACTGTACCTTCTTTTACTTTATATATTTTATCAATACAAAAGCGATTGTTAATAAATTCATCTAATCCAGTACAAGTAATTAAAGTCTGTGTATGATTAATACTGTCTAATAAATAGTTTTGCCTGTTTGAATCAAGTTCAGACAACACATCATCCAGTAATAAAATTGGTTTATCATTCATTATCTTTTCTACTAAATCAATTTCTGATAACTTAAGTGATAAGGCGGCTGTTCTTTGTTGACCTTGTGATCCGTATTTTCTTATGTCTACGTTTTTTATTAAAAAGTTTAAATCATCTCTGTGAGGACCAACCGATGTATTTTTAAATTTGATATCTTTTTCAATATTACTTTGTAACTTTGAAAAAAAATCCTTTTCACTTACATTTTGTTCATACTCAATTATTAATTCTTCTTTCCCACCTGATAATTTTTTATGTATTTCATAAATAATTTCATTTATCTGGTGAATAAATACGTTTCGTCTTTCTATTATTTTAATACCATATTCCACCAATTGCAAATCCCAAACGGAAAGGGTATCCCTTAGTTCTTTTTGAAAAGGGATATCCTTTAATAATTTATTTCTTTGATTCACAATTTTATTATATTTGGTTAGATGGTATAAATATAGTTTATCTAGTTGACATAACTCTAAGTCCATGAATCTTCTTCGCTCGGAAGGACCATTTTTAATAATATTTAAGTCCTCTGGAGAAAAACACACAAAATTAACAATACCAAAAAGTTCACTGGCTTTCTTTATTGGTATTCCATTAATTGCAATCCCTTTTGTCTTATTTTTTCTTAGATGAATATCGATTTTATATTCCATATTATTTTTTTCTATAATACTTCTTATATGTGCTTCATCTTTTTCAAATTGAATGATTTCTCGATCCTTGTTGCCTTTATGAGATTTTGTAGTTCCACATAAATAGATAGCTTCGAGGATATTTGTTTTTCCCTGTGCATTGTCACCGTACAATATATTTGTACCATTGACAAATTCAATATCTAACTCGTTATAATTTCTATAATCTGCAAGTTTCAGCGATTTAATAAACATTTTACACCAACTATCAATTATGCCTTTATTTGAATTTCTTCACCATCAAAAGTAACAATATCTCCATCATGTAACTTCTTACCTCTTTGGTATTCTACTTCTCCATTTACTTTTACCAATCCTTCAATGATTACATCTTTTGCCTCAACTCCAGATTCTACAAGACCAGCTGCTTTTAAAGCTTGACCTAATTTAATATATTCATCTCTTAATTTAATTTCCATTTTACCACCTTCTTTAATGGTTTACATAACTTGTTTTAGTTTGCTACAGAATTAAAGTTGACAGGAAGAATTAGGTATGTATATTTTTCTTCTGCATCTTTAATAAAACATGGAGCTTTTGGATTTACAAAATAAATATCAATATCTTCGTCATCTATTACTCGCAGTGCATCAATTAAAAACTTAGGGTTAAAGCCAATTAAAATATCTTTTCCTTCTTTGGTTATATCAATTTCTTCATTCATAGATCCAATAAAAGAATTAATCTTTAGTTCCATTTTACCATCTAAAATATTGATGATGATTGGTTTTTTATCACCTTCTTTTACAAGAAGAGTCGCTCTGTCAATTGAGCTTAATAATTCTTTTTTATTTATTTTGACTTTTGTCTCATAATCATTGGTTAACATCTGTTCTATTTTGAAGTATTCACCTTCGATTAATCTTGATACTACTGTAGTATTGTCAAATTCAAATACGATATGTTTATCTGTAAAGAATAATTTTACTTCAGATGATAAATCACCTGTTAGAATTTTACTAATTTCGATTAAAGTCTTACCTGGTACTATTACCTTTTTATCGTCATAACTTTCTTTTAATTTAATGTTACGTATAGATATTCTATGTCCATCTAAGGAAACAACTTTAAATTCATCCCCTTTTATGTCAATTAATTCTCCAGTCATTAACTTATTATTATCGTTATCAGCAATTGAAAATATTGTCTGTCTTATCACTTCTTTTAATGTAAATTGTGATATGGAAATGTAATAATTTTTTTCTATATAAGGTAAATAAGAAAAATCTTCTCCTGATTTTCCAATGATATTAAACTTTGCTTTTTCACAGGTGATTGTAGTTTTTAAGTTGGCATCTGTTTCGATTGTTACATCATTATCTGGTAATTTTCTTACAATATCTGTAAAAATCTTAGCATCTAAAGCTATAATCCCCTTTTCTTTGATATCACCAATTATCCTTGTTTCAATTCCAAGTTCCATATCATTTGCTGTTAGTTTAATTTCATTTGTTGATGCATCAATTAAGATACATTCTAAAATTGCCATGGTAGTTTTTGATGGTACGGCTTTGGATACAATATTAACACCATGTAATAAATCAGATTTTGTACAAATTATTTTCATTGTGAATAACTCCTCTCTGGATTTTGTTGTAAATAATTATAAAGTAAATTAGTAGTCTTAATAATAGGGGGTGTTAAAAAGTGAATAACCCTTAAAGGCTTAATAATTATCATTAGATTAGACATCTAAAACTATGTTAAAAACATTTAAGTACGTTATGTATAAAAAAATATAAAATTAACATAAGATTAAAAAAAATCTAAATATAAACACAATTTTAACAGGTTATAAACAAAAAATGTGTATAACTGTTAAAAATTGTTTATAACATCCTTAAAAATCTCAATTAGGGTTGATTTTTTTCTTAATGATATCAATTGCATTGCTAAGGGATTCATTTGTTTTTATTTCATTCGAAATTTTATCTGCTCCATGAATGACAGTTGTATGATCTTTTTTACCAAGGAAACCACCAATTGCTTTTAAAGGGGTGCTTGTCATATCACGACATAAATACATTGCAATTTGTCTAGGAAGAACTATTTCTGCATTACGTTTAGTAGATGCTAAATCAGAAGGAGAAATATTATAATGTTCTGCAACAGTATTAATAATTAATTGAGGGGTAATTTCTTTTGGTGCATCTGGAGAAATAATATCTTGTAATGCTTTTTGGGCAAGATCAACCGTTATTTCTTTTTTCTCTAATTTTGCACATGCAATTAGTTTGTTCAAAGCTCCTTCTAATTCTCGAATGTTAGATTTGATATTCGTTGCAATATATTTAATAACTTCATCATCAATATTATAGCCATCAAGTTCTTCTTTTTTACGAAGTATTGCCATACGTGTTTCATAATCTGGTGAAGAAATATCAGCAATAAGACCCCATTCAAATCGTGAACGAAGTCTAGCCTCTAGCGTTTCCATATCTTTTGGCGGTTTATCACTGGACAAAATAATTTGTCGTTTTGCTCCATGAAGATCATTAAAAGTATGGAAGAATTCTTCCTGTGTACTTTCTTTACCAATAATAAATTGAACGTCGTCAATTAATAGAACATCAATGCTTCTATATTTTTCTCTAAACTTGCTCATTGCGGTATTATTTCCATTTCGAATTGCCTCAATCAGCTCGTTAGTAAAAAATTCACTAGTAACATATAATACCTTGGTCTCAGGTTTTTGTTGTAAAATAAAATGAGCAATCGAATGCATCAAGTGAGTTTTACCAAGACCAACTCCTCCGTATAAAAAGAGAGGATTGTATACTTCACCTGGTGATTCTGCAACGGCTAAAGATGCAGCGTGAGCGAAACTATTATTTCCACCTACTACGAATGTGTCGAATGTATATCTAGGATTAAGATTAGCTTTTTCTATGTTCTGATTTAAAGTAGGTATGATATGAGTTTTTGGTTCAACTTTTTCTATATTTTTTTCTAACACAAATTCTATTTCATATTCAAAGCCTGTAATTTCGGCAATTGCTACTTTTAGAGGCAAAGAATATTTATTATTAATATAGGAAAGAGCGGCATTTTCTAAAGGCACAACAATAGTGACTGTATTATTCACTACTGCATGTACCCTTAAAGGTAATAACCATGTCTTAAATGAAATATCAGTCAGTTCATGTTCGTGACGCACCTGATTTAGTATATCTTCCCATTTTTCAACTATTAAATCCATTTCTAATCTCCCTAACATTGTGAAGTAAAATATCTCTACTCTATATTAAACTAAAACAAATAAATTATCAATCGAAAAAAAATAACAAATCACATTAATTCACATTAGGTAAACAAGTTTTTAACATAGAAGTGTGAGTTCATGTTAATAAATGGATAAGTTAATCAACATTGTAAACATGCTTAAAATCAAGAAAAAAATGAGTTATGGACAAGTTATTCACAAGATAGAAAAAAGTTTTCCACATGTTATACACATTATGTGGATAAATATTATGTAAATCACATGTGTAAAAAGTGGATAGTGTAAAACATTGGTAATAAAAAAATATAAAAAATATTTTCTATTTACTTGACGCAATGTACTTTATTGAATATAATTAGAATGATGTTTTTTAACATGACTACTATTATGTAGACCTTATATTATGGTGGAATTCATATAGGCAAGTAATGAATTTCAAAGAGATTATAGAAATGAATTTCTATAAAGACGATAGATATTAGGTTATTATTCAAAGGAGGTGCCAAAATATGAAGATGACATTCCAACCTAAAAAGAGACAAAGATCAAAAGTTCATGGTTTTAGAGCTAGAATGAGTACTCCAGGCGGAAGAAAAGTATTAGCAGCAAGACGTGCAAAAGGAAGAAAAAAATTATCAGCGTAGGCCGCAAGTATGTGGCCTTTTTTATAATAGGAAATTGCAATGCAATTTCCTATTATAAAAAAGGCAATGCGTGCATGGTTTATAATGGCTGATTTTCATCTCGCGTGGGAGTGTAGTGTGATTTATCACACTTTATCCTATCTGAAGAATCTGTGGATTGGATTGATAAAAGAGTGGAATTTTCTGAAAGCTTAAAGAAAAATAGGGATTTTCAAGTGTTGTATAAGAAAGGAAAATCTTATGCAAACAAACATTTGGTAATGTATGTATTGGAAAATAATACAACAAGGAATCGGATTGGAATATCTGCCAGTAAAAAGGTAGGAAATAGTATAGTTAGACATAGGTTAACTAGATTGGTAAGAGAAAGCTACAGATTGAATGAAGAAAAGTTTAAATCGGGTTTGGATATTGTAATTGTAATTCGAGTAGCTGCAAAAGAAAAAAAGTATCAAGATATCGAAAGTTCTTTATTACATTTGGGAAAAATTCATAATATTGTAAAGAGATGATAGAAATGAAAAAAATATTTATTTGGTTAATTAAATTATATAAGAAATATATATCACCATTTCAATTGTATAGTCATTGCATCTATACACCAACATGTTCCCAGTATGGAATAGAGGCAATTGAAAAATATGGTGCATTAAAGGGGACATATTTGACCTTTAAAAGAATATTAAGGTGTAATCCGTTTGCAGAAGGCGGTTATGACCCTGTCCCATAAATAAGGAGGATAATAAGTGATTGGTATGTTAGCAACACAAAGTAGTACGCCTATTATTGGTGAAGTAGCAAGAGTTCTTGGTTGGCTCATGAATGCAATATTTGCTTTTTTAAGTAGTGCTTTTAATATAGAAAATATAGGTTTATGTATCATATTATTTACTTTTATTGTATATACATTAATGATACCCTTAACAATAAAACAGCAAAAGTTTTCAAAACTTTCTGCAAAGATGAATCCTGAAATTCAGGCTATACAAAAAAAGTACAAGGGTAAACAAGATCAACAGTCAATGATGGCTATGAATGAAGAAACAAAGGCAGTTTATAGAAAATATGGAACATCTCCAACAGGTGGATGTTTACAGCTTATTATACAAATGCCTATTTTATTTGCTCTATATCAGGTAATTAATAATATACCTGCGTATGTAATTAGTGTAAAGAATACGTATGATGCGTTGGTAACTGGAATTATGTCAACAAGTGGTTATCAGGCTATTATGGAGGAAATAGGAAAAGGTAAAAATGTTAATCCTGATAAGTTTGATTATTTAAAGGTAGAAACAATAATTGACGTATTATATAAATTTAATTCATCGGATTGGGCTAACTTAGCGGATAAGTTTCCAAATTTATCAACTGTTATTGAGCAAACAGCGGATAAGATGTCACATATGAATAGTTTCTTAGGTGGAATTAATATTTCCGATGCTCCAATTACGAATTTGTTATCCGTTGCAATATTAATACCTATTTTATCTGGATTAACACAATGGTTAAATGTTAAACTTATGCCTCAGCCTCAGACCCCTTCAAATGCAGAGGAAAATCCTATGGCAAATTCTATGAAAACAATGAATGTTATGATGCCTGTCATGTCGGCAGTTATGTCATTTACATTGCCATCAGGTTTAGGTTTATATTGGATTGCGGGTTCAGTTTTTCGTTGTATACAACAATTAGTAATTAACAAGTATATGGATAGTATCGATCTTGATGATTTGATTAAAAAGAATCTTGATAAGGTAAATAAAAAAAGAGAGAGACAAGGACTTCCTCAGATTTCGGCATCAGCGAAAACGAATGTTAGAAGTATAGAAACACCGATAAAGAATGTGGCAAAATCACAAGATAATAAACAGAGCAAAGCAAATGAGACAAGCCAATCGGTTAGTACAGGGAAGGCAAAACCAGGAAGTATTAGAGAAAAAGCCAATATGGTGAAGCAATTCAACGAAAAAAATACTAAATAGGGGGTATTACAATGGATTACATCAAGATTTCCGCAAAAACAGTAGATGATGCAATTACGGAAGCATTAATTAAACTAGAAACAACTAGTGATATGATTGAATATGAAGTTCTTGAAAAAGGTAGTACAGGATTTTTAGGTTTTAACAGTAAACCGGCTGTCATAAAAGCAAGAAAGAAATTTACTGTAGAAGATTATGTAAAAGAATTTTTAAATAATGTTTTTGATTCTATGAATATGGTTGTTGAAATCATAACTAATCTTGATGAGATAAATAATAACTTAGATATTGAACTTAAGGGTGAAGATATGGGAGTTTTAATTGGAAAAAGAGGACAAACCCTAGATTCGCTGCAATATTTAATTAGTTTAGTAGCAAATAAAAATAGCGAAAACTATTTAAGAGTTAAATTAGATACAGAAAATTATAGAAAAAGAAGAAAAGAGACCTTGGAGAATCTTGCACACAACATATCTTACAAGGTAAAAAGAACAAAGCGTCCAGTTTCATTGGAACCTATGAATCCATATGAAAGAAGAGTGATTCACTCTGCATTACAAAATGATAAGTATGTAGTAACACATAGTGAGGGTGAAGAACCATATAGACGTGTGGTAGTAACACTAAAATAATTATATTAAATGGGGACAGTCAAAAGACTGTTCCTATTCGTATGTTAGGCAGATGAAATAAATCTGCGTAATTGGAGGAATTAAAATGAATCATGATACAATTGCTGCAATTGCAACAGCAATGAGTAACTCTGGAATCGGAATTGTAAGAATCAGTGGTGAGGATGCAATTCCAATTGTAGATAAAGTTTTTAAATCCATAAAGAATGATAAGAAGTTAGCAAATATGCAAACACATACCATACATTATGGTTATATTTTGGATGAAGAAGAGTTAATTGATGAGGTTATGGTTCTTATTATGAAGGGACCAAACAGTTATACAAAAGAAGATACAGTTGAAATAGATTGTCACGGTGGAATATTAGTTGTACAAAGAGTTTTAGAAACAGTTATTAAAAATGGAGCTAGATGTGCAGAACCAGGTGAATTTACAAAAAGAGCTTTTTTAAATGGAAGAATTGATTTATCACAGGCTGAGGCAGTTATTGACGTGATTAATTCAAAAAATAAATTTGCTTTAAAAAATTCTTTGAATCAATTAAAAGGTTCAATTCATGAGGAAATCATAAGAATAAGAGAGATATTAATTTATCATATTGCATTTATAGAGTCAGCACTTGATGATCCAGAACATATTAGTTTAGATGGGTATAATAATCAACTAGTTGAGGTTTTGGATCAAGTATTAGATAAGTTAACTGTAATGCTAAAAAAAGCAGATGATGGTAAGCTATTAAAAGAAGGTATAAAAACAGTTATCATAGGTAAACCAAATGTAGGTAAATCATCTTTGTTAAATTATCTAGTTGGAGAAGAAAAGGCAATAGTAACGAATATAGCAGGTACAACAAGAGATATTATTGAAGAGAATATAAATATAAATGGGGTTAGTTTAAATATAATTGATACTGCAGGAATAAGAGAAACAGAAGATATAGTTGAGAAAATCGGAGTTGAAAAGTCAATTAGATATGCAAACGATGCTGATTTAATTATTTATGTTGTTGATTCATCCACGTATTTAGATGAAAATGATGAACAAATATTTAAGTTATTAAAAGATAGAAAAGCAATTATTTTATTGAATAAAATAGACCTTGATATGTTAACAACAAAAAAAATGATTGAGGAAAAAACGGATAATGTAGTAATTCCCGTATCAGTAAAAGAAAATGATGGAATTGATAGTTTAGGTGAAACAATTAAGAATATGTTCTTCCATGGAAAAATTGAATTTAATGATGAAGTATATATAACGAATGTACGCCAAAAAAACTTAATAAAAGGAGCCTTTGAAAGTCTAAAGCTTGTAAAAAACAGTGTTTTGGACGAAATGCCTGAAGATTTTTATTCGATTGATCTAATGGATGCTTATGAACAACTTGGACAAGTAATTGGTGAGGCAGTAGAGGACGATTTAGTAAATCAGATATTTAGTAAGTTCTGTATGGGTAAGTAATATTTCCGTATAGATAAAAGGAGATATAAGTATGTCAACGTTAATAGAAAATTATGATATTGTTGTTGTCGGTGCTGGGCATGCGGGGTGTGAAGCTGCATTGGCATGTTCAAGGTTGGGACTTGAAACCATTATTTTTACAGTAAGTGTAGAAAGTATAGCACTTATGCCATGTAACCCAAATATTGGTGGTAGCTCAAAAGGACATTTGGTTCGAGAAATTGATGCTTTGGGTGGAGAAATGGGTAAAAACATAGATAAAACTTTTATCCAATCAAAAATGTTAAATAAGTCCAAAGGGCCTGCCGTACATTCTCTTCGAGCACAAGCCGATAAAGCAGAATATAGTAAGAGTATGAGAATGGTTTTAGAAAATACCGATCATCTTACGATAAAACAAGCAGAAGTAACAGAAATAGTGGTAGAAGACGGTATAATTAGAGGTGTTAAGACATTTTCTGGAGCGATTTATAATTGTAAGGCTGTAGTATTATGTACAGGAACATATCTAAGTTCTAGATGTTTATATGGTGAAGTAATTAATTACACTGGACCAAATGGATTACAGGCCGCTAATTATTTATCGGATTCTCTTAAAAAAAATGGAATAGAGATGTTTCGTTTCAAAACTGGAACTCCTGCTCGAATTGATAAAAGATCTATTGATTTTAGTAAAATGGAGGAACAATTTGGAGATGAAAAAGTAGTACCTTTTTCTTTTGATACGAAACCGCAAGAGGTTCAGATTGAGCAAGAATCATGTTGGTTAACTTATACAAATGAGAAAACCCATGAGATTATAAAAGATAATTTAGATCGATCACCAATTTATGCAGGTATCATCGAAGGAACAGGTCCAAGATATTGTCCTTCTATAGAGGATAAAGTTGTTAAATTTGCAGATAAGAGTAGACATCAGGTATTTCTTGAACCTGAAGGGCTATATACCAATGAAATGTATGTGGGAGGAATGTCAAGTTCTTTACCAGAAGATGTTCAATATAAAATGTATCGAAGTGTCAGTGGACTTGAGAATGCCAAGATTGTTAAAAATGGATATGCAATTGAATACGACTGCATTAATGCAAGACAGTTAAATCCGACTCTAGAGTTTAAGCATATAAAAGGTTTATTTAGTGGAGGACAATTTAATGGTAGTTCTGGATATGAAGAGGCAGCGGCACAGGGATTAATAGCAGGAATCAATGCTGCTTTAAATGTCTTAGGAAAAGAGATGATTGTAATTGATCGTTCACAAGCTTACATTGGTGTATTAATTGATGATTTGGTAACAAAAGAAAATAGAGAGCCATATCGAATGATGACATCAAGGGCAGAGTACCGACTTTTATTAAGACAAGATAATGCTATTTTTCGGTTAGCTGGAATAGGAAACAAGGTTGGTTTAGTAAATGACGAAAAATATAAACATATACTCGAATTAGAAAAAAAGATTAAAGAAGAAATAGAGAGACTTGAAAATACATTTGTTGGAACATCTGATGAAGTTTTGGAATTATTAGATAAGTATGAAAGTACACCTTTAAACTCAGGAACAGATTTGGCTGAGTTAATAAAAAGGCCTGAGTTATCTTATGATGTGATAGCACCTATTGATAAAAACAGAGAAATATTAGATGAAAAAATAACAGAGCAGGTTAATATTCAAATAAAATATGAGGGGTATATTAAAAGACAATTAAAACAGGTAGAACAATTTAAAAAAATTGAGAAGAAAAAAATACCTGAGAATTTTGATTTTAATCAGATCAATGGATTAAGAATTGAGGCAAAGCAAAAATTGAATTTATTCAAACCAGTTTCAATTGGACAAGCCTCTCGTATATCAGGAGTTACCCCCGCAGATATATCTGTTTTGTTGGTATTTATGGAGCAATTAAGAAATCGTAATCAGTGAGGTTTAGATGAATAATTATAATGTTGAAAAGTTACTAGAAGGAACCAAGCATCTTAAAATTGAACTAACAAACGAGCAAGTTAATCAATTTATTACTTATTATGAATTATTAGTTGGATGGAATAAAGTAATGAATTTAACTGCGATAACAGAATTTAATGATGTGATGCAGAAACATTTTGTTGATAGTTTAGCAATTGTAAAAGCAATTGAATTAAACGGTAAAGATAATCTTAAATTAATAGATATTGGAACAGGGGCAGGATTTCCTGGAATTCCTATAAAGATTGTATTTCCCTCTATTGAAGTTGTATTACTTGATTCGTTAAATAAAAGGATTCAGTTTCTAGATGAGGTAATTAAAAAGCTTAATTTAGATAGAATTAAGACAATACATGGAAGAGCTGAAGATTTTTCAAAAGAAAAAGAATATAGAGAACAATTTGATTTATGCGTATCAAGAGCAGTTGCAAACCTTGCAACGTTATCAGAGTATTGTATGCCATATGTTAAGATTGGTGGAAATTTTATTCCTTATAAATCAGGAAGAATTGAAGAGGAATTAGAAGGCTCAAAAAAAGCAATTCATGTATTAGGAGGTAATATTGAAAAAGAAGTTTTATTTCAATTACCTAATTCAGATATAGAAAGAGCATTTGTTGTGATTAATAAAAAGAATCAGACTCCTATGAAATATCCTAGAAAAGCGGGAGTACCAACAAAAAGTCCTATTATTTAAAAAAGGCTGTTGCAAGTTGCAACAGCTTTTTTTCTAATAGAAAAGTTTATAGAAAAATATTTTAATTATTATCAAAAAATACATTTATTTGATCGAAAAATATACTTGGTTTTTCTATATGAGGATAATATTTTGTTTGATCAATAATATAATTTTCAATGGATGGATTATAATAAGAATAGTTTTCTATTATAGTTTTGATATTTGTGTAATTTTGTCCTCCAATTATATAAATACTATTATTAATTTCTTTTAGTGCATGTATAATGTTTACATTTGTATAACAACCTTTTATACTAGCGAATAAGTATTTTCCTTGGCAATTTTGCAAATGTGCCGATTCATAAAATAAATCTAAGTAATTTGCAATTTTACTAGAATAGACATTAAACTTTTTGGTTAGGTTTTCTTTTACATGCTTTCGAGAAAACAATATATTATATATAAGAGTACCTATTATTGGAGAGTCAAATAGTATTTTAAGACTAATACTTTTTTTACTTGGAGCAAAGTTTAATTGATATAAGTCCTGTGGATTTATAACCATAATTTTATGGAATAAATTTGAATCATTATGACAAGCCATTAGTGTAAAGGAAGACGAAGATCCGCTTGCAATTACATTTGTTTTATGGCCAATAATATTTTTAATAAAATCTGATATCAATTGTACATAAAGATAATTTGTGTAAGTTAAATATGGTTTATCAGATAATCCACAACCAAGCAAATCTAGTGTGTAAACGGTATGATTTAGCGATAATTTCTTTATAACTTCCTTCCATTCTAATGAAGAAGAGGAAACATCCAAATCATGAATTAACAAAAGAGGAGAACCCGTTCCTTGTTTGGTGTAAAAAACTTTACCAAATCTCCAATTATAATAATTTCCCTTTACAGGAGAAACATTATTTTTTAAAGTCGCCGAAACATAAATGATTTTATTTACAATAGATACAGTTAATGCAGTTGCAGTTCCAAATAAAAATGCATATTTCATCTTGTTTTTTATACTCATAGACTCAAACTCCTTTATTAATATTATCTTCATTTGGCTTACTGTAAGTAATAGGAGATTTTTTTCTCTATGTACAGAGCACTCTAGAAAGATTTTGTTTTGTATTCTGATAAGTTATATTATAGTTCATTCTACTGCTATATACAAATATAATTTTATTACCTTTTTTTAAATATCTTAAGAAATATGTTATATTATGAAAGTTAATCAAATTTTTATTTAAAAAATGTCGAAAATGAAGTAAAATAATACTATGTGATAAAAAATATAATTAGGAGATAAAATGAGGGATAAAAATAAATCAGACGGGATAGGAAAAATATCTTTTGATAAGTTAAACGATTTTATTTCTGAAATGTATATTGATTTTGTACATGAGAAGGAAAAAATAGAATCAAACTATAATCGTAATTTGAAATGTATTGACGTAGTTAAGTCTAATATAGAAAATTTAGAAAATGAATTATCTTGTGACCAAAATATATTTAAGCCTAGTTATTCCATAGTAGAAAATGATGAGAAATTAAATAAATTAAAAGTTGAACTCGAAGTGCTATTAAAAGAAAATGAGGAATTAAACAGTCGATTACTTTATATAGAAAATACAATAAAAAAAATAAATCACTTACAGATAAATGAAAATGAGAATATTGATTATTTTAATGATTATAATAATACAAGTAAAATTGAAATATTAAGAAGCCAAGAGTTTGAAAGAAAAAGAATTGCCAGAGATATTCATGATACGGTTATTCAAAAATTAACAAATATGATTCATAAATCTGAATTTACACTAAAAATAATGGATATAGATAATATAAGAGCAAAACTAGAGTTAATGACAATATCTAACAGTATTCGGGAAATCATTGATGAGATGAGAAATATAATATATAATTTAAGACCTATGGCATTTGATGATATTGGAATTGATGTTATAATTGAAAGGGAACTCGTTAATATAAAAGAAAATGGTATTAAAGTAAGCTATGATGTAATTGGTGACAGTACCAATGTAGATCAAATTGTTCAAATAACTTTAGTTCGTATTATTCAGGAAGCCTGTAATAATGCATTAAAGCATTCAGAATTTACAGAATTTTATGTAAAGATAGAATATAGTAAGGATAATATTGAAGTTTACATCAAAGACAATGGTAAAGGATTTGAAATACCAAAAGACAATCATATTAAATATGAATCAAAATCTGGCTTTGGATTATCCATGATGAGAGAAAGAGTCTATCTTTTATCAGGTTTAATAAAATTTGAATCAAATAAGGATAAAGGAACTATGATTTATGTTAAAGTTCCTAAATGTTTCAGGGAGGAAAGAAAGGATGCCAATAAACATAGCAGTTGTTGATGATCACGTAATGGTAAGGGAAGGGCTTATTCAGTTATTGGAATTGGATAAAGATATTAAAGTAGTGGGACAAGCTGGAGATGGTACACAGTGTCTAGAATTATTAAAAAACATGGATGTTGATGTATTACTTTTAGATATTAATATGCCTACAATGAATGGTTTGGAAGTTTTGAAAATTATGAGAGAAAGAAAGGATAATACAAAAGTTATTGTTCTTACGATTCATAATGAAGTAGAGTATCTAGTTAAGGCAGTGGATATAGGTATTAATGGATATATGTTAAAAGATTCCGATTCGGATGAATTAAAGAAGGCAATATATTGTGTTAATGAAGGTGAAACATATATTCAACCAAAGCTATCTCCTATGTTAAACTCACGTTTGATTAATAGAAATGAAGATGAAAAGAAGATAGAGTGTTTAACAAGAAGAGAATTTGAAGTTTTAAAATTATTAGCTGAAGGTATGTTTAATAAAGAAATTGCATCAAAATTAAACATAAGTGAAAGAACGGTTAAAAATCACGTTTCGAATATATTTAAAAAGATTACTGTTGCAGATCGTACACAAGCTGCTGTATTTGCAATAAAAAATAATATTATTACTGTATAATGTTTCACGTGAAACATATAAGAGGAAAGAAAATTAATTTATATTTTCTTTCCTCTTATATGTATAATTTAAAATAATATTTAAACTAAAAATAAATATAATGTTTCACGTGAAACATTATATTTACCTATGGCTAATAAAATAAAAAGGTGATATAATAAAAAAAGTGATTAAAAATTTAAGAAAGGGGATTCAAATGGGAAGAATTATTGCAGTTGCTAACCAAAAAGGTGGAGTAGGAAAAACGACCACCACAATAAATTTATCCGCCTATTTAGCGGAACTCGGAAAAAAAGTATTAACAATAGATATTGATCCCCAGGGAAATACCACTAGTGGATTAGGATTAGATAAAAACTCTATCGAAAACACGATTTATGAACTAATGTTAGGGCAATGTGAAATCAAAGAGTGTATGCAAGATAGTATTATGGAAAATTTGTATGTAATCCCATCCAATGTTGATTTAGCAGCGGCTGAAATTGAATTGATAGGAATTAACGAAAAAGAATATATAATGAAAAAGGCTGTAGATTCGATTAAAGATGATTTCGATTTTATATTAATTGATTGTCCGCCATCTTTAAATATGTTAACAGTAAACGCTATGACTACAGCAGATACAGTACTGGTACCTATTCAATGTGAATATTATGCATTAGAAGGTCTATCACAGTTAATAAGAACAATCAATTTAGTAAAAACACGATTGAATCCAAAACTAGAAATTGAAGGTGTAGTATTTACAATGTATGATGCAAGAACAAACTTATCCTTGCAAGTGGTTGAAAATGTAAAAGCAAATTTAAAACAAGCCATTTATAAAACAATTATTCCGCGTAATATAAGATTAGCAGAGGCTCCAAGTCATGGACTTCCTATTAATTTATATGATGCAAAATCTGCTGGAGCTGAAAGTTATAAGTTATTAGCAGAAGAAGTAATACATAGAGGAGAGGAGGAATAAACCGTGGCAGTAAAAACAAAAGGTCTTGGAAAAGGTTTAGATATTTTAATACCCGAAACAGTTATGAAAGATGATAAATCAAAAGTAATTGAAAAAGTAGTTGAAAAGCCAGTCGAAAAGAAAATAAAAATAACTAAAATAGAACCAAATAGAGAACAACCAAGAAAAAATTTTGAAGAAGATGCTTTGCTTGAACTTTCGGATTCAATAAAACAATTTGGTATTATACAGCCGTTAGTAGTTCAGGAGAGAGATGGATACTATGAAATAATAGCAGGAGAAAGAAGATGGAGAGCAGCTAAATTAGCTGGTCTAAAAGAAGTACCTGTTGTTATAAAAAAATATACCGAACAAGAAATATTAGAAATTTCTTTAATTGAAAACATACAAAGAGAAAATTTAAATCCAATAGAAGAAGCTTTAGCTTACAAAAAGTTAATTCAACAATTTAACTTAAAGCAGGATGAGATAGCAGAAAGAGTGTCCAAAAGTAGAACTGCGGTTACAAATTCGCTTCGGTTATTAAAATTAGATGATAGAGTTCAACAAATGGTGATTGATGATAAAATATCAACAGGACATGCGAGGACTCTAATAGTAATTGAAGACAATGATTTACAATACCATCTAGCTAATCGTATTTTTGATGAAAAATTAAGTGTAAGAGAAACGGAAAAATTAATAAAAAAAATAACCTCGGAAAAGGTCGAAAATACCACAATAAAAGAAAATAATAATAATGATTTTATATTTAAAAACATAGAGGATAAAATAACATCTATAGTTGGAACAAAAGTTAAAATTAATCAGAAAAGCAATAATAAGGGAAAAATAGAAATAGAGTTTTATTCGAATGATGAATTAGAAAGAATTTTTGATTTACTACAATCGATAGAAAGCTAAGGTTTTTATAAGCGGAGGATGAAATGAATTTAAATGTTTTGGATTATAATATTTACTTAGAACCACTTTACTTATTAATTGGTTTTGCGGTCTTTGATTTATTGATTTTTATAATTGCTATAATTTTGATGGTTAAGTTGGGAAATTTAAAAAAGAAATATAATGTTTTCATGAAGGGCGAAAATGGAAAATCTCTTGAAAAGATGATATTAGAAAAGTTAAGTGAAATCGAAACGCTAAAAGTTTCAGATAGTAAGAATAAAGATGATATCAAAAAAATTAACGATGTTTTACTATCTACATTTAAAAAAGTTGGTATTGTAAAATATGATGCGTTTAATGAGATGGGCGGAAAGTTAAGTTTTGCAGTAGCACTATTAAATGAAAAGAATAATGGTTTTATAATCAATGCAATGCATAGTAGAGAAGGTTGTTATACATACATTAAAGAGATAATAAATGGTGAATCTTACATTGTGCTTGGAGATGAAGAAAGAAAAGCATTAGATGAAGCGGTTGGGAATGTTGGAATGTAGTTAGTTTGTCTTCTATGATAAGGTTTACATAATATAAGCGGAGTATGGAGATATGAAGTTAAAGAATGTGAGTGATTTAAAAGGTGGCGAGTTTTTAGCAAGACCTGTATGTATTGGAAGTGATATCATTCTTATTTATGAAGGGACATGCTTAAAGGAAGAATATATAAAAAAACTACGGGAATTAGGTGTTCAATACGTATATATAAGAGATGACAACAGCGATGATGATACAGAAGATAAAAGCAGCATTACAAAAGATAGTATTGTTGAAGATTACAGAGAAAAGGTTAGAAATCTATTAGAACGTCATGTGTATAGTAGTAGAGCAGAATTAGCCGAATTAAAAGAAATCGCTTATGAAATCATAATTGATATTATGAATGAAGATGATGTAGTGGAACAAATAGAGAATTTAAAAGAACATGAAGCTGATATATATGAGCATTCAATTAATGTTTGTGCACTCGCAGTTTTATTATCAATAAAATTAAAATTAGAAATGGAAACAATTCATTCAATTGCCGTGGGAAGTATTCTACATGATATTGGTTTTCGATATATACCAATCTCTTATGCAAATAAGATCATGAGTGAATTAACCAGAAAAGATTTAAATGAGTTTAAAAAGCATACGATATATGGATATATGGCAATTGAATATGAAGATTGGTTAACAGCAGAAAGTAAAGATATTATTTTGTCTCATCATGAAAGAATTGATGGAAGTGGTTATCCGCTAAAGAAGAAAGAAATAAAAGATACGACACAAATAGTATCGATATGTGATGAATATGATACTTTACTCTGTGGAATATGCTGTAAACCAATGAAGACCTATCAAATCATCGAAAACTTAAAAGCGAAAAGTGGAATTGCATTTGAGGAAAAATATATTAAACTTTTATTAGATTTTATTGCTCTTTACCCAAATGGTACTAAGGTGATTACCAATGAAGGAGAGATTGGAATTGTAATAAAACAAAACTCAACATTCAAGGAAAGACCTATTATTAGTATTATTAAGGATAAATATGGAAACAATATAAATCAAGAAAAAGATTTATTAAAGCATTTAAACATTTTCATAGAAAGTGTTATTGATTAAGAAAAATGGATTAAAAATTCAATTAATCTTTACTTGAAAATTAAAATATACTATCATATACAGTATATTATTTTTACCATAAAAGAATAAATAAAAGTATTGATAAAATGCTTTGTAGGAGGAATATATCATGTTAGATATTAAGTTATTGAGAAATAATTTCGACGAGGTAGAAAAGGCGCTTGCTTCAAGAAATGAGGATTTTGATCTAAGTAAGTTTAAAGAAATTGATGAAAAGAGACGTCAGTTATTAGCAGAAGTTGAAAAATTAAAAGCAGAACAAAATGCAGTGTCAAAACAAGTTCCTATTATGAAAAAAGAAGGAAAAGATGTAGCTTCCGTATTAGAAGAAATGAAAGTTCTTTCTGAAAAAGTAAAAGAACTTACATCGGAAGTATCAGCTGTTGAAAAGGAATTAAATAATTATCTTCTTACCATTCCTAATATACCAAATCCATCTGTACCAAAGGGATCAACGGATGAAGATAATGTGGAAATTAGAAAATTTGGTGATCCAACTAAATTTGAATTTGAGCCTAAGGCACATTGGGACTTGGGTTCTAATTTGGGTGTAATTGATGCAGAAACAGCAGCTAAGGTATCTGGTTCAAGATTTACTTTTTATAAAGGTGCAGGAGCAAGATTAGAACGTGCAATCATGAACTTTTTCTTAGATACTCATACAGAAAAACATGGGTATACAGAAGTATTTCCTCCTTTTATGGTAAGTAGGGAAAGTATGACTGGAACAGGTCAGTTACCAAAATTTGAAGAAGATGCATATAAAGTATTAGGTGATGGAAAAGAGTATTTTTTGGTACCTACTGCTGAAGTTCCTGTTACCAATATGTATAGAGAACAGATTTTAGATGGTAGTCAACTTCCAATTCTTCATTGTGCATATACTGCATGTTTTAGAGCAGAAGCAGGATCAGCAGGAAGAGATACAAGAGGATTAATTAGACAACATCAATTTAACAAAGTAGAGTTAGTAAAGTTTACAAAACCTGAGGATTCTTATGAAGAGCTAGAAAAGTTAACAAAAGATGCTGAGGAAGTACTACAGCTATTAAATCTTCCATACCGCGTCGTAAAAATTTGTATTGGAGATTTAGGATTTACTGCCGCAATGAAATATGATATTGAAGTATGGATGCCTAGCTATAATCGATATGTAGAAATATCTAGCTGTAGTAATTTCGAGGAGTTCCAATCAAGACGTGCAAATATAAAGTATAAAGATAATATAAAAGATAAAGCAAAATATGTTCATACCCTAAATGGTAGTGGTGTAGCCATTGGCCGTACCACAGCAGCTATCTTAGAAAATTATCAGCAAGCAGATGGAAGTGTAAAAATTCCAGAGGTTCTAGTACCTTATATGGGTGGTTTAACGGAAATAAAATAAATAAAGAATGATTTAGGTGAAATGAGGTGAGTTTAGTGCACAGTTACTTAAGAGCAATTGGTTTTAGTAATATTAAAAAGAAGAAAGATTTAGATTCATTAATGAATTTTGCTATGCAAAGCCCAGATAAAAAAGAAATGGCGGAAATAGAGGAAAGTTGTTTGTTTACAGAAATATCGAAGGATTTTACAAAAAGTGTTGGAATAAACATTCGTGGTGAATATAATGAAGATAATGAATTTAGTACAAGTTACTATTATCCATATTTTAAAGGAAAAGGTATTACCACAAATGAAGATGTTTCAGTTGAAAAACATGCTGAAAAAGAATCCTATGCTGGTATCGTAGATGATGTTAAGGTAGGAGTATCCTTGATTTTTTATCTGCAAAACATTGCAGAATATATAAATGAAAAAAGAATAGGTACTTTGGCTAAACAAAACATTTCGATTACTCTTTCCGCATTATCAATAAGTGGAACAATAATTCTACCAATAAGTAAAAGTGAAAAGCAGTTAAAAAATACAAAAGAGGCATCAATCAATAGAAACACTTTAATAGCAGCCGCTAGAAATGGTGATGAAGACGCAATCGAGAGCTTAACATTAGAAGATATTGATACTTATACCATGATATCGAAACGCATTTTAAATGAGGATGTTTTTACGATTGTAGATTCCTATTTTATGCCTTATGGAATAGAATGTGATCAATATTCCATATTAGGTGAGATTACTGATATGGAAGTTGAGACAAATACTTACACACAGGAAGAAATCTATATCCTTACATTAAATACAAATGCAATGACCTTTGATGTTTGCATTAATAAGAAGGATCTGGTTGGTGAACCTGAAATTGGAAGAAGATTCAAGGGGATTATATGGATGCAAGGAAAAATTAATTTTCCTGTGTAGTAGGAAAAGATTATAATTATATCATTGACTTTATGCAAATTTGCATATAAAATAAAATATGTTGCTGCTATTTGGCAACATATTTTCCTTGATATGACATGGCGATACAGGAATTAAATCTGACAGTTATGCACTTATAGCTCAGTAGGATAGAGCGACCGCCTCCTAAGCGGTAGGCCGCTGGTTCGAATCCAGTTAAGTGCATTATGAATAAAAAGGAAAGTTCTAATTTATATGAACTTTCCTTTCATTATAAAGATATGTATATGTTCTAAATAACTATGACACGAGAGATTAAAGTAAGCTCTCACGATTACCATTGTTTAGGTGGTGTATGTATGAATTATATAGTTCTAGATTTGGAATGGAATCAATGTCCAGATGGGAAGGAAAATGAAAATAAAAAACTTCCATTTGAGATAATTGAAATTGGTGCGGTTAAACTAGACTCAAATTTTCATAAAATAAGTGAATTTAGTGAATTGATTAAACCATGTGTATATGGAGAAATTCATTATAAAACAAAGGAAGTCATTCAATTAAACATGGAGGAATTAAATTCTGCAAAGACTTTTACACAAGTCTGTCAATCATTTCTTAAATGGTGTGGACAAGATTATATTTTTGCGACTTGGGGAAGTATGGATCTAACAGAACTTCAAAGAAATATGAAATATTACGGCTTGAAGTATGAATTTAACTATCCTTTAAAATATTATGATATTCAAAAAGTATTTAGTCTATTTTTTGAAGAGGCAAAGGCTAAAAGAACATTAGAATATGCAGTTGTTTATCTAAATATTAAACGAGAATATGATTTTCATAAAGCAATATACGATGCTTACTATGCTGGAAAAATATTAAGTTTAATTGATTCGGATTTTTTACAGAATAATGAATCAATTGATTATTATAAACCGCCTCAATCAAGAGAAGATGAGATTTTTATCCAATATAAAAGATATAGTAAGTATGTTTCAAAAGCATTTGCCTCAAAGGAAGAAGCAATGTCAGATAAAGAAGTCACTAGTATGAAATGTCATTGCTGTAATCGAAATCTTAAGAGAAAGATTAGATGGTTTTCTATTAATTCGAAAATACACTATGCACTAGGTTATTGTGAAGAACATGGGTATATGAAATGTAAAATAAGAATGAAAAAAAACGACGAAGATAAATATTTTGTCATTAAGACAATAAAGGCTGTTAATGAAGAAGAAGGTTTATTAATTCGAACAAAAAGAGAAGATTTAAGATTAAAGAGAAGGTTAAAAAGGAAAAACAAAAAAGAACATCCAAGTGAATTTAATATATAATTAAAGAAGAAAAGTAATTTCAATTATGAAATTACTTTTCTTCTTTATCTAAAATCAAAGTCATTAAATTTTCTACTCAATCTTCTGTTTCTTCTAATTCGCCTGCGTCTAAAAAAATGATAGTTTCTAAATAAAAAGATGAATAAAATTAGTAATAAAATTAAAACGAATATTATAATAATGGTTGCAATGATTTGTGTTTTTGAAAAAATAACAACCTTTTTATCTGTATTATTGGATTTTGTTTCTTCGGGTGTAGCATCCTTTTGCGTACTAAAATTAAAATCTGGGATATTAAGATTAGTCAATTCAATTGTTGTTGAGCCAATCTCCTTACCACCATAGGAATAGGATAAAGTAGCAAATGAGTTGCTTCCATCATTCGTGTAATTTAAAACAGATTTAGCATCAGAAAAAGCTGCCGTATTTGGAAGAATGATTTCACCATTTTTATTAATCTGTATCATAGAATCTGTGTTTCCAAATATAGTTGATTCGGTGTCATAAAAGCTTGCATTTTGAATCGTGTAATTTTTTTCGTTATCTGATATGTTTAATATTTGAAAGTTTTCAAAGCCCCAGTCAAATAGCTTGGCCGTTTCTGTAAATTGAAAAGGAGATTCTGTCTTCATGATTACACAAACCAATTCTAAGTCACCACGTTTTGCAAACGTTACTAATGTTTGTCTAGCAACATTTGTATAACCTGTTTTTCCACCAATGCAGTCTGGATAGGCGTATAATCTTTTTGGAAGCATCTTATGGTGATTTGATAAGGGTCTGGACTCTTCTTGGAGATTGGTAGGCGGTATAGTATAAGTTGTTGTTGCAGTAATGGTTCGAAATGTTTCATTTTGCATAGCTGCTCTTCCAATTAAAGCTAAATCATAAGAAGAAGAATAATGAGTTTCATCAGGTAGTCCATTTGCATTGCTAAAATGTGTGTTTTTACATCCCAATTCCTCTGCTTTTTTATTCATCATATCTGTAAAGCCCTCAATGCTTCCGCCAACATGCTCAGCAACAGCATTTGATACCTCATTGGCACTTTCAAGCATAATTCCATATAAACACTGCTCCATCGTAAGCTGTTCCCCTTCGGTTATACCGATATGACTACTTCCACGCTCAATTGAGAATACAGCATTTTTAGAAAAAGTAACAATCTCATCTAGACTACTATTTTCAAGAGCAAGAAGTGCGGTCATTATCTTGGTTGTACTTGCAGGGTAAAACTCTTCATTAATATTCTTTTCATAAAGAATGGTTCCTGTATTGATATCCATTAATATGGCTGACTCAGCCTCTACATGTGGGCCAGAAGGCCACACTGTGGATAAATCAGTTTCCTCTTCAGAAGTATTCTCAATTGATTGCTCTGATTGTGTGTTGGCTGTGGCAAAGGCTGGTAATATATTTGAAAATAATGTAATCGAAAGAAGTACACTACATAATAAAAGCTTTCGTTTTTTCATTTTTAAATCTCCTCATAATTCATATAGTCCTTATTCATTATAGGGTATTTTTCTATACTTCGCAATTATAAATCAACTTATTCACAAAAAAAACAAAATAGTATTTGACAAATAAAATCAAAGGTGTATAATTAAATCAAAGAACAAAGGCGTTTCTTAATGTTAATATTAAGAAACGCCTTTTTGTTTTATACTTATAATATGTGCATTTATGTAAGTTCTATTTTGTTATCTTTATTATCTTATGAGGAGGTATTATTATGAAGAAGTTAGAGATTATTATTAAATCAGAAAAACTAGATGATTTAAAAAGTATTCTTGATGAATGCAACGCCAATGGACTTATGATTACGAATATTATGGGATATGGTAATCAAAAGGGTTACAAGCAAATTTACAGAGGAACCGAGTATAGTGTAAATTTACTTCCAAAAATTAAAGTTGAGACTGTAGTTGCCACAGAGTTATCGGAAAAGATTATTGAAAGAGTAACCAAAGAAATTAATACAGGAAATTATGGAGATGGTAAGATTTTTATTTACGATGTGGAAGATGCAGTTAGAATTCGTACAGGTGAGCGTGGGCATGATGCTCTATAGGGATGTTAAAGTTATAAAATTATTTGAATTAAATCAATTTATTAAATGTTATCGAAGAAGATAATTAACCAAGATGTAAGTCGAGGTTAATTATCTTTTTTTAAGAGGAGGAAATAAAAATGAATGATGTTTCGTTATTATTAAATGTTGTTTGGACAATGATTGCAGCAATACTTGTTTATTTTATGCAAGCAGGTTTTGCCTTGGTAGAGACTGGTTTTACAAGAGCTAAGAATGCAAATAATATTCTTATGAAAAATATGATGGATTTTGTAATAGGTACTATTTTTTATTTTGTATTAGGTTTTTCAATTATGTTTGGTACGTCAGCAGGAGGTGTAATTGGAACTTCAGGTTTTTTTAATCCTACCAGCCTTGCAGATGCAGATGGTTTATTTAATGGATTACCAATTGGTGTATTTTTAATTTTTCAAACTGTATTTTGTGCTACGTCAGCGACCATCGTATCAGGAGCAATGGCAGAGAGAACTAAATTTATTTCATACTTGTTCTATAGTGCATGTATTAGTATTTTTATTTACCCAATCACTGGTCACTGGATTTGGGGAGGCGGCTGGTTAGGAGAACTTGGTTTTCATGATTTTGCGGGTTCAACAGCAGTTCATATGGTTGGTGGAGTTTGTGCATTAGTCGGAGCAAAAATACTAGGTCCAAGAATTGGTAAGTATGATAAAGATGGAAAAATAAATGTTTTTCCTGGTCATAATATTCCATTAGGAACACTAGGTGTATTTATTCTTTGGTTTTGTTGGTTTGGATTTAATTGTGGTTCAACTGTTTCTGCCACAACAAGTTTGGGTGATATTGCTATGACAACAAATATTGCAGCAGCAGCAGCTACTATGGCTACACTCATAATTACATGGGTAAGATATGGAAAACCAGATGTATCTATGACTCTAAATGGTGCTTTAGCCGGCCTTGTGGCTATTACAGCAGGATGTGATGTCGTAACAAATTACGAAGCAATGTTAATTGGAGTAATTGCAGGTATATTTATTGTATTTGTTATTGAATTTGTGGATAAAAAATTAAAAATTGATGACCCAGTTGGAGCAATAGGTGTGCATGGAGCTTGCGGCTTTTTAGGTACGGTATTAGCTGGTGTATTTGGGGAAGGAGTTTCTCTTTTGACACAATTTATTGGTGTACTTTCTGTTCTTGCATATGTATTAGTATCAGCCTTTATTATATTTACTATTATTGATAAAACAGTTGGATTACGCGTTTCACCAAAAGAAGAAGAAGAAGGGCTAGATATCCATGAACATGGTTCAAGTGCCTATGCAAACTTCAGATTACATGATGATAGATAAAATAGATGAATATACTCCGTAATTAAAAGTAATAAATTTTATTATAATAATCCTCGTTATTAGTTGACAAAATAATATATATATGTTAGTTTAATGAGGTTGAAAATAATAAAAAAATTGCTTTGAGCTATAGCTTTTCCTGTTTCTGATTTATAAACAGTTGAAAATCTATAGCTTTTTTTGATGAAAGGAGTATAGAAAAATTATGAAAGAAAATTCCATTCATATGATGGAAAGTAAGAATATATTTCATTTGTTACTATCAATGGCTATTCCACCCATGTTGTCCATGCTGATTCAGTCATTGTATAATATTGTTGATAGTATATTTGTAGCTCAATTAGGTGAGGAAGCCTTAACTGCTGTTTCCATTGCATTTCCATTGCAAAATCTGGTATTAGCCGTTGCAGTTGGATTAGGAGTAGGTATTAACGCATGTATGGCAATTAATATGGGAGCAAAAAATAAAGAAGAAGTTAATAAGACAGCAACAAATGGAATCGTATTAACACTATTTCATTCCTTTTTATTTGTAATAATTGGGTTGTTTTTTGTAAAGCCTTATTTACAATTTTTTACAAACAATAATCAAGTATTTCAATGGGGAATGGAATATAGCCAAATCGTAATATGTTTTTCTTTTGGAAGTATGTTACATATTAACATAGAAAAAATGTTTCAAGCATCTGGAAAAATGGTAATTCCAATGATTTTGCAAGGAGTAGGGGCAATTGTTAACATCATTTTAGATCCAATTTTAATATTTGGAAAATTTGGCATACCTGCTCTTGGTGTAAAGGGAGCAGCAATAGCAACGATAATAGGGCAAATGAGTTCTTTTATATTAGCACTTATCATGTTTTTAAAAACAGAAAAAGATATTCATGTTAGTATCAAAAAATACCCGCCAAATGCTTCCTTGATAAAAAAAATATATTCCATTGCAGTCCCTTCAGGGATCATGATGTCACTACCTTCCATATTGGTTAGTGCCTTAAATGGAATTTTAGGAGCTTTTTCTCAGACAGCAGTAGCAGTCTTTGGATTATATTACAAAATCCAGACATTTGTATATATGCCTTCCACAGGAGTAATTCAAGGAATGCGACCGATTATTTCCTTTAATTACGGGGCAAAAAGGTATGATAGAGTAAAAGATGTAGTAAGAAGTAGTTTGTTTGTAGTAGCTGGAATTATGACGTTAGGAACTATTTTCTTTCTCAGTGTACCAGAACTTATTTTATCGATGTTTCATGCAACACAGCAAATGAATGATATAGGAATTTACACCTTGAGGATTATTGGATGTGGGTTTATATTTTCTGCTGTAGGTGTGATTTGTTCAGGTGTGTTTGAGGCTTTAGGGAAAGGAAAAGAATCATTGATGATATCTTTGTTAAGACAATTAGTTATTATAATCCCATTATCTTATCTTCTTGGAAGAGCAATCGGAATACATGGTGTATGGATATCCTTTCCTATAGCAGAAATAATAGCAGCACTTGTTTCAGTTGTATTGATAAAAAAGGAATTTAATAAATTTGACAGTTAATATCTAATGAAATATAAAATAAGTATATTGTTAGCATAGATAGAATGATATAATAGATAGAATAATAAATAGTTTAGCTAAGGATAAAATGTTTTTAGTGTTTATTCCTTTTAAATTTGTTTTAGGGAGGAGCATGATTCTTTTTGAAGGTTAACAATAAAGATTTTTATCGAATTACAAGTTTTATTAAACAAAATTATGGAGTGGATTTAAATCAAAAGAGAACAGTGGTAGAAGAAAGCTTAGATAAAATTCTACTTAATTGTAATTTTACAGATTTAGATCAACTTCTTAATGTGCTTGAAAAAAAGAATGATGAGATTATAAATTCGAAAGTGATAGGTTTACTCTTAACAAATTATACTTACTTTCTACGTGAACCATCTCATTTTGAAATACTTAGCGAAGTAATCTTACCCAAAATTTATAACAATGGTAATAAAAAAAAGGGAATAAGGGTCTGGTCAGCAGCAACTTCATCCGGACAGGAAGCATATAGTATTTTAATGGCTGTTTTAAATTTTCTAAAAGAAGAAATTAGGGATTGGAATGTTGAAATAATAGCAACTGATGTTTCCCAAGCAATGATAAAAAAAGCGAAAGCGGGAATCTATCAAAAAGAAGAGGTAGAAAAGATACCAGATGATTGGTTACAGCATTATTTTAATGTCTGCATCGATGGAAGTTATAAAATAAAGGATTCTTTAAAAGAATATGTAAAATTCAAACTACTTAATTTGCTATCAGATTTTGAATTTGAAAAGTTATTCCAAGTAATATTTTTAAGAAATGTACTTATATACTTTGATAGTGAATTGATAGAACAAATTGTGGATAAGGTTGCAGATTTTTTAGAAGTAGGTGGATATTTATTTATTGGTTTCACTGAGACGATAGAGATTAAGTCAAGCAAATTAATTTGTATTCAACCATCGGTTTATAGAAAAATTTAAAGAAAAATGAAGCGCAGTACCGCTTCATTTTTCTTTATTTTGTATGTGTTCTTTTAATAACTTTTAACCTGGTAAATTCTTCACGCTCTTTTTCTTCCAAAGCATTTTGGATACTGGTCGTTAAAGCTTCATAATAAGGAATGGTTATATTCTTTAATGCATTTGCTCTTTTTTGCGTTTTCTTAATATTCGTAGCCAAACGATATGCAGCATTTTCAATCATAGAAAGATTAATGGTGAGATGTTTTACTTTTTCAAAGCATTCTCTGGCTAAGTCAAGAGATTCTCTTGTACTATAAAAGGCATAAGTCGGTTTTGCATCCGTTCGTTCATATTGAACCAATGGAATTTCAGTTCCCATAATGCTACGAGTTTTAATTGTAACTGAGTTCTCAACTGGAATGGTGGTTGAGATTTCTTCTACATAGTTAATCCCAAGCTCCATATTTGCTCGCTGCAATGCTTTGTAAGCAGTTGTAAAGGTAATATCTATCTCAGATTGAATGTCCTTTGCTTTATCAATCAGTTCCATCAGCTCGCGAATTAATATATTTCGCTTTTTGTCCATGAGCTCATAGCCTTGTTTTGCAAGAACAAGAGAGTTTTTTGCCAATATTAAATTACCCTTTGTGGGAAATGTATTTGGATCCATTTAATCACCTCTTATTCTGCAGCTACATAATATTTATCTAATATCTTTGTATCAATTCGATCTAATTCTTCTTTTGGTAGAAGACCTAAAAGCTTCCAACCCAAATCAAGCGTTTGTTCAATGGTTCTATTTTCATTTGGTCCTTGCCCAACATATTCTTTCTCAAAAGCAATACCAAATTTTAAGTATTTTTTATCAATTGGTGATAGTTCATCTTCTCCAATAACAGATGCAAGAGCTCTTGCCTGACCAACCTTTGCATAGGAAGAAAATAACTGATTTGCCACATCTTGATGATCTGCTCTTGTATAACCTTCACCAATACCATCTTTCATCAAACGAGAGAGGGAAGGAAGTACATTAATTGGAGGATAAATTGCCTGACCATGCATGACTCTGTCAAGTACAATTTGACCTTCTGTAATATATCCAGTTAAGTCAGGAATTGGGTGTGTGATATCATCATTTGGCATTGTTAAAATTGGAATCTGGGTAACAGAACCATTCACACCTTTTACAATACCTGCTCTTTCATAAATGGTAGCAAGCTCACTGTAAAGATATCCAGGAAAGCCTTTTCTGGATGGAATTTCCCCTTTAGAGGAGGATACTTCACGCATTGCTTCTGCAAAGGAGGTCATATCGGTTAAAATAACAAGGATATGCATTCCCTTATCAAATGCAAGGTACTCTGCAAGTGTTAAAGCAACTTTTGGTGTAATTAATCGTTCTACAACCGGATCGTTTGCCAAGTTTAAAAACATAGCAACGTGTTCGGATACACCACTTTCTTCAAAGGTACGACGGAAGAATTCAGCAACATCATATTTTACACCCATTGCTGCAAATACAATAGCAAATTCTTCATCTGAATTTTCACCAAGCGAGGCTTGCTTTACAATCTGAGCTGCAAGTTGATCATGTGGTAATCCGTTTCCTGAAAAAATAGGAAGCTTTTGCCCACGTATTAAAGTGGTAAGCCCGTCAATGGCTGAAATACCCGTATTGATATAGTTACGAGGGTATTCTCTTGTAACAGGGTTGAGTGGAAGCCCATTAATATTTCTTTTGACATCTGAAACAACAGGTCCTAAGCGGTCGATTGGCTGACCAATACCATTAAAGGTACGCCCTAGCATACTAGTAGAAAGGGCAATTTCCATTGGATGTCCCGTAAGTTTTGTATGGGTATTTTTAAGGGACATGTTTTCTGTTCCTTCAAATACCTGAATGACTGCCTTATCGTCATATATTTCAACAATACGGCCCAGCTTTTTTTCTTTTCCTTCTACTGTAATTTCAACAATTTCTTCAAATGCGGCATCTTGAACACCTTCTAAAACGATAAGGGGGCCGTTAATTTCGCTAAGTCCTAAATATTCAATTGACATATGATAACCTCCTTATGCATTCGTTTCTAATACTTTATTATAGAAATTATCAATATCTTTTTTATATTGATCAAATTTCTCAAGTTCGTGATTGGCTACATCGTATTTAATAGCGATTACTCGCTCAAATATATTATTTTCTTTTAAGATAGACATAGGCATTCCCATGGTAACCAAAGCTTTTGACTTAGAATATAAGTATAAAATGACTTCCATCATCTTGCATTGCTTTTCCATTGGTACACAAGTGTCTTCAGCATGAAATGCATTTTGTTGTAAGAATCCTAATCGAATTACTTTTGCAATTTCAAGAACAAGCTTTTGCTCATCAGGAAGTACATCGCTGCCAATCAACTTAACAATTTCCATTAAGCTACTTTCTTGATTGAGTAATGCAAGTAATTGATTTCGATAATCGACAAAATTAGTTGATACATTATCTTTATACCAAGGAGCTAAGTCACCTAAATACTCACTATAGCTGGTTAACCAGTGAATAGCAGGGAAATGTCTTGCATATGCTAAGGATTTATCAAGTCCCCAGAAACATCTTACAAAACGTTTTGTATTTTGTGTAACTGGTTCTGAAAAATCTCCACCTTGAGGAGATACTGCTCCGATAATAGATACAGAACCTTCTGTACCGTTTAAATTTTCCATCATTCCTGCTCTCTCATAAAAAGCAGATAATCTGGAAGCAAGGTATGCAGGAAAGCCTTCTTCCGCAGGCATTTCTTCCAAACGTCCAGATAATTCACGAAGTGCCTCTGCCCAACGTGAGGTTGAATCAGCCATAATGGCTACGTCATAACCCATATCACGATAATATTCCGCTAAAGTGATACCCGTATAGATACTTGCTTCACGAGCAGCAACTGGCATGTTAGACGTATTAGCAATCAAGGTAGTTCGATCCATCAAAGGATTACCAGACTTTGGATCTACCAATTCAGAGAAGTCTTCCAAAACTTGTGTCATTTCATTACCACGCTCGCCGCAACCAATATAAATAATAATATCAGCATCTGACCATTTTGCGATTTGATGTTGTGTCATTGTTTTTCCTGTACCAAATCCACCTGGAATAGCAGCGGTTCCGCCTTTTGCAATTGGAAATAGAGTATCAAGAATTCTTTGTCCCGTCACCAGTGGTTTGGCAGCAGGGTATCGCTTAAGTGTAGGTCTTGGAATACGAATTGGCCATTTTTGTGCTAAGCTTAGATTTAGTTCAGTACCGTCTTCTAATTGAACCACGGCAATCGTATCTGTTATCGTATATTGACCGTCAGTTACGACACTTAAGATATGACCAGATACATTAGGAGGAACCATTGATTTATGAGTAATTGCAGTTGTTTCTGGAACTTCTGCAATAATGGTTCCACCATTCACTTCCTGGCCAACACTTACGGTGATATGGACATCCCAAAGCTTCGTAGTATCAAGTGAATCAACACTTACCCCTCGATTGATGTATGCCCCTCCTTCTTTTGCAATTTCACCAAGTGGCCGTTCAATTCCATCAAATATATTATTAAGGATACCAGGTCCAAGTGTAACAGAGATTGCATCACCTGTTGCAGTGACTTCTTCACCTGGCTTAATACCAGTTGTTTCTTCAAATACCTGTATTGTAGTGGTATCTTTTGTAAGATTGATTACCTCTCCAACTAGTTTTTCCTTACCAACATAGACCATTTCAGACATCTTAAAGCCTGTATTACCTCGAAGGTATACGACTGGTCCGTTTATACCATAAATAATTCCAGTTTTAGTCATTGGAGATACCTCCGTTAAAAATAAAATTTGCTTTCGCTTCTGCAAGTTTCGTTTCGAAAGAGTTATCAATCAAAATATTTCTTGCAGGAATTGTAGCTCTGGTGCCTCCAATAAAGGAATATTCACTAATAGTAAGAGAAGAATTAGTAGCAACCTCCAAACTGGTTTTTTTGGAGGAGTCTGCTGGATCGATGTATATAATAATTTCTTGATCCTTTGCAAACTTTTTAGCAGCATTTATTTGTGAAATCAATAACTGATTATACTCAGCAGACTCCATAAATTTACAAAGTAAATCCTTTACTTCAACAAAAAGTTTTTCCTTTAATTCTTCTTGTTTTCTTGTGATTTTTCTCTTTATATGAAGGTGTTGTTTTGATACTTCTTTATTTCTTTCTTGCTTCAATCGTTCTGTTTCTGTATTAATTTCTAACTGAGCCTGGCGAAGCTTTTTTTCTTTGTGTTCTTCAAATATTTTATCCATTGATGCATGGTAATCATCTAACATTTGATTACTTTTTTCTCTTGCATCTTGCATTGTAAACTCTTGAAAATGTTGTAATTTTTCTTCTAATGTCAATAGTTTCACCTATCTTTCTTTAAAGCTTTAAGCCAATGGCTTCATTTACATAGGATGTGATAAAGTCTGGCTTACGGCCGGTTCCGTGTCTATCAGGAATTTCAACAATAAGTGGAAGTTTTCGATTCAACTTAACGTCGTCGATTATATCTGGAAATTCTCGGCCGAATTTCTCTGTTAGTAATACAATACCAATTGATTTATCGGCCAATACCTTTTCTAATTCAGTTTTTAACTCGTTTTTTTCATGAACAATTGCACCTTCAACACCTGCAAGTCTCATTCCTGTATAGGTATCAACATTATCACTAATCAGATATATTTTCATAATTAAGCTAACTTTCCTAAAATCATAATAGAAACAATAAGTCCGTATAGAGCAACACCTTCTGCAAGGGCAACGAAGATAAGTGATTTACCAAGGATACTTGAATCCTCACTAATTGCTCCTAAAGCGGCACTTGCGGCACTTGCAACGGCGATACCGGCACCAACGCAAGATAAACCAGTTGATAAAGCAGCAGCAATGTAACCCAAACCATAAGAAGAGTTGGCAACGGCGCTTGTAGCCTCAGCCGCCTGTGCATTTCCACCAAATAGTAAAATGTTTGCAAGTATCAATGTTCCAAAGAAAAAGAATACATTAATGCTTAAAGAGGTTTTAAAACGACCTCTATTTTTTTCACCAATTAAATAAGCTCCAAATGGAATGATAATGCTAAGTATAAGTGCAACTACTAAAATAATTTTTGTCAACATAATGTGACCTCCTCTTTCAATAAATTCTATCTGTAATTATTGTTTTTGCTTGGTATAAGGAACAAATTCTCTTCCGCTTCCCGAAAAGAAACGGCTAAACATTTCATAGTATTCAAGACGAAGTACGTGAATACCAACAATAAGTCCTTCCATACCAAGTACAACCAGATTACCAATAATAAATATAAGCCAGTTAGGTGATCCTCCATTTTCAGCTCCTGAAAGCGTCATTACAACCTCCATCATACCAGCATGACTTAGTGCAAATGCACCGATACGAACAAAAGAAATTGTGTTCGTCATATAACTTAATACAACTTCGAAAAGTTCAAATAAAGTTTGAACCAAGAACATTCCCACTTCTTTTGGCATAGCTTCTGCCTTTTTTTCTATCAGAGCGGTTAAAGGTTCTTTAAAAGCAATGAGTAGAAGTGGTATACCAAACATGACAAACAGTATAATACCTCCAGGTAATGTATTACCAGTCATAATTAAGATGGCTGACAAAACAATAGAACCATAAAAAATAAGTCCAGCAACGCCATTGGTATCAAAAAAGATTTTCTCTAAATTCTTTTGCTTTATTCCGTTGTATATATTAATTAACATTGATACAAGAATCAATCCCATACCAAATGCAACAGCTAATACCAATACGGTATTTAATGTCCCCATAACAGGCAATGTAATATATGTTTTCATAGGGTGAAGCCATAAGGCAGGTATTATATCTTCAAATCCAAATAAGCTACCATATAAGAATCCAAAAATAGTTGAAAATATACCAGCCATGGAGACAATTGCCGCAATGTCGAGCTTTTTGTACTTGTAGAGTAAGGCTCCTGCTATAAAGAGTACAAGTCCTTGCCCGGCATCTCCAAACATACAACCAAATATAATGGTATACGTTATAGCTAAAAATATGGTAGGATCAAATTCGTTATAAGCGGGTAGTCCATACATACGAAGAAACATTTCAAAAGGCTTAAATATTTTTGGATTGTCAAGCTTCGTAGGAGGACTACTAAAAATATTATTATGGTCATCTTCAATGATGCAAAATACATTTTCGTCATCTGAAATATCTTTTTCAAAGGAAATTGCATCTTTTTCTGTCATCCAGCCACATATGATATAAAAAACAGGGTTCTCATTTTTGGTACAGGCTGCAAGTTTACGTATATCGAAATTTCTTGACAGTTTTTTTAATTTTTCACTGGCAGCATAAATAATTTCTTTTGACGAATCAATTTCTTTTGAAATTTCTTCATTGATAGAGGAAATTTCTTGTTTCACTTCATTTATATCAAGTTCTAATTTGTCGTAAGCTTGCTGTGGTGTTCCATGATACCCGTCAGGAATATACAGTCGCTCAAAATGCATCGAGGTATAGATAGCATCAATTTTTTCTTTTTGAGAGGCAGGTAAAAAATAAATCCCCCATACATAACTTTCATCCGAATAACATTTATAAAATATAGTATCAAAATTGGAATAGACATAACGTTCTAGTTTTGCAAAATACTCTTTTGAGATTTTTCCAAACCGATATTTTATAAACTGAAAGCTAAGTATTTTTTCTAAATCATAATTTAAACCAATAAAAGGTTCAATTTTGTGTAACAACTCAAGATACTTTGCCTTTTTATCTTCAAGTTTTTGCCTTTTCTCTTTTAAATCATTCACTGTTAGGTCTAGTGAGTGAATGACTTTTACAGCCTCTTCAAGTGATACCTTTGCAGGTTCGATTGCTTCTTTTTTTTGAATCAGACCAAGATATTCGTTAGCCTTGGTCAAAAGAGATTTATATGGATTTAATTCCACGTAAGGCCTTAATTCATTTACCGTTTTTAATTCGGATAGAGTATTTTCGAGCTGAATTTCATATTTTGATAAATACTTTTCAGCTACACGATCAATATCAGATTTAGGACCAGTAATACTTAAGAATTTCATTTTTACAATCACAGTTTCACCCCCTGAATTAGTTTGTAATATATTTTAAGGTTTCATTTGAATCCAAACCATAACGAATACATTCTAGAGCGGTTGTTATACGATTTACCTCATGATCCTTTCTCGTTAAGTACATGTTAATCGTTGCAACTGAATAAGGATTCATTTTTGCGCTGGTTTGATTAATCTTATCTAATAATCTATTATAGATATGTTCAAGGCTTTCGCCTGTTAAAACCTCAGGTAATAATATCTTTGCATAGTATGTGCCTGACAAATTAAGATTAAAGTCCTCAATACTAGCAGATTCAACAAGACGTATTAAGTCATGTTTTTTTAGTTTATAAGAAATTGGTATCAATAAAGCATAAATATCAGCCGATGACATACGGTAATATTTTTTAGAACGGTAAATCCATTGGAGATTTAACATGTCAATTTTACTACCAAATGAGGCTGATAAGCTTTTAAGTTCCTTACCTTTCAAAATTTCCTGGCTCGATTTCCAGATTTGAGAAAAATAGTATAAATCTAAGGTCATCTCATAATCGAAAAGGGTCGGGTTTGCAATATTTAATAGTTTTGATAAGGGTTTATAATACTCAGTACCTTTTAAGCAAGCGATAAATTCTTCAATCGTGTGAGCGGCAAATAACTGATCCATGTCAATGGATGAATAATGTTCTAAGAATTGTTTTACAATATCCTTGTGCGGAACATCAATACCACCGCTTAAAACTGCACGCATACAAGTCTTTAAAAGAGAAGCTTCGTAACGCATAAAATACAAATGCAAGAATTTTCGCTGCTTTGGGTTTGAAAATTTATAAATCTTAGTAAAGTCTTTGTATAAAGATAGGTGAATCAAGCGTTCGATTTGGCCTCGATGCAACCTAGATTCATCTAGATCAGAGAATAATTCTTTATAGGCAGGCTTATTCTTTAGGAAGGATGCAGCTTCATTTACACTTCTAAATGACACAAGCTCTTTGTAATCATTTTCAGTCAGAAGTTTCCCTTCCATTGCTCGAATCTTAGCAGTAATACCGCTATATGCCAATAAGTTACTCATAAAATCACTCCCTTACAATCATTTTAAAGATGTTATTTGCTAAAACAGAATGATTTTTATTATATTCATCTTCTAAGGCATCCAAGGTCTTTTGCGTACAAAGTTTTAATTCACTAAGTTCTTGTTCCGTTTCATCTTGGAGTCTTTTTGTTAATTCAGATAGGGTATTTGCTGTTTCAGTATCTACTTTTTTATCAAACTCAATGATTTTTAAATCCATCTTATCAGAAATTTCTTTCTTCTTTGCAGTTGCATTCTCCATAATGGCAACTGCAGCTGATTCAATTTCTGATAGTTTATTAACTACCTTTTCCATAACTATCCTCCTAATTTTTATTTATAGTATAAAAAATATCCTTTTTTAAGGAAGGACCTACTTATATCCAAAATATATTACTTCACCTATATGATTCATATATAGTATTGGTCACGTTAGCAGTATAAATACTGTTAAAATTCAGTATTTATGCCTTGTAAGGATAAAATACCTGTCTATTATCATACTCCTTTTTTTCATATTGTCTATAGTCAATATGACAAAAAAAACATATAAAAAATTGATTAATCTTTAAAAAAATCCTAAATTATTGTAGAATAAGTAAATGATAAAAATATAATAAAAATTATTAAATTATGAGGTTAAGTATGAGATTAAGAAATGTAAAAGGATCAACAGAAACGATTGAAGATAGTCAATATGTAGTAAAAAATCCAGAAACGAACAAAGGAAGATGGGAGCAAATATTTGGGAATCATAGCCCAATTCATATCGAAATAGGCATGGGGAAGGGAAAGTTTATTACAACATTAGCATATAATAACCCTGATATTAATTATATAGGAATTGAGAAATATTCAAGTGTCTTAGTAAGAGCGATTGATAAGGTAAAGGATATGGAGCTTCCTAACTTAAGGTTTATCCGAATGGATGCCGAAGAAATAGAGCAAGTATTTCAAAAAAATGAAATAGATAAAATTTTTCTAAACTTCTCTGACCCATGGCCAAAGGATAGACATGCAAAAAGAAGGTTAACCTCCAATGCTTTTTTTAATCGATATGATAAAATATTAAAAAAAGAAGGTAGCATTGAGTTTAAAACGGACAATAAATCTTTGTTTGATTTTTCAATGGAAGAAATTCCGAATGCGGGTTGGAACATAATAAGTCACACTTATGATTTGCACAAAGATAAAGTGTTAAGTGAAGGCAATGTTATGACGGAATATGAAGAAAAATTTTCAAAGCAAGGTGTACCCATTAATAAATTAATTGCAAAAAGATAGTGTAAATGAAATGATCTCTCACATATGATATTAAAAAAGGAGAGAGGTCTAAAGAATGGCAGCCAGTAAGCAGTTTAAAAATAAAATTAATAAGCTTACATATGATAAACCTATATTTAACACAAAAGTGATGCAGATAAAAAAATCTTTTGATGAAGTAAACAAAATAATTAATGGAAAATCATCAACGAGTAATAAAAAGGATAAGTAAGTAGAACATTTGCAAAATATCAAAAAATAAAACAAGTCACTTAGGTTGATTGTGACTTGTTTTATTTTATTAAGCATCAATTTCAATATTTTTTGATTTTAATTTTTTTTCTATAATTTGATTGGCTAAATAAGCTAAGACTGCCATCAATGGAACACCAAAAAACATACCAGCGACACCAGCAAAGCTTCCACCTATCGTAATCGCGAAAATAATCCAAAGTGGTTTTAGTCCAGTTGAATTTCCTAAAATCTTAGGCCCCAAATATAACCCATCAAATTGTTGTAAAATAAAAATTAAAACAATAAATCCTAGAGACTTAAGAGGGCTAATTAAAAGCAAAATAAAGGTTCCTGGAACTGCACCAATAAACGGACCAAAATATGGTATCATATTTGTAACACCAACGATAGCACTAATAATAAGAGGATATGGCATACGAAAAATACTCATTAGAATAAAGCAAATAATTCCAATAATAAGAGAATCAATTGATTTGCCAATTATAAAGCCACTAAAAATTTTATTACATTCACTTAATGTTTTCATAAAAGTATTTGTAAAGCTGATAGGAAAAAATGCAAAAATAAAACGTTTAAAATTTTTCATTAATGTCTTTTTATCGGATAACATATAAATCGAAACAATAATTGCTATTACAATATTGAGTATCCAACGTATCACAGATAGACTTGTTGAATATATGAGGGGAATTGCATTCGTTGCAAAGTCTTTTATTGTTTCAGCAACATTTGGAAGAGCTTCATTTAATAATTCATTAATATAAACAAAATCAATATTAGGATAATTGGTTTCTAAGTTATTTAAAAATTCGTAGATTTTATCATAAAATACTGGAATGGATTGAATTAAATCGGTCAAACTTTTAATTAGCTGAGGTATAATGTAAGAAAAACAAATATAAAATAATCCAATTACCAATAAATAAGAAAAAGCAAGGGATAGGTATTTTGTTTTCTTAGGGGATTTGATTTTCAATAGTTCTGTAAATAATTTCTTGTCAAAATATTTCATCAAGGGATTAATTAAATAAGCAATAAAAGCTCCTATTAAAAATGGAGATAGTGCATTTGTGTATTGTTTTAAAGTAAGAGAAACTTGCTCCCAGGACATAATTAATTTAACGATTACAGAACCAATAAGTATAACAAACAATGTGTAGATACAAATTGTAAAATACTTTTTATTGGATTCAAATTTGTTGTTTTTGATATCGTGCATGAAATCCTCCCTTGATTTACTTTGTAAGGTTATAAACGCAATATATAGTAAAAAGTGACATATTTTATTATAGTTGTTTTGTAAGCAGGTTTCAAGGAAATAAAGTTATTTCTGTAAAAAAAAGGTTAAAAAATGTTAAAAAAGTACTTGCATTATTTAATATTATATAATATAATTATTTTTGCGTTGTACAAGTCAACCAATATTAATTATATGCGCTAATAGCTCAGTTGGTAGAGCACCTGACTCTTAATCAGGGTGTCCCGGGTTCGAGTCCCTGTTGGCGCAGTTAGAGCACTGTTTTTGAAGACGTAGAGCTTTGGGGGCGGTGTTTTTATTTTGCCCAAATTAAATAAAACAAGATTTGGCGTTTTTCTATTTTAAATAAAATTATACTGAGTAAAAATAAAAAGAGAAAAAATTCTTAAGTATTATAGAATTTTTTCTCTTTTTACACTTATATATTACCACAAAATCAGTATTTTTTCAAGTCTTGTATCCCTATGTTCTAAGGAGTAAAATCAAGGGCAAATAAAAATAAGGTGGTGTTTCTATGGAGGAAAAGCGCTTGTTTGAGCTTATAATGGGGAGCGAGAAAAATCAATTAGAACAAATCATAAAATGCAATGATGTAACACAAAAATTTGGTCTTCGTCTTTCAAATGAAGAGGGATTGGAATTACTAAAGAATAAAAATGAAATTTTAAAAAGTCAGGAGCGAATTGAATTTGGTGAAGGAATCCTTACTAAAATAATATTTACGTTTTGTGATTCCCCTTTTATCTATCAAGACAATTACGTAGAGATGATAGAAGGGTTGACGGAGATTTTTTATTTATATAAAAACGAATCCATGGATGAAATAACAGATGATGAACTGCTTGCATATATGAAGTCATGTTTTGATGGGAAGTGTCAAGGAGATTTGGATTATCTGGAAGGAACTTGTCTGGAAGCATTTTGTCGTGAAATAAGAGAAAAAGGGCCTGAGTTTATGGGAATTGTTGAAGATGAATGAAGAAGAGCTGTTAAAAATAGTTGCAAAAAGAATCAAAAAGTTTACAAGTAATGAGAGTACCTCCGTAACCTATCAAACAGCAAGACAATTAATGTTATCCGTTATATATTGTATTAAGGATGAGCCTGTAAGTTTAACAAAAAATACTAACATGAATCAAAAGTATGAACTGATCGACTTAGATCAAATAAAGCTTGAGGAAGCCTTTTATACAGGGCTAAAGAATAAAAAGGAAAAAATACAAAAAGCAAAAAAATTATATGGTACGATTCTTTGCGCCTTTGATGCTTATAATGTTGAATGTTACCATGAAACTATAATGAAAGGAATGAAGTGTTTTTTTGAACGATATGATGTTGAGTTTGATGCAACCAATCATATTTTAACACTTGATTATCCTTTACTTTTTGCTGCTACTAATTTAGAAGGTATTGATTTGATTTATGAGTATTTACTTCGAACTTATTTAGAACAAAAATTTTTATCAGGTTTTGATCGAAATGAAATATTAGCTCTATTGCGTGCATATCATAATGGATACAAAGATTTAATAATTAATGTTGCAGGTATTGTACTAACGAATTCACTTGCTTGTGTTATGGTGAATCATATATTTTCTACATTAAGCATATCAAATGAGGAAAGAAGCAAAGTGAAAATAATCTGTGAGTCTAAGACCGTTCAGGAAATAGAAGAATTGTTATCTACTTCACTTAGTATATTGATGGAACAAAATTATAAGGAAGATGGTTCCCTTAGAGATTATTTAAGTACTAAAATCCATGATATTGCATATGAAATAAAATTTGCTATTAGTAATAATTGTTTAGAAAAGCTTCTTTTTTATATAAAACAGGAGGAAGCAATACAAGAAACTGTTTATATAGATGGTATGCAGATGGAAGATGAAAAGCTTAGAGAATTGATTAAACTTATGAATTCACTTTCTATTAAAGAGCGAATCTGTATGATTGAGAAAAAAGTAAGGAGTTTGGCTGATCTAAAAGAGTTATTAACCGAATGTTTTTATGAAGGTGAATATGAATATGTATTTCAATTATTAGGAATAGAAGAGAAAAATATTTTATTAGCTGAAATAAAAGAAAAGCAAGAGTTTGAAGAATTAAATGAATGGGAAAAGAAATTACTCCAATTTTAAAAACGATACAAGAGCATAAAACTTTTATGAAAATAACACTTTTTTTAATTTTTTCATGTATAATAATGATAAGTATTGTGGATTTGCGTTCATAAGGATGTGTACATGTAAAAGGAGAAACAAGAACAATGAAAGTAAAAGCAGCTTTTATATTTATAGCAGAAGAAGTGGATTATTCAAAACATAATGCTGATATTGATACTCCGGTATTACATTTGTATGTGGTAGGAGTCAAAAGTTATGCAGAGGCAGAGGCAGTGGCAAAGGAATTGGTCGAGCATGGTGTAACTGCAATTGAGTTGTGCGCAGGTTTTGGAAATGAAGGAATAGCTAGGATTAGCAAAGCAGTGAAGGGGAAAGCAGTAGTTGGTGGTGTTAAATTTGATTTGCATCCAGGGTTTGGATATAAAAGTGGAGATGAACTATTTCAATAATATAAATAAGAGAGGTAAGCCATGATTACTTTATTGGCAAAAATATTTATTAAAAATCAAGATATCAGTAATGAAAAAGTGCGAAGACAATATGGCATACTAAGCAGTATTGTTGGTATATCACTTAATATTATTTTGTTTTTAATAAAGTATTTAGCGGGCGTGATAAGTGGATCAATTGCAATTACAGCAGATGCCTTTAACAATTTATCAGATGCAGGTTCTAGTGTGATAACTTTGATTGGATTTCAATTTTCTGGTAAGAAACCAGATGCCGAACATCCTTTTGGACATGGCAGAGGTGAGTATATATCTGGTTTTATTGTATCAATCGCAATTATCTTAGTAGGATTTGAATTAGCAAAATCCTCCTTTGCAAAGATACTTTCGCCTACCGTGATTGAAACGAGTAATCTTGCTATTTTAATTCTAGTGGTTTCAATTGGTGTAAAGTTATATATGTATATCTATAACACGAAAATTGGTAAAAAAATAGATTCAGAGACAATGAAAGCAACAGCAATTGATAGTTTTTCGGATTCGATTGCAACCTTGGTTGTTTTACTGTCTATGATTGTGATGAGAAAAACTGGAGTTCTAATCGATGGATGGAGCGGAATGGTAGTTGCGATATTTATTTTGTATGCTGGTTATCATGCCGCCAAAGATACACTTTCACCATTACTAGGTCAGGTACCAGATCCTAAGCTTGTACAGCAAATTGAAGAAATAGTAATGTCTCACGAAGAAGTATCTGGCATTCACGACTTAATCGTTCATGATTACGGACCAGGTAGGTTGATGATTTCTTTACACGGAGAGGTAGCTGGAGATGGAGATATCTTTAAGTTGCATGATGCGATTGATCGGATTGAAAATGAATTAAACACAAAGCTTGGTTGCGAAGCAGTTATTCATATGGACCCAATCGTGGTAGATGACGAGCAAGTGATTAAAATGCGCGAGCAGATTGAAGAAAAAATCAAAGAAATCAGCCCAGAAATTAGTATTCATGATTTTCGCCTTATTAAAGGTCCTACACATACGAATGTTATTTTTGATGCAGCAGTACCTTTTAAATTTCATCTAAGTGATGAAGAAGTAAAAAGCCAGATTGAAACTATGATTCAAACGAATTGGACACATTGCTATCCTGTCATAAAGGTAGATAAGTCTTATATATAAGACTGGGAAGATAATGAAGCTCTAAGATTATTTGAAAGACAGAAAGAAAGGTTATGCTAGAAATGAATCGAGTGAAAAATATTAAAAAACAAACCGATAATAAATATTTAAACCTATATGAATTAGAAGCTGAAAGAAGAGATGGAAGAATAGCTCCTTACTATCTTTCTTCAAGGGCAAAAGAGTGTAATTTACTCAAAATGTCTACAAAGGAAAATAAACCAGATGGAGTTATTATCTATGGTGTTTATGGAGAAAAAAAGGATAAAATTGCATTAGTAAGACAATATCGATATTCGATTGATGATTATATTTATGAGTTTCCCGCAGGACTTGTGGAAGAAAACGAGGATATGGTAGAAGCGGCTGTTAGAGAAATGTATGAGGAGACGGGACTTACATTAACGCCATTGGAGTCAAAAGAAGGATATTCAAGACCGTTTTTCACAAGCATTGGTATGACGGATGAGTCTTGTTCCATGGTATTTGGATATTTAACAGGAGAACCAACGAATCAATATCAGGAGGCTTCAGAAGATATTGAAGTCATACTTGCAGATAGAGATGAGTGTAGAAGAATATTAAAGGAAGAAAAGGCTGCTGTGATGTGTGCCTATATGATGATGCATTTTATAAATCAAAAGGAAGAGCCGTTTGCATTTTTAAGATAAAAAAGGAGAAGGATAAGTATGAGAAATGAAACGTTTGACATTAAAGATGGAGATTTTCAAGGCGAACTAACTACATATATCATAGATAATACCATTGATCCTGATAAAGTAAGACCTATGGTGCTTATCTGTCCAGGTGGAGGATATTACTTAACCTCACCAAAAGAAGGAGAGCCAATTGCACTGCAAATGAATCATTTTGGATTTCATGCATGTGTTTTAAGGTATAGTTGTGCACCAGCTGAATTTCCGACTGCACTTCATCAGGTGGCTAAATCTATGAAGCTAATACGTGAAAATGCTTCCAACTGGCATGTAGATCCAAATAAAATTGTTGTTCTTGGATTTTCAGCAGGGGGTCATTTAACAGCAAGTTTTGGTGTTTTCTGGAACAAAGATTTTCTACTTCGTGCATTGGGATATAAAAAGGAAGAGATTCAACCAAATGGATTGGTTTTGTGTTATCCAGTTATTACCTCAGGTGAATTTGCTCATCAAGGTAGTTTTGAAAATCTATTAGGGGATAGACAAAATGACTCAAATTGGAGAGAACTTGTTTCCTTAGAAAAGCAAGTGGATGAAACTATGCCAAAAGCCTTTATTTGGCATACGTTTGAAGATTCAGGTGTTCCAGTTGAAAACTCTCTTTTATTGGCTAATGCCATGAAAAAAGCAAAGGTTCCTTTTGCCCTTCATATCTTTGAGAAGGGAGAACATGGGCTTTCTCTTGGCACAGAGGAGACTGGAACGGTAGTAGAAGAGATTCAACTATGGATTGATTTAGCAGGAAATTGGATTTTGAATAACATATAAAATTGAAGTTGCAATTTACATTTATTGTATTATAATATGTAGTTAGAAACGAAGCGTGGCTCAGCTTGGTAGAGCGCTGCGTTCGGGACGCAGAGGTCGTGGGTTCGAATCCCGTCGCTTCGACTGACTATAAGAACACCGCAAGTACTTAGAAAATGAGACTTGCGGTGTTTTTGTACTTTTTATAATAGATAAATAATAAATAAAGTTATAAAAAAATATATCTTTTATTATGTCTATGGTGTTTTAATATATAGAAAAGAAGAAGTGGGAGGGCTAAGCATTGGAAGAAACCGAATTAATTAACAGAATAAAACAAGGTGATAAATCTGCCCTCAACACACTAATTGAAGATAACTACCAAGCTGTATTTTCTTACTTTTATAGAAATACAGGAAATTATCATCAAGCAAAGGATTTAACACAGGAAGTGTTTACTAAGGTAATTAACAAACGGTTGGGTAGTTTTTCAGGAGGAATGCTAAGGCGTATTGGAATTGCCCAAACTTTATTAAATGATCCAGAAATTTTAATCTTGGATGAGCCAACGGCTGGATTAGATCCCTATGAGAGGGTTCGGTTTCGAAATATACTTTCTGAATTGTCTGGAAATCGAATTGTTCTTTTGTCCACACATATTGTAACTGATTTAGAATTTATTGCAGGTCAAATTATTCTGCTTCGTGGCGGACAAGTACTAAAAATGGAGCATACCGATAATTTGATTAGTTCTGTAAATAGCAAGGTGTGGTCTGCAGTTTTATCTCAAGAAGAATTCAATCAAGTAAAACATCAACACAGAATCGGTAACATTATGCAAAAAAGCGACGGCATGGAAGTAAGAATAATTAGTGATAAAAAGCCTTTGGCTCAAGCTGTATTGATTCAACCTATTTTGGAGGATGTATATACCTATTATTTTGGAGGATTACATAAATGAATATGACAATTATAAAAAGTGAACTTTATAAAATTATTACAAAAAAATACCTTTGGATTTTTCTTTTAATATTATCCTTGGCTTTTTCTTTTATCACACTTCAGATGAAAGAATACACATCCGTAAAATATTCTTTTGAACCATTTAAAAATGAACTTCAACAGGCAATGGGAAGTCCAGAATTGTATAAAGTCGTTAAAGACAATGAATATAATGCTGCCTATAGTGAAATAAAACAGTATTTGCCTTCATCTGTCATAGAGTATATAGAAAAATATCGTACAGTGATGAATGATGAAAGGATGGGTGAGCAAGGAACAGTAGCTGTCTATTTGGAAAATAATTTAGCCAGTAAAGTTTGCAACTATTTTGAACGTAAAGATGACCGCATCAATGAAATTAGCAATACTGAGAAAAAAATAATGGATTTAATTGCCAATGGAAAAGAAAATGGATTTGAATATTTGGTACAGACTAAAATTTTAGAAAGTTTCAAAAAGGCGAACTTTATACAGCTGAATTTGGGAAGATGGAATCAATTTATAAATATTAATATTGGATGGTTAATTCCTAGCAGTACGATACTTTTAATATTACTGGGGCTTGCTGGTATTTATTCAGATGAATACGTGAATAAAACACAATCGTCATTACTTACTGCAAAAAAAGGAAGACAAGGTATCTTTGTTAGTAAGCTTGTTGCTGGAGTCTTGTATAGCTTTTTTTGTGTTATTTTATTTCAGATTGTTTGCCTTGTCGTAACAGGATATGTATACGGATTACCTTACAATGATATATCGCTTGTAAGTTTGTTTGGATTTAAATTAACACCTTATACATGGTCAGCGATTGAATTTTATTGTATTCAATTAGGTGGCTCCTTACTTACTGCATTCGTTATGGCTAGTATGACGATGTTTTTTTCGGTATCCTTTAAAAGTGCTTTACTTCCTTTCTTTTTGTCAGGTAGCTATTATGGAGCGACGTTTTTATTGGCTAAAATGATTAACTTTTCAGGAAATGTTACCACACTCTTTTCTCTTCCAGCGGAATTAAGCCCATTTCTACTGCAATCTATGGGTGATTTTGGAGCAAAAGGGCGATTTGCAAATCTCTTTGGCCTTGCAGTTCCAACACATTATTTAAACATTGTATTTCATATTTTCATTGCTGTTTTGGCGCTTGTATTTTGCTATAGAGGCTATGTGCGAAAGCAGGTGAAGAATTGATTTATCCAAAAGTCATACATCAGATTACAAGATATGAATTGGAATACTTGTTAAAAAATCCTGTTAATATGTTTAGTGCTGGGTTATATGCCCTAGTATCTATATTAATTGTTATTTTAGAAGGATTTCGTCAAACCTATCTTGGTGACTTTGATTCTGCGGCTTTGGAATTGGTAAACTTTATTTTGCCTGTTTTTCTTCTTCTCCATATGCTTTTTGTACTTTCTCCGATGTTTGCAGAAGAGACAGAGTATCATATTTGGGAAATGCCAGATTCATGTAATTATGGAGGGTATATTCGCAGGCTGTGTAGGTTAATTGCCGTAGCATATTATTTGATATTACTAAATCTTTCCTATCATATTATAACTGCTGTGATTGTGGGGATAATTCAACCATTTTCCACTTGGAAAGAACCAGTTTTACAGATTGGAGGTGAAATGAAAATTGTAATATCATGGGCTGTTTGGCAACACTATTTATTTGCAATTTTCTCACTGTTTTTTGCATCAATCATTATTGGGGCTTTCATATTAGTGTGCTCACGAAAAACAAAAACTGTCATGGCAGCGTGTGCTTGGGGTATTTTTATTTGTTTAATAGAGTATATGCTAAATCGTTTTAGCAGTTGGGGGCCTTTGCAGCAGTTTAATATATGGCAGCTACTTACACCATATCGTTTTGAATTTGACGGCCCCTTTTATTACCCTATAACAAATGTTTTAGTTGTAGGAGGTTTTTTTACAGTACTAGTAGCCGTTAGTATTTGGAATATATTAAAAAATAATGAGCCTCTTTGAATAGGAGACTAGGATCTATTCAAGTACATTTCCCTTCAAAATAACAGAAACAATATTGAGATTTTTATCTAACAACACCAAATTTGCATATTTTCCAGGAGTAATACTACCTACTTGATCATAGATTCTAGTCTGTTTTGCAGGATTTATGGTTGCACAAGTAACAGCATCTTCCAGTGAAATGCCAAAAGAAACTGCTTTTTTTATACAATCCATAAGATTGGTTGCAGAACCTGCTATAGTTCCATCATGTAAGGTTGCCTTGTTATCCTTTACGGTAACGGCTAAATCGCCCAGTGTATATTCTCCATTTTCTAAACCAGTCGCACGCATACTATCACTGATTAAGATAATACGGTCTTTACCAAACATTTGAAAGGTTGCTCGTACAACGGTAGGTGATACATGAATCCCGTCAGTGATTAATTCAACCATACAATCAGGGTTATCAAAGGCAGCTCCTACTAATCCAGGCTCTCTATGAGAGAAAGGAAGCATGGCGTTGTAAAGATGCGTTACATGGCTTGCGCCCTTTTGAAAGGCTTCCATGGCTTGTGAATATTTGGCCGAAGTGTGAGCTAAGGATAGAACCACTTCTTCTTTTAATTCTTCTATGGTTTCTAAAGCACCGTCTAATTCGGGTGCAATTGATAATATTTTAATCATATTTCCCGATTTTTCATTCAACGAGCGAAAGTGAGTTACAAAAGGTGTCTTTAAATAAGCCTCGTTATGAGCTCCTTTTTTAGAAGGAGATAGATAAGGTCCTTCCATATGAATTCCCATTAACATAGAACCAGTTTGATTCTTATAATTTTTTGCATTCTCAAAAATCCTTAATAGAGCATCATCATTTAAAGCAAGACTTGCAGGAATTATAGATGTAACACCGCATTTTGCTTCATATTCAGCAATTTTTTGTAATGCTTCTGGCGTTCCATCACAAAAGTCGTAGCCGACACAACCGTGAAAGTGTATGTCGATGAGGCCTGGAATGACATAAAGGCCAGTGGCATCTATTACTTTACCATCGCTTGTTATATTAGATATAAATTCCTCATGAACTGAGATATCAGTTTGTTGAAAGGTAGAATTTTCTTGAAAAACAAAACCATTTTTAATAAGCATAGCATTTCCTCCAATCAAAATTAAGCCAAAGCAGACAAAGCAGCTTCATCTGCAACAACGGTAACATCAGGATGAAACTGAAGAATGGTAGCAGGAACCAATGGAGTTACCGGTCCGTTTAGTACTTGATTTAATATTTCTGATTTATTTTCTCCACTTACAGCCAATATTATTTTTTTTGCATTCATAATATGTCCAACACCCATGGTATAAGCTTTCTTAGGCACTTCATCAAGAGAGTCAAAGAAGCGAGAATTTGCAACAACAGTATCATTTAAAAGTGTTACTTGATGTGTATTACGAATAAATGTATCACTTGGTTCATTAAAACCAATATGTCCATTGGTTCCAAGCCCAAGAAGCTGCATATCAATTCCACCCATATCTTCTATTACTTGATTATAACGATTACACTCCTTGACAGCATCGCATTCCATGCCATTTGGAAAATTTGTGTTTTTTAAATCAATGTTAACATGATAAAACAAATGATGATTCATAAAATAACAATAACTTTGTTCATTGTCCTTTGAAAGTCCACAATATTCATCTAGGTTTACCGTACGAACCTGCGAAAAGTCTAAATCTCCTTTGTTATACCAATCTACAAGTTTATTGTATATACCAATTGGAGTAGACCCAGTGGCAAGACCTAGAACAGAATCTGGTTTTAATATTATTTGAGCAGATATTAAGTTGGCAGCTTTTCTGCTAATATCCTCATAATCACGTGCTTTGATAAGTTTAATCAAAATGGTACACTCTCCTTTTGTTTTTTTTAAAGTTATATTTATTCTTATTATATATAATAAAATACCAAGTGTAAATGTAAAATCAGTTAAAAATATATACCAAAACATAATTGGTATATAAAAATTGTGTTGTTAAAATTATTTATTATGTGCAATATGACTAGCATATAGATGAAAAAATAAAATATATAGTATAAAATGCTTGTGCCCATAATATGATTAAAGTATAATTGTAGAAATGGTATATACCAAAAATGTCAAATATTGTTTAAATTATTTCAATCAATAGGTTTGAGTTCTTAACTTTGTTATTTATTTTGATTCAAAAAGCGAATATGCTTGAGAATAAATTATAATAATGTCCTTATCGAAGCTAGAGCGATAAGGGGAATGAGGAAAGGGGAAAGAATCAAAATGATGAAATATTTACAAAGACTAGGAAAATCTCTTATGCTTCCAGTTGCTTGTCTACCAGCAGCGGGGTTACTAATGGGGATTGGTTACTGGATTGATCCGATAGGTTGGGGGGCAAACAGTGCATTTGCCGCTTTTTTAATCAAAGCAGGATCGGCGTTAATTGATAATATGGCTATTTTATTTGCAATTGGTGTTGGAGTTGGTATGTCAGATGACAACGATGGAACGGCGGGGTTATCGGCACTTGTTTCTTGGTTAATGATAACAACACTATTATCAAAAGGTTCAGTGGCATTTTTAAAAGGGATACCAATAGAAGAAGTACCAGCAGCATTTGACAAAATTGAAACACAATTTATTGGTATTTTAGCAGGTATCATTGGAGCAGTTGCTTATAATCGATTTAAGAATACGAAGCTTCCAGATGCTCTTTCTTTTTTTAGTGGAAAACGTTGTGTAGCAATTGTAACTGCCGTCATCTCAGTATTGGCTTCTTTTGTATTATTTTTTGTTTGGCCCTACATATATGGTGCTTTGGTAGCGTTTGGAACTAGTATTGTTTCTACAGGTGCAATCGGTGCTGGTATTTATGCTTTCTTGAACCGTTTGCTAATTCCACTTGGCTTGCATCATGCACTTAACACTGTTTTTTGGTTTGATGCAGCTGGAATTGATGATTTGCATAAATTCTGGGGAACCGCAGAAGGTGGTATATTAGGTCAAACAGGTATGTATATGACAGGCTTCTTCCCTGTAATGATGTTTGGCTTACCAGCCGCTGCACTTGCAATGTATCATACTGCAAAATCAAAAAAGAAAAAAGTGGCTGCTGGACTTCTAGGAGCTGCGGCGTTATGTGCATTTTTTACAGGTGTTACAGAACCGTTGGAATTTGCATTTATGTTCTTGGCACCTCCTCTCTATGTAGTGCATGCATTATTAACAGGTATCTCAGCTGCAGTATGTGCTATGCTTCCGATTCGATTAGGGTTTTACTTTAGTGCTGGGCTGGTAGACTGGGTTTTAAGCTTTAAAGCTCCAATGGCTCAAAATCCGTTGCTAATTATTCCCATAGGATTAGCGTTTGCAATAGTGTATTATGTTGTATTTCGATTCTTAATTGTTCGATTTAACTTTGCCACACCTGGGCGAGAAGAGGATGATATTAGTGATGAGGAGCTAAATACAGTTCTTGCAAATGACAATTATTCAAGTATTGCAAGTATTGTATTGGAAGGTCTTGGCGGGAAAGAAAACGTCGCCTCTTGTGATAATTGCATTACCAGACTTCGTATGGAAGTAATTGATTATACAAAAGTAGATGAAAAGAAAATAAAATCAGCAGGAGTTGCTGGCATAATACGTCCAAGTAAAACCTCTGTTCAGGTAATTGTTGGAACAAAGGTACAATTTGTAGCAGATGAAATGAAAAAAATGCTTAGATAAATAGCATAAATACTCTAGCAATGGGCAACCAACTTTTATTAAATTCTAGGTTGCCCTTTTTTTAAGAAGCATTAATGGGGATAGAGAATACTAGGAAGATACTTTCCTATATTGAATATTTCGAATTATAATAGTACAATGAAAGAAAATTTTAGGATGCAAATGAAAGGAATGACAGCGATTGAATAAGGTTTTAAAGGAAAATGGACTTCCATTATATTATCAAATTAAAGATAGTATATTAAATATGATAGAAAATGAACAATTAAAACCAGGAGACTTGATTCCGCCAGAGCGAGAAATCTGTAAGATGCAAGGGGTAAGCAGAATGACTGTAAATAAGGCTATCATGGAATTGGTCAGTGATGGTGTTTTATATAGAGAGCAAGGGCGGGGAACGTTTGTTGCTAGGCCCAAACAATATAAAAAGTTGTCTCAGTTAATTGGTTTTTCACAGGAGATGGAAAGTAAGGGTCATAAAACAAGTTCAAAAATTATTTCCTTTGATATTAAGAAAGCTACGCATCAGATCAAAGACATTCTAAAATTGCCAGAAGATAAGGATTATGTCATTACAATAAAACGCTTGCGTCTCATTGACAATGAGCCAATCGCGATCGAAACGGTATGGTTAGCAAGATACCGATTTCCAGACATGTCTGTTGAAACTATTTTTGGTCAATCTCTATATAAAATATTTCGGGAACAATACGGATATCAATTAAGCAGTGCTAAGGAAACCATAGAGCCTAAATTACTAAGTGAATTTGAAATAGAACTTCTTAATCAGCCAGAAAGCCAGTTGGCATTAAACTTTAAAAAAGTTGCATATATTGAGAAGGAGATACCGATTGAATATACAGAAGCAATCTATCGAAGCGATAAGTATAAGTATGAAATTCAAATCGTATAATAAAAACAAACAGAAACAATGTTTACTTGTGTTCTGTTTGTTTTTTTAACTGATTTTTTATTTATTATAATTTTATAAAGTAAATTCAAGATACCCAAAATGGTGTATAATAGAGCAAACAAAGGATATAAACAGATTACATTAGATAAGGTTCGTTTATAGGAGGTCTATATGTTTTTGCGGCTAAAAAACAAAATAAAAATTAGATACAAAAAAAATCCTTTAAGATTGGATGGGTTAAAAATTTGTTTTCTTTATTTTTTAATAGGATTTTTCTGGATTTATTTTTCGGATCGCATCCTCTCTTACCTGTTTGAGGATAAGAAAACAATGCAAATTTTAAATACTTATAAAGGTATATTTTATGTTTTACTTACAGCGTTGTTATTGTATTATCTCATTTTAAAAATGTTAAAAAAGGTTGATGCTGCAGAGAAAAAGTTAATGGAAAGTTATGATGAACTATCAGCGGCAAACGAAGAGCTTCAAGCATATGTGCAGCAATTAACTGCGTCGGAAGAAGAACTTAGAAATCAATATGACCAAATTGTAGAATACGATACCATGCTTCGTGCAAGTGAAGAAAAGTATAAAGCATTAGTAAATCAAATGCAACTGGGGCTTGCATTGTATGAGGGAAATTCAGATGATATTATGCATTTCAAACTTATTGACACCAATGACAGTCATGAGATACTAACTGGCTTAAAAAAAGATGAAATCATGGGTAAATATTTTCATGAAATACACAAAAACATGGAAGCTGATAACATGGATAAACTCTACCATACGGTAAAAACAGGTGAACCAACCAGATATGAAAGACATCAAATACAAACAAGCTATTATTATGAGGTAATAGCATACCGTCCTAAAAAAAATCAACTAGCTATTATTGTCAATGACATTACAAAGAGAAAACAGGCAGAAGATAGACTTCAACATCTAAGCTACCACGACCAACTAACCCAGTTATATAACAGAAGATATTTTGAAGAGGAACTAGTAAGACTTGACCGCAAAGAACATTATCCACTTATGATAACAATAGCAGATATCAATGGATTAAAGCTAATAAACGATTCTTTTGGACATTCAATTGGTGATGAATATATCAAGAGAGTTGCCAAAGTATTATTAAAAGGGGTTAGAAAAAAAGATATAGTATGTAGACTGGCGGGAGATGAATTTATTATATTATCGCCAAATACAGAATTAGAAACAATAAAAAACATTGTTAGTCATATAAAAGAATTGGCAAGAAATGAATCAATCAACTCGGTTGACATATCGATATCCTTTGGATATGGAGCAAAATATAGCGAGGAAGAATCTGTCATTGATGTTTTTAAAAGAGCAGAAGACTTTATGTATAAGAAAAAATTAGTAGAAAGTCCAAGCATGCGTGGAAAAACAATCTATACCATTATGGCAGCCTTGCATGAAAAAAATCCAAGAGAGGAGCAACATTCACATCGAGTATCTGAGCTTTGTGAGAAGATGGGACTGGCGTTGGATTTACAAGAAGACGAAATAAAAGAATTAAGAACAGTAGGTATGCTGCATGACATTGGAAAAGTTGCGATTGAAGAAGGAATCTTAAATAAGAACGATAAGTTAAATGAGAATGAATGGGAGGAAATCAAAAGACACCCAGAAATAGGATATCGAATCCTTAGCACAGTAAATGAACTTTCGGAAATGGCAGAATATGTACTAGCTCATCATGAAAGGTGGGATGGACGTGGTTATCCAAAAGGATTAAAAGGAGAGGAAATACCCATTCAGTCTAGAATCATTGCAATTGCAGATGCTTATGATGCTATGATTAGTGAACGAAGTTATCGAAAGGCACTATCAAAAAAATATGCAATCAATGAATTAAAACAAGGCGCTGGTTCACAATTTTGTCCGTATTGCGTTAATGTAATGATAGAAAATGTTCTAAACAAAGAAGGTGAAGGTCCAATTAGTACGAAACCATCATAAAAAAGCTCGCCATGAAAAGGCGGGCTTTTCTATGATTAGATATCAACTTGCTTTGCTTTTCGATATTGTCCTGGTGCAACGCCTTCAATTTTCTTAAAAACGCGAATGAAATTTTGTTGTGAATTAAATCCTGTTTCATTTGAAATCTGTTCAATTTTTTTATCAGTATTATTTAAAAGAAATTTAGCAGCATCAATGCGATAAGAATTGATAAAATCATTAAAATTAACACCCATATTTTCTTTGAATAGCTTGCTAAGATAGGTAGAATTCGTTCCAAGCTTTTCTGCAATTTCGCTTAAAGATAAAGAGGAGTCAGAATAATGATTTTTAATATATTCACTTGCTTTTATAATGTAAGGGTGCTTGTATTTTTTATAATGATCAAAAGCAAGTAAAACAGCTTCTTTAATAAAAGAGTCAATGGTATTTTTCATAATTGTTTTTTCTTCTGCACGTTCTAATGCCGTATTAATTTGAAATAGCGTATTTGCATCAAGGCTGATATTTTTAAATTCTAATAGTTTATTTAATACTGCTTCTGCATAAGAGATGTAGCTTACTCTCACCTCATCTAAAGAGTTATTCTCATTGTATATTTTTAATATGAGTTGATTTGCAAATAAAAGTGCATTTTCTTCATCGTCATTTTCAATGAATTGAAAGAGTTTTTGAATGTGTTCGTTATAGTAAGTTTTGTCATTGTATGTTTCGATTTCCGATGAATCTTCAGAATTGGAAGAAGATTTAACCGTAGTCATATTTAGTGCATCACTATAAGAAAAATGCAAATCCTGTAAGGACTTATATATCTTTCCAGTTCCGATTACAGCTGGAACATGAAGATAAGAGGAGGTATTAGTAAGCATATTTTTTAAGTCTCTTTCAAAAACTTTAATGGTATGGGCGGATGAATTATGAAATTGAAATATTATGGCATATATCGTGTTATCAATTATTTGTATATGATAAGAACAAAAATCTTTTGTTTTAATATTTAGTATGTTCTCAATTGCTGATAAATAATTTTTGGTTAGATTATAGGTGTCATCTTGGTTGGTTTTAATGACCATTACATTATATAGTCCCTCGTTTGTAATCGAACTGTTTATGTTTGTTAAGTAGTTGTCAATATCCTCTTTTGGTATTGGCTTACCAGTCAATAAGTCTTTAAACAATATGTCTGATATATCTGGTTTTAATTTTTCTAAAAAATTATTTAAATAATTTATACTACTAACAGCATTGACAAAGGATGAATTAAGATACTTCATATTGTTTGTAAAAGCTACCGAGTTATTAGTGGTTGACTGACCAGGTAAACTGATATCTGTTAATCTCATTGCATCTGCAATAAATATTAAGTTTTTTATTGGAATTAATATCTTGGTACTTATAAAAAATGCCATAACTAGGCAAAGTAAGATAACAGGACAAATGAGTAGTACAAGCATAAACGTATTATTTTTAGAGGAATCATTCACTACTAATAAATACTTAAAGTGAGTTAAATCAGAGTGTGTATGTAGTAGAAGCTGATTATCTAGAGCAACTGTTTGCTTGGTGCTGTCCGCTATGTTTGTATAATAATGTTGTGCACTACTTTGGTTATTTGCATCATTAATAAATAAAGGTGTACCCAATGAATTATAAACATAAAGATGATTTGGGTATATCGTTTCATTTATTTTTAGCATCTTTAAAAATTTATTCACATCTATTTTAATAAAAAAGGTTCCAAGCCTATTCTCTCCTTCAAGTGGAAAATCACGTATCATAAATATTTTTGAATCAACAATAAAAAATTTTGAAATTCTGCCACTCTGGCTTATATAATCCAAGTTTTCAGAACTAGAATAATAACGATCAATCACACTTTTTTCGTAGAAATCAGTTCGTTTTATTAATTTATATTTTGAAGTATACACTTTATCGTTTGCAGGTATGAATAAAAAAGCTTCTTGAATTAACTCGCTTGTTCCTTTTAGGTTTGAAAGACTTAACAGTATTTCTGAATCCTCTGAACCAGAATCTGGAGATACAATCGCACTCATAATACAGTTTTCCTGACTTGTTTTTGTAATAATATCATGAATGTTTAGTAAAGAATAATCAATGATTGTTTCGGCACTAGTAAGAGCGTTTTCATAAAGCAATCTATTTTTTTCTTGCTCTGTTTTAATGATAGGCCTAAAAGCAAAAGCGATTAGATAAAAAACAATTAATATACAGAGTGCACCTAAAATCAATGTAGTTTGAAAAAATATACTGTTGTTAATACTTACTAGAATTTTTTTGATTTTTTTCATATTAAGCTCCTTGAAAAGATAACAATTATATTTTAAATAAGCTCCATTTTAAATGTATAAAATTAACATTAATTATAAAAATACATTATTTATTTTTATCTAAAATATAATACAAGAGTATAAAAATAGACAAAAAACATCAGTATTCGATAAAAATTAACAAAAATAGTGAAGTTAACATATTCTATCATAAATGATAATTTGTGTAAATGAAAGAAGATTTATTTTATATACTCCGCTAAATGAATGAATTATGATGAGTTTGCAAAACAAATTGGAAAAGGAGAGAGAAAAATGAAAATGAAAAAATGTTTAGCACTTATTCTTGGTATTACCCTTCTTGTTAGTTCATTAGCTGCATGTGGTAATACAAAGAAAGAAACAACAGAGGAACCAACAAATAGTTCAACTGGAACGGTCACAACGACTAAAGATGGAGAAACGGTAGTAACATACTCCTTATCAGAAGATTTCTATACATGGGATCCAGCGGGACAACCAAGTATGCCATCCTACATTGCTCGTATTCTTATTTATGATACGTTAATTGAAAGTGATCATGCAGGAAACTATACACCGTCCCTTGCAACTAGTTGGAGTGTATCAGAGGATGGGAAGGATTGGTCTTTTCAATTACGAGACGATGTAACCTTTAGTAATGGAGAACCATTTAACGCAGAGTGCGTAAAGGCAACCTTTGAGCGTATGGCAAAAGATGATACATTAGCCATGCATTATCTTTGGGTAAATTTAGACTCAGTAGAAGTGGTTGATGATTATAACTGTATCTTTCATTTCACACAACCTTATGGAGCATTCCTAAGTGAAATTTCCGTTGCTTCTATATTACCAGCAAAGGCATTGGCTGAGCAAGGAGCTGATTTATTTAAAACCAACCCAGGAACTGGTGCATGGAAATTCGTAAGTTATGATCCAGGAAATGAAACGGTATTTGAAAGAAATGATGAGTACTGGGGCGGGCAAAAATCAAATGTAGATAAAATAGTATTTAAACCAATTTCTGAGGACACCACTCGTATTTCTGGTCTTAAAACAGGCGAGATTAATATAGCAGGAGACATACCACCAGATCAGGCAATGGCATTAGAAGGTCAGGAAGCATTGGTAGTTCAACAAGATCCAGGTCTTACTATGTGCTTTATGTCTCTTGAGACGGGAGAAGGTAAAGTATTTTCTGATAAAAATGCACGTTTAGCGTTAATGCATTGTATTGACCGCGAATTAATCGTTGATAGCATTCTAGGCTCTGGTACACCAGCTTATTGGCCAACAATGGAAGGTGTTATCGGATATGACGCAGATGCTGTTAATTCAAAAGAATATGCAAAATATGATCCAGACATGGCAAAGCAATTATTAGCAGATAGTTCTTACAACGGCGAAGAAATCTACTTTATGGCAATTGATGGAAAGGTTCCAAGAACCAAAGAAGTACTTCAGGCAATTCAAGCTATGATGACTGCTGTAGGCTTTAATGTAAAATTAGAAATTATGGAAGGTGCAACCTTTGTAGCAAAAAGATCTGCGGGAGAATATGATTTAGGATTTTCTAATATTTTCTATGGAAATGGCTCAAGTTTGAATCATGCTAATATGCATTATGTATCCGATTCTGCACATACCGAATTTGTAAATGAAGAGCAACTTTCACTCATTAATGAAGCTTCTATGACGGTTGATTTAGATAAGCAAAATGAATTAATGAGACAAGCTTTCCAGATTGCAATGCAAGAAGGAGCGCCAATGCAGTATGTATTAAGTCTTGATATGTTTGCAATCTATACATCCAATATAGAAAATATTGTAGTTTTTCCTGATGGAGTAATGGATTTAAGAAATATTACCGTGAAATAAATTTAACAGGCGGTTATGATTTTAAGTTATCATATACCGCCTGTAACAAAACAAAAAGGAGAAATGCAAGATGGCAACAGCGCGTTTTTTATTAAAAAGACTTTTAGCAAGCTTACTGGTATTATTTGGAGTTTCAATCATTGCGTTTTCATTGATTCGAATTGCTCCAGGTAATCCTGCAATGTTAATGCTTCCTGAAAATGCAACAGAAGAACAAATTAAGAATACGGAAGCCAAAATGGGTCTCGACAAACCAGTCGTAGAACAATACTTATCCTATATGGGCAACGTGTTACAAGGAGACTTGGGAGTATCTATTTTTTACAATGAAACCTGTTCCAATTTAATTTTTAAACGTTTGCCTGCTACAGCACAATTAACGCTCATAGCGGTATGTATCTCACTAATTATTAGTATCCCTCTTGGAATTATTGCAGGTATTAAAAGAGGTACTGGTGTGGATTTTGGAGCTGTTTTATTTGCGCTCATTGGACAATCCATGTCACAAGTTTGGTTTGGACTTCTTTTGATTCTTTTATTTGGTGTTACGCTAGGTTGGCTGCCAACGCAAGGTTATGGTGGATTTAAAAACATACTAATGCCAGCAATTACGCTTGGATTACCACTTTCTGCTATAGTTGTTCGTATGCTTCGCTCAGATATGTACGACGTAATGCAAGAAGATTATATTGTTTCAACCTATGCAAAAGGAATTGGTCAGTGGGAAATTTATTTAAAGTATGCACTTAAAAATGCATTATTACCAGTTATAACGGTAACAGGTATGCAGATTGGACAATTGTTGGCAGGTGCCATTATTGTGGAACAAATCTTTGGATGGCCAGGCCTTGGTACTCTTACCGTGCAAGCAATCAACATGCGTGATTTTCCGTTAATTCAGTCAATTTTACTCATTACAGCGGCAATCTTTGTAACAGTAAATACCTTAGTTGACATTTTATATACGGTAATTGATCCGCGTATGAAATTAAATTAGGAAGGAGAATGGTTGTGAGAAGAAAAAGTATACTTCGTAAAATGTCTAAAAGTAAGTTTTTTATTATAGGAAGTTTATTAGTTGGAATTATTGTACTGTTAGCAATCTTTGCACCGTTAATTGTTCGATTTGATGCCGAAGCAACGGATTTGCGTGCAAGACTAATCAAACCTGAGTTTTTTTCAAAGGGATTAAACGGTCACATTTTAGGGACGGATTCGCTAGGGCGTGATATTTTCACCAGATTATTAATTGGAAGTCGTATCAGTTTGATTATTGCTGTTGTTGGCGTGGTTTTTCCTAGTATTATTGGAACGATTCTTGGAATGGTATCAGGTTATTTTGGAAAAATCGTAGATTCTGTGATTATGAGATTTAATGATATTCAGCTTTCCATACCAGTTATGGTATTTGCAATTACGGTTATGGCGATTTTTGGTAACAGTATTCGCAATTTATTGATTGTACTTGTTGTCGTTGGTTGGGTAAATTATACAAGAGTCATGCGAGAAAGTGTTATGGGAATTCGTGACGCTGAATTTATTAAAGCATCCCGAGTTCTTGGAGGTTCTCATTTACATATTATATTTACGCAGATTTTACCAAATATTATTCCACCACTTATTATCTTAATGAGTCAGCAAGTTGGTACCGTTATTTTAACAGAAGCAAACTTAAGCTTTTTGGGATTAGGCGTTCCTCTACCAAAGCCATCTTGGGGTTCTATGATTGCAGATGGACGTGAATACATTGCATCCGCGCCTTGGACAGTCATTGCACCTGGTTTTGCATTAATGATTACCGTATTGGCATTTAACTTTGTTGGAGATGGCGTTCGAGATGTATTAGACCCTAAAAATATAGATTAAGAAAATAATACGAATTAAGATACAAAGATCAATAGAAACAGGGAGGAATTAAAAATGGCATCTTTGTTAGAAATAAAAGACCTTGCGGTTGCATATAAAACAGGGCATGGCACATCTCATGCAGTAAATGGAATTAACCTTACGATAAACAATGGAGAAGCACTGGGACTTGTTGGAGAGACAGGTGCAGGAAAAACAACAATAGCATTATCTACTTTGAACTTACTTCCCAAAAAAGTGGGACATATTGAAAATGGTGATATTCTTTTTAAAGGAAAATCCGTATTTCAAATGAATAAGAAAGAATTAGCAGATATGAGAGGAAATAAAATCTCTATGATATTTCAAAATCCGTTGACCTCTCTAAATCCAGTTTTCACAATTGGAGAACAAATTTCCATGGTATTAAGAAAACATAAAAATCTAAGTAAGAAAGAAGCACGAATGGAAAGTGAAGAGTTACTTAAAATGGTTGGAATTGCAAAGTCTCGATACGATGACTATCCAAATCAATTTAGTGGTGGTATGCGCCAACGCGTTGGTATTGCAGCAGCACTAGCTTGTAATCCAGAGCTTTTAATTGCAGATGAACCCACCACAGCACTTGATGTTACCATTCAAGCGCAAATACTTGAACTAATGAAAAAACTTCAACATGAAAACTCTACATCATTATTGATGATTACACATAATTTAGGTATTATTTCGGAAATTTGTGAAAAAGTGGCAGTTATGTATGCAGGATGTATTGTCGAATACGGAACGGTAAAAGAAGTATTTTCAAATCCAAAACATTGGTATACAAAGGGACTGCTTGGAGCCATACCAAAGCTAGAAGGAGAAAGAGAACGACTAACTGCCATTCACGGAAATGTTGCAAATGCACAAGATTTGCCGTCAGGATGTAAATTCCATCCAAGATGCGACCAATGTATTGATACATGTAAGAGTGAAGTACCAAGCCTAATTCAAATTAGTGACGACCATTATGCAGCATGTTGGAATATGGAGGTGAATGCAAATGGCAGAAAATAATACACAGCCTTTGTTAGAGGTAAAAAATTTAAAAAAGTATTTTAAACTAAAAACAAAAGGAACGCTTCATGCAGTAGATAATGTTAGTTTTAACATATTACCAGGTGAGACGGTAGGATTGGTTGGAGAAAGTGGCTGTGGTAAAAGTACAGTTGGAAATCTATTAATGAAGTTGCTTTCAACAACCGAAGGTGAAGTAAGATTTAAAGGAGAAAATATCATTGGTACCAAAGGTGCAAAGGATATGGAATTTAGAAAGAAAATGCAAATTATTTTTCAAGACCCATTTTCTTCCTTGAATCCACAAAAAACAGTAAGAACGATATTAGCAGAACCCTTTACGATACATAAGCTTTGCAAGACACAAGAAGAAATGAATAAAAAAATTGAATATTATGCGGCATTAGTTGGACTTGAAGAGTATGTCCTAGATAAATTCCCACATGAACTAGATGGAGGAAGACGACAGCTTGTAGGGATTGCAAGAGCATTAACCCTTTCACCTGAATTTATTGTGTGCGATGAGCCTGTATCCTCTCTAGATGTTTCCATCCAAGCAAATATCATTAATTTGCTTATGGATTTACAAAAGAAATTTAATCTATCTTACTTATTTATTTCACACGATTTAAGTGTAGTAAGACATATATCCAACCGAATTGCAGTAATGTATTTGGGGCAAATTGTAGAAATAGCAGAGACGGATGAAATCTTTAATAACACACTTCATCCATATTCTCTAGCGCTGTTATCAGCCGTACCTAAGATAGATTTGGATAATAAGAGTCAAAGAATCATATTAAATGGAGACGTACCGAATCCAATTAATCCACCAAGTGGATGTAGATTCGCGGCACGTTGTTGGATGGCAAAAGACATTTGTAAACAAAAAAGTCCAGTGTTGACTGAGGTTGAGCCAAATCACTGTGTTGCCTGTCATTTTTACAAGGAAAGCAGACAAGAGATGAAAAAGCGAAATACGCAGTAAAGATAACTGCAAGGAGGAAAAGATGAGTACAAAAATAACCAAGGTTAGAGCAATTGCTACCGCCCCAGAAGGAATTAATCTGGTGGTGGTAAAGGTGGAAACCAATCAAGATGGGTTATATGGTTTGGGCTGTGCGACCTTTGCTTATCGTCATTTGGCGGTCATAAATGTAATTGAAGAATATTTAGATCCATTGCTAAAGGGAAGAGATGTAGAAAATATAGAAGACTTGTGGCAATTGATGCACCAAAATGGCTATTGGAGAAATGGACCAATTGAAAACAATGCAATCTCAGGCGTTGATATGGCATTGTGGGATATCAAAGGAAAAATGGCAAATATGCCAGTTTATCAATTGTTTGGTGGAAAAGTTAGAGAAGGTATACCAGTGTATCGCCATGCAGACGGAAAAGATATTCATGAGTTATGCGAAAACATTCAAAAATTCCAAGAGATGGGAATTACAAACATTCGTTGTCAGTGCGGAGGGTATGGAGGCGAAAGCTATGGAGTAACTCCAGCAACCGCACCCAAAAATGCAATGCCTGGTGTTTATTTGGATTCTAAAAGCTATATTAAAAATACAGTTAAGCTCTTTGAGGAGATTCGAAATACAATTGGATACGAGATGAATTTGGTGCACGATGTACATGAAAGAATTGCCCCAATGGAAGTCATTCGATTGGCAAAAGAGTTAGAACCATTTGACTTATTTTTCTTAGAAGATCCAGTATCCTTAGAACAAACAGACTGGCTAAGAAGACTTAGACAGCAAAGTAGCATTCCAATTGCCCAAGGAGAGTTATTCAATAATCCAGTCGAATGGAAGAGCTTAATAGCAGAACATTTAATTGATTATATTCGCGTACATATCAGTCAAATTGGTGGAATTACGCCAGCAAGAAAATTGCAGATATTTGCAGAGCAGTACGGTGTAAAAACAGCATGGCATGGGCCAGGAGACATGTCACCAGTGGCACATGCGGCCAATATTCATATTGACTTAGCAGCGCCAAACTTTGGTGTGCAAGAGTGGTCTGGTATTGAACCTCCAAACTTTGTCATTCAAGAACTAAAAGGACCACATGGTGCGTTACTTGAGGTATTTCCTGGACTTCCTGAATTTGAAAAAGGATATGTGTATGCTAATGAATTACCAGGACTTGGTGTGGATATCAATGAAGCAGAAGCGGCGAAGTACCCTTGTGAAAATACTGTAACGACATGGACGCAGACAAGAAGAAGAGACGGTGCGTTACAAACACCGTAAGGAAAGGAGATATAAGATGCAAAAGACAATGAAATCAGTTATTGTATCAAGTCCTCACAAGTTCGAGGTACAAGAGGTTTTGATACCTGAATTAGCAAATGAAGATGAAGTGTTAATACAAATGAAGTCGGCGGGTGTATGCGGAAGTGATCATCATATCTATCATGGATTAAATCCTTGCTCTACCTATCCAAGAATTCCTGGTCACGAAAATGCTGGAATCGTAGTAAAAGTAGGAAAAAATGTGACAAATGTAGAGGTGGGAGACCATGTTATTATTGATTTGATTTCCACTTGTGGAGAATGTTATCAATGTAAAATAGGTAGAAAAAATGTATGTGCTCATGTAAAGGTAAGAGGTTCAGGAGCAGACGGTGGTTGGAGAGAATATTTTACTGCACCAGCAAAAGAAGTATATAAAATAGATAAGTCCGTTGATTGGAAAGATGCGGCCCTAGTGGAACCTTTTGCAATTGGAGCGCATTGTACGGAGCGTGGAAGAGTAGTTTCGGAAGATGTAGTGTTTATATTAGGAGCTGGAACCATTGGTTCTATTATATTACAGACATGTAAGGCAAAGGGATGTAAGACCATTATTTGCTGTGACATAGATGATTCTTCTTTAGAAAGGGCAAAGGAATATGGTGCAGATTACACCATAAACTCTCAAAAAGAAGATGTTGTTTTGAAGGTACAAGAAATTACAAATGGATTAGGAGCAACGGTTGCGTTTGACTCAGCATGTTTTCCTGGTTCTTTGACCTTATGTATGCAACCAGGAATACTTTGCAATGCAGGAAGAATGGTTCCTCTTGGGTTTTCGACTGCATCAGAGGGGATTACACAGGCAATGATTAATCAACGAGAATTAGACATCATTGGTTCTAGAATGTCAGCATTTCAGTTTGAACCTACCATCAAACGTATGGAAAACAAAGAATTTAATACGGAGGGAATTGCAACAACATTTATAAAGTTTAGTGAAATCGAAAAGGTTTTCCATCTTATGGACAATCCAGATCCTAGTTCTAAAAAAATGGTAATTTTATTTGAAGACTAGAGAGCAAACAAACCCGTTTATATACATGAAGAAAGGATAGAAAGGTACATAAATATGAAATTTGATGCAAACAAGCAATTTAGTGTAGCAGGTAAATGCTGTATCGTAACAGGTGGTGCACAAGGATTATCAAGAGGTATGGCAGAAGGACTTTTAGAAAATGGCGCAAAAGTAGTATTAATGGATGTGCAGAAAGAAAAACTAAAGGAAGTGGTAAAAGAATATACCGATTTAGGCTATGAAGTATATGGTGTATGCGGAAATTTAGCAGATCGAACTGATATTGATCGTATGTTTACAGAGGCAATGGCTTATCTAGGAGGAAAGCTTGATGTATTAATCCCAGCAGCAGGTATCCAACGTCGTTATCTACCAGAGGAATTTCCAATTGATGATTGGGATTTGGTCATTAACATTAATTTAAACCATGTATTCATTCTATGCCAGAAAGCATTGCAGGTTATGCTAAAACAAGAAACAGGAGGAAAGATTATTAATATTGCCTCCATGGTATCTTGGTTTGGCGGAACAACGGTTCCAGCTTATACGGCAAGTAAGGGTGCAGTAACGCAATTAACAAAAAGCTTGGCAGTTGACTGTGCAAGCAGAAATATTAATATCAATGCGATTGCACCAGGCTACATGGATACCGAAATGTGTGCAAATATGACGAAAGAGCGTAAAGATGAAACCAGTAAGCGTATTCCAGCTGGAAGATGGGGAACACCTATGGATCTAAAAGGACCTGTGTTATTCCTTGCATCCAGTGCATCGGATTACTTAAATGGAGCTATTATTCCAGTGGATGGAGGATACCTCGTTAAATAAAGAGTAAACAACAAACTAAAATATAAAGAAATGCGACCGTGCGACACAATGCTGGTCGCATTTTTTGTGTTTTAAAAGGTAAATTAATTGCAAAGTACAAAAATGGGATATACACATTAAAAATTGCATGGGGAGAAAATGAGAAAAAAAGATTATTGTAGGATATTCAAAAAGAATGCAGATAGTAATAGAACAAGAAGCTTTGTATAGTTGATTTTATAAAAGAATAAAAAGTGATTCAAAGGTGTGGAGGAAAATCAATGGCAGTAAATTTGAAAGCAAAACCATTTTATTTAGAGGAAGAAGATATAAAATGGGTGAAAGACACAATCAAAGCAATGACAATCGAAGAAAAAATTGGTCAGTTATTTATTAATCTAGGAAAAAGTACAAAGGAAGACGATATCCGTGAACTAGTAGAAACGTATCATATTGGTGGAGTGCGATATACAGAAACTGCAGCAGAAAAAATATATGAACAAAACAAATTATATCAAAAATACAGTAAAGTGCCTGTTTTCATTGCAGCAAACTGTGAAGCGGGTGGAAATGGGGCTTGTAAAGAAGGTACTTTAGTTGCCACACAGGCTCAATGTGGAGCAACACATTCTAACAAAGCAGCATATGAAATGGGAAGAATCAGTGGAATCGAGGCAGATGCCATTGGATGTAATTGGACATTTGGACCAATCGTAGATATTTTACTTAACTGGAGAAATACAATTGTAAACACAAGAGCATTTGGAAAAGATCCAGAGGAAATTCTAGATATGGCAAAAGCTTATATCAAAGGAGTTCAGGAAAGCAATTTACTTGCTTGTGCAAAGCATTTTCCAGGAGATGGAGTGGAAGAAAGAGATCAGCATCTTGTCATGGGAATCAATGACTTGTCTTGTGAAGAATGGGATAAAACCTTTGGAAAAGTATACAAAGAGTTGATTGATGAAGGATTAGAAAGCATAATGGTTGGACATATTGCACTTCCATCATACAGTCAAAAAATCAACCCAGACATAAAACTAGATGAAATAATGCCAGCTACGCTTTCCCCTGAACTGATTACTGGCTTATTAAGAAATCAGCTTGGCTTTAATGGTCTTGTTCTTACCGATGCCACACATATGGGGGGATTACTAAGTGCAAAACCTAGAAGTGAACAGGTTCCAGGTACAATTGCAGCAGGTTGTGATATGTTTTTATTCTTGCATGATATCAAAGAAGATATGCAATATATGATGGATGGATATAAAAAAGGAATTATAACACAAGAACGCTTACAAGAAGCACTGGAACGTATTCTTGGTATGAAGGCCCGTCTCAATCTCCACAAAAAACATACTCAAAAGATATATGCTGGACATAAAGATAATTTACAAAAGATAGGTTGCAAAGAACATAAAGACATCGCAAAGGCAATCGCAGATGAAAGCATAACATTGGTAAAAGATACACAAGCAATGTTACCAATTGATGTGAATAAGAAAAAAAGAGCAAGACTTTATTACATAGAAAGTGAGCCTGTTTGCTATCAATCAGGTACAGATCCAGTAAAGCAAATTGTAATTGATGAATTAAAAAGAGCTGGATTTGAATTGGATGTAAATGAATCTTATTATGAGATGGAAGTAAAGAACAGTTCTCCATTTAATAAGTTTAAAGCCATGGAAATGCCAACTGTAGAAGAGTTTAAAGAAAAATATGATGTCGTTTTCGTATTTGTACACATGAAAGGTTACGCACAAGAAAACAATGTAAGAGTGAAATATTCATCCGCTCATTCCAATGAATTACCTTGGTGGGTAAGAGAAGTTGAAACAGTCTGTGTTTCATTAAACTATACCAATCATCTATATGATTTACCAATGATGAAAACTTACATTAATGCATATGCACCGACGAAAGAATGTATACAGGCTACAATTGAAAAAATTGTTGGTAAGTCTGAATTTAAGGGCAAATACAATGATAATGTATGGTGTGAACGCTGGGATACCAAATTATAGTTGAAAGGAAAATAGGTGCAAATACTATGATAAAAGAAATAACAACATTTCAAAAAAATAAAAATTTCTTAATTTGTATCGATTCAGACGGATGTGCCATTGATGGTATGACGATTAAGCACAAAGAGTGTTTTGGACCTTCTCTAATCGAAGAATGGAAGTTACAACCATATGAAAATAAGATACTAAGTTATTGGAATCATATTAATTTGTATTCAATGAGTAGAGGAATTAACCGATTCAAAGGTCTATTATTAGCACTGGATTATATAAATGAATCAGGTTATGCCCAAATTGACACAGCCGTATTAAAAGAATGGATCAATACTACAAAAGAACTCTCTAATAAAAGTTTAGAACAAGAGATTGCGTTAAAAGATAACGAAGTATTAAAAAAAGCATTGAATTGGTCTAATCGTGTGAACGAAAAAGTAGAGAGTTTACCACCAGAAAAAAAACTTGCATTTGAAGGGGTAACAGAAAGCCTCAAAGAAGCCTCTCAATATGCAGATATTGCAGTAGTATCATCTGCAAATTTACAAGCAGTAGAAGAAGAATGGAGTTCTAATCACATTATAGATTACGTTGATGTTGTTATGACACAGGAAAATGGTAGCAAGTCAGATTGTATCAAACAAATGTTAAAGTTTGGTTATGATAATAAAAATGTTTTGATGATTGGAGACGCGTTAGGAGATATCAATGCGGCAAAAGATAGTAATGTGTTATATTACCCTATTTTAGTTAACCAGGAAATTTATTCATGGAAAAGATTTAGGGATACGATTCTTAATTCATTTTTACAGAATCGTTATGAAGAAAAGTGGATGGAACTTTGTAAAAAAGAATTTGAAGAAAATTTATCCCATAATAAGTAGAGTATGAAAAATGAAATAAAAATATAGGTTCAATAATTTGTGTAGATAAAAAATACTTATCTCCAAAACAAAAATAGAATACTTGCATTAAAAACTGCACTAGGCATAAGAGAGGAAAAGATATTATGGAAGAAGATTCAAAAAGAATGCTGATAGTCAATACATCTGTTGTGCAGTATATTTGAACCAGAGAGAAGTGAGCGAATGTTTTAATAGTATAGTTAATAATTTGCTCGAATAAAAAGGAGGATTATTTATGCCAAGAACAATTGGTACGAAAACGGCAGTAAATATAATGAAAGAAAGTTTTTTTTCACGTCTGAAAAATGATTTGCATAAACACTGGATATTGTATTTGATGGCGTTGCCAGCTTTGGTCTATTTTGCAGTTTACTGCTACACACCAATGCTAGGACTTTACACAGCATTTTCAAATTATAAAATAACTAGCGGTATTTTCTCAGGTAGCTTTGTAGGGTTTAAACATTTTATTGACTTTTTTAAAAGCTATTATTTCTTGCGTTTGCTACGAAATACACTTTTACTTAGTTTAGAAGTGTTAATCTGGGGATTTCCAATACCAATAATATTTGCATTGGTTCTTAGCGAAATTAAGAGTAATTCGTTTCGAAAAGTTGCACAAACAGTTACATATTTGCCACATTTCATTAGCGTTATCGTAATATGTGGTATGGTAATTGATTTTACGAGTATGAATGGTCTTATTAATGCAATTATTCAAGCGTTTGGTGGTGAACCAATTGCTTTTATGACAAAGCCAGAATGGTTTCGTACCGTTTATGTTGGGTCAGAAATCTGGCAGAAATTTGGTTGGAATGCAGTTGTATTTATTGCAGCATTATCTGCTATTGATATATCTCAATTTGAAGCTGCTCATTTGGATGGAGCAAGTCGTTGGCAAAAAATTAGATATATTTCCCTTCCAAGTATTTTACCAGTTATTGTAACGGTTCTATTGATGCAGGTTGGACACTTAATGAGCATTGGATTTGAGAAAGTATTTAACTTATATAGCCCAGTTACATATGCAACAGCAGATATTATTTCAACGTTTGTCTACAGACAAGGTATATTAGGAGCAAATTATAGCTCAGCAGCTGCTATTGGTTTATTTAATAGTGCTATCAATCTTATCTTGGTACTAAGTATGAATGCCATAAGCCGCAAATTAACAGAAAATAGTTTATGGTAAAAGGAGGCTATATTAATGTTTAAAATGAAGAAACACATACGTCTAAGTAAGGAAGATATGATATTTAATATACTTTCCTATAGTATTATAACTGTACTTATTTTTATATGTTTATATCCGCTTTGGTATGTAGCTTGTGCTTCCATAAGTGAACCGACGATTGTTGCAGCAAGTCATGGTATATTATTATGGCCAAAACAAATAACAATGTTTGCTTACCAAAAGGTATTTGCAAATAAAGAGATATGGTATAGTTATGCAAATACCATATTCTACACATTTGCTGGTACAGCACTAAATATTATTCTTACGTCTATGCTGGCTTATGCTTTATCACATAAGAATATCATGCTAAAAAAACCATTAACCTTGTTTGTTATGTTTACGATGTTTTTTAATGGAGGAATGATACCAACTTATTTAGTGATTCGAAATTTGGGACTTTTAAATACTCGTATTGCAGTACTGTTGCCTGGCTTAGTTAGTGTATTCAACTTTATTATTATGCGTACACATTTTGAGTCTTTACCAGGAGAACTTGAAGAATCGGCAAAGATAGATGGTGCAAATTACTGGACAACTTTTACAAAAATTATTCTTCCAGTAAGTAAAGCAACTATTGCGGTAATGGTACTATATTATGGTGTAAGTCACTGGAATAGTTGGTTTAATGAGATGCTGTATTTGCCAAATACAAGAGAGTACTGGCCTTTGGCATTGATTACTCGTGAAATTATTATGGCTAGTAGTTCGGCTGCTATGTCTGATGGTTCCGCTATAACGCAGGAAGTTGCAGATGCTATCAAGTATGCTACCATTGTTATATCAACACTGCCTATTATATGCTTGTATCCATTTTTACAAAAGTATTTTGCCAAGGGAGTTATGATGGGGTCTGTAAAGGGTTAATGAAATAATATTTTTTAAAAAAATAGTTACACTTTCAACTAAATGTAAGTGTAGCTATTTTTGGCGTTTTAAAATAAGGGGTATAAAGTCTTAGATATAAATAATTGTGATATAATAAAACAATAATAACCATGCAAATAGGAGTGTATTATGAAGAAAACAAGAAAGTATATTTTGCAGATAAAACAGCCTGTAACTTTTCGCAGGTTAGTTTTGTCTTTTTTACTCATGCTAATTTTGCCCCTTATCGTTTTATTGGTAAATTATTTTCATTCCCGTCAGCTATTGCAGCAGGAAAATTTGAATTATCAAAATGCTGTATTAATTCAGGCACAAAAGATGGTGGACAAACAATTGCAAAGCTTGCAGTTATTTACTATGGATATGTCCAATGATACAACTATTACTAACTTTTTAGAGGGTGATAATTTAAGTGCCAGTGAGCTGAATTTTCAAATTTGGGAAATATCACAGCATATGAAAGGCTATAATGCACCATACAAAAATTTATTAGAAAGTATGGTTTATTCCGTAAAATATGATTATCTTATCAGTGCAGATTGGGCAGACTCAGGCGTTTCAAAAAAAATACAAAGACTCGAAACCGAAGAACTAAATCAGTTATTACAACAATTCTTACAAGAACAACGCCAATATGGTCAATATCAGGTTTTGGAGGATAGTGCTGGTACGCGTGAGTTACTTATGCTTCACACGATTCCTCTATGGAGTACTGGCAAGGATGCCACAGGTACGATTTGCCTTAGGATAAATAAAAAAGCTCTATTGAGTAATGTAGAAGAAATGGAAGAATTAAAAAAGGGCCTTCTGTGTCTTTTAGATAAAAATGGGGAGCCCATTGCTAGTACAGGAACGAAAGAACTCCTTAACGCATTGCCGCAAGCATTAGAGATTAAAAGTGGATTTTTAGACATAGCAGATGATTCCTACACAGTATCAACCATACCAAGTGAATTAAATGGTTGGACATATATATCCATTCAACCAGAGCATGCGTTATTAAATAAATTGCAAACAACTCGTAATATCAGCCTTCTTATGATGGTAATTGTACTTTTGATTGGAGTTGCAAGTGCGGTGTTACTTTCAAGAAAAAATTATAAACCTCTTGAAAAGCTGCTTCAATCTCTAAGAGAGCAATCCTTGTTACAAAAAGAGAGAGTGGATGCTGATGAGAATGAGTTTAGTTTAATTGAACGTTCTGTCGCAGATATGACCTGGTCTATGTCTGTGGTTCGGGAAACATTACATGAAGAACTCCCCCTAATAAGGGAGAACTTGTTAATGCAATTATTAAAAAATGCTGTAGTTGATTATGAAAGGTTTAAAGTTACACTTGAAAATATGGGTATCGTATTACCTTTTAGGAAGTTTTGCGTGGCTGTAGTACGATTGGTTACACAAGAAACAGATCAATTAGAAGAGCTGGCACTGTTCCAAGTGATACTAAAAGAACAGTTTTCGCATTTAATTCCAAAAGAGATTATGCATGCGACTGTAATTCCACATAGTAAATTAGTTGTACTAATCATGAATAGCGAAATAGAGGAATTGGAAAACCAAGTAGAAAAAGTAATGTTTGAGCTATGTGATGTAATGATATCTGATTATTCTTATATGATAGCGATTTATGTTAGTCGTACAGTAACAGGAATTGATCAGGTTCCTTATGCTTATCATAATGCATTACATGCTTGTAGTATACAGTCACAAGGTGGAGTAGTCATGCTTAGGAATGAGCAAACAACCGCAAGACCAGTGCAAAGTTTAGATGAGATTAGTGCTCCCTTGCAAAATTATATTGCTACGGGTAATGAAGAAGAAGCATTGACATTACTTCGCCAACACTATCAAATCAATTTTGGACAAGGTAGTCATCCATTGCATATAGTCAGGGGGTATTTTATTGGTCTTTTAAATATCATTTTAGGTATTTGTCCAGCAGAAGAACAAGAGAAAATACTAATTGAAAATAATAATCCTTTAGAGCTTATTTTTGTTCATGATACTTCACATCAAATGGAGATAACGGTAGAGACAGTCACCTCTCATGTTTGCAGAGTAATATTAAACAGCAAGAAAAGTCATGCCTCTTTTTTGACAGATCAAATTTTAGAATTTATTGAGCAAGAATTTTCTAACAATGATTTGACCCTCTCCTATGTAGCCGATCATTTTTATATAACAGCAAGCTATCTTTCTGCTTTTTTCAAAGAAAATGTAGGTGATACCTTTTTAAATTATTTGACTCGTTTACGAATTGAAAAATCAAAGGAGTTAATAAGAAATACGAACTTGACCATGGCAGAGATTGCAGAAAAAGTAGGATATGCGAGTGGGAATACCTTTACTCGAATATTTAAAAAAGTGGAACATATTACCCCTACACAGTATCGTGAAAGCTCTTTATAATGCATAAATCTGAATAGTTGCATAGGAAAAATAAAAATTGCATAACAACTCCGAAGTAACTTTTCGTGTATTTTCAAAAAGCGATGATAAATCTAAAATATTGAAGATATACAAAATGGTTTAACAATATCATAATTAACTTACCAAACAGGAAAGACCTATTTGAGGTAAAAAGTAAAAAGGAGAGATAACATGAAAAAGAGAAGTAGTATTTTGGGGAAGCGTGTTCTTACACTTATGATGACAGGTATAATGTGCACATCATTATTGGCTGGTTGTGGTAGTGAGAATAAAAAAAGTAGTACAGAAAGTAACACGACAAGCGATGTGGCAGCTACGGATGAAACAAAAAAAGAGGAAGAAATCGAGGTTGTTAAAGCAACTTACCCTCTAAGAACGGATGATACAACGCTTACTGTTTACTTACGTGATTCTAGTTCAGGCGTTGTAGGTAACTGGGGAGATATCGAAGCATTTAAGATGGCAATGGAAAAATTAGGAGTCACTCTTAAATTTATTCATCCAGCAGTTGGAAGTGAGGCGGATCAATTCAACTTAATGATTGCGTCAAATGAATATCCAGATATTATTTTATGGGATTATTCAACAACTCCTATGGGCATGGAGCAGTTAGTAAATGAAGGTGTACTAATTGATATGGATCAATATATTCGCCAGTATGCACCAAATTATTTAAACGTATTAAAAGGAAATGAAGAATACGCAAAAGAAGCAACTTCTGATAGCGGGCATTACCTTGGTATGTATTCATTTGCATCAAGCTATCCTGTTTCTGGTGGACCGACTCTTCGCGGGGATTTATTAAAGAAAAATAATCTTGAAGTACCAGTAACAGTGGATGACTGGACTAATGTTATGACCAAATTAAAAGAGAGTGGAGATACAAAGTATCCATTAACATCTGGTAAGGGACGTGACGGTAGCGTTTTATTTGATCTTATTTTACCAGCATATAAAACCTCAAATGGTTTTTGTTTAGATGAAACAGGTAATGTTGTATATGGACCATCTACAGAAAACTTTAAAGAATATCTTACAAAATTAAATGAATGGTATAATGCCGAACTAATCGATCCAGAATTTATGTCTAATGATGGAAAAAGTATGAATGCAAAGTTGGCAGATGGAACTTGTGTAGCTGGAAGCTTACAGTTGAATTATCACATTGCTAACATTACAAATACTGCACGTCAAACAAACCCAGAATTTGAGTTTGAAGGAACCACATGGCCAACACTTAATAAAGGTGACAAACCTTCATTCCCAATTGGAAATGGAACCTATTATTCTGGATTACAGGCTACTGTAACTAGTGCATGTAAAGATCCAGTTTTAGCAACACAAGTATTAGACTACTTCTACTCAGAAGAGGGTAATGATTTAGTTTGTTGGGGTATTGAAGGAAAGAGTTATACGAAAGCGGCTGATGGAACTAAGACATATACAGATGGGATTATGAAAAATGCAGATGGAAAAACACCTCAGGAAGCAATTTTACAATATGCAATTCCTACCTATGCTTTTTCAAATATTATTTTATTAGATTCTTATTTGCCAATGGTTACAAGTTTACCAGAACAAAATGTTGCACGTGAGCGTTGGTTAGATGCTGATACAGGAGTAAATATGCCTCGTGTAACAGTTGCTCCTGAAGTACAAAATGAATTCAACACGATTATGAATCAAATAAATACATACCAACAGGAAATGTATATTGGTTTTATCACTGGTCAAGCTAACTTGAATTCTGATTGGGAGACTTATGTTGATACCTTAAAAGGTATGGGAATAGATACAGCAACTCAATATAAGCAAGAAGCTTATATCTTGTATCAGTCTCGCTAATTGATAGCAATCCCAAAAAGCGTCCACAGACGAAATTTTGTGGGCGCTTCTTTCATAAGAAAATAAAATAATAGTTGTAATTTCAATTGATATATGAAGTAATTACATTTGACTTTAAGGAGGTTTCAATGCGAAACATTAATAAATTAGACATCGGATGGGAATTTTCACCATGTACTTTAAACAACGAAGGGATTCCACAAGCAGATAATTGGAATGAGGTAGTTTTACCACATGTATGGAACAAGGAAGAACCAAAGGAGGAAGGAGCAGTCCTTTATCGTTATTATCTAGATATTGACAAGTTAAGTGATGACGACTTATATTTTCTAGACTTTGGTGCAGTCGCAGGGGTTTGTACTGCATGGCTAAATGGAATTATGATAGGAACTCATCGTGGTGGTTATTCGCGATTTCGGTTTCCACTTTCTACTGCTATAAAAGAGGGGAAAAACGAATTGTTTGTTTTAGCAGATAATACTCGCTATAGTGATATTGCTCCTTTGGGTGGTGATTTTAACAATTATGGTGGGATTTATCGCTCTGTAGAATTAATTCGTACAAATACTGCACATTTTGATTTGCTCTATTACGGAACCTCAGGTTTGTTTCTTACGCCTGATACAAATGGTAGGGTACAAGTAAACTCTCGTCTTGTAGGAATTCAAAATAGCATGCAAGTAGAGTACACGATTTTAGATAATGATTCTATTGTAGCACAAACGATTTGTTCGGTAGACAATACGAAAGCTACTATGGTGGTGGAAAATCCCCATCTTTGGAATGGAAAAGAGGATCCTTATTTATATACCTGTAAAGCAAGATTACTAGATAACCATAATTGCCTTGATGAAGTTAGTGTAACGTTTGGATTTCGATCCATGGAACTATCATCAGAACATGGATTTTCACTAAATGGCAAACATATGGTAATATGCGGTGTGGCAAAGCATCAAGATTATGAAGGAGTAGGCTGTGCAACTACCAAAGAACAAATGGATAAGGATATGGCGTTAATCAAAGAGATTGGCGCAAATGCAGTTCGACTTTCTCATTATCAGCATCCTGATTATTTCTATGACTTGTGTGACAGAGAGGGTATGATTGTGTGGGCAGAGATTCCAATGCTTGGAATGCCAGATGGTAATGATGGAGTCGTAGATAATGCAAAGTCGCAACTAACAGAACTTATTTTACAATGCAGTCATCATCCTTCTATTATTTGCTGGGGCATACAAAATGAAATTGCCATGATGGGTGAGAGCCTTGAGATGTACAGAAAAACGCAAGAGTTGAATGATCTAGTAAAAGAGCTAGATAACACGCGCCTGACAGCAAGTGCAAATTTATATTGTGTTAAAAATAAGAGTCAGCTAAACTATATTACTGATATGTTGGGCTACAATATCTATTTTGGATGGTATTACGATGAAATGGAAGATTACAATTCATTTTTTGATAAATTTCATGCGGACAATCCACAGGTTTCGCTGGGGGTATCTGAATATGGCGTAGATTGCTCTGTCACACTTCATGCGACAGAACCAAAGCGAAAGGATTATTCGGAGGAATTTCAATGTTTATATCATGAGACTGTTTATCCGATGATACGCAATCGTTCTTGGTTATGGGGAAGCTTTGTCTGGAATATGTTTGATTTTGGTAGTAGCATTCGAGATGAGGGTGGTGTGAAAGGAAAAAACTGTAAAGGACTTGTAACCTTTGATCGTAAAATAAAGAAAGATTCCTTTTATTACTACAAAGCGTGGTGGAGTCAGGAAGAATTTGTTCATGTGGCAGGCCGTCGCTTTGTCAACCGTTGTGGAGACACTACCGTAATTAAAGTATATTCCAATCAACCAGAAGTTACATTAGAAGTAAATGGAAAGATATTTGGGACTTTATCGGGAAAAAGAGTGTTTGAATTTGAGCAAGTGCCAATGAATCAAGGTGAAAATCGTATTCGCGTTTTTGCAGGAGCTGTGGAGGATGAAATTACTCTAATAGGAGTAAGTCAACCAGATGAAAGCTACATTTATCATGATCCTAATCCAGAGTTTAATGTAAAAAACTGGTTTACAATGGGACAGAGCAAGGAAGATTTGTTTCCAGAAGACTATTATTCTATTATGGATGAAATGGGTACTTTATCTGCAAATCAAGAGGTATGGACACTTTTGGAGCGGGAAGTACCACAAGTTACAAGCAATCCACGAGCAAAAACTATGCCATCCATTACATTATTACGTGTGATTAATCGTATGAGTGGACAATTTGAAGAAGAATTTATCAAACAGCTTAATCTTAAATTGAATCAAATTCCTAAAAATTGAGGAGGAGTGAGGACTGTGGAAATGAATGAAATATTATATTCCACTCCATGTGGAATGATAAAAGGTACTTTGGCTAGACAATCAGGAGCAGTTGCTTTTAAAGGAATTCGTTATGCTAGAGCCAAACGTTGGCAATATCCAGAGGTAGTAACAAAATGGGAGGGTACTTATGATGCTACCCATTATGGTCCTTGTGCATTGCAACAAAGAGCTTATATGCCTGAAACGGCAACAGGTCGTGTGTTTTACTATCATGAATTTCGCGAAAATGCAACATTTACATATGACGAGGACTGTCAGTATCTAAATGTGTTTGCACCAAAGGATATAAAAAATGCACCTGTTATTGTATATATTCATGGTGGGGCATTGCTAGGAGGAAGCAGCGATGAACTTTGTTTTGATGAACCTGTTTGGACGAGAGATGGGGTTGTTGCAGTTACAATAAACTATCGACTTGGACCGTTAGGGTTTGCGTGCTTTGAAGAACTAGCAGCAGTTGATGGACACACAGGAAACTATGGATTATATGATCAGTTAGCAGCGCTTCAATGGGTACATAATAATATTGCTTCATTTGGCGGTAATCCAGATAACATAACCATCATGGGACAAAGTGCTGGAGCAATGAGCGTACAGCATATAATTTCTAGTCCACTTGCAAAAAGACTCGTACATAAGGCAGTACTTTCTAGTGGTGGTGGTAGAGGAAGAATGTTTGGAAAGGAATATTCTATGGAGCACTTTTATCCGTTTTGGAAGGAAGTAATGAGACGTGCCAAAGCGGATAGCTTGGAAGATTTGCGTACAATGGATGCAAAAAATATATTTGATGCTTTTGGCAGTTTATTAGGAGAAAACTTTGCAAAGAATCGTGAAGCCTGCAATTTTGTTGTGGATGGTGCAGCTATGCCATTTTCCATTCATGAAGTGGCGGATAAGAGATTGTATATGGACATTCCTTATATGATTGGTTCAAATAGTGAAGATATGGATCCAAGTTCCATGAACTTAGACGCACAAGAATGGGCACAGGAGCAAAAGACACCTTCATATGCTTATTTATTTAGTCGTCAGCTTCCAGGGGATACAGCAGGAGCCTTTCACAGTGCTGATTTATGGTATTGGTTTGGTACACTGAATCGTTGCTGGCGTCCGTTTACGGAATATGACAAACAACTTTCAGAAAAGATGGAAAAGTATTTAACTAATTTTGCTGCTACGGGTGATCCAAATGGGGACGATTTACCTAAGTGGGAAGTAGCCAAAAGTAGCCGCTCTCTTCTTCTTCTTGGCGACACAAGAATTAATATGGAAAAAGTAGAACCAAGTAGCTTGACGAAAGAGGCCAAAGTTAAAGGTTGGTGATTCGATATGAATAAAGACTTAAAGGTAGATTTACATGTTCATTGTGCGCTCAAACGAAAAGAAACAGGACGTGTATCACCACGTAATCCTTTGGACTGTTATGTTGCTGATGACAAGGAGCTAAGAGCTCACCTAGAGTTGCAGGGAATTGGGAAAGCCGTCCTTATGAGTAGTGGTGAGGGGAAAATAGTAAAGAAGGGGTTTGGAACAAATGAGGAATGTGCTGCAATTGTACAAAAACAGCCCGACTTTTTTGCATGGATGTGTAATTTGGATCCCGTAGATCCACTAACCGTTTATGAACGCATGTTACGTTTGAAAGAGCAAGGTGCCATAGGTGTAGGAGAATTATCGGTGAATGAATGGATGGATAGTCCATTTTTAACAGAAGTGTTTGCCTCGGCAGAAAAGTTAGACTTACCAGTTACGATACATATGAGTCCAGAACCTGGTTATGAATATGGAGTCTGTGACCACGCGGGACTACCACTTTTAGAACAAACCCTAAAGCAGTTTCCAAAACTAAAAATTTTAGGTCATAGTCAGTTATTCTGGCTTGAAATTTCTTCGGATTGTCCGAAAGAAGGAAATCAAAATCGTACGGCTATGGGAAGAGGCCCGATACAGCCAGGAGGTCGCTTAGAACAATTATTTCGAAATTATCCTAACTTATATGGTGATTTGTCAGGTTATAGTGGCAGCTGTGCTATGCTACGAGATGAAGCTTATGGACTTAAGTTTATGGAAGAATTTTCAGATCGATTATTTTTTGCAACTGATACAGTCAATAAACAACAAACGTTTCCTTTCGGGGTTTATATCGATAAGGCCTATATGGAAGGCAGATTGCGTGAGGTTACATATAAAAATATATGCTATCAAAATGCAAAAAGAATTTTTAATATGTAAGAAGAAAAGTGGTAGTTGTAATATAAAAGAGTGGCGAAATGCCACTCTTTTATATTACCTGTGCAATTCTTTTTATCCCCTCAAAAATAGTATCCGTATCCGAATTGGTATAGTTTAACCGAAAGGTAGGAACATTTTTTTTGTTTGTATAAAAAGGATCGCCAGGTACAAAAGCAACTTTATGTTTTGCGGCTCTTTGAAAAAGTGAAAGAGAAGATTGCTTATCTGGAAGGGTTGCCCACATAAACATGCCACCTTGTGGAGTGGTGTAAATGATATCTTTAGGAAAATACATTTGAATCGCTTTTTGCATCGCAATGCTTTGTTCTTTGTAGAGCTTTTTAATTTTGTCAATGTGTTGTGATACATCATTATGGGTTAAATAATCATAGATGACATATTGACAAAATATATTGCTGTGCAAATCAGACGCTTGTTTAGCAATAATTAACTGCTTCATAATGTCTTTGTTTTTGGTACAAATCCATCCAAGACGAAAACCAGGTGTAATAATTTTAGAAATTGAACCAAGTAAAACGCTATTTGGTAACTTACCCGCTCCGATATAAGGCAAATCTTTTCCTGAAAAACGAAGATCCCCATAAGGATCGTCTTCTACCAAAATGGTATTATGGTGAGATAGAATTTCACATATCTTAGTTCGCTTTTCAAAAGAATAGGTAATGCCTGTTGGATTTTGAAAGTTTGGTACGGTGTACATAAGCTTAACATTAGACTGTTTTAGTGATGATTCTAGCATATCGGTATCTAGCCCATCTTCCTTTAAATCAATGCCTATAAATTTGGGCTGGTACATAGAAAAAGCTTGAATAGCACCTAAATATCCAGGACATTCCACTGCCAAGGAATCCCCTTTGTTAATTAGTATTTTGCCGAGTAAATCGAGTGCTTGCTGAGAGCCTGTGGTAATTAGAATATCTTCTTTGCTAAAATCAAGATGATATTTTTCCTCATATCGCTTTGCTATGTATTTGCGAAGTGGCTCATAACCTTCTGTGGTTGCGTACTGAAATACTTTGTTTTCAAAATCTAAAATAACACGATTGGTTGATTCCTTTAGCTCTTTGGAAGGAAAAGAAATTGGGTTTGGGAGTCCACCAGCAAAAGATATCATGTCTTCGTCTTGTGTAACTTTTAATATTTCTCGAATAAAGGAAGATGGGGTGTTAAGAATCCCATCGGAAAATAGTTGTTCCATGCTAACCTCCTTATAATTGTGTGTAATAGCAGTTTGTTTTCTTCATTATAACATTGCAATAATAATACATACAATGTTATAATTGTATGGAATACAATTGTAAAGAGGGTGAAAAAAATGCCAGTCAATTCATTTGAAAATTATCCAATGAGTTGGAAACCAAGTATAACAAATAAAAACAATTCACTCTATAAAGAGTTGGCAAATCTGTTGGAAAAAGATATTAAAGATGGGATATTAAAGCCAGGTACCATGCTCCCTCCTCAAAGAGAACTTGCTGATTATTTAGATATCAATTTAAGTACTGTGTCAAGGGCATTTAAGCTTTGTGAGCAAAAAGGATTAATATTTGGTGCGGTTGGACGAGGAACCTTTGTCGCTTCTGATGTAACAAGTAGTGCAGTATTATTAACGAGAAAAGGTTCAAAAAAGTTAATTGAAATGGGTGCGATTATGCCAACGGTAGAACCCAATCAAATTGTGATGCAAACATTTCAAAGATTGTTAAAGGAACCAGAAGCACACAATATTTTACAGTATGATTTATCAGAAGATAATGTGATGCAAAAAAATGCAGCCGCTAAATGGCTTTTGCGTTCCAATTACCAAGCAAATCCAGAACGGATTTTATTTGCGGCAGGCGGACAAAATGCCCTGGCTGGAATTCTAACTTCATTGTTTCGCTGTGGGGATAAGATTGGAACCAATGAAGTGATTTATCCTGGAATTAAATCCCTTGCCAGTATGCTTGGAATTAAACTGATTCCAATACCTGAAAAAAAGGAGGAGCCTTTTGCCCAAACGCTTTGTCAAGTTTGTAAAAAAGAGGGTGTAAAGGGACTTTATTTGATTCCTGATTATCACAATCCGACCACTGTGACTATGGATATTCATACAAGAAAAGAAATAGCAAAAGTAGTACAAGAGCTTGATTTGATTGTAATAGAAGATGCTATTAATAGTTTACTAAAAGAAAATCCATTGCCACCAATCGCAAGTTATGCAAAGGAAAATGTAATATATTTATCCAGTGTATCAAAGACACTATCGCCAGGTCTAAGAATTGCTTTTGTATCATCTCCTAAAAAGTATTATTCTGAATTATCATTTGGTTTTTATAACTTAAATATTATGGTTTCTCCTTTTTTGATTGAAGCAACAATTCGCTTAATTCATTCAAAAGAAGGAGAAGAGCTTTTAAATGCCAGAAGAGAGCATACAAGAAAAAGAAATTTAAAATTAAATGAAATTCTTCATAAGTATAAAATTTTAGGTGATGAATTGTGTAATTTTAGGTGGCTGATCTTACCAGAAGGATTTACAGGAAAATCCTTTGAGCTTTGTGCGAAAAATGCCAGAGTGCAGCTTTACTGTGCAGAGCGTTTTGTGGTAGGAAATAGTTTGGTTCCGGCGGCTGTGCGAATTGCAGTAACCGCCGAGCAATCAGACGAAGACTTTGAATTGGGATTGTATCGAATCAAAGAGATACTAGAATCAAAAACAGAATTTACTTATTTTTAAGACTAGGTTTTATTTGCATTTGATTTCGTAATCACCAATGAAATCTTGATACGATACCAATAACTTATAATCTTTATTCTTTTTTACCTGAATAAGCTCAGAATAGTTTGTATCTACATCGATGTCCGTTATTACAGCTCCAGACTCATCTGTTAATGTAATAGTCAAACTGCCCTGCTCAATCGTTGAATTGGCAGATATCACGATTGTGTCTTTTCTCGTTGTATGAAAGGTTGTAAGGGAAGCATTACTTGTAGTAGAGTGAATGCTTCCTTTTATAATTGCCAAATATGTAAAATCTGACTGACTATAAAAGAAAATCCCAAGACCAAAAATAAATATAATGCCAATTAAAATAATAATAAAATTCTTTTTCATTTTAAGTTTCCTTTGTAATCATAAATAATAAAAAACTATTATAACAGGTTTTTTGTATTTTTACATAGATTTAATCTTAATTTAACCTGAAATGTTTTTTTAAGAGTAATTTAAGTTACGTAAGTTATGATAGGTACATCAAAAGGAGTTGCAAATAAGGGAATATAAGTAACAGGAGGTAATAAAATGGCTAATTATCAAGGTGTATTCAAACGATATGAAAAAAAATATTTACTTACAGAAAATCAATATCAATTAATGCGAGAAAAACTTGAGGCGTACATGGAAGTAGATTGTTATGGCTTGCATACCATCAATAATATTTATTATGACACACCCGATTATCAACTAATTAGACAATCATTGTCAAAACCAGTTTACAAAGAGAAATTAAGGTTACGTAGTTATGGAACAGCGACTTTAGAAAGTGATGTTTACATAGAAATTAAGAAGAAGTTTGATGGTGTTGTATATAAAAGAAGAGTATCCATGAAGCTTTTGGAAGCGAATAAGTATTTATTAAGAGAAAAACAGGCAAATAAGACCACACAAATTACAAAAGAAATAGACTGGTTTTTAAAAGTATATGAATTGTCTCCAAAAGTATTTCTTGCTTATGACAGAATTGCTATGTTTGGAAAAGAAGATGAGGAATTAAGAATTACTTTTGATACGAATATTAGATGGAGAGAAGAGAACCTTGATTTGACAAAAGGATCTAATGGAAGGCAACTGTTACAGTCAGGTCAAGTATTGATGGAAATAAAAATTCCCCAAGTAATGCCTTTATGGTTAAGTCATTTACTAGATGAACTTAAAATACGCTCCACCTCATTTTCAAAATATGGAGAGTGCTACAAAAATTATTTGATTCACAGCTTCTTAAAAAATATGGATAACAATATTAAGAACATTCAAATAGGAGGAAAACATTGTGCTTAACAGTATATTAACAACAACCACTTCAGGAGATATTACCTTTCAAAGTATTATTCTTTGTACACTCGCATCCTTAATATTAGGCATGGGAGTAGCTATGGTATATATGTATAAAAATAGGTATTCTAAAAATTTTGTGATAACCTTGGCATTATTACCTGCATTAATTCAACTAGTCATTATGATGGTAAATGGAAACCTTGGCGCAGGCGTAGCAGTCATGGGAGCATTTAGTCTAGTGAGATTTCGCTCCGTTCCTGGAACGTCTAAGGAAATCTTAACTATATTTTTTGCAATGGCACTAGGACTTACAACTGGAATGGGGTATGTTGGCTATGCAGTGGTATTCTTTTTCATTATTGGTCTTGCCATGATTGTTTTGGCGGGAAGTAAGTTTGGTGAAAAAACGCAGGCCGAGAAAGAATTAAAAATTACCATAGCAGAAAGTTTAGATTATAACGGTATATTTGATGATTTATTTGAGAAGTATACCAATGCTTTTGAACTAGTAAGAGTAAGAACGACAAACATGGGAAGCCTCTATGAATTACAGTATCATATTATGATAAAGAATCAGGCATTGGAAAAAGAATTCATTGATGAAATTCGCTGTAGGAATGGAAATTTAAACATTACCTGTGGAAGAGTTCCTACCAATAAAGAAGAATTGTAATGGAGGAATACAAAGTGAGAAAACGCAAAATAAAAATATGCGCTATAGTAATGACAATCATGATGATATCAATAAGTATAGTGGCCTGTGGTACGTCAAATACAATAACAGAGTCTGTGGTTATTGAAACTGAGAGTGAAAATGAAACAACCACTACTAAAACGCAGGATACCACTACCTCGGACTTTACATATACAAGTGAAGATATTGATGTAGGCTATGACGAGGCAAGTGCAACAAAAATTGTATTGGATGGTGATTCCATCCGTGTAGATGGGGATGGAGCCACAGCCAAAGATAATATAGTTACAATCAGCAAAGGTGGGACTTATGTTTTAAGCGGCACATTAAGCGATGGTCAAATCATCGTATCTGCAGATAAACAAGATACGATTCGGATCGTATTAAATGGTGTAGAAATGAATTGTTCCACCAGTTCTGCTATTTACTGTGAACAATCTAAGAAGGTAATCCTTATTTTGGCAGAAGGTACAATTAATACCATTTCAGATGCAACTACCTATGTGTATGAAAGTACTGATGAAACAGAGCCAGATGCAGCAATCTTTTCAAAGGATGATTTGATATTGACAGGAACGGGAACGTTAAATCTTACTGCAAATTATAACAATGGTATTCAGTCAAAAGACAATTTACTTCTTGCATCTGGTACTTATAACGTTACTGCTATAAATAATGGACTTCATGGGAAAGATTCTCTTACGATATTAGATGGTACCTATACCATTGACGCAAAACATAATGCCATTCATTCGAAAGGCAATTTGACCATAGACGAAGGAACATATTCCTTAAAAGCAGTGAAGAAAGGTTTGCATGCAGACCAACTGGTAACCGTAAATGGAGGAAGCATTGATGTATCTGAGTGCTTTGAAGGAATGGAAGGCGTAAGTATAACCATCAATGGCGGTGATATTAATATTGTAGCAAGTGATGATGGATTAAATGTTGCCAATCAAGATGAAACAGATACGACAACAACCGAGATTACGCAAGAACAGAGACCACAAGCAGGCAATCAATTGGCGCAAGCCGAAGGTGAAATGCCACAAGTCAATGGTGAAATGCCACAAGGCGACAGCCAAATACCACGAGGTGGTGGCGGCCAAATGGGCGATGGAATGGATGTGGTAGACGAAGATTGCATCATTACAATAAATGGAGGAAAAATTACCATTGATGCAAGTGGAGATGGCATTGACTCAAACGGTCATGTTTATATGACAGGCGGAGAAGTTTATGTAAATGGTCCTACCAGCAACGGAGACGGAGCACTTGATTATAACGGTGATTTTATTATCAGTGGTGGAACACTTGTTGCGATTGGAAGTTCAGGCATGGCACAAACCATTAGTGATGCTTCAACACAAAATGGACTTGAAGTTATTTATACGCAAAGCCAAAAAGCAGGTAGTATCGTATCCTTATTAGACAGCGATGAAAAAGAAATCATATCCTATACCTCCGTCAAGGATTACAGTTCAATCGTAATAAGTACGTCAGCATTAAAGGCTGGGGAAACCTATACATTAACATACAATGGTACAGCACTTGGACAAATTACCTTAAGTGATATTTCCACCGTAGTAGATGAGACGGGAGCACAAGCAACTGTTAATACCATGCGAGGTGGCGGGCCAAGAGAGCGAGGTGGACAAATGCCACAAGGGCAAGGTGATATGCCTCAAGATATGCAACCACCAAATCAAACACAGTCAGGTGAAACAACTACGACGAATTAAAACTTTCTTATGTTGCTTCATAAAAGTATGAATTATAAACATTCCCTTTATTGTGGCTATAAAAATTTAGAAAATATACACACTATAATAACAAACATGTTATAATAGAAACCATTAAAAATGGTTAGTGAAAACTGGGACACCCTAGAAAAAATAGCACTGATGGAGGCATTCATATGTTTAAGAAAAAAAGTGTAACACCTGCAAGCTTAGGAATTCGTGGTTTGATTGGAGCTTATTTATTATATCTAGCCTATACCCTAATACCTGCCATTCAAAAAGCACCAGATACAAAAGAAATGATTTTTTGGATTGCAATTGTTGCAGTATTTTCAATCGTAGGAGGATTGGCAATCATATTTTCTTTAAAATCATTTATAAAAGGTGAATATGATAAGGGCGAAGAGAATGAACTTCAAGAAACAATAAGTTTGGATAGTGACAAAAAGGATGAAGAAGAAAAGTAAAAGTTAGCGAAAAAGTGGTTGCAAGTGTTTTTACATTGTAGCTACTTTTTTTATACAAGAAAAACAGCTAACATAGAATCACACAATAAAAAAGCATGAAGCAAAAAGTGTGTTTGTATAATATAAATAAAAAAACACAATACAGAATGTATAATATGTACAATTAGCAAATAAATTTTATAGAACATAAAAGAATATTGTATGTAATATGTATATTTTGTTTGTTATACTGTTCTCGTAGCAGTAAGGGAGATATTTAAAAACAAATTGTTAAGGAGGATTTTTAAGTATGAAAAAGAAAATTATTAGCACATTGTTATGTGCGACAATGGCAGCAACTTTGTTAGCAGGTTGTGGAAGTTCATCCACTCAAACAACGGAGAACGCTCCTGCTAAAACAGAATCAGCTACCGAAACAAAAGAAGATTCAGCTGCAACAGAAACACAAAAAGCTGAGTCAAGCGGTAAAAAAGTTGGCGTAGCGATGCCAACACAGTCATCTGAGCGTTGGATTAACGATGGCGCGAATATGAAATCAAGACTAGAAGCACTTGGCTATGAAGTTGATATGCAGTACGCAGAAGATGATGTTCAGCAGCAGGTTTCTCAAATTGAAAACTTAATTGCAAATGGAGCAGATTGTTTGGTTGTTGCTTCTGTTGACTCCACAGCATTGGTTAATGTTTTAAAACAAGCAAAAGACAATAATATTCCAGTAATTGCATATGATCGATTACTCATGGATACAGATGCAGTTTCTTACTATGCAACCTTTGATAACAAAGCCGTTGGTACTGCAATTGGTAAATATATCGAAGAAAAGAAAGATTTAAAAAATGCGAAAGCACAAGGCAAATCTTACACAATTGAATTCTTTATGGGTTCACCAGATGATAACAATGCAGTATTTTTCTACAATGGTGTAATGGAAATCTTACAACCATACTTAGATGATGGTACTTTGGTTTGCAAAACAGGAAGAACTAAATTTGAAGATACAGCAATCCTTAGATGGTCACAAGAAACAGCACAACAATGGTGTGAAAACTACTTATCAGGCTATTATGCAGACGAAAAACTTGACATTGCTTGTACCGTATTTGACGGTTTTGCATATGGTGTTCGTGCAGCATTAGAAGGTGCAGGATATTCAGTGGATAAAGACTGGCCAATTATTACAGGTCAGGATGCAGAGCTTATGGCTACAAAGAACATTATTTCAGGTTATCAGACTATGTCAATCTATAAAGACACTCGTGTACTTGCTGACAAGTGTGTAACGATGGTTCAAGCCGTTTTAGAAGGAACAACACCAGAAATTAACGACAAAGAACAATATAACAACAACGTAATTACAGTTCCTTCATACCTTTGTACACCAGTTGCAGTAGATAAAGACAATTATAAAGAAATAATTGTTGATGGTGGATATTATACAGAAGAACAATTAGCAGAGTAATTTATCTACGAGATATTTAAATATAGGTGGCGGCATGCGGCTGCCACCTGTTTTAAGCTAAAAAGCTTAGAGAAGGAGTTGAAAAATATGTCTGATATCATCTTGGAAATGAGTCATATCACCAAAGAATTCTCTGGTGTAAAAGCCCTTGACGACGTAAATCTTCAAGTAAAGCGTGGGCAGATTCATGCATTGTGTGGTGAAAATGGAGCTGGTAAATCAACACTTATGAACGTTTTATCTGGTATCTATCCTTACGGATCTTATTCGGGCGAGATACGATACAATGGAGAAGTAGGACAATTTCACAATGTTAAAGACAGCGAGCAAAAGGGTATAGTTATCATCCACCAAGAGCTTGCACTGAGTCCTTATTTAACAGTAGCAGAAAATGTTTTTATGGGAAATGAGCAAAAATCCTTTAAGGGAGTTATTGATTGGACGAAGACTAGAACAAGAGCAAAGGAAATGCTTGCAAAGGTTGGTCTTGAAAATGAAGATATTAACGCACCTATCAATTCTTTAGGTGTTGGAAAACAGCAATTAATTGAAATAGCCAAAGCAATGGCAAAGAAAGTTGAATTATTAATTCTTGATGAGCCGACAGCGGCACTAAATGATGAAGAAAGTAAAAAGCTTCTAGAAATCATGCTAGAGCTAAAAAAACAAGGAATTACATGTATTATTATTTCACATAAATTAAATGAAATTAGTTATGTAGCAGATGCGATTACGGTGATTCGAGATGGTAAAACGATTGAAACACTCGTAAAGGGAAAAGATGAATTTACAGAAGACCGCATTATTAAAGGTATGGTTGGACGTGAATTAAAGAATCGCTATCCAGAACGAACAGATTGTAAAATTGGTGACGTTATTATGGAGGTAAAGGATTGGAATGTTTACCACCCAGATGATGCACAGCGACAAATGATTAAAAACATATCGTTTCACGTAAAAGCAGGTGAAGTGGTTGGGTTTGCAGGGCTTATGGGAGCTGGAAGAACTGAGCTTGCAATGAGTATTTTTGGTAAATCATATGGACAAAAGATTTCAGGAAGTATCAAAATTCATGGAAAAGAGGTTCATATTAAAACAGTGAAAGATGCAATCAATCATAAAATAGCCTATACCTCTGAAGATCGAAAAAACTATGGTTTGGTGCTGATTGATGATATCAAACGAAATATGACAATGGCTGCACTTCGCAATTTCTTTTCTAAAAATGGTGTAGTAAACAGCAGTGAAGAAATCGTAGCCGCAGAAAAATATAAGAAGCTAATGAATGTAAAAGCACATTCCATCGACCAGACGGTAGGTTCTTTGTCTGGTGGTAACCAACAAAAGGTAGTGCTTGCAAAATGGATGCTGACAGAGCCTGATGTTCTCATTCTAGACGAACCTACAAGAGGAATCGATGTAGGAGCAAAGTATGAAATCTATTGTGCAATTAATGACCTTGCCAAATCAGGAAAGGCAGTCATAGTTATTTCCTCTGAAATGCCGGAAGTCATCGGTACCTGCGATCGAATTTATGTCATTAACGAAGGAAAAATAGCAGGAGAATTATCAAAAGAAGAAGTAACACAAGAAAAAATCATGAAATGTATTATGCAGCACAATGGGAAGGAGAATAAAGATGGAGAATAAAAAAACAGTCAATTTGGATATGAAACAATATGGTATGGTAATTGCTTTAATTGCAATATTCTTACTTTTTTATGTGTTATCAGGTGGCAAAAATGCTTCTGCAACAAACATCAATAATTTAATCATGCAAAATGGTTATGTTGTTATCTTAGCAGTTGGTATGCTTTTATGTGTATTGACAGGTAATATTGATTTAGGGGTAGGTTCCGTTGTAGCATTAAGTGGTGCCGCTGCAGCGATTTTAACCATTGATATGAAGCTTCCTGTGCCAGTTGCATTTCTAGCAGCTTTGGCAGTGGGATTAATCTCTGGTATCTTCGTAGGATTCTTTGTTGCTTATTTAGATATTCCGCCATTTGTTGTAACACTTGCTACCATGCTTATGGGGCGTGGTCTAACTTACACGATATTAAAAGCGCAGACAAAAGGACCATTACAGCCTGATTATACATGGGTAGGTGCTGGATTTTTACCAACCATTAAAGTACCGTTTGGAAATGGAACCATTGATTTAATCTGTATTCTTGTTGCTACGATTGCAAGTATACTACTTATTTTATCCGAAATAAAAAATATTAACACCAAGAAAAAGTATGGTTTTGCCACCAACCCAACTTGGCAGGTAGTATTAAAAATTGTAGTAATTTTAGCAATTATATGGTTTTTCTTTTTCAAGATTGCTACTTATAACGGAATTCCATATGTACTGTTATTAATGGGAGTTTTGGTAGGAGTATATCATTTTGTAACAAGTAAGACTGTAGCAGGACGTCAAATCTATGCACTAGGAGGTAATGCGAAAGCAGCAAGACTTTCTGGTATTGATACAAGAAAAGTTTTCTTCTGGGTTTATACCAATATGGGTATCTTAGCAGCAGTAGCAGGTATCGTATTATCAGCACGTAATGCATCTGCAACACCAAAAGCAGGTGATGGCTTTGAGCTTGATGCAATTGGTTCTTGTTATATTGGCGGTGCAGCAGCGGCTGGTGGTGTAGGAACTATCATGGGAGCTGTAGTTGGTGCTTTTATTATGGGTATTCTTAATAATGGTATGTCACTAATTGGATGGTCTACGGATATTCAAAAGGTAGTAAAAGGTATAGTTTTATTAGGTGCTGTTACCGTTGACGTATTATCAAAGAGAAAAAAAGCATAAGAAATAATAAAGTAATAAATTATAAGATATAATAGCAACTAGTAATTTTGTTTTTTCAGAATTACTAGTTGTTTGTATATAAAAGATTATAAAATAGGATTTACACAAAATTAATATCTGATTATAATGATAACAAACGGGTTATATGAAAGAGTGAATAACGGAGGGAACCATGAGTCAATATAGTGTAATGCTAGTCGATGATGAGGAAGAAGTGAGACAGGCAATCATCAAAAAACTAAATTGGGAAGAGGCAGGATTTCATGTCATTGCTTATGCAGAAAATGGAGAAGAAGCCCTCGAACTTGCAGAAAATCTTAGACCTGATGTGGTTATGACAGATATCCATATGCCATTTATGGATGGTCTAACGATGTGTAGAAAATTAAAAAGTATTGCTAAGAATACAAAGATTATTATATTTTCAGGTTACGATGAATTTGAATATGCAAGAGAAGCCATTCAGCTTGAGGTCGAAGAATATATCTTAAAGCCAATTGATGCAGTTAAGTTGAAACAAATATTTGAACGAATTAAGAAAAGTTTGGATGAAGAAATCGAGGAAAAGCGTAATATAGAAAGGCTTAAGAACTACTATTATGAGAGTCTTCCAATAATGAAAGAACAATTTATGGGAAGCTTGTTAGAAGGAACGTTAGAGGAGAATAAGATTGAGGAATTAAAAAACCTTTATGATAGTGACCTAGATGCAAATTATTATGCGGTAGCAGTGATACGTTCGGAATCTCTTAATCTTGAAAATGCCACGGAGAACCGACAAGAAGAAATGTATTCTCATCTGCTTCCAGTTTCTCAAAAGCAAATAGTTGATGAAAATTTAGAGAGTATATTTTCCTATCGAAGTTTTATTTATCTGGATTGGGTTATTGTAATTGCCCTATTAGAGGAAAGTAAGGATATATCCAAATTCATCAATGGCATGAATCAGATATGTAAAATTACCTCAAGGATGTTAAATGTAAATACTTCTGCGGGGATTGGACAACCTTGTAATAGCTTAGCTAGATTATCTCATTCTTATAAATCGGCAAAGAGTGCCTTTGAGTACAAAATATTAGTAGAACCAAATCAAGCTATTTACATTCAAGATATTGAGCCAAAGGCAGAAGAACGCATTCGTATAGATGAAAATGAAGTGCAGACCATTATGAAGGATATTAAGGTTGGTAGTAAGGAGGAGTTACAAGAGTCTATTAACCAGTTGATTCTAAAGGTAAAGTATTCTAAGATATCGATTTCCCAGCTGCAACTTTCTATCATGGAAATATTTGTTGAGTTAATTAGACTTGGAAGAGTTTATGAAGTAGACGTAGAGCAAATAGCGGGTGAAGATTTTAATTGGTATCAAGATATCAGTAAATTTTCTACATTAGATGAGATCGGAAGCTTTTTACTAGGTATTTGCATGAAGGTTCGAAGGTTAATACGAAGAGAACGTACCGATACCGCCAAATTAATTACACAAAAAGCGATTGCCTATATTGATGAAAACTACAGCAACCAAGAATTATCGGTGGATATGATTTGCAGTATTTTAAATGTAAGTGCAGCGTATTTTTCTACAATTTTTAAGAAGGAAACGGGAATGGGATTTGTCAATTACCTAACAAAAGTTAGAATGGAGCAAGCGCTACATCTACTAAATTCAACATCAGAAAAAGCATACACCATAGCTGGACAAGTCGGTTATGCAGAGCCCAATTATTTTAGTTATGTCTTTAAAAAAGAATACGGAGTATCTCCTTCCAAATATCGTGCAAATCAGGTAGAGAAGAATGAAAGATAGAATCAATAAACTAATTAGACGTCTTACCAAAACCTATCAAAGAAGAAGTATACAATTTACTATTTCCATTTCTTTTACTGCGATTGCAATTATAAGTATGGGCTTTGTTGGTTTGACCTTATATGAAAAATATATAGAAAATTCAAAACAGCTTGTAACGCAAAAGAATAAGCAATTGATTGATCAAGCAAGCCTTAATCTAAATACCTATATAAGAAACATGATGAATATCTCAGATACCATGTATTATAGTGTAATTAAAAGTAAGGATTTGGCGATTGAAGATATGGATAAAGAAATGGCTCTTTTATATGAAGTAAACAAGGATAACCTAATCAGTATTGCTTGTTTTGATGATTCAGGGAAACTGATTGCGGCTTCGCCAGTTGCAACTATGAAAACAGATGTATCGGTTCAAAGTCAAGATTGGTTTATTCAAGCAAACAGAAAAATCGAGAATTTGCATTTTTCAAAGCCACATGTTCAAGAACTGTTTGATGATAGTAATTTTCGTTATTACTGGGTGGTATCCTTAAGTCGTGTGGTTAGCTTGACCTATCAAGGCAATACAAGCCGAGGTATTTTACTTGTTGATATGAACTTTAGTGATATTGAACAGCTCTTTTCAAAGGTGAATGCAAAGGGCGAGGGCTATGTTTATTTAACAGACAGCGAAGGAGAGTTAATCTATCATCCAAGACAAAAGATGATTTATACGAATCTAATGGAGGAAAACAATAAAACAGCGGCGCAGTATGAAGATGGAACCCATATGGAGACATTTCAAAAAGAAGAAAGAGCAGTTGTTGTTAAGACAGTTGGTTATACTGGGTGGAAAATCATAAGCGTAACACCAATTAAGGAAATTGCAATTAATTTAAACCAATTTAAGTTTTTTACAGTGATTATTCTTGGTGTATCGGTAATTGTTATTATTTTTGGAAATATATTAATATCTCAAAAGGTTACAAACCCCATTCGAAAGCTCGAAAAGTCAGTTCGTGATTTGGAAAGCGGTAATTTGAATTCTCATATTTATACAGGAGGTTCACATGAGATTCAACATCTTGGTAAGACCATTACATCCATGGTAAATCAAATGAAGTATTTGATGGATGATATCGTAAAAGAGCAAGAAGAAAAAAGAAAAAGTGAGCTAGATGCCTTGCAATCTCAAATTAATCCTCATTTTTTATATAATACGCTAGATTCTATTGTATGGATGGTAGAGTCGGAACGTTATCCAGAAGCAATATCAATGGTTACGGCACTTGCAAGCTTATTTCGAATCAGCTTAAGCAAAGGAAAAAATATCATTTCTATAAAAGATGAAATTGAACATGCGAAGAATTACTTGAAAATACAAAAGGTTCGTTACAAGGACCAATTTAGTGTAACGCTTGACATTGATCCGCAGATTATGAATTACAGTACCATTAAGCTGATTGTACAACCTCTTTTGGAAAATGCGATTTATTATGGTGTAGAATCAATGAGAGATGAAGGGATGATAACGATTCGAGGTTATGAAGAAGAGGGTGATATTTATATTGAAGTATCCGACAATGGAATGGGAATTCCGTTTGAAGAACAGTCTCTTCTCTTGACAGACAATAATAGGGCTAGAAAAAGAGGTTCTGGTATTGGGCTAATAAATGTACAGCAAAGAATTCAGTTGTATTTTGGCAAAGAATATGGACTACAAATACAAAGCGAGTTAGATGAGGGAACGACAATAATTATTCATCTTCCAAAAGTTGAATATAAGGAGGAAAAATAAGGATGAAACGAGTTAGTTGGATTGTGGTAGGAGTTTGCTTTCTAAGCTTGTTTCTTATTATCTCCTCTCAAGTCTATAGCGAAAAGCAAACGAAGAGTTCCAAACAAATATCCGTCATATTATACGGAAATAATATTGATCGCTGGCAAAGCTTAAAACAAGGAATGGAACAAGCAGGTAAGGATTATGAAGGAGAAGTTAACTATGTTCTTATGTCTTTAGAACATGACAAAGAAGAGCAGCTTTCACTGATACAAAGAGAGATTGACAATCATGCAGACGCTGTCATTATAGCTGCAAATGATAGCTCCATGGATCTGTCAAGTATTCGATTGCCTTCAAAAAAATATCCAATTCTATGCGTTGAATCAGGAGTGGATAATCAAGACATTGCTCTTGTTAGTGCTGATAATTATAAGATGGGAGAAAGTCTTGCGATGGAAGTGATTGACCATGAAAATGAGATTGCTAAAATAGCAATTGTTATGAATCATCAGCAAAGAGACAGTGTAAAGGCTAGATATGAAGGGTTTTACAATAAGATAGTAGAAAAATTTGATAATTTTACTTTTTGGAGAAGCGAAAAAGGGGAAAATCGAGCAATTATTTTTGCTCAACGAGAGCTGACACAAGAGGCTGTGGATGTCGTGGTCGCTTTAGATAATTCTTCTTTAGAGGCTGTGATTGATGCTACACTAAACCTCAATAAAAATGTTAAGATATATGGGATTGCAAATTCTGATAAAGCAGTTTACTATCTCGATAATGGTAAGGTTAAAACGTTGGTTTATCAGGATGAATTTAGTATTGGATACATTAGCGTAAAAAGTATATTGGATGGAACGACTTACAAAAAGGAAAAGATGTCTCACTATATTAAATATCATGTAGTGGATGATACAACGTTGTATTTGCCAGAGAATCAACATGTACTTTTTCCATTTGTAAAGTAATAAAGAGGGTTAGCATTTTGTCGTTAACGACGAGTGAAAAAGGAGAAAATAATATGAAGCAAAGCAGAAAGAAAATAGCAGGAGTAATCGTTGTTCTTTTACTGTCTGTATGTTTCTATGTAGGGGGAAAACAGTTTTTTAAGCATCAAAAGTCCATCGATGAAGTAAAGCATATCAAAATTGGTGTTAGTATTTATGATGAATATGACACGTATATTGCGGAGCTAATGCAAGAGGTTTCATCATTGGCTAAGAAAAAAGAGATGGAGGAAAAAATTGCGATTACTGTTGATGTTCAAAGTGCGGGCGGAAGCCAAATTACGCAAAATGATCAGATTGAAAGCTTCGTAGATAAAAATTATAATGTAGTCTGTGTTGGTTTGGTAGATCGAACAGACGCCTCGGGGGTAATTGATAAAGCAAAAAGTGCGGATATCCCAATTATATTTTTTAATCGAGAACTGGTAAATGAAGATTTAGAGCGTTGGGATAAGATTTATTATGTAGGTGCAGATGCAGTGCAATCAGGAGTGATGCAGGGAGAAATTATTCTTGAAGCGTGCAAAAAAAACTTTGAAAGCATTGATAAAAACAAAGACGGTATATTACAATATGTGATTATCGAAGGAGAGCCAGGGCATCAAGATGCGTTGGTTCGTACGGAGTATTCAGTAAAAACAGTTGTTAATGCAGGTTATACCCTTCAAAAGTTAGGGAATGAGATAGCAAATTGGAACAAAGCCCAGGCAATAACAAAAATGACCTCCTTGTTAGAAAAATATGGTGAAGAAATTGAAGTGGTGATATCCAATAATGATGAGATGGCACTTGGAGCACTGGAAGCAATCAAAAACAGTAATATTGAAAGTTATCCGCTTGTAGTCGGAGTGGATGGCGTGCAGGGAGGACTTGAAAGTGTGAAAAAGAAAGAAATGATAGGCACGGTATATAATGATTATAGAGGGCAGGCAAAAGCCATTGTTGAAATGGCCTTTGCACTTTCCCTACAACAGGATTTTCCAGAAGAGTTAAATTTGATTGAAAATAAATCAATCTATTTGCCGTATCAAAAGATTACTTATGATAATGTGCAAGAGTATATTCGAATGTTAAATTAAAAGAGCATTGTATGCTTTTATTCAGTTATTCTTTCAAAAACCGGTTTCCGCTCAGCTGTATATACAGCCTTAATATCATCATAATACAGAATGCCCCTTACAAATCCATTTTCATCAATAGCCTTTGAAGCTGGAATGGCATTTACCCATAGACCCATACCAGATATCATGCTTGCTTTTTCAATGCTCAGTCTGCCACTACCGTTCTTATCAACAAATTCGTCAAAAGGAAGCGTTACAAGCATAGGATCTGTAGAGGATGAGTATTCTGGATATCCTTGAAGATATGCTTCGTAAGCACCACCATCTTTTGTCTTTATTTGTATAACGGTTTTCTGATTTAAGCCGTCTGGTTTTACCCAAAATTGCAGAGCATTACAATCGGACCAATCCGATTCTTTGGAGATTTCAGCACCAGCCCAGCCATGCTTCGTCTCCTTATATTCAAATTTTAGTGCGAAGTCCCCTTGATGGACAAACTGATTGGATAAAGTCAAACTTAGTTCGCATCCGATATCCTTATTAATAATCCAACTAGTACTCAAAAGGTCTTCAAGCCCTGCATAATCTTCAAAATCATCGACTAAATATGGATTATTTAGCTTAGGTTCTACATTATACATTACAATGATTTCATGAAGTTTTTCTTTGTCTGCATATAGAGCAATTTTACCACCAGGCGCTTTTCCAATTTCCTCAAGTGATGCCTCATCTAACACGGCTGTCACTTGTTTTCCTTCTAATTTTGCGGGAAGTATAATTTCCTTTTCATTTCCTAATATCCGAAATTCTGCACTTGAAATTTCCTGATTAACTCTTGCCATAAGATTTGTCTCTTCCAAAATTCGTTGTCTAGATACTGGAGCCGTAACGTATCCGCTGATATCGCTGTACGGTTCTACTTTTGGCAACTTACTTTTTCCTGCCGTAATGATTTTCATTGCCTTTGACTGGTCTGTTGCAAAAACACTTTTTGGATCTTGGTGGAAAGAGAGAAAGTGATCCAGTAGTTCATGCCCTTTTAGCGTTCCATCCTTATTAATCTCCTCTACATAAGGGGTATAGAAGCTACTGTTTCTGGAATAGTTCGTCCATACCATAAAATAACAGCAGTCATATTCGGGTTTTGTTAGAATGTTCATAATTTCTGTAAACCACTCCGGGCGTTTGTTGCCTGTTTCCTTTATTCCACCTCCAGCGGAAGATGACATACCAATCTCAGTGACTGCCATCAGTTTCTTGTGTTTTTTTGCAAAAGAATCTGTTAATTTTACGAGCTCTTCTAGATTTTGTTGGAAAGTATACCCTTCCTCGTCCGTCACTGGATCAGAATCGTATGTATCAAAACCAACTATATCTACAAACTCATCACCAGGATAACGTTCTTCGTACTCTTCCTCAGTTGAAGCCTCTGAACCTGGTCCGTATATATATAAAATATTGTGGATATTTTTCTCATCTCTTAAGTATTCAACGGTATATTTGTACACACTTTTATAAGTCTCTGCGTCGCAAAACGCTTTTCCCCACCAAAACCAGCTACCTGTATTTTCGTGAAAAGGACGAAATAAAATGCTACCTTTGACCTGACTTGCATATTCTGCGATCATATCCAGATGACCACGAAAACTTTCGTTATAAAGTCCACCTGGAAGAATTTGATTCATACAATCACCAGTGAGTACATAAGAATCTGCCAATGAATAATCAAATTGGTTATAGGTTTTGTCAAAGGTTCCTTCCAGCTTCTTGCTAGTAGAAAAATTAGGCATATGAGAAGAAAGAGTAACAATAGCTCCTTCTTTTATCGCATCATTGGTAAATAGAGCTGCCGCTGTTATATTCCCTTCGGTCGTATCAGGAACTGTTGAAGCAGGATGACGTTCATTATATCTTGAGGCAAACCCCTTAAACATATCGCCGCAGTCAAAACCAACAATGGCAGAAATAGACCCGACCATATCCTTTGTATCAGATTCTGTAAGGTGTGTAGAACCCGCCTTCAATATAGTATCTTCCATGTGACCATACAAGAGCAGATCTGACTCCCCCACAGCCTTTAAATACTGGTAAAGTCCCACGGTAGAAGCATCAGCTTTTGAATCTACCAATTGTATTGCCTTTGCATTAGGTATTAGCGTAGCATTTTCAAGAAATATCTGGTTGTTTTTAGTAGCACCCCCACATGCTATAAAAGACAATGCTAAGGAAAATACAAGTCCTTGACTAAGCAACTTCGCAATTTTCATAATCCCTTCTCCTTTTTTACTTAATTTTAACTAAATACACTTAAATTATAATAAAAAAACACTATAAATACAATGAATATTTAATTAAATCCGTTAATTTGTTAACAAACAACGAAATATAATTTAGTTTTTTATGCATTATGACTATATTTTACGTGGTATTTAAATTAATTTTAAGAATTAAAGTTAACAAACAAAAGAACTCTGAGTGTCCTCAGAGTTCTTTTGTTAAGTGTATTTATCTATTTTCGCCTGACTTTGTTTTTACGCTTTGCTTTATAACCATGCGGCCAGATACAATATCCAATCCTCTTCCTGATTTTGGATTTTTAATTTGTTTTAGTACTTTTTCAAGCGCAACTTTTGTCATTGCTTTTGTGTTTACTTCATAGGTGGTTATTTTCATATCTGTAAAACCAGGGTATAAATAATTATCAAACCCTACAACTGAAATATCTTCTGGTACGCGATACCCTTTTTCCTTTAATTTTAAGATTAACATTCCAGCTATTAAATCACAGTTACATACGAATGCCTCTGGAAGTTTTTCGGGAAGATCAAATGCTACTTGTCCCATTTTATCACGGTCAGCAATGACCCATTCCTGATGAATGGTTTTTTTATGCTCTATCATGGATTTCATATATCCGCAGTAACGATCCATAATACTGCTGGTTTCATAAATAGAGCCTATAAAACCGATGTCTTTCATTCCATTTTTGAATAAATATTCCGTTAAAAGATACATACCATAAAAGTTATCTGTAATTACTGCATCTTCTGCAAGATCTTTGTCGTAAAAATCAAGAAAAACCATTGGCGCATTCAACGTTTCTTTGATTTTTTCAATATAATGTTTATCAATTTCCCCGATTACAATCAAACCTTCGATGTTTTGCTCGGTTACTATTTTAGGCATTTCCAAGGTCTTTTTTTCTTCTTCTTTTTTTAATACTTCAATTATAGTAAAACAGCCTTTTTCACTTGCCACAATAGTAAGTTCTTGATACATTTTCCAATAAAAAGTTGCATATTGTGCCAAATAATTTTCTGCTATGATAACTCCTATTTTTTTGTAATTGGCCTTGCTTTCATATGAAGTTTTATAGGAGCGGTAACCCATTGCTTCAGCTTCTTTTTTAATCCGCTGTCTCAATTCCTCGCTAACCCCTTTTTGACTTGATAAAGCATTATGTACCGTTACAACACTAACCCCTACCCTTTCAGCAATATCTGCCAATCGTACCTTACTCATAGTAATTCCTCTCGATTAATTAAGATTAATAATTACTTAAATTATAAGTATTTTAACTAAATTTGTCAACTTCAATAAAATGATATAGCTTGCTTTGATAATCTCCCCACATCCCTTTGATAAGAAATCCTGCCGATACTAATAGCTCACCAGAAAAAATTTCTCCTGTTTCCTCAAGTTGATAGTAAGAATGTGGATTAAGTGCTTTTAACTTTATTTTTCTGCTATGGCTGTTTGGTATTCCCAGTACTTGAACAAAAGTTACCAAGGCTTCTTTTTTATCTTTGGATACAACTTCCCAACAATCGTAATGTTGGTTTTCTGACCAGGAAGCAATGCGATAATAGTCTCCCTCTCGAATCAATTCATGGTATTTGTGATACATATCCACCTGTTTAGAAATCATAGCACGCTCTTTTTCTGAGATTTTAGTAATGTCTAGTTCATAACCAAATGTACCAGCTAAGGCGACATGCCCTCTTGTTTCAAATGGCGTGATTCTTCCGACTGAATGATTTGGACAGTCACTGACATGAGCACCTATCGTGGATAGCGGATAAATAAGGGCAGTTCCTTCTTGGATTTTTAAACGTTCAATTGCATCGGTATCATCGGAACACCAGATTTGAGGGCTATAATACAACATCCCAGGATCAAATCTAGCACCGCCTCCTGAGCAATTTTCTAATAACAAATAAGGAAATTCATGAATGAGCATTTCTTGTAGTTGATAAACACCCAGTACATATCGATGAAATAATTCCTGTTTAGAATCCTTGTTTAAATAGGCACTGCCAAGGTCGCTAAGTTGTCGATTCATGTCCCACTTTACATATGAAATAGGGGCGCTTCTTAATATTTTTGCTACGCTTTCATAGGTGTAATTTACAACCACAGGATTTGATAAATCAAGTACATATTGTTCGCGACTTTGAGTTGCTTCTCTTCCTGGAATCTGGATAGCCCATTCAGGGTGGGACTTGTATAAGTTAGAATCAGGAGAAATCATCTCTGGTTCAAACCAGATTCCAAATTCTAGTCCAATTTCATTGACCTGCTCTACAAGTGATTTTAGTCCTGAAGTTATTTTTTCTTCATTGACAAACCAATCCCCTAACGAAGAATTATCGCTATTTCGCTTTCCAAACCAGCCGTCATCCATCACAAGCATTTCTATTCCTGCTTTTTTGGCCTCTTTTGCAATGGCAAGAAGTTTTTCTGTGTTGAAATCAAAATATGTTGCTTCCCAGTTGTTGATTAAAATAGGTCTTTTTTTGTGTTTATAAGGACTACGTATCATGTGCTCCCTGTAAAAATCATGTAGGGAGCGTGTCATTTTCCCTAAACCTTCATTTGAATAAACTAATACAACTTCAGGAGCTTGAAAGGAGCTTTTGGGAGTTAAATTCCAGCAAAATTCTTCTTGATGAATCCCCATAACCATTCGTACAGAGTCAAACTGTGTAAGCTCTGCCTGGGCTATAAAGTTCCCAGAGTAAACAAAGTGCATACCATATACTTCTCCGTAATCCTGCGTGGTTTCAGGTGTTACAAGTGCAATAAATGGATGTTCTTGATGCCCTGACTCACCTCTTGCAGAAGATACCATTTGCTTTCCGTATCTTATTTTACCTCTTTGAATATGTCGCTCTCTTGCCCAAGAACCGTGAAGAGTGATCATTTCAAAGTTTTGATTATCTAAATCTAGGCAAGAACTGTATACTTTTTCCAATTTAAGATTTTCTTTTCCTTGATTGATGACTTGTATGCTTCTGGTTATAATGTCTTGCTTTTCGAAGACGGAATAAGATAGTATAACTTTTAATTGTAATATGTTATCGATACAAGTGATATCTAATGTCATCACATCTTCGTCGCTACCAAAAGAAGCGGGTAAGCCTTTTAAAGAAGGCTTTCCTTTTTGAATGGAATGGGTAACATAGTGTATTTCACAACCCAGACATCCGTCTTCGTTTCTTACATTTAAACAACTTTCTCTATAGTCACCGATTCCGCCAGTTGGGTACTCCATTGGGAAAAAATCAAGAAAAGATGATTTTTCTCTTTTGTTTTTGGAAGGGGTAAAGGGTGCTTCCTCTGTTCTAAGAAGATATTCTCCTCCGATATTTTGCAAACGGGTACCGTAATACATGTGTCCGACATATCCTTCTGTTGTTAGACCTATCATATAAGTTGTATGCAACGTATCTAACTTAAATATTTTTTTGCTTTTACTAAATTGAATTCCCATTCTATTACTCCTCCTAAATAAATGAGTCATAAAGACTTCTTGTTGTAAGTTCTTGTTTTAGTTGCTCAATGTCTTTTGTATTACCTTTGATATCCGCTTTTGCTATGCTTATTTTTGCTCCTTCTTCACTAGTAATATCAAAATAGTTATCACTAAAAATTGCATCTAAATTGATAAAATCTAATTCTAAAAATGGTGCGTAGGTATTTGTTTTGACTTCAATTATAATTTCTTCATTGAATTCCTGTATGTTTACAAAATAATCAGGTTTTTGCAAATGTAAATGTTTATAAGGGAGAAAGACTTCTGTTTGCTTAATTTGATATCCGTTTTCAAAGGTGGCAATGCACTCTAGAAATACTTGTTCTTCTTTTTCCTTTACCAAATCTTCATAATTAAAATTATAAATTTGTATTGCACTTAAGCTATCGACAGTACATTTTAGTGTTTTACTATAAGTGGTATGAAAGTCGAATGTTTTTAGGTTGATTGTAATTGTAGCGTCTTGCATATGAAGGGTTTCGTTTTGTAAATATACCATTATATTGTAATGTTTACGCACAATGGTTGCGTTAAAAGGAGCGTAGAACTTCTTTGCCATATAATGGAGTGCCTTCCAACGACCATAATAATCAATGCTTGACCAAGAGGCTACTGGCCAGTTGTCATTCATCTGCCAGTATAAAGCGCCCATGCACCGTCCTCTATTATTTCTCCAATGTTCTACTCCGGCTTTAATGGCTAGACCTTGTAATATCTGGCTGATATAGAGCATACTGTCAAAATCCTTTGGATACAAAAATAGTTCTGATAGGTAGTAAAGAATTTTTCCGTTTGCGGCATCGTTTTTTTGATGACTTTCCATTACTTTGGAAAAAATATTCCAATCCTCTTTGCTAGTATAGGTTTTGACGGTTTTAAAAGCTGGGAATGATTGAAATCCAAATTCAGAACAAAATCGAAAGTAATGATTCTGGAATTCTGAAAAAGGTTTTAGACCATGCCATACCTCCCAGTAATGTACGTCTCCAATATCCGAACTATCTGGTTTGTCAAAGGAACCTCCTGAGGATGGGGAAGAGGGCCAGTAGAAAGTCATATCATCTTTTTGCTGCATTGCCTTTGGCAATATATATTCAAATAATTTGATATAATCAGCTCGTAATTTTTTTGAATGATCCTTAAAACCACCCCAGTTTTCCCAGGCAGATTCAATTTCATTATTCCCGCACCACATACCAAGGCATGCGTGATGGTGTAATCTTTGCACATTGTCATATACTTCTGCTACAATGTTTTCCTCAAATTCTTTTGTTAAGTCATAAATGTTGCATGCAAACATAAAGTCTTGCCATATAATAAGTCCTTTTCGATCGCACAAATCATAGAAGTAATCAGAAGGGTAATAACCGCCGCCCCATATTCTAAGGCAATTGTAATTCGCTCTTATGGCGCAATCTGTAAGATAATCCAATTTTTGAGTGGTAATGTGTGGATAAATAGAATCCTCTGGTATGTAATTAGCTCCCTTTGTAAATATTTTAATTCCATTTACACAAAAGGCAAATTCATTACCCCATTTATCTTTGTCTTGCTTAATGGTTAGTGTTCTTAATCCGATGGTATAATCTTTTTCCTCAACGATTTCTTCTTGTGATTTTCGGCATTGAATACTTATCTTGTATAATGGTTGATCTCCATATCCATTTGGCCACCATAGCTTGGGGTTTTTAACAATAAAGGTGTGGGTTATGGTTTCATTTGCTGGCAGAACAACTTGCTGATGTTCATCATGGTTTTCAATTGATATTTTAACCTCATAATGTTTTGCGTTTTCATCACATAAAAAAGGAACGGTAACTTTTACATAGACCTTTTGGTCATCGTGTATTTGTTTAATGAAAGCATCACACATACGAATATCGTTGTATGCTTGTAATTCTATATCGCGCCAGATTCCAATATCTGGTAACTGTGGTCCCCAATCCCATCCAAACATAGAATGTGCTTTTCTTATATATTGATTTCCACCCATAACTCCACTTGAAACAAAAGATATTTCTTTTCCTTTTGAAGGTTGATATTCTTGTATGTGTTTTATAGGGGATTTAAAAATAATTTCAATAAGGTTGTTATTCTTTTTTAAATGCTTTTTACAAGAAACTCTCCAGGTTCTGTGCATATTATTGACTTTTTTTATATTGTGGCCATTTAAAATAATAGTACCGATTGTATCAAGTCCGTAACATACTAACTCAATATGCTTCTTTTCAAAACAAGCTTCTTCTACATCAAAATATCTAGTAAATTTATAGTTGTCTTTCATGGCTTCACGAACAATGTATTCGTTGGTGCGAAAATATGGATCTTCAAAAATATTATTTTCGCAAAAAGCGGATATGACTGTTCCTGGAACAGTTCCGATACAAAAAATGCCGCTTTGCATATTCTCGATTTTCCAGTCCCCATTTAATGTTTGCTTTGTCATGAGTAATCCTCCTACTAATGCCTTGTGATAGTTAAATAATTAATTAAAAATTAGTTAAATTTAAGATGTATTTTATATTAAACATAATTGTGTTGAAATGTCAATCCAATTCTAGTTATTTCCTACTAAAATTATTGTACGAAATCAACTGTTTATTCTTATTATTAATAGGTGCATGTCTTTTATTTCCCAAGAATGAATAGCAAACGCATTTTTCAATGGATTTAATATAACAGACATTAAACCAAGTTAAAAAAATTAAATTAAATAAAAAAATTTAATTTAAAAATGCGCTTAAACTTGTAAAAAATACACAAATAAACAAATAAAAAATAATTATATATCACGAAAAAATAAAAAGATATTGAAAAGAATTTAATTTTATATTAAAATTTTAATTAATTAATTAAGCAATAAATTAATTAAATGTTAACAACAGAAAGGGTGAAGGTTTTATTATGAAACTAGGAAAAAGGATGATTGGGTTTAGTGTTATTACGGCTATGGTTTTTTCATTAACTGCCTGTACAGGCACAAATGACAAAGAAGCTGCAAAGGCTACGGGAACAAATGAAGTATCAGAAAATAGTGTTGTACCTACGATTGATGCGATTCATTTGGGAGAAGATTATCAAGATTTGTCTGCATCAATTAAAATTCTTACAAATAGAACTGATATTGTTGATACGGTATATAAAGGATATGCTGAAGAGTTTATGAAGTTATATCCTAATATTAAGGTAACTTATGAAGCGGTTACTGATTATGAGGAATCCTTAAATTTAAGGTTAACAGCAGGAGATTGGGGGGATATTTGTTTTATTCCTACTTCTGTTGATAAGAGTGAACTACCACAATATTTTATTACATTTGGCGCTTTTGATACCTTGAACAAAATCTATAATTTCTGTTCTGAAAAGACATTTAACGGACAGCAATACGGTATTGCGAATGGTGGAACAGCAGGTGGAATTGTTTATAACAAAAAAGTTTGGGAAAAAGCGGGAATAAAGGAAGTGCCAAAAACGCCAGATGCTTTTTTGGAATGCTTGCAACAAATAAAAGAGAATACGGATGCGATTCCTTTGTATAGCAACTTTGCTGCTGGATGGCCAATGGGACAGTGGGATTCCTACATTGGAATTACAGCCACTGGAAGCCCAGACTTTATGAATGATATTGTACATATTAAGAATCCATTTGAAAAAAATGAACAAATGACAGGGCCTTATGCAGTTTACTACGTGTTATATGAAGCTGTTCATAGAGGGTTGATTGAAGAAGACCCAGCAAGCAGCGATTGGGAATCGTCCAAATCATTGTTAAACAATGGAGAAATTTCTTCTATGGTATTAGGATCATGGGCTGTACAGCAATGTAAGGATGCAGGAGCGAATGCAGATGATGTGGCTTATATGCCGTTTCCCATAACGGTAGAGGGAACACAGTATGCTGGTGCAGGAGGAAACTATAGCTTTGGTATCAATAATCGAGTGTCTACAGAAAATCAGATAGCATCTATGTTATATGTAAAATGGCTGATTGAAGAATCTTCTATTTATGAGGATGAGGGAAGTATTCCAGCCTTAAAGTCAAAAGAACTTCCTAAGACGCTGGCTGATTTTGAGGGTGTTGAATTACTATCCAATAATCCTGCAAAAGAGGGAGAGGAAGATTTTTTTGAAGAAGTAAACAATGAAAGTGAAATAGGAATCAACAAAAATGATTATACAAAAAGTGAAATATTAGAAGCAGCTCTTTATGGTACAAAAACATTAGATGAAATTATGGATGATTGGAATACTAGATGGACGAATGCGCAAATGATATTAGGTATGCAGGTTCAAGAGTAAAATAATATAGAAAGGCAATTGCGATATATTGCAATTGCCTTTCTGTGACTATATTAAGGAGGTTTTTATGAGTAATAAAATGACATCTGTTTCGACTAGTAAAGTGTCATTAAAAAGTAAACTAAGAAGCAAAAAGGGTCAGCAATTGATGGTTATTATAACGTTTATGATTATTCCCTTAACTCTGCTTGTGGTATTTACAGGGATTCCCTTTGTTAAAATGATTGAATTTAGTTTTTATAAAATGAAATATATAGGTCCACGAGAGTTTGTTGGATTTCAAAACTACATCGATGTTTTTCGAAGAGATGATTGTTTTAAATCACTGATTGTCAGTGTTTATTATATGGGGGGAGCCTTGGTACAGTTGGTGCTTGCGCTTTATTTTGCAACCATGATGGTGTTTGGTGTGAAAGGCAGTTCGGTGTTTAAGGGAGCAATTTTTTTTCCATATTTAATTTGTGGAATTGCAGTAGGGTTTATTTTTCGATTTTTTTATGCAAGAGGATTTGTGTTGGATACCATATTGACTGGACTAGGCTTTAATGCAGAAAGTATACCATATTGGCTTCAAGATAAGAGAATTAATAATATATCGTTGGTAGCAACATCGGTATGGAGGTATATGGGACAAAACACAATTCTATTTTTGGGCGCTATGATGTCGGTATCACCTGATTTATATGAGGCGGCATGTTTAGATGGTGCTAATAAGTGGCATCAGTTTCGCTATATTATTTTACCAAGTATTAAGTCTATTATCGTATTGAATTTGATTCTATCAATTAGTGGCTCTCTTAGCGCATTTGAACCGCCATATGTAATTACGAACGGAACCATGGGAACGGGTACTTACTTTGTTATAATGAATCGCTTGGCTCATGAAAATCAAAAAGTAGGTCTGGCGTGTGCAATGGCCATCATTTTATTTATTATTATTATCATATGTACTGTCATGCAAAAATTATTTTTTGCTTATGTTTTTGATGATGGAACGGCAGATGAATCAAAGAGTGCAGTTAGGCGGAGAAAAAATGAAGAAAAAAAGTTGAAAAGAATGCTTGAAAGGGAGTGAACATAAATTGAAGAAAATGAAACTTGGTACATTTATATTTACAATAATAAAATATATATCATTAATATTTGCGTCAATAATCGCGCTGATACCTGTTTTGGTTTGTGTACTGACAGCTTTTAAAACGAATGAGGAATATGCCAATACATCAGTGCTAGATAGACCTCAATCCTTCTTAAATTTTGATAATTTTGTAACGGCATTTAAACAGGCTAATATGTTAAGGGGGTTTCTTAATACGGGTTTGGTGTTGGTTGTTGTATTGGTTGCATCTGTATTTATAGGTTCAATGCTTGCTTATGTTTTAAATCGTTTTGAGTTTAAGGGAAATGCCTTCATCCGTAATTTATTTATGTTTGCGTCGTTAATTCCTGGAATAGCAACGCAGGTAACCGTTTACCAGATTATGCATAAACTTGGTTTTATTAATCATCTTTATGGATATATGATTGTGCTTATGGGGACGGATATTATTTCGATTTACATTTTTCTGCAGTTTTTTGAGAATATATCGGTATCTTTGGATGAATCGGCTATTATGGATGGCTGTACCTATTTTGGTGTATTTTTTAAAATATTATTTCCGTTATTAAAACCTGCGATTGTCACAACCATGGTACTAAAAGGAGTAGGTATCTATAATGAGTATTATATGTCAAATCTTTATTTGCAGACTCCCGATTTAAAGACGATATCAACTGCGCTTTATACCTTTACAGGACCTTATGGAAATCAGTATAACTACATTTGCGCAGGTGTGTTAATTACCATTATACCGATTTTGATTATATTCCTTATCTTTCAGAAACAAGTGTATGGAGGAATGGCAGCAGGGGCTGTGAAAGAATAAATATAGCATGAAAAAACAAATCATAAACATATAGATAAAAGGAGATAAAAATGAATAACATTAAAATTTTAAATTCTAAAGTACCTAACGTACCATGGCAGGAAAAACCACATAATATAACAGGGGCACCTATTTGGAGATATAGCAATAATCCTATTATTGGAAGGAATCCTGTTGAAGGAGTAGCAAGAATCTTTAATAGTGCAGTCATTCCTTATCAAGATGAATTCGTAGGTGTATTTCGTGGAGAACAGACAAATGGAATACCATATATCTATATGGGAAGAAGTAAGGACGCGATTCATTGGGAGTTTGAGAAAGAGAAAATACAGTTTACAGATGAAGATGGAAATGAATTTATGCCTGTGTATGCTTATGATCCAAGACTTGTGAAGGTTGAAGATACATACTATTTAATCTGGTGTCAGGATTTTTATGGTGCAGCAATCGGAATGGCAAAAACAAAAGACTTTAAATCATTTATACGAATTGAAAACCCATTTCTTCCATTTAATAGGAATGCGGTTTTATTCCCTAGAAAAATACGTGAAAATTTTGTATTGCTATCCAGACCAAGTGACAGTGGGCATACTCCATTTGGAGACATATTTTTATCGGAAAGTCCAGACATGATATATTGGGGAAAACATCGCCACGTTATGGGAAAAAGTAGTATGTGGTGGGAGTCTTTAAAGATTGGAGGCGGAGCTGCTCCGATTGAAACAAGTGAAGGGTGGCTTTTGATTTACCATGGTGTAAGTGGAACGTGTAATGGATATGTTTACAGCATTGGAGGAGCTATTCTGGATATTGACAATCCCTCCATTGTGAAATATCGTTGTGAAAATTTTTTGCTCACCCCAGAAGAATGGTATGAGGAAAGAGGATTTGTACCAAATGTAACTTTTCCATGTGCGACAATTCATGATAGTGAAACAGGTAAAATTGCAATCTACTATGGTGCGGCTGATAGCTATGTTGGGCTTGCGTTTGCATATGTTGATGAACTGATTTGTTATATCAAAGAACATAGCAAGGTATCTGTAACTGATACAGAAATAGGAGTTCGTTAATCTAATAATAAGGAGATTAATAGCATGAGTCTAAAAGAAGAAGTAAAACAACATCTGGAAGAAAAGATTATTCCATTTTGGAAAGGGCTTAGAGACGACGATTTTGGAGGATATTATGGTTATATGGATTTTAACCTGCAAGTTCAGAAAGAATACGAGAAGGGTTGTATTTTAAATAGTCGTATTTTATGGTTTTTTTCAAACGCATATACTGCGTTGGGAGATACCACATTATTAGAAGAAGCCAATCATGCTTTTTACTATATGAAAAATGTCTTTCTTGACAAAACGTATGGAGGTGTTTTTTGGTCTGTAACTTATGATGGAAAAGTTGCAGATAGCACGAAGCATACTTATAACCAAGCGTTTGCAATCTATGCGCTGGCGTCTTATTATGAAGCCTCAAAAGATAAGAGTGCATTGGATTTTGCTTATCAATTGTTTGAACGTCTGGAAACTACCTGCGTGGACCAATATGGATACCTAGAGTCATTTACACAAGACTGGAAGCCTGAAAGTAACGAAAAATTATCCGAAAATGGACTGCTAGCAGACAAAACAATGAATACGCATTTACATATTCTAGAAGCCTATACGCAGTTATATCGAGTGGGAAAAGAAAATAAGGTGAAAAAAAGATTAGAAGAAATCCTTAGAATATTTAAAAATAGAATTTATAATCAAGAAAAAGTTCGACTGGAGGTCTTTTTTGACGAGAAGTTCCATACGATTTCTGATCTTTATTCCTATGGGCATGATATAGAAGCTTCTTGGCTGTTGGATTACGCCTGTGACGTCGTACAAGAAAAGAATCTGGTGAAGGAAACAAAAGCGTATACGACAGCATTGGCTCATGCAGTATACAAGAATGCCTTAAATGGCGATGGCTCGATGAAAAATGAAAAGTTTAAAGGAATCGAAGATCAAAGTAGAATCTGGTGGGTACAGGCGGAAGCAATGGTAGGTTTTTACAATGTATACCAAAAGACTTTTGATGAAAAGTATTTAATAGCAGTACATAAGTTGTGGGAGTATGTTAAAGAGAATGTAGTGGATAAAAGACAAGGAGCGGAGTGGTTTTGGGCTTTGGACAAAGAGGGAAAAGTGATAAAAACGATGCCAATTGTAGAACCTTGGAAATGCCCTTACCACAATGGAAGAATGTGTATTGAAATAATGAGGAGGATTTTGTGATGTTACATAAACAGTTTTATGTGGAACAGAATAAACTAGAGAAGCTAATTGCAAAGAAAAATCAAAAGAGTGAATTCTATAATGGGATTTTTGACAGATACAAAGATCCGATTCTAACAAGAGATCATATTCCGGTTGAATGGAAATATGATTTAAACCCTGAGACAAACCCGTATTTTATGGAACGCTTAGGCGTGAATGCGGTGATGAATTCTGGGGCGATTGAATTAAATGGAAAATTTTATCTTGTTGCCCGAGTTGAGGGAAATGATAGAAAGTCTTTTTTTGCGGTGGCTGAAAGCGACACTGGAATAGATGGATTTCATTTTTGGGATGAACCAATTTTGTTACCAGATACGTGCAAAGAGGAAACGAATGTTTATGATATGCGTCTTACAAAGCATGAGGATGGATATATATATGGAGTGTTTTGTTCGGAAAGCAAGGATACAAAAGAGGAGGATTTATCGGCGGCAGTTGCAGCGGCTGGGATTGTTCGCACAAAAGATTTAAAAAAATGGGAGAGGTTAGATAATCTAATTACATTGCGTTCGCCTCAACAAAGAAACGTGGTTCTACATCCAGAGTTTGTAAATGGAAAGTATGCCTTTTACACACGTCCTATGGATGGTTTTATTAATACAGGAAGTGGCGGAGGAATTGGATTTGGACTTTGTGACGATATAGAGCATGCAGTGATTGAAGAAGAAGTGATTACGAGCATGCGAAAGTATCATACAATTACGGAGGCTAAAAATGGAGCTGGAGCCGTTCCTATCAAGACCAAAAGAGGATGGATTCATATTGCACATGGTGTAAGAAATACAGCAGCAGGGCTTAGATATGTAATTTATGCATTTGCAACCGATATTAAAAATCCTCAACAAGTTATTGCAAAGCCATCTGGTTTGTTAATTGGACCATTAGGGGAAGAACGAGTAGGAGATGTCTCGAATGTTGTATTTACAAACGGCGTGATTGCCAAAGAAAATGGAGATGTTTTCATTTATTATGCTTCTAGCGATACAAGAATGCATGTAGCAACAACTACCATGGATAAACTGATTGATTATGTATTTCATACGCCGCAAGATCCTCTTCGATCAGTAGAGTGCGTAGCGCAAAGAATAGAACTCATTCGTAAGAATCAAGAGTATCTGAAAGAAATATCTAGCTTTGTTTAAAAGATTTATTATAGCATGAGGAGAAAATTGTAAATGAAAGATATGAATGCATTAGAAAAGTATTGGTATTGGCGTAATTCAAAATGGTTAGATGAAGATTCAAAAAAAGAACTAATAAGCATTGAGGATAATAGAGAAGAAATCGAGGAACGCTTTTGCAAAGAGTTAGAATTTGGGACAGGAGGGTTACGAGGTATTCTTGGAGCTGGAACGAATCGTATAAATAAATATACGGTGCGAAAGGCAACACAAGGATTGAGTCGTTATATCTGTCAACAAAAGGGAGAAAAAAAGGGTGTTGCAATCGCGTATGATTCAAGAAATTATTCGCAGGAGTTTGCGGTGGAAACTGCCTTGTGTCTTAATGCAAATGGGATAAATTCATATATTTTTGAATCGTTAAGGCCAACCCCTGAGCTTTCTTATGCCCTTAGGAAATTAGGCTGCATTGCAGGAGTGGTGATTACAGCAAGTCACAATCCTTCGCAATACAATGGTTATAAAGTATATTGGGAGGATGGCGCCCAAATCACAGCGCCAAGAGATGCAGAAATAATAAATGAGGTAAATCTAGTAAAAGAGTATCAATCAATACAAATTATGAAAAAGGAAGATGCCATCAAAAAAGGTCTGTATCATGTTATTGGAGAGGAAATTGACAAAGACTATATAGAAGATTTAAAAAAGCTGATACTCCATCCAGAAAGTATTTTGAACATGGCATCAAAGTTAAAAATCGTATACACTCCTCTTCATGGGAGCGGCAATAAACCAATCAGGCGAATTTTAGATGAATTAGGATTTAAACAAGTTTATATTGTAAAAGAACAGGAACTACCAGATGGAAATTTCTCGACGGTTAGTTATCCAAACCCCGAGGAACCAGAGGTATTTACACTAGCATTAAAGCTTGCAAGAAAAGTGGATGCAGATATTATTCTGGCCACAGACCCAGATGCGGATCGATTAGGAGTTTATGTAAAAGATAATAAAACTGGGGAATATGTAGCCTTTAATGGAAATATGTCAGGGTTGCTTCTATGTGAATATCAGTTGTACACAAAAAAGAAAAGGGGTATCTTGCCAAAAAACGGAGCAATTATTAGTACGATTGTATCTTCTGATATGGCAAAGAAAATGGCAAAAGAGTATGATGTAACATTGATCGAGACGTTAACAGGTTTTAAATACATTGGGGAACAAATTAAGATATTTGAGGAAGAAAAATCTTTTGAATTTTTATTTGGATTTGAAGAAAGCTTTGGCTGCCTATTGGGAACCTGTGTAAGAGATAAAGATGCAGTTATGACAGCTATGGCAATGTGTGAGGCTGCCGCTTTTTATAAAGAACATAACATGACCCTTGTTGATCAGATGGAGGAAATTTATAAAAAGTACGGATGTTATAAGGAGGATTTATTTACACAGACATTTCATGCTGTTGGGGGAAAAGAGTGGATTGAAAAGTTGATAGAGAGTTATCGAGTAAGTATTCCAAAGGATATTGCTGGTTTTAAAGTTAGGTATATCTATGATTACGAAATAAGAAAGAAATATAATGTAGTAACAAACGAAGCGGAGAAAATATTACTGCCAGCATCAAATGTATTGTATTATGAATTAGAAGATGCATGGTTTTGTATCAGACCCTCTGGTACAGAGCCAAAGATTAAGTACTACATAGGAGTAAAAGGCAGCACCAAATCAGATGCAACTGAAAAAATAAAGCGACTCAAAGAGGCTGTTTTGAGAAAAAATTAAGGGCATTACCTTACATAACAATTAGTGTGATAATTGCATTGTGGTTTACGATGGGAGATGGGGCACCTCCTAATGACAGATATGCATTAATTATATATGGAACGTGGGCATTGGGTGTTTTACATCAGATTACGTTATTATTTAAGCCTAATACAAATAAAATATCAGAATAAAGTTAAAATAAAGCCAGAGATTATATTGCTTAATCTTTGGCTTTTTGGATGTTTGTCAATCTAGATGTGAAGAGGATAAATACATATTTGCACTAAGTAACAAGGTTTCAGTAAGTTGCGTTAACTTATCAATTGGTTCTTTGAATCCGCATTCAAGCCAATGTTCCAAAATAGACACCATGCCACCAGCAATAAAGCGAACCGCATAGGATTCAAGCTCTGCAAAAGCGCCGTTGTGAGATTGGAAGAAATATAGATTTACTGAATCCACATATTCCACATATTTTCTGGTTAAAAGATAAAATAATTCGTCTCGATGAAGAATGGTGAGAAGACGCTTTTCCTTTGCCCAATACTCATAGTAGTGAGTAAATATTTCTAATGGCGGCGTTGTTCTAATGTCAAAAACAGTTTGAAACGATAGAAATAGTTGATCGATGATGTAGTGTATGATATCCTCTTTCGTGCGAAAATTACGGTAGAAGGTCTTTCTGACGAGTCCTGCCTCAAGGCATATTTGTGTAACGGTAATTTCTTTAAAACTATATTGTTCTAATAATCGTAGTAAAGCCTGGGCAATCCACTTTTGAGATTGTAAGGCAACGGTACTTGTTTGTTTTTTATACATAGTGACACATATGCTCCTTTTTGTGTAAGTTAAAAAGAATATCTTGTTTTTTGTTTATGACTAGTATACTATTATTTAGTAGATGACACAAGTGGGACATTTGCTTGTGTTGATTTTGCTATAATGATTTTGGTAAAACAAGTGAAGGATGTAGAAAGGCGGCATTAAGACGGTCATGAGCTATGTAAAAATAATAAATGAATATCGCAGATACCATATGGGTGAGAGTACAATCGTTGCCAATAATGGAATTAATTTTGAAATTGAAAAAGGTGAATTTGCCATAATTCTTGGACCTAGTGGAGCAGGTAAATCAACCGTTTTAAATATTTTAGGTGGTATGGATTCACCAGATGAGGGTAAGGTGCTGGTAGATGGTGTTGATATAGCGACCTATTCTTCAAAACAGCTTACAAAGTATCGCAGAGAAGACGTAGGCTTTGTGTTTCAGTTTTATAATTTGGTTCCTAATTTAACAGCAAAGGAAAATGTAGAACTGGCAACCCAAATATCCCCTGAGGCACTCGATGTGGATATGGTGTTAGAGCAAGTAGGATTAAGTGATAGAAAGTTAAATTTTCCTGCCCAGCTTTCAGGTGGAGAACAGCAAAGAGTTGCAATTGCAAGAGCACTGGCAAAAAACCCAAAACTTTTGCTTTGTGATGAGCCAACTGGAGCGCTTGATTATGAGACTGGTAAGCAGATACTTAAGTTATTACAAGACACGAGTCAAAAGACTGGTACGACAGTAATTGTTATTACGCATAATTCTGCAATCGCGCCTATGGCAGATCGTGTTATTCATATTCACAATGCAAAGGTTAGAAGCATTGAAGTAAATAAGACTCCTATTCCTGTGGAACAAATAGAATGGTAGTAAGGAGCCTGATATGAAGAAGAAAAAAGCATTAACAAGACTTATTTTTCAAGAAATTCTTACCTCCAAGGCAAGATTTATTTCTATTTTATTACTTATCTTAATTGGAGTCTCCTTTTTTTCGGGATTAAATGCATCAGGACCAGATATGTTACAAACTGCCAAACTTTACTTTGAGAACCAAAAGCTGATGGATATACATATTGTATCGACGATGGGACTTGAAGAGGAAGACATTGAAATTATAAAACAGCAAGAAGGCATAGATACATTAGAAGTCGGTTATTCAAAAGATGTTATCACACAAAAGCAAGATAGGCTGTTAAGAATCTTTTCCTATGATGCAGGAAATACCTTGAATCAATTTGAAGTAATCGATGGCAAATTGCCAAGCAAGAGTGGTGAAATCGCTCTTTTGTATAGTGATATGATGACATCTATTTACCAGATAGGAGATATGGTTACCTTCAAACCAGATAGCGAAGATACCGATTTATCCGAGCAGTTTCACAAAACAGATTATAAGATAGTGGGATTTGTCAAAAGCCCGCTGTATATATCCGATAAACAGCTTGGTAGTGGTACGGTTGGGAAAGGGCTTTTAGACGGATTTGGCGTTATTTCGAACAAAGATTTTAATCTGCCTGTGTATACGGATGCCTATCTTACGCTAAAGAGCCTAAGAGGTTTGGATTCTTACAGTTCTCAATATAAGGACATCATTAACGAGTATGAAAAACAAATTGAAAGTTCTTTTGAAACACGAGCCATCACTCGTCTTGCGGATATCAAAGAAGAAGCGAAAGAGACATTAGAGGATGCGAAAAAGAAGGTGGAGGAGGGAAAGCAAGAGCTTTTAGATGGAGAAAAAAAGCTAACCGATGCCAAAGAGAAAATAGAAGATGGCAAAGTTAAACTAGCCGATGGAGAGAAAACGTTAGCGGATGCAAAACAAAAGCTTCTAGACGGAGAAAAAGAGTATGAGGATAATAAAGCTCTTTTTGATGAGCAGATAGCAGACGGTAAAACTCAGCTTGATATCGGAGGCAATCAGCTTGCAAGTGGTCAAAGTGAAATCAATGAGAATCGTAAAAAGGTAGAAGAGGGCAGAAAGCAAATAGCAAAAGGGTTAAAAGAGATTGAAGCAAAGGAAACGGAGCTGACTACGCAAAAGAATCAGTTACAAGCATTCCTTGAGCAGACAAAACAAGTAATAGAAGTTCCTGCTTCTTTTATTCCAACCGATCAACAAAATGCTCTTATTGCGGCAGGAGATTCTATTTCTCTTGGGAATGGTCAGACAGTTGGGGACTTGTGGAGGGCTTATTTTGCTGGGAAAATAGGAGGAGAGACAATTGTTACAACCTTGGAAGGAATCCTATCACAGATAGAAGAAGGAATCAAAACAATAGCAACCACCAAAAGTGAATTGGAGAAAAAGCAAGCAGAGCTTGCAAGTGCCAAAGAGCAATTAGATAAGGCGCAAGAGCAAATCAACAATGGAAATGATACCATCATTGAAAAAACGCGTGAATTTGAGGCGGCAAAAGCAGATGGGGAAGCAAAGTTAGCCGAGGCAAAGCAAAAAATTGAAGATGGCTGGAAGGAATATGAGGAAGGAGTTACAAAGCTAGAAGAAGAAAAACAAAAGCTTTTGGATGCAGAAAAAGAATATGAAGATGGATTGGCAGAGTATCAAGAGAAAAAGCCAGATGCACTGCAAAAGATTGCGGATGCAGAGAAGGAAATCGCAGATGGAGAAAAAGAATTAAATGATTTAAAAGCCCCTACTTATTATGCATTATCAAGGTCTGATAATCCAGGATATGATGAATATGCAGACAATGCAAAAAGACTTTCTGCCCTTTCGTTAGTTTTTCCGGCATTTTTCTTTGCGATTGCGGCGCTCGTTAGTTTAACAACCATTACCAGAATGATTGAAGAACAGCGTGTTCAGATTGGAACATTAAAGGCTCAAGGTTATACAAATTTTGAAATTTCTTTGAAATACTATGTATATGCATTAGGTGCAAGCAGTATTGGAGCGATTTTGGGATTGCTGGGAGGATTTTATGGTATACCCAAAATCATTGTTAGTGCCTACCGTTCTATGTATGATTTGCCCGATAAACAGTTTCATTCCTACTTGTGGATTGCATTAGTGGCAGTAGGCATTTCTGTATTATCAACAGGCATCTCTGTATGGGTTGTACTGCGCCAAGAACTAACAGGAACACCAGCTACGCTGATGAGACCAAAGGCTCCAAAGGTTGGAAAGCGAATATTCTTAGAGCGAATCACTCCGATATGGAATCGGTTAAATTTTGTACAGAAAGTAACCATGAGAAATCTATTTCGTTATAAGCAACGTATGATTATGACCATATTTGGAATTGCGGGTTGTATGGGGCTTATGATAACTGGATTTGGTATCGGGGATTCGATATCTTTGATGTCAAAGTTACAATATAAAGATATAGTAAAGTATCAGGCAATGGTAATATTTGATGAGGATGCTTCAAGCGAAAAGAAAGAGGAAGCAAAAGATGTGATTGAAAAATTGGAAGGCATCGAGGGTTCTATTCTCATTGCTAATCAATTATATAAAGTGAAAAAAACAGGTGTTAATACCCAACAAGTTATGGTGATTGCGCCGTATGATACCGCTCTTTTTTCATCGTATGTAACCCTTCAAAAAAGAGGAAGTACAGATGTATTTGATATTCCAAAAGAGGGAGCAGTAATTACGGAGAAACTATCCGACTTGTTTCAGGTAAAGGTTGGTGACATACTTACATTAACGGATTCTGACAACCAGACCTTTGAGGTACCAGTTGCCAAAATAACAGAAAATTACGCGGGACACTTTATTTACCTATCGCCTAAGACGTATGCTGATTGTTTAGGGGAGGGTGAAATTACCTTTAACGGTGCTCTGCTTCGCTACAATCAAAGTCCAGAGTGGGAGGATCAGCTTGCCAATAAGCTAAATCAATACAAAGGAATACTTGCAATATCGTATAATACTTCAATGATAGGAACGTTTGATGCAACTATGGATAGTTTAAATACGGTAGTATTGGTAATTGTAATAGCAGCAGCAGTGCTTGCTTTTGTAGTGCTTTATAACTTGACCAATATTAATGTATCAGAACGTATCCGTGAGCTTTCAACGATAAAGGTACTTGGATTTTATGATGGTGAAGTAACCATGTATATCTATAGGGAAAATATTATTTTATCCTTGTTTGGTATCTTTTTTGGAAGCTTTTTAGGAAAAATATTGCATTATTTTGTATTAAGTACAGCGTCTTTAGATAATATGATGTTTAGTTATGTCTTAAAAACATCGAGTTATATTTATGCTGGAATCTTAACGATACTATTCTCCTCCTTGGTTATGTGGGTGATGCATAATAAATTAAAGCATGTAGATATGATTGAGGCATTAAAATCAAATGAATAATATAATTACAGATTAAAGTTAGACAGATAAAGCGAATAGCCCGGTTAAGTGTACTGGGCTATTGCTTATGAAGCTAGATTGATTTATATAATAAAAAATGTAAATGAAACATTTACGAATCAAAATTTTAAATCAGATTTTTTTATGTAACCAGTATAATCGCCGCATTTCACTTTTGCAACGGTAGTTGTGTTTGAACTATCAATCACTTGAATTGATGCACCTTTTAAAGTCCAAAAGACTAGACTTGAGTTAGAACAGTCGGAAGAAGAATAAAAACCATTCTTTTTGTGTTTGGTAGTTGCAATAACTGCTTCTCTCATAAAGGAATTACTAGGGTTAGTTACCATAGGAATACCATCCTCATCATAAGTAATAATCATTTCTGGAAAATCGTTTTCATCAAAATCGTTACTATATTTTATGGAAAACGATTCTGCCATCTCTTTTTCAATCTCTTCATTTGTTTTGATGACAAGAAAGCTAGACTTCCAATTGTTGGAAGTGTTCATAAACTCTTCGGAATTAGCAGCAAAGGCTATTTTGGTACTTAAAGTTAAAATAAAGCAAATACTAAGTAGGGCAATGCTCATTCGTTTGTTGGAAGTTCTCATAATGAATGAAATTCTGTTTTTCATGTTCTCTTTACCTCCATAAAAAAATGTTGAGAATACAGTGTTTGGTTTTAAAGCTCCATGAGCTACTCGCATAATAACCAAGACGTATTGATATCGAACACTTTCGCTTAGATTTTCTGTTACAGTTTCATCACAAGATATTTCACAAAAATGTGTAAATACTTTCGAGAATAAATAAATGGCTGGATTAAGCCAGTTGATGGCAAGGGATAATATCAATGCGCCTTTAATAAACAAATCTTTTCTTTTGAAATGCACTAATTCATGACTCAGTACAAGTTTTAATTCCTCTGTAGATAAATAAATATCAGGTAGTAGAATTGTTGGGTGCATCAAAGAAATAAGCATAGGACTGGATATGCAGGAGCAGTTCATAAGCTTGATGTGAGATGAAATGCCATAATAAGCCTTTGCCCCATCGAATGTAGCTAACATTTGGTCGTCAATAATTTCGATGCTCCAACGTCTTACGGTCTTTATAAAATATATATATCGAATGATATGGTGTACAAGCACCCCGATAGCACCAATGAGCCATAAAAAACAAATGCTTTGTAATAAAAAAGTATCGTTTCTAGCTATAGTTATATTGTCTCTAGTTTGATTAAAAGATCTTAAAGGCGATACAAATGAATTATGAAGTAATGGGTCTGTTGTATTAAATTCGCGAAAGCTAAACTTCATTGACGCAGGAAGAGTTATGTTTGGTCTGAAGGGAATCAAGTACCCCACAAGGATCACCACTCCTGTATAATAGAATCCCTTTGGTGAATGCTGTTTTTTGGAGAAAGTAACAACTAGTGTATAGAATAAAGTGATGATTGCCATTGCGAATGAACAGTACAGTAGTTGAAATATAAATTTATCCATTTATTCTCCTACACTCCTTTGCCCATTTTGCGAGCTCTGCAATATCCTCATCACTTAATTCTTCCCCATGATATAGCGTGTTAACAAGATTAAGAAGAGAATTTCCGTGGTATTGCTTAACAAAACTTTGTGTTTCAAATTGTAAATATTCAACTTGTCCTATGAGTGGTGTAAAAAACCTTTCTTTTCCTGTCTTTTCGGATTTAAGAAAACCTCGATTTATAAGACGCCCTAGTAAAGTATGGACAGTCTGGAGTTTCCAAACCTTCTCTGAGTGCATATTTAATTCTTTCATTAACATAGTGGAGGTGACAGGAGGAACTAACTGCCAAACCACCTTCATAATGTCAAACTCCGCGTCCGGTAGCTTTTTCATCATAGTCAAACCAATTACCCCCTTTCATTATCGACAATTGTCTTATGAAAATATTATAATATCTGTTTATAAATGTCAATAGGTTGTGTTGTAAATAATTTTTATGCAAATAGGACTCATAAAAATTTGATGATTTCAGAATAAGAAATACTATATAAGCAAATGATAAAAAATATTTTTTTAATTAATAATAGATTACTGCAACAAAACAATCATAAAACAATCATAAAAATAACAAAAAGTTAAGATAACTACATATAAGTGCAATAAAGTACGTATAAATGAAAAATAATTGCATAAAAACAAGTGTTAATTTTCGTTTATATTATACAAAACCACAATTAATGACAAAAAACTATTGTATATGAATAGTATATATGCTAACATATATCATATAAACATAGTAAAACAATCTAAAACGAACATAAAACAATCATAAAATTCAGGAGGTAATAAAATGAGTCGTGTGCAAGAGATAACAAGGGAAAATTGGATTATGAGCACTTTTCCTGAATGGGGAACCTGGCTAAACGAAGAGATTGAAGATGAAGTCATTCAGCCAGGAAATGTAGGGATGTGGTGGCTTGGATGTACTGGGCTATGGGTGAAAACCCCAAATGATTGCAACATCACCATTGATTTGTGGTGTGGGAATGGAAAGAGAACTCATGGGAATGGAAAGATGCAAGTAGGCCATCAAATGGCAAATATGTGCGGTGCCAGAAAAATGCAGCCAAATCTTCGTGCTGTGCCATTCGTTATTGATCCATTCGCAATCAAAAAAGTAGATGCAGTTTTAGCTACCCATTACCACCAAGACCACATGAGTGTAGAGTATGCCGCGCATGTAGTTCAAAGTAAGATGACGACGGTAGATGAAAATGGAAATGAGATTCCAGTTCCATTTATTGGACCAAAGAAATCAGTTGAGTTATGGCTAAAGTGGGGAGTTCCAAAAGAACAGTGTATTACGGTAAAACCTGGGGATGTTATTAAGATGAAGGACATTGAAATTGTAGCACTTGATTCATTTGACCGTACTTGTCTTGTAACAACTGATTCACAAGGGGAAGATAGAGAAGAACTGACAGGAATTTGTCCGACTGATATGGATGACAAAGCAGTAAATTTCTTAATTAAGACACCAGGAGGCAATATTTATCATAGTGGGGATTCTCATTACTCCATTTACTTTGCAAAGCATGGTAAGGATTATGATATTGATGTAGCTTTTGGCTCATACGGTGAAAACCCAGTTGGTATGGCAGATAAAATGACTTCTTGTGATATCCTTCGCATGGCAGAGGCATTAAGGTGCAAGGTAGTTATTCCAATTCATTATGATGTATGGACAAACTTTATGGCAGATGTGAATGAAATCAAGGTGTTGTATGAAATGAAAAAGGATCGACTCGATTATCAGTTTCATCCGTTCTTTTGGGAAGTAGGAGGCAAATATATTTATCCTGCTGATAAGGAAAAGAAAGCATATCACCATCCAAGAGGATTTGAAGATTGCTTTGAGGCACCTCAAAATATTCCATTTCGTTCTTGTCTGTAAGTTTTGGGAGGAGATTATGTTAAAAGAATTTGTAGAAATGAAACATTATAAATTTGCAGAGGAGGCGAGTGACTGGAGAGAAGCCATTAAAATGAGCTGTGAAGTGTTAGAGGCGGATGGAACAGTGGAAGCAAACTATAAGGACGATATCATTGCCTGTGTAGAAAAGTATGGACCATATATTGTTATTATTCCTGAGGTTGCAATGCCCCATTCACAAGAAAATGCAATAGGAGTTCATAAGACAGCCATTAGTTTCATGAAGTTAAACAAACCAGTTCAATTTGATGAAAACGACAGAGAAAAAGATGCAAGGTTATTTTTTACACTGGCATCATGCAATCCAGAGCAACATTTGAATAACATGATGCGTTTATCCGAGATGCTTTCTAATGAGCAGGTGATTGAAGCTTTATTGAAAGCAGAAAATGAAAAAGATTTATTAGAAATCGATAATCGGTATTTAAAGGGTTAATTAGGAGGAGAATGGGATGAGCATAGTGATGAATGTATGGAATTATTTTGCAACAAATATATTGCAACAGCCGGCGTTTATGATTGGTTTAATCGTAATCATTGGTTACATACTTCTAGGAAAAAAATGGTATGATGTATTGGCAGGAGCAATCAAAGCAATTGTAGGCTATTTGATTCTTACGGTAGGTTCTGGAGGACTAGTTTCAAATTTTAGACCTGTATTAGTTGGTTTAAAGGATCGTTTTAATATGGATGCAATGGTAATTGATCCATATTTTGGGCAAAACGCAGTAACAGCTGGTGTGGAAGAGGTGTTTGGAAAAGGCTTTGGTCAGGCAATGATACTTTTGCTAATTGCCTTTATTGTTAACATTTTATTGGTTCGCTTTAGTAAAGTTACAAAACTTCGTGCCTTATTTACAACGGGTCACGTACAGGTACAGCAAGCAGCAACTGCCTATTGGTTAATTATGTTTGCATGTCCATTCTTATTAAATAGTGATATCAAAATGCTTATTGTAATGGCATTGATTCTTGGTTTATACTGGGCGGTTGGTTCTAACCTTACGGTTAAGCCTTGTCAGGAGATGACAGATGGAGCTGGCTTTTGTATGGCACATCAACAGATGTTTGGAGTAGCACTTAACTACTGGCTTGCAGAAAAACTCTTTGGTAAAAAGAAAAATGGAAAAGAAGTGAAAAAGCTTGATGATGTTGAACTACCTGGTTTTATGTCCATCTTTAATGAAAATATGGTATGTACTTCTATCTTAATGCTTGCATTCTTTGGAATTATTCTTGTAATTTTAGGTAAGGATTATTTGGTAGCAAAGGAATTTATGAAGGAAGCAGACAGTATGTTGTTTTATGTAATTAAGACATGTCTTTACTTTTCGGTATACCTTGCTATACTACAATTAGGAGTTCGTACTTTCGTAACAGAATTAACACAGTCCTTCCAAGGAATTGCAAACAAATTACTTCCAGGTTCAATACCTGGTGTTGATTGTGCAGTTATCTTTGGTTTTGGTTCAGCAAATGCAGTTCCACTTGGATTCTTAGCAGGTTTTGCAGGTCAGATTATTGCCATTGCAGCACTGATTGTATTAAAGAGTCCAGTACTTGTTATCTGTGGATTCGTTCCAGTGTTTTTTGATAATGCAACCATAGCGGTGTTTGCAAATGAAAAAGGTGGTGCAAAGGCGGCGCTTATTCTTCCATTTATCTCTGGAATCTGTCAGGTATTTGGTTCTGCAATTATTGCGGGCTGGGTTGGAATGGCAGCCTACGGCGGATACCTTGGCATGTGGGATTGGGCAGTGGTATGGCCTGTAATGACGGCGGTAATGAAGTGCTTAAGTTACTTTGGAATTGCTGCAATCGTAATCGTGATGATTTTAATTCCTCAGATTCAATATAGATTAGATAAAGATAAATATTTCTTAATTACTGAGGACTTTGAAGCATATAAAGAAAAAAAGCAAGTGAAAATAAATAAGTAATTTTTAAAAGGAGAACGTAGATGGCAAGAGAAAATTTAACTTTTTTGGTATGCTGTGCAAATGGCGCAGGCTCTAGCTTAATGATGAAAATGGCTATGCAAAAAGTTTTGGATAAAGTGGGCCTAAAGCCTCAAAAAGTTCACCACTGCGCACTTTCAGAAGGAAAAAGTGCAGCTATGCAGTATGATGTTGTATTTTGCGCACAAAATTTCACAGGTATGTTTAAGGATGCCGAACAAAAGGGAACAAAGGTAATCGGTCTTCGAAACATTATGTCGGCGCAAGAAATTGAAGAGAAGATGAAAGAACATGAATTGATATAAGGAAACAGACAGTGAACGAACGAAAGGGGGCACAAAGAAAGCCCCCTTTGTAAGAAGATTGATATATACTATCTTTTCAAGAGATAAGGTGTAGTTAGGCTTCTGATTGCTATGAAATAAAATGACAACCATATGAAAAACTGATATAATATTTTAAATCAAAAGGGTAGGGGAAGTCTATGAAGAGAGAAAAAATATATGTAGATAATCGAAGAGATAAGATTTTAGAACTTGTACAGTCAAATCCAAATGTAAGGGTTAATGAGTTGGCAGATAAGCTTAGTGTTTCCTTGATTACAATACGTCGTGACCTCCAGTACTTAGAGGAGCAAAAGCTGTTAAAACGAACCCATGGAGGTGCTGTTTTACTAAAAAGTAATACGGTGGTGGAGCCAGATGAGCCAGATGAGGTATCTTATTATAGAAGACTAATTGCAAAGTATGCAGCGACTTTAGTTGAAGATGGTGATTCCTTGTTCATTAATACAAGTAGCAATGCTCTTCAAATGCTTTCGTACGTGGCAGCATCAAACGTAACAGCTATCACCAATAATGGAAAAGTGATTAACAAAGAATTTGGTCCTGGTATTAATGTAATTTTAACAGGTGGGGAGCTTCGTTATCCAAAGGATGCGATGGTAGGTGACTATGCAATTCGAAATCTATCAACGGTATTTGCAAAGAAAGCATTTGTAGGTTGCTCTGGGATTACACCTGATTCTGGAATGATGACAGAGATTGCAAGTGAAGTTAGCGTCAATGAAGTTATGGTGAATCATTCTACAGAGGCAGTCTATGTCATGGCAGACCATACCAAGATCGGAAAACGTAGCAGTTTTATAAGCTGCTCGATTGAAAAGGTAAAGTATTTGATTACAGATGAACTGGCACCAGAAGATATTTTAGATGAGTTTAGAAGTAAAGGTGTTATTGTTTATCAGGTAAAAAAAGAAGAGATTTAATATCGTTTACTGTCTTCATTTCACCAGCATTGATTCGCAAAGGATTTGGAGGCAAGTATGGAAAAAGCATATACATTAGGGCTGTATGAAAAATCCATGCCGTCATCGTTAAGCTGGAGGGAGAAACTGTTGGCGGCTAAGGAGGCTTCATACGACTTTGTTGAAATTAGTATTGATGAATCGGAAGAAAAGTTAAAACGACTGGAGATGTCAAAGCAGGAACGACTTGATCTAGTTCGATTGATGATGGAGATTGGTGTACCCATTCGTACTATGTGTCTAAGTGGTCATCGTAAGTATCCTTTGGGTAGTAATGATGAGGCAGTTAGTAATCGGGGAATGGAGATTATGCGTAAGGCCATTCAATTAGCGGATGATTTGGGGATTCGTATTATACAAGTGGCAGGCTACGATGTATATTATGAAGAATCAAGTCTTGAGACAAAAAAACGATTTTTGAATAACTTAAGGCTATCCGCAAATATGGCAGAAAAAGCAGGCGTTATTCTTGGTTTTGAAACCATGGAAACGGAATTTATGAATACGGTTGAAAAGGCAATGAAATATGTCACTTTGGTAAATTCCACATATCTAAATGTTTATCCTGATATCGGTAATATAACCAATGCTGCATCATCCTATAAAGCAGATGTCTTAGAAGATTTGTATATGGGAAAGGGACGTCTGGTGGCAATGCATTTAAAGGAAACAGCACCTGGTAAATTCAGAGAAATACCTTATGGAGCGGGGCATGTTAACTTTGAAGAAGCGATTAAGGCGGCATGGAGTTTTGGAGTTCGTAAATATGTGGCAGAATTTTGGTATACAGGTAATCCAAATTGGAAAGAGGATTTGATTTCTGCTCATCAAAGACTTAGTACGATACTTGATAAGCAAGAAATGGAAAGCGAAAGGGCAATATAGATGAAATTTAACATTGAAAAGAAATCGATTTATTCTTTGGATAAATGCTATAGTATTGCACCTCTTTTTTATCAAAATAAGGAATATTTTTTAGTAGCCGCAGAAAAGGTGAATGAATGTGTCTTGTTTGATATGGAGGGTAATGTAAGAGACGTTATCTGGAAGGAACCAGGTGGAACGATGAGTATGGTACAGATTCCAAATAGTGATGGGCAATTTTTAGCAACGCAAAAGTTTTATTCACCAAATGATTCCAAAGAGGCAAAGATTGTAATTGTAACTGCAAAAGAAGGGGGTAAGTGGGAAATTGAAACATTGGTAGAACTTCCGCATGTCCACCGATTTGATATTGTTGAAAGAAATGGTGTCCATTATCTGATTGCGTGTACGTTAAAATCAGGTCATGACTACAAAGAAGACTGGTCACAGCCTGGTAAAGTATATGTGGCAGAACTTCCAAAGGATTTAAGTGGATTTTCGATTGACAATCAACTTAAACTTACCGTATTAAAAGAGAATATGCTTAAAAATCATGGCTATTATCGCGTTGTCGATGAAGGAGTTGAGACAAGTATTATCTCTGCTGAAAATGGAGTCTATCAGTTTATCCCACCAAAAGACAAAGAGGGAGAATGGGAGATAAAAAAACTTCTTGATTCACCTGCAAGTGATGCGGTTTTGGTTGATTTAGATGAAGATGGCGAAAAAGAACTTGTAGTACTTTCTCCATTTCATGGAGACCAAATTCGAATATACCAAAAGCAAGAAGGTAAATATCATTTAACATATGAATATGAAAAAAGAGCAAAATTTCTTCATGCAATTGGTATTGCTGTAATCGCAAAGAAACCAGTATTAATTCTAGGTCATAGGAGTGGAGAGCAGAATTTGATGTTGTTTCGCTTTGACCAAGAAAAAAAGGAATATCAAATGCAGTTAATTGACTCTAATTGTGGTTCTGCAAATGTATCGATTTTTTATAAAGATACAAATATGATCTTAATTTCTGCAAACCGTGAAACGAATGAGGTTGCCTTATATCAGATTGGGGCAGATTCATAGAGAAAAAAGGAGCCAACGTGTCGTTTGCACAGGCTCCTTTTCTCACTTTATACGAGAAAAATAAGAATTAATTTATTGTGAAACACCTTTTATGTACAAATAGTCGAAAAAAGAATACAAATTTTAAAAATAAGTAAGAATTTGTATTGACAAGTTGTGCGTCTGTATTATATATTTTAGATATGAAATACGTTTTATAAGATATATATTTGTGAATATCTAATAAAATGTATTGAATATAAATACAACTAGAGATAACTTGACCGTACAAGTTTCTTCGGGAGGCAAAAATGACGCAACAGCCAAAATATAAGACAATCGTTGACTGGGTAAAAGCGCAAGTAGAAGGCGGAAGAATTAAACCCGGAGAAAAACTGAATTCTGAGAATGAATTGGCAAATTTATTTCAGATGAGCAGACAGACAGTAAGGCATGCAATCAGTGAGTTAGAAAAGGAACATATCATTGAGAGACGCCAAGGAAGCGGAACTTACATTAGCAATGTATTTCATCCTAAAGTAGAAAATACCATGAATATCGCAGTCATAACAACTTATGTAGATGACTACATTTTCCCAAGCATCATAAAGGGCATGGAAGAAGTGATTTCAGAAGCAGGCTACACACTTCAAATTGCATTTACGCATAATAGTGTGGAAAAAGAATATAGCGTGATTAAGAATATATTGGATCGCAATATGGCAGACGGTATTATTATAGAACCGACCAAAAGTGCCATTCCAAATCCAAACGTAGCCTTATATCAAGAAATGATGCAAAGGCAAATACCTGCAATCTTTTTTAATAGCTATTATTCAGAAATCAATCTGCCATATGTGTCATTAAATGATAAAGAAGCAGGTTACCTTGCAACAAAACATTTGATTGAAGCAGGGCATGAAAGAATTGCTGGTATTTTTAAATCGGATGATAGACAAGGACATTTGCGATATGCCGGTTATGTAAAGGCGTTATCGGAAGCAGGACTTCGATTATACGATGAAAATGTACTTTGGATTGATACGCAGGATGTAAGAAACCTTTCCTTAGAACAAAGAAGAGTGTTAAAGCGTTTAAAAGATAGTACTGGATGTGTTTGTTATAACGATTTGGTGGCACAAGAAATTGTAGCAATATGTAGCAAACAAGAGATTAGAATTCCAGAGGATTTATCAATGGTAAGTATTGACAATTCTGATATTGCAAAGAACTGCAAAGTACCCCTTACGTCACTTTCTCATCCAAAAATAGAGCTTGGTAAGATGGCAGCCAATCGTCTCATTCAGATGATACGAAATAGGACAACGGTGGAAAGCTTTGAGTTTACACCTGAACTTACGACTCGAAAGTCTGTCATAAAACGATAAAAGTAGCAAGTAGACTAGCATTACTTGTCAAATAAAAGGAGGATTAACAATGAAAACAGGAAAGCAGTACAAATTTTGGTTTGCAACTGGTTCACAAAGTCTTTATGGAGATGAGTGCTTAAGAGAAGTAGCAGAGCATTCTAAAATAATGGTAGCGGGACTAAATAAGTCTGGCATCTTACCATTTGAAGTAGTATTAAAACCGACCTTAATTGATAACGAATCCATTCGTAAAACCTTTAATGATGCAAATGCAGACGATACGTGTGCTGGCGTTATTACATGGATGCACACTTTTTCACCAGCAAAATCATGGATTCTTGGACTACAAGAGTATAGAAAGCCATTGCTTCATTTACACACACAGTTTAATCAAGAAATTCCATATGATTCGATTGATATGGATTTTATGAATACAAACCAGTCCGCTCATGGTGACAGAGAGTTTGGTCACATTGTAAGCCGTATGGGAATTGAACGAAAAATTATTGTAGGATTCTGGGATGACAAACAAGTACAAGAAAGAATTGCTTCTTGGATGAGAACTGCAATTGGTTTGATGGAGAGTAGCCATATTCGTGTACTAAGAGTAGGCGATAACATGAGAAACGTAGCCGTAACCGAGGGAGATAAGGTAGAAGCTCACATTAAGTTTGGCTGGGAAATTGATGCATATAATATTACAGACATTGCAGAATATGTAAATGCAGTATCAGAAGGTGATATCAACGCTTTGGTAGAAGAATACTATGACAAGTATGAAATTCTATTAGAAGGCAGAGATGCAGGAGAATTTAAAAAGCATGTTGCAATACAAGCTGGAATTGAAATTGGATTTGAACGCTTCTTAACCGAAAAAAATTATCAGGCAATTGTAACCAACTTTGAGATGTTAGCAGGACTAAAGCAATTACCAGGACTTGCTATTCAGCGCTTAATGGAAAAAGGCTACGGCTTTGGTGGAGAAGGCGACTGGAAAACAGCAGCAATGGTTCGATTGATGAAGATTATGACAGAAGGAGTGAAGGATGCAAAGGGAACTTCCTTTATGGAGGATTATACCTACAACCTAGTTCCAGGAAAAGAAGGAATTTTACAAGCTCATATGCTTGAGGTGTGCCCAAGTATTAGTGCGGTAAAACCAGGAATTAAAGTATCACCTCTTTCCATGGGCAAACGTGAAGATCCAGCACGTCTTGTATTTACTTCAAAACCAGGTAAAGGTATTGCAACTTCATTGGTTGACCTTGGTAATCGTTTCCGTCTTATCATCAATGAAGTAGAGTGTCTTGATCAAAATATTCCAATGCCAAAATTACCGGTTGCATCTGCATTCTGGAAACCAGAACCTTCTCTTTCAACAGGGGCAGAGGCATGGATATTGGCAGGTGGAGCGCATCATACGGCATTTTCTTATGATTTGACTACTGAACAGATGGTAGACTGGGCAGCAGGTATGGGAATTGAAAGTGTAGTAATTGATAAAGATACTACAATTCGTAATATCAAAAATGAGTTAAGATGGAATTCCATTGCATTTAGATAATCAAATAAATAAGCAGAGGTATGATATGGAGAAAAAAGCAAAGGCAATCGAATGTATCAAAGAGGGAAAAGCAGCGCTTGGAATTGAATTTGGTTCAACGCGCATTAAGGCGGTTTTAATTGACGAAGAACATAACCCGATTGGAAGCGGAAGTTATGAATGGGAAAATAAGCTAGTAGATGGAGTCTGGACTTATGATGAAGAAGATATCTGGATAGGACTTAAGACTTGTTATGCAGACCTAAAGAAAGATGTAGCTGCCAAGTATGAGGTAAACATCACCAAGTTAGCAGGTATTGGTATCAGTGCCATGATGCATGGATACTTGGCATTTGATAAACAGGATAAACTTTTGGTGCCATTTCGAACTTGGAGAAATAATATTACAGGAGTAGCGGCAAAAGAGCTTACTGATTTATTCCAATATAATATTCCACAAAGGTGGAGTATAGCCCATCTATATCAAGCAATTTTGAATCAAGAAGAGCATGTTAAGGATATAACATTTTTTACCACACTTGCAGGTTATGTACACTGGAAGCTAACAGGGGAAAAAGTACTTGGAATTGGAGACGCCTCTGGTATGTTTCCAATTGATATGGAAACAAAAGATTATCATGCAAAAATGTTAGAGCAGTTTGACACATTAATCAAAGGCAAAGGATATTCTTTTAGTCTTAAGACAATTCTGCCTAATATTTTGGTAGCAGGCGAAAAGGCTGGAAAATTGACCAAAGAAGGTGCTAAGCTTTTAGATGAAACAGGGAATCTTGAAGCCGAAATTAGTCTGTGTCCACCAGAAGGTGATGCAGGAACTGGAATGGTGGCAACCAATACGGTAGCAAAAAGAACTGGAAATGTATCGGCTGGAACCTCTGTATTTGCAATGATTGTTTTAGAGAAGGAACTTTCAAAGCTTCATGAAGAGCTCGATATGGTGACGACGCCAGCAGGAGATTTGGTTGCCATGGCTCATTCTAATAATTGTACGACAGACTTAAATGAGTGGATTAAGCTTTTTAAGCAATCCCTGGAGGCATTTGGAGTAACCGTAGATAACAATGAGTTATATGGAACTCTTTATAGGAAAGCATTAGAAGGAGATAAGGATTGTGGAGGTCTTTTGTCGTATTGCTATCATTCAGGAGAGCATATGACTGGATTTACTGAAGGAAGACCTTTGTTTGTTAGAACACCTGATAGTAACTTTAATCTTGCTAACTTTATGAGAGTACATCTATATACGTCACTTGGGGCTATGAAGATAGGGCTTGATCTTCTTATGAAAGAAGAAAAGGTAAAGGTAGAAAAAATATTAGGGCATGGTGGTTTGTTTAAAACAAAAGGTGTTGGACAAAAAATACTTGCTGCAGCAACAGGTGTACCAGTATCGGTTATGGAAACAGCAGGTGAAGGTGGAGCTTGGGGTATTGCCTTGCTTGCAGCCTTTATGAGTAATAGAAATGAAGAAACACTTGCAGATTATTTAAGCAAACACGTATTTGCCAATAGTGCATTTGAAGAAGTTGAACCAGATGAGGAAGATGCAAAAGGGTTTGATATCTTTATGAAGCGTTATGTAAAAGGATTAGAAATAGAGAGAGCAGCAGTAAAGAACCTATAAGGTTGACACAAAAGGTAAGGTTAGAAAGGATGCGTTTATGTTAAAAGACTTAAAAGATATGGTCTATGAGGCAAACATGGAATTGCCAAAACGAGGACTTATCACCTATACATGGGGAAATGTAAGTGGGATTGATAGAGAAAAAGGTTTGTTTGTTATAAAACCAAGTGGTGTAGAATATGAGGATTTAAAGCCTGAGGATATGGTAGTAGTGGATTTGGAAGGTAATGTGGTAGAAGGAAAGTATAAACCATCCTCTGATACAGCAACACATCTTGAGCTTTACAAGGCATTTGAAAAAGTCGGAGGAATTGTGCATACACATTCTCCTTGGGCGACCTCATGGGCACAAGCAACAAGGGCGATTCCTTGCTATGGCACCACTCATGCAGATTACTTTTATGGAGCAATTCCTTGTGCAAGAGGCTTAACTGAAGAGGAAATAAATGGAGCATATGAAAAAAACACAGGACTTGTAATCATTGAAACGTTTAAAGGAATCGATCCAATGAGCATACCAGGAGTACTTTGTAGCAATCATGGTCCGTTTACATGGGGAAAAGATGCCAAAGAGGCAGTGCATAATGCCGTTGTATTAGAGGAAGTAGCAAAAATGGCAAGTCGAACGGAACGTTTGAATCCAGAAGTATTACCAGCACCACAAGTATTGTTAGATAAACATTATCTAAGAAAACATGGCGCAAATGCGTATTATGGACAAAATTAAGTTAAATTTATAATAAAATAGTGCTATAAAAATGGTTAGCATTGTAGTAGACGCGGCTATTTCTTAGTGGTAAGCTAAAAAGAACGTAGTATGTTTAACATTGTTAGAAAGAGAGAGGACAAGGTATATGAAATTTTTTATTGACACGGCAAAAGTAGAAGATATTCAAAAAGCAAATGACATGGGAATTATCTGCGGAGTAACAACGAATCCATCTTTGATTGCAAAAGAGGGAAGAGTATTTGAAGAAGTAATTGCTGAAATTGCTGCAATTGTAGATGGACCAATCAGTGGTGAAGTAAAGGCAACGACTCTTGATGCTGAGGGTATGATTCAAGAAGGAAGAGAAATTGCTAAAATTCATCCAAACATGGTTGTTAAAATCCCAATGACAGTAGAAGGGTTAAAGGCTACTAAGGTTCTTAGCAGTGAAGGAATTAAGACGAATGTAACCTTAATCTTTAGTGCGGCACAAGCATTGTTAGCAGCAAGAGCAGGCGCTACTTATGTTTCTCCATTCCTTGGACGTCTAGATGATATTTCTATGCCTGGAATCGATCTTATTCGTAGCATTGCAGATATCTTTTCTATTCATGGTTTAGAGACAGAAATCATTGCAGCAAGTGTACGTAATCCAATTCATGTCATTGACTGCGCTTTAGCAGGAGCCGACATTGCTACTGTTCCATATGCAACACTAGAGCAGATGACGAAACATCCGCTAACGGATCAGGGAATTGAAAAATTCCAGGCAGATTATAAAAAAGTTTTTGGTGAATAAGAATTACTTGTTTTCCTAGATGATAACTTATGTTATAATAAGCCGAAATGTGAAAAACAGTATATCTAAAAAGTGTATTATCTTTTTTATAGAAAATTTTATTCTATGGAAAGGTAGTACACTTTCTAAATGCTTTTATGAATTAGGAGGAACAAAATGGGAAATATTGATACGAAATCGGTTAATGCCATAAGAGTGTTAGCGGCAGATGCAGTACAGAAAGCAAATTCAGGACATCCAGGGTTGCCACTTGGTTCAGCCGCTATGGCTTATGAACTTTGGGCAAAGCATATGAAGCACAACCCAAAGAACCCTAAATGGGCGAATCGAGATAGATTTATACTTTCAGGTGGACATGGTTCTACCCTACTTTACTCATTGTTACATTTGTTTGGATATGGGGATTTATCCATTGATGACCTTGCTAATTTCAGACAAGATGGGTCCTTAACTCCTGGACATCCAGAATATGGTCACACAGTTGGTGTGGAAGCAACAACAGGCCCACTTGGAGCGGGTATGGCTATGGCAGTTGGTATGGCTATGGGTGAAGCTCATTTGGCCTCGGTATTTAATAAAGAAGATATGAAAGTAGTTGACCACTATACGTATGTACTTGGTGGAGACGGCTGTATGATGGAGGGGATTTCTTCAGAAGCATTTTCTTTAGCAGGAACTTTAGGACTTTCAAAGCTTATCGTATTATATGATTCCAATAATATATCCATTGAAGGAAGTACAGATATCGCTTTTACAGAGGATGTAAAAAAGAGATTTGAAGCATTTGGCTTCCAAACATTAGTAGTAGAAGATGGAAACAACTTGGAAGAAATCGGGAAAGCCATTGAAGAAGCTAAAGCTGATACAACTAGACCTACTATGATTACGGTTAAAACACAGATTGGATATGGATGTCCTGCAAAAATGGGCAAAGCAAGTGCACATGGTGAACCACTTGGTGCAGACAACGTAGCTGCTTTAAAGGAATTTTTAGGATGGGAAAAGCAAGACGCTTTCTATGTACCTCAAGATGTATATGACAACTACAAAGCAATTGCTGAGGCGAACGCAAAAGTAGAAGAGGAATGGAATCAGTTATTTGATGCTTATGCAAAAAAATATCCTGAAATGAAACAATTATGGGATCAGTATCATGATGAAAATGCGGCAGATGCATTGATTGATGATGAAGATTTCTGGAAATATGATGAGAAAGCAGATGCGACTCGTAATCTTTCTGGAGTAATGATTAATCGCATTAAGGATAAATTACCTAACTTCATTGGAGGTTCTGCAGATTTAGCACCATCCAACAAGACGAACATGAAGGATGCTGGTGATTTTTCTAAGGATAACTATGCAGGAAGAAACTTACATTTTGGTGTTAGAGAACTTGCTATGGCTGCAATTGGAAATGGTTTGATGCTTCATGGTGGCTTACAAGCATACGTAGCTACATTCTTTGTATTCAGTGATTACGTAAAACCAATGGCAAGATTATCTGCTCTTATGGGGCTTCCATTGACTTATGTATTAACACATGACAGCATCGGCGTTGGCGAAGATGGACCAACTCATGAACCAATTGAACAATTGGCAATGCTTCGTGCGTTACCAAACTTTAGTACATTTAGACCAGCAGATGCAACGGAAACAGCAGCAGCTTGGTATTATGCAATTTCAAATAAAAAGACACCAACCGCTTTGGCACTTACTAGACAGAACTTACCTCAACTTGCAGGTTCTAGCAAAGAAGCATTAAAGGGTGGATATGTAATAGCAGATGCAACAAAAGAAGTACCAGATGCAATCCTTATGGCAAGTGGTTCAGAAGTATCACTTTCCATTGAAGCAAAAGAAGCATTAGCAAAAGAAGGAATCGATGTACGAGTGGTTAGTATGCCATGTATGGATGTATTCGAACAACAGTCAGAAGAATACAAAGAGTCCGTATTACCAAAGGCAGTTAGAAAGAGAGTTGCAGTAGAAGCTCTTAGTGACTTTGGATGGGGCAAATATGTTGGTCTTGACGGAGCCTATGTAACCATGAAAGGCTTTGGAGCAAGTGCACCAGCAGACGTATTATTCAAGAAATTTGGTTTTACAGTTGAAAATGTAGTGAAGACAGTAAAAGAAATTTTATAATAAAATAAAGAATGAGAAGTAGAACGGGTCCTTTTACAAAGGAGCGTTCTATTTCTGTATTTCAATACGGGAGGGTAATTACAATGAGTATTTTACAAAAAAGCTATGGAAAGACACTGGAAGGGGATCAAATCACAGAATTTATTTTACAAAATGAAAGAGGTATGAAAGTTCATTTAATCAATTATGGCGCAATCATGACGAAGCTTTTTGTGCCAGACAAAAATAATGAATTTGCTGATGTAGTACTTGGCTATGATAATTTAGAAGGCTATTTAAAGAATCCAGGCTACTTTGGTGCAACGATTGGACGTAACGGAAATCGAATTGCAGGTGCTAGTTTTGAAATAAATGGTGTGACTTACCAGCTTGATAAAAATGAGGGTGAAAACAATTTACACGCAGGCTTTGATGGTTATAATAAAAGAGTTTGGGATTTTACAGTTAACGAAGAAGAAAACGAAGTAGTCTTTTCCTTGATTAGTCCAGATAAAGACCAGGGATTCCCTGGAGAGTTCAAGGTGTCTGTTACCTATAAGTTAACAAGTGATAATGCAGTATCGATTGGTTATGAAGGTGTAAGTGATAAGGATACCATAGCAAATATGACGAATCATAGCTATTTTAACTTGGCGGGACATACAAGCAATTCCATTCTAGACCATATTTTGTGGATAAAAGCATCAAAATTCGTTCCAGTTGTGGACAGCGCGGCAATTCCAAGTGGAGAGCTTTGGGAGGTAAAAGGAACTCCAATGGACTTTACTTCTAAAAAAGCGGTTGCAGATGAAATTGATGCAGACTATGAACAACTTAAATTCACAGGTGGTTATGATCACAATTATGCTCTTGATAAGAGAGGAAAAGAACAAGAATTAATCGCAACGGTAGAAGATCCTAAGTCTGGAAGAAAAATGGAAGTATATACAGATTTACCAGGCGTACAGCTTTATGCAGGTAATTTTATCAATGGAGATGGTGATGTTTGCAAAGATGGTGTTGTGTATCAAAAGAGAAGTGGTCTTTGTTTAGAAACGCAGTATTTTCCTGATGCAATTCATCAAGAGAATTTTGAAAGTCCGATTTTAAAAGCGGGCGAGAACTATAAGACTACTACAGTTTATAAATTTGTGTAGTTAAAGAATAAGAGAATAGGCCTTTGTATGAAAGAAACAGCAATACTATTTGTTTGCATTAGCAAATAGTATTGCTGTTTTTTGTTATGACAATATGTTTATATTTACATAGGAAGCAAAAAAAACATTTTAGATTTGGATATAAAGATAGCCAAAAAATGGAGTATCGAATTACATTTTCTATTTCAAAAAACAACGTTTATCATAAAAATAACGACGTTAATCAGTGTTTTTGAAAAAAAATCAATGATTAAGCTATAATTAATTTATGTTTTTTTATTATATATAAATATTATTAAAAGTTTTATACTTTTAAAGTATATAAGAAAAAACAAATAAAGTTATATATAGGGGTTAATAATGAATTATCTTAAAATAGAAAATTTAACAAAAACAATAAAAAATATTGAAATACTACAGAATGTCAATTTAGAAATTTTGAAAGGAGAAATTTTTGGATTGATTGGACCAAATGGTGCTGGAAAAACTACACTTATGAAAATTTTAAGTGGATTAAGTGATATTACACAAGGAACAGTAATACTTGATGGGAATGAATCTAAACAAAATAGAGTTTTTACAGGTGGGAAGGTGGGAATATTAATTGAAAACCCAGCATCTTACGGATGGCTTAATGGTTACGAAAATTTAAAAATAGTAGCTCAAACTCAGAAAAATAACAAGGAACAATTGGATAAAATCATTCAGATAAGTGGTTTAGAAGATGCTATTTATATGAAGACAGCAAAGTATTCTCTAGGAATGAAACAGCGATTGGGGATTGCTATGGCACTGTTAAATAACCCAGAATTATTAATTTTAGATGAACCATTAAATGGACTAGATGTAGAAGGCGTTGCTCAAATTAGAGAATTGATTCGCAAATTGTCTAGAGAAGAAAAATTGACAATATTAATATCAAGCCATGTTTTAAGTGAACTTGATAAGATATGTGACAGAGCAGCTTTTATTAAAAAGGGTGAGATTTTAGCTGTAGTTTCTCATAATGACTTAAAGGATGGCGGATACGAAGAAAAGTATAATCAATTAGTAAAGGGGAGAAAATAATGAAAAGCTTAACAGATGAATACCGCAAAACATGGACTTTAAAAAACATTATATTAGTAATTGGTATTTTTTTAGCCATTAATGTTATGTACTTTTTTTTAAATGCTCCTACCACATCGGCAGATTGGAGACAAGAGGCCCAAAGTACAAAGTCATTTGATGAAGAGTATCTAAAAGATACAAAAGAATTTGATACATATGATAACATTGATTTAGTACTAATTGAGAATGCTAAAAATGAAATTCAGATTATAGAATACTCTTTGGAGAATAATATACCGTATGGAAATATAAGTGTCTGGACTCATTCACAAAATGTACTTATAGCTTCCGTATTTGTAGTGATAATTATGGTTATCATTGGAGGAAAAACTATTTCCTGTGAATTTGAATGTGGAACATGGAAAAATTTGGTATCCACTGGAACGTCTAGATATGAAAAACTTATAGAAAAATATATTTATACATTATTACAGGCATTATGTGGTGTTTTTTTGTTTGCACTTGTGACCTTTATATTTGGAAGTATTTTTTACGGCTCCATAAACACAACTACAAAGCTACAAATAATATCAAATGAAATAGTAAAAGTATCTTTACTTCCTGTTCTTATAGGGTCTTTCTATGTTTTATTTATGAAGATTGTTTTCTTTACTTTTTTTACACAAAGCTTAAATTTAATATCTCGTAATGGGAAATTTAGTATAATAATAGGAGTTTTATTTATTGTATTTTCATCAAATATAAATACGTATTTAAAAGATTATGCAATATCAAAATACTTACCTTTTCAGTATTTGGTATACAAAGCCTCTGATTTATCCAGTGTGCCAGGTTATTTAACGTATAGTTTTGTTTTAATTATTTATATGATTATATTTCTAAGCATAGGAAGTATTATATTTAATAAACGAGATATCGTCTAAGGTCAATAATTCATAAGTTCCATCAAAGTGTAAGAGCGTTGTATGAAATCTATATTGCTATTACACTTTGATAATATTTTCAAATAAAATTTCAGTAACAAATAGGTTCTGTTCACAAGTATAAGTTAGTGTTCCACCATATTTTTTAACGATAGCATTAATATTTTTTGTTCCAAAGCCATGCTCATGTTTATTGGATTTGGTAGTAGGTATAACGTTCCATTTGTTTGATTTTATGGGTTCGATTGTATTATTAGTTAATTTAATAAATAATGCTTTATTCACATTTTTTATACATACATTTATTTTGGTTTCTGTTGTAGGTGCATTATTTATAAATTGATTGCGCCATTTTATTTCAGATTCAATGGAGTTTTTAAGTAAATTTGAAAATAAAATACAAATATCCATGTTACTAAATCGTGTTTCTTCAGGAAAGTAGCCTTTCCATTTTATTTTTATATCGTATTTAGAATAGATTGAAAGAATATCATCTAAAATTATATTAATAATATCATTTCCAGTATCCACATTTGTTTTAAATTTTTGGGTTTGATTACCCATATGTAATAAATAATCTTTTAATTCCTCATACTTATTTGCTTTTTGTAATTCGATTAAGCAATTGATATGATGAGTGATATCATGTCGAAATTTTTTGGTGTCTTCACCATTTTTTAGAAGAGTCCTAAAATAATTTTGCTGAGATATTAATAATTCCTCAGAAATTTTAAGGTTTTCTTTATAATAGCGGTTTTTATGATACATCATGATTAAAGCCATGTAGACAAACAATAGGACGCCTCCACTTGATGTCACCCCTAAAATTAACGGAAGTTTATACATGGATTCATTTGATTTGATTGCCATTACCTGAATAGGGGCTATATATAATAAAGCACCTATAATCCCTATAGTCATAACACCAATTAAGTTGTAGTTTACTTTTACCAAAGTATTATCGTTTCCTCTAATTTTTAACAATACAAGAAGTAAGATAAATAGAAATATTAAACTGGGAAAATTACAAAGTTGGTCTAATATAGGATGTTTTAATATCTCATCAATACTTCTTTTTGAAAGTAATGCAACTATACCTCCTGATAGTAAATCCATAAATGAAATGAGCAAATAACATGCGAGTACAATAAAAATTTTATTCCATTTACCTGTCATAATATAGACTGTGGTGATTGCCATTATTACACTTATATATGTTATAAGTTCAGGGGACAATCGACTTCGAAATAATAATAAAAATAATATACAAAAAGAGATTATAAAAAATGCAGTGCGATTTTTTTTTGAAGAATGAATTCGAAAAATACCAAAAATTAAAATTGATAACTTACATATGTCTGTTAAATAATTTAAGATTATAATTATCATGGTTTTTAATCCTTTCAAAAAATTCGTGCATGTTCCTTTATATATTTTCTAAACGCTTCCTTTGCTTTGGGAAGCTTTCTGATTGAGATAGGAATTTTTATCCCATTTTTTAATATAAAAAAAGTACCGTTTATTTCAATAACAGAAGCAAAATTTACCAAAAATGACCTATGACAGCGAAAAAGCAGATCATCAAAGTACTCCTCCCAATATTTTAAACTTCTTCGAAATATTTCATTTTTATTCTTTATATAAATATTCGTCTCGTCACCTAATGCCTCAATAAAAAATATATCGGTTATGTCTACTGCCATGCATTTTACTCCGTTGTCTAGCATAACAATTTTGTTTTTCGAAAGTTCTGATATTGCTGCCTCCAAACCTTCTACTAATTCTTCGTTCATACACGACTTTAAAATATAACGTAGTGCTCTGATTTTATACGCTTCACGAGCAAACTCCTCATGATTAGTTAAATATATTATTTCTGCTTTTTCATCTTTATTTCTAAGAATCGTAGCTACTTCAAAACCATCAATTTGAGGCATTTCTACGTCTAAAAAGATAATATCATATTTTTTTTTTGATTTTAAAAGATTATATCCATTTTGAAATTCAGTAATATTGCAATTTATTTCTTTTTCAAATAGATATTTTTTGCTAATCTCTGATACTTTCTTTATTACTTGAACATTATCATCACATATTGCTATTTCCAGTGCCCTCATTACCAAATTACCCCTTTTTTTAACAGATTATCATAATTAAATTTATATTTCAATTGTGACCTTCATGAAAAAAATAGAAGTAATATAAAGGTGCTATTTGTTTAAACTACAGGTTTCATTTTTCCAAAAGCCTTCTGTTGGAACCTTTATATGACCAGTTTCATCAATTTTATAATCATTGCCAAATACAGTAATCTTATCGCCGACTTGTTTACTATTTAGCCAGGTATTGGTGTTATACATGGTTACGATACTTAACGCACTTTCCTGTGTAAATACTTTTCCATTTTCTCCCAGATAAAAGGTTTTTGCCTTCCCATCGACAGTGATACTAAACTCTCCTGGTTCAATTCCTAAATTTTTAAGGCTTGCTTTTACACTTTCTCTACGAAACATATGAAAATCTGCCTTGCCAGATATTAAAGTGCTTAATACCGACATGGTCGTTACCGTACTTCCTCTGCATTCAGCTGAAACATTATCTTTATCATTACCAATGATAGATTCTGTAAAAGCTCTAGAAATTGTTTTCCCGTTAAATGCACATGTATAGCTATTTCCGTCAATTGCTTGATAGGAGTAATAGCTTTTTGAAGAAAGATTAATGTTATTATTCACGGCATATAGCGGTTGAAATGATTTTGTATTCATCAAAGACAATGCACCAAAGGGAATAACCTGACCTTGCCCTCCATTTCCAAAGGTAAAGTATTTTTCTCCTGAAGTGACTGCACTGACGCAGCCTTCATAGAAGTTAATTGCGTCTAATAATATTTGTGCAGAAGATTTATTTAGGTTATAAAAACTTAACTTGTCATTGCGAACTTCCAAGGTGTCAGTACCAAGTAGTGTGCTAATAGATTTTTTAGTATTGATTTGATGTTTTTTTCCGTTGTATAGACTGCGTTTTAAAGAAATGTAATTGTTTGTTATCGTATTTATCATTTTAATTTCCTCAATAATATAGACTTTTTATCAATTGTGTCATTATTAATATCGTTTTTTATTTAAAAATATTTAGAAAGGTGCATGAATAGATAGTTTTAAAGCATGAATAGCAATAGGTTTTAAAATGTTGTAGGGGTAAAATTCTATTATATTTAAGAGAAAGCTATAAAAAGTATATAAAATGTCTTGAATTATAGTAGAGATACTGAGTATAATGCTTTTAAGCAGTAATTTGCTAGAAACTTTGAAAAATTATTTATTCATAAATCAGAAAGGATCTTAAGATGATAAAAAAATTACATATAATTCTATTCTTATTCCTATTTTGCATTATGGTCTATCTAATAGTAAATTATAAGTCGGAAAAACGAGTTGGCACAATTACTATAAATACAAAAGAATTAGAGTCTGGGAACTCTGTAATAACCTTTAAGGGAAATGAGGGAGAGCAAATGGAAGTAACATTTGATTCTAATGTGAGTCAGGGGGAGTGGCACTTACAATTGACAGATTCTGATAGGCGTGTATTATATACATTTGAAACCGATAAGTCAATAAATGAAAAATACAGATTACCAGAAAGCAGTGACTTTAGATTGGAAGCCGCTTATGAAGGATTTGTAGGAAAAGTTAGAATTAAAGCAATTCTAAAAAAAACATAAAAATAAAATGAATAATAAAAAATATAGTTGAAATGTATAGACAAAATATGCTAGACTATAAAAGTAGTCTAACTAAAAGTAGACTATGGGGATATAAGTAAATTACAGGAGGATAAAAAATGCAAAAATTCAAAGAACTAAAGTCAAAATTTATGTTACCGATCCTATCTTTAGGATTATCAGCTAGTATGCTGTTTACACCAATGTCAGCTTTTGCTGCAACAGCTTATCCAGCGACGGAGCTTGATGGGGAGTTAAGCACGTTTTATCAAGGAAATGCAGATGATTGTGGCGCAGTTTCTGCAATACAAGCATTAGACAACAGTGTTTATGGAAAAGGACTGTTAAAGAAAATGATAACGGTTAATTCCAACGGAAGCTATACTCTTAACTTTGGTGCAGGAAAACAGACCATATCCAAAAGAGAGGCAGCGAGTGCACCCATTACTGGAGATCTAGATGCAAGAATAATTGAGGCAGGGCTTCAAAAAGCAATGAATGTATATAATGGCTGTTTTGCTAGTGATGTGTTTACGACTATGACAGGATTTAAGCAAAATACGTATTATGGTTCTACATCAAAAAGAAATATAATGAATGCAATGGCAGCTAAATTTGCATCTGGACAAGGAGCAATGGCAGCTTGTGATTTCGAGATAGCAGATGATAGTAAAGGAATTATAGGAAATGGTGGTCACTCCTATTCGATTAGATGGGTAGACAATGATATGGTAGTAGTCATTAATCCATGGGACACCTCCAAATTAATCTATATGTCAAGAGCTCAGTTTGAAAATTCAATCCGTTATATGACATATGTGGATGAGTCATCAAAAAAGGTTGTTGTATACTGGAATTAATGGAAATAAACGGTTAGTTTACTAAATTAAAAAAGCAAGTAACTATGATACAAATAGTTATTTGCTTTTTTTTAATCAGCATAGAATCAAAATACTTCAAAACTTATGTTTAATATTGCTTGATTAGTTTATGCACTGCATAAAAAATCAAGAATAATCCAATCACTACATTTAATAGCGAAATAATCATCTCTGGAAAAAATTTTCCAACCACGCTTCCTAAGAAAGATACAAACGATAAAAACAAAATGGTTGACATAACACAGCCTATAGCAAAGAAAAAGAGCTGATTTTTACTCCAGTTATTTTCCAACATTTTAGTTGAAAAGATTCCGCTCCAAAATACAATTGTAAGAGGGTTTGATGCTGTAAGTAAGATACCCTGTATAAAAAGATTCTTATTTGATAGAACAATGTTTTGGCTAAAGCTTGGTAGGATAGAAAAATGAAATACATCTAGTATGGTTTGTAGCCCAAATAAAATTAATACAAAGCATCCAATCATCAAAACAAAGAACTTTACCTGTGGTTTGCTTAGAATCGAAGAAATTCCAAACCAAGACAATCCAATATAACAGGTATCCACTAATGCGATTGCTAAAATAAGAGTAGCAGAGGATAACACTCCAACCAAGGAGGAGGTACGAAATACCAACAGACAGACTGGGCCAATGGCTAATTGCAATAGCATGCCAAATCTAAGACCTTTTAATATCATAATGTTTTTCCTCCTATATATTTATTTCTTCTTTTAGCGTAATTAGGCTAATAATAGTATTGGAACTGTCTACTCCTTTTATCTTTTTTAAGTTGTTTGATAAGAAAGATTCGAGCGCTTTAGTATCTTCGACAACCACTTTTAGAAGGTAGTCATATTCACCTGCAACATGATGGCATTCTAAGACACAACTATTTTTTATAATTTGCTTCCTAAAATGATCAATATTTTCATTTTTATCAATGTTTACAAATATAAAAGCCAATAAACGTTGGTTGGTTTTTTGCCTGTTTATTTTAATGGTATACTGCTGAATGATTTCAGCTTGTTCTAGCTTTTTGATTCGTTCTGTTACTGCTGGAATAGATAGTCCTACAAGATTGCTGATTTGAGATGCAGATGATCTTGCATTCCTTTTTAGTACATTTAAAATTGATAAATCGATTTCATCCATAATGATGCCTCCTCTTTTAACATATTCTATCAAATTCATTATATTAAATAAATAAAAAGGAAAAATAACATAAAAAATAAGGTAAAAGAAAAAAATAACTTAAAAATAACAGACTGTCCTTTGTTTTTAGTGTTTACTCTGAAAAAATTACGGGTAGTAAAAATATTCAAGTAATATCGATTGCTTTGAAAATCTACTGGTATTGACATTAAAATATAATGCTATATAATAGTTACATGTGCAACTGTTGCATATGCAACTAAAATAAACAACAATGGAGCGTTACAATATGAATGACTTTTTAATCTATACAAAAAAATATAAAAAACAATTTATTCTAGCAGTCCTATGCATTGTAATTGAGACGGTTTTTGAGTTAATTATACCAATGGTTATGGCAGATATTATTGATGTTGGAATTGTGAATGGTGATAAAGACTACATTTTACGAAAAGGAGCACAAATGGTTTTCTTAGCCGTTATATCCTTGCTTCTTGGTCATGCTTGTGCGAAGTATACGGCAAGATGTGGAAGCGGAATTGCTGCCCAAATAAGGGCAGGAGCTTTTCAAAAGATGCAGACATTTTCCTTTGCTAATACGGATAAGTTTAGTACCCCATCCTTGGTTACAAGGCTAACCAGTGATGTTACAACAATTCAAAATTCCATTACAAATGGAATACGTCCAGGCTTTCGCTCCCCTATTATGATGTTAACGGCTATCGTTGTTTCCTTTCGTTTGAATGCCGAATTAGCATTTGTTTTTTTAATTGCGGCTCCTATACTTGCATTTATTTTATTTCTTATCATTAAAAACGTAAGGCCTTTGTATGGTAACATGCAAGGAGCAATCGATTCGGTAAATAAAATTATTCAAGAAAACCTAATTGCCATTCGCGTCGTAAAAGCTTATGTAAGAGGAGACCATGAGATTAAAAAGTTTCAGGAAGTAAATGATAATCTACAAAGTTCTGCAAAGAAATCCTTTACGCTAGCTTCCATGAATATGCCAGCATTACAGTTTGTGATGTATGCAACGATAATCAGTATATTGTGGTTTGGCGGTAATCTCGTTATGGTTGGGAATATGAAGGTGGGTGCTTTAACCAGTTTTTTAAGCTATGTGTTGCAAGTACTTAATTCTCTTATGATGTTTTCAAATGTTTTTTTGCTATTAACTCGTTCTATGACTTCTTGGAATCGAATCTCTGAGATTTTTCATGAGGTACCAGTCATACAGGATGACCGCGCGACAGATTTAACAATTACAAAGGGTTCCATCCGTTTTGAACAAGTGTATTTTAAGTACAAAGAAAGTGCAAAAGAATATGTTCTATCAGATATTTCATTTGAAATAAAAGAAGGCCAGACCGTTGGAATTCTTGGTCAAACAGGTTCAGCTAAAAGTACCTTAGTTCAATTAATTCCTAGATTATATGAAGCAACAAAGGGTACCATCTATATAGATGAACAGCCGATTTATCAATATACACAATCTCATTTAAGAGAGTCCATTGCTATGGTTTTGCAAAAAAACACCTTATTTTCTGGTACAGTGAAAGAGAATTTGTATTGGGGAAAAGAAGATGCCACGACAGAGGAATTAAATGAGGCATGTAAAATTGCTTGTGTTGATGAATTTATAGATCGACTTGATCAAGGTTATGATACGATTCTTGGACAAAGCGGAGTCAATGTATCAGGAGGGCAAAAACAACGACTTTGTATTGCAAGAGCCATTTTGAAAAAACCCAAAATATTAATTCTAGATGATTCTACAAGTGCACTTGATACAGCAACAGAAAGCAGTATTATGGAAGGGCTTAAAAAAACACTTCCTGATACCACCAAAATTATTATTAGCCAAAGGATATCCTCTGTTTCGCATGCGGATCAAATTATCATATTAGAAGATGGAAAAATAAATGCGATTGGAACACATGAAACACTTTTATTAGACAATGAAATTTATCGTGACATCTATGAATCCCAGCAGAAAGGAGAGCAAACAGCATGATGAAAAATAGTAAGCCTGTAAAGCCAAAGGATGCGAAAAAAGCACTCTTACATCTTTTGCGTTATTTAAGTCACTATAAACTTTCTTTAGGCTTAATTGCTCTATTGGTCTGCATCAGTTCCTTTGCTGGTATTATTGGAACTTACTTATTAAAGCCAGTTATTAACGAATATATCTTACCAGGTAATTTATCTGGGCTACTTCAAATGGTTGTTTTTATGGGAATTATGTATGCGGTCGGTGCCTTTTCTTGCTTGGTATACAATAAAAGGATGGTCCATGTCTCACAGCAGGTTGTAAGTGATATAAGAATGGATTTATTTTCTCATACCCAAAAGCTTCCTGTACAGTATTTTGATACACATACACATGGCGAGCTTATGAGCCATTTTACTAACGACATAGATACGATTTCAGAAGCATTAAATAATAGTTTTACCTTAATGATTCAAAGTTTTATAACCTCTATTGGAACTATCATAATGTTAATTGTTCTGGATTGGCAGCTTTCACTGATTGTTATATTCTTCTTATCTCTTATGCTTTTGTACATTAGACACAATGGAAAAAGAAGTAAAAAGTATTTTCGTGAACAGCAGAAAAATCTTGGTAATTTGAATGGATTTATAGAAGAGATGGTAGAGGGACAAAAGGTTGAAAAATTATTTTTGCATGAAAAAAAAGACTTTGAAACCTTTCAAAAACTAAACGAAAAACTAAGAGAGTCTTCCACAATGGCAACGACGTACACAGGAATGACGATACCAACCATAGTTTCGCTATCCTATATCAACTATGCAGTATCTGCTTGTGTGGGAGGATTGTTTGTATTAGCAGGATTGACCAATCTTGGAACTTTGGCCTCTTATCTTGTATATGTAAGACAAAGTGCCATGCCTATGAATCAATTTACGATGCAGATTAATTTTCTTATGGTAGCACTTGCAAGTGCAGAAAAGATTTTTGATATGATGGAAGAACAGCCAGAAATCGATGAAGGAACCATTACACTGTGTAGAGTTAAAAGAGAAACGGATCATAGTCTAAAGGAATGCGAAGAATATACGGGATTATTTGCATGGAAGATTCCAAAGGAAGACCATAGGGAACAACAATTGATTCCTTTAAAAGGTGATGTGAGGTTTGAAAAGGTTGTCTTTGGTTATACAAAAGACAACAGGATTCTAAATGGAATTAGCCTCTATGCAAAACCTGGTCAAAAAATTGCATTTGTAGGGTCAACAGGAGCAGGAAAAACGACTATAATTAATCTAATCAATCGATTTTATGAGATTAATAGCGGAACCATTACTTATGATGGTATTGATATAAGAAATATAAAAAAGGATGATTTAAGGCGCTCTATATCTCTTATTATTCAAGATACACATTTATTTAGCGGAAGTATTGAAGAAAACATTCGATACGGAAGGTTAACTGCGACAAAGGAAGATGTGCTACAAGCGGCCAAGATTGCAAATGCTGACTCGTTTATTAGGCGTCTTCCAAATGGTTACGATACCATATTAGAAAGTGACGGCAGTAACTTATCACAAGGTCAAAGACAGCTTCTTGCCATTGCAAGAGCGGCAATATCACAGCCACCAGTACTTGTAATGGATGAAGCCACCAGTTCCATTGATACAAGAACAGAAAAGTTAATTGAAAAGGGAATGGATGCGTTAATGGAGAATCGAACTGTATTTGTCATAGCCCATAGACTTTCAACAGTTCGAAATTCGCAGGCAATCCTTGTTCTTGAAAAGGGTGAGGTCATAGAACGTGGTAGCCATGATGAGTTGTTAATGGAAAAAGGAAAATACTATCAGTTATACACTGGATTATTCGAATTGGCTTAGACCAAAGAAAGAGGAGGTTTATTGATATGAAAAAACAAGATATTAGAGAACTACTTGTACGTGAGGATAAAATCAGAAAGCAAATCATTTCTCCCGTTTTTTTAGACATAGGACTTACCCCAGGGCAAGGTCAAGCTAGAATATTAAATAGACTTTTGGATAAAGATCAGGTAACACAAAAGGAATTAGGAGATTTTTGTCATCTGGATGCACCGACTATGTCAAGAAACTTGGATAAATTAGAAAAGATGGGATATATCATACGTGAAGTCAATCCTGGATGTAGACGTTCATTTTTGATTTGTCTGACACAGCTAGGAAGAACAAAGGCACAAGAAATTAGAACCACATTTGAACGGTTTGATGAGATTTTATGTAAAGATATAGAGGAAGGGGAGTTAGAAGTATTTTCAAAGGTTTTGATGAAAATGTGTGAGAATTTGGAAGAATATAAAAATATTCTTACATAGAAAGATTTACAAATCATAGGTGTTTTGTGTGAGTGTGCTCTCCCAAAACACCTATATTTTTAAGTATATGACAGGTTAAAAAGAAAAATCTTAATGTGAGTGGGTCTGTATTTCATCAACACTTGCCTTGCAATCATTCCTTTCATTGCCCTCTTGATTGTAAATATGAAAAAGAAATGTCATTTTAGCAAACTCTAATTTTAGTTGATTTCGCCTTCTTAAGGTACTGACAAAACCATGGTGAGGGGCAAAGATAAAGACAAGAAGAAAAGTAAGACCTGTCATGACAGCCATGCTACCCGCAATTGAGACATCAAAAAAAGCAGCAGCCTGATAACCAAGTATTGCATTGGCGGCACCAATCAGGGCACTTAACAGTAACATATATTTTAGGCTGTCAGTAAGTAGATACGCAGTAATTGGAGGTCCTATCATAAAAGCTACTACCAATATAGAGCCTACAGCCTGAAAGGCGCCTACAGTAGTAAGAGAGACACAAGTCATAAGCCCGTAATGTATCAAGGCAGGGGAAAAGCCAAGTAAGGCAGAAAGTATTGGGTCAAAGGCAGATATTTCAAGCTCTTTAAAGAAAACAATAATAGCAGTTACGTTAATTAATAATAGTATACCAGTCGTGTAAATAGCCTTTGCGCCAATGTCAACACCGCCAATGATCATTCGGTCAAATGGAGCAAACGCAAGCTCACCTAGTAGTACGGAATCCGTATCCAAATGCACGCTCCCAGCATATCTGGTAATCAAAATAATTGCAATTGAAAAAAGCAGTGGAAATACAATCCCAATCGCTGCGTCTTCTGCTAGAAGTCGGGTTCGACTTAAGGTCTCAGTAAGCCAGACCGTTATTACACCCATTAACGCGGCGCCAAGTATTAAAATAGGAGACGATAAGTTATGAGTCATAAAAAACCCCAGTACGATTCCAAGTAAAATGGTGTGAGTGATGGAGTCAGACATCATAGACATTTTTCTAAGGACTAAAAATACACCAGGCAAAGAACAAGCGACTGCGACAATGACTGCGATAAGTTGAATTTCAAATTGTGGGGACATTGATCTGACCTCCTTCCAGCTTATATAAAAGCCTGTTCTTTCTATGACGATACATGCGGTGAAGAATTCCTCTTCCAGGAGCGGCTAAAATGCTTATGATTACGATGATGCTAATACAAACTACGATAGAGGGACCAGTAGGAAGCTTTGGAATCATAGAACTAGCGGCGGTTCCAACTACACCTGATACTGCACCAAAACAAGAAGACAAAAAGACCATCGCCCATAGCTTATTCGTCCATTGTCTGGCTGCTACGGCAGGCGTAATAAGCATAGCACTCATTAAAATGACACCGACTGTTTGAAGGCCTATTATGATAGCAAGAACAATCATAAGGGATAACAATAAATTAAGTTTTTTTGGAGAAAAGCCAAGGCTCTTTGCATAATCACTATCAAAAGTAAAAAGCTTAAATTCTTTCCAAAATAAAACGACCAGACTAAGTAATATAAAACCACATATGCTCATGAGAAAGATATCACGTGATAATAGTGTGGATGCCTGACCAAAGATAAAACGTTTCAGCCCTGCCTGATTGGAATTCGGTATCTTTTGTACATAGGTAAGAAGCACCAGACCAAGCCCAAAAAACACGGACATAACAAGAGCCAATGCACCGTCAAATTTAATACGGGAATGTCTTACAATAGTGATTATAAAAAGCGTTGCCAGTAAACCTGAGAGCAAAGCTCCAAGTAAGAGTACTTCAGTGTTTTTACTGCTTAGCAAAATAAAAGCAATGGCTACTCCTGGTAAAGCAGAATGGGAAACACCATCTCCTAACAGACTTTGTTTTCGAAGCACAGCAAAGCTACCCATTACACCGCTAATAAGTCCTAAAAGTCCAGAACCTAAAGCGACTGTCTGAAAAGTATAGTCGTTTAATAAAGATAAGATTGCTGTCATATTACACCTCGCTGCCCAGTAGGGTTTTTGTACTTTTGTATGTCTTTTGCAGGTTATCTTCGTGAAATACCTCTTCTACTGGGCCGCTTGCAACAACACGTAAATTAATCAGTGTAACCCAATCAAAATAATCTGGCACAGTTTGAAGATCATGATGAACCACAACAACAGTTTTTCCTTGCTCTTTTATTTCTTTTAAGAGAAGTATGATTGCTTTTTCTGTTTGTACATCCACTCCTTTAAAAGGTTCATCCATAAAATAGATTTCTGCCTCTTGTGCAAGAGCACGAGCCAAAAACACGCGTTGCTGTTGCCCACCTGAAAGCTGGCTGATTTGCCGTAATGCATAATCCTCCATACCTACTTTTTTTAGTACTGTATAAGTCAATTCAATGTCTGCTTTACGAGGGCGTCTTATCCAGCCAAGTTTTCCATAGCACCCCATTAAAACGACATCAAAAACAGTAGCAGGGAAATCCCAATCAACACTTCCGCTTTGTGGAACATATCCAATATGTTTTTTCATAAAGCGAATATCCTTGCTTTCTTTATCCATAAAGCGGACAGCTCCTGTAACAGGGGTTAAAAGCCCAAGCATGGCTTTCATAAGTGTTGTTTTACCAGCTCCATTTGGCCCAACGACTGCCATTAATTGGCCTTTAGGAATTTTTAAATCGATCTCCCATAGAACTGGTTTTGCATCATATGCAACGGTAAGATCTTCTACTTCTACTGCATAGTCTATGATATCTTTGCTCAATTTTAATCCTCCATTTCCTTTATTCATATTCTATTTAGTTTTATTTTAAAGCATCTACAATCGTATCAATATTAGAGCGAAAGGTTAGGATATAGGAGGCGGCACCTAAGGATTCATCACCTAGTGAATCTGAATATAATTCGCCACCAATCACCACATCAAAGCCCTTTGCCTTTACGGCGGATTGCAAGGCTTCAATTGTCTTTGGAGGTATGGAGGATTCTACGAAGATAGCTTTGATTTGTCGCTCTACGATAAAGTCAGCAAGAGAGCTTACATCCGCCGTACCTGCTTCTGCATCAGTGCTAATGCCTTGAAGTCCTTTTACTTCAAAGCCATATGCCTTGCCAAAGTATTGAAATGCATCATGTGCCGTAACCAACACACGCTGTTCTTTGCTTAACTCTGTAGTTCTTGATTGAATATACAAGTTTAATTCTTCCAATTTTTTTAGATAATCAGACAAATTCTTATCATATAGGGAGGCATATTCTGGATCGGCTTCCTTAAATCCATTTGCAACGATTTGTGCAGCTTGTTTCCAAAGCGTAACGTCAAACCAGATATGAGGGTCATAAGTTTTAGAATTTGTTTCAGACTTTAGCAACATGGAAGGATCAAGACCTTCTCCAATGCAAATCACTTTTTGATTATTAAGATTTTCAAATATTTCTCCCATCTTGCCTTCTAGATGCAACCCGTTATATACGACAATTTGTGCCTTTTGCATTAATGTTACATCGCCAGCGCTGGCTTGGTATAGGTGAGGGTCAATACCAGGCCCCATTAAACCATCTACGGTGACTCTGTCGCCTCCGATGTTTTTTGACAAATCAGCAAGCATTGTAGTCGTTGCAACTATATTTAGTGTACTTTTTGAAGAAGTTATATTTGCGGTCTGATTCGAGCATGCAGGTAGCAAGAGCATCATGCAAAGTATAATTCCTAAAATGCTTTTGAAATTTTTTTTCATAACATCCCTCCTTATAACAACGGTTTTCTATACAAAGTTATTCCTTCTGATAGCGTTAGCGGCGAGAAAGAATATTTCCTTTGACTAATATATGATACCTAAGTAAGAAGTGTTACGAATATATATTAAGAAACAAATATAATAAGGAAGAAAGAACATGACTCATCAATATAAATCTCAATATCGCACGGTACGTGGATATCAATTGGATAATCAGCAGGAAAATGAACTAACTTCGGCAATGGAAGATTATCTGGAAATGGTCTGTAGGCAATGCAAAGAAAATGGCTATACTCGTGTCAGCAGAATTTCTGAGCTGTTAAATGTACGTCCTTCCTCTGCATCGAAAATGATTGCTAGGCTGGTAAAGCTTGGTTACTTAAAGTATGATGCTTACGAGAGTATTTTATTGGAAGAAAAGGGCGAACAGGCAGGGACATATCTTTTATATCGACATGATATAGTGGAGCAATTTTTAAGATTGATTGGAAATAATAATCCACTTAAGGAAGTAGAGTTGATTGAGCATTCTCTAAACTCCTCTACAGTAGAACAAGTTAGCATCCTATTGGATTTTTTTGAAGAAAATATTTCTCTTAAAAAGCAGTACATGGAATATTCAAAGAAAAAATCCGTTATAATAGATACGTTACAAAAATAAAAAGAATGTATGATATAATGGTTTGACTTAGGTTAATGTAGATACAAGGAGGAAAGTATGTATAGCTTTAAAAATGATTACAGTGAAGGAGCGCATCCACGTATAATCGAAGCACTCACAAAAACAAATATGGAACAAACAGTTGGCTATGGACTCGATGAGTATTGTGAAAAGGCAAAAAAAAGAATACAAGATATCATTGGAGATAAAAAGGCGGATATTCACTTTTTTGTGGGAGGCACTCAAACAAACCAAACCGCAATTGCCGCTTTTTTAAAACCATATCAGGCGGCAGTATCAGCAGATACGGGACATATTAACGTGCATGAAACAGGAGCAATCGAAGCAACAGGTCATAAGGTAGTGACATGTAGGGCAAGGGATGGAAAGCTAACACCTGTGTTAATTGATAAAATAATAAGAGAACATACTGATGAGCATATGGTACAGCCAAAGCTTGTATACATTTCTAATTCAACGGAGCTTGGAACGGTATATAACAAAGAGGAACTAACAGCTATTTCTATGTATTGCAAAGAGCATGACTTATATCTATATATGGATGGTGCAAGGCTTGCAGCAGCGTTAGCAAGTGGTAAAACAGATTTAACCTTTTGTGATATAGCAAATCTTACGGATGCTTTTTACATTGGTGGGACAAAAAACGGTGCTTTGTTTGGAGAAGCTCTTGCCATTTTGAATGACACATTAAAGAAGGATTTTCGATTTATGATAAAGCGTCAAGGCGGAATGCTTGCAAAGGGGCGATTACTTGGCATTCAGTTTTTGGAGCTATTTACCAATGATTTGTATTTAGAACTGGCTAGTCATGCAGACCAACTGTCTATGAAGCTAAAAGATGGACTTATAAAAAAGGGTTATCAGTTTGTATCAGACTCTTATACCAATATGCAATTTCCAATTATGAGCAATGAGACCATAAAAAGGTTAAAGAAAGATTTTCTATTTGAGGAAATTGAGTCATTAGATGAGGAGAATACGGTGATTCGATTGGTGACTTCTTTTGCAACCAAAGAAGAAGCAGTAGAACATTTCATAAAGAAATTGTAAGATATAATTCATACAAGTTCATGGTTTCGTCAAATTTATCTGTTATAATAAATAAGCAAATGTTATGGCCTGGTCTTTTGACCAGCTTTAAGAGGATGCATTTAATGAAAGATAAACGTTGGAGGAAATAAAAATGAAATGGATGAATAAAAAATTACTTTGTATTGTTATGGCCTTTGCTATGATAATGGCTGCTCCGCTGACAGCCTTGGCAGACGATTCAAGACCTTATTTGGCACTTGGTGCTGATTTGAGTGAATCCGAAAAAGCGACTGTATTGGAAAAACTTGGAATAGGGCAAGATGATTTGAGTAGTTATGATGTGATAACCATTACCAATCAAGATGAGAAGAATTACTTAGGTGACTACATGTCAGAAAACGTAATTGGTGGGCGTTCGTTATCTTCTGTATTAATTACCAAAAATAAAGCAGGTAGTGGAATCCATGTTACGACACATAACATCACTTATTGTACAACAGGAATGTATCGAAATGCATTGATTACAGCAGGTATCACAGATGCAAACGTTGTAGTTGCTGGTCCTTTTGATATTTCAGGAACGGCTGCGCTTGTTGGTGCATTAAAGGCTTATGAAACTATGACAGGAGAAACCGTTTCAGAAGAAAGTATAGATGCAGCTGTGAATGAACTTGTAACTACAGGAAGCATTGCGGATACACTTGGAGACAGTGAAAAAGTAGAACAGCTTATGGCACTGGCAAAACAATATGTGGTAGAAGGAAATCTAAATTCAGAAGAAGATATCATGAAGGCAATTGAACAAGCATCCAAAGAACTTAATATTACACTTAGCGATTCGCAAAGAAGTCAAATTAGCTCACTTATGGGAAAAATCTCTGGCCTTAACATTGATAAGGAAGCATTAAAATCCCAAGCAAAGGAATTGTATAATAGCTTAAAGGATATGGGAATTGATTTGGATGATGCAGGGGTTCGTGCTCAGATAAAAGATATTTTCGTTAGTTTTATTGAACTTTTAAAAAGCTTTTTTCAATAAGTAAGATTATAATAACTCTCAGACATTGCTCTGAGAGTTATTTCTTTTCAAACATGCTTTTTCTAATTAAGAAAGAATTAAGAAAAATAATGACCCGGTATTAAAAAAGTATTGATAAAGTATAGGAGGAAAGATAATATTACATTATAATATAGAGAGTGAGTCAATCATCAAAAGGAAAAGGTGGGATAAAATTGTTTCATATATTAGTTTGTGATGACGATAAAGAAATAGTAGAGGCAATTGAGATTTATTTGGTACAGGAAGGATATCATGTATTAAAAGCATACGATGGAGAAGAGGCAATCAAGATGTTAAAGACAAATAACATACATTTGCTTGTGATAGATGTAATGATGCCAAAGCTTGATGGAATTCGAGCGACTCTCCAAATAAGAAAAGAAAGTAGTGTTCCAATTATCATACTATCTGCAAAGTCAGAAGATAATGATAAGATATTGGGGCTTAATATTGGTGCAGATGATTATGTAACAAAGCCGTTTAATCCTCTTGAATTAGTAGCTAGGGTAAAATCTCAATTAAGAAGGTATACAAAACTAGGCAACATGAATGAAGAAGACAATACCAATATATATAAAACGGGAGGGCTGGAGATAGATGATGAGCGTAAGACCGTTTGTGTTGAGGGCGAAATTGTAAAGCTTACTCCAATTGAATATAATATTTTACTTCTTTTGGTAAAAAACAAAGGAAGAGTATTCTCAATTGATCAGATTTATGAAAATATATGGAATGAAGATGCAGTAGGAGCAGATAATACAGTGGCAGTTCACATTCGTCATATAAGAGAAAAAATTGAAATCAATCCAAAGGAGCCAAGGTACTTAAAAGTGGTGTGGGGAATTGGTTATAAGGTGGAGAAACTATAGAAGGTAGGTTTAAACATGAAGAGAATCGTATATTCGAATGTAACAAAATTCATTAGTTTTTTATTACTTAATATTTTGGTTATGACAACTCTTGCGATTACCTTATATGGGGGAAATATAACATATAAGCTTAACAATATAGGAGAGATATTATCCACCAAAACATATCTAGAATCTCAAGATTTTAGGGATATGTTTATTCAAAATATTAGTAATGCAAATTATTTTATAGAAGTTAAGAAGGCTTTGGAGGTTGCAGGAGAGTATAACGGAAACAAAGAGGTTAGTCTTAGTGAATTTATAAGTGATGAAAGTAATATTAGCTTGTTTGGTTTAGAAGCCAAATACAAGTTACAAGACTTAGTGGATTGGGGGCAAGAAGGAGTTGAAACTGCCACCCTTTATGAAGTATTAGAAGAAAGAATGTCTACGGACAACAAATTATCAACGAACAATAAATTATCAACGAAATTTGACGTATTTATAAAGGCTATGGGAGCTGTTACAGATGCAGTTGTGGTTACGCCAGAGGAAGAAAATTCAGATGATTCTATTGAGATTATGCTTTTAAGTATGCAGAGTTTGGGGTTTAAGTTAAGTCGCGAGGATTTAAATAAAGAGGTTATTAGGGAAAAATATAGCGCAATTGATATTGATACAATATTAATGAGCTGTTTGGAACGAAATGATTTTTCGGAAATAGAAAAATCCAGTTATGAATTACAAGAGGCGATTGAAACGATTAGAGATAAGTATGATTTTTATAAACGGTATGAGACGTATTTCAATGGCTTAGATAGTACTAATTTTAAGATCTATATAAAAGATTACAAAGGAGATACGATTTTAAATAACTGTATTGATGAAAATACGGACTATCGTACTTATTTTGATAGTAAGACGGGTATTATTTATAATGCACTTAATAAAGAATTTACTTTTATTAATTTTGTAAATGAAGACATTAATTTGGATACTTTTAAGGTAGCCGATGAGGTAAATTATATTTATGCGGTAGGAGTTGATACGAATTATCCGCATAGAGATGTTTTTTTTGAAGCTAACGAAACCTTTTATAATACTCGAAATAGTATCATTGCATCCATCGTGAGTAGTCTTATTATTTTCTTTTGTTTTGTATATCTTGTTACGGTGTGTGGTAGAAGTGCGAAGGACGATGAGATACACTTAAATAGCTTTGATAAAATGAAAACAGAAGTAAGTGCAGGATTTATGATTGCTATTGGTATTGTATTCTTGTTAATCATGATGAGTGTCTATAACAATTTTTCTTCTGATCTTACTATCGTGGTAGGTTTGGGAATTGAAACGGCTTTATTCACATTTGCTTTTTTAAGTCTTGTAAGGCGTATAAAAGCAGGAGTGTTATGGAAGAACAGTATTGTATATAGCCTGCTTCATTGGTTGGTTATCTTCATAAAATATAGAAAAGCGACAACAAAAACAATCGTTTTATATCTTGGATTTCTTGCTGTAACACTTGTTGTTCTTGGAATCGGGATTAATAGTAGAAGTTATATGATTATGATGCTTTGGTTTTCCTTTTCAGCAGTCGTAGGGTTTTTCCTGCTTAGAGAAGCGGTTGCAAGGCAAACGATTTTAAATGGAATCAAAGAAATATCCAATGGAGACTTGGAGTATAAAATCGATACGATTAACTTAAGTGGAAGTAATGAGATATTAGCAGATGCCATAAATAATATTGGAGAGGGGTTACATAATGCGGTTGATGCAAGTGTAAGAAATGAGCGATTAAAAACCGACTTGATTACAAATGTATCCCATGATATCAAGACGCCACTTACTTCTATCATTAATTATGTGGATTTGATTAAGAGAGAGAATATTGAGAATGAAAAAATTAGAGGTTACATTGAAATATTAGATAACAAATCGCAACGATTAAAAAATCTAACCGAAGATTTAGTAGAGGCATCTAAAATAAGTTCGGGTAACATTAAGCTGGAAATGACAAAGATTAATTTTGTTGAGTTGGTGAATCAGACTGAGGGAGAGTTCAGCGAAAAACTAGAAAATAAGAATCTTCAAATAATAAGAAAGTTACCAGAAGAACCTATCTTCATATTAGCAGATGGAAGAAGAATGTGGAGAGTAATTGAAAATCTGTATAATAATGTGACAAAGTATGCTATGAAAAACACTCGAGTATACGTAGATGTAAAGGCAGATGAGGATAAAGTAATTTTATCCATTAAAAATATTTCTGAAAATCCATTGAATATAGATGCGGAAGAACTGACAGAGCGTTTTATCCGAGGAGATGTGTCAAGAAGTACAGAAGGTAGTGGGCTTGGATTATCCATTGCAAAAAACCTCACTACACTTCAAAAAGGTGACTTTGAGATTTACCTAGATGGAGATTTGTTTCGTGTTACAATTACTTTTCCAAGGGTATATGAACAAGTGGATAATATGTAAAAGATACAAAGTGTGGGACAATCTCACACTTTGTAATTATTTGTAAAAAATAGTTATAATAAGTAGTTGTTAATGGTTTAAAAAGGTGATATATTAGGTTACGTATCGATTGAAAAATAAAATTTAGGTGCGGTGTAAAATGAATATTATAATAGTAGGAGACGGTAAAGTAGGATATGCTTTAGCGGAACAGCTTACCAAGGAAAATCACAGCATTACAGTGATTGACAAAAATGAATTGGCATTAAGAAAAGCAGATGAGACACTTGATGTTATGTGCATCAAAGGAAACGGAGCAAGAGCAAGTGTCTTAATTGAGGCAGGTATTGAAGAGGCAGATTTAGTGATTGCTGTAACTTCTCGAGATGAGATGAATATGTTGACCTGCTTAACAGCAAAAAAATTATCAAAGAGTATTCAAACAATTGCAAGAATTCGTGACCCTGAGTATTATGAAGAATATGCAGCGCTACAAGAGCAGATGGGAATTGACATGGTAATCAATCCAGAGTTTGCGGCTGCACAAGAAATAGCAAATATATTACAGTTTCCTTCCGCGATGAATATTGAATTATTCTTTGATGGTAAGGAACGTTTAATAGATTTTAGAATTCAAGAAGGAGATATGCTTGCAGGCGCTAAGCTTTCAAAACTGAGTGGAAAACTTCCAAAGAATATTTTGTTTGTAGCGGTGGAAAGGGATGGTATCGCTTATATCCCAAATGGAGATTTTGAATTTCAAGTATATGATAAAGTTTATGTTATGGGTAGAATTACAGGAATAACAGACTTATTCAAATTACTCGGGCGCTACATACAAAGAGTGAATACGGTTTTGATTGTTGGTGGTGGGCGTACTAGCTATTACTTAACAAAGATTATAGCAAAGCTTGGTATGTCTGTTAAAATAATAGAAATAAACCAGAAAAAGTGCATTGAACTTTCAGAAACGATTGAGGAAGCAATTATTATTGAAGGGGATGGAACAGACCAAGAGATATTAGATTCTGAGAACATTGAGGAAGTAGATGCCTTCATTGCTATGACAGGAAGAGATGAAGAAAACTTAATTACTGCTATGTATGGGATTGAGAAGGGTGTTGACAAAGTAATTACGATGGCAACTAGGATTCGAATTCCAGATATTATGAATCGTGTTGGTTTGGATAGTATTATTGAACCGAAAATGATTACAACGAGTAATATTATTGGATATGTTAGAGGAATTCAAAATTCAAGAGGAAGCTTTGTAGAGGCTTTATACAAAATTGTAGATGGCAAGGCAGAAGTAATAAGTTTTATAGCCAATCAGTCTGCAAGGTTGTTAAATATTCCAATTAAAAATCTTCCGCTAAAAAAAGAAATTATTATAGCTTGTATTCAACATAGAAGTACAGTTACCATTCCGCATGGTAATGAAAAGATTGCGGCTGGCGATAAAGTTTTAATTGTTACAAAACGTAGTGATGTAATTAAAGATTTAAATGATATTTTATTGTAAGGAAGGATTAAAATGAATTATAGATTAGTTTCCAATATACTGGGTAAGGTTATGCTTTTGGAAGCAGCGTTAATGATTCCTTCCCTGATTGTATCGTTAATTTATAAGGAGGAAAGTGCGAGTGCATTCCTTATATCCATTGTGATACTGGCAGTGATAGGCTTTGTACTTTCTCTCATTAAGGCACAAAAAACTAAAATGTTTGCTAGAGACGGTTTTATGATCGTCTCTTTGTCTTGGATTATATTAGCCTTGTTTGGTGCGTTTCCCTTTTATATCTCAGGAGAAATTCCGTCCTTTGTAGATTGTATTTTTGAAACAATATCGGGATTTACAACGACTGGGTCAAGTATATTAACTGATGTAGAGGTATTACCAAAGGGATTATTATTTTGGAGAAGTTTTACTCATTGGTTTGGAGGAATGGGGGTTTTGGTTTTTTTCCTTACACTCATACCTTCTATGAATGGAAGAACCCAACATATCTTAAGAGCAGAGTCTCCAGGACCTTCTCCAGGTAAACTAGTTCCTAAGATTAAAGACACTTCAATGATATTATATAGTATTTACTTCATTCTTACATTAATATGTATTGTCTGCTTACTTTTAGCGGGAATGCCTTTATTTGATTCCATTGTTCATACCTTTGGAACAGCTGGTACAGGTGGATTCGGAATTAAGAATAATAGTTTAGCCTATTATAACAGTCCATTAATCTATATGATTATATCCATATTTATGATAGTGTTTGGAGTGAATTTTACAATTTATTTTTATATTTTAAAACGTAATGTATTTGAGATAAAAAAGAATAGTGAGGTAAAATTATTCATTGTGATAGTCACCTTAGCCACCCTTTTGATTACAGTTAATATTAAAGGGTTATATGGTTCCATATGGGTAGCATTTTATCAGTCATTTTTTCAAGTCACTTCCTTGGTGTCAACAACTGGGTTTGCAACTGCAGATTATAATCAATGGCCAGCGTTTAGTAAGATGATTTTAATGTGTCTAATGTTTGCAGGAAGCTGTGCTGGTTCCACAGCAGGTGGAATTAAGCAGATTCGTCTTTTGATTATGTTAAAAGTTATACGCAGAAATATAAAAAAATTAATACATCCCCGTTCAGTTATACCAATTAGAGCAGACGGAAAGTTAGTAGAAGAAGAGCAGGTGTTTGGCGTAACTACCTTTTGCTTTGTTTATTTTTTGATATTAATTGGTGCGACTTTGCTCATATCACTTGATAATCATGATTTTGAAACGAATTTTTCTGCTGTTCTTACTGCTGTTAGTAACGTAGGGCCTGGTTTTGGAAAAGTAGGACCAACGGGGAACTTCGCCTTTTATTCAGATTGGAGTAAGCTAGTTTTATCGTTTTGTATGTTAGTAGGAAGGTTGGAGATTTTCCCAGTATTGATGATATTACATCCAAGTTCATGGAAAAGAGCATAGCAAGGATTTATAAGAAATGAACCCCTGATGAGTTAGACTAAAATAATTCATGTATCAGGGGTTCATTCTATTATTTTTAGTAATAGGATGATTAATTTGCTCCTGAGCCAAAGCCTGTTGGCGTAGAAGGCGGCGTATAGATTAACTTATTTGGTGAACCGTTGTAAGCGGTTTGTATTATGCTATCATAGTTACGAAATTCAAGATGAGAGGAAGATACAAGAGGAGTGTAATAGCCTTCTTTATATTGAATTAGCTTTCTCCTTTGCATTCGTTTAAAAGTTTTAAAGGCTATTTCACTGTCCAAAAAGATGCCTCGTTCGATACATCTGTGTGCAATTGCATTAAAATCCATACTTTTATTTTTCCACAAAAGCTCTAATATAAATAATTCAATCGCATTCGCCTTTTTTGCAAATAAGGAATGCTTGGTGTAGATACGACGTTTTCTTTGGTTATTATACTCTGGCTCTTTTGGATCAATGTGAGAAAAATCAGGGTAAATGTCACAAAGAGGAAGTCTATAATTTTGGGAGATATCGATGAATGCCTCCGATAAAGAGTCAATGTCTTTGATATTCATATTTGCTTTGATGTTAGAAAGAGTGGATAATATTAAAGTCCTTTGTTTTGTTTCTTCACGTATTCTGTTTTCATAAGCCATTAAAATCTCTTGCATTTTATCAGGTTGCTCCAAAAGTATCTTAATTTCATCTATAGAAAATAAGAGTTTTCTTAGCGTGGAAATGGATATCAGGCGACAAACGGTCTGCTTGGAATAATCTCTGAAATTTCTATTACGAATTACTTTAATATCTGGGCGAATCAAGCCACGTTCCTCGTAATATCTTATCGTCTTTTGTGACAGGTTGCTTATCTTTGCTACTTGGTTAATCTTCATTTTTAAACACCTCCTTTTCATTAGCATAACATATTACCCAAGGGAATAAGCAAGTAAAAAGTAAAAAAATATAAAGTAAAGAAGAGAGGAAATAAAGAAAATATTAGTCTAAAAGATTCAAAGACTTTGGAGTGTTTTGGCTGAAAAAAGCACATTCCTGAATGCAATAGCAATTAGCGTACAAGAAAAAAATGTAACGCTCGCTTAAAACTTAAAAGAACATAGTAAAATCAACAATTTCATAAGAAATTTTTTAAAAATAAGCACTGTCAGTTGTCTGCATAGAAATAGCATATAGAGCGGGTTTGCGTGTAAAAGAAATAGCAAGATTACATTCAGATAACATAAATTTAGAAAAAGGTGTAATTGAAGTTCGTGAAGGGTCTAAGAATGGTAAATTTAGAGATGTATCAATTCGAACTCCAGATATAGCTTATTTTACTGATTTAAAAGAAGAAATGAAAGGACAATATATTTGTCGTGGAGTAAGTGAAGATAGTTTGAATCGGGGAATAAGACGTGTTATGCAAGATTTATCACTTGATAAAAAATATTATGCAACAACAATACATAGTATTAGAAAATTATATGCAAGTGAAAGAATGCAAGAAGAAAGAGAAAAAGGCTTAAATGAGCGTGATTCGTGGTGTGTTGTACAACAAAATTTGGGGCATGGAAATAAATTTAGGGAAGAATTGTATAAAATATATATTAAGTAAAAAATATCTGATTTATGTTTTTACATTTCATGTACAATAATCTTAAGATTATTGTACATGTATTTCATTTTTTACCATTATATGTTAAATTATTTTTATCATATAAAAGGGGAGATAATAAAAAAAAATAATTAGTAAAACATTATGTTTTGTTTTTGCTCTTATAGTGGCTTTTAGTATAGATATGCCATCATTTGCAAAAAATCCTATTGTTACTGAACAAAAAAGTATTACTTATACGATTCACTCAGCTATAATTCCTGATCCAATAACTCAAGCAGAAACTTTAATAAAAGCTAATTATATTAGAGCTAAAAACAAGGGTAAGAAACCATTTTCTCATTCAAAACAAGTGGGAGGAAGTTTACCTACAGAAGGTAAAGCATATTCTTCAAAAGATTTGTATGATAAAGATGGAAATTTAAAACAAAGACGATATTATGATAAAAACGGTAATGCAGATGTAGATATTGATTATCGACATGGTGGTAATGGAAAGGAACCATTTCCACATAGACATAAATGGTCTAATGGTAAAAGAGGAAAGGCATATTGGTAAAATATGGACATGTATAATTTTGATATGTTATCAAAAGAATTAGAAGTTGGAAGGGAAATAGAGTTTGAATATAATAAAAATCAGTATTCTATAACAAATAGTACTGATGGATATTGGTATTTTTATTGTGATTCTACAAAAAAGGAACTATTAAAAATTTGTGAATTTGATGATAAACAGAAGTTGATAAAGACAATGGCGGAATATAAAATTGATGGAACATCAATCAGAGATATTTTTGATCTTTTTAAATATAATATTGAATCATTAAGCATATTATAATACTTTTTATTAAAGTAAATTAATAGTCAAGGGAGCGTTAGCTCTGCAGATAGGTTCTGCAGCTTATAATGGGATATTTAAAAGGTAAAAGTTCGCTTATGATATTTGAAAAGCATGCTAATTTAAAGTATAAATATGGGAATCGACACTTTTGGTATAGAGGATATTATGTTGATACAGTAGGGAAAAACACAAAAAAGATTCAAGAATATATTGCAAATCAATTGAAAGAAGATCATGAAGCAGATCAGATGACATTGAATGAATATATTGACCCGTTTACGGGTGAGCCAGTACAAAAAAGCAAAAAGTAATCCCTAAGAGGGAAGCTAGAGAATAAAGCTATCATGAAAGGCTCAAGGAGCTTGCAGGAATAAGGAGTCAATAAAAAAGCCCTTTAGGGCCAGCCTGAAAAGGAAGTGCGGTTGGCAAAACCATCAGGTGCCTCCGGGCGCAAGCAGGGAAAAGCCCCTTATAGGGGCAGAGCAAGCCACCGGCTAAGCCGGTGGTCTTGACTATGGATTATTTTCAACAAAGTTCATTAAGATATCATTAAATAAATCCTTCTGATCATAGAAAGCTCCATGACCACTAAATTCAAAAGGTATTAAAATTGAATTTCGAATCATTTTGTTTTGAATCTCACCCAATGGAAAGGGAACAATTTTATCATGAATACCATGAATAATTAAAGTTGGAACATTAATTGCCTCCAAATCACTAAATAAAACTTCTTTAATCCAAGTATTTGCAACAGCAGCCGTTGCCCAGCCAGCCGCTTGCAGACCAAGTTGAAAGAACCAATCTGAAAACGGTTGTGTAAGATGTTGAAAGAAAAACATATTACCAAAGTTTTGTAGCATTTGTGGGCGATCTTGATAGGTTGCTTCAATCAATTGATCTACGGTTTCGCGATCAGAGCCATAAGGAAAATCAGCCCGTTTAATTAAACTTGGAGCAGCCGCAGCACAAAGTACAAGCTTTGATACTCCATAGCCTGCATATCTACCCATATAGCGGCAAGCAATGGCACCACCTGTAGAGTGCCCAAGCAATGTAAAATTGTTTAAATTCATTTTATCTACTATGCCCTTTACATCATCTGCAAGGGTATCGTAATCATATCCTTCAAATGGTTTATCTGAATTACCAAAGCCTCTAGTGTCAATACCAATACAACGGTAACCAAATCTAGGAAGGGTGTCAAATTGATACTCAAAAAGTTTATGGTTTGCTGGCCATCCATGTAGAAAAAGTATAGTTTTGTTTCCAGTTGGGTTAAGATCCTCCACAAAATAGTTAATCCCATTACCAACCGTGATGTAATATCCCATGATGCCTCCCAAGCATTTATTTCATTATCTCTATAATATATGTATCTGCATTAGAATTTCATACATCAAAATAATATTAGAAAAAATAGTTAAATTGGAAACTATATTGAGAAAACTTATCATGTGAAAAATGAAAGTTTATGATATATTTTCAACAGGAATATAACCACGGATAAAAAGCGTATTTTGGAGGTGTAATCTGGCGTGTTGGAAACTGAGAAAAAATTAAATACCGAGGGTTTAAAATATATGCTGGCCCTTGCTGAGATTAAGGAAGGACGTCCATCGGCGACAAAAGTTGCAAAGGAGTTTGGAGTCAACCGCTCTACCGTGTGTCGAGCACTAGCAGACTATGTTGAGCAAGATTTTTTAACCTCAAATTTTCAATTTACTCAAAGAGGGATGCATTATATAGAGGTTTGCATTGAGAGAAGAGATAGCATTTTGAAGGCTCTTACCAACAAAGGAATGCCTTTTGAAAAGGCAAAAAATAGTGCAATCACAATACTTTGTTCTTGTGATTGGGAGACCGTTGATTTGCTTGCTAGAAGTATTGATCGATTTTATGATAGTAGAAAGAAGAGGCTTCAAAAAGAAAAAAAGAAATCCTTTCCAGGTTCTAAAGTAAATGAATATTTAAGAGTTGGTAATTATACGGCTTCCTTTCTTTTTCTAAAGATTGATAAAAACAAGCACGAACAAGTATCTATGGCAAACGAGGGCTTTCGCCACCCAGGTACAATGATCATATCTACGAATGGAAACTATCTGCTCTTAAGATTAACTTTAGTAGAAAGACAATCAAGATTTGCCAACCAGTTTTTGCGTGGAAGACTTGATGGGATGAAATACGAAAAGAATGGTGTAATACATCAGGTAAAAATAAAGGATAATTGTGCATACATACCCCTTGAAGCATTTCACTTTCTGTATGTGAAAGAGGATAATATTTTACAAGGGAAAGCCGAACTTATTATGTCTTGTTCCGTAGGCGCCCTTAATATGCCAGAAAGTAAAGCCGTTCTAAACATATATTGCTAAGTTGAGAAATAATTTCGTTAAGAAAAAATATAAATTTAGTAAAAATGAAGAAAGCAAAGAATTTTCAAAGAAAAGCAAGAGTGTTGAATCATATTAAACCTATATAAATGTTGCATGAGTGCAACAAGCTTGTTTGACAGAAAAAATATATTTGATAAAATAAAGATGTTTTTCGCAATAGCGAGGACAACACTTAAAAATAACGCAGTTAGAAGCTGTTTTTTTTTAAGGTAGTGGTTAGTCAAAACTAACAAAAAATAGATAGAGTTAAGGAAGGAGAACTATAAATGAAAAAGAACCAGTTTGTTCTAAAAAAGATGAAGCAAGTTGCCACATGTGCACTTGCAGTAGCCATTGTAGCAACCAGCACCTCGTCAGAAATAGCATATGCAAGTCAGGTGAATGACACAGTAGATAGTAAGGATTTAGTTGTGGAGGAAGAAGAGGACACAACTAAAAATATTGAGGTGATTACAGAAGAAGAAAATGCGTTGATAGAAAATGAAGCTAGCGCTTTGGAAGAAGTAGTGCCTAATTCCCTTGAAAGTGTGCAAACGCAGTTAGAAGCAGGAACCTATTTAGTGCCAGTTGCGATGATGAATGCAAGTAACATAAGCAATCCATCCATGGCGTCTTCCACACTAGAATCAATTGGTCTTATCATAGTATCAGAGGATGGTACTGTCACCTTACAAACAAAGTGGAAAAGCTTGTCTATGGCTGGTTTGGTGGGCAGTGTCACAAAGATAGGAGTTTTTCAAACAGAAGATATAAGCAGTCAAGATGCAATAGATGGATTGGTAGAAGCAACTGTAGATACATACAGGAAGGTAAGCTATTCTGAGGAATTAAAGCCAGAGAAGATAACACTTACAATACCAAATGATATGAAGACTAAAAATGGTGTGTATATTAAAATGGAAGTAGATATGGGAATGAATCCAGAGGCTTTCATTAAAATCGATTATGCAAATGCGAATGCGGTAACCCTTTGACTTGATCAGGAATCTCTTTCATTAAAGGTAGGGGAGTCTTCATCCATAACAGCATCTATACCAGATAACGCAATCGATGAAGCAGCAACCTTTTCCTCCTCTGATGAAACAGTAGCAACAGTGGAAGAGGATGGTACAGTACATGCGGTGGCAGAGGGGACAGCAACCATTACAGCGACAGCAAATGGTTTGTCAAAAACATGTATTGTAACAGTAACACAAGCATCAATGAGTGGATTTGGAAGTAAGGCAACAGAGTTTTCTAAAGGAAGCTATTTCGTTAATGTAGAATTGAAAAATGCGAATAACATATCCATGGCGTCCTCAGCAGCAAAAGCATTAGAATTAGTTGGAACCCTTGAGGTAGAGGAAGACGGTAGCGCTACATTAACAACAAAGTGGGTACCAATCAGCTTTGGAAGTATATCCGCTTCAATTCAAACGCTAGAGGTATACGAAACAACAAAAGCTCCTCAAGCAGAAGATACAAGCAATGCAATTGCAGTAGATAGTAATGGATATGCAAGCTTTGCTATTCCAAGCGCAGTTAAGAATCAAGATGGAATATATGTAAGAGTATCTGGTCAGGGTATGCCAATTAAACCATATGCATTTATAGCAATTGACTATGAAGGTGCATCGGATATTTCATTTGTGGAACAATCATATACCGTTGTAAAAGGAGTAGATAAAGTATTCAAGGTAGACTTGCTTAATAATACAACGGCAACCTTTGCAACAACTGGCTCAGAGTTAAATATCAAATCAAGTGACAGTAACAGTGTAACGGTAACTGGAGTGAGAGCAGGGACTTCTACGATAAGTGCTACAAGTCTTGTATCAGGAAAAAAAGTAAGCATAGTAGTTACAGTGGTAGATAAAGATGCGTTGAACCATGCAATTACTTCAGCAAAATCCATATTAGAAGATGCCAATAATATCTATACCAGTGCAAGCAAAGAAAATCTAAGTGCAGCTATTAAAGCGGCAGAAGCTGTAAAAAATAAGGAAGAGTCGACACAAGCTGAAATCGATGCACAAGTTTTAGCACTATCAACGGCAAAAAATAATCTAGTTAAAAATATAGTTTTAACAGTAAATAAGAGTGCGTTAAAAGATATGCTTGCAAGCGCAAAAGCAATTAATAATGCAAATGGAATGTATCTAACCGCAAGTTTTACAAATTTAAAAAACGCCATTGAAGCAGCACAGATTATATATAACAATGAAAATGCAACACAAAATGAAGTAGATACAAAGGTTTTGGAATTAAAAAATGCAATTGATGCATTACAAAAATCTAGTATAAGCTTAAATCAAACTGAGGCTACGATATATACGAAAAGTGGTACAACAACCGTAACATTTGTAGCAACAGTAGTAGGAGACAACCAAAACGTTACATGGACCTCTAGCAATAAAGCGATTGCAAAAGTAGATAATAGAGGAGTTGTAACTGCAGTATCAGAAGGCACTGTAACCATTACAGCTTTTGCAAATGGTGTATCTGCAAATGCACAGGTGACAGTAAAAGCTCCATCCCTAACCCTTGCAAAAACAAGTGGTGTTGTAGCGGTAGGAGGGAAATTTACAATTGAAGCAAATTCAGATCCGTCAAGTAAAATTACTTATAAAACAAGTAACAAAAAAGTTGCGACTGTAAACGAAAAAGGTGTTGTACGCGGGGTTAAAAAAGGTAGTGCAAAGATTACAGTAACTGCCAATGGAATATCAAAGACTTTTAAAGTAACGGTAAAAAAACAGACACTAAAACTGAAAAAGTCAAGTGCAACAGTGACGGCAGGCAAAACAATTGCAATTAAAGCAACAGCATCCCCAACAGGAAACATTACCTATAAGTCAAACAATAAAAAGGTTGCAACTGTAAGCTCAAAAGGAGTTGTAAAAGGAATAAAAGCAGGAACGGCGACCATAACAGTAAAATGCAACGGCGTATCAAAAACATTTAAGGTAACTGTGAAAAAACAAACTTTAACATTAAAGAAAACAAGTGCGACTATAAAGGTAGGAAAGACTGTAAAAATCAATGCAACGGCGTCACCAAAGGGTAGCATTACTTATAAATCAAATAAGGAATCCATTGCAACGGTATCCTCAAAAGGAGTCGTAAAAGGGGTTAAGAAGGGAACTGCTAAAATTACAGTAACTTGTAACGGTGTATCAAAAACATTTAAAGTAAAAGTAAAGTAGTATAGTAATAAATACATTTATCAAAACGGTAAGAAATGGCATTATGCAACTTATCGTTTTGGTAAATGATATCTGTAATATTAAAAATACTAATCATTTAGGGTGAATCGTTTATGAAAAAAATAATAAATAGTATTTATGTTGTTTTAGCATTTGTGTTTATGGTAATTGGAGTAATTGGAATTGTATTGCCGATACTTCCTACAACACCATTTCTTTTGCTGTCACTTATTTTATTTGCAAAAGGTTCGAATCGTTTTCATAAATGGTTTATGGGAACTTGGCTTTATAAAAGATATGTTGAAACTTACACGAGTAAAAAAGTATTGCCGATGCGCATTAGAATAAAAGCACTTGCTACAGTAAGTATATTTTTTGCAATCGGATTTGTTTTTTCTCCAATCATCTATGCAAAAGTAATTATTGTTATCGGTTGGCTTGCTCATGTTTATTTTTTTCTTTTAAGAAAACCAGCAGGTAGTAAAATGACAGTTAGAGCAAAAAAAAAAGATGTTGTAACTAAGTCGTTCCTCTTTTTTTTAAGTGTGTGTTTAGCTACTTTCATACTAGAGGGAGGATGGTCAGATAATGATCAGACAAGCCATTCTAAGGTAAAAGCCAGTGCTATATTAGAAGATGGAAATTATAGTATTCCAATCAGCTTGTGGCATGCTACAAATGATGTAGCCAGTGCAGGAAACGAAGCACTTTATCAGACTGGAAAGTTAATTGTAAAAGAAGGTCAGGCAACCTTAAACGTTCATTTAAAAGAAATGTCAATATATGGGATGTCAGGATATTTAATGCAGCTTAACTTGCTTCAAGATATCACTTTCAATGAAAAGAGTTATCCCATTCGTTATGAGCTTTTAAATAGCACGTTAATCAGTACATATTCCCTAATAGATGAGTATAATGGACCTAATTCCACAGACAATGTAAGTGCAGGTAAGCCATATCCCAAAGTAGTTTCAGTTCCTGTAACACTGGGAACGGAGTATATTTGGGCACAGGTATATGTACCTGTTATGGGGAGTCTTGGATTCGGGGAACAAATTTGTAGAATCAAGCTTGACTTTTTACGTGCAAAGCCCATGACAAGTGAGCAATTACAAGAATGGGAGACCTTTGAGACAAGCGATAAATCAAAAGACGACGATGATGATGATAATACAACAACGCTTGATACGACCGTATTAAAAGCAAAGATTGATGAGGCAAACGCATTGCTTATCCAGACAGATGTATACACCCAGGCAAGTCTTTTTACATTACAAGCAGCAATCACTACCGCACAAAGTGCCTATGATAATGCCTTAGCTACACAGCTAATCATTGATGCGCAGGTAACGGCATTGCAAGGGGCAATGGATGCACTGATTAAAAAATCAACAGAGGTTCTTGATAAAAATAATTTGCCAGATGGAAAGTATAATGTAAATATCAATCTTTGGCATTTCACAAATGATACGAAAAGTATGGGAAATGCAGCAATGAATCCTCTTGCCTTGCTAACAGTGAAAAACAATGTATACACAATGGAGTTTTCCACCAAGCCAATGAATCTTGGAACCATAACTGCATGTTTACAGACATTTGAGGTGGAACAAACGGATGGAACTTATGCTTATGCAACAATAAAGGCAAAAAACAACAGTTTGGATGGAGTAGCAATGCCAAGTGTTTTTTCTTTTATCTTGCCCTCTAAAGAAGAATACGTGAATGTAAGAATTGACCCGAAGGTTGAGATTGTAGGAAGAGTGTTAGATGCAAGACTAAAGATTAGCTGGGATACTTTGGTAAAGGTTAACGATGATTCTACAGTGATTGAAGATACAGAGCCAGTTGTTGTAACAGAAGGGACACCCGCGGTGGATTTAACAGACAAAAAGACGAAGGTAAGAGTGACGGCACAAGCCAATGTCTTGCCAGAAGGTGTCAGCGTAAAGGTATTAAAAATTACAAGTGGAACAAATTATCAGACAGTACAAACACATCTTGAAAGTGTTGCAACCCTTTTTACGGCTTACGATATTACACTTTATAATTCAAGCAGTAAGGTGATAGAACCAAGTGGTATGGTAACGGTTTATATCCCAATACCTGATGATTATAATACGAGTACCACAGCAGTTTATCGTATAAATGATTCGTCTAAAACAAAATTAACATCAACAATTGAAAATGGATATGCAGTATTTGAGACAAATAGTTTTAGTACATTTACCCTTGCAGATACAAGTACAGTGAAAAAAACAACATTGCCAACCATAAAAAAATCAGCAATATTACCGACAAAAAAAAAATCAACAACGCCAACCCTAGGCTCAAAAAAAACAGCTTTAGCAGGAGCAAGCAGTGGTGTTGCAAAAGTAATCGATAATTTAGGTACAACAAAAGATCAATCTCAACAGCCAATTGTTGTACAGATAGTACAAAACGATAATCCCATTCAGATGAATCACCTGATAACAATTATTATGCTTGGAGCTTCTATTTTTGGATCTATCCTTATTACGCTGATTGTAGTCGGATTTATTTTGGTTCATAGCTTGTTAAGGAGGAAATAAAATGACTAGAAAAAGAAAGACCAATTCGTTTTTGTATATTCTGTCAAGCATGCTGATAGCTACTTTCACTGTTTGTCTTTGTAAGGAAGTTCTAACAGCTACAACGGTATATGCAGCCGAAACAGGAAAGACATACATAGCAACAACGCAGGCCCATTATGTACATCCAGTTACAGGTGAAGTAGCAGATTCAGGCAACAATGAAGCAATTGGCCAGCCCATGACAGAAAATATTACGAGTTCAAAAGCATTGGTTGAGCAAACTGATTCAGGTAGTATGTATGCAACTCTTCGCCTTTCAATGATGGATAGTATTTCAAATGTCAGATTCTCAACACAAGAATGGGGAGGAGATGGATGGAACTTAGTATCTAGCACGGTTATGCAGGAAAATGTCGGGGGCGATTATACATCTGATTTTAGATTTGCAATACCAAGTGAAAGCGTAGTAATAAAAGTAGAATTTTATGTTACTCCAATGGGAAGAGACATTTCGTACTTTGTTATCTTTACAAATTTTGAAGAAGGAAGTTTGGACTTTATAGTTAGTATTGAAAATACTGGTACTTCCACAGTAGATACAACACAAGAAGAACAAGATACAACATTAGAAAGTAAACAGACGCAGACGGTAATACCAAGCAATAATTTACCAGCAAATACAACTTCTAGCCAAAACGCTAAAAAAGACGTTTCTATCACAACAAAAGCCAATACAAGTTTTAGTCAAACGCCTGAAATTAAAAAGAAAACGGCAGCACAGTTGATAGAAGAAGCAGAGGGGCTCGTACTTTCTGATGATAGTCTATTAGTAAAAGATAAGACAAGCAAGGACTTAGAAAGTGAAGAAAAGGTTGTTTTAGATATGGTCAAACCCCTGCCTTGGGTATTGGTATTTCAATGTATTATCATTCTTACTGTGCCAGCGACAGTACTTGCTATCCTATTGTCACTTATTATAATGATACAGCGAAAAAGAGAGCGTGATTGATGATGATTAAAAAGATGCAATATAGTAAGAAAACAAGATTTACTGCGCTTCTTTGCATTATCATACTAAATCTTACAGGATGTGTTGATTATTCGAAAACAGCAAAAGAGGCGCATAACAGTGAAGCAGTAGTAAACCTACAAGCTTCTGAAGATAACGTAACAAAAGAAAGCAACGTAACAAAGGAAAGCGAAGAGAAACAAATTGGAAAGTTAGTAAATAAAGAGAAAACAAGTCCAGTTATCATTGCTACCTCACCAGCTACTGCCGATATTTGTGCAGCACTTGAAATTCCTCTTGCAGGTATTCCTCATTCTGATTCTTTTGATTTACCAGAGGCTTATCATGGTGCAACGGTTGTTGGAATGGCAATGTCTCCTGATATGGAAATCGTATCATTTCTTAAGCCAGATTGGATTTTATCTCCAGTCAGCCTAATTTCTGATTTACAACCCAAATACAATGCAATCGATACCAAATATGCTTTTTTGAATCTCTCCAGTGTAACTGGTATGTATAAATCCATTCAGCAGTTGGGACAGTTATTTGATAAAGAAGAACAGGCGAATAAGCTGGTGAAACAGTTTGAGACATTTTATGATCAATATAGCAGTAATCAAGAGGAGAAAGAGGCACCGAGCGTATTAATTTTGATGGGATTGCCAGGTGCATATGTGGTTGCCACACCAAATTCTTATGTTGGAAGTTTGGTTGAGTTAGCAGGTGGTAAAAATGTTTATTCAGATGAAACAAAAGATTTTATTAATGTAAATACCGAGGATATGTTAGACAAAGATCCTGATATTATACTAAGAACAGCTCATGCCATGCCAGATTCCGTTATGGAGATGTTTGGAGAGGAGTTTTCAACCAATGCGATATGGAAGCATTTTAAAGCAGTAAAAAACGCTAAGGTATATGATTTAAATTACAAGCTTTTTCCAATGAGTGCGAACCTGCAATACAAAGAGGCATTAGAAAATCTTGATAAAATCTTCTATGGAGAACAAAAGGGCTTAGATGGAACCGAGGCTTTAAAAGATTAGGAGATGAGAGTTTTGAGCCAAAAGACAGAGAAAGAAGAAAAGAGTTTACTTAAAAAGAAAGTTGTCAAAGCAATCACTGCATTTGTTCTAACAGGTTTGGTGTTTTTGCTGGTGATATTATGGGCAGTTAATACAGGAAGCTTATCGATAGGACCAAAAGAATTAATAGAGGGTCTGTTTGTACAATACAGTGAAAAGGTAGCAACCATTTATGACCTTCGTTTTCCACGCATTATTATTTCAATCCTCTTAGGAGCTGCTTTGGCAGTATCGGGTACATTATTTCAGGCAGTGTTAAAAAATCCGTTAACGGATCCAGGAATCATTGGTATTTCTGGAGGTGCTAGCTTTGCAGCAGTACTCGTCACCGCATTTTTCCCAGTCCTATTTGCGTATCTTCCTTTGTTTGCGTTTGCAGGAGGACTGGTAGCATTTTTAATTGTATATACATTGGCATGGAAAGGGGGGATAAGCCCCTTACGTATCATATTAGTTGGTATCGCCGTTAGCACTATGTTTTCTGGGTTATCAAACGCCATTAACTTAATGAGTGGAGGAAATCAATCAAGTGTCGCCTCCATCGTTGAGGGAAGCATAACCATGAAAACCTGGGAAGATGTTCGTACGGCACTTTATTACATACCTATATGCTTGATTCTATCCATATTTTTGTCAGGAAAATGTAATCTACTTTCCTTGGATGATAAAACTGCAAGGGGAATTGGTGTAAATGTAGATAGGGATAGAATGATAATATCAATGACCGCTGTATTACTTGCCTCAATTGCAACGGCAGTTGTTGGTGTCGTTAGCTTTCTTGGACTCATTGTACCCCACATTGCAAGAATTTTAATGGGGCATAATCATAAGCTTTTGCTACCGTATTCCATGCTTCTTGGTGCAACCATCTATTTGATTGCAGATACCGTAGGAAGAGCCATAGCCGCACCTTATGAAATCAATGCATCAATTATTATGGCAGTAATTGGAGGTCCATTTTTTATCCTATTACTAAGGAGGCAAAACAAATATGGTGGATGATCAAATAACTAAAATAAAAGAAGAAGGTCATAAAATTCTTTGTGTAGAAAATGTAACATTCTCGTATGAGGATAAGAAAAAAAATAAGGCAAGAAAAGTAATATTAGATGAGGTCAACCTCTCATTTTCAAAAGGTAAAATCACCACTTTAATTGGTGCAAATGGTTGTGGGAAATCGACCTTGTTTCACCTAATGACAAAAAACTTAGAACCAAGTAAAGGTAAAATATATCTAGAAGAAAAAAATATCAGAGGAATGAAGCAGAAAGATTTTGCAAAACGCGTAGCCATTGTTCATCAAAATAATGAGGCAGCAGCAGATATTACGGTGAATCGCTTGGTTTCTTATGGTAGAAGTCCTCATCAAGGTATGTTTGCCTCCCTTAGTACAAAGGATAAAGAAATAATTGACTGGGCGCTTGAGGTTACAAATACGAAAAACTTGCGTAACCGTGAGGTGTTAAGTCTATCAGGAGGTCAACGTCAGCGTGTGTGGATTGCAATGGCATTAGCACAAAAAACAGATATTTTGTTTTTAGACGAACCAACGACATATCTGGATATCCGATATCAAATCGAATTGCTAGAAATGATACAAAAATTAAATAGTGATTATAAAATTACCATAATCATGGTTTTACATGATATGAACCATGCAGTCTATTATAGCGATGAAATACTTGGATTAAAGGATGGAAAAGTACTGATACAAGGAAATCCCAAAGAGGTAATTACTACGGAATGTATTGAACAAATATATGGAGTACGATTAAAAGTTGAAAATATGAATGGTCGAAAAGTAGTCATGACTGTTCGATAGAAGGGAAAATTTATGTTTCATAAAAGATTAATAAAAGAATTTAAAGAAAATATGAAGTATGTAGCCTTAATTGTGGCAACTCAATGGATTATGCTCCTTGCTAATGTCATATTCGTGCTTTATAGTGCAAAATTATTAAACATGCTTCGTATCGAAAGTATAACGATGGATGAGATAAAAACATATATACTCATTACGTTTGGTGTAATCATTGTTCGCTTGATTATGACAAAGCTAAATGGAAGGTTTTCCTATCAAGCATCTGTGAATACAAAGGATAAGCTTCGTATAAGATTATACGATAAAATGATTCGTCTTGGCCCAGGATATTATGAGAACTACTCTACTTCTGAAGTGGTACAGCTATCAACAGAAGGGGTAGAACAACTTGAAATCTATTTTGGAAGGTATATGCCACAGTTTTTCTATGCTTTTTTAGCACCGATTACCCTGTTTTTTATTGTAGGAACCATTAACACTTCAGTAGCAGCGGCGTTACTTATCTGTGTTCCACTCATACCAGGAGCAATTATGGGTGTTCAAAAATTTGCAAAAAGACTATTGTCCAAATACTGGGGTTCTTATACAGAGCTTGGTGATAATTTTTTGGAATATATTCAAGGGCTAACAACCATGAAAATCTATCAGGCAGATGAATACTATGCAAAAAAGATGCACGAGGAATCCGAGCATTTTCGAAAAATGACAATGCGGGTACTGGTAATGCAATTAAATTCTATTACCATAATGGATTTGGTTGCATATGGCGGAGCTGTTGTAGGAATTATCCTAGGTTTACTGGCAATGAAAGCAGGTAGTGTTAATTTCACACAAGGAATTTTCATAGTACTCATATCAGCTGAATTCTTTCTTCCTATGCGATTGCTTGGGTCCTTTTTCCACATTTCCATGAATGGTAATGCAGCAGCAGATAAAATTTTTCGAATTCTTGATTTGCCAGAGCAAGAAGAAGGAGGCAAGGAAGAAATTAAGATGGATACAATTTCTTTTGAGCATATCAATTTTTCGTATCCGCAAGCAAAAGAGCGTAAGGTGTTACATAATATAAACTTTAAAGTTTGTCCAAATAAACTGGTTGCATTTGCAGGAGAATCTGGTTGTGGAAAGAGTACGATTGCTTCCCTTCTTATGGGTGAACAAACCGATTACGAGGGAGAGATTTTACTTGGTGGACATCCATTGCATGAGGTAAGCAAAATAGTGAGGTACAAAAAAATCACAAGGATTAATCACAATAGTTACTTATTTGCAGGTACGGTAAAAAGCAACTTGCAAATGGGGAATCCAAATGCCAGTGACGCTAAGATGGATGAGGCTTTAAAAAAGGTTAAGCTGTATGACTTTATCTATGAAAATGGAGGTCTTGATATGCAGTTAACGGAAAATGCGCAGAACCTATCAGGCGGACAAAAGCAAAGATTAGCACTTGCAAGGGCAATTCTTCATGATAGTGATATTTATATATTTGATGAGGCAACATCAAACATTGATGTTGAAAGTGAAGAGCTGATTATGAAGAATGTGAAACAAATGGCAAAGGAAAAAACGGTTATTTTAATATCCCATCGATTAGCAAATATTTGCGATGCAGATGAAATCTTTATGATGGAAAACAAAAGTATAGTAGAAAATGGAACACACGAAGAGTTATTGCAAATAAAGGACGGTAAATATAAAAGACTGTATGAAAGTCAAAAAAAGCTGGAAGGATATGCGCTGTATTCAAAAGATAGCACAATGTCTAACAACAGAAAGGTGGCATTTTAGATGAAAAGTACACAAAAACAACGCTCTGGGTTTGGAGTCATGCTTGGATTAATCGGTATGATAAAACCATTGATGGGATATATGATACTTGCTCTTACCATGGGTACTATAGGTAATTTATGCGCTACCTTTATTACTGTTTTTGGTGCATACGGTGTTATAAAAGCCGTTGCAACAATTAGTGGGAATGCAGCCTTTTTCGGAACTTGGTTTACGCTGACATTCAAAGAGGTATGTATCATTATGGCTCTTCTTTCTGTTGTACGTGCATTTTTAAAATATGCGGAACAAGCATGTAATCATTATATTGCTTTTAAATTATTGGCTAGAATCAGAGATATGATTTTTGCGGCATTAAGAAGAATTACGCCAGCTAAGTTAGAGGGAAAAGAAAAGGGGAATTTAATTTCCTTAATTACTTCGGACGTAGAGTTATTAGAGGTGTTTTATGCACATACTATTTCACCGATTGCAATTGCAGTACTTACCAGCGTAATTATGGTTTGCTATATTGGGCAAGGAAGTTGGTTGCTTGGATTAATCGCTCTTATCTTTTATGTGCTGGTTGGGGGTATCATTCCAGTCATAAATGGAAAAATGGGAGAAGAAAAGGGAAGTACATATCGAAAATGTATGGGGGTGCTCAATACAATTGTTCTTGATAATCTGCGGGGGATTGGAGAAATCCTACAATACAATCAGGCGCAGTCAAGAAAAGATAAAATGGAACTTCAAACAAAAGAGCTAAATCGCACACAAAAAGTATTAAAAAAGCTTGAAAGCACGCAAGGAGCCATTACCAATACCATTATTATGCTTGGCGGTGCAGTCATGCTGACCATATCATGTTTTCTTGTTATGGAAGGGAAACTATCCTTTTCACAGGCATTACTAGCAACCGTAGCCATGATGAGTTCCTTTGGACCAACAGCAGCACTTGGAAGTCTCTCCAATAATCTGCATCAGACATTGGCTTGTGGTAACCGAGTATTAAACTTACTAGATGAAGAACCCTTGGTAAAAGACATAAAAGATGGAGTCTCTTTTAAAAATGGAACTTTAAAAGCAAAAGATGTCGTGTTTGCTTATCCAACCAATTGTAAAGAGAAGGTATTAAATCATTATTCAGAAACGTTTGAAAAAGGTAAAATCACTGGAATAATAGGACCGAGTGGTTGTGGAAAGTCAACACTTCTAAAATTATTTATGCGTTTTTTTGAAGCGGATGAAGGAAAGCTTACATATCAGGACTTGGATGTAAACACCATTAATACGAGTGAGCTAAGAAACCACATCTCTTATGTCACACAAGAAACGCACTTATTTCAAGATACCATAGAAAATAATATAAGGGTTGCAAAAGAAGACGCCAGTCTAAAAGAAATTATTCTTGCGTGTAAAAAGGCATCCATACATGACTTTATTATGAAGCTACCAAAGGGTTACCAAACAAGATTAAGTGAGCTTGGGGAGTCCCTATCTGGTGGAGAAAGACAGCGTATTGGGATTGCAAGAGCATTTTTACATAATGCAGATATTTTGTTTTTAGATGAACCAACGAGTAACTTAGATAGCTTAAATGAGGCGGTTATCTTAGAAGCGCTTGCAAAAGAAAAAGCAGATAAGACAGTTGTTTTAGTGTCACACAGAAAATCCACGATGGGAATCGCAGACAGGGTGATTGCTATGAATGAAATCGTACTATAAAAAGAATATAAAGCGTAATAAATCGTGGTTCTTATACAATGCATTGGCAAGAAAAAGAACGGTCAGGCACAGCAAAGTGGATATAGGAGGAAACACGATGAAAATAAATGAAAAAGTAGAGCAAGAGATTTCTGTGGTCGAAAAAATGATAGAGATTTATTGCCAGCAACATAAGCATACAAAAAAAGGATTATGTAAGGAATGTAATGAAATACTTACATATGCCAAAGGACAGATTAATCGATGTCCTCATATGAAAGACAAAACTTTTTGTAGTACATGTAAAACACATTGTTATAAACCAGTTATGAGAGAGAAGATACGAATGATTATGCGATATTCAGGTCCAAGACTTTTGATGTATCATCCGATTTTAACAATAAAGCATGGGCTTAATACATGGAATCAGAAAAAAGCAAATAAGTTCTAGGAGATTGCATTGCAATCTCCTAGAACTTATTACAGACTAAGATAAGCGATTGACTATAACATCAGGCAGTAATTTTCTCATGTCATTTAGCTCAAAGCTTCCTGTAGCCATAGTTAGTGCATTTGCGGCGGAAACGGCTACACTGTAACGAAGTGCTTCTTCAATTGGAAGCTTTCTTGCAAGAGAAACAGCAAAAGCACCGACCATGGAATCGCCACAGCCTACGGTATTGACTGGGGTAATCTTAGGTGGTTTTCCATGAAATACACCTTCTTTACATATTAAGAGTGCACCGTCACCACCTAAAGATACAACAACATACTCAATTCCTGTTTCGTGTAGCTTTTTGGCTGCCTCAATTACTTCTTCTTGATTGTGAATTGAGATACCAAGCAATGCTTCTAATTCCTCGCTGTTTGGTTTAATTAAAGTTGGGCAGGCTTTGATTCCATTCTTTAACAGTTCGCCACTGGTATCCAAAATCACTTGCTTTCCCTTTTCTTTGATTGTGGTAACCAAATGGGCATAGAATGTATTTTCAACACCTTTTGGTACACTACCTGAAATGGTAATAACATCACTTTTATTAATTAAATCATTTAGTTTTTGAACCAATTGATTCACTTCGTCTGATGTGACAGGAGCGCCAGGCTCCAAAAATTCCGTAGAAGTGCCATCACTTGCAAGAATATTAATACAGCTTCTTGTTTCACTTTGTGTGTGGACAAAGTCTGTTAAAATGGCATGCTCCTTTAATAAATCTTCTACGTAGGCTCCTGCATGGCCTCCAACGAAGCCAGTGGCAATGATGTCCTCTCCACAAAGTTTAATTACTTTAGAGACATTTAAGCCTTTTCCACCGGCGGTGTTGGTGCATGTTTGTACGCGTGTTACACTATCTTTGGCAAAGTCTTTTACTACGTACGCTTTATCTATGGCGGTATTTAAGGTAATTGTTGTAATCATATCGTTTTCCTATTTGCTATAGCCATTCCAGCCCGGAATTTCACCGTTTAAGTCCCAAAGATCTTCCCAAGAGCCAGCACCCTCCCATAAAAATACTTGACCTTTGATTAAACGACAGTTTTTATCAACTGTGGCTAAAACCTTTAGCTCTTCTTCCGTTAATGGATCTTCAAAGCTGCATCTTAAGTTACTCATATATTCATTTCTTTTAATGGAGAAAGGAATAGGGGAGTGACCTCTTTGTACTGCCCATTTTAAGCAGATAATAGCAGGATGCACACCATGAGCTTTTGCGATTTCTACCACTTCTGGTACTTCAATATCTGCAATGTCATCTTGTGTTTTGTCTCTATCTGGTCTGGTTGGAGAACCAATTGGACAAAAACCAATGATTTCAATGCCATTCTTTTTACAGTAGTCATATAGTTCAGGCTGTTGGAAGCAAGGATGAAGTTCCATTTCATTTACGGCAGGTTTTATTTTACAGTCTCTTAGAATAAGTTCTAATTTAGGAATGGTCACATTTGATACACCGATGTGTTTCACAAGTCCCATCTCAACAAGTCTTTCCATTTGTCTCCAACATTCCATGAATTCTTCATGAATATATGGTCTGGATAAAGGATTTCTGGTATCCGCATCACATCCTGGTGGATGATAGTTAGGGAATGGCCAGTGAACAAAGTAAAGATCAAGATAGTCAAGTCTTAAATCCTTTAATGTTTTTGCAACTGAGTATAAAACGTCACCCTTGCCATGCATGTCATTCCATAGTTTAGAAGTAATAAATAAATCCTCTCTTTTTACTCCAGCTTTCATTGCATTTTCAATAGCAATTCCAATTAAATCCTCGTTGCCATAGCAAGCTGCGCAGTCAACTAAGCGATATCCAGATTTGATTGCGTCTTCTACTGCATCGGCGATATCTTGTGCACTAAAGCGGTCTGAACCAAAGGTTCCAATACCAAGTCCTGGCATTTTTGCGCCAGTATAAAGTGTTCTTTGAGGTACGAGTGATGGATCAATTGCATCTGTTGGTATTACATGTTCTCCCATAATTTTTTCTCCTTTATTTTTATTATTTTTCACTATCGATTAATATTTTTCCTTTAACAGCGCCAGGTGTTTGAAACATTTTAAAAGCATCTGCAATCTGACTTAAAGGTATTTTCTTAAAAATAAGCGAATCATCAAATTTTAATTGACCCGTCTTATAGTAATAAGCAGCCAATTCCCATTCAGGACCAGGGAAAGGTGCAGAGTATGACATCCAAGAGCCAGTTAGCGTAAACTCTTTACGGTTCATGTTTTCCCACTCTTCTACAGAAAAGGTAAGATCCTTGGTTGGAGTACCGATAAAGCATACACCTGCTTTGTTGGCAGCTAGTTTAAATGCCATTTTCATGGTGGCAGTGTTTCCAGCTGTTTCATAAACATAATCAAAACCTTGGCCATCTGTTATATCCATAGCTTGCTTTATATAATCTTCGTCTAATGTATTAATAACGTCTGTTGCACCAAGACGTTTTGCCAAATCAAGACGTTCATTAGCGATATCAAAAACAACACATTTTTTTGCACCAAAGATATTAGCCCATTGCATGGTAAGAAGTCCGATTGTACCACCACCTAAGATTGCAACGGTTTTCCCACCCTGATAATCAAGACGCTGTAGGCCGTGAAGAGCTACTGTGGTTGGTTCAAAAAATGCGCCTTGTTCAAAGCTTACTTCTTTTTCAAATTTAACTGCATTTTTTTCAGGAACAACTACGTATTCTGCAAAACTTCCATATTCTCTAGAACCAATAAAACTATAATGCTTGCATAATGAATAATTTCCTTTTTGGCAATCCTCACACTTCATACATGGTACGAGAGGGACTCCAGCAACACGGTCTCCCGGCTGAAGACTAGTTACATGTTCGCCAACTTCTTCTATGGTACCTGAGAATTCATGACCTAATACATTTGGAAAGAAGTGACATGCATCGCCATTGACTCTTGGAATATCAGAGCCACATATTCCAGTATATTTTACTTTAATTAATACCTGACCAGCTTTTGGCTCTGGTTTTTTAATCTCTTCATAGCGAATATCTTCTCTTGCGTGAACAACTCCAGCTTTCATACTATTTTCCTTTCTTGAATGTATCTTTTAAATTCTGATACAACTCTAAATAAATTTCCATCATAGCTTGATAGGCTTTGTGATTTTCCATATTTGGTGTATGGCTTCTTGTCATAACAATGGTCTCTTTTACTGCCTCTTCAAACCCTTCATAAATACCAACTCCCACACCTGCAAGAATGGCTGCACCAAGAGTAGTGGCAGTATCTGAGGTAGGTACCTTAATTACTTTACCAGTAACATCGGATTTGATTTGTGTCCATAACAAGCTGTTTGCCGCACCACCCATGGCAATTAACTCTTGTATTTCTACGCCAACTTCCTTTGCTGTTTGTAGATTATGCTCTAACGAGTATGCAACTCCCTCCATAGATGCACGTATCATATGTCCTTTTGTTTTATCAAATCCAAGTCCATAATAAACACCCTTTGCATCCGGGTCCCAGATAGGAGAGCGTTCACCAGCCATGTAAGGTAAAAAGATAACACCATCAGAGCCAGCAGGTACTTGCGATGCCAATTCGGTCAACTCATCAAAAGAGGATGTTTTTGCAAATTCTTGCTTGAACCATTTTAGGACTCCGCCACCGCCAACACTTCCACCTTGCAAAAGCCAAAGGTCTGGAATTACATGTGGGCTAAGAATCAGTTTTGGATGAGCAAGTGCCTCTTCTAAACAGATACTCATTCCTCCTGCTTGCCCACCTTGTTCTTGTGTTTGCCCTGCTTTATACACGCCTGCACCTAAGGTACCACATGCTGCATCCAGTCCGCCAGCAACGACAGGTGTACCTTCCATAAGACCTGTTTGACTTGCGGCTTTTTTTGTAACACTTCCAATTACACTATGGCAATCATAGATATCTGGGACTTTATCCAGAGAGATACCAAGGGCGTTTGCTAAGGAGGCATTGTAGCTACAAGTCTTTGCATCAAAGAAATGAAGTCCATAGCCTTGTGATTTATCCTGTGTGAACGTACCGGTTAGCTTTAGGGCAATATAACTGTTGCTTTGTAAAAACTTATAGGTCTTTTCATAAATATCTGGTAAATTTTCCTTAAACCACAAAATCTTAGGAGTGGTATAAGCAGGCTCAAATGCATTTCCTGCAATTTGAAAAATAGTATCAAAGCCAAGTTCTTTTGTTACTTTGGTAGAAATATGTCTTGCTCTTGTATCCATCCAAATCGGTGTGTTGTGTAAGCAATTACCGTCTTTGTCAACAGGGATAGCAGACCAACTTTGCCCATCAATGCCGATCCCAACGATATTAGAAGGATTGATATTACCTTTTTGCAAAGCATCTTTGATGGAGGTACAAATGCTTTCATACCATTCATCTGGATTTTGCTCTACCCATCCAGGATTTGGATAATATAGATTATAGCTTTGACTTGATTGTGCCAATACATTTCCCTTTTTATCAAATACAGCAACCTTACAAGCAGATGTCCCTATATCGATACCAAGTAATAGCTTTTCCATGTAAATCCTCCATAAAATAATAGTAAAACTTATTTTGCTTTATTGTCGCAGCCACATACCTTCATACGATCCATAACTAATTGTTTTACGCTTTCCATTCCAGCCATGCCATATTTCTTAGGATCAATGGTGTTTGGATCTTCACTTAGAACCTTTTTTATACCTTGTGTATAGGAAGCACGAAGTTCCGTTGCAAAATTCACTTTACAGATTCCGCGCCTTATGCTTTCTTTAATTGCTTCGTCTGAAAGACCCGATGCGCCATGAAGCACAAGTGGAATACTGACCACCTTCTTAATTTCACTTAAGCGATCCAAATCAAGCTTTGGTGTACCTTCATAAAAACCATGAGCCGTACCAATCGCAACCGCTAAAGAAGATACTCCAGTTCTTTCTACAAATTCTTTTGCTTCTAATGGGTCAGTATAACCTCCCATTCCACCATCTAAATCATCTTCTTTTCCCCCAACTTTCCCAAGCTCTGCTTCAACTGGGATGTGAGATGGTGCACAAGCATCTACTACTTTCTTGGTCATTTCAATGTTTTCTTCAAAGGAGTGATGAGAACCATCAATCATAATAGAAGTATAACCAACCCTTAAAGCTTTCATGGCAAGTTCAAAGTTACTTCCATGGTCAAGATGTAGAGCAACTGGAACTTTGGAATTCTTAGCAGCGGCTAATATCGTTCCATAATACAAGTCAAGTCCTGCATATTTTACGGTGGATGGAGTTGTCTGCATCATAACTGGTGCATTTAACTCTTCTGCCGCAGCAAGTACAGCCATAACCATCTCCAAGTTTTCTACATTAAAGGCTCCAACTGCATAGCCTCCCTTTTGTGCATCTAAAATCATTTGTTCTGATGTTACAAATGGCATAATAACCTCCTTCTCCTGCGAGAAACGCAGTTTTTTGATGAGATATGTTGCAGATAAATGGTATCGTCCTACAACAAATTGTTGCTGTTATTTATTGATTAGCTGGTAAGAATCAACCAGTTAAAAACATGAAAAATTTATTGTGCTGCAAATTTATGAAAGGAAAAATGTAGCATTTAAAGTTGTTTAATGGAGTTACCTGTTAATAGGCTTGTATTTAAACTAACACGAACCGCTTCGCGCTCTGTGACAGTGTCATTGGTAGTAGAGGACTGATTTGTGTCCTGTAAACGCTTAAGCATAATATGTGCGGCAGAAGTGGCTATTTCCTCCATTGGCTGTACGACCATCCAAAGTGTTGGTTTTACAACCTTACTAAGCATTAGATTATCAAATCCAATAATGGATACATCATCTGGAAAACTAAGTCCAAGCTCATTAATAGCAATGATAGCACCTAATGTAATTTCGTAATTCGTTAAATATAGTGCAGTAGGTCTATTTGTTACAGTCATTAAGCTTTTGGTTGCCTCATAGCCGTGCTCAACAGTTAAGGAGCCTCTCTTTACAAAGTCAAGATCAATCTTTATATTGTTATTCTCAAGTGCTTTATAATAGCCCAAAAGACGTTCTCTAGCGGTATATTCATTGTCATTACCACAGACAATGCTTATTTTTTCATGCCCCTTTTGTATTAAAGTAGTGACTGCTTGAAAAGATGCTTCACTATTGTCAACTAAGACACAGTCAAATCTTTTATCCTCAAAGGTACGGTCAATTAAAACGATTGGAATGCCACGACTAACAACACTATCTAAGTATTTGGAATTGCCGGAAGTTGGAATTGTAATAATTCCATCCACACGTTTGCTAAGAAGAAATTTGATTTCTTGTTCCTCCAAATCTATATCCCCACGGCAGTCACAGACAATGGTTCCATAATCATGCTGTCTTAGTATATCTTCAATATGAGCAATAATGGTACCAGCAAATATATTGTCAAGATTATGAATCAGTACGCCAATTGTTTTGGTGCGATTCTTTGCCAAACCTCTGGCAACCTCATTTACCTCATAATTTAATTCTTTGATTGCATGTTCGATTAAGGTACGATTTTCTGGCAATACATTTCCACCATTTAAATATTTGGAAACAGTAGCAAGTGAAAGCCCAGTCATTTTCGTGATGTCTCTGATTGTTGCGGCCATTTTATTCCTCCTAACTCTTAGAGCGAACCGTTTCGCTCTAAAGTCATAATACTATTATTTTGTATAAATGTCAATACAATTATATAAAAACGGTCGTTTTACATTAAAAAAATTACATGTATTCAAATCGAATACATGTAATTTACAAAACCTTATAAAGAATCTAAATACTACATATTATCAAATGAACTAAATTCATCTTTTTCTTCTTCTTCTGGCGGCATATAAAGTTTAAAAATCTTTCCTAGGAAAAGTGAATTCACATATGCCAGTAATGCAAATCCGATTAAGAACCAAAACGGCATCAATTGTACGATAAATCCAACTATCAAATATGAGATTACCGTTAGTATAAACATAAGTACGGTACTTGGTAAATGTCTGATGCTCATAAGTAAAGAATTCTTAAGTGTTTGCTTTATTGTATTTTCAAAAGTAGCCAATAATGGGAATACATAAATTGATATAAACATCCATATAACAAGTAAAAAAATAAAAATAACAATCAAAACAAATTTATACTTGGCGTCCCAGCTTAACATAATGTAAATATCACCAACAATAACGCCAGCAGCAGCCATTAATAAAAGTCCAATTGCAAGCCCTTGTTTAAAATTCAGTTTAAAAGATTTAAAGAAACTTTTTATGATATAGGATTCTTCGTTCTTTACCATTTTCAAGGTAACATAATACAATGCTGTAGTAGCAGGACCTATTGTTATGATAGGAACACAGCATAGGCAATAAATAATATTTAAGATAATAAGATCGGCAACTTTACTCATAAAAGTAAAAAACTTACCGTCTAAGCTAAAGATATTTCCCATTTTTTTCTCCTTCGATTATAAACATATGAGCAAATTATATCGAATCTGTTTCATAAAATCAATACAATTAACAGATGTTTCACAATTTGCTTATCAGTTTTGAGATACATAGCAAGATATAATATGAATCTACATATTATTATAGTAGCAATTATCTTTCATGTTTATTCTTAAGTTTATTTAAATACAACTAGTGAATATGCTTTAACATACACATTGAATGTTAAATTAAATCATTAATATTACTAAAAATGATTTTACTACTTGCATTTTTATTCTTTTTATTGTATTTTATAGGAAGGCGGATGTTATTCCGTTTATATGACAGAGTGAGAACAAGGGCGTTCCGTTTAACGGGGGTACCTTGCTTTTTTTATACTCAATTTAAAATTTTATTCATTTGAAAGGAATGGGAAGAGATGGGCGAAGTAATTAATGTTGTAGATATTTTCGGAGAAGACGTGTTTAATGATTCAGTTATGCAACAGCGTTTACCAAAGAAAGTATACAAAGATCTTAAGAAAACGATAGAAGAGGGGAAAGAATTAGACCCTGTAACAGCTGAAGTAGTTGCGCATGTTATGAAAGAATGGGCAATTGAAAAAGGTGCTACACATTATAGCCACTGGTTCCAGCCATTGACTGGGATAACAGCTGAGAAACACGATTCATTTATATCAGCGCCTGATAAACATGGAAAAATCATAATGGAGTTTTCAGGAAAAGAATTAATTAAAGGTGAACCAGATGCTTCTTCCTTTCCTTCAGGTGGATTAAGAGCAACTTTTGAAGCGAGAGGATATACCGCTTGGGATTGTACATCTCCAGCATTTGTAAGACATGACGCAATTGGAGGAACCTTATGTATTCCAACCGCTTTTTGTTCTTATAAAGGAGAAGCCTTGGATAAAAAGACTCCATTGTTAAGATCAATGGAAGCAGTCAATGACCAAGCATTAAGATTACTTCGATTATTTGGAAATACAACTTCGAAAAAAGCAACTCCTTCTGTTGGACCAGAACAGGAATACTTCCTTGTAGACAGAGAAAAATATTTACAAAGAAAAGACTTAATTTATTCAGGACGTACTTTATTTGGTGCTATGCCTCCAAAAGGACAAGAATTAGAAGATCATTACTTTGGAAGCATCAGAGAACGTATTGCTTCCTATATGAAAGAAGTAAATGAAGTATTATGGAAATTAGGTGTTTCTGCAAAAACACAGCATAATGAAGTTGCACCAGCACAGCATGAATTGGCACCAATCTATGCGCAGGCGAATATTGCAGTTGACCATAATCAATTAGTTATGGAGACATTAAAAAAGGTAGCAGGTCGTCATGGTCTAACTTGTCTATTACACGAAAAACCTTTTGCAGGTGTGAATGGATCGGGAAAACATAACAACTGGTCTATTACTACAGATGATGGTATTAATTTATTAGACCCAGGTAAGACACCTCATGAAAATATTCAATTTTTACTTGTACTAACTTGTATCTTAAAAGCAGTTGATAAACATGCAGATTTACTTCGTGAATCAGCAGCAGACGTAGGAAATGACCATAGACTTGGAGCAAATGAAGCACCTCCTGCAATAATCTCTGTTTTCTTAGGAGAGCAGTTAGAAGACGTTATCAATCAGTTAATTAGTACTGGTGAAGCAAAGACAAGTAAGCAAGGAGGTAAGTTATTAACAGGTGTTAAGACATTACCTGATTTAGCAAAAGATGCCACTGATAGAAACAGAACATCTCCATTTGCTTTTACAGGCAATAAATTTGAATTCCGTATGGTTGGTTCTTCTGCTTCTATTGCAGGACCAAACACTGTACTTAATACAATTGTTGCAGAAGCATTTGCAGAGGCATGTGAAGTTCTTGAAAAAGCAGATGATTTTGATATGGCAGTACATGATCTTATTAAAGAGTATGCAACTGCTCATCAAAGAATTATTTTTAACGGAAATGGATATTCAGATGAATGGGTTGAAGAAGCCGAAAAGAGAGGCTTGCCTAATATCAAATCTATGGTAGATGCTATTCCAGCTCTTGTTACAAACAAAGCAGTTGCTCTTTTTGAAAAGTTTCATGTATTTACAAAAGCAGAGCTTGAATCTCACGTAGAAATTGAATATGAAGCTTATGCAAAAGCAATTAACATTGAAGCAAAAACTATGATTGATATGGCTTCAAAACAGATTATTCCAGCTGTTATTAAGTATACAACGGTACTTGCTAATTCAATCAATGCAGTAAAAGCAGCAGCAGACGTTGATACAAGTGCACAGGTTGAATTGTTAACAGAGACATCCGCACTATTATCCGATGCAAAAGTTGCATTAGCTAAGTTAATTGATGTAACAGAAAAAGCAGCCCAAATCAATGAAGCAAGCGTACAGGCAACCTTCTTTAGAGATGAGGTAAAAGTGGCTATGGATGAGTTAAGAGCTCCTGTGGATCGTCTTGAAATGATTGTTGATAAAGAATTATGGCCAATGCCATCTTATGGTGATTTGATTTTTGAAGTTTAATATTTATAAAAAAACAGTTAGTCCAAATGGATTAACTGTTTTTATATAATAGAACATTACGTTGCTTTGGTAAAGTTGTATAGAGCTTAATAAAAAATTTCGTCAAATTGACACCTAATGAAATGTATTGTTTTTTTGAGTAGCAGATTTTACAAGGTCTTTCAATAAAGTTTGGTTAATTAGAGTATGGTATGAAGGAGATAAATAAGCTATACTAGGAATATATTAAAACTAGTAAATTAGTTCTATAATTTCTAGTTTTTCCTTTTGTATCAGTTCGCTGTAGCCAGTCAATTGATATGATAGCAACACAACAATCAAGCAGTGGGGTCACCACTATTAATTTTAGGAGGAAAATTAAATGGCAAGTTTATCACTTAAAAACATTTACAAGGTATATCCAAACGGCTTTGAAGCAGTTAAGGATTTTAACTTAGAAATCGAAGATAAAGAATTTATCATTTTCGTAGGACCATCAGGATGTGGAAAATCTACAACACTTCGTATGATTGCAGGTCTTGAGGAAATCAGTTCAGGAGAATTAAGAATTGGTGACAGACTCGTGAATGATGTTGAACCAAAGGATAGAGATATTGCGATGGTATTCCAGAACTACGCATTATATCCTCATATGACAGTTTATGATAACATGGCTTTTGGTCTTAAGTTAAGAAAAGTACCAAAAGATGAAATTGATAAAATGGTTAAAGAAGCAGCTAGAATTCTTGACCTTGAAAAATTATTAGATCGTAAGCCAAAGGCTTTATCTGGTGGACAAAGACAGCGTGTTGCTATGGGTCGTGCTATCGTTCGTAATCCAAAAGTATTCCTTATGGATGAGCCTTTATCAAACCTTGATGCTAAGTTAAGAGTTCAGATGCGTATTGAGATTTCTAAATTACATAAAAATTTAGGAACAACAATCATCTATGTAACACATGATCAGACAGAAGCTATGACACTTGGAACAAGAATCGTAGTTATGAAAGATGGTGTAGTACAGCAGGTAGATTCCCCACAAAACTTATATACAAAACCACAGAACTTATTCGTAGCTGGTTTCATGGGTTCACCTCAGATGAACATGTTAGATGCTAAGGTTGATGTTAAGGGAGATGATGTTTACCTTAACATTGGAAGCACTCCAATCAAACTTCCACCTGCAAAAGCGAAAAAGCTTATTGATGGCGGATACAATGGAAAGACTGTTGTATTAGGAATTCGTCCAGAAAACGTACATGATTCACAGATGTTTATTGAATCTTCACCTAACACTGTTCTTGAATCAACTGTTAGCGTTTACGAATTACTTGGAGCAGAAGTTAACTTACACTTTGATGTAGAAGGAACTACAGTAACTGCAAGAGTTGATCCACGTACTCAGTCAAGAGTTGGAGATAAGATTAAAGTTGCTTTAGATGCTGAAAAGATTCATGTATTCGATAAAGAAACAGAATTAACAATTACAAACTAACATAAAGATAGGCTCTGCTAAAGATTGCACTTAGCAGAGTCTTATTCTATTATATCACAGGGAATCATATCAAATTCCTGTGATATTTTACTCTTAATACGGGTACAAAAAAACCATTGGCAAATCACACCAATAATTTGAAATAATCCCATAGGTGTAGTATAATAATGAATTAAGGTTAGTGTAATTGTTGATAATAGGTATATTATAGTCAAAATGAAAGAAATGGAGTGGATATATGATTTCAAATCAGATATTACAAAATAGTATCAATGAACTTAAAGCAATCACAAGAGTCGACTTGTGTATTCTAGACATAGATGGAATGAATATGGCGAGTACTTCGGAGGATTTTAATATTAATTCAAGTATGATTCATTCCTTCGCTATTTCACCAGCGGACAGTCAAGAAATTCAAGGCTTACATTATTTTAAAGTATTTGACGATAGACAGTTAGAATATGTTCTTGTTGCAAAGGGTGCTAGTGATGACGTTTACATGATTGGAAAAGTTGCAGTTTGCCAGATACAGAATCTAATCATAGCTTATAAGGAACGTTTTGATAGAAATAATTTTGTTCAGAATCTAATTCTTGATAATCTTTTACTTGTTGATATCTATAATAGAGCAAAAAAGCTTCATATAGAAATAGAAGCAAGACGTGTTGTATTTATGATAGAAACCAAAAATGAGAAAGATAACAATGCGTTAGAAACTGTTAAAAATATATTTTCAGCTAAGTCAAAAGATTTTATTACAGCAGTGGATGAAAAGAACATCATCTTGGTAAAGGAACTTGAACCAGACGAAGGGTATGAACATCTAGAACAAACGGCTAACATACTTGTAGACATGCTTAATACAGAGGCGATGACACAAGTAAGAGTAGCATATGGTACGATTATTGATGAAATCAAAGAAGTATCTAAGTCTTATAAAGAAGCCAAGATGGCTCTTGATGTAGGTAAAATATTCTACAGTGAAAAAAATATTGTAGCGTATAATACTCTTGGTATTGGCCGCTTAATTTATCAGCTTCCAATTCCTTTGTGTGAAATGTTTATGAAAGAAGTATTTGGAAACCAGATGCCAGACACCTTTGATGAAGAAACCGTTACTACGATTAATAAATTTTTTGAGAATAATTTAAATGTATCAGAGACTTCAAGACAACTTTATGTTCATAGAAATACATTAGTATATCGTTTGGAAAAGTTACAAAAGAGTACCGGTTTAGATATTAGAGTGTTTGATGACGCTCTTACTTTTAAAATTGCGATGATGGTAGTAAATTATATGAAATATATGGAAAGTTTGGAATTTTAGTGAGTGGGCGGAGAGTGTGTGGAAGTGAAACTACTTTCATATCTACCAGTGTGCGAAATATGCACGAATGGAGGATATTATGAAGAGAAAAGTTAAGTTAAAAGGGTCAATTAAGATTTATATGCAATGGCCGTTAATACTGACAATACTTATTTTTATAATGAATGGTGTTGTTTTCGCAATTGATAGAAAAGCAGGCGGAGCAATGGCTACATTTACTATAATTTATATTGTCTTTATATTGGTTTTGTATTTAAGAACTAAGGGAACTCTTATGAATGACTTAATTTCATTTGCAACCCAGTATGGACAAATTCAAAAAAAGCTTTTGCTGGAGATGAAGGTACCCTATGCTGTAATGGATGATTCAGGAAAGCTTTTATGGATGAATAAAGAATTTTCCAAAGTTGTGAAAAAAGATAGATATTATAAGAAATCAATTACAAGTTTGTTTCCAAGTATTACAAAAGAGATATTACCAGGAGAATTGGATGAATGCCAGATACTTTTTGAATTCGATGGCAAAGATTATGAAGCACAGATGAAAAAAGTTGCGATGGACAATGTATTAGAGAGTACTTCTATTGTCAATGTGGCAGCGGAGAGAAGCTATATTATAGCACTTTATCTATTTGATCGAACAGAGTTAAATAAATATATAAAAGAAAACAAAGAACAAAAATTAGTAACAGGACTCATTTATTTAGATAATTACGAAGAAGCTTTGGAAAGCGTAGAAGAAGTTAGACGTTCCTTATTGATTGCTTTAATTGATAGAAAGATTAATAAATACATTTCAGGAATGGATGGAATTGTTAAAAAGCTTGAAAAGGATAAATACTTTGTTGTGATGAAGCAAAAATGTTTAGATTCCCTTCAAAACAACAAATTTTCTATTTTAGATGATGTAAAAACAGTTAACATTGGAAATGAAATGGCAGTTACATTAAGTATAGGGTTTGGTGTGAATGGTACAACCTATGCTCAAAATTATGCGTACGCAAGAACGGCTATCGACTTAGCACTAGGACGTGGAGGAGATCAGGCAGTTGTAAAAAACAGTGATAAGATTTATTACTATGGTGGAAAAACGAAGCAAGTTGAAAAAAGCACCAGAGTAAAGGCGCGCGTAAAAGCCCATGCCCTTCGAGAACTTATGGAGGCAAATGATAAAATCATTGTTATGGGACATAAAATAGGAGATGTTGACTCCTTTGGTGCTTCGATTGGTATTTATCGTGCGGCCAAAACGCTTGGAAAAAAGGCGTACATTGTAATAAATGATATTACCACCTCAGTACGGCCTTTATTGGAATGCTTTGTGAATAATCCAGACTATGACGAGGATATGTTCTTAACAAGCAATGAGGCATTAGAGATTTTTGATAACAATACCGTAGTAACGGTAGTAGATGTAAATAAACCTAGTTATACGGAATGCGAAGATTTGTTAAAGAGAGCGAAAACAATCGTAGTCCTTGATCATCATAGACAAGGTGCAGAAAGTATTGATAATGCTGTATTATCCTATGTGGAATCCTATGCATCCTCATCTTGTGAAATGGTTGCAGAGATTCTTCAGTATTTTGATGATGGAATTAAAATTAGAGGCATTGAAGCAGATTGCTTATATGCTGGAATAATGATAGATACGAATAACTTTATGTCAAAAACAGGAGTAAGAACTTTTGAAGCCGCTGCATTTTTAAGACGATGTGGGGCCGATGTATCAAGAGTTAGAAAGATGTTTCGTGATGATATGGTTACGTATAAAGCAAGAGCAGAAGCAGTACGAAACGCACAAGTATATCGCGAGTTCGCTATATCCGTTTGCCCAACAGAAGGGCTAGAAAGTCCAACGGTAGTGGGCGCGCAAGCGGCCAATGAATTGCTTAATATTATTGGTGTAAAGGCATCGATAGTATTAACAGAATATAATGGAATGGTATATGTAAGTGCCCGTTCCATTGATGAAGTCAATGTTCAGGTTATTATGGAGAAATTAGGTGGTGGTGGCCACTTAAATATCGCTGGTGCTCAGTTGGAGTGTAATCTAGAGGAAGCTAAGAGTATAATTATAGAAACACTTGATCATATGTTTGATGAAGGAGAATTATCTTAGGTTAAGTTGTGAAAGGAGTATTAAGATGAAGGTGATTTTATTAGAAGATGTAAAATCCTTAGGAAAAAAAGGTGAAATTGTTAATATTAATGATGGATATGCAAGAAATTTTATTTTACCAAAGAAACTTGGATTAGAAGCAAACAATAAAAATTTAAATGATTTAAAATTGCAAAAAGCAAAAGAGGAAAAAATCGCACAAGAAATATACGAAGAAGCAAAGGCTCTAGCCGTTAAAGTTGCTGAAAAACCAGTTGTTTTAAGTATCAAGAGTGGAGAAGGCGGTAAGACCTTTGGTTCAGTTTCTTCAAAAGAAATTGCAAAAGCAGCACTCGATCAATTAGGACTAGAATTGGATAAGAAAAAATTACAGCTTTCAGAACCAATTAAAACATTAGGAACTACCATTGTACCAGTTAAGCTTCATCCTAAGGTGGTAGCAGAGCTTAAGGTAAATGTAAAGGAAGCGTAGGAGGTATCAATAGTGGAAGAAGCACTTATTAAAAGAGTTTTGCCACATAGTATAGAGGCGGAACAATCCGTAGTTGGCTCTATGATTATGGATCGAGAAGCCATCTTAGTTGCTTCTGAAATCATTACAAGTGAAGACTTTTATCAACATCAATACGGGGTGCTGTTCGAAGCTATTGTAGAGCTGTTTACAGAGGATAAGCCAGTTGACTTAGTTACCTTGCAAAACCGTCTAAAAGAAAAGGATGTACCGCCAGAGATAAGTAGTCTTGAATTTGTTCGAGATTTGGTTATGGCAGTTCCAACTTCAGCCAATGTAAAATATTATGCCAATATTGTTGCCGAAAAGTCTATGCTAAGAAAACTTATTAAGGTAAATGAGGAAATAGCAAATACCTGTTATTTGGGAAAAGACAAGCTAGAGGATATCTTAGAAGGAACAGAGAAAAAGATTTTTGATTTGATACAAAAGAGAAATTCAGGCGATTACGTTCCGATTAAGCAAGTTGTAATCAATGCATTAGAAAAAATTGAGGCAACTTCAAAAACAAAAGGAACCGTTACAGGAATTCCAACTGGATTCATAGATTTGGATTACAAAACCTCGGGTCTTCAGCCATCTGACCTCGTTTTAATTGCGGCTAGACCTTCTATGGGTAAAACAGCCTTTGTATTAAACCTTACGCAGAACATGGCATTTCGGCATAATGTAACTACCGCTATTTTTAGTCTGGAAATGTCAAAGGAACAGCTTGTTAACCGTTTGTTTGCATTAGAATCAAGAGTGGATTCCCAGTTGATTCGAACCGGTAATCTAGCTGATTCTGATTGGGAAAAACTAATAGAAGGCGCAGGGGTAATTGGAAGGTCCAATTTAATTATTGATGATACACCAGGTATTTCCATATCGGAGTTACGTTCTAAATGTAGAAAATATAAGTTGGAGAAGAACCTTGGAATTATAATCATTGACTACTTACAGCTGATGACTGGTAGTGGAAAAGGCGAATCAAGACAACAGGAAATCTCTGATATTTCAAGATCATTAAAAGGTCTCGCGAGAGAATTGCATGTCCCAGTTGTAGCATTGTCTCAGTTAAGCCGTGCGGTGGAGCAAAGACCAGATCACAGACCTATGCTGTCCGATCTTCGTGAATCAGGAGCAATTGAGCAGGATGCAGACGTTGTTATGTTCTTATATCGAGATGATTATTATAATAAAGATTCAGAGAATAAGAATATAGCTGAGGTCATTATAGCAAAGCAAAGAAATGGTCCAATTGGTACTGTTAATCTAGTTTGGCTTCCAAATTACACAAAATTTGCAAATATGGAAAATAAATAAGTCTGGCTTATGCCAGACTTGAGGCTGCCGACTTTGTTGGCAGCCTTTAAAATTCATGGCTAACGCCATAAATTTTAGTTATAGGTTGTAAAAATGCTGATTAACTCGTACAAGGGCTTTGCCCCTATTAATCAGCATTTTACACTACAGTGAAAGTGAATTTCACTTGCGTGATTTAAATTGAGAACGCTTCGTTCCCAAACTCTCCGCTTTCATAAAGTGGTTGTCTATAGTGTGAAGTCTGGCTTATGCCAGACTTTTTTTAATTTAAGTGAAGTTATTTCTAAGAAATTAAAATTAATTTTAACATAATAGGAATATTCTAAGGCGAACTATAATATATATAGATATAGAGAGTTTATGTTTAAACCGGGCGACGTAGTAAAGAAGTATAAGTTTAGTTAAAAACACAACTGTAAATGCTTTTATTGAGCTGATGGCAAAGCGTAACGAAATAAGTAGTTAAACAAGAGGAGGAAAAATTATGGACAAAAGGTATATGATATCCGATGCTGCAAAGTTAGTTGATGTCGAAACACACGTGCTTAGATACTGGGAGGAGGAACTGGAGCTTTCTATTTTAAGAAATGAAATGGGGCATAGATATTATACAGAGGGTGATATTAACCTATTTCGAAATGTAAAAATCTTAAAAGAAAGAGGATTCCAATTAAAAGCAGTAAAGGCATTAGTACCAAAATTAAAAGACTGCAATGTGGACAAGCTAAGTGAAATGCTTCCACTTGAAACAGAGTTAACTTATCCAGTGGTTGAAAATAATCATATGGTAAAAGACTCAGAAAATAAAACAATGGAAATATCCACTAAAATGCCATCCACTAACCTTAGCAACGATAAAATGCAGCAATTTCAAAATATAATTAAAAGTATTGTAAGTGAGGCCTTGATGGAAAATAATTATGAATTAGGAAAAGAAGTTGGGGGAAGAGTATCAGAAAGTGTGTTAAAAGAGATGGATTACCTCATGAAAGTTCAGGATGAACGAGAAGAGGAGAGATATAAGAAATTAGATGAGTTAGTTCGAACCCATCAAAAACATAGAAAAGAGATTGCGGCCACAGCAGAAGGAGGGAAAAAAAAGAAAAAATTTCGTCTATTATAAAATAAAACAAGTAGAATGGATTTGTCTTCCTTCTACTTGTTTTATTTTGAGTGTAAAACTGGATTATTGAGAAATGGAACCAGTTGGACATGTTGCTGCACATGCACCACAGTCGATACAAGAATCAGCGTCGATTACGTATTTTCCATCACCTTCGCTAATTGCGCCTACTGGACATTCTCCTTCACAAGCTCCACAGCTTACACAACCGTCATTAATAACAAATGCCATACTATTATCCTCCTTAAATTTTCGTATTATAACTAAATCAATTGTATTTAGTTATGCACTTAAACTGATATAAATTATCAAAAGTACTTGCTTCTGATAATATACATTTTAATACAAATCTACTTAGATGACAAGCATAAAACAAAGTACAATTATGTGAACTTATGCAAATAAATAACAACATTTTTATGCTTCAAGTTCACTACGGCGTTTTTTTATGCCTTCAATGATATGTTTTTTTGCTTCAATGGCATCCTCTTTATCCAAATCATTTAAGTTTTCTAATGGATATTCCATACCTAGCTCTTTGTATTTTTCACGTCCCATAGTATGATATGGTAAAACGTCTAATGCCTTTAGGTTTTTTAAATCTCCAATGAAATAACCTAAGTCAAATAAATATTTTTCGTTATCGGTAATAGTAGGTACCACTACATGACGAATCCAGATATCAACGTCCTGACTATCCAGATATCGAGTAAATTTTAATATCTGTGTATTGGATTGTTTGGTAAGCTTTACATGTTCTTGAGGATCAATATGCTTAATATCAAGCATTACCAAATCCGTCACCTTCATCAAACGATCAAATTTAGCCATAAGCTCGGCGTTTTTTTCGTTGTAAATAATACCTGAAGTATCAAGACAAGTATGAATATTTTTTGCTTTTGCAGCTTCAAAAAGTTCAATTAAGAAATCTATTTGTACCAGTGGTTCTCCACCAGAAACCGTTAAGCCCCCATTTTTATAAAATGGAATATTCTTTTCATAAGCTTTTAATATCTCATCTACACTCATCTGCTTACCAAGATTTAAAGCCCATGTATCTGGATTATGACAATACAAGCAACGCATTGGACATCCTTGCGTAAAGACAACAAAACGAATACCAGGTCCATCTACGCTACCAAAACTTTCAATTGAGTGAATATAACCGTTCATAAAATAACCTCCTTTCAAACAAATCTAAGATATAAAAACAGGAAAAGAAGAGTCTTTTCCTGTTCTGTGTTGTTTCAAATATAAAGCAAAGGAAAATTACATTGCGTTGTGGAAAGTACGTGAAATAATATCGTTTTGCTGTTCCTTTGTTAATTTAATGAAGTTAACAGCGTATCCAGAAATACGAATGGTTAACTGTGGATAATTTTCTGGATGAGCCTGTGCATCTAATAATGTTTCTCTGTTTAATACATTTACATTTAAATGATGGCCACCACTTACTGAATATCCATCTAATAAAGAAACTAGATTATCAACTTGAGCATCGCTAATATTTGACATTTTAAATTCCTCCTATAAAATCATTTTGTTTGGGACTAGTTAGTCGGCGTCTTTTTCTTCATCAAGCCCTTCGTGAAGGGTTGGGATACTGCAAGCTAAATCGCCTTTTGCGCAGTCTAGACAGCCTAATTGTTCTACAGTTTTTGTTTCGTTTTCAGATTCAATTGTACTGATATTTAGATGACCAACTCCTTTGGATACGGAGTTGTCTAGTAAAGCAACAATGTCATCTATCATAGTTTTATTATCCATAAAATCAGTCCTTTTTATATAAGCTTATTTGCTTAAATCAAGATCAATATCACCAGCAAAAATCTGATCTTCTTTACCAAGTGCACCAGGAATGATTGTGAATGTATTTGAAATACCATCCTGTGCATCTCTAAATGGAAGTTTTGAAACAGATGCAAGTGAAGCTACAGCACCTTTACTATCACGTCCGTGCATTGGGTTAGCACCTGGAGCAAATGGTTCACCTTGTTTTCTTCCATCTGGTGTAGAACCTGTATTTTTACCATAAGTTACGTTTGAAGTAATTGTTAAAATTGATGTTGTTGGAATACCATTACGGTAAGTTTTATTTTCTCTTACATATTCCATGAAGGTATGAACCAAATTACTTGCTAACTCATCAACACGTTCATCATCATTACCGTATTTTGGAAAATCACCTTCCACTTCGTAATCTACAACGATACCGTTTTCATCACGAATGGTTTTAACTTTTGCATATTTAATTGCTGATAATGAATCTGCTACAACAGAAAGTCCAGCAATACCTGTAGCAAACCAACGAGTTACTTCTCTATCGTGTAATGCCATCTGAATTTTTTCATAGCAGTATTTATCATGCATATAGTGGATGATATTTAATGTATTTACATAAACACCAGCTAACCATTTCATCATATCTTTGTATTTATCCATTACATCATCAAATTCAAGATACTCAGAAGTAATTGGTCTGAATTTTGGTCCTACTTGCTTTTTGCTAATTTCATCTACACCGCCGTTAATAGCATATAATAGACATTTTGCAAGGTTTGCACGAGCACCAAAGAACTGCATTTCTTTACCAAGTCTCATAGAAGATACACAGCAAGCGATTGCATAATCATCACCATGTGTTACTCTCATCAAATCATCATTTTCATATTGAACAGAAGAGGATGCAATTGAAGTTTTAGCACAGAACTTCTTAAAGTTCGCTGGTAATTTAGTTGACCAAAGTACTGTTAAGTTTGGTTCTGGAGATGTTCCTAAGTTGCTTAGTGTATGAAGGTATCTAAAAGATGATTTTGTAACCAATGGACGTCCATCTATACCAACACCACCGATTGATTCTGTAACCCAAGTAGGATCTCCTGCAAAAATTGCATTGTATTCAGGAGTACGAGCAAATTTTACTAAACGTAATTTCATAACGAAATGATCGATAAATTCCTGAATTTGTTCTTCTGTAAATCTTCCTTCTTTTAAATCTCTTTCAGCATAGATATCAATAAAGGTTGAAGTACGTCCAAGAGACATAGCTGCACCGTTTTGTTCTTTTACAGCTGCTAAATATCCAAAATATAACCATTGAATTGCTTCCTGTACATTGGTAGCAGGTTTTGAGATATCATATCCGTAGGTTGCACCTAATTTCTTTAACTCTTGTAATGCTTTAATTTGTTCCGATAATTCTTCACGTAAACGGATTACATCCTCTGACATAATAGAAGGAGTAGTATCCTTTTGATTCTTTTTATCTTCAATTAGACGGTCTATACCATATAATGCAACACGACGGTAGTCACCAATGATACGTCCACGTCCATAAGCATCTGGTAGTCCAGTAATAACATGGTTAGATCTACAAGCTCTCATTTCTGCTGTGTAAGCATCAAAAACACCTGCATTATGTGTTTTTCTATGAGTTGTAAAAAATTCTGAAATTTCAGGATCTACTTTGTAACCATTATCTTCGCAAGCTTTTTCTGCCATACGAATACCACCGTAAACTTGCATAGATCTCTTAAATGGTTTATCGGTTTGGAAACCAACAATCGTTTCCTTGTCTTTATTTAAATATCCAGCACCATGTGAAGTGATGGTAGAAACAATTTTAGTGTCCATATCAAGAACACCGCCTGCTTCACGTTCTTGTTTTGTTAAGTCCATTACTTGAGCCCAAAGTTCAGTTGTGTTTTTTGTAGGTCCAGCAAGGAAAGAATCGTCTCCTTCATATAAAGTAAAGTTTTTCTGAATGAAGTCTCTTACATTAATTTCTTTTTCCCAAATACCACCCACGAAATCGTTCCATTCTGATCTCATTTGAATTTCCTCCTAATTGATATTTATAATTGAATGTGATTACTCTTAAATGACTTAAAAGTATGTTAACAGTTTAACTAACTTAATTATAATGGAATACTGTATACACGTCAAGGCTTCGGAATGTATTTTTTTGAATACAGTATACAAAAATCGAGTAATTAAAAACCTATAAATAAAAGTATATATTTATAGGTTTTTAAAAATTGTAAATGTAGTAATTATTTATTTAGCTAATGCCAAATATTCATTAATTTTAGCCGCTAGCTCATCAGCATCAATTCCATGAACCATAGATGCTTCTTCAAGAGTTTCACCTTGTGAAGAAGGACATCCAACACAGTGCATTCCTGACTGCATTAAAATTGGAACAATGTTACTATCAACTGCGATTATATCAGCAATAATCATGTCTTTTGTGATTTCTGCCATAATAATACCTCCTTAAGTATACATAGTTAAGATTATTATAATCTGTTTTGTACGAGTTATTCGTAGTAAAAGTATTTTATCACTTCAAATAAGTTTTAGCAAATACTACAGTGCTTTATATGCCTTATTGAGAATCTTTGTTCAATAAGGAATTGATTCAAAAAATTGAATGTAAAAAGCCAAGGTTTTCTTGGCTTTTATTAATGCAACTTATTACATATGCGATAAGATCTGTACTGCATTTCCTGTTATAAAAATTTCATCATGCTCTCTTAAGCGAGCTTCAATAGAAGGAGTATATTTTATCTGAGATGCATACTCAGATAAGATATTACAAATCTTATTAAATTGTTCTGGGGTATGAGTCGTTTTGCTAATTACCAAATAATACTTACCAGTTGATGTTTCTTTATATAAGGAATTCTTTCCATCGTAATATCCTTCTAATACAGAAGACAAACGAATTACAGTATCTAAATTATCAAAGGAATATAATTTTGTTAAATCTACAGATTCTGAAAGTTTAATTGACTCTTTCGAGAGATTCTTTTTGGAAGAAGCTTTTTCTTCCTTATCCTGAGTCAAAGATTCAGACAACGGAACAAAATTATCATTATTACTTGCAGTTGATTTCGATTTTTCATCATGAATTTTCTTAAATAAATCTAAGACATCATCTGCACCTGTTAGAGGGGATACTTCAGTAGTACTTTCTATATCTTCTTTATCACTCAAAGAAGGTGCAAACCTAGAAAATCGAGTATCTAATTCTTCTGGATCTTCCACTTTTGTAATGACGAGGATAATACAATCAGGTGATAATGGAATCGCTTCAATCATTAAAGGAATATCTTCAGCTTCAAATCCAAATTCGTAGGATGCTTGTTGCATCATGTCTCGAAATAATGATTTGGCTTTTTCAGTTCCATAAGCTAATTCACTAATTTTTAGTTCCCTGTCAGCTAAGTCGTCTTTCGTCAAAGTACAGCGTATTTGGTTATCGTTTACTTTTTCGATTTTCATAATATCACATCCTTTACATAAGGTTTAAAGAAATGAGTTAATTTATACCTAGTAATTTTATATTATTATCCTATTATAAGTATATCACAGTATATACAAAAACGTTACATAAGTCAATCATTTATTCAAAAATAAAAATGAAAAAATACTAGGTAATTGTTGGATTTTATGGTTTTTTTATATAGTAAACTAAAAATTAAAATAAATATTGCAAATTAATTAAAATTTATATATAATATTTATTTATAAGAGGAAAATTTCTGTGTATTGATAGTGAAAAGGAGTTGGTTTAAATTAAATAATCATGATTTGTTTGCATTAAACGAGACGAAACATCGTTTTAGCCTGTATGATCGATATCGAATCGAAAGGCAGATTGGTTGTGGATTAAGCGGCAAAGTATATCTGGCAGAGCATATTAAGTTAGGGGCAAAGCGGGTAATAAAATGTGTTAGCAAAAAAGAATCCATGTACCAACAATTTTTAGCAGAAGCTACACTTCTGAAAAATCTTACACACCCAGGTATTCCAGTTATTTATGATCTTGAAGAAGATGAGGAATACTTATATATTATTGAAGAATATATTGAGGGTGAGTCTTTAAAAGCAATTATGCTTGATCAAAAAGCTATTTCAAGAGAATCAGCAATTCATATCATAATCCAAATTTGTGACATAATAGAGTATCTACATAACATAAGGCCTTATCCAGTATTATATTTAGACTTAAAACCTGATCATATTATAGTATGTAATGATTGCGTTAAAATAATTGATTTTGGAGCAGCAATTTATATGGAAAAAGAGGAAGTTGATTACTCTTTTGGAACACCAAGTTTTGCAGCACCAGAACAATTTTATAGTTTAAAGCTTGATCCTAAGGCGGATATTTATGCAATTGGTAGTATTTTATATTTTATGTTAATTGGTAAAAAACCTTCTCAATCAAATAGCAAAAAATCTAAAAAAAATGAATTTCTTTCTATTTCTCAAGATCTAAAAAAAATTATTTTAAAGTGCATGGCAAAGAATCCCCAAAATAGATATGATAATGTAGCTCAAATAAAAAAAGATTTATCAATATGCAAAAATAAAAAAAATACTCTTATAATATCCATTTTGGGTAGCCAGTCCAGAATAGGAGTTTCACACATAGCAATTGGGATGGTATCTTTTTTAAATAAAAATGGAATAAAGGCCATTTATGAAGAAAAAAACAAAAGCGAAATTGTATCCAATATAAAAGATATAAACGCACATCTATATCATAAGGACGGAATTTATTACTTTAAAAATTTCATTGCAGTTCCAAACTATAACGAGACAATCAGTATCAACAAAAGTGATTTTGAAGTAATTGTAAGAGATTGTGGAACCTTTCATGAGCGAAGCAGTGATTATGGAACCGCTGATATTCGATTGGTTGTGTTAGGTACAAAGGAATGGGAGTATTCTTTTTCCAAGGAATGTATGGAAGCAATGAATGATAACAAATCTCAGTATCTATTTAATATGTGTGGAAAAGGACAAGCTTATAAGGCAGCACAATATCTTGGAATTAAGAGAGGATATCACGTACCATTTTTTACTGACCCATTTGTTAATAACGGTGCGTCAGAGAAAGCATTTAAACATATGCTAAAAGGCATTATTCATGTAAAGAGGAGGATGTTATTCAAAAGGTGAGAATTGAAAACGAAGATACCGCCATTAAGACGATTGGTATCACTGGAGTACAAAAAGGTGCAGGAGTAACTCATCTCTCCATTATGTTAGGAAACTATATTCGCGCAAAATTAAACAAAAATGTTACAATTATAGAAATGAATCAGAGTGGTGCTTTTAAAGAATTAAAGGAGTACTATTTAGCCAAGCATAAACATGAACAAGAATATGATACTTTTTCGATATCAGAAGTTACCTATTATTATAAGGTAGAAAAGGAAATGCTTGGAATGATTTTTAACCTTTGTAGGGATTATGTTATTATCGATTTTGGAGAAATAAATGAAGAATGCACCAAAGAGTTTTTAAAATGTAATATCAAGATTGTTGTTGGGAATTTGAATCCATGGAACAGAACCAAATTAATATCATACATGGAATTCTTTATTTCCAGAGACTATCTTGGAAAAATTAAATATGTATCCAGATTTATAACAAAAGACGAGATACGTCACATAAAGAATATCTATAAGACCAATATATATGCACAACCTTTTGAACCTGATCCCTTCTTAATTCATGGATGTAATTTTGAATTTTTAGAAAATTTATTATAACAATCTGATTCATTTATAAGTACGGTAAGCAGTATTTCAATAATATATCACGAGTCTCTAAAGGAATAGAAAATGGCATACTTGTAAATGAATTAGAAGATGGAGGAATTATGAATAATCAGGGGTTAGACCTATATTTTTTAATTGAATTAGAACAATATGTTACAAAGGGAGTACCGTTAGTTTTAGAAGGTCGTGCAAGTACACCAATTCAGATTTTTGATGCTTTGCGTGAATGTAATGACTATATGAGTGATTACATTGGTGACGAGCAAGGTATTCTAAGAGAAATAAGATTCGATAAAATAAGCAAGTATTAAATTGGTAAGTCATAATGAAAATAAAGGGAAGAGTCATTCAAATTAAAAACTAATTACGGATATCCCTCTATGCGTAGATCGAATGACGGGTGTTTGGGTGGGTAAGTGTTATCAGTTCAGCCTCTTGTATGGCTGGGCTGGTAAGCAAAATTTGACTAATTTATTCAGAAAACATTAAAAAAAATTTACAATGTCGAAAATAGTAATGACGTTATGGTGTGTTCATGGTATAATAAACGAGAAAAAAATAGAATTTAGAATATGGAGGGATAGTTTACATGAGGAGAAGGACATCTCCAGAGCTAAAAAAGAAGATCATATCAGTTTTTGCTACCCTAGTATTGTTGATCATTGTAATTATCATTTATGTAGTAGGAAATATAATTGAAAAATATACACCATCGGATAAAAAAGCAGATTTGCCAGAATACTTTGCACTTAGCAGTGAAGATGAAGTAGCATTAATTTTACAAGATACGAAAGCGGAAGAAAAAGGTTTAATCTTTAATGATGAGATTTATCTAGAATATAGTACGGTAAGAAAATATTTAAATCCTAGATTCTATTGGGATCCTAATGAGAATGTTCTACTTTACACAACACCAAGTGATGTAATAACAGCTAGTGTTGGTAGTAAGGATTATTATATAAGTAAAAATAAAAATACTGAGAATTATGTAATTGTTAAGGTAGATGGAAATAATGCATACATTGCGCTAGATTATATACAAAAATATACAAATATTGCGTATGAGAGATTTAGCGACCCAAATCGCGTTCATATTACTTATGAGTGGGGCAATGTAACGTATGCACAACTTAAAAAAGATGATAGTGTTCGTGTTAAAGGTGGAATAAAAAGTCCGATTTTAACGAATGTTACAGAAGGAAGCAAAGTAGCAGTCTTAGAACAAGGCGATGAGTGGAGCAAAGTTCGAAGTGAAGATGCTTTTATTGGATACATTAAGAATAAAAACTTGATTAATATAAGCCAGGAAACAGAAAGCAGAAGTTTTGAGGAACCTGTTTATACGAGTATCAAGAAAGATTATGACATTAACCTTACTTGGCATCAAGTAACAGAAAAAGCCGCAAATAGTAAGCTTCTTACTCTTTTAGCAGATACAAAAGGAATTAATACCATATCACCGACTTGGTTTTCTTTGTCAGATAATGAAGGTAATTTTACGAGTCTAGCAGATGCTACTTATGTACAGCATGCACATCAATTAGGAATAGAAGTGTGGGCGTTAATTGATAATTTCAATCCGAATGTTAGTACTTATGAAGTGCTATCCTATACATCAAAACGTGAGAAGTTAATCAATCAATTAATTGCCGCGGCAATTGAATATAATTTGGATGGAATTAACATTGATTTTGAGGAATTAAAATCAGAAGAGGGAGAACACTTTGTTCAGTTTATCAGAGAGTTATCCATAAAATGCAGAAACAATGGAATTGTATTATCGATTGATAACTATGTTCCAACTGAGTATTCAGCCCTTTACAATAGAAAGGAACAAGGAATTGTTGCAGATTACGTGATTGTTATGGGATATGATGAGCATTTTTCGACCTCTGAAGAAGCAGGTTCTGTTGCCTCAATTGGTTTTGTGAAGTCAGGAATTGAGAACACTCTTAAGGAAGTTCCGAAGGAAAAGGTTATTAATGCGGTTCCATTTTACACCAGACTATGGATTAAGACTCCAAAAACGGAAGATGAAATTGCAAGTGAGAATGAGAGTACAGAATTTATTCCATACAAATTATCAAGTGAGATATATAGTATGGCAAATCAAGACAAGCTCATCAGTGCAAATGGCCTAGAACCAACTTGGGATGAGACAACGGGTCAGTACTATGCACAGTATGAGAAAGATGGAATCACATATGAGATTTGGCTAGAGGAGGAAGCTTCCATCGAAGAAAAGATGAAGTTGGTAGACCAGTTTGAGATTGCTGGAGTAGCAAGCTGGAAGCTTGGTCTTGAAAAAAAGAGTGTTTGGGATACCATTATCAAATATGTGAATTAGGCAGAGAAAACCCAAAGACAGAATAATAACATTTTATTTTCTTCATGTACATAAAATGTATAAATGAATGTGTGTGCAGGAATGTAGCATGAAGAGAAAAACGATAGAAATTTTAATGACTGTGATACTTCTGATGAGTGCGCTGGTGATTGGCCAGCAAGGAAGTGTTGCAGTCACAAACATGAAAAGCGCTAAACAAAAACCAGTTGTAGTAATTGATGCCGGACATGGTGGAAATGACCCCGGAAAGGTAGGAATCAACAATGCATTGGAAAAGGATATTAATCTAAGCATTGCAATCCTACTTAAAAAAATGTTGGAAGCAGAAGATATTGAGGTCATTATGACTAGGGAAACAGATAAGGGCCTCTATGATGAAAATGCTAAAAATAAAAAAGTACAGGATATGAAAAGACGATGTGAAATTATTGGTAAGGCAAATTCAGTCGTAACGATTAGTATTCATCAAAATAGCTATCATGAAGAATATGTAAATGGTGCACAAGTTTTTTACTTTCAACATTCCGATAACGCAAAAAAATTAGCTGAAATAATACAAACACAGCTACAAACGCATGTACAACCAAATAACAAAAGGTCTGCAAAAAACAATGCAAGTTACTATTTACTTAAAAAAACAGATGCAACGGCAGTAATCGTGGAGTGTGGGTTTTTATCAAACTACGAAGAAGCTTCAAAACTAGTCGATGAAAATTACCAGCAAAAATTAGCTTGGGCAATTCATCTTGGTATATTACAATATATAAATGGATTATAAATAGTGAGAGAAAAACGATGAATACAAAACAAAAAAAGATTCAAATGAACCAAATGGATAAAAAGGCCATACAAGAGGCTGCCCAAATACTAAGACAGGGAGGATTGGTTGCATTCCCAACTGAGACAGTATATGGATTAGGCGCAAATGCACTAGATGAATTTGCATCCTCGAAAATTTATGAAGCCAAGGGAAGACCTTCGGATAATCCTCTTATTGTTCATATAGCTGAGCTTGAAGCATTGGACAAAATAGTAAAGGTAGTTCCTGATAATGCGAAAAAACTTGCAGAGATTTTTTGGCCTGGACCATTGACTATGATATTTGAAAAAAAAGAAATTGTGCCTCTAGGAACGACTGGGGGCTTAAATACTGTAGCGGTAAGGATGCCAAAGCATGCGTTAGCACTTAACCTGATAAAAGAAGCAGGTGGATATATAGCTGCGCCCAGTGCCAATACATCAGGTCGGCCAAGTCCGACTAAGGCGTCGCATGTTGCTATGGATTTGGCAGGGAAAATCGATATGATTTTAGATGGGGGTGCGGTTTCCATTGGAATCGAATCGACTATTATAGATGTTACCACAAATCCACCAATGATATTACGACCTGGATTTGTAACAAAAGCTATGATGGAAGCTGTAATTGGTGAAGTATCAATAGATCCGACTATTTTAGGGGATAAAGAATTAAATGATCGTCCAAAAGCACCTGGAATGAAATATAAGCATTATGCACCCAAAGGTGATTTGACCATTATAGAAGGTGAAGAAGAACAAGTAATTGTAAAAATAAATTGTTTGGCGAAAGAAATGTCAGACAAGCAATATAAGGTTGGAATTATTGCAACCGATGAGACTATTAACAGGTATGATGTGGGACAAGTTATTAGCATCGGGAAAAGAAGTGATGAGCAGACGATAAGCCATAATTTATATCGCGTGCTTCGAGAATTTGACGAGAAAAATGTTGATGTTATCTATTCGGAAAGTTTTCAAAGTGAAAAGATGGGGATGGCTATCATGAATCGATTACTAAAGGCAGCAGGGCACAAGGTGATTCATATTTAATATAGTAGAGGTTGATGCGGCTTGTCCGCTTTTCAACATAGATATTTGTATAACATTTAAGGAGGAACAATATGATAGCACTAGGTTGTGATCATGGTGGATTTACTTTAAAGCAAGAAGTAATTTCCTATTTGGAAGCAAACAAGCTGGAATATAAGGATTACGGTTGTTTTGGTGAAGAAGCTTGTGATTATCCAGTATATGGGAAGGCAGTGGCAAATGCGGTTGCCAGTGGGGAATGTGATAAGGGAATTATTATATGTGGAACTGGGATTGGAATTTCAATTGCTGCGAATAAGATAAAGGGTATCAGAGCGGCACTTTGTTCTGACTGTTTTAGTGCAGAAGCTACAAGACTTCATAACGATGCAAACATAGTTGCTATAGGAGCAAGGGTGGTAGGCCCAGGACTTGCCGTTAAGATTATTGATACATTTTTAAATACAAAGTTTTCAGATGAAGATAGACACAAACAAAGAATTAGTCAAATTGAAGACTAAATTTAGGAGGAAAATATGTCAAACGTAACAGTAATGGATCATCCATTAATTCAACACAAAATAGGAATTATTAGAAGAACGGATACTGGTTCAAAAGATTTTAGACAAATGATAAGTGAAATTGCAATGTTAATGTGCTACGAAGCTACAAGAGATTTAAAGCTTCAAGATGTTGAGATTGAAACACCAATTTGTACAACCACTGTTAAAGAATTACAAGGAAAGAAGCTTGCAGTTGTACCAATTCTTAGAGCTGGATTAGGTATGGTTGATGGTATGTTATCCATGATACCAGCAGCAAAAGTTGGCCATATTGGATTATATCGTGATCCAGAAACATTAGAGCCAGTTGAATATTATTGCAAACTTCCAGCAGACTCTGCTGAAAGAGAAGTGTTTGTAGTAGATCCTATGTTAGCGACAGGTGGTTCAAGTGTTGCTGCAATTCAATTGTTAAAAGATAAAGGTGTTCAAAATATACGTTTTATGTGTATCATTGCTGCACCTGAAGGTGTAAAGAGAATGCAAAAAGAGCATCCAGATGTAGATATCTATATCGGAGGTTTGGACGAGCGTTTAAATGACCATGGATATATTGTACCAGGACTTGGAGATGCTGGAGATAGAATCTTTGGAACAAAATAAAAAAGAATCGCTAGTGTGTTACGCACTGGCGATTTTTGTAAATAAAGGGTTTAAAAACAATTAAATTTACTTTATAATCACACTATATAAGGAGGGATATTTATGAGTAGCAAAAGAAATGATTATATTACTTGGGATGAATACTTTATGGGAGTTGCCAAACTATCTGGTATGAGGTCGAAAGACCCAAACACACAAGTAGGTGCTTGTATCGTGAGTGAAGATAATAAAATTTTGTCAATGGGGTACAATGGTTTTCCCAAAGGGTGCTCGGATGACGAATTCCCATGGGAACGAGAAGGCGATCCGCTAGAAAATAAATACTTATACACGACACACAGTGAGTTGAATGCTATATTAAACTATCGTGGTGGAAGCTTAGAAGGTGCAAAACTCTATGTTTCTTTGTTCCCATGCAATGAATGTGCAAAGGCAATCATACAATCTGGAATAAAGACGGTAGTTTATGATGAAGATAAATACAAAGATACACCTTCTGTAATGGCTTCAAAGAGAATGTTTGATGCGGCAGGTGTAAGATATTATCAATATCAGCGTACCAATCGAGAGGTTGTATTAAAATTATAAGATCAATAAAAGAAGCTTAAAAAGAAATATACTTCACATGTAAAAACGCCCAAGCCAACGGATGCTTAGGGCGTTTTGTGTAATTATTTCTTAAATGAAATCTTTTCTCATAGGAGTAAAAACATCAAGAAGCATTGTTTCTTCTAATGCGACAACACCATGTTCAACATTTGGTGCTACATAGTATGTATCACCAGCCTTTAATACTTTATCATCCTGTCCATCTTCTTTATAGAGTAAAGAACCAGATATAATATATCCAATCTGCTCATGAGGATGTGAGTGCAAAGCGCCAATTGCCCCCTTTTCAAAATGAAGTTCAACAGACATCATATTTTCGCTATAAGATAATACTTTTCGTTTGACTCCTCCGCCTAAATTGTTGATGATTGCACTATTATTTTCCGTATACATAAATGTTCTCCTTATTTGCTTTACAAAAACTATAGTATGGCTTGTAAAATATGTCAATATAAAATAAGAATATTAAATAAAATAATAAGCTAAAGTGGTTCATTGTTTATTACTGTAATGGAATCTTGCTCTACAAATTCTTTGTCCAAACTCTTCCTATTATAGTAGGATAAGGAATAGATATCGGAATGTGTACCAAGAGCAAATGCAGTAGGGGTAAGACCTGTAATGGACTTAAACACGCGATTAAAATTTCTAATATTATTAAAGCCACAATTAATAGCAATGTCTGTTACTTTATCGGGAGTGTTCTTCAATTGATTTGCAGCATGTTCAATGCGAATGAGATTGACATAATTTACATAATTAATACCTGTTAACTTCTTAAATATTTTAGAGAAGTGACTCTCTGAAAAACCCATTTTATTAGCAGCAAAGGAAAGTGATAGATTCTCGTAATAATTGGTATCAATATAAGAAAGAAGCTGCTGTAAATCATAGAGCATAGTATCTCTTTTGTTGGTTTCACCAATCGGGAGATGAGCCTTTGGAAGTTTGCGAAGTAGTTGATACCAAAATTCTTTTAAGGTAGCAGTTATAATTTCGCGATAGTAAGGCTCTTTTTGCTTGGTTTCTATCTTTAGCACATTAATTAAATGTATGAGTTTTTTATCTAATTGCAATTCGCATAACATTTCGGCAGTAATCAAAGGGTGCTTAAAGTTACTCTTATTGTAAAGAGGACTTACAATATTTGGGTCAAAAATAATAAAATCTAAGGAATTGTCCATATCAAATGAATCACTATAATGGATATGCCCACTATCACATATGACCAAATCTCCTTTATTTGCTAAAAAAATATCATCATTAATACTGATTCTCGCACTTCCGCCACGTATATAAATGAATTCAATCTCTTTATGCCAGTGCGCTAGAAAACTAATATTTTTATAAGAAGAATGCCATACCATAAAATCAGAATCATAGCTTCTTACTTCATGAAATGCCTTCATTTAGTCCTCCCATTCTTATTTGCTATTTTAAACTAGAGTATCGATTTAGAATAAAACATATCTGTCATGGATATAGTATAACAACAATGACAAAAAATGTCCATATATCAACAGATTTTTGCGAGCATTAAAAGGCTAGCTATTGTATAATTAGCATAGAATAAGAAGCTAATAAAATAAATTCTTAGTTAAATCAACCATAGAAGATAAAGATGAAATTTTATTTGTGGTAAATGTGGATATTTCAGTTTCGTTTAAAAATGTTAACTGTAAGTAGTATGCATGTATGATGGCTAAGAATTATCATAACAAGGTGAAAAATGGAGGAATGGAAAATGGCAGAAAGCAGATTAATTGGTGATTATCCTGTTATTGGTATCAGACCAACAATTGACGGAAGAAGAGGACCTTTAAAGGTTAGAGAATCTTTAGAAGAGCAAACTATGGGAATGGCAAAGGCAGCAGCAAAATTATTTACAGAGAACCTAAGATATTCAAATGGTGAACCAGTAAAAGTTGTCATTGCAGATACAACAATTGGACGAGTAGCAGAGGCAGCAGCATGTGCGGATCAATTTAGAAAAGCAGGTGTTGATATTACACTTACCGTTACCCCTTGTTGGTGCTATGGTTCTGAAACAATGGATATGGATAAAAACACCATAAAAGGTGTATGGGGCTTTAATGGAACCGAAAGACCAGGAGCAGTGTACTTGGCAGCAGTACTTGCAGGTCACGCACAAAAAGGACTTCCTGCATTTGGTATCTATGGACATGATGTACAAAATGCAGATGATACAGACATTCCTTGCGATGTAAAGGAAAAATTACTTCGTTTTGGACGTGCAGCAGTGGCAGCAGCAACTATGAGAGGGAAATCCTACTTACAAATCGGCTCAATTTGTATGGGTATCGCAGGCTCAATTATTAATGTAGAGTTCTTTGAAGAATACCTTGGAATGAGAGTAGAATCAGTAGATGAAGTGGAAATCATTCGCCGAATGACAGAAAACATCTATGATGAAGAAGAATACAAAAAAGCACTTGCATGGACAAAAGAAAAATGTAAAGAAGGCTTTGATAAGAATCCAGAAGAAGCACAAAAGTCACCAGAAGAAAAGGAAAAAGACTGGGAATTTGTTGTTAAGATGATGTGCATCATCAAAGACTTGATGAATGGAAACAAAAACCTTCCAAAAGGCTGTGAAGAAGAAAGCGTTGGACACAATGCCATTGCGGCAGGATTCCAAGGACAAAGACAGTGGACTGATTTTTATCCAAACTGTGATTTCCCAGAAGCACTTCTTAACTCCTCCTTTGACTGGAATGGAGCAAGAGAACCATACATTCTTGCAACTGAAAATGATACATTAAATGGTGTAGGTATGCTATTTAGTAAACTTTTAACCAATACAGCGCAAATCTTTGCAGATGTAAGAACCTATTGGAGCCCAGAAGCAGTGAAAAAAGCAACTGGCTATGAGCTAGAAGGTGTTGCAAAAGAATCAGGTGGATTTATTCACCTTATTAACTCAGGAGCAGCTTGCCTTGATGCTTGTGGAGAAGTAAAGGATGAAAATGGAAATGGCGTAATTAAGCCTTTCTGGGAAGTAACAGAAAATGACATAGAGGCTTGCTTAAAAGCGACTACTTGGAATGCAGCAGATCAAGGGTATTTTAGAGGAGGCGGATATTCCTCCAGATTCTTAACCAGAGCAGAAATGCCTTGTACTATGATTCGTTTGAACATTGTAAAAGGACTTGGACCTGTATTACAAATTGCAGAAGGATGGACAGTTAACTTACCAGATGAAGTATCGGATAAATTATGGAAGAGAACCGATTATACTTGGCCATGTACTTGGTTTGCACCAAGAACAACTGGAAAAGGTGCATTTACAACTGCTTATGATGTAATGAATAATTGGGGTGCAAATCACGGTGCAATCAGCTACGGTCATATTGGAGCAGACTTAATTACCTTATGTTCTATTCTTCGTATTCCTGTGTGCATGCACAACGTACCAGAAGAGCAGATCTTTAGACCAGCAAGTTGGAATGCGTTTGGAATGGATAAAGAAGGTGCAGATTACAGAGCTTGTGAAGCTTATGGACCATTATATCGTTAAGACAATTAGGTTTAATGAATTTGTTACAGTAAAGTGGAATACAAACTGTAATATGAATAGCAAAAAGTGTCTGAAAGGGTAAAACCTTTGAGACACTTTTGTGGTATACTGATTACTGAAGCCATAAGGCTTTACCATAACCTTTTACTGATAAAAGCAAGGGGGATAAAATATGTATAAAGTTCTACTAGTAGATGATGAAGCATTAATCCGCGAAGCAATAAGTGAAAATATCAAGTGGGAGGAGCATGGTTTTGAGTTTTTGGGAGCGTGTGAAAATGGAAAAGAGGCAATTGATCGAATCAATCAAGAGGTTCCCGATTTACTGATTACTGATATTTGCATGCCGTATGTAGACGGTATGGAGCTTACCAAATATGTATATGAAACATATCCTTTGACAAAGGTAATTATAATAAGCGGCTATGACGAATTTGAATATGCCAAGACGGCAGTGAAGTATAAAGTGTTAGAGTATGTTTTAAAACCCATTACGGCTTTTGAATTAACAGAGCTACTTGATAAAATTAAGACGGATTTTGATAAGGAATCACTTAAGAATAAAAATTTAAAAAAAATACGAGAAGCCTATATGAGCAATCTTCCTGTATTAAAAGGACGCTTTTTAAATAGTTTAATGCAAGGAAATTTATTACCTGAAGACATAAAGAAGAAATCAGAAGATTATGGAGTAGATCTATCTGGAAGATATTTTGCAACGGCAATGATACAGGGCGATGATTTGGAAGAATATCTAAAAAGGCATCATAATATCAAAGAAGATCTTGTATTGTTTTCTATTTATAATATTACAGAAGAAATTGTTAGTAAAGCAAAATGTGGGGTTACCTTTCAAAATGGAGAAGATAAGACAATTGTAATTTTTCAGTCTGACAAAGAGGAGGGATTTCGAAGCAGGGTATTTGATATTTGTACACAGATTCGAAGTGCTCTCAATCAATATCTAAAAATTGATGCAACGATAGGAATTGGCAAGACGGTAGCTACAATAAGCTGGTTGAATCGTTCACTAGAATCTGCAAGAGCGGTTTTGGAATATCGTTTTTTACTTGGTGGAAATGTAGTTTTAGATGCAAGAGAGTTAGGTAAGAATAAAACTTCGTTTGGCCTGGACATATCAGTATGGGTGGATAAAATTTTACTTAGTATCAAAGCAGGCGATACATTGGAAATTGAAAAAGTAATTCAAAGCTTTGTTTTGAAATTAAAAACAGATTATGTTTCCAAAAATCGTATTATTATCTACATTCAAAACATTGTTTTGTCAATCGTAAACATGTTAGAGGAAGCAGGACTTAGCAATGAGGAGTTTATGGAGGGAGAATACACGTTTATTAATCGAATCTATATGCTTAATCATTTAAAAGATATTGAAAATGAATTGATTGGTTTTTGTATAAAAGTATCACAAGGCATGACCAGTGAAAAAGATAGTTATGGAAATAGACAGGCGATAATGGCACTTGATTATATTGATAAAAATTATAGTAATTCCGAAGTTTCCCTAAATTCTGTCTGCCATCACCTTGCCATGAGTACCAGTTATTTTAGTTCGATTTTTAAGAACTACACAGGAGAAACCTTCATTGAAGCACTTACAAAAAAACGAATCGAAAAGGCAAAAAGCCTGATTGAACATACTTCGTTAAAGTCTTATGAAGTAGCAAATGAGGTTGGTTTTGGCGATCCTCATTATTTTAGTATTATTTTTAAAAAACATACAGGTTATACGCCAACAGAATATGCAAAAATTAAGAGGAAATAATGAATGACAAGAAAGCAGGGAAATCTTTTATTTCGATTTAAAAGCATTCGAAGCACCATGATCTTTTTTTTCACCATGATTATTGCGGTTGCACTTATAGTTTTTCTTATTATATCCATTCGCTATACTCAGGAAAACATCATGGAGAATTCAAAATACTATACCATGCAGTTGATCGAACAAGTGAATGGTGATATTGATTCCTATATGGACTATATGGAGAATATATCAAGACTGATATCAAAGAATAAAGATGTCATTGATTATCTGTATGATGAGACAGCTACCAAAGAAGAATTAGATCAAATCAAAACCAGAGTCATTTCACAATTTCAAACCATATCAGATGCCAGAGATGATATCTATAATATTGCAGTACTAAGTGACAATGGAAGAAATGTAATTAATGATGGAAAAGACCAACTCAATCCATATGCAGATATTAAGCAATCTGAATGGTATGTTAAGGCAAGACAAAGCAATGGAATTGCGGTCTTGTCTTCTTCTCATGTACAAAATGCAATCAAAGATGATTATAAATGGGTAGTAACTTTAAGCTGCGGGATTCAAAATCCCAATACTGGTACTATTGAAGGAGTTCTTTTTGTTGACTTAAACTATAGTGCGATTAATAATCTTTGTGAAGGAATTAGTATGGGAAGTAAAGGCTATGTTTTTATCATCGATTCCCAAGGAAGGATTGTATACCATCCAAGACAGACCCTTCTTTATAGCGGATTAAAGAGCGAAAAAGTAGAGGAAGCTTTAAACGGAAAGCAAACGAATTTTACAACAGTAGAAGGAGAAAATAGTAAGCTATACACGGTTTATACGTCCGAAAAAACGGGTTGGACGGTTGTAGGAGTAGCCTATTTGAGCGAACTTATGACAGGAAGAGAAGAAACGCAGTTAGCGTATCTGATCACTGCATTGTTTCTTATTATCATATCTGGAATTATTGCAATCATATTATCCAGTGAAATATCAAAGCCACTAAAGGAATTGGCTAATTCCATGAAGGCTGTTCAAGAAGGGCATTTTGAACATGCAGAAATTGAAATACTGGAACAAAATGAAATTGGAATGTTAAGCAATTCTTTTAATATCATGACACAAAAAATAAAGGAGTTAATGGAACAAATTGTAAGAGAGCAGAGGGCAAAGAGAAAAAGTGAGTTAAAGGCGCTTCAATCTCAAATCAATCCTCATTTCCTTTATAACACGCTTGATTCCATTATCTGGATGTCAGAAAGTGGTAAAAATCAAGAAGTCGTTTTAATGACCTCTTCATTAGCAAAGTTACTTCGTCAAAGCATTAGTAATGAAGATGAAATTGTAAGTATATACAGTGAAATCGGTTATACAAAAAGCTATCTAACGATTCAGAAAATGAGATATAAGAATAAACTAGAATTTGAAATTGACATAAAAGAAGATATTCTGAATGAATCCATTGTTAAATTAGTGCTTCAACCTCTCGTTGAAAATGCGATTTATCATGGGATTAAGTATAAGGAGGACGGAAAGGGTTTCATCCGCATTATGGGAGAAAGAGTAGAAAATGATATTGTCATTTGCATTGAAGATAATGGAAAAGGTATGGACAAAGAAGCACTCAATCACATATTTGACAAAAAAGAAAATAAAAAATCGGGTGGTGTAGGAGTCAATAATGTAAATAACCGCTTAAAGCTTTATTATGGAAGTAGATACGGTTTACGCTTTAGAAGTCAGGTTGATGTTGGAACTATGGTGGAAGTTAGAATTCCTGTATCAAGTGAGGAGGATAGCCACTATGAGAAATACTAAAAAATTAATTACATGGATGATATGGTTACTTGCATTTATTCTAATTGTTTTTTTACTGACCAGATGCAATGCAAAAGATAATAAGACGGTAAAAATAGTTTATGTTTCCAAAGTGCTAGATGATAACAATGCGTTTTGGTTTTCGCTGATTGAAGGGACAGAAATTGCCGCAAAAGAATATGGTGTTGAGCTTACTATCCTGGCACCAGACTCAGAAAGTGACTATGAAAAGCAAAATGATATGATTGCAAATGCAATTGCTCTAAAGCCAGATGCAATTTTACTATCTCCAGCCGATAATGAAAAAACATTACCAGCAGCAAAGAAGATAAAAGAGGCTGGAATTAAATTAATTCTTATCGACTCTCAGATGGCAGAACCAATTGAAGATGCCTTGATTGCAACGGATAATATTGAGGCTGGAAAGAAGGTTGGACAGTTAGTAAATCATCTAATCAAAGAAAATTCGAAAATCGCTGTTGTAAGTCATGTACAAGGTACTTCTACCGCCATTGCAAGAGAGGTGGGGCTTAGAATCGCTCTTGGAGAGGATGAGAAACGAATTGTAGACGTAGTTTTTAGTGATTCTGAATATGACAAGGCCTATCAGGTAACCAAAGAATTATTACAAGTTCATCCTGACGTGGATATCATAGCTGGTCTCAATGAATATTCTGCCATTGGTGCTGCAAGGGCGGTTCGTGATTTAAAACTGACGGATTCAATTAAGCTTATAGGATTTGACAGTTCCGTAGAGGAGATTCAGTTACTAGAATCAGGTGTATTTGATGGAATTGTGGTACAAAAGGCATTTAACATGGGATACATTGGTCTGGAAACAGCCATCAAAATTTTGCGTGGAGAAGAGGTTGCCACAAATATTGATTCAGGAAGTAACATTGTTCGAAAGGATGATATTTATACAGAGGAAAATCAAAAGCTTTTGTTTCCATTTCGCTAAAACGGTAGGATATTGTATAGCAATATCTTACCGTTTTTTAGCAAGTTATCATATTGTAGGATAAGCCTGTATATAATATACTAGGGAAGTTGCATTTTTATTGGGACTTATTACCAGCGATTAAAAGGTATCATTTTCCTTTATAAAAAATGACACATAAAAAGTACAATATAAAGAGAAAAATTATTATAATAGTAAAATAATTACCTTTTTCAAGAAAATATTCTATTAAACTGTTCAAATAATAGACATATAATAGAAGCATATTAAACAAGTTGAACAAACAACACAAGGGAAGGTGAAAAAGTGGGCGACGTAATTTTAACGATGAAAAATATCGACAAATCCTTTGTTGGCGTACATGCACTAAAAGGTGTAAGTCTTGAAGTGAAAAAAGGTGAAGTACATGCGCTAATGGGCGAAAATGGTGCTGGAAAATCTACTCTTATGAAAGTCCTAACGGGCATCTACTCAAAAGACAGTGGTACCATTGTTTATGAGGGTAAGGAAGTAGAGTTTACAAATCCTAAAGAAGCACAGGATGCTGGTATTGCCATCGTACATCAGGAATTAAATATGATGAATCATTTAACGGTTGCACAAAATATATTCATTGGTCGAGAGATGATGAATGGAAAACTAATCAATGATAAGAAAATGAATGAAGAAGCAAGCAAGCTATTTCAGAGGCTGAATATTGACATAGATCCAGATAGTGTAATGGGTGATTTAACAGTTGGTAGACAACAGATGTGTGAAATTGCAAAGGCAATTTCTAGAGATGTAAAGGTTATTGTTTTTGATGAACCAACCGCTGCACTTACCGAATCAGAAATTGCGGAGTTATTTAAAATCATTCGTGATTTAAGAAAAAAGGGACTTGGAATTGTTTATATCTCTCATAGAATGGATGAAATAAAAGTAATTACAGATCGTGTAACAGTAATGCGAGATGGTGAATATGTAGGAACCTTGATTACTGAACAATGTTCCAAGGATGATATCATCAATATGATGGTAGGTCGTACGATTTATGAAGATCCAAAGGAAAAAAGCAGTGTTCCAGAAAATGCACCTGTTGTACTTAAAGTAGAAAACTTAAATGCCGGAAAAATGGTACAAAACATTAGTTTTGAACTTAGAAGAGGCGAAATATTAGGTTTCTCTGGACTTATGGGAGCAGGTAGAACAGAGACTGCAAGAGCTTTATTTGGAGCAGATAAAAAAGAAAGCGGAGACATTTATGTCAATGGCAAGAAAATAGAAATCAATAGTCCTCAAGATGCAGTGAATGCTGGTATCGGATATCTATCAGAGGATAGAAAACGTTACGGAATTGTACTTGCGCAGTCGGTTGCACAAAATTCAACCATGTCATCACTTCAAAACTTCATGAAAGGTATTTTCATCGATAAGAAAAAGGAAAAGAAAGTATCACAAGAATATGTAGAAAAGCTAAAAACCAAAACACCAAATGTAGAAACGGCAGTTATTAACTTATCTGGTGGAAATCAGCAAAAAGTGGTTATTGCAAAATGGCTGATTAAAGACTGTGACATCCTAATCTTTGATGAACCGACAAGAGGTATTGATGTCGGAGCAAAAAGTGAAATTTATCATCTGATGAATGAGCTTGCCGCACAGGGAAAATCAATCATTATGATTTCTTCCGAATTAACGGAAGTGCTCAGAATGAGTGATAGAATTATAGTTATGTGTGAAGGTAGAAAAACTGGTGAGCTAAGTATTGAAGAAGCTTCACAGGAAAGAATCATGCATGCAGCTACACTTAGAAATTAATTGGGAGGATTAAAAAATGTCAGCTAAAACAACAGAAAAAAAGCAAAATGCTTTCTTAAATAATCCAATTGTAAAGGCAGTTGGTACACAAAGATTAATCGCTTTGTTAGCCTTAATTATTATATATATCGTATTTGGAGCAATTAGTCCTTCATTTAGACAGTATTCTACCTTAGTAAGTATTTTTGATGCATCTTATTACATTGGATTTATGGCAATCGGTGTTACTTTTGCGATTACAACAGGTGGTATTGACTTATCCATTGGTACGGTACTTGTATGTTCGTCACTTGTAACAGGAGCTTTAGCAACAAAGTATAATGTGCCAATCGCGTTATGTTTGATTATTTGTATCTTAATCGGTGCTATTTTTGGTTTATTAAATGGATTGATGGTATCTTATATGGGATTACCACCATTTATTGCAACTTTAGGTTCTATGATGCTTTCAAAAGGTTTTGGTTCTATCTTTACAAAGGCACAAAGTGTTACTTGGCCACAAGCAACAGAAGCAGCAGGATGGTTTCGTAATATATTTAAAATAAATATTGTAGGAGCAAATGGAATGTCAACTCCAATTCCTACAGGTTTTATCTTACTTTTAATTGTAGCAATTTTAATGGCAACTTTACTAAACAAATCTCGTCCAGGACGCTATATAGTTGCTCTTGGTAGTAACATTGAAGCAACCAGACTTTCTGGTGTAAACGTAGCAAAATGGCAGACATTAGCTTATATCATCAGTGGTACAATGGCAGGTATTGCAGGTATTGCATATGCAGCAGTTTATTCAACCTTATTACCAGGCGGTGGTGCTGGCTTTGAATTAGATGCAATCGCAGGTGTTGTAATTGGTGGTACCTCCATGAGTGGCGGATATGGAACGATTGCTGGTACATTAATTGGTGTATTCATTATGTCGGTGTTAAAAACAGGATTACCTTTTATTGGATTACAGACACACTATCAGCAGGTTGCAACCGGTCTTGTACTAATCTTTGCAGTATTTATGGATGTTGCAAATAGAAAGAAAAGAAATTAAGTAATGAAAGTAAATGAAGATGGTAATTACTTGTTTGTATAGCAGACAAGTAGTACAATCTTATCAGATATAAATCTGATAAGGATAAACATAATTAAAGGGAGGCTTTACAATGAAGAAAAAACTATTAAGTGTATTAATGTGTGCAACAATGGTGTCAGCATTAGTAGCAGGATGTGGGTCAAAAGCACCTGCTGAGTCAACAACAGACCAGTCTAAAACAGATACGACAACAGAGACAACAGACAAAACTGACACTGCTACGACAGATACTGCAAGTGGTGATATGTCAATCTACATTGTATCAAAAGGATTCCAGCATCAGTACTGGCAGGCGGTTTTAAAGGGTGCAGAAGAAGCAGCCAAAGAATTAGGAGTTACGATTGACTTTAAAGGTCCAGATACCGAAAGTGATATTGCTCAACAAGTTCAGATGCTAAATAACGCGCTTAACAACAAACCAGCAGCAATTGGTTTAGCAGCGCTTGATACAGAAGCTTGCCTTGAAGGTATCACAAAAGCACAACAAGCTGGTATTCCAATTATTGGATTTGACTCTGGTGTTCCAGGTGCTCCAGAAGGTGCAATTGCAGCAAATGCAGCAACAGATAACTATGCAGCTGGTGAATTAGCAGCAGATGAAACTTATAAAATTATCAAAGAAAAAATCGATTCGGCAACATCTACAGTAAGAATAGGTGTTATGAATCAGGATGCAACTTCAGAATCTATTACAAGCCGTGGTTCAGGTTTTATTGATAAGATGAAATCATTAATTGAAGCAGATGGAAAAACAGTTTCTATTGAAGGACATGATAAGTGGACAAACAAAGTAGATGGTGCTAACGTAATCATTGACGTAGCAGTTCCAGCACAGGTAACAGCTGAACTTTCTTCAATCGATGCTCAAAACTTATTAAATAAAGCAGATACCATCTGTATCTATGGATCAAATCAGCATTCAGGTGAAGGCTTAATTACTGGTGATGCAAACCTTAATAAACTTGGAACAAGTGTTGTTGGTGTAGCATTTGACTCTGGTGAATTAATTAAGAGTGCAGTAAAATCTGGTAAATTAGCCGGAGCAGTAACACAAGATCCAGTAGCAATTGGACGTAATGTAGTAGAACTTGCTGTAAAAGCAGCAAAAGGTGAAAGCGTATCTAATGTTGACACAGGATGTAAATGGTATACAGCTGACAATATGGAAGATGCTGATATTGCTCCAAACTTATATGACTAATTAAGTTAGCAAGAAATGTTTTATTTGAAAGATATGATATAATTTTTAGGGGGTTGCATGATGCAATCCCCTTCCTTAAAAACGGAAATGTATTACAACAGGCAGGAGGAGTCAAAACATGTTAAAAGGTATACCATCAATTTTATCACCACAATTATTAAAAGTATTGTGTGAAATGGGGCATAGTGACAGAATTGTTATTTCTGACGGAAACTTTCCAGCAGAAGAAATGGGAAAAAATGCAATTGTTATTCGATGTGATGGGCATGGAGTTCCAGAGATTTTAGATGCAATCTTACAGTTATTTCCCCTAGATCCTTATGTAGAAAAACCAGTTAATCTTATGGAGGTTGTTCCAGGAGATCCAGTTGAAACACCAATCTGGGATACGTATAAAGAGATTGTTGCAAAATACGATGATAGAGGAGCAAACTGCGTAGGAAATATAGAGCGATTTGCATTCTATGATCAGGCAAGAACAGCCTATGCTATTATTGCAACAAGTGAGAAGGCATTATATGCAAACATCATGTTGCAAAAGGGTGTTGTAGTTGAATAAATGAACAGATATTATAGGAATCTAATATTTTTCCTAATAAAAAGAAGTACACTTTGTATCATTCAAAATGTACTTCTTTTTATTAGAGTCAAGTCAAAAAAATTATATAAAATATGGCTGAACAAAAGAAGTGGCAAGCCGCTTCTTTCCTTTTAATAAAACTTGTACTAAAAAATACAAGTAAGGTATTAGTATGAATACCTAACATGAAACACTTTATACTTCAATTATACTCCCCAGTTAATTGACCTTATAGCGAAAGTGCCAAAATATGGAATTATTGTATCACATAAAAGTGATAAAGTAACTAGGCTAAGAGTACCAGAATTTATAAAAGTTATATTAAAAGTCTAAAAAAGAACATTGTAGTTCATCTGAAAATACAATATAATAAATAAAAGTATCTATAAAGTATGTACTTTGATTCATATAAAGTAAATGATAGCGTTTTTTACAGATAGAAAATACATTATGCTCACACATATAATAAAAAGTATGGGGCAGAATAGGAGGAAACTATGAAATTTATATCGTGGAATGTAAATGGATTAAGGGCTTGTGTACAAAAGGGATTTTTAGATTTTTTTAAAGAAATTGATGCAGATATATTTTGTATTCAAGAAAGCAAAATGCAGGAAGGACAGCTTGAACTAGAGTTAGAAGGCTATTATCAATACTGGAATTATGCAATAAAAAAAGGCTACTCAGGGACAGCTATTTTTACTAAAAAAGAAGCAATCAGTGTTAGTTATGGAATTGGTATCAAAGAGCATGACCAAGAGGGTAGAGTGATTACGTTGGAATATGAGAACTTTTATATTGTAACAGTCTATACTCCGAATTCGCAGGAAAAGTTGGCTAGACTTGACTACCGTATGGAGTGGGAAGATGCTTTTAAGGCTTATTTAAAGCAATTAGAGGAAAACAAACCCGTTATCCTATGTGGTGATTTAAATGTGGCACATAAAGAAATTGATTTGAAAAACCCTAAGACGAATCGAAAGAACGCAGGGTTTAGCGATGAGGAAAGAGGAAAATTTACAGAACTCTTAAGTGCTGGATTTGTGGATACCTTCCGCTACTTTTATCCAGATTTGGAAGGGGTTTATTCTTGGTGGTCTTATCGCTTTCGTGCGAGAGAAAAGAATGCTGGTTGGAGAATTGATTACTTTTTAGTATCGAAATCCTTGGAAGAGAAATTAGTAGATGCCAAGATTCACACGGAAGTATTTGGGTCTGATCATTGCCCGGTTGAATTGGAGATTGCATTATAGCCAAGTGAAAATGAGAGGGAGGGTGTATGTGCGGTAGGTATTATATTGACGAAGAAACAGCAATTGAGCTTGAAAAGTTGGTTAAAGATATTGATAAAAAATTAAACCCTCATAATTATAAAGGTGATATTGTTCCATCTGTGGCTGCACCAGTTATCACAAGTCATAATCAGAAGTTGGAGGCTAAGTTGCTTTCGTGGGGATTTCATAGATTTGATAAAAAGGGTCTTATTATTAATGCACGTGCAGAAACCATAATGGAAAAGAAAACCTTTAAAGAATGCCTAAGTACAAGAAAGTGTGCGATTGTGGCAACTGGTTTTTATGAATGGGATAAATCTAGAAATAAATTCAGCTTCACACACAAAGAAAATAAGCTTATGCTGATGGCAGGATTGTATGATGAAGAGAAACGTTTCGTTATCATAACAACAAAAGCAAATGATTCAATGGAACCTGTTCATGATAGAATGCCATTGATACTAAGCCAAAAAGAACTTAAAATTTGGTTAAATGAGGAAAAAGAGACACAAAATATTTTAACACAGACACCTCCTCTGTTAAATAGACATACAGATATGGAGCAAATGAGACTGGAGTTTTTCTAGTCTCATTTGTTATTTTTCTTTGTTTTTTTGGCAAAGGATATTAGCTTTTGATATAAGTATACATCATGGTCACTAAAGTATTCTTTGGTAAACTGACTGACAGGAAACCATGCTACGGCACTGTTTTCATCCGGACATACAGTTACTTCACTGGCTTCATTCGCAATTAGTACATAAGCGACCGATAGATGTAAGTGGACATTAATATATTGCTCTTTCTTTTTGTGTCCTTCCACCGTAAGAATATCAATGGATGCTATTTCGTTGGATAATGGATAAATGTCTTGTATTCCTGTTTCCTCACGTGCTTCCTTAAACGATACGTAAAGCATATCGTGTTCATTATCAGCGTGCCCACCCGTCCAAGACCAAACATTGCGAATATTATGATGAACCAGTAAGACTTTATCCAAGGTTTCATTCATGATAAAGCCAGAGCTTGTGATATGAGCAATTTCATTGGAACGTGATAAAACATTGTCTCCAAAATGATGGATATAATCTAAAATTACTTTTTTGTCTTGTACTTCCTGTTCATTGATTGGTTGATAGGAAATAATTGCTTGTGTATAGTTCATGGCTTCTCCTTTGGTATTTCTAATGTACGTTAGTAGTCTTGGTATTATGGTAATTCATATTTGAATTTAATTCAATATTACTTTTTTACAAAGCTATGTATTTGAAATAAAAAATGAGCTATAATATCCTAGGAAACCCGTTTTACCAAAGAAAAGTGAAAAAATTACGCAAAGGCGAGGTACATATAATGAAGATAGGATTTTTTGATTCTGGTGTAGGAGGATTATCAGTCATGCATCTGGCACTTAGACGTCTTCCTGATGAGCAGTTTATATTTTATGCAGATGAGGAACACGTTCCCTATGGAGAGAAAACAATCGAGCAGATAACAGGATATGTGGATGATGCGATAAGATTTATGATAGAAAAAGAAGCTAAGGTAATTGTTATAGCCTGTAACACTGCAACCAGTGCTGCAATCCATGAGATAAGAAAAAAATACTCCATCCCAATTATAGGAATGGAACCAGCGGTAAAAAAATCTCTTACGATATGTGAGAATCAAAGAGTATTAGTGGCAGCTACTCCAGTTACAATAAAGGGAGAAAAGCTTAGATACTTAATTCAAAATACAGAACAAGGGCATCTGGTTGACTTAGTTGCAATTCCTGAATTGGTGTCATTTGCAGAACAAGGCGAATTTGAATCGGAACAATTAATAAATTTATTAAGAGATAGATTACGTGCATTTAAGCTAGAAGAATATTCTTCCATTGTCTTAGGGTGTACACACTTTAATTATTTTAAAGATACGTTTAGACAAATTATTCCAAATCACATTAAGTTTGTAGATGGGAATGAAGGTACTGTGAATCAATTAATCAATGAGTTAAGTCATATAAATGGTTTTGAAAAGAATCAACAAACAATTGAATATTATTTTTCAGGTAAAAAAGTGACAGATAGTAAGGAGCTATCTCGCATTAATGAATGTCTCAAGCGATTGGATCAGATGATTAAAATTATATGATGCTACTTTACTTATTTTACCACTTTACAATAGAACATATGTTTGGTAATATGATTTTAAGAGGTGGTAATAGTGGAAAAAATTATTTTTCACGTTGATGTAAATTCTGCATTTTTAAGCTGGGAAGCAGTTTACCAGATGAAATGTTTAGGTGAAACATTAGACTTAAGAGAAATACCATCCGCTATATGTGGCGATATTAAGAAAAGACATGGTATCATCTTAGCAAAATCCACACCCGCAAAAAAATACAAGATTAAGACGGCTGAAACCATTAGCGATGCATTAAAAAAATGTCCGAATCTCGTACTGGTGCAGCCGCATTATGACTTGTATGAAGCCTCTTCAAAGGCACTCATGGAAATACTAAAGAGGTTTTCGCCTGAAGTAGAACAATATAGCATTGATGAAGCTTATCTTGATATGACAGGAACGAAGTCGTTATGGGGCTCGCCTGTAGTAGCGGCGAATTTAATAAAAGATAAAATATACAAAGAGCTTGGGTTTACAGTCAATATTGGTGTATCAAGTAACAAATTATTGGCAAAGATGGCTTCTGATTTTAAAAAGCCTAATCTGGTGCATACCCTATTTCCAAAAGAGATACAAACGAAAATGTGGAACTTGCCAGTAGGAGAGCTTTTCTTTTGTGGAAGGGCAACAGAGAATAAACTAAATAAGCTTGGAATTAAAACCATTGGTGAGCTAGCCAATACAGATATTTCATTTCTTAAGAATCATTTGAAAAAGCATGGAGAGATTCTATGGTGCTTTGCAAATGGAATTGATGTTTCAGTGGTTGAAAGTGTGGCACCTGCAAACAAAGGATATGGCAATAGCATGACAGTTCCTTTTGACGTTTGCGATGCCCCTACTGCAAAGATGGTTCTGCTTTCACTTTGTGAAACAGTTGGTATGCGTCTTAGAAAAGACGAGGTAAAAATTTCTGTTATTGCAGTGTCCATCAAAGATTTTGCTTTAAGGAGTATGAGACATCAAAAGACTTTAGTTTCGGCTACGAATATAACCAATGAAATTTTCCAAGCAGTTAGTCAGGCTTTTGATGAATTATGGGATGGCGATACACCAATTAGGCAATTGGGGGTTCATACAAGCAGAGTGGTAGATCAGAATGTACAACGCCAATTAGACCTTTTTGACATGCAAAATTATGAGAAATATGAAGTACTAGACAGTACAATTGATAAGATTAGAAGACGTTATGGTGAAGAAGCAATTTTTCGAGCATCCTATGTCAATGCCAGAATACGTCCGCTAAATGGAGGGGTTAGTAAAGAAAAATTAAAGGCAAAAGGAGAAGAAATCTTATATGAATAAGCAAGAAAAAACAACTCATTATGTGGCAGTTGACGCGAATGCTACCTTTAATCCATTAGGAGAAATCAAACCAATGTATGTGCGGCTAGAAGATGAAGAACATCAACTTCATACCTATAAAATTCAAAGCATAAGTAATGTAAAGGAAGAAAAATATGCTGGAATTATCTCGTATTTGTTTGTCTGTCACATTGCAGTGGAGGATTGTTTAAGAGAAATTAAGCTTCGTTACTATGTTCCTTCTCATAAGTGGATGTTGGAGGAATAGATGCAATTATATAGATAAGAGCGATAAAGGGCCTGTGAGATTTGACAGGTTCTTTTTTTGTTAGTTAAAACGAATAAATTGTTTAAAATACTAGACTAGACAGATGGAATAGATTATAATTAAAGTTGTAAAATAGATGTTAGGGGATAAGGGAAAGTTATGAATGTACTAAGTATTGGAATTTGTGACGATGAAATAATTATTCAAAAAATACTTGCAGATAAAATAAAAGAATGTCTGGAAAAAAAAGAGTTGAATGCTAAAATTTATATGTTTGAAGCGGGAGCTGATTTGCTTAGACAGGCATTTAAATTAGATGTTATATTTTTAGATATTCAAATGCCTGAAATGAATGGAATTGAGGTAGGAAGAAAACTAAAAAAAATAAATGGTGATTGTAAAGTTATTATAGTTACGAGCAAAGAAAACTATTATAAAGAAGCTTTTAGAATTGGTGCTTTTCGATTTATAACAAAGCCTTTTGAGATTCACGAAATAGAAGAAGCTTTAGAGGCAGTAAATGTAGATAAAGCGGGTATTGATATAATTAAGTTATATGACAAGCGTATGGTTTTTGAGATCGAACAAAGAGAAATCAATTATATTGTTGCATATGATAGTTATGCAAATTTTATATTAGGCAATAGAGTATTTAGAAAAAATGTTTCATTAAATGAATTAGAGACGGTTCTGGATAAAAGAATATTTTTTCGAATAAACAGAAAAGTAATAGTAAATATGCTGTGGATTCAAGAATACAAAAAAGGTGAGATTGTAATAAATACAGAAAAAATGATAGTGTCCAGAAGAAAGAGAAAAGAATTTGAACTAGCCTTTATAGAATATGATATAATGCACAGATGAAGAATTAGGGGGAGAAATGTATTTAGTCATATTATTAGGAACTTATATAATTGAGTTATTTAAACATTGGATATTAATAAATAGTTTTTTTGACGCTAAAATTAAAAGAAAGTGGTTTGGTATTATTGGCGTAGTTATCTATTGGTATATTAATAATGAAATAGCCAAAGAAGATGAAACTCATATTACTATGTATTTTATTGTGTTCATCATTTTAATTTTTACTGTTAAAGTAAAATGGAAGAAAAAATGTTTGATTTTCTTAATGTCTCTTTTAGTAATTAGTTGTGTTGATGGAGTGTTTGGAATACTAATCAAATTAATATGTAGCCAAATAAGTGGGGGAAAAATGGAGTATGATATTAAGATATTAATCACAAATATTACTAGTCTAAGCTTTATTATAGCTTTATCAATTACAAGGAGGCAAGATATATTTAGACAAAAATGGAATAAAGAAATTGCTAAAAAAAGTATGCCGATTTTATTATTGGTTTTAGCATTGTTTATTGTCTTTACAATTTCAGGGCTAAATTATGCAAAGGGTTATGTAGCAAATATGAAATTTACATTATTTGTAGATAGTGTAGCTACAGTATCATATATATGTATCGGGTTCCTAGCCTGTATTATGTTTTACATACAAAATACGAATAAAAGGATTGAAGAAATGTTAAAGACTGAACGTAAATTAGGAGAAATGCAATTAAAACATTATAAAGTAATGCTAGAAAGAGAGGAGGACACTAGGAAATATCGTCATGATATAAACAATCATCTAATCTGTTTAAATGAATTAGTAAAAGAAGGAAAAATAGATTCAATTACAGAATATCTTATGACAATGCAAAGCTATATAAATGAAATAAAACAAAAAATATATGTGACGGGAAATGATATAATAGATGCTATTTTAAACTATTATTTGTTAAGGTTAAATAATGAGGTCCAAATTGATATAATAGGAAAATGCCATAATGAATTAAGTATTAATAAAGTAGATTTATGTATTGTTTTTGGGAATTTAATTCAAAATGCTGTGGAAGAATTAAATAAAGATAACGTAGGTAAAAAATATTTAATAATATTGATTAAAACCGGAAGAGATTATCTTAAGATTGACATTTCAAATAGTATTTCTTATAAAAGTTCAGAGAAAAAAAATTTATTAAAGACAGAGAAAAAAAATAAACTAGACCATGGTTTTGGCTTGCTTAATATAAGGAGAACAGTTGAAAGAAATGAGGGGAAATTAGAAATTAAAATAGAAGACCACGAATTTGCAGCAAGTGTTATATTAAAAATATAGCCTTATACGGACTTATATAACCGTACACGGACTTATAGTTGAGGTGCGTAATACTTTTTGATATCCTTTAAATAAAGGGAGGTGAAAATATTATGCATTTTTTTTATGCAAATATATTTGATGATATATGGAAAAAGCTATTTGGATAGTAAAGAAAGGATTAGATCATCTATCTAAGACAAAATAATTAAAGAGGAAGAATGGAAGGACAAGTGAAAAGAAAAGCCCCAATAATTATAATTTTAGCGATAGTAGTAATAGTGTTTATGGTAATAAAGGCTCAAAGAAATATTATTGATTACATAGAAGTTGATAATTACGGATATTATTATGAGAAGGATATAGTAGATAAGAAAACATCAATTCCCAATTTTTATGCTACTATGCAAACAAATCGTTTAAAATACATTGTTACGGGAAAGACAGTAAATGCTGAAATGTCAAAGATGCAAGGGTATAATTTAAAGGATATTGTTTGTATTTCTCAATTAATAAAAAATCAATACGAATTTACTGTTGATGAAAAAAAAGAAATTGAGATGTATCTACAATCATTACAAGATAAAAATAAAAATAGTATGGTGGTTGTTGGGATTGACGAACAGGCAAGTAATGTAGAAAATTTATTGTTTTATACAGCTGAGGCATTGGAGATTACAGAGAAATTACAAATTAAATTAAACGATGTAGATCGAATAAAGGAATTTGTTCAAGACATGAAATTAGATGGAAACTCCAGTAAAATTACAGTTTCACTTGTAAAAATTGATAATATATTAGGAACAAAACTATATAATAGCGATGAAATTGCAGTTGCCTATCAAGAAATCTATCAAAACTGGATGGAATATCCTGAAGCAGATTTAAACTGGGTATTTGATATTTACTATATGTCTTATATTTATAAATATGCCAATCTTGAAGATTCACTGTTATATTCTGAATTTGAAAACGACATATGCAATATCTTACAACACATTGGTACAGATATGACAATTAAAGTAATGTTTGCAGAAATCAGTCAAAATTATAACCTAGTAACAGATGAGGTAAAAAACAATCTTCAACTAAGCATTAATAAGATGGAGGATTTATGCTCAGAAGGAAACAATGAATATTCTATTTTGACAGAGAAGAGGGGAGATATCAACACTACATATTACGTATATCTATATTACAAATACAATAATAAAGAAATTCCTTTTGACAAAAAGCTATATCATGACTTAATGTACATTGCAAAAGCTAATAATTATGAAGCATATAGTAACCAAGAACTAATGCAAGTAATATATATACTAAATGAAATGGGTATTAAACAGCAAGATAACCTGTATCAGCTTGATACTTATTTAAAAAGTGCATTAAAAAATGCAGTAGATGTAGAAAATGTATATTGGATTGTGCGTAGTTTTAAATTATTGCACGAAGACAAATATGATTTCGATCAATATAGTATGGAGCATATTAAGGAAATAATCAGTCATGAAATAGAAGAATCAAACAATCCGAATACAGAAATCTATGAAAAAATGAAAAAAATATTTTTTTGCTTAAATACAATAGAAGAGATTCCAGAAATAGAATATAAAGAATATTTTTTAGAAAGTAGCAAAAATTTAATATCGAGCAATGTAATATTAGATGAAGATTTAAGAATTTTATATTTTTATAAAATATCTTGTGAAATTTTAAATATAGAGAATAGTTCGAGTGGAATAAATGTGAATCATTATTATTCAAATGGTTTTTATTATATTAATCCTTATGATAAGGAGTTAAAAAGTATTTTATATCAATATATGGGACTAGTTTTAAAAAATGGAATACAAAGAAACATTCCTATTATTTAGCTACAAAGGGGAGGGAAACTAGTTGGGATTTTTGGAAATAAAAAAGCTTTCATTTTCTTATAAAGAAAATGGAAAAGAGAAAACAATCCTTCATAATTTCAATTTAGAAATACCCCAAAACAAGATTAGTTTGTTATATGGACAATCAGGATTGGGAAAAACAACGTTGTTAAATTTAATAGGAGGACTGCTAAAAGCTCAAGAAGGGGAGATAATTTTTCAAGACAAAAATGTATGTAACTTTACGAATAAAGAATTAGAAGAGTATAGAGCAAACTATATTGGTTATATATTTCAAATGTTCTATCTTATACCACAGCTTACCTGTGTTGATAACGTAATAATAGGAATGAAAAGACTGAAAGCTTCCTACGAAATCAAGAAAAAAAGGGCTTTAGAAATATTAAAAAGTCTTGGAATTGAAGAGTGTGGGGGAGCTTATCCTGAATATTTGTCTGGTGGACAGCAACAGAGAGTTGCAATAGCTAGAGCAGTTGCAAATGAGAGTGAATTAATTTTAGCAGATGAACCGACAGGAAATCTAGATGAAACTTCTGCAATGGAAGTATTTCGAATATTAGAAGATTTAAGATTAAAGGGTAAAACAATTGTAATTGTCTCACATGATGAAAAAGCGAAACATATAAGTGAAAATACTATAGATTTTAATAAACTTATTTTAGGTGAATAGTATGGATTCATTTCAAATATTTCGATTATATCAATTTAAAAAAAACAAGAAGAATCAAGTTATTATTTATGTTTTTGGTATTACCATATGTTTATATTTGATTACTTCTCTAATGAATATTACAATGAGCCAAAGGCTTTCGTCAGAGATGCAATTAAACATAATAGAAATAGAAAGCTTAAATCATTTAGCTCCAATTAATGATGAAGGTATTTTATACATAAAAAAGATGCCTCAAATTTTAGAGATTAGTATCGTAAAGGGAATAGACTTTTTTGTTTCTGCAGGCGATGAAAAGCTTGAGGTATTAGGGACCTATAATTTTACAATTGATGATAATGATGATTATGAGGAAAAAATTATACTATCAGAAGCCTTATATAAAGCATTAGAAGATAAACAAAATATTAATTTTGTACACAAGAATACAGAAATTAAATTTACAGATATATCAGATTTTTCCAGTGGAAATGGAGAAAACAGCATTAACACTAAACTTGTAAATAAATTATTTCAAGAAAATTTAGAAGCATTACCCACCATATTAGTAAAAGCAAATCTAAATGGAGAGGTAGATTTAAGTGAAATAGAGAACCAACTACTGAAAAAGGGAATGAAACTACATAATTATGATAGAAATAGAGTGAATCTATTAGTATTTAATAATTTAAAAGTGCTTAAATATCTTATGAATACAATATTTCTATTTTTGTTGGCTATTACCGCTATGGTAAGTTATAGCTTATGTAAAGAGGATAAAAAAAACATAGCAATATTAAAGATTCATGGATATAAAAACGCAGATATTATAAAATTTGAGATAATAAAATATACTAATTTTTTTATTAGAGCCAATTTCATAACTATAGTTATTTATTCTATTAGTAGTTGGTTAATGAAAAAAATATTAAATCTGGATCTTTATTCATACGCTTATAATTTGTTAGAAAATTATGTAAGGATATTACTTCTTGAATTTATTTTTGGTACAGTTTTAACATTAGTATTTTGCCAAAAGTATTTGAGAACAAATTTACTAAAACTGATTAAATTATAAAAGAGAAAGGAACGATATATTCTGCAATATATCATAAAGAGTGATGAATTTATTTTATATAACAATAAAAAATATATCAATAACAAAATCTAAACTTATTATGATTATATTAATTTTTTCTATTGGACTTGCCTTTATGAATATTGCAAATAATATCTCTGAAAGTTCATTAGGAATTTTAAAAAGTGAATATAAAGATTATGAAAGTAATCGCTTGATGAGAATTAGCAGTGGTATGGGACGTGAACTTAATGAAAATGAGATTGAGTATATTAAAAGTCTTCAAGAAATTAATAATGTAAGTTTGGATTATTATTTGTCTTTAGTAATAGAGGATGAAAATAGAAATCCAATATATAAGACTAAAGTGCAGGAATTTAACAATGAACTCGCGTTTGACTATAACTATTTGGATGAAGACATAGATGGAATTATTGTCCCTAATATATCAGTTTATATACCAGAGGGAAAATATACGTTATCTACCCTTATAGGAAAAAAAGTGTTTTTTGAAATTGAAAGAGTAAATGAATACGGTGAAGCAATAATTATTCCATACCAAGTATATGTAAGAGGAAGTTATGAAACAAACTTAGATGAATATACGGCATCTGTTTTTGTCTCCCCTAGCATACTAGAGGAGATTTATAGACTTCTAGAAGAGAAGAGAACCATTTATGAATGTAGTATAGAAATTAAAGAGGGCAGTAATATCTATGACGTTGCAAAACAAATTGAAGAAATAGGGTTAGAGACTAACTATAAACAAAAATCGTATAAAGAATCAAAAGCCAATTTGGATTTTTTGATTTTGTTTATAAAGGTGTTGGAATTTATATTAATTTCTTTAGGTGGATTATGTTTCATATTGTTTGTTAGAAACAAATTTTTAGCAAGAAAAAAGGAATTTGGAATATTGAAACTATTAGGATACTCAAATTGGTTTGTAACAGCCTCAATTTTTTTTGAGATATTGGTATATTTTATATGTGCTGTTGTGATTGGTATTATACTTTATTCCATCGGTATAGATTTTATTATTAGATATAATTTAATGCCGTATGTTAGTAAAATTGGCTACTTTACCCCGGGTATGTTTCGGATACTATTTAAAAATATTGGAGTGATAAGTAGTATTTGTGCCATTATTTGTATCGTTATTTACTATAATATAAAAAAAATTGCGCCATTGCAGCAACTACGTGAGAATGAAGAAAGTAGGAGAGTTGAATGAAAAAGAAAAAATTTTTAATAATCATATTTTTAATCTGCATAGGTGTTATTGCGACTATCTTTTATGTTGATAGTAGAGATATTAAAGTGATTAATAGAATCTCTCCAGAAAGTGTTCAATACTATTATGTTTATAGAGAATTGATGAATGGAAGCGCAAATGAATACTTAATGGCAATGACAGTGGAGCGTAAGGCAATACCGATTCTAAAAATAAATAAAGCATCTTACCCAAAAAAATTATTAATTAATCGCAAAGATAATAAATTATATCTTTATAACGATATTGTATACAGCTCAAACGCAAAAGGTGACCAAGTATATGGGAGAAATCTTATAACGTATGATCTAAATAGTCAAAAGGTAAAATTAAGCAAACAAAATGAATTAGACGAAGATAACTATTATTTTTTATCAGAAAATGGAATTGTTGAAAAAATAGAATCTGTAGAAAAAAGTAATATAAATGCAGTTCAAGACTTTGAAGATATGATATGGATTGCATATGAAAGTAATAAAATAGAAATTATTAATGGGGGTGGGAAGCAAGAACAATTGATAAAAAAAGCTGAATTACCAATCTATTATGGTATTCATGATATAAAGCGTTATGGTGAAGATATGATTATAGTTGGTCATAATGAGAAAAAAGAAGTGGTTTTAACTTTAATGGATAGTAATTTAAATATATTACAGCAAAACAATATCGGTAAACTTGGTAATTTGGATTTGGTTATTGGCGATAATAGTATATTTGGTCTTGTTGATCCAACAGAAGATGGGGGAGCAAAGCAAATAATAAAAGTTAATAAAGAACTCCAGAGCGAAGTGATACAAAAAAATGTTATGACAGAATGTCTGCATTACCTGTCTAAAGATAATGAATATATTTATTTCGATATTAATCAGCACAGGTATATCGTACTGAATGATGATGGTAAGGAAAAAGAAGATTATGGTGTAATATTTGGAGATAATCGATATAAATACCCTTATGGGAGTTTATATACAAACTAAAATAAGAAAGGTGGAGTATGAATGAAAAAAAGGTTAGTTAAAATGTTTTTAGGAGCAGCAATGACTGTAAGTATGCTTAGTGCAGCATTGCTACCAGTATCGGCGATGAACGATACTACAACAAGGGATTGCTACGTGAGTGGGGGAAAAACCTTTGTAGGTACTGTTGAATCACGAATTTGGGCAGCTACAGGGGCTAAATTTGATGCAACAAGTTCAAGCTGGGTATTTAAAAAGCCTAGCAATATCTATATTCGAAATCATCAGAATACATTGACATTAAAATCTGGTGGATTAGGTGTAAGCATTAGTTGTCCGTATGGAGGGGTATCTTACAGCAATGGAGGAAAAACAGCAATTATGGCTACCGGTTCTGTAAGTGGATATGATGCAACTTATAGAGGAATTAACTCATATGGAAATAGTGTTAATGGAGTTGGCTGGTGGGTAAACTGCTATTCTGACCAATCCTTACAATTAGATGGACAACAATTTAATTGCAGTGCATCTGTATTTAAAGGGCTATAATCTTATATATATTAGTTAAGCAATGAAAAGCCACTATTCTCTTTTTGAAGCAAAAGAGAATAGTGGCTAATTCAATTTACAATTAATATTCATGCAGGCATAAAAATTAGATTAATTAAATAGGAGTAGGGATATGAAAAAAGTGTTAAACTTAAATAAAAAAATTAGAAAATTATTCATTTTACTATTAATTTTTTTTATACTAAGCAGTATAGGATTAGCGGTTGTTTTAATGAAAGAAACATTTACCAGTACTAAAAAAAAGCTATTAGAGATTTACAAACCTGAGGTTATAATCGAACATGATTATAGTTCAATAAATGGAGAAAGTCTTGATTTGTTATATAAGTCATTAGATAAAATAGAAAAGTCTCAATATGTAAAAACTCTAGAAATAGAAACTACAATACAGTTAGAAACATTTTATTTAAAACAATACTCTCCCTTATCAAACAATAATAATAGCATGGAAAAAAAATCTAGTGCAGAAGACATAGCAGTATTTAAGCTTTCAGATAAAGAAGTATCAGATAAAGAAATTATTGATGGACATAACATCAATAAACAAAATGAAAATTCAGATAAAGAAGTCATAATAACAGAACAACTAGCTTATGCGAATAAAATTGGTATAGGAGATAAAATTATATTTACCCCGTTTATAGATCAAGAAAATAAAATTTATTTGGAGATAGAGTTTATTGTAGTTGGTATATCAAAAAAAACACCATTAGATATTAAAGATAATAATGGAAACGTTGTGGAAAGCTTTGATCCTTATGCTAACACAATATATACATCAAAAGCAGTAATTGAAGAAACAGATATTATAATTAGTAAAGAAAATAAAAAAAAGCAAAACATAGAAAGTTATGTGACTTTTTATTTAAATCAATTTGAAGATATTGAAAATTTTGAGCTTGAAAATAAATCCTTTTTACCTATTGATTATAAATTCAAAAATAATTATGAGACTTATAGCAATGTTAAAAAGCCAATAAAGAAAATAGAGGCAGTAATTAACTGCATTATGGTAGCCACTTTTGCAGTAAGTATATCAATCATAGTCTTGTTAGTAATCTCAATACTAAAAACCTGTATGAATGATCGAAAATATATAGCTATTTTACACACCGCAGCTTCTATAATAGTTATAAGCACAATAGCTATTTTAATTTCTTTATATCCAGGAGAAAAGGTATGTGAAAATGTTAGTGAAAAATTGATTGAATATATTGTAAAAGAAGAAATGAAGGATGATAATATAAAGACCAGTATATCAATATTTGGTAATAATGAAAGTAAAATTACAGTTGATGATTTTATTAATTTATATACAGTAAATCTAAATAAAACATTATTACTGAAAATTTATATAGTTAATACAGGATGTATTTTTTTAGCAACATTAATTTCAATAATTTATATTTTAATGAGAAAGAAAACTATGATTGAATAATATTATCAATAAGAAGAACAATCATAAAAACCCCAGTAAACAAGCCACTTTTCCATTACTCAAAACATATTTTTCGCCTCAAAAACACAAGCCATAATCTGTATTTTATAGCAAGATACTTGACAAATGAATCAAAATTTACTATAGTGTTCCTAAATAGTATCACTGATGATTGAGCCGACAAAGGAATAAGAAAGGAAAGACAAAATATGATGGAAAAGAAACCGTTTGTTACCTTAGAACAAGTACAAGAAATGGTGAAACAATATGAGACTCCATTTCATTTATATGATGAAAAAGGAATTCGAGAAAATGTTAGAAAATTAAAGAAGGCTTTCTCTTGGAATAAAGGCTATAAAGAGTATTTTGCAGTAAAGGCAACTCCCAATCCTTATCTTATGCAGATTTTAAAAGAAGAAGGTGTTGGTGCGGATTGTTCTTCTTATACAGAGCTTTTATTATCAGAAAAAGTAGGATTAGTTGGAGACGATATTATGTTCTCATCTAATGTTACGCCAGCAGAAGATTTTGAATTAGCATCAAAACTAAATGCAATTATTAATTTTGATGACATTACCCATATAGATTTTTATGAAAAAATAGCTCCTTTTGCGAAAACAATGAGTTGTCGCTATAATCCAGGCGGTGATTTTACACTTCATAATCAGATTATGGATACGCCAAAGGATGCAAAATATGGATTGACCAGAGCGCAGATGACAGAAGCATTTCTTAAATTAAAAGAAAAAGGAGTAGAGCACTTTGGTATTCATTCCTTTCTTGCAAGTAATACGGTAACAGATGACTACTATCCAAAGCTTGCTAAAATATTATTCAAATTAGCAGTGGAACTAAAGGAAGAAACAGGCGTACACATTGCATTTATTAACCTGTCAGGTGGAGTTGGAATTCCTTACAAACCAGATCAGCGAGAAAATGATATTCTTGCAATTGGAGAAGGAGTAAGACTTGCGTTTGAAGAAGTTTTAGTTCCAGCAGGAATGGAAGACGTAGCTATCTATACAGAGCTTGGACGCTTTGTAACAGGGCCTTATGGATGTTTGGTAACAAAGGCAATTCATGAAAAACACATTCACAAAGAATATATTGGTCTCGATGCATGTGCAGCGAATTTAATGCGTCCTGCTATGTATGGCTCTTACCATCATATTACAGTGCTTGGCAAGGAAAATGAGCCATGCGATCATATGTATGATGTAACGGGTGGATTGTGTGAAAACAACGATAAATTTGCCATCGACAGAATGCTTCCAAAGATAGACATGGGTGATTATCTTGTGATTCATGATACGGGAGCACATGGATTTTCAATGGGTTATAATTATAATGGAAAACTTCGCTCCGCTGAAATTTTGCTAAAAGAGGATGGAACAACAAAGCAGATTAGACGTGCTGAAACACCACAAGATTATTTTGCTACCTTAGATTTTAGCGAATTTGAGAATTAATAAATAAAGCCAATGATAACTATGCATCACAGTATTGTTATCATTGGCATAATAAATGGGAGGGGGACGTTATATGGAATTAATAGAGCAATTAATGAAATACGGACTCACAAGACAAGAAGCCATTATTTATATGACACTTCATTCAGACGGAGAGTTAACTGGTTATGAAGTAGCCAAATTAACTGGAATTTCTCGTTCCAATGTATACACTGCGTTGGCAGGACTGGTAGAAAAAGGGGTAGCATACGTAATTGAAGAAAGTGTGACAAAGTATATCCCAGTTGATTTTGATGAATTTAGTAACAATTTTATCCATAATCTGCAAGAAACCAGACAAGAGATAATAAAGAGTCTGCCAAAAAGAAAGGAAGAATCGCAAGGATATATTACGATACGAGGAAATAAAAATATACTTAATAAGTTAAGAAATATGATTGCTGATACAAAATATCGAATTTATGTGGCAGTAAGCAGTGATATTTTATCAAACTATACACAAGAACTAAGCGAGCTTGTGGAAAAAGACATTAAAGTGGTGCTTCTTGTGGATAAACCGTTTGAACTTAAGGGAGCCACTGTTTACTTAAAAGAAAAGATAGATTGCCAAATCCGTTTGATTTGTGATTCTCATAAAGTACTAACGGGGCAGCTTAGTAGTAAAGGCGAAGCAACTTGTCTTTATTCAGAAAATCAAAATTTAGTGGATGTTTTTAAGGAAATGCTTAAGAATGAAATAAAACTAATTGAATTGTTAAATCAATAAAGATGCATGTTTAACCATATATAAAAAGAACAATGAAAGCAAAAGAGAATGCTTAAATTGTTCTTTTTCATACTTATTCTACAACTTCAATTCCGACTAGTTTTCCCTCACCATCTTTATTTAATTTGGTATAATCACGAACAGCCTTTATATTAACTTCCCCTTTTTCATGAAAGCCATGTTGACGTATAGAACCGCTGAATTTTCCACTTTCTAAGGACTCACCATTGGAGGATAAGATATCGATGAAAGTTTGCACAAGCTTTCCCTCATAATAGAAACAGTCCTTTTCTTTATCATAAGTAAGGCCAAAAGGCTCATATACGGAATATAGCTTTGCTAATTCATCTGGTGTCATCATACCCTCTGAACTAGATGTGACTGGAACGTTTCCATCTTGCGTAGAATCTGTAGTATCAATAGCATTGTCAGTTATTTCCTCTCCAGCTATTGCTTCTGCTTGAGCTGGATTAAGTAGAGCACTAATATCTCTTGCTTCAAAGTCGTTTTGGCTACTTTGTTCCAAACCAGTTAATTTACCAGCAGGATTGATAGAACCATCAGAATTTTTAATAGGTGTTAAATCTCTAATTGCTCGAACATCAACAGTCCCATCCTTATCAAAAAAGTCGATTCCTGAGAAGGCTCCATCTCCTAGCGGATAAAAGTCTTCAAAGTAACGGACAAATTTACCGTTGTACGTAAGTTTATTTGTTTGAATATCATAACTAAGTCCGTAGTCAGCATACTCCGTAAAATCTTTGCCTGCAGTTTCTGTACTGTTACTTACATATGTCGTTTGTGGGATAGCTTCGTCAGTATTTGGTGCGTTAGTTGCAAACACGATAACTGTGCCAATGACAATAACCAATGCAATTAATATGCCTATAAGCGAAGTCTTTTTTGCCTTCATAATGGATACAATCCTTTCTTCAATTGCATTTTTGTTAAAGTTATTGATAAGTGGAGAAAAAGAAAATACTCTCTCTTCTTCCAAACCAATTAATGTTAGCGCATAAGCAGATTTCATATTTTGCCCAAAATGTCTTACAACCGCTTCATCACAAGATAGTTCGATATCTCGGTTTAATAATACAAACATGAGCCATACAAAAGGGTTGAACCAATGTACGCTTAAGGCTGCCGCCATTAGTAATTTTGTCAACGTATCAAATCGCTTAATATGGACAAACTCATGCGTTAAAATATAATGAAGTCTAGTTTCGTCTGCCCCATCGGTTTGTTTTGGTAAAAGTATTATGGGGTTAAATACACCATAGGTTAGTGGAGTTGTAATCCGATCAGACTGTCGTATTTGTACACGTCTTTTCAGTGGATGAACTTGTTGCCATACTCTTATGAAGTTATTATCGATTGGCAGTGCAGTTTTATACTCTCTACGGCAACGAAGATGAGTCACAAGGAAAAACAAAGTACAAACGAAAAAACCAATGACCCAGATTAGCATAAAAGTAGATAGAGTGGTAACGTTTTCTTTCGGCAATGGTGTAAAAGTTTGTGTTATTTTTGTATCATTTGGAATAACAGGAATTTCGGTAAAGCTTAAATTGGATTCAAAAACGCTACCCTTAAGCAGATTTATGACTGTATATATGCTAAAGGGGGACGATATCTTAAAAGGGATTAACAAACGAAATAAGGTAACATACCATAAAGCAAGAAACGTTCTTTTGGGTAATTTGTGTAGTAGCAGTGCACGGATTAATAGAATGACCAAAATAAGAACAGTAGCTGAAAAACTCATGTTAAGTAAGCTCATACTCTACCTCCTTATTTTAGATTGTTGACGAGCTTTTTAAGTCTTTCAATTTCTTTTGGAGACAAATTTTCTCGTCCCAAGATAGAAGCTACTAGTAGGTCGGGAGCGCCGTCATACATTTTATTAATGAGTTGCGTTGTTTCAAGTTCTCTTGCCTGTTCAATGGTAACAAGGGCATGACAAACAAAGTTAGGTTCAATTCGTTCAATGGCTCCTTTGTCAATGCATCTTTTGATTAGAGTGTAAGTTGTGGTCTTACTCCAGCCAACTTGCTCTTTTAATATTTCGGCTATATGTTTTGCTGTAATGTCCCCATTTTTCCAGATAACATCCATTATCTTAAGTTCTGAATCAAATAACTTGATTTGCATAACTTCTCTCCTTTATAATCTGATTTTACTGCAGTAGAATGAATTGTGATTTTATTTTACTGTAGTAGAATAGATTTGTCAATAGAATAAAGAATAATAATTACAGTTATTATATGACAATAATCTACCCATTTACAAAGGATATAAAACCTGTTATAAAGTAAATATGTAAAACTTTACTGGATATACTAAAGAAAGCAAGGAGGTATTCTATGAAGATAGCATTTTTTGGAACAAAGGAATATGATAAGAAAATATTTAATCAGATATTACCTGAATATAAGCATGAAATCAAATTTTTTAGACCTAAGCTCTCCCCAGAAACCGCAATTATGGCACAGTCCTATGATGCAGTGTGTGGATTTGTAAATGATATCATTTCAAAAGAAACGTTGCAGATATTAGCGCATAATAAAGTGAAATTGTTGTTGCTGCGATGTGCTGGTTATAACAATGTAGACCTTGAAGCAGCAAAAGAGAATCAGATTACAGTGTTAAATGTACCCTCATATTCTCCAGAGGCGGTTGCAGAACACACGATGGCATTGGTGTTAAGTGCGAACCGAAAAATTCATAAATCCTATAACCGCATCAAAGAAAATAATTTTAGCTTAGAGGGTTTAAATGGTATCAATTTGCATGGAAAAGTGGCAGGAATCATTGGTACAGGAAAAATAGGAATTGCATTTGCTAAAATATGCTCTGGATTTGGAATGAAGGTAGTTGGTTTTGATCAGTTTAAGAATCCAGATGTAAAGGGATTGATTGAGTATGTGGAATTAGATGGATTATTAGAAACAGCTGATTTGATTTCGCTACATTGCCCATTAATGGAAAGTACCAGATATATCATTAATAAAAGTACCATTGAAAAAATGAAAGATGGTGTTATATTGGTGAATACATCAAGAGGAGGGCTAATAAAAACCGAAGACCTTATTAATGGTATTAAAGCAAATAAGTTCTCTGCGGTTGGTCTGGATGTATTTGAAGAAGAAACGAATTTAGTTTTTGATGATCATTCCACTGATATTTTAAATACAACTACGGTTGCAAGATTGACTTCTTTTCCTAATGTTGTAGTAACCTCTCATCAAGGGTTTTTTACGAATGAAGCGTTAAATTCGATTGCGAGAACTACACTTAATAATGCCGATGAATTTGAAAAAAACAAAACTCTTACCAATCAGCTATAAAAGAAAAGATACTGACAAAAATAGTCGGTATCTTTTTTTGTCTAACATATGATATGATATACCAAGGGCAATAGGCCGTGTATTTCAGATATGTATAAAGGAGAGTATCACTATGTATGAGGCAATCGTAGATGTTTTTAAATATTTAGAAGAGTTTAATATGGCTTCAATCACCATTCGTCTGGTTCTCGCTGTTTTTTTAGGCGGTATCATTGGTATGGAACGCGCAACAAAAAGGAGTGCTGCTGGACTTAGAACATTTGCGTTGGTATCGCTTGGCTCTTGCCTTGCTATGATAACCAATCAATACTTGTTAATTCATTCAGGAATAACGGGTGATCCATCTAGAATGGCTGCGCAAGTGATTAGTGGAATTGGTTTTCTAGGTGTAGGAACCATAATTGTAACAGGAAGAAATCATATAAAGGGATTAACAACAGCAGCCACCCTCTGGACAACAGCAACTATGGGAATTGCGATTGGGGCTGGATTCATCTATGGTGCATTGGTTACGTTTATTTTAATCATGGTATCCGTTCGACTCTTATTATTTCTTAGCAAACGACAAGAAGACTTTAATCGAATTATTACCATGTTTATAGAAATTGATAAAGAAAAGGGATTTGACGGTTTGATGAATTATCTGAATGACAATGATTATCCCCTTCTTTTTATTGAAAAGAAAAAACAAAAGGCTCTTTTGGATAAAGACTTTGTTGTGATTGCAGAATTTGATTTAAAGAAAAGAAAAAGTCACCAAGAGATATTAGAGGAAGTAAGACATATTGAAGGCGTTCATTATGTAGAGGAAATAAAATAAGATAAAAATCATGAAAAAGAGGACTCGAAAACGAGTCCCCTTTTTCACGATTAATTTAAAAGCATTTATCTTAACATGTTCTTAAAGTGTTACATATTTTGAAAGAGTAGCCTCAACAGCACCAACTCCTGCGATCATTTCAGTAAAATAATCACATACCAAATCAGCTAGTCCAACTTCATATAAATCTACTCCAAAGATAACCTTATCCTTAAGAAGCGGTTTTAATTCTTCTTTTGCATCAAAGGAATCACCAAGCTTAATATCCTTAACATAAGGACGAACCTGCTCTAGTAATGGGTCTGGGCTAAGTTCAAAAGAGTTTCCTTTATCATCAATTCCCATTAGATAACGAATCCATCCTGCAAAAACAAGAGGAATCAGTTTCAAATCGCCTACATTTAGGTCTGAAGATGCTTCATAAGCTTTGATTGTTTCGCCAAAACGAATGGCTAATTTTTGTGAAGTATCAGTTGCAATTCGCTGAGGTGTATCAGGCATAAATGGGTTTGGAATTCTTACATTAACAACGGTATCGATAAATTCCTTTGGATCAAGAATACCTGGATTTACAACTACAGGAAGTCCTTCTTGGTACCCAATTATCTCAACTAGTTTCTTTAATACTGGATTCTTCATTTCTTTTGATATTAGATCATACCCTAAAAGACATCCAAATACAGCAAGAGTTGTATGAAGAGGATTTAAACAAGTACAAACCTTCATTCGTTCTACCTTATCAACAATATCTCTTGTAGTAAAGATAAATCCGCCTTCTTCTAGCTTAGGTCTGCCATTTGGGAATAAATCCTCAATTACTAAGTATTCGCATTCTTCGGCATTTACAAATGGTGCAACATAAGTGTTTTTAGAAGTAATCAAAGGATCAAGTTCTTCAAGCCCATCTTTTCTTAATAGATCGCAAACAAATGCATCTGGTCTTGGAGTAATTTTATCAATCATCGTACAAGGGAAAGACACGCTATAAGGATTGTTTACATAATCAACAAATCCAGCTTCAACAAGACCATTTTCTTCCCAAGTTTTTGCAAAGGCAGCAATCGCTTGATATAACTTATCTCCATTATGTGAACAGTTATCCATACTTACCATGGCAATTGGCTTTTTCCCATTTTTATATCTTTCATATAAAAGAGAAGCTACCTTTCCAATATAGCTATTAGGAGAAGCTGGACCATTTTTCATATCCACTGTTACAGCAGGAAGTTCTTTGCCAGACCCATCTACCAGACTATAACCTTTTTCTGTAATTGTAAAAGAAGCCATTTGTAGAGATGGCGCTTGAAAAATTTCTTTTAAGCGATTGTAGTCAACTTCATTTAAGGAATCAAGAGTTAAAGATTCAACCACACTACCTACTACTGTTTTTTCCACATTGCCATCTGCCTTTAGAGTAACCAAAAGACTTAAGTCATCATATGGATGATTAATTTTTTCGATTATTTCGTAATCGTAGCCTTCCGCAACGATAAGACCTTTGCTTAAAACCCCTTTATTCAAAAGATTTTGAACGACATTAGCCTGAAACGCGCGAAAAATATTTCCTGCCCCAAAATGAATCCAAAAAGGATTTTCTTTTGTAGCTTTTGTAACTGCTTCTCGGTCATAATCAAAAAGCTTATAACCTAGTGCGTTCCACTGTTCTTTTTGTTGCAATTCAGATTGTTTTAATTTCATAATGGCCTCCGTTTATTTATAGCTTTTTGCAATGGCTTCCCACAAACCATTCAAATAGGTTGCACCAAGTGCACGGTCATATAAACCGTAACCAGGCATAGCTACTTCATCCCATATCATTCTTCCATGGTCTGGACGAATCGGTCCCTTAAAGTCAATATCATAAAGAGCTTTCATAATTTCATACATATCAAAGGTTCCATCAGAAGATAAATGTGCGGCTTCTTCAAAATCAGTAGGTGAATTGAATTTTAGGTTACGCACATGTGCAAAATGAACTCTTCCTTTTAAAGAACGAATCATTTCTGGAAGGTTGTTTGCTAAATTAGTACCATAAGAACCAGAGCAGAAGGTAACACCATTGTGTGGATTATCAACCATTTTCATCATACGAAGAATGTTTTCTTGATTAATGATGATACGAGGAAGGCCAAATACGCTCCATGCTGGATCATCTGGATGAATTGCCATATTGATATCGTATTTATCACAAGTTGGCATAATTCTTTCAAGGAAATATTTTAAGTTTTCAAATAACTTGTCATCGTCTACATTTTCATACATAGCAAAAAGCTCTTTGATTTTACTCATACGTTCTGGCTCCCAACCTGGAAGAACAAAACCGTTTGAATCAGAATCAATGGATTCAAACATTTTTTCAGGATCAATTTTATCAATTGATTCTTGGCTATATGCAAGAACAGTAGATCCATCTGGACGTTTTCTAGCTAGTTCTGTACGAGTCCAGTCAAAAACTGGCATGAAGTTGTAGCAAACAAGATGAATATCTTCTTTACCAAGATTTTCAAGTGTTGTAATGTAGTTGTCAATGTACTTATCACGATCTTCACTTCCAACCTTAATTGCATCGTGGATATTAACGCTTTCAATACCAGCAATATGAAGACCTGCTTTTTCAACTTCTTCTTTCATTGCTCTAATAGCTTCAATGCTCCACACTTCTCCTGGTTTTGAATCATAAAGTGTTGTAATAACTCCTGTTACACCAGGAATTTGTCTGATTTGTTGCAAAGTTACACTGTCATGTTTACTGCCGTACCAACGAAATGTCATTTCCATAGTAAATCCCATCCTTTTTTTGTTAGTTTTTTATAGTTCTATGTACTATTATTATACTTATTTTTACATAATATCCAATTGAAAGAGTTGTTGTATACATTGTAAAAGTTGCTATGTTGTGATAAGCTAATTAAAGTGGAGGTGTAAATTATGAAAAAGAAGCTTCAGACAAAGTTTAGTACAAGACAATATATGCTTTCCAAAGATTTCGAGATTTATTACTATAACGATAAAGTGTTATCGCCAGTAAAGGCACATACTCATGATTACTATGAATTTTACTTCTTTTTAGAAGGAGATATGGATATGTGTATAGGAGAGGAATCGTTTCGCATTAAACATGCAGATCTCGTATTGATTCCACCAAATACAAGTCATTATCCAAGATTTATTGATAGTGAAAAGCCTTATCGCAGATTTGTTTTATGGATTAGTAGGGAATATTTAAATGAGTTAATGCAAATATCAAAAGATTATGGATATTTAATGCAGCATGTTTTAGTGACGAAGCAATATGTATTCCACAATGATTTGATTAATTTTAATGCCATACAGTCCATGATATTTGGACTAATTGAAGAAATTAAAAGTGACAGGTTTGGGAGAGATGCAGAGATTTCATTGCGTTTAAATAGCTTGATTATGTACTTAAATCGCATTGTTTACGATCAAAACTCTGATAAAAGCTTTAAAACAGAAAAGGCATTATATCTAAATCTATGCGATTATATTAATAATCATTTAGAGGAGGATCTTTCGTTAGATAAATTGGCAAGTGAATTTTATGTTAGTAAATATTATATTTCACATGCATTCAAACATAATATCGGTATTTCCATTCATCAATACATTATGAAAAAAAGGCTTATGATATGTAAGGATGCAATTCTTGGCGATGATGCAATTAGTCATGTTTTTCGTAGATATGGTTTTAATGACTATTCCAGTTTCTATCGAGCGTTTAAAAAAGAATATGGTATCTCGCCGAAAGAGTTTAAAAGTAAATATGAAATAAGTGAAAACATTTAGTAAAATTTGTCTAATATGACTTTAGTACCGATTTTAAATATGTTATAATGTATACTAAACGTTAAATGATCTGATAAATTCTGAAAATATCAATGAGAGGGAATTTCATATATGAAATTAAAAACTCGTTTATTTGTTGCTTTTTTAACCTTAACTGTTGTACCAACCATAATTACGTTTATTGTTATGGTTTTTGTCGGTTATTCAAAAGTTAGGGATATAGAAGAATCCTATCACAGCAAAAGTGAAGGGTTTGAAATAATATTTAATCCAATTCAATATTATATGGGTTTGACAGATGAGTCCTATAATGTGCTAGTGCAGATAGTAGAAATTGCACCAGAAAAACTTGAAGATGAAGAATATTTAAAAGAAGTAAATGAAGATTTGAAAAAAAATTATTCCTTTTTAGTGGTTGAAAAGGCTTCGGAGGTTATATTTGGTAATAAATCTGAAGTATCAAAAATGCAAGGCTATTACACCTTTGACGAATCACTGGAACAGTCAATCAATAAAAGTAAAATGCTAACCTTTTCTCGAGCAATTTCTTTTAAATATCCAAGTGGTGAAGAAGGCAAGCTGTACGTTGTGACTTATTTACATGATAATATTATTAGTCTTAGAAAGCTGTTTGTATTAATGACCAATGTCATGATTGGAATTTTGATTTTATCCATTGCCTTAATAGCAGTTAATTTATATAGGAGCATTGCACTACCAATAGCCCAGATTAAAGAAGCGACGCAAAAGATTAAGGAAGGAAATTTAGATTTTGAGATAAAGGTAAATGCAGTAAAAGAGATTGAAGAACTTGCAGACGATTTTATCGAAATGAGAGAACGATTAAAGTTTCAGGCAGAAGAAAAAATAAAATATGACAGTGAAAGCAAAGAATTAATCAGTAATATATCTCATGATTTAAAGACTCCAATTACGGCAGTAAAAGGTTATGTCGAAGGAATTATTGACGGTGTGGCGGACACACCGGAAAAAATGGACAAATACATAAAGACCATATATAATAAAGCCAATGAGATGGATCGTTTAATTAATGAATTAACGTTCTATTCAAAAATAGATACGAACCGCATACCATACACATTTACTAAAATTAATGTAGAAAGTTACTTTAATGACTGCATTGACGAAGTTGGGTTAGATCTTGAATCAAAAAACATTGAACTTACCTATGTAAACTATACGCCTGTGAATACACAAATTATTGCAGATGCAGAACAATTAAAACGCGTGATTAATAACATAGTAGGAAATTCAATCAAATATCTAGACAAGCCAAAAGGATTTATCAATATAAGAATTAAAGATGATAAAGACTTTATACAACTTGAGATAGAAGACAATGGAAAAGGGATTGGTGAAAGTGATTTACCATATATCTTTGATCGTTTTTACCGAACCGATGCTTCTAGAAACTCTGCAAAAGGTGGGAGTGGTATCGGTTTATCCATCGTGAAAAAAATTATTGAGGACCATGGTGGAGAAATTTGGGCAACAAGCAAGGAACTAACAGGAACAGTTATGTATTTTAAGCTAAGAAAGTATCAGGAGGTTCAAATGTATGAGTAAAATTCTTATTATTGAAGATGAAGTAAGTATTGCTGATTTAGAAAAAGATTATCTAGAGCTTAGCGGATTCAAGGTTGAAGTTGAGAATTCGGGTGATGTAGGCTTAAAACGAGCTATGAACGAAGAGTTTGATTTGATAATTTTGGACTTAATGTTACCAAATGTAGATGGATTTGAAATATGTAAAAAGGTAAGAGAAACAAAAAATACTCCTATCATAATGGTATCGGCTAAGAAAGATGATATTGATAAAATAAGAGGGTTAGGACTTGGCGCCGATGACTATATGACAAAGCCGTTTAGTCCAAGTGAATTAGTTGCCCGCGTAAAAGCACATATGTCAAGATACGAAAGATTAATTGGAAGTAATTCACAGGAAAATGAAATTATCGAAATACGTGGAATCAAAATAGATAAGACAGCCCGAAGAGTATATGTTAATGAGGAAGAAAAGACGTTTACGACGAAAGAATTTGACCTTTTAACATTCTTAGCACAAAATCCGAACCACGTATTTACAAAAGAAGAGTTATTTAACAAAATATGGGACATGGAATCCATTGGGGATATTGCGACGGTAACGGTACATATTAAAAAAATTCGAGAAAAAATTGAATATAATACAGCCAAACCTCAATATATTGAGACAATATGGGGTGTGGGATATCGATTTAAAGTGTGATATAGAAAAAGGACTTAAAATAGTAAAAAACTGTTTTAAGTCCTTTGTTATTGTATTTAAAAGTGAAGTTTAGCGTACTATAATATAATAAGTGAAGGCAATATAGAGTAATACCATAAGAATTCCTTCTATTCGAGATATTCTTTTATTTTTTATTGCAAACGCATATACCAATAGACTTGTGAAAATCAAGATAATCAAGTCATAAATAGAATCAGTTGTAACAACAATTGGCTTAATAGTTGCTGATGTTCCTAGAATCAATAATATATTAAAAATGTTTGATCCAACAACATTACCAAGCGCAATATCACTTTCCCCCTTTTTTGCTGCCACTACAGAAGTAACAAGTTCTGGTAAAGAAGTTCCAATTGCCACGATAGTAAGTCCTATTAATGTTTCACTCAGATGAAAGGATAAAGCGATTTGTGTTGCACTATTAACAACAAGATTACCACCCCAAATAATAGCAGCAAGTCCTAAAACAATATATAGTATGCTAACAATTGGAGATAAGACCTTTGGCTCATTCTCGGGAATATCGCATATTTGTAGTTCTTTTCTAGAAGATAAGGCAGAACGAACCGTTGAAGCTACAAATAATATAAAAAACATAAATAAAATGCTTCCATCTAGACGAGATAATTGGTTATCCCCGCCGCCACGTACCCATGAATCTAAGGAAAATACCAATAAAAGTGCGGTTATCAAAATAGAGTAAGGAAATTCCTTTTTTAGGATTGATATTTGTACTGTAAGAGGTGAAATAATTGCACTTGCACCTACAACGACCAAAAGGTTAAATACGTTTGAGCCGATAACATTGCTGATTGCAAGTTCATTTTTACCAGCAAGAGCAGCAGTAATGCTTACCGACGCTTCGGGCATGCTAGTACCAAAGGCAACAACAGTTAAACCTATAATTAAAGAGGGAACTTTTAATAATTTGGCTACACTTGAACTACCATCTACAAAAAAATCAGCTCCCTTAACAAGTAAAACAAAACCAATAATTAATAAAAAATATGTTAGCATCTTTTCCTCCATGTATCTGTTATTGTATTACTAAATTAGAGTGTCTAAAAAGTAGACACTCTAGTCATAAAAAAAGAAAGTGATTTTTTCTTTTTTTTATATTTCTGCGATTCCAATAATGGTTATATTTCTTGCGTTGTAATCTGATTTTAAGTCGATATAATGAGATACTACGTTGTTTTTAATAATCTTAACCTTTGGACGAGTATTAAATTCTTCGTAATTTTTAACAACAATACCGACTTCACCATTACTAAGCCTAACAGCTGTTCCAAGAGGATAAGAAGCTATTTTGTAGGTAAAGGCAAGTACAATCTCAGGGTCAAACATAGAACCAGATCCACCTTGAATGAACTCTAGGGCTTCAGAAGGTAGATACGCCTTGTGATAAGGTCTATCAGAGACCAAGGCGTCATACACATCACAAACTGCCAAGATACGTCCAAATAAGGAAATGTTCTCACCTTTTGTACCAGACGGATAACCAAAACCGTCAAATCTTTCATGATGCTGTAAGATACCAACGTATGTACTTGCTGGGATCATTGGAAACGAGTGTTTTATGAACTGATATCCATTATAAGGATGTTCTTTAATAATGTCAAATTCTTCCTCTGTTAGTTTTCCAGGTTTTGATAAAATTTCGATGGGTGTAAATTTTTTACCGATATCATGCAGTATTGCTGCCATACCAAGCTGTATTAGCATTTTTTTTTGAAACTTAAGTGAGTTTCCAATGATAAGAGCTAAGATAGCAACATTTACACTATGAAAATAGGTATAATCATCATAGATTTTTAAATCAATCATATTAGAAATAATATCGGAATTACAAATTATTTCATCAATAATTTTTACCAAACTGTGAGACAAAAAGTTAATTTCATCCTGATAAGCCGAGGAATCAGTAGAAGAAATGAATAGATTTTTTAAAGATTGGACCGCCTCAATTTTTATAGTATCGATAAACATACTATCCAGTGCCACATCACTAGATAATGGATCATCAATATATAGTCCAGAATAACCTAAGGCCATAATGCGCTCCAAATGATCGCTTGTAATAAGATTACCCTCATTTAATAATTTGGTACCATTCTTATTATAAATCGTTCTTCCAAGCAGCATACCAGGTTTCACATGATTAATGGGAATATATCTCATCGGAGCTCCTATTTCATATTGAATCTATTTTTAAATAATTGTATAATAATTAGAAGAAAATTACTTGAAAATCATACTATCATATCAATGTGTTTTTTTCAAGAGATTGGCGAAAAATAAAGGAAAATAGGAAATTAGTATGAACTTAAATATTATCTATGAAGATGATTACGTCATAATCTGTCATAAACGTGCAGGTATCTCAGTAGAGACTGCAAAAATTGGCGAACTAGATATGGTAAGCCAACTTAGAAATTATAAAAATGAGACCTCAAAAGATTCCTACATTGGCGTCATTCATCGTCTTGACCAGCCAGTAGAAGGGCTATTGGTATTTGCAAAGACACCAAAGGTAGCAGCAGCTTTAAGTAAACAAATCAGTCAAAATGAAATGAAAAAATTATATTTGGCAATTCTTTGTGGAATACCAAAGGTGAAAGAGGAAATACGAATAGACTATCTTTTAAAAAATGGAAAAACCAATATATCTTCAGTAGTTAGTAAAAATACGCCCAATGCAAAGAAAAGTGAACTAAAATATACAATATTAAAAACCATGGATAAGACTTCCTTAGCTGAGATAGAACTGTATACTGGCAGACATCATCAAATAAGAGTGCAAATGGCAAATGCGAAGTTGCCTTTGTGGGGAGATGTAAAATACAATAAAGAGTTTTTAAATCAAAGAGGAATAAAGCTAGCTCTTTGTGCATATAAGCTGTCATTTTTTCATCCTATACTAAAGAAAAAGATGACATTTCAGATAGAACCATATAATGAAGAGTTTAGAGGATTTATGAAAGAGTAATAGCGGGTTGACAAAATGGAAATGATGGCATAGAATACATCATAAGATAAGTAAGTGGCGACGATAAGGACTAGTACAGAAAGGAAGAACTCAGAGAGAGAGTTGTTTGGTGTGAGACTCTTGTTTGGAATTTGTGGAACCTACCTTGGAGCTCTATATGAAAGTATAGCGTAAATTCTGCGATAAAGAATGTCAAGGAGAGTTGCTAAAAGCAACTAATTTGGGTGGTACCGCCGATTTAGCCTTCGGTCCCTTTTTGAGGGATTGGAAGGCTTTTTATATTACAACCCTCGTGGACGCGAACGTGTCTGCAAAGCAGGCATGTGATTTTCATTTTAACACATAAAGAAAGGAATTAAATGTATGGCAAACGATAAGAAATTTGTAGAAGCAATAACCTCAATGGAGGAGGATTTTGCACAGTGGTATACGGATGTGGTAAAAAAAGCGGAATTAGTTGACTATTCCAGTGTAAAAGGATGCATGGTAATTAAGCCAGCAGGATATGCTATATGGGAAAACATTCAAAAGGAGTTAGATACTCGTTTTAAAGCAACTGGTGTAGAAAACGTTTATATGCCTATGTTTATACCAGAAAGTCTGTTACAAGTAGAAAAAGATCATGTGGAAGGTTTTGCACCAGAAGTTGCATGGGTAACACATGGAGGATTAGAGCCATTACAAGAAAGAATGTGCGTTAGACCAACTTCTGAGACTTTATTTTGTGATTTTTATGCAAAAGATATTCATTCACATAGAGATTTACCAAGACTTTATAATCAATGGTGTTCCGTTGTTCGCTGGGAAAAGACTACAAGACCGTTTTTACGTTCCAGAGAGTTTTTGTGGCAGGAGGGACATACGGCTCATGCAACAGCACAAGAAGCAGAAGAAAGAACGATTCAGATGTTAAATCTGTATGCTGACTTTTGTGAAGAAGTATTAGCAATGCCAGTTGTAAGAGGGAAAAAGACTGACAAAGAAAAGTTTGCTGGTGCGGAGTCTACTTATACAATAGAAGCATTGATGCATGATGGTAAGGCACTGCAATCAGGCACGAGCCATAACTTTGGAGATGGTTTTGCAAAGGCGTTTGGAATTCAATACGCAGATAAGGAAAATAAGCTACAATATGTACATCAGACATCTTGGGGAATGACGACAAGATTAATTGGTGCTATCATAATGGTACATGGAGATAACAGCGGGTTAGTACTTCCACCTAAAATTGCACCAACACAAGTGATGATTATACCAATTCAACAGAAAAAAGAAGGTGTATTAGAGAAATCTTATGCACTAAAGGATGAATTATTCAATGCAGGATTTCGAGTAAAGGTGGATGATACAGACAAGAGCCCAGGATGGAAATTCTCAGAAGCAGAAATGAGAGGTATCCCAGTTCGTGTAGAGATAGGTCCAAAAGATATCGAAGCAAACCAATGTGTTGTGGTACGTCGTGATACAAGAGAAAAGACAGTGGTATCACTTGAACAACTTGAAACAAAAGTAAGAGAAATCTTAGACACCATGCAAAAAGAGCTATTAGAAAGAGCAAGAGATCATCGAGAAGCGCATACCTACCAAGCACTTAATTACGATGAATTCAAAGAAACATTAGAAACAAAGCCAGGGTTTGTAAAGGCAATGTGGTGTGGTGAGGAAGCTTGTGAGAATCAGATTAAAGAAGATACTTCTGCCACTTCGCGCTGTATGCCTTTTTCTCAAGAAACCATTGCATCAAAATGTGTTTGTTGTGGAAAAGATGCCAAAAAATTAGTATACTGGGGTAAAGCATACTAAGCTTTTGCAAGTCAAAGAATTTAAGGTGATAGAATGAGAATAGAACTTCCTCAAAAGGTAAGTACCATTATAAATAAATTACTGCAACACGGATACGAGGCTTATGCAGTAGGCGGATGTGTCCGTGACAGTGTTCTGGGCAAAAAACCAGATGATTGGGATATAACAACAAATGCAACTCCAGATGAAATAAAAAAAATATTTTTTAGAACGATTGATACTGGCATCGCGCATGGTACAGTTACCGTTATGTTAGAGCATGAAGGCTTCGAGGTGACAACATATCGAATCGATGGAGAATATGAAGATAACAGGCACCCAAAGAGTGTTTCCTTTACTAGAAATCTAATAGAAGATTTAAAGCGGAGAGATTTCACCATTAATGCAATGGCATATAATGATACGCAAGGAATGGTAGATGAATTTAACGGAATGAGTGATTTGAAGGATAAAAGGATTCGTTGCGTTGGAAATCCAGAAGAACGTTTTGGAGAGGATGCCCTAAGAATTCTAAGAGCGGTTCGTTTTAGTGCGCAATTAAATTTTAAAATAGAAGAAGAAACAAAAAAAGCAATTCAAAAATTAGCTTCTAACTTAAAACATATCAGTGCAGAACGAATACAAGTAGAGTTGGTCAAATTGCTTGTTTCCAATCATCCAGAAAGACTAAAACAAGCTTATGAGATGGGGATTACAAAGGTAATTCTTCCAGAATTTGATTGCATGATGAATTGTGAGCAAAATAACCCTCATCACCTTTATACAGTAGGGGAACACACACTAAGAGCAGTTTCTCATATAGAAAATAACAAGGCACTTCGACTTGCAATGTTGTTTCACGATATCGCAAAGCCTGCAACTAGGACTACGGATGAACAAGGCATCGATCATTTTTATGGACATCCTAAAAAAAGTGTGGAAATGACAAAAGTAATTTTAAAACGACTTAAATTTGATAACGAAACACGAAACAAAGTTTGTCTTTTGATTCAATATCATGATGTCGATATTGAAAATGACAAAAAATCAGTTAGAAGAATGATAAATAAAGTTTCAGAAGACAATTTTTTAGATTTGTTGAAAGTGAAAAAAGCCGATATTCTAGCTCAAAGTAATTATAAAAGAGAAGAGAAGTTATATAATGTTAATACAGTAGAAAAGTTGTTTCATGAAATTATGAAAGACAAAGAGTGCGTTTCCCTAAAGAACCTAGCAGTGAGTGGTCAAGATTTAATTGATAATGGAATAAAACCAGGTAAACAAATGGGAATCATTCTTAATACTTTACTAAATGAAGTGATTGAAGAGCCAAAGCTTAATAACTATCCATATCTAATATCCAGAGCATTAAAATTAAACAAAGAAGAAAATAAAGTGTGAGCGTAAGCTTGCACTTTATTCTTGTAAAAAAGCAAGGTTAACTTGTTTAAATTTTTATATAGATTCACGCATAAATCATAATTCGTTATCTAGGTTCATAAGATAGAGAAGAATATTGAATAGGGGGAATCTGTGGTGAGTGATAAGGAGCTTTTGATATGGGATCAATATGATATCAATGTGATTCGCACATATAAAGGTCGGCAAAGTATTATTTGTGAGACAGATAAAGGATTAAGACTTGTGAAGGAACTCGGCTTTCAAAGCCCTAAAATTGAGTTCCAAAACCGTGTTAAAAAACTACTTGAAGATTCAAAATTCTATCATATAGATTGTTTTGTGCCAAACTTAAATGAAGAACTGATAACAAGGGACAAAGATGAGTCATTATATGTCATGAAAGAATGGTACGACGGAAGAGAGATTGACGTTAGAAATAAAAGTGAGATATTACTGGCGGTAAAATTACTTGCCATGATTCACTGTAATATGGTGAATGTGGAATGTGATGTTACACAAAGCCATAGATTTGAAGATTTAAATGTTGAATTTGAAAAACATAACAAAGAATTAAAGAAAATAAGAAACTTTGTTAGAGACAAAAATAAAAAGACAGACTATGAGATATGTTTTATTAGTGTGTTTGAAATGTTTCAAGAAGACACAATTGCTGCAACGAAACGTTTAGAAAAATCTAACTACGCAAAATTGTTAGAAGATGCAATTCAAAAAAAATGTGTTTGTCATGGGGATTACAATCATCACAATATATTAATTACGAAAAACGGTCCATTTATCACGAATTTTGATAAATGTAAAATAGGAGTTCAAGTATCAGATTTGTATAATTTTATGAGAAAAATTCTTGAAAAAAATAATTGGGATATAAACTTAGGTAAAGAAATGATTGATACCTATCATGAAATTAAAAATCTAAATTCAGATGAACTTGAAAATCTACTAATACGTTTTATTTACCCAGAAAAATTTTGGAAAATAGCTAATCATTACTATAATTCAAATAAGGCCTGGACACCAGTAAAAAATATAGAAAAGCTTCAAATGCTTGCAGCTCAAAATAAGATAAAATGGGAATTTTTAAATACAGTCTTTACAGACTATATCTAGGTATATAAGTTAACAATGTTTTTAGTTTTCTTTTACTTTGAATTAGGTTATAATAATCCTAGTTGTGTGCAGATTAAAAAGCGGATGTCATATCCGCTTTGAATTTAATACAAAAGAGGTGAGAAATTGAGGAAACAAACAAAACTTTTATACATAATTACAACTATGTTACTGCTTGGTGGTTGCCAAAGAATTAATCTAAATACACAGACCAACTTAATAGAGGAGGTTAAACAAGAAGAGGTTTCTTGGGCAGAAAGATACGATAGTGAAGATACTGGCATTGTAGTTGGAATAGATGAGAAAAAACAAACAATTACAGTGAAAAAGATTGATTCTGGGGTAAAGTTAAATTTAAATTATACAGGAGCAACGAACGTTACAGACAAATATGAAAGTGTTCTAGCTATGAAGCAAATTTCAGTTGGTGAAATTGTTAATGTATATTATAACAAGGACGATTCCATTGCTAGAAAAGTTGTGATTTCTTCTGATGCTTGGGAATATACAGAGGTACTTGATTTGTCTTATGATCAAACAGAAAAAATTATATACATTGCGGGAGAAAAATACCGATATGGTGATAGTTTAACCTTGATATCAAATGAGAAAGAAGGAAATCTATTGGATTTAAGTCCGATAGACGTTGTTACCATAAAAGGCATTAACAAGAGAATCTGTTCCATTATTGTTACCAGAGGGCATGGGTATATTTCTCTTGAAAATGATGAAACCTTTATAGATGGATGGATTGATGTGGGACAGGAAAGTGCAAGGCCAATTACAAAAGATATGATTGTTGTGGCTTCAGAAGGAAATCATAAAGTAACAGTGGCAAAAGATGGTGCAGGAGGTACCAAAAGTGTAACGGTAAGGCGTAATGAAAAAGTAGTGGTAGATGTTTCTGACTTAAAAAGTGAAACTAAAAAATCAGGAAGCATCAAATTTAACATTACACCAGAAAATGCATCACTTTATATAGATGGTGTCAAAACAGATTATAGTGAATTGGTTGTATTAGAATATGGTATTCATCGGATTCTTGTTAAGACAGACGGAAATGATGATTTTTCTCAGACAATTGTAGTAGGAAGCAGTTATTCAGAAATCGATATCAATGCTTCAAAGACTTCAAAAGCTTCTGGTTCAGGTAATCAAAGTTCCACAGGAACGAAAACAGGTTCTTCAGAAAAAAACAATTCTAATACAAATACAAATAACAATAATACAGGAAATGTAAATACGCAAACAAAAGTGCCAGGAACTAATCAAACGGATGTACCAAGTACCAATACAAACAATAATAATATCAATAATGGTACCAATAACAAAGGGAATAATAACACAAACAAAACCGATACAAAAACCCAAAATGACTCAACGGATTATCTTAAGTCAGAGACAGATAATTCAATTGATGAAGTGATAACAGGAGTTATAAAGGATATATTATCAAATTAACATATGATAGTAGTTTACATTAAGAGGAGGAATTAAAATGGATTATAAGAAAAATTATGAAGAATGGTTGAACAATCCATACTTTGACGAGGAGACAAGAAAAGAGCTAGCGTTAATCAAAGAAGATGAAAATGAAATCAAAGAACGTTTTTACACGGATTTAGAGTTTGGTACCGCTGGACTTAGAGGAGTAATTGGAGCGGGAACAAACCGTATGAATATCTATGTGGTGAGAAAAACGACACAAGGTCTGGCAAACTACATTAAAAGTGTGAATGCTCAAAGTAAAGGAGTTGCCATTGCTTATGATTCACGTAGAATGTCGCCTGAATTTGCAGATGAAGCCGCTTTGTGTTTGTGTGCCAATGGAATTAAGACCTATGTATTTGAAAGCTTAAGACCTACTCCAGAGCTTTCCTTTGCAGTTCGAACATTAGGCTGCATTGCAGGAATTAACATTACAGCAAGTCATAACCCACCAGAATATAATGGATATAAAGTATATTGGCAGGATGGAGCACAAATTACACCACCTCACGATACTGGAATCATGGCAGAAGTAAAGAAAGTAATAGATTTTAACAGCGTTAAAACCATGGACAAAAAAGAGGCAAAGGAACAAGGTCTATATACAGTTATTGGACAAGATATTGATGATGCTTACATGGCAGAACTGAAAAAAAATGTGTTACATTTAGATAGTATCAAAGAGGCTCAAAAGGATATTAAAATTGTTTACACACCACTTCATGGAACTGGAAATATACCTGCTAGAAGAGTGTTAGAAGAACTTGGATTTGAACATGTGTATGTAGTACCAGAACAAGAACTACCAGATGGAGAATTTCCAACGGTTAGTTATCCAAATCCAGAAGATAAAGCTGCTTTTGAATTGGCGTTAAAGCTTGCAAAAGAAAAAGATGCAGATTTGGTACTTGCTACGGACCCTGATGCGGATCGTCTGGGTGTTTATGTAAAGGATACTAAAACAGGTGAATACATTACTCTAACAGGAAATATGTCTGGATGTCTTTTGGCAGATTATGAAATAGGACAGACCAAAGAATTAAAAGGGCTTCCAGAAGATGGTGCATTAATTAAAACGATTGTTACTTCAAATATGGCAGATGCTATTGCAAAGCATTATAACGTTGCACTAATTGAAGTGTTGACTGGTTTTAAGTTTATAGGCCAAAAAATCTTAGGATTTGAACAGAGTAAAAAAGGCCATTATCTATTTGGATTTGAAGAAAGTTATGGCTGTTTGATTGGAACGCATGCCAGAGATAAAGATGCCATTGTTGCAACAATGGCGCTTTGTGAAGCGGCAGCTTATTATAAGACAAAAGGGATGACTTTATGGGATGCTATGATAGCGATGTATGAAAAATATGGCTATTATAAAGATGACATTAAGTCCATTACCTTAAAAGGAATTGAAGGTCTTGAAAAAATTCAAACAATCATGGAGGCCTTGCGCAATAAAACACCAGAAAAGATTGGAGATTACCAAGTATTATCTGCAAGAGATTATAAAAAAGATACGATAAAGAATCTAAAAACAGGCGAAATCACTCCAACAGGCCTTCCTAGTTCGAATGTATTGTATTATGATTTGACGGATGAAGCATGGCTTTGTGTGAGACCATCTGGTACAGAACCTAAAGTTAAGTTTTATTATGGCATCAAAGGAAATTCTCTAGAAGATGCAGATGCAAAATCAGAAAAGCTTGGTGAAGAAGTGTTAGCAATGATTCACGCTATGCTTTAATGATAAGTTACGAGAAGGCGAATGTAACATAGTAACAAATAGGAGATACAATGGCAAAGTATAGTTTTGATGAATTAAGACAAATCATAAAAACTCTTCGTTCGGAAAATGGTTGTCCTTGGGATAAAGAACAAACGCATGAGAGTCTAAAGCCATGTATGATGGAGGAGGCAGCAGAAGTTGCCGCCTCTATTCGTATTTATAAAGAAACAGGGGACGATACGAATTTATGTGAAGAACTTGGAGACGTACTTCTTCAAGTATTTTTACATAGTCAGATTGCAGAAGAAGAGAATAGATTTACGATTGATGATGTCATAGACGGCATTAGTGAAAAGATGATACGCCGACATCCTCATGTATTTGGAGATACAAACGTTAAGAACTCTTTGCAAGTGATAGAACGATGGGAAGATATAAAAAAGAAAGAAAAGGAAAAGCAGACGTGGCTGACCTCACCGCTTCGCGATATTCCAATTGAATTACCTGCTTTAACGCGAACCCAAAAAGTGCTGAAAAAAGCAGACGAGGTTTATCACATATCACAAGATTTAAAAGAAACAATTGATAACATTAGACAAAAATTAGATGAGTTAGAAGTGCAAAATATACAAGGAGATGAGAGTGATGCAAGGCGCATCGGGGGTCTTTTGCTAGACTGTGTAAATCTGGCAAAGCTTAGTAAAATACACAGCGAAGAGGCACTTGTGGACAACTTAGAACAACTTATTTCGTCAATTGAGGGCAAAAATTGAAATGCACATAAAAAAAACCCATAAAAATGCTATTTCTGATTGAAATTCCTTGACAAATCATTCAGAAACGTATATAAATAGAAAAGAAGCAAGTGGCAGGAATTACTTGTTTTTTACAAATAATTTAAAACAAAATAAAAAACATTTTAAGAAGAGAGTTAGAGGAGGAGTTTTCCATGAACAAAGCAGAATTAGTTGCAGCAATCGCTGAGAAAACAGAATTATCAAAAAAGGATTCAGAAAAAGCGTTAAAAGCATTTGTTGATGTAGTAACAGAAGAATTAACAAAAGGTGAAAAAATTCAGTTAGTTGGATTCGGTACATTTGAAGTTGCTGAAAGAGCGGCTAGAGAAGGAAGAAACCCTCAGACTGGCGAAGTTATGAAGATTGCGGCTTCAAAAGCTCCTAAGTTCAAAGCAGGAAAAGCTTTAAAAGATATCATTAACGGTTAGTAAGATAAAAAGCTGTTGCAACTAAATGTTTGCAACAGCTTTTTTGTATCATAGGAAAGATTCTTAAACTAACTCACTACTCTAGTAAAACTAACTTTAATCAATTCGGTTCCAGCGATAGTGAAATACATAATCAATTTTTTGTGCGGATTTGTTGATACAATATAATTTACCGCTGCTTTGTAGATAAATAGAATCCTTGGTATCAATGACCACTTCCAAGTTAGCCTCAGAGGATAGATCAATTTTTTCCTGCCAGTTAATTTTATTGTGAGCTGCATCATAAAAAGTAATGTAGCACTTTGAGTTCTGGCGTTTTTGAGAAGAAAGAACATAATAATTGAAATCATCTGCCTTTGATAAAGTAATAGGGTTAATTAGATCAGAATCTTGATACGGTTCCCCTTCGTTTAACATTTGTGTGAAATCAAATCTTGTAAATGTGTCAAATTTTTCTTTTGTAATTTCAGTTATAGATAAATCATCTGCTAGTATGGAATAATATCCGCCATCATTTCCATAAACATAGATGTTATCTTGTTGCACATAATAATCCGTAAAGCTCTTGCTCAAGATATCTGAAAGTTTTTTGTTTTTACGTTCAAGATCCTTTTGCGAATAGACTCGTTTGCCAGTCTTAATATCCAGAAAGTACAACCAGTTTTTATCAGGGTTATTCATGATAACATAATCGTTGGTGATGCCGACTAGATAATGCCTCCAAGTCAGACGCTTGGTCCAGACTTTTTCCCCAGTGTCTGCATCTATAAGAATGAGTTCAAAATGTGAAAGCGAGGTTGAAATTCCGTTTTCTGTTCCATTTGGTATGGCTGCCCTTACCAAAGATAAAAGTTGATCCTTTTCTTCGATGTAATAAACCTTTGATTCTGTACTATAATTAATTTTTCGACCAAAGCCTCCAAAGACAATCCCGATAAAACTACTTATAAAAAAATAGAAACATAAGAAAACCAAATAGGTACGTGGCTTAGCCTTTTTTGAAATGAAAAAAATCAAAGCAAATACAAGAAAGATTACCAAAATAAGTAAGAGCATATCGTGATAGAACCACCCACTTGGCCTAAAGCTTTTATAAAAAAGTTCAAAGTGCACAAAAAACCTCCTTAAAAATATTTATTCTTTATTATAGTAACATGTAAGGAATTTGTGTCAATGAGCCATGTTACCTATATGATACGCCATAAAACAGATAATAGGAATGAAGCTTAAGTTAACCTTTAAAAAATATCAATAAGATGTTACAATAATTTAAAATGTAAAAGTACATGATATAATATTAAAAAGACTGCAGCAAAGTGAGGAGAAGTAAATGAGATTAGATAAATATTTGAAGGTATCCCGTTTGATTAAAAGAAGAACGATAGCAAATGAGGCTTGCGATGCAGGAAGAGTATTGGTAAATGGTAAGCCAGCAAAAGCATCTGTCAATGTAAAAGAAAATGACGTGATTGAAATACAATTTGGAACAAGGACAGTTAAGGTTCAAGTATTAGATGTGGCAGAAACGGTTCGAAAGGATGAAGCAAAAGAATTATATAAATACATTTAAAATACATTAAGGTATAAAATGTCCCCCCTTATAATATAATTTATAAAGTACTTGCCAGGTAGCGAAAAACATTACAGTAGTCACCTTGCTAAAAAGGAAATTCTTATAAATTTGTATAAGGGGGATATTTTATGGAAGATAAGCCAATGCAAAAAGCTCATAAACTTACTCTAAACAATAGAAGGACAGGTATTATTAATGGTGTATCTGATGTTTTGTCTTTTGACATTTCAGAAATTTTATTAGAGACCGATCAGGGAATGCTTATGATAAAAGGAAATGACCTTCATGTGAATCGACTTACCTTAGAGAAAGGAGAAGTAGAAATCGAGGGAAGAATCGATAGTCTTACATACTCTGAAATAGCAGGCTATAATAAGCAAGGAGAATCTTTCTTAGGTAGACTGTTTAAGTAGGTATAATATGAGCCAAAATATAATAAATGAAATATATTTCTTTGGATGCTGTGTTCTTACTGGTATCGCTGTTATATCTATGTATGATGTTTTAAGAATATTTAGAAGGGTTGTAAAGCATGGGGTATTTGCTGTAGGTATAGAAGATTTTATTTATTGGGTAGGTAGTAGCTTCTTTGTATTTCATATCATATACATTCGAAACGATGGAATCATAAGGGGATTTGCGATACTAGCGATTATATTAGGAATGTTAATCTATAATGTGACCATTAGTCATGTATTGGTCAAATACATATCAATGGTGATTAACAAAATAATTGATATTGTCACAGCTCCCATAAAGTGGATATTAAAAAAATGTTCAAAGATATTGAAAAAATGTTATAAAACTGTTAAAATTATGCTAACTAAGCAAAAAAAGGAAAGCAGGTGAATGTATGGCTCGTGCAAGACGCAGAAAAAAGCAGAATCGATTTGGAGTTCTTTCTATCAGCGCAGTTGTTCTTATGTTATTAGTTGTAATCTCCATCAAAAGTATAGAGCTTAATGCAAAAAATGAGCAATACATTCAAAAAGAAGCACAGTTGCTTAAAGAACGCGACGCACAGCTTGACAGACAAAAAGAACTAGAAGAGTATGCAAAGTATGTCCAAACCAAGAAATTTATCGAAGAAGTGGCGAAAGAAAAATTAGGTTTGGTATATGATGATGAAATTATATTTAAAGAAAAGAATTAGTAATTTATATTACAATAAAAAAGAACTTGACAAAAAGCAGCAAAATTGGGTATAATGGATTTCGTCAGTTATGGCGGAATAGCTCAGCTGGCTAGAGCACACGGTTCATACCCGTGGTGTCGTTGGTTCAAGTCCAATTTCCGCTATTAAGATAAGTGATAGAAAGAATGTACAATTTCGTACATTCTTTTTTTGTATCATTAGGAATGTTCTTCAAACTTTCTAATGATACAAAACCCTCCTCTGTTCATGGAATAAAGAATTTTTGAATGCATCACGAAAAATTTGTCAAAAACTTTTTTAATAAAGGGCATTGTTTTGACAAAGATTTTATGCGTTTCTATTTATAATATTCTCACTGCTATTCAGGCGGGAGGGAAATAAATGAAAGCAAATTTAGCTGATGAAGCTGTGTTTTTAAATGGAGAAATCAATAAAGAAAAACTATTGTCACTTGCGAAAGCCTTTGATGAGCTGGCAGCAAGTTTTTCTAGTTTGCCCAAAAGTCAGGACAAGCTTTCTCAAAATGAGCTTGATTCTATATTTGAAAACCTGGGAGCAAAATTTTGTAAAGAATGCTCTAAGTGTGAATACTGTTGGGAGCAAAATTATTTTGAAACTTACAAAACGGCTTATGATATCCTCAATAAAATAAATGAAGATGAAGCAGAAGGCTTTCAAAAGTTAAAGGATGGATTTACCAAGGGGTGCATTAAGGTAGATGAGATTCAAAAAGAGACCTGTAACTTGTTTCATAAGGAACAAAACAATTTAAGATGGAATAATAAAATAATTTCTGCAAGAGAAGCAGTATCACAACAACTAAAAGCAATGTCTCAGATTATCATGCAGATAAAAGATGAAGTTTGCCTAGTAGAAAAGCTGGATGATTCACAGGAGAGAAGTATCCGTTTTGTATTATGGAGTAATAGAATAGTTGCAAAAAATATGTTCATCATTAATCGAGCAGACAAGAGAAAGGAACTTCGTATTACGGTGAAAACCAAAAATGGCAGATGCATACCTGCCAAAGAGGTTGCCAGTATGATTGGAGGAGTCTTAAATACAACTTATACAATTAGTAAAAGCTGCAAAAATCTAATTAATAGTGACTGGTACTCAATCACCCTAGTTGAAGATGTGAATTTCAAGATGTTACATGGAATTGCAAGAAAGATTAAGGATGGAGAAAGAGTATCTGGCGATAATTTTTCGATTATGGAAAATAAAGACGGTAGAAGTATTTTATGTCTTGCAGATGGAATGGGATCAGGGCTAGATGCTTGCAACGAGAGCGAAAAAGTAATTGAGCTGATAGAGGAGTTAACAGAAGCAGGGTTTTCAAAAGAAGCTGCGATTAAAATGATAAATTCACTTTTGGTAGTAAAAAGAGATGAACCGCTTTTTACCACCATTGATTTATGTGAAATCGACTTGTATAACGGTCTATGTGATTTTGTAAAGGTAGGGGCAGCACTGTCCTTTATCAAACGAAAAAACTGGGTGGAGGTAATAGAAGCCTCCAGCTTGCCAGTAGGTCTTGTCTATGAGATTGAAACCAATGTACTTTCTAAAAAAGTATACGATGGAGATCTCATCATAATGGTAACCGATGGGGTAGTGGATGCCTTTGCACCAGCATCTGGGGAAGAAATGTTGAAAAATATCATTGAAGAGATTGATAGTAACAATCCAAAAGAAATGGCTCAAATGATTTTGGAGCACGTACTTGAATTTAATAACGGTAGTGCAGGTGATGATATGACAATATTAGTTGCAGGTATATGGAGTAAATAAAGAGTTTGTAAGTCTCTTGATTTTTATTATGTATTTTGTTACCATATAGAATACAGTGAAATTGCAGATGTCTAAGGTGAAAATATGGTAAATAACGTGTTACAATTTATAAGAGAAAAAGAAATGCTTCTGCCAAATGACCGGGTAATTGTAGGGGTTTCGGGAGGGGCTGATTCTGTTTGTCTCTTAGACATTCTTGCTCAAATTAAGGAAGTGATTCCAATTGCTATATATGTGGTTCATATCGAGCATGGAATCAGAGGCGAAGAAAGCATAAGAGATGCAGAATATGTCAAGCATTTGGCTAAATCATACCAACTTGAGTATAAAATGTTTTCTTATGATGTGTTAGCAGAAGCTGATAAAAATAGCCTGGGAACGGAAGAAATGGCAAGAATTTTACGATATCAGGCATTTGAAATAGCACGAAAAGAATTTCATTGTAATAAGATTGCAGTTGCGCATAATAAGAATGATAATGCAGAGACCCTACTGCTTCATTTGTTTCGTGGAAGTGGATTAAAAGGACTTAGCGCAATCATGCCAGTAAGGGATCATATCATCCGCCCTCTTCTTTGTGTAGAAAGAAGTGAGATAGAGGATTATTTAAAACTGCGACAGATTGATTATTGTACGGATTATACAAATTTTGAGGATGATTATACAAGAAATAAAATTAGACTCAATATACTTTCCTATGTCAAAGACAATATTAATCAGCAAGTCATTTCTCATGTAGATATGGCTGCAAAAATTATATATGAGGCGTGGGAATTTTTAGAGGAAGAGACAGATAAGGTATATCGTTCGTGTGTGGAGAGTAAAGACAAAGAAGAACTTATTAATATTTCTAAGCTAAATGATGTATCAGATATTCTAAAGAAGAACATAATAAGAAAATGCATTGAAAATGTTAGCAAAAGTCTAAAGGATATTACCAATGTTCATGTAGAGCTCATCTTATCATTACAAACCCAACAAGTAGGTAAATTGGTTCATTTACCATATGGAATTGTGGCAAAAAGAGGCTATGAAGAAATCATTATCACGAGAGAGAAACACCAAAATATTCCGGTGAAGGAATCGCTATCGATTCAAGTGCCGGGTATTTATTATTTTAAAGGGCATCAATTTATCTTTAGTCTAGAAGAGAAGGAAAAAAATCAAATTATTCCAGAAAATAGGTATACGAAATGGTTCGATTATGATAAAATAGGGAATGATTTGCTATTAAGAACGAGAGAAACAGGTGATTATTTCGTAGTAAATGCAAGTGGTGGTACCAAAAAATTAAAGTCATATTTTATAGATGAAAAAATAGAACGAGAAAAAAGAGATGTGATTCCTGTTTTGTGTGATAAAAACCATGTGATATGGGCAATCGGATATCGAATCAGTGAAGCATATAAGGTAAATAAAGATACCAAAAAGATTTTGAGAGTACAAGTAAATGGAGGAAATGGTAATGGCTGATAAAATCAGAGTATTAGTATCTGAGGAGGAAGTAGATAAAAGAATTAAGGAAGTTGGAGAGCAGATTAGCAAGGACTATGAAGGGCAAGAGGTTCATGTGATTTGTGTATTAAAAGGCGGAGTGTTCTTTATGTGCGAGCTTGCAAAGCGCATCACCGTTCCACTTTCTATGGATTTTATGTCCGTATCCAGCTATGGAAACGAAAAGCAATCCAGTGGGGTTGTTAAGATAGTAAAGGATTTGGATGAGGCGTTAGAAGGTAAAAATGTAATTATAGTCGAAGATATTATTGATTCAGGAAGAACCCTAAGTTATTTGGTAGAAATCTTAAAGAAGAGAAATCCAAAGAGTCTTAAGATTTGTACATTGTTAGATAAACCCGAAAGACGTGTAACCGATGTAAAAGTAGACTATGTAGGATTTAACATTCCAGATGAGTTTGTAGTTGGTTATGGTTTGGACTATGCTCAAAAATACAGAAACTTACCATTTATCGGAGTGGTAGAAGAATAATAGACGACAAGACTTCGAAGGGAGGTTTATGGCATGAACCGAAAATTTAAAGGTGTCGGTTTCTATCTACTCATTTTAGTTGTGGCACTTATGGTTGCAATTTTAGTGAATGATAGTGTGAAACGAAACAATGATTATACAAATGGTAAATTTAAAACAGACTTAGTAGCAGGAAATGTAGAACGCGTTGAGATTAATCCAAATGCAGAACAACCAACAGGACAACTAGAGATTGTATTAAAGGATAACTCAGTTAAGACATTGATTGTTACGGATATTAATGAAACAGAAAAACTTCTTCAACAACACAACATTGATCCTGTAATCAATGATGTGCAAAGAGAAAGTTGGATTACGACCACCTTATTACCATGTATGGTGACATTTATTATTGTATTTTTATTATTTACTTTAATGAATAACCAAGCAGCAGGCGGCGGCGGTGGAAGTAAAGTAATGAACTTTGGTAAGAGCCGTGCAAAGATGAGTACGGATGATAATAAAAAAGTTACATTTAAAGATGTCGCTGGACTAGATGAAGAAAAAGAGGAATTAAAAGAAATTGTTGATTTCCTTAAGAATCCGAAACGATATATTCAAGTTGGTGCAAGAATACCAAAGGGAGTTCTATTAGTTGGACCTCCAGGAACAGGTAAGACATTGATTGCCAAGGCAGTTGCAGGAGAAGCAGGCGTACCATTTTTTAGTATCTCTGGTTCTGACTTTGTGGAAATGTTTGTCGGTGTTGGTGCTTCCAGAGTAAGAGATTTATTTGAAGAAGCAAAAAAGAATGCTCCATGTATTATTTTTATTGATGAGATTGATGCAGTTGCCAGAAGAAGAGGAACTGGAATGGGCGGCGGTCATGATGAAAGAGAACAAACACTTAACCAGCTTTTGGTGGAAATGGATGGTTTTGGTGTAAATGAAGGCATTATTGTTATGTCGGCTACTAACCGTGTTGACATCTTAGACCCTGCAATTTTAAGACCAGGACGATTTGACCGAAAAGTAGGTGTTGGGCGTCCAGATATTAAAGGACGTGAAGAAATCCTTAAAGTTCATGCAAAGAACAAGCCGCTTGGAGATGATGTAGACCTTAGTATGATTGCACAGACAACAGCAGGCTTTACTGGAGCAGACCTTGAGAATCTTTTAAATGAAGCAGCAATCTTTGCGGCAAGAGAAGAACGAACATATATTAAACAAGAAGATATCAACCGCTCTTTCGTTAAAGTAGGAATTGGAACAGAGAAAAAGAGTCGTGTTATGTCAGAAAAAGAAAAAAGAATCACAGCATACCACGAAGCAGGTCATGCGCTATTATTCCATCTGCTTCCTGATGTAGGCCCTGTATATACCGTATCCATTATTCCTACGGGAATGGGTGCAGCTGGTTACACTATGCCACTTCCTGAAAAGGATGAAATGTTTAATACAAAGGGAAGGATGCTTCAAGATATAGTGGTAGATTTAGGCGGAAGAGTGGCAGAGGAACTGATCTTCGATGACATAACAACAGGTGCATCTCAAGATATTAAGCAGGCTACAAGAATTGCCAAAGCAATGGTTACCAAGTATGGAATGTCTGATAAAGTAGGTCTAATCGATTACGGCGGTGACGATGATGAAGTATTTATTGGTCGTGACTTAGCACATACAAGAAGTTATGGTGAAAATGTTGCAACTTTAATCGACACAGAAGTAAAACGTATTGTAGATGAATGCTATCACAAGGCAAAGAGTATTATCAAAGAAAATGAGAGCGTTCTTCATAGCTGCGCACAATTACTGTTAGAAAAAGAAAAGATTGGAAGAGAAGAGTTTGAAGCACTGTTTACAACACAAGATTTAGTAACAGAGTCTTAACAAACGAATATAGATGATTGATAAAGGCTTTTGTAAAGCAGGTTTGATACTTGTAATACAAAAGCTTTATCTATATTATAATTACGGATGGTAAAAATGGATAAAGATGAGAAAAATTTAGAAAAGGTAGCTATGTTAGCAGGAGAGATTCTTCTAACGAGTGGAGCAGAGATATTTCGAGTGGAAGAAACCATTCAGTATATTTTGAGTAGCTTTGGGAAAGAAGCCGAAGCTATGGTGTTTAGCACGGGTATTTTTATTCATATCAAAGGGGAAGCGATACAAGCAAAAACAATGGTTAAAAGAGTATCCGAGCGCACTACCAATTTGCATAGAATTTATCAAGTCAATATGGTATCTAGACAACTATGCAATGGAGAATTGGATCTTTTGCAAGCAAATGAACAGCTAGAGCATATAAGAAAAGTGCATCAATATAGCAATTTAAAAAAAGAAGTAAGCTATATCAGTGTGGCATTATTCTTTTGCGTCTTACTAAAAGGGTCTTTTTTAGAGTGCATAAGTGCTGGAGTGGTAGGAGGCATATTAGGAATGGTGATACTCTTATCAAACCGACTTCGTTTGAATAGCTTTTGTATCAATGTGCTTGGCGCATTTACAATAGGTATTACAGCTCTAATAATAAGTAACTATATCGTACCGCAAATCAGCAGTGATTTGTTAATCATTAGTGCCATCATGCCTTTACTACCTGGTGTTACATTTACTACGGCAGTACGGGATATATTAAACGGTGATTACTCTTCTGGCGTCGCACGTATGGTCGAGGCTGTGGTGACAGCACTTGCAGTGGCAGTAGGAGTAGGTACAGGTATTGCGTTATTTGCAAGGATACTTTAGGAGGGGCGTATGACAATTGTGATTCAAACAGTGGGAGCTTTTTTTGCAGTAGTAGGTTTTTCTGGAATTTTAGAAGCGCCCAAAAAATTTCGTTTCTGGTCTGGAACGGCTGGCGCTGTATGCTGGTTTTCTTATTTAATGGTACTGTCTTATAGCAGTTCGAAAATATTTGCTGCTTTTCTTTCAAGTCTTGCAGTAGCGGGATTTGCTCATATTGCAGCAAGAAAATTAAAAGCTCCAATGACGGTATTTTTAATCCCTGGAATACTTCCGCTTGTGCCAGGAACTTCCATATACTATAGCGTGTACAATATTATCCAAAATAATAGTGCAATGTATTCCTATTATCTTATGGAGACGCTACAAATTGCAGGAGCAATTGCTCTGGCGGTGTTCTTAATGGATTCATTTTTTAAAAGGATGAAACAGGGAAGGAAGAAAGAAGGGGCATAATAGATACTTCAAAAAAGGTGTGTCAGACTAAGTTAGTCGACACACCTTATATAGTTAAAATATTGTTCTAATCGGGTTATAATTAACCAAAATATCTCTCAAGTAAGCCTTGGAAAGCTTTACCATGTCTTGCTTCATCTCTTGCCATTTCATGTACTGTGTCATGAATTGCATCAAGATTAGCAGCTTTTGCACGTTTTGCAAGATCAAATTTACCAGCAGTAGCACCGTTTTCAGCAGCTACTCTAAGTTCAAGATTTTTCTTTGTGCTATCTGTGATTACTTCACCAAGTAATTCAGCAAATCTGGAAGCATGATCTGCTTCTTCGTAAGCGGCTTTTTCATAGTATAGTCCGATTTCTGGATATCCTTCTCTAAAAGCAACTCTAGACATTGCAAGATACATACCAACTTCTGAACATTCACCTTCAAAATTAGCTCTTAAGTCGTTGATGATATCTTCGCTAACACCTTGAGCAACACCAACCACGTGTTCAGCAGCCCAAGTCATTTCGCCAGACTGCTCTGTAAATTTTTCAGCTGGTGCTTTACAAATAGGACAATTTGCAGGAGCTGAATCTCCCTCATGAACATAACCACAAACTTGACAGACATATTTTTTCATTATTACAATCTCCTTTTCATTTTAAAATTTTTAAAATCAGTAATAGTTACTAATATTAATTTAGCACATTCATTTCAAGATGTCAAGAGTTGTTTGAAAAAATATGGAAGATATCTCAACTCTTAGTAAAGATAGTGGTTTAATGCTTCTTAGTACAGTTTTCGCAAGTTCCATAAAAATGAGTGGTATGGCCAATAATGTTTCCGCCAAAATTAACAGAAGCCAACTCATTAATATGATCGAGACTTTTTAAATCCAAATCAATTACACTATTACATTCGTTACAAATAAAATGATAATGGTGTTTTGTGTTCGCATCAAATCGATCGCCACCATCACCAGTAGAGATTTTTAATATCTCACCAAGATCAGCAAGTAGCGAAAGGTTTCGATAAACAGTTCCTAAACTAATATTAGGAAATTCTTGTCGTATATTTGTATAAACAGTATCAGCGGTTGGATGGTCATTTCTGCTCATTAAAAATTCCTTAATCGCTTCTCTTTGACGACTATATTTTAATGTTTGCATATAATTCCTCCTTTTCATGAAAGTTTAGGTTTATTTAAGAAATATTAAAGTAATCTTGTTAGGGGAATAATAGGTCATTCTATCTATCTCTTAAAAATAATAATAATTATCAATATTAATTATAATCTATGAATGATAGACTGTCAATGAAATCAAGCAAAAATCCAGTATAAACGTAGTGATTACAGTCATTTTTATAACATTTTTTCTGTTTTTGTCATATTTCATGATTACATACATATATTACATATAGGTACAAGCCCCAGAATGTAGTTTGTAGATATAAATTTAATGAATACTTAGTAATTTGATATGAATTGAGTGTTATAAAAACAGTATGCCGAAAAATGTAGAAAACTAGAGGAAAACATATGAAATATTTCTTATACAATTAGATAATTGTAAATTAGTTTACTATATATAAAAACAAATGAATAAAATATGTAAAATTAGAATTATTTCATAAAAATTATTCAATAATTATAACTTCTATGGTATAATAAGAACAAATTATTTGACATAGGAAAACAAATTATAGTGCAATCATAGACATGGCAATGGGTTTGTGATGGTAGTATTTACTAAAACAACAAGAGGTGATTACGTGATTAAGAAAGAAATGATAGCAATGCTGCTTGCTGGTGGGCAAGGGAGCAGATTAGGTGTATTAACTTCTAAAGTAGCGAAACCTGCAGTTAGTTTTGGTGGGAAGTACCGAATTATTGATTTTCCGTTGAGTAACTGTATCAACTCTGGAATTGATACAGTGGGGGTATTAACACAGTATCAACCTTTAAGGCTGAATGCACATATTGGTATTGGTATTCCTTGGGATTTGGATAGAAACATTGGAGGTGTCACGGTATTACCACCTTATGAAAAGAGTGGGAACAGCGAATGGTATACTGGTACGGCGAATGCGATCTATCAAAATTTAGACTACATGGAGTTTTATAATCCTGAATATGTTCTTATTCTTTCGGGAGACCATATTTATAAAATGGATTATGAAGTTATGTTGGATTTTCATAAAGAAAAAAATGCCGATGTAACAATTGCTGTTATGCCAGTTCCAATGGAAGAGGCGAGTCGTTTTGGAATCATGATTACTGATGAAGAAAATAGAATTCGTGAATTTGAAGAAAAACCAGAACAACCAAGAAGCAATCTGGCCTCTATGGGTATTTACATATTCACGTGGAAGGTATTAAAAGAAGCTTTAATCACTTTATCGGAACAAAATGCTTGTGATTTTGGAAAGCATATCATTCCCTATTGCCATAATAAAGAAGACAGGCTATTTGCCTATGAGTATAACGGATATTGGAAGGATGTTGGTACCCTAGCTTCATATTGGGAAGCCAATATGGAACTGATTGATTTAATTCCAGAATTTAATTTGTATGAAGAATTTTGGAAGATATATACAAAGAGTGATCGTATTACGCCCCAATATATTTGGGGCGAATCAAAGATTGAAAAAAGTATTATAGGTGAAGGAACCTCGATCTATGGAGAAGTATATAATTCGGTTATTGGATCTGGAGTAACAATAGGAAAAGGTGCAGTGATTCGTGATTCTATTATTATGAAAGACGCGCAGATAGGTGACTATTGTATGATAAATAAAGCAATCATAGCAGAAAATGTGGTGATTGGTAATCATGCAGAGTTAGGAATTGGCGAAGAGGTAGAAAACAAGCAAAAACCAGATGTTTATTCCTTTGGTCTAGTAACTGTAGGTGAGAATAGCATCATCCCTGCCAATGTTAAGATAGGAAAGAATACTGCTATATCAGGTAATACAGTTTTTGAGGATTATAATGACTCTGTACTTGAAAGTGGAGAGACGTTGATTAAGGCAGGTGATAGATAATGAGAGCAATCGGGATTATTTTAGCAGGTGGTAACAATAACAAAATGCGAGAACTATCCAGTAAACGTGCTATTGCAGCAATGCCAATTGCAGGATGTTATCGAAGCATAGATTTTTCTTTAAGTAATATGTCCAATTCACATATTCAGAAAGTTGCAGTTTTAACACAATATAATGCAAAATCACTCAATGAGCACCTTAGTTCTTCAAAATGGTGGGACTTTGGAAGAAAACAAGGTGGGTTATTTGTATTTACTCCAACGATTACAGTAGATAATAGTTGGTGGTTTCGTGGAACGGCTGATGCGATTTATCAAAATCTTAGTTTTCTAAAAAACAGCCATGAGCCATATGTCGTAATTGCTTCAGGTGACGGAATCTATAAACTGGATTTTAATAAAGTATTAGAGTATCACATATCAAAAAAAGCAGATGTTACTGTGGTTTGTAAAGATATGCCATCAAATGAGGATGTAAGTCGTTTTGGTGTATTAAAGATGAATGAAGATGCAAGAATAGAGGAATTTGACGAAAAACCTATGGTAGCTAAATCAAATACCATATCAACTGGCATCTATGTCATTCGAAGAAGACAACTGATTGAATTAATCGAACGATGCGCAGGAGAAGATAGGCACGATTTTGTAAAAGATATATTAATCCGATATAAGAATTTAAAACGCATTTATGGATATAAGATAAAGGATTATTGGAGTAATATTTCTACAGTCGAATCTTATTTTAAGACAAATATGGATTTTCTGAAACCAGAAATTAGAGATTATTTTTTTCGGCAATATCCTGATATTTACTCAAAAGTGGACGATTTGCCTCCTGCAAAGTATAATCCAGGTGCAGATGTAAAGAATAGCCTGATATCAAGTGGATGTATTATAAATGGACAGGTTGAAAACTCCATTGTGTTTAAAAAGGTATTCGTTGGAAATAACTGTGTTATAAAAAACTCTATCATACTGAATGATGTTTATCTTGGCGATAATATTCATATAGAGAATTGTATTGTGGAAAGTCGTGATACGATTCGTGCTAACTCATACCACTGTGGCGAAGATGGAATAAAAATTGTGGTAGAAAAAAACGAGAGGTATGTTCTCTAGCTGAAAGTACCTGCTCACACTTTATTAAAGCTAAACTCTAGACAGAAGAAAGGGGTACGAGACATGAAAATTACAGATGTACGTGTACGTAAAGTAGCAAAAGAGGGAAAAATGAAAGCAGTTGTTTCAATCACCATTGATGATGAGTTTGTGGTTCATGATATTAAGGTGATTGAAGGCGAAAAAGGTTTGTTTATCGCAATGCCAAGTAGAAAAGCATCAGATGGGGAATATCGCGATATTGCACATCCAATCAATTCGGATACGAGAGAGAAAATTCAACAAATAATTCTGGATAAATATGCTGCAGCTCTTTTAGAAGACGAAGTATAATAGCACAGAGAAAATGATAGTTGAAAAGTAAATAATTATGCATAATGGAGAGCTTTTAGAGCTTTCCATTTTGTTTTGCTATTTGTTAGATTGGTGTAATCGTACAGGATGAAAAGGCTAGAATCTACGTGACAAATAGAAAAGATTACTGTAAAATAGATTAGGCAGCAATGCAGTAAAATAGAAAAAATGAATCGTCAGTCGCTAGGCTTGATGCGAATAAAAATATAATATAAGAATATGATAGAATTGTAGTGGGAGAAAAATCATGAATCAGTTAAAAGCAGTAATATTAGCAGCAGGAAAAGGAACAAGAATGAAATCAGATTTGCCAAAGGTCGTACATACCGTAAATGGAAAACCAATGGTAGAATATGCAATCGATGCGGCAAAAGGAGCAGGCGCAGATAAGGTATGTTTAGTTGTAGGCTATAAAAGTGAAGTTGTAAAAGAAATGGTTACTTCAAACGTTGAATATGTATTGCAAGAAGAACAGCTTGGGACAGGTCATGCAGTAAAATGTGCAAAAGATTTTATTGGAGAGCAAGGAGAAATATTAGTTTTATTTGGTGACACACCTTTGATTACTGGTAAGACGCTTGGCAAACTAGTAGAATTTCATAGAACACAGCAAAATAAAGTAACCGTATTATCCGCTAAGGTAGAAGATCCAACAGGATATGGTAGAATTATTCGAAGTAAAGACAATAGCTTTTTAAAAAGTGTAGAACATAAGGATGCAAGTGAAGAAGAACTTCTATCAAAAGAAGTAAATTCAGGCATGTATGTTTTTGATGCAAAGGAATTAAGTATAGCTTTAGATGCGCTCACAACGAATAATGCGCAAGGAGAATACTATTTGCCAGATACTTTAACAATCATTAAAAATAAAGGCTTCAAAGTAGATGCATATGTGTTAGAAGATGCAAAAGAAATGACAGGAGTAAATGATCAGGAGCAGTTAAAAGAAGTTGAGCGAATGATTAGAGAAAGATAGAGTTTTATGTAAGAAAGGAATTAAAATGTATATTATAGCAGGACTTGGAAATCCAACAAAGGAATATAATGGTACAAGGCATAATGTAGGTTTTGATGCCATTGATGCCATTGCTAAGAAATATAAAATCAATGTGGATTCCAAAAAGCACAAAGGTATATTTGGTACAGGTTATGTGGAAGGATATAAAGTTATCTTAGTCAAGCCACTCACTTATATGAATTTGAGTGGTGAAAGTATAAGAGAATTCATAGATTATTATAAAGTAGAACCAGAAGATGAATTAATTATACTATATGATGACATTGATTTAGACGTAGGGCAGCTACGCATTCGCAAAAAAGGAAGTGCTGGAGGCCATAACGGAATCAAGAGTATCATTGCCCATGTGGGAACACAAAACTTTATGAGAGTGAAAATTGGTGTTGGTGAAAAGCCAAAGCACATGGACTTAGCAGATTATGTATTAGGTCATTTTTCAAAAGAAGAACGCCAGTTAGTAGATGAGTCAATTACAAATGCAGTAGAGGCTGTAGAACTGATGATTACAAGGGATGCTGACGCAGCGATGAACGTATACAATCAAAAGGTTAGGTAGTGAAGAAATGAATGCATTAATCAGCCCTTTAACACAAATGAATGAATTTAATGAGATAAAGACCGCTTTGCAAAAAGAAAGTGGTCTTATTCAAGTGTCTGGATGTATTGATTCACAAAAGACTCACTTTATGTATGCATTGTCAAGAGAGTTTAAAAATAAAATAATCGTGGCAAGCAATGAATTAAAAGCAAAAGAAATTTATGAGGATTACAAGTCATTTGATAAACAGGTTATGCTCTATCCTGCAAAAGACTTAATTTTTTACAACGCTGATATTCATGGTAATTTGATTGCAAAACAAAGAATTCATGTAATAAAAGAGATCATGAAAGAGGAAGGAGTCACGATCATTTTAACGCTAGATGGACTCATGGATTATCTAGTGCCCTTAAAGGCCGTGAAAAACTCCTTGATTCAAATTGATCAAGATTCAAGCATTGATATTGAAAGCTTGAAAGCAAGATTGATTGGACTTGGTTATGAGAAAGTTCCACAAGTTGAGGCATCGGGACAATTCGCTATTCGAGGAGGAATCATTGATATATTTTCTCTCACAGAGGAGAATCCGTATCGAATTGAATTATGGGATGAAGAGGTAGATTCCATTCGAAGCTTTGATGTAGAAAGCCAAAGGTCTATTGAGCAGTTAGAACATATTGTGATTTATCCTGCCGCCGAAATTGTTCTTGATTCAAACAGAGTTTTGGAAGGAATTAAGAAGATTGAAGCAGAAGCAAAGCCTTATATTGAAAAACTTCGAAAGGAAATGAAAACAGAAGAAGCGTTTCGAATCAAAAGTGCAGTAGAGGAGGTAAAAGAACAATTATTAGAGCTTGGTGGACTTGGAACCAAAGGAATTGATAGTTATATCAAATATTTCTATGAAGATGCAGCTACCTTCTTGGATTACTTTGAATCCAATGACACAATTCTTTTTCTAGATGAACCAAACCGAATTCTTGAAAAGGGAGAAGCTGTTGAACAAGAATTCAGAGAGAGTATGATTCATCGAATTGAAAAGGGGTATATCTTACCTGGGCAGATGGATATTTTACTTGATCATAAACAGATTGTAGCAAGAATTAGCAAAATGCGCGGATTGGCACTTTGTACGTTAGAGGGTAAGCAGCAGGAATTTAAAATAGGTAACCGTTATGGAATCACAGCCAAATCCGTGAATCCTTATAACAGTAGCTTTGAATTGCTGGTTAAAGATTTGCAGGGATGGAAAAAAGCAGGCTATAAAGTAATCTTATTATCTGCATCCAAGACAAGGGCAATGCGACTTGCGCAGGATTTAAGAGATTACGAATTAAATGCCTTTTATTCGGAAGACCTAGATAAAGAGATACAAAATGGAGAAATCATGACAGCCTTTGGTAATGTACATAAAGGCTATGAGTATCCCCTCATTAAACTTGTTATAATTTCTGAAACCGATATATTTGGAGCAGAAAAAAAGAAAAAGAAAAAAAGAAAAGTATACGAAGGACAAAAGATTCAAAGTTTTAGCGAATTAAAGGTCGGAGATTATGTGGTTCATGAAAACCATGGACTAGGAATCTATAAAGGAATTGAAAAGATTGAAGTCGATAAGGTTGCCAAGGATTACATTAAGATAGAATATGCTTCGGGTGGTAATCTCTATATACTGGCCACACAGTTAGAGCTGATTCAAAAGTATGCAGGAAGTGATGCCAAAAAGCCTAAATTAAATAAACTTGGCTCACAAGAATGGAATAAAACAAAGACAAGGGTAAAGGGTGCAGTAAAAGAGATTGCAAAGGATTTGGTAGAACTTTATGCTCTTAGGCAAGAAAAAGAAGGATATATCTATAGCAGCGATACGGTTTGGCAACGTGAATTTGAGGAAATGTTTCCATATGAGGAAACAGATGATCAGTTATTAGCCATAGAAGCTGTTAAAAAAGATATGGAGAGTCCTAAAATTATGGATCGCCTCGTATGTGGTGATGTTGGATATGGTAAAACAGAGATTGCTATACGAGCCGCATTTAAAGCAGTGCAAGACGGCAAGCAGGTTGTGTACCTAGTTCCAACTACCATTTTAGCACAGCAACATTATAATACCTTTGTGCTAAGAATGAAGGATTTTCCAATTCGAGTGGATTTGATGTCTAGGTTTAGGACACAATCAGAAATGAAAAAGACTGTAGAAGATCTAAAAAAAGGCTTTGTTGATATTGTAGTAGGAACCCATCGTGTATTATCAAAGGATATCATTTTTAAGGACTTAGGGCTTCTTATTATAGATGAAGAACAGCGATTTGGCGTAGCGCATAAAGAAAAAATCAAACAGCTAAAGAAAAATGTAGATGTATTAACCTTGACTGCAACTCCAATTCCTCGAACGCTTCACATGAGTTTGATTGGAATCAGAGACATGAGTGTACTAGAAGAGCCTCCAATGGATCGAATGCCAATTCAAACCTTTGTCATGGAATATAACGATGAGATGGTAAGGGAAGCAATTCAAAGAGAGTTAGCAAGAGAAGGACAGGTATACTATGTGTATAATCGAGTTAATAACATCGATGAGATTACGAATTCCATTGCAGCGTTAGTTCCAGATGCCAATGTAGCCTTTGCACATGGGCAGATGAATGAGCATGAGCTAGAAAAAATCATGTATAATTTTATCAATGGAGAGATTGATGTGCTGGTTTCCACTACGATTATTGAAACTGGTCTTGATATTTCCAATGTAAATACGATTATTATACATGATGCAGATAATCTTGGACTCTCACAGCTTTATCAGCTAAGAGGACGTGTTGGACGATCCAATCGAACCTCCTATGCATTTTTAATGTATAAAAGAAATAAGATGCTAAAAGAAATTGCAGAAAAAAGACTTCATGCCATTCGTGAGTTTACAGAACTTGGCTCAGGTTTTAAAATTGCGATGAGAGATTTAGAAATTCGAGGGGCTGGAAATTTACTTGGTGCTCAGCAAAGTGGTCACATGGAGGCAGTTGGCTATGATTTATATTGTAAAATGTTAAATGAAGCAGTAAAATCACTTAAGAATGCAGATATAGAGGAAGATAAATTCGATACCACTATCGATATTGATATTGATGCATTTATACCTGAAAAATATATAGCAAGTGAGTTTCAAAAACTGGATATATACAAACGTATTGCAAGTATTGAAAATGAAGAAGAATGTGATGATATGTTAGAAGAGCTAATTGATCGATTTGGAGATCCACCAAGATCGGTAACAAATCTATTAGCAGTAGCCCATATCAAAGCATTGGCAACCAGTGTATTTGTAACAGAAGTATCGCAAAAAGGTGATGCGATTAAATTTACCATGTATGAAAAAGCAAAGGTTAATCCAAGTAAGATTCCAAGTCTTTTAGACAAGTATAAAAATACGATGAAATTTACAGTAGATACCAATCCGTATTTTACCTATATACCAATAAAAAGCAAAGAAAAGCCAGATACGATAGGGCTTGTGAAAAATATTTTAAGTGATATAAAGACATTGATTGATGAATAAAAAAGGGCTATAATCATATCAGAATGTCATGGCGATAATTGCCAATGAAAGGAGAAAGTATGAAGAAGAACGTAAGTAAAAAAATAGTGGGGATTGCCACAACCCTATTAGCCTGTGCTAGTATGATAACAGGGTGTGCCGGTTCTGTTAATTTAAATACACCGGTCGCAGTGGTAAATGATGAGAATGTTTCATTTGGAGTAGCCAAATTTTATGCAAAGACACAACAAGTGATGTACGAATCATATTATGGTTCTTTATTTGGAGATAATATGTGGGATCAAACTCTAAGTGCAGATATGACGTTTGGTGAATCAACCTTAGAAAATATTCTTGAAGAAATAAAAGAAATGTATATTGTGAATCAGCATGCAGATGAATATGAAATTACACTTTCAGATGAGGAAAAATCAAAAATAGAAGAAACAGCAAAACAATTTATGGCTGACAATAATGCCGATGCAATTGAAAGTATGGGCGCAAGTGAAGAAGTTATTATTGAATATCTAACAAAATTTACTTTGCAAGGTAAGATTGAAGCTGCAATTAAAGCAGGTGCAGATACCAATGTGGCAGACGAGGATGCCGCTCAAAGAACGTTTTCTTATGTATTGGTATCTACTGCTGGAACAACAGATGAAACGGGAAAAACAGTTGATTTGACAGACGAAGAAAAAGCAGCAAAAAAAGAAGAAGCACAGGCAATCATTGATGCAGTAGCAGGCGGTAAAGACTTTGATACTGCGGTAACCGATACCGAACGTAGTGTAAGTACTGCTTCCTATGGAAAAGATGACGATGCAGGTATGAATGAAGCGGTAATTGCAGCAGCAGACGCTTTGCAAGAAGGAGAAATCTCTCCAATTGTAGAAACAGACGGAGGCTATTATGTATTAAAGCTTACCAGTGCATTTGATCAAGAGCAAACAGAAAATAGAAGACAAGAAATTATTACCCAAAGACAAACTACATTATACGAAGATACGTATACAAAATGGAAGGATGCTTCTAAAGTATCAGTAGATAACAAGGTTTGGAAAAAGATTACTTTTAAGGACAAGCTTTCTATGGTAAGTAATGCGACAATGGATGATATCATAACAGAAGATACCACAACGGAAGACACTACAGCCGATGATAGCACAACCAATCAGCAAACCATAGAGGATACGACAAAGGAATAAATATTAATATAAGAAGTACTGTATGTAAAATGCATCTTGAAATGGCTTAGCTAAATCAAGATGCATTTTTTCAAATAAAACTTAAATATAAAGACTCTATCGTTTGATTTATCTCTTATACAAACCGTATCAGAATCATCCACCGAGGGTTACATCTTGTTTCTCATACCAATTGAGAGCTTCACAAAACTGTTCTTCTTTAAAATCAGGCCATAAAGCATCCACAATATAAAAATCAGAATAAACAGATTGTATAGGGAGTAATCCAGACAAGCGTCGCATACCGCCCCAACGTATAATTAGATCAATTCTTGAGATATTGTGAGAGTGAATCACATTTTGGAGCTTACTATTTTCTTTTTTTTCTCCTATACCAGATAAGTCCCACTCCCAGCCATAGTTTACAAGAAAATTAACTTTCATGCCTCCACCAGCTATGTCGGTTCTAGAGGTATACGGAATTAATTCTTTAGGAAAACATTTTGACTTTGTATTACCAATCACTAAAAGTGAACACCCCTCGTTAGCAATTAGCTTTACCGCTTCTACGCATGCATGACTAAAAGCCTTTAGTTGTTCTGGGGGTCGTTTGCAATTATCAACGGTGAAACCATAATAAGTAATTTCTGAAATACCGTATTGTTTTGCCAGTCGAAATACAGATAGACCAGGAGATAGTCCATGCTCGTAGCCATCAGTTTTCTTTAATTCATGCCCCAATGCCCAACGTCGATTGCCATCTGGTATAATTGCTATATGGGAAGGTAGTCTCATTCTGAATGCTCCAATCTAAAAAATACTATACATAACGTTTTGTATGTATAGTATTTCCAAGTTCTGTTTTATTAAACGAAAAAAGATTCTTTGTTTTCCTATTGCATAAGTGCGCCAACTACCTCATTTACAAGTTTACCATCTGCAATGCCCTTTACTTTTGGCATTAACTCTTTCATAATCTTACCTTTATCCTTCGCAGTTGGTGTATCAATTCCAAGAGTAGTAAGCACTTCGTTTACCACTGCTTTGATTTCATCTTCACTCATCATTTTAGGTGCAAACTCTTCTAATACAGCGATACGTTTTTTACATTCATCTATAATATCAGTACGATCAGCAGGGGTTAGCTCTAAGGTTTCTTTTGTTTGTTTTACTTCTTTTAAGATTACTTCATTTTCTTCTTCTTCTGTTAAATCACTTCTTTTATCAATTGCCTTATTTTTTAAAGCAGATAATAATAAGGAAAGAGATTCTTTTCGCTCTTTATCTCCTGCTTTCATTGCCGCAACCATAGCTGCTCTTACTTCATCAATTTTACTCATTGTATTACCTCCATTTTGTTTGTCTTAATAAATTATAAAATGATTATTTTGATTTGTAAAGAAGGCGTGAAGATTAATAAATTATTTAAAATTTAATTTACATAAAACAAAATGTATATTATAATTCGATTTAACCATTTTTGCGACCTATGTCTAAAATGGGCGGGGAGATTAACATAATTTAGATAAGGAGTTGTAATACAGCTATGAAAAAAATGATGATTGCAATATGTGATGATGATAAATATGTTCATTATCTGTTGCAGGAGGCGATATGCTACTTTATGAATAAACATGAAATAGAATATGAAGTAGTTATTTATTCATTGGGAAAAGAATTGATTTCAGAGGTCGAAAGGTTTGACCTTATTTTCTTAGATATAGTCTTACCTGATTTTGACGGATACGAAATAGAAAAGTGGATCAGGGAGAAAAACAAAGCATGTAAAATAATTATTATGAGTGCTTCAGGAAGAAGGAAAGAGGCATTTCACATCAATGTTTTTCGATTTATTGAGAAACCAATAAAGATAGGAATGTTAGAAGAAGCTTTGCAGGCATTAAAACTGACTGCGCTTGGGAAAGAGTTAATTAAATTATATGAAAATCGAAGGATTATGGAAGTTAGACAAAATGAAATTTATTATATAGAAGCCTATGATAGTAGTACTGAGTTTGTTGTGAGTGGCAGAAAGCTACGACGTGATATTTCTTTGAAAAGCCTTACTAACATACTAGATAAAAGAATATTCATTCAGATCAATCGCAAACAAATGGTAAATGGGTTATTTATAACAGAATATAAAGATGGAATTTTATACATAGATAATTGTGAATTTAGAGTTTCCAGAAGACGAAAAAGAGAGGTAGAACAATTTCTTAAAGAGTTTAAAAAGCATGACAGATAAAGTATAACTATTAGAATAGCCGTTTACGGTTTTAAACAACCGTTCACGGCTTTTTGCTTGCAAATATAGTCAGATTTTGGTATGTTAAGTTAGAGGAGTAAAACTTAAAAGTTTAAATCATTCATAAGGAGCTAACATGAGATATACCTATGTAAAACAACAAGATGCAACCGATTGTGCAGCAGCTTGTTTGGCAATGATATGTTTACATTATAAGAAGGAAACTACAATTACAAGACTAAGAGATAAGATGGGGACAGACCTGAAGGGAACGAATCTGATCGGACTTAGCAAGTGTGCAGATGAGCTTGGCTTTGCTTCACAGGCAGTTCGTGTGGACAAGGAAGGATTCTTAAGTAAATATACACTTCCAGCAATTGCGAATGTTGTGACCAAAGAAGGGCTAAGTCACTTTGTAGTTATCTTTAAAATAACGGACAAATATGTAGTTCTTGGCGACCCAGCGAAGGATTTAATTCGAATAGAAATTGATGAGTTCTATAAAAACTTTACGGGTGCGCTACTTATTATAAAACCAAATGAGAGATTTACATCAGGAAAATTAAAAAATGAAAAGTTGTTTCAAAGATATGTCAAGCTTTTGCTACCACAGAAAAAACTATTTGTTTATTCTATCATCGCGTCAATACTTTTAACGGCTTTAGGGATTGTATCCTCATTATTTAACAAGATATTAATGGATGAAATTCTTCCTTATAAGTTAAAGAATACACTGTTAATGCTTTTATTAGTGTTTGCACTGTTATCTGTGACACAGATAGTAATTGGTTTTATCAGACAATGGATGATGATTTATTTATCGCAAAAGATTGATATTCCTTTGATGCTGGGATACTTTGAACATATATACAAATTGCCGATGAAGTTTTTTGCTACAAGAAAAACGGGCGATATTATCACTAGATTTTCAGATGCCTTTACGATAAAAGATATTTTTACAAATATTGCATTAACGTTGATAATGGATATTGCAATGGCGTTAGTGACAGGAGTCATTCTATTTCGAATGAATACAGAATTATTTGTCATTATCTTGTTTATGACGATTGTTAGTATTTTGCTAGTCTTTATCTTCAAACAACCGTATAAGAAAATAAATGAAGAGCAGATGCAGCAGTCAGCCATATTAAATTCGCAGATTATTGAGGGACTTAGAGCCGTGGAAACGGTAAAAGGAAATGCGAATGAGGAAACAGAGCTTGAGGGGATTGAGAGGGAGTATATCAAATCATTGCGTATTGGTTTAAATGAGGGGATGCTTTCTAACATTCAAGGTTCTATTTCAGGACTTATTTCACAAGTAGGAAATTTAATATTAATGTATTTTGGAATTATGCAAGTAATTAACAATCATACCACTTTGGGAGCGATGATGTCTTTTATGACGTTATCTGGTTACTTTATGGATCCGGTATCAAGGCTGGTGGGGCTTCAACTGCAGATTCAAGAGGCAAACATATCCATGAAGCGTATGACAGAAATCTTGGACTATGAAGAAGAACAGGAAACAGAAAAATCAGGTGCCTATCAGGATATTGAAACAATAGAAGGTGCAATTGAAGTCAAAAAGGTAACATTTCGTTATGGAAATCGAAAACCTGTATTAAAAGAAATTAGTTTTACCATTCCAAAAGGGAAAAAAGTTGCATTGGTAGGGGCAAGTGGTAGTGGAAAGTCTACAATAGCGAAACTATTATTAAAATATTATGAACCAGAAGCAGGTGAAATCCTGATTGACGGAGTAGATATTAACGAATACAGCAATGACTCTCTTCGAAGAGCAATTTCATATGTACCACAATCCATTGAGCTGTTTTCCAAAAGCATCTACGACAATATTAGAGTCGGCAAAATGAACTCCACACTGGACGAGGTAAAGGAGGCAGCTAAGGCAGCAGATGCCCATGATTTTATTAGAAAGCTTCCAATGCAATATTATACCTATCTAGAAGAAGCAGGTAATGGTCTTAGCGGGGGAGAAAAGCAGAGAATTGCACTTGCAAGAGCTTTTTTAAAAAAGAATGAGTTCTACATATTGGATGAAAGTACGAGTAATCTGGACTTTGCCACAGAAAATATTATCTTTGATATGATTTACAATAAATTTAGGAACAAATCTATGTTAATTATTGCACACAGACTGGCAACGGTAAAAAATTGTGATGAAATTCTTGTGATTGATCAGGGAGAAGTTGTGGAACAAGGAACCCATGAGGAGTTGCTAAGACAAGAAGGGCATTACTTTAAACTTTGGGAAATGCAACAAGGTAATTTCGTGATAAAAGAAGAGGAAAAAGAAATTGCAGTGACAGAGGATTTAGCAGAAGAAGATGTTATGAGCTATGCATGATGTAGTTTTAAGCATATATGTTTAAATATATCTGTAATTGGTTGCAAACAATTATAGGAGAAACTAATAATTAGGATGGAAAATAAGGAGGAAATGAAAGATGGAAATGACTTATGATGGGGCATTGGTAATGCCAAGTGGTTGTGTGATGATGGATGAGCAGGAAATGACTTATGTTGAAGGAGGCTTAGGTGTTTTTTATAAAAAAAGTTTTTCTCAAACAGGAAAGGTAGCTTATAAAGAGTTAACGGAAAGTGGAGATGCTGCTTGGTTACTTGTAGGGGGGGCTACAGCAGGATCGGCGATAGCAGGCATTGTTACTGCAGTTATAGGATTTGCACTTAGTTCTGCCGTATTTGGGCAGTGGGCTGATACTTATTATGCCGCAGCGGACTCTATATATGACTTAAGAAAAAGCAGTAAAAAAGTAAAATATACTGAAAAGTTATCAGGGCTTAAAGCATTTTTAACTATTAAGTTTAGTTAGGTATAGATATGAATAAAACAGTAAGAATAATGTTAGCCATTATTACAGTAGTAATTGGAGTCATTATTTCAGGCAATAGTTTGATTTCGATATATACGATGGGAATAGATAATATCACTATAGTAAAAATGTTTAGTATATTTTTTGGGATTTTTATGATTATATTAGGAATTATAGTTGGATTATTTATATTAAAAAATAAAAATTAATAATTAGCTTGATTGTTGTACATGGTATTTAAGAACTATGTACAACAATTTAATATTACTGAGAAATAAATGTGAATGTTTATAAATTAATCTTAAGAAGGATAAAATTAATGAACAAGATAATACTAAATAAAAATAAAGTGCTTAAACTATCTAATGTATTAGGTATGGCAATTCAAGTAGATAAATCAAATAATTTTAATATCAACATAGAGCAGATGCAAAATTACTTAAAAATAAGTGGTGCTGTATCAATTGGTCCTCTAATTCAATATGTTAGTACATTTGTAAATGAAAATGGAGAATTAGACATAGAAATCAAACTACTCCTACAATCAAATTATTATATAAAGAATGTGCAGCCACCATACCAAATGGAACGTGTAATTTGTGTAAAAAACTGTATGTATGTTAGATACCAGGGAGAAGAAAACAAGTTAAAATTCGCCTATGATAAAATTAATCTTACTGCTTTTGAAGAAGATATTCCTCTAAAAGGTGACAGCTACACTATATTTGTTGATCAGCAGGATGACCAAATCATAGCAGATGTATTCATGGAGAGAGCCGACTATGATTAAACAGATAAAAACAATGGAACAGCTAAAAGACAGTCGACTACTCTATGACAAAAAAATCCCTGCGTTTGGCTATATGATTATTATAACAATAACTATACTTTTATCAGCAGTAGTTTTTTGGAGTATGAAAACGCCTAAGATTTACATAATCAAATCCAGTGGAATCGTACAAAGCACAAGTAAAAACTATGCCATGTCACCTTATACAGGAGAGATTACAGCTATACATATTAGTGAAGGAACCAAAGTAGAAGAAGGCGATATTTTATTTGAAATCAAAAGTGGAGACTTGGATCTACAAGGCGAACAGTTAGAAGGACAAAGAAATATCTATGAAACGCAGATTGCTCAATATCAAAAACTGGTAAATTCGATTAAAGATGATACCAATTACTTTGACCAGTCCAATAAAGATGATAGTCTATATTATAGCCAATATGAGGCATACAAAAGTCAGGTTAAACAAAATGAAATAGATACGACTACCTATCAAAATTATGGTTACACAGATGAACAAATAGAAGCAGAACTAGTTAAAAACCAAAATAAAATTACAGAAGTCTATTATACTGCAATTAAATCAGCAGAAGATGCTATTCTACAAAGTCAGGCACAACTAGATTCGATTAATGCACAACTAGACGCCATTGGAACAGGGCAAGAACAATACAGTATCAAGGCTAGTACAACAGGAACCATACATATGTTGAGTGAATACAAAGCAGGCATGGTAGTGCAAGCAACTCAGGCGTTGGCAAGTATATCATCGGAAAATGATAAGTATATGATACAAGCTAATATCTCAGCAGAAGATGCGGCTAGAATCAGAGTTGGTGATAAGGCGGATATTGCAGTATCGGGTCTGACACAAAGTGTGTATGGAACCATTTCTGGGAAAGTCACGCAGATTGACAGTGATTTATCAACAGCAGAAAGTAGTTCTTCAGAAGGGACAACAACTTATTTTAAAATACAGATTGAACCAGATTATACCTATCTAGTGAGCAAATCTGGGGATAAGGTAAACCTTAGCAACGGTTTAATCACAGAGGCTAGAATACAATATGATAAAGTCACGTATTTTAATTATGTGTTAGAGGGACTAGGAGTTTTAACAAGATAAAAAATGGAGTAGGAGTAAATGATAAGAGGGAAGAAGACAGCCAAAAGAAAGCTAAATAATATTTTTATGCGTTTCATAGCAGTATTAATATTAATATGTTACCTATTCAATGGAATGACATTAGTACAAGCAACAGCAAAACAAGAAGCAGATGCTGAAGCAACACAAGCTGATATCAAGGTAACAGAAATAGATCTTGGGGATTATCAAACAGAAATGAAAGTAGGAGAGAAACAGCTTCTATCAATTACGCCCCTTCCTAGTGATGCCACAAATCAAACTTTAACCTTTCAATCAAGTGATGAAACGGTTGCTACAATTAATGGCATGGGAAGAATAAACGCTATTTCAGAAGGTAGTACAACTATTACAGTAAAATGCGGCGATATTGAAAATGGTTTTTCTTTAAGCGTAATTTCTGGCGAGGTTGCTGTCACTGACATTGAGATAGGATATTATGATTTAGAAATGGAAATTGGGAAAACGCAAACACTTTTAACAACGGTTCTCCCTACAAGTGCAACAAATCAGACGGTAACATATTCTTCAAGTGATACTAGTATAGCCACCATTTTATCAACAGGTGAAATTAAGGCGCTCGCTAAAGGTGTGGTAACTATAACTGCAAGTGCTGGAAATATTTCGAAAGATATAAAACTTACTGTAAAGGAAGAGGCAAAAGTAAAAGCCAAGCAAATTGATTTAGGAGACTATCAAGATACCATGGCTATTGGCGAGAAGCAGTTACTTTCTGCTACTGTTCTTCCAACGGATACAACAGAACAAACACTTTCCTATAAGTCAAGCAATGAAGAAGTAGCAACTGTAAATGAATTAGGGAGAATTACTGCAATTGCAGTAGGAAAAACAAAGATTACAATATCCTGTGGAGAGGTGTCTAATAGCTTTTCTTTGACAGTAAAGAAGACGAATGACATTGAAGTAACAGATATTGAAATAGGTAATTATGAGGAAGAAATGATAGTAGATAAAACACAGACAATTACTGCAACGGTAATGCCCTCTAATGCCACAGATACAACCATTACCTACTCTTCTAGTAATACAGGGATTGCAACCGTACTATCAAGTGGTGAAGTTAAAGCAATTGCAAAGGGAAATGTAATTATTACAGTAAAAGCTGGAGAAATAACAAAAGAAATTCCAATCACTGTGAAAGTTGCAACTACAAAGATTGAATTAAATAATAACTATGTGGTGCTTAAGCCAATGGAAGAATTTACATTGAAGGCAAGCGCACTGCCAACCGATGCAGTTCAGTCCATGACTTATGAAGTGGTAGATAAAGACATTGCTACCATTACATCGAATGGAACAGTACAAGCAAAAAGCATTGGAACGACTTCGGTCATTGTATCCAATGGGGATTTGAGTGTTGCGGCAACCGTTATAGTGAATGAAAGTGGAACGGCTGACCAAACTATGATAGAAAATGCAACCAAACAAGTGGTGAGTAGCACCAATCAGACATTAAGTGGTGTAGAAGCAGAAGTTGTTGAGGCTATAAGAGATGAAAGTAATGTAAATGACATTGAGCTTACAGTAAAAAACTGTCGAGTATTAAGTAAAAATATATTAAAGGCACTCTATGAAACAGGAAAGACAATTATAATTACAGGTGATGGCTATACAATTCACTTAAAAGGAACAGATATTGTAAATTATGAAAATGAATTAATAACACAAATTAACTTTGAAAAAAAGGACAAAGCCATTGAATTTTTTATAAATGAAAATAAGAACTTACCTGGAAAATTTACTCTTGAAATTGAAGAAAGTGGATTCAAATATTTATATATCTATAATGAAGCAAAAGAAAAGTTTCAGCAACTAAAAATAAAAGATATCATTAGATTCGAGCTTGATATGCATGGTAAATACATGATTACGCAAGAGAAGATAAATAGTATTTCAATAAGTATAGTTGTAATTGTCCTAGTAGTAGCTATATTGTTAGGGCTTACGATTACATATATAGCAGTAAAGAAGCAGTATTGGTTTTGGTAACAATAAGTCGTATTTTTTGTGTCTAATAATTTCCTATAATACTACAAAACCAAGTAGTTATGAAAATAAATATGGATTAGCGTAAAAGTCCTTTAGTAATTACATTTACAATGATACTTCATAAGGATTATTCTATGGTAAAGTTCATTACATATAGGAGACTAACTATATGAAGTCAAGTAAAAATTGATAACATTTTATAGTTTTTCTTATAGATAAAAAAGTGTATGACAAATAAGGCAACGTGAGTTGCCTTCAAAAAAAGGATATTTATTGGTTACATTTGTGGGACAAATGCTGTGTTATTTTTCAATAGTGAATAGATTACGCGGATTAATTTCTTGCCTACGTGACTTTGTGCGACATTAAAGTGTTTACCTTCAGATCGCTTCTTGGCCATGTAAGTGGCAAAAGTGGAATCTCGCATAGAAACCAAACGGGCAGCTTGCATTATTGCCCAACGCAAATATGTAGAGCCTCTCTTAACCATAGGTGTTTTGGATGCATTGTATTTTCCAGATTAGTAAGTAGAAGGTTCCATTCCTGCAAATGCTAAAAGTTTTGCAGGTGATGAGAAGTTGTTTATATCACCGATTTCAGCAAGAATGATGGCAGCAATGGTATATCCAATACCAGGAATGGTTATAAGCGGAGTATTTAACTCATCTACGACAAGTTTGATTTGTTTATCCAACGTGTCAATTTCAGATTGAACAGCTTGAATCAATCGAATTGTTTGTTGTAATTCAAATGTTAAAGATCTGTTGGATGATCCGATTGAATCGATATGGAAATCGAAAACCAGTATTAAAAGATGTTAGTTTTTCAATTGAAAAAGGAAAGAAAGTTGCATTAGTAGGAGCGAGTGGAAGTGGAAAATCTACCATTGCTAAATTACTTTTAAAATATTATGAACCAGAAGCAGGAGAAGTGCTAATTGACGGAGTTGATATCAATGAATATAGTAATACCTCTCTTAGAAAAGCCACTTCTTATGTACCACAAACCATAGAACTATTTTCCAAGAGTATTTATGACAATATTCGTGTTAGTAAAATAAATTCAACGTTAGATGAAGTAAAAGAAGCTGCCAAAGCGGCAGATGCACATGATTTTATTAAAAAGCTTCCAATGCAATATTATACGTATTTAGAAGAAGCTGGAAATGGACTGAGCGGTGGAGAAAAGCAAAGAATTGCACTAGCAAGAGCGTTTCTAAAAAAGAATGAATTTTACATATTAGATGAAAGCACAAGTAATTTGGATTTTGCAACAGAAAATATCATATTTGATATGATTTATAATAAATTTAGAAATAAATCAATGTTGATTATTGCACACAGACTGGCAACGGTAAAGAATTGTGATGAAATTATTGTAATACATCATGGTGAAGTAGTGGAAAAAGGAACACATGAAGAGTTGTTAGAAAAACAAGGTCAGTATTATAGGTTGTGGGAAATGCAACAAGGGAATTTTGTAATAAGGGAAGAGGAAGAAGAGATAGTACAAGAAATAGTTGATGATGAGGATGAACTTAGTTATACCTAGTAATCATAATTTGAGTATTATAGCTAAAACATAAAAAAATGATGAGGTAGAGGAAAATGAAAAAGAATAGTTTGTAATAAAAAAGGTAAGCAAAGGTGTTAGATAGAATGAAAAAAATTAATGTGGATAGGATTCTTTGTAGAACTTATTATGATATTAGTGATGTTAATTTTACTAATAATAAAACAAATAGTTCCAGATATTTTAGAATACATTTTTTGCATGGGTATGTTTGTATGTTTAATAACTTCTTTTTTGCAGTTAGGAAAAATGATAGTAATTAATGGAACAAGAAATATTTTAAGGTAAGATAAGTTATACTTGATAATTTTGGTTTAAGCATTAATGTTTAAATAGATAGCTTGTAATTGGTTGCAAACAATTATGAGGGAACTACAAATAATGAAATATAAGGAGCATTCCTGTTAAGTAACAAATGACAGGTTTGCAAAAAATGAGCGTCACCCATAGAATAATGATTGTTAACTGGCAGGTTAAATAATCATCGTTCAAAGGAGACACTCACAAATGAATTGTAAACAAAATCAGAAAATCAATCAAGTAAAAGAATCAACTTTGGTAGTTGGAATTGATATCGGAAGTACAACACAATACGCCAGAGCTTTTGACTGGCGAGGCATCGAATTAGGGAAGGTCTTTAAATTTAGCAACAGCAGAGAAGGTTTTGAAAGCTTCAAGAACTGGATGAGGTGGATACAGGACAAGAATAAAAAATCAGATGTTATTGTAGGTATCGAACCAACAGGTCATTACTGGTTTGACCTTGGCGCTTATCTTGAAGATGAAAGCCTCCTCCTGGTTATGGTTAACCCTTATGCGGTAAAGCAGACCAAGGAACTGGATGACAACAGCCAAAGTAAAAACGACAACAAGGATCCCAAGGTAATAGCAAAACTCGTTATTGAGGGAAGATATTCAGCACCATATACGCCGGATGGTGTGTATGCAGATTTACGAATTATGGCATCCAATCGGAAGAGACTGATCAGGGAACTTACCCAGATCAAAAACAGATTTGCCAGATGGTTTGCCATATATTTTCCGGAATACAGTGATGTATTCGGAGACTATGAATCACAAAGCAGTATGTTACTGCTGAAAACAGTTTGTACACCGGAAGCAATCGTGGAACTCGGAGCCGAGAAAATAAATCAAATCTGGCGTGATGCAAAGCTGAGAGCTGTTGGAATGAAAAGGGCAACGACCCTGTGTGAAACAGCAAAGCGAAGCATAGGCTTAAAGAAAGGATCTTCGGCTGCTGAGTATGAAATGAAACTACTGCTTCAGGATTATGATTACAAAAAGGCACAGCTTGAATCCGTTATGGATGAAATAGAAAGCCTGTGCAAAAAGATACCCGAAAGCGAGCAGATGCTTGCCATCAAAGGTATAGGAATTATCACTGTTGCTGGATTTCTGGCTGAGGTAGGTGATGCGAGACGTTTCGAATCACCACGACAGATACAAAAGCTGGCAGGACTCTCATTAAGGGAAAATAGTTCGGGAAAGCATAAAGGACAGACGACCATAAGTAAACGAGGTCGAAGTAAGTTACGAGCTGTACTGTTCAATGCGGCAATCCCACTGATAGCTACAAATCCAGAGTTTCGTGCATTGCATGAGTATTATACAACCAGAGCGAATAATCCATTGAAAAAGAAACAATCAGTGATAGCCATCAGCTGTAAGCTGATCCGAATCTTCTATGCTATTTTGACCAAAGGAGTGTCGTATGATGCACAAAAGATGATGTCTGATATACACAGACAGTCAGTAGCAGCATAAGAAGAAACTGTAGCATTCAGGAAGACGTCCGCCGAAAGGCGCTGAAGAAAACAGCAAGAAAGATACAAATAAAACATAGAGAGCCGAAGTCAGATTTTTTTCCATCAGAGCACAGACTCAGCGTAGGAGCATCATGACGCCCCTTTATGGATAAGCAGAACGAAGGAATTCAGGACCCTGAAGTAAAGGTGATCCAGTATGACATGGGAGGTTAGGCTGCCGTAAGGACATGGGGAGATAGAAGGGCCAATCATAGCGAAATAGGACGATGTCTTATTAAGTGAACCCCAAACATCCATATATCCATGATTTAAGGCCATGGGGAATGACATAGACTAAGAAAGCTATTCTATAAAAAAATGAAAAAGTAAGAAAAAGCGAGTTAACAAGAGAAAAACTAAGATAATTATGGGAGGAAAAGAAACATGGAAATGACTTATGATGGGAAATTGGTAATGCCAAGTGGTTGTGCTTTGATGAGTGAAGAAGAGATGACTTATGTAGAAGGTGGATTGACAATAACAAGAAATGTATTTAGATATGTTGTGGGTGCAGCTATTACAGCTGGAGTAACAGCTTTGGGAGGTGGAATCTCTGTAGCTGGATTAAGAACTGTGCTAGGATCTATGGCGCTTAGAAAAGCACTTGTTAAATCTATTGTTAAAGGAATAGGAGTACTTGGAATTAAAGTAGGAAATGCTATGGCAAGTAAATTTATGACTGGACTTGCAGTGTGTGTTGGGGGTGATTTTGTAGGAACACTTTTTGATAAATATGTTGATGGTCTAGATGGAAAAGCTGATGGAAAGTGGAGAGTTTAATATTATACAGTATTTGGTTATAATTTAAAGTGGTATAAGAAAGGCTCATAAGAATGTTAAATTATAGTATTTCATTTTTGTTATTTGTTATATATATCTTATTAGAGAAAATTGTAGTAAAAAAACAGTATTCTTTAATAACATTCCACATAGTATTTATGCTAATTGGGGCAGGTGGACTTATATATATAAATTTAATGAAAATTAATAGTCTTGAGTATTTTTATATGTTATGTTTATTCTTTTCAGTAGGAGGAATATTTAGATACAAAAAAAGAAGTTAGTAAGTGTTTAAGATTTTGATTATTTGAAAAGATAAAGAATTAAATAATAAATATCTAAATTAAGTAGGAGTATCCCTTATAAACCAAATAAAAGTATTAATGTTGTAAAAGTGAATTGGATTATAAGGGGTATTCATGTGAAAGCAGTTAACAATATTAATTAGTCAGATGGCGGATAAAGGTAAGTGTAATGAGTAAAATTAATGTTCAAATTAATAAAACATTAAAGCTAAGCAATGTAATGATAAAGAAGCTTCAAGATGATGAAATAGAAAAATTTCAACTAGAAGTAGGAAAAATTCAAAACTATATAAAAGCAAAAGGTGCTATGCCAGTAGGCCCATTAATACAACATACCAATGTATTTGTAAATGGAAGTGGAGAACTAGACATGGAAATAAAATTACTTCTTCAATCAAATAATTTTATACATAATATAGAACCACCATACCAGATGGAATCCTTAATTCGTGTGAAAAATTGCATGTATGCACGTTTCCAAGGAGAAGAAAGTAATCTTAAATTTGCATATGATAAAATTAACTTAATAGCCTTTGAAGAAGATATACAATTAAAAGGTGACAGCTATACAGTATTTGTTGACCAGCAAGATGATTTTATTATAGCAGACGTTTTTATGGAAAGAGCAGATTAAGTAAACTTAGGTTCTTGTGTTAGAATACATATGATTTGATATGTAAAAGGCAATCTCATTGAGAAAGGCTAATATAGATGATGCTAGAGAGTAGAGGAGCGAGTATATGGATATAATTATTTGGATTAGTATAGGAGTATTTTTACTTTTACCCTATTATCAAAAGGTATTTGTGTCCAATTCTTTAAAAGTGAGGCGCCATATCTTAGTTTGGATTAGTTTTAATGTGTTTATGTCATTGGTTTATTATTTTGTGAATAAGCAAATCTATTCAACAGCATTTGTTATATTAATTTCAAGCTCCTTATATTACTTTTTTTCTTATATGTTACATGCAAAAAAGATTGCAGAATTAGATTTGACAGAGGAATTAAATTTACTAAAAAAAACAAAGTCATTCCAAGCTATCAAAAGAACAATTTTTATTTCTATTTTAGTTTTTTTAATATACGACATAGTATTAATATATTCTGATAAGAGTCTTTTGTTATCATTGGATAAGGTTTATTTCGTAAGTATTATAGTAATAGCGTATATACAAATCATAAAGTATGAGAGAGAAGGCAAATGAATTGCTATTGACAATAGAGATTCTAATCCGGGAAATGGATATGTTAATATCTAATAGTGAAAATGTTTAAGATTTTGTAAGAATCTAATAAACCCCATATAAAGTACTCTATAATCTGGAATTCTATTGTATAGGGGGATATTAATATACATATTGAGAGGAAAATATGCATGGATTATTTTACATTGCAAGGAAGCTGTTTGATATCAATTTTAATACCTATAAATTTCGCGGTCGGAGATTATAACAAATTTTTAAAAGAAATAGGAATTAAGAAAATTTATATGGATATTGCAATATTACTATTTGGAACTATGGTTACTATCATGTTAATTATAGTTAAAATACATCCTTACATATCATTTATACTTATAGGAGCATTCCTGTTAAGTAACAAATGACAGGTTTGCAAAAAATGAGCGTCACCCATAGAATAATGATTGTTAACTGGCAGGTTAAATAATCATCGTTCAAAGGAGACACTCACAAATGAATTGTAAACAAAATCAGAAAATCAATCAAGTAAAAGAATCAACTTTGGTAGTTGGAATTGATATCGGAAGTACAACACAATACGCCAGAGCTTTTGACTGGCGAGGCATCGAATTAGGGAAGGTCTTTAAATTTAGCAACAGCAGAGAAGGTTTTGAAAGCTTCAAGAACTGGATGAGGTGGATACAGGACAAGAATAAAAAATCAGATGTTATTGTAGGTATCGAACCAACAGGTCATTACTGGTTTGACCTTGGCGCTTATCTTGAAGATGAAAGCCTCCTCCTGGTTATGGTTAACCCTTATGCGGTAAAGCAGACCAAGGAACTGGATGACAACAGCCAAAGTAAAAACGACAACAAGGATCCCAAGGTAATAGCAAAACTCGTTATTGAGGGAAGATATTCAGCACCATATACGCCGGATGGTGTGTATGCAGATTTACGAATTATGGCATCCAATCGGAAGAGACTGATCAGGGAACTTACCCAGATCAAAAACAGATTTGCCAGATGGTTTGCCATATATTTTCCGGAATACAGTGATGTATTCGGAGACTATGAATCACAAAGCAGTATGTTACTGCTGAAAACAGTTTGTACACCGGAAGCAATCGTGGAACTCGGAGCCGAGAAAATAAATCAAATCTGGCGTGATGCAAAGCTGAGAGCTGTTGGAATGAAAAGGGCAACGACCCTGTGTGAAACAGCAAAGCGAAGCATAGGCTTAAAGAAAGGATCTTCGGCTGCTGAGTATGAAATGAAACTACTGCTTCAGGATTATGATTACAAAAAGGCACAGCTTGAATCCGTTATGGATGAAATAGAAAGCCTGTGCAAAAAGATACCCGAAAGCGAGCAGATGCTTGCCATCAAAGGTATAGGAATTATCACTGTTGCTGGATTTCTGGCTGAGGTAGGTGATGCGAGACGTTTCGAATCACCACGACAGATACAAAAGCTGGCAGGACTCTCATTAAGGGAAAATAGTTCGGGAAAGCATAAAGGACAGACGACCATAAGTAAACGAGGTCGAAGTAAGTTACGAGCTGTACTGTTCAATGCGGCAATCCCACTGATAGCTACAAATCCAGAGTTTCGTGCATTGCATGAGTATTATACAACCAGAGCGAATAATCCATTGAAAAAGAAACAATCAGTGATAGCCATCAGCTGTAAGCTGATCCGAATCTTCTATGCTATTTTGACCAAAGGAGTGTCGTATGATGCACAAAAGATGATGTCTGATATACACAGACAGTCAGTAGCAGCATAAGAAGAAACTGTAGCATTCAGGAAGACGTCCGCCGAAAGGCGCTGAAGAAAACAGCAAGAAAGATACAAATAAAACATAGAGAGCCGAAGTCAGATTTTTTTCCATCAGAGCACAGACTCAGCGTAGGAGCATCATGACGCCCCTTTATGGATAAGCAGAACGAAGGAATTCAGGACCCTGAAGTAAAGGTGATCCAGTATGACATGGGAGGTTAGGCTGCCGTAAGGACATGGGGAGATAGAAGGGCCAATCATAGCGAAATAGGACGATGTCTTATTAAGTGAACCCCAAACATCCATATATCCATGATTTAAGGCCATGGGGAATGACATAGACTAAGAAAGCTATTCTATAAAAAAATGAAAAAGTAAGAAAAAGCGAGTTAACAAGAGAAAAACTAAGATAATTATGGGAGGAATTGTAGTAGCAGTAATACAAAATAGTATAATTTTTAGAAATATTAAAGTTCGTGCAGATAGATATAATGATATTGAAAAAGTATTAAAGATATTAGAAATCTTAATAGGTGGAGTATTAATTATATTACCCCATATCAACATTTTAAGTAGGTATTTTTTAGTACAGTCTAATACTATAATATGTGTATTGTGTTACAGCATATATGCATTTTGGGGAGTAGAAAAAATATTATTTAGTAGTTTTAATTTATACTTTAATAAAAAGAAGTCCAAGAAGATGAAATGAAAAATTATGAGTTAAGAGTAGAGAAAATGAAAGACTACTTAGTGCAAGCCACACAAGCACTAGCAAGTATTTCAACTGAAAATGACACCTATATGATTCAAGCAAATGTATCAGCCGATGATGCCGCAAGAATCAAGATAGGAGATAAGACAGATATTGCAATCGCTGGATTAACACAAAGTGTATATGGGACAATCTCTGGAAAAGTAACACAGATGGATAGTGATTTGTCCACAGCAGAAAATAGTGAATCAGGGGAAACAAGTGCTTATTTTAAGATAAAAATTGAACCAGATTATACCTACTTAGTTAGCAAATCAGGAGAGAAAGTAAATCTTAGCAATGGTTTAACAGCAGAAGCTAGAATACAATATGATAAAGTAACCTATTTTAATTATGTATTGGAAGGCTTGGGAGTATTGACAAGATAACGATTTGTATTTAGGTAATTAAATGTTAAATTAAATCAGATACTTTATAGAGTGAAGGTAAAAATATAATGGGTGATGGAGTATGAAAAAAATAAAGTGTAAGGCAATTGTTTTGTGTTTGCTTATTATTATGTTTATCAACGGTACAACGGGGTATGCCGCACAAAGTGAAACACAAGCAAAAGCACAAGACAATCAAAATACAGTAAAAGAAGAAATTATCAATCCGACAGAAATTGATTTGGGGGATTATCAAAGTGAAATGCTTGTAGGAGAGAAGCAACTTTTATCTGTTACGGTATTACCAACAAATGTGACAGACCAAACAGTTATATACCAATCAAGTGACCAAGGAGTAGCAACCATAAATGGTATGGGGAGAATTACTGCTATTTCAAAAGGTACAACACAAATTACAGCAACATGCGGTTCCATTCAAAATGAATTTTCCTTAACAGTATAACAAACAGAAGTAACGGACATAGAAATAAGCATTAGTATTCAAATCGATACTTTTCGTTTTCGATATCATTTTAATCTTCAACCATAAACAGATATTGGGCGTCATGGATAGGATTTATTTGATAAACATTGTTGTGATATCTTATATCCAAATATTGATATATGGTAAAGAATTTAAACAAACTTAGAAACGAGAAAAGCAGAAGAAAGAAGGAAAATATGAATAGAGCCGGTAAAAAATACTATGTAATATTGTGTTTGATAACATTTTTATGTTGCTTTACAATTGCTATTGTAAATATGAATCCTATTGTAGATTTTTTAATTGTACTAATTCCTAATTTATTATTTCATATTATTTGGGATAAATATAGTAAAAACATTAAAATTTGACACAACCTCTATGCAATGATATCCTAAAGAAAATACATTTTTGGGGAGAGTCATATGTATCAAATCTTAATCGTAGAAGATGATAAAATTATAGAAAGCGCATTGATAGAAAGCCTCACCAGATGGGGATTTAGTGCGGTAGGAGTTAAGGATTTATCCAATGTAATGAAGCAGTTTCACCAAGTAAAACCGCAAATTGTTTTAATGGATATTTCTTTGCCTTTTTACAATGGCTACTATTGGTGTAGTGAAATTAGAAAAATATCTAAGATTCCAATCATATTTTTGTCTTCTCATTCTGAAAATATGGATATTGTTATGGCGATTAACATGGGAGGCGATGATTACATTACAAAGCCTTTTCCTATGGAAGTATTGGTTGCAAAGGTACAAGCCCTTTTAAGACGAACATATGATTACAGACCACAAACGAATCAATTAGAACATAAAGGCGCGGTACTTGACTTAAACGATGCGTCTTTGTACTATCAGGATGAAAAAATAGAACTTACTAAAAATGAATTTCGTATACTAGAGATTTTAATGAAGAATAAAAATGAAGTAGTTTCAAGAGAACGTATTATGAAAAAACTATGGGATAATGATAGCTTCATTGACGATAATACCTTAACGGTGAATATGAATCGTCTAAGGCGAAAGCTAGAAGGCAAGGGTCTTAATGGATTTATAGAAACAAAAAAAGGTCTGGGATATATTGTGCATAATTAAATTGTATTTTCCGTGTGATTTTTGTACATTTGGCAGTCGTTTCATAAAACAACTCATACTGATTTATTTGGAAAAAAGTCATTGGAGTATTTGCGTTGTTTAGTAAAAATAGAATAGGATTTATAGTTTATGATAAAAGCTTATGTAAAATATCAAAGAAAACTATTTTTGTGTGTCATAGTTGCAGTAATTGTATTTTCATTATGTGAGTATTTATTTAATATCAAAACCATAGATATAGCTTACAGTGTGTTGCTATATCTCTTTGTTATATTTACTTTCCTTATTTTTGATTATATTCATTTTATAAAAAAGTATAAGGGACTGATGAATCATCAGCATAATTTAAGTATAGACAGAAAAAGTATGCCCAAGGCAGATAATCCAATTGAAGAAAATTATACGAAGATTATTCATGAATTATATCAAGAAATTGGTGATACCATATATGAAATTGATAAGCAGACAAAAGAAAACGTTGAATATTATACTCTTTGGATTCATCAGATTAAGACGCCTATATCAGCGATGCATTTTGTTTTGCAAAATATGGAGGAGATACCGCAAAAGGCAACTCTTGAGTTGGAATTGTTTAAGATTGAACAATATGTCGAGTTGGCTTTGCAATTTATAAAGATTGGAAACATCGAATCGGATCTTGTCATACATCAGTATTCGCTCAAAGAGATGATTCACCAAAGTGTACGAAAATATTCTGATTTTTTTATTCATAAAGGACTAGGAGTAAATGTATCAGATTGCGATGCTATAGTTACTACAGATAGTAAATGGTTTGCATTTATATTGGAACAAGTACTTTCCAATGCAATCAAATATACACAAAAGGGTATCATACAAATCTATGCAAGACAAGAGCCAGAGGGAACCTATCTTACAATCGAGGACACAGGGATTGGAATTAAGAAAGAGGATATCAAACGTGTATTTGAAAAAGGATACACTGGCTTTAACGGCAGATTGGATAAAAAAGCCAGTGGAATTGGACTTTACTTGGTAAAGAAAGTATCTTTGGCATTAAACCATCAGATTACAATTGAATCATTGATGGGGAAAGGCACAAAGGTACACATTTTTATTAAAAATTATCAATAGGTGACAAAAATGTAAGATTGAAAAAAGAAATGTAAGCTAAGATTATGGTAGCACATTTCTTTTTTTGTTATTATTTGTTTACAGATTCTTACAATAGATTTGGGATTAACTAATAGAAATTGAAGTATTAATCATAACATGGAGGAAAACAAATGGAATTATTAGAGGTTAAAAACATAAAAAAAGTATATCACACACGCTTAGGAGCGCAGCAATGCGTAGCATTAACAAATGTAAACTTTACAATAGAAGAAGGAGAATATGTTGCTATTATGGGGCCATCTGGTTCAGGTAAAACCACCTTACTTAATATATTGGCATCCCTTGATAAACCAACAAGTGGCGAAATCTTACTACAGGGAAAAAGCATGATTAAAATCAAAGACACAGAGCTAGCAAGCTTTCGAAGACATAATTTAGGATTTGTTTTTCAGGATTTTAATTTGCTTGATACCTTTTCGTTAAAAGACAATATTTTTCTACCACTGGTGTTATCGAGAACCCATCATAAAGAGATGGAGGAAAGGTTAAAAGGCATTGCATCCTCACTTGGCATTGACGATATCTTGGAAAAATACCCATATGAGGTTTCAGGAGGTCAAAAGCAACGCTGCGCAGTGGCAAGAGCCATTATTACCAATCCCAAAATACTACTAGCAGATGAGCCAACAGGAGCGCTTGATACGAAGTCATCAAGTAATCTACTCCATATTTTTAATCAGATCAATGAAAGTGGGCAAACCATATTAATGGTTACGCATAGTGCACAGGCGGCTAGCCATGCAAAAAGAGTGCTGTTTATTAGGGATGGAGAATTATTTAGCCAGATTTATCGTGGAGAAGAGAGTCGAAATGAGTTCTTCCAGAGAATCGTTTCAAATTTGTCGGTTCTGTCAGATGGAGGTGTTGACATTGGATAAAAATTTATATGCAAAATTAGCAATCACCAATATAAAGAAAAACAAAGAGATTAATCTTCCCTATGTGATTGCAATTATAGTAATAACAATTATGTATTATTTAGTGATAGCCATGCTTTATAATGATGGACTAAAAGATATTCCCTCTAGCGCTTGGCTAAAAATGTGTTTTACCATAGCAAATCGATTGATTACCATAATCACCTTTATTTTTGTGATATATATCAACAGCTTTTTAATTAAAAAAAGATTAAAAGAATTTGGTGTATATAATATATTGGGCTTAGAAAAAAAACATATCATTTATGTTATGTTAATTGAAAATAGTATTATTTTCTTTGGTGCTGTATTGATTGGATTGGTGCTTGGAACCATTTTAGGAAAACTCTCCTTTCTAATTCTTTTAAAAATTTGCCATACCACAACGGATTCCAGTTTTATTATAAGTCTAAAACCTTATTGGATGACAATGATTCTTTATGGTATTTTATTTTTTATTTGTTTTATTCTAAATAGTATTATTATTTTAAGGAATAAAACCATTGATTTATTGCACCGCGAAAAATATGGAGAAAAGAAATTAAAGGGAACGATTTTATTTACTATAATTGGATTGCTTCTTCTTGGCTGGGCTTACTATAAAGCCAATACCTTAGATAACTATATGCAAGCCATTGGAGTTTTCTTTCCAGCTGTTTTAGCAGTTATAGTAGCAACCTATTTTTTGTTTATGTCTGGCAGTATTGTGCTATTAAAGATTTTAAAGAAAAATAAAAGCTTTTATTATAAGACTAAAAATTTTATTTCTACTTCTAGTCTGATTTATCGTATGAAGCAAAATGCTGTGGGACTTGCAAATATTTGTATCCTTAGCACAATGGCAATTGTGACTGCTTCTGGCTGTGCCTCCCTTTATGCAGGACAGGAAACGATTATGAGAGAACTTCACCCATTTGATATGACGATTGAGGCGCAAGCAGATTTGTTTTCCAAAGAAGTGCTAAGTGAAATGGCGAAGCAGTATCGTATCACCTTGCAAGATTACTTTGAATTTGAGGCAATTCAAGGTGCTTTTCTTAAAATAGATAACACAATAACGAAAATAGATCGTAACAAGGAGGCAATCTTAAGCTTAGATAATAAGAACATATATAATCTTATCGCAATGAGTCAAGATGAGTACAATCGAGTTTGTAATACATCACTTTCACTTGAAAATGGTCAAGTAGCTCTGGCATCATTGGATGACATTTCAGTTTATCAAAATGGTTTATATGCAGAGGGAAAATTTTATGAAGTAGCTTCGATTATGGAAGAATCTCCTTTGCTAACTGGAAAATATAGAAATTTAAAACAAACAATATATGTAGTTTTTAATACAAGTCAAGAAGCAGTGGATTTTACGAATTTAGTCTATGAAAATCCATATGATGAGACAAAACTGGTGGATTTGCAGTATATAAATTATGAGGGGGAGGAAAATGACAGAGTATTGTTTAGCTCTGAAATTCTTAATAAAGCTGATTCAAGCACACTGGTATCTAATATTGATACCGATCGGGTGGAGGCCTATGCTACGTATGGTGGTATCATATTTATTGGAGTATTTTTCATCATCATCTTTCTTACAATAACTATACTAATCATTTATTTTAAGCAGGTAACGGAAGGCTATGATGACAGAGAACGGTTTGTTATTTTGCAAAAGGTAGGAATGGATGCTTCTATGGTAAAGCAGGCAATTAACAGGCAGATTATTATTGTCTTTTTTATGCCACTGATTATGGCACTGGTTCATCTTAGTGCAGCTTCCAATATAATTAAATCTATGATGACAGCCTTTTATCTGGTAGATATTAGTTTGATTTTTAAATGTATTGGTGCAACTTCAGCTGTTTTTGCTGTCATTTACATTATAGTGTATAAGCTGACAGCAAAAACCTATTTCAAAATAGTTAAGTTCTAGTTCGTATGTGAGAAATCAAAATTTAATAAATCGCTAAACTTTGAAATCACATAATCAGGTTCTTTTACTGACCCAAAGCCGTAGCTTGCATGTATCATTGGCACTTGTGCTATCTTGCAAGCATCGGCATCTCCTTGGGTATCTCCAACATAGATTGCCGAATCCAAATGATTTCGTTTCATAATAAGCTTGATGTTATCTCCCTTTAAAAGACCTGTTTCACCAGGGCAGGTAAAGTCTGTAATATAGTCACCTAAGCCAGTCTTTTCAAGGAAAAGTTCAATATAACCAGCCTGGCAGTTACTTACGATAAATAACGGATGTTGTTTTGATAAGGCGGACAAGACGTTAGGCACACCTTCATAAAGGGGACAGTCATATTGGCTTAAAAATTCATGTTCGTAATGATATAAATTTTGCTCTATTTTGTCTTTTTCTTCTTGATTAAACATAGGAAAAATTGCATCTACAATGTCTTTAAGCGGCTTTCCAAATAGCCCTTTTAGCTGCGTGGGACTTACTGTCATGGAAAGGTTGGTGGTTTCTTTTATTGCCTGATTCCATGCTTTGGCTACTGCTTCCGTGGAATCCCACAATGTGCCATCTAAATCAAAAATAATTGCTTTCATATAATCATACCATACCCAAAGGCATGTATCCTTTCTTTCAATTCTTAAAATTATAAAAAATTAATACATAGGTTTCGTAATGTAAACATTAGATACTACACATACTAACATAAAATCAAGGTTTTGCAAATGGTCAGTTATTTTCTTGTGTAATCTCAAAAAGTTATGATATAATAAAAACGTTTATAAAATTTGGAGAAATTAGTCATATTAAGATGATACTTTTTAGAACCCTTTTCGATTAAGTAGCACGGGACTAACAAAGGAGAATATAATGAGTACAATGAATTTGACGTTGTTGACAGATTTGTATGAGCTGACAATGATGCAGGGGTATTTTAAGAACAACAAGACAGAAACCGTTATTTTTGATGCTTTTTACAGAACGAATCCATCGGATAATGGATATGCAATTGTAGCAGGATTAGAACAAGTAATTGATTATGTAAAAAACCTGCACTTTTCAATGGAAGACATTGATTATTTAAGAAGCCTTTCCATCTTTGATGAGGACTTTTTAGCATATTTAAAAGATTTCCGATTTACAGGAGATATATTTGCAGTACCAGAAGGAAGCGTGGTCTTTCCGAGAGAACCACTTGTTAAAGTGGTAGCGCCTATTATGGAAGCACAATTAATAGAAACAGCGATACTTAATATAATCAACCACCAAAGTCTGATTGCTACTAAGGCAGCTAGAGTTGTTTATGCAGCAAAGGGTGATGGTATTATGGAGTTTGGACTTCGACGTGCACAAGGTCCTGATGCGGGAATTTATGGTGCAAGAGCGGCAGTCATTGGAGGATGTATAGGGACTTCGAATGTGTTAGCTGGTCAGTTATTTGACGTACCTGTTCTTGGTACTCATGCACATAGCTGGATTATGAGTTTTCCTGATGAATATAGCGCATTTAAAGCATATGCAAAGCTGTATCCAGAGAAATGTATGCTCTTAGTGGATACCTATGATACGCTTAAATCAGGAGTTCCAAATGCAATCAAGATATTTGATGAAATGAGAGCGAATAATATTCCAATGCCTTACTTTGGTATTCGTATGGACAGTGGAGATTTGGCGTATTTATCTAAAAAGGCAAGAAAGATGCTTGATGATGCTGGGTATTATGAGGCTATCATATCTGCTTCTAGTGATTTGGATGAGTACTTGATTGATAGTTTAAAAACCCAACGAGCTGCCATCTCTTCCTGGGGAGTTGGAACAAATCTTATTACATCCAAAGATTGCCCTGCATTTGGTGGCGTATATAAATTAGCTGCAATTATGAATGAAAAAGGCGAGTTTATTCCTAAAATTAAGCTATCTGAGAATACAGAAAAGATTACAAATCCTGGTAATAAGACGATTTATCGTATTTACGATAAAGAAACGGGTAAAATCAAAGCAGACTTGATTTCATTAGTGGATGATACCTTTGATGAAGAAAAAGACTTAATGATATTTGATCCAATCGAAACCTGGAAAAAGACAAAACTTAAGGCTGGCACATACACGCTAAGAGAAATGTTAGTTCCTATCTTTCAAGCTGGTGAGTGTGTGTACGAATCTCCGAAGGTAATGGATATTCGTAGCTATTGTGCAAAAGAACTAGATACCTTGTGGGATGAAACCAAAAGACTAATTAATCCGCATAAGGTATATGTGGATTTGTCAGACCGACTCTATAAGATGAAGTCTGAACTGTTAGATCAAATGAGTCAGGCAGACTAAGGGTGAAGGAATTCGATTCCATTGTAGCTTATTTTTCTTAGAGAAATATGTAAAAATAATTACTATAATTATGTATTAAATCCTTCATTTAACAAATAATAGTATCAAAGTTAAAAGTTACTATTACATTAAATGGAGGAATTATTATGAAAGCAACTGGAATTGTAAGACGAATAGATGACTTAGGACGTGTAGTAATACCAAAAGAAATTAGACGAACGCTTCGTATTCGTGAAGGAGATCCGTTGGAGATTTTCACTGACCGCGAAGGTGAAATTATATTAAAAAAATATTCGCCGATAGGAGAATTGAGTCTTTTTGCTAAACAATATGCAGAGGTTTTGGCTCAAACGTGTGGACATGTGGTTTGCATCTCTGATCGAGATCAAATCATAGCAGTATCAGGCGGAAGTAAAAAAGATTTTATGGGCAAGAATATCAGTAAAAAATTAGATGAAGTAATAAACGATAGAGAAACACTAGCAGTTGCAGTGGGAGACAAACAATATATTAATGTAATAGACGAAGAAATGGAAGAATTTGCTTCAGAGGTAATCGCTCCAATTCTATGCGAAGGAGATGCGATAGGAGCTGTTATTATTCTTTGTAAGGATAAGAGTGGAAAGACGGAAAAAGCAGAGCAAAAACTTGCGATTTCAGCTGCTGGTTTTCTAGGAAGACAGATGGAAAGTTAAAGATTGAAACTAAAAATACAGGTAAAGTGTAGATGCTACTTACCTGTATTTTACTTTGCAGATTATTATTATATAGTAATACTGTGTAATAGATTATCTATCAACAGAGTTCCCATTCCCCAATCCATTTTTCTCTTGAATAATTATATTGGCGTCTATACATTTGTCCATCTACTGATTTATAGCGCCATCCAATAATTGCAGCGTGTGGATATATTTTATTATCCGTGTCTATGCCATCATTTGGAAAAATTAAAAAACCTTCTTTTATAGTACTATTCAAAGCTCTCTCGGGGGTTGACTGGGCTGATACATCAAAAGAGAAACTAAGTGTAATACATATAAAACCTACTAAAAAAATATTACCTTTACTGCTTTTTTTCATTGTACTGTACCTCCTGTAAGTTGTTATAGACTGATAAGTCCGAGTATGAATTTTTGATTTCTGTAACTGTAGCAAAATAATTATTGTTTATATATACATCGTACCCCCCCTTTAGATTTTTTACTAAATATGATGTTTCAGCTGTTAGTTCTATTGTTTCATACATATCATTTGGATTAATAGAATATGGTTCTAGTATAATTGAAGAGGATACCAATACTATAGTTATAATAAATGTTAGTAACAATGAAGTTACAATTTTTGAACGTTGTCGTATATTGCTATTGAGGATGATTAGAAAGCGTTGAGATAACTCAGAAACATTATTAGCCCCAAAGGTTGGCAAAAAGTGATAAGACTGATCATTTGAACCATTTTTAGCGATTTTTAACAAGCATTCTAAATATTCAATTTTTTCTGTATCATTCAATATTTTAATTAATGATGAATCGACCCTAATCTCAAGTACTTTATCAATATCTTTTTTTAGAAGATAGATCATTGGATTCCACCAGTATATTATTGTTATTAACTCACTTAGTAGCTTTATCAATATATCATGGTTATAATAGTGTGTAATTTCATGCTTTAATATGTATGTTAATTCTGAATTAGATAGTTGGATTTCAGGTATAAGAATAATTGGATGAAATAACCCAAAAACAATTGGTACAGAGATTAAATCTGTTTCAATTACTTTGAAATTAGCTGGTCTCAATCGGTTAGACTCTAAATTTTTTATTATAGCAAATATTTTTGGACTAGATATAAAAGGTTTTTGGCAAATTAATTTATTAAAAATCCAATAATTAATAATCATTTTGGAAAACAACAAAAAGCTACCAATACCCCATACCACTAAAAAGATGTGTAAGACTGATAATTCCTTACCAATAACATTAAGTATTGGTAGGTACAGAAAGGAACAAAAAGTAGGAAATACTTGCTTTACTGCAATTGTTTGAGCAAATCTAAATTCTACGGGTATTAGCAATCTTAATATCACCAACATAATTAGGAATAGCAAAGTACTAATATGTATTTTAGTTATTCTTTTATAGCTCTTTAAAAAAAGATATAATACAAATATGATAAAATTGCATAGCACTATAATAGTAATTAATGATGATGGTGATATTATCATTCTATTTCTCCCCCGTATACAATGATTTCTTTCTTTCTTCAAGTAATTGTTCTAATTGTACTATTGTATCTATTTCGTTTTTTTCATGTTTTAATAAAGTAGCTACTAAATTTGGAAGTGGAATGTTGCTGTTGTTATTAATATATTGATTGAGAAATTGCTCAATCAGCAAATCTTTTTTTGAAATAGTAGGTCTGTAACTACGTGTTAAAACAGTACCGCTATAAACAATATCTGCTACTTCAATGAATTTTTTTTCTAAAAGTTTTCTGAGAACAGACTGAACGGTATTACTACTTAAAGATTTATCCATTTTAGTTATTTCTGATGCGACTAAAGGTTTCTCGCTTTCCCAAAGAATACGCATTATGTCCATTTCACGTCCTGTTAATAATAAGTTTGATTTAGACATCATAATTTGCTCCAATCTTATATAATTTTAAATATTTTAAGCAATAGTTTTTAAAAAAATAATAACGATACATCAATTCAATAAATATATAATTAAAATAATAACACATTAACTTTGTATAATGATACGTTGAGTATCTTTTTGTAAACAATAAAGAGACTCTTATAAAATAATAAATAAATTACAAATAAAATTAGAAGAGAGGTGCGTATCTTGGACACAGAAAATACAATCTATGACATGTGTTTGGTCCAAATTGAATTTGGTAATGGCATAGTTAATAGACAGAAAGCAACAGGGAGTATCATAAAATTTGGTAACAATCTATTACTTGCTACTGCGGCACATTGTATTTTTGATACATACACAAAATCTTTTACAACTAATCTGAATATTTACATATATATTGAAAAATTAAAAAAAAGATATACAATTTCAAAAGCATACATACATAAAAAATGGATAGAGCAAGGAGATCTCCAATATGATACAGCGTTTGCTTTATTTAATACAGACACTTTCGATCTGAATTGCTATAATCAATATGCAATTGAACCAAAATTTAATTTATCCCAAGATTTATATTATAGCATTAAAGGATTAACACCAAGATATTTAAAAATTTTAACTAAATCCACAACGGTGTCTGGCAAGGCAACACAACATAAGGAATATCCAAATATTATTCAGGGAATAAAGTGTAATAATAAAAATGGGATGTCTGGTGGACCATGGCTAACTATGTATGAAGGACAAGTTGTTCAAAATTCTGTATCTAGTTTTAGCTTTAAAAATAATAATGAAATTTTGTGGAGTCCCTATTGGGGAAAAGAAATTGAAAGCGTACTGCATGTAGCGTGTGGTATACATATAGATTCAGAAAATATCATAGTAAAAAAATATATTTAAAAAGGAGGAAGTATCATGTCTAGTTATAATATCATGAATACTATTTTGCATTTGCAGTCATTAGAATTTGTAAATGAAATCAGTGAGCAATCTAATATAAGTATTGGATGTAAAGAAGTAAGTACTCTTAGCTGGTTTGCCTGCGTTATTACTAAATAATTAATACTTATACTACTAAAAACTTGTATATTAAGAAAGTAAGGTGGATTTATATGGATATGCGTTATTTAATGTACGCTTTTGCCAACAAATATTATTACGTTCCGCAAAGAAAAAACACAAGAAAAACTATGTTAGATGTACCACAATTACCTGAGGGCTGGATAAATAAATTAGATGATAATCGTCATTGGATGTATTGTTTTAGAAAAGGTACAGTACTTCCAAAACAAGGTTGGAAGATACATTTAAGTTGTCTGGTAGAAGATGCTCAAAAAACGCTTGACACTTCAGTGCCTATTTTTTTGAAAATAATGTTATGTTTAAGTATGTTTGCTCTGGCTTTGAGTTAAGTATAAAAAACTCAAAATATGGTGATAGGGGTGCATCAGGTAAATTTATTACTGCTTATCCTCAAGATGAGAAACAATTTATTAAACTATTGGATTTACTCAACGAAGCAACTGAGGATATTAAAAAAGGACCGTATATTTTGAGTGATAAACGTTGGAAAGATAATAATATTTATTTCCGATATGGTGGCTTCATTGAAATGTACTCTTTTTTTGACGGTCGTAAAGAATTAGCCATAATAGATGATAAAGGTGAGTACGTAGCAGATAGAAGAGGCCCAGTTTACATTGTACCTGATTTTGTACAAGAACCTGAGGCTATTAAGCAAATGGATAAAGAGCGTGAAATAATAGAAGAAAAAAGCTCACCTTTAGATAATTATAAAATTACAGAAGCACTACATTTTAGTAATGGTGGGGGAGTCTATTTAGCAATTGATAATAGAGATAATAAAAAAGTTGTAATCAAAGAGGGTAGACCTGGGGCAGGTATAGATGCGACGGGAAGAGATGCATTTCAAAGAGTTAAGCATGAAGTTGAAATTCTAAAAAAATTAATAAACAAACCTCACATTGTTCAAATTATTAATTACTTTGATTCGTGGGAGCACACTTTTTTAGTAGAAGAATATGTAGAAGGAATGACTCTGAATAAATGGCTTGGTCTTAAATATCCATTTACAATCGGTCTTACAGATACAAACGCATATTCTGAAAATGTTATAACCATATTGACTAATATCCAAAGTGGTTTATTAAGCATGCATTCTTCAGGAGTAGCATTAGGAGATTTATCACTTACTAATATTTTAGTAAACACAGATTTGGATATTAAATTTATTGACTTTGAGGCGGCAGATGATGTAGAAAGCACGAAAAGTTCAGGTCTTGCTACTATAGGATTTGTTAGTCCATTGACTAAAACTAGAGAAGAAACAGATTGGTTTGGGCTTCTTAGAATTGCGCGGCAATTATTTTTACCAATTGGTGACGTAAACGATTTAAAATCTTCTATTGAATACAAACATGATAGATGGATTGAAGATACCTATGGTACAAAAGCTATTAATAAAGTTCGGGAAATTGAAAAGATTTGTATGAAAAAAATAGCTTTATTTTTCAAATATAAACCTAATGCTAAAATATCATATTCTTCAAAAAATTATTCGATTTCCAATATTATGAAGAAATTAAGAGAGGCTATGATAAGTGATATAAAGCTAACAAAATGCTTTCTTCATGGAGATATTAGGCAATATGAGTTTAAAGGTGGTAAGCTAAATGTTCTTACAGGTGGCTATGGTATGGTGATGGCTCTATTTAGAACAGGAGAGCTACCCAAAATGGCTTATACATGGGCTCAAAAATATTGTGAAAAAAAATATATAACAGGGCTAGATGATGGTCTTTTTACTGGAAAAGCAGGTATAGCTACTGTTTTATATGAAATAGGACTAAAACAAGAAGCAAAAGAAGTATTTGATTCTATTGATATAAACAAGGAATTAGGTGATGTATCAGTTATATCAGGTCTTGCAGGGATAGGTTTAGCACTTTTATCTGTTAGTAGTGATCCAATATTTGAGGATTTTTTGCCTAAATGTATAAAGATTGCGAATCAGTTGAAAGAAGCTCTGGTAAATAATATTAAAATTATCACACTGGATAGTGATTTTGTGACTATGGGATTGATTGATGGTTGGGCAGGAGTATCATTGTTTTTTACAGCACTTTATCGAGCAACTAATAATAAAGTGTGGATGGATCTATCAATTACAGCACTTAGTAAAGATATTGATAATTGCAAATTAGATGATATTGGTGTTATGCAGATTGATGATAAAACAAGGTACCTACCATATCTTGCTGGTGGCAGTATTGGCATTGCTATTGCAATATATCAAATCAGGGATCTTGGAGATTCACAAAAGTGGAGTAAAGAGTTTGAGTCTATTTCAAAATTAATTAAGACTAGAATTTGTTATAATCCGGGATTATTTAGAGGTATGTGCTCATTTTTAGAATTATATAATGTAAGACATTGCTATGATGGGTATGTTTCTAAACAAGATATAGACAGAATATTAAATCAACTAATGTTATTTATGGTAGAAAACGGTGATAAAATCCGATGTCCAGGAGATTATGGATACAGGTACTCATATAATTTATTTTCAGGCTCAGCAGGTGTTTTATTAGCTCTTAAAGACACGGTTCAAAATACAACAATGTCTTGGATGCCTTTACCTTCGAACCCATTTTTACTTGACTAATTATTAGGAATTATGTTCCTAACTAGTTTCAGTTTAATATAAAAGAAAGGAAGCAGATGCTATGAATAAAGTATTGCAATTACAGATTCTTGAGGCTTCTTCGGTTGCAACAAATATAGCTTCAAATTGGAGTTGGAATTGTGAACCGATTGCAAGTACCAAAAGTATTGCTTTCTGTTAATTAGGGAGAATGCATATAAATACTGAATCCCTTGCTGGCAGCAAAATTTTGTCAGTAAAAACTTATTAGAAATTACATATTAGTTATTAGAAAGGAGGTGGATATTATGAAAAATATTCTTATGCTTCAGACTCTTACAGCAAATGAAGATATTACAATGCATGCAGCATCTACAGGTAGTATAAACTGTAAAGGAAGTAGTAGTGCAAGCTTATTTGCATGCTAAAATAATTTATCTATCATAAAGTATAATATCAAGTGAAAATGGGTTGCCTTAATAAACATAGACGTTCTTAGTACTGCATAATAAAAAGTACTAAGAACGAAATATGTTTGTAAAATTTAATAAAAATTATTTTAATAATAAATAGCAATAAGCGAGCTAAAAGCATTAGAAATTATAAGGAGGATACTTTAAGTGGAAAATAGTAATGATTTATCTCTTAATCTTAGAAAAATATTTATAAATTATAAAAATTTGCTTCCCTCAAAATTAAAAGTTTTTCTCTCCATTCTTTTATTGCTTGTTAATACTATAATATCTTTAACAATTCCCTATATTACAATGATTATTATTGACAGAATAGACCTAAATAATATAGATTTTTTATTACTAAGTATTCTTTTATTATTTCTTGTACTTTCATTATTTATAAATGTAATTACTACATTATCCATTATTAATGTTGCAGAGATTATTTTAAAAAACATTAGAAAAGCTCTTTGTGAAAAAATATTATATTTGCCCATTACTTTTTTTGATGAAACAAATACTGGTGAAATCATGAGTAGAATTACAAATGATACAATGGTCCTAAAAGATTTTATTGCTTCACAAGCTACTTCTTTTATTGCGAGTATTATTACAGTTATAGGATCCATAATTCTCTTGATAATAATAGATTGGAAAATAGCAATTCTTCTTAGTGTGTCTATTCCTATTGCAGTTATAACAGTTATCCTAATTGGTAATCGAGAGTATAAAATATCAAGAAAATTACAAGATGCATATGCAGATTGGCAAAGTAATCTACACAGAATTATATCTGATATTAGACTTTTAAAGTCTGCTGCAGCTGAAAAAATAGAACAAAAAAGTGAGTTTTCAAAAATTGATGAATTAAAAAAATTAAGTATTCAAGAAGGCAAAATAATGGCTTTTATAGAGCCTATATCATCAACAATTATAATGCTTTTACTTATAATTATAGTTGGATATGGAGGGTTAAGAGTTAGTCAAGGAACTTTAACAACAGGAGGGTTTGTTGCAACACTAAGTTATTTATTCAGATTAACATCACCCTTTTCAGATATCATGAATTTTTTTACACACTATCAAAAGTTTTTAGGATCTTTTGAACATATATCTGCTATATTAAATTTCGAAAATGAAGTTATATCATATTCATGTAAGTGTGATAATTTAAATGATAAGAATGCACTTTGCTTTTCAGATGTTAATTTCTATTACGATTCAAATATACCGATACTAAGATCTATAAATTTTGAAGCAAGAGAAGGTGAGGTTACTGCAATAGTAGGACCAAGTGGAGCCGGAAAAACAACAATTTTTTCATTGATTGAAAGATTTTACCAAGCAAGCAATGGCTACATTTATTATCAAAACATGAACATATCAAATTATGATTTATATGAATGGAGAAAAAAAATAGCATATGTTTTTCAGGATTCACCAATGATGTATGGAACAATATTATCAAATCTTACATATGGCTTAAATGAGTATACGCAGGAGATGATTGATGATGCCTTAGAAAAATCAAGTTTAACTTCTTTTGTTTCATTGTTACCACAAGGACTTAACACTGAAGTGGGAGAAAAAGGGATAAAGCTTTCTGGTGGAGAACGTCAGCGTTTAGCAATTGCACGAGCTATGATAAGAAATCCGCAAATTCTTTTGTTGGATGAGGCAACATCTCATTTAGATAGTGAATCAGAACGATTGGTACAAAATTCGTTAGAAAAACTAATGTACGGAAGAACTACTATTGTAATTGCACATCGTTTATCTACTGTCATAAATGCAGATAAAATTATTGTGCTTGAAAATGGTAGGATAACAGGAACTGGAACGCATTATGAGCTTATGAAAGAAAATCACCTTTATAACAAGTTCGTTAAACAACAACTTACACCATGATAATTACATTCTTTCTATACTATTATAATAAGTCCATATTTATACTAAAATCTATGTCATTTTAAATAATACACCTTGGGGTTTTGTTATTAAATGTAAAATTTTATTCTAACTTGTCGATATATATAAATGCAACCTATGATATACAAAATGCAACGCAAATATGGTGGAAAAAATTTAAAGATTTATTATAATAAAAATAAAAATAAAAAGGAGGTAATTATATTGTCATTTGCTCAAAAATTAAAAACACTTAGAAAAGAGCGTAATTATTCTCAAGAGGAGCTTGCTCAATTGTTAGATGTTTCCCGCCAAGCTGTAAGTAAATGGGAAAGTGATCGTGGAACTCCAGAAACGGATAAATTGATACAAATCAGTACAATGTTTGATGTTTCTCTAGACTATCTTCTTAAAAATGAACAGCATTTAGATAATCAGCAAGGAACTAGCTATTACGTTAGCCGTGAAATGATGGAAGGTTTTTTATGTTATAAGCGACAGGCTACAAAGAGAATCGCTATTGGTATAAGTCTAATTGTATTATCTAATGCATTTACCATTGCATTTCAAGAATATGTTTTTGCTGTGATATTATATTGGATAACATTTTCGTGTGGAATTGCAACATTGGTATGGCAATTTTTTCAACCAAAACGCTATAAAGAAATTTATACGAAACAATTGTTATTTGATGATATAATAATAAAAGATTTTAAACAAGAGTATGAAAAAAATCGTAAAAGATATATTTTTCTGTTAATTGTAGCGATTATTATCTTTATAATTAGTCCACAAGTTATGTTATATACTATAGAATATATTGGTTATAACATTGGGTTTACATTAGATTGGTTTTTACATGCACTTTGGATTTCTTTAGCAATAATGGCAGGGAGTGCTTTTTATTCAGAAAGTATTCTTGCACATAATAGAGAATATTTGCAAAAAAAAATTAGTAAAGGGAAGCATATATGGGTATATTTAGCGATTCCCATAACTGTCGTTGCCGTTTTAGTTGGTATCTATATGAACACTTGGAATCCTGTGATACCGATAATCATTTTATTTAGTGTTCTGTTGGTAAATGTATGTAAAATATTGATGGAAGGTAGGAATAAAAATGAATAAAAAAATAACCTTTGTAGTTTCTCTACTATTACTTTTTATTTTAGGTGGTTGTAATACAGAGAGTCAAAAGCTTAAGAAAGTTGAAGTGTTTTCATCAAATAACACATTGCTTAATACGATTGAGGATAAAGAGGAATTGAAAACATTTAATGAAAATCTTTCTTTAGAAGAGAATTGGAATGAAATAGATGAAAATTATCTAAATCAGCAGGAGGAACTCAAAAAGACGATAGAAAATCATGAAGAACAATATATATTCATAACATATCAGGCTGCTGTAGCAAAGAATAGTAGCGAATCATTAGAAAAAGTAATGGAAATTATAGTATATGAAAAATCAAATATTATAAAAGTTGAGATATCTCCTGATACAGTAAAAAATATTTCTATACCATCAGAATATTTAACTTTCTATTTTGAAACTTCTGATGAAATAATTGAGTATTTAAATTCGTTGTTGAAGCAATAAAAAGACTCTATGTCCGTTAGCGTAATAAAATATATAGGGTGAAAATGAATCACCCTATATATCTCCTGATAAAGATTTTGAAAGTGGTAGTGTAAAGAGAAACTCAGAGCCAACACCCTCTGTACTTATCACATTTATATTTTCACCATGTGCTTGAACGATTTCTCTTACAATCGAAAGTCCAAGACCTGTTCCTTTTTTGTCTTTTCCTCTTGAAAGATCTGTTTTATAAAAACGATCCCATATTTTCTTTAGACTGTCCTTTGGAATCCCGATTCCTGTATCTTTGACCGATACAAAAATCTTTCCGTTTTTTTCTGTTGTTTCCACATAGATAATGGAATTGTTATGGCTAAACTTAATGGCATTATCAATTAAGTTATAAAGTACTTGCTGTATTTTACTCATGTCCGCTGCGACATATAGGTGATGACCAGTCAAGATTAATTCAATGGATATCTTTTTTGATGTACAAGTGCCTTCAAAAGTTGAAGCGGTTTTCTTAATTACGCTGTTGATATCAAAATTAGATATTTCAAGCATTCCACCCTTGGTATTAAAGTCATTTAACGTCAAAAGACTGCTTGTTAATTTGGAAAGTCGTTCTGTTTCAAAAAGAATAATATTTAGATACTTCTCTTGCATTTCAGGTGGAATGGTTCCATCTATAATTGCCTCAATGTATCCTTTAATCGAAGTAAGTGGTGAACGAAAATCATGAGAAATATTGGCAATAAATTTCTTTTGATATTCTTCACTTTTGCTTAGTTCACTTGACATATAATTTAATGTGTTTGCCAAATAGCCGATTTCATCTTCTTTTTGAATGTCTAATTCGTATTTTAGATTTCCATGAGCGTATTCATTTGCAGCAGTGGTTATTTTTCGTATTGGTACATATACCATAAAAGTAAATGCTATCATTATGATAGTGGACAATAAGAAGATGACTGCTAGCGTATAATAAGTAATATTTAAAATTCTATCTTTTGAAGCAACAATTTCACTGACTGGAGTCAGTATTATTAGATAGCCTTTAATTTTATAATTTGAAGTAATTGGATTCATGACACTAAGCATATTTTCGTGAAACATTCCATAAAAATTACCCGTTTGGTAATAACTGCTACCTGAAATGGTTGGATCAAAATTATGAATAACAGTGGGATTTTCTAAGTCAGTATGTTCCTCTGAACTAATAATAATCTTACCCTCAGAATCTACAATCCATATGGTAGAAGAAAGGTAGGCTCCCATTGCTTCCAAATGATTATGAAAATTGTCGGTGGGAAGCTCACCCTTGTAAAAGCCAGCAGCATATTTTGATACAATAATATTGCCAACTTTATAAAGAGACTCCGCCTTTTTTTCTTTTAAGTGATTGAGTGTTAAATCAGAGGTCAAAGTGGCAACAGCGATGAAGCTTAAAACTCCAAATAACAAGTAAGCTAATATAAACTTCATGTAGATTCTGTTTTTCATAAGTTACTTCACCTCAAATTTATATCCAATGCCCCACACCGTTGAAAGACTCCAGGAATCATGATCTTTTATTTTCTCTCTTAAGCGTTTGATATGAACATCTACGGTTCTTGTATCTCCAATGTACTCATAGCCCCAAATGTGGTCAAGGAGCTGTTCTCTTGTAAAGACTTGGTTTGGTGAAGAAGCCAAGAAGTAAAGAAGCTCCAATTCCTTTGGTGGCATATCAATGGTTGCCCCGTTATAGACAACAGAATAATTGGTCTGATTAATGATAAGTCCTGGATATTCTACTAGCTTTATGTCGTGATTTTCTACAACTGGTTTTACAACTTGGTAGCGGCGTAAAACTGCTTTCACTCTAGCAACCAATTCCTTAGAATCAAAAGGCTTAATAACATAATCATCTGCACCAAGCTCAAGTCCAAGTACCTTGTCAAAAATCTCACCCTTTGCAGACAACATGATAATTGGGACACTTGATTTGGCACGAATTTCTCTGCATACCTGATATCCGTCTATGCCAGGAAGCATTAAGTCTAGTAGAATTAAATTCGGCTGAAAGGTATCAAAAGCTGTAATGGCTTCTTCTCCGTCATGAACCATCATGGTATCAAAGCATTCTTTGGTTAAATATAAGGAAATTAACTCTGCGATATTTACATCATCATCTACAATTAATATTTTTTGTTTAGCAACCATTTTATATCCTCCATTGATTTTATAAATTTTATATAAGGAGTGAACGATTCGTATCCATTACTTAAATTCTACGATAGTTACACCTGTTTCCCCTTCACCAAAGATACCAAGACGAAAGCTTTTTACATGTTTTTGCTTTTTTAAATAGTTATGAACGGCATTTCTAAGAGCACCAGTGCCACGACCATGTACCACTCGTACCTGTGGAAGATGCGATAAATAGGCATCGTCTATATACTTATCAAGCAGTGAGATTGCTTCATCCGTTGTTTTTCCAATCAGATTAATTTCAGGTGAAATGGTATAAGATTTAGACATTTTAATCTTACCTCCACCTGTTTTGGTGATAGAAGGACCTGTAATAACTGGCTCGTCAATTAATTCCAAATCACTAATATTTACTTGAGAACGAAGGATACCCATTTGAACGAACAAATCTCCCTTTTGATTGGGAAGTGTACTTATCGTTCCTGTTAAGTTCATACTAAGAACTTTTACGCTGTCTCCAATTCTAAAATCGGTAGGCTTATTCTTTTTTTTCTGTGTGGTTTTTTTCATGGATAGATTTTTCTCTACCTCTGATAATTTACCGCGTAAATGATTTCTTTCTTGTTCCATATCCTTCATGGAAGGAACGGCTTTGCCATATTTGTTGAAGTTTTTAATGGTTTGATCGGCGTATTCTTTTGCTTCACGAAGAATGGAATGTGCTTTTTCATTGGCTTCACGAAGGATAGTCTCTCGTTGTTGGTCTAGCTTTTCCTCTTTTTTAGTAAGAGCAGCTTTTAAGGATTCAATTTCTGATTTATAGAGCTTGATTTCTGCACGCTCTTTTTCAATGATTTTACGGCTTGCCTCCAAATCCGTTATGACATCTTCAAAGTTTTGGTCCTGAACGGTAATGTGTTTTTTGGCTTCGTCAATGATATAATCTGGAAGACCAAGTTTACTAGAGATTGCAAAGGCATTACTTTTCCCAGGAATACCAATTAACAATCGATAGGTTGGGCGAAGTGTCTCTACATCAAATTCACAACTGGCATTGATAACGCCAGCAGTGGAAAGTGCAAATACCTTTAACTCACTGTAATGTGTGGTTGCCATGGTTCTAACCTGCATGTTATGCAAGAAAGAAAGAATGGCAATAGCAAGTGCAGCACCCTCTGTTGGATCTGTTCCTGCACCCAATTCGTCAAATAATACCAAAGAATCTTTGTCTACCTTCTCCAAAATAGATACAATGTTAGTCATATGGGAGGAAAAAGTACTTAAGCTTTGCTCAATGCTTTGTTCATCACCAATATCTGCATATATTTCTTGAAATACAGATAGCTTAGAGCCTTCAAAGGCTGGAATATGAAGACCTGATTGCCCCATTAAGGTAAGAAGTCCAACGGTCTTTAAGGAAACGGTCTTACCACCAGTATTTGGTCCTGTTACAATCAATAGATCAAAATCACTTCCAAGTCTAACGTCTATTGGAACAACTTTGTTTTTATCAATGAGAGGATGGCGACTACTTTTTAATTCAATGATACCATCTGTGTTAAAAATTGGTTCACTTGCTTTGTGTGCAATGGAAAGTTGTCCTTTGGCAAAGATAAAATCTAACTTTGTTAGTAATTCAAAATCTTCTTGCATTACTTGCGTATATTGCGCAGCAAGATCACTAAGCTCAGCTAGAATTCTTTCAATTTCTTCTTGTTCTTTTAATTGAAGTTCCTTTATGTCATTGTTTAACTTTACAACCGACATAGGTTCTATAAAAAGTGTAGAACCAGTTTGCGACTGGTCGTGTACCATACCTGGAACATGTCCCTTGTGCTCGGCCTTAACTGGAATACAATAACGACCGTTTCGCATTGTGATTACGGCGTCTTGTAAGTAAGTTCTTGCAGAACCATTCACCATAGAAGAAAGTTGAGAATGTATCTTATCGTTTGCATTCTTAATGCTTCTTCGAATGTGCTTTAGTGTAGGGCTTGCGTCATCACTGATTTCTTCTTCTGATATAATACAGGTGCGAATCTTACTGTAGAGAGGATGAACAGGTTCCAAAGCGGCAAAAAGTACATCAAGAGAATCATCAGCAACATCAGGATTCTCCTTTTTGGAATAACTTTTAACCTTACTTGCAGTTTCTAGTGTGACACAGATGTTCAATAATTCGCTGGCGTTTAAGATACTTCCTATCTCTAATCGTTTTAGAGAAGCACGTATGTCCTTGACACCAGAAAAGGAGATACTTCCCTTTTTAAAGATTCGTTTCATGGCATCGCTTGTTTCTACTTGCTCTTGCTTTATTTGAGACAAATTAGTAGAAGGCTTTAGATTACGGCATAGTTCCTTTCCAATAGAGGAGGTTGCCAAAGCTTCAAGCTGATCGATTATTTTGTTATATTCTAAAGTTCTTAAGGCTCTTTCATTCATTGTTCTTTGCTTTCCTTTATTTTTATTTCATTATATTATTTACTATATCCCTATTTTACATTATAATGAACTAAATGAAAACAAGTGTAAATGAAAAACTTTACTTTATTGTGGCAAGGCTATACTAGAACCTCTTGCTGGCTTATCGTTATCGTTTACATTTGTGTAATAGATTGTTCACATATTTTTGTTATCATAATTAATAACTTGACTCTTGAGGTATGAAAACTTACAGAAATTTTCAATTTAACCTACCCTGCATGCAATCATAGTAAAATATAGGGATAAAAGGAGAGAATCATGTCTGGCTTAAGTAATAATGAAGAAGAATTTTCATTTATAAAAGAAAAAATAAAAGATAAGCCATTGAACAAGAAAAGGCTTGCATTATACGCTGCATTATGTGTTATGATGGCAATTATATTTGGAATGCTAGCAAGCGTTACGTTTGTACTTACAAGACCTTATTTTGAGGATCGATTTGCCAAGGATAAGGAGCCTGACAAGGTATCAATTCCTAAGGACGAGACATCCTTTCATGAGACTGAAAGTGCAATGGCACAGACCCCATCAGATACACAAATCCAGGAACAACCACAGACAGTAGAAAACCCTGTTGTGATACAAGAGATTGAGCTTGAATTGGAGGATGTTGAGCGTTTATATAAAAAGTTAAATGACGTTGCTAAAGAAGCGGACAAATATGTGGTTACCGTAACTGGTGTAACCAGTGATGTGGATTGGTTTAATGATACGTTAGAAAATAAAGGACAGGCGGCTGGTATCATTGTAGCAAATAATGGTCAAGAGCTTTTAATGATAACGAAGTTAGATGTTGTAGAAAATGTAGAGCAAATTAGAGTTACTTTTTGCGATGGCTGTACGCTAGAAGCTACAGCAGGAAAGTATGATAGTAATTCTAAACTTGCTGTAGTCAGTGTGCCACTGAATCAGGTTGAGGAATCTACCATGAATGCAATTAGTATTGCAAGTTTAGGAAATTCCTATGCATCTCATAATGGGGATGCTGTTATTGCACTTGGCAGTCCACTTGGATATAGCAATTCAGTTACTTATGGTATGCTTACCTCTACTTCTAAGTCGGTTACTACGGTGGATGCAAACTATCGTATTTTAACCACAGATGCAGTTGGTAGTTTGAATGCAAGTGGAGTGATTATTAATTTAGATGGTGAAGTAATAGGAATTATTGCGCCTGAATATAATCAAGATAATAGCATGGGAGTCATTACGGCACTAGCTATTTCTGATTTAAAGGCAGGAATTGAAAAGCTTTCGAGTCATAAAGATGTCGTTAATTTTGGTATTAAGGGTAGCGATGTAACTTTAGATATAGCAGAACAACAAAACCTACCAGTGGGTGTATACGTGATAGAGACTGTTATGGATTCTCCTGCTATGGATGCAGGCATTCAAAACGGAGATGTTATTACAAAACTAGGTGATACAGAAATAAAAACAGTGAGAGATTTGCAAAACGAGTTAAATAAATGCCAGCCAAATCAAGTGATATCTGTTGTAGCAAAGCGTCAAGGCATGGATGAGTACAAAGATATTAATTTTGTCGTAACGTTAGGCATAATGAATTAGACTTTCAATTGGAGGAAGAAATGAAATATATTGAGACATTACATGAAGGTGACAGAATATCAGATATTTATCTGTGTAAATTTAAACAGGCTGCTACAACCAAGAATGGAAAAGCATATGATAATTTGATAATTCAAGATAAGACAGGTGTATTGGATGCAAAGATATGGGATCCGAATTCGTCTGGAATTGAAGATTTTGATATGCTTGATTACATAGAGGTGTATGGCGAGGTCACCAGCTTTCAAGGCGCTTTACAGGTGAATGTAAAGAGAATTAGAAAAGCAAGAGAAGGAGAATACGAAACAAAGGATTATTTCCCAGTTAGCTCAAAAGATATTGAGAAGATGTATAAAGAAATCATGAACTATATTAATAGTATTGAGAATAAATATCTCAACGAGTTAGCCAAAAGCTTTTTTGAAGACCCTGTCTTTGCGAAACGATTTAAAGCACATTCTGCAGCAAAAAGTGTGCATCATGGCTTTATCGGAGGCTTGTTAGAGCATACATTGGGAGTTGTCAATTTGTGTGACTACTACAGTAAGGCTTATCCTGCCATTAACCGAGATCTTTTAATTACAGCAGCACTTTTTCACGATATTGGAAAGATGCAAGAGATTTCTGAATTTCCTAGCAATGATTACACAGATGATGGTCAGTTATTAGGCCATATTATCATTGGAGTGGAGAAAGTAGGAGAAAGAATACGCTCGATTCAAGGATTTCCAAGTAAATTAGCATCTGAATTAAAGCATTGTATCATTGCTCATCATGGAGAATTAGAATATGGATCTCCGAAAAAGCCAGCTTTGTTGGAAGCATTGGCACTAAACTTTGCTGATAATACGGATGCAAAAATCCAAACAGTAACCGAATTATTCAACGCAGCAGGTGATAATCAAGACTGGCTTGGTTATAACAGGTTATTTGAATCAAATATTAGAAAGACTTCAATATAATGAAATAAAAGAGAAAACCAGCGTTAAGAAGAATCTTGCGCTGGTTTTCTTTATGTTATAACGTTTCTATTAAACAAAGTTCTACTTTGATTTATGCAGTTTAACTTTACATGTTTAGACGATAATTGGAGTTGGACGCATTTTGGTTTTTTAGTGTGTTTGTAATGGTTGGAACAGCTCCAAATAATGTAAATACATATACCATCCCTAAGTTGGTATAGTAGGAAGTACTATCTATAATTGCTTCGGCTAATAGGTCTGGAATTGAATGAAAACTTGTAATTACATCTACATTAAAATAATTAGCGATGGTTATTGCATAATCAACCCTGTGACTTAAGTACACCATAGCGATAATCAGTACTGAACTAGCCACAATGCCTTTTTTCGTTAATTTACCACCCAATAGTTCATATCCCTTTAAAGCACAAACACTCATCACTAGACCTGATAAGGATGCGACATATCCAATTTGCCCTAAGAGTATAATACAAACGCTACCAATTAGTGTTCCTATAAAAGCTCCTGTAACGCCACCTATTATATTTTCTCTTTTTTGCTTTTCTGCTTGCTTTTTCACTTCGTTGGATTGACAATAGTTATTATAACAAGTAGGGCACATTTGTGCTGGAGCAGCAGAATCTAGTATGTAGCTTTCTAAATCATGAGTAGTACCACAAGCCTGACAAGTATTTTCAAAATCTTTGTGACGTAGTGAAGTAATGATTATATCCAGTGCATTCATTGCCTTATTGATTGCATTTTTATAGCCGAATCCAGCTCCTAGCTTTGTTTGAAACTTAACCATGTAACCTGTTACTTCGCAATGTTTTAGGTATTTTTTATTAGCTTCTACTATTTCATTCATTTCAGAGCTTTTTGGTAGCATCTCGTTGGATTTTATAAAAAAGGTAATATGGAATGCTTTCAATTGATTTACTTGGCTAATGTACACATCATAGCCTTGTTTTTTTCCATAAATTATTCCGCTTTTTTCATCAAGTGAAAGGTTGGCCTGGTCTGCAAATTTGCGAAAAGGCTTTAACAATGATCGATTCATGATTTATAATCCCCTTAATAAATATAATTTACTAGTATGGAATAATATTCCAGCAAACTAGCAATAATTATAATAACATGGAAATAAATACGTGTAAAGATAAAAGGATTGTTCTGTATTTTTAGAAAAAAAGACAAACTACTTCGAAGCTTATGCTTCGTAAGCAGTTTGTCTACACTCTAATCAACATCAATTATCTTATGCTGGTTTTCTTAATTCAAAAATTTTTACTATTGCTTTTTATTATTAGTAAGCATGAAGAATACTTGAAGTAAGATTAATGTGGTAGTTACATTAAAAGCAAATCCGTTTGGATTTATTAAATATGCGCCAATAGCTTTCCTTGCATCGTTATAATTCATGGAATACATTTCAAAAGTTTTGTATATACGAATTGCAAGATATAATATCTGAAGAATAATATAACCAACTGCTGTTATCCAAAATAATCTTTTTTGCATATACAATGCTTGTATCTTATTACCAATTAGGAAAATAAAACATGTAATTATATAAAGATTATAAATTATAAAGATTATTTTTTCTAAATTTGGATTTGTAAACAAATCTTTGAAACTTACTTCGGCATTGATAATTCCAAATACAAAACTAATCATATATAAACTCATAGAGCATATTAATAAAGCTTTTAATTTTTTATCCATTATAATTTGTCCTTTTTTAACTCTTAACGATGTAATTGAGCATGTGTATTAGGTGCGGTTGATAATTTTTTTGTAGGTGAAATACTTAATGAAGCTCCACCTGAAGAAAAAGATAATGATGGGCTTACAGAAGTACTGTATTTTGAATAGTGACCAAATCCATCTACAACAGTAGTGTTACTTACATTTGGTTTTATTCTAAGTGCCATAAACGCTTTGTTAGATATTTCAGTTTCAACGATATTAAAAGTATAAGCATATCCGCTTGTTGATTTCTCATTTGCGTTCCAATCATAATCAGTTTGATCAGGTTTATATATACCTAACTCTTGTGAATATAGTGTATATGTTCTTTTTAAGTATTCGCTATTTGCTATTACTGAAAAATTAGCATTAGTTCCCAGACCAATTATATGAGTATTTATTGGTTGTAAAAAACCATTTGATTTTATATAAGTAACATCATTTGATAAGATATACTCCTTGGAATTAATAGAACCTAGTTTAGTTGTCATCTCCACCCAGCTAGTTGAAGTACTATCTGTATCCTCACTTAATGATCTTATAAAAGAACTATCTAAATTAGCAGTAGTTTCAAAATTAAATTGGTCTTTAGAAATTTCTTTCATAGTTGTTTCGTTAAAATTATCTTTAGTATCAGTAGTACCATAAAGTGCATTAACAGTATTGTTTTTTTCTGTGCATTTATAGTATTTGGTAGTAGAAGTTACATTACTAACTTTTACATCTTTATACATAGTTTGTTTATTTTGGGGCATATTTTGATAAGTCTCATAATCAATACCTACTAACTTTAGACTAGAGTCATACCCATTACTAGTTGTCCCAGCATTGGAAAAATTACAAGGAATTAGTGTCAATGCACTAATAATACTTAGTGATAATACTACGCTTTTTAATTTCATGGTTATCCCCTCCTAATAGGTGTAAAATAATTCTAGTTAACACCAACTTTTTGTAGATAGCTTTTAATAAGCTACAGTAATTATAAAAACTATCTATTCCATCTTGTTAACTTTATTAAAATATAACCATTACTCAGTTTTCCCCCCTTTCTAATAATTAATCTTCATTATTTAAAACATAAAATATAAAGTAATATGTTTATATTTATAGTATACATGTTTTATATATTTTTTTCAACATATATTCTATTAAAATAGACGAGAATTTTTAAATTTAACTTTGACCACTAATAACATTGATTATTACACCTTTTTTTACAATAAATTATTATCCTAACGAATCATAAGAGGCCAACAGAGTCTGAAACTCCTTTGTGTTTTGTAAAAAAGCATATTCAAGATGATCTGGATCTTTAAGCTCCTCTAATATCTTAGGTAAAATAAGTGTACCTAGATTCTCTTTTTTTTCTTCTTTTTGTTCTAAGTGTTGATACAAAATAGATTTTGTATAATCCCATTTGACCAAAAGTGCAGGCAACAATTTCTTTAAGACCAAGACGCATGCTGATGCATCTTTCATCGTCATTGCCAGTTCAAATTCAGGAACGTAGGAATTATACTCCCATTGATCAAATAGTTGAGAAAAACGTTTCGTAACCTCTGCAATATATTTTGCATCGTTGACTCGATTTTGTTTTAAAGCTATCTCCATTAATCGAATTAAATCCGAGTAAATATCATTGGTTTCTACAAGAAGTCTTTGCTCGATGGATTTTGCAGCTTCCTCATAGTTTTCAAGACACATAAATAGTTTTGTTTCTAAACGCTTTTTGTCTGTAGAGATTGGATCAGGCAATGTATCAAGAAGCGTTTTTGCTTTGACATATTCTTTTTGATTCATGTATTTTGAGATTAGCATGGATTTGGCTGTTGAACTAATCTTAGGTATTTCACTTTGTGCTGCTCGTTCATAAAATCCTTCAATTTCAGCAGGGAGTAAATCCGCCTCATTAGGAAGGGAAAACATACTTTGTAGTCCCTCTAAGGTAAGAGCAACGTTTAAAATTAACTCATGACAATTTGGATATTCCAGAATCTTTTTTTTCGCTCGCTCAAATGCCGTTCTAATTCCTTTTTCTTTTGCAAGAGATACTAATTCTTCTGTAAAAACATTGATTTCTTTTGTTGTAAGCTCGTCTTGAAAGGACAATAAAGTATTCAAATCTGTATCTAATAGGCGTGCCAAAGAGGGAAGTATAGTAATATCTGGATAAGTGACACCTCTTTCCCATTTGTTTACAGCAGGAGCAGATACCCCAAGATAATTAGCCATCTGCTCTTGGGTAAGTCCTTGCTTGGTTCTTAGCTTATGAATCACTTCGTTGATTTGCATAAAAACACTCCTTTTTTTATAGTTGCAAAGTACTTTACATAAAAATTGTAACACAGTATATCATGAGGGACAATTGCGCAAATGTTAATGATTCGTTAAAAAAATTAACCGTTGGTTATATAAAGTAGTAAAGTTTACCAATCATTTAATACGTTTCTTTTATACATAGATTTTAAGAAACTGCGGATATTATTAGTAAATTATGTATGAAGGGAGATTTTTTATGCCAAAGGATAGCCAGCCAGATAATAAGGAAGCAAGAATGGAAAAATGCAATGGACAAACACCTATCACAAGAGAAAATATGAATAAGAATAAGAATGCAAAGCGTAAATCCATAGAACATAATGATGTGTAATTTGAAAAGGAGGTAGAGTAAATTATGAATGAGATAATCGAGTTCTTAAACAATAACAAATTCGGTAGTCTTGCAACAAATAGCTATGATAAGCCCGATTTAAGACCATTTGAGATGGTGTTTTACAGCGATCAGAAAATGTATTTCTACACAACAGTAGATTCGGATGTAGCAAATCAGCTAGGTGAAAACTCCAATATCTGCTTTTGTGCAACAGACCAATCCTACAACTATGTAAAAGTAAGCGGAAGCGTAATATTTAGTGATAAGCAAGAGGATAAGGATAAAATATTGGAAAATAGTGAGTTTGCAAAAGAAATTTTTAAGAAATTAGATATAAATAAAATGAAGGTTTTTTATCTTGAACATGGAGAGTGTAAAAAACATCTTCATAACAACAACCAGACCATTGTAGAAAAATTTTAGCATGCATAGTATAATAGCCTTTAAAAGTTAAAAAACAAAACTTTTAAAGGCTATTATTATGAGAAAATAATGATATAATGGTAGATAGAAATTACAAAAAATTACAGGAGATAACAACTTGAAAAAATTAACTTACAATCATACCATATATGCGTGTTTTATTGGCTACATAGTTCAGGCTATTATTAATAATTTTGCGCCCTTACTGTTTCTAACCTTTCAATCTGAATTTAAAATTTCACTTGATAAAATAGCACTGTTGACGACGATTAATTTTAGTATTCAAATCTTAGTTGATTTATTGGCAACCAAGTTTGTAGATAAAATTGGTTATCGAGCTTGTGTTATTCTAGCACATATTTGTTCAGTATTCGGAATTGCTGGGTTGGCATTCTTTACGTATATGCCTATTCATCCCTACATAGGAATTATAATTGCCATAATCTTTTGTGCAATTGGAGGTGGAATCATTGAAGTATTAATCAGTCCTATTGTAGAAGCTTGCCCAGGAGAGAGAAAAGATGCTGCTATGAGTTTATTGCATTCCTTTTATTGTTGGGGTCATGTTGGAGTAGTGGTTCTTTCCAGTATATTTTTTGCAATGGTAGGGATTGAAAAATGGAGGTACTTAGCTATATTATGGGCCGTTGTTCCCTTAGCAAACATTATTTTATTTATAAAAGTGCCAATTGCTACGTTATTATCTGAGGACGAAGAAGGATATCGTATTGGGCAATTATTTAAAATGAAGCAGTTTTGGATATTGATACTTCTTATGGCAAGTGCAGGAGCTTGCGAACAAGCAGTTTCTCAATGGGCAAGTGCATATGCAGAAAGTGTTATGCAGGTACCAAAACTAGTGGGAGACTTAGCAGGGCCGCTCTTGTTTGCAGTAACAATGGGATGTACGAGACTATATTATGGAAAGTTTAGTCAAAGATTAAAGCTAGAACAATTCATGGTATTAGCGGGAGTTTTTTGTGCTATCAGTTATCTGCTAATCGCACTTCCAAAGCAAGTTGCAATTGGATTTATCGGATTTGCCCTTTGCGGTTTTGCGGTTGGAATCCTTTGGCCAGGAACCTTTAGCATAGCGGCAAAACAGATTCGTGGCGGTGGAACGGCTATGTTTGCATTTTTAGCGCTTGCGGGTGATCTTGGGTGCGCAGGTGGACCTACTTATGTTGGGATGGTATCAAAGTGGTTTGATAACAATATGAGATGGGGAATCTTATTTGCATTGATTTTCCCGATTTTATTATTAACTGGACTTAGTTTGAATCATAAGGTGAGCCAGGAAACAGCATAAAAAGGTACGAGGAGATGAATATGAGGAAATAACATATCATCGCATTGAAATAAAGTAATATTAAAAAAAAGACTCTGTTACCCAGAGTCTTTTTTTGATATAATGAAACCTATCCAAAGAAAGATTAGTGGTTTAAAGCCATTATATTTTCTTATAAAATAAAATATCATATCTACTTACAGTAAAAAGGGATGAAAATATGCAAATAAGAAAAAGTACAAAAAGTGATTTGGAACAAATTATAAAATTATTTGAACAAGCAAGAATATTTATGAGAGAAAATGGAAATCCCAATCAATGGGGCAATGATTATCCACCGATTTCTCTGATTGAAGAAGATATAGAAGCAGGAATTAGCTATGTTTGTGAACACGAAAAACGAGTGGTAGGAACCTTTATGTTTTTTGAAGGTCAAGATGAAACCTACGCAACCATATACGATGGAGAGTGGCTCAATGATAAGCCTTATGGCGTAATTCACAGAATTACCACCGCTACAGACACCAAAGGTGTCGCAACCTTTTGTCTTACTTGGTGTTATGAGCAATGTCGCAATTTAAAGATTGATACCCATGAGGATAACATACCAATGCAGAATTTATTAAACAAGAATGGATTTCAAAGATGCGGTATCATACATCTAAAGAATGGAAAAGAAAGGATTGCTTTTCAAAAATGGGAAGCCAATTCTAAGGAGTTTGGAAAACATGAATAAAAATGATATATTCACTGTTACAATAGAAGATATGGGTGCAGAAGGCGAAGGAATCGGAAAAGTGGATGGATTTACTTGGTTTGTAAAAGATGCAGTCATCGGTGATGTAGTAAACGTAAAAGCCATGAAGGTAAAAAAGAACTATGGGTATGCAAGGCTATTGGAAATACTAGAACCATCCACTTACCGTGTAGAGCCAAAATGCGAATTCCATAGACAATGCGGAGGTTGTCAGATACAGGCCCTTGATTATAAGCAGCAGTTATTATTTAAAGAAAATAAAGTGCGCAATAACTTAAAACGAATCGGTGGCTTTCATGACCTTACAATACGCCCCGTAATTGGTATGGAGAATCCTTATCATTACAGGAATAAAGCACAATTTCCGATTCGTCAAGATAAGGATGGAAATATTATAACAGGGTTTTATGCGGGAAGAAGCCATACGGTTATAGCCAATACCAAATGCTACCTTGGTGATGACATAAATGAGGAAATTCTAGATATCGTACTCTTCTTTATGAAGAAATATAAGATATCAGCGTATGATGAAGAAACTGGAAAAGGACTCGTTCGCCATGTATTGATACGTGTTGGATTTACGACCAGAGAAATTATGGTTTGTTTAATTATAAATGGGAAGGAATTGCCAAATAGTCAAAAACTAGTGGATTGCTTGCAAAAAATTAAAGGGATGACTAGTATTTCCATTAATATAAATAAGGAAATTACAAATGTAATACTTGGGGAAACAGTAAAAACACTTTGGGGACAAGATTACATTACAGATTATATTGGAAACGTTAAATATCAGATTTCGCCATTATCTTTTTATCAAGTAAATCCAGTACAAACCAAAAAGCTCTATGAAACAGCTCTTTCTTTTGCTAAACTTACAGGCGATGAAGTAGTATGGGATTTATACTGTGGTATTGGTACAATCTCATTATTTCTAGCACAAAAGGCGAAGAAGGTAATGGGAGTTGAAATTGTACCACAGGCCATCGAAGATGCAAAAAAGAATGCTCAAATCAATGGAATAACAAATGCTTCTTTTTATGTAGGAAAAGCAGAGGAAGTACTTCCAAATAAATTTAAAAATGATGGAGAATACGCAGAAGTAATCGTGGTAGACCCGCCTAGAAAGGGTTGTGACGAAACACTGTTAGATACAATCGCCCAGATGAATCCAAAACGAGTGGTGTATGTAAGCTGTGACTCGGCTACTTTAGCAAGGGATTTACGGTATTTGTGTGATAGAGGGTATGAGGTGAAGGAAGTACAGCCAGTTGATATGTTTGGGCATACGGTGCACTGTGAAGTAATCGTCAAGTTAGAAAAACATTAAAACATTGTAATATCAATAGTTTAAGCCATTGAATGTGTAGATGACATTCAATGGCTTTTGTGTATGTGAGAACAAATCTACTTGATTCCTGATCAAAATATAAACGGAAAAAATCTTTTATTTGTCAAATTATAGAATTATTAGTTGAGAAATGCTACAAGATGCTATAGAATTAATGTAATAATATCAAAGAATTGGTGAAAAAGCGTTAGATAGATTTCTGTATTATCTAAGGATTAGATTCATTCTAGATTATGGTTGTTAGATAAGTGCTAGAATATCTGAACTTAAGGAAAGTAAAAGTATAAGGAAATTTTCCAAATAGAAAAAAGATAGATGGAAATAATGAGGAGGAGATCACATGGGATTATCAGATGCACATAAAGGATATGAATATCAAGACTTACTTACTTCATATTTTATTATTAACGACCTTCTTAAAGGAAATTCTTCAGAGTTCAAGGTTGACATTAAGGAATGCGATGATGATAAATTCGATGATCTTACCGTGATTAATAATAATGAGGTAGTAAAACGACAGATTAAGTATAGTGATGATAAAATTGTAGCAAAAGGTGATTTCTCATCTATAGATTATGATCTCGCTCTAGATGTGCTATACAATTCATGGGAAAAGTTAGATTACGAAAGAGATGTATCATTAAAAATACTTCTTGCATGGGACTATAATGATAATCTTGATTTTTTAGAAGAGATAGGAACAAGCAATGATTTTACATATTCAAATGTGAAACAATATAGGATCAATATAGATAAAATTTGGTCTGTAAAAGAAGAAAGACCCATAAGTTCTTGGAGACGATTAAGAAATAATATGGAAGGGGTATCCAGGGAAAGTTTCAAGGAATTCCTCCAAGATTTAAAAGTAGAGCTATGCTTACCAAAAGCAAGTTTAGATATAGGAAATAAAGGTGAAATGGAAAGAATCACTGTCGATTGTCTAAAGGATTTTGGTGTAGGAACTTATCCGAATCATGAAGTATCACCAGAAAACGTCCTCCTTAGGCTAATGAATATTGTAAAGAATGCAAGAGCTAACCAGAAAACACTAAAAACGCATCAGGTAGTTAGTGCTTTAGGTCTAGTTGTTGGCTATGGGAACATAGAACAACTATTTCCTGTTGATTTAAGCAATAATATATACGATATAAATACATTTGAAGAATTCTATTCAAATATCTGTAAGAACAATAAAACTTTATTAATTGGTGAACCGGGATCTGGAAAATCGTGGTTTATTACTAACTTTATTGAGTACCTTAAATCACAAAAGATTTTATTTGCTAGGCATTATTGTTATACAAGTTTGGATGATATATTTTATTCAGATAGAATCACATCGAATATATTCATGGCTAATCTTATTAGAGATATTATGCTTGTCTGTCCAGAGTTAAAGGACATAAAGACATCAAAGTTTGGTGTTGATGAAAATGAACTTCAATCACTAATTGACCATATTGATAAAGAGATTGTCTTAATAATAGACGGACTTGACCACATTGAGAGGATAAAGTCATCCAATGAATCTGCTGTAGGAGCAAATAAGACTGATATCATAGAGATAATCAAGCGATTAAATGTGCCTGAAAACGTGAAAATCGTCGTTGTATCACAGCCAGTTTCAGAAGTATTAGAATTATGTGGACAAAATTATACACTCACTGAAATTCAAAACTGGGATACAAGTAGGATTAATAGATACCTTGAAATTAGGTGTATTGGTATGTATGAAGAAATAGAAGAAGTGACATTAAGTAGCTATTTATTTAATAAGAGCAATGGCAATCCTCTATATGTTACTTATTTAGTCAATGAACTTTCGAGAGCTAGTATTCTAGATTCATGGATGGATATCCTTGACTCAATTCCAGACTATAATGATGATTTAAAGGGGTACTACGATTATTTATTAGAACAGATTGATGAAGATCATAAAGTAGTATATGTATTATCTGGAGCATCTTTCTATTTAAGTATTGAAGAACTGAAAGATATAACAGGTTTAGGTAGCTATGTTGAAAAGAGGATAAAGATACTACGCAGCATACTTAAAGAAAGTGTTGTAAATGGTGGTTTTATAATTTACCATGAAAGTTTCCGGCGATATATACTAGAATTACTTGAAAGAAATGGGCTATCAATTTATGAGAATATATATAAAGATCTTATCATGTGGCTTGAGAGTATAGGTGTATATAGCAATAATAAAGCATACAACAATTTGTTTCGCTTGTTATATGAATTAGGCCAATATGATAGACTATTGGAATATGCTAATGTTGAGTTTGTTAGTGAAAGTTTATTTAAAGGATATGGATTTAATGCAATAAAGAAAAATTCAGATTATCTTGTGAAAGCTGTAACTAAGAAAAAGTCATTCGATAAATTGGTAATACTTTCAGAATTGTCCAATATAGTATTAAATGCAGAATTTGACTATGAAATTTATGAAGGAAAGTACTCGATGTGCATTGGACAAATTCATGGGTTTCAATGGTTAAGTGAAATACTTATATATGAAGGAAAAGCGAACATGCCTTTGAAAGAAGGATTGAGAGTCTGCTACTCCTGCTCACGTAATTATATTACTCCACCGTGGGATCTATATATAAATGAGATGCTAGAGGAAAGTAAACATAATAGAAATATCAATTGGGAAGAAGAAAAAGAACAACTTAAATATTTGACAGCTGCTTCAGTTGATATTGACAAAAATCGAGATAGTGTTGTTCGCTATGCAACTGATAGTGGAAATATAGAATATATGAAAATTGTATTAAATGAGTATGTTCATAGAGACAGATTAGTTGAGCTCATCTCACTTATTACAGATATGGGATTAATAGAACAATGGCATGGCTTGATAGAGGGCACTGATCAAGACGAGTTAGATGTAGTATATGCAAAAGATATTCTCAATACAGTAAAAACTTCTGATAGTATTTATGGTGATGCGGAAAATAAAATTAAATATCTGGTTGAAAATGCAATGAAAATTTATGAAACATATCCTCATCATGTAGATAGATTAATTGAAGACATTACTGATTTAAGTTGGTTTCATAATTGGATTATCTTTGTTTTTCAAGCTAGTAAGATTGAGAAAAAAAGTGAAATTACCGGAGATGATTTAGTAGAAATTTATTCAAATCTAAATAGGGTAACAGAGGTAGCAAATCACAGTATACGCACTATGGACTTATATGGTTTAAGAGAAGAAATTTATGATACTATCCAAAAGCCACTGAGAGATGTAAGTTTATGTGAGGCTGAATGGAAGGAAATTCTTGATATAATTGTTGAGTTATCAAGTGACACAATGGTAACTTTTCAAAATGCAATGATGGGTCCATTAACGACTGATAGGTTATTTGACTTAGTTACAGAGATAACTAATGATGAAAACTATGACCTTGTTTTACAGCATTTTGGTGAGATTACAGAAGAACAAAAAACAAGAAGAATACATATGGATTTAGCTGATTACTATATGCAGAAGTGTATTTTCCTATGCAAGAATAGTAATACAGATCAAGGAATCAATGAATTCCGAAATGCTATAATAATGATAATGTCATATGGACAACGTAGAGATAGAACACTTAGTAGATTAATGGATACAGTTGAAGATGTTTATAGCATAGATTCAGAAAAGGGCAGGGAGTGTATAAAGCGGTTAGGTTCAATGTCAGTTGCAGTAGTAAGACAAACTGATGGAAAAGAAACAAGCAATTATGAGAATGAGTGGTCTCAATTGTTGTGTAAATATGAGCCAGAATTAGCATTGAGGAAATTCATCGTAGATTCGGAAACATATAAAAGATCTTGGATATGTGAAAATACACTAGAAGCAATACTTACTAATTGGCTAACATCAAAATACTCAAGAATCGGAAATGCATTGTTTAAGACTATGCCTAATAAAAGCAGCAGTGATTTTATACAAGCTTACATCAATAATATTGCCTTGTTAGACAATGAGGGAGAAGTACTTTTAGCAAGAACTTCTATCATTGATTTAATAAGCAAATTTAAATTTAATGATGATGCATATGAAGTAGAAAAGCAATTTATAGATCCTATAACCGGTTTTTGCGAAAAACATGGTATTGATTGCAATTTGATTGAATCAGAAGGGTATACAGTGACACCTACTACTAATCAATATAATCACACTCAAATAACAGAAACTTTTAGTAATAAATATATGGATGAGAGCAATATATATGAGGTTTTAGACTTCATGAAATTATATGGATATTCTGAAGAGGTAAGTAGTGCTGTTAAGACATATTTGGTGAATAAAGAAGAATTATCTCAAGAAGTTGTGTTTGTTATTAATCAACTTGTTGATTTTGCTTTTGAAAATCCTGTTTCTAGTCAGTATTCTAATATTCAAGAGGAAGTAATCTATCTAGGTGGAATGGACGAAATAATAAATAGCATAAAGGCATATATTAATCTACGGATTTATCTTACTCAGAAGGATAGTTGGTATCATAAATATAGTAGTTATGAGTTTTTCGAAAAGGCTTATAATCTAGATAAAAGATTGGTTATTGATTCATACTTTGATTATTTTGGGAGCTTGAATAAGCCTTTTGAGGGTCTTAACGGGTTGTCAGGAAATATAATAAAAATGCTATCATGCGTTGACAACGGTCGAGAGGAAGTTCTAGATTTGTGGGACATAGTTTATGATGTTATTGATTTACGATTGAGTTGTAGATCAGAGATTGAATGGGAAAAAATTGAAAGAGAATTTGAAGGATACTGCATTGAAGAGTTGCTGCATCAGGCATTATTAACGAGATTGCGTTATGGTACAGCGGATATACATAAATCGGTTTTTGCTTCTCTCGAATCAATACTTACGCAAGATACAGAGAGAGCCATGTTTATAAGACCATTTAAACGGGTTTTGACCAATCATTCTAAATATATTAACTTAAGTGTGACTATGTTGATTCAGTTAGTTGAAGATATGTATTCTTATGAGGAAAGAGAGCAATATCAATTACTAGATCTTGATGACTATATTTGCACTAATGAATGTGGAGATGAAGGATTCCTATTAAAGTTTCTGTTGGGGAAAGAGATGATTGAAACTGTCAAACCAAATGTTCAGACTACTGATCAAGGATTTAATGATTTCATTCTACAAGAATTCAAAAGTATATACCCAAGATATAAGTTGCTAGAAGATAGGGGTATATCGGTAGATGATTATATTCTTGGTTTCTTCGGTGAGCTTCATAGTGAAATAAATAGGAAAATTTTATCTGAGACATACATGGACAGCAAATCTAGTTTATTGATGGATAATATCCAGATTCATAGTGATTATCTAAAGTCAATTGGAAATGCGGTTATAAATCATTTGAGTTGCGAAAACAAACCTGGAAATGTTTTTTCAATATTGAGAAGTCTTGAAGAAAGAGAATACTTTTACCATAGTATTAGAGAAGATATACTATTGTTAAATGCAATTAGTAATTCAACAATAACAAGACCTAATGGAATACCACACCCGAAGGATGTAAATGACAGTGTGTCTAGTGTAGATGAAGGAGACTGGATTAGGTTAGCATATATTGAACGAGAATATGTGTATACGGAAGATTTATGGAGAGCCAAGCATATTGGTGATAACTGCAAGATATTTCAGACATGTTCTGCTGTGGGGTTTGGTAAAAGTAATAGATTGCCTTTATATCATGATTCCTATAGAGGTTCTGTTCTTGAACATATATATCCTAAATATATGTATCCGGCAGGTCTTAAGGGTAAAGAAATCGTAGTTTTTACTGATGCAAACATTGGTTATAATCCATTTATGACATACTTTCGATATGATTATTTAGCGCTTACCTTTGAAGTACTTAGTTTATTGGAAATAACAATGACAAGTAATGATAAAGGTTTGATTGGAATAGATTCAGAGGGAAAATGTGTACTTAAGTATCAAAATTGGTGTACGTATAAACACTTAACTGGCGAACATGAAAGAACTCCAGTATTAAGAGGAAGTCAGCTCCTTCTATCAAAAGAGATTTTTGATAAGCTAGTTAGTGAAATTGGTCATGAACCATATTGTCATACTACAAGTGAATTGATTTTTGGTAAATAAGTTTACAGATAATGTAATGAATACTATTTCTATTTCTCAATTGGTTCATTATTGTCACGTCTCTTCTTCGAACGGAGTTTAAGTAGGTTACACTTATTAGGATAGTTATTTTAAGATCATGTAAAATATAATAACCCTTCCGCTAATGAACCAGTGGGTACCAACGACATCATTATTGTCACCTCAAGTCATGTTGAGTGCGTAGCATTGATGTCAAGGGTGGAGGTATATTATTAATAACTTACATGTGATTGATTATTGTTTATGTTTATATTCCCTCAGACTATTTAAAATGTCTTGAGGGACTTTTTCTATGAGGGGACGGTTCTCTATATACTTTTCTATTATCTTCACTTTAGTCATAATTTCAAAAAATATATAAAAAAAACTATTGCATATTACGTTACGTAATGTGATTTAATTTTTACTGAGGAGGAGCTGTGATGAATAAAAAGAGGCATTTTTCTATAGGTGAGATTGCAAATTTAACAGGGGTGACTATAAGAACCTTGCAATATTACGATAATATTGGGTTAGTTCCATTGAATAAGGAATTGACTAATGGCCGTAGATACTATGAAGAAAGAGATCTTACAAAGTTACAGCAAGTTCTCTTTTACAAATCTTTAGGACTTCCTATAAAGGAGATCAAAGAACTTGTGGTTGAAGCTGTTACCGTGGAGCAAGTAGCTGATGTGCTTCAAAAGCAGAAGCAGATTTTTTATCAAAAGTTAAATGATGTGAAAATGAGTATATCTTTAATTGATGCTAGTCTAAAAAGCTTAGGAAAAAACCAAGGACTGATTCCAGGAGAATTAGTGCAGTTAATGAGTACATTAAATAAGGATTTGATCTTTGAATATAAGGATGTTCATTATGATGAAAAAACCGAAAAAGTTTTTATAAATCATTATGAAAAAACAGAGGAAGTTATTGAAACTTATTGGAAGTGGAAGGCTCTCGTAGTAGAAGCTGTTACACATATTATTAATGGTGTTGATCCAAAAGATAGCCAAGGACAGGATTTTGCTAAAAGGTGGGTGGAAATGGTAGCACAGGTGACAGGAGGAAGGCTTGAATTGCTCGAAGCCCATAAAGCAGCTTATGAAAATCGTAATCAATGGCCTGAAGAAGATAGAAGGCTAATGGAGTTTGCTGATGAGTTTATTGATAAGTCTGTGGAAAGCTATTTAACAGTGGAAAAGGAGAAAAAATATGATTGAAATAAAAAGCTTAACAAAAGTTTATAAAGACAAAGTTGCAGTGGATAACTTGTCTTTTGATATTAAGCCTGGTATAGTTACAGGCTTTTTAGGACCTAATGGTGCAGGAAAATCAACTACCATGCGAATGATTCTAAATCTAGTTAAACCATCTAAAGGAGAGGTAATTATTGATGGAAAGCACTATATAGATTTGAATCAGCCAATTTCAAAAATAGGCGCATTAATTGATGCTGATGCTCTTAATCCAAAACTGACAGCACTGCAACATCTGCGATTGATGACTACAGCGAGTGGAATTCCAAGCAGCCGAATAATTGAAATGCTTGAAAAAACCGGGCTGGAAAAGGTAAAGGATAAGCAAATTGAAGAATATTCTTTGGGAATGAAACAACGTTTAGGTATTGCTGCAGCACTCTTAGGGAATCCCGAGACTGTTATATTAGATGAACCTTTTAATGGTTTAGATGTGGATGGTATCAAATGGTTAAGGAGCCTGGCTAAGAATTTGGCAGAAGAAGGGAAAGCTGTTTTAGTCTCTAGCCATCTAATGAGTGAAGTGCAAGCCATAGCAGAAAGAATTATAGTTTTAGCTCAGGGAAAGCTGCTGGCTGATATGTCAGTAGAAGAAATATCTAAAAAAAGCTACAGTGGATATTTAAAAATAAAAAGTGAAAATAATTCTAAGCTAGAAGATTTATTGAAGAAAAATGGAGCCTATATAAGCAAAGGGGAAGAAGGTTCATTGCAGGTTAGAAATGTAGAGAGTGAAAAAATAGGTATTATAGCTAAAGAAAATTATATTGCAATCTTCGAGCTTACAAGGGTTCAACCTTCCTTAGAAGAGCTTTTTATAGAGCTTACAGAGGGTAAAGTTGATTATAAATCTAAGTAGCAATCAATTATATGAAAGGAAGTTAGATAATGACAATTAATAATAGAAAAAGTTCTTTAAGAAATTTGATTAAAGCAGAGTACCAAAAAATTGTGTTTCTTAAATCTTCAAGAATATTTTTAATAACTCTAATTGCAGCAAGTTTAATGCTGGGGTTGATTTTTTCTCTGACAACCAGCGTAACACAAGGAAAGGCTATTACTGAATTATCACCTGTTGATGTGATTTCTGCATGCATGCTGGGAGTGGATGTAACAGCAATCATGTTAATTATTTTTGCAGCTATTTCAAACGCGAAGGAGTTTTCCACAAAACTAATTCATGTTACGTTAGCTGTAACTCCAAATCGAAAAAAATTATTTTTAAGTAAATTAATCACCTACTTTTTGCTAGGTACAGTCATAAGCTTAATTGTAACTGTTTTAACGTGTCTCGCCGGACAGCTGATTCTTGTGGCAAACGGAAGACCAATGGTTTCTTTAGCGGATCCTTTCTTAAGACAGTTTATATTAGGGACTCTTTTTATGCCAGTGTTTTACTGTCTATTAACTGTTGCAGCAGTATTTGTTTTTAGAAGTAGTGGAGGGGCAATCACTTTTTCCTTAGGTATTATGTTTGTTCCAGCTCTAGTAAAAATGTTCTCCCAAAGTATTCAAAAAATAATATTACCACTGTTACCGCAGGCATCCTTGCATAGTTTATCGGGTACAGCATCGAAAGGATCATACGAAATATTAGGTATTGGTGCAAGTATTCTTTTACTGCTTACGTGGATAGGTATTACTTCATTAATAGCTACTTTTCAATTTTTAAAGAAAGACGTATAGGCAATCAACAAGCAAAACATATTATAGATAATTTACGAGGAGTGTTCAAAATAGAAAAAGTAATACCGTTCTTAATGTAACAAAATGGTAAGGCGGAAGAAGCATGAATTTTTATACCTCACTGATTGAAGATTCAGAAATTACAAGCATAGTTTGATACGGTGCTAATGAAAATGGAGAATGAAGGGACAATTATGCAAGCCACTTTTACCTTAAAAGGACAAGAATTTATGTGTATTGATAGTAATGTAAAACATGAGTTCACCTTTACACCATCGTTCTCAATATATGTTACTACTTGCAATACTGAAGATGAAATTCGGAACCTTTATCAAAGGCTTAATGAAGGCGGACAAGCACTTATGCCTTTAGGTGATCATGGTTTTTGCAAAAAGTTTGGCTGGTTAAATGATCGCTTCGGAGTTTCATGGCAACTAAATCTCCTGAAATAAACACAAGAATTTCTTATTAAGTGAATAAAATACTCTCTAATGCGATTGATATGTTCCCGTCTACCGATAACTCCAAAAACGTAGTAGATATGTTTCCGAGAACGGGCAGTTTCAAATGACATTCATTTTATCCTCTCAAGCCACGTTGAGAGTATAATTCTGATGACGTATTGTGGTAATGATGAGAAAAAATAGGGTTTGACCACAACATATAGTGGTTTGAGGGCGAAATTCGGGTCAAAAATTGGCTAAAAAACACCGATTTTTGACCCTTTTAAATAGGGCATTTGACAGATGACATTGGATAATTGGAATGATGACAACGGATATGTAACATTAGATACTTTAATTATTCTTTTATAAAAAGATTGAGTTAATGGATGATATTTATGTCATTGATCATCTCATTTAGATTTAATATCATATAGATTATACATACACATAATTTCTCTTTTTAAACTATCGATTAACTCCGAAGGTTGAATTACCTTTGCATTTGTTCCAAGCTTTAAGAGGAGTTTTGTATAAAAAGGAATTTCATTTGAATCAATTGTCTTTTTAAGTGTGTAGTAATTATTATCAATATACTCTAGATCATTTTGCAAAAAATAGATGTCTTTACATTCTAAATAGGCAATTCTATTTAATTTCACATGTAAATCAATTGGATTGTTAATTGGATAGTTTGATAACCATTCTTTTAAAGACATGAGATTTTCAAAAGTATCCATACTTTTTTCAAAGTCTATTATTCTATCTACACGATATAATCTGTATTCCATTAAGTCTATATCAAGAGCAGGAGAATACCATTTGCCATCATATGCATAAATTCCTAGTGGAACAATCTTCTTATGTGTCTTTGATTTGGGGGAGTTATATTGCATCAATACTATATTCTTATTTATAGCAGCAGCTATTATCTCTTTTAAAAAAGGTGTATCATGTTTAAATCTATATTCATTAATTTGAAGTGTATTATCTAATTCTTTAAATTCATTTAAAGTATCTTTAGGCAAAAGTGAGTATATTTTTTCTTTAACTGAGCTAATGCTTAAATTAAAAGGTAAATTATTATAATTGCCAAGATAGTTAAAAGAGAAAAGAATTGCAAATATCTCATCTTTTGAAAAAAGTATAGGGGGATATACTTGATTATCTAGTACTTTATAACCTCCATTTCTGCCTTGCTTTGAGTATATAGGTATGCCCATATCTGAAAGATCAGTTATATATCTGTGAGCAGTTCTTACGGATATATTAAACTCATTTGCAACTTCTCTTGCTGTAAATTCTTTTTTTGAATTCACAAACCAAATTAAATCGAACAATATTGTAGTTTTATTCATATTTCCTCCCTAAAGTGACAATTAGTGTCATGTTTACATTATATACTAATTTTATTAAAAGTTTAAGGGGGATGTTATGAAAGATAAAATTATAGTAAAAGGAGCAAGAGAAAAGAATTTAAAGAATATTGATGTATGTATTCCAAAGAAAGAAATCACAGCAGTAGTTGGGCCATCTGGTTCAGGAAAATCTGCCTTAGTATTTAATACCATTGCTGCAGAATCACAAAGGCAGATGAATGAGAGCTATTCCAGTTTTATTAGAACAAGATTAGGGAAGTTCCCACAGCCAAAATGTGATGAGATTAAAAGACTATCACCATCAATTATTATAGATCAAAAAAAGATTGGAGATAATAGCAGGTCTACAGTAGGAACAGTAACTGATATATATTCAAAACTTAGACTCTTATTTTCTAGGTTTGGAAAGCCCTTTGTAGGATATTCAGATAGCTTTTCTTTTAATAATCTAAAAGGTATGTGTGAAGTTTGTGAGGGAATTGGAAAAATAAGGGATATTGATACAGAAAAGATTATAGATAAAAATAAATCGCTAAATGAAGGAGCAATTCTATTTCCTACATTTCAAGTAGGAGGATTTAGATGGAGTAGGTATGTAGAGTCTGGTTTGTTTGATAATGACAAAAAAATCAGTGATTATAATGAGAAGGAACTTCATCTGTTATTATATGCAGATGAAATAAAATTAGAAAATCCAAGTGATAAATATCCAAAATCAGCAATTTATGATGGATTAATACCAAGAATAGAAAAAGCTTTCTTTAAAAAGGATATTAGGGAAGGTAGAGTTTATAAACATGAAATAGATAAATATGCAAGAGAAATTATCTGCCCAAAATGTAATGGAGCAAGGTTAAACGAAAATATCTTAAAATGTAAAATAAATGATAAAAACATCTATGATTATTGTAGACTAAGTATAGAGAATTTAATAATTGAGCTAGAGAGTTTAAGCATAAAGAATGCAAAAGAATTGATAGATTCAATTTTAAAAGATCTATATAATTTTAGATTAGTAGGGCTTGATTATTTAAGTTTAAGTAGAAATACTGGAACTCTTTCAGGAGGAGAATCCCAAAGAATAAAGATCATAAAGCAACTTGGAAGCAGTCTTGTAGATCTATTATATATCTTAGACGAACCAAGTGTAGGTTTGCATCCAGAAGATATATTGAGGATAAATAGATTATTGATAGATTTAAAGAAGAAAGGAAATACAGTATTAATTGTTGAACATGATATTGATATGATAAAGATTGCTGATAATATAGTAGAATTAGGACCAAGATCAGGAGAAAAAGGTGGAGAGTTAATTTTTTCAGGAAGATATGAAGATTTTCTAACTGCAGAGACGCTGACATCAAGGGAATTTAAAAAGAAGAATGAATTAAACAATGAAATAAAGACTTTTAAAGAGTGGATAGAAGTTAATAAAGCAAAGGCAAACAATCTAAAGAATATAAATATTAAGATACCTAAAAATGCAATTACTGTAGTAACTGGAGTTGCAGGTTCAGGGAAATCATCACTTATGGATATCGAATTTAGAAAGAGATATCCTGAAGCTATTTTTATTGATCAAAAGAAGATATATACAAATGTCAGATCAACAGTTTCAAGCTATATAGGGATATTTGATAACATTAAAGATATCTTTGCCAAAAAAAATAACATATCTCCATCTTACTTTAGTTTTAATTCCAAGGGTGCTTGCCCAGAATGTGGAGGCAAAGGTTATATAAAACTAGACTTAGCATATATGGATGACATAGTTAGCCAATGCGAAGCATGCAATGGAAAAAGATACAATGATAGATCACTTAAATATAAGGTAAATGGTTTGGATATAAGTCAGGTATTGGATTTATCAATTGAAAATGCTTTAAGCTATTTCAAATACTTTAAAATTAATAAAATTTTACAGCAATTAATAGATGTAGGGATTGGATATTTAACTTTAGGACAGAGCTTAGATACACTATCTGGAGGAGAACTACAAAGATTAAAGCTATCTATCAATTTAAATTTAAATGGAAATATTTATGTCTTTGATGAGCCAACAACAGGTCTACATGTAAAGGATATTGATAGATTGATAGGGATATTTAAGAGATTATCTAGAGATAACACAATAATAATTATTGAACATAATTTAGATATAATGCGTATGGCCGACTGGATTATAGATTTGGGACCATATGCTGGAGAGGAAGGTGGGTATTTATTATATCAAGGGAGAATTGAAGGGATATTGGAATCCCAAAAATCAATTACAGGAAGACATTTAAGGAAATATCTTTAGGAATAATCATTTTAGATAATGAAGGATACAGAGTGGATTTAATTGCTTGTTAATCTATCCTTGCCAAGTAGTAAGGGTATGATAGGTTGATGGATAGAAAACTTATTCATTTACTTTCAAAATACATTGTACTGGTGTTGCTGGACGGCTATAAATTTTTACTAACTTTACCATTGCATAGTAACCACTAAGGGTATAATATCAATCTACGACATCTTTATTGTCACCTCAAGGCATGTTGAAGCCGTAACACTGCTTGTGAAGGAGTAAAACGATTGAAGAAGCAGATGTACGTCTCATGTCAGGAATGTCCAAGAGCACGAGTGAAGCGAATTGGGATTGGAAACATTCTACGGCGGAGTGTGTTGTGTTGATAGAAAGGAAATAGGCTGATATAAAAGACCTTGAAGGTTTTTAAGTGAAAATTAAAGTGTATATTATGTTCCCTCAGACTTTGGTTTGGGATAATCAATTATCTTGTTGACATTGACGTAACGTCATAGCCTATAATTGAAATTGCTCTAAGTGATATCACGATTTCAATTGAATAATAAGGAGATGATTTAAATGGAAATAATTATACAAGACACTTTAAATTTATATAAAGAAATGCTTAATTTGCCTGAAGGGGAAAGAATTGAATTCTTTAGCAGCGAATTACTGAAGCCTTTTAATACGATGTTTGAAATAATGCATATGCCTAAGACACCTGAAGCCATGGGGTGTATACAGCTATCCGGCCGTGACTCCAAGATGGTAGAGATGCTAGAAAAGCTTGAAAAGGCTGATGCATGGAATAATGCCAAAAGAACCATGGAAGCTGCAGCAGCTCGCTTTGAAGAAGCCTGCATTCCAGTACCGGAAAAAGTTGTAGTAGGAATCTTCTTAGGAAACCCAGAATGCTTAGCAATGGTAGAAGGATACACTGGTATGGGGTCTATACCTGGCTATATACAAATAGTGATAGATCCTAATGAAAAAAACCTGCCAAAGCTGAATGCATGTATAGTTCATGAGTTTCATCACAATGTGCTTTTCCATAATGTAAAATGGAACTTTATGACTGATGTAACAGTTGGGAAGTACGTTGCTATTGAAGGCTTGGCTGAAAGCTTTGCAGCGAGCATGTTTGGAGAAGAGTACGTTGGCCCATGGGTAACAGGTATACAAGGAGCAGATTTAGAAACTTCAAGAAGAATAATTTCAAAATCGCTTAACGTAAAAGGATTTATGGAGGTTCGTAAATATATATATGGAAAGCACCCAATGATGCCAGAGACTCAAGACTTTGGAATGCCTTTTTGTGGAGGCTATGCCGTAGGATATCATGTTATACAGGCATATCTAAGAAAGACCGGTATTTCAATAGAAAAGGCTACGATTATTGATGGCGATGAAATCATGAGGGCATCTGGCTATTTTGAAAATTAAATTAATGTAATAAAGCATGCTGATTGTGCAGCATGCTTTATTGCTACCTGCTAGTTTTACAATAATACATAATTGCCAGATAAACGAATTCACTCAAATCTTCATCACTGAATTGGTTGAAATAGTTTTTCCATCTTTTATCAGATTTATAGTCATTAGCAATACATTTCAAAATTTCTGTATCACAAGTCATATTTTGTTCCAGGTAACTTTTCCATTCTGAAATTAATTTCTGTACCTCCTTGGAAGAAGGCGGGGTATGAATTTGTTTTGCTAATTTTTTAAATACTTTTTCCATATTGTTTGCAAATTCATAAGATAAGTTTTCTTTTTCCTTATCAGATAGTTTTTCTAGGTTTTTCTCATATTCTTTGTATTTTTCTGTTTCACCATATACTATTTTAGCTTCACGACTATATTGTTGTTGTAATGGCAAAATTGGCGAGTTATTAAAGATATTCAAATTAAATATTTCTTTTCCTGATACATACTCCTCTAAGGCACTAATAATTGTACCTAAGCGCTGCTGTTTTGCTAGTAAGGTTTGATGATGCATCTTTAAAATTTGTAGTTGTTCCACTTTTGATAGCTGCATAATATCTGATATTTCTTTTAAAGATAAATCCATTTCTTTTAAAAATAAAATAGTCTGCAGACTTGCCAAATCTTCTCTGCTATAAGCTCGGTAACCTTTATCCGATAATCGTGTCGGTTTTAATAAATTTATTTTATCATAGAAATGTAATGTCCTGGCTGTGACACCAGTTATACGTACAATATCTTTAACTGCAAAAAATTGTGTTTTCATTTCAAAAATCCTCTAATCCTTTAAGAATAATATAAAATAGGTCAAATTTTATCTCAAGCTCAGTAAATTAATTGCTCAATTATATCCATCTAATCTCCCCATTTTTGTATTATATAATACTCTATAACCTTATGCCATAAGATTCTTTGGGAGATGAACAAAATTTACACTTGACTATGACGTAAGGTCATAGTGTACTATATACTCGTAATAATAAAGTAATATGACATTCATATCGTATTAAATTATATACTTCATATTTTAATACGATATGAATCATTTTAAACAGACCGAGAAATCGAAATTTTACGAAAGGAAATGACACATATGAACAATACACTGATTGTTTTTTATTCGCTTTTTGGAAATACAGAAAATTTAGCATTAGAAATAGCAATACAGACTGGTGGTGCATTAAGAGAATTAATTCCTGATAAGAATTATTCTTTTGATTATAATACAGCCTGTAAAGAAGTAAGAAATCAAATTTCCCGAGGATTTTCCTCCAAGTTAATATCTGGAAATGAGTCGATACAAGATTATCAAACAATATTTATAGGTTCACCAAACTGGCTTAAAACATTAGCTCCGCCAGTTTTGGGTTTCCTTAGAGCACATGATTTCACGGGAAAAACAGTAATTCCATTTTGTACTCATGGAGGCGGCGGATTTGGCCAAATTGAAAATGATATAACTAGAGAGTGTTCAAAATCCATCATTCTACCAGGTATTGCTGTAAATGGTACTGTTGCGCCGGAAGAGGTTGCAAATTGGCTTGAGAAAATTGGATACGAATTATAATAAACCCTAGATATGGAAAGGGGTATTCAAAATGGAAAAAGTAATGCCATTCTTAATGTTTCAAGATGGTAAGGCAGAAGAAGCAATAAGAAACATGAGTTCTCCTTTATACCATCGTTTTCAATTTATGTTACTTGCAATACTGAAGATGAAATTAGCAACCTTTATCAGAGACTTAATGAAGGAGGACAAGAACTTATGCCTTTAGATGATTATGGTTTTAGCAAAAAGTTCGGTTGGGTAAATGATCGCTTTGGAGTTTCGTGGCAACTAAATCTTCTAAAATAAAAGCAAGAAAGATTACACAATAAAAATAACACTTTAAATTGTGATGAACAAAGCCTTCAAATAAATAAATATTTGGGGGTTTTGTTGCTTACAATTTTAATACAAAGAGTATTAGAATGTAATAGCAAATATCAAGTATCAAATTACCAAGATAATACTTGCCTAAATGTAAAGAGTAATATTATGGTTGAAATCAGAAATTCAAAAAAAATGTAGGAGAATTGCTAGAACTTCAGAAATATACTATTCCACCAAGGGGGTACTAGATACTTACGACATCATTATTGTACTCTCAAGGCATGTGGAGACCGTCTGTTGTCTACAAAGGGTGAATATGTAGAAATCCTTGAATTTACGCACTTTGCGAGGGTTTTTAAGTTCACTGGGAAATCGAATTTTGGAAGAAAAAAAGAGATTTCCAATGAGATTAAAGTCTCAGTAGTTATAGAACTGGTATGAGTGGACACAAAAATATATCGTTCATAAATCGGATGCTTTCAGTAAAATAAACCATCAACAATTTCATAAGAAAAAGTCGAAAGACCGCTTGTTTTCAACATCTTTGATGTGAAAGCAGGCGGTCTTCTTTTTTTGCCAGTTTTCACATGACACCTAGAATAACAGGAGGAATGAGAAGATGAAGAAATCAAAGGAATTGTGTTCATTATGGAACAACGAACAGGAATTACAGACGGGAAACGTCAAAATCAGTGAATTGCATGAGTTTAAAGGACATCCTTTTCGAGTGGAGCATGATATGCAGTTGTTTGAATTATCCAAAAGCATTGATGAAAAAGGAATATTGGTTCCGCTGATTGTTAGACCTAATCCTGATGGAGAAGGGTATGAGATTATTGCAGGTCATAGAAGAAAAGCTGCCTGTGAATGGGCTGGTGTTGATATAGTTCCTGTCATGGTTATGCAGATGGATGATGCAGAAGCCACAATAGCCATGATCGACAGCAATCTCCAACGAGAGCATATCAGACCTAGTGAAAAGGCATTTGCTTATAAAATGAAGTTGGAGGCAATGAAGCAGCAAGGAAAACGAAATGATTTGTTTCAAGATGGAACTTTGTCCCCAGTGGGGACGAAGTTAGAAAATTCTACTTTGGAATTGAATCAGCTGGTCTGTTCTTATGATGATTCGGGAAAATGGCAATTAGAAAGTCAGCCATTAGAAAAAGAAAGAGTACGGACAGATGAATTGTTGGCAAGACAAATAGGAGAAAGCAGGAATCAGATCGCAAGATATATTCGTCTTACGAATCTGATACCTAAGATTTTGGATATGGTAGATGAAGATAAACTGGCATTTCGCTCCGCAGTAGAACTGTCTTATCTGTCAGAAGAAGAACAGTATGAGCTTCATGCAGTTATGGAATTGGAGCAGGTGATTCCGTCTTTATCTCAAGCAAATCGGATGAAACGGATGAGCCAGTCAGGAAAGTTAGATATGGATATGATTTATGAAATTCTTGGGGAAGAGAAACCAAATCAGAGGGAAAAGCTAAAGATCTACGCTGATTCATTAGAAGGGTATTTTCCATCCGATTTTACACCAAAACAGAAAGTGGAACTGATTGAAAAGCTTGTGAAAGAATGGAGCCTAAATCAAGCCAAGACTAAGACAATGGAGAAGAAGGGAAGGTAATTATTATGAATGAAGAGAAATCATTATTTGATTCCATGGGAGTTCGTTATGAAGAAAGAGAAGGATTATTTTATCCAGTAATTACAGAGACGGAAATACAAGAACCAATTCATGCAGGAAAGTATGGACATCTTTGGATGAATTTTATGAAAGAGAACCATACGGATCGTTATCGTCATTTATATCGATTTGGGAAAATAATGGAAAAAGCAGCAGAGGTTGATGAGGAAGCTTATCAGATGCTGGATTCCATGACTGAGAAATATTTAATGAGTCATTCCCTTAAAGATTCCAGTTCTACCATGGAAATGTGGAGACTTCGGGAAGAAGCCAAACGAATAGCGGAAGAAGTTATATTTCAAGATATTGTTAATCAGTTTCACTAAAGGGAGGGATTTTATTTATGAATGAGAACTTAAGGATAGCAGGAAGTCAGAATAATTTTATGGGAAGAACAAAGCAAACAGAAATTACAACAGCACCTAAGGGTAAAGGAGAAGAACGAATGAGAGATTATACTATGAATGGAACTTTAATTATTGGCTGTGACCACGGTTACGGCAACATTAAGACAGCGAATTTTTGTTTCAGAGCATCCGCCGAAGCAAGTGAAACAGCACCGATTTTTAGCAAAGATTATGTGAAATTTGAGGATAAATATTATGTAATATCAGAAGGGCACAAGAGTTTTCTGGCAGACAAGATTGCAGATGATGATTATTATATACTGACGCTGGCGGCAATTGCAAAAGAACTGGAACTTCGAGAATTGCATGAGGCAAAAATTCATCTAGCGGTAGGATTACCGCTGAAATGGGTAAAGGCACAAAGAGAATCGTTTAAGTCGTATCTGCTTCGCAATCGCTACGTGAATTTTGAATATCGTGAGAAGAAATATCTAGTAGAGATTGTAGATTGTACTGTAATGCCACAGTGCTATTCTGCGGTGGCAGAGACTTTAAAAGAATTTACTGGAATTAATATGCTTGTGGATATTGGAAATGGAACCATGAATATCATGTATCTTAATGACAGAAGAGCGATGGAAAATAAATCCTGGACTGAGAAATTCGGAGTCAATCAGTGTGCAATTCGAATTCACAACAAAGTTCTGGATGAAACAGGAACCAATCTTATGGATGATGTGATTGAGCGTTTTCTAAGAACAGGAGTAACGAAAGTAGATGAACCTTATAATTCCTTAATCATAAATGCAGCAGCAGAGTATGTGGCTGAAATATTTGCGAAACTGAAAGATTATGAATATAACGATAAGCTCATGAATCTGCATATTATGGGTGGTGGTCATAAACTGGTGGAAACTGTTGGAGAGTATAATCCAGATAAGACCTTTTTTATCACAGATATCTGTGCAACGGCAAAAGGATACGAGTATTACTGTTATATGGGACTTCGCAGACAAAACCAGAATCGTAATTAGAAATATTTCTGATAAATTGATATGGTTAAAATCTTATGAGAAAGGAGTTTTCAATGATTAGGAATACGAATATCCGATTCTATGAGGAAGAAGAGGAAGACAAAAGGGCATGGGAAATCTTACATGCCCTTGATAAGAAACAATTTAAGTCCCAGAGTAAATTCGTTGTGTTTGCCATACTGGATTATTATGAAAAATGCATGAAGCAAGAGCAAGATCCGTACTTTGAGATAGTCAAGCAAAATTGTAACACCAATACTGATATTTTTATCGGTAACTAAATCTCTTTTCAAATGGTGTTAAATACCCATTTGATGAATGTGGTCTCACATGATTGTAATATACAAAAATATAATCATAAGTTGCTTCATTTAATGCCTCATCTGTTTCAAAGCTATGGTGATTTGCAAAATCTGCTTTAAATGTTCCGTAAAAGCTTTCCATGGGAGCATTATCATAAGGGCATCCTGCCTTACTCATACTTTGAGTAATATTTTGCAAAGAACAAAATTCTGTAAAAGCTCTCGATGTAAACTGCGACCCTTGATCACTATGAAGGATAAGCCCCTTCTTAACGGTATTATGATTCAGTGCATAGGTCAGAGTTTCAATTGCTAATTCTGCATTAATACGATTACTATTTAAAGTTGCCACTGGTGAACGATCATATAAATCAATAATAGTACAATTATATCTTTTCGCTCCATCCTCTCTCCACATATACGTAAAATCCGTACACCAAATCTTATTGGGTTCATCTACTTTAAAGTTTTGATTCAATAGGTTATCAAATTTTTTATAGCAATCGCCCTTTTTGTACTTTGGTTTTTTGGGTACCACAATTGACCTAAGTCCAAGCTCATTCATATATTTATGAACGGTTGGATTACTTAAGCTTATAGATTTTCTATTAAGAAAGATACGCATCATTCGATATCCTGGTCGCCCCGCATACTCATGATAAATCTCTTCAATGGTTGCTTTGATTTCTTCCTTTTTCTTATAATAGTCAGCTTTTCTATGTTTTTTGTAATTATAATAGGCATTTGGCTTTATATTAAATCTCGATAAGAGCCAACGTACACCATAATTTTCATGGTAGAAATCAATGAAATGGTATTGTTCTAATCTAGTTCCTTTGCGAAGAATGCGGCCGCTTTTTTTAAGAAATCATTTTCCTTTTTGGATTCAGCAAGTTCCTTACGAAGTCTTAAATTTTCTGCCATTAAATCTTTCTCATTATTTAACTCTGGATTTGATTCGCATTCTTCACTGTACTCGCGTATCCACTTGCGCAAGCTACCTTCTCCTAAATTGTATTCCTGATTTACGCTTTTCATTTGGCGTCCTTCTTCAAGGACTAATCTCACTACTTTTTTCTTAAACTCTGGGGTATAAGTTTTTTTGATTCCTGCCATTGTAATAGCCTCACTTTCATATGAATTATTTTATCATAAATATCAGTGTTACTGTTACAACTTTAGTTTAGCATCTCAAAGAAAGGTTGGTGAATTAGATGGGTCACACACCCTTTGGATATAGAATTGAAGATGGAAAGGCTGTTGTAGATGATAAAGCAGCAGAACAAGTAAAAGAGTTATTTTCAGGTTACTTGTCAGGGTTATCCTTGAAGAATGCTGCAATAAAAGCTGGGATAGATTGCTACCATGCCACAGTAAGTAGGATGCTACAGAACAAGCAATACCTTGGAGACGAATTCTATCCTTCAATTATTGATGAGGAGATATTTGAAAAAGCAAGGTTAGAAAAACAAAAGCGAGCAGAAAAACTCGGAAGGATATGGGAGCCTAAAGATGTACCGAAAACGGATTATCCTGTAAAGTTCAAAGCAAAACCTCTGGTACAAAAATATGACGATCCATATAAGCAGGCAGAATATGCTTACAGTTTGATAGAAAGTGAGGTGTAACCAGTGGCAGTTAGCAGGAATGTAACAGTAATTCCAGCAATTAAACGAATCGGAAATAATAAAAATAGTGAGAGTAAACCCAAAATACGAGTAGCGGCATACTGCCGAGTTTCAACGGATAGTGAGGAGCAGGCCTCAAGTTACGAAATTCAGATTGAGCATTATACAAACTATATTAAGAGGAACAAGGGATGGGAATTGGCAGGTATTTTTGCGGATGACGGTATCACCGGTACCAGTACGAAAAAGCGTGATGAATTTAACCGCATGATTGAAGAATGTATGGCAGGAAATATTGATATGATCATCACAAAATCCATCAGCCGATTTGCTAGAAATACGTTGGATTGTCTTAAATACATCCGGCAGTTAAAGGATAAAAACATTGCTGTGTTCTTCGAGAAAGAGAGTATCAACACCATGGATTCTAAGGGTGAAATATTACTGACTATCATGGCATCCCTTGCCCAGCAAGAAAGCCAATCCTTAAGCCAGAACGTTAAGCTGGGTATTCAGTATCGATACCAGCAAGGTGAAGTTCAGGTCAACCACAAGCGTTTCCTTGGTTACACCAAGGATGAAAACAAGCAATTAGTGATTGATCCAGAGGGTGCTAAAGTTGTTAAACGGATTTACAGAGAATACCTTGAAGGAGCCAGTCTTTTACAGATAGCCAGAGGACTAGAAGCGGACGGCATTCTCACAGCGGCAGGCAAAGCAAAATGGAGACCTGAAACACTAAAAAAGATACTACAGAATGAAAAGTATATTGGTGATGCCCTTCTACAAAAAACATATACAGTTGATTTCCTTTCTAAAAAGCGAGTAAAGAATAATGGCATTGTTCCCCAGTATTACGTAGAAAACAGCCATGAGCCTATCATTCCACGTGAACTTTTTATGCAGGTTCAAGAAGAGATGGTTCGAAGAGCCAATCTTCGCGGCGGCAAGGGTGGTAAAAAGCGAGTTTATAGTAGTAAGTATGCCTTATCAAGTATTGTTTACTGCGGACAATGCGGTAATATTTACCGACGAGTACATTGGAATAACCGAGGTTACAAGTCTATTGTTTGGAGATGTGTCAGTCGTTTAGAGGAAAAAGGCTCTGAATGTACGGCCCCTACCATAAACGAGGAAACATTACAGGCAGCAGTGGTTAAGGCTATTAACGAACTTTTGGATAACAAAGAGCCCTTCCTCTCAACGTTACAGAAAAACATAGCTACCGTCCTTAATGAAGAAAATGATAATACCACCGATGATATTGATAGAAAATTGGAAGAGTTACAACAACAGCTCCTTATACAAGCAAAATCAAAGAATGACTATGAAGATGTTGCTGATGAAATTCATCGACTTCGGGAATTAAAGCAAAATGCACTTGTAGAGAATGCAGAGCGAGAAGGAAAAAGGCAACGAATCAATGAGATGACAGACTTCTTAAATGAGCAGTCCCATGAGCTGGAGGAATATGATGAGCAGATTGTTAGAAGGCTTATTGAAAAAGTTACGGTATTTGATGATAAACTCACCGTTGAATTCAAATCAGGTGTTGAAACTTATATAAAAGTTAAAGAATAATTTGCAAGTGAATTGTTTTACTAGTCTCTGAACAACAAAAATATTATATTGACATAGGCGTAAATGTTGTTTATAATTAAAAACGACATTAATGTCGTTTTTGGTTATAAAGAAATTTTGGAGGAAACTATCATGTCTCCTAGGGTAAACGATAATTATAAGATAAATAAAAAACAAAAAATACTTGAAGCTGCCAAGAGGGTATTTATAAAAAAAGGTTATATTCAAGCGACCATGCAGGACATTATTGTTGAGGCGGGTATTTCAAGAGGCGCTTTGTATTCGTACTTCAATAATATTGAGCATGTATTTGAGGAACTTCTTAAGTTAGACGATGAAAAAGATATTACTTTTATTAATATTGATGATGACTACACTTCTTCTTGGAAGCAACTCGTAGATTGGATCAGATTTCAACAACATATTATATCGTCTAACAATGAATTTTTACTCTGTAAAAGTGAGTTCTTTTTAATAAAACACCGAGAATCTAACAAGTCAAGTAGCTCTTATATTACAGAGAGATATAAGAAGTTGATAACCGCAATCAGGGATTTTATAGATAAAGGAATTAAGAAAAAGCAATTCCATCCTTGCAAGTCATCAGAATTGATAGCTCTATATATGGTTTCATTTTTTGATGGATTAATGATAGATACATTTAATTTAAGTTTGGAGTTGACAAGGGTAAATGATCAAATTGATATTTTAATTTTTACATTAGAAAATATGCTTAGGCCAATTAAATAATATGAAGGAGTGTTTTTATGTTATTTCAAACTAAGAGAATCATTTTACGAAAAATGACTGCCCAAGATACAGAGATTTATCATAAATGGAGAAATGATATAGATGTTATGCAAACTACTGCTCCGTTGTTAGATGTTTACCGTATTGAAGAAACAGAAGAATTTGTTAATCAAATAATCTTAGGATCCTGCTCTTCAAAATGCTACATTATACTTGAGAAACAATCTAAAAAGCCAATTGGAATTACTTCGTTAATAAATATTGATCATAAAAATCGTAATGCAGAATGCATTATTGATATTGGAGAAAAAGAAGTCTGGGGGAAAGGGTATGGATTAGAGGCAATGAAATTACTTCTTGATTTCGGATTTCTGGAGATGAATTTACACAGAATATCGCTGAGAGTTTTTTCTTTTAATGGAGGGGCAATAAAATTATATGAGAAACTAGGCTTTCAGCAAGAAGGAAGAGCACGCGAAGCTATTTTCCGCGATGGAGTATGGCATGATATCATTCATATGGCAATTATACAAAGTGCATATATAGAACAAATGAGAGAAAAGTAAAAAAATCATACAGAGGAACAGATTTCTTGAGTGAACAGTCATGTGAGTTGTAGGAATATGATGGGTAGTTGGTAAGGCAAATTATTGTGAAAGTAATAGTCTTAATTGCAGGAATAACAGGAAACGGAAAATTCCACTAGAATGAGTTACAGGAATATCGCAGAGGGGTTTATAGCAAGGGCATATACTCAAAATAGGCACGTCCCCACTGTCATGCGGAGGAGGGTTGTTAATGCTGAAAGATTATCAAAAACTTGCTATTGAAAAGGTAAGGGAAAATGCTAAAGGTAAAATTAAAGAAGATAGGGTTTATTTGGAGCAAATTTGTAATCAGTTTAGTGTTGATGTTGAAAAACTGATTAATCAAGTAATGCAAAGTCCTATTACCATAAACTTTCATCCGGATAGATTATCAAACAATAATAAAACAGTCATAGAGAATTTGTTGGAGCAAGGGCGGTATCATGGACAATTTCGTACCGGTACTACTAATGGTGGTAAAACAGCTTTTGTTGGCGGCGACCGCTTTATGTGGGAACAGTGCCTATTTCACAGCGCATATCCGAATAATTCGTTTGATCGCCCTAAATATGGCGCCTTGAATATTTTTAAATATATTGATGGAGCTTCTGTTCGTTTTGGTTCATGTTACCTTGTTTTGAAAAAAGAAATAATTGATAGATGTACTTTTTCATATGGAGACAGTTCGACTAATCCAACAACTTTATGCACAAATGACACTTTTGTTTGTGTTTTGGCAGATTTACTTAGAAATGTACAAAACAATGGAAAACTCCTAAATCAAGTAGTTTCATCAGAACAAGAAGCATTAGCGATTTTATTAAATAAAAGAGATGTTAAAGTCATAGGAAGAAATCTTGATTATTGCATTGAAACGCACATTCATGGAGATGTTTATCTTTTAGATGATGTAGATAGCTTTTATATGGATGAATCTTATCAGGAAACAACATTTGAAGAAAAAGCTAATGAGTTGTGTCATAGGTATGGGATAAAACTTAAATGGATTCCAAAGAGACAGATTAAGCTTGAAGAAATAGGCGATCTATTTCGCGGTCCAATGATTCCGCTATTAGCCAAGAAGATTGATACTATTTGGGGTAATAATCAAGGCGTTATGAACGCTGCCCTTCTGGGGAAAGCATCTCAAGATAGTGAACTTAACCCGGAAAAATGGAATGATATTGGAAGTCAATCAGAGGTTTTCCAATACATAAAGCAACTTTGGCATAAAATTGGATATTTTGGTTGATATAAATGGTTTTATAATAAATCAGATTGTGGTTCTACAACCGCAGGAAAACATGATGAATATTCCAGCGATGCAGGATGAAATGCGCCGTCCCATGATGCTGATTGTATCGGCGAACAAAAAAGTGGATAGATAGAACTAAAACACCTATAAGGTATAAATGGAGGTAATTTATGTTTAAAGAAAAAATTATTATAGAGATGAAAGAAGTATTCAAAGAAATTCCTTTTGGCATAGAGCATACTCTCAAAGTTTTGAAAAATGCAGAAGATATAATGAAAGGAGAAAATATCGGAGAGGAAGAAAAAGAATTCATCAGTATTATTGCTATACTACATGATATTGGTGCGGTTGAAGCACAAAAAAAATACGGTTCTATTGATGGTGTCTATCAAGAAAAGGAAGGACCAGAAGTAGCGAAAGAAATATTAAAAAAGGTAGGCTATAACAAAAATATTGATAGAATATGCTTTATAATAGGCAACCATCATACTCCATCTAAAATTGATGGACTTGATTTTCAAATACAATGGGAAGCTGATTTGCTTGAAAATTTAACGGTTATGGATAAAGAAAAAGAACAGGAAAAGATAAAAAAGTGTATAGATGAAAACTTTAAAACAAACACAGGAAAAAGGATAGCTTATAATCGCTTTATTTTAGATTAGTAGTAGATTATTACAGTTATGTATTTTATATCGCAAAGAAAAAATAGTAGTTAAGTTTAACCCTAGATAATAAGCAGCAAAGGAGTGCGATAAGATGATATCTAATAATACCTCCATGCCTACAACGGATGATGAGTTGCAAAAGAATACGGTTGGTTGTTAAGGATTCTGCTGATGAGTCATCCTACGTTCCAGTGTTGGAAGCGGCCGGATATGTGCTACAGATTCGAGAACCTGACTGGTTTGAGCATCGTTTGTTTAAAGGACCGGATACCGATATTAATCTGCATGTGTTCAGTTTGGGCACATCAGAGATTGATAGAATGTTACGCTTCCGTGATTGGTTGCGGACTAATGATACTGATCGGGACAAATATGCACAAGTCAAACGAAGCTTGGCAAAGAATAAATGGAGGCATGTCCAGCACTATGCGAATGCTAAAACATCAATAGTACAGGAAATCATGAAAAGAGCGAATGGTAATAATGCTTAAGGAGAGTGTCATGTTTTCTTGGTTTGTTATAGGAGGTTATATCAATGAAAAATACAGTAGATAATTTGTCAAAAAGTAAAGTTATTTTAATGTGCGGCCCTGCGGGAGCAGGTAAATCAACACTAGCAAAAAAATTTGAAAGTACCGGGATGACAATACTATCTTATGATGAAGAATCATTCAAACGAGGTTTGAATGAACATCCTTTACCTCAGGAGGTTTTAGAAGATATTAAAACCTATCTTGATGAAAAACTAATTTCACTTATCATGCAAAACATTGATATTGTTCTCGATTATTCATTTTGGTCTAGAGAAATGAGAAATGAATATATTTCATTATTAAAGAAATACGACATAGAACCCAAAATCTATTATATAAAGACACCTAAGGAAGTTGTTATGGAACGTATTCGAAAAAGAAACGGAAATCATCAAAATGATATCATATTGACGGAGCAAACAGCTTCCACTTATTATGATCATTTTCAACCCCCAACTGCTGAAGAAGGTGAAGTTATAGTAGTCGAGGGATATTAATATTGTGGTTTTAGGCATGGAAATTGTACTAGATGATAAGTTTTGTCAAATTTTTTGAAAGATATACTTCCAACAAGGGGATACCAGCTTCAGGTGATATCATTATTGTCATCTCAGAGCATGTGGAATGTGCGGTATTGATGTCAAGGGTGGATAAATAGAAAGGCTGAAAAAAGCTTATAAATAAGGGTTTTCCAGACATTAGGTTTTTCTTCCGGCTATTTTGCCAGAGGAAGTCGTGTTAAGGAACCCTTATTTTTATTGTTTGGGAGATGATGTCAGCTACTAAATAAGGATATGGATGAGTAATATTTCAAATAAAAAAATGAAGAATAATGTAAACTGAACATAACAGGATATGTTATGTTTAATTGATTGATTAATAGAAAGGTTATAATATAATAAGTATAAAGGATGTGAAAAGTATGATAAATATGAATCTGAAAGAATTGCGAAAAGCCCATAGATACACACAAGAAGAGGTTGCTGAAAAGATAAGTGTTTCAAGACAAGCGGTTGCAAAGTGGGAAAATGGTGAAACTGTACCTGATATCAATAATTGTATTGCGTTGGCAGAATTGTATGGAGTTACCTTGGACGACTTAGTAAATCATTCGAAACAAAAAAACGGAATAGGTATTCAGCCTGAAGGGAAACACGTATTTGGAACGGTAAAGGTTGGAGAAAGGGGACAAATTGTAATTCCTAAAAAAGCCAGAGAAATATTTAACATTTGTCCTCAAGACAGTTTGTTGGTTTTAGGCGATGAGGCACAGGGAATTGCCTTGGTGAAACAAGATAAATTTATGCATTTTGTAGAAGCTGCTTATAAAGCGAAAGAATGCAAGGAGTAGTAGATACCTTTAATGCAGAATGAATTTTAAGGGATCCATAAATGTAGTTATCTAATTAAGGAAGGACACGATATAAAGATGAAAAAGAAAAAGAAAATAATATTAAGCGGAATTTTAGTATTTATACTATTTATGGTGGGAAGTTACTTCTATAATAATATTACTTATATTGAGAACCCCCTTAAAAAAATGTATAGAGCTGGATTTGTTGAAAAACAAATAGAGCTAAAGGATGGCACCATATTAAATTATGGAGAAGGTCCAAACAATGGAAAAACACCGCTTCTACTCATTCATGGTCAAGGTATGTCTTGGGAGGATTATGCAAAAGTATTGCCTGAATTATCAAAGCATTACCATGTATACGCTGTGGATTGCCACGGGCATGGAGAATCTGATATGAATCCTGAGAAATATTCGGCTAAAGAAATGGCGGAAGATTTTATAGAATTTATTGATGTAGAAATAGGGCAAAAAACAGTAGTTTCCGGTCATTCCTCAGGTGGAATGATTGCTGCATGGTTGGCTGCATATGCACCAGATCGTATACTGGGTACAGTTATTGAAGATTCCCCCTTCTTTTCAACGGAACCAGGTAGACGAGAAAAAACATATGTATGGGTATATGGTTTTCAATTATATGAAGACTTTAAAAATCAAGATGAAGAGAAGGATTACTTCAAGTATAGTTTAGAAAGAAGTTATTGGAGAAATATGTTTGGGGATTTTCTTTGGAATAAATTTTCTAAAGATGCAGTAGCATATCATAAAAAGCACCCTAATGAGCCTGTACACATAAAGTATTTACCACCACAGATAAATAGGATATTTGAAACCGCGACTTATCCATATGATCGCAAGTTTGGAGAAACATTTTATGATAATACCTGGTTTGAGGACTATAATCAATCCGAAGTGTTATCAAAAATTAAAAGCCCTACAGTATTCATAAAAGCTGCAACAAGTTACGATGGAGATTTACTAGTAGCAGCCTTATCGGATGAAGATGCTGATCATGTGATTGAGTTGTTGGAAAATGGAAAACGGATTAATGTGGATTCCCCTGGACACGATATACACTACGATAAACCCGAAGAATTTATTGAGATTATGATTGAGTTCTTAGATGAAGTTCAATAATGATATAGAAAGAATACAAAGATTGGATAAAAGAGTAATGAAATCAACGATTAATGAATTTTTAAAGAAGGTTAGGAACTTATAATCAATTAGATATGGGGAACTATCAATTTATTTTCAAAATGTAAATTGATAGTGGCTTCTATATTTTAAATATTGAATCCATCAAACTATTGTGTTAAAATATACGTTGATAAAAATAAGAATTTAGGAGGAATCGAAAGGATGACAGCCTCAATACGTTTAAGATAAGCTGGCAATAAAAAAGGCAGAATCTATCCTCGATGATAGGCTTTTTTGTTGTGCTTATTTATACGATATTGAGCATTCATTAGTTACGGTAAGCTATAATTTCTTTAGCTGTGCCTTTATTTGACTATGTCTTTTTAAAGAATGTTTCCATATTGTATGTATGCAGACTAAGCCACATTGTGGATTTTGGCCTGCATTTTTTATTGCCTCGAATATTGTTTAAATAAAATTTAATCAAAATAATGAATGTAGGAGATGATAAAAAATGGAAAAATACAATTGGAAACTTAAGTTTTTTACAATATGGGCGGGACAGGCAGTATCTTTAATCACTAGTGCCATCTTGCAAATGGCGATAATTTTTTATCTTACAGAAAAAACAGGATCTGCGATGGTTTTGTCTATGGCCTCGCTGGTTGGTTTTCTACCCTATGCGGTCTTTGGACCAGCTATTGGTGTGCTAGTGGATCGCTATGATAGAAAAAAGATAATGATTGGTGCTGATTTAATTATCGCAGCAGCTGGAGCAGCACTAGCTATTGTTGACTTATATATGGAATTATCTGTTTGGATGGTTATGGTGGTATTATTTATCCGTAGCCTAGGAACAGCTTTTCATACCCCTGCGTTAAATGCAGTTACACCTCTTCTAGTACCAGAAGAACAGCTGACCAAATGTGCTGGCTATAGCCAGTCCTTGCAGTCTATCAGTTATATATTAAGTCCAGCAGTTGCGGCATTGTTATACTCTGTTTGGGAATTAAATGCCATTATAACCATCGATGTACTAGGCGCCGTAATTGCTAGTCTCACAGTAGCATTGGTGAATATTCCAAAGCTTAAAGTAGAAGAAAAAAGTTTGAAACAAAATTTCATCGGAGAGATGAAAGAAGGGTTTTTGGTCTTAAAGGATAATAAAGGATTGTTTGCTTTATTACTCATAGGAACACTATATATGTTTGTTTATATGCCTATCAATGCACTATATCCTTTAATCACCATGGAATATTTTAATGGTACACCGATGCATATTTCTATTACGGAGATTGCTTATGCATCTGGTATGATGGCAGGTGGTTTGATATTGGGGTTATTTGGGAACTACAAAAAGCGAATCCTATTAATTACAGCATCCATTTTTATGATGGGGATAAGTTTAACCATTTCAGGCTTACTTCCTCCAAGTGGATTTTTAATATTTGTAGTTTGCTGTGCGATAATGGGGCTTTCGGTACCCTTTTACAGTGGTGTACAAACGGCTCTTTTTCAGGAGAAAATTAAGCCTGAATATTTAGGACGGGTATTTTCTTTAACTGGAAGTATCATGTCTCTTGCTATGCCAATTGGGTTAATTCTTTCTGGATTCTTTGCTGATAGAATCGGTGTAAATCATTGGTTTTTACTATCAGGTATTTTAATTATTTGCATTGCAATAGTTTGCCCAATGATAACTGAGATTAGAAAATTAGATGCAAAATAAAATAAAGGAGTGTGTTCGTATGATATATAATATTATTCAATCAGTGACAGAAAAATTATCCTCTTTGCCTTATATAGAAGGCATCGTATTAGGGGGATCCCGTGCAAGAGGTACCCATACAGAGGATTCTGATATAGATATCGGAATTTATTACAATCAAGAATCATTTGACCTGACAGCGATTAACCAAATTGCTACAGAGTTGGATGATGAGAATAGAAACAACCTTGTTGTACCTCCCGGAGCGTGGGGTGATTGGATCAATGGCGGCGGATGGTTAGTTATGAACGGGTATCATGTTGATTTGATTTTACGTGATATAAAACGGGTGGAACAAATAATCAAGGATACGGAGCAAGGAATTGTTACTGCAAATTATCAGACCGGGCATCCCCATGGTTATATAAGTGCTATGTATCGTGGAGAATTGGCTATCAGCAAGATACAATATGCTAAAAATGAAAGCTTATGCGAATTAAAAAATCAGGCGGAAATTTACCCTGGTGCTCTAAAGAAGAGCTTGATAAACTTTTTTTTATTTGAAGCAGAGTTCTCTTTAATGTTTGTAAAAGCAAATGCGGGAGCAGAGGATAAATATTATATTGCAGGCCATGTTTTTCGTATTATTTCATGCTTAAATCAAGTACTATTTGCATGCAATAATGCTTATTGCATTAACGAAAAGAAAGCTATAAAACTGCTTGAAACTTTTGAATATAAACCTAAAAAATATGCCGAAAGGGTAAATCATATTTTTGAAGTACTCGGTCTTTCACTTTTTGAATGCTACGATATGACCGAGAAGCTTTATAAAGAAGTGAAAAAAATTGCAACGGAGATAAATAACTTTTTAAACGAGGGGGAATTCAGATGAAAGAAAACAAATATGATGATAATATATTTTTTCAAAAATACAGTCAAATGAGTCGCTCACAGCAGGGACTAGCCGGTGCAGGAGAATGGGAAACATTGAGAAAGCTGCTGCCGGATTTTAAAGATAAGCGTGTGCTTGATTTAGGATGCGGCTATGGATGGCACTGTATTTATGCGATGGAACACGGAGCGTCTTCTGTTGTAGGTGTTGATATTTCTCATAAAATGCTCGAGGTAGCCAAAGAAAAAACACATTTTCCACAGGTTGAATATAAATGCTGTGCTATAGAAGATGTGGAATTCCCAGAGGAGAGTTTTGATGTAATATTAAGTTCACTTGCGTTTCACTATGTAGCAGATTATGAGATTTTAGTAAAAAAGATATATAGAATACTGAAGTCTGGTGGTAAGCTAGTTTTTACGGTTGAACATCCTGTTTTTACTGCCTATGGAACACAAGACTGGCATTATAACGAAAAAGGAGAAATACTGCATTTTCCGGTGGATAATTATTATTATGAGGGCAAACGGACAGCTGTGTTTTTGGGAGAAAAGGTTACAAAATATCATAGAACACTGACCACATATCTAAATACACTGCTTTCAAATGGTTTTATAATAAATCATATTGTGGAGCCGCAGCCGCCGGAAAACATGATGGATATTCCGGGGATGCAGGATGAAATGCGCCGTCCCATGATGCTGATTGTATCGGCCAACAAAAAAGAGAAAAGATAAAATTGAAACACCCGCAACATAAACAGCAAAGGAGTGCGATATGATGCTATCTGAAAATAACTCCACACCAAGGAGTGAAAATAATAATCCATGAGGTATATTGATATGTTTCCGTCTACCGATAGCCGTGGATATGTTTCCGAGAACGGACACACTCAAGTGACATTCATTCTATCCTCTCGACCCATGTGGAGACGGTCGTATTGATGTCACATAGGGATAAATAAATAAGCTTCAAAGGCTTAAAATCAAAGGTTTCAGACTTTCAGTGAGAATACCGATTGTTGGGAGCCTTGTTTTTGCCCTCCGAACATGACTTGAAACATAAATGTAAGTTAGGGTTGAAAGACTAGAGAACTGTTGTCAAATAAACATAGCGAAAGGCAGCAGTTCTTTTACAGAATTACTGCCTCATTTTTGTTATTTTGCTAAATCATCTAGGCGAGTACGATGTTGTAAAGTATTAAGAATCCAATCAGCATTTTTTGATTTTTATTTCGTTATTCTTAACTAAAATTGCCCCTTGATTACTGATTGGGGATAAATTTAGTTTAGAAGAGTAGGTGTCTATTATAGTTTGCACAACTTCCTTAAAGGGTGAACTTTCAAAATGTGGCACTGGGTAAAACTCGACTAATCCTAAGGCACAATAGTCCGTCAAATCGGGAGCTTTTTTTACACTGTCTATTCCTTTAGCGTATTCTATATTTGGTGATGCAACCATTGCTCCAGCTGATTCACCAATGTAAAGCCTGCCTGCATTCACTTCTTCTACAATCATTTTGTCAGCCCCGGTTCTTTTTAGCTCTTGTAAAAGAAAAAATGTGTTTCCACCAGTTACATAGATAAAATCATTTTTTTTAACTTCACTCTTATTTCATCCTGGCTGGCTGTAGATATATCAAGTATATCAACAACAAGTCCCATTTTTTCAAGTTCCTTTCTGCCAGATGATACATAAAACACAACTTTTTCCACCATACTTGCAGTAGGAATAAAGGTTACCCTTTTACCTGTTAAATCTGTTTCGAAATTTGCAAAGATATCTGCAACATCTTTAAAGGAAGATGCCAAAAATAGTTTTTTCATAAAGCTGTTTTCTCCTTTTATTTTCCATGTAATTGTAGTATAGTACAAAAAGGTATCATAATATGACATATTTATATTATTATGGAGCCAATCGCCCCTTGGAAAGAGAATTTAGACTTCCTGAGAGTAAAAAATACAGAGCGCAGTTGATTGATACTTGGAATATGAGTATAGAAGAATGTGGAGAAGTCAGTGGCAGATTTGTTCTTAAAATGACTGGAAAACCATATATGGCAGCTCGTTTTATTGCAATAGATGAATAAGTATAAGGCAGCATACGTAATAGAAACGTACGCTGCCTTATACTTTATTCTAAAATGAGTGGTAACAATATGCATGCATGAAATATTACGAGGATTAGAGGCTTAAAGTCCATATTTTCATCCTCGTAAACCTATGATTGTGTTATAATATAGTATTATATTAGTTAATATAAATATAAAATATGGTATCTATGGCTATAGAGTGATGATACTTGAACAAGATGAACCTACTACAAAAGAAGAGATGTTAAAATAGTTACATAGTGCAGCAAAACTTCTTCATATGGATAAGATGAATAGTGAGTTTAAAATAAAAGAATAGAAAAAAGGAGAACATTAAATGGCAGAAATAGCATATGAAATCATAAAAGAACTAGGTGTTTTGTCAGAAAATTCAAAGGGATGGAGAAAAGAAATCAACCTCATTAGCTGGAATGGTGCAACTCCTAAATATGACATTAGGGATTGGGCACCAGATCATGAAAAGATGGGAAAGGGAACAACTTTATCAAAAGATGAGGTTGAGAAATTAAAAGAAGTATTGAATCGTGTCTGTGAAGCATAGTGACTTTGGATTAAGAAACATTAATGTAATATGTGATGTAATTGTCCAATTGAATTCTTTCAAAAAATATCATAAAATGAGAGCATGCCTTTTAAGGGTATTATGCTGAATGAAAATGAGGAATACAATAAATGAAAAATAATAAAAACTACTATATGCCAGCTGAATGGGAGAAGCATGAAAGAACGTTTATCGAATGGCCAGTAAAAGAATCTTTAGTCTGGCCGGATAATCACGAAGAAGTAATCAAAGGCTATGCGAATGTAATCAATGCCATTGCAGAGTTTGAGAAGGTAACTCTGCTTGTAAATGAGGATACCTATGAAGAAGCAAAAAGCAGGTGTAAGGAAAACGTAGAGTTTTTAACGATACCGCATAACGATGCATGGTGTAGAGATAACGGTCCTACTTTTGTATGGGATGAGTGTAAGAATTTAGCGGCCATTAATTGGAACTTTAATGCATGGGGAGAACGATTTACTCCTTATGATTTGGACAACCAGGTGGCAAGTAAAATCATAGATCATGTAAAGGTAAAAGGATTTGATGCAGACATTGTCTTAGAAGGTGGCTCCATACATGTAGATGGAGAAGGAACATTACTAACAACAAAAGAATGCTTGCTTAATAAGAATCGAAATCCGAATTTAAGTATGGCTCAGATAGAAGAACAGCTTAAATCCTATCTTGGAATCAAAAAAATTATTTGGCTAAATCAAGGGTTATATGGGGATGAAACGGATGGACATGTGGATAACGTTGCTTGTTTTGCAAAACCAGGTGTAATACTTCTTCAAACCTGCAAAGATCCATTAGACCCTAATTATAAAATCAGTGAAGAAAACCTTGAAATACTTCGAAATGCTACGGATGCGAGAGGAAGAAAAATTACAATCATTGAAATTCCACAGCCACCAGCAAGATATTATAAGGAAGTTCGCTTAACATTAAGTTATTTAAATTTCTATATCGTAAATCAGGGAATTATTTTACCGATTTTTGGACAAGAGGCGAAGGAGACAGATAAATTAGCCATAGAGATTCTTAGTAAGGTATTTCCTGAACAAAAGGTTGTAACAGTAGACGGTATGTCTTTAATCAAAGAAGGTGGGAATGTGCATTGTATCACGCAACAAATGCCAGCGGGAAATATTATTTAGATAAATAGTTTGTGAAAGAATGGAGGTAATGATGAGAAAAGTAAAAGTAGCGGCAACTCAAATGAGTTGTACGAATCAGATAGAAGAAAATATTGTGAAAGCAGAACGATTTGTACGAGAGGCAGCAGCGCAGGGTGCACAAATTATTTTGTTACAGGAATTATTTGAGACCTTATATTTTTGCCAAAAAGAGCTGGAAGATAATTATGAATATGCGACTGAAGTAGAGAATAATAAGGCAGTAAAACATTTTCAAGCAGTGGCAAAGGAATTAAAGGTAGTACTTCCAATCAGTTTTTATGAAAGAAAGAACAATGCGAGGTATAATTCCATTGCAATCATTGATGCGGATGGAGAAGTGCTTGGAGTTTATAGAAAAAGTCATATTCCAGATGGACCAGGTTATGAAGAAAAGTATTATTTTAATCCTGGAGACACTGGGTTTAAGGTGTGGGATACCAAATATGCTAAAATTGGGGTTGGTATATGTTGGGATCAGTGGTTTCCAGAGACAGCCAGATGCATGGCACTCATGGGAGCAGAAATACTATTTTATCCGACCGCAATTGGCTCAGAACCTCAGAATCCATCGATTGACTCCAAAGATCATTGGCAACGCTGTATGATTGGCCATTCTTCTTGTAATTTAGTTCCAGTGGTAGCATCAAATCGTGTAGGATTAGAAACCATTGAAGATTCTAGTATACATTTTTATGGTTCCTCGTTTATCACCAATGGTACAGGTGAAAAAATAGCCGAAGCAAATCGCTTGGAGGAAACCATATTGGTAGCTGAGCTTGATTTGGATCAGATAGAAAAACAAAGAACCGAATGGGGAATTTTCCGTGATAGAAGACCAGATTTGTACAAGGTTTTATTAACCTATGATGGAGAACTTAAGTAGAGGAGAAGAATATGGGGAATACAGATAAATTCGAAATGATAGCGAGTTCTTATGATACTCCTGAAAGAATTAACATTGCAAAAGTTTCTTCTGATGCAATTCGAGAATACTTAATTGATTCTAAAAATAAGAGTGCGATTGACTTTGGGTGTGGCACTGGATTAGTTGGAATGAATTTATTAGACGACTTTTCTACGGTAACTTTTTTGGATACTTCACAAAATATGATTCATCAGTTAGATCAAAAGATATCCAATTTAAAGCTTGAGAATGCCAAAACACTTTTATTTGATTTTGAAAAAGAGGAGCAATTGGATATACGAGCAGACTATATCTTTATGGCACAAGTTTTGCTTCATATAAAGGATATAGAGTTAATTTTATCAAGGCTATATCAGATTTTAAATGATGAAGGGCATTTGATTATTGTTGATTTTATAGAAAATGATAAAGTCATATCCGACATCGTTCATCCAGGATTTGATGTATCAAATTTATCAGACAGGATGTCTGCGATAGGCTATAAAAAGATTCAATGCAAGACGTTTTATCATGGAAGTAAAATATTTATGGGGCAGGATGCATCCTTATTTGTCCTAGATGCAAAGAAATAAAGATTGAAATAAAAACATCAGTTTTGTACTTTTCGTATTTGACTGATGTTTTTATTTTGGTTAAATTAATACAAGATATATTTTGTATATTTTCATATTATTGCAAAAATAAAGGAGATGGCTTCGCAAAAAGGCATCATATGCCTATAAAACAAACTTTTGGTATACAATCGTTGACGGGTGTTTATCAGAGTGCTATAATTTTCCAAAGCATTATTGATTATCATATGGTACCACAAATTAATGGATTGTGAAAAAGATGTAAAAATAATACCAATTGATAGAAACTGTAAATGAATATAAACATAAAAGAAAGTGAGAAACGCATGAAACCAATCATACAAGTAAAGAATTTTACAAAACGATATGGTGATTTTATAGCTGTGAATGATATATCTTTTGAGGTGGAGGAAGGAAGCGTATTTGCATTTCTAGGCCCCAATGGTGCTGGAAAGAGTACAACGATTAACACCTTATGTACGATATTTGAAAAAACAAAAGGTGCGCTTTTGATTGATGGTAAGGATGTAAGTGATCAAAAGAGTGAAGTAAGAGCCGCGATTGGCGTTGTATTTCAAGATTCCACACTCGATGCCAAGATGACAATTGAAGAAAACCTAAAAATGCATAGCGTATTTTATAACATTCCCAAAAGAGAAGTAGAAGAACGTATACAATTTGTATTAGAATTAGTGGACTTGGTAAACGAAAGAAAAAAGATGGTTTCAGCGTTGTCAGGGGGTATGAAGCGACGTGTAGAAATTGCCAGAGGCTTGATGCACTATCCAAAAGTTCTTTTTCTAGATGAACCAACCACTGGATTAGATCCGCAGACACGAGCTCATATATGGGAATACATTATTAAGCTTCAAAAGGAACGAAACATTACCATCTTTCTTACAACGCACTACATGGAAGAGGCAGAGATATGTGATAAGGTCGCAATCATCGATGGAGGCGTTATCGTAGCTCACGATACACCTTATGCCTTGAAAAAAAAGTACACAAAAGACACGGCATATATCAATACAAATAATGAGGCTGAACTAGAGAATTTGCTAGTAAAGCACCAATTGAATTATAAAAAGAAAGACGGATATTACCGAGTAGAAGCAGAAGACTTATCTGGCCTTTTGGAGGTTTTAAGTAATCATAAAGATAATATAACCAATATTGAGATTAAAAAAGGTACATTTAACGATGTTTTCCTAGAGATAACGGGAAAGAAAATCAGGGAGGAGGCATAGGATGAGTACAGTAGTAGCGTTATGGAAACGAGGATTAAAGGCTTTTATCAGAAATAAAACAGGACTTATATTTTCTCTTATATTTCCTTTCTTCTTTGTTTATGTATTTGGGGCAATCTTTAAAAATGATTTTATAGAAAATCCAATTGCCTACATGCTATCAGGTGTTATAATTACGACAGTATTTGAAAGTGCACTTAATTTGGCGTCTTCTACCGTTGATGATATGGTTAGTGGATTCATGAAAGAGGTATTGGTATCTCCAGCCAAACGAATATACGTAGCATTGGGACAACTATTATCCGCTGCCACAGTTGCAACGTTACAAGGAATATTAATATTGGTAGTTGGATTATTCATTGGAATTGAGTTTCATGATATTACAACACCAATCTATGTTCTAGTATCAATGATATTCATTGGTATTGTTTTTTCGGGAGTCGGACTTTTCATGGCAACTAAGGTACGTAATGGGCAGACCTTTCAGATTATTAAGACGGCAGTTACTATGCCCCTTACCTTTCTTTCAGGAGCATACGTTCCGTTGTCGTTGTTACCTGGTACACTTAAATTTGTAGCATATTTTAATCCAATGACGTATGCAACAGCATTTTTTCGCATGATTATTTTAGAAAAAACGAACCTTTCTACGGCTGAATTAATAAAGGAAGGATTAGTAGTTGATATAAATGGATTTATTATAACTCCATTTATGACCTTCGTAGTTATTTTAATTATTGGAGTAGCGTTCTTATTGTTATCTACGATTTCATTTGTGAAAACAGATTTTTCTAAATTAAATAGAAGCGCAATGGATGGAAATGCTATTTGGAGCTAGTATTAATAATTCAAACCTTATGGGCTACCTTGTGTAGCTCTTTTTTTTATGTATAAGAATTGCGTCCTACTACATAAAACCCTTCGGGCTATCTCAAAAGAGAGTTCTCTTTAAGTTGGGAAAATTAGGAACACAGGATTGACAATGCAAATATACTATGTTACTGTTCAAATATAGACCGACAGTCAGTCGGTTGGTAAGGAGATTAGTATGAGAACGGTAAAAGATGCAAAAGAACGTAGAGATGAAATATTAGATGCGGCAGATGAGCTTTTTTCTCAGAAGGGGTTTGACAAAACAAGTACGAATGAAATTTTAGAAAAGATAGGAATCGCTAGGGGAACACTTTATTATCATTTTAAATCAAAAGAAGATATTATGGATGCATTGATTAAACGCTATGAAAAAGTACTTTTTGAAAATGCAGAAAAGATTGCGAAAGATAAAAGCATACCAGTGTATGAGCGAATCGTAAAGGTAGTCAAGGCTTTAAACATAAGTGAGCAAGGCAATGGACAGATTATAGATCATATGCATAAACCACAGAATGCTTTAATGCATCAAAAGACACAGGCTACGATAATCAAGCGTTTAACACCACTGCTTACAGGAATAATAGAAGAGGGAATAGAAAAGGGATTATTCCAAACACCGTTTCCATATGAATGCATGGAAATGGCTATCATTTACGCAAGTACAATTTTTGACAGTGATATGATTGTTTTAAGCAATGAACAGCGAAAAGAACGAATGCAGGCATTTATTTATAATATTGGAAGAATGCTTATGATTGAGGAAGAAGGGGCATCCTACTTGAAGCAGATATTTGAAAGGAAAGAGGTGTAAGATGAAGGAAAGGAATCATTCTTTTCACAAATTCTTATTGTTATGGTCGGGCGAATTTATTTCTGCAATAGGAAGTGGACTTACCTCTTTTGGACTTTCTGTTTATGTATTTGAACAGACAGGAAAGGCATCTATCGCGGCACTTATTACCTTGTTGGCATTCTTGCCTTCCCTTTTGTTGAGCGCGGTTGCGGGCGTACTTGCGGACCGCTATGATAGAAGAATCTTAATGGTTCTTGGAGATAGTCTGTCAGCTTTAGGACTGCTTTATATTCTGGTTTGTATGTTAACTGGAAAAGCATCAATCTGGCAGATTTGTATTGGGGTTACGATTAGTTCCGTGTTTTCTTCATTACTAGATCCCGCTTACAAAGCAACCATTACCGACTTGCTAACGAAGGAACAGTTTACCAAAGCAAGTGGTCTGGTTCAAGTTGCGGGTTCAGCAAAATATTTGATATCTCCGATTCTTGCAGGATATTTGCTTCATGTATCAGATATTAAATTCTTACTTGTGTTAGATATCGGTACTTTCTTTATTACGGTGACAGCAGCATTGGTTGTTCGAAAAGGTTTAAAGGCCAAAGAATACATTAAGGCAAAATCCTTCATGAGTGAATTAAAGGAAGGATGGGGAGCAGTTTCTGGGAACAAAGGAGTCCTTCTCCTTGTTATAATGGCCTCTGCAATCACTTTTTGCCTTGGTTTTATTCAAACATTATCCACACCTATGATACTGGCTTTTTCTAATAGTAAGATGCTAGGAAACATTGAAACCATATCTGCAACGGGAATGCTTGTATCCAGTGCGCTGATTGGCTTCTTTTCCATAAAGAAAGGATATGTCAAGATATTATCACTTTCTTTATTTGGTGCAGGTATCTTTATGGTGTTATTTGGTTTACGTGAAGATATTGTTTTGATTGCGGTTGCTGGCTTTTTATTTTTTATGATGCTCCCATTTGCTAATACCAGTCTTGATTATCTAATACGTACCAATATAGAAAATGAAATGCAAGGAAGAGCTTGGGGCTTCATTGGAGTGATTTCTCAGTTTGGATACGTTGTTGCTTACGCTATTTCGGGTGTACTTGCTGATTATGTATTTACACCTCTCTTACTAAGTGAAGGTATCCTTGCTAAGAGCATAGGAAGCATTACAGGTACGGGCATTGGAAGAGGAACGGGACTTCTTATTTCGTTTGCAGGAATCTTACTTTGCGTTCTTGCATTTGTTTTATATCATTTAAAAGCGGTAAAAAAGCTTGAAATGCAAGGAGGTAAGAGCAATTATGTATTACAGAATAATTCGTAATGACTTTATGAAAAATAAATTAATTACTGGAACAATTATGGTATTTATTAGTATTTCAGCTATGCTTGTTTCACTTGCAGCAATATTAATCGTTAACCTTTCAGGCTCGATTGATACCTTAATGACAAAGGCAAAGACGCCTCATTTTATGCAAATGCATACAGGAGAAATAAACGAGGAAAGATTGTTAGAATTTGTATTACAAAATAGTAAGGTTGATGAGTTTCAAGTGGCTGAATTTCTCAATTTAGAAAACAGTAGAATTTTTATCAATGAAAATTCGCTTTCACACAGTGTGCAAGACAATGGAGTAGCAGTACAAAATAAAACATTTGATTACTTGCTAGATCTTGAGGGGAATGTAATTACCGTATCACCAGGAGAAATCTATGTTCCAGTTAGCTATAAAAAAGATGGGACAGCAAAGTTAGGGGATAGCGTTTTGATATATGGCCATAAATTTCTTGTGGCCGGCTTCCTTCGTGATTCCCAAATGAATTCATTATTAGCATCCTCAAAACGGTTTTTGATACATGAAGCAGATTACTCGCAACTAGAAGACGTTGGGAGTAAGGAGTATTTGATTGAATATCGGTTAAAAGATAAGAAGGATATAAATGTTTTTGAAGCAGAATACACAAAAGCAAATCTAGAAAAAAATGGTCCAACTCTTACGTATCCGCTATTTCAAATGTTAAATGCGATATCGGATGGAATCATGATTGGAGTATTACTACTTGTTTGCATACTTGTAGTTGCTATCTCATTTATGTGTATACGATTTACGCTACTCGCTAAAATTGAAGAAGATTACAAGGAAATTGGTGTGCTAAAAGCAATTGGGCTACGAGTTACTGACATTAAGAAAATTTATCTAGCAAAATACGCTGTTATAACAGCCGTTAGTTGTATTCTGGGTATAATTTTATCCACTGTATTTCGTGGAAAGCTTCTTTGGAACATACGTCTTACTTTGGGAGAAAGTGCTTACTCTTCCTACGCATTTTGCTTTGGAATCATGGGTGTTATACTTGTATTCTTTACTATGATAGCTTATGTGAACAAAGTGCTCAAACGCTTCAAAAAGATTTCACCTGCGCAGGCAATTCGATTTGGAATGAATCAAGAAAAATCGATAGAATCAAGAGGTTTTACCTTAAGTAATAACGTGCTGCTTCCTACGAATGTATTCTTGGGTCTGAAAGATGTTTTCGTAAGAAAAAAGCTTTATATAACCATGCTTTTGGTATTTGTTATCGCATCCTTTATTATGATTGTTCCACAAAACTTATATCATACAATAGCAAAAGAAAGCTTTGGAACCTACATGGGAATTGGTCAAAGTGATCTTCGTATTGGTATTATGCAAACAAAGGGAAATATGAGGGAAAGGGCAGAGGAGATCGCTCAGATATTATCAAAGGATGAGTATGTATCAGCATACACCATACTTACCACGAAGACTTTTCAGATTCAGAAGTTGGATGGTTCTATTGAAAATATGAAAATAGAGTTAGGAGATCATACTACATTTCCTTTAAAATATGCAAAGGGAAGAGCGCCTATTAACGAAGATGAAATTGCACTTTCTAAATTAAATGCAGACGAGCTTAAAAAGGTGGTAGGAGATACTATTATACTGTTAAGCGAGGGAACAAAAAGAGAATTAAAAGTATGTGGAATCTATTCTGATATTACAAATGGAGGGAAAACGGCAAAGGCAACCTTTACAGATGATTCGGCCGATATTATGTGGTGTTCAATCGATGTTTTGCTTTCAGACGCAACCATGATTGCAAAAAGGGTAGTGGAATACAAAGAATGCTTCCCATATGCGAAGGTTTCTGATATAAAAGAATTTATGCTTCAAACCTTTGGACCGACCATTCGCTCCATTCATATGGTTTCAGTTGTTTCTCTTAGCATTGCATTATTAATCAGCCTTTTTATTACTCTTTTATTCATAAAAATGCTTATGGCAAAGGATCAATATGCGATTGCTGTAATGAAATCTTTTGGATTTACAATATACGATGTCACCATTCAATACATAACGCGTTCTTTTTTTCTTTTATTTATGGGGGTAACTATTGGTGTTCTTATGGCAAACACGTTTGGAGAGACGCTTGCTGGAATGATTCTAAGTGCACTTGGAGCTTCCACGTTTCGATTTGAAGTGAATGTGGTTTCCTCCTATTTGATTAGCCCATTAATGATGGTATGTTGTGTATTGATAGCAACATTACTGGCAACTTCTTGCATGGGAGAGATTAAGATATCTGATAATATAAAGGAGTAGGATATGAGTAAGATTATAATGAGCAATCGTTTGATAAAGGCATTTGGTAAAGAAGAAGAGAAACGAAATGTTTTAAATGATGTATCTGTTTCAATAGAAGAAGGAGAGTTTGTTTCTGTCATGGGTCCTTCTGGATCAGGCAAATCAACATTAATGTTTTGCCTTAGCGGAATGGATACTGTTGATAGCGGAAGCATTCAATTTGATGGAGAGGATTTAACAAAACAAGAAGAGCAAAAGCTATCCGATATACGTCGAACAAAGATGGGCTTTGTATTCCAGCAGCCTACTTTGTTAAAGAACTTAAATATTTTTGATAATATTATTCTTCCTTCTATACATGAGAACAAAAAAAACAAAGCTGTAATTATAGAAAGAGCTAAATTACTAATGAAACAAACAGGAATCGAAGCACTTACGAAACGAAACATTAAACAGGCCTCTGGAGGACAGCTTCAAAGAGCTGGAATATGTCGAGCGCTTATGGGAAATCCAAAGATAATATTTGGTGATGAGCCTACTGGTTCTCTTGATTCTAAATCGGCACAAGAAATAATGAAGCTCTTTTCCAAAATATCAAAAGATGGTACGACCATCCTCTTAGTAACACATGATGCAAAAGTAGCGGCTCAAACAGAACGCGTATTATTTATGAGTGATGGAAAAATTGTGAATGAAATGCATCTTATGAAATACAATGGAGCGAATCTAGAAGAAAGAGTAAGTAAGATAACAGAGCAAATGAAAATGATTGGGATGTGAACATAAAAAGAAAGGCCGTAATATACGACCTTTCTTTTATCTTTTATTCGTTTACATTCGCAATGTATTGATTTAAAATGGATTCTAACATTTCCTGACGTCCAGAAGTGTTCTTAGTTACTCCGTTTGAAAGAGCAAATGCTTCTAATTCTTTAAAACCTACTTTACCGTCAATAATATCTTTACCAATTCCTTCTTGGTAGCTTGCATAACGCCTTGCCTTAAAGTCTTCTAGTACTCGGTCTTCTAGTAATGCAGCGGCAACCTTTAAGCCATGTGCAAAAGTGTCCATTCCAGCTATGTATGAAAGGAATAAATCATCTTCTTCAAATGAACCACGACGTACTTTTGAATCGAAGTTCAAACCACCTTTTCCTAAACCACCTGCTAATAGAATTTCATACATTGCAAGTGTTGTGTCATAGATATTGGTAGGGAATTGATCAGTATCCCATCCAAGCATTGGATCGCCTTGGTTGGCATCTACGCTTCCGAGTACACCATTGATTCTACATTGATTTAATTCATGTTGGAACGTATGCCCTGCCAAAGTTGCATGATTTGCTTCTATGTTTAATTTGAATGAATCGAGTAAATCGTATTTTCTTAAGAAAGATAATACAGTTGCAGTATCAAAATCATACTGATGTTTCGTAGGCTCCATTGGCTTTGGCTCAATTAAGAATTGACCAGTAAATCCGATTTCCTTTGCATAATCAACAGCCATCTTAAGAAGACGTGCCAGATTATCAAGTTCTAAGCCTGTATCTGTATTTAGTAAAGTTTCATAGCCTTCACGACCACCCCAGAATACGTAATTTTCACCACCAAGTTCCTTGGTAATTTCCATTGCTTTTTTAATCTGAGCAGCAGCGTAAGCAAATACAGTTGCATTGCAAGAAGTACCTGCGCCATGAACGAACTTATCGTCACCAAAAGCGTTTGTTGTTCCCCACAAACATTTGATACCAGTGCGGTTCATCTCTTCTTTAATAACTGCTACAATTTTATCCAATCTTTCGTTGGTTTCCTTTAAATCTTTTCCTCTTGGCGCAATGTCTGCATCATGGAAACAGAAAAATGGAATCTGCATTTTATCCATAAATTCAAAAGCAGCATGTACACGCTCAATTGCTTTTTCCATGGTATCATTTGTATTATCCCATGGACGAAACATGGTAGGGCCACCAAATGGGTCATTTCCCATATAAGTTAAAGTATGCCAGTATGACATTGCAAAACGACAGTGTTCCTTCATTGTTTTACCAAGTACAATCTCATCTGGGTTATAATATTTAAATGAAAATGGATTCTTACTCTTAGGTCCTTCATAACTGATTTTCTCAACATTAAAATATGACATATTAAATCCTCCTTTTAATATATAGATATTTTAGCTTCTAACTTTATTATATAGGATTTATCTATAAAATCATGGGTTTTCTTATCCAAAAAAATAGTACAATCTTGTTTTATCTCTTTCTTTTTCTTTTGAATTCAACTATACTATAACTATCGAAAATAAAATGAGGAAAACTTTATATAACTAAGTAGATGAGGAGAGATTGGAGGGGTTATATGAGTAATGAATTCGAAGTAATTCAACCAGATAATATTAGATATATCAATATGATATTCAATAAAATTCAATATCGCTCCCCGCATATGCATAGGGAATTTGAATTAGTCTATAACTTAGGTTGTGATGCAGTCTATCATGTAGGTTCGGTTAGTAAGCGCTTTGAATCAGGTACTTTTGTCATTTTTAATCCCAATCAGGTTCATGAAATTGTATCTGTAGGACCCGATCCATTTATGATATGCCTTCAGATTGCACCTGAGTTTTTCGAGAATATTAATTCCGATATTTCTTTTTTAGAATTTGATTCCTTTTATCTACCTACTTATGAAAACAATAACGTTTCAGAACTTATATTAAAATTATCGGATTCCTATTTAAGTCAGAATAAAAATTATACATTTGAATGTGCCTCCTACATCTATCAGATTTTTAAGGAGTTATTGGATGTATTTCCATATCATATATCCACCGCTTCTGAGCGAAAGAATAATGAAGAAAAGGCACTGCGTTTAAAGCGAATCATTAAATATGCAAAAAACCATTACATGGAAAAAATAAGTTTACAAACACTGGCAAAGGAAGAGAACCTTTCACTTACCTATCTTTCACGTTTTATTAAAGATAATTTGAATCGTTCTTTTCAAGAATACATCGGAGAGCTACGTTATAACCAAGCAAAATACCTCATTAAGCATACCAATAAAAATCTTATGGAGATATGCCAGGAATGTGGTTACTCTGATTATCGATACCTTTATCAAGTCTTTATGAAAAACTATCACTGTTCTCCAAAGCAGTATAGAAATATGTCTGTAGGGGACGGTACTGTTTCATCGCCAGATTCGATTGAAACAAAACTATCGAAAAAAGAAGCACTCGAAATGATGAAGAGCAGATTTTAGATACAAATATAACAATAAGAAAAAACAAATCATAGCTATTTTTATAAGAGGTACCGATTATGATAATAGAAAAGCTACAAGATAAATCAAGCTTTACAGAAAGTGAGAAATGTATTGCCGATTATATCTTAAAGAACAAGAATCAAGTACAACAATTAACTGCAAAGGAGCTAGCAAAGGAAACATTAACAAGTAAATCCTCCATTGTACGTTTCTGTAAAAAACTCGGTGTATCAGGGTTTCAAGAGCTAAAAAAACATATTTATACAGAAATTGTATTAGAAGTAAAAGAAACAAAGAATCATAAATTGCTCATGATCGATAATAAAAGTACGTATTCAGATTACTTACAATCAGTTGATTTCCTATATCAATTTGTTGTTAACAGAATGCATGGGCAATTAAATCACAATGTAATGAAGCGGATTATGAATCGTCTTAATAAGATGGAGCGCATTGACTTTTACTCGTCTGGACTAGGCCATTCCATTGGTGAAGCAACGGCACATAAGTATAGTGCATTGGGAATTGAAAGTATGGCCTATAGTTCAATCAATGAAGCTTTTTGGGTAACGAATAAAAACAATCAAAAGACCGCTGCATTTGTTATCAGTTTATCAGGTAAGAACCCCTCCGTAATTCATATTGCCAAGTCCTTAAAGCGTTATGGTATTTATGTGATTGGTATTGCAGGGCATTCCTCTAAAGAAATGAAAGAACATTGTGATGAGGTGGTTCCAATGATTGAGGGGAAAATACCAACAGGCATGGAACATATGGCTATTGTGTTAAGCTCAAATTATATACTAGATCTTATCTTTACGAGCCTTTATGCACAAAGATATGATAGACAGATTGAGTTATATAAAAAAGTGAATCAAGTGTTTGACAAATAAATAAATGTCTTTTAAAAAGTTTTCTTTCGGTGACACAAAGGTGCCAGAAAAGAAAACTTTTTTTTGACATCTTAGTCCAACTTGCTTTTGGCTAACAGCAAATAAGTTTTGCTTATGTTATACTTACCCTAAGATAAACAGAAATAATTAAGAAACGATAAGGAGGAGCATTATGAGTTTACCAAGAAATTTTTTATGGGGCGGTGCAACCGCGGCAAATCAGTTTGAAGGTGGCGTTTACGAAGGAGGTAAGGGCTTAAATACGGCAGATGTAATTACAGCAGGCAGCCATACCGTTTCTAGAAAAATCACCTTTACAACAAAAGAAGGTGAAAAACGCAGCCAAGATATTATGCCATTTAAAGATTTACCAGATGGTGCAATCTGTGACGTACAAGATGGTTATTATTATCCAAGCCATGTAGGAATTGATTTCTATCATCGATATAAAGAAGACATTGCAATGTTTGCAGAGATGGGATTTAAGTGTTTTCGTCTATCCATTAACTGGGCTAGACTCTTTCCAATGGGAGATGAGACAGAACCAAACGAAGAAGGACTTTTGTTTTACGACAATGTATTTGATGAGTTAAGAAAATATCAGATTGAGCCAGTAGTAACCATTTCACATTATGAGACTCCACTTGGTTTGGTTAACAAATACGGTGGATGGCTTGATAGAAGATGCGTTGACTTTTATGTAAATTATTGTAAGACGCTATTTACTCGCTACAAAGGTAAGGTAAAATACTGGATGACCTTTAATGAAATAAATATTATGGGTATGCTTCCTTTCTTTGCAGGCGGTGTGATAAAGAATAATCCACAAGTTCAGGCACAAGCGGTACACCATCAGTTTGTTGCCAGTGCAAAAGTAGTAAAGCTTGGTCATGAAATAGATCCTGAAAATAAAATTGGTTTGATGGTTGCATATGGTGCTACCTATGGACTTACTTGTAAGCCAGAGGATCAAGTGCTTGCTATGGAGGACACAAGGCGTCGTCATTTCTATTCTGATGTAATGGTAAGAGGATATTACCCAGTTTATAAATTAAAGGAATATGAAAGACAAGGCGTAACACTTGTGATGGAAGAAGGGGATGAGCAAATCCTAAAAGAAGGATGTGTTGATTATCTTGGATTCTCTTACTATACATCAAATTGTGTGACATCGGAAAAGGGTGAAGCAATTGGAGGTAACTTCTCCATGGGTGTAAAAAATCCATATATCAAAGCAAGTGATTGGGGCTGGCAAATTGATGGTATGGGACTTCGAATTGCACTTAATACATTATGGGAGCGTTATCAAAAACCATTATTTATAGTGGAAAACGGACTTGGTGCAGTAGATAAGATAGAAGAAGATGGTAGCATACAAGATGATTATCGAATTGCTTATCTAAAAGAGCACATTGAACAAATGGATATTGCAGTAAATAAAGATGGGGTAGATTTGATTGGATATACGCCATGGGGATGCATTGATCTTGTATCAGCAGGAACGGGAGAAATGAAAAAAAGATATGGCTTTATCTATGTAGATAGAGATGACCAAGGCAATGGTACGTTAAAACGCACTAAGAAAAAATCATTCGATTGGTATAAAAAGGTCATTGAAAGTAATGGCGCAGATTTAGAAATTAAATAAATATAGAATCATATAAAAAGCAAGGGCTAGGTTAAAAACTTATGCCCTTGTTTTTTGGTATATTCTTTATTTTTAAATCGTACTATTAATAAAATGAAATCATCAGTGAGATAATCATGCAAAATTTAGTGTTACAAATTATGAGTCAATATGGTTATATTGGAATCATGTTTCTCATAGCAATTGAAAATATATTTCCTCCCATACCTTCTGAAGTAATTTTAACATTTGGTGGATTTATGACTACATATACTTCGCTGCATGTAATCGGAGTCATAATCTCGGCTACATTTGGCTCCTTAATCGGTGCCATATTTTTGTATGGAATAGGCAGCTACTTATCACCAGAGCGTCTAGGAAAGCTACTAGATGGCAAACTTGGTAAGATACTCAATTTAAGAAAAGAAGATATGATGAATGCTTGTGAGTGGTTCAATCAAAAAGGAAAAAGTACAGTATTATTTTGCAGATGTATTCCAATTATAAGGAGCTTGATATCAATTCCTGCTGGAATGGCAGAAATGCAAATGAGTGTATTTTTGCTATTTACGACCATCGGTTCACTCATATGGAATACTGCTTTGGTTTGTCTTGGTGCAGCACTTGGAGCATCCTGGGAAAAGATTATAGAAAAGACAGGTGTATTATCTCAAATCATATTAATGCTACTTTTATTTGGTATTACATTCATTGCTATGAGGATTGTGAAAAAAAAGCTTTGTCTGATGGAAGAAAATAAAAGTATTAGGAAGAAATAAATATGTAAAAAATTACCTGTAAGAAATTAGCGTCTCTATATTTAGGAATGTAATAAAAATGTCGAAATAAGACAGACAAAAATAAAATAAATTATCAGTAGAATAAACCCAGGGTTATTAGTATAATAGCGGAGTAAAATCTAGCTGTTTTTGGTGTTTCATTTTTTAGAGACTTATAAGGAAACGTACAGCGGCAGCCTGCTATCCTAAGGCTGCCGTATGATAATTATATTACAGAAAGACGTTCAAAAGACTCAAATTTTCACAAGAAAACATACAAAAATAGGACGCAGTATGGATTATACTGCGTCCATATTAAATAGTCGACTGTATTATTATTCCTAACTCAAAAATTAAATATACATAGGAATAAAGGAGAAAAGAAAAGTCCGAATTTAACTACTTCGAGTATTTAAATGGGATTACTGCTTCTACTAGTTCAAAATTTAACATCCCATTAAATATTAAAATAACAGGAGGCGTTTCATGAAGAGGTTTAAGGATTTTAGTATTGCACGTAAGCTATTAACTGGTTTTTTTGCTATGGTAATCATAGCGCTCATCATTGGTGTAATGGGAATATATGGTATGATTCAGATCAATAACATGGATACCTATCTATATGAAAATCAAACGGCACCCATTAAAAATCTATCAAATGCTATAATAAGTTTATATAAGATTCGAGTGAATACGAGAGAGGCAGTAATTTATTCAGGAGATAAGGAAGCCGTTGAAAAGTTAAAACAAAATTATTTTCTAGAAAAGGAACGTTTTTTAACCGAGTCAGAAGAATATAAAAAATCAATTGTAAATAAAGATACAATGGATTTATTTGTGCAAGCAAATAAATTGTTTGAAGAAAGCTTTGATCCAGTGATTCAAAAATGTTTAGAGCAAGCTCTTTCGGGTAATACAGAAGGAATCCTTGATATACTTGACGAAGCGACTGGCATTATACAGCAAATATTTGATAATTATGATAAAATACTTGAGAATCGAATGGAATCAGCAAAGAGAACCAGTGATTCTAATGGAACAACCGCACTTATATTGACAATCATATTGCTTGTAGTATCCATAGTGGGTGCAATAGCTGCAATGTTGTTAGGCTTGAGAATATCTCGTATTATAAGCAAGCCAATTGAACAAGTAGTTAAAGCAGCCAAAGAGATTTCTAAGGGACGTGTGGATGTTGAAATAGTCGGCATTGATTCAAAGGATGAAACAGGACAACTTGCAAAAGCTTTTATGGAAATGGTAGAAGGTATACAAAAACAGGTAAGTGTAGCAGAGCTTATCAGCGCAGGTGATTTTACACAACAAGTACCACTACGTTCCGAAGAAGATGTATTTGGTTTGGCTTTATTAAAAATAGAAAAGGATTTAAGTGAAACATTAAATGCCATTAGTGAGGCATCCAATCAGGTAAATGCTGGAGCGGAACAAATAGCAGATGCAGCACAGTCATTGGCATCAGGGGCAGCAGAACAAGCTGCCACTGTGGAAGAATTAAATGCTTCGATTGAAAATGTAGCAGAGCAGGCAGAACAAAATGCCATCAATGTACGAAAGGCTGCAGAGTACGTGTCACAATCAGAAGAAGGCATACAAAATGGAAATTCACATATGCAAAGTTTAAATGGCGCTATGGATGAAATCAGTAAGTCTTCAAGTAGAATTTTTGATATTACAAAAATGATTGAAGAAATTGCTGCACAGACAAATTTACTCTCCTTAAATGCTGCAATTGAAGCGGCTCGAGCAGGGGATGCGGGAAAAGGATTTGCAGTGGTTGCTTCAGAAGTAAGAGATCTTGCAACACAGTCTGCAGATGCGGCAAAGCAAACAGCGGAGTTAATTCAGAAATCGGTAGATACTGTTTCAGAAGGTGAAAGACTTGCAGCTGAGACACTTCAAATATTAAATAAAGTGGCACAACAGTCTCAATTAGTAGGAGATGCAATACGTGATATTGAATTAGCATCAACAGAGCAAGCGGCAACCATTGAACAAATCAATGAAGGAATAACACAAGTATCAGCCGTTGTACAGACAAATGCTGCAACAGCAGAAGAAAGTTCTGCTTCCAGCGAGGAGCTTGCAGCTCAGGCACAAACATTAAAAACCGAAATTGGTAGATTTAAATTACAATAGTGCAAATAACGAAGGGGAAGTTACTTTACAAACAGCGCTTCATTACGATATAATAGTCAGGAAGTATACGTAAAAGAGAGGTGCCCTATGGCATATCGTGATTTGCAAAGCTTTCTAAAGAAATTGGAAGCGAATGGAGAATTAAAGAAAATTAAAATACAGGTTTCACCAGAACTTGAAATGACTGAAATAGCGGATCGTGTGAGTAAAGCGCACGGTCCTGCTTTGTTGTTTCAAGATGTAACAGACTCAAACTATCCTGTGGTGATGAATGCCATGGGAAGCTATAAACGTATGAGCATGGCGCTAGGCGTAGAGAATTTAGATGATATAGGAGAAGAGATACAAGCTTATCTTAATCTTGAAAATTATCTTTCGATTCGTGGATTATGCAAAAGCATACCAAGACTACTTCGTCTTGTACATGTATTTCCAATAAAAGTACCAGGAAGAGGGGCTTGTCAGGAAGTGATAGAACATAATCCTGATTTGTCTACACTACCCGTTTTAAAATGCTGGCCAAAGGATGCAGGACGTTTTTTTACCTTACCACTTGTTTTTACAAAAGAGGCAGACAGTAAAAAACAAAATGTTGGAATGTATCGCATGCAAATACTTGATAAAACAAGTACAGGGATGCATTGGCATAAGCATAAGGATGGTTCGAATATCTATGAATCCTATGCGAAAAAGGGACTTAAAATGCCAGTATCAGTCGCACTTGGATGTGATCCTGCTATTACCTATGCCGCAACGGCTCCACTACCCAAAGAAATAGATGAGATGATGCTAGCTGGTTGGCTTAGAAAGTCAAATGTTAAGATGGTAAAATGTGTGACCAATGACATTTATGTACCCGCGAATGCAGAATTTGTACTTGAAGGCTATGTCGATCCAAGTGAAGAATTGGTTTGGGAAGGGCCATTTGGAGATCATACAGGGTATTATTCACTGGCAGATTACTATCCACGCTTTCATGTGACTTGTATCACTCATAAAAAGAATGCTATTTATCCAGCAACAGTAGTAGGAAAACCTCCTATGGAGGACTGTTATATGGCAAAAGCAACAGAGCGAATTTTCCTTCCTATACTTCGCATGCAAATTCCTGAGCTAGTCGATCTGAATCTTCCCTTAGAAGGAGTATTTCATAATTGCGCCATTCTATCCATTAAAAATCGTTATCCTGGAGCAGCACGAAAGGTAATGAATGCAGTGTGGGGAATGGGACAGATGATGTACACTAAATTGATTCTAATAGTGGACGAGTCTGTTGATGTACAAAACTTATCCAGTGTAAAAGATGCAGTACTTAAAAATATCAGTGGAGCAGATAGCTTATTCTTTTGCCAAGGGCCTTTAGATGCACTTGATCACTCTTCAGCAAAGGCATTGTATGGATGCCGTCTTGGTGTGGATGCGACAAGTCAAAGTAAAATGAAGGAAGAGGGAGTAACCGACACGTTTGCAGTTATAACCATTGACAAGAAGGAAAATTATCAAGGAAGAAATGCCATAGAAGAATATATGAACCATCATGAAGATAAGTTTGTAATCTGTGTAGATGCAAGTGTAGATCCAAAGGATATGTCAACGGTAATGTGGAAAGTATTTAATAACATTGATGCCCAAAGAGATATTATAATACAGGGGTATAAAATTGGGATTGATGCGACCAAAAAGTTTACAGGAGAAGGAATCACCCGTGAATGGCCAGATGATATCACCATGACAGAGGATGTTAAACAGGCAGTAGAGGAAAGGTGGAGTAAATATGGAATTGATGAAGTTCTTTAAAAGGGTCATTAATAAAATAAAAGCGTATGGAAAATTGGTGATGTTTTCTCATACAATATTTTCCTTTAGCTTTGCACTAGTATCCATGGTTCTTGCAGCAAACGGACTTCCAAAACTTTCTATCTTAGTATGGATTTTGGTTTGCTTTATGGGAGCTAGAACAGGCGCCAATGCAATTAATCGTGTGATTGATGCTAAAATAGATGCTAAGAATCCCAGAACAGCAAACAGACAATTACCAAAAGGAGAAATGAAAGCAGGAGAAGTAATTGCTTTTACTGCTATTTGTTTTCTATTTATGCTTTTTGGCGCATATCGGTTAAATTGGCTTTGTTTTGCACTTTCACCAATTGCACTTTTTTTACTAATTATTTATTCCTATTGTAAGCGCTTTACGTATTTTTGTCACTTAGTCTTAGGAGTTACCTGCGCTTGTGCGCCCGTTGGGGCATGGCTTGCAGTAACAGGAAAATTCGAATTTATCCCTTTAGTAATGGGTGCGGCTAATACTTTGTGGGTTGCGGGCTTTGATATCATATATGGTTGTCAAGATTATGACTTTGATACAGAGAATGGATTACATTCTGTACCAGTGCGATTTGGAGTAAAAGGAGCTTTATTCATTGCTAAGCTCTTTCACATCATAACCTTATTTTGTCTGGTTCTAATTGGATTTTTAGTACCTGAATTTGGCCCAATCTACTATACAGGAGTAGCAGTGATAGCTGCCTTATTTGTCGCAGAATATCGTATGGTTTCACCCACCAATCTAACAAATGTTAATATTGCCTCCTATAGTGTAAATCAGCTGGTAAGCTTGTCTTTGCTATGCTTTGGATTATTGGACGCTTTTATATAGTAGAATATGGCTTTTAGAAAGGTGATGGAAATGAGAAAAATTATAGTTGGACTGACAGGAGCAAGTGGTAGCTTGTATTTTGTACATCTGATAAAGCAACTGTCATTGCAAGAAATAAAACTACACGTAATAGCATCAAAGCTTGGAGAAGAAGTATTAACTTATGAAACGGGTCTAATTCTTCAGGAATTTATAAAAGATATGAGTAAAAATAAAGCAGAGATTACTCTAGAGAAGAATGACAATTTGTTCTCCGCTTGTGCAAGTGGTTCAAGCCGATTTGATGCAATGGTTATCATACCTTGTTCTATGTCAACCATAGGAAAACTTGCGCATGGAATAACAGAGTCTTTGCTTACAAGAGCAGCCGATGTTATGTTAAAAGAAAGAAGAAGGCTAGTCCTTGTACCAAGGGAAACTCCTTTTTCTACCATACACTTACAGAATTTAACTAACCTATCAAAGCATGGAGCCATCATTCTACCAGCCATGCCAGGATTTTACACAAAGCCTCAAAGCATGGAGGAGCTAATTGATTTTATGGTAGGAAAGACGCTTGATTGCTTAGAAATAGAGAATAAATGTTATGAAAGATGGGAAGGTATCAATGAAAAATAAAATTATTATAAGTATGATTATCGCAGTTACATTAGTTATGTTTGGAGGATGTGCCAAAAAAGAAAATACCGCTTCTAATACGCAAAAGCAAGTGATACGCTTTGGGATGATGTCATCAACAGACGTAATTCCTCTTGTGATTATGAATGAAAATAAGATTTCTGATAAATATAACTTTGAACTTGATCTACAGGTGTTTACCTCAGCAAAAGATCGAGATGCAGCCTTTCAGGCAGGAGAGTTAGACGGAGTAATAACCGATTATATTGGTATTTGCATGTACCAAAATGCAGGCTTTGATGTAAAGATTACAGGTATCACAGACGGTGATTATATCTTGATGGCTGGTAAACATACAGGAATTACAGATATCAGTCAGATAAAGGGAAAGAGCATTGCCATTTCAGAAAATACCTTGATTGAATACACTTTGGATACCATTTTGAAGAAAAACGGCTTAGAAGAGGCGGATGTAGTAAAAGAAGTAGTACCTCGCATTCCAGACCGTTTGGAACTACTTCGTAATGAACAAATTGATTTAGGACTTATGCCAGAACCATTTGCAACCCTTGCACTTTCTGAGGATGCCGTTTTGCTATCAACTGCGAATGAATGTGGACTTTATCCTGCTGTTTCTGCATTTTCAATTGGAGCATTAGAAGAAAAGAAAGAGGCAATTCAAAACTTTTACAAAGCATACAACGAGGCTGTTACTTATTTGAATCAGACAGACATCTCAGAGTACGAGCAAACTGTCATTAAAGCGGTTGGATATCCAGAAGAAATGGCTGGAACCATTGAGGTTAAACCATTTCGTACCAGTACACTTCCTTTAGAAGAAGACGTGTTAGATGCGATAGGCTGGGCGAGTAGTAAAGGCTTATGTAAACCTGATCTTTCCTATGAACAAGTAACTTACGATGTAACAAAGTAACAGGAGATGAAAATGCTTTCAATCGATTGTATAGATGTAAGCTATAAGAATAAAAGAAATGAAATATCTGTATTAAAAGATTTTTCATTAGAACTTTCCAAGGGGGAAATTCTTACGATATTAGGGCCATCTGGTTGTGGAAAGTCTACTTTGATACAAGTGTTATCTGGAATGCACCCTTTTACAAATGGAAGTATCAATATGACAACAAATGAAACGTCATTACCGCTTAGTACCAAACAACATAATATAGCGGTAATGCCGCAAAACTGTGGTTTACTTCCATGGAAAACAGTACGTGAAAACTGTCTTTTACCTCTTAAGCTTCGAAAGATTCCCCTTGACATAGCGAGGGAAAAAGAGTTAAAAGAACTATGTTCCTCCTTAAAGGTGGAAGATTTACTAGAGCGTTTTCCCAAAAAACTAAGCGGAGGACAGGTTCAAAGAGTGGCTTTAGTCAGAGCGTTTTTACAAGAACCAGACTTATTATTAATGGATGAGCCGTTTTCATCCTTAGATGCTATTACAAAGGCAGATGCCTGGGAACTTTTCTTAAAGGTATTTGAAAAAAAGAGTCCTACCACCATATTGGTTACGCATAGCATTGAAGAAGCGATGTATCTTGGAAAAGAGATTATAGTACTTGGAACAAAAGGAAAACAGCTTGCACGGTTTTTAAATCCATACTTTGGTAAAAACCAAATGGAAGAAAAGGATTATTTCCTTTTAAAAAGCAACCTTCATTCTTTGTTAAAGCAAACGCAGGGAAAGGAGTAGGCTATGAAAAAATTATTACAACAACTGTATCTTTTTATCCAAGGCTTTCTTTTGATTCATCTGTTTTGGTATTTTTGTTATTTGTTTCTAAAAACTACGGTTATTCCAAGCCCTATATTGGTTTATCAAAACTTTAGTAAGGTAGTCGAGAGTCAAATTTTTTTGCATATTTTATATAGCTTAAAAAGAATTGCAGTTGGTGTGTTTTTGTCACTTTTAGTAGGTATTCCTTTAGGAATCCTTATGGGATACTCAAAGAAAGCAAATAAAATATTATATCCACTTGTGTATTTTAGTTATCCAATTCCAAAGACGGCGCTACTTCCAATCGCGATGCTTTTATGGGGGATGCGTGATGGATCTAAGATTGTAATTATTTTCTTAATTATTGTATTTCAAGTAATTATCGCTGTAAGAGATAGCGTAAAAAATATTGATTCCTCTCTTTATCTGGTAACGATAAGTGCAGGAGCTTCCAAAATAGAAATTGTTCGCCACGTTACATTGCCAGCTATTCTACCAGAGTTATTGACCAGTCTTCGGGTTTCAATTGGAACTGCGGTTTCTGTTTTGTTTTTTGTAGAAGGATATGGGACAAGATATGGCATGGGCTATTATATCGTGGATGCATGGTCGAGAATTGATTATATCGGCATGTATCAAGGTATAATAATTATATCAATTGTTGGTTTTATTCTTTTTGCATCAATGGATTTATTGGCAGAGAAACTTTGTGTGTGGAAGTAAGTATGGAAGTAAGTAGAATAAAAAAGTGTCTGCAAAAAGGACACTTTTTTATTTATGGCATAAGGAACTAAGGTTATGACTGAGTTCAATGTATCGCTGTTCTGACGTAAGTATGATAAGATAATCACCGTGAAGTACTTGCGTGTTTCCATTTGGTACAAATTCTTTTTCTCCGCGTTTTAATCCAACCACCAAAGTGCCAGTCGGCCACTGAATATCCATAATTTTAAGTCCATCAATTTTACTTCCAAGCTCAACTGGTATCTCTACAATCGCTCCCGTTTCTTGTTGCTTAAACTGCTCTTTATTTTCTAAAGTAAGTCGGTCTAGCAGTACTTCATAGATGGGTGAAATTTTTAATACATCTGATGTAAGTAAGGCAACTAATGAAACAGCCGCTACAGGAAATAGGTGTACCAAAGAGCCTGTCATTTCCGCCATCAAAAGAATACTGGTAATTGGAGCCTTAACAGATGATGACATGGTTCCTGCCATTGCGCAAACACAAAAAACAACAACATAAGAAGAAGGAAGCCCAACAATCATAACTGACTTACCGATTATGCATCCTGTAAGTGCACCAATGGATAGAATAGGCATAAAAATTCCACCTGGGATTCCACTTCCGAAACATAAACAGGTAAACAGCAGTTTGGTAACGAATAGAATAATAAGTAAAATAAAACTAGTATCGGCTCTTTCTGATAATTCAATTAAGCTTTGACCACCACCAAGAATTTGAGGAATAAGTAAGCCACAAGGCAAGGCAATTAATAAGGCGAGAGTTGGACGTAAACAGGCAGGTATTTTGTTATAAAATAACGAAATCCCAAGTAATCCTTTGTTTGTGATTGAGCCAACAAAACCAGATAGAATCCCAAGTGGTAGTAACCAAATGTAATATTGAATTGGTAGCTGAGGTATTTTTAAAAAACTAAAAACTGGTTTTAAGCCAAAAAAATACTTCGAGGTAACATCAGCAACCAAGGCTGATGTTGTTGCGGCGATTAATATATTAGGTGAAAAGGATCTGTGAACTTCTTCCAATGCAAATATTATACCAGATAAAGGAGCATTGAAAGCTGCAGAAAGTCCTGCAGAAGCACCTGCCGTAATTAAATAGTTTTTTTCGAGTTTATTACGACTTAACACTCCAGTTACTGTTTGACTTCCACAGGCACCAATTTGTATGGAAGGGCCTTCTCTTCCAAGAGAAACTCCAAAGAAGGAAGTTATGATACCAGCTACAAAACGAACAAAAAGGATAGTATACCACTTCATTTTCATTCCAAATAGAATAATTCCTTCCACTTGTGGAATACCACTTCCTTTTGCATAAGGTTCTAGCCTAATTAATTGGTGAATAAGAAAACCTACAATAGCGATTAGGAATAGCCATGGTAGGATATAGGTAGGATGATGTCTTAAAAAAGCGTATGCTTTTTTTGCAATTTCAGTTCCGTATTCAATTCCATATCGATAAATGGTTACTAAGATACCTGAAATAAAACCAATTATAATTCCTTTATAGACAACCTTCCATTTTAATTGATTTAAGTCTGAAAGTAGCTTTGATGTTCTAGAGTTTGACATTTTATGCCTCCGATAAATCATATTATAAGTATAACTAATATCGTTATCTTAATGTTTCGCTTCTTATTATTATAGCATAAAATGCGTTTACTCAATGTTTTTTAGAAAAACAATTGTATTAATTCAAGTCATTTCCAAAGTAGAAACTGTTTTTTTGCTAATACTAAAAATGTAACCTTTTATCGAAATAACTCGAATTTGATTACAAAAATAGTATTTACAAGAAAGGAGATTTTTATGTCGGGAAATCATTTAGCAATTTCAAATGTGCCTATCCAACAATGGGGTGAATTGTATTCGCAAGAAGAAGCGTTAAATATTGGTACAATATTTCATGATTTAAACATGCCTTTTTTTGCCACTGAATCTGTCTTAGGTACCACGAATCCGATTGCGAGTAATGTGGTTGATACCAATGTATCAAATGAACAAGCACAAAGAGAACAATTACTGACAAAAATCAATCAGGTCAGTTTTTTTCTCGATGACTTAACTCTTTATTTAGACACGCATGAAACAGACACACAGGCCCTTAAACTATTTCATGAAAAATCTTTAGAGTGTGCAGAGTTAAGAAAACAGTTTGCGGAGGAATTTTATCCATTAACGAAGCTATGTGTCCCAATGCGGGGAACTGGTGAAGCTAGTTTTTGTTTACAGGATGGTCCAATTCCTTGGGAAGGAGCGTGTGTATAAATGTGGATTTATGAAAAACGTCTACAATATCCAGTCAAAATTAATAAAACTTGTCCAAAGACAGCAAAATTGATTATCAGCCAATATGGTGGGCCAGACGGAGAATTATCGGCTTCTATGAGATATCTGTCGCAACGCTACACCATGCCAGTCAAAGAAGTTGGAGGTCTTCTTACCGATATTGGTACAGAAGAATTGGCGCATATGGAGATTATATGTGCAATGGTGTACCAGCTAACTAAAAATTTGACTATTGAACAAGCAAAGACGGAAGGATTTGATGCTTATTATATCGATCATACCACCGCTCTTTGGCCACAAGCAGCGGCAGGATTACCATTTACAGCAATTGAATTTCAGTCAAAAGGAGATGCCATTACAGATTTAACAGAGGATTTGGCAGCAGAGCAAAAAGCAAGAACGGTGTATGATAACTTGCTTCGTATGATTCCAGATCCAGAAGTTAGAGAACCACTTAAATTCCTTCGAGCAAGAGAAGTTGTTCATTTTCAGCGATTTGGAGAGGCGCTTGAAAAGACGAAGGATAAGTTAGATAGTAAGAATTTTTATTATTTTAATCCAGAGTTTGATAAAGATATGTTCCATGGTAAATTATAACAAGTCTAAAAAATTCATTTTTCTATCTTAAAGTAGTCACCCATAAGGTAAGATAAGAACTCTTATTTTTATGGGTGACGATTCATTTATTTATTGCGAAAAGAATCCAAACTATAGTAATATAAAATAGAATAGTACATAATTTGCAATCGTAAATAACTGACTTTACATACATTTGATAAATCAAGGTGATTAGATGAAAAAAGATAGTTTTATAGAGGATTATTGTCCATATTGTAAAAGGCATTGTTCACTCAATAATCCTCATTGCAATAAGGGGAAAAACCTAGCTAAGAAAAAGAGTGAATTAAAAAAGAAGGAAAATAAAAAGGATAAATTTGAAAATAAGAAAAAAGTAGGCCCCGCTGTGAGCGATGAGAAGTTATTATTCTTATTTTTGCAATGTTTAAACTATATAGAACCAAAGAAAGGGAGGAAAAAGAGAAAAAAGAGATATCGTATCATATCTTTATTATTGGAAAAGGGTTATATGACAAAAGAGGAATTAAAAGAAAAGACTGCATATGATGAAAAAGAGTTGGATAAAATATTGCATAAAATGAAAAAAAAGGGGTATATCAACTGGGAACAAGAAGAGTTAAGTGATAAGATATCAATTACAGATAGTGCTTTGTTGTCATGGCAATTAAAGCAAAGTAAACAAGATAACGTAAGCTTTTTGGGATTAGACCAAGGGGAAAAAGAATACTTAGAGAAGTTATTGAGTAAGCTATATACAAGCTGGAAACAAAATTAGAGGAAAGGAAGAAAGAAACAATGAGTGATATAAATCAAGATATAATAGACAAACATACCAAAGTTTGCATCTGCAAGGCAATCAATAAAAGTACGATGAAAAAGACAATTGCAGGCGGTGCTGATACGTTAGAGAAAGTTCAAAAAGCAACTGGTGCAGGAAGTGGTAGCTGTGGTGGTAGACGCTGTACTCCAAGGATTATAGAGCTTTTGGAGGAATTCCATAATCAAAAGGAAGAATAAACTAAATTATCTGAGACGACAGAAAGTACATCTGTCGTCTTTTTCTTGGAGTAAAATGACAGTGCCGATTGACAAAGACTTTAGTTTATGATATAAAATGGTTAAATAAATTTAATTAAATTATTTTAACAAATGAAAGAAGGTACATGATGGAAGAAAAATTCTCGATACTAATTAACTTATTATGGGAAAGATGCATAAAGAATTTAAATAATATCCTAACGGAAGACGAAGCCAATAAATTTTCCAACAATGATTATTATTATCTTCTAGTGATTCAGTCTTTACAAAAGCCCAATTTATCATTGATAGCGGAAAAATTATCCTTAACAAAGCCAGCTGTTTCAGTCATTGTAAGAAAGCTGATGAATATGAATCTGATTACTAAAGTTCAATCCGTTGAGGATAAGAGAGTGTTTATTGTTGAACTGACTGAAAAAGGAAGTAATATTTTAAGCGGTGATCGATCCATCTATAAATGGGTTACAGATAACATGGCAGATATTGTTGATAAGGAGGAGGATCTAAAGATAATCGAGAAAATAATCTTTGGACTTGTTGAACGATTGGAGGGAATGAACGAATGAAATGTATCAATTTTGATATGAAATTAAGCAGAAGTATTGCCATAGGTCTTATCATTTTATCCTTTGTACTTTATGCAATTATGCCATTTAATGTATGTTTGCCATTTTCTACATGCATTATAGTTGGTATTACTGGCTCTATGATGGTTCTAAGTGAAATTGTTTTTTGGATAGGAAGTCTTATGATTGGCAAAGAAGTAGCTACAAAATTTCGTAAAAAATTTAACATTTGTAATTTTATGAATAAAATAAAAAAGAAGGGGGATTAGAATGATTTTTTATTTTAGTGGTACGGGTAATTCTAGCCATGTAGCAAAAAGTATTGCAAGCATAACAGATGACAAGCTTATATCTATCTCCAAAGATTTGATAGAAGCAAAGGAAAGATATCAAATGGATGAAGGAGAGAATCTAGGTTTTGTTTTTCCTGTATATTGGTATAGCCTTCCAAGCATAGTAGAAAAGTTTCTTAAGCAGTTAAACATAGAAGGGTATCAAAATCAGTACGTGTATGCGATAGCAACCTATGGATTTGCTGGAGGAAATGTAATGAAACAATTAACTGGTATCTTAAAAGAACATAAGATACCGTTAAAAGGGAAATTCGGTGTAAAAATGGTTGATAATTATGTTGTTGGGTATTCTTTGGCAAACAGGAAAAAGCAAGAAATAATAAAAAAAGAAGCAAATGTAATGATAGAGGAGATTGGAAGAATCATTACAAAGAAAACACAAGCAGAAATGATACATAAGGGCAAGCTTGCTTTTGTATCCCCATTAACAGGATATGCCTATAAAAATGCAAAGCATACCCATAAATTTTATACTACAAAGGATTGTAATAGCTGTGGGCTATGCGAAAAAAACTGTCCTTGTAATGTGATACATTTGGTGGATGGAAAACCAAGCTGGGAGGGGGATTGTACATTCTGCTTAAGATGCCTTCATAGCTGTAACAAGACTGCGATACAGTATGGAAAGGCTACCTTAAAAAGAGAAAGATATACATACTCCTTGCCAATTAAGTAACTACTTATCTTTTGACTAGATATACAAACTTGTACATTTTGAAAAAAAGAAATATAATAAGAGCATTCCAGTTACTAGCTTATTATTGGGATTATAAAAAAATAAATCTCTTCACAGGAATACCTGAATAAGAAAAGGAAGATGAATAATGAATAACAAAATTTTACTTTTAGAAGATGATATTAGTTTAGTGGATGGATTGAAATACTCCTTAGAACGTAACGGCTTTGACGTTGATATAGCCCGTACCATTAAAGAAGCAATGAGTCTTATACCTAAAATCAGCACATATGACTTGTTAATTCTTGATGTAACTTTGCCAGATGGGACGGGATTTGAAGTCTGTGAAAAAGTGAGGAAACAAGGTAAGGAGATTCCTATTATATTTCTAACAGCTTCGGATGAAGAAGTAAATATCATTCGAGGGTTAGATAGTGGTGGAGATGATTATGTGACAAAGCCATTTAAACTAGGAGAACTATGCTCTAGAATTCGGGCTTTACTGCGTCGAACTAGCATATCAAATCCGAATCATAACACCGTTATTGAGTGTGGCGATGTTTCAATCGATCTTTTGGGAAGCCGTGTACAATTGCAAGGAAGAACACTTGAGTTAACAAGTGCAGAATATCGTCTACTATGCTTATTAGTAAGGAATGCTAACAAAGTAACAACGAGAAGTAGTATCTTAAATGAGCTATGGGATAGCATCGGCGACTATGTCGATGATAATACACTTTCCGTCTATGTACGGCGGCTTCGGGAAAAAGTTGAAGAGGATGCGTCTAACCCGAAGCATTTAATAACCATTCGTGGATTCGGATATCAATGGAATGAGGTATCGATATGAATTTCTTTGACGATAAACAGGTCAGATATTTTAGTGTTTTTCTTTTCTCTTTTTCTTTGCTGATTTTTCTTTCAGGTATGGGATTACATGTAATACAAAAAAAAGCAATACAGAATTTATTCTTATCACATGATAGTGCTGTCGTGACTTCTCTTTTTGAGCAGGGTGTATCAAAAGATGTGATTGCCAAAGCAATTACGAATACCTCTATTAGCCAAGAGGGAAGCAATTTGCTTGATAGTATTGGTATAACAGAGCATACTTCTATAAGATTTCTTCCTTTTCTTGCAAAGTTTCAGCGTATTTCAGTATACTACATGCTTTTGATAGGTGTATTTCTATCATTATTACTTTTGAGTGGGGCGTTTATTTTCATATGGAAAAGGGAGCAACTTTATCGGCAAGCTGCAAAGGTAATTACATGTTTTACGAAAGGCGATTTCTCCTGCCACATGCCTCAAGTAAGTGAGGGTACAATTTATTGCCTCTTTGCATCAATCGACCGACTTGCTACAATACTTCAGTCAAAAAATGAAGCCAGTCAGAAAACGAAGGAGTTCTTAAAAAGTACAATATCAGATATATCACATCAGTTAAAAACTCCACTTGCTGCGCTTACAATGTATCATGAAATTATTTCTGATGAGCCAGAGCATGTTGAAACTGTAATAGAATATTCAAAAAAGACAGGTTTGGCCTTAAAACGTATGGAGCAACTGATTCAAGCTATGCTTAAAATTACACGTTTGGATGCAGGTAGCATTGTCTTTGAAAAGGAAAGTTGTCATGTAGTAGAATTGATTGCAAGATCCACTCGTGAATTAACTACACGGGCTTTAAGTGAAGGAAAAAAAATCATAATAGAGGATTTAGCGGATGAAACAATTATCTGCGATATGCAATGGACGTGCGAAGCCATTGGAAATATTGTAAAAAATGCTTTGGATCATACAGACAGGGGAGGAGAAGTCCGCATCTCTTGGGAAAAAACACCAGCGATGCTTCGAATCTTGATATCGGATAATGGGAAAGGAATTCATCCTGAGGATTTGCATCATGTCTTTAAGCGTTTTTATCGTAGTAAAGGATCTTCGGATACGCAGGGAGTAGGGCTTGGACTGTCACTGACAAAATCCATTGTTGAAGGACAAGGTGGAAGTATTTGCGTACAAAGTACCTTGCATGAGGGAGCTTTATTTACTCTTTCCTTCCTTACATAATTGTAAGCTTTGATTCACCTGTTTGTAAGGTACATCTGTTATTCTTTACGTGAAGGGAGGTACTTAAATAATGGAAATTCTAAAGGTACAACATTTGTCTAAAACTTATGGAAACGGTGAAAATCAAGTAAATGCCCTAAAGGATGTTTCGTTTACATTAGAACAGGGAGAGTTTGCGGCTGTAGTTGGAGAATCTGGTTCGGGGAAAAGTACGCTATTAAATTGTATCGGAGCCTTGGATACACCAACCCTAGGAAACATCTATATTGATGGAAACGATTTGTTTTCTATGAAAGAGGAGCAACGCACTATTTTTAGGAGGCGTAATATTGGCTTTGTGTTTCAGTCTTTTCAGTTAGTTGCTGAGTTAAGCGTAGAACAAAATATCATGTTTCCAATTCTATTGGATTACAGACAGCCAGAGCAATCGGCGGTCAATGAGATTTTAGAAGTGCTAGGGCTAACAGATCGCCGTCACCACTTGCCAAGCCAATTATCGGGTGGACAGCAACAGCGTGTTGCAATTGGGCGCGCACTTATTACAAGGCCTAAATTAATACTAGCAGATGAACCGACGGGTAATCTAGACAGTAAAAACAGTCAAGATGTAATAGATTTACTGGTTAAGGCATCGCGCCACTACCAACAGACCATTTTAATGATTACGCATAATAATAATTTGACCACTTTTGTAGACCGTGTACTTCGTGTTTCGGACGGTGTGCTGACGAATTTGGGAGGGGAAGTAAATGAAAAGTTATCTTGACTTAGTTCCCATCTCTTTAAAAGTTCATAAGAGACAAAGTAGAATGTCTGTATTTTGTATCGTATTGGCAGTGTTTTTGGTTACCGCAATTTTTGGAATGGCAGATATGTTTATACGAAGTCAGATTCTCCAAGCCCGTATGGAGGATGGAAATTGGCATGTAGCAATGAGAGATATCAGTAACGAAGAGGCAAATCTTATTTCTGTACGTCCAGAAATAACGGCTTTTTCTTGGTATGGTGTTCTTAACTTTAGAGGAGATCAAGGTTATACGTTATCGGGTAAGAATGTGGGCATTTTTGGAACGGATAAAGACTTTATTACGAAAATCCAATCAAAAGAGATACAAGAGGGGGCTTTTCCTCAAAATGATAATGAGGCATTAATAACTGAAAACGCAAAAACAATGCTTGGGTTACAAATCGGTGATCAGATATCAGTAGATACGCCTGATAGAACAAGTCTTACCTATACAATTTCTGGCTTTATAAAGAATGTATCTAAAACAATGAGAGAAGATTCCTATGCTCTATGTTTGACAACCAAGGAATTTCGCTCCATTTATCCTGGAGTTACAAATGGAGAACCTGCCGATTACAACAGTATCTTTTATGTGCAGTTTTCATCCCAATGTAATATACAAAATACAATCAATGATATAAAGTTAAAGTTTGGATTATCAGATCAACAAGTTTCAGAAAACACGAAGCTTTTGGGCTTACTTGGTCAAAGTGGAAATTCTTTTATGCTTCAAATATATGGAGTTGCTGCAATTTTGTTTCTAATGGTTTTACTGGCGGGCATTATGATGATTACAAGTAGTCTAAACAGTAATGTCGCTTCGCGTACTGAATTTTTTGGTATGATGCGCTGTATTGGTGCAACTCCTAAGCAGATTATGCGATACGTTAGAAAGGAAGCTCTTACTTGGTGCAAATTTGCAATTTTAATAGGAATCTCAATCGGAATTGTTGTAATTTGGATTTTGTGTGCTTTATTACGTTTTTTAAGTCCTGAATACTTTATGGGGATGCCGATCTTTGGAATAAGTCTGCCAAGTATCATAGCTGGTATTGTAGTAGGCATCTTGACCGTTTTGCTTGCTGCTCGTTCTCCTGCAAAAAAAGCAGCCAAGGTTTCTGCGTTAGTAGCCGTATCAGGAAATGCAAATTCCATGCAGCCTGTCCGAAAAGCCGCTAATACTACATTACTTAAAATAGATACCGCCCTTGGTTTTCATCATGCAAAAGCAAGCAAAAAGAATTTTATTTTGATGGTAGGTTCTTTTTCCCTAAGTATTATACTTTTTCTTTCTTTTTCAGTCACGATTGATTTTATGAACCATACGCTTACACCTTTAAAGCCGTGGACACCAGATATATCCATTGTAAGTACTGATAACACTTGTTCTATTAGCAACGACTTGTTACAACAATTTGTGGAAAATCCAGTTGTAAAACAAGCATATGGACGAATGTTTGCTTATGGCGTGCCAATTACGGTAAACGGGGAAGAAAAGAAAGTTGATTTGATTTCTTATGAGGAAAAGCAATTCGAGTGGTCAAAGGACTATTTGCTAGAGGGTTCTTTGGATACAGTTCAAACAGAAAACAACACAGCACTGATTGTTTTTGAACAACAAAATACAATAAAAGTGGGAGATAGCGTCACGTTACACACGAAGAATTCTTCTGATATAAAAATTGTTGGTTCTCTTTCTTCCAGCCCTTTTAACAATGCCTATGATGTTGGAACCATTATTTGCTCGGAAGCGACCTTTCGAAAACTAACAGGTGAATCAGATTATACAATTATAGACTTGCAGTTATCAAAGAATGCGAGTGATGCTGACGTTGATGCAATTCATAGATTGGTTGGTACAAAGGTTACCTTTTCGGATGTGCGCTTAGGCAATCGTAGCGTAAAAGGTTCTTATTACTCCTTTGGATTGTTTATCTATGGCTTTATGGCATTGATTGCCTTGATTACTATATTTAATATCGTAAATAGCATTGCAATGAGCGTTGCAGCTCGTATGAAACAGTATGGTACATTTCGAGCTATTGGTTTAAGCAATCGTCAGCTAATAAAAATGATTATTGCAGAAGCTTGCACCTATGCAATTTGTGGAAGCATATGCGGTGTTGTTGTTGGCTTATTACTGAATAAATTTTTGTATGCAAAGCTTATCACCTTTCACTGGGGTGAACAATGGAATATTCCTTTTATAGAAATTACTATTATAATAGCAATTGTCTTTTTATCTGTTGTCCTAGCGGTAAAAGGCCCTGTAAAACAAATTCGTAAATTGTCTATTGTAGATAACATCAGTGCACAATAATCATGACTTAAAATGGCTCGCTTAAGCAGGGCCTTTTTTAGTGTTCAAAATGCATATGTCTTTTCGTTTTATTTCTTTTATTGACTTTGACGTTAGGTCAAGTGATATAATCATAGTATCATTAAGAGAGGGAGTTATATATGGAGCTGGTGAAAATTACGGAGCTAACGAATCAACTAGATATATCATCTAGAACATTACGTTACTACGAACAAATCGGTCTCATTCAAAGTGAGCGTCTGCAATTTGAAAAGTATCGATTTTACGATGCGTACAATATTGAGCGAATCAAGCAGATTCTTATACTTCGAAAAATGCAGATTTCGATTAAAGAGATTATAAAAATCTATGAAAGCAAAGATATGACTGCACTTGTAAATAGCTTTGTTGCCCGTATTGAAGCCATAGAAAATGAAATAGAAGCTTTAAGTGAATTAAAGCAGGTGATTCATCGATTTATGGATGCCATGCTAGAAAACGGAATCAAGCATATTTCTGCCTTGCCTTTGTTATACGAAACAATGGAAAAACAGATGGAAAGTATAAAGGATGAGGACAACTCTAAGGAAATAAGCTATGAGAGATTACTAGCACTAACGGAGCAAGTATCAGCACCTATCGATTTAAATATAGTGGATTTACCACCAATGAGGGTTATAACATCACAGCTTAAGGACACGTTAGAATCAGAGGTAGAGGGGTTTTGGGAATATCTTCTAACAAGGAAAATTTTGATTGGAACACCAGGAAGTCGCTGTCTTTTTGAATATCAAACTGAAAATGGAAGTCATGTAATGATGCAAAGAGTTGACTATGATTTGGTGAATGAAAGTCCATATGTAGATTATGAATTTGTTGGAGGTCTTTTTGCAGTAGGAAGCGTTTATGTAGATGATGACCTTGCCCTTTTTCATAATAAAATGATTCAAAGCTTTGATGATAATTCCAATTATGAAGTGGACTATCGACAAGATGGTCTCTTAAGACATGAAACTCTTGCCGAATCTGTTATTTCGATAGATAGCCAGCGAGAAAAACTAAACATATATGTTCCAGTAAAAAGACGTCTGCCACGTGCAAAGCATGATGATGGTATCAAGCAGATTTTTCATATCGAGCCTAGCGAAATCGAAAAAGCAAATCCTATATTAAAGGAATATAAGATTCCTTTAACAGAAATTACGCCGATTTATCATCCCGATTATAAAGTACTAGAAACGAATGAGGCAGAGTTTGTATGTTGGATTACGGCTCGCAGACTTTCTACTAATGTTTCTGTTAGGTTGCCGTTTCGTGTAGACATTGAATTTAAGGTGGACAAAGAAAGTGAACGTTTTGGATATGGCAGTGATGAAGGTAGTATTCGGTTTTACCATGGTAATCATATGTATGGGATTAATATGGAAAATAAAGCGGATGCCAGATTATCAAAAGAAGCCATATGTTTTGACCAGCCTCTTTTAGGAAATCACGTTATGTATCCTTACCTTGGTAAAATTAATTATAATGAATATAATACGTTATCTTGGATTGTAGGAGAAAAGCATTTCGCTATTATAATTAACGAGGAAGTTAGATACTGTGGAGTAAATTTTTCTTATATGAATGCAGACCTTTATCTTCAAAAACCAGAAACCATTGTAATTGGCTCGGATGGACAAGGGAAAAAGTATTTTCGTTCCATTAAAGTATCACAATTAAAAACAACGCCAAAAAGAATAATTAAAAGGGGAGAACTTACTATGGCAACAAAACAAAGCAATAATTTATTACCTGTGATTCATAGGGTGATAACACCTCATTATGGAGAAAATTACTGGTTCAACGGATGTGCAAAATACGTTATGGAATGCCTTGGGGAAACGGATTATGATTATCATTTTTTTGCAGGTCTGACAGGAGATAGTTTTGCACAAGTCTATTCCTATGACCATTTTCGAGGGGATGGTGCTACGGATTATTTTCTTAGTGAGAGAAATGATACAAATTTTATTGAAGAGATATTTGCAATGTGTGGATATGCTAGCACCTTTGTGACTTGGAATCAATTACATAATAATAAAGAGATGTATTTGCAAACCTTAATTGCATACATTGACAAGAAAATACCTGTTATTTTTAATTACTGGGGAAACAATCCAAGAGATAAATGGGGTTGGGGTGTCTTTGTTGGGTATAAAGATTATGGAAAAACCCTATTGTATATGACGTCTGATATAGAAAAACCAGAAGAGATAGAATGTGATGATTTATTTGCCAACGCACCAATGCCAGGGCAGGAAGCATGTAATGGATGGATTTTTGTAGGTGAAAAGAGAAAATCCATAGAGCTTTCAGAGATTTATCGAAAGCGTATTTTGACTCTTTCCAACCTTTTGAAGATAAAAACAAGAGGATATTGTTTTGGAGCGGAGGCGTTTAACGCTTGGGCAGCAGATATTGAGCAAGGAAAATATGATCACGTAAAACCAGAAGAGTTTGATGACTGGCCAATGCATACCATATATGTTTGTAATCTTGCAACGAACAGCAGTTGCTGTCATGAATTCTTAGAACGAGCACGAAAGCTTAATCCAGATTTGGAATTCATCAATGACATTCATGAATTGTATGATAGAATGCGTCATATGTGGAACGAAGAGAATGGTAAAGATTTGGAGGCAATAGGCGGAGGATTTAATATTACCTTAGAGGCATTGCAAAATAAGAAGAAACGAAGTAGGATTGTAGAAAAGCTTCGTGAGTTTGCAAGGACAACTGATAGGATTGTGGAAATATTAGAGGAAGGGATCAAAGAAAGTAATTAAAATGATATAGTCACCTACAAAAATCCCAAAGAAGTTTATTATCGTAAAAAACTTCTTTGGGATTTTTTATTATTTATAGTATTAATGACTCATGATACCTTCTTCGTGAAATGCTTTTAATGCACATGGAATCAATGCGCCTCCAACTAAATTACCGATTGAAATAACAATTATGTAAAGAAATGCCTTAGCACTCCAAGCACCAGCCATGGTAAAATAAAACATATCTGCTACACTATGTTCATAGCCCGATAAAATAAATACCATAATTGGAAGGATTAAAGCGAGATGTTTTCCAACGCTGTCTTTTATTGATTGGAAACCGACTACCGCGATGCACATCATAATACCACACATGATTGACATAATGAAAGTGCTAAAGAGAGTATCCGATAGCTTTAAAGCGACTACTTCAACGGTATGCTCTACAATCTTTGCCTGTTTTGTGTGCCTAAATATTAAACCAGTTGTTCCAGTTCCTACAAAATTCCCAATCCAAACAATTAGTACAGTGAATAGGTAAGATGGCTTTTCTAATGGAACATAGCATATTTTACCAGTATATAAATTAAGGCCAAAAGAATAAATGGTGAATAGCCCTATTGAAAATAAAAATGCCCCAGCGATATGATTTTCAAGAGTAAGATAAATGATTCCTCCAGTACTAATCGCAACACCAGCCATGATTGCTTTGACAAATGTTTTCATTTTACATAACTTCCTTTTCTTTGTTTTCTTACATAATCCATGATGATTCACTTTGATATTACATATTATGCAATGCATAACTAACCGATATTATACCACAGTGAATACAAAATACAAGAATATAACGATATTTTTCATTTTATTTTTTAGTACAATCAAATAAAGCGAGGGTTGATTTTAAAAGGTTAAATGATTCTAATGAGAGTAATTATGGACAAGGGGTTGCATTAACAAATTTAATCATGCAAAAGTCTATAGCATGCAAGGAATAAAGTAAAAAAGTCAATATCGTATTAAAATAAGATTAATTACACCAAAAATGGCTGAAATTAGCAGAGTTATTGACTCTTAGGAAGGCATATTATATAGTTACCTCACACGGTACCAGTGGAAAGAAACAATAGGCAGTTCATTGATTACAACAGTGGAGGAAAAGTATGATATATAATAACAAGAAGGTAAAGGATGTTAACATTGCTTATATCGGAGGCGGGTCTAGAGGTTGGGCGCGGTCTTTTATGACAGATTTGGCATTAGAGCCTGATATGAGCGGAACAATCCGCTTATACGACATAGACCATGAAGCGGCAAAAGCAAACGAAATCATTGGAAATAAGATTTCTAATATGGAAGGTGTAGTAGGAAAATGGAATTATACGACAGTGGATTCGTTGCAAGATGCATTGACAGACATTGACTTTATTATTATCTCAATATTACCTGGAACTTTTGACGAAATGGACTCTGATGTTCACTATCCAGAGCGTTATGGAATCTATCAGTCGGTAGGAGATACCGCAGGCCCAGGGGGAATGATTCGTGCCCTTCGTACCATTCCAATGTTTGTAGAGATTGCAAATGCAGTGAAAGAATATGCGCCAAAAGCATGGGTTATAAATTATACAAATCCAATGACGCTTTGTGTAAAGACTTTGTATCATGTATTTCCACAGATAAAAGCCTTCGGGTGTTGCCATGAAGTATTTGGTACACAAAAGGTATTAAAAACGATTTGTGAAGAAAAGCTTGGTATCAAGGATATCCCAAGAAATGAAATTAACGTTAATGTACTAGGAATCAATCACTTTACGTGGTTTGACAGTGCTTCTTATCAAGGACTTGATTTGTTTCCAATGTACCTTGAATATGTAGAAGAAAATTATGAAAATGGACTGGATGAAAAGGATGCAAACTGGCTTAATTACATGTTTGCATGTAAACATAGAGTGAAATTTGATTTATTCAAGCGATATGGTCTCATTGCGGCAGCAGGAGATCGACATTTAGCAGAGTTTATGCCAGGGGATGAATATTTAAAGAACCCTAAAACCGTAGAAGATTGGGAATTTGGACTTACAACGGTAGAATGGAGAAAGAAGGATTTACAGACTCGACTGGAGAAAAGCAAAAAACTAGTAGAAGGAGAAGAACTGGTAGAGTTAAAGGCATCAGGAGAAGAAGGAATTTTATTAATCAAAGCATTGTGCGGACTTAAACGAGTGGTTAGTAATGTAAATATACCAAACTCTTGCAGTCAGATTAACAATCTTTCTAATTCAGTTGTAGTTGAGACAAATGCTTTGTTTGAGAGAGACGCAATCAGACCGATATATGCTGGAAGTATCCCACAAGATGTACTTGAACTAATAAAGCCACATGTAGAAAATCATGAGCTTATATTAGAGGCAGCTCTTACTTGTAACATTGACTTAGTGAAGCAAGCTTTCTTAAATGATCCATTGATAAAGGGCAGAGTCAATGAAAAACAGGTAAAAGAAATGGTAAATACTATGATTCAAAATACCCTTCAGTATTTACCAAAGGGTTGGAAAAGTCAGATAAGTAACGAGTGATAGTATTGGTTAATGTATCGGTGATTTTAATAACCAGTGTCATTTCTATATTTTTTTCTATGTTTTAAAGGAGTCATTTCCGTATATTTTTTAAAAATACGTTCAAAGTAGGAGGCGGTTTCAAATCCTACTTTTTTTGCGATAGTATGGACAGAGTCATCGGATTCTTCCAACAATTTCTTTGCTTGTGTTACTCTGCAAATATGCAGATATTCATTTACAGTAAAACCAGTTACTTCTTTAAAAATACGACTTAGATAGGACTTGTTAATATATTGAGAATCTGCAATGTTATCTAGAGATAGTTTTTTATCATAGTTACTTTTAATATAGCTGGCAGCTTGGTTGACTCGATTGTGCTTTTCTGATTTGACGGGTATACCACGGCTGATTGGACCATTTGAATGTGCAATTCGATCTGCTATTAGAATAATTTCCATTAGATACATAGACACCAGAAAAAAAGAGTGCGAATCTTTGTTCTTTAACTCTTTATAAATACTTAATAATAAATACTGTACCTGTTTTTGAAGGTCTTTTGTTAGCGCAATTACACCATAAAAGTTTTGAAAGAAGGATTGAATATGAAAGTCAGATAAGGAAGCTACCTTTGCGATTACACTTTCAGGAAATCCTAATACGATGCGGTCGTGATAGGGATTTTCATAGATAGCTGTTTTATGAACTTGATTTTTATTAATGACAACAAGAGATCCTTCATCAACAAAATAAGTTTCATTTTCGATAAAGTAGTAACGCTGTCCCTTGATTAGATAATATAGTTCATACTCACTATGAAAATGCTTCGTATCCATAGAATAGTCATGATCTCTTATAACACGATCTATGGATAGTTGCTGTCTGGATTCCATAAAAACTACTTTTTCCATCCTATTATTCTCACTCTCCTTAAACTTCATGTAGTACAATTTTAGCATTGAAACAATACAAACGCAAGAAGGTGGTTGTGTTGCTATTGAATAAGTTGCATTGAAAAAAGCAAAAAAATAGCAACGATGTCACAATTGTTACGGAATAATAAATGCTATCATGATAAGATTACTTTAAATGAAACAATTAATCAATTCATCGTATTAGGATAAATAAAAGAAATGGAAAACTGATACAATGAGAACAGGGTTAAAATATTTAGATTTAAAGGAGAAGATTATGAGCGCATTTTTAGGACCAATACATTTTTGGCTTTACAACAAGATTCAGTTACAGGAGGAACTTATTCAAAATATTTTAGAGGCTTCCCAAAAAAACAACTGGGATGAATCGTTACAAGAAAAAGTGGACACTACCTGTGGAGAGGCGCAAAGACGTCCTCTTGAGGAAGTTATCGATGAAAGTAACATTCATGGCTGGCTACAATATCACATCTCAATTTCAGAAAGAAGATTGGCATATGTTGTAACAAGTTTAATCAAAGAAGATGCATCAAGATTAGAAGCATTAAAAGAAGTTGCTTATTCCTTTGGTACCAACCATCCAGTGGGAGAAGGAATCGGAGCGGATGAAGCATTTAAAGCGTTAAATGATAGCCTTTTAGATGGAATGCCTTGTGATAGAGTAAATGAGCCAATGGAACAAAGCAAAGAAATCGCACAGTGGAGACAAACTCAGTGTATTCATCAGGAATACTGGGATGAAGTAGAAGGAGATATTTCAGTATATTATGTACTTCGTTCACAGATAATAAAGGGAATGCTATCAAAGAGTAATCTTGTTTATGAAGAAAAAGAGCATGGAGTTCGAGCAATCAAACAGGAGGTATAACATATGTACAGTGTAGACATAATGGTTATGGAGCATGATAACATATTAAGGTTAATTCATGTCGTAAAAAAGGTATGTTGCCAGTTGATAGAAGGGGCAAAAGTTAATGATGAAGATTTTCGTAAGATGATTGAATTTATTAGAAAGTACGCTGACAAGCACCACCACGGCAAAGAAGAAGAAATCCTATTTGCTGAAATGACCAATCATTTAGGAGCTATGGGAACAAAGCTGATTCAGCATGGTATGTTAGTAGAACATGATTTAGGAAGAAGATTTATTATGGATTTAGAGACAGCTCTCAATCAATATAAAGAAAATCCAAATGTAAATGATAAGCTTGAGATTGTTGCCAATGCCGTAGGATATGCAAATCTATTGATTCGACATATTGAAAAAGAGAATCAGGTTATTTATCCTTTTGCTCAAAGAAGTTTAGAAAGTAGTATCTTAGAGTCAGTGGATGAGAGAGTAAAAGTATTTGAAGAAGATGCGACGACTCAAAAAGTGCAGGATAAGTATCTGGAAATTCTAAAAGAATTAGAAGAAAAATATAATTAAGTTGCTTTGCCAAATAAGGTGGTATGTCAAAAGATATACCACCTTATTTGGGTATTTTTTATAGAAAGAATGTCATTAATGAGCAAAAGAATCAATAACATCAAGAATGTATTGTGCAGTCGGTTTTATCAGTTCAAAATCAATTGTATCTAAAGTATCCTTTGGGGTATGCGTATGTTCTAATGCCCCATCAAAAAAATCTGAAGAGGTGATAGCCATACAAGGTATGTTACGAAAGACAAAAGGAACATGATCTCCTGCATACCACTCGTTTCCTTTTACAATTTGTGGACTTCGTGTAATAAGAGTTTCTACTAATTTAGTTGTTGAATTACTAAAATTATAAAATGAAACAGCCGTTTTAGATCCTTTATGACACACGGAGTCTATGTTTATCATGAGTAAAACCTTATTGGGATCATTTTCAAGAAGCCTTAGATATTTCAATTCTCCATTTGCACCATAATATTCTTCGCTGTTAAAAGGAACAAGGTCGATATCATATATCGATGAATTTAGCATAGATGCTATCTGCATTAACACAGCAACTCCTGTTGCATTATCAAGTGCACCTGGTGTGTTATACTTTGAATCCATATGAGCTCCAATTATAATTTTTCCTTTTGCATTTTTGACCTTTTTGGATGCAATAAGCTGACGGCTCTTTGCTTTTGTTTTATAAGAATTGATTTCGATATGAACCGACACATCTAAATGAGACAATTCATTTAACTCATCTAAATACTCTTTACCAATATTACCAGAAGGAATCAAAAAATTGCCATCTTCAAAAAGTGGAAATGGATTTTGCCCATTTAAGGTGTTCTTACCCGTAACACAAAGAATGGCTTTTGGTGATTTTGTTTCAAGAAGTGTAAGGAGGATTCTATGTTCAGCAGGATAGTAAAAGGGATAATCTTTTGGTTGCAATGCTTCCTTTGTCAGATCTCCTGCTAAGACTAAAATTTCATCCTTACAGTTAATTCCTTCTAATTCTTCTAATGTCTTCACAATATGTAACGTTCCACTTCCGCTAAATGGTTCTGAAAAAGGACTTGGCTCAATTGCAATACTATGCGTATTGGTACTAATTGCAGAATTGCTCCTATTCCATACCATACAATCAAATGGTAAGGATTGTATAAAGTAACCCATATCCCGTAAATAAGTCTCAATCATTTCAAGTAATTGTGCATTTTCTTTTGTCCCGACAGGTCTCTCTTTTGATAACAGTTTTAAAAATTCCTTCATGTAATCGTTCCTCCTAAACTTTTATAGATAAGTTAAAATAACCACCCTCTGCCAAAATCATAACATAATAGCTAGGGGGTGGTGTGCATATGTAAGGTTTGTTCTATAAAGTCATTAATTCTTCAAATATAGAAGGAATTGCTTTTGCAGCCTGTTTTAATCGGGTTAGCTCATAAATCCATCGATCTCCAACAGAAGTAAGTTCTTCATACTTTGGATGGTTTAAAGCCGTAATGATTTCGTTTTTATATCCATTCTCATACGTAACGAGACTTCGTTGTATTGAGGCGATACTAAAGCCAGCTTGTATTAACATATAGATAATACTAATTCTATTAAAATCAGAACTAGAATAAAGCCGTTCTCCTTTTTCTCCTTCTCTGACAGAATAAATGAGCCTATTTCGCTCCCAGTTTCTCACGGATTCAACGGTAGTATTAAAATAAGCGGCTACTTCTTTGCGAGATAGATAATCGCCACCTGCTAAGAATTGTTTCGGTTTTACCTCATTTGCCCAGCCATATAACAAAGAGGTCGTTTTAGTGGCAATATCAAGCTCTTGTTCGATTATTTGTATGTATTGCTTTGCGTTTTGTTTGCCAGTACGAAAATCTTGTTTGGAAGATGCCCACATAACCTCATTTCCAGCATTTCGAATGGTTTTATTGGTAAATGGATATCCAAAAATACAGCGACAAATCTTAACCTGCAAAACATGCAATTTGGTAAACACACGATAATTATTAGCAGACCTTTTTGATGGAGTAATATAGCCTAGTCGCTCATAAAGTCGTATGGTGTTTGGATGAATCTGATAGAGATTAGCTAATTCAGAGGAAGTGTATTTTTCCAAGGAAGCCTCCTTTTAATCAGGTATCTTGTTTTGGATTGTAAGGCAAAACAGTAACGAATGGTTACATTTTATCTATAATAGAATTATACTAGAATTTTTATCAAAAGATAGATATGATATAATAAAAAATAAAAGTTATCATATAAAACAATCGACAAGGATGAACATAAAATGAGAATAATCATTTCACCAGCTAAGAAAATGAAAATAAATACGGATATGCTTCCTTTTGAAGACATACCTTATTTTATAGAAGAAACAAAAGTGATACAAAAGACACTCCAAACGTTAAGCTATGAGGAGGCAAAAAATCTTTGGAAATGTAATGATAAGATTGCCACCTACCATTATGATAGATTAAAGGCTCTAGACCTTTATCATAATCTAACGCCAGCCATTCTTTCCTACGAAGGAATTCAATATCAATACATGTCTCCCTCTGTATTTCATACGCAAGAGTTGGAATATATAAAAGAGCATTTAAGAATACTTTCAGGGTTTTATGGACTATTAAAGACATTTGATGGAGTAGTTCCTTATCGTCTTGAGATGCAGGCAAAACTTTTTATAGAAGATAAAAAATCATTATATGATTATTGGAAGGATTTATTAGCAAAACAGCTATTTGCAGAAAGTAAACAGATTGTAAATCTTGCGTCTGTAGAGTATAGTAAATGTATTACGAAATATAGAAAAGAAGATGTCCACATAGTGACCTGTGTATTTGGGGAGTGGATCAATAATAAAGTGGTGGAAAAGGGTACCTATGCGAAAATGGCAAGAGGAGAAATGGTACGTTTTATGGCAGAAAAGAAAATAAAAGCGGTAGAGCAAATAAAGGAGTTTGATAGGTTGGGATATTTATTTTCAGAAGAACTTTCAGACGATAATATATATATTTTTCTTCGGGTAAAGTAAAGGCATCAACATTAGATGTGATACAATAACAAAACTAAGATATAAGGCTAAAGATAAACGTATGATTTGTCTTAGCCTTTATTTTATGAAAGAGTTTTATTAAGATTCATAAGTAAAAAAATGGTTCATTTTCACAAGACTTGATACCTTTTATGAAAAAAATAAGCTTTTAAAGTGCATAAATAGCAAGGCAGGTACCTCGAAAACCCAAGTTAAATTATTTATAATTGAGTTACCACAAATGATTATGTTTATAAAGTGAAATCAAGGGAGGAATTACATGAAGAAGTTAAAAAAAGTTACCGCAATACTTTTGGCCATTACAATGGTTGCAGGATTAACAGCTTGCGGTAAAACAAGCAATGAGACAACAGGAAAAGATTCAAGTGCAGATACGACCGCATCAAATGAAACAAGTGCAAGTAGCACAGCTCAAGATCAAATTAATCTACGTTTTATGTGGTGGGGCGGAGATGAAAGAGCACAAGCAACATTAGAAGTAATCAAGAAGTTTCAAGAAGCAAATCCAAACATTGTGATTGAAGCAGAAAGCTTAAGCTCAGATGGTTATCAAGAAAAATTAACCACACAGCTTACCTCAGGTACAGCAGCAGATATCATCCAGATAGATCCAGCCTGGATGCCTGGATATGTAAAATCAGGTGGAGAATATTTTGTAGATTATAACCAGTATAGCAACATTGTTGACCTTACTACATTTGATGCAAACTTCTTAAAGAACAATGGTAACTTTGATGGCAGTCAGTATGGTCTACCAACCGGTTTAGCTGGTTCTGCATTGATTTACAATACAGAGTTGGCAGAAAAAATCGGTCTTGAATTTACACAAGATTTAAGCTGGGATGACTTAATTGAAATGGGAAAGAAAGTACAAGCATATGATCCTAATATGTACTTACTAACAGTTGGTGAGACCTTATTAGTAAAAGCAATTCTAAAACCATATTTACAGCAGCTTACTGGAAACAAGTTCTTTATTGATGAAACAGGTGAAATGGGATTTACGCAAGAAGAGTTAGTACAGGCACTTGATTATATTAAGGCACTCTACGACAATAACGTAATTGCGCCAATATCAAGTATCATTTCTTATGGTGATGAATTACAAAACGATCCAAAATGGATTTCAGGTGATACTTATGTTGGAATGTTTTGTTTTTCTTCCACTGCAAAAGTTGCCACAGCAGCCGCACCAGAACAGACCTTTAAAGCCGCATATCTTCCAAAAATGGAAGGAGCAAAAGACGATGGATTCTATTGTAATTGCCCACAATACATGGCAGTAAATAGTAAATCAGCAAACGTTGAAGCAGCAATGAAATTCTTAGAGTATTTTTATAATGATCAAGAAGCTGCTGAAATACTTGGAACCGTTCGATCAATACCAGCAACCAGTGTTGGACAAAAGATTTGTCTTGCAACAGGACAAATTGAAGGGATAACGAAGGATACCGTAGATATCGCTCAACAGTTCAAAGGAACTCTAGATTTAGGACTTTCTACAGAAGAAGAAGCAATTACAATGCAAAAAGAGATGGCTGATCAAGTTGCTTATGGTGTAGCTACACCAGAAGATGCAGCAGCAAATTCCATAACCTTATTCCAAAACTATTTGGATTCAAAGAAATAAATATTTGGAGTTGCCGTATATAACCAAAGTTGTGTTAGAGCATGCGGCAACTCTTTTTATAAGCAAGGAGATATATATATGAAAACGAAAGTCAGAGAATACAAGAAAAGAGATTATATGGGGCTTATTTATATTGCACCATGGCTTGTTGGATTTTTACTATTACAACTTTATCCATTTATAGCATCACTTTTTTATTCCTTTACACAATATAACATAATGTCAGAACCAACTTTTGTAGGTCTTACAAATTATATAACTTTATTTAAGGTTGATAATGAATTTTGGAATTCATTAAAGGTTACGATTGTATATACAATATATACGGTACCAGGAAAATTAGTATTAGCGTTATTGGTTGCTCTCTTAATGAATAAACAAATGAAAGGAATCAATCTTTTCCGTACCATTTATTATATTCCATCTTTGTTTGGCGGAAGTGTTGCGGTGGCAATCCTTTGGAAATTAATGTTTATGGATGACGGTGTCATTAATGCACTATTAACAGCCCTTCATCTTCCACAGGTGCAATGGCTTGGAAATCCTGATATTGCATTAAGAACCATTTGTATGCTAGAAATTTGGCAATTTGGTTCTTCTATGGTTATGTTTTTAGCTGCCTTAAAACAGGTCCCACAATCTTTATATGAAGCCGCTCAAATTGATGGAGCCTCAAAGCTTCGTTGCTTTTTTAAGATTACGATACCACAGATAACACCGATTATCTTCTTTAACCTTATCATGCAGACAATCAACGCATTGCAAAGCTTTACCAGTGCCTTTGTAATAACCAAGGGAGGTCCTTTAAAATCCACTTATGTATTAGGAATGAAGCTGTACAATGAAGCCTTTAAAAACTATAAACTTGGCTATGCATCCGCGATATCCTGGGTTATATTCATTATTATAATGATTGTTACTCTATTACTGTTTCGATCCTCCACAGGCTGGGTTTACTATGAAGACAGTGACGAATTTTAGGAGGTTTGAAAATGAATAAAAAAACAAAAACAAAAATAAATCTTACACTTACTTACATTTTTATCATTGTAGTCGGGATTATTATGGTATATCCGATTATATGGATGTTTTTTACTACTTTTAAAGAAAACGCTGAGATTTTCGGATCAACAAAGTTATTACCAAGTTCCTATAGCTTATCAAGCTTTGTAGAAGGTTGGAAAAGTAATGGAGGAAATCAGACCTATACGAATTTCTTTATAAATACATTTGTCATGGTGATTCCAACTACATTATTAACCATTGCATCTTGTGCCGTTGTTGCATATGGCTTTGCGAGGTTTAAATTTCCTGGTAAAAAGGGATTGTTTATGCTGTTGATTGCTACCTTGATGTTACCAAATGCAGTAATTATCATTCCAAGATATAGTTTATATAATAGTTTTGGCTGGATTGATACCTATCTTCCATTTTATGTACCTGCACTCCTTGCAACCTATCCGTTTTTTATATTTATGTTGATTCAGTTTATGCGAGGATTACCAAGAGAGTTAGATGAATCTGCATATATGGATGGTTGTGGAACGTTTCGTGTATTTTGGAATATCTTATTGCCACTTATGAAACCAGCGTTATTTTCAGCAGGACTCTTTCAATTTATGTGGACCTATAATGATTATTTAAATTCACTTATATTTATCAACTCTACCAGCAGATACACGATTTCATTGGCACTTCGCCTATCGCTTGATTCAGAGTCTGTGGTACAATGGAATAAGGTGATGGCAATGGCATTTATTGCAGTTTTGCCACTGATAATTTTATTTTTCTTAGCACAAAAATATTTTGTAGAAGGCATTTCAACAACTGGATTAAAGGGATAAGGAGTATAATACATGAAAGAAAGAAGAGGACTTTGGGTAGCAGATTTAGGAGACGGAACGTATCAAAATCCAGTTCTTTATACGGATTATTCAGACCCAGATATTGTTCGACATGAAGATGATTATTATATGGTAGCTTCCAGTTTTTCAAACTCACCCGCACTACCAGTGTTGCATTCAAAGGATTTAGTCAATTGGAAAGTGGTTAGTTACGTAATGGAGAAAATACCGTTTTCTGATTATGATGAGCCTGCACATGGAAGAGGTGTCTGGGCACCAGCAATTCGTTTTCATGAAGGGTTATTTTATGTATATTTTCCAATGCCAGATGAAGGCATCTTTGTAAGTACAAGTGAAGATCCAAGAAAAGGTCTGTGGTCTAAGCCAATTTGTATCAAAGAAGGAAAAGGCTTTATTGATCCTTGTCCTTTCTGGGATGAGGATGGTAAGGCGTATTTAATCAATGCATTTGCAAAAAGTCGTATCGGATTCAAAAGCATCTTACATATTAGCCCAATGGCTTGGGATGGAAAAAGTCTGTTAGGAGAGGGGCAGCATGTCTTTGACGGACATGATACGCAGCCTACGATTGAAGGCCCCAAACTGTATAAACGTGGTGGTTATTATTACATATTTGCACCAGCAGGAGGTGTTAAAACAGGCTGGCAGTGTGTTCTTCGCTCAAAAAATATCTATGGTCCTTATGAAGAAAAAATAGTTATGCTTCAAGGAAATACAATGATCAATGGTCCACACCAAGGTGGATGGGTAGAGACACAAACGGGGCAGAGTTGGTTCATTCATTTTCAGGATGTAGGAAATGCTGGAAGAATTGTGCATTTACAGCCAATGATCTGGGAAAAGAATTGGCCAATTATTGGAGAAGACACAGGAGAAGGGTACGGTGAGCCAGTAACAACTTATCAAAAGCCAGATGTGGGGAAAAGCTATCCGATCACTACGCCAAATGACAGTGATACGTTTAAAGGCCACAAACTAGGCTTACAGTGGCAGTGGAATGCGAATTATAAAGAGGAGTGGTATCACCTTGACAAAAAAGGATTAACGCTTTATGCAACGCACAGTAAAAAACCTCTTTGTGATATCCCAAATCTATTACTTCAAAAGTGGACAGCACCAGTATTTTATGAAGATACCACCCTATCTTTGGATTGCTTAAAAGAAGGTGACGTAGCAGGAGTTATTTCCTTGGGGACTGCTTATACGGCTCTTGCAATTGAAGTAAAAGATGGATGCTATCATCTTGTACAGATAACGGGAGTTAGACAAGAGCAAGAAGAAGCAAGGCATATTTGTGTTTGGAATGCTTCAGATATCTTGATTCGAATGAAGGTAGATAGAAAAGGTATTGTAAGCTGGAGTGTAAAACAAGAGGGTAAATTAAAACGAGTAGGAGAAAGCATTCTCATGACACCAGGTCGTTGGGTAGGCGTAAAATGTGGAGTTTTCGCAGTCAATCGTAAAGACATGTTAGGTGGCAGCTTAAAAGTTTCTTCCTTTATATTTAGAAAAGCAAGGTAGAGAGATTCACTCTTTACCTTGTTTTATTGTAGCATTTAAAATTTATCAATTGAGTTGTTAATTAAGTCAGAGGTTGGGATAGAAAAGGTAATGCATGTCCCGAGTCCTTTTTTGCTTTGAATTCGTAATGCGCAGTCTGCACCGTATTTTAATATCAATCTTTGGTTGATATTGGATAAACCAATTCGTTTGCCTTGTTGATCGTTGATTTGATTGGATAGCTGTAGTCTTTCTTCCTTTGTCATACCAGCGCCAGTATCAATCACGGTAAAATAAAGCCTCTCATTTCGACAAAAGATTTTTAACTTAATAAAGCCCATCCGCCCAGAGGCCAAAATACCGTGTGTCATGCTGTTTTCAATCAGTGGTTGTAATAACAGTCGCATAATATAATAGCTTTTTAACTCTTCCTCAATTTCATAATACAATATAAATTGTTCACCAAAACGGTATTTTTGAATGGTTTCATATTTCTTTAAATATATAATCTCATCAAAAAGACTTACTAAGGAGTTAGGATTTGCAATCGAATATTTTAAGATATCGGAAAGCTGTTCAATAATTGTATTCATGGAGGTTGGAGTACCTGATAGTCGTAAGGCCTCTAAATTCAAGGTTTGTAATGTATTAAATAAAAAGTGAGGATTGATTTGTAATTGCAAAGCATAAAGCTGGGCTTTTTCTTCTTTGTATTTTTGCTCCACAAGCTGTGTGTTTAATAGTGTAGTGGTTAAGTACATATTAATTACATTATTCATAATCACATCATATTCATCACCAATCGTAGGAAGAGTGGCAGGTACGGTATGGTTATTTTCTGCTTCGCTAAAGACATTTATGACGTGCTCGATTTGCTGAAAATTTTTCTTTGTTGTTGTATAAGCAAGAAAAACAATGATAAACAAATCAAGGAGAATGGTCATGCAAAATAATAAAAGCGAAGATTTACACTGATCCCATATTTGTTTGATTGAAATAGAGGAGACCAAGGTAATATTAAAATCCTCATAATAGCGGCTGCTAAGAATAAAGGTGCCGTCCTTTGTTGGCATCCAATAATTTTGAAGTCCATTTTTATTTTTTTCAAAAAGGGTTGGAAAAGAGATGGTTTCAGACCCTTTTGTGTGTGCGAGAATTTCATAGTTTCCATTCAGTAAATAATAATTTTCGTTGGAGTTACTTACTAAAGTATCCATCATTTTTTCAAAATCCTCAATATCAATATTGATTACGATGACTCCTTTTAGCAAGGTCATTCTTTGATAAAAGGTAATAACAGGAGTCGCGTCTAAATACTTATTCTCTTTCACAAAACGTTTGTTGACCCATTGTGTAATGGAAGTATCTAAGCTTTGATAAGTGTCATTCCAGTTAGTATCATTGTAAGTGGAGAGAAAACAGATTCCTTCCTTGGAATTAAAAAAACGATCACATGCATCTAAGCTTAGATAAATTGAATCAATATATGAATGGGATTCCGTGATACTACGCAAGATTGAGCGAATACTATTATAAAAGATAGTATCTCCATAATCCATTTCATCATATAAAAGCATTTTTTGCAAAGAAATATTTAGCTGTGGATTGTTTGTCATTAAATCTTGTTGATACAAGGCATTATCTACAACCAGATTAATATTCGTCTCAATACTACTTAAGGAGTGGTTTTCTTTTGTTGAAATAGAATTGATCTCCTTATTGATAATAAAGAACAGCAACACGAGATAGAGGAGGATTGTAGGAAGTAACATAATCAAAAAATAATTTTTAAATCGTTTTAAAAAGAATTTTTTCATCATAATATAATTTTACCGTCCTCTTCCATAATGCCGTTATGATTACGAAACTCCTTTGGAGATATCCCGTAGTAGGTTTTAAAGGCACGGGAAAAATTCTTGGGATTATCGTAACCTACCCGATAAGCAATCTCATATTGTTTATAAGTAATATCGCCAAGTAATTCCTTCGCCTTTTCCATTCTAATTTTCATTAAGTAATCAGAAAAATTAAGTCCAACCTTTTCTTTAAACAAACGAGATAAGTAAGAAGAACTTAAATTAACTTGTCTGGCAGCATCTTCTAACGTAGCATCCCGATAGGATTCCTTTAAATATTTTGTAATGCGACTAATAATTGCTTCATAATAAGATGGTGAGATAAAGACTTCTTCTTTTGGCTGATTACTGATATTTGCCTCCTCATCTAAAAGCTGTTTAAGACGCTCAAAGCAACGAGTGAGTTCCTCGTATTTGATTGGCTTAACCAAATAATCTACAACACGATTTAAAATAGCACTTTTTGCATATTCAAAGGTATGATAACTGCTAAAATAGACTACTTTTGTGGAATAATTTGTAAGGTGAGAGGAGAGGGTTATTCCATCCATTCCAGGCATTTCAATATCCGTCATAACGACATCTACTTTATTTTCTTGCTTTAACCATTCTAAAGCATCATTTCCATTCGAAAAACTACCAACAATTTGAAAGCCTATGGACTCCCAAGGAAAAAGATTAACAATTCCTTCTCTTATCTTTTCCTCATCATCTACGACAATCACGTTATACATATGAATCACTCCCTATTATAATAGACTCAGTTTAACATAATAAACATAAAATGAAAACGCTCCAAATCGAAATCATAACGAATGAATAAAAAAGACAAAAAGTGATACTTTTATTTACGTATGTATCACTAAAACATTATTTTTAATTCAGTTAAGTTGTCAACATAATGAAAAACATGGTAAACTAAAAAAAAGATCAAAGAACAATGAATTAAGGGAAAGGAATCAAGATGGAACAAAGAATTTTATGGGCAGGCGATTCTACGGTAAAGAAAAATACAATAGAGACTTATCCACAAACTGGAATTGGTCAGGTTTTACCTTTGTATTTAAGACCTGAGATTCAGATACTAAATTATGCGGAGAATGGAAGAAGTACAAAAAGCTTTATTGAAGAGGGAAGATTGGACATGATTGAAAGGGAAATAAAGGAGAGGGATCTTTTATTCATCCAATTCGGCCATAACGATCAAAAGACAGACTTAGAAAGACATACGAAACCTTACGGTGAATACCAAGTAAATTTAAGGAAGTTTATTGAAGTTGCAAAAAGAAAAGGAGCAAAGCCAGTTCTAATTACTTCCTTGTACAGAAGACATTTTGATGAAAACGAAAACTTAAAGGATAACGTGCATGAAGACTATCCAGATGCAATGAAGGACGTAGCCAAAGTATGTGGTGTTGCTTGCATTGATTTATGTGAAAAAAGTAAACAGTTATTGCAACAGTATGGTGATGCAAAAACGAAAGAATGGTTTATGAATTTACCAGGCAATCGATATCAAGCTTATCCAGATGGATTAGTGGATAATACTCACTTAAGATACGAGGGAGCTGTCATAATGGCAGGACTTGTAGCGGAGGGATTGTATGAATTAGGTGGTGAGTACAAAAACTTATTATTAAATGAGGATAAGAAAAAAGTCTTATTATAAAGTATTGATACATAAAAATAATACGGGTGTATCCTTATTTCCTAACTTGGAGTGGATAGACCCGTATGATTATCTTAAGAAATCATATCTCTTATTTGCTTATTGCTCATGAGAGCCTTGCACAAAGCAGATGTAACGATTCCAGCAACGATGGCTTCTGGTATTCCGTTTCCAAAAATAATAGCAAGTACAGCCGAATATACTGTTTCTAATGGAATACTTCTAGCAGCAGCATAGGAATCTTTAAAGATAAAATAAATTCCGTTCATAACAAGTAATGTATTTGTTAAAGAACCAAGTATTCCTGAAACCGTAAAGGTTAAAATTTTCCATTTACTATGAAATAGCTTATCCAATAATTGATAAACATAATAAGGCACAATTCCTACCATGATTCGTGGAAGAAAGCATATGAAAAGTGCCATTGGACTTCCTTTGTCTGTTCCAAAAACAGGAATTAAGGGAGAAAAGGCAAAGGACATTAAAACAGGAGTAAAGGTATTGCTAATTAAGCTTGTCAAGCCAAATAAGAAGCCAAGAACGGCTCCTTTTTTAGGCCCTAGTAAGATAGAGCCTACGATAACTGGAATATGAATAATGGTGGCTTTAATTACTCCTAATTGAAGATATCCAATTGGAGTAAAGGCTAATATAAATATGATTGCAGCAAATAATGCCAGTAGTACCAAATTTGTTGTTTTTTTATTTTGCATAGATCATCTCATCCTTCTTATCAAAAGGTATTTACCTCTTATTTCTTTCATTCTTGCCAAAATATAATCCTAATTATACCAGAATCTTAAAAAAATGTGAATGCAAACTATTTTCTTATGATTATCTCATATAGAAAAATCATATTTCTCCAAAATACTGCTATTTGACATCAACAAATGAGTGGTTTAAGATAGAAAAGAAAAAAGACAACCAGACAGAACTAGATATTTCATATATAGGAGGAAATATGGCTAAAAGGAGACGAAGATATCAAAATCGACATGGAAATAGAAACAAAACAAAATATATAGTGATTGGTATTGTAGGCTTGGTAATTATGATAACTACCCTTGCCCTCACTTTGTTGGTAAAAAATCAAAAGATAACATTGAAAGCGCCTTGGACATTAGAAAAGTCAACGAGAATAAAAACACCAGAAGAAACACTTAGAACTTACTTTTCATATATAGAAACTAAAGAATATGATAAAATGTATGAACTTATAAATGAAGAAAGTAAGCAGTCTGTGACCAGTGAAGATTTTATTGCAAGAAATCAGAAAATCTATGAAGGAATAGAAGCATCAAACGTTCAAATACAAATAACACAAGTAGATGATAGCAGTGAACTGGGTGCGGCAATCTCCTATGATATGACACTTCAAACAGCAGCTGGAGAGATTTCCTTTCCAAACCAAGCAGTGTTAACGACAACGAAAGAAGGTAACTATCAATATCTAATTGCTTGGGAGGATGCTTTGATTTTTCCAAATCTTACAAAGACGGATAGAGTAAAAGTATCCATTTCTCAACCAGAAAGAGGTGCGATATTAGATAGAAATGGGAACCTTTTAGCAGGAAAAGGGGTTGCTTCTTCCGTAGGAATCGTACCAGGAAAATTAAATGAGGACCCTACGCAGGATTTGAATCAATTAGCAGAGCTTTTGAAGGTATCGGTAGAAAGTATTGAAAAAAAATTATCTGCAAAATGGGTCAAAGACGATTCTTTTGTACCTATTAAAACGATTTCAAAATTAACAGAATTAGAGCAAACCACGAGATATACAAGTGATGAAACATTAGAAAAAAGAGCTAGAAATGATGCCTTGTTATCCATACCAGGAGTGATGATAAGTGATACACAAGTTAGAAGTTATCCGCTTGGAAAGGCCGCATCACACTTAACTGGCTATATACAACAAGTAACTGCAGAGGATTTAGAAAAGCATCCAAATGAGGGATATTTGGAGACAAGTGTGATTGGCCGAAGTGGAATGGAAGCACTTTATGAAAAAGAGCTTAAGGGGATAAACGGCTGCGAAATCTCGATTGTAAATGAAGAGGGTAAAACCAAATTAGTACTTGCAAGTCTTGCAACACAAGATGGTAAGGATATTCAATTGACCATAGATGCATCTTTGCAGCAGGCATTATATGAAAGCTTCGCTGAGGATAAAAGCAGTTCGGTTGCTATGAATCCTTATACGGGAGAAGTTTTGGCATTGGTAAGTACACCTTCTTTTGATAGTAATGACTTTGTATTTGGTATGTCACAAGAACTTTGGGATTCCTTAAATGAAGACGAGCGAATGCCTCTTTACAATCGTTTTAGGCAAAAATTAGTACCTGGTTCCTCTTTTAAACCAATCATAGCAGCAGTAGGACTTGAAACAGGAGATATTAACCCAGAAGAGGATTATGGCAATGCAGGGCTTAGCTGGCAAAAGGATGCAAGTTGGGGTAACTACAAGGTAACTACTTTACATGAAACTAGTCCAGCTAATTTAGAAAATGCAATTATTAATTCAGATAATATCTATTTTGCCAAGACGGCTCTAAAAATTGGCAGTGAAAAATTACAAAGTGAATTGGATCAGTTAGGATTTAATACAGACATTCCGTTTGAGATTGGTTTAAGTAAATCACAGTATGCCAATGAAGGAGATATATCAACAGAGATTTTGCTGGCTGACAGTGGTTATGGGCAGGGACAGATTTTAGTAAATCCCGTTCATCTTGCAGCACTATACAGTGGATTTGCTAACGATGGAAATGTAATCAAACCATATCTATTGTATCAAAAGCAAGTACAGCCACAAATATGGCTTGCAAATGCTTTTCAAATGGAGAATGCAAACCTTATTAAATCGGCCATGGAACAAGTAGTAAGTTCAGAGCATGGAACAGGGCATGCTGCTTATCGCGAAGATATTGTATTGGCAGGAAAGACAGGTACGGCTGAAATTAAGGCCTCCAAAGAAGACAAGAGTGGTACAGAGCTTGGTTGGTTTGGTATTTTTACATCGGATAAAGAGGTAGATAAGCCAATTCTTCTTATGAATATGGTAGAGGATGTAAAAGAAAGAGGCGGTAGTGGTTACGTGGTAAGAAAAGATAAGGAGATATTAGACCAGTATTTTGGTACGCAGCAATAAAATACATTTTTAATACAAGTATAGTAAAAGTCACTTCATTGTTTATTTTGTATAAAAAGACGAGGTGATTTTAGGTGATTTTCAATCATTGACATAATGTTTCGAATCATCTATACTAAGTAATATAGTAAGGATTGTAACTCTTCGAGGCATTACCTGTTTTTTTTGGTATACTTGAAGAGTTTTTTATTTTTATGAAAATCATGTGGGGGATGATCATGAAGGCAATTAAAAAAATCAATAACAATGTTGTAATATGTGTAGATGATAATAAAAAAGAGTTAATTGCCTTTGGAAAAGGAATTGGTTTTCCGGCAGTGCCGTACGAGATAACTGATTTGAGTTTGATCTCAATGACTTTTTATAAGATGGATCGAAGCTATTACAGATTATTGGAAGAGATTCCAGAGGAAATTTTTGAGGTATCGGCACTCATTGTAAAAAAGGCACAAAGAACATTAGATTGTAATCTCAATCCAAACTTATTACCTGGGCTTGCAGATCATATTAATTTTGCATTGACAAGGTTGAAGAAGTTTAAGAAAATGAAGATGTTATTTTCTTATGATATTGAGCAGTTATATCCACAAGAAACAGAGCTTGCTAGATATGCAGTTAAGATGATTCAAAAAAAACTATTTGTCAAATTACCAGATAGTGAGATTACCAATATAGCAATGCATTTTGTCAATGCACAGGAAGAAAATACAATGGCATCTTCGCATCGAAGTACAGATGAAATAATTCAGGAGATTACCAAAGAAATTGAATCTGATTTCGAAGTAATGATTGATCGAAATGGATTTAATTATAATCGCTTTGTGATGCATTTAAGGTATTATATGAAGCGAATCGAAGAAAAGAAGCAATTTATTGATGATAACAGTGTCTTATTTAAAGCTGTAAAAGAGGAAAGTCCTAAGATTTATGAATGCGCGAAGCGTATTGCATCAATGATTGATGAACGTCTTGGAGCACAAAGCACAGAAGATGAAATATTATATCTGATGATTCATATTGGACGTATTTTAAAAAATAATATAGCAGTCTAAGGATTGTAACTCGTAATGGAGGCATAACCGAGGAAAAACGTACAAGCTTTGTACGTTTCCTCGGTTTTTTATTTTTTAAGAGAAATTGCTTCGTAACTTAATTAAGCAAAAGCAATGTTGATAAACATTGTTGCAATAAAAAAAAGGAGAATGATTATGTCAAAAAAAGAAAAATATGAAGAACTCTCAGTAAAAGTATTAGAGTTAGTTGGAGGAAAGGATAATATTAGTTATTTTGGACATTGTATGACACGTCTTAGATTTGAATTAAAGGATAAAAGTGCAGTAGATTTATCTCAAATTCAAAAAATAGAGGGCGTTGTTGGTGCACAGTGGTCAAATGAACAACTACAAATTATCATTGGACAATCAGTTGGAGAAGTATATGGACTTGTTGCAGCAAAAGCAGGACTTGAGAAAGAAAAAGCGATTGAAGAGAACTTAGATGGTAAGAAGAAAAAATTTAGCATTGGAGCAATTATTGATGGAATTACAGGAAGCTTAATGCCATTGATTCCTGCCATTATTGGTGCTGGTATGTTGAAGGTTATTATTATCTTATGTGAATTAGCAGGCGTGTTAACTCCAGAGATGCCAACACATGCAGTGCTTACTTTTGCAGCAGATGCAGGATTTTATTTCCTTCCAGTATTCTTAGGTGCAACAGCAGCCAACAAATTTAAAGCAAACATGGGGCTAGGTATGCTTCTTGGAGCAATTATGATACATCCTACCATGGTAGCTAATGTAGCAGGTGCTGTTTCCATGAGTATTTTTGGAGTGCCAGTATATGCAGCTAACTATTCAAGTACGATTTTTCCTGTAATCATGGCAGTTTTTGTGATGTCACATGTGGAAAAATTCTTCAAAAAAATAGCACCAGATTCTATTAAAGCAATTGTAGTTCCGCTTGGAACCATATTAGTGATGCTTCCATTGACATTAGGATTAATTGGACCAGCAGGAGCCTTTCTTGGTAACTATTTAGCAGCAGCGATTATGTGGTTATATAATACAACTGGTTTCTTTGGAGTAGCAGTATTAGCAACTGTTTATCCGCTTTTAATTCTTACAGGTATGCATGGTGCATTGTTTCCATACATGTTCCAATCATTGGTTAGCTTTGGTTATGAACCAATTGTTGCGACTGCAAATGTTTTATCAAACATTAACCAAGGTGCAGCAGCAGCTGCTGTTGCATTCAAATGTAAAGATAAAGCAACAAAATCAACTGCAGGTTCTAGTGCGATTACAGCAGTTTTTGGTGGTGTAACGGAACCAGCTATGTTTGGTATTAATATGAAACTAAAAAAACCATTATATGCTGCCATGTTTGGTAATTTTTGCTCAGCAGCTTTTGCAGGCTTAATGAAAGTATACATGTATAGTTTAGGTGGAAGTGCAGGTATTCTTGGTATTGCAGGATTTGTAGGACCAACGAGTTCAAACTTTATATTCATGATTATCAGTATTTTGATTGGTATCGTGGTAACTTTTATAACTACGCTATTTCTTTATAAAGGCGAGAGTATTTATCAATAACAGGAGGAATGAGAATGAGTTTTCCAAAGAATTTTTTGTGGGGTGGAGCCACAGCGGCCAATCAATTTGAAGGTGGTTGGAAAGAAGATGGGAAAGGTGATAGCGTATGTGATCATATCACAGCAGGCACGGTAAGCACACCACGTTATTTTACAAATGAGATAAAAGAGGATCTAAATTATCCTTCACATGAAGCGATTGATTTTTATCATAGATACAAAGAAGACATTGCTTTGTTTGCAGAAATGGGATTTAAAGTATTTCGTTTGTCTCTTAATTGGACCAGAATTTTTCCAAAAGGAGATGAGGTAAAACCAAATCAAAAAGGTCTTGATTTTTACAGAAATGTTTTTATGGAGTGTAAAAAATATGGAATCGAGCCATTGGTAACCATTTCTCATTACGAAATCCCATATTATCTCATGAATCAATATGGTGGATGGTTAAATCGTGATTGTATTGATTTTTATTTGAATTTTTGTAAGGTTGTATTTAACGAATACAAGGATTTGGTAAAGTATTGGCTTACCTTTAATGAAATAAATTGCCTAATGATGGGCGTTGGTGACATCTTGTCTGGCGGAATTCAAAGTGAAGACGGACCAATGCAAGATTTTAACCAAATACCAACAAGAAAACAGCAACAAAACAGATTTCAGGCATTGCACCATCAGTTTTTGGCAAGTGCAAAGGCAGTTGTGTTAGGTCATGAGATAAATCCAGAGTATCAAATTGGCTGTATGGTTGCAGGTGGAGCAATATACCCATATACTTGTAATCCAGATGACATTGTATTGGCACAGCAGGAAATGAGAATGAACTATTTTTGCGGTGACGTACAAGTAAGAGGAGAATATCCTTACTTTACAAAGCGTATGTTTGAAGATATGGGTATCGTTGTTACCATGAAAGAGGGAGATTTGGAAGTACTTAAAAAGGGTACGGTAGATTTCTACAGCTTTAGCTATTACATGAGCACATGTGCAACAACAGATGAAGATGCGAAAAAAGCAAGTGGTAATGTGATTATGGGTGTAAAAAACCCTTACTTAAAAGCAAGTGATTGGGGATGGCAAATTGACTCAAAGGGGCTTCGCTACCTACTCAATGATTTGTATGGTCGTTATCAGATTCCAATGATGATAGTGGAAAATGGGCTTGGTGCAGTTGATGTATTGGAAGATAATACGGTCCATGATTCTTACCGAATTGATTATCTAAGAGAGCATATCAAACAGATGGAGGAAGCCATCAAAGACGGTGTTGACTTAATCGGTTTCACCCCTTGGGGCTGTATTGATCTAGTGAGCATTTCAACAGGTGAAATGAAGAAAAGATATGGTTTTATTTATGTTGATAAGGATAACGAAGGAAACGGAAGTCTTGATAGATTTCGCAAAGATTCTTTCTATTGGTACAAGAAGGTAATTGCATCCAATGGGAAGGACCTTGATTGAGATAGGAAGAGATTTAAGGAGGTATCATGGAACTTTTAGATAAATTAAGAAATAAATTAAATCGTACTCACGAAATTTATATGCCAGTGGTAGGAAAGTTAATATCATTAAAGGAGATTGCAGATGGTGTATTTTCTGAAGGGATTCTTGGAATGGGTGCTGGTATTGACCCAGAAGAAGGTGTAGTTTATGCTCCTTTTGATGGAAAAGTTATACAGGTCGCAGATACGAAACATGCGATTGGTTTGGAAAGTTCAAAAGGCATTGAATTGTTAGTACACGTAGGTATGGATACAGTTGAAATGAAAGGTGAGGGCTTTGATGTATTGGTAAAGGAGGGAGAACGTGTTGTACGTGGACAAAAGCTTATGTCATTTTCAATAGATGCAATTAAAAAAGCAGGACACCCCACAACAACTGCTGTTATTGTTACCAATAGTGCTCAGTTTGAATCTGTTCTTGTCTTAGAAGAAGGAAACAAACAAAAAGAAGATGTTATGATGCGAGTGGTATAAGCCACGAGACTTACTATTCTATCCATTTTTTCAGGTCTTGGAAGTTTAGTTAACTTGTACAAAGAAAGATAACAACATCAAAATCAAAATTAGCCAAAAAACCTCTATCTTTTGAAAAGACAGAGGTTTTTTATTAGGCTGATAGAACTTGAATTCGAAAAGCGGTGGTCTGTGGAGGGATACTTAATGTTTGAAAAGAGGCATGTTCTACTCGTACAAGTTGACCAGGCTTTATATGGCTTAAGGAGATTCGCTCTCCATTTCTATTTAAAATAATGGTCGCTTGGGAAATAACAAAGCGCATTTGTTCAATCATTTCATATGGATTTCCTGTTAATAAAAAACTATTTCTTACATCTACGCTTACCACACGGTCTGTTGTTACAACAACTTCAGGCATTCTTAAGCGAACAATCATTTGAAAGGCCCTTGCCTGAGGGGGGATACTCATAGTCATTGCTGAAGAAAAAGAGGCATCAAGATACATTCCCTTTTTTAGGTCACAAAGATTCAATGGTTCTGCAAATTCATTTATAATTTCAGTATTTGGGTTTACGATTAATTTTAATAATTCATTTTGAAGCACGTTGTTTGAAGTTTCTACACGAAAGGATATTAAAACAGACCCTGTTTTTCCATCTGTGGTAGATACTTCTTCTATCAGAGCATGCTCAACGTACAAGACGGGGCTGTTCATCTTGTGCGATGTGTTTGATGTAGGACTAAAATGTGCCATAGTGATATGAATTCCTATTTATTTTCTATAGTATATGTCTAATTTAAAATAATGTGTTAGGTAAAGATAATCTGAACCAGCCAAAAGAAGTTATTATGGCTGGTTCAAGTATTATAACCCAAGATGGGCTACTCTTTCCTTTAGTTTTTGCAGTTCAATGTACTCTAATACTGCACGTCTTCCAGAGTTATTTAGAGAGAGTACATCAGTAATTAGCTGACCAGATGTGTATTCTCCCACAACGGTTTCATTTAAGGATTGAATTCCCCCTTTACAGGCAGTTCTTCCTAACAAATAATCTGTTGATACATCATAAAAGTTTGCAAGAGCAATCACAGCACGAGTCTGTAAATCACTGTCGCCTTGTTCACATCTTGAATAATGCTGTTGTGTGGTTCCTATTATCTTTGCAATATCTGACTGCCTCAAATCTTTGTCTTCTCGAAGTCCGCGGATAATTTCATATGGTTCCTTCATAACCTCATTTCTCTACTCCTTTTACATTTTATTTGTGTATAAAATAGTATCACACACGATATTGATGTATTGACATTAACTTATAATTAATGTACAATGACAAATAATACATTTAGCATGTGTATAATTGGATTTTTTTATCCAAAGAACTTTCATTAGCTTATATTTCGGTATTTTATTTATTATTTTAAGAAGAAGGTGTCAGCGTAAGCTGATAGTTGATATAACTTTATACAAATAAGTGTACTTTATGAACCGATTAGGAATTTGCAATTTTAACTACAAAAGCAAAACGCGTCAAGCGAGTGTTTTTTACAAAGGAAACACCTTCTTATGACCAAGGAATATTCGATACTCGTATATTCTTAAAGAGAGGTGAGTGAAAATGATTTTTAATAATTTAGGGGAGATATTTTATATCATTCACGCGCTGGAATCAACAAATACATCAGTTTGCATTACTGATGCCAATCAAAAGATTATTTACGAAAGTTCGCATAAGGATTATAAATATGATGCAACAATAGAAGATATGAATTCGTTTGTTGAGCGTTTGCGACAAGAACAAAATGCAATTTTTAGAATTCAGCTCATTGATTGTGTATTAACAGCGATTACAACGGTTCCCGTCTTAATTGGTAAAAGTCAATATTTTATGGAATTAAAACAACATGTCTCAAGAATCAAGCAATATAGCTTGGTTTCTTCCTCGTTTGATAATTTATCCATACACCAGATTAAAGAAATGGCGATTACGGATGCTTTAACAAAACTTTATAATAGAAGATATATTGATGAACGACTACCAATTGATATGCAAAGTTCTTTTGAACTTGGTGAACCGATTAGCATTTTGTTTATTGACATTGATTGCTTTAAAGAAATCAATGACACATATGGTCATGCAGTGGGAGATCAGGTACTTTGTGAAGTGGCGCTTTTATTACAAAAGCAATTTAATAAAGGAAATGGATGGGTAGCAAGATACGGAGGCGATGAGATTCTAGTTTGTTTGCCAGGCTGTGTAAAGCATTCTGCAAAAAGAATAGCCAATCGTTTGAGAAAGACAATTGAATCCAATACCTTTAGGGCATTAGGAAAAGAGATTCAAATAACCTGTAGCATTGGAGTTCAAACAACACTAAGAGATTCAGGGATAAAAAGTATATCAGAGTTAATAAGGATGGCAGATAAGAATCTATACCGTGCAAAAAGTGAAGGACGTAATAAAGTAATATAATAGCTAGCATTTAGATAGATGAATCAGGGAAAAACAACTCTGGTTCTTTTTTTATATAAAGGAAACTTCGAGAGAGAATTCTTTGCTTAAAAAGGGTTGTTTCATTAAAAAAAATGTTTAGTTACTAAAAAATATTGCAATTTTTGTTTAGTTACTATAAAATAAATTTGAGGTGACGATATGAATTCAAAAAACGAATTAATACAAAAGTTTCATCAGGCTGCAAATATTATGTTATGCGATGCCAGAACTTCAAGATGTTATGGAACAGAATATGCTTTAACTTACTCTGATCTTTCCTTTCTTAAATGTATTCAAAGAAATGAAAATAACAAAGCGGGGGATATCTCTCAATACCTAGGGATTACAAATGGAGCAGTGGTACAACTAGCTAAGAAGCTGGAAGGAAAGGGTTATTTAGAGTCCTATCGTATGGAAGGAAATAAAAAAGAAGTGTATTATCGCTTAACGAAAAGTGGACAGACTGCCTGTGAAGGCTATGACAAATACAATGATGATATAAATGCATTAATCGAAGCTTATATTATAGATTTGGACGAGGATACACTAGGTACCATAAAAGGCTTATTTGAAGCTGTCATCACAGGAATTGAAAAAAAAGACTGCTATATCAAATATTCCAGTAAAACAAAACAACTGGAAAGTAAAAAAGATGGAAGGTGCGAAAAATGCAAAAGAACTTATTAGAAATAAAAGATTTAAAGGCAACCGTAGAAGGAAAATTAATTTTAAATGGTGTAGATCTTACCATTCGTCCAGGAGAAGTACATGTTTTAATGGGGCCAAACGGTGCGGGTAAATCAACACTTGCCAATGTCATAATGGGAGATCCAAGGTTTGAGGTAGAAGAAGGTAATATTGTATTTGAAGGAGAAGATATCTCTAAAGAGAAACCAGATGCAAGAGCAAGAAAAGGAATCTTTTTATCCTTTCAGGCGCCAGAAGAAATCCCAGGTGTGACTTTGGAAAACTTCCTAAGAGCTTCTAGAGCTGCCTGTTCTGGAAAACCGGTTAAAATATTTGCTTTTAAAGATGAGCTTTCAGAGAATATGAAGGCACTAGGCATGGATGAAGCCTATGCAAAACGTTATTTAAACGTTGGTTTTTCTGGTGGTGAAAAGAAAAAAAGTGAAATTCTTCAATTGGCAATGATGAATCCCAAATTAGCGATTCTTGATGAAACGGATTCAGGGCTTGATGTAGATGCAGTAAAGCTTATTTCTGAAAACATAGCACGCTTTAGAAATGAAAACAATGCAATCTTAATTATTACCCATATTACTAAAATATTGCAAAACCTACCAATTGATTATGTTCATGTATTGGCAGATGGGAAAATAGTAAAAACAGGAGATGCCTCCATTGTTGATACAATAGTACAGGAAGGATTTTCATCCGTTTTGGGATGAGATTAGATTGGAGGTAATAGAAATGGAAAAACAAAAGACCATGATTGAGGATATCTCACGTGAGCTTTATGATATAAAAAATGCAGATGTTGCTCGCTATAAAACCCAAAAAGGTTTAACGCCAGATATTGTCTGTGAGATTTCAAAACAAAAGAATGAACCAGACTGGATGCTTGCGCATCGTTTGAAATCGTTAGAACATTATAACAAAATAAAAATGCCAGCATGGGGGCCTTCTCTTGACGAGCTAGACATGAGCCAAATTGTTACTTATGTAAGACCAAATACAGATATGAAAAATAGCTGGAATGACATTCCAGAGGATATCAAAGAAACATTTGATCGACTTGGAATACCAAAGGCAGAAAAAGAATCATTAGCAGGTGTTGGTGCACAATATGATTCAGAGGTTGTGTATCATAATGTAAAGCAAGACTTGTTAAATCAAGGAGTTATTTATACGGATATGGAAAGCGCGGTGCAAGAACATGAAGATATTGTAAGAGAGTTATTCATGAAACTAGTACCACCAACCGATCACAAATTTGCAGCGCTGCATGGTGCAGTTTGGTCGGGAGGCTCCTTTGTATATGTTCCAGAAGGAGTACACGTATCCATACCACTTCAGTCTTATTTTCGCTTGAATGCACCAGGGGCAGGACAATTTGAGCATACACTCATTGTAGTAGAAAAGAACGCAAGTCTTCACTTTATTGAAGGATGTTCTGCACCCAAATATAACCAGCTTAATCTTCATGCTGGCTGTGTAGAGTTATATGTAAGAGAAAATGCAAAATTAAGATATTCGACCATAGAAAATTGGTCAAAGAATATGATGAATTTGAATACAAAGAGAGCGTCTGTTGAGAAAAACGGAACCATTGAATGGATATCTGGAACTTTTGGTTCTCACATTACCATGTTGTATCCATCCAGTATGTTAAAAGGAGAAGGAGCCAAATCAGAATTCACTGGTATTACTTTTGCGTCCAGTGGACAACATCTTGATACTGGAACAAAGGTATTTCATATGGCACCAAATACCTCCTCAACCATTAATTCTCGTTCCATTTCAAAGGATGGAGGAAAGTCAATTTATCGTAGCTCTGTAACCATAACACCAAAGGCAACAGGAAGCAAATCGTCTGTTATATGTGAATCGTTGATGCTTGACAATGAATCAAGAGCAGATACCATACCAGTTATGGATATTCAAAACGATCAGGTGGATATTGGACATGAAGCAAAAATAGGAAGAATCAGTGATGAAGCCGTCTTTTATTTGATGACAAGAGGACTTTCAGAGGAAGAAGCAAAAGCTATGATTGTACGAGGATTCGTAGAGCCAATTGCAAAGGAGCTGCCACTTGAATATGCAGTAGAAATGAATCGACTGATTACTCTTGAATTAGAAGGGACCATTGGCTAGGAGGTGACAAAATGATTACACATGCAAAGAAAATTGATCGAATGCCTGAAAGGACTTGGTCGTGGTTAAAGGTAAATACCGCAGATATTTTTTTATACGCACCTGAGGATAAAAAAGAGGAATCCGTTTTGATTCAGGCGTCAGATAAGATAGAAGTGAGAAAAGATTTTACTGGTGTTACGTTTAAGACGGATCCCTCCAAGCATTTGATGAATGAAGAAATTGAGAGCTTTATAGAGCAAAACAGTAATATTCGCTATTACATTCGAATCCCAAAGAACCACAAAGAAGAAGAGCCGATTCGAATTACCCTTGAAATAACGGATGAATACAACGTAATTGGAGAAGATATTGTAATTGAGGCAGAAGAAAACAGTGAAAGCACTATTATTGTAGAGTATCGCTCCAAAGGAAAAGAAGAAGGCTATCATAGTGGACGAACTAGAGTGCTTGTACATGAAAAGGCTTGTTTAAAACTTGTTAGAGCGCAATTGTTTCATGATGAGGTGAAACACAATGATATCTTAGGAGCGCAGGTACAAAAAGAAGGAAAGCTTACAATGATACAAGCTGAGATGGGGTCAAGTGGTTCTACAGCAGGCTGGAATGTTTTACTATCTGGAGAGGAAAGTGAAGTAAATTTAGACCTTGTATATGTGGGAGAAAAAGAAAAGAAGCTTGATTTTACAAGTCGTATCGAATACCAAGCGGCAAAGACCAATGGACAGGTAAGAGCAAGAGGTGTTTTACTTGGAAAAAGTAAAAAGATACTTCGAGATACGCTTGATTTTGTCAGTGGTTCTAAGGAAGCAAAAGGAAGAGAAGAAGAAGATGTACTCATGCTTAGCAAAAATGTAAGAAACATTTCAGTTCCTCTTTTATTTTGTGGAGAAGACGACGTACAAGGTGAGCATGCAGCGTCCTCAGGCCGACCAAGTGACAGTACTTTATTTTATTTAATGAGCCGAGGACTAAGTGAAGCAGAGGCTAAGAAGTTACTAGCAGAATCAAAGTTTGCCGCTATTTTGGAGGAAATGAAGGAAGAAGCATTGAAGGAAGAAATCTTATCCTACCTTCGAGTAGCCATTGAAGAGGGAGGATACATGAGTGAAGGATTTTAGAAAGGATTTTCCTCTTTTTACAAACATAGATAAACAAGGAAGAAGCATTGCGTATCTTGACAATGCAGCAACGACACAAAAACCTTACGCAGTGCTACAAGCACAAGAAGAGTATTATAAGAATAAAAATGCCAATCCTCATCGCGGGGCTTACGATTTGAGCATCGAAGCAACAAAAGTTCTTGATGACGTCAGAGAGAAAACAAAAAGATGGCTACATGTACCAATAGACGGAGAAATAATTTTTACAAAAAATGCCTCCGAGAGCTTAAACCTTGTAGCCTATAGCTATGGAATGACTTATATAAAAGAAGGAGATGAAATCGTTTTGGCGGTTTCGGAACATCATAGTAATCTTGTTCCATGGCAGATGGTTGCAAAAGCAAAAGGCGCTCATCTAACTTATTTGTATTTAAACGAAGAGGGAAGAATCACATTAGAGGAAGCAAATCGTAAGATAACGAGTAAAACAAAGCTAGTAGCGATTGCTCAAGTATCAAATGTTACAGGTCTTGTCAGTCCAATCGAAGAAATCATAGGACTGGCTCATTCAAAGGGTGCGGTTGTGGTAGTTGATGGAACACAAGGGGCTGCGCATTTGGCGGTTGATTTAGAAAACATGGACGCTGATTTTTATGCATTTTCAGGGCATAAGATGCTTGGACCAATGGGGATTGGCGTATTATATGGAAAGAAAAAATATCTAAATGAAATGCCTCCATTTCTATATGGTGGAGATATGATTGAATATGTAGAAGAACAGTCAACTACCTATGCTCCAGTTCCGCAAAAGTTTGAGGCAGGAACACAAAATATGGGAAGTATTGCAGGATTTGGGGCTGCAATTGATTATTTGGAGCAGATTGGGATGAGTCAAATTCAAAGGATAGAAGAGGACCTTACCAGATATTTACTAGAACGCCTTAGTAGCGTTTCCCATGTAAATATTATCGGTTCTTCCTCCTTAGAAAATCGCATTGGCGTTGTGCCTTTTGTAGTAGACGGAGTACATCCTCACGATGTGGTAACCATTTTAAATAAAGATTTGGTAGCGATTCGTTCAGGCAATCACTGTGCACAGCCACTTCATAGTTTCTTGAAGGTTCCAGCAACGTGTCGTGCTAGTGTGTATCTTTATAATACAAAAGAAGACATTGACAGACTAGCAGATAGCTTAAAAGGAGTTAGGAGGTGGCTCGGTTATGGAGCTTGATGAATTATATACAGATTTAATACTTGAGTATAGCCAATCGAGTGCTTACAAAAAGCCACTGATTCAGCCAAACCGTAAGATGAGAGGCGTGAATCCAAGCTGTGGTGATAACATCGAATTGGAATTAAAGGTAGACAATGATATCATACAAGAAATTGGATTATTAGGAAATGGATGCGCCATATCACAAGCATCCGCCTCTATGATGGCGGAGCTAATCGAAGGAAAAACAGTAAAAGAGGCAAAAGAGTTAGCAAAGACCTTCATTGGTATGATTCAAAAGACAGTTACCAATGGGGAAGAATTAAAGATATTAGAAGAAGCCAGAGCGTTTCAAAATATTTCAAATATGCCTGCTAGAGTAAAATGTGCGGTACTTTCTTGGCATACACTAGAAGAGGCATTAGGCGAAGATTAATTAAAGTAAAAAGAAAGGAGGTATATTATTATGTTAGAAAAAGGATGTAAGGCTCCAGATTTTACATTACTGGATAAAGAAGGAAATGCAGTAACTCTGTCTGATTTTAAGGGGAAAAAGGTTGTTCTTTATTTTTACCCAAAAGATAATACTCCTGGCTGTACCAAACAAGCTTGCAACTTTGCTGACAATTACAATGCTTTTTTAGAAAAAGGAGTAGTTGTTCTTGGTATTAGTAAAGATAGCGTGACATCACATGAAAAATTTGCAGCGAAGTACAATCTGCCATTTCCAATTCTTTCTGACCCCGAATTAATTGCAATTAAAGCATATGATGTGTGGCAGGAAAAAACGTCCTATGGGAAAACGAGCATGGGAGTTGTTCGTACTACTTATATCATTGATGAGGATGGAATGATTGAGACTGTTATGACCAAAGTAAAGGCAGATAGTAATGCAATCGATGTTTTGGAACAGTTATAAATGAAAAAGAAAACGACTCTTTTTGTAAAAAGAGAGTCGTTTTTTGATTTTTTATAACGAAAAATATAAAATAATTTTAGGGGTCATGTCATTTTGTAATCAGGAAAATAGAGGGGTTGACAAAGAGTGATAATTTGATTACAATGTTCATAACAATGTTGTTGACAATAGGAGGAGAGGTACTTTATGATTGATGTAAATGATTTATTAAAGCAAGCAATCAAAGAGACGAAAAATCTTCAGGAAGGTGAGATTTTTTTGGTTAAGGATTTGTTCAAGGGTTATATCTGGAACAGAATAGCAGTAAAAGACAGACTTTTACTTGGGACTTTGTTTTTAAATCACGTGCAAAAGGAAAAGAGTGGTTTAATACCAGTTGAAAAGACCTCCTCACATCAACAAAGGTATCAAAAAATGCAGGCTTAAGTATAGTTTGTAGAAAGATAAGGAAAGGAAGAGAGCTATTTGAGTGTAATTATATCTAAATTAAAAGAGGTATTGTATTCAATACTACCAATCACAGTAATGGTGATTATTTTAAACTTTACATTGACCCCAATTGATGGTGTTTTAATGGCAAGATTCTTAATTGGAGCTGTGTTAATTACGTTAGGTTTAACTATATTTTTAATCGGAGTTGACATCGGAGTTACTCCAATCGGTAATATAATGGGATCAATGATGGCAAAGTCGAATAAAGTCTGGGTGGTAGTTGTTGTTGGTTTGATTCTTGGTTTTTTTGTTTCCATTGCTGAGCCAGATCTTCATATTCTGGCAAATCAGGTAGATGATGTATCTTTAGGTCTAATTTCTAAACTCAGTATTGTTGTAGTTGTGTCTATTGGAATTGCAGTCTTACTTGTTCTAGGGCTTCTTAGAATTGTTTATAATTTTCCACTATATAAGATATTAACTGGTTTATATGCTGTTATTTTTGTATTAGCATTATTTACCTCAAAAGAGTTTATGGCTATTGCCTTTGATGCATCCGGAGCTACCACAGGAGCTTTAACCGTACCCTTTATCTTGGCATTGGCAATTGGTGTATCAAAGTTAAAGAAAGATAGTAAATCATCCGAAAAAGATAGTTTTGGGTTGGTTGCAATTGCTTCCATTGGTGCAATCATATCCGTTATGATTATGAGTATTATCAAGAATACAAATGAAATCACAGGTTCACTTGAGGAAGCTGAAGCAGTATCTACTTCAATCCTAGAGCCATTTATACATGAATTGCCTAGGTTATCTAAAGAAGCATTAATCGCTTTAGCTCCTATCGTTATTATTTTCTTAGTATTTCAAAAATTATCGTTTCATTTATCTAAGACAGCCGTTCGAAAAATATTATTTGGAATGTTGTTTGCCTTTATTGGACTAGTATTATTTTTGTTGGGTGTGAATGCTGGATTTATGGAAGTGGGTAGTGTAGTTGGTTATAGTATTGCTTCTTTGGATAACAAGGTCTACGTAGTAATCATTGGATTTATCCTAGGAGTTGTTACCATTCTTGCAGAACCAGCGGTATATGTATTGACTCATCAGATTGAAGACGTAACAAGTGGCTACGTAAAACGTAATGCTGTAATGATAACACTTTCTATTGGTGTAGGTTTTGCAGTTGCATTATCTATGGTACGAATTTTAATTCCTTCTTTGCAGCTTTGGCAGTATTTACTACCAGGGTATGTGATTGCAATTGCAATGACTTATTTTGTGCCAAAACTATTTGTTGGTATTGCTTTTGACTCAGGTGGAGTTGCTTCAGGTCCTATGACGGCAACCTTCATTCTTGCATATGCACAAGGGGCTGCACAGGCAATTGAAGGAGCTGATGTATTAGTGGACGGATTTGGAATGATTGCAATGGTTGCCATGACTCCATTAATTGCCTTGCAAATTCTTGGATTAGTGTTTAAAATAAAGTCAAGAAAAGGAGGGATGAACGAAGATGTTTAATGAATCAACAGCAGGTGATATTGAATTAATCTGTGTTATTATAGATTTTGGTTTGGGTAGTAAAATAATCAAGTCAGCAAAACGTCATGGTGTGTCTGGGGCCACGGTAACACTTGGGAAAGGTACCGTAAGTAAAAGTATCTGGGATTATATGGGATTGTCTGAAATTAGAAAAGAGATTGTCTTTATGGCGGCGAAAAAAGAAACAGCCTATGTTGCCTTAGAGGAATTAAATAAAGAATTTAAGTTTTGTAAACCAAATCATGGAATTGCGTTTACGACATCAATCAAAACCCTAATCGGATGCAAAAAAATAAAAGCAAGTAATGAAGAGAATGAAGGAGGGGTAGAACAATCTATGTATCAGTCTATCACAGTCATTGTAGAAAAAGGAAATGCCGAAAATGTTATTGACGCGGCAGTAAAGGTTGGAGCTAAGGGCGGTACAATCATGAATGGAAGAGGATCTGGCATTCATGAAACAACCAAATTATTTTCAATCGAAATTGAACCAGAAAAAGAGATTGTTATGATTATTTCTGAAGTAGAAAAGACGGATGAAATTGTAAACTCTATCCGAGAGGAACTTAAAATAGATGAGCCAGGGAATGGAATTATTTATATTCAGAATGTAAATAAAACATATGGCATCTATAAATAAATGATACACATCTAAATAAAATACTCTGTTTTACTAAAATTTCTTAGTAAGACAGAGTATTTTTATGTCATCAGGAAAGTTCTTCAAACTATTTTCTTCTTTTTTACTGTATTAGAAATTTTTTCAAACATATTTTGAATGCCGTCTTAGTTATAGGTAATAGGTATAACCCATATTCACTTTTTGGTATTGTACATATTCATATCGGAATGGTATGATATGAAAAACAAAGAGCAAAGGAGTAAAAAATGGCGAGTGAAAAAAAGTTAACTAATATAGATGATAAAGAGCAATTTTTTGGCAAAGTAGCAACAGCAGAAGAAGTTAATGAACTTTCAAAGACAGGTGCATTTGTCAGACAAGAAAATCGTTTTATTACACCATTTGGAACGAAGGAAGGCGAACTTCCAATTGAAGCAGGTCGATATCGACTGATTTGGACACCTCTTTGCCCTTGGGCAACTAGACAGGTGATTGCATTTAAGCTTCTTGGACTTGAAGATGTTATCAGTGTTGGAACGGTTGCACCGATTCGAACAGAAAAGGGATGGGAATTTTCTTTGGATAAAGATGGTGTTGATCCCGAGCTAAAGATTCGTTATCTACCAGAAATTTATGCAGCAACGGATCCACAATATACAGGAAGAGCAACTGTTCCAGCAGTAATTGACCTAAAGACCAAACAGGTTGTCAACAACGATTATCATCATTTAAGCAAATACTGGGAGACGGTTTGGGAGCCATTTCATAAAAAGGGTGCACCTGATTTGTATCCAAAAGAGTTAAGAGATGAGATTGATGCACTCAATGACATCTTATTTCATGAAGTGAATAATGGAGTTTACAAGGCAGGATTTGCACAATCGCAAGAGGCTTATGAAAATGCTTATGATTTAGTCTTTCAGCGACTCGATTGGTTAGAAGAAAGACTTTCAAAAGGTAGATATCTATTTGGAGATCAGTTGACCGATTCAGATATTCGTTTATATGTTACACTGGCAAGATTTGACATTGCATATTATTTTGCATTTCGCACCAATCGAAATCGTATTGCAGATTATGATAATTTATGGAATTATGCAAAGGATTTATACAGCATCCCTGCATTTAAAGAAGCAACCGATTTTGATGCCATTAAGAGAGGGTATTTGTTAGGAAATCATGCCCACAATCCTTATGGACTCTTACCAAAAGGCCCAGATCTTTCGATTTGGGAGGAACCAAATAACAGAGAAGAAAAATTTGGAAAAAATAAATTCACATATTAAAAAAGAGGAGAATTGTATGAAGAAAAATATCTTAAAAAAATTAGTAACAGGAATCATGGTAACAACATTAGCAGCTGGAGTCTTAACTGGATGTGCAAAAAAAGCAGAGAGTGATTCAAATGCCAATGCAAGCAATCAAGAGGCATCAGATGAAAAAGCAACAGATGCAAGCACTGATAATGCGAATACAGAGGATGCAAAAAACACAGACCTAGAAGAAGTAACCACGATTTATGCAGCAACGGGCGGAGCTCCAAAGCCTTTTACCTTTGTGGACGATAGCAACGAATTAACAGGGCATAACATTGATTTAATCAAAGCGGTATTTGAACGATTGCCACAATATAAACTGGAAATTGAAGTAACAGATTTTCCATCTATTTTTGCAGGACTAGATTCTGATCGCTATCAAATTGGCGTAAACAATTTTGCCATGAACGAAGAGAGAAAAGAAAAATACTTATTTAGCGATCCTATCTTTGCAAATGAATATGTAGCAATCTTTGCAAAAGACAGTGATAAGGCCGAATCCGTTGAGAGTTGGGAGGACTTGGCAGGCTTAAAGACCATTTCACAGGCAGGAATTAATATTACAACCGCATTAGAAAACTATAATACGGCAAATCCAGATAATGCAATTCAAATCGAATACAGTGAAGCAGACCTTGTGCTACAGATTCAAGATGTAGAAGCAGGTAAATATGATTTTGTACTAATGGATAAACCAATGTTTGAGTATTACCAAAAGGAATTTAACTTTAATGTAGTTGGAGCTGAGATTAGCAATGACGTATCACAGGATTTACTACCACAACCGTTTAGCTATTTATTAATTAGCAAAGGAAATGAGCAATTGGTAGAAGACATTAATAAGGCACTCAAAGAAGTAATACAAGATGGCAAGAGTAAAGAGATTAATGAAAATTGGTTTGGTTCTGATTATTCTCCATCTTACAATTAAACCTGGAGGAATGATATGAGCAAATTGTTTGATGGAAAATTAGTATTTACCCAGATTCCCACTTTACTTGAATATTTACCAATTACAATTGAATTAACTTTGGTTGCGCTCATAATTGGCTGGATCATAGGACTTTTATTAGCCATGATCAAAATAAAAAGAATACCTGTTTTATCACAGTTAGCTGCTTTATTTGTTTCGATTGTAAGAGGAACGCCTGTTATTGTACAGTTATATTTGACTTATTTTGGAATACCGATTGCGTTAAAATATTTTAATTACTACAATGGGACTTCATATAACGTAAATACCGTACCGCCGATTCTTTTCGCAATTATTGCGTTAGGTCTTAATCAGTCAGCATTTGACTCAGAAACCATTCGCGCAGCAATCCAATCTGTAGATAAGGGACAGGTGGAAGCAGCGAAAGCTTTAGGAATGACAGGTAAACAAATTCTTAGAAGAGTTCTCCTTCCACAGGCAGTGACAGTCGCGCTGCCTTCCCTTGGTAACTCGTTGATTGCATTAATCAAAGGAACTTCCTTGGCATTTACCTGTTCTGTGGTAGAAATGACTGCAAGGGGTAAGATTATAGCAGGAAACAATTATCGTTATTTTGAAGTTTATTGTTCCCTTGCAATTATTTACTGGTTACTGACTATTATAATTGAGTGGGTATTTAAATATATAGAAAAGAAAATGAGTGTACCAGAGGATGTACCAATCATAAAAGAAGACCAGTTACAGGAGAGGAGGCTTAACCTATGAGCTTTGTTGAAATTAGAGGACTTAGTAAGAAGTTTGGACAAAACGTTGTTTTAAACGATATCAATCTAGACATCCGCAAAGGTGATGTAGTAGCAATCATAGGACCTTCTGGAACTGGTAAATCCACTTTACTTAGAGCTTTAAACTTATTAGAAAAACCTGAAAAAGGTGAAGTAAGTATAGAAGGAAACGTATATGATCTAACGACTAAGTCAGCAAAAAAGAAATTAGAACTTAGGAAAAGCACCGAAATGGTATTTCAGCAATTTAATCTATTTAAAAACAAGACAGCACTAGAAAACGTAATGGAAGGTTTACTAATTGTGAAAAGGATGAAAAAAGAGGAGGCGAGAAAGCGAGCCATTAACCAGCTTGAAAAAGTAGGAATGGGTGATCGCCTCAATCATTATCCAAGGCATCTATCAGGAGGGCAACAACAACGAGTTGCCATCGCAAGAGCACTTGCAATGGAACCTAAAATGCTTTTAATGGATGAACCTACTTCGGCACTTGATCCAGAGTTAGTAAGTGAGGTTTTACTAACGGTAAAGAAGGTTGCGCAAGAAGGAAATACGATTTTACTGGTGACTCACGAGATGAATTTTGTAAAAAAGGTAGCCAATCGTGTCATCTTTTTAGAAAATGGAAAAGTGGTTGCAGATGGAACACCAAAAGAAATTTTTGAAAATCCAAGTAATGACAGGTTAAAAGAATTCTTAGTAAAAATCCATATGTTGGAGGGGTTAGAGTATACCATTTAATGGTGATAGATTGATTAGAAACAAGGTGAATGATAATGAATATTACTTATAAGACAAATAAAGAAGATGTTAACTGGCAAGAAGTATCAGAAGTTTTAAAACGTTTGGGACTTTCCAATCATCCTGCGTGGGAACAAGAAATCATATTTAAAAATAGCTATGCGGTCGTATTTGCATATGATGACGAAAGAATTGTTGGTGTAGCCAGAGCTTTATCAGACGGTGTATGCCAGGCTGCGATATACAATGTAGCCCTAGATGATGAATATCAAGGACATGGAATTGGAAGAACTTTAATTGAGACTCTTCTAGAACAAGTCAAAGGTCAAAATGTAATATTATATACACATCCAAGGACTGTTCATTTATATGAAAAGTTTGGATTTCGTCGAAGTAAAACCGCTATGTGTATGTTTCAAGGATCAGAAGAAAAGTTAGAATGGATGAGTGAACAAGGCTTTCTTCTTCCAAAAGATTTTCGATTTGCAGATGAATATGGAAGAAAAGATATGCAGTATCAAGCGCCAGAACGTGGAGAGTAAAGAAAGTAAGGTGAATTCGCATGTCAACAAAATATATAAAAGAAGAAATACAAGCAAATGGTAAGTTTGAACGACAAAAAAATCGTTTCACAACGCCATTTGGAACAAAAGAGGGGCAATTACCAGTGGAAGCAGGCAGATATCGACTCTTTTGGTCACCCGTTTGCCCTTGGGCTCATCGAAGCATCATTGTTCGAAGACTCCTTGGATTAGAAAATGTAATTAGTGTGGGTACACTTGACCCGATTCGTCCAGATATTGAAAGAACGGACTGGGCATTTACCTTAGATGAACACCATGAAGATCCTGTGTTAAAGATTAAATATCTAAGTGATATTTATTTATCCACAGACCCAGAATATACAGGTCGATTTACCGTTCCTTGTGTCGTTGACTTGAAAACAAAAAAAATAGTAAATAATGACTATTTTAATTTGACAAAGTATTTCGAGATAGAATGGAGCAAGTTTCATAAGGAGGGAGCTCCTGATTTATATCCAAGCGAACTTAGAGAAGAAATCGATGCGTTAAACAACCTTTTGTTTCATGATATCAACAATGGAGTCTACAAAGCAGGGTTTGCAAGAAGCCAAGAAGCTTACGAAGAAGCTTATGAGCTAGTATTTAATCGATTGGATTGGTTAGAGGAACGCCTTTCACATCAAAGGTATTTATTTGGTGATAAGATTACAGAGTCAGATATTCGCTTATATGTGACACTTGCTAGGTTTGATGTGGCATATCATAATGGTTTCTGGCTTAATCGAAATAAATTAGTAGATTTTCCAAATCTATGGGGGTATGCAAGAGATTTATATCAACAGAGAGGATTTGGAGATACGACAGACTTTGATGCCATCAAAAAGCATTACCATTTATGCTGTTTGTCAACCAATCCATTTCATATTTTACCAAAAGGCCCTGATTTATCCATTTGGGATACGCCTCACAATAGAGATAGAGCTTATGGAACTGTGTAAAAATAGTTTCTATAGTTACAGATTGGTTATAGGTAAAACTTATAACCAATTTTCATTATAAAGTATTACCACTCAATTTGCTTAAAAGGTATAATAAAGGAGGATATAAACATGTCAAATGAAGGAATAAATAAGAAATTACGACCAAAAGAAATAGAGAATGAAATCGATGAACGAGGTGCTTTTGTCCGTCAAAAGAATCATTTTGTTACTCCCTTTGGTGAGGGAGAGAAGGATTTAAAGGCCCAAAAAGGAAGGTATCGTTTAATCTGGGCAAAGGGATGTCACTGGTCAAATCGTGCCTCCATTGTAAGAGAATTATTAGGTCTAGAAGAAGCAATTGGAATCAATTTGGTTGGTCATAGTAAAGAGAATGCGGCCTATGGATGGGAATTTGTATACAATGAAGATAGAATGGATCCCGTACTTCAAATTCAATTCCTAAGCGAGGCATATTACAATGCAGATCCTGATTACACAGGAAGATGTACGGTACCAGCATTAGTTGATGTCACAACAAAAAAGGTCGTAAATAATGACTATCATCGTTTGACGAATTATTTGGAAACCGCATTTCGGCCATTCCAAAAAGAGAATGCTCCAGATCTTTATCCAGTAGAACTTAGAGAGGAAATCGATGCGTTCAATGACTGGCTCTTTCCAAATGTAAACAATGCCACCTATCGAATGATGTTTGCACAATCCCTTATTGCCTATGAAGAAGCATTTGAAGATTTTTATCATGCACTTGATACGATTGAAGAACGGCTTTCAAACAATCGATTTTTATTCGGGGATTATGTAACGGATAGTGATATCCGATTATTTGTTACCTTGGCAAGGTTTGATACACATTATTATAGAAATATAGGCCCTATCAAACAAAGGGTGCAAGATTATAAAAATATATGGGACTATTGCAAAGACCTATATGAAATTGAAGCATTTAAAAACAATACTTACTTTAAAAGTTTCTCAAAGCCAATTGATATTAGAGAAGGAATCTTTCAGCCTTACGCCACAAGATTTTATGATCAGATTGATTATGATAAGCTTTGGTCAACACCACAATCACGTAAGATACTTAGTAAGACTCCCGATGAGAAATTTTTGAGACAGAAATAAATGAGCAAAGCAAAGGAGATATGCTATGGGAAAATCCATTGACACAGTGTGTATACACGGAAAAGATGTAAGGAGATTTGTTGATAATACAGGTTCAATCAGCTTTCCAATTTATCAGACAGCGGCCTATGCACATCCAGCGGTAGGAGAGAGTACTGGTTTTGATTATACCAGACTACAAAATCCAACCAGGGAAGAGGTAGAACGAATTGTGGCTGATTTAGAAGATGGAATAGATGCATTAGCATTTTCTTCTGGCATGGCTGCAATTACAACATTGTTTGAGCTATTTAAACCAGGTGATCACATCATTGTTACGGATGACTTATACGGCGGAACGATTCGATTATTAGATCATGTAAATAAAAAAAATGGCTTGCAAATCACCTATGTTGATACCAGTGATTTAGAGCAAATTACTAGTAACATAAAAGAGAATACCGTTGCCATTTACATTGAAACACCTACCAATCCGATGATGAAAGTAACAGATATTGAGAAAGTAGCAAAAGAAGCACACGAAAAGGATATTATACTTATTGTTGATAATACCTTTTTATCTCCTTATTATCAAAAGCCACTATTACTAGGTGCAGATGTGGTGATTCATAGTGGAACAAAATATTTAAGCGGTCATAACGATACGATAGCAGGTTTCTTGGTAACAAGTCGTGAAGATTTGAGTGAAAAATTACGATTTTTAATTAAGACAACGGGAGCAGGGCTTTCTCCCTTTGATAGCTGGCTGTTACTTCGTGGAATAAAAACATTGGCACTTCGCATGGATAAGCATCAGGCAAATGCAATTGAAATCGCAAACTTTTTACAAGAACACAAAAAGGTAGAGCAAGTGTATTATATTGGATTGCCCAAGCACCCATCGTATGACATAATTAAAAAGCAGTGTACTGGTTTTGGAGGAATGATTTCATTTACTGTTGATAGTGAGGAAACAGCAAAAAACGTCTTACAAAAGGTAAAATTAATACAATTTGCAGAAAGCCTTGGTGGTGTGGAAAGTTTGATTACCTATCCAATTTATCAGACGCATGCAGATGTTCCAATTGAAAAACGATTGGCACAAGGTATTGATGAACGCCTTCTTCGCATATCGGTAGGAATTGAAAATGCGAAGGATTTAATCGCAGATTTAGCGCAGGCACTGGAAGGCTAATTGATTAGAATAATAGGTAATATGGAATACACAATTAAAAGGAGAAAATGTATGGGCTGTAAGTATGATTTTGATTCAGTCATAGACAGAAGAAATACAAGTAGTTTAAAATATGACTTTGCTAAGGAGCGAAAAAATAGAGAGGATCTATTACCTTTGTGGGTTGCTGATATGGATTTTTCGCTACCAAGTGAAGTGCTAAATGATATTACAAAGAGAGTAAATCATGGAATCTTTGGTTATACAGATCCTATGGATGATTATTATAAGATTATTCAAAACTGGTATAAGGACCAGTATGGCTTTGAGATACAAAAAGACTGGATATTGGTTACTCCTGGTGTCGTATTTGCATTAGTTTTAGCAATTAGAGCATATACGAAGGAAGGTGATGCAGTCTTAATTCAACAACCTGTTTACTATCCTTTTGCGGAATGTATTGTAGATAATAACCGTAAGCTGATTAATAATCAACTACATTATGAATGTGGGAAGTATACCATTGATTTTGAAGACTTTGAAAAGAAGATTGTAGAAAACAAGGTAAAGCTATTTTTATTATGCAACCCTCATAACCCGGTTGGAAGAGTTTGGACAAAACAAGAGTTACTGCAGTTAGGGAAAATTTGCATCAAGCATGGAGTCAAGATTGTTGCGGATGAGATTCATGCAGATTTTGTGTATGGTGATAGAAAGCATCTGGTTTTTGCTTCCTTAAGTGATGAAATAAAAGAAAATTGTATAATTTGCAGTTCTCCTAGTAAAACATTTAATATAGCGGGATTGCAGATATCAAATATTTTGATACCGAATAAAGAATTGCATCATTTATTCCAGCAAGAGATAGGTAAAGTAGGATATAGCCAAATAAATACGCTTGGTTTAATAGCAACCAAATCCGTATATACCAAAGGATATGAGTGGTATATAGAATTAAAAGAGTATTTATGGAACAATTATATATTCGCAAAGAAGTTTATTGATGAAAATATTCCAGGCATCAAAGTGGTAGAGCCAGAGGGGACTTATTTACTATGGCTAGATTGTAGTGGGCTTGGTTTGACAGAAGAAGAGTTAGAAGATGTAATTACGAATAAAGCAAAGCTATGGCTAGATGGAGGAGCGATATTTGGAAAGGAAACAGGACTTTTCCAAAGAATCAATTATGCATGTCCAAGAAGTATTTTAGAACAAGCATTGATCCAATTAAAGAGTGCAATCAAGCAATAGAGTTAAGAATAGAGGCTGTGAAAGGGCTTCTATTTTTTTGTTTTCTCATAAAGACATATCGTATAAGTAACTTTAAAATGATACAAGAAGATAAAAAACAATAAATATAAAAAATAAGTAGAAATAAATTAATAATATTATAAAAATCATACAAAATAGTAAGGATAGATATTCATTGACAAGTTAGCAGCAAATTATCAATCTAACAAATCAGTGAAATTAAACTTATTTAGGAGGGTATTATATGCAAGCTGTTAATGTAATCATAGGTATCATAATGGTCTTATCGTTTTTTGGATTGGTATGGTACTGTGTAAAGGGCTACAACCTTTTGGTGGGATTTTTTGTGATGTCAGTATTATGGACAACGATTTCACTGATTGGTAATTCAATTACCCCTAACTCAGCTATGGAAGGAGCAACAATAATTGATGTACTTACCAATGTTTTTCAAACAGGACCAGAAAACTATGGAAAATCAATTCTAGTTAATATTTTCTTTGGCGCGTTCTTTGGCAGAGTATTAATTGACACTGGTATTGCGGCAACTTTGATTCGTAAGGTAGTTGAACTAGGAGGCGACAAACCAAGAATTACCATGTCTTTGCTGTGTATTGTCACAACCATTATTTTTACATCAATGACAGGGATTGGTCCTGTTATCTCGATTGCCGTTATTGTATTACCTATCATGCTTTCGCTTGGAATACCAGCACCAATTGCAATGTTTTCGTTTATGGGTTCTATCATGGCAGGAATATTTGGTAATATCGTTAACTTTAAGCAGTATCAGGCGATATTTGCAACGGCAAATGAAAGTTATGGCACCTACGATTACAATACCTATTTTCCATTTGGAATGATAGCTTTGGTAGTTGCTCTTATCGTTGTACTTGTAGTAAGTAATGTATTTTTAAGTAAGAAAAAAGTATCTTATGCGTGGGCAGTAACAGCGGATTCCTCGAATTCGGCTGATGCACCAATCATTTCATGGATTTGTGTTGTGTTACCTGTAATCGGTGTTATTTTATTTAAAATCCCTATTATTCTTGCGTTTATTATTTCAGGTCTGTTTGCACTTATAACATGTGGGAAATTACGAGGGGGATTTACCGCGGTATGTCGAATGCTTGCAAAGCAGTTTGCAGATGGGGCAATCGATGTAGCACCAATGATAGGATTTTTATTAACCTTATCCATGTTTAATAATGCGGCTAATTATGCTTCACCATATTTTAAGGTTTTACTTGGAGGGGTTATTCCAGAAAGTGCACTTTTGTTAAGTATTTTGTTTGCAGTATTGACACCACTAGGGTTCTTTCGAGGTCCAATGAATCTTGTAGGATGTGGAGCAGCAATTTTAGCTGTTGTGGTTTCCGTTGCAGCTTGGCCAGTACAATTTTTATTCCCTTTGTTTGCGATTACAACAATTGCACCACAGCATTTAGATGTTACACAATCTTGGGTTGCTTGGGGATTTGGCTATACAAAAGTAGCAACCAAAGACTATTTGAAGATGTCCATTCCAACTGGTTGGATTATTGGAATTATTCTTTGTATTGTCGTTTATGTCTTATATGGTGGATTCGTTTAACTTATACGTATCTTGGTAACCGGCTAATGTATTGCGCAGGAGTCGGTTATTAAAATTAGTTCAAATACGGAGTATTTAGATAGAACGTGTAAGACAATATAGGTAGAAATGGAGGAGCAACATGGCTAGAATGGTTAGAATGGGAATTGATGTGGGAGGCACGCATACAAAAGCAGTGGCAATCAATAATGAGACCCATGAGATAATTGGTAAATCGTCGGTAAAGACAACACATGATGATAAACGAGGAGTTGCGGCTGGTGTTGTAACATGTTTTCAAAACTGTATGAGGGAAAATGACATTAGTCCAGATTCAGTTGTTTTTGTGGCTCATAGCACAACTCAGGCAACCAATGCATTAATAGAAGGTGATGTTGCACAAGTTGGTATCATTGGGATGTCAAAGGGTGGTTTGGAAGGATTTTTAGCAAAGAGGCAGACTAAGCTTGAAAACATTGATTTAGGAAATGGAAAAGAAATTATAATACGAAACCGCTATATGAATGTAAAGAAGATGACAGAAGATTCGGTTAATAAGGAGTTGCATGCTTTAGTGCAGGAGGGAGCGCAAGTAATTGTTCCTTCCATGGCATTTGGAGTTGACAATGAAGAGCCTGAAAAAATGGTAGCCAAAGCGGCAGAGAAAGAAAAAATAGCAACGGCAATGGCATCAGATATTACAAAACTTTACGGTTTAACAAGAAGAACAAGAACAGCGGCAATCAATGCAAGTATACTACCCAAAATGCTAGAAACAGCAAATTCAACAGAACAATCGGTTCGTGAAGCAGGGGTACAGGTTCCTCTTATGATTATGAGAGGTGACGGTGGTGTCATGGAGATTACGGAGATGAAAAAACGACCAGTACTTACTATGCTTTCAGGCCCTGCTGCATCGGTTATGGGCTCTTTGATGTATTTGAGAGCATCAAATGGAGTGTATTTTGAAGTGGGTGGGACAACTACAAATATTGGAGTAATTAAAAATGGCCGTCCAGCCATTGATTATTCCATTGTTGGTGGTCACCCAACCTATATTAGTTCTTTGGATGTGCGTGTACTTGGAGTGGCTGGTGGCTCGATGGTGCGTGCAAACAAAAATGGTATTGTTGATGTTGGACCTAGATCTGCCCATATAGCAGGACTTGACTATTCAGTCTTTACAGACGAAGAAAAGATTCAAAATCCACAGGTAGAGTTTTTTTCTCCCAAACAAGGAGATCCTGCTGATTATGTTGCAATCAAAATGGAGAATGGTGATAGGGTTACAATTACAAATTCTTGTGCAGCAAACGTACTAGGGCTTGTAAAACCCACTCATTTTTCATACGGAAAGGTGGAGTCTGCAAGAAAGGCAATGCAAGCGTTGGCAGATTATTGTGGGACAACGGTGGAGGATATTGCAAAACAAATTATGGAAAAGGCGTATGCAAAGATAGAACCTGTGATACTTTATTTGGCAGAAAAATATAAATTGGAAAAAGACCAGATTTCCTTAGTTGGTGTTGGAGGAGGAGCTGCCTCGTTAATCATTTATTTTGCTGAGAAAATGGGAGTGAAATATAGCATTCCAGAAAATGCAGAGGTGATTTCCTCCATTGGAGTGGCTTTATCTATGGTACGAGATGTAGTGGAACGTATCATACCATCACCAACAAAAGAAGATATAAGCTCCATTAAAATGGAGGCAATGAATAAAGCCATACAAAGTGGTGCGACTGCAGAAAGTGTGGAAATTCATATTGATATTGATCCACAAACCTCAAAAGTAACTGCAATTGCGACAGGTTCAACAGAAGTAAAGACAACGGATTTACTAAAAGAATGTAGTGAAGAAGAGTTAAGGAAGTTAGCAGCCGCCGATATGCGTATTGATATAGAAGAGGCGATCCTTCTTGAAAAAACAAAATTCATTTCTGTTTTTGGAACAAAGTCGCAGCAAAATGGAGAGGCTGATGCGATTCGTATTCTAGATTCAAAAGGTTTTATAAAGGTTCAACGAGGTTTTGCACAAGCGCTAAAAACAACAGCTAGTAAGTATTTGGAAGTAGTACAAAGACTGTGGGATGCAATGGCGGTATATCAAACAGAATTAATTGCAAGACCAGATTTTTATTTATGCGTTGGAGCACGAGTCATTGATTTTAGTGCTTCTGATTTTGAACAGCTAAAACTTCTGATGGATATTGAAATATCGACGCTAGAGCCAGATATGGAAATTATTGTAGTGGCAGCAAATATAAAGCAAAGTTAAATAGTGAGTGAAATGTAGTAGAAAGTAAAACTAGGTGGAAAAAGTATGCAAGAAGTCACTCAGTTATATAAGTTAGTATCAAATTTATTATTGGTAAAAGAAAATGAGTGGGGGTTATATGCATTTTCCAAAGAGCCATTGCATAAAAAAATCACGAAAGAAGAGAAAAAAGAAATGATTGATATGGCTATCAATTGTGGGATTGAATATGCAAAGCGTATTAAGATGCAATATAAAAGTGCAAGAGTAAAAGAATTAGCGGAGGTTTTTCAGATAAAAGTATTCCAACAGGATAGCTCTATGATTGGAAAAAGAATTGTTTTTGCTCTTTACACCCCGCCGAATCGGATTGAAATTATGAATGAGCCAATTCAAAAAGCATGTGATATTTTAGAGAAGGATTCTTTTTTGGTTGAACATTTCACACAAGAGGTTATAATAAATACAATATTAGGACATGAGATATTTCATTTTTTGGAGGAACAATTCGAGCAAGAAATCTATACAAGAACTAAGAAAATTCTATTGTGGAGTTGTCTTGGTATAAAAAATTATTCTACAATACGTACCTTAAGTGAGATTGGAGCAATGGCCTTTACAAAGGAGCTAAATCAGCTTACATTCTCACCATATATACTGGATATCATCTTGTATTACAGTTATGATTCATGCAGTACGAAAAAAATATATCATGATATTATGAAAATAAGTGCAAGAAGATAGGAAGCACCAGTACTTGATGTTAATGGAAAATACGGACTCTTTTGGGTCCGTATTTATTAAAATCATAGGTACGTTACACTTTAAAAAAAGCACTATATTTAATTGACAAAATAAAAAAATAATGATATTCTCTATTAAACATATCAATTTAATAGGAAATGAATTTTTCTAGACAGTAGATTTAAAATCATTTCTCATCGACACAAAGAGGTGAAGGTATGACATTACAACAATTAAGATATGCTATCATGATTGCGGATTGTGGTTCTATGAATGAAGCGGCAAAGCGATTGTTTATTTCACAACCAAGTCTTTCAGGCACTATGAAGGAACTAGAAGAAGAAATTGGAGCCGATATTTTCTTTCGCTCAAACAGAGGAATCATTATTACTCCAGAAGGGGAAGAGTTCTTAGGCTATGCAAGACAGGTAGTAGATCAATATCGTTTGTTGGAAAATAGATATATCGAAAAGAATTCAAAGAAAAAATTTAGTGTATCCATGCAGCATTATACCTTTGCGGTCAAGGCATTTGTAGAAGTGGTGAAAAAGGTTGGTATGGAGCAATACGAATTTGCAGTACACGAAACGAAGACGTATGAAGTGATTGAGAATGTAAAAAACTTTAAAAGTGAGCTTGGTGTACTCTACTTAAATGATTTTAATGAGCAGGTGCTCACCAAAATACTGCGAGAAAACAGTCTTGAATTTCAAGAACTATTTCAATGTGATACGTATGTGTATTTATGGGGGGAACACCCATTGGCAAAGCAGGAATTAATCTCCATGGAAGAACTAGAAGAATATCCTTGTCTGGCATTTGAACAAGGGAAGAATAATTCATTTTATCTGGCAGAAGAAGTAATGAGTACGTATGAATACAAAAGAATTATTAAAGCAGATGATAGAGCAACCTTGTTAAATCTTATGGTAGGGTTAAATGGATATACACTATGTTCGGGAATCATTTGTGAGGAATTAAATGGAGATGATTATAAGGCAGTACCACTGGTGGAAAGTCAGAAAATGAGGATTGGTTATATCAAAAGAAAAGGATCAAACATTAGTAGCTTAGGTGAATTATATATAAAAGAATTGCAAAAATATCAAGACAGAGTGTTATAGGTTTTTCCTATATCTAACTATTAAATTTGTGTATTTGCGCATAATTTTATTATCTGCTATGATGTTACATATTAATATTGAGAGGAGAAATCGGATATGAGAAGTTACATGAGAGCTTATAATCAAATGATGTGTTGCTGTTGCAGGTACATTTGTGGTATTATGCTTTATGGAGTGCGCTTCAAACCGGTTTTATATCTGTTATAATCAAGAGCCTACAATGATGAAACCAAAACAGCGCATCCGTAGGATCGCTGTTCTTTTTTGTTTTAACTAAAAAGTTCGAAGAATCCTAACTCTAAGAGGAAATGCCTCTATTAATTTAAACCGAAAGGAGTAAGCAGATGATTCGAATTGATAATGTCAGTAAAGTATTTCGTACTAGCACAGATGAAATCAAGGCTGTAAACAATATTAATCTTACGATAGAAGATGGAAGTATATTCGGAATCATCGGATTATCCGGAGCAGGTAAGTCTACTCTGGTACGATGTATTAATCTGTTAGAAAGACCGACAGCAGGAAGAATTTATTTAAATGAGGTAGAACTTACTTCATTGAATCCAAAACAATTAAGAAAAGAAAGAGAAAAAATCGGTATGATATTCCAACAATTTAATCTGTTGGAACAAAGAACTGCATTAAGAAATGTATGCTATCCGCTAGAAATTGCAGGAGTTAAGTCATCTGAGGCGAAAGAAAAGGCTAAAAAATTATTAGATCTAGTAGGGCTTTCCGATCGTCTGAATAATTATCCTTCTCAGTTATCAGGAGGACAAAAGCAAAGAGTTGCAATTGCAAGGGCACTAGCAACAGATCCACAAGTACTGTTGTGTGATGAAGCAACGAGTGCACTTGATCCAAATACAACTAGATCGATTTTAGATTTATTAAAAAATATCAATGAAAAGCTGGGTGTTACGATTGTTGTAATTACCCATGAAATGAAAGTTGTGGAGCAAATTTGTGATCAGGTTGCTGTACTTGACAATGGAATGGTAGCAGAAACTGGTGCAGTGAAAGATATTTTTCTTTCACCAAAGTCAAAGATTGCACAAGAATTGATATTTCCAAAAAATAAAGGAATTGCAAGTCTACAAAACAAACGAATTCTTCGACTTGCATTCGATGGTCAATCCTCTTTTGAACCAGTTATATCTAATTTGGTATTAAAATGCCAAACTATGGTTAATATACTTGGTGCTAGTACTGAAGATATTGGAGGTAAGGCATTTGGGCAGATGATTCTTCAATTACCTGAGGATGAACTTGCTATTGCCAGAGCTAAAAATTACTTAGATTCAATCGGAATTCATTATGAGGAGAGTGATGTAGATGGAAATTAATCAATTAATTACGCTAATGATTCAAGGTACAAAAGAAACACTATATATGACATTGATATCCACTGCCTTTTCCTATTTGCTTGGAATTCCAGTTGGAGTACTTTTATTCATAACAGATAAATTTGGAATATGGGAGTGTAAGCCATTAAATGCCGTTTTAGGTATTGTTGTAAATATTATGCGCTCCGTTCCATTTATTATATTATTAGTAGCCATTTTGCCTTTTACAAGAGCTGTCGTTGGAACGACCATTGGTTCTACGGCTACCATTGTTCCGCTTGTTGTAGCAGCAGCTCCATTTGTAGCAAGAATGGTTGAATCATCTTTAAAAGAAGTCGATGCAGGTATCATTGAAGCAGCTTTGGCGATGGGGTCTAGTCCCTTACAGATTATCTATAAAGTGCTTCTACCAGAATCAAAACCATCATTATTGATTGGGGCTACGATTACAACAACAACAATCTTAGGATATTCTGCTATGGCAGGATTTACTGGTGGTGGTGGACTTGGAGCGATTGCTGTAAATTATGGTTATTATCGCTACCAGACCAATATTATGTTTATCACAGTGATTTTACTAGTCATCGTTGTGCAAATATTCCAAGAAATTGGAATGAGATTTGCCAATAGGACTGATAAAAGAATAAAGAATTTGTAATTGTTTGGAGCTTGTCTTTAAATGATTGCATGAATTAAGAAAAGGAGAGAAGTATTATGAAAAAAAGAATTACATCATTTATGTTAGCATTTACATTAGCAGCAGGAGCATTGGCAGGCTGTGCAACAAAAGCAGAGCCAGAAGCAACCAATTCTGAAACAACAAAAGATTCATCAACTGAGACAAAAGATGATTCAACAGATACAACAGATGCAAAAGCTGAGGAAGCTACAACAGAAGATAAAACAATTAAAGTAGGAGCATCTCCAACACCTCATGCAGAAATTCTAGAACAGGCAAAGGCTATTCTTGAAAAAGATGGCTATACACTTGAAATCGTAGAGTACAATGATTATGTATTACCAAATACTGCACTTGATACTGGAGAGTTAGATGCGAATTACTTCCAACATAAGCCATACTTAGATGACTTTAACAAAGAAAATGGAACTGATATCGTTTCAGCAGGAGCGATTCATTTTGAGCCATTTGGAATTTATGCAGGAAAAACAAAGTCCATCGAAGAATTAAAAGAAGGAGCAACTATTGCAGTTCCTAACGATGCAACAAATGAAGCAAGAGCACTTCTTTTATTAGAAGCACAAGGTCTTATTAAATTAAAAGCAGATGCAGGACTTAGCGCAACCAAATTAGACATTGAAGAAAATAAACTAAATTTAAACATTGAAGAAATTGAAGCAGCTCAGATTGCACGTGCTTTACCAGATGTTGATCTTGCTGCAATCAATGGTAACTATGCAATTCAAGGTGGTCTTAGTGTATCAGATGCACTAGCAACAGAAGAAGCTAGTTCACTAGCAGCTACTACTTATGCAAATATTATTGCTGTAAATGCAGGAAATGAAAACAGTGAAAAGGTTCAGGCACTTTTAAAGGCTCTTCAAAGTGAAGAAATTCGTAAATTTATTGAAGAAAAATACACTGGAGCTGTAGTTCCAACCTTTTAATTAAATAGTTTTTAGACAAATACGCCACTTATGACATGTGGCGTATTTGCATATAAAATGTTATTACAACATAAATACATTAATTTAGTGAATAAGTAATTTAGTTTAAGAAAAGGAGTGGATATTTCATGACAAGAGAAGCAGCGTGGGAGCTACTAACACAATACAACAAAGAACCATTTCATTTAGAACATGCACAAGTGGTTGAGCAAACCATGAAGTATTTTGCACGTAAATTAGGATATGAGAAGGAGGAAGAGTTCTGGGGGATTGTAGGGCTCCTTCATGATCTTGATTTTGAACAATATCCCAATGAACATTGTATCAAAAGTCAAGAAATTATGAGAGAACATGGTATAGAAGAGAGTATCATTCATGCAACGGCCAGTCATGGATATGATATCACCGTTGATATAAAGCCAGAACATGAGATGGAGAAAGTACTCTATGCAGTAGATGAGCTGACTGGACTAATTGGAGCAGCAGTGTTAATGCGCCCATCTAAGAGTGTTCAGGATTTGGAACTAAAGTCTGTTAAGAAAAAGTATAAGAGCAAGGGATTTGCGGCGGGATGTTCCAGAGAAGTTATTGAAAAAGGTGCCAATATGCTTGGGTGGACACTTGATGAGTTAATCTTGCAAACCATAGAGGCGTTGAAGACGTTTCAAGATTAAGCAAAAGTAAAATTTACCATGTAAAACACCTTATTGCGTTCATTCTCATTTCCTAGTATAATCAATCCGTATCGATTAACAACAAATGATGGAGTGATAAAATGAAATCAATAGATTTAACCATAGACCAATTAAAACAGTTACAAGAAAATGAGTACCAGCTCATCGATATGAGGGATAATATAGCTTATCAGCATGGATATATTCCAGGTGCAATCAACTTAAGTGAGTGTGAGTTTTGGAACAACATTAATCAACTAGATAAGAGTAAGAAAATTATTTTGTACTGTATGAAAGGCATCATCAGTAAGGATGTTGCAATTGAATTAACCGAACAAGGGTATGAGGCATATAATCTTGATGGAGGATATGGAAAATGGCTCATAGATACCTTTAAAAAAGAAGAAGTTCGTTATAAAGAGATTGAAAAGAGCATTCAAAAGAAATATCACAAAGAGATTATGAGTAAATTTACCAAGGCAGTAAAAGAATATGAACTGGTAAAAGAAGGAGATAAGATAGCAGTTTGTATCTCTGGTGGAAAAGACTCCATGTTGATGGCAAAATTATTTCAGGAATTGCAGCGCTATAAAAAGGTAAACTTTGAGCTTGTATTTCTTGTGATGGATCCAGGTTACAATGAAACAAATAGACAGGTTATTGAGAAAAATGCGAAATTGCTTAATATACCAATCACGGTATTTGAGTCAACTATATTTGAAGCAGTCTATGAAGTTGAAAAGTCACCATGTTACTTATGTGCCAGAATGAGAAGAGGCTATTTATACAGCAAGGCAAAAGAGCTTGGCTGCAATAAGATTGCACTTGGACATCATTATGATGATGTAATTGAAACAATCTTAATGGGTATGATGTATGGAGCACAGATTCAGACCATGATGCCAAAGCTACACAGTACAAACTTTGAAGGCATGGAGTTAATACGACCTATGTATCTGATTCGAGAAGAAGATATCAAAAGTTGGAGAGACTATAACGACCTTCATTTTATTCAGTGCGCTTGTCGTTTTACCGATACATGTACAACCTGTCGTGTGGATGGAAGTACAGGATCGAAACGAGTTGAAATAAAGAATTTAATCGCCAAGTTAAAGGAAACAAATCCATACATTGAAGGAAATATATTTAGAAGCGTAGAAAACGTAAATTTAAGTACAGTTATTGCCTATAAGGAACAAGGTGTGAAACATCATTTCTTAGAAAATTATGATAAGAATCTTAATGGGGATGACAACGAATAAAAGAGCGTAATAATTATATTTACAGTCAAGAAAGAACACAGATTTTGTGTTCTTTTTCTAATGGAAAACATGAATAATGTAGAAGGATTTATGTACTAGTATTATTAATAAAATCATATTATGATTGTTTGAGATAAAGACAAAGGAGAGAGTAAAAAGAACAATGAAAATTAACTATTTTGGGGTTTTATCATAATATATATTTTGAATAAAAGTATGGCGGTAAATTATGTATCTGATTATGCTGATACTCATTACATTCGCATCCACGGCGGATAGTTTTATTATAGGCTTTAACTATGGATTAAAAAAGGTTTCGATTAATAACACCTCTAATTTTTATATAGCAATGGTTACTTGTGTTGGAACATTTTTATCCATGCATTTTGGTAAAATCCTAGGCGATTTAATGTCAGTTAAGGCTGCAAATATGATTGGAGGAATGCTACTGATTCTTCTTGGCATGTACATGTTAAAAATGTCGGTTTTGCCAAAAAGAAATAAAATACTTGAAATGAGCGAAGATCCAACAATCGTAGATGAGGATAAATCACAGGTTATTGAATTAAAAGAGGCAATATTAATTGGTGTAATTCTTAGTGTAAATAATATTGGTATGGGAGTCGGAGCTGGAATTACAGGTATGCCCGTATTTATTACACCATTAATATGTGGAATTGCAAGTTTTCTTTTTGTGAAAAGTGGCAGTCTACTAGGTGGGCTATTAAAAAGCCGAAGGCTCTCAGGATATTTTGAAATAGTATCATCCGTGTTTGTTTTAATACTTGGAATTTTAGGTTTTTTTAATTAAGTGTTTATAAATTTAATTGACTAAAAACATTTATTTGACTATATTATTAAGGTAGTACATTAGTACTAAAATACTTATGAAAAGGGGTTATTAAATGAAGATTATTAAGAAACTATTCACAGCATTCCTTGCACTCACACTTGTTATAGGTGTATTATTGGTGCCATCAACACAGGCAAAAGCTGATAGCTATGGAGCAGTACCTAAAAAAGTTAGAATCTATGCAATGACATCAAAACAAACATTAAGTTTTGATTTACCAGGGTATGGTTACACAATTGCAAACTTAAAGTCTAGTAATAGTAAATTGAAGGTGAAACAAACTTTTTATAGAACCGAAGAAGGTTACACGGAAAATAGTAATTTTGCAACCATTTCTTTGTATGCTAGTAAAGAAGGAACTTATAAAGTGTCTTTTGACATTTTAGATGCGCAGGGAAAGAAAGTAAGCTCTAAAAAGATTACTGTTTATGCACGCAACGATAGTCCATTAAAAACTTTGAAGTTAGGAAAAAATACCATTACTTCTACTACTGTTAATGATGCAAATATGAAAACTACCGATAATTACTTATTAAAAGGTAATTCAGGTAAAGTTAAAGTAACTTTAGCAAAAGGTTATAAATTGAAAAAGATAGAATATGGTATCTATGATAAAGCAAAAAAAGAAATAGTATATACTACAGTTAAGAATAATAAAAAGATTACTTATGGTAAAGATTCTTCAGAGTATTCTTCAAAAGATGAATATTTTGATGAAGACGAAGGTAAATATATCAGAAGAAAATACTGGACAAAAAGTGCAGTGGCAGGTACATTTATTCGTGTATCTTATCTAGATAAATATACAAAGCAAGAGAACACACTTTCTTATAGCTTCTATAAATTGTTATATTAACTAGCTTAGTCCTTTCGATTAAATAGAAAATCGAAAGGACTTTTTTTGAAAGAAACAGCGTTAGCTTAAACGTAATCTTCCTATTGACAGAAAATACCAATTAATTATATTATTAGAATAGTATAAAAGTACTATAAAACTTATGAAGAGGGGAAACATATGAAAATCTCAAAGAAAATAACATCCATTTTACTTGCATTAACATTTGTAATTGGTTTGTTTGCTATGCCATCTAATGCGGTAAAAGCACAATCCTACGGATCAGTACCTAAAAAGGTAAGAATGTATTCCGATTCCACTTATCAAACGTTTAGTTTTGATTTAGGTGGATATGGATATTCAATCAAAGGATTAAAGTCAAATAGTAGCAAGTTGAAAGTAAAGCAAACGTATCAACGTACAGAACAAGGAACCTCAACAAACCAAAACTACGCAACGATCACACTCTTAGCAAATAAAGAAGGGAATTATAAAGTTAGCTTTAACATTGTAGATGCAGCTGGAAAAAAGGTGAGTGCACATACTGTTAAAGTTTATGCAAAAAACGATAGCGTGCTAAAAACCCTTAAGGTTGGGAAAAATGATGTTTTTAGTGCAAATAATCTTAATTATAGCTTATTAAAGGGAAACTCAGGTAAAGTAAAGGTTGCTATGTCTAAAGGCTATAAGTTGAAAAAAATAGAGTATGGCGTTTATGATAAGAGTAAATCAGAATATGTATATACAACAATAAAAAATAATAAAAAGATTACTTATGGAAAACAGGTTTCAGAATATAGTTATAGCTATGAGTCAGCATATTCATCTTATAAATATAATTATTGGAGCAAAAGTGCAATGGCAACTACTTATATTCGAATAACCTACATTGATAAATATACAAAAACACAAGATACCATATCCTACGCATTTTATCGTTGGGTGGATTAAGGAATTCTTTGTCAAGAAGACTTTAGAATAAAACCAATTCAAAAGTCTTCTTGGTATTTATATACTCATAAGAATAGCCGTTGACAACTTCATACCAGTATTATATAATTTGAAAATAGCAATGACGAAGAGAAGTAGCATAAATTATCGTTTCCAGTGAGTGGAGGACAGTGAAAACTCCATAAAGTGAATTTATGTGAATAACACTTTACCAGCTGCAATCTGAACCTCACTACATAGATAGCGATTAGTAGGTGCGCCGTAGGCTGTGCGACAAACAGCAAGGTTTATGAGTTATGGCAAGTGAAACAGTTTAACGTTTCAGCCTGTAGAACCGTTGAGTGACTGTATTACAGTAAATCAGGTGGTACCGCGGACATATAATGTTCGTCCTGAACGACAATTCGTTTTGGATGGGCATTTTTTAGTATTAAAATTTATGATACAAATCTATAAATTGCCAGTATTATTGAACTTTTCATTGAACTGAACTGAATCGTTATCGCTATTTTAGTATAATGAAGGTTCGCGTATTTATTATCATTTGGAGGAGAAATATGAACACATCGAATATGTATCGTAACAAAACAATGAATCAAATTGGCGAAGGAGACATCGGCCAGACACTAAAAATTGCTGGTTGGGTGGAAAATATCCGTGATCATGGTGGTGTATCTTTTATTGATTTAAGGGATATGTATGGAGTAATGCAAGTAGTTATGCGTGATACCACTCTTTTAGAAGGAGTTAATAAAGAAGATTGTATCAGCATTGAAGGACCAGTACAACTTCGTGATGAAGAAACCTTTAACCCAAAGATACCAACAGGAACAATTGAATTAGAAGCACAAAAAGTAGAAGTATTAGGAAAAGTATATAAGCAGCTTCCTTTTGAAGTAATGACATCAAAAGAAATTCGTGAAGATTTACGATTAAAGCATCGATACCTTGATTTACGTAATAAAAAAGTAAAAGACAATATTGTTTTTAGATCTGAGGTTATTACTTTCTTAAGACAAAAGATGACCGACATGGGATTTTTAGAAATTCAGACCCCAATTCTTTGCGCATCCTCACCAGAAGGTGCAAGAGATTATATTGTTCCTTCACGTAAATTCAAAGGAAAATTTTATGCGTTGCCACAAGCTCCACAGCAGTACAAACAATTACTTATGGTATCAGGCTTTGATAAATATTTTCAGATTGCACCATGTTTTCGTGATGAAGATGCAAGAGCAGATCGTTCACCAGGAGAATTCTATCAATTGGATTTTGAGATGAGCTTTGCAACTCAAGAAGATGTTTTTAGAGCAGGGGAAGAAGTGTTATCAGCAACCTTTGAAAAGTTTGCACCAGAAGGCTTTGAAGTAACAAAAGCACCATATCCAGTCATTAGTTACAAACAAGCGATGTTAGAGTTTGGTAGTGATAAACCAGACCTTCGTAATCCACTGCGTATTGTAGATGTAACAGACTTTTTCCAAAGATGTACCTTTAAGCCATTTCACGGTAAGACCATTCGTGCCATTAAGGTTCATGCGGATATGTCAAAGGGCTTCCATGAAAAATTATTAAAATTTGCAACATCAATTGGTATGGGCGGTCTTGGATATTTGGAAGTATTAGAAGATAAATCCTACAAAGGACCAATTGACAAATTCATCCCCGATGAAATGAAGCAAGAAATTGCAGAAATTGCTAAGTTAGAAGCAGGAGATACCATTTTCTTTATCGCGGATAAAGAAGAAAAAGCTGCATTGTATGCAGGACAGCTTCGTACAGAGTTAGCAAATCGCTTGGATCTATTAGAAAAGAATGCATACCGCTTTTGCTTTGTCAATGACTTTCCAATGTTTGAGTATGACAAAGAAGCAAAACAGGTTATCTTTACGCATAATCCATTCTCTATGCCACAAGGCGGCTTAGAGGCGTTAAATACCAAAGATCCTCTTGATATATTAGCATATCAATATGATATTGTATGTAACGGTGTAGAATTATCCTCAGGTGCAGTTCGAAATCATAATCTTGATATTATGGTTAAGGCATTTGAAATAGCAGGATATACAGAGGAAGATTTAAAAGAGAAATTTGGAGCTTTATATAATGCATTCCAATACGGGGCACCACCTCATGCAGGAATGGCACCAGGTGTTGATCGTATGATTATGCTTCTTCGAAATGAAGAAAATATTCGTGAAATTATTCCATTCCCAATGAATGGTAATGCGCAAGACTTAATGTGCGGAGCACCAGGTGAAGTAACAGAACAACAGCTTCGAGAAGTTCATATAAAAGTAAGACAATAAGAAATAAAGTGTAATTTTTTAGTATGATAGAAAAAAGGTAACGGAAGAAAATCTCCGTTACCTTTTTCGTGTTCAATTTAATCTACTCTGATTTTCTTAAACGCTCTACAATGGTATGATTAGAGCTAAAACGATAAGAAACCAAAGGTAATACAATTCCTAGCAATATGAATATTGGAGTCACAACAATGATTGGAAGTAAAGTAAAGCGATACGTAAAAAACCAAAGTATACTTTCTAATACCTTACGAAACATCGGCCCCATAATCAGACTAAGAATCAGGGAGATACCAATTACAAATGCGGTATAAATAAGTCCTTCAAAAACAAGCATTTGGTTTAATTGCTTTCCTGTCATTCCTATGGATTGTAGCATTGCAAATTCTCGTTGTCGTGCCATAATAGAGGTTAGTATCGCATTTAAAAAGTTAAGGATACCAACGAACCCTACAATCGCACTCAATACGCTTCCAAGTAAAAGAAACATATTTTTAAATTCCTTGAATTCATCCATATACGACTGTTTCGACTCGTAATCTAGGGTAGGTTCAATATTTTCTGTGTAGTCTTTTAAAAATGCTTCCATAGCAGCATTTGTCTCTTTTGTAGTGTCATATAGATAAGTCATAATACCAGACGTATTGCTATCTTTTTGAAACACCTTGGCGTTTAAAACAAAAGCATCCGTCCCATAGTAGCGATAGGACATGGAATGACGCATAGTTACACAGGCAGCTACAGTATACGTGATATCACGATAAGTAGAAGGTCGAAGTGCCAAGCTGGCTTCATCTACATTTGTTATGTCTGTCACGACTTCTCCTGTTTGTGGATCGTAGTATTCCATTGTATCAACGTAGCGCAGGGTAACTTGATCTCCCACCTTAGCCCAGTGACTATCAGGTTCCAATACATTGTAATCATCCGTATGATATACTGCAGCAATAGCATTTTGTGAGGAATCATAAAGAGCAGAAAGATCGCCCTCCACCACCGTTAACTGATCCAGTGGATATTTTTCCATTCCATATAATTGTGCATCATCGGTAACCAATCCCTCTTTCGTATCTTCACCTTCAAGCATTTGAGTTACGGTATCCTTATCATTATACTTTCCATGAAGCTGATAGTACCAATCCTTTTCTGTGAACTCCTTAATATTGCTTGTAGCGCCATAGATACGACCAGAATCAGTAAAGGTGCCTTGTTCTTCAAGGTCTTTTATAACTTCTTCAGGTAAGGCAGTTTCTTGGCTAAAGAAATCTGCGTTGGTCTGAAAATAAGAGGCGTTTGCCACAATAAAATCTGATACAACATTTTTTTGCAAATATTTTTCCATGTCAAATCCATTTGTGAATAGGACTGTTAATTGGAGAAGAACAACGGCTAAAGAAAGTGAGATTACCACTAATACTGTTTTTGAAATATTACGAGATAAATTTGCAAAGGCCATTTGAAACAGATTTAAGTGCTCCTTGTTCTTTCTATTTGTTTTTTTTACGTTCGTACGTTCTGTATAGCGGACAGCTTCAATGGGAGATACCTTTGAAGCGATTTTTCCTGGTTTTTTGCAAGATATAAAAACAGTAACCAAAGAAAAGAGAATAGCTCCAGCAAAAATCAACGGATTTGTTGTTACAAAAACATTCTTATAGGAGAGTGTAGACATAATAACTGGAGCCAGAATATTACCGCATAGGTATCCTAAAAGAAGGCCAATTGGAATACCCAAGGTAGATAAAAGTAAGGCTTGTTGAAGGATAAGCTTTTTCATTTGTTTTCCTGTCGTTCCAATAGTCTTTAGGAGACCATAAAAACGAATATCATTTGAAACAGAGATTTGAAAAATATTATAAATTATCAAATACCCAGTAAATATAATGAGTAAGAGCAACAAAAGTATTAAAATAAAAGTTCCAGCGTCAATATTTTGTGACAACTGTGCGCCAACATACGCCCAATTTATGCCGATTCCTATGTAGTTATTTGTGCTTTGATCCTTTGATTGATAACCATTTCGTTCCAGTATGGTATTTAAATCGTCTTCAATGTGTGCTGCATTTTTTAAATAAACATTTAAAGTCCAGCTACCCGTTTTATCCTTTTCATGTATCTTTTCATAACTTGCTAAGGTATTGTTAGCATAGGATAAAGGAACAATGATATGGCTGGCATAAGATGCCGCATCGTAGTTCCACCAGCCTGACAGTGTAAAAGTATCTGTCACGGACTTAGCAGAGTTTGTATCAAGACCTAGGCGATATGTAATGGTAATTTGCTGTCCTATCTTTGGCTCTATGCCAAGAAGCTTAAGGACTCTAGTATCACAAGCCATTTCATTTGTACCTTCTTTTGGTAAAGAACCAACATCAGGTATGCAAAAAGAAGATTTTACACATACTTCATCCATATAACTAACTTCAACATGAGCCTTATGAAAAGGAACATCAGCAGGCATTCCAAGTATAAGTCTTGCACCAGATTCTTTTATAAGTGGATCTTTTGAAAGAGTATCTAATATCTCCTTTGTAATGTATTTAAAACCTCCATGGAAATCCCCTCCTACTTGTCGAAATGTAGCCTGTTGATAGGAATGTAAAATCGTTCCCGTTATGGTAAATAAGGTGGTAAATAACATGGTAGTCAAAGCAATTGCAAAGATGGCAATACAATTACGTGTAGGATTGGATTGAAAGCTTCTTTTGGCAAGATTTGCAATTACTTTGTTATTCTTTACTTTAATCAAGCCAAAGCACCCCCTACAATTTTTCCATCTTCAATATGGATGATGCGATCGGCAAGCTGAGCAATCTCTTCATTATGAGTAATCATAACTATGGTTTGACCAAATTTTTGACTGGTTACCTTCAAAAGCGAAAGCACGTCTTGGCTAGTCTTACTATCTAAGTTCCCAGTTGGCTCATCTGCAAGAATGATTGCAGGTTTAAAAGCCAATGCACGTGCTATGGCGACTCTTTGTTGCTGACCGCCAGAAAGATTATTGGAAAGATTGTTAAGCTTTTGTTCTAGACCAAGCGTATGAATGATTTGGTCTAAATATGCTTTGTCAGGAATATTGCCGTCAAGTTGTATTGGTAAAACTATATTTTCATATACAGTAAGAATAGGGACTAAATTATAATTTTGAAATACAAAACCGATTTTCCTACGTCGAAAGATAGTAAGTTGTTCTTCATTTAGCTGAAAGATTTCTTTTCCATCGACATGTACACTTCCTTTTGTAGGACGATCAAGACCACCAAGCATATGAAGTAAAGTGGATTTACCACTTCCAGACATTCCAACGACTGCGACAAATTCTCCTCTTTTTATTTCTAGATTTACATCATCAAGCGCATGTACCATTGTTTCACCAGAACCATAGATTTTAGTTAGAGATTGCGTTTCTAGGATATTCATTTGCTATTACCTCCATTTTAAGCATTTGGTTTCACTACTTGTGTGATACCATAAAAAAACTATAACAAGAAAATCTTTCCACAATCTTTCTGTACCAAATGAAAATGTGACAGAATGGAAAGATTTTAAGGTCCTAGAAATACTAGTTGGGTTTTTGCTTTAATAAAAAGGTTGAAAATGTACTTCCTTTTCCTATTACGGAAGATAATTTTATGTATCCCCCTTCTTTGCTAATAATTTGCCTAGATAAATACAATCCAATTCCAACACCCTCCATCGTACTTACGTTAGGAGAACGATAAAAACGCTTAAATATTTTCGATTGTTCCTCCACAGCAATCCCAATTCCATTATCCTCAATATCAATGCGACAAAAAAATTCATAAGAAATAACGCGGATAAGAATGGAAGTACCACTAGAGGAGTATTTTATGGCATTGTCAAGAATATTAAGGATTGCTTCACTTGTCCATTTGTAGTCAAAGTATGCACATTCCTTTGTAGGACTTATCACTAATTTAATTTCCTTTTCCAAAGCTTTATGTTCAACCTGTTTACAGATATCTTTTAACATAGGAATAATTTCATTTATAGTAGGATGCAAAGTGAAGATATCTGTTTCTAAACGTGATGTTTTTACAAGTGAATCAATTAAAAAATTAAGTTTTAAGGCTTGCTTATTTAAGGTGTTTACACAGGCTTCACATTCTGGTGAAAGTGTTTGCTCGCTTAAAAGCTGTGAATATAACATAATATTTGAAATAGGCGTTTTGGTTTGATGAGAGATATCGGATATCAATTCTTTGATTTTATCCTTATCCTTAGCTAATTTTTTTGAGGCAGTTTCCATTCCTCTTAGATATTGTGCAAACCTGGCTTCCACCGAGGAGAGTAGACTCTCATCATAGGTATTTTCGGTAAAGGTTCCAGATATTGCAGCATCAATCATACGATTAAGGGTCACTAGTGTACGACGCTGCTTTCTACGGCTCATTAGCATAACGACTACAGCACTTACGGTACAAATGAGTAAGAGGATTACTATTATGTGTGAAAGGTTCATGTTCGATTCACCACCCATGTATACCCTACTCCGTAAATGGTTTTTATATATTCAGGTTTTGAGGGATTTTCTTCCAACTTATTACGAAGTCGCTTAATCGAGACAGAGAGTGCATTTTCATCTACATATTCGACTGCATCGGTCCAGATTCGATCAATGCACGTTTCTCTTGGAAGGATTCGTCCTTTGTTCTCGACTAAGAGCCGTAGAAGCTTTTGTTCTGTCCTACTAAGTTCAATGGGAGTATTCTTTTTAAAAAACTCGATTCGTTCAAAATCAAAACAAAAGTCGTCTAGTTCTATTTTTGTGCTAGGATATGTCACTTGTTTTCGAAGCTGAGTATGGATTCTGGCTCTTAAAATAGCCAGACTAAATGGTTTTGTAATATAATCATCTGCCCCAAGTTCAAGGCCCATTACAACATCGGTTTCCATATCGTTGGCAGTGAGCAAAATGATAGGAGTAGTATCCTTACTTTTCAATTCTTTTAGAAATTGAAGTCCATTTCCATCTGGAAGATTGATGTCTAATAGGATTAAATCATATTGCAAAGAACAAATCTGTTCTTTTGCAAAATGCAGATTCAAACATGGTGTAACTGCAATTTCATTGGTGGAAAGAGCAAGTATAATTCCATCACTTAAGGATTTATCATCTTCAATTAATAATATATTTTTCATAACAGCCTCCATAGATTAATTGAAATACGTTTGGTTGTTAGTATCATATTACTAGCCTTTGTATCGGAATGCAAATATTAAAATAAAAGAAAAGGATGAGAAATCAAAACCAACGTCTCCTAGCATAGAAGAAAACTATGACTTGACAGCACAAAGAATCAGACCTATAATAACAGCAATTAAATAGTATCGGGAGCTTGTGAGACAGGCTGAGAGGAAACTATAGTTTCGACCGTACCTGATTTGGATAATGCCAACGTAGGGATTACAATGCTATAAATTATTATATGTATTCGTATGAGATATACCTATGGGTGTATCTCATTTTTGCGTTGTAGAGGAATTCATTCCATCCATTCATATTTAATTAATTAAAAGCAGAAGGAGAGATTTGTATGAAAGTAAAGAAACTAGCATTAGCAGGTGTATTGGTGGCGATGGGGGTAGTGTGTTCTGCCTTTTATATTCCTATTGGCGTGGCAAAGGCATTTCCAGTGCAACATTTTGTAAATGTGATAGCGGCAGTTGTTTTAGGACCTGTTTATGGTGTGGGAATGGCATTTGCCACATCCTTGCTTCGTAATGTGATGGGAACTGGTAGTTTGCTAGCTTTTCCGGGTAGTATGTGCGGAGCCCTGTTAAGTGGTCTTATGTATCGTTATAGCAAAAATATTTATGGAGCGGTATTAGGAGAGATATTTGGAACGGGAATAGTAGGTGCAATTTTGGCTTATCCGATAGCAGCTTTGTTTTTATCGAGTACAGTCGCTATCTATGGTTTTATTCTTCCCTTCCTTATAAGTACTGTGGTTGGATCAAGTCTTTCGTTACTTCTATTAATTACTTTGAAAAGAAGTAGTGTATTGTTTCGGTTGCAACATGGGGAAGAAATATAAGAACATGTAAAAGTTTAATAATAGAATTAATAAGAGAATTCTAAGTCAATATTTTGGCTTAAGAATTCTCTTTTTATATAAATGTTTTGAATAAAAAAAACTAGTACAAATTCATAAAAAGCACGTTTGATTTATAGTAATTTATACATGATTGACAATAACATATTAACATGTTAACATATTATTATAAAAAGGAGGTAAATGAAGTATGAAAAAACTATTATCAATTGTTTTGGCGGGAGTGTTAACCGTATCTTTAACAGCATGTGCAGGCAAAGGAAGTTCAAGCGAAGTAGAGTCTAACTCAAATGAAACTACAAAAACAGATTCTAAGGCAGAGGTTGCCGCTACGCAAGGGAAGTATACCTTAAAGATTGGAACTGCATTAAGTGAGAACGACCCTTTGTATCAAGCCTTGGAGAATGTATTTGAAAAAAATGTAGAAGAACAAACAAATGGTGAAGTTCAGGTTGAGATTTACTCTAGCTCACAGCTTGGAAGTGATGAAGATGTTTTGGAACAGGCGCTTGTAGGGGCAGGCGTTGGTATTATTACAGATCCAGGCCGTTTAAGCAACTATGTGTATGACTTTGGTGTATTACAGGCGCCATATATTGCCGATAGCTATGAAGAGGTGCTAAAGCTATTTGCAACGGATGTATATAAAGACTTGTGTAGCCAGATTGAGCAACAAGGGTTCAATATTTTATCCTTTAATTATTATCAGGGAGAAAGAGAACTGTTTACAAAAAAACCAATTGTAGAGCCAAGTGATTTAAAAGGACAAAGAATTCGTTCTTCAGGATCACAGGTTGTAACAGCAACTTTGGAGGCTATGGGTGCGAATACAACTGTTTTAGCTTGGTCAGAGGCATATCAGGCATTACAGCAACAAGTAATTGAAGGGGTTGAGGTACATCTTTCAGCAGCAGTAGGTTCTTCTATGCAAGAGGTTACGAAATACTTATCATTTACAGGACACCAGCAGTTACTTACAGCATTAGTAATATCGGATGCTTGGATGAAGAGTTTACCAGAAGAATATCAAACAATTTTAATTGATCAGTCTTATAAGGCTGGAACTGCAGCTTCAGAAGCGGTATTAGCGAAAAACGAAGAGTACCTTCGCACATTAAAAGAAGGTGGTATTGAAGTGATTGAATGTAATAAAGAAGCTTTTAAGGAAGCATGTAATATAGCTTATGAAACACTAGGATATACACAAATTAAAGCCAAACTAGATGCTGAATTAGGTAGATAAATGTAAGGAGAGATTTGATGGTTAAGAAGTTTGAAGAGCTACTTTCTAAAATAGAAATCAGTATCGTGTGTCTGGGTTTGGGTCTGCTCATTATAACTGTGTTTGCAGCTGCAATCTTACGCTTTTTTGGTATTGACATGTCGATATCAACCGATTTGGCACAGTTGACATTTGCTTGGGTTAGTTTTATTGGTGCTGATTTAGCAATGAGGCAAAATAAACACATGGGTGTTGATATGCTAGTAAATCGATTTCCTGTAAAACTTAGAAATGCCATATTTTTATTTAATTCTTTGTTAATGTTAGCGTTTCTTTTGTTTGCAGTATATTATGGAGTTAATTTATGTATTATAAATGCAGCAAGAAAATATAATACACTTTATATCAGTTATTCCTTTGCGACTGCTAGCTGTCCTGTTGGATGTGCATTGATGTGTCTAACCGTTGTAAAAAACATTGTCACATATGTGAAAAATTTTGTGAAAAACGATTATTCTAGTATTGAGAAGGGAGAAATCATAGCATGATATGGTTAGGATTAACATTTATTATACTTCTCGCAATCGGTATGCCAATTGCTTTAACAGTAGGAATATCAGCACTTGTTTTCTTTGTGATTGAGAATGTACCAGTGCAAATTGTAGTTCAAAAAATGGTAAGTAGTACACAATCCTTCTCATTATTAGCAGTACCGTTCTTTGTATTGGCAGGAAATCTTATGAATGAAACGGGTATTACATCGAGACTGATTAAGTTTGCAACATTGGTAACAGGACATATGCGTGGTGGACTTGCCCAGGTATCAGTTGTATTATCTTGCTTGATGGGTGGAATATCTGGGTCTGCCACAGCAGATGCCGCAATGGAAAGTCGAATTTTGGGTCCTGATATGGAGAAAAGAGGATACTCAAAAGGGTTTACTGCGGCGATACTAGCCATGGGAGGATTAATTACTTCCACTATCCCACCTAGCCTTGGACTGATTTTATATGGAGTAACTGGTGAGGTATCAATCGGTAGATTGTTTATGGGAGGAATAATACCAGGGTTTTTAATGACAGTTGCGTTGATGTTTGCCGTAGCCAAAATTTCTAAAAAGCGAAGTTATGTGAAGGAACACGAGCATTTTCCAACGATAAAAGAGGTATTAAAAGGTTTATTAGATAACATTTGGGCTCTTATATTTCCAGTGATTTTAATTGTTGGAATACGATTTGGTGTATTTACCCCATCGGAGGCAGGAGCTTTTGCAGTAGTATATGCAATATTCGTAGGAGTATTTGTATATAAGGAACTTACATTTAAAGTTATGGTAGAATGCTTAAAGCAAACAGCAGTTGATTTGGCAGTAATTATGTTTATTATCATATGTTCCAATGCATTTGGCTATGCAATTGTTACAGGGCGTTTACCTCAAACATTAGCCAACTTAATTATACAAACATCAAATAATAAATACATTGTACTAACAATTATTATGATTTTTGTTTTTATAGTAGGAATGTTTATGGAAGCAACAGCAAATGTTTTGTTATTAACGCCAATATTCTTACCAATTATAACGCAATATGGAATTGATCCTGTTCATTTTGGAGTTATGTATATGATCTTAATCACCATGGGAGGTATGACTCCGCCAATTGGAGTTACGATGTATACCACTTGTTCCATACTAGAGTGCCCTGTTGAGAAATATACAAAAGAATCCATTCCTTTTGTAGGAGCGATTGTAGTACTACTTGTCATTCTAGCAGTATTTCCACAGTTAGTATTATTTTTACCAAATTTAATTTATGGAGCTTAAATTAATGTATAAAGGAGAACACTTATGAGATTAACATTCGAAGAAATTCAATCAGAAATTAAACGTGTATTTATAAAATACGGGCTTTCAGAGGAAAAAGCAGATATCTGTGCGAGAATCCACACAGAATCAACCTATGATGGGATTTATTCCCATGGAACGAATCGAGTAGCAAGGTTTGTAGATTATATAAAAAAGGGTTGGGTAGATGTAAATGCAGACCCGACACTTGAAAAAGATTGTGGTGCCATTAAAGTATATAATGGAAATATGGGGCCGGGAATACTAAATGCATTGTTTGCATGCGACCGTGCTATGGAAATGGCAGACCAGTATGGAATTGGTATGATTGGACTTAAAAATACCACTCATTGGATGAGAGGTGGCACTTATGGTTTATATGCAGCAAGGAAGGGGTATGTTGCCATTATGTGGACAAATACTGAAGCTTGTATGCCACCATGGGGAGCAAAAGAATGCCGTTTAGGAAACAACCCTTTTGTTATGGCTCTTCCTGGAAATGACAATCAACCTGTACTTCAACTTGACATGGCAATATCACAATACGCCTATGGAAAACTTCAGGTAACAAGATTAGCGGGCAAAAAGCTTCCTTTCCCGGGTGGATTCGATAATGATGGCAATTTAACAGATGATCCAGGAGCAATTGAAGAGTCCATGAGAATTTTACCAATAGGCTATTGGAAGGGTTCAAGCTTTTCCTTTATGTTAGATGTATTAGGTGCTGTGTTAACAGATGGAGTTGGTGCGGCTGATTTGGATGCAGCTACAAAAGGAAGCTGTGGCGGATGTTCACAGGTTATGATTCTGATTGATCCTAAAAAAATTACGGACGGTGATAGTATGACAAATACCATTACCCGTGCAATTGAATATTTAAAAAGTGCAGAGCTTGCAGAAAATTCAAAAGGAATTATGGCTCCTGGAGAAGATTATATTCAGTTTAACAAAGATCACGATGAAAATGGAATATTTGTAGACGATGGTGTTTGGGAAGAAATCAAATCGCTATAGTTAACAGATATAAAAGGAGAGGAGCGCCTATGATATTTGATCAAATAAAACATGCACCTCGATATTATCAAACCAATCATAATATTAAGACTGCATTGGAATTTATAGAAAAGAATGCAAAAGGTGATACGTTAGCAGATGGAAAATATGAATTGGTGCCTGGAGAAGTAACTGCCTTCGTCATAACAAAGGAAACAGTTAAACAAAGCCAAGCAAAGATGGAGATTCATAAAAAATATATGGATATTCATTATGTCATCAATGGTTGTGAAGTATGTGGAATTGCACCGATTATGGATAATCCTGAAGGTGTAATTCCATATGACGAGCAAAGTGATAATGGTTTTTTTGAATGTGAGAATTCATTTCAGGTAAAGGTAGGTGAGGGAGAATTCTATGCTGTATGGCCAATGGAACCCCACAGACCACTATGCAATGTATTTGAAGAAAGCATAGTTGTACGAAAAATCATATGTAAAGTTAAAGTAGATTAGAAAGAAGTGGTTAACGATGAAAGGGATTCAAATCGAGCATCCAAATAAATTAAAAATAATTGATATGAATATGCCTGTTCTAACTAAAAAGAACAATGTGTTGATAAAAATAAAGGCAGCTGGAATCTGTGGATCAGATATTTCCATTTATCATGGAACCAATGCAGCTGCCACCTATCCAAGAGTGATTGGTCATGAAATGGTAGGAGAAGTCGTTGAGATTGGAGAAAATGTAAAAAAGCTACACGTTGGGGATAGGGTAATTATTGACCAAGTTACAAACTGCGGCAAATGTTATGCTTGCAAGGCAGGAAGAGGAAATGTGTGTGCAGACTTACAAGTTAGAGGTGTTCATATTGATGGAGGATATAGAGAGTATATGTCTGTTGCGGAGAGTGATTGCTATATTATCCCAGATAAATTGTCATATGAAGATGCTGTCTTAATTGAACCAACTACAATAGCAATTCAAAGTTGCTCAAGAGCAGAGCTTACTGCAGATGATACCTTGTTAATTTTAGGATATGGAGCCCTTGGAAGTAGCATATTAAGAATTGCAAAAATATCAGGAGCAAAGATTATTGTAGCTGATGTAGTCGGTTCAAAATTAAAAGAAGCGTTAGACAATGGAGCGGATTATATCATTAACCTTTCAAAAGAAGATATCGTAAGTAAAACAAAGGAATACAGCGACGGATATGGTGCTACGGTTTGCATAGACGCTGCATGCACAAAAGATTCTTTGGCAACATTACTAGATGTGGTTGGAAATGCAGGAAGGGTAATAACAATGGGCTTTTCTGAGCAGCCAACTTCAATTACTCAATATAAGATCACTTCGAAAGAAATTGATGTACGTGGATCAAGGCTTCAAAACAAGAAGTTTCAAAAAGCAATTGATTATATAAATGAAAATCAATTGGATATAACCGGAAGTATATCACATAGGTTTTATTTTGAAGATGCACAAAAAGCATTTGACTTTATTGATACGAAAGACTCTTCCATTAGAAAAGTTATTCTTTATTTTGAAAAATAATATAAAACAGAAATTACTTTTCTAATGGATTTGACAAACATAAAAAACTTTGATATAAAAAACATAAACATAAAAATTTGAATATAGGGGTTTAAGAATGCATCTATTAAAAAGGTTTTCAAATGAAACAGCTCGTGAGTATGCATATAGGATGTTAAGAGACAATATCATATCTCTTGAATTAGTCCCAGGGAGTACTGCAAGCGTATATGAGTTATCTGAAAAGTTAGGAATTAGCAGAACGCCAGTTAGAGAAGCCTTATTGGAACTAAATAGGACTGGAATTATTGAGGTTTACCCCCAAAAAGGCAATGTAATATCATATATTGACTTTGAAGCTGCAAACGAAGCAAGATTTCTTCGTTTGGCAATTGAGCGAGCTATATTAGAAGAGGTATGTGATTTGGTTACAGAAAAGGATTTTGAAGAGTTAGAATTTAATATTCAACTGCAAAAAGTAGCATTACAAAATCATCATACGGATAAATTATTAGAATTAGATAATGAATTTCATTTGAAACTATTCCAGATTGCAAATAAGGAACGTTTGTTTTATATCAAAGATTCTTTATATATTCATTTTGACCGAATAAGAAGTATAAGACTTGCTGCGATAAATGATGATAGAATTGTATGTGAACATAAAAAAATAATTAAGGCTCTAAAAGATAAAAACAAAGAAGAACTAAGACATGCAATTGATAGTCATTTAAGTGGATATTCAAAAGAGGAGCAAGATACTATACGAAAGGCCTATCCTGAATATTTCTTGGAAAACCAAATTAAATAATAAGCTATATTCAACATTATATATGAATCAATAAACTGCCTATTATAAGGCAGTTTTATTATATAAAAAGATAATTACTCTTTATTTAAAAGACATCTTTCACCATTTTAACGACAGGTGCGTATACTACAATGGGGGTGATTATTCTGAATAAGCGAATCAATGCTGTATTTGAAGGCGGAGGTATGCGAGGAATTGGTCACGTAGGTGCAGCCTGCATTTTTGAAAAAAAGGGATATGAATTCGTTAATTTAGCAGGGTCTTCTGCGGGAGCAATTGTTGCGTCACTTTTAGCTGCAGGTTATACTTGTGAAGAAATAAGAAAAGAGATGGATCATGTTAATTACATGAAGTTTAAGCAAGAATCCTTATTAGATCGGATCGGAACCATAGGAAAAGTAATCAGCATTCTTTATCATTATGGGATTTATAGTGCAGATTATTTTGAAGAGTGGTTAAATGACTTACTAAAAAAGAAAGGAAAAGTTACATTTAAAGATATAAAGACAGAAATAAATCCTTGCGGTGATGTGCCTTATCGCCTGCAGATTACAGCTTCTGATCTTACTGAACAAAAGCTTTTGATTTTGCCAAATGATTTGAAGGATTTTTGCATTGATCCTGATACTTTCCCGATTGCAAAGGCAGTACGTATGAGTATGAGTATACCCATTTTTTATGAGCCGTATCGATTAATGGATTGTAACGGTAAAGAACATTACATAGTAGATGGTGGACTACTTAGCAACTATCCGATATGGATCTTTGATAAGGTAAAAGCTTATCCACCTTGCCACACAATAGGATTTAAATTTATTGATGAAGCACAAGAGACAAAACGAGAAGTTAAAGATATGAAAATGAATATTATAGAATATATTTGGTCTTTGGCCTCGACAGGTTTAAATGCAAAAGATAAGCAATACATTTCTGCGTCAAAAGGTGATTATCAAAGAACAGTTACGATTCCAACTATCATACAATTAGACGGAAAAGAGAAAAATATTGGTGCAACTGATTTTGGAATATCGGATAAGGAAAGTGATGCTTTGTTTTATAATGGGAGTAAGGCAGCAAGGCATTTCTTGGATGTATGGAATTATGATCAGTGGAAAAAAACATATCAAAGTTCAGATTAACCTTAAAAGTGAATATTGATATAGATGAAAAGAAGCACTGATTTACATAGTGCTTCTTTCTGTGAAAAAAATGTTGAAATATAAATCCATCTAAAGTACTATGTTTACTGGGATTGCTATTTGTTATTGTGCAATAATAGCACTATATTCTGGAAAAATGATTGACTTGTTATATGGAATAAGTTAAATTGTTAATATCAGATTCGATAAAATTCAACATATTATGTTGAAATTATAGTTAGGATGAGGAAGTATATGAATAATTTATCTGTTTTAATCTATGGGATATATTTTGTAGCGGCATCGTTTAGTATTGGAATGGGAGTCTATTTTCTGTACAAGAATATTAATACAAGTTTAAATAAACTAGCTTTTTTGTTTTGTACGTCCTTAAGCTGTTGGTGTTTTGGAGCAGCACTTTCTTTGGTAGCTAAAAGTGATGAGATAAGTTTTCTATGGGTTAGATTCTCTGCAATTGGAATGGCAACATTTTATGCGTTTTTAATCCATTATATTTTGATTTTAACCAATCAAGAAAAATTTTTAAAAAAGAAAGGATCAAAGTTCCTTCTTTATTTACCATGTGCAATTGCTGTTTATATAGTAGCCATTTCAGAACCTATTACAAAACAACTCTATACCTTGATTAAGACTCCGATTGGCTATGTATTTGTTATCGAAAATGGAATGTGGAATTACCTTTTTGATTTATATTCACTTAGCTCAATGGTACTTGGAATACTACTGGTTTATTTCTGGAAAAAACAATGTAATGATATGAATCAGAGAAAACAAGCATATTTACTTTTATTAACCTATTATATCGCTTTTTGTTCGATTGCAGTAACGAAATTGTTGGATATATTTTTAGAGCATCATTATTTTTATATTATTACACCGTTGATTTTTATCTTCCCTATTTTTGGTATTTTTTATTCCATACGAAATTATAACTTGATGAAAGCAGATTCTTGGATTGAGGACAATGTATTTGTTGAACAGTTTCGAACAAAGATTATCAGATACTTGGCACAAGCATTTGTTTTTGGAGGAATGCTATATCTGTTAACACAATTTATATATCATAAACAAGCTAATTTGTTTCAAGTCATTGGATTTACATTTATTTTAGTTTTATTTGGTGCTGGCATATATTTGGTACATCGATACATACCAAAAAAAGAGTTGAAGATAATATTGTATTCGGTAATACTTTCTTTTGCAATACCAGTTATCACCTTAAGATTTGCTGATGATGGAGCTATTACAGTATGGGCGTTTTCGTTTATAATTATAATAGCAACACTTCTTTTTAACAATGCAACAATACTTACCATGGTATCTACATCGATCATGTTTACGCAGTTTTATCTGTGGATATTTGCTCCTTACAAAGAGGTTGCTTTGGATAACTCCGATTTTTTTGCACGAGTTGGTTTAATCGGAATTACAATTATGTTAATTCAACACATAAATAGGATTTACTTGCTAAGGCTTAATCAGCTGTCAGAAAAAGTACAGGCCCATGATCTCTTGTTTTTGGTATCCTCTCATGTGATTCAAGTCAACAATGAAAATACAAAGGAAAAGATGAAAGAGGTATTGAATTTAATCTGTGATTATGTTCAGGCAGATAGAGCCCACATCTATTTTAGAGAAACACAAGAATTAGCAGAGGATGAAGCTTATTACTTCTGGTGCAACGAAGGAAACAATAATGTAGATAGATACTCATTGCAAGATATTAATATAGTTAGATTTCCATGGATTAAACAACAACTAAAAGACAATGGAGTGGTTTTAGTATCAAATGTAGACGAATTAGCCAAAGAAGCAGAAGCAGAAAAAATATTCTTGCTGAATCAGCAGGTAAAATCTGTATTGATAATACCCCTGAAAAGGCAAGAGCATAACATTGGTTTTTTAAGAATCGATTACGTATCAAATAAAAAGAAGTTCGACGAATCCTTTACAAAGATATTAATGACGATTGGAAATATTTTGGGAGAAGCTCATATAAAAATCTGCTCTGAGAAAAAAATGGAAAAAATGGCATATTATGATCAGCTAACCAATATTCCAAATAGACAGATGTTTTCGAAATGCATCAATCAAGTAATTGAAAAGTCTCATCAAAACGGAGGTTTGTTTGGCATTATTTTTCTTGATCTTGATTCATTTAAAATTGTAAATGACACACTCGGTCACCATTACGGAGATAAAATACTGATTATGATTGCGGACAGGCTTGCTAAATGTATTCGTAAGACCGATACAGTTTGTCGTTTTGGTGGAGATGAATTTTTAATTATGCTAAATGATGTTACCTGCAAAGCGGATATCGAAACCGTTGCAGCCAAAATCATCAAACAACTAGAACAACCTTTATATATTGAAGAACAAGAATTTAATATTACTGCAAGTGTTGGTATTTCAATTTTCCCAGTAGATGGTATGGATAATGATACCCTAATTAAGAATGCAGATATTGCTATGTATAAAGCAAAAACGAGTGGAAGAAATCAATTTGTTTTTTGCTCACCAGAGATGAAAGAAGAGATTGAGCAGTCACTTATTCTTACGAACAATTTATATCATGCGCAAGAAAGAAGTGAGTTTTCAATTGTGTATCAACCGCAGGTTGCAATCGAAACAGGAGAAATTATTGCAGTGGAAGCACTAGCTAGATGGTATCATCCAGAACTTGGAATGATATCACCAGGAATCTTCATTCCGATTGCGGAACATACGAGCTTGATTAATTCTATTGGAGAATGGGTTCTTAAAACGGCTTGTGCGCAGAATAAGAAATGGCAAGAACAAGGCCTAAAGCCAGTGAGGATGGCAGTTAATGTTTCTGTAAACCAACTTCTTAATTCTAATTTTACAAATATTGTTATGAAGGTTTTGGAAGAGACAGGTCTGGAAGCAAGGTACTTAGAGCTAGAAATTACTGAAAATGTTGCAATGCAAGAGTCGGAATATATCATTGAAGTACTAACAAAACTAAAGACTTTAGGGGTTTCTTTAGCTATTGACGATTTTGGTATTGAATATTCTTCCTTAAACCGTATTAAGATGTTACCAATCGATCGTTTAAAGATTGATATGCATTTCATAAAAGGTATCTTAACTTGTGACAAGGATAAAGTAATCGTTGATGTAATTATAAAGCTTGCCAAGGACTTAAAACTAAAAGTCATTGCAGAAGGCGTTGAAACCATTGAACAACTAGACTACCTAATTGAGAAAAAGTGTGATGAAGTACAAGGGTATTATTTTTACAAACCATTATCCGATGATGAAATAACCAAAGTATTGACAAATTTGACCAATAATAGACAGTAAAATAAAAGATATTTTGCGAATTTTTGTATTTTTTTCTTTTCCTTTGATATGTTATGATAGTATAGTATTTACGAATTAGCATATTGGAGGAATTTTTATGAAATTACGAACATTACTTACTCTTGCATTTACCTGCATCATTATTAGTGCAATCTCGGTTTTGGCTATTTACGCAGATTATGTAGTTCAAAATCAAACAGAAGCTAAAATTGAAGAGAAATTGTCTTCAACAGTAACACATTTGGAAGATAGTATTGAAGGCTGGCTTATGAGCAAGGTGCAGATTGTAGAAGCTCTCGCAGCATTACAAAGTGAGGAAATCGGAAGTGAAGTTACTCCAAATTATTTAAACCAAATTCTTCAAACAGCTAGTAACAAAGGAATTGTTTCAGATATATACATTGGGACAGAAGAAGGAAGAATGATTGTTGGCTCGTTATGGGAGGTGCCACCTGATTTTGATCCCAAGCAAAGACCTTGGTATCAGGAAGCGCAAAACAGTGATGGCATTATCTTTACGGATACTTATGTAGATGCTCAAACACAGCAAATTACCATTTCAATTGCATCCGCAATTCGTTCTAAAACAGGAGATATGCTTGGCGTTATTTCTATCGACTTACGACTTGATGCAATAACGAATCAGGTAAATGCCCAAAAGATTGGTGAATCAGGGTATGCGTTTTTAATAGATGAAAACGGTGTGTTTTTGGCACATCCTGACAAAACTCTTTTAAACACAAATATTTTGGAGGTACCAGGATTAGAGAAACTAGGACAAAAACTTCTTTCTAAGGATTCAGGTAATGAAAAATATACATTAAATAATGAGAACAAAGTAGTTACATTTAAAAAACTAGAAGGAACTTCTTGGATAATTGGTGCTACCATACCGGAGAAGGAAGTTTATCAAGAACTTACAACCGTTCGTGTCTCCTTTGTTGGTATTTCAATTATACTATTAGCAATCATTCTAGTTGTTGCAATTGTTACTTCTAATATTTTAACGAGACCTATTAAGAATATGACAAATGCAGCGATACAGGTTGCAAATGGACAACTTAACATACAGATAAAGGAAGATGGTGCAAAGGAAATTCGTGAATTAGCCAATGCCTTTAACCGTATGTCTCATAATATCAGAAATCTGGTATTAGAAATTTCTGAAGTAGCAACTATGGTAGATTCTTCCTCCAATGAAGTGAATGAATTGATTGCAAGCACAAAGAATATATCTGATGATATATCAAATACTACAAATGAGTTAGCAAAAGGCGCGCAAGAACAATCTCAATCCGTAACAATTGGAGCAGAGATGGTGAATCAGATTACGGAGTCAATTAATCGAATTACAAAGGATAGTGAAGAATCCTATGAAAAGATTAATGATGTAAATAATTCTGTTATGAATGGTTTAAGGGTAATAGATAACCAAGCTGACTTAATGAAAAATAATAAAAAGTCAACCTATAAGATGAAAGATGCAATTAATCAATTAGAAGAAAAATCACATGTCATTAAAGAAATTGCCGAAGTAATAGGAGAAATTGCGAATCAGACGAATTTGCTATCCTTAAATGCTGCAATTGAAGCTGCTAGAGCAGGAGAAAATGGTAAAGGCTTTGCAGTTGTAGCAGATGAAGTGAGAAAGCTTGCAGAACAATCAGCTAAATTCAGTGGTGAAATAGGAGCGTTATTAAAAGATATTCAGGAAAAGACCTTGCAAAGTGTTGATGAAGTAGCACAGGTGCAAAAAATAGTGGATGAGCAGGAGATATCATTAGAAGAAACCAGAAAACTTTATATCGATATCGAAAATAAAATGCATGATGTAGTAGAAAGAACGGTTCGTATTACGGAAGAGACAAAGCAAATACAAGAGCAGTCAGAGCAAGCTTCAAATTCAATTGAAGAAGTAGCAGCCGTAACACAGCAAAGTGCCGCAGCAACCCAAGAAGTTGCAAGTTCTACACAAGAACAAAATGATGCGGTTATGAAAATAAATGATGAAGTTGAAGTGCTTGTAAAAAAAGCAAATGAACTACTAGACGTCATTCAACAGTTTCATATCTAGAATAGCTTAAAGGATGAAATTATGAAAAAAATATTATTAATCGCAACGGGTGGTACCATTGCTTCTTCTGAAAGTGAAGCGGGGTTGCTACCAACAATTGATGCAAAACAAATTCTAGAATATATACCAGATATTGAATCGATTTGTCATTTGACAGGTATATCTATTATGAGTATAGACAGTACCAATATGAATCCAAAACGAATGGTTCGAATTGCAGAAGCAATCAATGATAACTATAAGGATTATGATGGGTTCGTAGTTACTCATGGAACGGATACGATGGGATATACGGCGGCGGCATTGACGTATATGCTTGAGAATGTCAATAAGCCAGTTGTTTTAACTGGCTCTCAAATTGCTATTGAAGCAATGAATACAGATGCAAAGAAAAATTTATCAGATGCCATTCGCTTTTCCTGCGAGGAACTTAGAGGTGTTTTTGTTGCCTTTGATGGAAAAATGATAAGTGGTACACATGCTGTCAAGATGAAAACAAGGAGTATGGACTCTTTTAAAAGTATTAATTTTCCAGCCGTTGCAGACATTATGCTTGGAAAAATAACCGTTAACAGTGCTTTAAACTATGGAAACCATTGGGAAAAGCTTGAGGATAGTAACACAAATACGTTTCAAATAAAAACAAATTTATGTGAAAACATCTTTATATTAAAGCTATTTCCTGGTATGAAGCCTTCCATATTTTCTTTTATTAAAGAAAATTATAAAGGAGTCATCATTGAAAGTTTTGGTATCGGCGGTATTCCAAGTGAGGAATATGACATAGTTTTGGAAGTGTCAAAGTTAATTGAAGCAGGAATTGCAGTGGTAATCACAACACAATGCCTTTATGAAGGAATTGATTTAAATATTTATGCGGTTGGTAAAAGACTTGCAAAACAAGAGGTAATCTATGCAGCAGATATGACTACCGAAGCCCTTTCCATGAAACTGATGTGGGCTCTTGGAAATTATCAAAATCTAAAAGACGTCAAACAATTTATTGAGACACCTATTTTTGCAGACCGAAATTACTAAAATTTAAATTCAAATCAGGATTTAAAATGGATAATTTAAGCTGTTGATCTTGTGGTTTAAGGAGATTCATTTTTTGAAAAGTACCCTTAATACAAACATTTTCATGAAGTAGAATATCATAACCATTGGTGATACGTATAAAATCAAAGCGATAGCTTGCTTTGGGATTAGAAGCATAAACATATACTATATTACCCTCATGCTTTACTTGGTCGATTTGTGTTATTAACTCATACCAATCTTTGTAGACAAAAGTTACTAAACTAGTCGCAGAATAAATCCATCCATGATCAGGCGCGCAAAGAAAATCCTCTGGAAGACTGCTAATTTTACTAATCTTCCAGCCTGATACAGCGTTAAACGTAGTTGAAATAATACCATAATGGTATACAAAGTAACTGCCTATTCTTAATGTAGTAAGCTGTTCTAAAGCAGAGGGACCTGTAATTGATTCTATTTCAAACATATAATAACAGGTGTTAAAATTTGTTGTTCCAGGATGAAATGCTTTATGTAAATTTAATAGTGTAATATGCCCAATGCCCTGAAAAGAATGTATAAATTCTTCCAAGGGCATTTGTGCTTGCAGACTAGGCGTAAGCAATTCATAGGCGTAGGGATAAGGCAAAAGAGAATCACCAATTGACCCGCACCCACCAAGATAACCAGGCATGTTTGAAGCATTTGCTAAAATCCCAAAGTAAGCTAAGATTACATCCTTACCATTTTTAAAAATTTTGTTAATAAAAGGAGGAGCATCATAGTCTTTTACAAAATCAGCAAACACATAAGGATTATCAACTGGCGGGCATTTGGAAGGCCTTCGAAATCGTTTTGTAGAGTATTCATTTAAATTTGAATTATAATATAAACATGTCATAGTTTATCACCCCTTTTAAAAGGTATATGAAGGAGGAGACATGATTATAACATGTTTATCGCAAATCGTAGGTTTCAATTGGTTCTGGACCGCGGATAACGTAACGTTCAATGTGTAATACTCCTTTTGGATCACAGCGTACTCTCCAGTCAACCATCATGATTTGATTATCTTTGATTTCGATTCCCGTAATGCCTTTTGAGTGAATGCAGCAACCTGAGTTAAAATAAGGCAGCGTATTTTTTTTAGGAAATCTTGGTCGGTGAGTATGTCCGCAAATCAGCATTATTTTGTGATTGCGAATCCATTCTTTATAGGTTCTTTCTACCTTATGTCTCGTAAATTGATTCCTTGCAGGACTAGCTGGGTTGTGAAAGCCTACAACATGTAGATAGCGCCAGAAATAACGTAAGGTAAACATAGATATCATCCATAGTTGATCGTTCATTAAATCACCTTGATGCCCGTGTACTACAAATATTTCTTGTTTTGTTTTTTTGTGTTTCAAAATCAATGCCTCACAAGGCTTGATTCCAGTTAGAAGCTCTTTTGTGTTGCGATTGTATTCATCGTGATAGTAATAATATGTTTTCTCTACAAACTTTTTGTTTCTTAAAAAAATATTATGATTTCCATATAAAAGAATGAATCGATTATCGTCATAAAACTTTTTGATTTCCAAAAAGATATCGCTGTGTGCGAGTCGTATTAATTTAAAATCTGGATACTCCCACATTTCATCTCCGTCACCTACCTCAACATAGGTATAGCCATGATTATAATAATAATTGAGTGCATGTAAAAGTAAAATTTGATTTCTTGCAAATTCATCTGAAACACTGTCATCACCACGATGACAATCACTAAAAAAGATATATTTGGAGTGTTTATCGAAATATTCAATTTTTGCATTTTGATATGCCTTTGATAACCTTTTATCTGTAAACATAAGTTCTCCTTACTGCTCTTGTTATTAGAACGCCAACCTTTTCTTATTACTTTATTCTTAGTATATAAGATACTAGCAATATTATTCGAAGTACAAAAAACTTACAACTTTCTTTCTTATTCTTAGTATTGTTGCGAACGGACTTATCATATGATAGAATAGGCAATATTTGAAAGGAGAAGATATTACTTTAGGCATAAGTGTATCATACGAAAATGAGAAGTAGTTTAATTATTATGTTAAAAGGGTTTATTATAGGTTCCTCAATGAGTGTTCCAGGAGTGAGTGGTGGAACAATGGCTATATTATTAGGAATTTATGATAAATTGATAAGCTCCATTAGTAACTTTTTAAAAGATATAAAAGGAAATACAATTTTTCTTGTTAAATTTTGTTTGGGTGCAGGGGTTGGAATCGGATCCTTGGCGTTTGTTATCCAGTGGTTATTGGAGAAATTTCCTTTTATGGTTTCTTTTTTCTTTCTTGGAGCTGTTATTGGTGGAATTCCTGCACTTTATGTGAAAACAAAAGAGAAAAAGTTTGGTATCTCTTCTTTTATTTATTTTGCACTAGGACTTGGTATTGTTATTTCGATTGGATTTATTCCGATAGGAAACTTAGATATAGCAAGTGGTTCTGGTACTTTGTATTACCTAATGATGTTAGTAACAGGTATTATCATAGCTCTTGCATTGGTTTTGCCTGGTATTAGTACTTCGCATATGCTATTAGTATTGGGAATGTATGATTCCATGTTGGCTGCTATTACGAACTTTGATCTTGTATATGTTGGAATATTAGGTGTTTCAACGTTAATTGGAGTTTTTTTAATTACGAAACCACTAGAGTATCTGATGAATCATTTTCCTCATCAAACCTATTGCATGATAATTGGGTTTGTCATTGGTTCTACATCAGAAATATTTAGTGAAAAGATAATACCAGCGATACCAGATTATGCAACATTAACTTGGTGGATACCATCACTTTTGATGGCGGTGGCTGCATTGGTGCTTGGTTACATCGCAATATTATCCTTGTCTAAATTTTCAAATGATTAATAAGTTAATAATAAAATTTAAACGGAGCTTGGTGCATTTTAAAGGCTGTCGGCAATGTCGACAGCCTTTAAAATACCGATTTTCTCGCACAAGAATGGTGAAAACTACATGGACATGATTTGATTCTGAACTTATAAGCCTCACTAGTAAAATGCAATAGTTTGGATTATAATAATATGAGATATCTCATATTTAAAAAGAAAAAAGTAGTATAAAGAAGTAATAGCCATAGATGAATGTAAAGGGGAATAGAGGGATAAAAAGAAAGGGAGGAGAAAATGGCAACTATCAAAGAGATTGCAAAAGCCTGCAATGTATCGGTTGCAACGGTTTCAAACATCTTAAATGGTAAACCAGGAGCCAGTGAAAAAACTAAGGAATTAGTGGAGAAGGCGATTAAGGACTTGGATTACACGCCTAATTATGTGGCGAAGCATTTAAAAATGAAGAACACAAGAAGTATTGGAGTCATTGCAGAAGATATGACGATTTTTAGTATTCCAGATATTATTGATGGAATTACAAAGCATTGCGAAGAAGAGGATTATCAGATATTATTGACAAATCTGCGTTTATATAAAAAGTACGAGGATCGGTATTATAATCGAGATGATTATTTTGAGCTGGTACAAAAAGAAATTCGAAAGTTAATGGCAAAGCAAGTAGAGGGTATTATATATGTATCTGCGCATGAACGTGTCATACAATGCATTCCAGATAATCTTACCATTCCGGCTGTGATGGCTTATGGATATACGAAAAGTGCAAAAGTGCCATCGATTGTAGTAGATGAAATACACGGATCTTATCAAATGATTCAATATTTGATTGAAAATGGGCATAAAAAAATTGGTCTTATTACTGGCAAGCCAGATAGTATTCACGCACAAGAGCGCTTAAAGGGCTATCAAAAAGCATTGTTTGATTATCAGATATTATTTGATCCAGAACTAGTTTACGAAGGAGATTGGACAAGAAAATCAGGCTATCAAAAAACAGACGAATTGTTGCAAAAAAAGGTGACAGCTATTTTTTGTATGAATGATATCATGGCTGGAGGGGTCTATGATCGACTCGGTGAACTTGGTTTGGAGGTAGGCAAGGATGTTTCGATTGTGGGATATGATAATAGAGAGGTTTCAAGCTATTATCAGCCACCTTTGACTACGATTAACCTACCCCTTCATGATATAGGATATCGAGCAAGTGAGTTGATGATACAAATGTTAGAAGGGAAAGAATTCCTAAGTGAAAGAGAGAGTATTTTTTTAGTAGAATGCCAAAGACAAATTCGAAAATCGGTTAGAAGACTTAATTCGTATTGATTTATTTTTTTAGAGATAAATACAAAAAAATGAAACAAGCTATTCAGAGGAAAAATAGTTTGTTTTATTTTTTTACTTATATTGTACAATGTGCACTTGTTAAACGTTTTAAAAAATATATTATATAGTAAAAAATACTTTACAACATATGGAAATTATGTTATAAAAGTATTAATAAATAAAATATTTGCCATAATACTAAACTAAATTAAGAAAAATTATTATAAAATGATAGGAGATAAATTTTTTGCAATAGAAACCAATAAGTTTATATTAAACGTTTAACATAATGGAGAGGGAGAAGTATATATTAAAAAGTAATATTTCAGTAAATGTTAGTTTGGCTACTAATACAAGATAATAATATGAGGTATTAAGGCAGAAAGAAATCTCTGCTTGATATAAGGAGTTAAGTAAAATGAAAAAAATGGAGGAAGGTAAAATGAAAAAGAAGGTATTATCAGTGGTTCTTAGTTTGGCAATGACGGCGACGCTTTTTGGATGCGGTAATTCCAGTACGAATACGTCCACAAAAGGACCAGGAGCAGCTGGCACCACCGAAATGGAGGTGGAAGGGGAGGATGTTACCACCCTTAATGTTTGGACGTTTATAGAACTACACCAAAAGTTTTATACTGATATGGCAGAAAAATGGAACGAGGAACACCCAGATCAAAAGGTAAAATTAGTACTTAGCAACATGGCATATGATGATATGCATAACAAGCTATCACTCGCATTAGAATCTGGTGAGGGAGCACCAGATATCGTTGATATTGAACTTGGTAAATTCCCTTCTTTTTTACAAGGAGATATTGGACTTAGAGATTTGACAGATGTGATGGCTCCTTATAAGGATAAGGTGGTTCAGGCAAGACTTGATATTTACTCTAAAGATGGTAAGTACTATGGACTACCAACTCACGTTGGAGCAACGGTTGCTTTTTATAATACCGAATTATTAGAAGCAGCAGGAATCAATTATGAAGAGATTAAGACTTGGGATGATTTTAAGAATGCTGGTGTGAAATACTTTGAAGCAACAGGAAAGTACTTTGCAACCATAGAAACTACTGCACAGTGGATGATTAATTTGATGTTAGCTCAAAAGGGCGGGGGATATCTGGATGCAAGCGGTAATTTAGATATCAACAATGATAAAATGGTAGAAGTATTAACTTACATAAAAGGAATGCAAGATACAGGTGCGTTTAGTGTGGTTCCAGGCGGTCAGCCAGATAACGAAGAAGCTTATCCATCCTATAACACTGGAGAATATGCGGTACAGATTATGCCATTTTGGCAGACTTCACGTTTTCTAAATTATATGACTGATTTATCAGGCAAAGTAGCAATTGCACCAACACCTGTATGGAATACTTCTGATAACGAGTTTAAATCAATTGGTGGTGGTGGAACCGGTACAGCTATTATAGCATCTGGTGAAAATGCAGATCTTGCGGCGCAGGTAATGGCCTATATTAAATTATCTGCAGAAGCAAATGAAGAAGTTTGGAATGTACTTGGCTTTGATCCAGTAAATACTGAAGTTTGGGCGAATACACAATTGACTCAAAATCCTGAAAACCAATTCGTAAAATATTTTAAAAATTATCCTTTTGATTCTTTGAATGCAATCAAAGATAACATTGGAACCATTGGTGATATGTCGAATGAAAAATGGCCATCGATTAACAATGAGTTTTGTACCGTTACACTTAACAATATTTTTGAAAATGGAATGGATGTAAAAGAAGCACTTGATGAATCACAAGCTACCTTGGAAAATGAATTTCAATAAAAGTAATCAAGTCAGAAGTAATGTAAACAATCGTTACCACTTGTTACAGTTTGGTATGACCAAACTGTAACAAGCTTTTTATGAAAGCCATGAAAGGAGTCTAAGAGCATGTTAAAAAAGTTTTTTTACTCACAAAAGATTGCTCCTTATGTATTTATATTACCATTTGTTATCACGGTATTATTATTTTGGGTTGCACCAATTAGTAATGGCGTTTTATTAAGTTTTCAGGATGTATTAAAGGATGAATGGGTTGGAACTAAAAATTATAGTAGACTTTTAAGCGATAAAAATTTTTTTAAAGCAATTTTTAACAGTGTGAAATATATGATTGGTACATTAGTACTTTTAATACCTTTTCCTATGTTATTTGCAAGTCTTCTCAATAGTAAATTGATGAAGCGTTCGGGATTATTCAAATCAATTTATTTTCTTCCAGCGCTTACATCTGTCGTAGTAGCTGGTACTATCTTTCGATTGATGTTTGGGGAAGCATCGAGTTCATTGGCTAACCAAGTGATTGGGTTATTTGGTGCCTCACCAATTAAATGGCTAAAAGGAGTTAATACAAGTTACTTTGCATTGCTATTAATTGCCTGCTGGAGATGGACTGGAGTTAATATACTTTATTTTCTGGCTGGACTTCAAAGTATCCCTACGGATTTGTATGAAGCGGCTTCGATTGACGGAGCAAGTAAATGGCAACAATTCAAAAAAATATCCGTACCTTTAATAAAACCAACTACGGTTTATGTGCTAACCATTAGTATTTATGCGGGACTTTCCATGTTTTTGGAAAGCTATATGGTATTTAAAGGAAATAACTCACCAAACAATATTGGATTGACAATTGTGGGTTATTTATATCGACAAGGAATAGAAAAGAGAGCAATGGGCTATGCCTGTGCAGTTGGATTAATACTTTTAGTTGTTGTAATGTTAATTAATTTAGTCCAATTAAAGATTACAGGAACCTTCGATAAGGAGGAAAAGTAAATGAAATCAAAAAAAATTCATGATAGATATGCCACAATCGCCATGACAATACTATTTATAATACTTGCTATTATGATTATCTTGCCAATCTATGCACTTTTTATAGCTAGTTTTAAGCCTGGGGGAGATTTGTTGCAATATGGACTAAATTTGAATTTGAATTTAGAAAGATGGAGTCTTGATAATTACATATTGCTGTTTGCTGGAAAGCACGAATATTGGTTATGGTTTTTAAATAGCATTATTCTTACTGTAATATCAGTACTTTCTACTTTAGCGGTTAGTGCGTTTGTTGGATACGGCTTCGCGGCGTATTCATTTAAAGGCCAAAACGTAATGTTTGTCATTGTGTTAATTATTTTATCCATTCCGCTTGAAGTAGTCATGCTTCCATTGTATAAACAAATGTCTACCTGGGGACTAATGGATAACTATCTATCTGTTATTCTTCCATTTATGGCAAATGCGAGTACTATTTTTTTCTTTCGTCAATACTTACTTGGAATTCCAAAGTCTCTTTTGGAGGCTGGAAGAATTGATGGTGCAACGGAGTATGGAATCTTTTTTCGTTTGGTTGTGCCGATTATGAAACCAGCGTTTGCTGCTATGGCTATTTTAAATGGAATGAGTGCTTGGAATAATTATCTATGGCCACTTTTGGTAATTCGCTCTTCAAGCAAATATACTCTAACGCTGGGGTTGAATACACTTATTAATCCTTATGGAGATAACTATAGCTTATTGATTGTTGGTTCCTTCTTCTCTATCATACCAATCTTTATACTTTTTGTTTGTTTCCAAAAATATTTTATTGAAGGAATGACAGCAGGAGCAGTAAAAGGTTAAAGTATAATAATGTAAAGCAAACTTATTATTATAACTTTACATAAAGTAAAAAACATGCTATAAATAAGTAAAGTATTTTAGAATAAACTAAAACAGATAAGGAAGTACAGCAAAGGAGAAGAAAAATGGCAGAAAAAAAGGCAAAAATGATAATTGATAAAGACTTTTCGATTGCTTCGATTGATAAGAGAATCTATGGTTCTTTTATCGAGCATTTGGGGCGCGCAGTTTATGATGGGATTTATTGTCCAGAGCATGAAAGTGCCAATGAATTTGGATTTCGAACGGATATCATTGAATTAGTAAAAGAATTAAATGTACCAATTATTCGTTACCCAGGAGGAAATTTTGTCTCTAACTTTTACTGGGAAGATAGTGTTGGTCCTGTAAATGAGAGGCCAAAACGTTTGGAGCTTGCATGGAGAAGTCTAGAGGAGAACAAAGTTGGTTTAAATGAATTCGCGAAATGGGCAAAAGATGCAAATTCAGAGGTTATGATGGCAATTAACCTTGGTACAAGAGGAGTTTCAGATGCTTGCAATCTTTTAGAGTATTGTAATCATAAAAGTGGAACCTACTACAGCGACCTACGTATGAAACATGGCGTAAAAGAACCACATCGCATCAAGACGTGGTGTCTTGGCAATGAAATGGATGGACCTTGGCAGATTGGACACAAGACAATGAAGGAATATGGACGTCTAGCAGAAGAGACAGCAAGAGCAATGAAGCTGATTGATCCAGAGATTGAGTTGGTATCTTGCGGAAGCTCTTCTCTACAGATGCCAACATTTCCAAAGTGGGAGTCCACCACCCTTGAACATACTTATGAACATGTGGACTATATTTCTTTACATCAGTACTATGGTAATCAAGAAAATGACGCGGCTGACTTTTTGGCAAAATCAGATGACATGGACAAATTTATACGTACGGTAATTGCTACTTGTGACTATGTAAAAGCAAAAAAACGTGGTAAAAAAGATATCAATCTTAGTTTTGATGAGTGGAATGTATGGTATCACTCAAATGCCGCAGATGATGATATTACGAAGAATCATCCGTGGCAAGTGGCTCCACCGATGCTTGAAGATATTTATACGTTTGAAGATGCACTTTTGGTTGGTTTAATGCTAATTACATTAATAAAACATGCAGATCGTGTAAAGATGGCTTGCCTTGCACAGCTTGTTAACGTAATTGCGCCAATTATGACGGATGCAAACGGAGGGGGCGCATGGAAGCAGACGATATATTATCCGTTTATGCATGCTTCCAAATATGGACGAGGAACCGCTCTTTTACCAGTAATTAATACTCCTAAGCATGATACAGCAACGCATGAGGATGTAACAGATATTGAATCGGTTGCTGTGTATAACGAAGAAAAAGAAGAAGTAACCATTTTTGCAGTGAATCGAAACATCCATGAAGATATCCAATTAGTAACAGATGTTAGAAGCTTTGAAGGCTATCGTGTTGCAGAACATATTGTTTTAGAAAATGAAGATTTAAAATGTGCCAATGGTTTTGCCAATGAAAAGGTATTTCCTGTTTCAACAAGTCAATCCACGTTGGATCAAGGTACGTTAAACAGTTTGCTTCACAAAGCATCTTGGAATGTAATACGTTTAGTAAAATAAAAAGGACGGGTACTCGAATTAGGGAGTGCCCGTTTTCTATATACCTTTGACAGGTCTTTCACAAATATATTTTTTTTAACAAAGTAATTGGCCGATCAAACGCTTTGGATATATTTTTGTATAAAATATTTTTTTGCAAAAACATCAAGTGTATTTTGACGAAAAATGGTGAGAATAGAAAATAGATTTTATATATAAGTTCTTGTTTTTTTAAAGTTAGAAAAATATTTTTTACTATCTTTTTTATACTATTACACTTAAAAGTGCCTACTTGATTATTTGCGCTATATTTGTTAATATTAGGTGCAAAAAACATACAAGATTGCTAGGATTTAATGTTAATATTTTGACAAAATAAATCTTATTTATTTAAATTGTTACAGATATGGCAAACAAATGTACTGTGCACTAACATACCATACGGATAAAACAAGTACTTTACGACCGTGTGGCACAAAGAGTCAAACGACCTTTGTATTTTACAAATTTTAAGGAGAAGAAATATGGAAAAAAAGATCGTTATTGTTGGAGCTGGTTATGCTGGTATTCTAACAGCTAAAAAATTAGCAAAAAGATTGAAAAAATACGATGATGTTAGCATTACCATCATTGATAAAAATCCATTTCATACCATGTTAACTGAACTTCATGAAGTGGCAGCAAACCGTGTAGACGAAGATAGTATTAAGATCAGCCTTAAAAAGGTATTTGCAGGAAGAAAAGTAGATGTTAAGTTAGATACTGTAACTTCTATTGATTTTGAAAAGAAAACAGTAAAAGGACAGTTATCATCTTATCCGTATGACTACATAGTACTTGCGGCTGGCTCTAAACCAACGTTTTATGGTACGCCTGGTGCAGAAGAGTTTACTTATAAGCTTTGGTCATATGATGATGCTATTATTTTAAAAGAACGTATTTTAAATATGTTTCGTGAAGCTACATGTGAAACCAATCCAGAGATTAGAAGAAGACTTTTAACTTTCTATGTAGTAGGGGCAGGTTTTACTGGTGTAGAAATGATTGGTGAATTAGCAGAATATGTTCCGTTTCTTTGTGAAAAATTTGAAATTGCAAGAAACGAAGTGACATTAGTAAATGTAGATGGTCTTAGTAGACCAATTCCAAACATGCCAGAGAAGTTATCTGCAAAGGTAACAAGACGTCTGGAAAAAATGGGTGTAAAGCTTTCTCTAAATACTTTTGTATCCAGTGTTGGCGAAGACTATATTGAACTTAAAAAGAATGATAAATTAGAACGACATACTGCAGGAACTGTAATATGGGCGGCAGGAATTCAATGTTGTGATATTACTGCAGAAGCAGGAAAGTCTTTGGAAGCACAACGTGGTGGAAGAATCCAAGTAGATGAATTCTTAAAATCAACAAAGGGTGAAAATGTTTATGTAATTGGCGATAATATGTTTTACATAGCAGAAGGTGAGGAATGTCCAGTACCACAGATGGTTGAAAACTGTGAGCAAAGTGCAGAAACAGCAGCTCATAATATTGTTTGTGAAGTGACTGGAAAAGGTGAAAGAAAAGCGTACAAACCTGCTTTCCATGGCGTTATGGTTAGTATCGGTGGACGTTATGCAGTAGCTCATGTTGGACTACCAAATCGTTTCTTTAGTTTACCTTCCTTCTTAGCAATGTTTGCAAAGCACTTTATCAATATCGTTTATTTTGTTCAGGTGTTAGGTTGGAACAAAGTATTTAGTTATATTAAACATGAATTTTTTACAATACGTAATTGTAGAAGTTTTGTTGGAGGACACTTCTCAAACCGTACACCAAGTTTCTTATTGGCACCTTTAAGAGTTTGGCTAGGTGCTGTTTGGGTGTTTGAAGGAGTTATGAAGGTAGTTGAGGGGTGGTTTGTTAACCCGATGCTAACTGGTTTCTTTGGAGGAGCGAACAGTTGGTATAATAGCATATTAAATCCAACAGCAGGAGCAGCAGATGCTGTATCAGCAGCAACAGGTGCGGCAACACAAGCAGCAGATGCTGTATCAGCAGCAACAGGCGTAGCAGCACAGGCAGCAGACGCTGTATCAGCAGCAACAGGCGTAGCAGCACAGGCAGCAGACGCTGTATCAGCAGCAACGGGCGTAGCAGAAGCAGCAGGTGGGGCAGCTAGTGCAGTTGGGCAAGTATTGATGAATTTTGATATATTAGGCTTAGTGAAAGTGATTTTTGTAACTGGAAAAGACTTGGCAACTTCTTCTATCAGTGATTATGCATTTAAACTTGATATTCCTGTTATGAATTGGTTCCTAGATAAATTTATTTTACCAAATGATGGTGTTCAAATTGCTATGCAAATATTTATTGTTATAGCAGAAATTTTAATCGGACTTGCATTAATGGGTGGTCTATTTACTTCACCAGCAGCAGCATTTTCACTTGTTTTACAATTTATGTTTGTATGCACAACAGGATTATATCTTGGTACATTCTGGATGATATTTGCGGGAATTGCCGTTTTAATTGGAGCAGGAAGAACACTAGGTTTAGATTATTATGCTATGCCAGCATTAAAGAAGGCATGGAAAAAACTACCATTGATTAGAAGGTTGTATATTTACAATGATTAATAAGATTACTTTGGATGAAAATATAGAAATGCTTAGTTATGAGGAAGCCATAAGTCTTGTAAAACAAGAGGTTGAGCGTGCTTTGGTAAAATCTCCACATTTAATTCGAGATTATTTAAAGCATTTGGCTTCCTCGCAAGGGAAATACATTAGAGCAGTTTCAGTCATTGTTGCGGCGTTGGATGACGAAGGAAAAGTTCATCCTGATGCAATCAAGGCAGCAGGTGCAATTGAAATCATTCACCTTGCCTCCTTGGTGCACGATGATATCATTGATAATGCAGATTTACGTAGAGGAAAATTAACGCTGCAAAAGAAGTATGGAAAAAGAACTGCGGTTATTTGTGGAGACTATCTTCTTAGTCTGGCACTAAAAATGGTTTCTGAGACTTCAGACAAAAAAAGATATTCGCAGCTTGACCTTCCAGACTACATTAGCAGACTCTGCCTTGGTGAATTAGAACAACATATAAATAATTACAACCTTAACTTATCCATTTATCAGTATTTAAAAATTATATCAGGAAAGACCGCTGCATTATTTGAAGCATCCTTTTTTGCAGGAGCAATGGTTTTAAATGTTAGTGAAGAGCAACTAAGAAAATACAGGCAGATTGGATATTATATCGGAATGATTTTTCAATTATCTGATGATTGTATCGATTTTGACACGACCAAAGAGGTGGCCAATAAGCCAGTTCAATCTGATTACGAACAAGGAGTTATTACGCTTCCATTGATTCATGCTTTTAAAAACTTAAATCATTTCAAGAAAAAAGCGGTTGATGAACAAGTAACACGTGAAGAAATCAATCAGGCGGTTATGAAAACAGGCGGTCTTGATTTTACACAAGGATTGATTAAAAAGTATTATAACAAATCCATAAAACGTCTTGACGAATTGATGATCACAGATGATAAAAAGGAAAAGATTTTATTGATATTAAACAAGGCATCACGAATTTAGTTAATGTTGTTAAGACTTTTGAATTTGTCTTAGTATAAGACGGAGGAAATTTTGATAAAGAAGTTTTTAAACTATGTAGAAATTAGAACAAAGATCACAAGTACATTTACCTTTGCAATGACCATTGGATTTTTGTTATATCAAAAACAAAAGATAAATTGGATCGCTAGTATTATTTTCTTTTTATCTATGTTTTTATTTGATTTAACAACGACTGCAATTAATAATTATATTGATTCAAAAGAAAATGACCAAATTCTTGATTTTGAGAGAAAAAAATCACTTTATATTATATATGCATTGTTTATAATAAGCGTAGTGCTTGGTTTATATTTGGTATCTTTAACAGATATAGTTATTTTAGCAGCAGGAGGCGCATGCTTTTTATGCGGCGTTTTCTATACATATGGACCAATACCTATATCAAGACAGCCTCTTGGTGAATTGTTTTCAGGTTTTTTCTACGGTGTAATGATACCATTTATATTAATGTATATTAATACACCAGCTGGCACATTTTTATCTTATCAGATAAGCTTTGAATCTATCCGTTTAGAGTTTCAAATCATACCTATTCTTCAATTACTTTTATTTGCAATTACACCATTTTGTGTTACTGCTAATATTATGCTTGCGAATAATATTTGTGATTTGGAAAAGGATATTAAAGTACGTCGATTTACGTTGCCTTATTATATCGGGGAAAAAGCATTGCCTTTATTTGCAGGCCTGTATTACACAACCTATGTTGCAACAATTGGTATGGTTATTTTAAAAATATTATCACCGATATGTCTGATTTCTATCATTTCAATTATATTGGTGCAAAAAAATATAAATCAGTTTAAAAAGGAGCAAGATAAAACAAAAACATTTATTTGCTCCATCAAAAATTTTATACTAATCATGGGAATTAATACATTAGTCATATTCTTAAGTTTATTCTTCTAATCCATTGGATTAGATTGAAATAAAAATAAAATAATTAAGGAACATAAGACCTAAGGGGAGTGTAAGACACACCTGGTCTTTAGACCGCTAGCGCGGTGGAATGGAGGTAATTTATGAAAAAGGTAGCATCATTATTACTTAGCTCAGTATTAGTAGTTTCTTTACTTGCTGGATGTGGAAGTAAAAAAGCAGAGGAACCATCTACAACTGATCAATCAGCAACTAAGACAGAAGAAGCTGCAACAGACACAAAGGAAACAGAAACAGCAACTGACGAAACAACAACTGAAACAGCAACAGAAGGTACTGGAGCAAAAACTGGTATCGCAATTAATACTTCAATTGAGAAATCAACAGCAGCAGGTGCTGAAGATGGTCTTGCTCAAATTGACTCTACTGTTGTAGCAGTATTAGTTGATGCAGATGGTAAAATCTTAGATTGTAAAATCGATGCAGCTCAAACAAAAATTAATTTTTCAGCAGAAGGTAAAATCACAACTGATTTAGCTTCAGAAATTAAATCAAAACAGGAACTTGGCGCTGACTATGGTATGGCAAAAGCTTCTTCAATCCAAAAAGAATGGAATGAACAAGCTAATGCATTTGCAGCTTATGTAGTTGGTAAAACTGTAGATGAAGTAAAAGGTATTGCAGTAAATGACGAAGGTGTTGCAACAGACGCTGATTTAGCAGCTTCTGTAACCATTAAACTTGGTGGCTATATTGCTACAATTGAAAAAGCAGTTGCTAACGCAAAAGAGCTTGGTGCATCAAATGAAGATAAGTTAGGCCTTGGTGTAAATACTACAATTAATAAATCAACAGATGCAACTGCAGAAGCTGAAGGATTGGCTCAGGCTTATTCTTTCTATGAAGCAGTGACTGTAGATGCAAGTGGAAAAATTACAAGTGCAGTTGTTGACTCAACTCAAGGAAATGTAAACTTTGATACAAAAGGTGCCATTACTTCTGACTTAACAGCAGCAGTTCAAACAAAACAAGAGTTAAAAGAAAACTATGGTATGAAAAAAGCTTCTGCTATTGGTAAAGAGTGGTATGAACAAGCAGATGCATTTGCTGCTTATGTAACAGGAAAAACTATAGATGAAGTAAAAGGTATCACAGTTAATGCTGAAGGTTATGCAGAAGATGCAGATTTAACAAGTTCAGTAACAGTACACATTGGACCATTTATCACTGTTACAGAAAAAGCTGTTGCTAGTGCAAAATAATAGAACACAATAACATATATAGTAAGAAATAGGTTCTATTTCTAGCACCCACAAGTGGGGATGCATTTCATTTCCTAAAATGATGCATCCCCATCTTAATTCTAGTAGGTTGCTCTACAAGCTAGATAGAATTTATTAGAGGTGAAGGTTTTGACAAAACGTGTATTAAGTGTCCTTTTAGTATTGGTTATGTTATGCAATGTTACAGGATGTGCAAATAGCAGACAAACACGCTATGAAGCCAGTTTTTTAGAATTATTTGATACTGTGACCAAGATAGTAGGATATGCAAAAAATAAAGAAGAGTTTACTGAATATACACAGCTTATCTATGATGAGTTAAAAGTGTACCACGAATTATATGATATCTATCATGATTATGATGGAATTAATAATATAAAGACTATCAATGACAACGCTGGTATTAAGCCAGTCAAAGTAGACCAAAAGATAATTGATTTGATCAAGTTGTCGAAAGAGGCCTATGAGCTCACAGAGGGTAAAATGAATATTGCCTTAGGAGCTGTGTTAACGTTGTGGCATGACTATAGGGAGAGAGGGACACAAGATCCAGAAAATGCAGCGCTTCCGCCAATGGAGGAACTAAAAGAACGAGCAGAGCATACCAATATTGAGGATGTCATTTTGAATGAAGAAGAATCAACAGTATTCTTAAAAGATCCTAAGATGAGTCTGGATGTTGGGTCTGTAGGAAAAGGGTATGCAACAGAACAAGTTAGTAAGACTTTGAAAGAAAGAGGCTATTTACATGTTATGCTGTCTGTTGGAGGTAATCTAAAAGCAATTGGAACAAAACTAACAGATAATAATAAGGAAATACCGTGGAGCGCAGGAGTTCAAAATCCTGATATGGAAAGTGAAAATACCAATCTTTATATACTAAACCTAGAAGATTACAGTCTTGTCACAAGTGGAGTCTATCAAAGATACTATACTGTAGATGGAAAGCAATATCATCATATTATAGATCCTAATACCCTAATGCCTTCGGATTATTTTCTGTCAGTATCGATTGTGTGCAAGGATTCAGGAATGGCGGACGTACTAACAACAGCCTTATTTAATATGTCTTATGAAGATGGATTAAAATTTATTGAGAAATTTGATGAAACACAAGCCTTATGGGTATTTAAAGACGGTTCAATAGAGTATACGGCTGGATTTGAACATATGATTAAGAAGTAAGGCAGAAGAAAAGGTTAAATAAAACCTACGGATAATATGTAGTTAGAATGGATGGAGCAACAATGAAAGCAAAACGAATTGCAGTATACGGTATGCTGATAGCATTAGCCTTTATATTAAGTTATATTGAAAGTATGATTCCGATTCCAATACCAATCCCAGGAGTTAAGATTGGTTTGGCAAATCTAGTTGTTCTTGCAGGATTATACACGATGGGAGCAAAAGAAGCATTTGTATTATCCATGATTCGTATCATTTTAGTTGGATTTACATTTGGTAATTTATCTACTATGATGTTTAGCTTTGCAGGTGGAATATTAAGCTGGATATTGATGGCGTCTTTTTGCAAATCTAAAAAATTTAGTATAAGTGGAGTAAGTATAATAGGTGGGGTGTCTCATAATGTTGGACAAATACTAGCAGCCATGTGGGTAGTCGATAGTTCAGCACTTTTATATTATCTTCCATTTCTACTAGTATCAGGAGCAGCAATGGGAATTATAATTGGATTGGTTGGCTCCATTCTGATAAAACGAATTAAGAATGCACATATAGAATAGCAAAGAAAGTTTGAAAATACGATATTGTATAGATATCGTATTTTATTATTGAGATATTTGAATTAAAAATGAAAAAAATAAAACATAATAATTGCGTTGACAATACCATATAATGTCAGTTATTTGCCATTATTTACGGACTTAGTTAGGGCTATACTTATATAATAAGCGTAAGCTTACAAAAGCATAAACCTCCTAAAACTTTGATGAATTGTGCATGCAAAAGGTAACGCTTAGTATATGCCAATCATACTATATATCAGAATAATTTTAGTTATTTTTAATATTATTCTAGAAGTTTTAAACAAAGGGGTTAAACATGAAGAATTTTAATAACGACAAAGATATGACTCAACAAAGTTGTTTTAATGGTTGTAATTCAGGTTGTGATTCTTCAGGCTGGAGACCTGGTTCTGCGGGACCAACAGGACCAAGAGGATGCCAAGGTCCGACAGGCCCACGTGGCCCACAAGGTCCACAAGGCCCACAAGGTCCAACAGGTCCACGTGGTTTGCAAGGGCCACAAGGTCCACAAGGTCCACAAGGTCTGCAAGGTCCATTAGGGCCACAAGGTCCAGTAGCACCGTATATAATAGGAAACTACAAAATAGCCCGTTATAAGGGCAAAAAAATAAAATATGAGCTATCACATTACACAGGATACCGCCCTATTGGACAAGATGGGCGGTATTTTTGTGTCTGGATAGCGGAACTTCGGGTCAAGTTGGCCCGAAGTTGAAAGGAGGGATTGCAAATATCCCGTTGGGCTTGATTGAAAGATCAGGTCCTTTTTTGATGCCATAAAACAGACAAGGAGGAAAACGCATGGCAAAAAATGAGCCAAATAAGCCGGAGGAAGCGAAAACTGCCCCGGCACAGGAAACCACAGCAGGAGAAAAAAGCACTCCCGCACCCATGCCGGAGATTGACGGCGAAGCTCCTGCCCTAGAAAAGACTGCCGAAGAAACAGCGGCACTTCCCCATGAGAATGGAGCCACCCCGGATAAAACCGATACGGACAGGCCGGAAGAACCTAACCTCATTGGCATTCCTGCCCCCGGTGATGTGGTGGTTTCCTTTGACAAAATCAATGAGATTGTTTCCGGGAAACAGGCGGCAGTAAAGGAAGCGGAGCAGATCGCCCCCGAAAAACAGGACGTGGAAAAATCAGTGCCCGTCGGAAAAAAGGCAGAGCCAGAGAAACCCGGTACGGATAAGGGAACGGAAAACGAGCCAAAAACGGCTGACAGCAAGCCCAAATCCCACCTGCAAAAAACCACTGAAAAAGCAGACAAAAAGCCCTCTCGCCCTGCCAAACAGGAAAAAACCCAAAAGGCTGTAAAACCCGAAAAGCCGGATAAACCGAAACAAGCCGCAGAAATTGGCGGCAGGGCTTCTGATTCCCCGCAAGCTACGGAACAGGCACAGCAGAAAACGCCTCCCTCTGCTCCGGAACTGCCGCCCGAACCGAAGGAAACACCCCGCCCCGGCGAACAAGAGCAGATTGTTTATCTGAACCTTTCCGAGCTTCACGCTTTCAAAGACCACCCGTTCCAAGTCCGCAATGACGAGGAAATGCGGGCTATGGTGGAGAGCGTCAAGGACAAGGGCGTTACCCAGCCTGCCATTGTCAGACCCCGTGAGGATGGCGGGTATGAAATCGTATCGGGCCACCGCCGCCAGAAAGCCAGCGAATTAGCGGGATTTGCGGATATGCCTTGTATTGTCCGTAACATGACGGACGAACAGGCTATCACACAGATGGTGGAGGACAACACCAACCAGCGTGAAAATATCCTTCCCAGCGAACGCGCCAAAGCCTTAAAAATGCAGTTGGAGGCCATCAAGCGGCAAGGAGCGCGTGAGGATTTGACTTCGGGACAAAATGGCCCGAAGTCGGAAAAGGGACAACGTTCCAATGAGGTTGTTGCCGAGCGCAACAAAATGACGGTCAAGCAAGTTCAGCGGTATATCAAGCTGAATGAACTTGTTCCCGACCTTATGAAGATGGTGGACGAAAAGAAAATTGCGTTTACTCCCGCTGTGGAGTTGGCCTTTATCAAGCCAAAAAATCAGAGGTATATCGCTATCGCCATTGAAGGTCAGCAGTCCTCTCCCTCTCTGTCACAAGCGCAGCGCATGAGGGAGCTTGACGGAAAAGGCATGTTAAATGCCGATGTGATTGACGGTATTATGTTAGAAGAAAAAAAGGAGGCAGACAAAGTGATTATTTCAAGTCAGGAATTAAGCCAGTATTTCGGCAAGGAGAAAACCCCGCGCGAAATGAAGGATAAATCCCGCCAATGCCCGAAATCTTAACTGCTGTATCATTGGTTCGTCCGGCTCCGGCAAAACAAGGTTCTGGCTTACCCCGCAACTGCTTCAAGCACATTCGTCATACCTGTGCGTAGACCCAAAAGGCAGTATCTTGGGGCAGGTTGGCTCATTCCTACAAAAGCAGGGATATAAAATCAAGGTGTTTAACAGCATAGATTTTTCAAAATCTATGCACTATAACCCGCTGGCCTACATCAAGACGGAAAGCGATATTCTAAAGTTTGTCAATGCCCTGATTGAGAATACAAAGGGCGACGGCAAGGAGGGCGACCCGTTCTGGACGAAAGCGGAAACGCTTTTGTGCTGCGCTTTAATCGGGTATATCGTCTTTGAGGGGCCGGAGGAAGAACGCAATATCAATACCCTTGTGGATATGCTCAACAGCATGGAAACACGGGAAGATGATGAAAACTTCAAGAACGCTGTAGACTATATGTTCATGGGCTTGGAGAAGCGGAACCCCAATCATTTTGCGGTACGGCAGTACAAAAAATACAAGCTCGCCAGCGGCAAAACTTCCAAAAGTATCCTGATTTCCTGCGGAGCCAGATTGGCTCCGTTTGATATTGGGCAGCTTCGGGAGATTATGAGCTATGACGAGATGGAGCTTGACCGCATGGGCGATAGGAAAACCGCGACATTCTTCATCATCAGCGACACCGACACAACGTACAACTTTATTGTTGCCCTCGCCTTTTCACAGATGTTCAATCTTTTGTGTGAACGGGCCGACAACAAACACGGTGGCAGACTGCCCCATCATGTGCGCGTCCTTTGGGACGAGGCCGCGAACACGGGACAGGTTCCACAGCTCGAAAAACTCTGTGCAGTCATTCGCTCGCGTGAAATTTCCCTCTGTCTGTTTTTGCAGGCACAGAGCCAGTTAAAAGCCCTGTATAAAGACCATGCGGAAACCATTATGGGAAATATGGATTCGGTCATTTTCTTGGGAGGCCGGGAACATAGCACCATCAAGGAGCTTTCGGAGGTTTTGGGGAAAGAAACCATTTCCATGCAGACAGAAAGCCGGACGCGGGGCCAATCGGAAAGCTATGGGCAAAACCTGCAACGGCTTGGGAAAGAACTTATGACAATGGACGAATTGACTACCATGCCCGGCGATAAGTGCATTTTACAGCTTCGGGGCTTGCGTCCGTTTCTTTCCCCCAAATATGACTTAAAAAAGCACCCCAATTACAGGCATACCGCCGAAGCCGACAAGCGCAACGCTTTTGATGCTTCAAGGCTGGTAAACCGCCGCATAAAGAAGCTCAATCCCAATGAGCAGTATACCGTTTATGAAGTAGACGCTGACGAGGAAGCCGCCGCCATAGACGAGAACAATTCCAATAACATGGATATTCTCAACTATGATGATGTGGACGACCCGGAAGCGTTTGCATAACTTCGGGCCAACTTGACCCGAAGTCCCGCCGCCAGAAAGGGCGGTTTTTTTGTATCCAAAAATAAAACGAAAAAATGGAGGTAATTTCTATGCAATTCTTTACAAGTGCAGTTAGTACCCTACAAACCCTTGTTGTAGCTCTTGGCGCTGGCCTTGCCGTATGGGGCGTTATCAACCTTTTGGAAGGTTATGGCTCCGACAATCCCGGTGCGAAATCACAGGGCATTAAACAGCTCATGGCTGGGGGCGGTGTTATCCTTTTGGGGACGACCCTGGTTCCGCTGCTGTCCGGCTTGTTTTAAGGTAAGACGATATGGATTTTCTCACCGACTGGATTAACGAATGGATAAAAGGCTTGCTGGTTGACGGTATCATGGGCAATTTGAGCGGGCTTTTCGAGAACGTGAACGACCAGATCGGAGAGATTGCAACACAGGTGGGAACTACTCCGGGGAATTGGAACCCCTGAGATGCTAAACTAAAGTTGTAACAGTAACACTGATATTTATGATAAAATAATTCATATGAAAGTGAGGCTATTACAATGGCAGGAATCAAAAAAACTTATACCCCAGAGTTTAAGAAAAAAGTAGTGAGATTAGTCCTTGAAGAAGGACGCCAAATGAAAAGCGTAAATCAGGAATACAATTTAGGAGAAGGTAGCTTGCGCAAGTGGATACGCGAGTACAGTGAAGAATGCGAATCAAATCCAGAGTTAAATAATGAGAAAGATTTAATGGCAGAAAATTTAAGACTTCGTAAGGAACTTGCTGAATCCAAAAAGGAAAATGATTTCTTAAAAAAAGCGGCCGCATTCTTCGCAAAGGAACTAGATTAGAACAATACCATTTCATTGATTTCTACCATGAAAATTATGGTGTACGTTGGCTCTTATCGAGATTTAATATAAAGCCAAATGCCTATTATAATTACAAAAAACATAGAAAAGCTGACTATTATAAGAAAAAGGAAGAAATCAAAGCAACCATTGAAGAGATTTATCATGAGTATGCGGGGCGACCAGGATATCGAATGATGCGTATCTTTCTTAATAGAAAATCTATAAGCTTAAGTAATCCAACCGTTCATAAATATATGAATGAGCTTGGACTTAGGTCAATTGTGGTACCCAAAAAACCAAAGTACAAAAAGGGCGATTGCTATAAAAAATTTGATAACCTATTGAATCAAAACTTTAAAGTAGATGAACCCAATAAGATTTGGTGTACGGATTTTACGTATATGTGGAGAGAGGATGGAGCGAAAAGATATAATTGTACTATTATTGATTTATATGATCGTTCACCAGTGGCAACTTTAAATAGTAATCGTATTAATGCAGAATTAGC
>NZ_WAGX01000008.1 GCF_008830185.1 Candidatus Galacturonatibacter soehngenii
GAGAACTCTTGATATGAAAAGGGCCCGCATGGAGGCGGGCACAACAAGTAAACGATAGGTTTTAGAAGATATAGAAACCTTCAGCTCCCGGGAAGTCTTCGTCAAACGCATCGTCTTCATTTAAGAAGTAATCCATATCAAGCAAATCATCCTCACTCATGTGGCGGATGTCATCAGCGGTCATGCCTTCGGGTGGATTCTGTATATACTTGTTTCTGATTTCATCTGAACATTTTGACATAGTGTTTTCCTCCGTTTTATATATTTTATCACAGACGGAGGTGGTATGTATATATTTCATGCAGAAGAGAAAGTTGGGAGTCTTCCCATTGCCCTTTCATACATTTTGTCCAGAGAAATATGCTGATGTTTATGATAAAGCTCAAGAAAAAGCATTGTCTCGCCACAGCATGGACATTTGAGAGGATCATAACCAAAAGAGGATAAAGTGCAATTGCGCCAGCGATTGAATGAAAGAATAACCTTATGTTTTTCTTTTGATATGGCAAGAGATAGCTTTTTATCACTCTCACGTGTTCTTGCATAAAGACCATAGTAGCGGATTTGTTTGAAGTGTTTTTCAGGAATGTGCATGCTTAGTCGTTCAATGAATTCCATAACAGGAATGGTTTCAACGACAAGTTTGTCATCCTCATGACGATTGTAGTGAAAAGTTACATTTTCACCGTCGTAATCGTCGATACGAGAAGTGGCAATAACAGGACGACCAAGATAACGGCCTATGTATTTAGTAACAACTTTAGGATTACACTTATTAGGTTTTGCATAGACATAGAATCCTTCTTTATGTTCGTGGTAGCATTTAGCCTTGACCAGTATAAAAGATGGCCCAAGCTTTTTCTCCATTAAGTTAAGGAGGGCTGTGCGAAAGGCGTTGCGAAGGAATGTGTAATTAAAGTGAGTTTTGGGACGCCAAATACCAGAGTTACCAATGCCACCTTCGGACAGAAGACAATGAATATGAGGATTCCATTTCAAGTCTCTACCAAAAGTGTGGAGAACAAGAATGAATCCAGGCGTGAATTTTTCGGCTTTATTGTCTTTGTGAAATAAGCGAAAGACAACACTTTGAACAGCTTCAAAAAGAAGATTAAGAAGTTTTCTATCTTCAAGAAAGTAATGTCTAAGTTCAGAATCAATGGTAAAAACACAGTGACGGTGCTGAGCATTGATTATCTTAAAAGACATAGAGGTAGTGCGGTCAATGGAATACTTAGTTCCACAGGTAGGACAGAAGCGACTGTGACAACGGAAAGGAACAAATTTAAGGGTACCACATTTGCCGCAACCATACATTGCACCACCAAAAGAAGGGTCACCGCAGTTAATCATACGATTAACATTTTCAATGACCGACTTGCGAGGGTGTAAAGTATAAATCATTCTTTCATAGTTATCTTTAAATATATCCTGAAGTATGTTGCTCATAAGATTATTATGAAGGATTTGTAGCAAAAAGAAACCCCCCTAAATCCCCTCAAGATTGAGGGGGAGGGGAGTTGAAGTGTCGAAGACACTTTTTTATATATACGACTTCGGGCCAACTTGTCCCGAAGTCATAGGACAAGGTCGGTGTGGCCTCGACAACATTGTTGCACCCTTTCCAAAATGGTAAAATATAGGTAGAACCAAACGTTAAAATCAACCAATGAAAGGGGATTTTTTATGAAGTTAATCAAGTTTGTATTTAAGATTATCGCCGCTCCGCTGGTCGTTGTGCTTACGATTGCAACGCCCATATTTACATTTCTGTTTTGCTATGCCGCAACCTTGTTAGAGATTGTTTCCGGGATAGGCGTTCTTGTCAGTATCGCCCTGCTGATAAGCGGAGAAAAGCTTGGCTGTGGTGTGTTCCTGTTCCTGTCATTCCTGATTTCTCCCTTTGGTATTCCTGCCATTGCAGAATGGCTGATTGACAGGCTGCGCAGCCTTAACTACTCCCTTCGATATTTCATAATGAGCTAAAAAATAGGATGGCAGAATAACCGAGATACTTCGGGTCAACTTGGCCCGAAGTTATTTTATGCAGGAAAGAAGGCTGCATATGGCAACAACCCGCTTTATGACCCGTCATATCGGGAGCGGAAAGACAATCATAGAAACCTTAAAGGATGGATTTGACTATGGTAAAAATCCGAAAAAGACCCGCAATGGGGATTTGATTATCGCCTATGAATGTGACCCCGCCACGGCTGACGCTGAATTTTTACTCTCTAAGGCAAAGTATAAAGCTATCACAGGCCGGGAACAGAAAAAGGATAATGATGTTCTATATTATCAAATCCGGCAGGCGTTCCCGCCCGGTGAAGTAACCGCAGAAACAGCCCTCAAAATCAGCTATGACCTTGCAATGCGCTGGACGAAAGGCAGACACGCCTTTTTTGTGGTATCACACATAGACCGTCCACACCCGCATTGCCATATTTATTACAACTCAACCTCACTGGATTGTACCCGGAAATTTCGAGATTTTATTGGTTCGGCGCGGGCTGTCCGGCGGCTTTCTGACCGGATTTGTCTTGAAAACGGTTTATCGTATAGTCGCCAATCCAAAACTGAAAAGCAAAGGCCAATACAAACACTATGGGCAATGGCAAGGCAACAATAGGCCGCTGACTTTTCAAGAACGGTTGAAAGCACAGATTGATATTTGCCTTACCCAAAAACCGCCGGATATGGAAGCATTTTTACAGGCAATGGCGGCGGCTGGCTATGAGGTAAAGCATGGGCGCGGCGGCGTGATTAGCTTCCGCACCGAGGGACAAGAACGCTTTACCCGGCTTCGGGCTTCTACACTTGGCAAGGGTTACGGTCAGGAGGACATACAGGCAGTTATTGAAGGCAAAACCTCCCTATCAGAGAACCGCACAGGAGTTACCCACAAGGTTAATCTGATTGTGGATATTCAGTCCCGCATGAAAGCAGGAAAAGGCCCGGCTTATGAGCGGTGGGCAAAAATTTTCAACCTAAAGCAGATGGCGGCAACACTTCAATATTTGCAGGAAAATAACCTGCTGGAATATGAGCAGTTAGAGAAAAAGACAACAGAGGTTACAGACCGCTTTCACGCTCTTTCCGACAGTATAAAATCCACCGAAGCCGCTATTCATGTCAATGCGGAGTTAAAGGCGGCGGTGGTCGATTACGCCAAAACCCGGCCTGTGTTTGAGGACTATAAGGCCGCAAGGTACAGTAAAAAATATTTTTCAGAACATGAGGCTGATATTGCCTTATATCGTTCAGCACAAGATACGTTCCGGCGGTTACTGTCCGGGGCGAAGCTCCCCAAAATGGATACGCTCAAAGCCGAGTATCAAACATTGACGGCAAAGAAAAAAGCCGCCTACAGTGAATACCGGACGGCAAGAAAAGAAATGCAGGAGCTTATCGTAGCAAAGACCAATATTGACCATCTGCTCGGCCTGACGGACGCGCAGAAAAATAAGGAAATGGAGCGATAATGACATGACGCAACATGAGGTGCTAAGCGCCGACTTCGGGACAAATTGGCCCGAAGTCGCAGGGTTTGGGGCGGCTTGCCCCAACAAGCAATTTTTAGGATTTGACCGCAGGGAAAATCTTAAAAATGTGCAAGTGTCAATACACTTGCCCTGCTTGCCGGTTAGTGGAATCGCTAAAACTCGCTGCCTATAAGCAAGTTGATATTATTCGGATATTCGTATATAATCAATTTAAACTTGGAAAAGGGGTGGTATTATGATTGATTATATTTCGGTTCGAGATGCTGCTATTAAATGGGCCATTTCAGAGCGTAGAATACAAAAACTTTGTGAAGAAAACAGGATAGATGGCGTTGTGCGCTTTGGTCGTTCATGGGCTATTCCCAAAGATGCCCCAAAACCTTTAGACACTAGATTGAAACAAAACCGAAAAGGAAGTGATAAATTTCATGTATCAGATTATGATAATTGAAGATGATTCGGTAATTCAGGAAGAATTATCGGTTCTTTTGCAAAGCAACGGCTATGAAGTCACTTTACTAAACGATTTTTTAAATATGGCTTCTGATGTGAAAAAGCATAGTCCCCACCTGCTTTTATTGGATATTAACCTGCCTGTGCAGGATGGTTTTAAAATTTGCTCCCAAATACGCACATTTTCAAGCGTACCGATTATATTTGTCACAAGTAGAAATACGGATATGGATGAACTAAACAGTATTATGCTGGGCGGCGACGATTTTATTACAAAGCCATATAACACCTCCATTTTACTGGCTCGCATTGCTTCTCTGTTAAAACGCACCTATGCCTCGGAACATGCAGAAACTTTGACATACCAAGATGTAATTTTACACTTAGAGAGCAGCAAAATAGAACATCAAGGTAAGGAAGTTGAGCTAACGAAAAATGAACTAAAAATCATGGCTTTTCTTTTTAAAAACGCTGGGAAAATTGTCCCCCGTGCGGATCTGGTTGAATATCTTTGGGATAGCCAGCTTTATGTGGATGATAATGCTTTAAGCGTAAATATTACAAGAATTCGAGAAAAGTTAAAGCAAATTGATATAACGGATTTTATCCAGACGAAACATCGGCAGGGGTATTTAATATGAAATATAAACACTATTTAATAGATCGGATACCCTGTATACTTACACATATTTTATCAATGCTTGGTTGTACGATTTTTTTACTGGCTATAAAAACACAAAAGGGAATTATCCTGATTCTGCTTCTTGCATGGTTTCTGATTGTATCAATTTATATAAATGTGCGTTACTATTTCCGCAACCGATACTTTGCAGATATTCTTTCACAGCTTGATAACTTAGATAAAAAATATTTGATTTCGGAAGTAATGGACTACCCTGCGTTTACAGAGGATAGGATTTATTATCATATACTGAAAACTGCTAATAAATCAATGATGGAACAGGTTTCCGAGACGAAACGGGAGCGTAAGGAGTATAAAGAATATATTGAACAATGGATACATGATGTCAAAACACCGATTTCGGCTATGAGCCTTATCTGCGAAAATAATAAGTCCGATAGCACCAGAAAGATAATGGCTGAACTGGAAAAAGTCAGCCACTATACGGAACAGGCACTTTATTATGCAAGAAGCGAAAATGTGGAAAAAGATTATTTAATAAAAGAAGTTCTGCTGTCGGAAATGATACACTCCGCTATTGCAGGAAACAAGCAGTTGTTTCTTCAAAATCATGTTTCTGTTCAAATAGAAAACTGTGAATATACTGTCTGCACAGATGAAAAATGGATTGGCTTCATTTTGAATCAGCTCATTTCTAATGCAATCAAATATAGTGAAAAAGAGTCGATTATTTTATTTGAGGCACATTCCAATCATGGTAATATCATCCTATCCCTTAATGATAATGGCGTTGGGATTTCTGAAAGTGACTTACCTCGTATTTATGAAAAAGGTTTTACCGGAAAAAACGGAAGAACCGGAAAAAGTTCTACTGGCATTGGCTTATTTTTATGCAAACGCCTTTGTGAAAAGCTTGGTATTGATATTGCAGTAAAATCTAAGATTGGAAAAGGAACCTCCGTAGAACTCTATTTTCCAAAAGGGGATTTTGTGAAAGTGCAGGAGTAAGTCCTCTGCACTTCTTACATTTTTGTAAGAACTTCGTAAGGAAAGTAGATACAGTTAGATTTTTATATTCGTTAGAATGAATGTGAGGTGGACGAAATGAAACAAATTTTAAAAATTGAACATATTGAAAAATACTATGGAAACAAAGGGAATATTACAAAAGCTATTGATGACATTAGCTTTGAAGTACAAAACGGTGAATTTATCGCTATTATGGGTGCATCCGGTTCAGGAAAAACAACGTTGCTTAACTGTATTTCAACGATTGATACAGTCAGTGCAGGACACATCTTTCTGGATAATGCGGATATTACGGAAATTATGGAAAAGGAGCTTGCACGTTTTCGCAGGGAAAATCTTGGGTTTATCTTTCAAGATTTCAATCTGTTGGATACTCTAACCATTAGTGAAAATATCGCAATGGCTTTAACTATCAACAAAGTTCCGGTGGAAGAAATTGACCCTCGTGTGAAAAAAATGGCCGAAAAGTTGGATATTGTACCGATACTTGATAAGTTTCCTTATCAGGTTTCCGGAGGTCAGAAACAGCGTTGTGCCTGTGCACGAGCCATGATTAACAGCCCGAAGCTGATATTGGCAGACGAGCCTACCGGAGCACTGGATAGCCACTCGGCACAGATGCTTCTGACTACAATACAGACTATGAATCAAGAGTTTGATGCAACCATTCTTATGGTTACTCACGATGCTTTCACAGCAAGCTATGCAAAACGGATTCTGTTTTTAAAGGACGGTCATATTTTTACGGAAATTATACGTGGAGAACAGTCCCGAAAACAGTTATTCGGAAAAATTCTCGATGTAATGACATTGCTGGGAGGTGATTTATCCGATGTACGGTAAACTTATTCTCCGCAATGCAAAGAGATCTATTAAAGACTACCTGATTTATATTATTACTTTGACCCTTTGTGTAACTATGTTTTATTCGTTTCTGTCCATTTCCAGCAATTATTATCATCCCAGCATCGGAGTTCAGTATAACTTGAATATATTAAGCGATGCGATGAAAGCAGCTATCTGTGCCATTACATTCTTGTTGCTTTTCTTAATCAAATATGTCAACAACTATATGATACGGCGTAAGCAAAAAGAATTTGCCATACAGACTGTAATGGGAATGGAACAAAAAACCACCGCTACGTTATTTTTCTTAGAAACTTTAATAATGGGATTGGTTGCTTTAGGAATGGGTATTATCCTTGGTACATTCTGCTCTCAATTTATTACAGCAATGCTTTTATCCGCTTACGGACAACCTTTCCAGCTTTCATGGATGCTTTATCCCGATACTGTTCTTCTTACGATAATGTTCTTCACGATTAGCTTTGTTCTTATAGGCTTGTTCAACATTCGTACCATACGGAAAATCAAGGTCATTGATATGCTTAATGCGGATAAAAAGAATGAACCACACTTTAAAAAAAGTAAATGGATGCCGATTATTACCGTTTTATTTAGTATATTTCTAATTATTATGCTGGTCACGGGCATATCTAAAATGTATTACTATTTTGATACCCGCCTGCCATTTTCAGTACACCTGATGTTTTGGGGGAATATACTGATACCAGCTTTCACATTAGTGGGTATTCTCGCATGGATTTTTTTGCACAAAAAATTTGGCTTTTCAAAGCTCGTGATTTTCCTGTTAATTATGGCACTCGCCGCAACAGCCTCCTCCGCGAGCGTTCCGGTTTTACAAATGAAATATTACCTTGCCTTGGGAACAGGAACGAATAACAGTTATATGATTTTTCTTTTAGTTGGATTAGTTTTTATTATATGCGCCGTTTTTTATTTAGCAAGTAATGTGATTACATCCATGAAAGAAAAATCGTTGCAGAAAAAGTATTACGAGGAAAATCTTTTCTTTTTCGGACAAATTATCTCAAAGCTAAAGACAACCACCAAAACCATGACTTTGATTTGTCTTACGCTTGTGCTCTCCATAAGTATGTTCTTGATTGAACCGGCTCTGAACGGCTGGGTTTCCGGCTATCTGGATACCCGTTCGGTATTTGATGTGCAAGTTCTTTCCCAGTATAATAAAGCATTTGACATCAAAGAACTCCCGAATACTAATTATGACTTTGTGACGGAATATCTGGCTGAAAATAATATACAGATAATAGATGATTGTTCTTTCAGCTTGTATCTCCCAATGGCAGAGGATTTTCATCAACGAATTAAATGGTCTTTTCCGGTATTGGCAATTTCGTTATCTGATTATAACCATTTGCTCGATATGAGAGGATTAGATACTATAACACTGGACGAAAACGAGTTTACTACCCAATGGCAGTCCATTGCTACTGAAGAGGAACGCAATGAATTTATAGAGTCACATTCTACTGTTCGGACAGATGCCGGAATACTGGAGATGGCTTCCGAAAATGCTTCCGATGCCGCATTGGGAGAATATCTCTATAACAATTACACCGATGTTGTCTATGTTTTTCCAGATGAAATCTGTAAACAGCTCTTAAGTGTCAACCGCAACCGCGCTATTAAAACGGCTGAACCGCTTCCTTATGATGTTGCAATCGGATTACAGCAGGAATTTGAAAGAAAGTTTCCAGAACAACCGGAGGGCGTTAATTATTACATTCGCACCAGTACACAACAGATTAACAGCACCACAGCGAGCAACTTTGTCATGCAGGCAAGTATGACTTATGGTGCGGTCGTACTGTTAATTATGTGTTTTACAATTTTAGCATTACAACAGCTTTTGGATGCCACACATTATAAATACCGATTCGGTGTTCTTCGTAAGCTTGGCGTAGATGAAACTCATATCAACCGACTTGTTTTAAAACAGCTTGGTGTTTGGTTTGGATTGCCGATTGGTATTGCGGTGCTTGCATCTACAGTATTTGGTGGATATTTCTTTAATATGTTTTCTTCGCAGATTTCTGCTTATATCGGTGCTGAAATACTTGCCGTACAAATACTGCTAATCGCCGGTATACTTTTGATTCTTCTTACTTGTTATTTTGTCAGCACATGGATTTTATTTAACCGTACTATACGAAAGGAATAATCACAGGTTTCTCAATTATTTCATATCCTATGGTTCCTGATAGCAAGTTAAATATGCCAATGTCGTGTAGTTGTTATTACTTGTATCTGTTTTTGTGATGGTTAGAAAGCGAATTTATGTCAAGGAAAAATGATGGAGACAGCCTATAATCTTTACAATCTCATTAAGACGCCAAACAGCGGAAAATAAAAAAAACCGTTGTTTTGGTGGAAAAATGTTTTGCGCCTAAATAGTAAACAACATCAATCAGCGGTTTTTGAATTAAAATTCAAAGCCGCTGATTGATTTATGAGAATATATAAATGGGGCTGGCAACTGTGCCTTGTTTTACCAAAGCGGCTTTGTGATAGGAGGTTTTTATGTATCCAAAGCCGTTATTTTCTGCTCGTGAGGAGTCGTCACTTTATTGTGACGGCTGGCTGTAGCAGAAGTTTTCATTCAGCAAAATCTCAAAAAAATTATAGGCGTATCTTGCGCCCATTTTTTATTCGACACCTTTCGAGAACTTTTTCGCAAAGGTGTTTTTTTGTTCTCTTTTTTGACTACAGATATACCGGACAAGCCTTTCCACTTCGGGCCAACTTGGCCCGAAGTCCAGCCACACTGCCGCTCCCCTCCCTCTCCATTTCGATTCGCTAATCCAAAAAATCGAAATGGAGGAACATACTATGGCAAAAATCAATCTGCGGGATTTTTACCCGTTTTATAATGCTGACCTTTTCACTGAGATACCCGATGAAGTGGAATCCGCCCTTTTGGAAGCGGAACGACTGGAACGGAACTACATTCGCCGCCGCTTTTACAACAAGGCTTACTACTCTCTGGACGCAGACGACGGAATTGAAAATGATATTCTGTTCGTATCACTTACTCCCTGTGAACTCTACGAGCGCAAAATGACAGCCGAACAATTACAGGCTACTATGGCTTCTTTGCCGGACAAGCAGGGAAAACGGATTTACGCTCATTACATACTCGGCATAAGCAAATCAGACATTGCACGGGTCGAGGGTGTAGACGAAAAAGCGGTTAGAGTTTCTATTGAACGGGCGCTTCGGAACATGGAAAAATTCTTGAAAAAGTTTTAATTTTCCGTTCCGAATTTACCCTCCAAATCACATGGCTATTAGAAAGAACTATTTCTCTTTCTAATGCTCTTTGACAACTGAATACCGATGGTTCGGATACGTTCAATCAAGAGGGAGCCGAGCCGCAGGGTACGCCATGACCGCCCGTTGAAAGGGGGAAAGACCTAACGGAGTGTGAGCGACAAATACCAACTGCGGCAGGGTGGAAAAGGCAAGCTGCCCGGCGATAATCTCTTGATTGGTATATTGATACTTGCGGTTTGAACGCTTCACAGCATTGACCGCCACGCCATAAGCATGGGGTGAGGTGAGATTCCTATGAGGGTGGTTGCCGCCATCCGTCCGAGCCATCTTTTTATATATAGGGTGTACCGCTCCGGGTTTTTCTGTCTAATGACAGCCCGATCCTTTCCGGCACGGTACGCCCCCTATTTTAAGAATAAAATCGAAATGGAAAACAACATGGTTTTCGATATGCGTAGCTTATAGGAAGCTGAACAGCATTATCCAAACAGCCTCTATTGACTTCGGGACAACTTGGCCCGAAGTATGAGGGAAAATTAAAGGCTATCACTTTTCTTTGAAAATGTGGTGGCTTTTTGTGTTTCCTCATAGGACAAACGTGGAAACGCATATATTTAATCATGCAGAATAGGAGGTGCATGATGATGATTACGCCGAAAATGGTAGATGATTTTATGAGCGTAAATATAGAAACAGTAGATATAGGAAAACTGGCCGATATAAGTATGTTGGAACTTGACAACTCCCTACCCAAAGAAAATCGGCTGACCTATGTTTTGGAGAAGCTGAAAAATCCCTTGTGCTTTCGTTATGGGGATATGGGTATCAAACTTGAATTTGACGACAATGCACCGCCAATTCAAGAGGTGCTTACAAACTTTCTCATACGCAAGAAAAGTGGCTTATAATGCGGCTTTGCGCCTCCGACAACATTGTTCGCATTACGCCAAAATGGTATAATATAGGTGTAATGTGATAGGAAGGAGGACGCATGGCACGAGTAGCCAACAGGCAAACCATTACAAAATTAGCAACCAAAAACAAGGTGTGGTATGTGGCATTTTATATTCGCTTATCCCGTGAGGATAAACGAGGAAAAGATGAATCCGAAAGCATTACCAATCAAAGACTTATCCTAACAGATTTTCTTGAACAGCAGGACGATGGCGACGAATACATTTTCGTCGGAGAATATGTTGACGATGGTGTGAGCGGTACAACAGATGAAGAACGTGAGAACTTCCAAAGGCTCTTATCCGATATTCAAAAAGGCAAAGTCAACTGTGTGATTGTTAAGAACCTTGCCCGGAGTTTTCGCAACAATGGTGACCAAAGCTATTATCTTGGCGACTGGTTTCCACGAAATGATGTGCGATTTATTTCTCTTTACCAACAGCCCGTTGATACCTATAAAGACCCTCAAAACGCTCAAAATATCGCTGTTCCCGTTCAAGGAGTTTTGAATGAAGAACACGCAAGGGGTACATCGGAAAGCATTCGGAAAACTTTCGATAAGAAGCGGGAAAAAGGGTTACATATCGGTTCTTTTGCGGCTTATGGTTATATGAAAGACCCGGAGGATAAAAATGCCCTCATTATTGATGAAGAAGCGGCTGAAAATGTGAAAAGTATTTTTGCTTGGTTTTTAGAGGGCATGAGCAAAAATGCGATTGTACGAAAACTCAATAACAGTGGTGTTTTATGTCCGGCTGCTTACAAGAAAAGTAAGGGTATGAAATACCAAAATCCTAATGCTACGGACAGTAATCCTCTATGGGCGGCAATAAGCATAACCGGCATTCTGAAAAACCGTATTTATGTAGGCGATATGGTACAAGGACGTTACCGCATAAAAAGCTATAAAATCCATGTGCAGGAAACAGTTCCAGAAGATGAATGGTTTATTGTTGAGAATACCCATGAACCGATTATCAGCCGGGAAGATTTCACAAAAGTACAAGAACTTATGAAAAAGGATACTCGCACCGCACCACAGCAAAAAGGTCTATACCTTTTTAGCGGTTTTCTGCGTTGTGCCGATTGTGGCAAGGCTATGACACGAAGCAAGGTAAAGGGAAATGTCTATTACTATTGCCGCACCTATAAAGACCAATCGAAAACAGCCTGCACAAAACATACAATACGCCATAACCATCTGGAACAAGGTGTACTGTATGCCATTCGGCAACAGGTTTATGTTGCAGTAGCCTTTTCCGAAATTGTTTCTCGTATCAATACCGCCCCCTTGCAGAAAAGCCAGTCCATACGACTGAATGAACTCATAGCGGCAAAGGAAAAAGAACTTTCCAAAATCACACGTTATCAACAAAGTATCTATCAAGATTGGAAAGATGGAGAGATTTCTCACAAGCAATATCGCCATATGAAAGAGGATTATGAGCGGCAAATCGAAGCAATTAACGAAGTTATCGGCAATCTGCATGAAGAAAAGGCAGAACTTGAAAATGGGATTGATACGGAAAACCCATTCTTAGCTACCTTTAGGAAATATGAAAATATCGACAAACTAACAAGGGATATTTTAATTGAACTCGTAGAGTGTATTAAGGTGTACGACAATGGCAATATAAGCGTTAGCTTGAAATTCGCCAATGAGTACCGTCGAGTAGCTGAATACATCGAGGTCAACACCCATCAGAACGCGGTTTAATGGAACCGCATTTTTACAGGTAGTTTGTTTTCCTAATATATACGCCCCTGTTGGTGCACAAGGTCCAACCGGAGTTACAGGTACACAAGGATTACAGGGAGTAACGGGTGCAACAGGTCCACAAGGTCCACAAGGTCCTCAAGGTCCACAAGGTCCTCAAGGAGCACAAGGCCCTCAAGGGCCACAAGGAGCAACAGGTTCAGTAGGTCCTCAAGGATTAATCGGACCGACTGGATTACAAGGTCCAATTGGCCCAACAGGTCCAACAGGAGCGACAGGAGCAACAGGAGCAACAGGAGCTACGGGAGCAACAGGAGCTACGGGAGCGACAGGAGTCGCAGGACCCGGTGCAATTATACCATTTGCTTCTGGCACACCAGTGGTTGTTACAACTGTATTAGGAGAACCGTTAGGAACTACTTCATTGGTAGGATTTGGTAGTAGTACAACTGGAGTTAGCATTTTAGGAGACGTGATTGATACCGCTGCAATCACTAACTATGCATTTTCAGTTCCAAGAGATGGAGTGATTACATCAATATCCGCATTTTTTAGTACAGCGTTAGCAGTATCATTAGTTGATTCAACTGTAACTATCACGGCTCAATTATTTCAATCAACAACACCAGACAATACGTTTACAGCAGTGCCAGGAGCAGAAGTAATCCTTGCGCCTCCTTTGACAGGTGTTGTACGTATTGGTACAGTAAGCAGCGGACTTACAACGGGATTAAACATTCCAGTAACAGCCCAGACCCGTCTTTTGCTTGTATTTTTTGCGAGTGTAACAGATGGTGTTGATATTGCAACTAGTGTTACAGGTTATGCAAGTGCTGGACTATTAATAGAGTAATTTCTTTCTAAACGTTAATATTAACGAGCTTTAGGAGTCTTTGTAAAACGATATTAGATCGTGAAGCAAAGGCTTCTTTCATAAAAAAATATATAAAATGACTTAGTAAATCATTTTATATATTTAATCATGAAAACAGAATTAGTTGTTATTTTCTTTTTTACTTTCAAAATAGTTTCTATTATAAATAACAGCGGGAGAATTTGGTTTATACAGAGCAGCTTTTTCATTGTATTGTTCAGCTTTTTTATACTCTCCAAGCATATCAAAGCATACGCAACATTCAATACATGGTATATAACTCCAATAATCCTCTTGGTGAAATCCCCATGAGTCCTTTGGCCTTTCTAGTGCCAGTGCTGTTTCAAACCAGTAAGCAGCGAGTCGATATTGATTTTGAGCTTTAAAGTGATATCCAATTTGACAGCATAATTCGGCTCTCGGTGTATCATATTGAAAACTTTGTAACATTGCCTCCAAAGCTTTTTTCGTATTATTTGTGAGTTGATAACATTTTGCTAATTCAGCACATGCGGCTATATTATCCTCTACCCAGCCATGCCCCGAAGAAAGAAATTCATGAAACATTTTGATGGCTTCTTCATACATTTGATTATCTTTTAATTCTCTTGCGTAATAATAGGTACCTCTTAGGGATAATTGTTCGCCTCTGGCTAATCTTTGCTTATATATTTCAAGGTTTCTTGAAGTTTTTTCGTGTTTTATTTTAGCATGAGTGATGCACACATCTGAATTAATTATGTTTCCTTTTATTTGCAAATATTCGTGTACTGGCTCTATCCATTTAAAATTCTTACTTCGTTTGGATAGACGTTCTCGATAATAAGAAAATATAGCACGGCCATGCTCATCAAAAGCTATATTATAGTACATCATTACAGCATCTACATCATGGTTAAGTTCATATTTTAATTTTAAGAATTTGTCACAATCTTTAGGAAGAATGATATCATCAGCATCTAACCAAAGAATGTAATCCATAGTTGCTTTATCAAATGCAAAATTTCTTGCTGCTGAGAAATCATCCGTCCATTTAAAATCGTATATCTTTTCTGTAAACTTCGTAACTAATTCTTTTGTTTTATCAGTTGAACCCGTATCCACAACAATTATTTCGTCTACGAAAGGGCTAACTGAATTGAGACATCTTTCGATTACATCCTCTTCATTTTTTACAATCATACATAGACTAATCGTAACCATTTGTATTACTCCTTAAACGAGCCTCTATCCTATATATTATGTAGAAAGAGCATATCCTGCTACTCTTCGTTTGGTGACCACAATTGCCAAAATATATACCACTTACCCCTTTTATTTTACCACTAACAAAAAAGCCATCTACAGTAGATAGATTCTTGCTATAATAGCATTATGGAGATGAGGAAATGAATATAAGAGTAGAAGTAGATGACAATTTAATAGAAGAAGAAATCATTATACGATGCAGTCAGATGAATGAGAAAATATACCAAATACAAAAGTTTGTATCTGACATTGCGTCCAAAGCTCATCGTTTCGTTTTTTTTAAAGGAGATACAGAGTATTATTTATCTTTAGAAGAGATATTGTTTTTTGAAACAGAGGAAAACAGTATTAGTGTGCACACATTAGATAACGTGTATCAGACAAAACATAAGCTATATGAGCTAGAGGAACTTTTACCTGGATATTTTATGCGAGTATCGGATGAGATTATGAAGAAAGAAAAGATTTTCTGGGGATTATTTTTTATTTTGGCAGGAATATTCTTAATCGTAAGTAGATTGGGATATTTTACAGAGATTAATATATTTAGTTTGGTACTAACTATATTTTTAATTGCCTGTATCATAAAGAGTATAAGACATTTGAATTTTGCAGGAATTTTGTTTCCAGCAGCATTCTTATGTATCATTTATGATGAGGTGCTTGGGATAACACAGATTACACCGTGGCCTGTTTTGGGTGCTGCTTTATTTGCAAGTATCGGTTTATCGATTATATTTCATAACCGTTATCACCTTGGTCATTTTAAGCATGAAGAACATTTTACCGAGGTAATTGATCAAGACGATGGAAAAAGCTTTCACTTTGAAACCACCTTTGGTTCTAGTATTAAATATGTAAATTCTGATGATTTTAGTCAAGCAAGCTTAAGCTGCTCCTTTGGTGCAATGAAGATATATTTTGATAATGCCATAATTCAAAATGAAAATGCAATCATTCGCTTAGATGTTGCCTTTGCAGGGGTAGAATTATATATTCCTAAGGGATGGAATGTCAAAAATAAAGTGGATTCAACGTTTGGAGCGGTTGATGAAAAAAATAGAAATCAAAGTACAGGTATTCCAAGTGTTACCTTAACTGGAAGTGCGAACTTTTCAGGGGTAACAATCATATATGTATAGTTGGGTGATTGGTGTTTAAAAAACAGAGTATGAGACACCCCAAAGAGTCTAAAATGTTTTAGACTCTTTTTGCGATATCAGGATGAAATTTAGTAATATTATTATTTAATGTTTTCATAAGGAAAGTTTTATTGTATCATTTAAGTTTAGAAACAACACTAGAAATTTAAAAATTCACTTGACATAGTAAGAAAAAAATAGTATGATTTTAAAATCATAGTAAATCGATATGAATTATAATTAATATAGTCAAAAAAGAAATAGAAAGAGGTATACAGATGGATATCCAATTTATATCAAAGTATCTACCCCTGTATGTTGAAGCGGCAAAGCTGACGCTTACCATAGCAACTATCGGAATCATAAGCTCTATTTTCGTTGGTTTTTGTTGCAGTCTTGTCCGTTATTATAAGATTCCATTCATACATAAGATTGTTTCCATTTACATTGAATTATCAAGGAACACACCTTTATTGATACAATTATTCTTTTTATATTTTGGATTGCCTAAGATTGGCATACGACTTAGTTCTGAATCCTGTGCAATTGTAGGCTTAACGTTTCTTGGAGGAAGTTATATGGCAGAAGCGTTTCGTAGTGGACTTGAGGCCATACCTAAGATTCAAAGAGAGTCGGGCTTAAGTATCGGTTTGACCAAATTTCAAGTGTTTTGGCATATTATTTTACCACAGGCTGTTACCATATCTATGCCAGCATTTAGTGCGAATGTCGTATTCTTAATTAAAGAAACCTCTGTATTTAGTGCAGTTGCTTTAGCAGATTTAATGTACGTTGCAAAGGACTTAATTGGATTATATTATAAAACAGATGAGGCACTTTTTATGCTTGTTTGTGCTTATTTAATTATTTTATTACCAATATCAATTATATTTTCAATCATAGAGAGGAAATTGCGCTATGCAGGATTTGGGAATTAGGGTTTTATTTGAAGGGAAAAATTTAGTTAGATTATTAGGTGGATTATGGGTTACCTTGCAGATTTCTCTTTTATCCGTTGCATTGTCCATTCTGCTTGGAATTATTCTTGGAATGATTATGAATATGAAGAATCCAGTTGTAAAGGTAATAACTCGAATTTACTTAGAATTTGTTAGAATCATGCCACAGCTTGTTTTGTTGTTCTTGGTATACTTTGGTTTAACAAAGGCTTTTGGTATTAATTTATCTGGAGAGGTTTCGGCAGTGATTGTATTTACGATTTGGGGTACTGCAGAGATGGGTGATTTGGTAAGGGGTGCACTACAGTCCATTCCAAAGCATCAGTACGAAAGTGGTAGAGCGATAGGGCTTAATGAATTTCAAATCTATGCTCATATTATAATACCCCAGACGATACGAAGACTGTTACCACTAGCAATCAATCTGGTAACCAGAATGATAAAAACAACTTCTTTGATTGTTTTAATAGGAGTGGTTGAAATGGTAAAAGTAGGGCAGCAGATTATAGAGTCCAATCGATTAGAGGTTCCTTCCGCTGCAATTTGGATTTATGCGTTTATTTTTTTCTTATATTTTATCGTGTGTTATCCGATATCAAGACTATCTGTAAGGCTAGAGAAGAAGTGGAAGGATTGAGGTAAATTAAATGAGTAAAAAAGAAAAGATTTTAGAGATTAAGCATTTAAAGAAAAATTATGATGATACAGTCGTATTAAATGATATTAACATTGACGTTTGCAAAGGGGAGGTAGTAGTAATACTTGGCCCTTCTGGGTGTGGTAAAAGTACACTTCTTCGATGTATTAATGGTCTTGAAACCATACAAGAAGGAGAAATCTATCTTAGCGGTGAAAAGATAAGCAATCAGGATAAAAAGATGCATTTAGTAAGGCAAAAGGTAGGTATGGTTTTTCAAAGCTATGATTTGTTTCCTCATCTGACGATATTGGATAATATATTGCTTGGACCAATGAAAGCACAACATAGAGAGAAAAAAGAAGTAGTAGTAGAAGCAGAGAAGCTATTAGAAAGGGTTGGTTTGCTCGATAAGAAAAATGCTTATCCAAGACAATTATCAGGAGGGCAAAAGCAACGAGTTGCAATTGTTCGCGCGCTTTGTATGCACCCACAGGTAATGTTATTTGATGAAATAACTGCAGCACTTGATCCTGAAATGGTTCGAGAAGTATTAGATGTAATGCTAGAACTTGCAAAAGAAGGCTCCACGATGGTTATCGTAACGCATGAAATGCAGTTTGCCAGAGCTATTGCAGATCGCATTATTTTTCTTGATAGCAGTAAGTTAGTAGAAGAGAGTAGTCCAGAAGAATTTTTTACTACACCAAAAACAGAAAGAGCAAAACAATTTTTAAATGTATTTGATTTTGACATCGCAAAATAGCGATTCAAGTATAGAAAAAGGAGAGATATTATGAAGAAAAAATTATTAACCACATTACTTGCACTTACATTAGGAGCAGTTGCCCTTACAGGATGTGCCAATTCATCAAAGGAAACACAATCATCCTCTACAGCTGAAAGCACACAAGAAACAGCGACAAACGATGCGAAGGAAGAAGATTCAAATAAAGCAACCGCTAGAACGTTAGATGAAATAAAAGAAAGCGGCAAAATCGTGATTGGAGTATTTAGCGATAAAAAACCATTTGGATATGTAGATTCTAACGGAGATTTCCAAGGATATGATGTATACTTTGGTAATAGACTTGCAAAAGACCTTGGTGTTGAAGTAGAATATGTACCAGTTGAAGCAGCTAGTAGAGTAGAATATCTAGTGAGCGCAAAAGTAGACATCATCTTAGCTAACTTTACAGTAACAGATGAACGTGCAGAACAGGTTGATTTTGCATTGCCTTATATGAAAGTTGCTCTAGGTATCGTATCACCTGAAAGTGCTTTAATCACAGCACCTGAACAGTTAAATGGCAAAACCTTAATTATTAGCAAAGGTACGACTGCTGAGACTTACTTTACTGAAAATTATCCAGATGTTAAACTTTTAAAATTTGATCAATACAGCGAAGCATATAACGCATTATTAGATGGAAGAGGAGATGCACTTTCCACAGATAATACCGAAGTACTTGCTTGGGCACTTGAAAATGAAGGATACTCAGTAGGAGTAGATTCCTTAGGAAGCATTGATACCATAGCACCAGCAGTACAAAAAGGAAATAAAGAGTTACTAGACTTTATTAATGAAGAAATTAAGAGTCTTGCAGGGGAACAGTTTTTCCATGCTGCATATGAAGAAACTCTTGCTCCAGTATATGGAGAAGCAGCAGATCCAGATAGCTTAGTTGTAGAAGGCGGAATCGTAGAATAAATCATTTAGCAGGCAAGTTCCTTCATACTCCGTAATTAAGGAGATGAAGAGGACTTGTCTGTTTTTTTGTACAGTAAAAGTGGTTGCTTTTAATGCATTATTATAGAGCCTATTTTAATAAATTACGAAATTCAGTAGGAGAAATACCAGTAAATTTACGGAATACTCTGCTAAAGTAAAGGGGATCGTTAATACCAACTTTAATAGCAATTTCATTTATGGAAAGACTAAAATCTAGTAATAGTTTTTTACTAATGTCGATTCGAACCGAGTTTAAATATCGCATCGGACTCATCCCCAGATTTTTTTGAAAAAGCCTAGAAATATAGGATTCACTCACACAAGAAATTTCTGTTAGCTGCGTCATTGATAAAGATTCGTGAAAGTGTTCATGTATAAACCGTACACAAGTATTTAAGATATCTGACGTTTCCAGCTTATTTGATTGCAGACTTCGAATGGCATGGAGTATAATCGCTTTGATATAGGTTGCAATCATACTTTCATACCCTTCTTCTTTTTTAAAATACTCCTGATAGCTTTGTTCAAACAACCAGCCTAATGTTCCATCCTTATCGGAAAATTGAAATGCATTAGAAAAGGTATCGAAAGTATCAATATAGGCAGCAATGCATATGATTTCCTGCGGATAGGTAAGATCAGGATGCTCATAATGTGTGACGCCTGGTGGATATATCACGACATCATAAGGAACCAGATCAAGCTTTCCAAAAGGAACGTCAATTTGTGCCTTGGCATTCATGAAATAAATAAATTCAAAGTAGGGATGAGAATGCTGTTTTTCAACCCATACAGATTTTTTTCCAGATTGGCTACAGGCAAGAAGTTTTATGTGATTTAGTTTTAATGTTTTTAAATAATGGATTATCTTTTTATTCTCTTCATTCATTTACTTTCTCCCAGATACCAAACAGTTCATTTCATTATAGATTCGTTCTTATCATAATGCAATCTCCTTTTTGTGCCACCATGCAATAAAGGTCATCTTTGGTATAAGTGTTTAAAGAATTGTTATTCACTTGGATGTTATAGCTGTCGCATAAGTTTGGAAGTTTGACAGATATCCTGGTATCAGACGTTATCTGAAACGTAGCCTCAAATTTAGCATTATCCCAAGAAAAAGATACAATTCCTCCAACAAAACGCCAGTCAGTTACCTTACCTTTCTTCCAGCGTGAAGGCAATGCAGGAAGAAGCTTTATAAGGGAAGGAGAATTGTAAAAAAGCATTTCCTGAACGGCATTTGTCCATCCCATGTTTGCATCCATTTGTATTGGAGCTTCTCGCATATTAAGGGATATCCCCATATTACGCCAATCGTTATGCAAGGTATAAAAGTTATTTAGGATACCAGATTGTGCTAGTAAATCCATACATAAAAGCGCTTTATCTGCTTTCCCAAAACGCGCGTAAATAGCTGCCATATGCATAAATGACCAACCTGTTTGTGCACCTAATTTACGTTTTTCTACTGCAATCTCAAAGGCGTGAAACAATTCTTTATTATTTTCTTCATTGATTTCATTTCCAGGAAAAACGGGATATAGGTGTGATAAGTGGCGATGATCGTAACGGTCTTCAAAGTCAGGATCAATCCATTCTTTTACTGCCCCCTCCTCATTGATCGCGTATGCAGGCAAATGAAGAAGGATGTCCTCCCAAACAGCTATTTTGTCTTGATGCATTCCTGTTATTGTTGCACCCTCAATCATATGCAAAAATAACTCTTTAATAATTGCAATATCCATGGTTGCATTGATTGCTGTTGGCATCGGATGAGCCAGAGGAACTCCATTTGCAGGCATAAAGTTTTGTGGCGTGTTCTCAGGTGAAACAGAAGGATAATATTTATATTCTACTCCTTCTTTTACTAAGAAGTCTTCGTAAAACAATGCGGCTTCATACATAAAAGGAAGTGCCTGTGTTCTAAGAAACTCTTCATCTTTGCTAAAAAGATAATAATCATAGTAATGACGAGCAAGCCAGCCTGCCGCACCAGTCCAATTCATTATAACAGGAACAATTTGCGTAGGATAAGCAATATTTGGAGTTGTTCCTGCCACTACATAAATGCCACGACATCCATACATTTTCTTAGCACTTTCTTGAAAAACAGGTATTCTTTCACTATAGTAGCGAAACAGTGATTGATTAAATTCCATCAAGCCACCTGTAAGGGTATGCCAATAGATCATTTGTATATTTTCATTTGCCATATGATGGGACCAGCAAACGTCATAATCCCCATGCCATAGGCCATACATATTACTAGGCAGGCTATTTGGTGAGGTAGCAGAAATAAAGAGATATCGTCCATAAGCCCACATTTTTTCAATAAGCTCATTAGAGGCTTCGTTTCCATAAGCATCTAATAATAAGCGTTCATTTGAGGTGGACATATCACTTGCACCTAACTCCAAATCAACGGAACGAAAAATAGGCTTATGAATGTCTACATGTCTTTTAAGTAATGTATCATAATCCTTGGGAAGAAGGCTGATATCTTTTAATAGAGTTTGTTTGGAAATCTCATATTTTCCTTTTACAAATACTTTTCCAATGATGAGAATCTCTTTATCTAGTTTGGCATTTAAAGTATTACCTGATTGCTGTAAATGAGAAGAAATTACTTTTACTACAACGCCACAATCCGTTCCATCTTCATGAGTAATTCCATAACTAATGATACCATTTTCGACATCAATTTCATATTTCATTGTATTTGCAATTGGTTCAAAGCGTTCGGGTATTTTATCCCATTCATTTTTGTGAACATCAAGAGATAGACTGATATTTAATTGTTGATCTCCTAAGATTCTATAGACAAAGACATCATCTTTTCTGGAAGCAAAGATATCCCTTTTATATCGATGTACTCCTTCTTGCCAGAAAACACTTACTTCTCCAGTCTCCATCTCAAGTTCTCTGGAATAATTTGAAAAACCAATGTCACAAGGCATTACAAGCTTTAAATCAGCAAGAGGCATAGGAGATTCTAAGACGGTATCATAACCTTTTTCTCTGAGTGCATTCGTCAAACACCAACTGGCTTCAAGGTATCGTTTTTCTTTCATTAGAGCTCTGGTTTGTGAAAGCTTATCACTGACATCAGGAAGCTCACAGTTTTTTCCCCAGTGCCAAAGTTCACTGTGATTGATTATGACAGTTTCTTGCTTGATATTACCAAGGACAGCCACTCCAACCGTACCATTACCACTAGGCAATGCCTCCCTCCACATGTCATTATGCCAACTAGATGGATAGTTTAATGTAAGTTTATGTCTGCTCATTTTAGTCCCTTTCATTGTTTGTTCTATATTTCATTTGCTCAATGTTATTTAAAGTGTAAACTTATCATATTACGTTTAAACAAAATAGGAAATAGACATAGCTATCTAAAACATGGAGAAAACTGAACAATTTATTTAAAATATAGTATAAAAACGCTTCAATTGAATGTCTAAAAAAATTGTGAACCCCCAACAAAATATGATATAATGTAACCTATCAAAAGAAAAACAAGCGGCTGCGAAGCAGACATTTGTTTTTCGTGATAGGTTAACGAAAAAGCGAAGCTTTAGAGTTTAGTTACGCAGAGAAACGAAGTTTCGATAGCGTAACCTATCAAAAGAAAAACAAGCGGCTGCGAAGCAGACATTTGTTTTTCGTGATAGGTTAACGAAAAAGCGGAGCTTTAGAGTTTAGTTACGCAGAGAAACGAAGTTTCGATAGCGTAACCTATCAAAAGAAAAACAAGCGGCTGCGAAGCAGACATTTGAAAGTGAGAACATTTAATATGAAAGACAAGCTATACACAATACCCCTAACGGAAGCGTTTCAGGCAGAAGATGAATGTCCTTTTTGCTATATAGAAAGAAAACTAGAACAAGATGCCCTTAATTTTACATTAGGGTCTTCTTCCTCATACATGGAAAGTGATATCAGAGAACAAACAGATGAAATGGGATTTTGCAAAGAGCATTTCAAAAAGATGTACAAATATGGAAATTCTCTGGGGAATGCATTGATTTTACAAACTCATTTTAGGAAACAAAATAAGGAGCTTACCAAGCAATTACAAGCCTTTAAACCAGAAAAGAGTAGTATGTTTGGTAAATTTAAAAAGACAAAAGAAGATGGGTTTGATAAGATATCACAATGGATTGCACAGTCAAAGGAGACTTGTTTTGTGTGTGATCATATTAAAAATGACTATGATAGGTATTTAGATACCTTCTTTTATTTATTCAAAAGTAATCCAGAATTTAAAGAATTAGTGAAGCATTCAAAAGGTTTTTGTATTCACCATTTTGGTGAATTGACAAATCTTGTATCAGCCAAACTAAATGATGCACAGGCAGAAGAATATGCAAAGCTCATATTTCCTCTTATGATTGAAAATATGAACCGTTTGGAGGAGGATATTAATTGGCTAGTGGACAAATACGATTATCGCAATGCCAATGCAGATTGGAAAAATTCGAAAGATGCCTTGCAAAGAGGAATGCAAAAAATAAAGGGTGGTTACCCAGCAGATACTGATTATCAACAAAATAGGTAAGTGTGGAGGTACAGGTGAAAGGAATTAATAATATACCAGAATCTTTCTTTGGTTTATTTATATCAAGGAATCGATACATTTACATGGAATCACTTCTATTAATTTATGATGAATACTTATATAATGATTACTTTTTGAGTAAGGAGACTTGTATTCAATTACTAACAGATTGTTTTGAGAATCGACTGGTTGACATATCAGCTGATGATACTGGCGAGGAAACAGATAAGCTTGAACCAATTGCCACAAGGATTTTTAGTAAGCTGGTCAGATTTGGATGGCTACGTAAAATTGAAGATTACAGTTCCTTTAAGACAAATGTGGTAATACCGGATTATGCATCTATATTTATTGAAACATTTAAAAAACTTGATAATCCAGATGAGGATGAAACAGATTTGTATATTCAGAATGTATATACGAATCTTTATTCATTTTATTATGATAATAAAGCAGGAATGGAGCTTCTTAAGACTGCAATGGTGAATACAGCAAGACTAAATCGTGCTTTACAAGACATGCTTCATAACATGGATAAGTTTTTTGAAACATTATTAAAACAAGAAAGTTATGAGGATTTACTACAGGAACATTTGAATGGTTATGTAGAAAATATCGTCAATAAAAAATATGCTTTGTTAAAAACAGGAGATAATTTTTACCTTTATAAAAATGATATTAAAACCCTACTAAAGCAAATCAGAGAAGATGAAGCAAGAATTAATTTATTAATTACCAAGGGAGCTAGAAATGGAGCACAAAGTGAATTCATGAAACAGGAATTACTTGAATTGCTTGACCATGTGGAGCGTGGAATCTCAAATATGGAAAAAAGAATTGCGCGCATAGACTCAGAGCATAGTAAATATGTCAGAGCCACTGTAAGGCGTCTTGAATATATGCTAAATAACGATGATAATATGAAAGGAAATGTCGTTAAGCTCCTTGGAATGATGAACGAAAGACGCAGAGATAAAATTCTAGCTAAAATAGGAGAGAGCATTTTAATCAATGATTTTAGTATGATATCCAAGGAATCCATGTATCAAAAAAGAGGAAAAAGAAGAACCTTTGAAGAAACGATTGAGAAAGAAGAAAGAATGGAAGAGGAGCTTTCAGCAGACGAAATTCTAAAGCTAAATCAAAACAAAAATAGGTATAGTAAGAAAGAAATCGAAGCCTTTATTCTTAAGCGGATGGAGGCAGATACATATACAACCGATGAAAGAAGTGTTTTGACACAAGAGGATTTTGAATTACTGATATTAGCCTATGATCATAGCATACGAAAGCACAGCCCTTTTATGGTACGAAAAGAAGAAAGTGAATTGATTCAAAACGAAAAGTATAGCTATCCAAAGCTGACTTTTTTAAAAAAGAATACGACAGAGCAAAAAAAGGAGATTTGGAATGATTCCTTACTATAATGAGCTTACAGAAGAAGAGCAAGCAGAAGTAACGAAGACAATTGCCCTCTTGCAAAGTCAAACCTTTGTTTTGGAACGAAGATATGACAGAAAAACAGCAAGATATCAATATAACAAAGAATATCGAATCTGTGAAAAACATTTAGAATTCTTAACCGAATATTTTAGTATAGCAGGTATTGACTTAATCGAAAATCGTCAATATGGCGTGATGGCTTTACGTGGAAATCAGTTAATGGGTGATAAGATAAGTAAGCTTACAACCATTTTTATCTTATTACTAAAGCTTGTGTTTGAAGAGAAGATGAACAGCGTGTCAAATTCGGTTCATGTTTATGTATCATTAAATGAAATCTATGATAAGATTCATTTATTTCGTTTATGGGATAACAAGGCAATTCCTATTACAGAATTAAAAAGGACAATCGCAGTCCTTCGTAAATTTCAAATCATAGAATTACTAGAGTCTGATGGAGAGATAAACGGTGAGACAAAGTTAATTGTTTATCCTTCTATCAATCTTTTATTGTCTGCACAAGAGGTAAGAAATACGATTACACAATATCAAGAAAGTGAGGAAGAAGAGGATGACAACCTTTCAGGGGATGACGAGAATGTGTCTGAACAACTGGCACTATATTAACGAGAAAATATTATCCTTTAGTACTGGAATTAACTTCTTTACTGGACATTCAGGAAGTGGAAAATCAACGGTGCTTGATGCACTACAGCTATTGCTTTATGTAGATACTAATGGTCGAGGCTTTTTTAATAAAGCAGCAAAAGATGATTCAGATCGTACACTTATGGAATACTTAAGAGGAATGAAGGTAGTTGCAGAAAATGATGAGGCAGGATATTTAAGAAATCAAAATTTTTCAACTACAATTGTATTAGAGTTCCAAAACATGGAAAAGAAGGAATATCAATGCATAGGTGTGGCGTTTGATGTAGATGTTAGCACAAGTGATGCGGATCGAATGTTTTTTTGGCATAAAGGGCGTTTACTTACGAATGGCTATCGGCTAAATGAGAGACCAATGACCATTCGTGAACTAAGAGATTGGCTAAGTAGCCACTATGAGAAAGAACAATGGGATTATAGCAGAACCAATGAAAAGTTTCGTACTAAGTTGTATGAAACTTATCTTGGAGGATTGGATGAGAAGAAATTCCCTTCTTTATTTAAAAAAGCAATTCCATTTCGTATGAACATGAAGTTAGAAGACTTTGTAAAGAATTATATTTGTATGGAAAAAAACATACATATTGAAGATATGCAAGACAGTGTTATATCGTATGTAAGGCTTCGAAGACGATTGGAAGATACGAAAAAAGAAATTAGTCTTTTAGAAGAAATAAAAGAACAATATCAAAACTTTCAAAAGTATAACCGAGAATCCGCGCAGTATCAATACTATATTGATAAACTAGATATATATTCCATTGAGAAGCGAATGGAAGAAATTTCAGTAAAACAAACCGCTTACACAGCTGATTTAGAGAATTTAGAAAAGAGAAACACCAGTCTGATACAAGAACTAGAAGTACTTCAAAAGCAACGTGATGAAGTGATGATAGCCATTGAAAACAGTGGATTTACGCATTTGGAGTCAGAGCTTAGTGCGATCAATCAAATTCTTGAATTTTTATATACGAGTAAGACAAACTATGAAAAAGTCGCAGGTGGACTTCTAAAGTGGTTAGATGTGGAAGAGATATCAAAAGAGTGTAAGCATAACATTGAAACGATTCAAAGCTATCATATGGATGTAGCAATGTTAAAACAGATTAAGGATACCATCGAAAAACAAAGACAGGATATCCAAAATAGTTGTATGGAGTTAGAAGAAAAGCTAGGCTCACTTCGTAAGGAAGTAAAAGAAGTACATAGTGAAATCAGACAGCTAAAGGAAGGAAATAAAGCTTATCCAGAGTATTTACTTACTGCTAGAAACCACATACAAGAGACTTTGTCCAACCAGTACGGTGAAAGCGTTGAAGTTCATATTCTTGCAGATTTACTTCAGATTACAGATAAGTCATGGCAAAACGCAGTTGAAGGATATATGGGGAATCATAAACTATCATTGATAGTAGAACCAAAGTATACAAAAGCGGCAGTTGAGATTTATCATGCTATGGATGAGAAGAAATATCACAAGGTATCTGTCATTGACTCAGAACGTGTATTAAAGGCAGTAAAGCCTGTTCTTGAGGATTCTTTGGCAGAAGTTGTTGACAGTAGCAAAGAATATGCCAAGGCTTTTGTGGATTACTTAATGGGAAGCGTGATACGTTGTGGAAAACCAGAACAACTGCGTCAAAATAAAAGTGCGGTCACAAAGGATTGCTTACTTTACCATAACTATAAGCTACAGCATATGAATCCTAAGAACTATATAGAATTTGCATACATTGGAAAGAATTCCATTGAACAAAGAAAAAGTCGTTTAGAACTTCGTCTCTTGGAATTAAAGGATGAGATGAGTCCATATCAAGAGCAATTAAAAATGCATCAAGAAATGCTAACGTATGAGGCTCTTTCAGAAGACATAGAAGTCTATGAAAAGTATGTGGAAGATATAAAAAAGATTCAAGCAAGGCTTGTGGAAAAAGAATCTCTAGAGATTAAAATTAATGAATTAAAGAGTAGGGATATACAACATTGGAAAGAGAAAAAGCAAGAACTTGAAAAAGAGATAAAGAAGAAAACAGAGCAAAAAGAAATCTATGGTAGTGAACAAAGAGGAAAAACAAAGGCGCTTCGTGATTTTAAAGAAGAAATCATTATGCTAACTGGAGAACTTGTATTAAAAGAAAAAAGCTTTGTATTCCAACAAGAATGGGAAGACAGCTTTCAGGAATTAATCAGACAAAAGTCAGGAGAACGACCAGAAAAACTAAAAAGTTGGTTAATGAACAAAAAGTTATCCTGTGACGGAAAGATGAATCAAGAGTATGAATCACTTATTAAAGTGCGAGAGGAATACCAAAGAGAATATTCTTATCGTGGATTTTCTACTACAGGAAGAGAGAATCGAGACTATGATGAATTACTAAACAAATTACAAAGTGATAAATTACAAGAATTTACTGGAAAGGCTGCAAGGCAGGCGGGAATAGCCATTCATCATTTTAAGACTGATTTCATCTATAAAATTAGGGATTCCATCAAAGAAGCCATGCAACAGAAAGAGGAGTTAAATCAGATTCTAGCTCAATCAGATTTTGGTAAAGAGAAATACCGATTTACGATTACCAAAAATAAAGGAGAAGATGGGAAGTTTTACGATATGTTCATGGATGAGAACTTAGAGGTAAATCCGTTACAACTATCCAATCATATGGAGAATCAAATTGATTTATTTTCTCAGGGACATTCAAAAAATTATGAAGCATTAATCAACGAGTTAATCGAAATCTTTATGCCACCAGAAAACAGTGATGTAAAGGAGCTAGAAGAAGCCCGTTATAATATGGAAAAATATGCGGATTATCGTACGTATCTATCTTTTGATATGGAACAATTAATTGAAGGTATGCCTCCAATGAAGCTTAGTAAAATGCTTTCCAAAAACTCAGGAGGAGAAGGACAAAATCCACTTTACATCGCTTTACTCGCAAGCTTTGCACAAGTTTATAAAATTAATAGCAAAGAAAGTTCAAGAAGAAATCCGACATTAAGATTGGTTGTGTTAGATGAAGCATTTTCCAAAATGGATGGAGAGAAAGTTGGAAGTTGTGTGGAATTAATTCGTAAAATGGGATTTCAAGCAATCATTAGTGCAACCAATGATAAACTTCAAAATTATGTTGATTATGTAGATAAAACCTTTGTGTTTGCCAATCCAAATAAAAATCACATATCCATTCAACCGTTTGAAAAAATAGAATTTAACAAGTTACTAACGGCTATGGAATAAAATGAAGCACGATACGACCACACTTAGTTGGTTTGTCATCGTGCTTCATAATTTATGCGCGTTTTCGCTTTGCTTATCCTCTCATACTAAGAAGCTTTTGCTTTAGTTCATTCTCAATACGGTTTAGTTCAATCTCCGCTTCTTTTCTCTTTTGACGACCTTCCGTTTGAATACGAAGTACTTCATCGAGTGTAGAAATTAAAGATTCATTAGTTGTACGTAGGGTTTCAATGTCTACTATACCACGTTCCGATTCTTTTGCAGTCTCTATGGTTGCAAGCTTTAATGTTTCGGCATTCTTTTTTAACAGTTCATTTGTCATATCCGTTACTTCTCGTTGTGCTTTTGCTGCTTGAGAAGAATGAACAACCCCAAGAGCAAGTACCATTTGACTTTTCCATAGTGGAATCGTATTTACAATCGTTGACTGTATCTTTTCAGCCATTACGGTATCATTTCCTTGCACAAGACGAATTTGTGGAGCCATTTGAATGGAAATCATACGAGTTAATTCCAAGTCATGTATTTTCTTTTCAAAGCGATTGATGACTGCAGTTAGATCATTGACTGCTTGCGCATCTTCTGGAAGACCAGTCAAAGCAGACTTTTCTACTAGTTTTGGAAGATCTTGTGTTTGTACTTTTTGAAGCTTTTTTTTACCAGCTAGAATGTACATGGATAGCTCTTTAAAGTAATTTTTATTTATCTCATACATCTTGTCCATCATCGCAACGTCTTTTAAAAGCTGGATTTGATGATTTTCAAGGACTTTGCATATTTTATTTACGTTTAGTTCTGCTTTTTCATATTTCGCTTTCATATTACTTAGTTTATTAGAGGCCTTTTTAAAGAAGCCAAGAAATCCTTTTTCTTCTTCCTCAGCATCAAAGCTTTTTAACTCAGCAACAACGCCAGTAAGCATTTCACCAATCTCGCCCAAATCTTTTGTACGTACATTATTTAGGGCGTTTTCTGAAAAATCTGCTATTTTTTTCTGCGTTCCTGCTCCGTATTGTAATATAAGATTTGATTGGGTTAAATCTATCTTTTCTGCAAATTCATCTACCATTTTTTGTTCTTTTGGAGAAAGGGAACTCTCATCATAGACAGGAATATCGTTATTTGGTACTTCTTTTAACACTTCTTTGGTCGGTTGAATGTCTTCCTTAAAAGGCTCAAAGGTTAGAGTTGGTGTTTCGTTTGTCATAATACGTTCCTCCTAATGATCATTTGGGTTAAAATTACGTTTGGTAAGGCCTTCTTGTGCCAGCATGGTTTCTAGTACTGAAATATCAGTAGCAATGTCCATAGCGGCATCTTCAAAGAGACTGTCCAATAATACTTCAAAAGCATGATTAATGGTATCCAATGTCGTTTCGATTTCTTTCTTGGCAGAGCGAATGTTCTCTCCTTGAACTGGCTGTAAATCGAATTCTTTATATGCAGTTACTAATTTCAGCGTAGTGGGAAGATAATATTCCATAAACTTATTGATTTCAGAAAGCTGTCTAGGATTACGCTCCACGTGTGTGAATATTTTGTCTATTACTAATTCAAGCCGATCTAGTTTATTAGAGATTTCTTCACCAGGAATGGCATCGTTGGCTTCACGAATTTGCCGAATACAATGACGGCCTTTTTCAATGATAGCTTGTAATTCTGGATTTTCAGCATTACTTTCTTTTGCTTTTTCTGAATTTACATTAACCTCTTTTGCAGGAGGCGTATTAAAAGATTGCTTTTGTTGCATATTTTTTTGTAATTGCAAATATTGCTGATAGCTTTCTTGATTTAGCATGATACAGCTTGCTTGCTTATCGATGTGAGCTTCGGGAAACATACCAATTACAATCATTTTACGTAAATCTTTTGTGATATATTTACGACTTAATTGTGTTTGCGCCGACAAATCTTGAATAGAGTAATAACTTTTATCTTTAAATAAGCTAATATATCTGTAGAATCTTCTTAAGCGAGCACGTATCATTGAGCCTCTTAAGGTCATAAAAAAACTAATCAGTAAAAATGGAAAAATGCCAAGAGCAATCGTTCCAAACAAGTTCATTTGATTCATGATAAAACCAAGCAATGTTAAAACCAAGATAGCAATACCCGTTATAGGAAGAAAGATCCAGCCAAAAACAGTATATAAAATACCAGCTACCTTTCCAATAGGATTACTTGGATAGGCTTTCGTAATGGATTGCTTGTCGCTACTTTTGGGGGAGACTGGTTTTGTATCACTTCTTGATGCTTGATAACCTGTTTTTAGCTTAACATCCTGCCAACGTTCTTGCTTTTGCTTTGAATATTTATTATGGTAAGAAGAATGCTTGAAATTATTTTGATCACGATTCATGCCCAATGCATTTCGAACTTCCCAAAGAGCATTTTCCACTGTATTTTCAATGCTTTTATTGAGCTGATTGTAGTCCATTTTATGAATCGCATTGGATACGATATCCTTGATTTCATCTTCTAAGTTAGAAAAATTTCGTTTATTATTCATGTAACAACCTCCGTAGTGTCACTGTACAGATACTTTATTATATCTCATTTAAACAAGAATGACAAATCATTTGATGGATAGAATCGGTTATTTTGCACATAGTTTGTGCATAGAATCTCATATAAAGTCAGATAATTGATAAAAATATTATAAGTAGTACAATATTAGCACTCATGTATTGACAGTGCTAATATTGTGTGATATATATATAGTATAACACTTATAACAGGAAATAAAACAAACGAATTATATCGATTTCAAGAATGTATCATTTTTGTGCATCATTTGTTGCTTTTAAATCTGAATGGTAACTCCCAAACGTATAGAGAGGATGGTGGGAAATATGACGTTTAAGAAAATAAATGAATACACAGTACAATGTGTTATTGCTGTAACAGAGATAGACCAAATGGGTTATGAATTAAATGACCTTTATACCAATAAAGAAGCTGCTTCAAATTTTATGAGAAGTATTATGGAAAAAGGAGAAGAAGCGGGATTTCAATTGAATAAGAATCTACAAGAGATTCAGGTAGTACTCCTACAAGACGGTCAGTTGGTATTACGATTTACTGAAGTTGGGCCTGATTACCATGTGAATCAGATGATTGAGAATGCATTAGAGGCTTATAAGGCAGTAGAGACAATCGGAAAAGAGCGTTTAGAAGAGATTATAAAGCTGCCACATAAAGAAAAGTTAAAAGCTTTTCAAGAAATGATGGCAAAGTATAAGGGAATGGCAGAGTCTTTTTTACAGGATACAGAAAGTTATGAGGAAGATAAAACATTGGAAAAAACAGAAACGGAAAAGAAAGAAAAGAAATTTATGTTCCAATTTTCTGATTTGTCTCATTTAGAGATGTTATGTAAAACAGTAGCATTAAAGGTTCCTTCTCATTTGTATAAAGACAGCAAACAGTACTATTTATTAGTAGATTTTTCAGACACTGAGGATACAATTGTAGATAGCTTTGTTGTTCAGGCGCTTGATTTTACTGCTAAAATTGAAAAGAATAAACTTGTAATGGCTTATGTACAAGAGCATGCGAAAAACATGATTGAAGATGAGGCAATAGAGATTTTAAAGAAAATTTAATATAAATTTATAAACGGCTAAATTTCAAAAAAAGAAATTTGGCCGTTTTTTGTGATTAATTGCTTGAGTTTCGAATAACTTCTATATCAGCTCCTAGATAATCGGGAATATGCAGATAGCCCTGTTCATCTGGTCTTATTTCGACACCATCGACCATCCATACGTCGTCTTTTGTATATCCACGTTCAAAGACATTAACATTGTTAAGAGTAGAACGATAATTACGAACCTGCTCATCTGATAAAATAGTCCCATCTTTACATAAATAGTAGGTTCTCATATTGTTATCAATCCCTATAGTGAATTTGCCAGGTGTGATTCCTACATTTTTCATTACTTCCAATATCTCGTTATTTGAATAATACATATTTAATGCAACTGGATATGGAGTCTCTATTAGAGAAGAGAAAAATCCATATGTTTTACCAATGGCCTGATATTCGTCTACAGAGTAATTTCCCATACTACTATCAGAAAAGGCCTGATACACGCTATTTTTATTTACTGCCATTAACCAATTAGTGCCATTAACCTCTTTATAGTTGTAATAGGTATTGCTACAGAATAAAAGATTATTATTTTCGGCATATAGTGTGCTACAGCTTTCTTTGTTTACAGGGTGGATCGTAGATGGAGATATTAGCGTACCGTCGTCTAAGGTATACATTTGCTTCATATAATCATACCCTACGACTCCACCAGAGAAATCAAGCAAAAAAGTGTTATTCTCATTATTATTTTTTTTATCACATTGAGATAAGCCTTCAGTAGAAAATACAGCAGTATCTCTTTGTGAGGATTTTTTTAGTACATTGTTTTTTAACAAGCTAGGTGTTTTGCTCGTTGTGGTTGCTAAATATTGAAGTGAAAGTTTATTATTAAGAACTTTTTGTCTGCTTTTATTATAGAAAGACGAATTTGTTTGTCCAAAGTATTCAATCATTGAATTTTCTCCTTATAAAGGTTTTAGTTAGTTAACTTCATTGGGTGGAAGTACAGGGTAAACATAACGGAATTTTATACCAGCTATTAGTGTTCCAGTTTTAACAGGGGTATATTTAAAATACCATGATTGATGAAATTCACTTGTATAATTCACTGGTAAGTTTGATTTCCAAACATATCTTGGGGTATTGATCCATGAAGTATATCTTGCAGTTTTTAATTGGGCGGCCTTTGTTAAGCTACCAGAACCACCATCTAAATCTATATTGTAAACAATTGCACCTTTTGGTACGGCACTGATCTGAGAAAAATCCTTTGTAATTTCGTAATCTTTATCTTTTACAAATGATAAAGATCCTAAAGAATAGTTATAGTTTCCTATGGTATAGTTTGGATTTCCAATAGAGAATTTATAGGATCCACCCACACGGCAATATATTTGAAGATAATAGGTGCCTTCTTCTTTAATGTTTAAATTAAAAATAGTTTTACCTAAAACAGCTTTATATTCATTAGAACCTATAATGTTACTATCTTCATCAAAGACGGTTATATTATATAGCCCACTATCAGAAACAAAAGATAGGTAGCTGTCAGTTTTTGCCGGCAAGGTGAATCGAAACCAATCATCATCATCTTTTTTACCTGAAGCTTTCATAAAAAATTCACCACTATAAGATCCATCTACTGCTTGGGCAGGGGTGCTTTGATTTCGAGTTACATAATTGGCTGTATCCATTGTATTATTAGGTTCTGTTTCATTTACCATAGTACCAGCAGCAAACGATGGCGTTGTAGGTGATAATATTAGTATTGATCCTAATACAATTAATGCTTTAAAAATTTTTCTCATTATACTCATCCTCCTTATAATGTTACAAAGTAGTAAAACAATGTTTACATTATAAATATCGACATATTGATAAAAATATTTATATATAATTTTCAAAGATATGTAAATTTGAGTAGCAGAATAAAATAAAGCAATGGTTGATAATTAATTTTAGTTTGATATAGGAGGTATTCCCTCTTCACGCATTTGATAGACACGTTTCCATTCTTTGGTTTCTTCATCTTTTACAGTTTGACTACGATTTTTAGAAAGGAAATTGGTAAGTGCATAACAATCAACCCATATTTCATTATTGCCTTCCTTTTGCGACTCATCAAAGATTAGCTGTAAACCAAAGTGCAGGTGTGTGACATTGATGTTATTTACATTTTCTTTTGGACTGTAACCGGTATGGCCCATGTAGCCAATTACATCACCAGCAGTTACCGTATCCCCTTCTTTTAAAGACTTATTAAATGGGAAGTTCTGCCGTAAATGTGCATAGTAATAATAGCGTTTTTTATCAAAGCTTCGAATACCAATTCGCCAGCCCCCATATTGATTCCAACCAAGTGCTTCTATGTAACCAGACTCTACGGCAATAATAGGTGTACCCGTCTGCCCCATCATGTCATGTCCTAGATGATTTCTTTTATAACCGTAAGATCTTGAGGCGCCAAAATCATCATAATCATTATATGGAAATCCCTTTGCGATAGGAGAGAAAGCTTTGAGCCCGTATTTTTTTACCCATACTTTATTACCAGCTTCGTCTTCTTCCTCAATCTCATACTCTCCTACAAATCCATCTAAAATAGCGGTATAGGCCTCCAAATAATATGAATAATATTTCATATCTACCGTTAAATTTTCCATTGTAGTTTCACCGTTTATTATACTTTCAGCAGCTTTTTTCATCTCTGCCACGGCTTTTTTTCCTACTTCTCCACCACCTCTTGCCCCCGCATAGGCCAGTAATTCAATCCAATCCAATTTAATGTCTAAATCATGTGTCTCTACGTCATATTTGTATGCAGTATTTAGTGCATCTGAAGTAACATTGAATTCTACCCATTTGATATAATCCGTCTTTTTCTTGGGAGAGGTGTCTCTATTTTGGAAGGGATTATTTTCAGAGCTAGCATTTGGTTGAGAGGTCATGATGGAAACGATATTATTTTTACATGATAGTATTGCAACCAGCAATATTAGAAATAGAATTTCGCCAATAATTCCTTTTTTTATTTTACTCAACTTTGTACCTGCTATTACTTAATGTAGTAACAGTTTATGCCTTTATGTTTATAAAAATGATAACAATCAAAGGATTTATAACAAATGTAGGATTGACAACCATTTCATTGTATAATATGATAAATTCAAATAGAACATAAGTTCGCAAATAAGTTAGGAGATTGGGGTTGTGAATGTAAAAGAAATACTTAGTAGTCAAGCAGAATTAGAATATCAGCAATTCATGGCAAAACTGTTGCCAGGAATACCTAATATTTTAGGAGTCAGACTCCCAAAGCTAAGAGTAATCGCCAAGCAGTTGGCAAAAGAGGATTGGAAAGATTATTTAGAACATGCAACACAGGATACATTTGAAGAGGTAATGCTACAAGGAATGGTAATTGGTTATGTAAAAGCCGATTTTGAAGAAATTATATCGTATATAGCAAACTTTATACCAAAAATAAATAATTGGTCCGTCTGTGATTCCTTTTGTAATACTCTTAAAATAACAAATCGTTATCCAAAGGAAATGTGGTCTTTTATTCAACCGTATTTAAAGGATTCTAAGGAATATCATATTCGATTTGGTGTCGTTATGCTTTTGAATTATTATAGGAAGGAGGAATATGTTAAGGAGGCATTAAAGCGAATGGATGAGATAGAAAGTGATGCTTATTATGTTCGAATGGGAATTGCATGGGCAATCTCAATGTATTATGTGAGCTTTCCTATAGAAACCATGTCTTTTTTAAAGAATAACCACTTAGATGATTTTACCTATAATAAGACACTGCAAAAGATAACGGAATCACTTAAGATAGATAAAGAAACAAAAGAGATGATAAAAACAATGAAAAGATAGTAGCTATAATAAAATGGAGGGATTTCATGGACCACATAAGAATAAGTAATTATAATGAATTTGTTGATGTTTTGTTAAAAGCGGGGGTTTCAATGGGAGGTGGAAATAACGAGGGTATATTTTCTGTTATTCCATGGGGCTGGAATGATAAACCTCCTTACGATACCCCTGTCAAATGGCATACAGGAGATCCTGAAACGGACCCATGGGAATGGCGTATGCGTGTATTGGACGAGCGTAGGGATATATCCTATGCAAAAGTATTCTTTAAAAAAAGTGGATATATAACGAAAGACTGGGCGCCATTTTTTATTGCGATACGTAGGGGAAATAGATGCTTTGAGGAAGATTATGAAAACGGTGTAATTAGTAATTATGCGAAGCGAATCTATGAGGTAATTCAAGAAAATAATACATTGCCTCTACATGCAATCAAGCAACTTGCAGGCTTTGGTAAGGAGGATAAATCACAATTTGACAGAGCTTTAGTCGAACTACAAATGAATTTGTTTCTTACGATGTGTGGAAGGCAACAGAAAGTATCTAGAAAAGGGGAAGAATACGGATGGTCCTCAACTGTTTTTTGTACAACAGAAGATTTTTGGGGAGAAGAGGTATTTGAAAAAGCCGCAGGAATGAAGGAAAGTGAGGCAATAGAAGAATTAACCAGACACATACTTTCTTTAAATCCGATAGCGAAACCAAATAAGATTAAAAAGTTTATCAAAGGGTAAATGGCTATGTTTTATTAGTTAAAATACCTACTATCATAAAATATTACCTAAAATTACAATAAATAATATCATTGACAATCAAAGTGACATTGTATATAATCAAGAACAATACAAAACAAGAAATGCTATGACGAGGAGGAGTACATACTCGCTAAAGTTCCAGAGAGAAGATGGTTGGTGCGAATCTTTACTAAGGAAGTATGGAAGTAGCCTTTGAGCAGTGAACCGAACAAGAGCAATCTTTAGTAGACTTCAACGTGATTCCGACGTTATATGGAAGCAGTATCGATACGTCTTTCTTCATTTATTGGACGATTCTGTACTGACAGAGTGCAGAGATTATCTCTGAATTTAGGTGGTAACACGGATGAATCATTCGCCCTAAGCTAATAACATTAGCTTAGGGCTTTTTTTCGCAAACAACGAGTTAAGCAAAGGGCAATCTGCTTGTATCTTTGGTAAGAGAAGTAATATGAAATAAAATAGGAGGTATCAAAAATGAAAAGAAAAGGAACACAGGCATTTGTAGAGGTATTAAAAAGAGAAGGCGTTGATATTTTATTTGGATATCCTGGAGGATATGCAATTGATTTATTTGATGAGCTGTATAAACAAAAAGATATTGAAGTAATTTTACCTAGACATGAACAAGGTTTAATTCATGCAGCAGATGGATATGCACGTGCAACAGGTAAGGTTGGAGTTTGTTTGGTTACAAGTGGTCCTGGTGCAACCAATCTGGTTACAGGGATTGCAACCGCACAATATGATAGTGTTCCATTGGTTTGTTTTACGGGTCAGGTATCAAAGCACCTGATAGGAAATGATGCCTTCCAAGAAGTAGATATTGTAGGAATTACTAGAAGTATTTGTAAGTATGCAGTTACCGTTCGCGATAGAAAGGATTTAACAAGAATTATCAAAGAAGCCTTTTATATTGCAAGAACTGGTAAACCAGGAGTTGTATTGGTGGATATCCCAAAGGATATTCAGTTAGAGATGGGAGAAGATGATTTTGATGCAGCTGTTTCCATTCGCGGCTATAAGCCAAATACCTCAGTGCATTTAGGACAAATAAAAAAAGCAATGGAAATGCTTGAAAAAGCGAAACGTCCAGTATTTTTAATCGGAGGCGGAGTAAGACTTTCAAAAGCAGAAAAAGAATTAACGAAGCTAATCAATACTGTAAGAGTTCCTGTTATTACGACCATTATGGGAAAAGGTTCCATTTCAACTGATCATGAGTTTTATGTTGGAAATATAGGGCTTCATGGCTCTTACGCTTCTAATATGGCAATCAGCGAATGTGATTTATTATTTTCTATTGGTACCAGATTCAACGATAGAATCACAGGAAGAATCAGTGGATTTGCGCCAAAGGCTAAAATCATTCATATTGATATTGAGGCCGCTTCCATATCAAGAAATATTAAGGTAGATGTTCCAATTGTATCCGATGCAAAGCTTGCAATAGAAGCCATGCAAGAACGAGCAAAGGACTGTTATCAAAATAGTTGGATGGATCAGATTAAAGGATGGGAAAGAGAACACAAAATAGCCCCACAAAACCCAAATGGATTATCACCTGATAAAATCATTCATGAAATCAGTGAATTCTATTCAAATGGTATTGTAGTAACGGACGTAGGACAGCATCAAATGTGGACCACACAATATCTTAGAATGAATCCGACAATGAAGCTTTTGACATCAGGGGGGCTTGGAACGATGGGATTTGGCTTGCCAGCTGCAATCGGTGCAAAGCTAGGTGCTCCAGAAAAAGAGGTAGTTTGTATTTCGGGAGATGGTGGAATGCAGATGAATATCCAAGAAATGGCAACAGCGGTTACTTGTGAACTTCCTATCGTATTTTGTATCTTCAACAATAGTTATCTAGGTATGGTAAGAGAAGTGCAGCATTTGTATTATGACAGAAGGTATTCAAGTACTTGTCTTCGCTGCACCAGAAGCTGTAAGAAAAATTGCTTTGATAAAAATAAAGAATGTCCTCCTTATTCTCCCGATTTTATAAAACTAGCGGAGAGTTATGGAGCTTTAGGGATTCGCGTAATGGAGGAAAAGGATATTAAAAGTGCGTTTGAGAAGGCACTTAATAATAAAAAAACTCCAACCATTATTGAATTTACAATTGAAACAGAAGAATTGGTACTTCCGATTATTCCAGGTGGGAAGGCCTTAAATGAAATGATATTAGAATGTTAGGGGGGTAAAAGAATGAAAAAAAGATGGATGTCCTTGTATGTAGAAAATGAAGTAGGTGTATTAGCAAGAGTTTCTGGTTTGTTTTCAGGAAAGTGTTACAATCTAAGAAGCTTGACCGTAGGTGAGACACAAGACCCAACGATATCAAGAATGACGATATGTGTGGATAGTGATGATGCTACCTTTGAGCAAATCAAAAAGCAACTCAATCAATTTATTGAGGTAATTAAGGTAGTTGATTTAACCAATGTACCAGTTCATATGAAAGAAATACTGTATCTTAAGATATTAACAGCAAATGATAAAGAAAGATCATTTGCATATCGAATTAGTGAAGTATTTGGAGGTAAGGTAGTCGATATGGGAAGGTCTGGAATTCTTATGGAGTGTCTTCAGACAGAAACAAAGAATGATGATTTGATACGATTGGTTTCAAAGGAATTTACGAATATTGAAGTGGTAAGAGGAGGAAGTGTGGCAATTGAATCTATTAGTATTTCAGACCGATAGCAAAGTGAAATAACCTTAGAGTTATAACATAAACAAACACAGGTTGCATATAATTAGTTAAGATGTGTAATAAGCAGGGAAAATAGTTTGATTATTCATGTTGTAAAACAAGGTGAGACCTTAAATAGCATTGCAAGCTTATATCAAGTCTCTGTGGAGAGGCTATTACTTGATAATGGACTTGAAACAGGCAGTTCCCTTGTTGTTGGTCAGGCAATCGTAGTTTTAATACCCAATGTAGTGCATGTGGTAGGAGCAGGAGAGACCATTCAATCAATTGCAGAAAATTATGGAATCAGTGAGATTAACTTACTACAAAATAATCCTAATTTAATTAATAATAATGTATTGTTTGAAGGGGAAATATTAGCGATTTCCTTTGAAGGAGAAAAACTTAGAGGAGCCAGATTAAATGGATATGCTTATCCATTTATTAATCAATCGATCCTAAGAACTGCTCTTGCATATATGACGACACTTACCATATTTGGTTATGGATTTACAGCTACAGGTGAATTAATTCCAATTGATGATGAACCGCTTATTCGACAGGCTTATTCGTTGCAGGCGTCTCCAATGATGTTAATTTCTTCAATTGATGAAAGCGGGAATTTCAGCAATGAGCATGCAGAAAAATTGTTTGGTGATCCAGTTGCCACAGAAACGTTAATTACGAATATAATAAATACCATGTATATTAAAGGTTATATTGGACTTGACATTGATTTTGAGTTTATTCGAGACAAAGAAAATTATATCACTTTTATTTCAAAAGTAACAAACAGGCTACACCAAGAAGGTTTTATTGTTAATGTTGATCTCGCCCCAAAAACCTCTGCTACGCAGGTCGGACTAATCTATCAAGCACACGATTATAAGCGTATTGGAGAAATAGCTGACACCGTTTTACTCATGACGTATGAATGGGGTTACACCTTTGGTCCTCCCATGGCCGTAGCTCCTCTAGATCAGGTAAGAAGAGTAGTAGAATATGGCGTTACAGAGATTGATGTAAATAAAATAATGCTTGGAATCCCTAATTATGGATACGATTGGAAGCTTCCTTTTGTTCGAGGAGAAAGTGAAGCAATTATTGTAGGCAATACGGAAGCCGTTGATATTGCAGCCAGATATAATGCCTTGATTGAATTTGACCCCATTGCCATGTCGCCCTACTTTTATTATACGGATGAGTTAGGAATACAACATGTCGTATGGTTTGAAGATGCCAGAAGCATTGAGGCCAAATTAGGATTGGTAAATGAATATAATTTATTAGGTGCAGGTTATTGGAACTTGATGAGAAGATTTCCAGCAAACTGGGCAGTTCTAAATTCACTGTATACGATAAATAAATTGGTGTAGTCTTTTATAGAATAGAAAAGAATATCCTTGCTATGTTTTAATATAGTCTATATACTGTTCATATAGGACAAAAGTAACGGTTTATTGTGTATGGGGGATATGCAATGGAGAATAGTAAGAGTTTGAATGCTGGTGGTATTAAGTCTGACAAATTAAAGGTATTCTTTTATCATTTTATGAATAAAAGTGATCTAGAGCAACAAGAATTAAATGAATATCTAATAAGAGATAATATTAGCCATATGCTCATTGTTTCCTTAATATTGATGCTTATTTCGGTAGTTAAAATTATATTCAAAATAAAACGAAGCTGGTTTGCCGATATTGGGATTACCATGCTTTTTATTACCCTTTTATATATTATGCTTTGGTATTTTATACATTGTAAATTGATACAGGGCTTAAAAGCGCAAAAAGTAATCTACATAACATTTTGGCTATTAATTAATGTTGTCGGTTTAAAAGAACTTCGTTTGGAAATTCAAGTTTATCAATCGATTACATACTATTATCTTCTTATGTTTCTTTTAACTGGATTTTATATTGGGTCTTTTCTTACTATTATTTTTTTTATTGGATTTGATACTATTGTCACCATTGTAATGCTTACAACGATTCCAAGAATTGAGATGAATCTAAAATTATATATAGCAGTAACCATTATGATTGCTTTTGTTTCAGTCATTATTATGATGAGTAGATTCTATCATTATATATTAGAAAAAAGAGCGCAATTTGCCATACGAACCCTTGGCGGTGTTGACCGCCTTACCAACCTTTTAAATAGAAGAGGGTTCGATGAGAAAATAGCCCAAATGTGGGGAGCGTGGAGTGATACACGAAAATCGATTGTGGCTATTATGGTTGATATTGATTGTTTTAAAAATTATAATGATACGTTTGGACATATCGCAGGTGACCAATGCCTAAAAGATATATCAGAGTGCATCTATAACATTGCGTCAAGAAAATCAGAGCTAATCGTTCGATATGGTGGGGAAGAAATTGTTATTGTCCTCACAAATCAAAGTGAAGAAGAGTGTATCGAAGTGGCACTTGCAATACAAGAAAGAATTAATTTGCTTAATATTAAGGCAGGTGAGAAGGCCACTTGTTCAAATGTAACCGTAAGTATGGGAGTGGCCAGTATGTTGGCTAATCCAAACAATACGATATATGATTTGATTGAAAAAGCAGATGAACAACTCTATTACTCTAAAAACAACGGAAGAAATGCCATTACGATGAATTATATCTCAGTTGAGCTAAATAAAGTAATGGCGGCAAGTGTAGAAAAAGATTTAGAACTCTTGTCAATTAAGAAGAAATGTTAAGTTGCTCTTAAAGTAAAAAGAGGACATAAAACAAACCGTTTTATGTCCTCCTTTTTAAAGTTTTGCACCCTTCATTCCACCAAGCTTTACTCCAGATAAAATATTCGTATCAAAAGAATAAGAGATTTCACTTAGTTCACGCTCTCTTTTTAATGCCAAGGTTACCATTTGATCTAATAACATATCGTAAGTTACTCCAATTGGTTCCCATAGATAAAAAGCCAAGGAACCAGGAATAGTGTTAATTTCGTTTACATATAACTGATCCGTTTCAGTATCTATCATAAAGTCAATTCTAGAAACCCCATTGCAATTTAATGTCTGGAAGGTTTTTACGGCAAGCGAACGTATTTCCTCACGCTTTTGAGGCGAGAGAGGAGCAGGAAGTTTACGAGATAAACTAGTCATTCCCTTTGAACCATTGTCAGTTTTTGAACCGCCATTTCCAGATAAATACTTATCTTCATAGCTTAAGATTTCATCCGATCCTACTGGTTCTTCACATTCAGAAGCCTTTGCCTCTTCATAGTCCCCAAGCACAGAACAATTGATTTCACGAAGTTTAACAATTGCTTTTTCCACGAGTAATTTGTTTGCAAATTGAAATGCATACTCAAATGCATCTTCTAGCTCTGCACGATCTTTTGCAACTTTAATACCGACACTTGAACCAAGATTAATTGGTTTTACAATAACTGGATAGCCAATTTTTTCTTCCACACGTTCTATAATATCATTAGGATTCGTGTGATATTTTTTAACATCTAGGCAAATGCAGTCAAGTACAGGAATCCCGTTATCTTTTAATACTGTTTTCATAACATACTTATCCATTCCAATCGCAGAAGATGTTACATCTGGGCCCACATACGGGATGCATAGCGTGCGAAAGTAACCCTGCAAAGTTCCGTCCTCTGTATTCGTACCATGTACAATTGGAAAGGCAACATCAATAGAATTTATAATATTAGTTCCAAATTTTTTCATAGGGTAGCGGACAAGGTTAAGTTTTTTATTATCATTTACAAGTATAATCTTTTGACTTTTCTTTAAAAGTGTTGGGATATCTTTGTAAGCTTCAATATCTCCAATGTTTTCGCCTATATACATTTCATTATTTTTTGTAATGTAGATTGGTATAATATCATATTTTTCTCTATTAAAAGCATAAACAGCTTGAATTCCAGAGATGATAGATACTTCATGTTCTACGCTTTGACCACCAAAAAATACACCTACTTTAATTTTCATATATAAATCCTCTTTCCTTAATAATTATCTGGTAAATCATTTTCTAATAAGACAACCTTTTGGATGCCGCTGGTGTTTATTTTTTCTACAAAAGCAAGGGCATCATTTAAATCCTTTGCAATGTATGTTTTATCAGCAGGATAGTTCATTTCTTTTAATCCATCTTGAATTGGTTGTGTTTGCTTAGGTCCGACTAAAACAGCATAGTCGCAAATTGCCGCAATTTGTGTACCAAATATCTTATTGCATTCATACTGCTTGGTTCCAAGCTCAACCATACCAGGAGTAACCACTATTTTAATACCTTCAAAGGTAGCTAGTGTATCAAGGGCTGCTTTGGCGCCACTTGGATTGGAATTATAAGCATCATCAATAATTAGTGAATTGTTTCCCTTTATTAATTGCAAACGATGGGCAACGCCTTCTAAACGTCTTACTTGAATTGCAAGTGCATCCATTGGCACTCCTAAAGTATAGGCAATCGCAATTGCACCAGCAATGTTTAGTACATTATGCTCTCCAATTAACTTAGTAGTAAACTCCCACTCTTTTCCAGACTCATCTTTTAGCTTAAAGGTTGAGCCTTTACTGGAAGAACGAACATCGTAAGGATGAAAATCACTGGATTCATTATGAACCCCATAAGTTACGATATCATTTTCTATTTTATGATTCACAATGTACTCGTTATCATAATTTAAGAATACTTTTCCCTTGCCTAATACGGAATCTGCGAGTTCAAATTTAGTCTTAATCACGTTATCAACGGTTAGAAAACTTTCTAAATGCTGAGGCCCGATTGAGGTAATCACACCATGTGTAGGATGAACCAAATCACAGATTTCTTTAATGTCACCAATATTTTTTGCGCCCATTTCACAAACAAATATTTCATGAGTCGCACGTAAATGTTCTCTTATCGTTCGAACAACGCCAAGGGTGGTGTTAAAATTTTCAGGTGTAACCAACACGTTATATTTGGCAGATAACAACTTTTGCAAATAAAATTTAACACTGGTTTTTCCATAGCTTCCAGTAACACCAATTACTGTAAGATTGGGCATTGCATTTATCATATCTCTTGCTTCGTTGATAAACCGATTATTAATCGAAGTTTCGATTGGTCGATTCACATAATTAGATAGCAAAGTAAAATAAGGAATCAATATACCAATTAGTAATAGTAACACTGCAATGGTATTCGTATTAGAAAAAATAAATGCATAAAGAAGCAATGGAATCAGGTATATAATATAAGAAGTAAGTAACATTCTTTTCACACGAGGGGTATAAACGAGTGGTTTTTTTGCTTTAGCAGGTTTATTCATCACCGCCATAAAGCAAAAGAAAGCAATACCTAATATTTTTCCAATATTACCACTTAAAACACCAATCAAAGCAACAATTACAAACTGTAGAATCAAAAGTCTTTGCTTTCTTAAATTGTCCTTGGCCTTAAGCCATGTGCGATGCTCTTTTGGTTTATAGGAGTTTAATTGAAACATATGCATATGATAAAGAAGAAGTATCGTAAATAACCATGTAAAGGCAATAATATAACCGAGTGATAAAATATAATTTAACATTGTTTACTCCTTAATATTTAAAAATGAATCTATGACTTTATGAACGGTAAAAGCCTGATCTAAAAATACATAATGGCCTGCATTTTTGATTGTGACAAGCCCAGCATCTGGAATTGTCTTTTCCATGTATTGACCATCACAAAGAGGAGTGGCAGTATCATTTTCACCCCAAATTAAAAGTGTAGATGGCTTGATATTTGTAAAATAACTTTCATCTAGTATTTCATTGATTACCTTGACAAAAGACTGGCGCATGAGTGGAGTGGCCAAACGATAATCAGCAGAACCACTTTTGGACTGAAATTGTTCCAAGGCATCTGGATAAAGTAATTGAATTGGTTTTAGTTTTAAAAACCATTTACCAAGTTTAAACATGCGGATTTTCATTTTCTGTTTCATTGTCTTAGGGTGTCTGATTCCCGCAGAACCCATTAAAATGATTTTATTGATTTGAAATGGAAGAGTGGGAATGTTAGCAAGCTTTATAATACATTCGCCTCCAAAGGAATGACCAATTAAGATAGCATCTGTAATACCCATTTGTTTTGTAAATGAAATAATAAAATGTACAAAATCATCCACACACCAAGGGGTATTAGGTTCTTCACTTTGTCCAAAGCCAGGTAAATCAAGAGCATAAACCTTATAATAGTTTGAAAGGTGTTTGATTAAAGGTTGAAACGGCATTAAGTTTGAGCCCCAGCCATGAAGCATCAAAATAGTTTCTCCTTCTCCCTCAACCACATAATTTGTTTTTATGTTATCAATAATAATATTCAATAAATTCATTCCTTTCAAAGTATAATAAAACAGAGTATTACAAAAAAGTAAACAGTCTTTGCCTATAATAAGTATATACCACATTAACTCAAAAAAAATGGAGAATATTGCTCCATATCATGTAAAAAATGCTATTTATATTTACGCATTTTTACGGTATATTTCTTCAATTACATTTCTGGTATACGCACCAAGAAATTTACGGTCTTCTTTTTCAAGTTCCTTTGGATAAATTGGTGTACCGTATTCTAAAGTAACATGTGTTCTTTTGATTTTTGGAAAATGATTCTCAAAAATGTCACGTGTATTTGTTAGAGCAAAAGGGATGATTGGACATCCTGTTTTATCTGCCATTTTTAAACTTCCTTCTTTAAAAGGGAGCATCGTTTCTTCTTTGTTTCTAGTTCCTTCTGGAAAAATGCAGATGGATATTCCTAAGTTAATATATTCAATTCCTGTTAAAATTGTCTTTAAGCCTTCTTTGATGTTATCGCGGTCAAGGAATAGACAGTGAAGATATCGCATCCAAGTATTTAATAGTGGTATTTTTTCCATTTCTTTTTTGGCTACATAGCCAGTCAAATTAGGTGCTAATGCATAAGTAATTACAATGTCAAAATAACTTCTGTGGTTACCAACATAGAGTACTGCCTTATCCTTTGGTATATTTTCAAATCCTTTTATGGTTAATTTTACACCTGATATTAACAGGATTACTTTAAATGCCCATTGTACAATTTTTTGAGAGCTTCTATTTTTAAAATCAGGATTGAATTTACCAATCAGCCATTCCACCAAGTGAATAGGGATACTAAGTATTAAAAAAGTAACTAAAAATATTGCAACTAAAATAAATCGAATCATATAATCCTCCGTTATTTATTTTTTCAAACGTTATTATATCACGAATTATCATAAATTGTTAGTTTATTTTAGTGATAGATTTGTTGTCTGCTCTTCATTCATAAAACATAAACATACTTATTGCACTTCATGCATAAACTATAATGATAGGGATTGATTAGGCGAAAGGAGAAGCATATGAGAATATCAGCTATAGTTACTACTTATGATAGTTATTATTATAATCCAAATGTAATTGCAAGATTGAGAACGGTAAAAAAAATAACAAAAGTGATTGAAACGAATGACAATCATACATACCAAAAAGGCTTATATGAAAACAGTGCACAATATGTTAAGAGTGCATATGAAGTATCCTTTCGACCACTTGAACTTATTAAAAATCTTTGCTAAATTTGTAAAAATATCGGCCAAGCACTCAAAGAGTTTGCTTGGCCGTATCTATGAAAATATACTGCTTATATATTAAAGGTCAAAACCAAAGTAAGAAACTGCATTGTTATAAGAAATGTTTTGAACCATTTTACTTAACACTTTTACATCATTTGGATATTCTCCATTTTCAACCCAGTTTCCGATTAATTCACAAAGAATTCTTCTAAAATATTCATGTCTTGTATAAGATAAAAAGCTTCTTGAATCCGTAAGCATACCAATGAAGTTACCAAGTAAGCCTAAATTAGCAAGAGAAATCATTTGGTCTGTCATACCTGTTTTATGATCATTAAACCACCATGCAGAACCTTGCTGAATTTTACCTACAGCAGAAGGATCTTGGAAACATCCAATGATAGTACCAATGGATGCATTGTCATTTGGATTTAGACTATATAAAATTGTTTTTGGAAGTTGATCGGATGCGTTTAATGCATTTAAAAAGTCTGCCATTTCAGAGGATGGAGCAAAGTTATTAATACAATCAAAACCAGTGTCAGGACCTAGTTGGTTAAAGCGTAATACATTATTATCTCTCTTACATCCGTAATGAAGTTGCATTGCCATATTACGTTTATGGTATTCTTTACCCATAGCAAGCATAAAAGCAGTTTTAAACTGAAGTTCTTCGGTTCTTGTAACGGCTTCTCCTTTCGCTCTTTTTGCGAAAATTGCTTCCACTTCTGCATCAGTAGCAGGATAATACATTACATACTCCAAAGCATGATCGGTTGCTTTACATCCCATAGAAGCAAAGAAGTCAAGACGATTTACAAGCGCTTTTACTAAAGATGCAAAGTCTGTTACTTTGATACCACTTACATCACTTAATTTTGATAAATAATCTAAATAATCTGGTTTTTCGATGTTCATTGCCTTGTCAGGTCTCCAAGCAGGAAGAACTTGTACGTCAAAGCTTGTGTCTTCGGCAATTACTTTATGCCACTCCAATGAGTCAATTGGATCGTCCGTTGTACAAATTAAAGTTACATTGGATTGTTTGATGATGTTTCGAACGCTCATGGAGTCTTCTTGTAATTTTTTATTACATAAATTCCATACTTCTTCTGCGGTATCCGCATTCAAATGTCCAGTGTAGCCAAAATATCTTTGAAGTTCTAAATGACTCCAGTGATACAAAGGATTACCGATTGCTTTTTCAATGGTTTCAGCCCATTTTTGGAACTTTTCTCTATCTGTTGCATCTCCTGTAATGTACTTTTCATCTACGCCATTAGAACGCATCTGACGCCATTTGTAATGATCGCCACCTAGCCATACCTGAGTAATATTTTCGAATTTTCTATCCTCTGCGATTTCCTTTGGGTTTATGTGACAATGATAGTCTAAAACAGGTGTTTTGGCAGCGAAGTCGTGATAAAGAGTCTGTGCTGTTGAAGTAGTAAGTAAAAAGTCTTTGTCCATGAATTGTTTCATTTGTTATTTTCCTCCTATACAATGAGAAAGCAAATGCTTTCTGCTTAACATTTATATATTAAAAGCGTGTAGTTGCGCGCTTTACAATATCAGCTGAGAACATAGTCTTTGCAGGCACATTACTGTTTTCAAAGACTCTCATTAGGGTGCTGACCGATTGAATGCATAAAGTTTCAACTTTATTATCCACCGAGGTAAGTTCAGGTTCACAGCATTCTGCCATAATAGAATTATTATAGCCAATGATACTTAACTGTGAAGGGATAGATATATTACATGCTTTTGCATATTTGATTGCGCTAACAGCTAAGCTGTCATCGGAAGTAACAATGGCATCAAATTCTACGCCATCTTCTCTAAGTTTTAATAAAAAACCTTTCGTTTCATGTATTGTTCCAGAAAATTGCTGCATATATTCTTCTTTAAGCTCTAAATTATGTGCAGTCATTGCTGCTTTATATCCATTTAATTTCTTTATTCCACTATAAGACAAAGAGTGAAATAAATAAAGTATTTTATGAATACCAGAATTAATTAAAGAAGATACTGCATCATATACGGCTTGATAATCATCGCAGGAGGTGCTATAAATATTAGCCCCTTCTAAATATCCATTCAATAAAATGACAGGAACTTCCTTGGAAGCATCATAAATATACTTATTGTTTTTATCATTCGCTTCTATAAAATTAGAGCCAATTAATATGACAGCATCCACTCTCTTTGAAAGTAAAAGCTTTAAATATTTTTCTTTGGTTGAAAGCTGATAGCCCGTACAACATAAGATAGAATCGTAATTATTTTGCCTAAGCTCACGCTCTAAATAATAGATTGCATCAGCCAAATAAGGATCTGAAGAATCTGGACACATAATACCAATTGTCTGCATGGTATTTAAACCCAGTCCTCTAGCAAATGCATTAGGGGTATATCCATATTCCTCTATAACAGAAAGAACCTTTTGTTTTGTTTTTTCAGTCACACTGGAACTGCCATTTATAACTCTTGAAACAGTGGCAATTGAAACACCAGCAGCCTTAGATATATCATATATGTTCATAGTTTGGTACCAGGTCTCAAGCAACATAAAATATGTATATTTGAGACGCAAACACAAATAATATAGATTGGTGTTTGCAAATTTCCTTTCTAATTGTTTTACCTTCCCTCTTTTAACGCATAAAGACAGTGTTTTTGAAAAATAGAAACAAACGGAAAGTAGTGAATGTAAATGCTTACAATCAATTAATTTATTATATAATGTTTTTTTTTATATTTCAAGTAAAACGAATCAATTTTTACAAAATAGTTTTAAAAATTTACAAAAAAAACAGCAATATAGATTAAAAGTTGGGAAAAAACAAAAGATAAAGTTGACTTTAAAACGAAAAAAATGTAAAATATAAATGTAAGTGCTTACAAGAAATTTTCATTCGGTTTTTACAGTTTCCCTTGCAAGCATGGCAGTATACTATAGATAGGTTATTGAAACCATAAAAGTAAAAAATATCATGAGGTGAAAAAATGGAATTATTAAACAAAAAAATTTCAAAAGCAGTAGAAAGACCAGTTAAAGTTCTGCAATTTGGTGAAGGAAACTTTTTAAGAGCATTCGTAGATTATATGTTTGATGTTGCGAATGAGAAGACCGATTTTAATGGTGGTATTGTTATCGTTAAACCGATTGAGTTTGGCAGCCTTGAAAGATTTCATAATCAGGAATGTCAATATACTCTTCAATTAAGAGGATTTGAAAATGGTGAACCTAAGAAAGTAACTCGTATTATAACATCCGTAGTAGATGCGGTTGCTGCAATCGAGGATTATGAAAAATATGTAGAGTATGCATTAACAGATACATTACGTTATGTTGTATCCAATACAACAGAGGCTGGTATCGTTTATGATGAGACAGATCAATTTGAAGCCTGCCCGCCAAAGACGTTTCCAGGAAAACTAACAAAATTATTATATCAAAGATTTGAAAAGTTTAATGGTGCAAAAGATAAAGGGTTAATTGTGATTCCATGTGAGTTAATTGCAGATAATGGAATTGAACTTAAAAAATGCATTATGCAATTTATAGAACTTTGGAATTTAAGTGAAGAGTTTAAGAATTGGGTTGATAACGCATGTTCATTTTGCCCAACCTTAGTTGACCGTATTGTTCCAGGATATCCAAGAGACGAAGCGGAAGAATTATGCAAAGAATTTGGTTATGAAGATCAACTCATTGTAACAGCAGAGACTTTTGGTTTATGGGTAATTGAAAGTGACAAAAATCTTTCGCTTGAAGACCTTAGAAAAGAACTTCCATTTGAGGAAGCAGGCTTAAATGTTGTATTTACAAAAGACCATCATCCATATAAGGAGAGAAAAGTTAGAATCCTAAATGGTTCTCATACTTCTTTTGTATTGGCTTCTTATTTGGCTGGCAATGATATTGTAAAGGAATCAATGGATGATAAAACAGTACGTAAGTTTATGGAAGAAACATTATATGATGAAGTAATCCCTACTCTATCCTTAACAGAAGAAGATTGCAAGGAGTTTGCAGCAGCGGTAATTGAAAGATTCCAAAATCCTTTTGTAAAGCATAAATTATTGGATATTTCTTTAAACTCTGTATCCAAATGGGAAGCTCGTTGTATGCCATCCTTCCTTGGTTATGTAAATAAATTCAATAAACTTCCAAAATACCTTACCTTCTCAATTTCTGCGTTGATGAGCTTTTATTCAACAACACAAGAAGGAGAAGTAAATGGTGGAGTTTGTTTAGTTGGCGATAGAAATGGTGAAAAATATTATATCCGTGATGATAAATTTGTACTTGATTTCTTTAAAGAAAATTCGGCGAAATCCCCAGAAGAGTTTGCGAAGGCTTATTTAAGCAATACGAAATTCTTTGGTGGAGAAGACTTATCTAAAATCGAAGGTTTAGTTGACACAATTGCGTCACAAATTGCGGATATCAGAGCAAGAGGAATGAGAGCTGTTGTAGAAGAGCTCGTAAAATAAGGAGGGGTATTATGCAAGAATTTATTAAAATTCACCCAAACGATAGTGTGGCAGTAGCACTAAAGCCACTTGATAAAGACCGCGAGATAGAAGTTGCAGGACAAAAAGTAGTACTATTAGAGGATGTACCACAAGGACATAAATTTGCATTAAAGGCCATTCAGGCAGGAGAACCTATTACGAAGTACGGTGCTTCGATTGGATTGGCCAAAGAAGACATCAAAGAAGGAGCCTGGATTCATACTCATAATGTAAAGACAGGCCTTGGAGATTTGCTAGAGTATTCCTATCAACCACAATTAGTGGAAGAAGTAAAAACAGAAGAAGTATTTTTTGACGGATATAACAGACCAAATGGTAAAGTTGGCGTTCGAAACGAAATATGGATTATTCCTACCGTTGGATGTATGAATAACGTAGCTACTTCGATTGAAAAAAGAGCACAAAAGTTTGTACAAGGAACTGTGGAAGACATTATTGCGTTTCCTCATCCATATGGCTGTTCCCAGATGGGTGATGATCAGGAAAATACAAGAAAGATTCTTGCTGATTTGATTAACCACCCAAATGCTGGCGGTGTTTTGGTGTTAGGACTTGGCTGTGAGAATAGCCATATCGAAATACTAAAAGAATACATTGGTGAATACGATGAAAAGCGAGTAAAATTTTTAGTTGCGCAAGAAAGTGAAGATGAAATTGCAGAATCTCTTGCTTTAATCGAAGAGCTAGCGGACTATGTTGGAACCTTCAAAAGAGAAAAAATAAGTGCAAAAGAGCTAATAATAGGAATGAAATGTGGTGGCTCAGATGGACTTTCAGGAATTACAGCAAATCCAACAGTTGGAGCATTTTCAGATATTTTGATATCAAAAGGTGGAACTACCATTTTAACCGAGGTTCCTGAAATGTTTGGTGCAGAAACGATATTAATGAACCGTTGTGCTAATGAAGAACTGTTTCATAAGACAGTTAATTTAATCAATGATTTTAAAAAATATTTTACAGACCATAATCAGACCATATATGAGAATCCGTCACCAGGTAATAAAAAGGGTGGAATCTCAACCTTAGAAGACAAGTCTCTTGGTTGTACGCAAAAATCAGGTAGTGCATTGGTAAAAGGTGTTCTAGAGTATGGCGAGGTTGTAAAGGAAAAGGGATTGAATCTTCTTAGTGCTCCAGGAAATGATTTGGTTGCAGCAACAGCGCTTGCAGCTTCTGGTGCTCATATCGTTTTATTTACAACGGGTAGAGGAACGCCATTTGCATCACCTGTTCCAACGGTTAAGATATCTAGTAATTCTGTGCTTGCTGCAAAAAAAGGAAATTGGATTGATTTTAATGCAGGTGAGTTAATTGAGGGAAAAGATATGCCACAATTATCGAAAGAGTTATTTGATTATGTCATAGCAGTTGCATCAGGCAAAAAAGTGCATGCAGAGGAAGCTGGCTTCCATGACATGGCAATTTTCAAAAAAGGTGTTACTTTATAGTAGATTAAAAAAGAGATGAAAGTAAGGGACTGTTCATTGTAATGTATATACATGAACAGTCCCTTATTTCACTAGGCCATCTTATCTTTTAATACCCATATTTTTTTTATTTGGCTTTTTAACTTGTCATAGGTCCAGCTTTGTTTGCTTCGATAGATACAAAAAGGATCATTTAGTTTAAAGCCGTCTTGGTCATAATCATAAATTACTATAAAGTGTCCAGCTAAAGTAAAATCTCCTTTTCCCATAGAGCAAATTAAAAATCCTCCTTTGTCCAAGTTTTGCTCCATCTGAGTTTGATTTGTGTCAATGATTTTTGAGGAAAGACCATATTCGGCAGCCCCTTCTGTCATTAGTGACCATTTAGTACCTGTTCCTGACATATAGTAGCCTTTTTTCATGGCAAAGGAGGCAAGAGCATCTGGCGTTGCATCCTGATTATGTGTTAGCCCTACAATTACCATAGCAAGAGCACTAGGACCGCATCCGCTTACGGCAATGTTACTTTCGTCTCCATAGGAAATAGCACCCCAGCGTTCATCCCACTGTAAGAAAAGTGGACATTTTTCGTTTAATTCTTCTTGCGAAATACTTCCCTTTGAAGGGTTCATTTTCAGACTCTTATAGTTTGCCACAAAGGAGATCATTTCAGGATTATTTGCTAGATTCTTAAGGAGAGGCTCAGGATAGTCATCCATATTAGAAACTATTTTTTCATATCTTTCATCTGCGACGAGTGAATTTAACTTTTGTAAGACCTCCTCATCTGTATAATCTTTTGGTGCGGATACTTTTACAAGCTCTGGTGCTGTTTGTACAGGTATATTTGCTTTTTCCTCTTTTTCGATGATGGGAGCATAGGTTATTATGGATTCTTTAGGTTTTCTTTTTCCCATAGCATAGCCAATATTAAAAGCAATTAGGATTGCACAGATTGTCCAAAGTATTCTCTTGATTTTACGAAGGGCTCTTTTTTTACGATTCCTCTTTTTGCGATTTGGATTATATGTATTCATAATTTATCAGTCATCCCCTAGTTATTTAAGCGTTACTTAGCAAATTAAGCTATTGTAACCATTATAGTACACTCGTAAGAAGGGCTCAATGAAATGTTTTCTTAATTAAAAGTTAAGAAGATATTAAGTTATACACATATGCTGTGAAAGCAATTTATTATACAAGGAAACTTGTTCTTGTATCGTTTTTTTAATGATGCAATGGTTGGATTTATATTTGTTTAAGTAGAATCTTGATTTATACCGAAAGGGGCGATCCAGTAATTGGATACGCCCCTTTCAGTATAATATGCAATGAATTTTATTTTTTAATTTTTATACTAATTGTATTACTATATTTGCCATATATTTTATTACCAGCAGAATCTGTTTTATATGCACGAACCTTTACGTAATAGGTCTTACCTTTTGTTAGTTTTGATATTGTTTTAGTAAGAGTCGATGCTTTTGAAATAGTTGCAGTACCCTTATTTTTCGAAAACTTTTTGTTCGTTGCATATGTAATTTCATAACCTTTTGCACCAGATACAGAAGATTTTAATGTTACCTTCATTTTTTTGTTTTTTGTGTTGGAAACTGATTTTAACGTTGGAGCTGAAGGCTTTTTAACTTTTTCCCATTTTGCATAAAGCGTATAATTTTTGGTACTATTCTTCTTTATAGAAGTAATCTTTGTTTTGAACTTACTATCCGTGTACCAGCCTTTAAACACATATCCTTTTCTGGTAGGTGAATATAAGTTTACTTTTTGTTTGTAGTAGGCCGAAGGATTCTTTTCGTGGTTTTTCCCTTTATTTAATTTGTAGGTAATTTTATACCCCACACTAACCTTACAAGTTGCAATAATACTAGAATTCTCAGCCGATTTAGCTGTAATGGTAGTAGTACCATAAGATTTTCCAGTTATCTTTCCATTTGCATCAACAGTTGCAATTTTTTCATTGGCGCTCGACCACGTAATAGATCCATTGGTAGCATTTTCAGGAGTGATGCTAGCTGATAATGTCTCTTTGGCACCCTTTGCAAGTACAAGTATAGTTTTGTTCAGTGCAATAGAAGTGACGGATACAGTATTTGGCACTACCGAAATCGTACAGGATGCAGTGATATTGCTTCCATCCTTTGAAGTTGCGCTTATAGTAGTACTACCTTTAGCAAGTGCCAACACAGACCCATTGCTATCAACGCTTGCAACGTTAGGGTTAGAAGAGATAAAGGTCAAAGCCTTATTGGTGGCATCTTCTGGTTTAACAGTTGCTTTTAATGATAAACTTTCACCTATTTTAAGTGAAGCACTCGTTTTATCAAAAGTAACAGAAGTCACAAGAACATCAGGTTCTGTACTTGTCGGTGGAATGGCTCCGATGTGTGCAGTGCCTATTCCGTTTGTTGCAAGAAAGCTTGTCTTTGTTGGACGCATAAAGTCTCCAAAGTGAATGGTTCCATCTGTATTTCTTTCGTAAGAAGTAGGAGTGGTCACACTTTTGAAATCGTTTGCAGTTATGGTGTCATTTTCGCTTGTAAAGAAGTAAGAGTTTTCAATTTTTCCTGAAATATAATCTGCAACAGAATCAGAATCATAATTACTTCTAAAGGAAATGTTGTTTGTGAAAACACTCTGTTCATTTGCATTTGCATATGGATTAAATCGGAAGATATAGTTATAGCGTGAATTATCAACTGAAGTACAGTTTCTAACTGTTAAAATTCCAGTGTTAAAGTTATCTGTGAAACCATCTAAATTATTATGAAATGCTAAGGAGTCTGTAATGATATGATTTACTGCATAACCTTCTCCACCTAGCTTAAATCCATTATTTCCATTTCCATAAGCAACACAATTTTGAATGGTTACAGGTTCGTTTTTTGCATCGCCTAGTTTATTAAACAAATCCCATCCATCGTCTGCGTTATTATAAGAAATACAGGAATCAAACAGATTACCTTTACCAACGCCTAATTTAGCCGCAAATCCATCAGCATTAATACTTGATGGGTCAACATTATTATAGGATGTACAATAGCGTATCGTATTATTTTCTGGCCAGGTAAGAGGATCTGAATCAGAGCCCATACCTAATTGAAAGCCTGTGTCTAGGTTCTCATAGAATTTACAATATTCAAAGATATTATCATTACCAGTTGCTCTTAGTCCTGCGGAATTAGAACCTGTAATAGAAATTCCATGTATTGTCCAATAACTAGCCTTTACATAAGAGTTTCCACTAAAAACAACAGTTTCATTATTGTAAGCGGCTAATGTTTTTCTTCCTTTACTGCTACCAGACATAGTACTTAAAATGTCAAGGGCTCCATAGGTACCTTCTCTAAGATATAAGGTATAGCCTTCAGATAAATAGTTAAGTGCAGTAGTTAAATCAAGTGGTGAGTCGATATCGCCAGTTCCACTGCTTGTACCGTCAACAGATACATAAAGGTCTTTTTGATAAGCCTCATTCTTTGTAACGGTAAAGCTTTCATTTTTAGAGCCTTGGCTTGAAGTATAGTTAATAACAAAATTGGTGGTATCATGATTCAGCGTTGTTGATAATTCATAAATTTCACCAGCATTTACATTTCCAGCTGCTTCAAGGACAGAACCATCTTGAATTACTTCTACTGTACCATCAAAGTTTGCTCGAAAAGCAACGGTATAATCCTTTGAGCTAGTTTCTGTATTTGATAGATTAGTAAACGATAAACTATATGCACTAGGTGTAAAAGAACATGGAGCAGTATTTGCATCCGAAGTGGTTAGGGTAATATCGGTAAAAGTTGCCTTTGCATTTCTAGATGAATAAAATCCAATATACATATTCTCTTCATCAATGACAGCAAGTCGGTGAGGATCATCAATACTTCCCGTTTTTTCATTCCCTTCAGCATCTATATATGTAGTAACAAATGTATCATCTTTACGTTCTAAACGAAGAGTAAAAAAGTCATCGCTCTTATAGTTGCCATCAGCTGGTGTGATGTCTTGTGTTACAACTTTTGCACCTGCTGCATTTATCTGGGCAAATTTTGTTGTCTTATATGAGATATGGGCATTTCCATATGGATAAAACACACCATTTCTTTGATAAGAGGATATATTTAATGCAGTGGTGTGACTCTTATCGTTAGCTACTACCGTTGTTGCAGCGACGTTAGAAGCAGCAGGTAGTTCTTCATAACCGTCAATCATTGGTTCTTGTCTTGCGCTTCCAAGAATATCTCTGGCCATGATACCAATTGCCTCTTGCTTGCTAGGAGTACCATTATCATTTTCATCATCAGATTCTGGTCCGAATTGATTGATGAATACTTTGGCCTCTAGAACAAAGTTCTTACTAGTTGATAAAGTGGTGTAGTAAAAAGTTAATCCATCGTGTGCATTTGCAATTTTACCACCACGACTTTCAATGACTACAGCATCCTTTTCAACTGGTGTGGCGCTGCTATCAGATGAATCAACTACATTGATTTTAATTTCCTTAGCATATTGCGTTCCAATTTTTTCAGGCAAAATTGTGGACTTAAAGTTTAAGTCAGTTGATTGACCAAACGTAATGCTATTCCAAGTTAGACTTGGAGCTTCATTTAAAGCTTTATTTGCTTCTACAGTAGATGAGCTAAGTTGCTCACTAGTTGCCATAGATTGTTCATCTCCAATCGTTACATCTTCATTGTCAGTTACTTCTGATTTTGAATCAGATGTAGATGAATTGTCAAGAGTATTTTCATTGGAAGAGTCTGAATCAGATGTTGGTAGTTTGGAATCTTTGCTTGGACTATCGGTAGATACCTCTGTGTTGTCGGTCGTATCTTGCATATCTGCTTCATTTGAATTTGGCGTATCAGATTCCAAGCTTGAATCCGTATCCAGCGTAGTTGGATTCGAATCTGTAGTGGTATTATCACTAGTGATGGAATCATTCGTTTCATCAGAGCTATCAATGAAAACGTTTGCAGTTTTTGGATCAAAATTAGCTGCAAATGTCGATAATCCCGTACTTGTGAATACAATAGTGCTTGCAAGAAGTACGGCAACGGCTCTTGAAAATAACTTTTTCATTTCTTGTTTCCCCCCTGTTTTACATAATTGTTAATAGTGTCTAATAATTTATAAATTATTAGTTTTTATAATAACACTATTGTACTAACGTGTAAACGTTTGCAAATGAAAAAATAAAAAATCCCTGAAATGTATAAAAAAAATGTAAAAATTTGTATATTATTAACAAAAGAAATTGGAATTATCAAACGAAGTAAGTGTTTCAGAAGTTAAGAGTGGTAAAAAAATAATGTACCTCTGGCAAAAGGTACATTATCATTTAGGACAATAGAACTTGGCAAAATTCTATTGAAACACACCATAAAATGAATGGGTTAACATAGTATGGTTTTGTATTGAAATCTATTTCAAATCAAAGGAAATCCTAAATTTCCTTTGATTTAAAATCTAAACATAAATTAATATAATTTCTAGCGTTGTACTCTACCAGAAGCATCTCCACCAGCTAATGTTTCAACTTCTTTTCTTGATACAAGGTTGAAATCACCAGGAATTGTATGCTTTAATGCAGAAGCAGCAACACCATATTCAAGAGCTTCTTTGAAGTCTTTTCCGTCAACTAAACCACAGATTACACCAGCAGCAAAAGAGTCACCACCACCAACACGGTCAACAATTGGACGAATACGATATTCTTTTGAGTGATAGAATTCTTTTGTTTCTCCATTGTAGATACAAGCTGACCAGCCGTTATCTGATGCAGAGTTACTTACTCTTAAAGAGCTTACTGCATATTTGAATCCGAATTTGTCAACCATTTGCTCAAAAATATCTTTGTAGCCAGCTAATTCAAGATCACCACTTGTTACATCTGTATTACCTGGTTTGAAACCTAATACTAATTCAGCATCTTCTTCATTTCCGATACAAACATCAACGTACTGCATTAAGTTAGTCATAACTTTTTGTGCTTTTTCAGAAGACCATAATTTTTTACGGAAGTTAAGGTCAACTGATACAGTAACACCATGTTTTTTAGCAGCTTTTAATGCTTCTTCTGTTAATACAGCAGCAGCATCAGAAACAGCTGGTGTAATTCCTGTAAAGTGGAACCAATCAGCACCTTCAAAAATTTTGTCAAAATCAAAATCTGCTGCAGTAGCAGTTGAAATTGAAGAATAAGCTCTATCGTATACAACTTTAGAAGGTCTCATTGCAGAACCTGTCTCTAAGAAATAGATACCAAGTCTTTCTCCACCTTTTGCGATATGTTTGGTACAAACATTGTATTTTCTAAGAGCAGCAACTGCACATTCACCAATTTCATTATCAGGTACAGCAGTTACAAATGATGCATCATGTCCATAATTAGCAAGGGATACAGCAACGTTTGCTTCTCCACCACCGTAATTTACATCGAATTCATCAGCCTGAATAAATTTTTCATTATTTGGTGTTGATAATCTTAACATTATCTCACCCATGGTTACAACTTTAGCCATTTTTGTTTCCTCCATTAATAAAATCAATTATATTTATTGAATAGAATATCCTGTGGATTTCTATTTATTTCTGAACTAAATGTACAGCAAATCCGCTCAATTCGCCTTCAAAATAGATTGCTTTAAGAGTTCCTTTATCATCACGTTTTGCAGTTGCTTCATCAAATTTAAAGCCTTGCATTTCAAGATGGAATTTTGCTCTTTCAATATAATTTGTAGCAACAGCGATATGTCCATGTGCTCCAAGGTATGGAGTTTTCATAACTTCTACTCCAAGTCCTGCAAATATAGAGCTTGAACCAACCTTTTTCTCAAATCCAAACATTTTTTCAAAAGCAGTAGCTGTAGCATCCGCTTCTGTTTCATTTGCTGCATTGATTCCAACATGTCTTACTTCAAAGCCTAACATATTGGTAACAGCTTCTTTCGTAAGTCTTGTAATCTCGTCAAACTTGCCAGCTTTTACTAAAGCATCATTTACCATCCAGCTACCACCGCAAGCGATAATCTTAGGAAAATCAAGGTAAGAAGTTAAATTACTTGCATTGATTCCACCTGTAGGCATGAATTTCATATTAACATATGGAGCTGCCATTGATTTAATCATGTTTAGTCCACCAGCTGCTTCAGCAGGGAAGAATTTAACAACATCTAATCCTAATTCAATTGCTTGTTCAATATCACTTGGATTTGTAGTTCCTGGAGTTACAGGGATTCCTTTGTCTACACAATATTTTACTACTTTTGGATTAAGACCTGGGCTAACAATAAATTTAGCACCTGCTTCAACGGCTTCATCAACTTGTTGAGTTGTTAAAACAGTTCCTGCTCCAACTAACATTTCTGGAAATTCAGTTGACATAATCTTAATTGCTTCAGCAGCACAAGCTGTTCTAAAAGTTACCTCAGCACAAGGAAGACCACCTTCACATAATGCTTTTGCTAAAGGTTTTGCATCTTTTGCATCATCAAGTTTGATAACTGGAACAATACCAATTTTTTGAATCTTCTGTAATATTTCGTTCATTACAAATCTCTCCTTATCATTTACTATGAAACATCATATCATTCACTTTTGGCTAAGTGCAAATAGAATTCTCTATACGTACAAATTCACTCCAATTTATTCTAGGGGAAAATTGAAGTAGCCAATTTGATTTAGATGTTATTATTATAAAAGGAACATAGTTCCAAAGTGTCTCAGAAGACTTCTTCTGAAAGAATTCATATGTAGTATCTTATCTTTGAGTTTAAAATATACTTAGATATTCGCCCTATCGTTTTGTTTTATATTTTATTGTATGTTTCATAATATAAAACCATGTTTCGCATAACGATACTATAATAAATTATACTATCATTTATTCAGTTGTCAAGAAAAAACAGCAAGGTTTCACATATTTAAATGTCTTTTGTTGTTTTTTTATGGAAAGCGTGATAAAATAACAATGTTTCGCAACATGAAACTTGTTTTGTATGATAGAAATAGAAAAGGAGAAATAAATGGACGAAAATGTCGTAAACAAAAATCCAATACAATCAGCGGAGAGAATATTTCAGGTTCTTGAAACGTTAGCGCAAATGGGGCCGATTGGACTTATGGATTTAAGCAATCATTTGGGTCTGCATAAAAGTACGGTACATCGTCTGCTTACATCATTAATATATATGGGATATGCCAGGCAGGATGAAGATACGCAAAAATATATGTTATCCTATAAAATCGTAGGTCTTTCAGGTCAGTTGCTTGATAAGATTGATATATTACCAATTGCCCATTCCTATATGAAGCAACTTGCCGAGCTTAGCCAAGAGACGGTTCATTTGGTTCAAAGGAATGAAAATGATATTATCTATATTGATAAGGTTGAGTCAAAGGTAAGTTCCATACGAATGGTTTCACAGATTGGATTAATTCACCCAATGTATTGTTCGGGTGTGGGGAAAGCAATCCTTGCCTCCTTATCAATTGAAGAAGTAACAAAGATATGGAATGCAAGTATCATTGAGAAAAAGACTCCAAAGACAATTACTTCATTGGAGGAATTATTAAAGGTACTTGAGGTTGTAAGAGAACGTGGATATGCAATGGACGATGAGGAAAATGAGATGGGTGTAAGGTGTATTGCTGCCTGCATCTATGATTATCGAGGTAAAGCGAAATATGCTTTTAGTATTTCAGCTCCTTTAAGCAGAATGACAGATGAAAGAGTAAAAGAACTTGCAGAATATGTACTACAAGTAAAAAACGATTTATCCATGGCACTTGGATATCGAATAAAAAATTGAAAATTAAGGATAGAGTTCTACTATTGCAAAATTATTAATATTTTGTATAGTAGAATTTTTTATAATAGGAAGGGGTAAAATGAAACGATTTATAGGAGTCATAGTGGTTGTAATTTCTATGATATTTTTATTGAACGGTTGTTCCATGGAGGAGTCTAGCAATCAAAAATTAAGAGACTTAGAGTTTACGATAGTCAGTGAGAAGGATATACCAGAAGAATTGTTAAAAATTATTGATGAAAAGAAAGCGGGTGAGTTTAAAATAACTTATACCGATAACGAAAGCCTATTCATCTGTGTTGGCTATGGAGAGCAAAAAACTGGTGGTTATAGCATTGCAGTAAGTGATTTATATCTTACAAGTAATGCAATCTTTGTAAAGACAAATCTAATTGGTCCTTCAAAGGATGAAAAAATAAGTGAAGGGTTATCCTATCCGTACATAATTGTAAAAACAGAGTATATGGACAAAAGTGTAGTTTTTGAATAAAATGGTAACAGTTAAATCTGTAAAACAAATTAAAGTAGCATAAGATACGAAAGAAGGAATAAAAGTGATTAAGACAAATGCAATGAGAATACTAGAAAAGGCAAATATTAACTTTCAAACAAAAGAATACATAGTTGATGAAAATGATTTGTCTGGTGAACATCTTGCTAAGCAACTAGGTCTTCCTTGTGAGCAGGTCTTTAAAACATTGGTAGCAAGAGGTGAAAAGAATGGAATCATGGTTTTTTGTATTCCAGTCAATGAAGAATTGGATTTAAAAAAGGCTTCAGCACTCACCAAAGATAAAAAGATTGACTTGGTTCCTGTCAAGGAATTGTTAGGATTGACTGGATACGTTCGAGGCGGTTGCTCGCCAATTGGAATGAAAAAGAAATATCCTACCTTTATTGATGAAACAGTGATACTGTTTGAACAAATCTATGTAAGTGCGGGAATAAAAGGTGCACAACTGATCTTAAATCCTGATGACTTAATTCAGTTTACAGATGCAAAAACAGCAGATTTAGTAAAGAATAAGTAGAAAGTCCCGTTAGAGTGATATGGCTCTAGCGGGATTTGTTTTTTACATCATATTTTTAAAAGCATAAAGGATATCTGCACTAGTCTGTCTTGTGAGAAGTTGATTGCTTTTAATTGCTGTATTAAGTAACCCAATTGCATGAGCGGCATTGTAATACGAAGTTGCCCATTTCGAACAGTTATAAAAGACCAAAGGAGTGATATTTGGTAAGCTTTTTCTACATTTATATCCATTTACAATAAATGAAATTAATTCTTCATACGTAACTTCCTTTTGTGGATAAAAGTTTTTATCAACCAATACTTGGTCTACAATTCCATTTGACCATGCACACTCCACACATCCAGCGTACCATTCGTGGCCAACAATGTCTTGAAACATATCGTTGTATACGTTAGTTGGAAAAAAGTTAGCTATTTTTATTACCATAAAAAGTGCTTCGGCTCTAGTAATCATATCCATTGGTCGATATGTTTTTTCACTATTAGGAATTATTCCACTTGCGGTAAGCTCGATAATTTTATCTTTGTTATCCAGTTCCTCAATATCAGTAAATTCTACTTTGAATGAAGAGACGGGCGAGTTTTTTAGATGTTCAAATCCCTTTGGAGGTTTTGCTGCTTCAATTGTAGCAGGTGGAATCCAATCGGGTTTGTGCTCTGTTACAAAACCACTTAGTTTGGATATCGTATGAAAGTCTTCTGCGACTAAGGAAGCCATTTTATATCCACCATAATCATTGGTATGTGTAAAGTCACCTGGAAAAAAGTAACGCTTTGCATCTTCTAGACCAATACCAGTTATAAAATCATAGCTTTTTTGATGTAAGTCAATTACTGCAACCTTCTCATCTTGTCCAATCTGGTGAATGACTTGATTATAATCTTCTAATAAATCGTGATAACTTCCATCCACACCCTTCCAAGAATTGCGACAAAGCGGTGTTACGAGTACTGGAATGGCCCGTTTTTTTCTTATTTCACGAATATAGGCAACTACATTATTCCGATAACCACCAAAAGCAGTTAAATGACTTAACTTTTGATCGTTGTGTCCAAATTGCAATAGAAAAAAATCACCCTCCTTTATATTTTTTTCTATGATAGAATAATGCCCTTCACTACGAAAACTCTCAGTAGTAAGTCCAGAATGTGCATGGTTTGAAATAGAGGCTTTTTGATTTAGAAAAAATGACAAAAATTGTCCCCAGCCACAGTAACAGTTTTCAGGAATATAAGGATAGGTTCCAGTTTGATCGGTTAAAGTAGAGTCCCCCGCAATATAAATAGTTGGAATCTTGACTTCTTCTATGTGAAGTTTTGAAATTCTTGCTGCATCACTAACAAGAGTAACGCAAATTGATTGGTCTGTATAAGGGATCTCCCTCCCGCGCGGGATAAAGTCACATACATTTACAACCGTTTCAAATGTATATGATTCAAAAGGAGGTAAGCTTTTATGAAAAAGTGCCAAGTGTCTTCGTCCTGTATAAACCATAAGATGGTTGACAGGATCCTTTCCTGCAGTTATGTGAATTCTAAGCTTATAATTGCCAGAAGAAGGGACATTTGCCTTAAAAGAAAGAGGAAGCATTTCAGAATGTGTAAGAAAGCATCCGTATTTGTCTTGATTGATATGAATTAGCTTATGGCCCTGGTACCAATACCACGGTTCAAAGCCGTTATTTAATTCGGGTATCTGTAATAGTTCGTTTTCAAAACAATTCTCCTCCGTTAAAAAACCATAACCTTGTTCAAATGTATATAACGTGTTTGAAGAAATTGTAATTGCCTCATTAATCGGGTTATCTGTGAACTGAAATGTTTTCTGAAACATATTGAGCCTCCTGCTGCTAATGGTATTTTTATTCTTATTATAAAGTAACACTAAAGTATATAAAAATCTATAATACTATAGAAAAAAATAAAATAACATAAAAATATTTGTGGGGGCGTTGTTAAGCAAAAGCGTTTGTGATAAAATACGCATAATGTACCCTGTGATTGTGTATGAAGAAGAACTTGATTAGGCTAATCTACTTCGTAGAAGCGCGGTTAAGAGTATAAGAAAAACTTAGTACGAAAGTGCCAAGTAAAATGCGAGGCACAGAATGGAGGAAAGCATGAAGGATCAAAATTGTGCATATTGTATGAGAGGAGAATTGCTAGATGCATTCGGCATATACGTATGTGATCTTACTGTCAGCAGTCTAATTCTTTTCAAAGAACAAAGTAAAAGAGGTCGATTTATAGTAGCATACAAAGACCATGTGAGTGAAATTGTAAATATTACAGAAGAAGAAAGAAATGCCTTTATGGCAGATGTAGCTAAAGTTGCAACTGCAATGCACAAAACATTCCACCCAGACAAGATTAATTATGGAATGTATGGTGATACAGGATGCCATCTTCACATGCATTTAGTTCCAAAATACAAGGATAAAGATGAATGGGGTGGAACGTTTCAAATGAATCCACAGAAAACATTTCTAACGGATGAAGAATACCATGAATTAGTAGAAGCCATAAAAAAGAATCTATAAGTGTAAAAGAAAGCAATCCGTGTACGTACTTAGCGGATTGCTTTTTTGCTAAGAAGTCACCTTATAACTCTATTGAATGCAAAAGTGTCCACGATAGATAAGTTCTCTATTTTAAGAAAAACTAAATTATTTAGGTTAGCTTGAAAAATAGTAAAATGTACTCTATAATATACATTAAAAAGTTGTGAATAGGTATATAGTGGAGGATGCTATGAAGAGAGTACCATTTCTGTTAGAACTTATTATACTACTTGTTTTACTATTAGTAGTACCAACGAGCATTATTACATACTATAGCAGTAAAAGTATGCTTGAATACTCGGAGGAAGAGATAGCCAATTCAGCAATGGCAAAGTTAGAATCCAATAGTGATTTGGTTGAATCCGTTTTAAATAATATAGTGAGAAATGTTTTACAGATTGTAAAAGGAAGTACGTTTAATGCCTTAAAAGATGCAGATACCTATACAAAGCTAAATCAGGATTATAGTAATGTTTCCAAAGCATTTGAAATAGGTGATGCTTTGGATGAGATTGTAAATAACAACAGCGCAATCCATTCAGCCTTTTTTTATTTAGATAACGCAGATTATCTAATTTCAACGAATAAAGGAATTGTTAGATTAGAAGCTTATGAAAGTATTGATTGGTTAGAGGATGCTCAAACTCAAATGTCAGGTCCTACAGGAGTATGGTACCCTAGAATTTTAACTGCAAAGACCATGAATGAAGTAGAAGATGGAACAAAGTTAGATGTTGAAGTTATTTCTTATGTCTTTCGATTGAGTAAACTTGTAACTTCAACAAAAGGAACGATTGTCATCAATGTTTCGGAAAATGAAATATGTAAGTATTTGAATTCTAGCCGTTTTGGAACAGAAATGGAAGGAATGTTGATTGATAAGAATGGAATTGTAATTTCGGATGTAAATAAAGAGAATCTATTTCGTGAATTAGATGAGGATCAATATATAAAGAGCTTGATAAAAGGAGGACTTACTTCTGGATTTGAGTATATAAGTAATAAAAGTGAGAAGGTTTTGTATACGTACTATCGTACTTCCTTTAATAATTGGATATATGTGGCAAAATATCCAATGGACAAGCTTATGGAAAAATCATATAGTATGAGAACCAGATATACCCTTCTTACCATTGTTATTATAATAGTAGGAACCTTACTTTCTATTTTCATAGCTTCCAGCTTATCAAAGCCAATGAGAAAGCTAATCAAGGAATTAAAAGAGCGAGAAGGCGTTGAATATGAAGAAAGCAAGAGTGAGCTCGCTTTCATAGCGAATGCTTTTACGCAGCTACAACAACAAGAAGATAACCTTCATAAGTTGTTAAAGGCAAGGGAGGAAGAAACAAAGAGTTTAGCCTTGCACAATCTGATGCAGGGAGAATTAACAAATGAAACAGAATTAGAAGAAGTGAAGAAGTTATTTACCTTCAATCATTATATGGTAGCGTTAGCTTCCATTGATAATATGAATTCATATTTACATGAGACAAACCATGATATAAGAAGTTATCATAGATATGTTTTATTTGAAAAAATAGAAAAAAGCTTCCCAGAGGGCTATAATGTCAGTTGCGTTCGCTATATTGGTGGTATGATTGGAATTATTATTAATATGAAGGAATATGACCATAGCAAGGTACCAAGAACGGTTGGAAACATTCTAACCATTGTAAAAAATGAAGCTTCACAGATTATGGGGTATACGGTTACGATAGGTGTGAGTGCGGTTCATAATGATTATGAAGGAATTAAGGATTGTACCATTGAAGCATTAGAAGCGGTTAAAAATCGTTTGGTAGAAGGAAGAAATAGTATTATTTTTTATAAATCAAGAAATAATGAGAATCGAAAATATCATTATTCCTATAATAGTGAGAAAAAAATATTAAATTATTTAAATACTGGTGATATAAATAGCATCGAAGAAGAATTAAGAGTCATTATGAATGACATCAGAAGTATTAGTAATATTACGAATGATAATATTATATTTATTTTTAATCAGCTGGCAGGGGCCACCATTAAGTACATGGCAGAACATAATATGAATACCAATATTCTTGTGGCGCATAACAGTAATATATATTCTAAATTGGCGGAGTTTGATACTTTAGAAGAGATTGAGATATACCTATGCGAACTATACCGAACCATAATTGAACGCTCTAATCAAAATGATGAGATAAATGAGACGAGATATTGGGAACAAATAATGAAATATATTAATGAGCATTATAAAGAAGACATTGTGTTTGAAGAGCTTGCTGAAAAAATTGGAATTAGTTATTCTTATTTAAGAAAGCTTGTCAAAGAAGAAACTGGAAAAAGCTTAATGGACAATGTCAATATCTTAAGAATTGAAGAAGTAAAGCGATTATTACTCCATTCAAACATGAACATTAGTCAAATTGCCAAAGAAGTGGGCTATCGAAATGTACAAAGTGTGAATCGATTTTTTAAGAAGTATGAAGGTGTTTCGCCAAGTGATTATAAAAATAACCAATGAATATTGGGACGTATTGTTAAAATATCCATAAAATGATGAAAAATGAATCGTTTTATGGATATTTTTTTTGATTTTCTTAATCATTTTTGATAATAAAAGGGGTAATTTTCGAGCATAATAAGATGAATAGACATAGTAAAATAAAAATAAAAAATCAAAAAATGCAGTAAAATCAAGGGATTCTTCATTATCAAAATTAAAGCATTGTATCAAAAATGATTATTTACAAAGCTAGTAAGAACAATTATAGTGTGAGTAAGTTCAGTGTGTGCAAACATACAAATGAAAACTGAATAGGAGGAATATATTATGAAATCTGCCAAAGCAGTAAAGGGTGAAAAAGCTTTAAAAACAGTTTCACCAGTTGGTCCAAAGAAACATGGCATTATGTTCTATTTAAAAAAGGACTGGCAATTATACTTACTATTATTAATTCCACTCGCATTTGCTTTGATTTTTAAATATGGTTCAATGGCTGGATTAGTAATTGCGTTTAAAAATTATAAAATCTTAAAAGGGTTTGCTGGTAGTGAATGGGTTGGATTTGAGATATTTGAAAAAGTATTTAAAATGAGAGACTTTGGAAAATCAGTAAGAAACACATTACTATTAAATGGCTTAACATTATTATTTGGCTTCCCAATGCCAATTATACTTGCATTACTATTAAATGAAGTGAAAAATAAATACTTTAAAAGAATTACACAGACATTACTTTATTTACCACACTTTTTATCTTTCGTTATTATAGGTGCGATTGCGTATCAAATTTTTGGTCAGGCAACTGGTATTGTTAATAACATCATTGCTGCAAATGGTGGAACGAGAATTCCATTCCTACAGCAAGATAATAACTGGTTGGTTACATATGTAGCAATCAGCGTTTGGCAGAGTATGGGATGGGGTACCATTATTTATCTTGCGGCAATTACAGGGGTAAATACAGAATTATATGAAGCAGCTACCGTAGACGGTGCTGGTCGATGGGCAAAATGTATGAACGTTACATTGCCTTGTATCAAAGGAACCATAGTTACATTGTTAATTATGAACCTTGGTAAGATTATGGGAGGTTCTTTCGAAAGTGTATTCGCTTTAATGAATGTTGCGACCACCAAGTTTACGACCACAATTCCTGTATTAGTATATAATTACGGTATAAAGAGTGGAAAATTTAGTGAAGCTACTGCGATTGGTTTATTCCAATCGGTAGTAGGATTAATATTAGTATTAGCCGCTGACCGTGTTGCTAAAAAGCTCGGTGAAGAAGGCTTACTATAGAAGGAGGCTTTAGGATGGACTCAACATCAAAAGTAATGTTACCAAAAACAAAAAAAACCTGGACAAAAGCCAGAGTTAAAAATTTAGGAATCGATGCTATTATATATACTTTTATTTTACTTGTAGCGATGACTTGTGTATTACCGTTTATACATGTTATGTCAAAATCCATCAGTGGTGAGGCCTTTGTTATAGCAAATAAAATTGTTCTTTTGCCAAAGGGTATCACATTTGATGCGTATAAAAAGATTTTTGCAGATGCAAGTATCGTACGTTCTCTTTATGTTTCAGTTGTTGTTACGGTATTATTTACTATAGTAGGTATGATAATTACCATATGTGCAGCTTATCCACTTTCTAGAAGAGATTTAAAAGGAAGAACCGCACTGACATTTATATTTATGTTTACGATGTATTTTTCAGGTGGTATTATACCAGAATATTTGCTAATGAATCAATTGGGGTTACTAGATACTTGGGCAGCTATGATTTTACCACTTGCTTTTAGTCCATATAACTTATTAATAATGAAAACTTCATTACAAAGTTCAATTCCAGACAGCTTAATAGAATCGGCACATTTGGATGGAGCTGGACAAATACGAATCTTATGGAGTATTGTTTTACCATTATCAAAACCAATTATAGCAACGTTATCCTTATTCTACGCAGTAGGAAGATGGAATGCTTATCAGGATGCATTGTTTTATATCAAACAAAGAACCGATTTAAGACCATTACAGTTAAAGCTATATTACTTGGTAGTTGCAGCGACAGAGAGCTTTCAGGCTGCAGTTGAGGGTTCCGCTCAGCTTACGAATCCAGAGGTATTAAAGGCATCATGTATTATGTTTGCAACGATTCCTATTATATGTGTTTACCCATTCGTTCAAAAATACTTTGTACAAGGCACAATGATTGGATCAGTAAAAGGTTAAGTGATAGTTATTAGGAATTTCCTATTACTATATAATAAAAGGTATACATTTAAGGAGGTAAAGGTATATGAAAAAGACTTTTAAAAAAGTGGCTGCTCTTACTTTGGCGTGCTCCATGGTTGCAGCATCACTCGCAGGATGCGGTGGAAGCAAAAAAACGGAAACAACAGACAAGGCTGAAAATACAGCTGAAGGAACTGATGCAACCGAGTCAAAAGATACGACAGAAACAACAGGAAGCTACGCTGATTACTCACAAGGTTTCCCAGAAAATGTAACAATTCAAATCCCTGTATATGACAGAGCGTTTGAAGGATGGAATGTAACCGATAACTATTATACCAAATGGATTCAGAAAGAATTCGGCGAGAAATACAATGTAACCGTTGAATTTGTTGCAATCGGAAGATCAACTGAAGTAACCGATTATACACAAATGCTAGCAGCTGGAACGGCTCCAGATATTATTTTCCATTATGATATGCCACAAGCTCTAGCATATTATAGTGAAGGTGCAATGCAAGAGCTTGATTTAGGTGAAATCGCAAACTATGCTCCGACTTACTTTGGAAATATGGGTGAAACGATTTCAAAATATGGTTCCGTTGATGGAAAACCTACTTTCTTCTTTGCAGAACGTACGGATGCATATAACTATATGACATTAATCCGTCAGGACTGGTTGGAAAAAGTAAACATGGAAATGCCTCATAACTTAGAAGAATTAAACGCAGTATTTAAGGCATGGAAGGATGCAGGACTTGGTAATGGAGGCGGAAAATTAGAGCATAACAACTTTACTTATGATTATCCTTTCCGTGCATGGCCAATCGATGAAAAAGATAGAGCTCTTTATTCAGATCTTTCTGTAGCAGCACTTCCTTGGGCTCCTACACATGACTACTTAAAGAATTTAAATTATCAGTATAACAATGGTTTAATTGATCCTGAATTTTACTTAAATACGGATGAAGCTTCCATAAAAGCTGATTTCGTATCAGGTGCATCAGGAACATTCGCGCTATATTTAGCAAGTAGTACAGATGTTATTAGCTCAACATTAGCAAACGATCCAAATGCTAAATTTGCAGTATTAGACCCAGCAGCATTATCACCAGAAGGAACAAAGCCACAGTCAAGAGCTTACTGGCCATTTGGATTCATCATGGGAATTAATTCAACTACTTCAGATGAAGAAAGAGCTGCAGTATGGATGTATTTGGAATGGATGAGTCAACCTGAAAACTTATTCTTCTTACAAAATGGTGTAGAAGGTGAGAACTATACATTAGATGCAGATGGTTTAGCAGTGAAAAACCCTGACTTTACAGGTGAATCAGCATTATCACAAAACAATAACAAAGATTATTGGGCTTTAGTAACTGAAAGTGCACAGTATGAAAAAGACGAACTTAACTACAAAGCAAATCTTGCAAACTGGGCTCCAGTTGGATATGAGTATTTAGTGGAAGATTCTTATAAGTATTTTAATGACTACAAAGAATTCATGACACCAGATGCATTATATTCTGTTGTAATTGAAAGTGTTGCAGAGTACAAGACAACATTAAACGACTTATGGAAAGAACTTTATGTAAAATGCGTTCTTGCACCAGAAGCAGATTTTGAAGCAACTTATCAAAAAGCAGTAGAAGATTACTTATCAGCTGGATATCAAGAGATTCTTGATGAAAAAACACAAGCAATCGAAGCTGGAAGTTATAATTAAGCTTAAAAAGTAAATCGAAGTACGTATGCACATAAGAGAGTATAATACAAGCTTTAGGTGCTTACAGTATAAGATATGACATGTCAATATTTCCCCTTCTATGTTACCATGGAAGGGGAAATATTTTAGAAAGATGTTTGAAAGCAACATTAAGATGGAGGAAATTATGTTTAAAATCAATTATGATGAAAACCAGATTTTAAAGGCCATTGATCAGATTGTAAAAAAGACTATGACAATGGATATGACTTGGGAGTGGCCATGTGGAGTTGCCTATTACGGTGTGTCTGAAGCTTATGAGGCAACGAAAAATGAAAAGTATCTTGAGATGCTTAAAAACTGGACAGATGAATACATTGAATTAGGTCTTCCAGATTGGACAGTTAATACATGTGCAATGGGACATGCAATGATTACTCTTTACGAAAATACAGGTGATGAAAAGTATTGGGATATCGTACTTAGTAAAGTAGATTATATTAGAAATCACGCACTTCGCTTTGGCGATCGTGTGCTTCAACATACAGTATCGATAAAAAATGATTTTCCAGAACAAGCTTGGGCAGACACTCTTTTTATGGCAGCCTTCTTTTTGCTAAGAGTTGGCGTGAAGTTAGAGGACAAAGACATAATTGAGGATGCCCTCAATCAATATTACTGGCATATTAAGTATTTACAAGATCCATCTACAAGTCTTTGGTATCATGGATATAATAACATTAAAAAAGACCATATGTCAGGTTTTTATTGGGGAAGAGCTAACTGCTGGGCAGCATACACAATGTCTCAGGTAAAAAGAAGATTACCTCAGCCTTATTTATACCCTATTTATATGGATATTGAATGCGCGCTAAGAGATCAACTTGGAGCTCTTAAACTATTACAAACAGAAAATGGATTATGGAGAACCATACTTGACGATGAAGAATCTTATGAAGAGGTATCAGCCGCTTGTGGTATTGCAGCAGCTATGGTAACAAACCAAAATCCACTTCATACAAAATATATTCAAAAAGCATTAGATGGAATCATGCAAAACATATCAGAAGATGGAAGGGTATTAAATGTATCTGGTGGTACCGCTGTTATGAATGACAGAGAAGGATACAGAAATATTCCAAAAGATTGGATTCAAGGCTGGGGACAAGGTCTTGCACTTGCATTTTTAACCTCTATTTTAAATGATAAGAATATGTAAAAAAAGAAAGAAAAGCAACGAAATAGTTGTTTTTCTTTCTTTTATATTCATCTACCACTTTTTATTAGGAGCAGCACATTCGTTTTCCCCAATAATGGCTCTTAACTCAACGAAACAGCCGCATATGCGACACATTCCCTGGAAATAATCTTCGCACGCAATACATATATTTAGTCTCTTATCATATTCTATCTCATCGACCTTTCTATCATCATCTAAACTATCAATATATTCGTATAAATGTGTAAAGTATTGAGCTTGTGGAAAATCATATAAAAGACATTTTTTACACAAGCGCTTTTGGCTTAAATCACTCATGTTTCTACCTTTCTAAATTTATTGAATTTAACAATTACAAGGTTTTTATAAGATCTAGATAAGTGTAATTAGACGATTATCACTCTTAGTGACATTAGTATAACATATTGAAGGAATTTTGAAAATGGTAGCATAAAATATAGATTCTCTCAATATAAATAGAGTAGCATAAACAGATATCTTATAGTGGCTGTAAAGATGATAAAATAAGCAAATTGGAGGGGATATATTGGAACTAATCAAGAAGAATATACATATGAACGGATTAAAAGGAAAAGCTGTAAATCAGATTACATTAGAGGATGATTATAATGTTCCTGATAGTAAAGCAGATGTCATGAATATTATACAAGACTCCAGTGAAATAGTAATTACAGAAGTAAAAGCAGCAGATGGGCATGCCGTGGTAAGAGGCAAACTAAAATTCAAGATACTGTATGTGAGTGATTCTCCAGACGAGAGAATTCAAAGTTTATCTGGCGAGATACCGTTTGAAGAAACCATTAACATAGAAGGTGCTATGGATGGTGACAGTATTAAGATGAAGTGGGATACAGAAGATTTTAATGTATCTACAATTAACTCTAGAAAGATTAGTGTAAAAGCAATTGTAACCTTTGTTCTATCGATTGAACAAATCATGGATGAAGAAACTACGGTTGATATTGTAAGTGAGGATGAGGTACAAAGTCGCAAAAAAGGACTAGATATTGTCGAGCTTGCCGTGAATAAGAAAGATATTTTTAGAATCAAAGATGAAATAGCAATCAATCAAAACAAACCTAATATCTATGAAATTGTTTGGACGAATGCACAGCTAAGAAACGTAGAAATCAGACTAATGGATCAGGGAATTTCTATAAAAGGAGATTTGGCTGTTTTTGTTCTCTATAAGGGAGAAGATGAAGAACGCTCGCTTCATTTTGTAGAAGAAGTGATACCATTTAGCGGAAATATTGATTGTAGTGACTGCCTAGAAGATATGATAGCTGATATTGAACTCTCATTTGAGCATTTAGACATTGAAGCAAAACCAGATTATGATGGAGAACAAAGACTGATTAATATTGATGGTGCTTTGAATCTTGATATTAAATTATATGAAGAAAATCATGTTGATATCCTGGAAGATGTTTATTCACCTCAAATGGAGTTAACACCAATTACCCAAGTTGGAAATTTTGAGAGTTTGGTTGTAAAGAATTTTGCCAAGACACGAGTAACGGAAAAACAAAAGATTCCAAATAACCAACTAAGAATCCTTCAACTTTGCCATACAACAGGTAATGTAAAAATTGATGAAACAATTCCAGTTGAAGATGCGGTAAGTGTAGAGGGTGTAATAGAAGTAGCGATTTTGTACATAACGGCAGATGATAATATGCCATTTAACGTAATGAAAGGCATGATTCCATTTAATCATATTATAGAAGCAAAAGGAATAAATGAGGACTCTATTTACCATATCAAGGCAGACATCGACCAACTCAATAGTACGATGATAGACAGTGAAGAGGTAGAAGTAAAAGCAATCGTTAATTTAAATGCCTTAGTATTAAATAGATTGTCTGAAGAAATTATAACAGATGTAAAACAAGAGCCACTTGATTATTCAAAACTTGAAGCTTTACCAGGAATTGTGGGATATGTTGTAAAAGCAGATGACTCCTTGTGGAAATTGGCTAAGAAATATTACACAACGGTGGATAAAATCAAGGAAACCAATGATCTTACGAGTGATTCTATTAAAGTAGGAGATAGCTTACTTATTGTAAAGAGCATATAATAGAATGTTTTTGTAAATGGCTCTGATCGTAATAGATATCAAAATAGATTACATGTTTATTTATACTATATAATGCATGAAATGCTGATTTTCTAAAATGATACATTTTAAGAAAATCAGCATTTTTAGGCCCCAAAGTGTCTGTAATCCCCCCTTTACTAAATTGGTTATAGTAATTTGATAGAAAATAAGAGAACAATGTCGGAAATTAGTATATTACAAACATTGCAATTTTTAAAAAAAATGTTTATAATGTATACAGAATACAATAAATTGTGACATTAACACTGGAGGAAAGTAATGGAACAAATCAAATTAAAAGCACTTGCCAAAATTAATCTTGGCCTAGATGTTGTTCGTAAAAGAGAAGACGGCTATCACGAAGTGCGTATGATTATGCAGACGATCAATATGTATGATAAGATTGCTATAAAAAAAATAAAAGAGAATGCGATAAAGGTAAAAACGAATTTATATTATTTACCGAATAATGAAAATAACCTTGTTTATAAAGCTGCGAAACTTCTGATGGACGAATTTGAGCTTGAGCAAGGTGTTAGCATAGATCTTGAAAAATATATCCCAGTTGCAGCAGGTATGGCAGGAGGAAGTTCTGATGCTGCCGCAGTGTTGATGGGGGTAAATAAGTTATTTAAACTGGGGCTTAGCAAAAAACAGCTTATGGAGCGCTCAGTAGTAATAGGCGCAGATGTTCCGTATTGTATCATGAGAGGAACTGCCCTTGCAGAAGGGATTGGAGAAAAATTAACCCCTTTAAAACCAATGCCGAAATGTTACATATTAATTGCAAAACCTGGAATTAGTGTATCGACAAAGTTCGTATATGGGAATTTGAAAGTAGATGAAATAAAAGTTCATCCAGATATTGATGGAATGGTAGAAGCAATTGAAGAAGGAAATTTAACTGACATTACAAAACGGATGGGAAATGTGCTCGAAGAAGTCACAATAAAAGAGTATCCAGTCATTCAAGAAATTAAGAATATTATGCAGGAGAATGGTGCCATAAACGCAATGATGAGCGGTAGTGGACCTACTGTATTTGGAATTTTTACAGAGTATGAAAAGGCTCAAAAAGCCCATTTAATTTTAAATTCTAGTAACCAAGTAAAACAAACGTATCTAACGAGTGTATATAATAATAGGAGGTAAGTAAAATGAACGACGTATTAAAGGTAAATATCAATGAATATCTTCCACTTAGGGATGTTGTATTCAATACATTAAGACAAGCTATTTTAAAAGGAGAATTAAAGCCAGGTGAGAGACTTATGGAGATTCAGCTTGCACAAAGACTAGGGGTAAGTAGAACTCCTATCAGAGAAGCCATTCGTAAGCTGGAACTAGAAGGATTGGTTACTATGGTTCCAAGAAAGGGAGCAGAGGTTGCTAAAATCACTGAAAAAAGCTTACGGGATGTATTAGAAGTAAGAAAGGCGTTAGAAGAATTGGCAATGGAAATCGCCTGTGATAGAATAACGGAGGATTTGATTGAACAACTACAAATGGCATTAGAAGAATTTAAAAAAGCCATCTCTTCAAAGGAGCTAACCGCAATTGCAGAAGCAGATGTGAATTTTCATGATGTTATTTATAATGCGACTGGAAATGAAAAATTAATTTTAATTCTAAATAATTTGCGCGAGCAGATGTATCGTTATCGAATTGAGTACATTAAGGATTACAGCAGCCATCTAAGATTGATTGAAGAACATGAGACAATAATTGAGTCTTTGAAAAACCATGATAAAGAAAAAGCAACGTATACAATCTGTAACCACATAGACAATCAAGAGATGACTGTGATAAATAGTATTAAAAGTAACGAATAGATTCAAATAATATTGTCAATACTTCCACTATATTCCATAGGGAGGTATTGATAAATGAAGAAAAAAAATCATATCATAATTAGTTTATTAGTTGTTATAATTGGCATTACACTTACAAGCCAAGTATATATTAGTAAAGCAAATGTAAGTAATACATACAGTATGCAAAAGTTACAAAGTACTCTTGCACAAAAAATTATACGTTTTCATGTGATAGCAGATAATGATACGGATGAATCACAGCAATTAAAAATGAAAGTGAAAAACGAAACATTAAAATACATGAAAACATTGTTAACGGGAACAGAAGATTTAAGTACAACACGAGATATTTTAGAAAATAATTTGGAAAATATTAAAAATTTTGCTTTGGATGTTGTGGAAAAAGAAGGATATGAATATAATGTAAGTGCGGAATTTGAAAATTGTTATTTTCCAATCAAAGAATATGGCAGTCTCATATTTCCAGCGGGATATTATGATGCTTTAAAAATAAAACTTGGAAAAGCAGAAGGCAGAAACTGGTGGTGTGTGATGTATCCAAATCTTTGCTTTGTTGAGGGAAGCTACGCAGTTGTTAACGATGAGGTTAAGGAAACATTAGAGGGAATGCTTACACCAGATGAATATCATATGCTCTTACAAGGTAACAATACAAAAATATCCTTTAAATATTTGAAATTCCTAAACAACTAGTAAGGCAGAGATTTTAATGGAGGATGAAATGACCTTAAGCATTCGTGAAATAGATGAGGCAATAAAAGAAGCCCCAATCGGTGTTTTTGACTCTGGCGTGGGCGGATTGACGGTAGCTAGAGAGATCATGAGGCAAATGCCAAATGAACGTATTATTTATTTTGGAGACACTGCAAGAGTTCCATATGGTAGTAAGTCTCAAAATACGATTATTCGTTATTCCAGACAGATTATTCGGTTTCTTAGGACAAAAAAAGTAAAAGCAATCGTAGTGGCATGTAATACTGCCAGTGCATATGCTTTGGATACCATAGAGACTGAACTCGATATCCCCATAATTGGTGTGGTAAAACCAGGTGCGAAAGTAGCGGTCGATGCAACCAATAATGGAAAAATCGGAGTGATAGGTACGGAAGGGACAATAAATAGTGGAATCTACTCAGAGTTTATACATAAAAGAAAGAAAGATATCACTGTAGTTGGAAAAGCTTGCCCGTTGTTTGTTCCATTGGTTGAAGAAAATTGGATAAAAGATAGTGTTACAGATGAAGTAGCAAAAAGATATTTGAGTGAACTAAAGGAATCGGGAATTGATACGTTAATTTTAGGATGTACGCATTACCCCTTGCTTCGTTCAACGGTCAGAAAAATGATTGGAGAAGATGTTACTTTAGTAAATCCAGCTTACGAAACTGCCCTTGAATTAAAAGCTTTATTGGAAGAGCATGACATGATAAATACAAGCAACCAGATAAATGATAGTTCGCGTTATGAATTTTATGTAAGTGATGCAGCAGATAAGTTTAAACAGTTTGCTAATTCAATTTTACCCTATGATATTGAAACTACGAAATTAATTAATATAGAAGACTTTTAGGTGAGTATATGACAAAAGATGTAATACTAAGTATTTGTGGACTGCAATTTGATAGTCTGGAAACACAAGCGCCTGATCCAGTTGAAGTGATTACAGTTGGAGAGTATTATAAAAGAAATAATAAGCATTATGTATTGTTTCATGAGATGATGGAAGGCTTTGAAGGCAGTACGAAAAACACAGTTAAAATCACAGATAATACCTTAGACATTATGAAGCAAGGCGTAACCAATGTACATATGGTATTTGAAAAAAACAAGAAAAATATAACCTGTTATAATACTCCATATGGTAATCTTATGATAGGTATCTTTGCAAAAGACGTTAAGATAGAAGAGCAGGATGAAAACATAGCGGTTCGTGTTGAATATGCACTCGATATTAATTATGAACACTTGGCAGATTGTCAGATTTCCATTAATATAAAATCCAAAGATGCAAAGGATTTTGTGCTGTAGAAACCTACGAACAAAAAAGTAAGCACCCTACTGTGGATAAATTTAATAAGATTCAAACAAATTTAAGATAGAAAAGACGATAAGCTCTACTGCATAATTTGCAGTAGGGCATTTTTTATGTGAACTAATATAAGAAAAGAAGATAGGTCATGAATCTGATATTTTTCATATGAATTTGATTTTATATTTTAAATGCATCAAGTAATATGGAGAAGAATCGAGCCTATTTGCAGAAAGATGGATAGGAAATTAGATATTATTTGAAACAGATAGAAGGAGAAAGAAATGAAAGCAATACGTTTTTTAAATGAATGCGGTGACTTTACAATGGAACAGCCTGAAAATTATAGCTATTTGTATTTTCCAATTGCAGGTGAAAACAAAATCAAAAGCTCGATTACACCTAATTTAGGTGGAGATAGTAAAATAGATCAAAATACATTTCTATTAGAACCTGTTAGTGTAGAAAACCTTCATAATAATCGTTCTAGTAGAAATTTCTGGTGTATGGTGGAGGGTGTTGGTAACTGGTCTGTGACTGGACAATCAGCAGAAGAAGAATATAAAAAGTTTACAAAAGAGCAGGATAAGAGTAGACTTTTTGCAGGTTTTATGTGGCATAGGATAGAAAGAATATCTTCTAAATATCAATTAGAGGCAAAGGTTACCTCTTTTGTTCCGCTTGATTATAACTTGGAAGTTATGCAGGTGGAGATATGTAACAAGAGTGAAGAAAAGCAAACTATAACCCCAATTGCTGCTATACCAATCTATGGGCGAAGTGCAGATAACATTAGAGATCATAGACATGTCACTTCCTTGTTACATCGAATTTCTACAAATAAGTCTGGGGTATTGGTCAAACCAACCCTTTCTTTTGATGAGAGAGGGCATCAACAAAATAAAATGATTTACTATGTATGTGGTGTAACAGGGGAAGGAGAAAACCCAACTTCTTTTTATCCAATTGTAGATGATTACTTAGGAGAAGGAGGAAGCTTTACGAATCCCTTGGCAATACGAGAGGACATAGAAGGAATAGCGGCAGAAGAAAGCTTTGAGGGAAAAGAGGCATTAGGGGGAATTCGATTTCAAAAGATAACCTTAGAGCCAAAGCAAAAGGTTTCTTATACAATTTTAATTGGAGCTACCACAGACAGCAAAAAGATTGAGCAGGCAATGTTAAGCTTTCAGACGAAAGAAAAAGTAGAAGATGCACTACAGAAAGTAAAAGAGTATTACCAAGAAAAAGTAAATGTCAAATACCATACCAGTGATGAGAACTATGATCATTATCTTAGATGGATTAGTTTCCAGCCTATTTTAAGAAGAATGTATGGTTGCTCTTTCTTGCCTTATCATGATTATGGAAAAGGGGGAAGAGGCTGGCGCGACTTATGGCAGGATTGCTTGGCACTTTTAATTATGAACCCATCTGGTGTACGTGATATGATTGTTAGCAATTTTGGTGGTGTACGTATGGATGGAACCAATGCGACCATTATTGGGAATAAACAAGGTGAGTTTGTTGCAGATCGAAACAACATTACAAGGGTATGGATGGATCACGGCTTTTGGCCTTTTCTAACAACAAAATTATACATTGACCAAACGGGTGACATAGAAATACTAAATGAAAAAGTACCTTACTTTAAGGATAAACAAATACTACGTGGAACAAGTCAAGATGAGATATGGGATGATTCTTACGGTATGAAGCAAAAGTGTTTGGATGGTAGTATCTACTATGGAAGTGTGTTAGAGCATCTTTTACTACAGAATTTAACCGCTTTTTACGAGGTAGGAGAACACAATCATATCAGAATGCGAGGTGCGGATTGGAATGATGCACTCGATATGGCAGAGCAAAAAGGGGAAAGCGTAGCTTTTACCTGTGCGTATGCAGGTAATTTTAAGGATTTAGCCAATTACCTACGAGAATACAAAAAGATGCTAAAAGTAGATACCATAGTTCTTTCCAAGGAAATTGTAATGCTTTTGAATTGTTCCAAGGAATTATATGAAAACCCGATCGAAAAGCAAAAGCTGTTACAAGTCTATGGACAGATATGCAAGCATACTATCAGTGGTTCCTTGGTAAACATTGCAATCAAAGAAATCATTGATGACCTTGAAAGTAAGGCGAACTGGATGATGGAGCATATTAAAACATCTGAATGGGTAGAAGACTCTTTGGGTCATGGCTGGTTTAATGGGTATTATGATAACCATGGAAGGCAGGTAGAAGGCGTTTTTGATAAAAATGTTAGAATGATGCTGACGGGACAAGTATTTGCAATCATGAGTGGTACAGCTCAAAAAGAGCAGATAAAAGCGATTTGTAAAAGTGCAGATACTTACTTGTATCAGAAAGATATAGGTGGCTATCGCTTAAATACTAATTTCTACGAAGAAAAGTTTGATCTTGGAAGAATGTTTGGATTTGCATATGGAGAGAAGGAAAACGGTGCAGTCTTTTCTCACATGACGGTCATGTATGCCAATGCTCTTTATAAGCAAGGCTTTGTAAAAGAAGGCTTTCAAGCATTACAATCATTAGCTGATACGGCTATGGATTTTAACACAAGTAAAATGTATCCTGGAATTCCAGAGTATTTTAATGACGTTGGAAGAGGGATGTATCCATATCTGACGGGAGCTGCAAGCTGGTATATGTTAACCATGATTACCCAAGTGTTTGGTGTTCGCGGTGAGATGGGAGATTTAATCATTGAACCAAAACTGCTAAAAGAGCAATTTGATCAAGAAGGGATTGCATCGATTTCACTCACATTTAGTGAACGACAGTTTGAAATCTCATTTTACAATCCAATGCATCTTACATATGGTAGCTATCGGATAGAACGTGCAGTATGTAACGAAACAATTCTTTTCGATAACAGCAATGGCAAAGCGTGTTTATCAAAAAAAGAACTTCAAAAATTAGGAACAAGTCTTCATAAGATTGATGTGTTTCTAACGAAAATATCAAAGGCAGAATGCAAATGAAGTTGACTTGGAGGAAGAAAGAAAAATGAAGAAATATGATTATAGTCTTAAAAAATATGCCAAAATAGCAAGACAGGCAGCAGCAGAGGGATGCGTTCTACTTCGAAATGAAAATGAGACATTACCTCTTAGAACGGGGGATAAGGTTGCTGTTTTTGGGCGTTGTGCATCTTATTATTATAAAAGTGGAGTAGGATCAGGAGGATTGGTCAATACAAAATATGTAGTTAGTATACTAGATGCACTAAAAGCATATAAAGGCATTACGATACATGAACCGTTACTTCAAATATATGAGAAATGGATCAAAGAAAACCCAATTGATGAAGGAAATGGTTGGGGCACAGTACCATGGTCGCAAAAAGAAATGCCGATATCAGATGAAATAATAGCGCTAGCAAAAAAGGATAGCAATGTTGCCGTTGTAATCGTTGGAAGAACAGCTGGAGAAGATCAAGACAATAAAAACGAAGCAGGTAGTTATTTATTAACAGATATTGAAAAGGATATGATTTCAAAAGTAAGCAAAGCCTTTGAGCGTACGGTAGTTTTATTGAATGTATCTAATATTATTGACATGAAATGGGTAGAGGAATATCACCCCTCTGCATTAATGTATGTGTGGCAGGGTGGTCAAGAAGGTGGAAATGGTGTTGTTGACGTATTAACAGGGCAGGTAAATCCATGTGGAAAGCTTACAGATACCATCGCTTATGATATTACAGATTATCCAAGCAGTGCGTACTTTGGAGATAGTAAGAAAAATTATTATAAAGAAGATATCTATGTAGGATATCGCTACTTTGAAAGCTGTGCCAAGGAGAAGGTATTGTATCCATTTGGCTTTGGTTTATCCTATACAACCTTTGATATCACTGCCAATATCAAAGAAGTAAAAGAAGATAAAGTTAGCGTGGCAGTGATGGTAAAAAATACTGGAAAGAAACCAGGAAAAGAAGTTGTACAAGTTTATATAAAAGCACCACAAGGTAAGCTAGGTAAGCCATTACGTGTTCTTGTTGGATTTGGAAAAACAAGGGTATTAAAGCCAGAAGAATCGCAAGAATTACTAATTGATTGTCCAAAATCATATTTTGCATCTTATGATGACGCTGGGATAACAGGTCATTTGTCTTGTCTACTTTTGGAAGAGGGGGACTATGACGTTTACGTTGGAGCAGACGTAAGAAGCGCATCACATTGTGGAAGCTTTTTTCAAAAAGAAGTGATATTAGAGCAATTACAAGAAGCATGTGCACCAGTAGAATGTTTTGAACGATTTAAGTTACAAGAGAGCAAAACCAAAACATATGCAATGGCATGGGATCGTGTTCCTGTTCGAAAAATTGATATAAAAGAAAGAATAAAAGATCTTAGGACGTCTGAAATTGCCTATACAGGTGATAGGGGCTATCGTTTGGTGGATGTTTTTGAGAAAAAGGTTACCATGGAGCAATTCATTGCACAATTATCAGAAGAAGATTTAAGGTGTCTGCATCGAGGAGAAGGTATGTGTAGTCCCAAGGTAACTCCTGGAACAGCAGGAGCATTTGGAGGGGTGACTCCTCGTCTTCGTGAATTTGGGATACCAGTTGCTTGCTGTGCAGATGGACCATCAGGAATACGTATGGATAGTGGTGCTTTCGCATTTTCTCTTCCGAATGGAACCTTACTTGGTTGTACGTTTAATCTCACCTTAATAGAAGAGCTCTTCCAAATGGTTGGGATAGAACTCCTAAAGAATAAAGTGGATACCATATTAGGTCCAGGTATTAATATTCATAGAAATCCCCTAAATGGAAGAAATTTTGAATATATTTCAGAAGACCCAATTCTGACAGGCAAAATAGCTGCTGTACAATTAAAAGCTATGCATGAATTTGGGGTGACGGGTACAATGAAGCACTTTTGTGCAAATAATCAAGAACAAGACCGATGTGTGGTTGAAGCGGTGGTATCTGAGCGAGCACTTCGAGAGATATATCTAAAGGGATATGAAATAGCAGTGAAAGAAGGGCATGCCAGAGCAATTATGACAACCTATGGTCCTGTAAATGGAATTTGGACAGCAGGTAATTTTGATTTGTGTACCGTGATATTAAGAAAAGAATGGAACTTTGATGGCATTGCTATGACGGATTGGTGGGCAAGTGCAAATTGGGAAGGGCAAGAAGATCAAAAGACCAATCGAGCGGCCATGGTCTTGGCACAAAACGATATCTATATGGTGTGTCAAGATGCACACGAAGAGGAAGAGATTGATAATCTAAAGGAAGAGTTAGAATGTGGAGTAATTACCAGAAGTGATTTACAAAGAAATGCAAAAAACATTTTAAACTTTATATTACAATCGCCTGCAATGTTACATGAATTAGGGAAAATGAACTTAGATGATATTGAAGATTTTAATGAGGGAGAGGATGTTGCTACAACACCTGAGATCACCGAGTATTTTCCAGTGGATTTAGAAACTGGAAGGCTGATTCTTGATTGCATTGATGAAACGATTCAATTCAAAGACATTATTAATTTTGGTATCACGACAGCAGGTGAAGCAAACTATTCCATTTTACTTGAGATAACAACAAGTCTTTCAAAATTAGCTCAAATTCCAATTTCTGTTTACTTTGATAATATCTATCGAGGAACTATATCCATACAAGGAACAGAAGGAAAAACAATCTTAGTAACTGAAAAAATTGGCTATATCAAAGGCAAATATCACTATATTAAACTGGTATGCAAGGAGCATGGTGTTACGATTAATCGTATTGAGATTATAAAAGAAGTAGAATAAAAAAAGGTGTTCAAAACATGGATTGTTTTGAACACCTTCTTATCATATTTGGTTTACCAAGTAGACTGATAGTATTTATCACGATACTTTTTCGGGGTTAAACCAACTTGTTTTTCAAAGGCTTGAATAAAGTGACTTTGCGAGGAAAAGGACAAATAATTCGCAATGTCTATGAAGGAATAATTAGAATACTTTAATAAGTTCTCTGCTTTTTCTATTTTTTTTTCACGAATGTAATCACTGACTGAAATACCGATATTCTTCTTGAAAAGCTTTGACAGATAACTTTCGGAAAGCTTAGTATGTATTGCAAGGTCTTTGAGGGTAATCCTCTCGTGAAGATGATTATAGATGTAATTCGTACATTGTACGATTGATTTTGATATAATAGCATTTTTTTGAAGTAAAAGCATTTTTCCAGTAAAATCTAAAACCATATCATTGTGTAACTGGGCAACGGCTTCGATTGTTGTACAAGAGTCCATCTTTAGTATATAAAAGTCACTTAATCGATAAGCTTGCTCTAATTCCATACCGCCTTCTACACAATATCTGGTAATCATAGCAACTGTAATCACATAATGATATTTAATATTTGTCAAAGGATTCTTAGATAAGATACCCATTCCTTCGGAGTTAGTAAAAGCACCTTGTTCGCAATTTGCACGAACAAAATCCATGTCTCCATTCTTAACCGCTTGATAAAAGGAATATTCATCTTCTAAAGGCATGTGTAAAGCCGCTGACTCTCTTTCGGTTAGCTCATGCTGATACCACTCTTTACGTAAATTCATAGTTCAGTACTCCATAATCCTTGTCTTACTATAAAATATATTATGACATGAATCTGATATTTTTGCAATTGATTTAATATATTTTACCTGCAAAACGCTATATGATAAGCACTATAAGCGAAGTAAAGATAACATATTTTTTACAAAAATTTATCTTATGAAAAATGTTGGGAGGAATATTTCATGAAAAAGAAAGTGTTAAGTATTATGTTAGCTGCATCTGTAATGGCAACTATGTTAGCTGGATGTGGAGGTACAGATGCATCAACGCAAACAGAAGGGAAGGCAAGTACTCAAGCTGAAAATGCGTCGTCTTCTTTAGAGGAAGGCAAGGTTGTTAATATTTATTGTTGGAATGATGAATTTAAAAGTCGTTATGAAGCATATGCAAAAGACTTAGAGGAAAAACATGGTGTCACAGTTAATTTTGTGATTGTAGCAAATGAAAACAATGCGTATCAAAATAACCTAGATGCTGCATTGCAAGCACAGGAATCGGCGGCTAGTGACGATAAAGTAGACATATTCTTAGTAGAAGCAGATTATGCAAGCAAATATACAAAGTCTGAATATGCACTTGATGTAGTGGGTGATGTTGGATTAACAGCAGATGACCTTTCACAACAATATCAATATACAAAAGATATTGTTACCGTAGATGGGGTACAAAAAGGAACGACTTGGCAAGCGACCCCTGGTTTATTTGCCTATAGACGATCGATTGCGAAAGAAGTACTTGGAACGGATGATCCTGCTATGGTACAAGAAAAGCTTAGTGACTGGGCAAAATTTGATGAAGTTGCTTCTAAGATGAAGGATGCAGGATATTTTATGCTTTCAGGATATGATGATTCCTTTCGAGCTTTTTCAAATAATGTATCTACTCCATGGGTAGAGGCTAATAAAATTGTGGTAGATGATAATATCATGAATTGGGTGAAACAAACAAAAACATATACGGACAAAGGCTATAATAATAAAACTACATTGTGGGCTCCTGAATGGAGTGCAGACCAAGGACCAGATGGCAAGGTATTTGGATTCTTCTACTCCACGTGGGGAATCAACTTCACCTTGTTAGGTAATTCTCTTGCAGATGCAGAAGGGGAGAAGGCAGTTGGTAATGGAATCTTTGGAGATTATGCAGTATGTGAAGGCCCACAAGCATATTATTGGGGTGGAACTTGGATTTGCGCCGCTAAGGGAACGGATAATATATCTTTTATTAAAGACATGATGTATCGATTGACCTGTGATGCAGAAACCATGAAGAAGATAACTCTAGATACGCAAGATTATACCAATAATGAGGCTGCCATGAACGAGATTGCAAGTAGCGATTATTCCTCAGACTTCTTAGGAGGTCAAAATCACATTGCACTGTTTGCAGAGGCAGCAAAAAAGATTGATATGAGCAACATAAGCGATTATGATCAGGGACTAAATGAAGCTTTACAGCAGACAATGCATGAGTATTTTGAAGGAAATGTGGATGAACAAACCGCATTGGAAAACTTCTATCAATCAGCAATTGAAAAATATCCTGAGCTGACGAAATAATAAAATTCATTAAAAGTAAGTATGGTTAAGTAAAAGGAGTTCAAGGAAATTGACATAAAAAGAATGCCTTTTACTTTTCCTAGCTTACTAGGAGTAGGAGAAAAATCATGACAGCTTCTAATAAAAACAAGACAAAACATGTGAGTTATAAAAAATGGGGATATCTATTTTTAATACCGTTCTTTCTTGTTTACGGTGTGTTTTCGTTTATACCAATGATATCTACCTTTTACTATAGTTTCTTTGAAAACTATATGTCAGGTCTAAAAGAAATTGGACCAACATTTGTTGGATTTGATAATTACATAAAGCTATTTACGGAAGGCGATTTGCTAAAGTATTTTGAAAATACTATTATTTTGTGGGTACTTGGATTTGTTCCCCAGATAGTAATTTCTTTGATTTTAGCAGCATGGTTTACCGATACAAGACTAAAATTAAAATGTTCCGGTTTTTTTAAAACTGTAATATATATGCCAAATCTAATTATGGCCTCCTCCTTTGCAATGCTGTTTTTTGCATTGTTTTCTAATAATGGGCCAATTAATCTAATACTAATGAATGCAGGAATCATAAAAGAGCCATTTCATTTTATGTCCTCAACGGCAGGAGCTAGAGGCTTGATTGCTCTTATGAATTTCTTAATGTGGTATGGTAATACAACGATACTTTTAATGGCAGGTATGATGGGAATTGATACCGCTTTGTTTGAAGCAGCAGAAGTAGATGGAGCCACACCTTCGCAAGTATTTTCTAAAATCACAATGCCATTACTAAAGCCAATACTTGCATATGTTATAATAACTTCACTAATCGGTGGACTTCAAATGTTTGACCTCCCTCAGATTCTAACCAATGGAAAAGGAGGGCCAGATCGAACCACTATGACACTAATTATGTATCTAAATAATCATTTGTATAGTAAAAATTATGGTATGGCTGGAGCGCTTTCTGTCATATTGTTTCTTGTTACCGGGACATTAAGTATATGGGTGTTCAAAGCGATTACAGGCCAAAGAGAGAAGTAGGAAGGTGGTAGAAATGAAAAAAACAAATCAAAAGGCTTCCATTAGCCTTCAGATTAGGCGAGCAATCAGCTATATCATATTAATTATTTTAGCAATTATTAGTTTGTTCTCTTTTTATATGTTATTTAACAATGCAACAAGAGCGCACGTGGATATTCAAAGAGGATTTTCTTTGCTACCTGGCCGATCATTTGCACGAAATTTTAATAATGTAATCAACAATACAACGATTTTAATTGTGAGAGGAATGATAAATAGTATTATTGTCTCTACGTGCACAGTAATGCTTTCAGTGTATTTTTCTTCCATGACAGCATACGCAATTCATGTATATGATTTTAAATATAAAAAATTTGCATTTAACTTTATTCTATTGATTATGACAATTCCCACTCAGGTTGGTGCACTTGGTTTTGTAAAATTAATTACCGCTATGGATTTAAAGGAAAGCTTTATTCCTTTGATTGTGCCTGCTATTGCAGCACCTGCTGTATTCTTTTTTATGAAGCAATATATGGAAAGCTCCCTTCCTCTTGAAATAATAGAGGCGGCTCGTATAGATGGATCAAATGAATTTTATACTTTTAATACCATCATCATTCCTTTGTTAAAGCCCGCATTAGCGGTGCAGGCCATATTTGGCTTTGCTGGAAGCTGGAACAATTATTTTACTCCATCGCTGGTACTTACAAAGGCTACAAAGAAGACATTGCCTTTGTGGATTGCCTATATACGAAGTGCAGATTTTACCAAGTTTGATATGGGACAATTGTATATGATGGTAGCATTTTCAATTTTCCCAGTAATCGTTGTATATTTAATTCTCTCCAAATTCATTGTGCAAGGGGTTGCACTAGGAAGCGTGAAGGGTTAAACAAGCTTTAATAAAATAAAAGACAAACTACTTTGAGCTTGCGCTTTTGGTAGTTTGTCAACTGTTTCGGTGTTAGGTTTCTAACACCTTTTTTGATTCAATAAAGTATATGAATAAATGTTTTTATTTACTCTTTTCTGTCTTCGTAAATCGAGAGGTCATTCGCTTAAAGAAACCTTTCTTCTTTTGTGGGGCCTCTAAAGGTCCACGAACACCCTTTACACTTGTGATATAAATCCCACTTACAACTGCTTTAACCTCTTTTTTAACAGGTATTAATTCAAAAATTTTCTCATCTGATATTAAGGTCATAACCTTAGGACCAACTTTTGCTTTTACAATAGGTAATTTTGAACCACGAAGTAGCCTAGGTGTCTGTTCTAATACAACGGAAGGCAATCCAGCCTCCTTAAGCTTCATCCTCTTTTTATCAATAATTAACATGGTAACATTCTGTGCTGCTGATTCGATTTGTTGCTGTTGTGCTGCCTGTTTTTTCTCAAGACGTTTTCCAAGAAAGTATAAGCCAACTAATACCGCAATCAGAACAAGTAAAACAATTATTAAAATTTTAAATGCCACGATACATCCTCCTTAAGTTAACCTACATCAGCTGTAATCGCGGTGATAAACATACTGACGTACTGTATATTGTAGCATTGTTTGTAGCAAAGTTCAAGAGTTTCAAATCAAGTTTTCAAAGCGCAAGGTTTGGTTTTTTAGGCATTGCCAAGGACGTAAATAATCAAAAGAAAGAAATGTGTAATATTTTACGAAAAAGGGTTAAAATTTTACGAAGTTGCTTGAAATATGTATAATTAGGACAAAAACAAGTGCAATATAGCCTTGGAATATGGTAAAATGTACATAGCAAAAATTATTTACAAAAGAGAGGAGATAAATATGAATAAAAAACTAAGTGTTAAGATTTTTAGCTTTTTTATACTTGAATTTATTGCTGTTTTATTATTAGGATTGCTTGTAAACAAAAGCATGTCTGGAGTTAATGAGGGAATACAAGATATTTCAGTTACACAAATAACTGAATTTAATAATATATTTTCCTTTACCAGTGTATTAGAAGGATCTCAAAGTAATGTATATCGTTTCATCTACTCAGATTCATCGGATAAAACATCAGAGCTTTCAAGTAAGATATCTTCAGATTTGGGAAAGGTAGCTAACTCATTAGAGATGTTTAAAATAAATAAATCAGATGTAGAACTAGAGAAACTAACTGGTATCAATGATTCAGTTAAATCCTACATTAGTGTGGTTAGCAGGATTATGGCAGCTAAGAATGCAGGAGCGAGTCAAGCAGAACTTGAAACATTGCTAGATGAATTCAATACCACTTCAGAAGCGATAAAGGGACAATTAACGGATATGAAGAGCAACAATGATACCTTTATGGATGAAGCTGTACAAAAGCTAAATACAAGATACGAGGCAACATCTGTATTGGTTGTTGCAATGACGGTAGTTCTTGCTGTTTTAATTGGGATCTGCATGCTTGTTGTACATCGACTTATTATTAAGCCGACTGTAAAAGCAAAGAAACAACTTGATCGCATTATAAAAGATTTAGAAGAAGAAAAATGTAATCTATCTAATCGAATCAAAATTAAAAATAAAGATGAAATTGGTCAGCTAGTAAATGGTATTAATATATTTCTAGAAACACTTGAAAAGGTAATGAATAACATCGTCCATAATTCGGTAAGACTTAACGAAGCTGTAGATAGTGTGTCCTTACAAATTAAAGGTGTAGATGAAAATGCGACAGATATATCTGCTACCATGGAAGAACTATCCGCTAGCATGGAAGAGGTATCTGCAACTATTACAGAGGTAAATCATGCGACTGCTAATGTAGAAACAGATGTCAGTGATATATCCGATAAGACACTTTCCAATATGCAGTATGTAAATGAAATGAAGGATAGGGCACATCGACTACAAGAAGATGCCATTGAAAGTAGAAGAAGCACCAACGAGATGATTGAACAAATGAGTGCAGTAGTGAAAAATTCAGTGGAAAATAGCAAACAGGTATCTAAAATAAATGAATTGACCAGTGATATACTTGAAATTACAAGCCAGACGAATCTTCTTGCTCTTAATGCATCTATTGAAGCAGCAAGAGCGGGAGAGGCAGGGAAAGGTTTTGCAGTTGTGGCAGATGAAATAAGAAAGCTTGCTGACAGCAGTAGAGATACCGCCAATAGCATTCAACAATTAAGTGAAGAAGTAACCAATGCAGTAGCTGATTTGTCAGGAAGTTCTGAAAAGATACTTGACTTTATTCATAATTATATTATCCTTGATTATGAAAAGTTCGTTGAGAATGGAAAGCAATACAACGACGATGCTGTTACAATGAATACAATCATGGAACAATTCCTTGCAAAAGCAAATAATGTGAAAACAACCATGAATGGTATTGTGGAAGCCTTCCAAGGGATTTCTGCAACCGTGGAGGATTCAGCAACTGGAATCACCAATGTGGCAAGTTCTACTGGTGATTTAGTAAATCGCATGCAGATTGTACAGCGCGAAATTAATACCACAGGAGATATTGCAGGTAATTTAAAAGCAGAAGCTAATAAGTTTACGCAAGAAGATGCAAATTAAAAGGGATATTTTATGCTATATGATAAAGAGATAAGAGAGCCGCTTTTTGACTATTTAGAGGAAAGATACGGCAAAATTCGTATTATAGAAGAAAAGTCGATGGGGCGCTCGCGCGCGGATATCATTATGGTTATGGAAGAACATATTGTAGGTATTGAGATAAAAAGCGATGCAGATACCTATGAACGGCTAAAAAGACAGGTAAAAGATTATAATAAATTTTGCGATAAAAACTATATTGTGATAGGAAAATCCCATGAAAAGCATATTGAAGAACATGTTCCAGCAGATTGGGGAATTATAACAATACATAAAAGCAAAGGTGAATATGTAATTGAGGAAAAGCGTTCTTTAAAAGATAATCCAAAACGAAAAATGGACTGGCAAATTCGTTTCATGTGGCGACCAGAATTGAATCATTTATTAGAATTAAATCATTTACCAAAGTATAAGCAAAAAAGCAAAGCGTTTGTACAACAAAAACTGTTAGAAAAAGTTGATTTACATGTATTAAAAAGACAAATGTGCGAAGAATTGTTTGAAAGGGATTACACGTTGTGGGATGAAATCATGGAGGAATATCAAAAGGAGCAAAATCGCAATAAGTAATTGACAATCAATCGCAATAAGTATTATAATAGGCACACAGTTATAAGTGAAAATAAAAAGACTATGACGGAGATAGTAAGTTATTTTGAAAGTTTTAGCGAGCTGGTGAGGGTGTAAGACCAGTACGAGTAAATTTAATTGAAAATCACTCCTAAGTTGCAGACTGAAAAGTTTATCTTAGTAGGTTCTGACGGATTTCCAACGTTAACAGGAATGCGTATAGAGGTATTTACAGTGGTAAATATTATAGGTATGTAAAATAGGTGGTATAACGATAGTCAATCTTCGTCCTGTTTTAGGGCGGAGATTTTTTATTATAAGTAGAATGGAGGCAATTATTTTGTACGAAAAAGTATCGACCAATCTCAACTTTGTTGAGAGAGAGAAGAAAACAGAAAAGTTTTGGAAAGAAAAAGAAATATTTAAAAAAAGTATGGAAAGCCGTAAGCAAGGTAAGACCTTTACTTTTTATGATGGGCCACCAACTGCAAATGGGAAACCTCATATTGGACACGTACTAACTCGTGTTATCAAGGATATGATACCACGTTATCAGACTATGAAAGGTCATATGGTTCCTAGAAAAGCTGGATGGGATACGCACGGTCTTCCAGTAGAGCTTGAAGTAGAAAAGCTGCTAGGATTAGATGGGAAAGAGCAAATTGAAGAGTATGGCTTAGATCCATTTATCGGACATTGTAAGGAAAGTGTTTGGAAATATAAGGGTATGTGGGAGGATTTTTCTTCTACAGTTGGTTTTTGGGCTGATATGGATGAACCATATGTAACCTATCATAATGACTTTATTGAGTCAGAATGGTGGGCGCTCAAAGAAATATGGAATAAAAAACTATTATACAAAGGCTTTAAAATTGTACCTTATTGCCCAAGATGTGGAACGCCACTTTCTTCTCACGAAGTAGCACAAGGCTATAAGGATGTAAAAGAAAAATCAGCGATTGCCAAATTCCCAGTAAAAGGCGAAGATGCATTTATTTTAGCATGGACAACAACTCCTTGGACGCTACCTTCAAACGTTGCACTTTGTATCAATCCAAATGAGACTTACGTTAAGGTAAAAAGCGAAGGAAATACCTACTATTTGGCAGAGGCGTTGTGTAATCAAGTTCTAGGAGAAGAAAATTACGAGGTATTAGAAACATATCTAGGAAAAGAATTGGAATACAAAGAATACATTCCTTTATTCCCATTTGCAATTGATTCTTGTGAAAAACAAAAGAAAAAGGCATTCTTTGTAACCTGTGATAATTATGTTACCTTAACAGACGGTACAGGAGTGGTACACATCGCCCCAGCATTTGGTGAAGACGATGCAAATGTAGGAAGAAAATATGACTTACCGTTTGTACAATTTGTTGACTCAAAAGGAGAGATGACAAAGGAAACAGATTGGGAAGGAGTATTTTGCAAAAAGGCAGATCCCCTTGTATTAAAGGCATTAGAGGAGAAAGGTTTACTCTTTTTAGCACCAAACTTTGAACATAGCTATCCACATTGCTGGAGATGCGATACTCCTCTTATTTATTATGCAAGAGAATCTTGGTTTATTAAAATGACTGCCGTTAAGGAAGACTTAATTCGTAATAACAATACGATTAACTGGATACCAGAAAACATTGGAAAAGGACGATTTGGAGATTGGCTAGAAAATGTACAGGACTGGGGAATTAGCCGTAATCGTTACTGGGGAACACCACTTAATATATGGGAATGTGAATGTGGACATATGCATTCCATTGGAAGTATCGAAGAGTTAAAAGCTATGTCTGATAACTGTCCAGAAGATATTGAACTTCACAGACCATTTATCGATGCTGTTACCATAAAATGTGATCAGTGTGGTAAACAGATGACACGTGTACCAGAAGTTATAGATTGTTGGTTTGACTCAGGAGCAATGCCATTTGCGCAACATCACTATCCATTTGAAAACAAAGAGCTATTTGAAGCACAGTTTCCAGCTGATTTCATTTCCGAAGCAGTAGACCAGACAAGAGGATGGTTTTATTCCCTTCTTGCAGAATCTACATTGCTGTTTAATCAGGCTCCTTATAAGAATGTTATCGTTCTTGGACACGTACAAGATGAAAATGGACAGAAAATGTCCAAATCAAAAGGTAATGCAGTAGATCCTTTCGATGCATTAGAAGAATATGGAGCTGATGCCATTCGTTGGTATTTCTACATTAATAGTGCTCCATGGCTTCCAAATCGTTTTCATGGTAAGGCTGTTGTGGAAGGCCAGAGAAAATTCATGGGAACTCTTTGGAACACCTATGCTTTCTTTGTTCTTTATGCAAATATTGATGAATTTGATGCAACAAAGTATACACTTGAATATAATAAGTTAGCGGTAATGGATAAATGGTTGTTATCAAAATTATATTCTACCGTTAAAGTCGTAGATGATAGTCTTGCTAACTATAAGATACCTGAAGCAGCTAGAGCACTACAGGATTTTGTAGACGATATGAGTAATTGGTATGTAAGAAGAAGCCGTGAACGATTCTGGGCAAAAGATATGCCACAGGATAAAGTCAATGCTTATATGACGCTATATACAGCACTTGTTACCATATCAAAGGCAGCAGCACCTATGATTCCATTTATGACAGAGGATATCTATCAGAATCTTGTAAGAGGTATTGATAAAACAGCACCAGAAAGTATTCATTTGTGTGATTTCCCTAAAGTGGAAGAAATGTATATTGACAAAGAGCTTGAAAAAAATATGGATTTAGTTCTTGATATTGTTGTGATGGGTAGAGCTTGTAGAAATACAGCAAATATAAAGAATCGTCAGCCAATTCAAAATATGTTTGTAAAAGCACCATTTACACTTACTGAATTTTATAGTGAAATTATTCGAGAGGAATTAAATGTAAAAGCTGTAAAATTTACAGATGATGTAAGAGAATTTACTTCTTATAGCTTTAAACCGCAACTTAAGACGGTAGGTCCTAAATACGGTAAGCTATTAAATCAAATTCGACAAGCATTGACACAGGTAAACGGAAATGCCGCTATGGATGAAATCAATAAGACAGGTGAACTATTACTTGATATAGAAGGAGAAAAAGTAATTCTATTGAAGGAAGATTTACTCATTGATATGGCACAAACAAAAGGTTATGTATCCGATGGTAACAATGAAATTACGGTTGTATTAGATACAAACTTAACAAAAGAATTAATTGAAGAAGGATTTGTGCGAGAATTAATTAGTAAGATTCAGACAATGAGAAAAGAAGCAGACTTTGAAGTCATGGATCAAATTGTGGTATATCATGATAAAAATGAAAAAATTGCTAGCATATTTGATAACTTTGTAGAAAAGATAAAAAGTGAGGTATTAGCACTCGAAATTATCTCAGGTGAGACAAAGGGTTTTGTAAAAGAATGGAATATTAATGGCGAAACAGTTATGATAGGTGTTGAGAAACGTTAGTAATGTGACTTGACAGATTCATGAAAGGAGGTGCCCCAAATAAGCAAGTGCGATTGCATTTATCTCATAAATGCAATGCATTTTATAGCTTGTTTTGGGGCACTTTGTTATATAACGGTATATGATTTTTCCATTTGTATCTTTTGCCAATGAAGCGAAATGAGAGTGAAAAGGAGGCTTGAATATGTATAATGAACAATTCGAGAAGGAACGTTTTAAGGAAAGTGTGAAAGACAGTGTCAAAAAATTATTTCGTAAAACAATCGATGAAGCATCATCCTTGCAAGTATTTCAAGCAGTATGTTATGCAGTAAAAGGTGTCATCATAGATAATTGGGTTGAAACGCATAAAAGATTCGAAGAAGAAGATCCTAAATTTGTTTATTATCTTTCTATGGAATTTTTAATGGGAAGAGCACTTGGCAACAACCTCGTTAATTTAAGAGCTTATACAGAGGTAAGAGATGCTTTAGAAGAACTTGGAATTGATATTAATGTCGTAGAAGATATGGAAAGAGATGCAGCTCTTGGAAATGGTGGTCTTGGAAGACTTGCAGCATGCTTTTTAGATTCTCTTGCAACACTTGGTTATCCAGCTTATGGATGCGGTATTCGCTATCACTTTGGAATGTTTAAGCAAAAAATCGAGAATGGATTTCAGGTGGAAGTACCCGATTATTGGCTTGAGCATGGAAATCCTTTTGAATTAAAAATGGTAGAAAGAGCTAAAATAGTAAAATTTGGAGGCTATGTTAGGATTGAATCAGATGCGAGTGGAAGAACCAGATTTATACAAGAGGGGTATCAATCGGTTAGGGCAGTTCCATATGATATGCCGATTATTGGTTATGGTAATGGTTTTGTCAACACATTAAGAATATGGGATGCAGAGCCTGTAACGGTATTTCAACTGGACTCTTTTGATAAAGGAGATTATCAAAAGGCAGTAGAACAAGAAAATTTAGCACGAAACATTTGTGAGGTACTCTATCCGAATGACAATCACTATGCAGGAAAAGAATTAAGATTAAAGCAACAATATTTTTTTATATCAGCAAGTGTACAAACGGCAATCGAAAAGTATAAAAGTAAACATTCTGACATCAAAAAGTTTTATGAAAAAGCGACGTTTCAACTAAATGATACACATCCTACTGTAGCAGTTGCAGAGCTGATGAGAATCTTAATGGATGAGGAAGCATTAAGTTGGGAAGAGGCATGGGAAGTGACAACAAAAACTTGTGCTTATACGAACCATACCATAATGTCAGAAGCGCTTGAAAAGTGGCCGATTGAGCTATTTTCTAGATTACTTCCACGAATCTATCAGATTGTAGAAGAAATCAACCGACGCTTTATTTTAGAAATACAGATGAGATATCCAAATCAAGCAAATAAAGTAAAGAATATGGCAATCATCTATGATGGGCAGGTAAATATGGCACATTTAGCCATTGCTGCAAGTTATTCTGTAAACGGTGTGGCAAAACTTCATACAGAGATATTGAAGAGACAAACATTACGGGACTTTTATGAAATGATGCCAAGTAAATTTAACAATAAAACCAATGGTATTACCCAAAGAAGATTCCTGTTACATGGCAATTATATCCTTGCTGACTGGGTGAGTGAACACATTGGAAAAGAGTGGATTACGGATTTAAAGCAGATTCATAAGATGGCATTGTATGCTGATGATGAGAAAGCACAGCAAGAATTTATGAATATTAAATATAAAAATAAAGTTAGATTAGCCAAATTTATAAAAGAGCATAATCACATCGAAATTGACCCTAGGTCCATTTTTGATGTTCAGGTAAAGAGGCTTCATGAGTATAAGAGACAGTTGCTAAACATTTTACATGTCATGTATTTATACAATCAAATCAAAGAAAATCCAGACATGGAATTCTATCCAAGAACCTTTATTTTTGGTGCAAAGGCGGCAGCAGGTTATCAAAGAGCAAAGCTTACCATCAAGTTAATCAATGCAGTAGCAGACGTAATCAATAACGACCCTTCGATTCACAATAAGATAAAGGTTGTTTTTATTGAAGATTATCGAGTTTCAATTGCAGAGTGGATTTTTGCGGCAGCAGATGTTAGCGAGCAAATATCGACTGCAAGTAAAGAAGCCTCAGGAACAGGTAACATGAAATTTATGTTAAATGGAGCGTTGACGCTTGGAACTATGGATGGTGCAAATATTGAAATTGTAGAAGAGGTAGGAGAAGAACATGCATTCATATTTGGATTGTCATCCGATGAAGTAATCCGGTATGAATTAGAAGGTGGATATCAGCCAATGGATATTTTTAATCAGGATCAAGATATTCGAAAGGTATTGATGCAGTTAATCAATGGATTTTATGCTCCTGAAAATCCAGAGCTATTTCGAGAAATCTATGATTCATTATTAAATACTAATTCCTCTGAAAGAGCAGACACCTATTTTATTTTGAAAGACTTTCACTCTTATGCGAAAGCGCAACAAAGGGTGATGGCTGCATATATGGATGAGAAGAAATGGGCAAAAAGTGCAATTCTTAATATGTCGTGTGCAGGGAAGTTCTCTTCCGACAGAACAATTGAAGAATATGTAAACGATATATGGAAATTGGATAAAGTTGTAATAAAATCTAAATAATGGGTTATACTAGACAGTAGATTAAAAAAGGCGGTAAAATTGAAGCTTTCTTAGGTAATCTACTGTCTTTTTAGGTGCCATTTTTTGGTTTACAGTTGACTAAAATAATGGTAATATAAAGTTGGGACAAACAATCGTTTAGGAATTGAAGGGTAATATGAAGAATATTAAAAAACTTGATTATTTTAAGCTTATAATAAAAATCATAATACTGCAAATTATATTTCTGTTGGCTCAATACAGTCTCATTATATTTTTAAAATATGAGGTATTGACAACAGATATTTTAGTATGCGCGCTTTTACTTTGTATATTTAGTTCTTTAGGTATTGCTTTTATTTTAGTTTTAAATAAAAAGAAGAATCTCGCTTTTAAATATTTATCTCTTAATGAAAACAGTGATAAACTAGAATATTTATCTTATCATGATACACTGACTGGATTGCCCAATCGTGCCTATTTTGAAAAAATGATTCCCATTAAATTATCAGAAGCACAATTGATAAATGACAAAGTAACGGTACTTTTTATTGGAATTGATAATTTTAAGAAAATAAATGATACGCTCGGACATGCTACAGGGGATGCAATCATTAAAAAAGTAGCCAAGAGACTATTTAGCAACAGTCAAGAGAATTTTGAGACCATGAGATTTGGCGGGGATGAGTTTGTCCTTGTCATATCTGGAAATAAAGAAATGTCAACTGTTACAGAAAATGTAAACAGAATCAAACAACTTTTTGAACAAGAATTTGAAGTGAATAATAAGAAAATACACTTAACAGCAAGCATGGGATATTCTGTATATCCAGACCAAACCAAGGAATGGAAAAAATTATTGCAATATGCAGATATTGCTATGTTTCATGCAAAGACATTAGGAAAAAATAAACTAATGATGTTTGAGCCTAACATGAGCAACGATATGCAAAATCGTATGATGTTAGAACAAAAAATGTTGGAATGTATAAAGAAGAATGGATTTGAAATGTATTACCAGCCTCAATATGATTTTTATCGCAATGAATTCAGAGGTTTTGAGGCTTTGATTCGTTGGTACGACAGCGAGCTAGGATGGATAAGCCCTGCAGTATTTATTCCCATTGCAGAAGAAAGTGGAGATATTGTTGAAATTGGTGAATGGGTTCTACGAGAAGTTTGTAAGACTTGGGTGAAATGGAAGAAGCAGTATGGACAAGTTGGCATTGTATCAATTAATGTATCGGCAGTTCAGCTTACCAAGCCGGGATTTGTTGAATTAGTCCATAATATTATCAAGGAATATAAAGTAAATCCAAAGGAATTAGAGTTAGAAATTACAGAAAGTGTATTTATTAACGATACGATAAGTATCATTGAGACATTAAATCAATTAAAGGCAATTGGATTGAGTCTGTCATTGGATGATTTTGGAACGGGTTATTCCTCTCTGACTTACTTAAAAGATTTACCAATTGATACACTTAAAATTGATAAATCATTTATCAATGATATTACGGAAAATAACAGACAGGCAGAGATAACGGATGCACTCATTGAATTGGTTCATAAGCTAAATATGGAGACAATTGCAGAAGGAGTAGAAACAAAAGAACAGTATGATTTCTTGCGCTATATGAAGTGTGATAATATACAAGGGTATTATACAGGAAAACCAATGAATGAAAAGGCAGCATCCGAGTTGATAAAAGCAAAGTGCTGTGCTTGAAACACATGATGTTAACCATAAACTATATTGGGTATTGACTTTGTCGGCACCCCGAAGCAGAGTGTAAGAAATATACTCTGCTTTTTTGCATATATTAATATTAAAGACGAATCATAGTTAAGGGATACATGAAACATTTTTACAAGAATATTATTTTAATACTTGCTACAATTGTATTACTGCCATATGTCATAACAACTATATTCGAAGGAGGCATCAACTTTGCAAAAGAAGAGCCGATTCTAGATTCAAAAAAGGTAATGGTATATGATAATAATGTCGAACTAGAACTTGACATGGAACAATACATAATTGGTGTTCTTGCATCTTCAATCCCAGTGACTTATGAAAAAGAGGCGATTAAAGCACAAAGTGTAATTGCTAGAACAAGCATTGTCAAAAAGATTGGAGGAAGAAAATCTATTAATACAAGTGAGCTAAACCTTGGATATATGAACATTCTTCAAATGGAAGAATACTGGGGTTATGATAAATTTTATGACAATTATAATATGCTACAGGCAATTGTTGCAGATACCAAAGGAGAAGTGATGAAATACGATGGTGAGCTGATTGAAGCAGCCTTTCATGCAGTGAGTATTGGTACGACAAGAGATGCCAAACGTGCATTAAATAGTGATAAGTATCCATATCTTCAAAGCATACCAAGTACAAAGGATGTGGAATCGGAAGAATATATTACGAGTTCCACATTTTCATTTCAAAAAATGAGTGATTTATTCCAAAAAAACATTACGACTCTACCCCAGGTTTTATCAAGCGATGAGCTAGGGTATGTTGAAAAGATAAAGATAAATGATGAGGTCATAAGTGGAGAACAATTTCGAAAAATCTTGTCTTTAAACTCTTCTTGTTTTGAAATGAAATTAGATTCTGATGGAGCTAAAATTACGGTAAAAGGAAAAGGACATGGTTTGGGACTAAGTCAATATGGAGCGAATATCATGGCAAAAGAAGGGAAGAAATATAAAGAAATTTTAAATTATTATTATCAAAATATCGATATCGTAAATGAATAAAATCTGATAATCGGGCAAACCTATTTGTAAAGAGGATAAGTTTTACTTATTTCTTTAACTTATAGAGTTGAGGTGATTATTATGATGAGAAGGAAATTTAGCGACAAATTAAAAAGCAAAGTAACAATTGTTGGCGCAGTAGCATTTATGGCAGTAGCAGCTGCTGTAGTTGGAGTAAATATATTATCATCGAATACAACGAAGGATAATAATAAGTCCAATTTGGTCGACTTAAATGAGTTACCAGATAATGTAGTTCAAACTCAAGAAGAAAGTAAAGTGAACACATCAGCAGCAGACAACATTCAAGCAGATAATTATTCATCGAAGTATTTTGGAATGGATAATGTTATGGATGCAACAAATGAGGTAAAAGAAGAGCAAGAGACACATCAAACAGATCAAGCAGCAACAAATGATGCAGCTACACAAGAGAAGGCAGAAGAAACCAATGACGATGAGGTAGCACAAACAACAACAAAAAGTACATCTACAAAAGCTTTAAACTTTCAAGCAGAAAGTAAAATGTCTTGGCCATTGGCAGGAAATGTTCTAATTAATTACAGTATGGACAGTACCGTATATTTTGCCACCTTAAATCAATATAAATACAATTCTGCATTGATTATACAAGGAGAGGTTAATTCAAAAGTAGCTTCAGCCGCGGATGGAATTGTAGAAGAAATTTTTACAGATGAAGAAACTGGAATATCTATGAAAGTAGATCTTGGCAATGGATATAAAGCCATTTATGGCCAGTTAAAAGAAATTACAGTAAAACAAGGCGATACTGTTTCAAAAGGAAGTATCATAGGCTATGTTAGTGAACCTAGTAAGTATTATAGTATAGAAGGAAGCAATCTTTACTTTAAGGTTACAAAAGATGATTCACCAGTGAATCCGTTAAACTTTTTGGAATAATAGGAACTTAATGATTGCCAATGAATATAATAAGGATATAGTGTAGTAAACCCTCCAACGAGAAACTACATATCTAAAAATATGCAATCGATTTATTTTACTATAGATTCTCGTTGGTAACACAGGGTGGAATACATGGAAACAATACTTTTTAATCGATTGCTTTAGATAGAATAAAGGACATTTCTTTTGAGATGTCCTTTATATTTTTGGGAATATTTTGTGGGAGGGATTCCACATCTATTTATTCTTGCATTATTCTATAGTTTGCTATTATAATAAATGAAACAAGACCGATTAAATGAAAATATTTTAGAGTAGTAAAGAAAACAAATAAATTATTAGGTTAAGCGAGATGAATTATACTTATATAGTAAAATGCAAAGATGAAACTTTCTATACTGGATGGACGAATGATTTGGATAAAAGAATAGAAGCTCATAATAAGAAAAAGGGAGCAAAATACACGAAATCAAGAGTGCCTGTTACATTAATGTATTATGAAGAATTTAAAACAAAAGAAGAAGCCATGAAAAGAGAGTATGAGATAAAAAAATTAAACAGAAAACAAAAAGAAAGATTAATGAAAGGACATAAGTCATGAATCTGAACCAAGTCAGAATTCATGGCTTATATTACTTGATAAGGAATATCTAAATTATTGAACTGGCATAGAAACAACGAAATAATACATAAGAATAAAGTGGCAAATGCTTCCTCCCATTACAAATAAGTGAAAGATTTCATGGGAACCAAAGTTTTTATGCTTTGAATTAAAAATAGGTAATTTTAATGCATATATGATTCCACCGACTGTGTAAATGATTCCACCAGCTAAAAGCCATCCAAATGCAGCAGGAGAAAGAGCATTAACAAGTGGGCCAAATGCGATTACGCATAACCAACCCATTGCAATATATAATAAAGAAGAGAACCACTTTGGGCAGGTAATCCAAAAGCCTTTAATAAGGATACCAATTATAGCAATTCCCCATATAAGAGCAAAAAGTAAAGTTCCGATTCCATCGCCTAGTACAATCAAACATATTGGAGTGTAAGAGCCAGCAATTAATATAAAAATCATCATGTGATCTAGTTTTCGTAACACACGATTGGTTCGCTCTGACAGGTTCAAAGAATGATAGATTGTGCTGGCTGCATATAATAAAATCATACTCGTCATAAATATTGCCAGTGAAATAAGATGAATTTTATCAGGTTTATTGGCAGCTTTGATTAGTAAGGGTGTGGAAGCAAAGACTGCCATAAGCATGCCGATAAAATGTGTAATAGCACTTCCTGGGTCTTTTGGTTTGAAGAATTTCATAATAGTAAGCTCCTTTCTGGTTACAATAATTGTTAAGAGTCGGTAGAATGGCTTCTCTAACACGAATGTAGTTATAGTTACTTTGGGATAAAAACAAAATATATGTGATGTAGTATTTAAAACTACATATAGTATATGCAAATACTACAACATATTATGTAAAAAATCAAGATGGAATTTATATTTTTTTTATTTTATCTAGTAATAATGAACCTTGTAATAAAGTATTATTTATAGTAACATATTAGATATAATGATTTTTTATCATGTATAGATATACAATGCAATCGCAGAAGGGGGACTTGACATGTATGATATGTATTGGTTGATTCTATTTGTGATTCTATTAATTATAGAAATCATAACATTAGGATTAACAACAATTTGGTTTGCCGGAGGAGCCTTGGCTGCTTTTGTTGCATCTGTTTTTAACGCTTCACTTGGAATTCAAATTATTTTATTTTTTCTTGTATCCTTTTTATTATTATTTCTTACCAGACCAATTGCTATGAGGTATCTAAATCAAAACAGAACAAAAACCAATGCAGAAAGTTTAATTGGTAAAATAGCAATTGTTACAAAAGATATCAGTAATATCAAAGGTGAAGGAAGCGTTATTGTAAATGGATTAGAGTGGAGTGCAAGATCAGTTTACGATGAAGTGACAATTGCCAAAGATGCTTTGGTTATTATCAAGGAAATCAGTGGAGTAAAGCTCATTGTTGAAGAGAAAAGGGAGGAAAATGAATAATGCCATATGTAGTTTTAGTTTTAATTATTGTTTTGTTAATTATATTAGCTTCTTGTATCAAAATCGTTCCACAGGCACAAGCGATGATATTGGAGCGATTAGGAGGGTATCAGGATACTTGGGGAGTAGGAATACATTTTAAGGTGCCATTTATTGATCGCATTGCAAGACGTGTTGTTTTAAAAGAACAAGTGGTTGATTTTGCACCACAGCCAGTTATTACTAAGGATAACGTAACAATGAGAATTGATACAGTCGTTTTCTATCAGATTACAGATCCAAAGCTTTATGCTTATGGTGTTGAGAATCCGCTTATGGCGATTGAGAATCTGACTGCCACTACATTAAGAAATATTATTGGTGATCTAGAGCTTGATGAGACGCTTACTTCAAGAGAATTAATTAATACAAAGATGAGAGTATCCTTAGATGTAGCAACAGATCCATGGGGAATTAAGGTAAATCGTGTAGAGTTAAAAAACATCATACCACCAGCGGCTATTCAAGATGCCATGGAAAAACAGATGAAGGCAGAACGTGAACGAAGAGAATCAATTCTAAGAGCAGAAGGTGAGAAGAAATCAACCATTCTTGTAGCAGAAGGGCAAAAAGAATCCGCTATTTTAGATGCGGAGGCTGAAAAACAGGCTGCTATTCTTAGAGCAGAGGCAAAAAAAGAAGCTACAATTCGAGAAGCAGAGGGTGAAGCCTTGGCCATTTTAAAGATTCAGCAAGCAAAGGCAGATGGTATTCGCTACTTAAAAGAAGCTGGTGCAGATGCTAGTGTGCTTCAGTTAAAGAGTCTGGAAGCTTTTGAAAGAGCGGCAGATGGTAAAGCAACTAAAATCATTATTCCATCCGATATTCAAGGAATGGCTGGTATGGTAAAGGCAATTACAGAAGTTGCAAAAGAAAGTTAAAAGTGTGTCGTAAAGATTGAAAACAGCGGTGGAGGATTTTTAAAATCTCTGCCGCTTTCATTTCCTGTTTTGATTAGACGTCATTTAAAGGAGAAGGTATCATGAAACCAGTGATTGATGTTACGAAGGAATATGGTATTGTGTTAGAGGGTGGAGGAGCTAAAGGAGCGTATCAAGTGGGGGCTTGGAGAGCACTTGTTGAAGCTGGAATAAAAATCAGTGCAGTGGCTGGTACTTCGGTAGGAGCACTCAATGCAGCAATGATTTGTATGGGGGATTTAGAAAAAACAGAAAAGTTGTGGGAAACTATTTCTTATTCCAAAGTGATGAAGGTGGACGACAAAGTCATGTCACAGGTGTTTCAAGGAAAACTTGAATTAACAGAAGCGCTAAAGCGGTCCTTGAAGCTTTTTGTTGAGGGAGGTGCGGATATCTCTCCATTAAAACAATTAATATCGGATAACATTGATGAAACAAAGATTAGAAATGGCAATATAAATTTTTATCTGCTCACATTTTCTATTTCAGATTTAAAAGAGCTGGATTTGGATATGAAAGAAGTAGAAGATGGTTTAATGGCAGATTTATTATTAGCAAGTGCGTATTTGCCAGTCTTTAAAAATGAGAAACTGCATGGAAAGACATATATGGATGATGGAATGTTTAATAATGTGCCGTTGGAATCTTTGGTTAAAAGAGGATATCGCGATATCATAATGATTCGAATCTTTGGTATCGGAAGAGAAAAAAAGGTAAAACTTCCAGAAGATGTCACAGTATTATCGGTTGAACCAAGAGTTGACTTAGGAAATATATTGGACTTTGACTGTAAAAAAAGTAAGAGGAATATGAAAATTGGCTACTATGATACGATGCGTTTGATATATGGGCTAAAGGGAAAAATATATTATATTGAAGAAAATCTGGAAGAGTGTTATTATTTAAATCAACTAATTCATATTTCAGAGGATAACAAAACCACTTTATGTGGACATTTTAAAATCGATGTAGGGAAAGAGACGTTAACAAGAAATTATATCGAGTTAGCGTTAGGACTGATTGCCTCGGAACTTAAATTAGGAAAAGACTGGTCTTATAAAGAACTCTATATTAGTATATTAGAGGCAGCAGCCAAACTACTCAGGGTTCAAAAATATAAGATATATACGATAGAAGAGTTTATAGCAGAAGTGCAAAAGAAAGCAAAATTAAAAAGGGATTTGTTATTACCTGTATTTATCAATGCTATTTTAGATATTTAGGTAAGGCAAGGAGGAGGAACCATGAATTTAAAAGGAAGACATTTTCTAACATTAAAAGATTATACTTTGGAGGAAATTGAATATTTACTTGAGCTTTCCGCAGATTTAAAAATGAAAAAAAAGCAAGGTATTTTACCAAAACAATTTCCAGGAAAAAATATTGCTTTAATATTTGAAAAGACAAGTACAAGAACGCGCTGTGCATTTGAAGTGGCAGCACATGATCTTGGGCTTGGCAGCACTTATTTGGATCCGAGTGGTTCCCAGATTGGAAAGAAAGAAAGCATTGCAGATACAGCTAGAGTCCTTGGAAGAATGTATGAAGGAATTGAATATAGAGGCTATGGACAAGAAATAGTAGAAGAGCTTGCCAAACATGCTGGTGTACCTGTGTGGAATGGTCTTACAAATGAAGATCATCCGACACAAATGCTTGCAGATTTACTTACGATAAAAGAGCATTTAGGCAATCTAAAAGGGTTGAAACTGGTTTATATGGGAGATGCTCGTTTTAATATGGGAAATTCTCTTATGATTGCATGTGCAAAAATGGGAATGCATTTTGTTGCTTGTGCACCAAAAGCATATTTTCCAAATGAAGCATTGGTTACAGAGTGCTTAGAATTTGCAAAAGAATCAGGAGCAACCATTACATTAACAGAAGATGTAGCACAGGGTGCGAAAGACGCGGATGTTATTTATACAGATGTGTGGGTGTCTATGGGTGAAGAAGCAAAAGTTTGGGAAAGTAGAATCAAGGATTTAACACCTTACCAAGTGAATAAGAACGTAATGAATCATGCAAAAGAAGGTGCTATTTTTATGCATTGCTTGCCAGCTTTTCATGACTTAAAAACCCAGATAGGCAAAGAGATGAAAGAAAAGTTTGGTATTAGTGAGATGGAGGTTACGGATGAAGTGTTTGAATCTGCGGCATCCGTAGTATTTGATGAGGCTGAAAATCGTATGCATACGATTAAAGCAGTCATGTTAGCGACTTTGGGAGAATGATGAAAGAAAAATATTTTGTGATTGATATCATTGTTGTAATATTATGTATTATTTTACTTGTATTGTCGTGCATTTTTTTGACCGATATTAGACAGAATGAAGAATTGATTGCTTATATCTTAATGGTAGGGGCAGCTATTAATATGTTTGTTGGAAGTAAGGGATTAATGCAAAAAAATAAACGAAAATACTTGTTGCCTGTTTCCGTACTTCTGTTTATAATGTCTTTATTGATTTTCTTTGGTTTTGGAGGTTGATTGTTATGAAAACGCAGATACTAACATTATTAAAAGAAGCAGATACTTATATCTCTGGTCAAGATATCTGTACGCATTTTGGTGTATCAAGAACAGCGGTGTGGAAAGCAATCAATCAATTAAAGAAGGAAGGCTATGTGATAGAAGCGGTTCCCAATAAAGGTTATTATTTAAAGACAAGCCCTGATATCATTTCCTATAGTGAAATGAAATCGGTTTTGAACACAAAATGGATTGGTGAAGAATTATATTTCTATGAAGAAATTGATTCCACTAACACAAAGGCAAAACAGCTTGCGGAAACAGGAGCGACTTCTGGTACACTGGTGGTTTCGAATATGCAAACTGCTGGAAAAGGAAGAAGGGGAAGACAATGGGAATCACCTTCAGAGACAGGGATATTTATGACGTTGATTCTAAAACTAGATATGAATCCTTCTAAGGCATCTATGTTAACACTTGTTATGGCGTTGGCAGTGGTAAAGGCATGTAATGAGGTTACAAAGTCAACCTGCTATATCAAATGGCCAAACGATATTGTGCTAAATAAAAAAAAGATTTGTGGCATTCTTACGGAAATGAGTGCAGAAATGGATTATATCAATCATATTGTGATAGGAATCGGAATTAATGCAAATGTTGATTCTTTTCCAGAAGAGTTAAAAGACAAAGCGACTTCTCTTAAAATTGAAAATGGTAAAGAAGTAAAGCGTGCCATGTTAATCAATCGTATTATGGTTCATTTTGAACATGAATATGAAATATTTATGCACAATGAAAGTATGAAAGCGCAAATAGATGAGTATAATGAATTCTTAATTAACAAAGACAAAGAAGTTACAATTATAGAACCGTCAAATCAATATCAAGGAATTGCTCTGGGTATTGATGAGATTGGAAAATTGCTTGTGAAAAAAGAGGATGGCAAGATAGAAGCAGTCTATGCAGGTGAGGTCTCGGTTCGAGGCATCTATGGATATATATAAAGAAGGGATTAATTAAGATGTATCAGGAAAAAGTTATTTTATGTGTATCAAATTCTTACGAGAAAAAATTCTATATTAATGAAGACTTTGAAACACTACCACAGGGAATAAAAGACGAACTTAAAATTATGTGTGTTTTATTTACAGAAGATGTGGGTGGTATCCTGACTCTTGTATATGACGAGGAAGGTAATCTGAATTTAGAGGTTTCATACGAAGAAGATGATATTCTTTATGATGAAATAGGAAGTGGACTTAAAATTAAGGAAATCCAAAGAACAAAAACGGAATTAATGGAGTCCTTAGAACTTTTTTATAAAGTATTCTTCTTAAATGAAGAGATAAGCGAACTAAGATAATTTTACTACAGTTAGCTTGAATAGGTTAATTGTTATAGACTTGGAGGAATAGCAAGATGCTGCTAGTAATAGACGTTGGAAATACAAATGTAACACTTGGAATTTTTTCCAAAGAAGAGTTGATTGGAAAGTTTCGACTGACAACAAAAATGCCAAGAACATCGGATGAATTCGGAATTGATATTTGTACTCTTTTAGAGCATAGAAATTTTTCCATAAAAGATATCGATGATGTTATTATAGCGAGTGTTGTACCAGATATGATGTATTCTCTTACAAGCTCAATTATTAAATATTTTGATATAACACCAATTATTGTGGGGCCTGGAATAAAAACGGGGATACGACTTACCATGGATAACCCAAAGGAAGTCGGTGCAGATCGAATCGTTGATGCAGTTGCCGCTTATGAATTATACGGTGGACCAGTTATTATTGTTGATTTTGGTACAGCTACTACGTATGACTTGATTACAAAGGATGGAAGCTTTGGAGCAGGAGTGACTTCACCAGGTATTAGTACTTCTGTAAAGGCACTTTGGCAAGAAGCAGCAAAGCTACCAAAGATTGAAATCAAAAAACCAGCAAGTATATTGGCTAGAGAAACGGTTTCTAGTATGCAGGCAGGAATTGTATATGGATACATTGGTCAAACCGAATATATTATTCGTAAAATGAAAGAAGAAAGTAAAATTGAGGATATAAAGGTAATTGCGACTGGTGGTTTAGGGAAAATAATTGCAGAAGAAACAGATATGATAGATGTTTACGATCCTAATCTAACACTAAAAGGATTGCAGTGTATTTATAACCGATGTAAAAAGGTAAATGGGAAGTAAAAATATGCTAAAGATTGGAAATGTAGAACTAAAAAACAATTTAATATTAGCACCTATGGCAGGAGTTACGGACCTGCCATTTCGATTATTGTGTAAGCAACAAGGAGCTGGACTTTTGTGTATGGAAATGGTTAGTGCAAAGGCCATTTATTACAACAATAAAAATACAGAAGCTTTGATGGAGATTCATGAAGAAGAGTGCCCCGTTTCTTTGCAATTATTTGGTTCGGATCCTTATATCATGAGTGAGATAGCAAAAAGAATAGAAGAAAGGCCTTTTAGCATATTGGATATCAACATGGGATGTCCAGTCCCCAAGGTAGTAAATAATCAAGAAGGCTCTGCACTTATGAAGGATCCAAAGCTTGTCAAAGAGATAGTAACACAGACTGTAAAAGCAATTAAAAAGCCTGTAACAGTAAAAATAAGAAAAGGCTTTGATGAGAATAACATCAATGCAGTTGAGATAGCTAAAATAATTGAAGACAGCGGTGCAGCCGCTATTGTAGTTCATGGAAGAACCCGAGAGCAATATTATTCTGGCAAAGCAGATTGGGATATTATACGACAGGTGAAAGAAAAGGTATCGATTCCTGTCATTGGAAACGGAGATGTGGTTGATCCTCAAAGCGCTCTAAAACTAAAGCAGGAAACTGGCTGTGATGGGATAATGATTGGAAGAGGTGTAAGAGGAAATCCATGGCTGTTCTCGCAGATAAATGAGTATCTGCAACGAGGAGTGCTAGTAGAACAACCTACGATACAACAGATAAAAGAAATGATTATAGAGCATGCAAAGTTACAGGTAAAATACAAAGGAGAATATATTGGAATCCGAGAAATGAGAAAACATACAGCATGGTATACAGCTGGATGTCCTCACAGTGCAAGGTTAAGAAGCAAAGTCAATGAAATTGAAAATCTAGATTCTCTTGTTTCACTTTTGGATGAGTATTTGGTATAAAATAAATATGAATCAAGTATACTAGTTTGAGGTTACAGTTAGCCATGCAGAAATGATAATTCAAAATAACTGTGAGTGCTCGCACTCTAAGGAGATTTTGAATTATCATTTCTATAGGGCGAACGCCCGTCAGCCATAATGTATCAGGCATTATGGCTGGCATGGCTCATAAAGCCAATATGGCAAACATAGCCCACAAAGCCACATATACAATAAGAATGTATGGCACAATAAGATGGCAAGTCACAAAAGTAACCAGCATGAATTAAAATGCATTTCGCAATCATGGATTTTGGATAAAAACCACTAGGAAATCTTGACATTAAGAAACCTTTAAGTTATAATTCTGTAATTGCGAGCGTTTGGAACTTGAAGTATACGTATAGAAGAAATAATGGATGGGAGAATCCAAATTTATAGATATTTAGTACAGGAAGGGTGCAGTGTAAGATGGAAGAAAAGAAAAATTTATTAACTTATGAAGGATTAAGGAAACTAGAGGATGAAATTCAGGATTTGAAGGTTAACAAAAGAAAAGAAGTTGCTCAAAAGATCAAAGAAGCTAGAGAGCAAGGAGACCTTTCAGAAAATGCTGAATATGACGCGGCTAAGGATGAGCAAAGAGATATTGAAGCTAGAATTGAAGAAATTGAGAAAATCCTGAAAAATGCTGAAGTAGTTGTTGAAGAAGAAGTTGATTTGGATAAAATTAGCGTGGGTTGTAAAGTAAGAGTATTAGATTTTGAATATAATGAAGAAATGGAATTCAAAATTGTTGGTTCCACAGAAGCAAATAGTTTACAAGGTAAGATTTCAAATGAATCCCCAGTGGGTAGAGCGTTACTTGGTGCAAGAAAAGGTGATACTGTAATGGTAGAGACACAAGCTGGAAACTGTGAATACAAAGTGTTAGATATTCAAAGATCGAACTAAGAGGAGTGAGAATTTTGTCAGAACAAAAGAATGTACAGGAACAAGATGTTAACCAGTTAATAAAGGTTCGTCACGAAAAATTAAAGGAGCTACAAGACAGTGGCAAAAATCCTTTTGAGATTACAAAGTATGATGTAACTGCTCATAGTAGTGATATTATTAATAATTTTGAAGCAATGGAAGGCAAAGAAGTATCTGTAGCAGGACGTATCATGTCCAAACGAGTTATGGGTAAAGCTTCTTTTTGTAATATTCAAGATTTACCTGGAAATATACAATCCTATGTATCTAGAGATAGTATCGGTGAAGAAGCGTATAAAGAATTTAAAAAATATGATATTGGAGATATTATCGGAATCAAAGGTGAAGTTTTTAAAACAAAAACTGGAGAAGTTTCGATTCATGCATCTGAAGTGACATTATTAACGAAAAGCTTACAAATTCTCCCAGAGAAATTCCATGGTTTGAAGGATACGGATATACGCTATAGACAAAGATATGTTGATCTTATTATGAATCGTGAAGTAAAGGAAAGCTTTGTGAAACGTTCTAAGGTCATTCATGCAATTAGAAGTTACTTAGACGGAGAAAACTTTATTGAAGTAGAGACTCCGATGTTAGTTCAAAATGCCGGCGGAGCAGCGGCAAGACCGTTTGATACACATTTTAATGCATTAGATGAAGATTTACATTTAAGAATATCGTTAGAGCTTTATTTAAAGAGATTGATTGTAGGTGGTTTGGAAAGAGTCTATGAAATTGGTAGAGTATTTCGTAATGAAGGACTTGATACCAGACACAACCCTGAATTTACACTGATGGAATTATATCAGGCATATACGGATTATCATGGCATGATGGATTTGACAGAAAAGCTTTATCGTCATGTTGCTCAAACGGTTACTGGTTCTTTGGTGCTTACGTATGGAGAACACCAAATTGATTTATCAAAGCCATTTGAACGCCTAACTATGGTAGATGCCGTTAAGAAATATGCAAATGTAGATTTTACTCAAGTTAAAACAACAGAAGAAGCGAAAGAGTTAGCAAAAAAACATAATATCGAGTTTGAAAATAGACATAAAAGAGGAGATATATTGAATCTGTTCTTTGAAAAATATGTAGAAGAGCACTTGATTCAACCTACTTTTATTATGGATCACCCAATAGAAATTTCTCCGCTAACAAAGAAAAAACCAGAAAATCCAGAGTATACAGAACGTTTTGAGTTCTTTATTAATGGCTGGGAAATGGCAAATGCCTATTCAGAGTTAAATGATCCGATTGATCAAAGAGAGCGATTTGAGGCTCAGGAAGAATTAAAGGCACAAGGCGATGATGAGGCAAATAGCATTGATGAAGATTTCTTGAATGCATTATGTGTGGGAATGCCTCCTACGGGTGGAATTGGATTTGGGATTGACCGAATGGTTATGATTATGACAAATTCTCCTGCGATTCGTGATGTTTTGTTGTTCCCAACGATGAAGTCAAAAGATATCTAAAGCTAGGAAAAACAAGAGTATCAGAGAAATGTTATCATAATTTACGACTAATTTACGACCAAATAAATAAAGAGAACACGTTCAACATAAAAAGCAGTTAAAATCTATTAGGTTTTAACTGTTTTTTTTTGTTTAATAAATTGTCAAAAAATGGTACAATAAAGAAAAAATGAGGTGGTTATTATGCAAGAGATAATTAAAAGTGAAATTAAAAAAGTAAAAGATTATTATTTGCAATCTAAGCAGATGAATTTGACTGATGATAGAGCTTTTAGTCATGTTATTTTGAATTATTATTTTGGGATGGAGCTTGATGATCAATTAGACTGTGTGACTGACGGTCCAAATGATGGTGGAATAGATTTTTTATATTATGATGAAGATGAGAATAAGGTGGTTTTATGTCAAGCTAAATGTACTAGTAAGCTTGATAATAACACTATTATTTCGGAATTAGATAAAATGGCTAGTACTATTAAAAATTTTGAAATTGGCAATACTAGTATGTATAACGATAAATTAAAAATAGCATTGCAGAATAGCTTGGATAGGTTACCAGAAGATAGCGCAGGAAATGTGGAATATAACTTATTTACAACTGCTGATATTGATGTGAATAGTGCAATCAAAAAAATTGGGAATACAACTCATGCTTTTTCTGTTGATGCTATAGTATTATTATCGCAAGAAGATATCGAAAATAAAATTATGGATGTACAAGAAACTTTGCAAATAGTGTTACATGATAAAGTTATAATAGATAAAGCAAATAATTGTCTCGAGTATGAATCAAATGACTCGAAAGGTATTATGGTTAATGTTCTTTCCTCATCAATTGTAGCGTTATATAATAAATATGCAAGCAAGGGTTTATTTGATTTGAATATTAGAAAATACATTAAAAATACTCTTGTTGATTCGGGAATAAAAAATACATTAGATAAAGACAGGGCTAATTTTTGGTTTTTGAATAATGGAATTATTATTGCTTGTGAGGATTTTGATCCAGATGGAAATACAATAAAATTAGATAGCTTTTCAATTGTTAATGGTGGTCAGACAACAACATTGATTAGTACATATAAGAGCAAAGATAATGATGAGTTTTATATTCCTTGCAAGATTATCGCACAAAAGAAGCAAGATGATGATATGTTAGTATTTTTCACTCAAATTGCAGAAGCTTCTAATTCTCAAAAACCAATATTTGCAAGAGATCTTAAGTCAAATGCACCAGAGATGGTACGTTTTGCAAGGTGGTTGGGGGATTATGGAATATTTTTGGAAATAAAGCGAGGAATAAGATCTAATAAAAAATATCGTTTTTCTATGAAAAATGATGAATTAGGACAGCTTATTCTATCAATGGTATTTCAGCAACCAGGAACATCAAGATCTGGTAAAAAAACAATTTTTGAGAAACCAAATGTATATGGGAAAATTTATAAAGTGAATTATGCAAAAGATCAAGAGAAGAAACAATTTATTATTGATCTGATTGACTTATATGAGAGATATTCTCAAATAGAGGAAAAATTAAAAAAATCGGATGAGCTGACAGAAATGCAAATGGAAGTACTAAAAAATGGAAAGCAAATTATGTTTGCTATTTTTGGTACATTATACAGAATTGAGAATGGAGATATAACAGAGCAAGAAATAAAAAAAGAGCCACAAGTTGTAAAAAATGTTGGATTTACTTATGGTGGGTTTATCTCCAATTATAAGAAAGACGATCTTAATGAAAAGATTGAAAATGTCATAAAAGGTGCTCTTTTGATTATTTCAGATGGGTATACGGCTGCTTATAAAAATGGATTGACTACAAGTGTGAGCAATTACTTCAAAACAGATTCGAAGTACTATGAAACCATCTTGCCAAACTTTATGATGTATATGAGTATGGCAATGGGTAAGGAAATAAAAAATAGCTATGATTTCTTAAAAAGATAGCAATATAGTTTAGGTGTTGAAAACACCAAAAAGGATTTTATGATTAAATAAAAATTAAAGGGAGTCGCTTAGATAGATTAAAGCGACAGCCCTTTTTTTTTACCAAATACCAGTAGTTATTTTTCCGGTGCTACTTACATAGATATTATCATCGTATTCTGAAAAATGTTCAATTAGGTAGTTACCAATAATTAATGATATAAGTTGATTCGTTTTGATGCCAGTTAAATTTGAAATAGATTGTAAACAGTTTGTGAATTGTTCAGAAAGTGGTATGGCATATTGTTTCGTGTTAGGTAATATATCATTATATTGTGTAGCATATTCTATATCAAATGAAGCCAGCTTTTCAGCTATGCCAATATGGATAAGGTTGTTTACAACAATATTGGTTTTTGTTTCATAAATTTTTTTAATGTCACAGACACCGTTATATATGTATTCAGAAACTTTCATAGAATATTGTTTTGGTTTTTTTACTTTACCATAATAATCGGAAGTGCCAAATGTGTCTTTAAATTTGCAATTTTCGTAATTGTCTTTGAAGCGTGGTTTATCAAATTCAAATGAATGTAATTGTTCAGTTAATAAAAACCGGATTATTGTTTGAATAGGAAGATTTAAAGATGATGCGTAACGATTGAGATTGGTAGATGTGTTTAATGAGATCTTAAAATTTAATTTATACATAAAAAACTCCTTTACGTTTTAGTTTGATTATACAAGTAACAGACTAAAAAGTAAAGGACGTATAAAAAAGTTATATTAGCATCTAAAAAAAAGAACCTGACATGCATTAAAAACAATAATGCTCTACGATTGATGAAAAATATGATTAAATATAAGTACAGCAAGCGAGTAAGGTGGGACGCCACCAAAGGAAGGAAAGTATTGTTATGAAATTAGTTGGACTCAATTATACTACAAATGCTAATGGTGGTAGAAATACTACATTACAAGTCACAGAGGAGTACAATGCATATTATACTAACAAAGAGACAGGAAGAGGATGCATTGGTGTTAAAGTTGATTCGATATATATTGGCGACATTGATTGTTCAGAATTAAAAATTGGTATGGAATTAGATATTCTTTATGACAAAGCTATTACGACAGCAAAAGGAACGTTTCAACCAATTAAAAGAATTGACATATTGAAGTAGCTAATAAACATAGCCTGCAAACATATTAATATGTTTGTAGGCGCCTGAAAAGAAATGAGGAATATACAATGATAGAAATAATTTTAGTCTTAATCTGTATGATTGGATTGGGTTTGGCAATTGAGAAGATAATACATATGGATTATGATGTGGAAGGTGTTACTTTAGCGTTAAAGCAAGATGTTAAGAAGTTTGTCAGTGCGGTTTTTAGAGAACCACAGATAAGACATACATTCGATATTACGTTAGCTAATGATATAAAAATGGTAACAAAACCTTATGCTAAGGCAGGCTTTGAAATACAATTGGGAAACAATTTATTCAGAAATGTACCTGCTGTAGGAATTCGTTTTGTGCCAGATCATGTTTTAGAAGAAGCAGAATTGCAGGAACTTATTAGATTGTTGCTAATTAAATTTAAGGAGTATATTGGATACTATGGTCTTAATTGGAGAGTGTTTGCAACATATTCAGTGGGAAGTGATTATGCGAATGTGTACATATACTATGCAGAATGGGAATGTGACTTGCATCCGTTTGCAAATGTGTATCGTCAAACAGTACGGCATAAAATTGATAAGTCTGGTGGGATTTTGCGTGATGAAGAATTAGAAGCAGAGTTAAAACATGTTAATAAAACTGGGATATAGCATGGAATCTTGGAAAAATGGTGTTAAAACACCATTTTTCTGGGACACCAATAAAGTGCCACATATACTATTATCTGGTATTACTGGTGGTGGGAAAACTGTACTTGCACAAATGATCGTAAATCAACTTTTGTCTGAACATAAGTCTATCAGTATTTGTGATTTTAAAGCAGGTGGAGATTGGGATAGTATTATTTCCAACTATGCGGAATACAAGGATTGTGATGAATTGTTAGAAACTTTTTATAATTCTTTTTTAGAAACGATAGAGCAAAGAACTAAATCAGAACAGTATCTTATTTTTGATGAATTTAGTAGCTACGCATTAAGTAAAGACAATAAAGAATTTAAGGAATTGATGGCAAAAATAAGTCACATTTCATTTATGGGAAGAAGTTTTGGTTATAAATTGTTTTTTATATCACAACAGTTTAATAGTAAAGTTTTAGATACCGCAATTCGAGAACAATTTGGGATAAAGATGTACATGGGTTCAACTATTTCAACAGAAAGTGCAACTATGTTATTTCCTAACTGCGAGATCGATAAAAGTATTCATCTTCCAAAATGTTGTGGTTATATTTCTATGCCCGAGAAAGAAATGGATATTATTCAAATTCCATTTTTGAATGAACCAGAAAAATTAAAACAATTGTTGATTGCAAAGGGATTGATATATTGATAGTGTTTTGTCAAAGGGTGGGCGGTGGCGAAGCCATAAGCCTGCTCTTTGACATAAGTGAGTGGCTAGTATTACCCACTCACTTATGTGATTGTAATTTGGTTCAGTAATTGGTGAAAATACTGGAATATAAAGTCACATTGGATTTGTAACTGTAGAAAGGGGTGTGATTAAAATGGCATTTTCCCTGAATACAAGAGGGCGATGTTGGTTTGGAACTATTCATGTTACAAATATGGAAAATGCAGGACTAAAAAAAGAGGAGTATGAGAATCCAGAATATCTTGCAGATAAATTTATAGAATTATGGGAAACTAGTGGAAAAGGAAGAAAAGCAGGTGTTGTGGTATGTGTTTCTTTGGATGGTTGCTATCATGCCCATATAGCTTGCTATGGTAATACAACGACATTGAAAAAAGTGTCAGATGTTTTATTTAAGACTCATATAGAACCGCAATTGGGGGGGAAAGATTCTTTGAAATCATATCTGCTAAAAGAAGGTAAATATGAGGAAAAGGGAGAACAAGTATTATGTGTAAAGGGGATAGATGTAATACAAGATAATCAAGGGAAAAGAAATGATCTTGATGAAATTGAGGAATTATTAAATGATGGATTGACGCCAGAAGATATTTTTGATACTTCATTTCGGTATCGAAAATATGAGAAAATGATAAAATCCGCATATATTGGTAGACGTATAAAGGAAACTCCTTTAATAAAAGAAGTAAATAATGAATGGCATGTTGGAAATTCGGGCAGTGGAAAGACATATTATTATTATCAATTATGTGAGAAGTATTCACCAGAAAAAGTTTATATGACTACAGATTTTGAAAACGGTGGTTTTGATTTCTATATTGAGCAAGGTGCACCACCAATTATATTTCTCGATGAATTTAAAGGCAATATGAGGTATGGACAGTTATTAACTATTCTGGACAAGTACAGCAGGACACAAACACATTGTAGATATACTAATACATATAATTTGTGGACAACTTGCATTATTACATCAATATTTCCACCAGATGAGGTATATTCTTCTATGGTTGAAAATGAGAAAAGAGATCGGGATAAAATAGATCAGCTTTTAAGAAGATTAGATGTAATTGTATATCATTATAAAAAAGATGGAGAATATAAATCTTTTTCAATACCTGCAAGTGAATATATAGATTATAATAATTTGAAGCAACGAGCGTTAGAAAATATAGATGGATTTGTAGAAGTTGATAATTTGGATGGTATTTCTTTTAATGATTAGTATCACGTTAGTGAAGGAGTGTCTTTATGGCAAAAGAAGTTCCTATATGGGAAAAATCAAACCTTACGTTAGAAGAAGCATCCGCATATTTTGGTATAGGTATTAACAAATTAAGAGAATTGACTAACGATAAAAATTGTCGTTTCGTGATCTGGTGTGGTAGCAAGAGATTGATAAAACGTAAGATGTTTGATGAATATTTAGAAAAGACGTACTCAATATAATTACTTAGTGATGTTATGTTGATGTGGACAATGAGAACACGCTTGAGTTATAATGTGCTTAAGCGTGTTCTCTTTATCGTTATGAAAGGGGAATTATCATGGCAGTAGAGAGACGAAAAGATAATAAAAATAGAGTTTTGAAGGAAGGAGAATACCAGAGAGCAAACGGAAGCTTTGAATACAAGTGGAGAGATAAAAAAGGAAAACGACATTCTGTTTATGCTAAGACACTTGATGAATTACGAGAAATGCAAATTGATGTATTAAGGGATGTTTTAGACGGTATTAGGGCAGACAAGAACGATATTACAATCAATGACTTATATTATCGTTGGATGCAGTTGAAAAGGGGCTTGAAACATAACACTTTTCAGAATTACAAATATATGTATACTCAATTTGTTGAACTGGATTTTGGAGAAATGAAAGTTGCAGATTTAAAGAGGTCAGATGTTAGGGCTTTTTATAATCATCTTTCAGATTCACAGCATTTGAAGACAGCAACTATAGACAACATACATACAGTTCTTCATCAAGTATTAGAGTTAGGCGTTGAAGATGATTACCTTCGTTACAATCCATCAGATAATGCACTAAAGGAATTGAAAAAAGCACATAATAATGATTCAGACAAAAGAAGAGCTTTAACAGTTCCAGAGCAGGATTTATTTGAAAATTTTCTAAGTGATCAAGGACAGTATCATAGATGGTATCCGATATTTACAGTTCTTTTGTGGACGGGTATGCGTGTGGGAGAAATTACTGGCTTACGTTGGTGTGATATAGACTTGGAAGATGAAACAATTAGCGTTAATCATACTCTTGTTTATTATGATAAGGGTGGAGAAGAAAGATGCGGTTTTTCAATCAATACACCAAAGACAAAAGCAGGAGAAAGATCAATTCCTATATTACCAAAAGTAAAAGAAGCGTTTTTGATGGAAAAGGAATACCAGAAAGAATGTGGACTAGATTGTAATGCAGTAGTTGATGGATATACAGATTTTATCTTTATCAATCGTTTTGGTGGTGTTCAGCATCAAGGAACACTTAATAAGGCACTCAGAAGAATTATTCGTGATTGTAATTATGAGGTGCTTGATAAAGGTGAAAAAGAGGCAATAACACTTCCTAGATTTAGCAATCATTCACTTAGACATACGTTTACGACCAGAATGTGTGAAGCGGGGGTTAATATTAAGGCTATGCAGGATATTTTAGGTCATGCAGATGCAGAAACGACCATGGACATATATGCAGAGGCAACAAAGGACTTAAAGAAAGCAGAATTAATTAACTTTGAAGCATATTTCAACACGCAAAAGAAAGCTCAAATTGGTACAGAATAAAGCTTACGACCATCTTACGACAGATATACGACTACTTATAAATAGTTGTGAAGATTTATAAAATAATGGCAAATAAAGAATATCCTAAAATAGGGATGCGAAGAGTTACAGAGACATATAAATTAATCGGTATGATTTCCCAACGATGAAATCTGTAAAAGAGTAAATGTGCATTTGTTTACAAAAAAACGTAGTCATATTTATGTCAGAAATTACATGATGTGTAAAAGCTTTAGCAATTTAGAATATGAATGAAGATGAGTTATATCTTGAATCAAGGAGCAACTTAAGACGAGACCGTTAAGACATTCGTGTCTAGTAGAAATACTAGTTCGGATGTCTTTTTTCAATCCACAGAAGCAAATAGAAATGCCATAGGGAGAAGTAATCATACTGGAGTTAGATAAAGTTTGTGAGTAAAGAGATATGTTGAAGTAGGCTAAATAATGGAAAAGGTTGATATGAATGAGGTGGATTTACTATTTCTAAAACTACTGAATAAATACTCGTTGAAACTATTCTTATTAGGGAATATAATATTATTAGTGTATTGCTTTTTATATGGATGATTATATGAACTTTACAGTATTAGCTGTAGAAACAAAAAAAATGAAATTTACTCAGTGTTGAGTAGCGATTTAAAATAGAGAAAACAAAGAAAAGAGACTAAATTATGTTTAAAATCATTAAGGGCGATTTTAAAAAAAGTGAATATAGTAATGAAGAATATTTGGACAACTGGCCGATGCTGTACATTCTTGAGAATGGAAAAAAAGCATATATTGGTGAGTCGAATCATGTGAAAACCAGAATGGTACAGCATGCTACAAATGAAGAAAAAAGAATCTTTGATAAGGTTCATTTCATCTACTCCAAGATGTTCAACCAGTCGGTAACTTTTGACTATGAATCTAAGTTGATTCAGTATATTGTGGCAGATGATTTGTTTGAAGTTACTAATAAAAATGCTGGTATCGCGGATAAACAGTATTATCAGAAAAAAGAGTACGATGAGAAATTTGAAGCACTATGGAGAAAATTGCAGAGGGAGAAGTTAGTAAAACGTTCCCTTGAGGAAATAGAGAATTCTGATCTATTCAAATACTCTCCATACAAAGAGTTGAATGATGGACAAAGAAAAGCGGTTGAGGATATTCTTATCAAGATAAAAGACGGTTCTGTCAATCGTGTAGTAGTTAATGGTATGCCTGGTAGTGGTAAGACGGTTGTAGCAGTCTATTTGATGAAGTATTTGGCAGATTGCGAAGAATTCACAGAAAAACAAATTGGTTTTGTAGTACCGCAGACATCGCTTAGAAAGACTATGAAGCACATTTTTAAGAGCATATATGGATTGTCTCCAACGCAAGTGCTTTCACCTGCGGATGTTACAAAGAAGAAATACGATATTTTACTTGTAGATGAGGCACATAGGCTTCATCAATACAAGAATATATCTTATATGGGGATTTTTAAAAAGAAATGTGAACAGCTTGGACTTACAACAGAGGCGGATGAACTCGATTGGGTACTTAAACAGTCGAATTGTACAGTTTTATTCTATGATAGTATGCAGGTTGTTGGACCATCAGGAATAGATTATGAGCGCTTTGATAAAAAGATGGAAGATGCGTTTAGGAATCGAATGATAGCGTATTTTACGCTGCGTACACAGATGCGTGTGCGAGGTGGAAATGATTACATAGATTTTGTAAAAGATATGCTTGCTGGATCTTGCACTAATAAATATAAGTCTGATAAATACGATTTAAAGTTGTATTCTGATTTCTCGAAATTTGAGAAGGATATGTATAAAAAAGAGTCAGGATATGGTTTGTCTCGAATGCTTGCTGGTTATGCATGGGAATGGATTAGTAAAAAAGATCAGACAAAGAAAGACATTGAGATTCAAGGCATAAAGAGAATGTGGAACCACTGTACCGAAGGTTGGGTTCATACGCCAGAGGCACTTGATGAAGTTGGATGTATTCATTCTATTCAGGGATATGATCTTAATTATGCCTTTGTAATCCTTGGAAATGATATCGGGTATGATAAGGAGACTAGCCAGATTTTTGTGCGTCCAGAATGCTACTTTGATAAAAACGGGAAACGTACAGCGACTTATAAGGAGTTACTGGAGTATATTACAAACGTATATTACGTTTTGATGACGCGAGGAATAAGAGGAACATATCTGTATGTATGTGATGTTGATTTGAGAGAATACTTAAGTCAGTACATTGAAATGGAGAAGTAAAATGACAGAAGAGACGATAAAGCAAATTTTAAAATTCAGAGATGATAGGGATTGGAAGCAATTTCACAATCCAAAGGATTTGGCAATATCTATTTCTCTTGAAGCCTCAGAACTTCTTGAGGTATTCCAGTGGAGTGGAGAAGACGTTTCTAACGAAGGAAAGCAGGAAAGAATCAAAGAGGAGCTAGCAGATGTTGTGAACTACTGTGTTCTTATGGCAGATGCATGTGGGCTTGACTTGGACGTAATTGTTCAAGAGAAAATTAGAGAGAATAATGGGAAGTATCCAGTAGAAAAAGCAAAAGGAAAAAGTGATAAATACAACAAGCTTTAGGAAGAATACCTGAAGTGGGAGTTTAATTATCAAACGGTAATCTAGAAAACAAAATAATAATAAGATCATTAAGGCGTATGAGATACAATCATTTCATACGCCTTTATACCTGCCAATTTTAAAGTTTTCAAAATCTTATTTGAGAAAATGCTCCAATCGATTTTTAAAAAGTACTAAAGTATTAGCTTGAAAAGCCGATAAATAAGTTAAGAATTAGTTGAAGAGTAGAAAGGAGTGTTAACATGAGAATAGAATCCTATCATAAAATAAATAAATTATATACTTCCGATAAAACAAGTGGAGTGAAGCAAAATACAGTTTCAAGTAAAAATGATAAATTAGAAATTTCCCAGACTGCTCTTGATTATCAGATAGCAAAGAAAGCAGTATCAGAAATAGAAGATGTACGTGAAGAATTAGTAAGCAAAGTTAAGAACAAAATTGATTCAAAAAATTACAATGTGACTGCAGATGAATTTGCAAGCAAAGTAATTGATAGTTATAACAAATTAATGTTCTAGCAATTTAAACAGTAAGATACATCGATAATTTGAGAAGCAGAAAAGAGGAAATCAAGTGTCAAGTTTAATGGAAACACTAATTGATGTATTAGACAATGAAAATACGGAATATGAAAAGTTGATTGAGTTATCAAAAGAAAAAACACCAGTCATTGTCGAAGGAAACATCGAAAAACTACAAGAAATCATTGATAAGGAACAGCCAATTATAGAAGTTATCAATAATTTGGAACAAAAAAGAAAAGAGACAGTCAATGATATTGCAATTGTGTTAAACAAGGATGTGGAGTCTTTAAATATAAAAAATGTAATTCAAATGCTAGAAAACCAGCCAAGTGAACAGAATAAATTAGCTGAGACACATGATAAATTAAGTGCAACACTTAGAACGATGGCAGCGTTAAATGAGAACAATCGAATGCTGCTTGAACATTCACTTGAGATGGTTGGATTTGAGATTAATCTTTATCACAGCATGAGAAAAGCGCCGGAGACAGCAAACTATGGCAAGGATGCCTATAACAAAGGAGACGTACTTATTAATACGAGTGGCTTTGATGCCAAGCAATAAGAAAGTATAACGAGGTGACAAACATGGGTGGAATGGGCAGCCTATACATTGGAGTTTCTGGCTTACAAACAAGTCAGAACGCATTAAATACAACTGCACATAACTTGGCCAATATTGGTACTGACGGTTATGTTAGGCAACAGGTTGTACAATCAGATATTTTATATAATACAATTAAACATGGAGCAGTAAGCTCTCAACAGGTTGGTATTGGTTCAACAATCGCACAAGTAAGACAGGTAAGAGATATTTTTTTAGATCAGGCATATCGATTAGAATCGGGTCGGTCTAATTTTTATGATGTTGGTTATACAACATATTATGAGATAGAATCCATACTAGGAACGCTAGGAGGAAGTGAGTTTAGTAATTCTCTTAAAGGGTTAAGTGAAGCATTTAATGAGATAGCAAAAGACCCTTCCGATACATCTTATCAGACTCTTTTGAAACAAAGAGCAGTTGAATTCATTGAAGATGCACAAAATGTTTATTCCCTATTAAAGGAATATCAGTATAATTTGAACGACCAAATTGTAGATACCGTAGACCGTATTAATGAGCTGGCTAATAAAATCTACAAATTAAATGAAAAAATTGCATTTATAGAAGCGGGTGGAGTAGAGAATGCCAATGATCTTCGAGATGCTAGAAATTCAGCATTAGATGAACTTTCAGGATTAATTAATATTAGTTATGTAGAAGAGCCAAACGGTGTAGTGATTGTAAAGGCAGAAAGTGTTCCATTGGTAGGAGAAAGTTTTGTTTATGAGATGGGTTATTCCACTGATAAAGTTACTGGTTTTGTAACGCCAACATGGCCAGACTATAAAGATATGAATGTATTTAATATGGGTGCTATTATATCTACTTCAATGGATACGGATGTTGGAAAGCTAAAGGCATTAATGCTTCATAGAGGAAGCGAGACAACAAATTATTTAGATGTGCCAGTGAAAGAAAAGTATCAGGATGAATCAGGTAATTGGCTAACAGGAAGCTGGACAATTGATGGAGATACCTATACAGATGGAGATAAGGCGTATGCAGCTGCCAAAGATTACTATAATAATTATACAGGTATGTCAGGTATGATGAGTACGCTTGCGCAGTTTGACCAATTAATTCATGGGGTAGTGACCGCTATTAATGATATAATGTGCCCTGATATTTCAATGACAGTGGAACCTGGACAAGCTTGGACAGATGCCAATGGAAATACATTAACCGTTGGAGGAACGTATAGGGTACTTGATTTAAAAAACTGTGGGCAATCATTAGATGGAACAGTTGGTACGGAACTTTTTTCAAGGACAGGAATGCAACGTTATACCAAATACACATATACAGATGCAAGTGGAGAAGAACAAGTTTGCTATGTTTATAATGAAGAAGATGAATTAAAGAGTAATACGTTGTATTCTGTTGAAAATCTATCAGTGAATCCAGCAGTATTGACGGATGTAGGAAAACTTCCGTTTTATAAAGCAAATGGCTCAGTGAATCTGCCATTGGGAGAAGCACTATATGCTGTATTTAGCCAGAAGATTTTAGCTCTTAATCCAAATGCAACAGCAAAATCAAACTTTCAGGATTATTACTCTAAGTTGGTTACAGATGTTGGTAATCTGGGATATATTTATAAAAGTTTTGCTGATTCGCAGGCGGCGACCGTTTCGGGACTTGATGATAACAGACAAATGGTTATGGGAGTTTCGTCGGATGAAGAACTAACCAATATGATTAAATATCAAAATGCCTATAATGCATGTTCCAGGTACATTAATGTGGTTAGTGAAATGCTTGAACATATTGTTACTTCGTTAGGAAACGGTTGATAGGAGGGAAAAAATATGCCATCTACATTTTTAGGTTTAACCATCGCTACATCGGGGTTATATACATATCAAACACAAATTAGTGTTACTGGTAATAACGTTGCAAATGTCGAAACTGATGGTTATACAAGACAATCTGCCAAACAGACTCCCACAGAGGCTTTAAGAGCCTACGCAACTTATGGTCAAATTGGTATGGGTGTCCAGGTTACAGGAATTGAACAAATCAGAAATAGTTATTATGATTCTAAATATTGGTCTACCAATACAGGATATGGAGAATATAGTACAAAGAATTACTATATGGAGCAGTTGCAATATCTTTTTCATGAGTCAAAAAAGACATCGGGTTATGTGAGTGCATTAAATACTTTTTTTAATTCAATGCAAGAAGCTGCTAAAACTCCGTTAGAGGTGTCTACATTAACGCAGTTTGTAAATGATGCACAAACATTTGCCGAGTACTTTAATGACTTATCCACAAATCTTGAAAAAATACAGGAAGATTTGAATGAAGAAGTAAAAACTTATGTTGATAAGATTAATGGTATTGCACAGCAAATCTATAGCTTAAATCAACAAATAAATGTGTCTGAGTTAGCTGGAGGAAATGCGAGTGCGTTGCGTGACCAAAGAGCTTTACTGATAGATGAGTTGTCTGAAATTGTACCAGTGGAAGTAAATGAAACAGAAATTTTGAATAGTCAGGGAATGAAGAGTGGGGCAACAAATTTTGCGGTTAGTATATTAGGTCAAAAATTAGTAGATAATGATAGTTATAACGAGTTAGAATGCGTTGCCCGAACAGATAAAGTGAATCAATCCGATGTAGAAGGTCTTTATGATGTAAAATGGACAAGCGGAAATCAATTCAATGTGCTTGCTTCAGGAGCCAGTGGAAAACTTAAGGCGCTTATTGATCTAAGAGATGGTAACAATGCAAATAATTTCTCGGGAAAGATTCAATCAATAACACCTGTGGATGCAAACAATACGAAAGTTACAATTACGAGTTTAACCTATAGTAACCTAGAACAATTAAATTTAAATGGCTCAGGCACGATTAAACTAGGAACCAAAGAATATAGTTACGATTCGTTTGCGGCTACTTACAATTCTGCTACTGGTGAATATGAATATACCTTTAATATTACAAGTAATAATACAACATTAACTCCTTCTATGGTGGGGAAAACGGCTGAGGTTGGCAGAAGTGTGGATTTTTGTGGCATTCCATATTATATGTCTCAAATAAATGAATTTGCTAGAAATTTTGCAAAGACAGTTAACAACATATTAATAACAGGTTTTAATGTAGCCGGAGATGTTGGTGGAATTCTTTATACAGGGACTTCGGTTACAGGAGCTGAATATGATTTCGCTTTATCTGGAGCCGTTGCATCCATCACACAGGCAGGAGGTATATCCTCAGTGTCAGTTGTTGCGGATAATGGAGAGACTGCTACACCTCAAGCAACAGGAAGTATTTATATAAATGGTGTGAAATACGATTATGATAGCTACTCCTATGATCCTGCAACCAAAATGTACACCTATCAGATAAAGGGTAGTGTAAGTTCATCTTTGGTGGGGAAAAATGCTGATAACTACACATTAGTCCAAGATAATAGAGAAGATAGTTATTATTATTTAACCGCGGCAAATTTAAAAGTGTCAAGTGCAATGCTAAAGAATCCTTTGTTACTTGGAACAACTACAAAGCTGAACGACGAACCGTCTTCTGGAAATGTTTTGTACAAGCTTTATGAGGCGCAAAACAATACGAGTATATTATCATTTCGAGGCGGTGACGCATCACGTTTCTTGATTTGTCTTGTTTCGGATACAGCAGTAGATGCTCAAAAATCCACTACTTTCTCAGGAAAATATGATACTCTTTTAAAAACAATAACAAATCAAAGACTATCAGTTTCTGGTGTAGATGGTGATGAGGAAGCAGTTAATTTAATGAAATTTAAGAATGCATACGATTTGTCATGTAAACTAGTTACTGTCATGCAACAAATGTATGATAAATTAATAAATGAAACGGGAGTATAGGAGGTGTAGTATATGGGAATTCGAATTACGAATAAAATGATGACAAACAATTCTCTGAACAATTTAAATGTAAATAAAATATTACATGATAGAGCTTCAACACAAGTTGCAACGCAACAAAAAATTACAAGAGCATCGGAAGACCCTGTAGTGGCAATTCGTGCTTTACGTTTAAAAAGTAGTTTAGGTACATTAAATCAATATTATGAGAAAAATATACCAGATGCTAAGACTTGGCTTCAAAATACACAAACTGCACTTGCTAATATGGAGACTTGTGCATCCGCGATAAGAGGACTTGCGACAAAGTTATCCTCAGGTCAATATTCGTTATCTGAAAAGAAAGACTTGTTAGCTGAGTATCAGTCTCTTCGTGAACAAATTTATTCAGAAGGGAATGCTGATCTTTCGGGCAGAAGTTTGTTAACAGGCCATAAAACCAATATGGATTTGGCATTTAAGAAAGAAGATACTTCTGCGAGTTATCGCATAACAGAACGTTTTTCAGGTACGGACGTAGAGAGTATTAATTATGTATCAGGTGCGGTTAATGTGAATTCAAATGATATTTTAGCATCTACTGATACCGAATACGATCAAAACACAGTAAAAAACAATACGTTGTATCGTATGCGTTTGTCCTATGGAGATTTATCAGAAAACTCAGATCCGACAGCAACAGGTTTGACCTATTCATCATCTGGCAAGTTAAGTACAGATCTTACAGTTGCCATATCAGGTTCAACGACTGGTTATGTAAAAGCAAATGTAAAACTTGATGCGGCCACTGGGACTGTAAGTGCTACAATCGATGGAACAGATTCAATCGGCGGCAGTTACAGTGCAGCTGTAGATTCGGTTACTGGAATTGTAACCATTAGCGATTCCAGCGGAACGGTTGTTGGTAATTTTAACTATGAATTAGATGGAAATAAAGTAACTGCATCTAAAACTGTTACGGTAAATGCGGTTTCATTAAGTGATGCTGGTGGCAATGATGCAGCTTATTTAAATACTTCTGCAGAAGGGATTACTTTTATTAAGGAGACTGGAGAACTGATTTTAGGTGCTGGAGTATATCAGTCTTTACAAAATTGTGGAGATGATGCAATTAGCTTTACCTACGAAAAGACTGGTTTTGGAGAAGGTGAGCTAAAGCCAGAACATTATTTTGATTGTACGAATTTAGTGACGGGAGCAGAATATACCAATCAGGATGTGGCTCAAAGTATCAATTATACGGTTAATTTTAATCAGACAATTACAGTAAATACAGAAGCAAAGGATGTATTTGATCATTCAATTGGCAGAGATGTAGATGACATGATTGCTGCACTTGAAGCGGCTATTGCTGCGGATACCAAGAAAGAACAATTAGAAGCTATGTTAAAGGATTCACAGTATAGCAATAAAAAAGAGTACATTCAATCCATGCTAGATGCAGTTGAAAAGGAACAGACTTATTCCAAAAACAAATTGCAGAGTTTGGCAGAACAAAGTATTACTAACTTTAATGGATATGTGGGGGCTATAACGAGAGCGAAAACTGAGGTAGGTAGTAAGTTAAGTCGTCTTTCCTTGGTTGAGGAGAGAGCTTTAAAGCAACAGACAAATTTAAAAACGCTATCAGAAGAAAATATTGGAATAGAATTATCAGATGCCATTATTAATCAGGAAGCAGCTAGCCTTGCTTATAATGCTGCACTTACGGCAACAAGCAAGATAATTTCAAATTCATTATTAGATTTTCTATAAAAAATAAGTGTCTGCAAGGCAGACACTTTATTTGATAAAAAGGAGAAGAAGATGACGATACAAACAAAATTATTTGGAAATATCTTAGTTGATGAAGATAAGAGGATATATTTTGAAAATGGTATTATTGGTTTTCCAGATTTAAAAAACTTTTTGATTATATTTGATGAGGAAAAAAAAGATAATGCTAGAATCTCTTGGTTGCAATCCGTGGAAGAACCAGGGTTTGCGATACCAGTTATTAATCCGTTGCTTGCAGATGGGAAATATAATCCCACTGTCAATGACGAATTACTTAAGCCATTAGGAGAATTAGACTCAGACGAAATGCTAGTGCTGGTGACACTAACAATACCAGCTAAGATTGAAGAAATGAGTGTAAATCTAAAAGCTCCTATCATTATTAATGCCATAACGCGTAAAGCATGTCAAATAGTAGTAGAGAATGAGGAATATCTCGTAAAACATCCAGTATATGAGGTGTTTAAAAGTAAGCAAGAAAAGGCGGGTGAATAAAATGCTGGCCCTTTCTAGAAAAAGAAATGAAGCAATTGTAATTAACAATAATATAGAAATAACAGTGCTAGAGATAAAAGGTGATCAAGTAAAGCTTGGTATCAGTGCACCAAAGGATGTATCGATATATCGCAAAGAATTATATCTTCAAATTCAAGAGGAAAATAGCAAAGCAGTTGAAGTAGCAGGACTTGAAGAATTAAATAAACTATTTAAAAAGTAATGGAATATTGTTATAATGTTCCTATTAAGTTTATATGAAAAATGTCGATATAATAACAAATAAGTAATCTTCATAAATAGGTAGAGGCAATCTACCTTCAAAAGTCACACGGAGGTGATTTGATGGAACTTGACTTAGTTAACAAGAATGCGTACCAGGGAAGTAGTACAAAAGTTAATGTAAAACCAGTGCAGCAGGTTATAAGTGGGAGAGCTGGCGATAGGGTGGAAGGTATCACAACGGATGCTTTGGATGGATTAAATCATGAGAAGTCAGTAGTAAATCATGCAAATGATATTACAAATAGTGAAATAAAAAAATCAATCAGTGAAATTAATAGTAAGTTAAATAAAAACACAGAAGCAATCTTTGGGATTCATGATGAAACGAATCGGGTAACAATTAAAATTATTGACAAAGATTCAAAGGAAGTTCTAAAGGAAATTCCTCCTGAGAAAACACTTGAAATGATTACTAAAGTTTGGGAGGCTGCTGGGTTACTTGTAGATGAAAAGTTATAGGAGGGAAGATGTATGGCGCTAAGATTGACGGGAATGTATTCGGGCTTGGATACCGATTCCATAATATCACAATTAATGAAGGCTCAAAGAACCAAGGTAGAAGCCGTTGAGAAGAAAAAAACAAAACTTGAATGGAAAGTAGAGGCTTGGAATTCGTTAAACTCTAAGCTATATTCTTTGTATACAGGGACAATAGACAACTTAAGATTCACAACAGCTTATGCGAATAAAGCAACTACGATTTCAGACTCTAGTGTAGCTACCATCACGGCAAGCAGTTCTGCGATTACAGGAACACAAGAGCTTGCGGTGAAACAATTAGCTAAATCAGGGTATTTGACAGGTGCAAAAATTTCAAGCTTAGATAATACAAAATTAACCGAGAGTTCTACGTTAAGTCAATTAACTGGTTATACAGCAAGTGGAACTGGAACAATTCAGGTAACAACTGGTTCTGGGACAACTACCAATATCGAGGTGAGTGGCGATACAAAGATTAGTGAAGTATTAACTAAATTAAAGGCGGCAGGTGTTGGTGCTAGCTTTGATGCAACCAACCAACGTATATTTGTTAATTCAAAGGCCAGTGGAGCGGAAGCGAATTTTACGATTACTTCTACCGACGCAGATGGTAAAAATGTACTTGGTGCATTAGGATTGGATGTAGATAATGGTGCTGTAAAGATCGAAGGTCAAGATGCTAAGATTGTATTAAATGGGGCTGAATTTACCTCCTCTTCTAATTCATTTAGTATCAATGGTCTTAATATCCTTGCAAGGCAAGAAACTGGGACGACTACTGGTGCAGATGGTAAAACAGTGGATAAAACAGTTACAATTTCGACAGAGCGCGACTATCAAGGGATGTATGATACAATAAAGAACTTTATTACGCAATATAATGAAATCATTAAGGCGATGGATGGCGCGTATAATGCGGATAGTGCAAAAGGGTATGAACCACTTACAGATGAAGAAAAAGAAGCGATGACTGAGGATCAAATTAAAAAATGGGAAGCCAAAATCAAAGATTCGATTTTAAGAAGAGATGATACGTTAAGTAGTATAACCACCATGATGAAATCAACGATGCAATCTGTTTTCACCATAAATGGACAAAAATATAGCCTTTCAAGCTTTGGTATTGATACTGCTTCATACTTTAGTACCGATGCAGATGAAAAAGGAGTGTATCATATAGATGGAAATTCCGAAGACAGTAAAACATCGTCAAAATCAAATAAATTAATGAGTGCGATTACATCAGATCCTGAAACGGTAGTGAGTTTTTTTACTTCGCTTGCAAAAGAGATGTATACCAAACTTGGTACAAGATATAAGTTTATTGATGGAATTAGAAGTTCTGACAAAGTTTATGATGATAAATTAATGGATAGTCAGATTGATGACTATGAAGATGAGATTAAAAAGTTGGAGAAAAAGTTTACTGCAATGGAGGATCGTTATTATTCTCAATTCTCAGCAATGGAAACAGCGCTAGCGAAATTGCAAAAAAATAGTTCAGCTCTTGCAGGCTTGTTAGGAAGTAGTTCTTAGGAGGAAAAGTAAATGGCGTTACCAAATGCTTATGCAACATATAAAAACAATCAAATCAAATCAGCGACCCCAGGTGAGTTGACTCTTATGCTTTATGAAGGTGCAATTAAGTTTTGCAACATTGCAATTCTTGGAATAGAGCAAAATAATATAGAAAAGGCAAACAACAACATAAAAAAATGTCGTGCAATCATTACAGAACTTAGAGCGACACTTAATTTTGACTATCCAGTGGCGCAAGATTTTGAGAATGTTTATGTATATATTTCACAACGATTATCAGAGGCTAACATACAAAAGAATAAAGAAATTCTAGAAGAAGTTTTAGGACACCTAAGAACAATGAAGGATACATGGAAAGAGGTAATGAAAGTAGCTCGATAAAAATCATGTATGGAGGTGTCGAATGGAGCAGGGTACGAATTACATTAATATTATGAAGGACAGTTTGCAAAAAAAGATAATCGTATTAGATAAAATAATGGATGTTAATAGAAAACAAGCAGAAATTATTAAAGATATCAAGACGAACATGGCAGATTATGAAAAAACATTAGACGAAAAACAAGTGTTGATTGACGAGTTAAATCTTCTAGATGATGGATTTCAAGCTCTGTATTCGCGTGTTGAACAAGAGATTTCTGTCCATAAAAATGAACATGCAGAAGAAATCAAAGAAATGCAAAAGTGCATTGCCCTTATTACAGATAAAAGTGTGGAGATTCAAGAGGTTGAAGAAAAGAACAGACAAATCATATCGCAACAGTTCTCCTTATTTAAACAGGAAGTGAAAAAGTTTAAACAAAACAAGAGAGCAGCTGGACAGTATTATGATACGATGCAAAAAACAAATTACATTTCTCCACAATTTTTAGATCAAAAAAAGTAATTTAGCTATAAAGTTTTAAAAAATTATGTCGATATATATTACAAGTAGTTAAGAATTATTAAAAAAAAGTAAAGTTCTTGACGAAATAATGGGTTACGGTGTATGATTATCATAGCTAATCAAATTAGTGATTGGTAATTTACATAATAAAATATGCAACATGGAAGTTGCAACAAATTCAAGGAGGAATTTAATTATGGTAGTACAACACAATATGGCTGCAGCCAATACTAACAGACAGTTAGGAATCACAACAGGAGCTCTAGCAAAATCAACAGAGAAGTTATCATCAGGTTACAAAATTAACCGTGCAGCTGATGATGCAGCTGGTCTTTCAATCTCAGAAAAAATGAGAAATCAGATCAGAGGTCTTGATCAAGCATCTGACAACGCAGAAGATGGTATTTCTTTAATTCAGACAGCAGAAGGTGCATTAAATGAAATTCATTCAATGTTACAAAGAATGAGCGAATTATCAATCAAAGCTGCTAATGATACAAACCAGACAATTGATAGAAACGCTATTCAAGATGAAGTTGATGCATTAGCTTCTGAAATTACAAGAATTGCTAATACAACTCAGTTCAATAAGAAAGACTTATTCAATGCTGATCAGACTTTATCATTACAGGTTGGAGCTAACAAGAACCAGAGTATCGGAATCGTTCTTTCTGAAATTACTGCTGATAAACTTGGAGTTGGTAGCTTAGTTGTATCTTCATACGGAAAAGCAAATTCAGCACTTTCAGCTATCCAAACTGCTATTAACAAGATTTCTACATCACGTTCTAAACTTGGTGCAGTTCAAAACAGATTAGAGTATACAATCTCTAACTTAGATTCTTCATCTGAAAATACTCAGGCTGCTGAATCAAGAATCAGAGACGTTGATATGGCTTCTGAAATGGTTAAATACAGCAAGAATAACATTCTTATGCAAGCTGGTCAGTCTATGTTGGCGCAGGCTAACTCACAGACTCAAGGAGTTTTATCACTTCTTCAGTAAATTTAGTTTGAAGCAAATAAAGCTGACTTTAAAGTCAGCTTTATTTATTTTATATAATTTGTATAGTGGAAAAATGTCAGCAAAACAGATGATTTGTTATAGAATAGGTGATGGAGGATGTACTCTACATGGATAATCTCAATGAATTGTTACAAGAAAGTATAGACTTATTAGATGAAATATATGAATTAGCATTAAAAGAAGATTGCGAGAAGATAAGAGTACATTATCAAACCCTAGCAAGTAATATTAATTCATTTTGTACATTATTGTTACAAGATAATAAAGAAATTGTGATTTTTATTATTCGGTTGATGGAAGCTATGTATGTAGCTTTAAATGCTGGAGATTGCGTAAATATATTAGATATATCTAAATATGAACTGCAACCAATTCTGGTGCAAATTTTTGAAGGTATAGGTGGTTACAATGGATAATAATAATTTATTTCACCAGAATCTACAAGTAATAAAAGCATATGATGAATTTCTATACGAAGCTGTTAAAGCATATGATAGTGAAACCATGCACCATTCAATGGCAGAGATTGAAAATGCAGCGGATGGATCGGAGATTATTAAATATACAAAGAATGATTATGAGTGGTATTTTAATAGCCGATATGAACCAAAAAGAGTTGTAGAACAATGGATAAATAATCTTGGTAAAATAGAATCCATTGCAACCATTACCATGTTTGGTTTGGGGAATGGAATGATACTAGAAGAATTGTTACAAAGAACACCTTCTGGTGTAATAGTTATAATCTATGAACCAAGTATAGATATATTTATGAAGATGATGACTAGGATTGATTTGTCTTTGCTGGGAAAACGAGTATTTATCTTGGTTAAAGATATCAATGACGTATTTTTAGAATCAATTGTTGAAGCCTTGGTTACATATGAGAACTTATCAGTTTGTAAATTTCTTGGACATCCTAACTATTGGACATGTTTTCCGAATGAGGCGAAAACTTACATTGAGAGATTACAGACTGTCATAAAACATGTGGAAGTAAACAGCAACACCAAACTAAGATTAAGTGAACGGTACTTTAAAAATATATTAATGAACATGAAATTTTTAAAACATGTATCAGTAATCGATCAATTAATATGTAAAGTAGGTGTTGAGATACCTGTTGATTTACCAGTCATTATTGTTTCCGCAGGTCCATCGCTAAAAAATAATATAAAAGAGTTAAAAAAAGTACGTGGTAATGCCTTTTTAATCGCGACAGATTCGGCTTTAAACGGTATGCTTTTGGAAGGGATTGTTCCTGATGTTTTTGTCACACTCGATGCAATTAAGTCTCTACAGCGTTTTGAGAATGAAGAATTGAGGTCAATACCATTAATCTGTACAGAATCATCAAGATGGGAAGTTCTTGATAAACATACAGGAAAAAAAATATTTATAAATAATGCATTTGGTTTTGGCAATCTTTTTTTGAATGAAATGGGAGTAAGCTATCAAGCTAGTAATCATGGAGCATCAGTTGCAACTTTTGCATACACAATTGCGATGATGATGGGATTTAAAACAATCATTTTGGTAGGACAAGATTTGGCTTTTACAGATAACTCAAGATATTATGAAAAAGCGAAAGTAGAAGGGTGCGCTGACACGTTAGATGAGAACAAAAGTATTATTGTAGAGGACATTCACGGAGGAAAGGTCAAAACATCAAGAGATTTATTGATATACAAAGAATGGTTTGAGAAACAAATTAAAGAGTACCCAGAGATGGAAGTAATAGATGCAACAGAAGGTGGAGCAAAGATTCGTGGTAGCATTATTAGGACATTGTCAGATACGATAGAAGATAAATGTAGAATTGAATTTGATATGAGGAATTATTTGAATAAACTTCCAGAGTGTCTAGGTGAATTAGAACAAGAGCAGTTTGACTTGTTCTTGGATAAAATTATGGAGCAATACAACCAATTGTATCAAGATACAAAACGGGGAAAAAGTTTATACGAAAGGCTAATGACGATTCTTCAAAATGAACCTAATAATAATTCTGAAATGATGAAAATAACCAAAGAGATTGGTGAGGTAACACAGGAAATTGAAAGTAATATAGTTTATTTTCATATACAGCATAAATTAGAAAGATTAGAATATACAGTGCTAAATAACTTGGGAGTATCTCTAGAAGATGAAATGGAAGATGCGTTGCAAATGACAAACCGAGGAAAGCTAATTTTAGAAGCACTGGAAAAAGAGCTAAAAGAAGGGGTTCTAGAAGAAGTAGAGAGGGCAGTTTTAGCAAGCAAATCATTTGAGTAGTATTCTAAAAGAAAGGAACAGCAAGATGAGGATATTAGTCTGTTCATGGGGAAATATTTGTGAACCTGACTTAGAATTGAGTCTGAAAGCAATGGGACATGAGGTTGATGTTTTAAAAGATAAGATTAAATCCATGGATTATGACGTAGAATATTTGAAACGTATGTCAAATGATTTTCTATTGAAACATAGTTACGATTGCGTTTTTTCTATTAACTTCATTCCTGTTATTTCGAGATTATGTAACCTATATCATGTGAAATACATTTCATGGATAGTAGATAGTCCGTGGTATCAATTAAATTCAGATACGGTAACAAATTCGTGCAATTATATTTTTATATTTGATCGGAATTTATATAGCCGATACAAAGAAAAATCAGAACAAATATATTATATGCCTTTAGGCGCGAATGTGAGATTCTGGGATTCCATTGCGGTCACACAAGAAGATAAAGAGTTATTTACAACTGATGTTTCCTTTGTAGGCTCGTTGTATGAAGATAAGCATAGCTACGATAAGATAAAGCTGCCAGACTATCTAAAAGGTTATTTAGATGCTGTGATAGAGGCGCAATCATATATTTATGGATATAATCTCCTAGATGAAGTGGTGGGAGATGAACTGGTTGAAGAGTTCTGTAATAGCATTGGTTGGAATAGTGCAAATGCAGATTATCAGATTACGAAGAAAGAAATGATGTTGACAGAATTTCTTGGTAAGAAGTGCGCTGAAGTAGAGCGTCACCGATATGTAAAAAAACTTGCGAAAAATTATAATTTTGATTTATACACACTAAGTAATACGAGTGCTTTTCCATATATCAACAACAAAGGGGCAGCTGAATCTAGAATTATTATGCCAAAGATATTTAAATGCAGTAAAATTAATATAAATATGACGATTAAGACGATAGAGTCAGGCATTCCTTTAAGGGTATTCGATATTTTGGGAAATGGTGGATTTTGTATTACGAATTATCAAAGTGAATTATTGGAGTATTTTACACCAGATGTTGATTTGGTTATCTATGAAAATGAAGAGGATTTGTTATCTAAAATTGCATATTATTTGAGAAATGAAGAAGAAAGAATCCAAATAGCGAGAAATGGTTACAATAAAGTAAAATCACTTTATACCTACGAAAAAAGATTAGAAAAAATAATAGAAATCGTATGGCAAGATAAAAAGGTATGTTATGGTTTAGAAAATATAAGTAGCATAGAAAAAAAGCATGCACTTATGTATTTTCTTGAACAAATTAATGCTGAAAGTGTTTTGGACATTGGGTTGTTTTTGGAGAGAATAAATGCATCTGACAAGTTAAATTATCAAAAAATACAATCAAAACTCATTGTAGATGGAATTGAACTAGTCTATCAAGCAAAAAACGAGGAAGAGACTGTTTATCGCAATACATACAAAATAGATAAAATTCCTTCTAATTTCTATGATGTGGTAGCAGTTATTGATATTTTAAAGTATTTTACCGTAAGTGATAGCATTCAATTGATTCAATTATTAAAACAATTTTCAGGGCTAATAATAGCAGAATATCAACAAGAGTATGAAGAGATATTTAATAGTATTGGAACATGTAAACTGGAAAAAATTACGGCTGGTCAAAGCCAGTTAATGTTAATCATATATAATGAATGACCTTGAAATAGGATGATACTAAGGTCTTTTATCTAGATAGTTTTTGATAAAAGCATCGCGTTGTTCCAAATCAAGACGAATATAATCTTCGTAACTGATTGATGTTAGTTTCATAGAAGTGTTACACAATACACAATAGCTGTTATGATTATTTGATACAATTCTAATTGTACCACATTGGGCACAGATGTAGATTTTTAACATTTAATCACCTCTTTATTTTTATAGTTAATGTGTCAGAATTATTATAACATATAGTTTATCAGGGTTGCAATAAATTAAGGAAATCGTTTGATTTCAATACAAAAGAGTCGTATAACCAAAAGTTGAGAGGAGGGGCTAGGTTAATCTAGCCATTAGAACAATGGATAATGTAAAAAATGAACAAATAGAAGCTTTAAAAGCGGTGATAGAGTATAATGAAAAACTTGTACCTGCAATAAAGGAAGTAATTTTAGAACTTGATGGAGAGCAAAAAGAAGATACTTTTAGTTATTTGGATTATATTTTAAAAGGCGTAAATTGGGTAATTCAGGTAGTAAATGGTACGAAAAGTCTGTTGGAGAAAAATGATATTATGATTGATAAAGATGAGATGAATCGCATCATTGCTACTCTTAACAGTGCGGTAAAGGAAAAAGATAGTGCTAAGATTTCACATTGCCTTAAGGAAGGAATACTACCTTTTTGCAACCTGCTATCAGTAGATGTGATTAAAGTTGACTAAAGTATAGCTAATAAAAGGAAAAGAAATTGCATGCAGAAAGAGTCTTAAAAGCAGTAGGATTAAAATAAATATTTATAGAAATTAACAAAGCAGCGTTCGAATTTACTCGGATGCTGCTTTACTGTAAAAAACATTAACAATAACGGTTAAACATAAGTCCGCTATAAAGCGAACAGGCATAAATATTAGCATCATATCTGTGACTTGTATCGGGATAAGTTACAATTGCTTTAGCAACATATTCTACTGGATTTATTAAGATATGATCTATTTTTTTGTTAAGAGGATTTCTAAAACTTCTTAATGATATATAGGTACCTTCTTTTTTCTCCTCAAGATCTATGCTAGTTAATAAAAGATTTTCGTCGATTTCTATGGAAGCATCTTGCTGAACAATAAGGCCCATTGAATCCAGTTCGTTTTTGTAACATAAAGCAATACTACCTAAGTCAGCTATAAGTTTTGAACTTTTTAAATGTTTCGATAATGGTGTGCTAGCAAGTTGAACTATATTATTATATGCTTCAACAAATGTTTTTATTTTGGTGTAGATAGACCTATTATCATTTTTTAGGGATATTGTAACGTTTTCCCCAGGGGCTGTCGTTTTATGAAGACATAATTCATAAATTTTATTAACAGTAAAAACATTTGATGAGGAAGTTCTAGGTATGCCATTGATTGAAAATTTAGAATCAGTTGGCTTTTGATAGATTTGATTTAATCCAAAACTTGTTACCACACCAGATGAACTACTAGGGCCAAAATCTATAACCTTAAAGATGATGTCACTAAAACTCGCGGTACCAGTAGAAGTTGAAATAAGAGAAAGCCGTTGCTCAGCATTATTTTCATGTGTTTCAATAAGTGAACGTATTCCAATATCCGAACGATTAATTAAATTAGATATTTTTTTAAGAACATCCTTGTTTTTCTCTGTCTCACTTACTACAAATTCGAACTCATAGTTGGTTCCGAATATATTTATTTGAAACGAGTGTGTGCCAGGAGAAAGACTTTTACTTTCTTTATGCATATAATAACCTTTATTAATTTGGTTGCTAGCAAGTTGCTCCACTTCTATTTGAAAAGAAGGCGCGTGAATCAGATCGTCTACGTTACCTATATAATTGGCTGTAACAATTTCCTCATTATCTGACGCTAAAAGTTTGTCGTTAAACATTTTAAATGAACTTTGATCTTCGTGTTCTGAAATCGCAAGTATCATATTTTTTAAAATATGGGCATGTTCTTTGATGTTGATAATTTCACTTTGAACATCTTCATTTACATCAATTAAATACAACGGTGATTCTCTATTTAATTTAATGATTGCGTGATACAAATTCTTTAACTCGCTTTTTTTATGGATATCATATCTACTCATTGAACTAGAGTTAGATTTGTTTAAGTCGAACATAAATAATTCCTCCTTTCGCTTATCTGATGTATATACCCTTATAACTATCAGTTTATCCCAAATAATGTTAGTTAAGATAATTATAATATACCTGATTGAACTTGTCATTAAGTAAAAAGTAATAAATTAGATATAAATTAGTAAAAGATTAAGATACAGGAAGATTAGTTGATGATATTTAAAAAAAACCTTGAAAAATAAAACATAGCATGATAAAATACTAAGACTATATAGGAAAAAACAGTTGACGATATGGTTATATTATGATATATTAGACTAGCGATGGAAGTAGGTCTTTTTTTTATGCCTAAAAATCAGTGCTTACAATTAGCAGTGAAATTTTAACAAGCGGAGGTGGAAGTTGTGCGCGTAAAGATAACATTGGCATGTACAGAATGTAAACAACGTAATTACAACATGACAAAGGATAAGAAAGCTCATCCTGACAGAATGGAAACGAAAAAATACTGTAAGTTCTGTAAATCACACACATTACACAAAGAAACAAAATAATTTTGTTTAGCTAAAGGAGTGAATGATATGGGAGAAAATGCAAATGCAGAAAAAGCTCCAAAAAAGAGCTGGTATAAAGGTCTTAAGATGGAATTCCACAAGATTATTTGGCCAGAGCAAAAATCACTTGCAAAACAGACAACGGCTGTGGTAGCTATATCAATTATTTTAGGTTTGATTATTTCAGTACTTGATACAATAATCAAATACGGTGTTGATTTCCTGGTAAAATAATATTGGTTTGCCAATAGAAAAGGAAAATAATCTTATTAAGGCAAAGGTGATTTTATGTCAGAAGCAAATTGGTATGTTGTGCATACCTATTCAGGTTATGAAAACAAAGTAAAAGCCAACATTGAAAAAACAATTGAAAACAGACATTTGGAAGATCAGATACTCGAAGTTCGAGTTCCGATGCAAGATGTAGTTGAGCTTAAGAACGGTGCGAAAAAGAACGTTCAAAAGAAGCTGTTTCCAGGGTATGTACTAATCAATATGGTGATGAATGATGACACTTGGTATGTTGTTCGTAATACCAGAGGTGTTACAGGATTCGTAGGTCCAGGTTCTAAGCCTGTGCCTCTTACTGAAGCTGAAATGAGACCATTGGGAATCAAATCTGAAGACTTGGTTGTAGACTTTGTAGAAGGTGACAGCATTGTTGTTACTGGAGGTGTGTGGAAGGATACAGTTGGCGTTATTCAGGCTATGAATCCTCATAAGCAGATTGTTATAATCAATGTTGATTTATTTGGTCGTGAAACACCAGTAGAAATAAGTTTCACAGAAGTAAAGAAAATGTAACACGTGGGAGGGAATCCCCCGCAAATACCACAACACTTTCAGAGTTGCGATGTTAAACAAGTTTAACAAGCAAAATTGAAAAGATTTTAGGAGGTGCCATTATGGCAAAAAAAGTATCAGGTTATATTAAATTACAAATTCCTGCTGGTAAGGCTACACCAGCTCCACCAGTTGGACCTGCTTTGGGTCAACATGGTGTAAATATTGTTCAGTTTACAAAAGAGTTTAATGCTAGAACAGCTGATCAGGGAGATTTAATTATTCCTGTTGTAATCACTGTATATGCAGACAGAAGTTTTAGCTTTATTACTAAAACTCCTCCAGCAGCAGTTTTATTAAAGAAAGCTTGTGGACTTAAGTCAGGATCAGGCGTTCCTAATAAGACAAAAGTTGCTAAAATTTCTAAAGCAGAAATCCAAAAAATTGCTGAACTTAAAATGCCAGATTTAAATGCTGCCACTTTAGAATCAGCGATTAGCATGATTGCTGGTACAGCACGTTCAATGGGTATCACTATAGAAGAATAGTAAACAATTGTAAACAATATCGTGGGAGGGTGAACTCCCGATAATACCACTAGGAGGTTATTTAAATGAAAAGAGGAAAAAGATACGTTGAGGCTGCTAAATTAGTAGACCGCACAAATCTTTATGACACAGCAGAGGCTATTACATTAGTAAAAAAATCTGCTGGAGCTAAATTTGATGAAACAGTCGAAGCTCATATTAGAACAGGTTGTGATGGTCGTCATGCAGACCAGCAGATTCGTGGTGCGGTAGTATTACCACACGGAACTGGTAAAGAGGTTAAGGTTTTAGTATTCGCTAAAGGTGATAAAGCTACAGAAGCACAAGCAGCTGGAGCAGAATTCGTTGGAGGAGAAGAATTAATTCCTAAAATCCAAAACGAAGGATGGTTTGATTTTGACGTAGTAGTTGCTACACCAGACATGATGGGTGTTGTTGGTCGTTTGGGTCGTGTACTTGGACCAAAAGGCTTAATGCCAAACCCAAAAGCTGGTACTGTTACTATGGATGTAACAAAAGCAGTGAAAGACATCAAAGCTGGTAAAGTTGAGTATAGATTAGATAAAACTAATATTATCCACGTGCCAATCGGGAAAGCTTCTTTTACAGAAGAACAATTAGCGGACAACTTCCATGCGCTTCTTGATGCAATTATTAAAGCAAAGCCAAGTACCGTAAAAGGACAGTACTTAAAGAGTGTAACTGTTACTTCTACAATGGGACCTGGTGTTAGAATTAACACTGTTAAATTAGTGTAAATAGAACAGAACAAAAGAGTCAGAACGTTTATGGCTCATAAAAAAGGACATTGCAATGTTAATTGCAATGTCCTTTTTAGAATTACTACCAGAAAGTACTTTCGTTTTTATGAAAAACAATAAAAGTCAAATCTCCTAGAGTAGGTGAATCATTTTTATAAAGAACTCCGTTTGGATATATATCATAATTACCAGTTTCGTAGGATTGAAACGTAAGGCAGTGAACATCACTTACAAGGTCTGGAATAATCTGTATTTTAAATTCTTCTGTTTTATTTGGTATTATGGTACCTACCTCAATTCGATAGTAATCTTTATCAAATGCCAAACGCCCTAAAATGCTGGTTTCATATAAAATCTTATCATTGTCATTTAATAGTCTGAATTTATAAGAAGAACAGTTCTCATTTCCAAGGGTATTTCTGACTTTTACGCCGATTGTATTAAAAGTACGATTGGTTGTAAAGGTTTGGCAAAGTGTATCGCTAAGCAATGGAAAGGGATTATCTGGCTCAGCTAAATCTTGCTTGGCGGCATAATTATAATGTGTATAAGGAACATGAATCATCTTGTTTCCTATGTAAATCAGGCTAAATAGGGTGAGACAAGTGCTAATTGCACCGAAAGCAATATAAATCTTCTGTTTTCTTATTGTGTTAATTTTATCGAAGCATATATGGAATCCATCAGCTGCAAGAATTAACATGGAACAGGTAAATGAAATGCTATATACTTCTCCGGCCTCCCAAAGGATATGGAAGAGAATTCCACCTAAGAAGTTAAGCATCACAGGAAATAAAAGGTTTTTGGGTTGCTGAAACAATGCATATAGAATGCTGATAAACATAAATCCCAAAATAACAAAATAATAAATATGACAAAAGCTAACTAAGATGTCGTTGTTACTTCCTGAAATATAATCATTAATGGAACTATAATTTTGGGTCATACTTAAGTTATCAATGAAATCATCCGTACTATCACTCCAAGTAATCTCTAGCTTGTCTCTCCAAAGTCTTAATAGTCCTGGAACTCTTAGCGTTTTAACTCTTTGTACAATCACAGCTTCTGTCGCTTTGACTCTTAAATCCTTTGTTGTAAAACTTTCTGTAAAATTATCATCTGCAGCATTATATCCACCCGTACCTTGCAATCCAAGCATAATCCAGTGAGTAATAGGATAACCAGTATCTTTATAATTAAAATGTACATATTGCTTTTCAATAATAGAGTAGCTGCTAAAGCCTATAATGACTGAGCAAATGAAGGCGATTACAGTGACAAGTGATTTGCGAGTTAACATTTTCAAATTTAAAAGTAGATATATGAACATTGCGATTGCAACAATCATTACAGTGGCTCTTATTTTAAAACCGATAATGATGATAAATCCTGTCAAAAAAGAGTATATCAGCCTTTTTTTAACACTTTCTTTTTCTTGAATGCAGCAAATAAAGAAATAAATTGCTCCACTAGAAAAGGGCATAGAGATGGTATGTGTATAATAAAAAGGCGCGATTAGGTATGTAAGAGGATGAAACAAAACAAGAAGTAAGAACATAACTCCAACTTTGGGATTCTTCACTCGACATAACAAGCGATAAGAAAAATAATAGGATATACACATCATAAGCGCGTTAACAAGTTGTACATAAAGCATAAAAAAATTAGTAGGGAGACCTAATAACTTTGGAAGTTTTAATATAAGAGCAGTCGTAATACATATTGGTATGTTGTTGGGATATTTAGCAAAATACCCCAAAGAGTAATCAGGTGATAAGGATTGTCCATTTAGTAAGGCAATGGCTTGGTCAAATACCTTGAGTGTATCATAACGTAACGAAACTTTCATTTTTAAAATAAAAATTGCTTGAAATATAAAAATGGCTAATAGCAAAATATAAGGTAAATAAATATTTTTGCTCAACTCGTACCTGCACAACAATCTATAAATAAGGTTTAATAGGAGAAAGATAAAGCTTGCACAAATTATAATAAAGGCTGGAACTTTATAGCCAAATAAAAAAGTGCTAAAAAATTCCGTATTATTGAGATTCAATGCCATTAAAAGGATACAGCTTATAAAAAAAGAAAGCATGGCAAGGAATAGACAATAAAGTAAATGATTAATTCTAGTAAAAAACATGATAAACCTCCTAGTTAGTTACAAAAGATGCCACAGAATAATTTCCGAAGGTTTCTATTGTATAGCCTTCATTCATAAAAATATTAATTTCATCATTACTAATGATATAAATGTTTTTCTCATTCAGATTGTCTATGTCATAACCAAATGTAAATCTATCAAACGATAGAGGGGTGTAATCGTTTGGCAAATTTGGATCATAAGATACAGATGCTAAATAATTCGTAACAGGAAGCTTTGATGCAAAGAGTACATTGGAATAATATATATCTTTATTTACGCATATGGTTGAATCCGTTTTGGATATTGCTGCCTGTACAGATTCCATTACTCCGTATTGAAAAGGTTTTTGTATGGATAGATGATATATATTAAAATAAAAAGACGAAAAAGCAACAAAGCTTACCAAATAAACAAATATGATATAGGAATAAATAGGTTTTTTAAATAGTTTGGATGTAGTAATAATACCCTGAACCCAACATAGTATTAAGGGAATGTGAATTAGGTTTATCTTATTAATATTCACAGAACTTATAAAAAGTCCCCAAATTAAGCCGACAAAAATATTTGTTAAAACGAGTGTGAAAGGATGGTATTTTTTATTCTTGATACTATTAAATGATAGACCAGCTATAGAACAAAAACCAACCACAACAAATAGATTGCTAAACTTATAAAAGAGTCCAAATTCTTTAGTTGCATTCCATATAAGATCATCATTTTGTTTTATAAACAAAGTATATAAATGATAGATACTAGTTTTTACGTTGTGAATTGATACCTCTCCCCCTCGATACTCTAATAACTTTGGAATAGAAATTATATTGGTTTTTAACTCACCAATAATACCATTATTGATTAGCAAAAATAACATAAGGGGTAAGGCTAATACAAATAAAACAATAACTGCCAATGTAAAAAATTTATCCCATTTAAATTTCTTGCAATATATACAGTATACAAGATTAAAAAATAGAATAACAGGTAAGGCAAACCACAAGGGTGCGTAAGCATACAACGAGAGTCCATAAAAAAGAAAGGATAAAATATAAAATTTGGAATTATCGAATGCCTTTATAAAAAATAGTAAACCAAAAAGAAGAAAAGCAGGAGCAATATTTGATTCCAATCCCCAATGTGCAAGCATAATATGCCAAGGTGTGATAGCAAATATAAATAGTCCAAGTAAAGTCAGTTTCCTATCTACATAAATATGTTTTAATAAATAATAAAACGCAATAAGGGACAGGCATGCAAAAAAAGCTTGGGGTAGGCGAATTACAAATGGTGTTAATTTGTTTCCTGCCAAAAATATAAAAGGAATGGTAAGGTAACTATACAAAACATTCATCCCGCTTCCCCACGAAACAAAGTAAACAGGATTTGAATACCCGTGTGAATCTACACCATAGTTTAAAAGTGAAAAAGCTTCATATCCAGAATAAGCTTCATCTTGATTCAATCCAAGTGGAAGAATGTCTAATTGATAGAAACGTACAAAGAATCCAAGAGTAAAAATTAAAATTAGAATAAGATAATACTTGTCAGAAATTAGCTTTCTGTATTTGCTAACGATTGATTTTTTATTGTCCATAAATAACTCTCCTCAAAAATAAAATACGGTATCATAATATCATAAATAAAAGAAAAATGGAAATATATGTAAAAATTTAGAAAAATTTTATATAAAAATAATTATTTTTGTTGTATAATAAAAGAATTGTTTTTGAGTATTAGATATATGGAGGTTATAATGGATCAGTATTTGAGAAAAATAATTTATAAGAAACTAAGGTTTGATAATGTAGAATTTACTGTGTTGGATGTTATTTTCTTGATAGGCATAGGAATAAGTGGTTTGATGATGCGATTAAGTTTAAAATCATTTGTTTCTGGTGATTTTACATTTTTTTTAGAGCCTTGGATCAATGAATTTAAAGCAAATGGTTTTGGAGCTCTTAGTGGCGATTTCTATAATTATAATCCACCATACATGGTAATTCTTTATTTTATCGCAAAGTCAAATATAAATCCGTTGACGGGAATCAAAGTGGTATCATGCATATTTGATTTAATTATTTCATTAGTGGCAAGCCTAATTGTATTGGATGTGACAAAAAATAAGCTTCGTACCTCATTTACTTATGCAGCGTTATGGATATTGCCTACTATCGTAGCAAATGGATCGATGTGGGGACAATGTGATGCGATATATGGAGCATTTCTATTACTATCCATTTATCTTTTGTTAAAGGAAAGGCCTACTTTAGCTATGGTTTTTCTAGGAATAGCAGTAGGATTTAAGATGCAAGCTATTTTTCTTTTGCCAGCATATATCATATTATGGTCAAAGCGAAAGTTGAAATTAGTTCAATTTTTATGGATACCTGGTATATATTTTATTAGCCTTCTTCCAGCAATTTTTGCGGGAAAAAGTCTTGCAGACACGATTGGTATTTATATGGGACAGGCAAAAGAACAAACCTATCTGGAAATGAATTGGCCAGGCTTATATGAACTGATTGGGATTGAACCATACTACGATTATTATGGTCCTGCAGCGATTTGGTTTACGCTTGGAATTTTAATGTGTATTATGTTTTACCTCTCTTATAAAATATATGAAGTGAATAAAACGCACATGATAGATGTTTTTTTGTATATTGCTATGGTAACCGTATATTTCTTACCGTATATGCATGAAAGATATGGGTACGTTGCAGGTATTTTAGCAATCATAGTAGGACTTGTTAATACAAAAAAACTTTATATACCAATTATTCATGTAATAGTATCTTACGGAGCCTATCAGTCATGTTTGGCAGATCGTAGAGTAGTGCCGTTTTGGTTGTATTCATTTGCATTACTTTTTTTAATTTTGGATTTTGGTGTGTATATCTTCAAATACATACATAAGAACAGCTTAGGTAACAAGGAGGTATAGGCATGGATAATTATTTGATTAATTTACTTCATAAGGAATATAAAATTGGTAAAATGAAGCTTACTTTCTTACATATCCTTTTCGTTATCGGTATCACCTTTACAACTTTGATGATGAGGTATTGCTTAAGAGATAATGAAACATGGGACTACTTTGCAAGCTGGAAACCATGGGTTGAAAAGATGAGAGAAATGGGCGGGTTCAAAGGACTATCAGGTGATTTTTACGATTATACACCGCCTTATATCGCTCTTATACTTTTGTTGAGCTATTTACCGATGAACTTATTATATAGTATAAAAATGGTTTCTGTTATATTTGATATTATCATGTCGGTAATAAGTGGTATTATTATATATGATATTACGAAGAACCGCACGAAAGCAATCGGTATATATAGTATTATGATGTTACTACCTACGGTGGCAAATAATAGTGCATTGTGGGCACAATGTGATGTGATATATACAACAGCAATTCTTTGTGCGATTTATAATCTTATGAATGACAAACCGGCAAAAGGAATGTTTTTCTATGGTATAGCATTTGCATTAAAATTACAGTCGCTTTTTGTTTTTCCTGCGCTAATAATACTTTGGGCATTAAAGAAAATAGATTTAAAACACTTTTTATTTATGCCTCTTATGTATTTCATTGGAATATTACCAGCATGGTTTGCAGGCAGACCTTTAAAAGACCTACTTTTGATTTATGCAAGACAAGCCGCAGAATCCCCTCAGCTTAGCCTGGGGTATCCCAATATATACCAGATTATTGGAACTACAGACTTTATAAATGTTTATCCTACAACTGCGATTTGGCTTACATTGGGATTTATGATGATATGCATGTATTATATTGCAAGAACTAAAGTTGAGGTTTCAAAAGTATTTGTTATAAAAATATTTATGCTATTTGGATTGATTTCAATGTGTTTTCTTCCTTTTATGCATGAACGCTACGCTTATGTAATAGATATATTAACGGTTATCTTTGGATTTATATATATAAAGAAGTTTTACATTCCTTTGCTGCAAATATTAATTTCTTTTAGTGCTTATTCGATTATTTTGTCAGCTTATGTAAATGTGCCGGTAATTATATATAGTTTTGCGAGCTTGTTTTTGATATATGATATTGGAATGCAGATATACCGCTATGTTTCCAACCATTCAAAAGAAGAAAAATTTTCTTGACAAACAAGGAATAAGTTGATATTATATAAAAGCAATTGACTGCCGAAGACAGTAGGTGCCGTAAGGCGTAAATTGAGAATGCCTACCGAGGATGCTTATATAATTTAAGTGACTTATTATATAATCTCTTTGTTTTCGGACAAAGAGATTTTTTATTCTTAAAAACCTTGATTGAATGTTTTTAAGAAATAGTACGTACTTTAGCAGCGATGCACCAGCACACAAATAGAGCTACTGTGTGCAATAGATATAACTCTATCATAAATGCTCTAATACTATAAGGAGGTGCAAGGTTAATGGCAAAGATTGAACAAAAAAAACCAGTCGTAGCAGAAATTTCAGAAAGTATTAAAGATGCACAGACAGTTGTATTGGTTAACTATCGCGGAATCACTGTTGAACAGGATACAAAACTTCGTAAACAGTTAAGAGAAGCAGGTGTTACTTACAAAGTTTGTAAAAATACAATGATGAGATTAGCTTTTAAAGGAACATCATGTGAAGTTTTAGACAAGCATTTAGAAGGACCAAATGCAATTGCTATTTCAACTACAGATGCGACTGCTCCAGCAAGAATTATTGCTAAGTTCCAAAAAGAAGCTCCAGCATTGGAAATCGTAGCAGGTATTGTAGAAGATAATTACTATGATGCAGCAGGAATGAGTAAAGTGGCAACTATCCCTTCAAGAGAAGAACTTCTTTCAAAATTACTTGGAAGTATTCAGTCACCTATCACAAACTTTGCTCGTGTTATTAATCAAATCGCAGAAGCAAAAGAAGCATAATAACGGATAAAAATAAAAAGAAAATTAATCGGAGGTAAATAAAATGGCAAAATTATCAACAGCAGAAATTATTGATGCAATTAAAGAGTTAACAGTATTAGAATTAAACGAATTAGTAAAAGCGTGTGAAGAAGAATTTGGTGTATCTGCAGCAGCAGGTGTTGTAGTAGCAGCAGCAGGCCCAGCAGAAGCAGCAGAAGAAAAGACTGAATTCGATGTAGAATTAACAGAAGTTGGACCAAACAAAGTTAAAGTTATCAAAGTAGTTCGTGAAGCTACTGGCTTAGGCTTAAAAGAAGCGAAAGAATTAGTTGATGGAGCTCCTAAGGTTCTTAAAGAAGCTGCTTCAAAAGCAGAAGCTGATGATATTAAAGCAAAACTTGAAGCTGAAGGTGCTAAAGTTACTCTTAAATAATTATGTTTTAAGACAAGCAGAGATTCAATCCTACTACGCTTGTTATGAGTTAATAAAAGACTCCCGTTTATCGGGAGTTTTTTGAGCTTATGGGAAAGTGCCAAAGAATACAAGAGGTATTTTCTAGAAAATATGGAAATGTTTTAGATAATATGTTTAGTACAAAGAATCTAGGTAGATACTATAAATAGGGAAAAAATGTTATTGAAGGGACTACGCTTATCCTTTCAAATAGAATCGAATGTGGTCTTCTTGCGTTTTACCATGTATGGTTGAAACTAAAAAAAATATAAAATTTTTAAAATAAGTATTGACAAACGAAAAAATAGGTATTGACATAGATTTTGTTATATGATACTATGGAAAATGCACTATTGTGGTGTCATATGCCTATATGGCGAATAGTAATGCAAATGTGGTTAAAATTGAATTATAAACCATAAGAACGAAATAAAACAACTTATCAAAAAACAAGGGGTGAAACGTCAAATGGAGAAAAATAGAATACGTCCAGTTACAAGTGGCAAAAGCGTCCGTATGAGTTACTCAAGACAAAAAGAGGTATTAGAAATGCCTAATTTAATTGAGGTTCAAAAAGATTCCTATCAATGGTTTCTTGACGAGGGCTTAAAGGAAGTTTTTGCGGACATATCTCCGATTGCGGATTACAGTGGACATTTAAGTCTTGAATTCGTGGATTTTGTTTTGTGTGAAGACGATGTGAAATATTCGATAGAGGAATGCAAAGATAGGGATGCAACATATGCAGCACCCCTTAAAGTTCGTGTTCGTCTTTACAACAAGGAAAAAGATGAAATTAACGAACATGAGATATTTATGGGTGACTTACCTTTAATGACTGCTACAGGAACATTTGTTATTAATGGTGCTGAGCGTGTTATTGTAAGTCAGTTAGTACGTTCACCTGGAATCTATTATGCAATCGCACACGACAAAATTGGTAAGAGATTATATTCATCAACTGTTATTCCAAACAGAGGTGCTTGGCTTGAATATGAGACAGACTCAAATGATGTATTTTATGTACGTGTAGACAGAACTAGAAAAGTTCCGATTACCGTATTAATCAGAGCGTTAGGTCTTGGTACAAATGCCGAAATAATTGATCTGTTTGGCGAAGAACCTAAGATTATGGCGAGTATCACGAAGGATACATCAGAAAGTTACCAGGAAGGTCTTTTAGAGTTATATAAAAAGATTCGTCCAGGTGAGCCGCTATCTGTTGATAGTGCAGAAAGTTTAATTACAAGTATGTTTTTTGATCCAAGAAGATATGACCTTGCAAAAGTTGGTAGATATAAATTTAATAAAAAGCTTGCCTTTAAAAATCGAATCAAACATCATGCATTAGCAGAAGACGTGGTAGATGTTACCACGGGTGAAATCTTAGCTGAGGCAGGAACGGTTGTAACCGCAGAATTAGCAGATGCAATTCAAAATGCAGCAGTTCCTTATGTTATTGTACAAACAGAAGAAAGAAATGTAAAGGTTCTTTCTAATATGATGGTTGACATTACAAATTTTGTTGATGTCAATGCGAAAGAGTTAGGTGTTACAGAGTTAGTATACTATCCTGTATTGAAAAAAATACTGGAAGAAAATGACGATATAAAAGATATTGAGGAAGCGATTGTTAAGAGTATTCCTGAATTAATACCTAAGCATATAACAAAAGAAGATATTTTAGCTTCTATTAACTATAACATCCATTTAGAATACGGAATTGGTAAGGATGATGATATTGATCACCTTGGAAATAGACGTATTCGTGCAGTTGGTGAACTGTTACAAAATCAATACCGTATTGGTTTATCAAGACTGGAACGTGTCGTTAGGGAACGAATGACAACTCAGGATTTAGAAGGAATTTCACCACAATCCTTAATTAATATTAAGCCAGTTACGGCAGCTGTAAAAGAATTTTTTGGTTCTTCTCAGTTGTCACAGTTTATGGATCAGAATAACCCTCTTGGTGAACTTACACATAAGAGACGTTTGTCAGCACTTGGTCCAGGTGGTTTGTCAAGAGATCGAGCTGGGTTCGAGGTTCGAGATGTTCACTATTCTCATTATGGAAGAATGTGTCCGATTGAGACACCGGAAGGTCCTAACATTGGTCTGATTAACTCGTTGGCAACCTATGCTAGAATAAACGAGTATGGATTTATTGAAGCTCCATATCGAAAAATCGATCGTACCGATATTAAAAATCCTATCGTAACCGATGAAGTAGTATATATGACTGCAGATGAAGAAGATGACATTCATGTTGCACAGGCGAATGAACCTTTGGATGCAGAAGGACATTTCATTAATAACAGTGTATCAGGTCGTTATAGAGATGAGACACAAGAATATGAAAAACATTTATTTGAATACATGGATGTATCTCCTAAGATGGTATTTTCCGTTGCTACAGCATTGATTCCATTCCTTGAAAATGATGATGCGAATCGTGCTCTTATGGGATCAAACATGCAACGTCAGGCGGTTCCACTATTAACAACGGAAGCTCCTGTAGTTGGTACGGGTATGGAAGTAAAAGCTGCCGTTGACTCTGGAGTGTGTGTAGTAGCTAAAAAATCAGGTACCATTGAACGTTCTACATCAAAAGAAATTACAATGAAAAATGATGATGGAACAAGAGATGTATATCGTTTGACTAAATTCTCAAGAAGTAATCAAAGTAACTGTTATAACCAAAAACCAATTGTATTTAAGGGTGAGCATGTAGAAAAAGGCCAGGTAATTGCAGATGGTCCATCTACGGCTAACGGTGAAATTGCATTAGGTAAGAACCCATTGATCGGCTTTATGACATGGGAAGGTTATAACTACGAAGATGCTGTATTATTAAGTGAACGACTTGTTCAAGAAGATGTATACACATCAGTTCATATAGAAGAATATGAAGCGGAAGCTAGAGATACCAAGCTTGGACCAGAAGAAATTACGAGAGACGTTCCAGGTGTTGGTGATGATGCACTAAAAGATCTTGATGAAAGAGGAATTATTCGCATTGGCGCTGAGGTACGCGCAGGTGACATCTTGGTAGGAAAGGTAACTCCAAAGGGTGAAACCGAACTTACTGCAGAAGAAAGACTTCTTCGTGCAATTTTTGGTGAAAAAGCAAGAGAAGTACGTGATACTTCCTTGAAGGTTCCACATGGTGAATATGGTATTGTTGTGGACGCCAAAGTATTTACAAGAGAAAATGGAGATGAATTGTCTCCTGGTGTCAATCAAGCAGTTCGTATTTATATTGCTCAAAAGAGAAAGATATCCGTTGGAGATAAGATGGCTGGTCGTCATGGTAATAAGGGTGTTGTTTCACGTGTATTACCAGTAGAAGATATGCCGTTCTTACCAAATGGTCGTCCGCTGGATATTGTGTTAAATCCACTTGGTGTGCCTTCTCGTATGAACATCGGACAGGTACTTGAAATCCATTTAAGTTTAGCTGCCAAAGCATTGGGCTTTAATATTGCAACTCCTGTATTTGACGGTGCAAGAGAAAATGATATCATGGATACACTTGATTTGGCCAATGATTATGTTAACCTTGAATGGGAAGCGTTTGTTGAAAAACATGGTGAAGCGTTATTGCCAGAAGTTTTAGAATATTTAGATAAAAATAAAGAACACAGAAAATTGTGGAAGGGTGTACCACTTACAAGAGATGGAAAGGTTCGTTTACGTGATGGTAGAACAGGAGAATATTTTGACAGTGCTGTTACGATCGGACACATGCATTATCTGAAGCTGCATCATTTGGTTGACGATAAGATTCATGCACGTTCTACAGGTCCTTATTCCTTAGTTACGCAACAGCCTTTAGGTGGTAAAGCGCAATTTGGTGGACAAAGATTTGGAGAAATGGAAGTTTGGGCACTAGAAGCTTATGGTGCATCTTATACTTTACAGGAAATCTTAACAGTAAAATCAGATGACGTAGTTGGTCGTGTTAAAACCTATGAAGCAATTATCAAAGGAGAGAATATTCCTGAACCAGGAATTCCAGAATCCTTTAAAGTACTTCTAAAAGAACTTCAATCCTTAGGACTTGATGTAAGAGTCTTAAAAGAAGATCAAACAGAAGTGGAAATTATGGAAACTACGGATTATGTCGATACGGACTTACATTTGATTATGCAAGACGATAAAGGATTTGATCCAGAGTCTGAATCACTTGGAGACATGGGATTCACCAGACAAGAATTTGATTCTGAAAATAACGAATTTGTCGATGTTGAAGAAGAAAATGAAGATGAAGAAGATATGGAAGATGATCTTTTAGCGTTTGAAGAAGTTCTTGATGACGATATGTAGAGAGGAGTGCCATATAATGCCAGAAATAACGAATAATGAAGTTTATCAGCCAATGACTTTTGATGCAATCAAAATTGGCTTGGCATCACCAGAGAAAATTCGTTCATGGTCTCATAGAACAGCAGAACCTGCTGATAAGAATAGTGAGGCATGGAGAAGATGGTTTGAAGAAGGCGTTGTGAAAAAGCCAGAAACCATCAATTACAGAACATTAAAGCCTGAAAAAGATGGACTGTTTTGTGAAAAAATCTTTGGACCTAGTAAAGACTGGGAATGTCATTGCGGTAAATATAAAAAGATCAGATATAAAGGTGTCATTTGTGATAGATGTGGAGTTGAAGTAACAAAGGCCAACGTTCGTAGAGAACGTATGGGCCGCATTGAGCTTGCTGCACCCGTTTCTCATATTTGGTATTTTAAGGGTATTCCTAGTCGAATGGGTCTAATCCTTGATTTATCTCCAAGAATATTGGAAAAAGTTTTATACTTTGCATCTTACATTGTACTGGATAAGGGAGAGACCGAATTACAGTATAAGCAAGTATTGACAGAAAAAGAATACCAAGATGTTAGAGAAAAATATGGCAATCGTGTAAGAGTTGGTATGGGGGCTGAGGCAATTCAAGAACTTTTACAGGCGATTGATTTGGAAAAAGAGTCCGTTGATTTAAAGCGCGGTCTTAAAGATGCAACGGGACAAAAACGTGCAAGAATTATCAAAAGACTTGAAGTAGTAGAAGCGTTTAGAGAATCTGGTAACAAACCAGAGTGGATGATTATGTCTGTTGTTCCTGTGATTCCACCAGATTTACGTCCAATGGTTCAGCTTGATGGTGGACGCTTTGCTACATCTGACTTAAATGATTTATATAGAAGAATCATAAATAGAAATAATCGTTTAAAGAGACTTCTTGAATTAGGAGCTCCTGATATTATTGTAAGAAATGAAAAAAGAATGCTTCAAGAAGCGGTAGATGCCTTAATTGATAACGGAAGACGTGGTCGTCCAGTTACAGGACCTGGTAACAGAGCACTTAAGTCTTTATCCGATATGTTAAAAGGTAAATCCGGACGTTTCCGTCAAAACTTACTTGGTAAGCGTGTTGACTATTCAGGGCGTTCCGTTATCGTTGTAGGACCAGAGCTTAAGATTTATCAGTGTGGTCTTCCAAAAGAAATGGCAATTGAATTATTCAAACCGTTTGTTATGAAAGAGCTTGTAGCAAATGGTACCTCACATAATATAAAAAATGCGAAAAAAATGGTGGAGAGATTACAGACAGAAGTATGGGACGTATTAGAAGATGTAATCAAAGAACATCCAGTTATGTTAAACCGTGCACCTACTCTTCATAGACTAGGTATTCAGGCATTTGAACCTATTTTGGTTGAAGGTAAGGCAATTAAACTCCATCCACTTGTTTGTACTGCATTTAACGCCGATTTTGATGGTGACCAGATGGCTGTGCATTTACCACTTTCAGTTGAAGCGCAAGCAGAATGCCGTTTCTTACTGTTGTCACCGAATAACCTGTTAAAACCATCTGATGGTGGACCAGTTGCCGTTCCTTCACAGGATATGGTGCTTGGTATCTATTATTTAACACAGGAAAGACCAGGTGCACTTGGAGAAGGTAAGTTCTTTAAGAATGTAAACGAAGCAATTCTTGCTTATGAGAATGGAGCAATTACGTTGCATACCAGAATTAAAGTAAGAATGGTTAAAAAGTTTGCAGATGGAACTACTAAAACAGGAAATGTAGAATCTACATTAGGACGTTTTATTTTTAATGAAATCATTTCACAGGACTTAGGTTTTGTAGACCGTTCGATTCCTGGCAATGAAATGAAGCTTGAAATCGATTTCCATGTAGGTAAAAAAGGATTAAAACAAATCCTTGAAAAAGTAATTAATACCCACGGTGCAACAAAGACGGCAGAAGTGCTTGATGATATCAAATCAATGGGATATAAGTTCTCGACCAGAGCGGCCATGACGGTATCCATTTCTGATATGACAGTACCACCAGAAAAACCTGAATTGATTAAAGAAGCGCAAAATACAGTTGATAAAATTACGAGAAACTACAAACGTGGACTTATTACTGAAGAAGAAAGATATAAAGAAGTTGTAGAAACTTGGAAGGCAACAGATGATATTCTAACAGAAAAGCTATTGTCTGGACTTGATAAATATAACAATATCTTTATGATGGCTGATTCAGGAGCCCGTGGTTCTGACAAGCAGATTAAACAGTTAGCTGGTATGCGTGGTTTGATGGCGGATACAACTGGTCGAACGATTGAGTTGCCTATCAAATCAAACTTCCGTGAAGGACTTGACGTATTGGAATACTTTATGTCAGCGCATGGAGCTCGTAAAGGTCTTTCTGATACCGCTCTTCGTACAGCCGATTCTGGTTACCTAACCAGACGTCTTGTTGACGTTTCACAGGACTTAATTGTGCGTGAGACTGATTGTTGCGAAGGAAAAGAAATTCCAGGTATGGTAGTAACTGCTTTTACTGATGGAAAAGAAGAGATTGAAAGTTTACAAGAAAGAATCACTGGAAGATATCTTGCTGAGAATATTTATGATGAACAAGGTAATATTTTAGTGAAAGCAAATCATATGGTTACTCCAAAGCGTGCCGCACTTGTTATGACAAAAGGTGTGGATCGTAAAGGAAATCCACTTGAGAAAATTAAAATTAGAACTGTATTATCTTGTCGTTCTCATATTGGTATCTGTGCAAAATGTTACGGTGCAAACATGGCAACAGGTGAGCCAGTACAGGTTGGTGAATCAGTAGGTATTATCGCTGCTCAGTCAATCGGTGAACCAGGAACACAGCTTACCATGCGTACATTCCATACGGGTGGTGTTGCCGGTGATGATATTACACAAGGTCTTCCTCGTGTCGAAGAGCTTTTTGAAGCGAGAAAACCAAAGGGTCTGGCAATCATCGCTGAATTTGGCGGTACTGCTGTGATTCAAGATACAAAGAAAAAACGCGAAGTCATCATTACGAATAATGAAACAGGCGAATCAAAAGCATATTTAATCCCTTATGGTTCTAGAATTAAGATTCAAGATGGTCAGGTTCTAGAAGCAGGTGATGAATTAACAGAAGGTAGTGTAAATCCACATGATATCCTTAAAATTAAAGGAGTTCGTGCAGTACAAGATTACATGATTCAAGAAGTTCAACGTGTATATCGCTTACAAGGTGTTGAGATCAATGATAAGCATATAGAAGTAATTGTTCGTCAGATGCTGAAAAAGATTCGAATTGAAAATAATGGTGATTCTGAATTATTACCAGGAACATTAGTTGATACTCTGGATTTTGATGATATCAATGAAGCTTTAGCGGCAGAAGGAAAAGAGCTTGCAGAAGGAAAACAAGTTATGCTTGGTATTACGAAGGCATCACTTGCAACAAATTCTTTCTTATCAGCTGCATCCTTCCAGGAAACAACGAAAGTTCTTACAGAAGCCGCAATTAAAGGAAAGATTGATCCATTGATTGGTTTAAAAGAAAATGTTATCATAGGTAAACTGATTCCAGCGGGAACAGGTATGAAACGTTATCGTTCTGTAAAACTTGATACGGATGTGAATGAAGCAGATGAAATATCTATTTCAGAAGATATTGATATAGCAGAAGAATTTGATGAAGCTTTATTAGCTATTTCAGAAGAGGAATAGTAGAGATAACATATAAAAAAGATCTTTGCTTATAGTTAGCAAAGGTCTTTTTTGTTCAATATGACATAAGGATTAAGAATAAATTACATTTTTATAGAAATAATTTTTAATGTATTTTTATACTTTTTTAATGAATAATTAAATTTGAGTAGTAGGAATAAAAAAAGCGGAAAGAACAAGGATGATAGCATATGTAAAAATTGTGAATATATTATCAAAAAATATGTCGCATAAATATAAAAAACGTCTCATTTTTATGAAAAAAAATGACGCTTTTCCCTTTAATCTCCTAGTAATTAAATTTGACAAAATTGAATAAAACTGATATTATCTAAATCTGTGGTAGGTAACAATGATGTTAAAATATGTAGGAGACATCGTTGTTTTTTTTGAGACTATAAATATAAGGAGTCGATAAGATGACAAAATATGTTATAAAACGAATTTTTATGGCGTTAGTTACGATTTGGGCAGTAGCTACAATTACATTTTTCCTAATGAATATGGTACCAGGAGGACCTTTTTTGTCAGAAAAGGCAATCAGCCCACAAGCGCAGGCAGCTCTGGAAGCAAAATATGGTCTAGATAAACCATTATATGAACAATATGTTACATATTTAAAGGATGCTTCACATGGAGATTTTGGTGATAGTTTGAAGCAACGTGGACGTTCTGTAATGGGAATTATTTTGACGAAATTTCCTGTATCAGCAAGAGTTGGTGGCGTTGCAATTTTAGTATCTTTGTGTATTGGAATTCCACTTGGTTGTATTGCAGCTTTGAACCGTGGAAAAGTTTTGGATAATTTGATTAGTGTTATTGCAACCGGTGGCATTGCAATACCAAGTTTTGTAATATGTACATTGTTGATGTATTTTTTTGGTGTACGATTAAAAGTCTTTCCAACATTTGGTCTAAGTTCTTGGAAGCACTATGTTATGCCAGTGATTTCGTTATCGCTTTATCCAATGGCATACATTATGCGTTTGATGCGTTCTGCGATGTTAGATGTTTTGGGACAAGACTATATGCGTACAGCTAGAGCAAAAGGTGTGAATCAGTTTAAGAGCGTTTTCAAACATGCACTTCGTAATGCGATTTTACCTGTTATTACCTATGTAGGACCAATGACGGCCTATACACTAGTTGGTAGTTTTATTGTTGAAAAAATATTTACAATTCCTGGACTTGGAAGTGAATTCATTGGTTCAATTACAAGTCGTGATTATACACTTATTATGGGAACGACTATTTTCCTTGCTACAATTATGGTAATCATGAATGTAATTGTTGATATTATTTATAAGTTAGTTGACCCAAGAATAAAACTAAACTAAGGAAAGGAAGAAAAATCAGTTATGAAAGAGAATTCAATTAGTTTTCAAAGTAAATTAAATCCAGATGACTTTCTTCCAGCTACCGATGCAGAAAAAGAAAGTTTAGTTGTCATGCGAGAAAGTGTAAGCTTTTGGAGAGATGGTTTTCGAAGATTACGCAGAAATAAAGTTGCAATGGCAAGTATTGTAGTTATTGTATTTGTTATGTTTTTTGCTTTTATTGTACCTAGCTTTTATCCTTATTCATATAAGACTCAAATAAAAGGAGCCAATAACCTAGCACCAATGCAGTATTCAAAGGCAGAGCAAGAAGCAATTGCTGCAGGTGAAAAGGTATTTCCACATATTTTTGGAACCGATAAAATGGGGCGTGATTATGCGATTCGTGTTATGATGGGTAGTAGAATTTCATTAATTGTCGGAATTGTTGCCACTGCGATTATCTTAGTAATTGGAGCTGTATATGGAGCGGTAGCCGCGTTCTTTGGGGGTTGGGTCGACTTAATTATGATGCGTATTGTTGATGTTATATATACGATTCCTGATGTATTGTTAATTGTATTATTGTCATTTGCCTTAAAAGCCCCACTTGAAACATTAACAAAGGTTCCAGGCTTTGGTTGGATTAATGTATTAGGAACTAATCTTATTAGTATTTTTATCGTATTTGCTTTGCTATATTGGGTTGGTATGGCTCGTATGGTTCGTAGTCAGATTCTTATGCTAAAAGAAAGTGATTATGTAACAGCTGCTAAGGCACTGGGTGCAAAAAACGGACGAATCATTAAAAAGCATTTATTAACTAATTGTATTGGAACTTTGATTGTTACAACCACTCTACAAATACCATCCTCTATATTTACAGAAAGTTTCTTAAGCTTTTTAGGACTTGGGGTAGCAGTTCCAATGCCATCACTGGGAAGTTTGGCAAGTGAAGCAATTAATGGACTAAATACTTATCCGTATCTTTTGTTTATACCTGCTTTACTAATCAGTTTAATTATTTTAAGTTTTAACTTATTAGGTGATGGACTAAGAGATGCATTTGATCCTAAGTTGAAAAATTAGAAAGGATGATAATTATGGCAAATTATCTTGTTGATATAAAAGATGAGCGTCTTTCCTTCTTTACACAAGCAGGTGAAGTAAAAGCATTGAATGGGGTTTCCATTCAATTAAAGGAGGGAGAGGTACTTGGTATTGTTGGTGAAAGTGGATCTGGAAAATCAGTTACAGCTTATTCTCTGATGGGACTAACGGCTCATCCTGGTAAATTAGTAGGTGGTTCATTGGATTTTAATGGTCATCATATCAATGATATGACTGAGAAAGAAATGAGAAAAATACGTGGAAACGAAGTTTCTATTATTTTTCAAGATCCAATGACGAGTTTAAATCCAGTTTACACAATTGGAAATCAAATAGAAGAAGCAATTCGTTTGCATACGGATAAAGATAAAAAACAAGCACACGAAAGAGCCAGAGAGCTTTTGGAGTTGGTTGGTATTAATGAACCAGAACGTAGACTAAAACAATATCCTCATGAACTGTCAGGGGGGATGCGTCAACGTGTAATGATTGCAATTGCACTTGCATGTGAGCCGAAGTTATTAATCGCGGATGAACCTACAACGGCACTTGATGTGACCATACAGGCACAGATACTTGAACTAATGATGGAATTAAAGGACAAACTTGGAATGGCTATCATTATGATAACTCATGATTTGGGTATTGTTGCTAGTACATGTGAAAAAATAGCAGTTATGTATGCAGGAAAAATTGTAGAGTATGGTTCGACAGACCAAATTTTTTACGAACCAAAACATGAATATACAAAAGGTTTGCTAAAGAGTGTTCCACGTTTAGAGGTAGACGAATATGAACGATTGGTACCAATAGAAGGAAGTCCTGTTGATATGTTAAATCCTCCAAAGGGATGCGCATTTGCACCTAGATGTAAAAGTTGCATGAAGATATGCTTGCGTGAAATGCCTCCAGTTTCTAATTTTGAAGGAGACCATTACACACAATGTTGGCTCGTTCAGAAAAAAGAATTAGAAGGAGGTATGCAGCAATGAGTGAAAAATTAATTCAGGTTGAAAACCTCAAACAATATTTTCCAATCGGTGGATTTGGTAAAAATAAAAAATATGTAAAAGCTGTAGATGATGTATCCTTTTATATCGAAAAAGGAGAAACATTAGGTCTGGTAGGAGAATCGGGTTGTGGAAAAACAACAACAGGAAGATCTTTACTTCGATTATATGAGCCTACAGGCGGTAAAATTACATTTGACAATGATGTAATATTTGATAGCAAAGAAAAAATAGCAGTTAATATGCTTCCATATAGAAAAAAAATGCAGATTGTATTCCAAGATCCATATGCTAGTTTAGACCCTAGAATGACAGTTGGGGATATTGTAGGAGAAGCAATTGATATTCATGGACTGGCAGCATCTAAAAAGGATAGATATGACAGAATTATTGAAATGCTTAGGCGAGTTGGATTAAATTCAGAACATGCCAACCGTTATCCACATGAATTTTCAGGAGGTCAAAGACAACGTGTAGGTATCGCAAGAGCATTAGCGGTGAATCCACAGTTTATTGTTTGCGATGAACCCATTTCCGCTTTGGATGTATCCATACAGGCACAGGTTATTAATATGTTTGAGGATCTTCAAGCTGAATTTGGATTGACTTATTTATTTATTGCACATGATTTATCTGTAGTAAAGCATATATCAAATCGTATCGGTGTTATGTATCTTGGTAAAATGGTAGAACTTGCGGAAAGCAATGAGTTAATTAAAGACAGCTTACATCCATATACAAAAAGCTTGATATCAGCGATTCCAATTGCAGATCCAAAAGTGGCAAGAGAAAGCAAGCGTATTATGTTAAATGGAGATGTACCAAGTCCGCTTAATCCGCCATCAGGATGTCATTTTAGAACAAGATGTCCATATGCAACAGAAGAATGTGCAGCTTCTACACCAAAGTGGCAGGAAGTAAAGAAGGGACACTATGTTGCCTGTCATCATGTAGATAAAATTAATTAGCAAGGATACTAATTTCGACAAATAGATTGCAACAAAAATGTTAATATAATGCAAATGATAATGTCAGCAATTCCTATCAGATAGAGCAATGAAAAAATAATCTATGTGGTAGTTATGCAATAAAGTAACTTATTAAAGAATAGGAGGCGTAATTATGAAAAAAAGATTTCTTGCAGTTATGATGGCTGTTTCTATGGTAGCCGGATTAGCAGCTTGTGGTTCTTCTAATAATACCACAACAAAAGAAGAAGGAACGACAAGTACAGATTCAACAACAGGCACAGAGAAACCAGCCGATTCTACTACAACAGGTGGTAAGGAATTAGCAGTTCAAATTGGTCCAAATCCAGAGACAATTGATCCTGCTTTGAACAGCGCAGTAGATGGTGGTAATATGATTTTACATTCTTTTGAATGTTTATTGGTTGTTGACCAGGACGGGAAAATTGCACCTGGACAAGCAGAGACATGGGAGACATCAGAAGATGGTCTTACATGGACATTCCATTTACGTGATGGACTTAAATGGTCAGATGGTAGCGACTTAACAGCAAATGATTTTGTTTATAGTTGGAAACGTGTTTGTGATCCACTTGTTGCAGCTCCATACGCAGAAACTGTATTAGGTATGGTAAAAGGTTATGAAGAAGCGGTTGGAGGTAATCTAGATGCATTAGCTGTATCAGCTCCAGATGATAAGACTTTTGTAGTTGAGCTTTCTGCTCCTTGTACATTTTTTGATAGTCTTGCAGCATTTGCAACATTAAGCCCTGTACAACAGGCTACAATTGAAGCAAATGGTGATGCATGGGCAACAGCTCCTGAAACATATGTTTCTAATGGACCTTTCTATGTATCAGAATGGGTAGCAGGATCTCATATTAAAATGAGCAAGAATCCTAATTATTGGAATGCAGATGCTGTGAAGTTAGATGCTTTAAAATTCGTTTTAATGGAAGATAGTAATGCAGCTTACAGTGCTTATCAAACTGGCGAAGTTTCTTTAATTAAGGATGTTCCAACAGAGGAAATTCCAAGCCTTGCAGGAAATGAAGAATTCCATGTTGAGCCAATTATTGGTACTTATTATGTAAGTTTAAATATTGAAAAGGCACCATTCGACAATGCAAATGTAAGAAAAGCTCTAAGTCTTGCAATTGATCGTGAATATGTTGCTGGTACATTGATGCAAGGAACATATACACCAGCTGGTAATTTATTTGGACCAGGTTGGAGTGATCCAGCAGGTGGAGATTTTAAAGAAAATGCTAATGGTGGAAAAGAATACATTGATACTACAAATTTTGAAGCAGATTTGGAACAAGCAAAACAACTTTTAGCTGATGCTGGATATCCAAATGGTGAAGGTCTCCCTACAATCTCATATTCAACGAATGATACTGCATATCATAAAGTTGTGGCTGAGTATTTACAGCAAGCATGGGCAGAACTTGGCGTAAATCTTGAAGTAAACATTCTTGAATGGTCAAGTTTCACACCAACACGTCGTAATGGTGACTATGAAGCGGCTCGTAATGGTTGGGTTGGAGATTACAGCGATCCTTCTAATATGTTAGATGTATTCTATAGTTCAAATGGTAATAATGATGGTAACTATGTAAGTGCAGAATTTGATGCTGCGTTGGATAAAGCAAGAACAGCCTTAGATCCAGCTGAAAGATCAGCAGCGCTTCATACAGCCGAAGATACCATTATGAATGATGCTGGATGTATTCCAATTGCATTCTACAATGACTTCTGGTTACAGAGTCCAAAGATTACAGGAATGTGGCATTCAGCTTATGGATATTGGCACTTCAATTATGCTGATATTACAGAATAATTAAATAGACATTGCTTATAAAAAAGACTAAGATTCCATTTGAATCTTAGTCTTTTTTTATAAGCGTGTATAGGGAGTGTTTGCTTTGCAAACGCGCCTATTAAAAGAAGATTATAAGAAAACATTGTTAATTTTTTAATTCTTGACAAATAATGAATAACATCCTATAATTTTATTATAGTATCACAATATAAAACTAGTTCCACAATATGAAATATATTGATTTCGAGTTTGTAATATTATAGTAATAAAGAATAAGATTCTGTGATACAAGTAAATATAACTTTATTGAATAGAATCATAGTTATGCCTCAAGGAAAAGGAGAGATTTTTATGAACTCAAGAGAAAAAGAATTTGATGCATTGGCATTGGGAGAGATTTTATTAAGGCTTTCAGCACCAGATAATGATAGGATTGTAAGAGGTGATTCCTTTCAAAAATGTGTTGGAGGAGCTGAGCTTAACGTTGTTTCAGGAATATCATTATTAGGACTTAGAACCGGTATCATATCCAAGATTCCTGCCACTGATATTGGAACTTATGCTAAGAACAGAATTCGTTTTTGTGATGTAAGCGACGATTACTTGATTTATGATGAGAGCAAAGAAGCTCGCCTGGGCGTATATTATTATGAGAATGGAGCATATCCAAGAAAAGCATCGGTTGTATATGATAGAAAGCATACGTCTATTAATACAATTCAGTTAGATGAAATACCAGATAGTGCATATACAAGCACTCGTTTATTTCATACAAGTGGAATTACATTGGCATTGTCAGAGCAATCTAGAAATGTTGCTTTAGAAATGATTAAGCGTTTTAAAAAAGCTGGTGCGCTCATATCTTTTGATGTGAATTTTAGAGCAAATTTGTGGACAGAAGCAGAGGCAAAAGAATACATTGAAGAAGTGTTACCATATGTTGATATTTTATTTGTTTCAGAGGAAACGGCTAGAAGAACCTTTAAGAAAACAGGTGAATTAAAGGAAATGATGAAGAGCTTTACAAATGATTACAACATAAATGTTGTCGCATCGACAGAACGTAAGGTAATCAGTCCTAAAAAGCATACTTTTTCTTCTACCATATACGATGCAAGAGAGGATAAATACTTTGAGGAATCTCCATATGAAAAAATCGAAGTGGTAGATCGCATTGGAAGCGGAGATGCATACGTTGCAGGAGCTTTATATGGATTACTAAAATATAACGATTGCCAAAAAGCTCTTGAATATGGGAATGCATCAAGTGCAGTAAAAAATACCATAGCAGGGGATCTTCCTTCAACTGATTTAAAAGAATTGAATAAAATAATTGAAAGTCATAAAAATATTGGGGAACAAAGCGAGATGAATCGTTAACTCGCAAAAGATAATAAGTGGTATTGGATTGTCATTTTGGACCATCCAATACCACTTTAAACATTTTACAAATTTGGTTTGATATTTGATACAATGTTTTCACCTTTTGATATCCGTTTTGTGCTATGATATTTCGTTCTTCTTCATGTAACAAGTAATATTTTACTTTATCTACTAAGTCTTTCATACTTTCATAAACAACCAAATCTTTGTTGATTTCAAATAATGATGGAAGCTCAGACTGGTAATTTGTGATTAGGAATCCACCAGCTCCAAGAACATCAAAAACTCTTAGTGGAATCCCTGTCTTGATTGTCTTGCTTGTTATATTAATATTAACTTTGCTTGTTTTATATACTTTATATGCCTCGACAAACGGCTCTACAATTCCTTTGTTATGAACGAGTGGATAAGAAGCGGTGTCGTCATTGGTATATAAAGAGAATTCAAACTGCTTGGATAACTCTTGAACGATTCGAATGCGTTCTCTATGTGAACATTCTTTTCCTAAATAGTAGTTGATGAGAGCATCCCGAAGATCTAGTTGAAAAAGGTTCTTAGCGGTGTCATCATAACTTTTATCCAAATTAGCAGCCTTGTTAAATATTTCAATTGCTTCATCAGTCAGGGCGGCGTCAAATAAGTCATACCCGTAAATGTGAAGTTGAGATTCAATCAAACCATCAAAATAACCATGCCAAAAATCAGAGAGAGTAATGGATGAAAACTTTGTTCTAGTACCGTATAAGGAACCAACAAATGATACATCGCTACCATAATGTAAATATTCTTCTTGTGTAATACTTATAGCATCAAGTCTTGAAACATTGCTTCCAAGAGGAAGATAATAAATGGAATCAGGAGCATGTTTCTTATAATAGTGAAACAAAGCTTGGTCAAAAATAAAAATATAATTGATTTTGTTTGATATAGTCTTTGAATTTAGCGCATGACAAGGGCTATCTGCAATCCAGGAAATATATTTTGTATTATGAATTTGACAAACCATAGATGTAATTGGAATGTAGTTTACTGAAAATACAAAAGTATAATTGGAGGAGAGCAGTTTTTCTGATAAAAGAGTTAAGTAATTACGGTCAAAAAAGTAGTCTTTAATCGGAACAACGAATTTATCTACTTCAAAACCCATCTCTTGAAACGTATACACAATATCAGGCTCTAAAATATTGGCATGAGAACAGATTAATATTTTCATAAATGAAATCACATCTTTCTATAATAATAAATTCATTATATCGAATAAAAGTACAAGTGTAAATAAAAAGTAATTTACTTATATTTTTCAATAAATGACTTGACAGAGTGAAAAGAAAACTTTATACTAAATTAGCATGCAAAAAGAATGCTTTTATTATGCGTGCAATTTTAGCTGAAATAAAACAGCAACCGCAGATGCAAAATCACAGGAGGTGAAAAGAATGCCAACATTTAATCAGTTAGTTAGAAAAGGAAGACAAACATCAGAAAAGAAATCAACAGCACCAGCTCTTCAAAAAGGATACAACTCCTTGAGAAAGAAGTCTACTGATATTTCTGCTCCACAAAAAAGAGGTGTTTGTACTGCTGTTAAGACAGCAACTCCTAAAAAGCCTAACTCAGCTCTTAGAAAAATTGCCAGAGTTCGTTTGTCAAATGGTATCGAGGTAACAAGTTATATTCCAGGTGAAGGACATAACCTTCAGGAGCATAGCGTTGTACTTATCAGAGGTGGTAGAGTAAAAGACTTACCAGGTACAAGATATCATATCGTTAGAGGTACACTTGATACAGCAGGTGTTGCTAACAGAAGACAGGCTCGTTCTAAATATGGAGCTAAGAGACCAAAAGACGCTAAATAGAATTATTGTATATCACAAACAGAACTATTAAGTGCCGGCGTTCTAACATTGCCCTGTAGGTTGCAGGATTAAATATAGAAGTACCGAGCACGAACACAGTAGAACGACACATGTGAGTACCGATGATTTAATTAAAAACCTTGTTGAATAACAAGCAAGAATTAAGGAGGGAAGTACCGTGCCACGTAAAGGACATACTCAAAAAAGAGACGTATTAGCAGATCCATTATACAATAATAAAGTAGTTACTAAGCTTATCAATAACATCATGTTAGATGGTAAGAGAGGTGTTGCTCAAAAGATTGTATATGGAGCTTTTGAAAAAGTTGCTGCAAAGACAGAAAGACCAGCTCTTGATGTATTTGAAGAAGCTATGAATAACATCATGCCTGTACTTGAAGTAAAGGCAAGACGTATTGGTGGAGCAACTTATCAGGTTCCTATCGAAGTTAGAGCTGAGAGAAGACAGGCTTTAGCACTTCGTTGGCTAACCACTTACTCACGTAACAGAGGTGAGAAGACACAGGAAGAAAGATTAGCAAATGAAATCTTAGATGCTGCAAACAATACTGGATCAGCAGTTAAGAAAAAAGAAGATATGCACAAGATGGCAGAAGCAAACAAGGCTTTTGCACATTACAGATTCTAATTATTACAAAGGAAATAGCTTGCTGTTTCAATTGTTAAATATTTTAGAGTTGATTCCTTGCATAAGGATGCATATTATTATAAATGCAAAATTCGTCAAGTAAATTGAATTTTATTCAATTGCTTGACGGTTTGTTGCATAAACGTAAAATTTTGAAATAATTTTACATGTTTACTATTTATTCACAAAATAAGGAGGAAAATCCGTTGGCTGGAAGAGAATATCCGTTAGACAGAACCAGAAATATCGGTATTATGGCTCATATTGATGCAGGAAAGACTACAACAACAGAGCGTATACTTTACTATACCGGTGTTAATTATAAGATTGGTGATACGCATGAAGGTACTGCAACCATGGACTGGATGGAGCAGGAACAAGAAAGAGGTATTACTATTACTTCAGCCGCTACAACATGTCACTGGACTATGCAAAAAGAAGCAAAGGCTATGCCAGGAGCTTTAGAGCATCGTATTAATATTATTGATACACCGGGACACGTTGACTTTACAGTTGAGGTTGAGAGATCACTTCGTGTACTTGACGGTGCAGTAGGTGTTTTCTGTGCAAAAGGTGGAGTAGAACCTCAATCAGAGAATGTATGGCGTCAGGCTGACACTTATAATGTTCCAAGAATGGCATTTGTTAATAAAATGGACATTTTAGGTGCAAATTTTTATAATGTTGTTGAACAAATTAAAAACAGATTAGGTAAGAATGCAATTGTAATTCAAATTCCTATCGGTAAAGAAGATGAATTCAAAGGAATCATTGATTTGTTTGAAATGAAGGCTTACATCTACAATGATGACAAAGGCGATGACATTGATGTAACTGCAATACCTGAAGATATGCAAGATGACGCTGAGTTATATAGAGCAGAATTAATTGAAAAAATCTGTGAATTAGATGACGATTTAATGATGATGTATTTAGAAGGAGAAGAACCTTCTGAAGAGGAATTAAAAGGAGCGTTAAGAAAAGGTACTTGTGAATGTAGAGCAATTCCAGTTTGCTGTGGTTCTGCTTACAAAAATAAAGGTATCCAAAAGCTTCTTGATGCAGTTCTTATGTTTATGCCAGCTCCTACTGATATCCCTGCTATTGACGGTGTGGATGCAGATGGAAATGAAGTTGTTAGACATTCTTCAGATGAAGAACCTTTCTCAGCATTAGCATTTAAGATTATGGCTGATCCATTTGTTGGTAAGCTTGCATTCTTTAGAGTTTATTCTGGTACATTGAACTCAGGTTCTTATGTATTAAATGCTACAAAAGGAAAGAAAGAGCGTGTAGGACGTATCTTACAGATGCACGCAAACAAAAGAGAAGAATTAGATAAAGTATACTCAGGAGATATCGCAGCGGCTGTAGGTTTTAAATTTACAACAACTGGTGATACGATTTGTGATGAACAACATCCAGTAATATTAGAGTCTATGGAATTCCCAGAGCCAGTTATCGAATTGGCAATTGAGCCTAAGACAAAAGCTGGTCAAGGAAAGATGGGCGAGGCCTTAACAAAACTTGCTGAAGAAGATCCTACTTTCCGTGCAAAAACAAATCCTGAAACTGGTCAAACAATCATCGCTGGTATGGGTGAACTTCATCTTGAAATTATCGTAGATAGACTTCTTCGTGAATTCAAGGTAGAAGCTAACGTAGGTGCACCTCAGGTTGCATACAAAGAAACCTTTACTAAGACAGTTGAAGTTGATAGTAAGTATGCAAAACAGTCAGGTGGACGTGGACAATACGGACATTGTAAGGTTCGTTTTGAGCCTATGGATGCAAACGCAGAAGAAGTATTTAAGTTCGAATCAGCAGTTGTTGGTGGTGCTATTCCTAAGGAATATATCCCAGCAGTTGGAGAGGGTATCGAAGAAGCTTCTAAAGCAGGTATCTTGGCTGGATTCCCAGTGCTTGGTATTAAAGCTACTGTTTATGATGGTTCATACCATGAAGTCGATTCAAGTGAAATGGCATTCCATATCGCTGGTTCTTTAGCATTTAAAGATGCAATGAACAAGGGTGGAGCAGTACTTCTTGAGCCAATCATGAGAGTTGAAGTAACTATGCCAGAAGAGTACATGGGTGATGTTATTGGTGACATTAACTCACGCCGTGGTCGTATTGAAGGTATGGAAGACATTGGTGGTGGAAAGATGGTTAAAGCTTTCGTTCCATTGTCAGAAATGTTTGGTTACTCAACAGACTTACGTTCTAAGACTCAAGGACGTGGAAACTACTCAATGTTCTTTGATAAATATGAGCAGGTTCCAAAATCAGTACAAGAAAAGATTATTGCAAGTCGTGCTAAATAATTCTAGATTTGTAATATATTGAAATATCTGTATTAAAATAGAAAAATAGGCTTGAAAATATCTTAAATTTGAAATATAATTTAAGATAGCCTATTGGTAGATAGATTAAACTAAATAATAATGCCCAAAGGGCACGTATATTTATAAGGAGGACATTTTAAAAATGGCTAAATCTAAATTCGAGAGAAGTAAAGTACATTGTAACATCGGAACAATTGGTCACGTTGACCATGGTAAGACAACTTTAACAGCAGCTATCACAAAAACTTTATCAGAAAGAGTTTCAGGAAACGCAGCAGTTGATTTTGCTAATATCGATAAAGCTCCAGAAGAAAGAGAAAGAGGTATTACAATTTCTACTTCTCACGTTGAATATTCAACAGAAAACAGACATTATGCACACGTTGATTGTCCAGGACATGCTGACTACGTTAAGAACATGATCACTGGTGCTGCTCAGATGGATGGTGCTATCCTTGTTGTTGCAGCTACTGATGGTGTTATGGCTCAGACTAAAGAACATATCCTTCTTTCAAGACAGGTTGGTGTTCCTTACATCGTAGTATTCATGAACAAATGTGATATGGTTGACGATGCTGAATTACTTGAATTAGTAGAAATGGAAATCAGAGATCTATTAAGCGAGTATGAATTCCCAGGCGATGACACTCCAGTTATCCAAGGATCAGCTCTTAAAGCTCTTGAAGATCCAAATTCAGAGTGGGGCGATAAAGTTATGGAATTAATGGCAGCAGTTGATTCATGGATTCCAGATCCACAGAGAGCAACTGATAAAGCATTCTTAATGCCAATCGAAGATATCTTCTCAATCACAGGACGTGGAACTGTTGCTACTGGTAGAGTAGAAAGCGGTATCCTTCATGTATCAGAAGAAGTTGAAATCGTTGGTATCAAAGAAGAAACTCGTAAAGTAGTTGTAACTGGTATCGAAATGTTTAGAAAACTTCTTGATGAAGCTCAAGCTGGTGATAACATTGGTGCATTACTTCGTGGTGTTCAAAGAGATGAAATCGAAAGAGGACAGGTTCTTGCGAAACCAGGTTCAATCACATGCCATACAAAATTTACAGCTCAGGTTTACGTTTTAACAAAAGATGAAGGTGGACGTCATACTCCTTTCTTCAACAACTACAGACCTCAGTTCTACTTCAGAACAACTGACGTAACTGGTATCTGTAACTTACCAGAAGGTGTAGAAATGTGTATGCCTGGTGATAACGTAGAAATGACAATTGAACTTATCCATCCAATCGCTATGGATCAAGGTCTTACATTCGCTATCCGCGAAGGTGGACGTACAGTAGGTTCAGGTCGTGTTGCTACAGTTATCAAATAATTTAAGATAATGTATTTAAGGACTTCCGTTAAGGAAGTCCTTTTTTTGCATATAGGAAAGTTCTTAAACTTCTCTATCATACAAATTAATTAAGATAAACAAGTTTTTTGCCATACATAGAAATTCTTATTGACAAATGATGTCTATATGCGATAGACTAAACCAAAGATGTCTATCGTGTATAGACAAAATTTGCTTAATGGAGAATATACAATGGATGATTATGTACTAGGATCAATTGAAAGTAGATTTGCGGATATTATTTGGAAAATGGAGCCGATTACAACATCAGAGCTAACTAAAATCTGTGAAAAAGAGTTAGGATGGAAAAGAACTACTACCTATACTGTTTTAAAGAAGCTTAATACCCGGCAACTATTTGAGAATAGAAATGGCACTGTGACATCGCTTATTTCAAGAGAAGAATTTTATGCAAGACAAAGTGAAAGATATATTAAGAATTCATTTGATGGTTCACTACCAAGTTTTCTTACAGCATTTACTTCAAGACAGAAATTAAGTTACAGAGAAATCGAACAAATTAAGAAAATAATTGAAAAATAAAAATAATCATGGATAACGGACAAAAAGTAAATGAAAAGGAGAAAATGATGGAATCTCTATTTATGTGTTTTTTAACTATGAGTTATCAAGCTAGTTTTGTGGTCTGCTTTGTACTAGTTGCAAGAGTGGTTCTTAAATTATTACATGCTCCCAAAAAGTATAGCTACTATATGTGGTTCATCCCCTTTATCCGAATGATATTGCCTGTTACCATAGAAAGCATTTTTAGTTTATTACCGAACGAGAGTGCATCTATTCAAGACAATAGTATATATCAGCTTATTACACCTGCAATTAATATTGTAAGTACTAAGGTGAACGCGCCAAATACCACAAGTAATATAGCTCTAAATCAAGGGAGTATGGTGTGGAAATGGTCTACTAGTTTGCAATGGGCCTGGTTGATTGGAGTATGTGTTTTTCTTCTTATAAATTTAATCTATTATGTAAAACTAAACAATAAATTACAATATAGTATTAGACTTATGGATAATATATATCTTTCCGACCACATTAATACTTCTTTTGTATTTGGTATTCTTAATGCTCGTATTTATCTAGGCACAACAATTCAAAAGGAAGAGATGCCCTATATTATTTCTCATGAAAAAAACCATGTAAAAAGAGGAGATCACTTGATAAAATTACTTTCATTTTTGATTTTATCATTACATTGGTTTAATCCGTTTGCATGGATTGCATTCTTATGTATGGAACGTGACATGGAGATGTCTTGTGACGAAATGGTAATGTTACAATTTGATAGGCCAAAAAGAAAAGAGTATGCGAAAGCTCTTCTAAATGTATCGATTGGAGGAAAGAGGGTAACAGGAGCCCCTATTTCTTTTGGAGATGGAAACACGAAGGAAAGAATTAAAAATATTATGAACGATAAGAAGCCTACCATATGGATAGGACTTATAGCAATAGTATTATTAATTTGCTTAACCATAGGACTATTAACAAATCCAATTAAGAAAACTCGTAATAGTGTGGGACGAAAAGAAGTCGTTCAAAGCGAAGATACAAAAGAAGTTACCAAAGACAGTAAGATTGTTAACAAAAAAGATTCAATCGATATAACACCCCCATCCATTGAAAAGGGAATGAACTTAGGGGCAGATGGTGTTGTTCTAGACTTTGCAAATGAAGATTACATAATCTTTCATGGCTACTTCGGTTTGTTTGTATATTCAATTCCAATGGGAAAAATAATAGGAGCAGTCGATTTAGAGTCAATTGGATGTAATATGACACAAGGCGATCGCTATTGTGAAGTAAGTGTTTTAAAAGACGCAAGTCACGTTTATCTCCATCCAATCAGTGAAACAGATATGTATGTATACAACGTCTATGAGCAGACCTTATGGAAGGAGCCTTATACCTTAGAGGGAAAAGAGTTGTTTGATTCATTTTCTGATAATAACATGATTGGTGACATCTATGTAGGGAATAAAGTGGAGTTTGTAGTTGATGGATATCAATATTATGGCTATTTGTTTTCGGAAGATGGAAGTATTGAAAATCTTAATTACATAGAAGATGATATGTTGATATCGTTATTTGCAGACTATTTTAACAGTATACCAACAAATTCAGGTGAATCTATCAAAGAATGGAATTTAGATGTGACAAAAATCCGTGCGACTGGTGGAATATTTACAATACAAAATAATTCGGATCAAGTTATTACATATGGGGAACAATACACATTAAAGGTAAAAAGAGACGATAAATGGGTGGATGTACCCTATATAATACAAGATTGGGGCTTTCATGATATAGGTTATACCATAAAAGCGAATGATTCTGTCACAATGGAAGTAGATTGGCAGTGGTTATATGGAACACTACCTGTTGGTAATTATCAATTCATAAAAGAGATTCAAGTACAGCAACCAGATGATTCTTATGAAGCAGTACAAATGGAGGTAGAGTTTCTTATTACAGAATAAAGTTTATCTTGACAGAGGGTGTATTCTCTTTTAGAGTAGATACTAACAAGTGTTAGTATCTATCATTTTTTAAAGTGAGGTAACCATATGGAAATCACAATCATCCATGGACAGATGCATAAAGGTAGTACATATCATATCACAGAGCTTCTTAAGAATAAAATTATTACCCAAGAAACAGTGGTTCATGAGTTTTATTTACCAAAGGATATGCCACATCCTTGTAATGGGTGCTTTCAATGTATTAAAAAAGGTGAGCAATATTGTCCTCATTATGAAAAAGTAAATAAGATTGTACAGGCAATGGAGAAGTCAGAGGTTATACTTATTGATTCGCCAACGTATTGCTTTTCAATGACGGGACAACTTAAAACGGTATTTGACCATTTTGGTTTTATGTGGTTGACACATAGGCCAAATGCAAGTATGTTTCATAAGAACGGTATTGCTATATCAACTGCGGCTGGAGCAGGGGCTAAGAAGGTTACAAGAACGATAAAAGAGCAGTTTTTTTGGATGGGATTATCCAAGTGTTATCAGATTCCAATTACCGTGGGAGCTTCTTCGTGGGATGAAGTATCAAGGAAGAAAAAAAATAAAATAGAAAAGATTACTGACCATATAGCAAAAAAAGTTCAAAAAAAGAAAGAGCCGAGTCTGCGTTTAAAATTCTTATTCTTGTTATTTCGTTTAACACAAAAAGGAAATGAGTGGAATGCTACAGATAAAAACTATTGGCAAGAAAAAGGTTGGTTAGAAAAGGAGCGCCCATGGAAATAGAATCAAATACCAAGGAAAGAATAATTATAGAAAGCCTTACGCTGTTTTCACAAAAAGGATATGAAGGCGTATCTATGCGAGATATTGCAGCAGCTGTTGGAATAAAGGGGGCATCTATCTACAATCATTTTACGGGAAAAGAAGAAATATTAAATGCTATCATAGCTATGATGGGTACAAGATATGATAATGCAGCAATGGCGATTCAGATGCCAAGTGGTAATTCAGATGATATGGTAGAGTTTTATATGAATGTTACAATTGAACATTTATATGAGCTAGCAAGCGGGATGTTTACGTTTTTTATAACGGATGATTTTGCATGTAAATTTCGAAAGTTATTAACCATGGAACAATATAGAAATGAACGGGCGAGAAACACATTTAAAAAGTACTTTTTTGATATGCCAATACAATTTCAGTCAGAGATTTTTAATAAATTGATAGAAAAAGAAGTATTTCACTCTTACGATGCTCACATTATGACACTACATTTTTATGCGCCAATTTATTTGTTGTTAAAGGAGTATGACAAAGAAAGGAATCTAGAGCAGACTTTACAGATACTAAGAAATCATGTTATGCAGTTTAGCAAGCTGTATACCAAGAAACAACTTCTATATATGAGTCAATTAAATTTCTTAATAATATCTTAAGCATATAGTGGAAGGTTTTGTGATATTATATAGTAATAGAAATTGATACCAAAAGTGTCAACTAAATTGGTACAAGATATCTGTTAATAATTGAAATAGGAGATTAAGTATTATGAAGAAAAGAAAAATAACAACAATATTGTGTTGTCTTTTGCTAATAGTATTAACGGGGTGTTCACAAAAGACAGACGATGCGAATACAAATGAACAATCTGTGGAGCAAGTAACAAAAGAGACTAACCAAGTCGAAAATACCAATCAAACAGAAGAAGTAACACAAGAGCCAACACAAGAGCCAACACAACAAACGCAGGTGCAGGCTCCAAATGACAATACAGCCCCGACTTTAGCTGTTGGATCGGGAGAAATTATTACAGTACCTAATGTTGCGAATGAATTAATTGAGACTACAGGATTAAAATATCTTTCAGTACAAATTGGGAAAACAGAATCAGAGCGTAATTTTGTATGGTATTCAAAAAGCGCTAGTGAGGGTATGGTACTCATGCAAGAAGCTTCTACCATGGAAATGAATACATTCTATACTTCTAATGCAACGACTGCAAAGACAAAAGAATCAAAGACCGAAAAAGGCTATTATGTAAATAAGGCAACTGTGGCTAAACTGAAACCAAATACAACATACTATTATGTAGTAGGGAATAATGAAGGATGGTCACCAATTTATACATATAAGACATCTTCCTTTGATACAACGTTTAGTTTTGCAGCAGTTGGAGATCCTGAAATGGGAATTGGTACAGATGATGAAAGCCTTGACCAAATGAGTATCTTTGACAATACAATTAACAAGATTAACGAGCAGATTCAAGATGTTGCTTTTTTGTTAAGCACTGGTGATCAGGTTGGTATTAATGATAAAAATGAAGATTATGCATCCCTATTAAATCATGTTGGGCTTTATTCATTGGCATTTGCGCCTACTATAGGTAATCACGATGTAGGCGGAAGCTATTTTAAAGAACATTTTAATCTGCCAAATTTTAATAAAATTAAACCTGAGGCAGATGTTACCAATGACAATTATTACTTCACATATAATGGTGTATTATTTCTTATGATTAATGCAAATAATGGAAGTGATTATGACGATTATCATAAAAAGTTTATAGAAGAAGCTTCTGCAAAATACCCAGATGCAACATGGAAGATAGCTGTATTTCATTTTCCGCCGTTTAGTGCAGTAGCTAAAAATCAAAATGATGCGACTGCGGTACAAGAGATGATTCCATTTTTAGAAGAGGCTGGAGTAGATGTAGTACTTAATGGTCATGACCAGTTATTTTCAAGAACACATGTAATGAAAGGCACTTCAGTTTCTCAAAAAGTAGATAATTCAGTAACGAATCCAGATGGAATTGTGTACTTTACACTAGGCTCTAGTAGTGGTAATCTATTCCATGAGTCAATCGGTAATCCAAATGCAGTTAAGACAGAAGTAACAGGTCATCCTCAGGCATCTAGAGTAGATGTAACACCAACAAGTTTTAAAATTACAACATACAATACAGATACGTGGGAAGTATATGATGAATTCTCAATTATAAAACAATAAAATTATAAAATAACTACAGCGGTTAGATACAGCGGTTAGTTACAGGCTAACCGCTGTTTTGCATTATAAATGACGAAAAAAGGAAATAGGATTGCAAATATGGATTTACTATTTTATAATTTTCAAGGAAAGATTAAAAATATATGAATGACTAGTTAGCCCTATGAGAAAGAAGGTTTTACAAATGAAGTATTTACGGCAGTTTGGTATTATATTAGCCGTGACATGTATAGGTGAGCTTTTTAAATATTTTATAGAATTACCTATACCCTCAAGCATTTACGGATTAGTTTTGATGTTAACATTATTAAAGACAGGCCTAATAAAGGTAGAGCGTGTAAAAGATACAGGAGTATTTTTAATCGATATTATGCCTTTAATGTTTATTCCAGCGGGGGTAGGTCTCTTACTATCGTGGAAGCAGTTGAAAAATATGTTGCTTCCAGTTTGTGTTATTACTATAATCACAACCATATTAGTTATGATTGTATCAGGTAAGGTGACTGACTACATGATAAAAAGGAGAAAGCCAAATGAATAATTTGATTTTGAATTCCTCAACGGTTGGTGTTGTGATTAGTATTTTAGGATATGAAATCGGCCTTTTCTTAAAAAGTAAATATAAGAATGCGCTACTCAATCCCCTATTAATATCGATTGCCTTTGTTATGATATTTATTCTTATTTTTCATATAGACTATGATAGCTATAATGAAAGTGCAAAATATTTAAGTTATTTGTTAACGCCCGCAACAGTATGTCTAGCAATTCCGTTATACCAGCAATTAGAACTATTAAAGCAGAATTTTCTTGCCGTATTTGCGGGAATTATTGCTGGTGTTTTAACAAGTCTTGGTAGTGTTTTTATTTTGTCTATGATATTTCAATTGTCACATGAGGAATATGTTACCTTATTGCCAAAGTCTATTACAACAGCAATTGGTATGGGAATATCAGAAGAACTTGGAGGAATTGTAAATATTACAGTTGCTGTAATTATCATTACAGGTGTACTTGGAAATGTAATGGCAGAATCTATTTGTAAATTATTTAAAATTAAAACGGCTATTGCAAAAGGTGTAGCCATTGGAAGCTCTGCTCATGCGGTTGGGACGGCAAAGGCTATGGAAATGGGAGAAATTGAAGGTGCAATGAGTAGTCTTGCAATTGTTGTATCGGGATTATGTACGACGATTGGTGCATCTGTTTTTGCAAATCTTCGATAGTAGGAAAAACAAAGCAATGCATTGCTTTTCGCAAACACGTACATTATAATAGCAGAAAGATGTAGCTGGTAGAATTATAAAAAGGCGGTGGATAAATGTCAAAAAATAGAGTAACCATGAAGGATATAGCAAGAGAAGCAGGTGTTTCTACAGCTACAGTGTCTTATGTCTTAAACTATTCCAACAAAGAAAAGATTAGCCATGAGACAAGAATGAAAATATTTGAAACGGCTCATAGATTAAAATATGTACCAAATATGAATGCTCGTTCACTTGCCAGCCAACGAAGCTTATTAGTGGGAATCATAATTAATATGGAAACAAAAAATAAGAAAAGTAAAATATACCAGTACTATGACTTGGCCAGAGAGATTCAAAGGGCACTCTATCCTATGGGATATGATATATTACTTATGCCTACAAAAGAAATGGAAAAAGACGTAGCAGTAGGTCAAAAAAGATCTTTAGATGCAGTTTTTATTCTAGATATGGATGAAGAAAATTTTAAATCAATCGCGAATCAATTCTATGTACCTGCTATTTTTATTGATGGATATGTAGAAGATCCAATCTTTTGCAAGATTGTAACAGATTATGAACGTGTTATGGAACGGGCAAGAGAATTGCTTGAAGAGAATTTCTATGTAGTATTAGAGGATTATTCGAATAAAAAAATATATGAGTGCATTTTAAAATACTGTTCGCCAGAACATATTTTTATTAATTATTATGAAGCAAACCTAATTGAATTTTTACAAAAACATCATGACCAAAAAGGATTGGTGATTGGGGAAATTCTTGGTATGCAAGTTGAAAATTATGTTGATAATAGAAATATTGCAGTCGTGGTTGGTGCTGAATCAGACGTTATGCTTCTTCCTGATACAAAAAGAATTGTAGTGAGTAATCGAGAAAAGGCTAAGCGTGCAGTAGAAATCATGTTAGAACTTTTACAAATTAATATTGCAGAAGAAGTGGAACGTGTATCCTATATTGGTCCGAAAGATATTCAAAGAAAAGGAAATCGTGATTTTTAACAAAATTATGATTTCCTTTTCTTTTTTGCTTCAAACTGTTAAGTACTGAAACAAAAATAAAAAAGGGGTGTAAAGTCAGAAAAAGAAAGAGATGCAAATAAGAAAAATAACTGAAAGATAAAATGTTAAGTGAAATAAGTAAAAATAGCACAAAATAAAACTGTTAATATCTAATAAAAATGGATAAATAGCACAAAACATATTGACATTAAAAGATTAGAGTACTATAATTTACATTAAGTTAACCGCTTAAGTAAAGGAGGTGTACAGCATCATATTATTATTAAAGGAGAAGTAAAAATGAAGAGTAAAAAAACAGTACTATTCTCAGTATTTGTATGGGGTAGCGGACAGTTCTTTATTTGCAAGCAGAGGTTAAAAGGGTTACTATTCTTTGCAGTACAACTAACTATGATTTTAACAGAACTATTAAGTGGTTATTGGATTGAATGGCTTTGTGGTTACATTCCTGATTTTTCGATTCGACTGCATGCTGGTTTTTTTATAAAAGGAGTTTGGGGAGTTATTACGCTTGGGGAGAAAACAGGGGGAACGAGTGGAGATCATTCTACAATGCTACTGATAAATGGAGTAATCTCCATTATGATTTTGCTTATGCTTTTACTCGTATATTATTGGAATATAAAGGATGCTTCTAGAAGTAAAGTAAAGTCAGACAATACTACATATAAAAGGGAACAAACGAGTTTAAAAAAATTATATCAGAGATATTTTCCTTACTTTATCGTAACACCGATAGGAATTGCTTTTTTGTTTGTAGTATGCATGCCTATTTTATTTACTTTCTTGACTTCATTTTTAAATTACAATAGAGATCATTTACCACCTGGAAATCTACTTAGTTGGGTAGGATTTTTAAATTTCAAGAAGTTGTTTACCATTCCAATTTGGTCCCATACTTTTATGAAGGTTTTACTTTGGACGGTTGTTTGGACATTGGTGACGACATTTGCAACCTATTTCTTAGGCATGTTTCAGGCGATGATACTAAATCATTCATCGGTTAAACGCAAGAAAATTTTTCGTACTATTTTTATTTTGCCTTGGGCAGTTCCACAGATGGTTACGTTGCCAGTATTTCGTAATCTCTTAAACGGTCAGTTTAGTCCAATTAATCAGGTTTTGTTAGAGCTTGGAGTAATCTCTTCAAACATTCCCTTTTTATCCAATGCCTTAGTAGCTAAGGCAACTGTGATTGTAGTTGGGATTTGGTTGGGATTTCCAATGTTCATGGTTATGATGCTTGGGGTTTTATCAAATATAGAAAGAAGTCTTTATGAGGCGGCGGCTCTTGATGGAGCGGGAAAATGGCAAGAGTTTCAGAAAATAACATTTCCTCTTGTTATGAAAGCAACAGCACCAAATCTTATCATGAGCATGGCAGCAAACTTTAATGGATTTGGAATGATTTACTTTCTTACTCAGGGTGGACCAACGAATTCAAACATGCAATTTGCAGGAGACACAGATATTTTAATCTCTTGGATTTATAAACTGACTTTGAATCAACAAATGTATGATATTGCAGCAGTGATGAGCGTACTTTTATTCTTCCTGATAGGGTTAGTTTCTTTTTGGAACTTTAGACGTACGACATCATTTCAAGAATTATAGGAGGGAGTATGAAGAAAAAAATAACAGCTTGTCTAATTCATGTAGAACTTATTTTCATGTCTTTTGTTGTACTTACTCCTATTATGTGGGTGTTGTTATCTGCTTTTCAAAAGGGAAATGGTATGGGAAGGTTCAATGAATTAACCCTAAGTAATTTCAAAAGATTATTTCAGGAAACAAATTATAAGCATTGGTTTTTTAATACGCTACAAATTGCAGCTCTTAGTACGATTATTTCAGTTTTCTTAATCATGCTTACTGCTTGGGTTATGTCTAGATTTCAATTTAAAGGAAGGAAAATTGGTCTTTTAACTGTAATGATTTTATCTATGTTTCCAACTTTTTTATCAATGACAGCGATTTACACATTATTTTTAAATCTAGGTCTGGTGGGGAATCCAATCTCATTGGTGATTGTATATTCAGTGGGAGCCATTCCGTATAATACATGGTTAGTAAAAGGATATTTGGATGGTATACCATCATCCATCGATGAAGCCGCCTATATGGATGGGTGTACAAAGCTTCAAACGTTTTATAAAGTAATACTTCCAGTATCTAAACCAATTATTACTTACTGTGCAGTATCTCAATTTATATTACCCTGGATGGACTATATTTTGCCCAATATTTTACTTTCTAAAGATAAAAGTAAAACCTTGGCAGTAGGACTATTTGCACTAATCAATGGACAGGAGAGTATTAATTTTACTATATTCGCGGCGGGAGCCGTTTTGGTTGCATTACCAATTTCTATTGTATTTATTTTATTTCAAAAGTATCTGGTGCAGGGTGTGGCAGCAGGTGCAGATAAAGGTTAAGGAGGGAAAGGAATTATGAAATTAAAGAAAGTTTGTAGTTTATTATTGATATCATCATTGCTAATGGGAGTATTAAGTGGATGCAATAAGAGAGACATACCGACAGATTCTAACAGCGCAGAAATTGATGCACCAGAGCAAGCCCAGGTAGAAGAGGGAGCTACTTTGACTTATTGGACTGCAAGTGGAGCGCTGGAATATGGAAAGGCAGTAGCACAAGCATTTGAGAAAGAGTATGGCATTCAAGTAGAGGTGCAGGAAAATGGCTTAGATACTATTAATAAGATGATGCTAGATGGACCATCAGGAAATGGAGCAGATGTATTTATGGCTGCACATGATGGATTTATGATTGCGTTAGATGCAGGCATTTTATTATCGTTGGATGAGAACATTGCCAAACAAGTAAGGGAAGAAGTAAGTGAAGTAGCAGTTGGAACAGTTGAAAATGACGGTAAGCTTTATGGGGTTCCTGTTTCTATCGAAACATATGCATTACTTTATAATAAGAGTTTAGTAACTGGTGAGCCAGCAAGTACAATGGAACAAATTATACAAGAGGCAAAAGAGTATAATGATGTGGCAGCAAATAAGTTTTGGTATCTAACAGTACCAACAGACGGATATCCTGCATATCAATTTTTAAGTCTGGATGGTTTTATGCTTTTTGGTGAAGATGGAAGAGATCAAGATAATCCAGGATTTGACACAGTCGAGTTTGAAAAGGGACTTGAGAGGATTGCAGCATTAAAAGAAACGATACCAATTGCTGCAGAAGATTTAAAAATGGAGACCATGTCACTTTTGGAGCAGAATTTTAGGGATGGAAAAACTGCATATTATCCGATTGGACCATGGTTAATAAAATCACTAAAGGATGAAAATATTGACTTTGGCGTAACGCCACTTCCAACGCTTGATGGAAAGACGATGAAAACATTTGGTGCAGTACAAAATGCACATGTTTCTGCTTATACGAAATATCCAAAGGCAGCGCAGTTATTTGCTAATTATTTAGTATCTGAGGAAGCAGCTTCTATCCTTTATGAAAAAGCCTATGCAATTACAGCAAGAAAAGATATAACTAATGTAAAAGGACTAAACGAAGATGAACAATTAAGCGTATATGTGGAAGCATTTAAAAATTCCGTTCCTATGCCATCCGTAAAGAGAATGTCATATTATTGGACGATTATGCAAAGTGTTTTAAATGCAGTATTCGATGGGGATATAACTCCAGAAGAAGGAGCCATAAAGGCACAAAAAGATTTTGACGACTTGGTTGCGAGCGAGTAGGAGGAAGAAATGGATTTTTCAGCTATTGTACATGAACCCAAAAGTGTAATGTCTTATGCGTATGACAGTAATACGTTACATATCAGGTTAAAAACAGCACGAAATGATGTTAAGAAAGTAGAGTTATTAGCCATTGATCCATTTAACTGGATACCAAGAGATGATGGATCCATGGTCTATGATCTTGATAAAAATTCTGTGTTTCGCATCAGAATGAAAAAAGAACAGCAAACTAGAGATTATGATTGTTGGTTTGCTGAAATAGATGATATTGAGTGGAAAAGAATAAAATATTGTTTCGTTGTAGAAGACGAAAATGATAAATATATCATTGGGTGTCGCGACAGAATTCTCTATACAGAGAATGAGGCAGTGTTGTATGATTTATTTAATTACTTTAACTACCCATATATAAACGAGGAGGATTTATATCAGCCTCCTACTTGGGTAGAAAATACAATCTGGTATCAGATCTTTCCTGACCGATTTTGTAATGGATCTCCAAATGATGATAGAAAGGTTCTTCCTTGGGGAAGTGATCCAATGGATGGAGCGGGTAAAAAATTTGGTGGTAATTTAAAAGGAATTATAGAAAAGTTAGATTACATCAAAGAAATGGGATTTAACGGAATCTATTTAAATCCCATTTTCGAGTCGCCAAGCTCTCACAAATACGACACTGCAGACTATTTAAAGGTTGATTCTGATTTTGGTGACAATGATACGCTTGGCGAATTGGTGAAAGAGGCGCATAAACGAGGGATAAAAGTAATGCTAGATGCGGTCTTTAATCATTGTGGCTTTTTACATCCCTTTTGGCAAGACGTTTTAAAACATGGAAAAGAATCAAAATATTATGACTGCTTTTATATTATAGATGAAGAGAAACCACTGGTCTATGGAATTGTAGAAAATGGAATACCTAAGGATGCACCAAGAGAACATTTAAATTATAGAACCTTTGCATTTTCACAGTCTATGCCAAAATGGAATACATCGAATCCGTTGGTAAGAGAATATCTCATTAAAGTTGGATGTTACTGGATAGAAAATTACGATATTGATGGATGGAGATTAGATGTTTCGAATGAAGTATCGCATGATTTTTGGAGAGATTTTAGAAAAGCAGTCAAATCTATTAAGCCAGAGGTATACATTTTAGGAGAAAACTGGGATAATTCTTATCCTTGGCTCCAAGGTGACCAGTTTGATGCAGTTATGAATTATGGATTTCAATTACCTGTATGTAACTTTTTTAAAAGAAACAGCAAACAGGGAACGCAATATAATACACAAGATTTTCAGTTCGCCATAGGTAAGCTTTTAACGGATTATCCAAGACATGTAACAAGGAATTTATTCAATCTTTTAGAAAGTCATGACACAAGACGTTTTTTAAATGTTGTAGATGGTAATACGAAACTTGCAAAATTAGCATATATTCTTTTGTTTACGTATCCAGGTTCTCCATGTTTGTATTATGGTAGTGAAATTGGTATGAATGGAGATGAGCATAGTAATCGACAATGTATGATATGGAATACGAATAATCAAGATTTAGAGTTTCAAAAATTTGTGAAGCAATTGATACATTTAAGAAAATTGCATGAAAGCTTTCGAACCGATCAGATTCGATGGTTAAAAGAAGGTAACAACCAAAAAACTTTATTTTATAAAAAAGAAACGCAGAAGGAAATACTTTACGTAGCTATTAACAATGAGAATAAATCTAATACGTTAGTTTCACCTGATGAGATGAAAGAAATCAAAGTAATAGATTGTATGTGTCAACAAGAAATTAGTATTGATGGTATGATTGAACTACCTTCGTATGGTTTTTTTGTCTACCTCATAGATAAAAAGCAAAAAGAATAAGATGTTAAATCAAAGTACAGAACAAACATTCGATTTTGTTCTGTACTTTCTTTCTATTTTTTGATATAATTTAATTTAATGGAAATAATGATTGGATAATTTAAGATACGGTTAATCTATTATAATAATACATTGTAAGAAATGATACGGAGGTGTCTAAAGATATGGAGTTATTTAAGCTGGTATCAGAATATCAACCAACAGGAGATCAACCCCAAGCAATTGATGCGTTAGTGAAGGGATTTAAGGAAGGAAATCAATTTCAGACATTACTTGGAGTAACAGGTTCAGGAAAAACGTTTACCATGGCTAATATTATTCAGCAACTGAATAAACCTACATTAATTATAGCGCATAATAAGACGTTGGCGGGACAATTATATGGAGAATTTAAAGAGTTTTTCCCTGAAAATGCAGTGGAATATTTTGTTTCTTATTACGACTATTATCAGCCAGAAGCTTATGTGCCTTCCACAGATACTTATATCGCAAAGGATTCTTCTGTGAATGATGAAATTGATAAATTAAGACTATCTGCAACGGCGTCTTTAATTGAGCGAAAAGACGTCATTATTATAGCGAGCGTATCCTGTATCTACGGTCTTGGTTCGCCAGTGGATTATGAGAAGATGATGATTTCTCTTAGACCAGGAATGAATAAAGATAGAGATGAAGTAATTAGAAGACTAATTGATATACAATACACAAGAAATGACATGGACTTTTCCCGTGGTACCTTTCGAGTTAGAGGTGATGTGCTAGAAGTAATTCCAGCCGATTACAGTGACTTGGCAGTCAGAATTGAATTTTTTGGAGATGAAATTGATCGCATAACACAAGTTGATGTATTAACAGGAGAAATTAAGGGAACCTTAGAGCATATTGGTATTTTTCCAGCATCTCACTACGTAGTACCCCAAGAAAAGATAAAAAAGGCAACGATAGAAATAGAACAAGAACTAGAGGAGAGAGTAAAATTTTTTAAAAGCCAAGACAAGCTACTAGAGGCACAACGTATTTCTGAACGAACGAATTTTGATATTGAGATGCTTCGAGAGACAGGGTTTTGTTCTGGAATCGAGAATTATTCCAGACAAATGTCTGGCCTTTTGCCTGGACAGCCTCCTCATACATTAATTGATTATTTCCCAGATGATTTTTTAATTATTGTAGATGAGTCACATATTACAATACCTCAGATAAGGGGAATGTATGCAGGTGACCAATCAAGAAAGACGACATTAGTTGATTTTGGTTTTCGACTACCTTCTGCGAAAGACAATCGCCCTTTGAACTTTGCGGAATTTGAAAGTAAAATTAATCAGATGTTATTTGTATCAGCAACTCCGTCTGTTTATGAAGAAGAGCATGAGCTTTTTAGAACGGAACAAATTATTCGACCAACTGGATTATTAGATCCTTCTATTGAGGTAAGACCAATCGAAGGACAAATTGACGATTTAATTGGAGAAGTAAACAAAGAGATAAAGAATAAGCATAAAATTTTGATTACCACTTTAACCAAAAGGATGGCAGAGGATTTAACCGACTACATGAGAGAGGTTGGAATTCGAGTAAAATATCTTCATTCGGATATCGATACATTGGAGCGTTCTGAAATTATAAGAGATATGCGTCTTGATGTATTTGATGTTTTGGTTGGAATTAATCTGCTTCGAGAGGGACTTGATATACCAGAAATTACATTAGTAGCAATTCTTGATGCTGATAAAGAAGGATTTTTACGTTCTGCCACATCTTTAATTCAAACAGTTGGTCGTGCAGCAAGAAATTCAGAAGGACGAGTTATTATGTATGCAGACAAGATAACAGATTCTATGCAAACTGCCATTAGTGAAACCAATCGAAGAAGAGAGATCCAAGAGCGTTATAATAAAGAGCATGGAATTACTCCAAAGACAATTCAAAAGGCAGTTAGAGAATTAATTAGTATTTCCAAAGCAGTTGCACAGCAAGAATTACAAATGTCAAAAGATCCTGAGTCTATGAGTAAAGAGGAACTTGAAAAGTTAGTAAATAAACTGACAAAACAAATGAAACAGGCAGCAGCAGAACTTAACTTTGAAGCGGCAGCAGAACTGCGCGATAAGATGGCGGAATTAAAGCAAGTATTGTTAAATTTAGAATAGAAGACAAAAGGCAAGGATAGCAATCGAGTATTTCTATCCTTGCTTATTATTTTTTTACACATTCATTACACATTTCTATGAAATACTATAGAATGAATTATTATGTGAAAAAATAGTATAATGAAATTTGCATAGATTTGTGGAGGTAAAAATGGGAAAAGGGAAGATTTTAATCGCAGATGATGAAGAAGTCTTAAGAGATTTACTGCAAGATATATTGGAAAAAGAAGGGTATCAAGTATTAACAGCAAAAGACGGAGAGGAAGCGCTTGAGATATTCTTTGAAACAGAGGATATTGATTTGATTCTCTTAGATGTTTTAATGCCAAAGATAGATGGGTGGAAGGTCCTTACTGAGATTAGAGATTACTCCAATGTACCTATCATTATGCTCACAGCATTGGGGACGAGCAAAGATGAAATAGAAGGACTTTTGGCTGGAGCAGATGATTATATTGCAAAGCCTTTTAGTTATGAAGTTTTACTTGCAAGGGTGAATACTCAGTTTCGAAGAAATAATATTGAGCAAACCGAACCGATGGAAGTTGGAAGTATCAAAATTGATCAGTTAAGGCAAAAAGTATTTGTAGAAAACAAATTTGTGCGATTAAACAACAAGGAATATCACCTGTTGATTTACTTGGTAAAGAATAAAGGGATTGTATTAAATCGCTACCAGATTGTAACAACCATATGGGGATATGATTATGAAGGGAGCGAAAGAACAGTAGATACACATGTTAAAATGCTAAGGGCTAAATTAGGATTATGTGGAGACTATATTAGGACCGTGAGAGGGCAGGGGTATTGTTTTGAGATCAATTAGAAAAAGTTTATTTTTAGTTTTTATGGTGTTTATGATTATACTGGTGGCTGGAAATGTAATCATTAACATATCTCTATTTAAAGAATATTATATGCTGCAGGCAAAAAAACGAATGAGAAATACAAGTGCTGAAATTGAAAAGGTTTATTCTGAGAATCCTGATTCCCTACAAGATTCGATTGAAATGATAGATGGGATATGGGGAATATGGGTACGAATCGCTGATGAAGATTCGAATCTATTATATACTTCCAAACCTGAAAAAAATAAAAGTGGCAGGTTATCCGAATGGGCTGTAAAAGCAATTGCAGAAGGAAACGATGCCATAGAAGATAACGGTGTCTATTTTTCGAAGATTAGTAAGGATGAAAATAATATCGTTAGATTGGTTTGCGTAACGAAGCTAAAAAATAATGATGGTAACTACTATATTATACTTACAAGATCAATTCAAAGTGTTTATGAAAATATAAGTACTGCAAATCGTTTGGTAGAGGTCACAGCCTTAATATTAGTTGTTCTTGGATCTATCTTTATATATTATTTATCAAAAAGCATTACGAAGCCGATTCTAGAGATTAGTCAACATGCGAAGGAAATAGCTAAGCTTAATTTTAGTAAAAAGCTTAATATTAAGTATCAAAATGAATTAGGTACGCTAGCAGGTGCAATCAATGAAATATCAGAAAAGTTAAGCTTCAGCATTGAGGGGTTAAAAAATGATATTGACGATAGAAAAGCTCTGGTTCGCAATATGTCTCATGAATTAAAGACACCGATATCAGCCATAAAAGGATATACAGAAGGACTAAAGTATGCAGTTGCAGATACGCCAGAAAAAATGAATCGATATTGTGATGTTATCATATTGGAGTGCAATAAAATGGATTATCTAGTAAAACAAATGCTTGAGTTGTCTGTGATGGAAAGAGTAAGCTGGCAGATTGAAAAAACACACTTTCAGGTACAGCAGCTAATAGATGGTATTCAAATGTGTTTTGCAGAACAAATAAAAGTAAGGCATATACAGTTAATAATTGAAAAAAAAGAAGATTTTGAAATATATGGAGATTATCATTTGATAGAGAGAGCAGCCTTTAATTATTTTGAGAATGCAATTCGCCACACAAATGACGGTGGAATAATCAAGATAACACTCAAAAATGAAAAGGATGGATTCTTATTTACCATATTTAATTCGGGAAACTGTATAGAAGAAGATGAAATGAATAAGATATGGAAGGTTTTCTATAAAACAGATAAAGCAAGAGCAAGAGGCAGCAATAACTTTGGAGTAGGACTTGCTATTGTAAAAGCAAACATAACACTTCATGAAGGAGAGGCTGGGGTTAGAAATTTAGAAAATGGAGTTGAGTTTTGGTTTCGGATTCCAAGTGAAAAGTAGGTGAAACAAACTTGTACCTAAATTACACATAGATTACACATAAGGTGGCTATATTGTTGACAGAAAATAGTCAAAGGAAAATAGCCCAAATGAAAAAAAAGATAAAATACCTACTGGGGACGTTGCTTTTGATTGGAATGGCATCATTTATCCTCTATTTCTATTGGAATACTCAGCCATACTATAAAAAGTATCATTATATTGCTCATGCACTTGGTGGGATAGATAATAAAAAGTACACCAATTCAAAAGAAGCTATGGAATACTCCTATTCCATGGGTAATCGATTGATGGAAGTTGATCTTGTATTAACTAGTGATAAACAACTTGTAGCAAGACATAAATGGAGTAATGATTTAGGAGATAATTTTTCAGATGAAAATATTCCTGATTCTGATACCTTTTTATCCTCTAAAATATACGAGAAGTATACGCCGGTAGATATAAAAACAATTATATTATTTGCAATGGAACATCCAGACGTCTATTTCATAACCGATATTAAGTCGTATAAAAATGAAATGATGGATATGTTAGAGATTATAAAAGATACCTCAAACGAATTAGGATTTACAGACTTTACAAAACGGTTCATTATTCAGGTATATAATTATGAAAACTATGAATTAGTGAATCAGAACTTTCAATTTGAGAATTATATATTTACCTTATATCGTATGGTGGATGTATTTAAAGACAATCAAATTGACCAAGTTATACAGTTTTGTGTGGATAAACAAATAAATGTAATAACGATTCCCCAAAAATATATAACGAAAGAAATAGCAAAAAAAGCAAAAGAAAGTGATATTTTAATCTATGTAAATACGATAAATAGCAGAAAAGAAATGCTCAAACTTCGGCTTATGGGAGTGAATGGAGTATATACTGATTTTATTTATACGTTTAAAATAGTTGAGTCTGTAATAAAGCTAATGGCATTAGGTATAGGAATAATAAGTAGTGTACTAACCTTAATCTATTATGTAAGTAAAAAAAAGAAATGTCAGGTTAGTGTTAATGTGTTACAATCTGAATAAGTAATAAATGCAAGAAAAAGCTGGTTAAAACCGGCTTTTTTTGTGAATTATAGTATAAATTGGAATAAATAGAACAAATGTTTGCAATTGTTATAAAAAGTGATATAATATAACTTATCTATGAAATCAAGCGACTGCAACTTAACTTAAGAGGTGTAAAATGGCAAAGAATAACAGACAATATATAAAAATAAGAGGAGCAAATGAACATAATTTAAAAAATATTGAACTAGATATTCCTCGTAATGAATTTGTTGTATTAACCGGGCTAAGTGGATCTGGAAAATCCTCCCTTGCTTTTGATACCATATATGCAGAAGGACAAAGACGCTACATGGAATCTTTATCATCCTATGCAAGACAATTTTTAGGGCAGATGGAGAAACCAAATGTAGAGAGCATTGAAGGATTAAGTCCAGCAATATCCATTGACCAAAAATCTACAAATCGAAATCCGCGTTCAACCGTTGGAACAGTAACCGAAATCTATGATTATTTTCGATTGTTATATGCACGCATTGGAATACCACATTGTCCAGAATGTGGAAAAGAGATAAAAAAGCAGACGGTCGACCAAATGGTAGACCAGATTATGCTTTTGCCAGAAAGAACAAAGATACAGCTTCTTGCTCCCGTTGTAAGAGGAAGAAAAGGAGAACATACTAAGCTATTTGAGCAAGCGAAAAAAAGTGGATATGTGCGTGTAAGAGTGGATGGGAATCTATATGAATTAACAGAAGAGATAAAGCTAGACAAAAATAAAAAACATAACATAGAAATCATTGTTGACCGACTTGTTGTAAAAGAAGGAATTGAAAAGAGACTTACAGACTCTATTGAAACTGTTTTAGAGCTTGCGGAAGGTCTTTTGATTATTGATATAGTAGATGGAGAACCAATTAACTTTAGTCAAAGTTTTTCCTGCCCAGATTGCGGTATAAGTATTGATGAAATTGAACCGAGAAGCTTTTCGTTTAATAATCCGTTTGGTGCATGTCCTGTGTGCTATGGACTTGGCTATAAGATGGAATTTGATATTGATTTAATGATACCTGATAAAAGCATAAGCATTGCAGATGGAGCAATCACTGTTTTAGGGTGGCAGTCAAGTACGGACAAGACAAGCTATACAAGAGCGATTCTAGATGCATTGGCTAAAGAGTATAGTTTTGACTTGAATACTCCTTTTGAAGAGTTGTCACCAAAAGTACAAGATATCTTAATTCATGGGACAAAAGGAAAAGAGGTTAAGGTATATTATAAGGGACAGCGAGGAGAAGGAGTCTATGACGTTGCATTTGAAGGGATAATCAAAAATGTTGAGCGAAGATATCGAGAAACATCTTCGGATGGAATGAAACAAGAATATGAGACCTTTATGCGAATTACGCCTTGTAAAGAATGCAACGGACAGCGATTAAAAAAAGAATCACTAGCGGTAACAGTAAGCGGTAAAAATATTCATGAAGTAACCTCAATGTCGATTAAGAATCTTCATGAATTTATGAATCAAATGGAGCTTACTAAGACGCAAGAGTTGATTGGAGAACAAATATTAAAAGAAATAAAGTCACGAATTGGATTCTTAATTGATGTAGGATTGGATTACTTAACATTAGCAAGAGCTACTGGAAGTTTGTCGGGAGGAGAAGCACAAAGAATTCGATTGGCAACCCAAATAGGATCGGGACTAGTAGGTGTTGCTTATATATTAGATGAACCAAGTATCGGGTTACATCAAAGAGATAATGATAAACTTCTAAAGACACTCATTCATTTAAAAGAATTAGGAAATACATTGATTGTTGTAGAACACGATGAAGACACCATGTTTGCAGCAGATCATATTGTTGACATTGGGCCAGGCGCAGGGGAGCATGGAGGTCAACTAGTTGCCCAAGGAACAGCAAAAGAAATCATGAAAAATAAGAACTCTATTACAGGTGCTTATTTAAGTGGAAGAATAAAGATTCCTGTTCCAGACAAAAGAAGAGTGCCAACAGGCTATTTAAAGGTAATGGGAGCGCAGGAAAATAATTTAAAGAATATTGATGTTGATATTCCTTTAGGTGTTATGACCTGCATTACAGGTGTGTCAGGCTCAGGTAAAAGTTCTCTTATTAATGAGATTTTATATAAGGAATTAGCAAGAAAGTTAAATCGAGCAAGAACCATACCTGGAAAACATAAAAAAATAGTAGGGATAGAGCAACTTGACAAAGTAATTGCGATTGACCAGTCACCGATTGGCAGAACGCCCCGTTCAAATCCTGCCACCTATACAGGGGTATTTGATCAAATAAGAGATCTGTTTGCTACAACGGCTGATGCGAAAGCAAGGGGATATCAAAAGGGAAGATTTAGTTTTAATGTAAAAGGCGGTAGATGTGAAGCGTGTGGTGGAGATGGAATTATAAAAATTGAAATGCACTTTCTACCAGATGTATATGTACCTTGTGAAGTGTGCCAAGGAAAAAGATACAACCGAGAGACACTTGAAGTAAAATATAAGGGAAAGAATATCTATGATGTACTTGACATGACGGTAGAAGAAGCGCTTCATTTTTTTGAAAATGTTCCATCCATTCGTAGAAAAATAGAAACATTGAACGATGTAGGATTATCTTATATTCGTTTGGGACAGCCATCAACTACTTTGTCAGGGGGAGAAGCACAACGTATTAAACTAGCAACAGAGCTTAGTAAAAGAAGTACAGGAAAGACAATATATATTTTAGATGAACCAACAACAGGACTACATTTTGCTGATGTTCACAAATTAATTGAAATACTAAGAAGATTATCAGAAGGTGGAAACTCAGTTGTTGTAATCGAACATAATCTAGATGTAATTAAGACAGCGGATTATATTATTGATATAGGACCAGAAGGTGGAGATGGTGGAGGTATGGTTGTAGCCAAAGGTACACCAGAAGAGATTGTTAAAAATAATAAATCCTATACTGGTAAGTATGTAAAGAAGTATTTAGAGTAAGTGAGGATTAAGTTACAGTTTGATTTTAGGACAAACTGTAACTTTTTTTACTTTATAGGAAAGTTCTCCTTCGGAGAACTCTTGATATGAAAAGGGCCCGCATGGAGGCGGGCACAACAAGTAAACGATAGGTTTTAGAAGATATAGAAACCTTCAGCTCCCGGGAAGTCTTCGTCAAACGCATCGTCTTCATTTAAGAAGTAATCCATATCAAGCAAATCATCCTCACTCATGTGGCGGATGTCATCAGCGGTCATGCCTTCGGGTGGATTCTGTATATACTTGTTTCTGATTTCATCTGAACATTTTGACATAGTGTTTTCCTCCGTTTTATATATTTTATCACAGACGGAGGTGGTATGTATATATTTCATGCAGAAGAGAAAGTTGGGAGTCTTCCCATTGCCCTTTCATACATTTTGTCCAGAGAAATATGCTGATGTTTATGATAAAGCTCAAGAAAAAGCATTGTCTCGCCACAGCATGGACATTTGAGAGGATCATAACCAAAAGAGGATAAAGTGCAATTGCGCCAGCGATTGAATGAAAGAATAACCTTATGTTTTTCTTTTGATATGGCAAGAGATAGCTTTTTATCACTCTCACGTGTTCTTGCATAAAGACCATAGTAGCGGATTTGTTTGAAGTGTTTTTCAGGAATGTGCATGCTTAGTCGTTCAATGAATTCCATAACAGGAATGGTTTCAACGACAAGTTTGTCATCCTCATGACGATTGTAGTGAAAAGTTACATTTTCACCGTCGTAATCGTCGATACGAGAAGTGGCAATAACAGGACGACCAAGATAACGGCCTATGTATTTAGTAACAACTTTAGGATTACACTTATTAGGTTTTGCATAGACATAGAATCCTTCTTTATGTTCGTGGTAGCATTTAGCCTTGACCAGTATAAAAGATGGCCCAAGCTTTTTCTCCATTAAGTTAAGGAGGGCTGTGCGAAAGGCGTTGCGAAGGAATGTGTAATTAAAGTGAGTTTTGGGACGCCAAATACCAGAGTTACCAATGCCACCTTCGGACAGAAGACAATGAATATGAGGATTCCATTTCAAGTCTCTACCAAAAGTGTGGAGAACAAGAATGAATCCAGGCGTGAATTTTTCGGCTTTATTGTCTTTGTGAAATAAGCGAAAGACAACACTTTGAACAGCTTCAAAAAGAAGATTAAGAAGTTTTCTATCTTCAAGAAAGTAATGTCTAAGTTCAGAATCAATGGTAAAAACACAGTGACGGTGCTGAGCATTGATTATCTTAAAAGACATAGAGGTAGTGCGGTCAATGGAATACTTAGTTCCACAGGTAGGACAGAAGCGACTGTGACAACGGAAAGGAACAAATTTAAGGGTACCACATTTGCCGCAACCATACATTGCACCACCAAAAGAAGGGTCACCGCAGTTAATCATACGATTAACATTTTCAATGACCGACTTGCGAGGGTGTAAAGTATAAATCATTCTTTCATAGTTATCTTTAAATATATCCTGAAGTATGTTGCTCATAAGATTATTATGAAGGATTTGTAGCAAAAAGAAAACCCCCTAAATCCCCTCAAGATTGAGGGGGAGGGGAGTTGAAGTGTCGAAGACACTTTTTTATTTATTCTATCAAGATATTAAAAAAATAGCCGATAATTAATAATAGAGCATAGTTTTTGCATGAACGTAATAACATAATTATCAAATTCCTACTCATTATAAAAAAAGAATGTGTTTCCACATTCTATGATTTGAGGGAGTGCACTGCAGATAGTTTAGCGTAACTGCAGTGCATGAGTTATGAAAAATCATATTAGCGTTTGCTAATATATAATCAGTATAAATTCTAAATGTGTTCAATTTTTGATGAAACCTTTAAAAAACAGTGAAAAATATCAAAATAGCAATAGAAAATTACTTTTAACATAGTTTTATAAAAAAATCCGTCGAAAACGTAAGCTATTATAGAAAAAGAAAGAAAATATAAGAAAAAAGACTTTAAAAAAAATCAAATATTGTTTATAATGTAAACGAGTATGTGAAATACTATGTATATTGATGAAAACTGAAATAGTTAATTTAATCCAGTTTATGAATTGAAACAGATTATATTTTACAGACAAAACAATATTGATTTATTCTATAATAGAGATAGCTTATTCGAAAGGGGATAATTATGTTAAACACTGATATTGGAATTGATTTAGGAACAGCAAGTATTCTTGTTTATATAAAAGGAAAAGGTGTTGTGTTAAAAGAACCATCCGTAGTTGCATTTGATAGAGATACCAATAAAATCAAAGCAATTGGTGAAGAGGCAAGATTAATGCTTGGTAGAACACCAGGTAATATTGTTGCGGTAAGACCACTTAGACAAGGTGTAATATCGGATTATACTGTAACAGAGAAGATGTTAAAATACTTTATTCAAAAGGCGTTAGGAAAGAAGACCTTCCGTAAACCAAGAATTAGTGTTTGCGTACCAAGTGGAGTAACCGAAGTAGAAAAGAAGGCAGTAGAAGATGCAACCTATCAGGCAGGCGCCAGAGAGGTTTCCATTATAGAAGAGCCAATTGCAGCTGCAATTGGTGCTGGTATTGATATTTCAAGACCATGTGGTAACATGATTGTAGATATTGGAGGAGGAACCTCAGATATTGCGGTTATATCACTTGGAGGAACCGTAGTTAGTACTTCAATTAAAATTGCAGGCGATGATTTTGACGAGGCAATTGTTCGCTATATGCGTAAGAAACATAATCTTTTAATAGGTGAAAGAACAGCTGAAGATATAAAAATTAAAATTGGTTCCGCTTATAGAAGAGCAGAAGTAGATTCTATGGATGTAAGAGGACGTAACTTAGTAACAGGACTTCCTAAGACAGTTACTGTAACCTCAGAAGAAACCGAAGAAGCATTAAAAGAAACAACTGCTCAAATTGTTGAAGCGGTTCATAGTGTATTAGAAAAAACTCCACCTGAGTTAGCGGCAGATGTTGCTGATCGAGGAATTGTATTAACAGGAGGAGGAAGTCTGTTAAGAGGCTTAGAAGAATTAATAGAAGAAAAGACAGGTATCAATACGATTACAGCAGAAGAGCCAATGACGGCAGTAGCCATTGGAACAGGTAAATTTGTTGAATTCCTTAGTGGGAAAAGAGACGAATAGGCAAGCATTAGGAGGTAGAGTATGGTAAAGGGTTTGTATACAGCCTATACAGGCATGATCAACGAACAAAATAGAATGGATGTTATAACAAATAACATGGCAAATTCAGCTACAAATGGTTACAAAGCTGAAGGGGCGACCGCGCAATCTTTTGCAGATGTATATGCAGTTAAAATTAAAGATGCATCAGAATATTTTGTAAACAAAAGACTTGGTGGTATGAGTATGGGAGCTCAAATTGGAGAGACATATACAGACTATTCACAAGGATCGTTTAAGGAAACCGGAAATACTTATGACATTGCATTAGAAGGGAATGGATTTTTTAGTATTTCTTTTACAAACAAAGCAGGTGTGACATCTACAAAATATACCCGCGATGGTTCTTTTACAGTGAATATGCAAGGATTTCTTGTGACCAAAGATGGAGATTTTGTATTAGGAAATGGAAATGCTCCAATTCGAGTGAATACGAACACACCAGTAACAATTGATACATTAGGGAACATATTTCAAGAAGGTGCTTTGGTGAATCGTTTAGCAGTTACTGATTTTACCGATTATAACTATTTGGAAAAATACGGTGAGAATTTATATGATTTGGTACAAGGAGGAACGGCTCAAGCATCAACGGCAAGAGTACGCCAAGGATTTATCGAGTCCTCCAATGTTAATATCGTATCAGAAATGGTTAATATGATTCAAATTACGAGAGCCTATGAGACAAATCAGAAAGTTATTACGACAATAGATACAACACTTGATAAGGCAGTGAATCAAGTAGGTAAAGTATAAAATGCAAATGAGAATTGAAAGAGGTGTATAAAGAATGGTAAGAACGTTATGGACAGCAGCAAGTGGTATGACTGCACAGCAGACTGCCGTGGATACAATAGCCAATAACTTAGCAAATGTAAATACAACAGGTTATAAAAATGAAACAGCAGAGTTTAAATCTTTGCTTTATCAGACGATTCAAACAAGAACAACTACAGCAAATGGTGCGAATAAGCCAATAGGTGCACAAGTTGGTTTAGGTGTTAGAAACTCCTCAATCACTTCTCATTTTACACAAGGACCTATGAGTGAGACTGGAACTAATTCTGATTTAGCAATCAGTGGAAGTGGATTTTTTGCTGTAAGAGCAGAGGATGGACAAACCTATTATACTCGTAATGGATCGTTTCAATTTGGGTTAGGTCAAAATGGAATCGTATTAGCTACCAGTGAGGGCTATCCAGTTTTGGATACGGCTGGTAACGTGATAACAGTACCTGCTACATACAATGCTGCTAATATTTCAGTGAATACATCTGGTCAATTATTTTATACAAATGCTGATGGAACAACGGTTAATTTAAATAGAACGATTGGGGTATTTCAATTTAGTAATCCATCTGGCTTATTAAAATTATCAGATAGTTTATATCAGGTTAGCGCTGCATCTGGTGCAGCAATAAATGAAGCGACGAATGCGAATGTAACCAAAAGTAAGGTGGTACAAGGATACTTAGAGGCTTCAAATGTTCAAGTTGCTGATGAGATGGTTAACTTGATTGTTGCACAAAGAGCATATGAGATGAACTCAAAAGCGATTCAGGCGGCTGACGATATGATGCAGCAAGCAAATAACTTAAGATAAGGAATTAGGAGGAATAAAAAATGGATGGAATTACATCAATCTATCAATCACAATACCTTAATAATTCCGAATCGACTAAACAAGTGGAGAATAGTCTTAATAAAGACTATACTAACTCTTCGGATGATGAGCTGATGGGTGTGTGTAAACAATTTGAATCATATTTTGTAGAACAGATGTTTAAGGCTATGGAAAAAATGATTCCAAAAGATGAGGAATCAGAATCTGTTAGTACCTTAGATTATTTTAAAGATACATTGACTCAACAGTATGCATCTATGGCAACAGAAAAAGGCGAACTTGGCATTGCGCAGATGCTTTATGAGCAAATGAAGATTAATTATAATTTATAGGCTTTTATAGAACGGATATATTTACGGACAGTAATGTTAGTAAATATATCCGTTTGATTCATATGAACTAAGATTCATATGAATAGTAATACGCTCTCTATGCGAATACTGCAAGAGAAATAGCATATTAGATACAGGTGGTAACATAATGAAAACGATTGAAGGTTATGTGGAACATATTATATATAGAAATGATGATAACGGTTACACCGTGCTGATTCTTGTTAATGATGGTGAAGAAATAACTTGTGTAGGAACATTTCATTACATAGGTGAAGGAGAGCTAATAGAAGCGGTAGGAGATTATACCGATCATCCCAATTATGGAAAGCAGTTTGTAATAAAAACCTACGAAATAAAGGCGCCAGAAGATGTAATTGCAATAGAAAGATACCTTGGATCGGGTGCAATTAAAGGAATTGGAGTTGCACTTGCAGCTAGAATCGTACGAAAATTCAAAGCAGACACATTTCGGATAATAGAAGAAGAACCTGAACGTTTAGTAGAAGTAAAAGGAATAAGTGAACGAAAAGCAAGAGAGATTTCACAGCAAATTGAAGAGAAAAGAGATTTACGAAAAGCAATGATATTCTTACAACAGTATGGAATATCTACAACACTTGCAGTGAAGGTTTACAGTCAATATGGACAAAATATTTATAACATTGTAAAAGAGAACCCATATCGCCTTGCAGATGATATAACTGGAATTGGATTTAAAATAGCAGATGAAATTGCAGCTAAAGTAGGGATTCATACGGACTCGGATTTTCGTATCAAAAGTGGTATCTTATATGTCTTATTGCAGTCAATCAGTGATGGACATACCTATTTACCAGAAGGAATTTTACTTAAGAAAGCAGAGGAGCTTCTAAAAGTTGAGCAACAACATATTTCTATGCATATTATGGATATGGTAATCGATAAGAAGTTAATTATTAAGGAAAAAGAAGATAGTAAGATCATTTATGCTGCACGTTATTACTACATGGAGTTAAATGTAGCTAAAATGCTTCATGATTTGAATATTAAATGTGAAGTATCTGAAAATGAAATATACGAAACATTAGAGAAAATAGAGATAAACACAGAGATAGAGCTGGATGAGTTGCAGCAAAAGGCAATCATAGAAGCAGTAAGAAATGGATTGTTAATCATTACAGGTGGACCTGGAACAGGAAAGACGACTACAATTAATGCAATTATCAAATATTTTGAATCGCAAGAGTTAAATATTTATTTGGCAGCACCAACAGGGAGAGCGGCTAAAAGAATGACAGAGGCTACAGGCTATGAAGCGCAAACAATACACAGGCTACTAGAAGTTTCTGGCTCATATGAAGGCGAGAACACAGGGGGATTTGAACGAAATGAAGAAAATCCATTAGATGCAGATGTTGTCATTATTGATGAAATGTCTATGGTTGACATTTATTTGATGAATGCTCTTTTAAAGGCAGTCACGGTAGGTACCAGATTGATTTTAGTTGGAGATGTGGATCAATTACCATCGGTAGGTCCAGGGAGCGTATTAAAAGATATGATACGATCTGGTAAATTTAATGTAGTAATGCTAAATAAAATCTTTAGACAAGCCATTCAAAGTGATATTATTATGAATGCTCACAAGATTAATAAGGGGCAAAGAGTAATCGCTGATAATAAAAGTAAAGATTTTTTCTTTTTAAAAAGAGAAGATGTCAATATTATCATTCGCGTTATGCTTTCCTTGATTCAAAATAAGTTACCTCCGTATGTGGAAGCTACATCTTATGATATTCAGGTTTTAACACCAATGAGAAAAGGAAACCTTGGCGTGGAGCGCCTGAATGAAATATTGCAAGAATACCTAAACCCCAAAGATGCTACCAAACAAGAGAAAGAATTTGGACAAGGCTTGTTTCGAGAGGGAGATAAAATTATGCAAATAAAGAACAATTATCAAATGGAATGGGAAGTTCGAAATAAGTATGGAATTGCAGTAAATAAGGGGATGGGAATTTTTAATGGGGATATGGGTATCATTAAGGAGATTAATCATTTTGCAGAAGAAATAAGAGTGGAGTTTGAAGAAGGCAGAAGCGTAACCTATACATTTAAACAACTTGATGAAATCGAACTAGCCTATGCGATTACAATTCATAAGTCACAAGGAAGTGAATATCCAGCGGTTGTTATGCCGTTGCTTACTGGACCAAGAATGCTTATGAATCGAAATTTACTCTATACGGCTGTAACCAGAGCAAAAAAGTGTGTGACAATTGTGGGAAGTGAAGATACCTTTCAATCAATGATAGAAAATGAAAGTGAACAAAAAAGGTATTCTGGTTTAACAGAAAGAATTTTGGATATTGATTTGCTATAAACAGAATAATTGATAAGAGTACAGTTGTGGAGAGATTTGGGGAGAAAGGTTTTGTGTGCAGAAATATACAAGGATACTAGAAAATCTAAAAGAAGAATTGATTGGTATTATTTATCCGAGAACTTGCCCGATTTGTGGTGAGATTCTTCAAAAAAACAACTTGCAAGTCTGTAATGCTTGTAAAAAGAAAATAAAGTATATTAAAGAGCCTGCTTGTAAAAAATGTGGGAAGCAATTGCAGGTTGAAGAACAAGAGTGTTGCTTTGATTGTTTAAAAAAAGAGCATAATTTTACAAAGGGTATAGCCTTGTATTGTCATGATGAGTGGATTCGTAAGTCCATTTACAAGTTTAAGTATAGTAACAAAAGAGAATATGCAAAAATATATGCGAATGAAATCATATTACGTTATAGAAGTAAAATTGAGGAATGGAATGCAGATTATCTAATTCCCATACCGTTGCATAAGTCAAAATTAAGAGCCAGAGGATACAATCAGGCGGAGGATTTGAGTAGAGAGCTGTCAAAGGAACTCTTAATTCCTATGTTAAAGAATGGTGTTTATAGAATAAAGAAAACTTTACCACAAAAAGAACTAAATGATAAACAAAGAATAAATAATCTGGAAAAGGCTTTTAAAATAGGCAATATTGATGTAAAATCAAAGAGAGTCATATTAATAGATGATATTTATACAACGGGTGCAACGATTGATAGTGTAGCAGAAGTACTCATTCAGTCTGGTGTTAAGGATATATATTTTATTACTATAAGTATTGGAGAAGGATTATAGGAGGAGAAGTGTATGGATGTTAGGAATTGTAGAAAATGTAGAAAGTTATTTAACTATATAGGAGGGCAACAAATATGTCCCTCTTGTCAGGCGGCGTTAGAAGAAGAATTTCAAAAAGTGAAGAGTTATTTAAGGGAGCATCCAAAAGCAACAATGGTAGTCATATCAGAAGATAATGGTGTAAGCGTTGCGCAGATTAAGCAGTGGATTCGAGAAGAAAGATTATCTTTTACAGAGGATTCTCCCGTTGCTATTGAATGTGAAAATTGTAATGCAATGATACGAACAGGAAGATATTGCAAAAGTTGTAAAGCAATTCTTGCAAATAGCATGAACGAAGTAATTAAAAAGCCAAGAAAAGAATTACCGACTCAGGAAAGAAGACCAATTAGAGAAAAAGAAAGAATGCGTTTTCTAGATAAACAATAAGAAAGTCCCCGCAGTTATTCGTTAATTGTGGGGACTTTTGGGATAATAAAAATCTTTCCATTAAGTACTAGATATGATATAATCAAGCTGATGCTTAAAAGAAACAGTGTAAGAGGTGACACATGTTAAATGAAGATAGAATTAAATTAATGACCAAAATGGCGTCTTATGAATCGAAAGAAGGAAAAAAACAAATACCGATTTCAAAATTTTTTCGAATCGACTATGTTACACTAAATATGTTAAAATCAGCCATAAGTATTACAATTGCATTTTGCTTGATTGTGGTTATGTGGGTTTCCTATAAAGCAGATTTTTTTATGAGTAACATTCATAAAATGGATTTACTTACACTTGGTAAATCCATATTTAAATATTATGTATTGGTTCTAGCTGTCTATTTGATAATTGCTTACTTTGTATACATGGTTAAATACCATAATGCAAGAAATGGAGTTAAAAAGTATTATGGTCAATTAAAAAGATTAAGTAAGCTATACGAAAAAGAAGGATATGAAAGTGACAGTAGAAAAAGCTTAGGAGGTAAAACTGAACATGACCATTTTACTGGAATTTAGAGAGAAGCTTAAGATATTTTACAGTAAGCATGATATGTATATTAGGCCATTCATAAAATGTATTGTGACTTTTATTACATTAACAACTATAAATGCGAATATTGGATTTATGACGAGGCTAACAAACCCTGTTCTTGTTATAATGGTTGCTTTAGCCTCTACCTTTTTACCATTTAATGCGGTGTTAGTATTGGCAGCAATCTTTATGGTTGCACATTTTTATGCAGCTTCGCTACCCGTTGCTTTAGTTGCATTAGCAATTATTTTACTCATGTTTTTATTGTATTATCGATTTTCACCGAAAGAAAGTTATCTGGTACTATTAACACCAATTGGTTTTATGTTGAAAATACCATTTATCTTACCCTTACTTGGTGGTTTACTTGGTACTCCATTATCAGCTTTTCCTATCGCCTTTGGAGTGATATTGTATTATCTAATGTATTCAGTTAAGCAAAACGCTTCTGTTATCAATAATTCAGAAGCAAGTAATATGCTACAAACTTATACTTATTTAATTGATAACATTTTAAATAATAAAGAGATGCTTGTTTGCATTTTGGCATTTACGGTAACAATTTTAGTAGTATATTTAATTCGAAGGCTTTCCATTGACTATTCATGGAGTATCGCAATTGTACTTGGAGCAATAACCAATTTGCTTATTATGCTTGTTTGTGACTATATGCTTAATATATCATATAATATCTTATGGTTAATTATAGGCATTTGTATCTCGGTTGGACTTGCGTTTTGTGTTAAGTTCATGGCTTTTCACGTGGATTATACAAGAACAGAACATGTACAATTTGAAGATGATGAATATTATTATTATGTAAAAGCAATACCGAAGATAAGTATTACATCAAGAGAAAAGAAGGTAAAAAGAATAAATCCACAGAAAAAGATGACTAAGAGAACTTCGTTATCTTTAACAGAGGAAATTGATTTGGAAAATGAATTGAAAGATTTGAAATAAAAAAGACGGAAAGGGTGTGATGAGATGAGTAATATAGAAAACTTTTTTGAAAGCTATTTATTTGGCTTGTCCCTTCCTGATATGAAAGTTACGGATTTAATTGAAATAATATTAATCGCTTTTGTAATATATGAAATCATGTTATGGGTAAAGAATACAAGAGCGTGGATGCTATTTAAAGGAATTATTTTTTTAATGGTTTTCATCTTATTTGCATCCATTTTTGAGATGAATATCATATTATGGATAGCAAGTAAAACCATTAATGTTGGTATCATAGCAGTTATTATTATTTTTCAGCCGGAGCTTAGAAAGGCACTGGAGCAACTTGGAAGAAAAAATATTTTGACCAGTTTGTTTCCGATCGATGCACAAAGAAACGGTGATGAACGATTTAGCGATAAGACTGTAAATGAGATTACAAGAGCAGTTTTTGAAATGGGAAGCGTAAGAACAGGAGCACTAATCGTCATTGAGCGTGATATTAGTTTGATGGACTATGAGAATACCGGTATCGCAGTCGATTCTATTATATCCAGTCAATTATTGATTAATATATTCGAACATAATACTCCATTGCATGATGGAGCTGTTATTGTCAGAGGAAATCGTGTAGCAGCAGCTACTTGTTACTTACCATTGTCAGATAACATGGGACTAAGTAAAGACCTTGGAACAAGACACAGGGCAGGAATTGGAATTAGTGAGGTTTCAGATTCTATGACGATTATAGTATCTGAAGAAACTGGAAAAGTTTCAATTGCTATGGGCGGCGAGTTGACGCGTAATGTGGATGCAGAATTCTTACGAAGTAAATTATATGCACTGCAAAATAAAAGTATTGAGGGTGGAAGATTTCGAAAAACAAAAGGGAGGGTTAAGAATGAAAAAAAAGTTAACTCATAACTGGGGTTTAAAAATCCTTTCCACCTTATTTGCGATTGTGCTTTGGCTTATTGTTGTAAATATTATCGATCCAGTGGAAAAAAAATCATTTAATAACGTAGCAGTTACAATCCGAAATGAATCTGTAATTGAAAACCAAGGAAAAGTCTATGATATTATAGATAACAGTGATGTGATAAGTATAACGGTAAAAGGCAGAAGATCTGCACTTGCCAATATGAAATCATCTGACTTTGTAGCGATTGCCGATATGAAAGAAATGATTGTCATGGATACCATACCAATTATTGAAATAAGTGCTACGAAAAATAATAATAAAATTAGCGAGATTATTCCAAAAACACAAACGGTAAAAATTAGTGTGGAAGACTCTGCTACAAAACAGTTTGCAATTACAACATCTACCAGTGGTACATTGGTGGAAGGGTATGCAGTAGGCGATATAACTTGTTTTCCAAGTGTTTTAAAAGTTACAGGAGCTGCGTCTGTTGTAAATAAAATTAATAAAGTAATGGTTACAGTGGAAGTAAGTGATGTGACCACAACGATTAGCCAATCAGCTACTCCCAAATTTTATGATAGCGATGGAGATGTAATAGAAGCCACAAGTCTTGAATACTCAACTGATAAAATATCTGTTACCGTTGATTTGTTAAAAACAAAAGAAGTTAGTTTGAATTTTAAAGTTAAGGGAACACCGTCAGATGATTATCAATACGTAGAAAGTGTATATTCACCTGACACAATTACAATAGCAGGAGATGAGGAAGAACTTGCTCTAATTAGTTCCTTGGATATTAATAAAGATGAAGATGCGATTAATCTCAATGGAGCTACAGATAACATACAACAAATTGTTGATATAACCAGTTATCTTCCTAGTACCGTGCGCTTAGTAGATTCTAGCGAAGCATCAATATTAGTGACTGCGATATTAGAGAAGAAGACAACGAAGAACATTGAACTATCAAAAAATAATATTAAGCTTTCAAATCTGTCTTCTAGACTATCATTTAATTATGCAAATAATGATAATATCATAGTTAAGGTAAAAGGGCTTGCTGAAAATATAAGTAAAATTACTGCGGATGATATTACTGCAAGTATAGATTTAAAGGATATAAGTGAGACAGGAACAAAGACGCTACCAGTTAGTTTATCCCTATCGGGTGAATTAGATGCCCAAATAGATGGAGAAGTTACGGTAGAGGCAGTAATAACAAAAAGTAATACAAGTACAAATAGACAATAATTGGGAATGAATGGAGAAAAAATGGGTAGATTATTTGGAACTGATGGAGTAAGAGGAATTGCAAATAGTGAGCTGACAATTGAGCTTGCTATGAAACTTGGGCAGGCGGGTGCCTATGTTCTTACAAAAGAGAATGCACATAAGCCTACCATTATAGTAGGATGTGATACTAGAATTTCGGGTGGAATGCTTGCAAACGCACTAATGGCTGGAATTTGCTCGGTTGGTGCAAATGCAATATATTTAGGAGTACTCCCAACGCCTGCAGTCGCATATTTGACAAGAAAATATAAGGTGGACGCAGGAGTTGTAATTTCAGCATCACATAATCCAATGGAGTTTAATGGAATTAAATTCTTTAATTCAGAAGGTTACAAACTATCAGATAGTTTAGAGGATGAGATTGAAGCGCTTATCAATAACCAGATGACAAATATAAGTATGCCAATTGGAGCAGAGATTGGAAGAGTTGAATATAAATATGATGCAAAAGATGACTATGTAAAGTTTGCAAAATCTGTAGTTAATGTTGATCTTACTGGTATCAAAATTGTAATAGATTGTGCCGAAGGTGCAGCCTACTATACGGCAGTTGAAACTTTAAAAGGATTGGGAGCTGATGTGGTTTCTATCCATATTAATCCAGATGGCACCAATATTAATTCAAACTGTGGCTCAACTCATATGGAGGAGCTAAAGGCAAGAGTTGTGTATGAAAAAGCAGCGCTTGGCTTGGCGTTTGATGGTGATGCAGATCGTTTGCTTGCAGTGGATGAAAATGGAAAGCTAGTAGATGGCGATGAATTAATGGCAATCTGTGGCTATTATTTAAAGGAAACGAATCGATTAAAAAATAATACCATTGTAGCTACTGTTATGAGTAATTTAGGCTTTATGTTAATGGGACAAAAAAATGGACTTAACATAGAACAAACTAAAGTTGGAGATCGTTACGTGTTGGAACGAATGATTGAAATAGGTGCAAATCTTGGGGGCGAGCAGTCAGGTCATATTATATTTCTTGATGAAAACACAACAGGAGATGGATTGATCAGTGCGCTGCATTTATTGGAAGTCATTGTAAATACAAAGAAGCCACTATCCGAACTTGCATCGATTATGGAGGTTATGCCTCAGGCTTTAGTCAATGCCAAGGTTCCTACACATAAAAAAGATAAATATATGGAATATCCAGAAATAGCAGAAGCGATTCAAAGAATTGAAGAACGATTTGCGGGAGAAGGAAGAGTATTGATTCGACCATCTGGTACGGAGCCTCTGGTTCGAGTTATGATAGAAGGGAAAGACCAGGAGATTATTGAAAGGGAAGCTACGGATTTAGCAGAACTAATTACGAAGACTATAATATAGAAAACTTGAGAAAAATGGAGGTATTGCAATATGGTAAGCCAAAAAGTGGTTATTAAAAATCCGACAGGATTACATTTAAGGCCAGCTGGGATTTTATGTAAAGAAGCAATGCAATTTAAATCATTAATTACATTTAGTTATGGAGGAAACACTGCAAATGCCAAGAGTGTGTTAAGCGTACTTGGAGCATGTGTAAAATCAGGAGATGAAATTGAATTAATCTGTGATGGAGAAGATGAAGAAGAGGCATTAAAAGCCCTTGTTGAAGCTGTTGAGAGTGGTTTGGGTGAATAGTAATGTTAAACTATAAAAAATACAAAAGAGTACCCGTTGTTAACTTTAGTGAGAGAGAATGGCCAAGCAAACAAATAGGAAAAGCGCCAACGTGGTGTAGTGTTGATTTAAGAGATGGAAATCAGGCTCTTATTGAACCTATGGTGGTGGAAGAAAAAATTGAATTTTTTCAACTTTTGGTTAAGCTTGGATTTAAAGAGATAGAGGTTGGTTTTCCAGCTGCGTCGCAAATTGAATTTGATTTTTTAAGACAGTTAGTGGATCGTAAGTTAATTCCAGATGATGTTGTGGTACAAGTTCTTGTTCAGTGCCGTGAGCATCTCATTCAAAGGACGTTTGAAGCTTTAGAAGGTATAAAAACTGCTATTGTACACATCTATAATTCTACTTCGACATTGCAAAGAGAAGTGGTATTTGGAAAAAGTAAGGAGCAAATAAAAGAAATAGCATTAGAAGGAACAAGACTTGTAAAAAAGTATGCAAATGAATTTGATGGCAGTATTATATTAGAATATTCACCTGAAAGCTTTACGGGAACAGAGTTAGAGTTTGCGCTGGATATCTGTAATGCAGTACAAGAAGAATGGAAACCAACACCAGATAACAAGATGATTCTTAACTTGCCAGCAACCGTTGAAATGACAACACCAAATGTCTATGCAGATCAAATAGAATGGATGCACAAGCACTTAAGTAACAGAGAAAGCATTCTTTTAAGTGTTCATCCTCATAATGATAGAGGGACTGGTATTGCTGCCACAGAGCTTGCGCTGCTTGCAGGTGCAGAGCGTGTGGAGGGAACATTATTTGGGAATGGAGAACGAACAGGCAACGTTGATATATTGACACTTGCTTATAACATGTTCTCTCAAGGAATCAATCCGGTTCTAGAACTTGATTGCATCAATGAAATTATAGAAGTATATGAAAGATGTTGTAAAATACCGGTGCATGTAAGACATCCATATGCAGGTAAACTTGTATTTACTGCGTTTTCTGGTTCACATCAGGATGCGATTAATAAGGGAGTAAAGGCATTAAAAGAAAAAAATGCATCTGTTTGGGAAGTACCATATCTACCAATCGATCCTAGTGATGTTGGCAGAGAATATGAACCAATCGTACGTATTAATAGCCAATCAGGTAAAGGCGGGGTTGCTTTTGTTATGGATACTTTCTTTGGATATAAGTTACCAAAAGGTATGCATAAGGAATTTGCAGATGTAATTCAGGCACTATCTGAAAGACAAGGAGAAGTAGAACCAGAACAAATTATGAGCCAGTTCTCAAAAGAGTATTTAGTATTGAATACTCCTTATGAATTTGCTAAATGTGAGATTACTGATATTGGGGATAGTGATACACATGCTAAGTTATCTTTTAAATATAATAGTGAAATTATTATTAGTGAAGAAGATGGGAACGGACCAATTGATGCAGTTCGAAATGCGTTAAAGAAGAAAACAGGTATCGATGTGAAAGTGCTAGATTATTCAGAGCATGCATTAGGTGAAGGGTCACACGCAAAGGCGGCGGCGTATATTCAAGTGATGGACAAAGAGACAAGAAAGGTAACGTATGGCGTTGGTGTGAGTTCCAATATTACAAGAGCTTCTATTAGGGCATTGTTTAGTGCAATTAACCGCCTTAGTATAAAATAGTAAGTGGGTAAAAATATGAAAGATAAAATTATATTGCTGTTTGAAAAATATGGGAAACTGTTTGTTTTGCTTTGTATCGCCATTGCAATCATTGGAATAATAGCAAGTTATCTATTTCCAAATGAATCCTTTGATTCAAGCGACATAAATATTGAAGAAAATGCTGATTTTAAAATTCCTCTCACACAGGGAAGTGTTGTTGAGTATAATTGTAACACTGGAAAGAGACCAATGGCAGGAATACAAGTTTTTATTTCAAAAGAAGGCGCTGAATTTAGTGATGGAAAGGTTCATTATGAGGTTTATAACAAGGATGGTTCCGTTCATTTAGGGAGCGGAGAACAACTGCTTAAAGATATTGCAGATGGGCAATTTGTTTATCTTCCTTTTAAAGGTATGAAAGAATGCATGGGAGATATTAAAATTAAATTCTTCTATACAGGAAGTGAGTCAATAGCGCCTGCACTTATTGCGAATCAAGATGAGATAGAAGAGGTAAGTACAATTGCAGATGGAACACGTATCAAAGGTAATATCAAAGCAAGCTATATTTATATCAACGAAACACATCCGTTGGTTTTTGATCTAAAGATTATGTTAGCGGTATTTATGACAGTATTTTTTACACTTGAGAGTAAGAAGAAACAGAAAGCGAATGAAGCATATGAATAGAAAAAATAACAGTTGGATTACAAATGGTTTAATCATTCTTGGAATTGTATTGTTTTCTTTTCTCATAGAGTGCTTTGGGTTTAATTGGCACTCTGTTTTTCGGGCAAATGACCCACAAGTATTTGATTTTGATAAAAATAAGGAAGACATTCATCTGGATACCGAGGAAATATTGGTTCCACTTACCGAGGAACAAATAGAAGAGATTGAATTAAACATCGAAAATGCAAAACTTCTCGCTAAGGTAAATGGAGAGGAGTATGTAGAGACGATTGATCCAACTTTAATCGATAATGACGGTGTTTTGTGTAGAAAGATATATTCGACCTCGATTACACTTGATATTAGCAAAGACTATTATATTAAAAAGGTTTTGGTAACATACCCGTCGGAAGATGATTTGGGATATGAAATAGTATTAATGAAGGATGGAAAGCAAAAGGGTGATACCTTCTACGATTCGTTGAACTACAGACTTCAAAAAAGTGCTACGAATATAAATCAATCGGCTGATCAGATGATTGTTACGTTTAAAACCAAAGGTGAATTTTCAACCGCTGGTTTAATGATATCAATCAATAATGGATTTCGAATCAATTACCTAAGAATTCTATTTTTAATTGGTGGTATCTTTGCGATTGCATTTGTAATAAGAAGTAAGCAATTATTTCAGAGACGACTTGAACTGGTTTTTGTTATCTTTTCTCTGATATTTGGTGGATTTATCATTTTATTTAATGGAACCAATCAGCTAAGTTGGGATGAATATGTTCATTTTGATAATGCGTACCGAGCCTCCTTTGGACAAACCATTCAATATACAGAGGCGGCAATTCAGATGAAAGGTAATGTAACTCCAAGCTTTGATACGATAGAAGAAAGAGAATGGCTTGAAGATTATACGCAAGAGAGGAATGATTACTCTGTTGCGGATATAAAACATCAGCAACGATTCGTGCAGTACAATGTCAGGGCTTATTTGCCACAGTCTGTTATGCTTGCATTTGCAAGAATACTAGGCCTTCCTTTTTCTATCGGATATATGCTTGGTAAGCTTGGCAATTTACTATTTTACACATTGGTAATGGCAATCGCGATACGCTTGTCTAAGATAGGTAAGATTTATATTGCGATGATTGGTCTTCTTCCTACACCTTTATTTTTAGCTACGGCCTATGCATATGATGCTGTCGTTACAGCATTTGTATTTTTGGGATTTGTTTTATGGTTAAATGAAATATTAGATAAAGAGAAGAAAATGAAGTGGTATACAGCACTTGCCATAATTTTATGCTTTGTGATTGGAACCTGGTCGAAGGTTATTTATATTGTAATGATGCTATTGCTATGTTTTCTTCCTAAAGAAAAATTCGACTCCAAATGGAAGAGTGCGTTGTTTCGAGTGGGCATCGTTGTAATAGTTGGAATGCTGTTAATTACCATTTATAAGTCTCCAATTGAAGCAACAGGTGCAACGGCTGAATTACAAAAAAGTACTGAGTTTTTAGGTGACAAACGTGCTTCAGGAGCTAATTTTGAAAAACAAATTAAGCATATTTTCAAAGAACCCTTCGTGTATACAAAAGTATTGCTTCGAAGCTTGAAAAATTCTGCGTTTGATTATATTCTTGGTACATCGACATGGTTGCTGTATGCTTATGTAGGGCGTTTTCCAACGGTTTTTGCAGTGCTTAGTAGCTTATTATTGGTAGGTGGTTCTTTGTTTCAGACAAAGGAAGACAGACAATATAAGTTGGATGCAAGGTGGAGAATTCTTCTAGGTATTATGGCTTTTGGTATGGCAAGTTTGGTATGGACTGGTCTGTATATTACCTTTACAAAAGTGGGTGCCAACTATATTAGTGGCGTACAAGGAAGATATTATATCCCATTCCTTTTACCATTGATGTTTGTGTTTAAAAATAATAAATGTAAGTTAAACATAAGTACACAAAATTTTTATAAGATTATTTTTTCAATTCTTATATTTATCAATTTATATGGAACCTATGTGTTTTTCTTAAAGCCACATTGTTTCTAACAAAATGCGTAGAAGAATAAAACCTCCTTCTACGCATTATTAACAAGGAGCTATATATGGATAAAAAAAGATTAGTAATAAATTTGACAGCGCAATTGCTTTCCTTATTTGTTTACATGGGAATTAATATTGTATTAACTCCATATTTGAAATCTAATATTGGAGAAACTGCTTATAGTTATATACAAATTGCGAATGGCTTTATAATGTATGTACAGATACTAGTTTCAGCACTGAACACAATGGCAAGTAGGTTTATTACAATTAATATTCATCAAAATAATTATGACGAAGCAAATAAGTATTTTACCTCTGTATTTTACTCAAATGTTATCGCAAGTGGATTTTTGATTGTACCTTCTCTGGTTTTTATTACATTTTTAGATAAGATAATAAATATTGAACCTTCTTCCTTAGTTGGAGATGTAAAATTATTGTTTTTCTTTGTATTTATAAATTATTTTATTACTATTATTACGTCTATTTTTAGTGTTGCTACCTATGCAACAAATCGGCTAGATCTTCTAGCTGTAAAAACAATACAGTCTGAATTAATCCGAGCGGCACTTTTAGTGGGCGCATATGTATTTTTGAGGCCGTATTTGTGGTATTGTGGTATTGTGTCCGTAATTTGTACGATATATCTATCTTTTGCAAATCGTAGATTTACGACACAATTATTACCTGATATAAAGATTAATCGAAAATATTTTGATTTAAAGAAGATTTGGGAGCTTGTATCTTTAGGACTATGGAATTCAATCACAAGGCTTGGACAAGTTTTATTAGACCAAATTGATTTGTTGATTGCTAATATTTTTATATCTCCACAAGCAGCAGCAGTTATAGGATATTCTAAAGTATTACCGTCAACGATATCTACTCTTATGGGTAGTGTAATAGGAATATTTAATCCGCAGATTACGATTGCTTATGCGAAAGAAGACACAGAGGAGTTGGTCCAAGTCATAAAAAGTTGCAATAGGATGCTCATTTTTCTTTTAAGTATTCCATTGGCATTCTTAACTATATACGCAAAAGAGTTTTATCGACTATGGATGCCTGAGGAAAATATTAATGTATTATACAGTTTAACCATTTTATCAGTTGGTACGTTATACGTAAGTATGAGTATCCAAGTGCTTTACCATGTTTTTATCATCACAAAGAAAGTAAAAGAAAATTCGCTTGTAATGTTACTGTCGGGTGTATCAACTACGTTGATTGTGTTCATACTTCTAAAAACCACCAATTTAGGAATTTACGCAGTTGCAGGTGTAAGTACTGTAATCGGTTTGATTCGAAATCTCACATTTACACCAATGTATGCCGCCAAATCGTTAGGTGTCAAATGGTATCGCTTTTATTCTGATATCGGCTTGGGGTTTGTATCCATTGGAAGCATTGTAATATTAGGAATGTTATCAAAACAGATCATCCCAATAGATAGTTACTTTAGATTGTTTTTAATCGGTATCCCAACTGGAATACTGGCAGTCATATTGAATTATTTTATTATCTTGACTCGAAACGAGAGAGTTCTCATAATGGATAAAGTGAAACAATCAGTGAATAAATTTTAAAATTAGAAGTGTAAAATTTATATTGTTATTCCAAGGAGGTGCTTTTGTGCAATTTGAACTAGCTTTTAGAGCTCTTATGACCATACCAAAACTTATTATATGGAAGATGCAGTATGGGAGACGTTTCCAAATCAGCCCAGTGCAGTCACTTGATAAACATTTTACGCTTCGTATTTCTAAAAAAGCATCTATATCCATTGGCAAAGAGCTGGTGAGCAGAATGAATGTGACGTTACGAGCAGAAGAAGGAAGAATAGCAATTGGCGACAAGTGCTTTTTTAATAACAATGTCTCCGTGACTTGTATGGAGCAAATACAAATAGGAAATGGATGTCAGATTGCGAATAACGTGGTAATTGTGGATCATGACCATGACTATAAAAATTCCTTAAGTCACTTTACAAAAGAGAAGGTAATCATAGGAAATCATGTTTGGATTGGAGCGAATAGCGTTATTTTAAAGGGAGCAACAATCGGAGATAATTGTGTAATAGCAGCAGGAAGTATTGTAAAAGGAGTTGTACCTGACAATACTCTTTATTATCAATCCAGAGAAACCACATGTAAAACAATAATCAAACCAATATAGGGAGGATGATATGAGTAATAAATTGATAAGCATTATCGTCCCTGTATACAACAGTGAAAAAACATTACATAGATGTATTAAAAGTCTAATGCAGCAAACCTATAAAGAGATTGAGATTTTATTGGTTATGGATGGGCCTACAGATACTTCGTTAGAGATAGGAAAAAGCTTTGAAAAGCAAGATGCACGTATCCATGTTTTAGAGAAAGAAAATGAGGGAGTATCCAAAGCAAGAAATTATGGATTACAGTTTGCGAAGGGTTCTTACATTCAATTTGTAGATAGTGATGATTACATAGAAGCAACTATGTGTGAAAAACTAATGCAGTGCGTGGATAACACAGGAGCAAAACTGGTTATATGTGGATATCATCACTTATTTTTAGAGCGTGATATTAGTAAGGTTCCAAAACAAGCTTCGGATACATTCGTGAAACATCCCCAGATATTCTTAGAACTATATGAGGCTGGCTACTTAAATATGCCTTGGAATAAACTATATAAAAAAGACTGTATTCAAAAAGGTTTTGATGAGAGTCTAAGTCTTGGAGAAGATTTATTATTTAATCTTAGCTATATGGAAGGAATGGATGTATTAGGCATTGTAAAAGAGCCTTTATATTATTATGTACAGCAAAAGGGACAAGATACTCTTTCTAGTAAAAAACGGGAAGATAAATATGAGATTGCAGTAAAAATCTGTGAAAGTGTGAAACAAAGCTACGAAACAATTTTATTAAAATCAGGAAATGAAAGAATCAATGAACGAGAAAAAGGATTGCAAGTGATTCACAAAAGGTTTATTTTAGAGTTTTTGGATGAAATAGAAGGCTTAGCTTATGATACCTCTTTAACAAGAAGTCAAAAACTTGAGCGAATCTCGTCCTATATGAAAGATGCTTATATACAAGAGGCAAATCAAAAGATTGGTAAGCTACAAGTGGACTATCAAATTATTAATTATTTTTTTAAGCGTAGAAGAAAACATATGATTTATCTTTTGATTTATCTAAGGAAGTGGGCTCTTATTTTGGTTCGTGGTTTTCATTAACTAAAATAATGGAAAGAAAAGAAATGGTTCAGATTTGAAAGGAAATTAGAGCTATGAGTGAGAGAATAAGTGTAATTGTTCCTATCTATAATGTGGAAGATTATATGAGAAGATGTGTGGATTCTATTTTGAATCAGACTTATTCTAATATGGAAATTATTCTAATCGATGATGAATCTCCAGACAATTGTCCATCAATTTGTGAAGAATATAAGCAGATTGACAATAGGATTATAGTGATTCATCAAAAGAATGCAGGACTTTCAGGTGCAAGAAATGCTGGTATTGAGATAGCTACGGGAGAGTATCTTGTCTTTGTAGATTCCGATGATTACCTTGCGGTTGATTTTATTGAGAGCTTATACCAAGCAATCATTGAAACCAATAGCGACATTGCTATGTGCAAATACGAATATGTAAAAGGGGACATTATGACACAGAGTCATAAGCCTGGTGAATCGGTGGTCTATTCAGGGATCGAAATGATTGAGAATATGTATTCACCAGATGGTGCTTTCTTTGTTGTTGCATGGAATAAGCTGTATAAAAGAAAGTTGTTTGAGCACATTCGCTATCCGCAAGGAAGGATACATGAGGATGAGGCAACCACGCATTTACTATATTATGAGGCGAACAAAGCGGTATTTGTCAAACGATATTTATATGGTTACTTTGTGGGGGGCGAAAGCATAACCAGAAAAAAATTTAATCGTAAACGATTAGACTGGGCATGGTCAGTGGAGCAACGACTTCATTTTTTAGAGGAAAAGGGTTTAGTCAATATCATGCCGACAGCAATCAGGGCCTATGCAGATGGTGTAATCGACTTATTTTTTCAATGTAAGGAAGGTCTTGAGAAGTCAAAAAAAGAGCAAAAAGACTTAAAATACAAGATAAAAGAAGCAATGTATAATGTTAAAAAATATGGAGATTTTCCGATTAGAACAAAAGTTGGCTATATTTTATTTTTATTTATGCCAAATCTTTATCAAAAGATTTTAAAAGCGTATCAAGCTCCTGTTTTAAAGGAAAAAGTCATGGAGCATTATGAGGATTCATGAAGGGAGGCTTTATGAGTACAAAAGTAAGTATAGTTGTACCAGTATATAACGTAGAGGAATATTTAATACGCTGTGTAGAAAGTATACGAAAGCAAACGCTAAATGAAATAGAAATCATTCTTGTGGATGATGGCTCAACCGACCAATCGGGAAAGATATGCGATGATTTGGCTAGGGAAGATCAAAGGATAGTGGTAATTCACAAACAAAACGCAGGGCTTACATCGGCATGGAAAGCTGGTGTTAAAAAGGCTTCTGGTAAATATGTCGGCTTTGTTGATAGCGATGACTGGGTTGATTTAGATATGTTTGAGACTTTATTAAAAAAGGCTGAAGAAACCGATGCAGATGTTACGATATGTGGTCTGGTCTATGAATTTGAAGATGGCAGAACAAAGACCAAGACGGAAAGTTCGAAGCTAGCTGAAAAGCTTTATGAACGAAAGGAGATAGAAGTAGAAATCTTTCCGACTTTGTTAAGCGATGGTAGCTTTTTTGGGAGAACCATTCAACCAGCCAGAGTCACGAAGTTATATAAGAGAACGATTCTTTTGGATAATATGAGCTATTGCAGTGAATCTGTATCGATTGGAGAAGATTTACAGATTACATTTCCTGTGTTATGTGATGCCAAGCGAGTTTATATGATAGAGAATTATTTTCCATATCATTACTGGATTAATGCAAAATCCATGACTGGCAAGCATGATGAAAATTATGTGGGAAAAATCGCAGAGACTATGAATCAACTTCTAAATATATCGGTTCAGAAAAATGTATATGACTTTTCTACTCAAATTACAAATGATTTCTTGTGTCTTACCATATTAGGAATAAAAGGTGAGATTATGAAGAATTATAAATCAGGTTATCGGATTGTGATTAAGAATCTAAAAAAAATATTTAATATGCCTGAAGTACGAGAAGCGATTCATCACTATGATATGCCTAAGTTGTCATTGGCTGAAAAAGTATATATTAAATTGATTCAGTATCGTATGTATCACGTTTGCTTTTTGATTACCTTTGTGTTCTTTCGATTGAAAGGATAAGAAAAACGCATACATTTCATGAAAGTGGGAAATGTATGCGTTTTTTTTATCGAATTACTATTTTTTCAATTTGCCCCATATCAGCGGAGACGTCCGTAAAAGAACTATAGTAGCTTCCAAATAATTTATTTGTTTTTGAAAGACAAATCAAATCAATTAATGCATCATGCATACCAGCAATGCTATTTCGAGATAGTGTTTTACTTTGATTTGATATAATTGCATCAGGAAATCTGTCTCGTAAGTAATTCTCTTCATTTATATCATCAGTAGCAATATAGAATTTTGTTTTTGGATTTTGAGTCAATTCTTTGTCTATTGCATTGACAAACCCATCTGTTTTACTACTTTCTATAGCCCATGTATGATCGGTTCTTCTAATGTGTACTCCAACACAAGTGTCACCAAATTGAGAGGTAATCGCATCAATTCTTTCTTGTATTTGCCTCGTAGGTTTAAAAAAACGATAATCACTAGAAGGATAAAAATGTTCCCAGGTGGAAATATACACTCTTTTTTTCAAAGATTGAAAAAAATCTTCGTTTAATACACCATCCTTTTTGTTATTTTCAATCATAGTGTTATTAAATCTTTGTTGAGAACTTAATTGTAGTAAAATTTTTTTAAAATTCATATTGGAATAAATGTTAATTATTTTAATTTCGGTTACGGGCGCAAACAAAGACTCAAAAGGACAATTTAGCTCGGCATTGTTTAACCAAAGAACGGTCAGTTTATCACCTCGTTTTTTAGCTAATTCATATGCGGAATTAATTACCCTAATTCTATTGCATAAACCGCCAGAAGGTTGTATTATTATCATAGTATGTCCTGCTTTCAAATGGATTCAAACAGGTAAAACCTGTTACTGAAAAATGTAAAAGCTTACCAAGAATGTATCAACAATATTTTTGGAAAGCTAAGTGTATTATATCACACAAGATTGGGTTTATGCAAATAATGAAATGATACACATCATGGGAGGAAGAATGAACACTTTAAAAATAAAAAACCTATTTTTGCGTCAAAGCTACAAGGATGCGTGGGCGGACTATGAAAGATCTTTGACCAAAAAATATTTTATAAAATGGGATTATGTAATTCTGACAGCATCAAATGAAGAGCAGGCAAAAGCGTATCAAATACAAATTGAAAATCGCTTAAAGCAAGGACTGCTTCCTGCTTCTACGCATTATGCGGTATTGCCTGACCCAGAGGGAAAAAGAGTAGGCTCTGGTGGAGCCACTTTTAATGTAATGAAATATATTCGAAAGAACAGTGATACCAATGAATGTTTTCAAAAAAAGAGGATTTTAGTGATACATTCAGGCGGAGATAGCAAGAGGGTTCCACAGTATTCCGCTTGTGGTAAATTATTTTCACCAGTACCAAGACTTCTTCCAAATGGGAATCGATCGACTCTATTTGATGAGTTTATAATATCTATGTCTGGCATTCCAGCTCGTATAAAGGATGGAATGCTGGTTTTATCGGGTGATGTGTTGCTTTTATTTAATTCTTTGCAGATTGATTTTCAATTTGAGGGAGCAGCAGCAATCTCAATCAAAGAAGATGTGGAAATTGGTAAGAATCATGGAGTTTTTTTAAGTGATGAAGATGGAAATGTAGGAGATTTTCTTCATAAACAAACAGTTGAGCAATTAACTCATATTGGTGCAGTGAATAAGCAAGGATGCGTTGATTTAGATACAGGGGCAATCTTACTCGACAGTAATGTTTTAAACGCATTATTTTCGCTGATTTGCTCCAATAATGAAATTGATCCAAATAAATTCAATCAATTTGTAAATGAGAAAGCAAGAATTAGCTTTTATGGTGATTTCTTGTTTCCTTTGGCATCTCATGCTACAAAAGAGCAGTATTTTAAAGAGAAACCAGAAGGAAGCTTTTGCGAGGAGCTAATAGAGTGCAGAAGCCAGATATGGGATGTGTTAAGTAAATATAAATTAAAGCTTTTAAGTGTTTCACCTGCACAGTTTATACATTTTGGTACAACCAAGGAATTATTAAAACTTATGGTTGAAGAAGTTACAAGCTATGAATTCCTAGATTGGTGCCAAAAAGTACTTACGAATGATAACCGAGAACTTCCTTATACATGTAGTAACGCATATATGAGCGAAGAATCTTTTGTTTCCTCAAAGTCATATATTGAAGATAGTTATATTTTAGGCAATTCAGTCATTGAAGATAATTGTGTAATTTCAAATGTAATAGTTAAAGATAGACAGATACCAAAAGGGATTACCTTACATGGGCTACAATTAAAAGATAAGCGATTTGTTGTAAGAATTTATGCGACAAATGATAATCCCAAAGGATTGCTGGAAGAAAATACTGATTTTATGATGATTAAGTTTCAGGAATTTTTAAAGAATGCAAGATTAGCAAAAGAAGACTTATGGGAAGAGGAAGAACATTACATTTGGTTTGCCAAATTATATCCAGTATGTGACACCATGGAAGAAGCATTAACATGGGCGATGAAATTGTATGAAATGGGGATACTTGGTAAAGATTATAAAGAAGAATTTCTAGCGTGTGAGCGGTTAAGCCTTTTTGAAAGCTTCAATCAGGCAGACGTAAAAAAGATTATTACCTGGCAGAATGAATTGGATCAAAAGATTCGTATGCATCAATTCATTAATGCAATAAAAGATAGAGAAAACATTGAAAAAGCCATTTCTGTTTTTGGACAAGCTGGACTGTTTGAACAGACGAAAAAAGAACTGTTAAAGGTTGCAGAGCAAAGTGAACTTAGCATAAAGATGCGTATTTATTATTATCTTTCAAAAATGGTGCAAGGTCACGAAGGAGAAGAATTAGAGTCTGCTTGCTTTAAGGCTATTTGTGATACCACCTGTGATGCTATGACAGATGCACTTACCTATGATGAAAACATTGCAATTCAAAAAGATTATGTAAGGGTGGAGCTTCCAGTTAGAATTAATTGGGGAGGTGGATGGTCTGATACTCCTCCATACTGTACAGAGCATGGCGGAACTGTATTAAATACAGCCATTAAATTAAATGGAATCAATCCTATTGTGGTAACCATTAAAAGGATTGATAAACCATGTATTGCACTTGCAAGTACAGACTCTGGGTCCTATAAAGAGTTTACCTCTATCGAAGAATTACAAAACTGTAACGATCCTTTTGATGCATTTGCCTTGCAAAAGGCGGCACTCATTGCTAGTGCGGTGATTCCAAGAAAAGAAAAGATAGAGTTTGATACCGTTTTGGATAACTTAGGAAGTGGGTTTTATTTATCAACAAAGGTAGTTGGAATTCCAAGAGGCTCAGGACTTGGAACTAGTAGCATATTAGCAGGAGCGTGTATCAAAGGATTAGCAGAATTTCTTGGCAATACGCTTAGTGAAAATGAACTTTACACGAGAGTTCTTTGTATGGAACAAATTATGAGCACTGGTGGCGGTTGGCAAGACCAGGTAGGAGGACTAACTGGAGGGATTAAGCTGATTACAACAAAGCCAGGTGTGATTCAAGAAATTCAAGCAGAGCATATACACATTGAAGAGGATGTACGTAAAGAACTACAAGAGCGAATGGCTTTAATTTATACAGGACAAAGAAGGCTAGCTAGAAATCTTCTTAGAGAAGTGGTTGGTAAATACATTGCTTCTAATGAAAATTCCATCGAAGTACTTTATGAAATACAACGAGTAGCAGTTATGATGAAATTTGAGTTAGAAAAAGGAAATATTGAAGCATTTACCAAGCTGTTAAATGAACATTGGGAACTATCCAAACGTCTTGATATGGGCTGCACAAATACTTGTATCGATCAGATTTTTTTAAGCTGTGAAGATATGTTGGCAGGAAAAATGATATGTGGTGCCGGTGGAGGCGGATTTTTACAAGTGATATTAAAAAAAGGATACACAAAGGAAGAACTCAGACAAAGAATTCGTACCGTATTTCAAGACAGTGGAGTTGATGTCTGGGATTGTGAATTAGTATAAGTAATCTTGGCGGATTGTTACAATCCGCTTTGACTTTGGATTGGAGATAAAATTGTGAAAATTCTTCAGGTGAACACAGTCTGTGGCAGTGGCAGCGTAGGCAGAATTGCAACGGACTTATATCAAGTAATAGAACAAAGTGGCAATGAGTGTATGATTGCCTATGGAAGAGGGAGCGCCCCTGCAGATATAAAAAGCATTAAGGTGAACTCTAAGATAGATTTTTATAATCACGTACTATTTCAGTTTGTTACAGGTGCAAATGGTTTTGCGTCCACAAAAAGTACGAAAAAGCTAATCAAAGAAATCGAGCAGTTTAATCCAGACATCATACATCTTCACAACGTTCATGGATTTTATTTAAACATAGAACTTTTTTTTCTATATTTAAAGCAAAAAAATAAACCAGTGGTTTGGACACTCCATGATTGTTGGAGTTTTACGGGACATTGTGCATACTTTGATTATGTACAGTGTGATAAGTGGAAAACTGGCTGTCATCACTGTGAGCAATATAAAAGTGCATATCCTTATGGTTTGTTACATGATAATTCCTTGTTTAATTATAAAAAAAAGAAGGAGTTGTTCAATGGAGTTCAAAATATGACCATCGTCACTCCGTCTTATTGGCTAAAGGATTATGTAGCACAATCGTTTTTAAAAACGTATCCTGTTGAAGTCATCTATAATGGGATTGATTTGCAGCAGTTTAAGCCAGTAAAAGGTGAGTTAACAAAGAAATATAGTTTTGATAGTAAACATGTCATTCTTGGTGTGGCAAATATGTGGGAAGCAAGAAAAGGATTAAAGTATTTTATTGAGCTTTCTCATCTTTTGTCAGAGGAATATCAAATTATTTTAGTTGGCTTAAATAAAAAACAAATGAAGGAGTTACCTTCAAACATAGTAGGGATAACCAGAACACAGAATGTGAATGAGTTAGCACAACTGTATTCTCTTTCTAGTGTCTATGTAAACGCCACACTAGAAGATAATTTTCCAACAACTAATTTGGAGGCTTTATCTTGTAATACACCAGTGATTACATTTGCTACAGGTGGAAGTGTGGAGTCTGTAGATGAAGAATGTGGAATGGTAGTGCCAAAAGGAGATATTAACTTACTAAAAGAAGCCATTGAATTGGTTTGCCAGCACCCAGAAAAATATGATAAATGTATAGAAAAAGCAAAGAAATACAATAAGAATGATAGATTTGAAGAATACATGAATTTATATCGGAAAGTTTATGAGGATAAGTAAGATGATGAGTAACCCCAAAGTATCTGTTATAACAACAACCTACAACGATTTGGATAATCTTAAACGTATCATTGATTTAGTGAAACAGCAAGATTACGAAAATATTGAGCATATCATAGTTGACGGTGCCTCCTTAGATGGTACAGTGGAATATTTAAAAGAGTTAGAACAAGGTACTGGTAGAAATATTAAGTGGATATCGGAAAAAGATAATGGAATTTTTGATGCAATTAATAAGGGAATTAGGCTGGCAAGCGGAGATATCATTGGTTGTTGCTTTGATGAGTTTACAAGGTCTAGTGTAATCACTGAAATGGTTGCGATTATTGAGAAAGAAAAGACAGATGGAGTTCATGCGGATTTACTTTATATGGAGGGAGATAAAGTGGTTCGAACCTGGAAGCAAGGTCAAGGAGATATCCGCTTTGGCTGGATGCCAGGACACCCTACGCTATATCTTAGAAAGCAAGTATATGACAAATACGGACTATACAAGCCTTATTACAAGGTATCTGCTGATTACGAATATATGATAAGAATACTAAAGGATAAAGAGGTATCCTTATCCTATATTCCAGAAATCTTGATAAAGATGTCCCATGGGGGAACAAGTACGAACGGTTTAAAAGCCTATATTCGTTCTCTAAAAGAAGGACATATGGCTTTAAAGGAAAATAAGATTTCATTTGCTTGGTTTACAGATTTTTGTAGAATTTTAAGAGTGCTTATACAATTTGTAAGATAAACTTAAGTTCTATGAGAGCACGATAAAAGCTGAGTAGAAAATGCTTGAATTTTGGCGTCTGATGCGTGTTTTATGAAGGGTTATGCCGCAAGTTTACTACGGGTATTTGACTTGCAAAAAGAGGAAATAAATGCTATTATCAAAGCCAGAATAAATTTTGAATTTATGAAACGGGAGAATCTATGAAGAAACTGATTATTATACCAGCTTATAACGAAGAAATGAACATCGTTCGAGTTGTGAATGAAATTAGAGAAAAATACAGTCAGTATGATTACGTAGTTGTAAATGATGGTTCCAAGGATAACACCGCGAAGGTTTGCATAGATCACGGTTTTGAATTAATTAATTTGCCTGTTAATTTAGGACTTGCAGGTGCTTTTCAGACAGGCCTTAAATATGCTTATATAAAAGGGTATGATTACGCCATTCAATTCGATGCCGACGGGCAGCATAAGACAGAGTATATTGATGTTATATTGGATGAAATTGAAAAAGGGTATGACATTGTAATTGGGTCACGATTTGTGAGTAAGAAAAAACCTTTTTCGCTTAGAATGCTTGGAAGTAATATAATCTCTGTAGCTATGAAAATAACCACGGGTAAAACAATAAAAGATCCTACATCTGGGATGAGGATGTTTAACAAACAGATGATTGAAGAATTTGCATTGAATATGAATTATGGTCCTGAACCAGATACCATTTCATATCTTATAAAACAAGGTGCAACTATTTCGGAAGTGCAAGTAGAAATGGACGAGCGTTTAGAGGGAGAGAGTTATCTTAACTTTAGCCGTTCTATGCTTTATATGCTTCGTATGCTTATATCGATATTATTTATTCAAAGTTTTAGAAAGAGAAAATAAGGAGAGGAGAACGATATGTCATTTGCATTTCGAATTATTTTAATACTTGCTTCGTTGATGACAACTTTGTATATTGTTAGAAAAATCAGATATTCAAAGTTACAAATTGAATATGCTATTTTTTGGATTATATTATCCTTTTTGTTAATTTTAATCAGCATATTCCCTGTTCTTGTTACAATCCCTACTAATATAATTGGAATGCAGGCACCTGTAAATTTTGTCTTTTTAGTCATTATCTTTATTTTATTAATTAAGGCATTTATGCAGACGATTGAACATTCTCAGCTTGAGAATAAATTAAATGATCTTGCTCAAAAAATAGCAATTGATGAAAAAATAAGCCGTGATAGACAAAAGGATATGGAAACTGCTGATAGTATAGAAAAAATGGAAAATGAGGGCAAAGTAAAATAGTATGGACAATTTTTTTAGAGGACTAATGGATAAAAAAATAATAAAAATTGGTCAAATTACCTTTGACTTTTTAGATATCTTGCTACTAACAGGAATGACTGTAGCAGGATTTTTGATTCGATATGTATTTCGTTTGATTGTAACAGATGATTGGGTGGTTTTTTGGGGACCATGGATTGCGACACTCAAAGAAGGTGGGTTTCAAGCATTAGCAACAGATTTTTACGATTATGCACCACCTTTTATGTATATTTTATATTTCATTAGTAAGCTTCCTGTTGACCCGATGTTCGCTTATAAAGTGATTAGTAGTATATTTGATTATTTAGCAGCATTGGTTGCTTTCTTTCTTATTTTAGAAATAACAAAAAGCAAAGTTAGAGCAATTGGGGTATACAGTATTTTCTTAATTATACCAACGATGATTGCCAATAGTGCAATGTGGGCACAATGCGATATTATTTATGTTACATTTATTTTGATTAGTCTATATTTGATATTTAAAAATAGACCAAGTCTTGCTATGGTTTTTTATGGAATAGCTTTTGCTTTTAAACTTCAAACGTTATTTATATTTCCGCTATTTGTTATATTATGGGCTAAGAATAAAGTCAAAATACAGCATTTTTTATGGCTTTTTGTAATGTATTTTCTTGGTATACTTCCAGCTTGGATTGCAGGAAGACCATTGATTGATTTAATTAATATATATGTGGCACAAGGAATGCAAGATGCATACTCTCTTTCCTTAAAATGGTCAAACATATATCAGGTATATGGAACTACTTTTTTTATCAAAGAATACGAAAAAGCTGGTATTTGGCTTATACTTGGGATTTTAATGTTATTGATGTTTTATATGGCTCATAAAAAATATGAGTTGAATGCGGAATTTATTTTACTGACAGGATTTTTCTTTGCAATGGTGACTGCTTATTTCTTACCACACATGCATGAAAGATATGGATTTTTGGCAGATATTTTAGCAATTTTATACGCATTTACAACAGTGAAACGATTCTATTATCCGCTGATTCACATTATGCTATCGTTTTCTGCATACATGGAGTATCTATGTTATGATTATGCTGGCCCGATTCCTTATTATGCATTTGTTGAGTTTGGGCTAATTATATTAGCAGGTATAGAGATTTATTTTTATATTAACGGGAAAGAACTTAAATTAAGCTGGAAAAAGGAGGAGGCGAATGGATAACTTTATTCGTGTATTACTAGAGAAAGAATTTAAAGTGGGTAAAGTAAAGCTAACCTTTTTACAAATATTATTAGGGATTGGAACTACATTTGTTGGGATTATGTTACGAAAGTCTGTGATTCATGTAGTGTCACAAGACTATACTGGATATTGGGAACCATGGCTGGCAATGTTTTACGAACATGGTTTCAAAGCAATCAGTATGAATTTTTATGACTATACTCCTCCATTTATGTATTTTTTGTATCTGATTTCGCTCCTTCCATTTCATCCAATGATTTCTTATAAAGTTACAATGTGTATTTTGGATTTTATCATGGCGATATTTGCAGGTAAAATAGTATATGAAGGAACAAAAAATAAAACTAAAGCAATTGCGTCTTACGCAATCGTTTTTATGCTTCCAACAGTAGTAAATAATAGTGCGTTGTGGTGCCAATGCGATGTGATATATACGATGCTTTTATTAATTTGTATGTATTATTTTATGAAAGAGAAACCTTTTGTTGCAATGTTATTTTATAGTATAGCATTTGCATTTAAGTTACAAACATTATTTGTTTTTCCTGCACTTATTATTCTTTGGGTAAAGAATCGTGTTCAAATAAAGCATTTCTTTCTTATGCCAGCTATGTATTTGATTGGAATTATACCTGCTTGGATTGCAGGACGTCCACTGTTTGATTTGTTAAGAATCTATATAGATCAAGGAAGTACTGACGTATGGGCACTTAGCCTAAACTGGCCTAATATTTATTATATTTATGGTTCGGATGCTTTTTTAGGACCTTTTTCCTCGGCGGGAAAAGTATTAATTATTGCTATATTAATGTGTATTCTTTATGTTTTTGCTAAAAAAAGAAGGGATTATGAAATTACGAGTGAATTCATAATTGCGTTATTCTTATTTTTTGCAATGTTAACTGTTTACTTCTTACCTTTTATGCACGAAAGATATGGATACATAGCAGATGTAGTTGCAGTCATTTATTTTATGTTTCGTATGGATAAGTTTTATATTCCAATATTACATCAGATTGTATCATATGCAGCGTACACACTATTCTTAACAAAATATATGGTAGAGGCAGGAAAATCAAATGTGATTATTTCAACTTTTCTCTATTCGTTCGTAATTTTGTTTTTGATTGTAGATGTTGGAAGAAGTATTTATAAACATATCAGCGTTAAAATGGAGCAAGGAGCTGTTTAAATGAAAGAAAATAGGCTGACATATCTAGAGGGGTTAAGGGGAGTTGCAGCACTTATGGTTTTTCTATGCCATTTTTGCTATGCGTTTTACTTTGCTTTATATAGTACGAAAATTATAGAAGCAAATATGCCTGGCAATTTAGATGCACATCTTGCAGTAACACCGTTAAATATTTTATATAATGGTAAGTTGGCAGTTCAAATTTTCTTTATCTTATGTGGATATGTGATTAGTATAAAATATTTTAAGACAGGGAATAAAGATTACTTGGTTAAATCGGCTGTGAAGCGTTATTTTCGACTGCTTATACCTATTATTTTCCTAGAAGTAGTAACCTTTTTCTTAATGAAAATGGGGGCTTATCACAACGAAGCAGCAGCCGTGATTTCCAAATCACAAGATTGGTTTATGAACTTTAACCGTCAAACCCCAACCGTTTTAACATTATTAAAGGAAATCTTTCTTGATGCTTTTTTGGGAGAGCCATTTTATTATAACAATGTTTTATGGATTATTAAGTATGAGTTTCTTGGTTCTTTGATGGTTTATACAATACTTTATTTCACTGGAAAATGGAAGTATAGAGATGTTTTATATGTTATTTTGATTTTGGTAAGCATACGTAGCTTTTATGTAAGTATATTTATTGGAATGTTCTTGTGTGATTTGATGCACCAAGAACATTCACTGGTTCGATTTTGCAGGAATAAATTCATTCTACTTATATCGACTTTAGTCGGCTTGGTTTTTGCAACATATCCTGCAGCTGGTCAGAATCTTAACCATACCTTTTATCGATATTTGGGAACGCCAAGAGTAATTATATTTTATGTGATTGGTACGACTCTTTTATTTTGGGTATTACTTAATAGTAAATGGATGCAAAAGCTGCTAAATAATAACATATTTCAAATCTTAGGAAAGTACAGTTTTGGAATTTACCTGATACATTTTCCTGTGATTGCGACTTTTTCAGCGTGGTTTCTGCTAGTTCTTGATGGAAAAATTGGTTATAATAGCATTATGATTATAAATTTATTAGTAACCGCTGTTATCGTTTTTTCTCTCGCGGTTGTGTTTACAAAGTATGTTGAACCGATTGGTACAAAAGTGGGTAATAAAGTAGTTGAAAAAATAAAGGATTGAGGATAGGATGACTAAATTACAAACAACAAAAAGAATTATCTGGATTGATGTTGCAAAAGCAATTGGGATTTTGCTTGTATTAGTAAATCATGTGATGCTTGATCTTGGGCTTGTAACTTTTTTGGGTGGCATGTTTTATATGCCTGTATTCTTCGTGCTCTCTGGCTATACATTTAAGGAGAGTACAAAGGAATCACTCGCTGCTTTTATAAAAAATAAAGCAAAGCGTCTACTTATTCCTTATCTATGTTTTCAGCTTTTTCTTGCAGGTGCTTATTCCATTAAAAATATAGTAGAACATCAACCATTTATAAAAGCAATTTTTCCAGTGATTGGAGCATTTTATTCAAGAAATGCTCTTTATGCATCTGAAAAGGATGTTTTGGTGAAGGTTCCTGCCAATAATATAAATTTAATGTCTTCCTTAAATGCTCCTTTATGGTTTTTAACAGGACTATTTACAAGCCTTGTTATATATAAGATCATTTTGAAAGTAGCGGATAAAAATAAAAAGAAGGAAGTTTGCTATCTTGCAATTAGTGTTTTGATTGGTGTTATTTTCAAATATTTTTGTCCAATTTTATTGCCTTGGAGTATTGATACCGCTTTTATCAGTGTGGCTTTTTTGCATGTTGGACGGTTATTGGATAGAGAGCAGTTATTTGAACGTTTGTGTAAAAAGCCAATCAATATTTGTATGATTGTATTGGTATTTACACTTTCTTCCTTTTTAAATGGAAGTGTTAATATGTCGATTCGAGAATTCGGGAAGTCAGTATTGCTTTATTTGCTAGTAGGTAGTCTTGGAACAATGAGTGTTATGTTTCTTTCAAAGTGGATAGAGAAGAATTTAAAAAATGTTGCGGTCGTGCTTGAATATATTGGAAGACATACGATTGGAATATTGGCACTACACTTAATTGTATTCGAAATAATTAGCATATTGGCTACACGGTTTGGGGTGGCAGGTACAATAGGAGAAAAGCTTGTCAAAATATTCCTGGCTATTGTAATATTAGTACCAATAGATTGGGCAATAGAGAAATATTTACCTTTTGTATATGGGAAAAGAGGAGAAGTAAATGAAAAAAGATATGTTAACTAAAGGAGAAAAGATAGTTACGTATGCGTTGTTTGTCATACTGATAATTTGGTTTCTTCCATATATAAACAAAGGAATTGATGTGCAGGATACTTGCTCTTATCTTACAAAATATCGTTATTTGTTTGATAAGAGTGTGAAAGTGAATGAGTTATTTTACTTATTTGGAGAAGTAGTAGGTGGAATTATATTTCATATTATGCCTGGTTATCAAGTACTTGCATTAAACATTGCAAGTTGGCTATGTTATACTGCTACCGCAATATTAATTTATCTTTTCTTAAAAGATTATATGCCTCGTATCCCCCTATTGGCGTGTGTATTAGTTGGTAGTTTTTTTGGAATCACTTGGGTTCATTGTTTAAACTGGAATGCGATTAGTATGTTATTGCAAACAATTGGAATTATGGTTTTAATAAAAGCACTAAGGATAGATAGTAATAAGTTGATTGTAGTAACGGGAATCCTTTTTGCAGTTAACACTTTTGTAAGGCTTCCAAACATATTGCAATTAGGGCTAGTTGTGGTTGTTTTTTGGCACTATTCTTTTACGGAACTTCATAAAAAGCAAACGCTCTTGCTTTGCGTAAAAAAAGCAATATCAAAATGTTTATGGATGGTTCTTGGTGGAGCAATTGGTGGAGTTTTTAGTATTTTACTTTCGATTGGGATTTTAGGATTTGACAAATTTATTGATGATATTTTAATGCTTACTGCAGTAGGTGGTGGTGATGATTCTTCCCATGGATTAGTCCGAATTATTTCACTATTTTATAGAGGTATGTTACGAGGTGCAGGAAACTGGTTAAAGATTGGAAGTGTTTTATTGCTTTTGGCTGTCGTTGCTATCATAATAGATAATAGCGTATTCGTAAAAATGAAAGCAATACTAAAATTTCGAATTATATGTGTTTTGGGTGCTATAATCACCTGTATTCTTGCCTTTTTTATGGGAATCAATGCAGACTACCTGGATGCACATGTATTTGTTGCATTTGGGGCAATTGCAATTGGAAGTATTGGAGCACTTTACTATGTAAAAAAAGACATCATTTTTAGTGATATGTGTCTTTCAACAGTCATTGTTGAGGGAATACTTACCATAGGAACGGATACTGGTGTTGCGTATTATAGAGTTTACATGGGATTGCCACTAGCATTTACGGTATGTATTTTGATTCGTTTTGCAAAAGAGCTAGTAAGTCGTGATAATAAGGAATATAAAACATTATCAGAGCTTAAAAAATTTCAGAAGAAAAAGAAGTGGCTGGTACCTTGTGCTATTTTGCTTCTCATCTTGAGCGCTTCTTTTAGTGTGGTGTATCCTCTTTCGGCAGGTTACCACTATGCGACAACTTTTGTTTACCATGATAGTGATAATGAGTTTTTGGTGCAAGGAATAAAAGCAAAAGAATTTGCAGGTATTAAGACTTCAGTTGAAAGGGCAGAATTAATCGATCGATTGCAAGAACTTTTATTACCTTATGAAGAATATGAGTTGTTACAACTTGGAAGCTTTAATATAGGATGTGTCATTACGGACATGAAGCCTTTTTTTGATAGTTCTTGGCCGGACTTAGAATATTTAACAATGGATCGCTTTCATACTCAGCTAGAACAAGGAATAAAAGAGGGGGATTTACCAGTTATTGTTTTAGGAGATATGAAGGGTGATAAAAGTGGATTTTGGAATAAAGAAAAATATCAGATAGCAGTTTCTCTTGGAGAAAGTGAGCTTTATCAAAAGTTATATGAAGATCAATGGTATGTAATTTATGTACCAAATAGATAAAGAATAAAAGAGAATGACTTATTTATTACAGTAATGGCGATTTTGCTGTTATAATAGAAAAAAAGATGAAAGGAATGATTCAAAATGAAAAAAGCAATCAGTACAGACAAGGCACCAGCAGCAATTGGCCCATATTCACAGGCGATTGAAGTAAACGGACTGGTATATACATCAGGGGTAATTCCTGTTAATCCAGAAACGGGAGAGATTCCAGAAGGGGTAGAAGCTCAAGCAACACAAGTATTTGTTAACTTAGTAAATTTATTACAAGCGAGTGGAACTAGCATGGAGAATGTAGTAAAAACCACTGTTTTTATTAAAGATATGAATGACTTTGCAAAAATCAATGAAGTATATGCTAAGTACTTTACAGGAGTATATCCAGCAAGATCTTGCGTTGAAGTTGCGAGACTACCAAAAGATGTTTTGTTAGAAGTAGAGTCAATTGCAACGAAATAGTAATTAATTTCAGCAAATATTCATAAATTAATCTTTTCATAAATCGTTATTTGAGGTATAATAACACTAGGAAGAAGTCCTAATACATCTGCTTATCATTAGCAGAAAGGAGAGAATTTATGAAGGTTCAAAATATTAAAGATGTAGACAAATTTTTTAAAGTTATTGACAGTTGTGCAGGTCGAGTTGAACTTGTAACGGGTGAAGGTGACAGATTGAACTTAAAATCAAAGCTTTCTCAATATGTTTCTATGGCAAATATTTTTTCGGATGGTGAAATTGCGGAACTTGAAATTATTGCATATGAAAAAGAAGATATTGATAAGCTTGTATCCTTCATGATTAATGGTTAGATTCAATTAATGTTGGGAAGTTCAATTTGAACTTCCCTTTTTATATAATAGGAAGATCTATAGAAGTTCCCTGTTATACAAAACCCTTCTAAGAAAAAAGAAAACGGACTTGTCGTTTATTAAATAGAAAAAAAGAGGATTTGTAAATGAGACAAACATTAAAAGCAGATATATTATTTCTTATTATGGTCTTTGCCCATATAGGTATCGTATTGTGCTTTTCTATATTAGACATAATAGGAATCAAAGTTGATTTATCGATGAATCAAAGATTATTACTTAGTCAGTTGCTGATTATAATACCAGCAATTATTTATTTAATTCTTACCAAAACCAATCCAATAAAATTAATTCGTTGGAAAAAAATTGATTTACCGACTATTTTTATGGTGATACTAATGACCTTTTTGACCATGCCACTTGTTACATTTATCAATGCCATGTCCATGCTATTTTCACAAAACAATGTTATGGCTTTAGGGGAAAAAATGATGTCGAACCCTTTGGCACTAAATTTGTTGCTAATGGCTGTTATTCCAGCTATTAGTGAAGAACTCGTATTTCGTGGAGTGTTGTTTCATACGTATCGTAAAGATAGTGTATTATACGGAGTGATGATTAGTGGTGTTGTATTTGGTCTTATGCATCTTAATTTTAATCAGTTTTCCTATGCATTTGTTCTTGGGATTATTTTTGCCTTGATTATTGAAGCGACAGGAAGCATTTATGCTACGATAATTGCTCATTTTATCATAAATGGCAATAGTGTTGTTGGAATGGCTATTTCTAATAAGATGTTAAATGTATTAGGGCAAAGCACTCAAGATATGCAAACTCAGATCACTCCTGAGTACTTAATGATGATAGCGGGTCTATATGGTATTATTGCAATCGGAACAACAGCTTTGGCCATTGGTGTATATATCTGGATTGCAAAACATTGTAAACGAGAGAATCACCTAAGAGCAGTTTTTAAGATTCGTAAAGGAGCAGATAAATTTTCGCTCAAACGAGCGATTAGTATACCATTAATTATAAGTATTGTTGTATGTTTGTCTTATATGGTTTTTACAGAGGTAATTACATCAAACACAAAAAAACAAAACAATACACAGTACGATATTGATGATCCTACGATAGACAATACAATAGATATTGAGTTATAAATAGCTGGAATTCAAAAAATGTTACAGAGACCGCATGTGGCTCTGTAACATTTTGGTTAAAGTGAAATATCAATATTAGCACCAATTCCATATTCAGCTAATGAAGCGCCAGAAGTGGAGTCAATCATATCAGTTATATTATCAGCCATAGTTTCTGTCAAATCAAGCGACTTGCCAAGCATTGCAACAGAGACTTGATTCATAAGCTTGTTTTGATTTAGTGCAATTGATAATGAAGGAATATCCATTTGAAACACCTCCTTTTGTTAACTATACAACAATAAAAAAGGAAAATCAACAAAATTAGTTTTTAGCTTAATTAGCAATTTTAGGTTCGGTGTAATTATGAATTGAAAAATATTACCAAGTTTGATATACTAGATTGAATTGAATTAGTGAATTCTTATAAAATAAACATAATTAGTACTAATGTCGTAAAACAAATGTTAATCATTAGAACTGATAAGGTGAAGGTATGGAGAATAAAATAAATATACTTGGCGTCATAATTGACAATTATTTGACTGCAGAAAGTAAAAGCTTAATTGATGAATATTTGGATAATGATTGTATGAATACTATAAGTATGATACAAATTCCAACACTGTTACATGCTGTAGATGATGAGGAATTTCAAGAAGCGATTAGGCAGATAGATCTGACAGTAGCAGGTGATGAAGCAATTCTTGAGGCGGCGGGGTTACAAGATGAACGAAAACTTAAAGAAGCCTCTGACGGAGAATTTCTTATTCAGTTTTTTAAAAAGGTTATAGAAAAAGAGAAGACAATTTACGTTCTTGGAGAAAAAGAACAAGACGTGGATAAGTACATGAAGATGATTACCAAAAGGCATATTGGATTAAATATTGCTGGTAAGTATGCGATTAATAGCTATGATGAGGACTGGGATTCGATTGTAAATGAAATTAACAGTGTTGCTCCTGATGTGATTTTGTCCATATTATCTTCGCCTTTTCAAGAAAATTTTATAATCGCAAATAAGAATAAGATTAGTGCTAGTGTGTGGCTAGGTTTAGGAGATGATTTTCAATTGGGTGATCTTAACTTAAAAAACAACTGGCTAACTAAATTAATTGAGAAAAAACTTCTGATTAGCAAAATTAAAAAATATGAAAATGGTGATTAAACATGGAAATACCAGGTAACAGACCGGTTTATATGGATTATTTATTCATGACGTTAGGCACATGCTTGATGGCACTTGCAATAAATTCAATTTATGACCCGATTACAATGGTTACTGGAGGCTTTACAGGAATTGCAATCATTTTAAAAGCTTTAGTTGATATACCGTTATGGCTTACTAATATTATCTTAAATGTTCCTGTCTTTTTAATTGGAATTAAGGTAAAAGGGTTTCGATTTATTGCCAGAACTCTTTATTCTACTGTGCTATTATCGTTCTGGCTTTATGTATTGCCACGAATTAATATTCTGACAGATGATTATATCTTAGCTGCAATTTTTGGTGGTGTTATTAGTGGTGTTGGAATTGGCTTAGTATTTTTAGCCAGAGCGACTACAGGTGGAACCGATATGGTAGCAGCATTTATCCAACATTATTTAAAACACTATACCATAGCTCAAATACTGCAAGTAATTGATGCAGCTATTGTACTCGCAGGTGCTTATATCTTTGGATTAAACAAAGCCTTATACGCCATTATTTCAATAGTAGTGGTATCGCAGGTTACGGATGGGATTTTGGAGGGGCTAAAATTCTCAAAACTAGCTTATATCATAACAGACTATCACGATGAAGTTGCAAAGGAAATCATGACCTCACTTGGTAGAGGGGCAACAGGGTTGAATGCAACTGGAATGTATTCTTCTACAGAAAAGAAAGTTTTACTATGTGTTGTCTCAAAAAAAGAAATTGTACAGGTAAAAGAAATCGTCACTCGGATTGATTCACGAGCATTTGTCATTGTTAGTGATGCCAGAGAAGTGCTGGGCGAAGGGTTTATAGAATTTAAATTGAACTGATAAGTGCGACATAATGCACGGTTGTGAACTATGTATAGCTGAAAAAATCAAGTTTCTGACAAAAATAAAGAGAAAATGCATAAAAGCCACGTATTTCCTCTTTATTTTTTTGCACTTTTGCATTAAAATATAGGATAGGATATTTTGTAACGAAAAACATCAAAATTTTTTGTTGTGAATGTTGTATATTAAAATTATACCAATGTTAAAGGAGTAGAGTGTAATGATATCAAATCAAATACTTCAAAACACAATTGAAGGGCTAAAAGGAATTACAAGAGTAGATTTATGTATAATGGACACGGATGGGAATGTACTAGCTACAACCTTTCATGAGGCGGAGGCATACGAGGATGTTGTAATGTCTTTTGCGGATTCACCTGCTGACAGTCAAGTGATGCAAGGATATCAGTTTTTTAAAGTATTTGATGAGCATCAGCTAGAGTATATTTTGCTTGCAAATGGTGGAAGTGAAGATGTCTATATGGTTGGGAAAATTGCAGCGTTCCAGATACAGAATTTGCTAATTGCCTACAAAGAGCGTTTTGACAAAGACAATTTTATTAAGAATTTATTATTAGACAACCTGTTACTTGTAGATATATATAACAGGTCAAAGAAACTGCATATTGATACGGATGTAAAACGAGTTGTATTTATCATTGAGTTAAACAGCGAAAAAGAGATCAATGGACTAGAGATTGTTCGCGGACTCTTTGGTGGAAAGACAAAAGATTTTATTACAGCAGTTGATGAAAAGAGTGTCATTGTTGTAAAAGAGGTAGGGCAAAACGAAGGATATGACGATATGGATAAAACGGCCAAAAGCATATTGGATTTATTCCATGCCAATGGCAGCAAAGTTCATATTGCTTATGGAACCATTGTAAATGAGATTAAAGAAGTATCTAGATCCTATAAGGAAGCAAAGATGGCACTTGATGTAGGAAGGATATTCTTTAGTGAGAGAGATATTATAGCCTATAGTACACTTGGAATAGGAAGATTAATATATCAACTACCAATTCCACTTTGCAAAATGTTTATAAAAGAAATCTTTGATGGAAAATCACCAGATGATTTTGATGAAGAGACATTAACTACCATATATAAATTTTTTGAAAATAGCTTAAATGTTTCAGAAACATCAAGACAGCTCTATATTCATAGAAATACATTAGTATATCGATTGGATAAATTACAAAAAAGTACAGGCCTTGACTTAAGAGTTTTTGAAGATGCAATAACCTTTAAGATTGCACTTATGGTCGTGAAGTATATGAAGTACATGGAGACTTTGGATTATTAATTAAGGAGTAAAAATGATAGAACTGGAAAATGTAAGTAAGACTTATTCTTCTGGAACACCTGCAATTAACGGAATAAGTCTTAGTATTGAAAAAGGTGAATTTGTCTTTATTGTTGGCAGTAGTGGCTCTGGAAAATCTACCCTAATCAAACTACTATTAAAAGAATTAGAGCCAACAACAGGAAAGATAACAGTTAATAATAAAAATCTTGGACGTTTAAAGAGAAGACAAATTCCTAAATTTAGAAGAGAACTTGGAGTAGTGTTTCAAGATTTTAGATTGTTGAAGGATCGAAATGTATATGAAAATGTAGCGTTTGCACAACGTGTGATTCAAATACCTACAAAAAACATTAAAAGACAGGTGCCTGCTATGCTTTCTATGGTAGGACTTGCTGAAAAATATAAAGCAAATCCGAAAGAATTATCAGGTGGTGAGCAACAAAGAGTTGCTTTGGCAAGAGCCTTAGTGAACAAACCTTCTATCCTATTGGCAGATGAGCCTACTGGTAATTTAGATCCTAAAAACTCATGGGAAATTATGAAACTTCTAGAAGAAGCAAACCAAAGAGGAACTACAGTTCTTGTGGTTACACACAATAGAGAAATCGTTGATGCAATGCAAAAACGCGTGATTACGATGCAAAAAGGCGTAATTGTAAGTGACGAGCAAAAAGGTGGGTACGCTTATGAGAATTAGTTCAATTGCATATAGTTTAAAACAAGGAATAAAAAATATTGTAAGAAATAAGATGTTTTCTCTTGCATCGATTGCAACTATGGCAGCCTGTATATTTTTGTTAGGTTTATTTTATGCAGTTGTAGCCAATTTTCAGCATATTGTAAAATCAGCTGAGGAAGGTGTTTCTATTACCGTTTTCTTTGACGAAGGAATCACACAGGAGCAAATAGATGCAATAGGAAACGAAATAGGAAAACGAGTAGAAGTTTCAAAATATAATTATATTTCAGAGGATGATGCTTGGCAAGCGGCGATTAATGACTACTTTGGTGGAGATGAAAGTGTAGCATCGAGCTTTGAAGGGGACAATCCTCTTGTTGGGTCTTCAAGTTATGAAATTTATTTAAATGATGTATCAATGCAAAAGGCGTTGGTTACCTATCTGGAATCGTTAGACGGAGTACGTCAAGTAAATCGTTCTGAAATAGTAGCCGATATGCTGACTAACTTCAATGTATTGGTTGGATACATATCTTTAGCAATTATTATTATTTTGCTTGCAGTAGCAGTTTTTCTTATCAGTAACACAGTAACGATTGGTATTGCGGTACGAAGAGAAGAGATATCCATTATGAAATTAATTGGAGCAACTGATTTCTTTGTAAGGGCTCCATTTATTGTGGAAGGTATCTTAATTGGCTTGATTGGTTCATGTATACCATTAATCGCTCTTTATTATATGTACCGAAATATTATTCAGTTAGTGACTGAAAGATTTAAAATATTACAGGGTGTCTTAACTTTTCTACCTGTTAATTCAGTGTTTGAAATATTGACCCCAGTTTCCTTATTAATTGGAATTGGAATTGGATTCCTTGGTAGTTTCATTACAATACGTAAACATTTGAAAGTTTAGGTGGTGCCATGAAGAAGTATATGAAATATATGGTAATTATACTTACTTTTACTATCGGACTTCAAGCGAACTTTTTTACCTTTGTAACAAGTGCCAAATCTTCCTCACAAGTGCAAATGGAGAAGGAACAGCTTGAACAAGAACTTGAAAATGCAAATTCTGAATCTGAAGATTTAAAATCCGGATTAGAGAATACGCAAAAAGCAATCGACGCTCTTTCGAAAAAAAAGAGTAATATGGAGAGCTATGTTAAAGAACTAGATAGCCAGTTAAATGAAATATTAGATAACATGAAAAAAATAGAACAGCAGATAGAAGAAAAAGAAGAGGAAATCGACCAAACCACAAAAGAGCTTTTGCAAGCACAAAAAGAGGAAGAACAACAGTATGATTCTATGAAAAAAAGAATTAAATTCATGTATGAAAACGGAAATGTCGCATATATTGAATTGATTCTTCAATCCAAATCTTTGTCTCAATTACTTAATGCAGCTGAGTATATCCAAAAGATATCGGAATACGATAGAGAACTGCTCGACGAATATAAGAAAACGATAGAGTTTATAGCCACAGCCAAAGAAAAGCTAGAAATTGAAAAAGTGGAATTGGCTGATTTAAAAGCAGAGACCGAAACAAAAAAAGCGGAAGTATCTGATTTAATTGATGCGAAGTCAACCCAAATTGCAAAATACGAAAGCGACATTTTGTCGGCAAAAGAATTAGAAGATGATTATGAGGCTGATATCAAAGCTCAAAATGCAGTGATTGCAGCACTTGAAGCTTCTGTAGCAGCTAAAAAAGCAGAGATTAAAAGGCTTGCAGAGGCAGAAAATCAGGCAAATGCCAATCAACAGACAAAAGTAAATATAACTACAACTTATGACGGTGGTACATTTACATGGCCATGTCCTTCAAGTAAGAGGATAAGTAGTGATTATGGAAATCGTCTACATCCAATTCTTAATGTAAACAAATTTCATAATGGAATTGATATTGCGGCACCAACGGGAAGTTCAATTGTAGCAGCATACACAGGAACTGTTGTTGGAGCAGGGTATAATTCTTCCATGGGTAATTATGTAATGATTGACCATGGCGATGAATTATACACAATATACATGCATGCTTCAGCACTATATGTTTCTACTGGACAGAATGTGAACAAGGGAGATTCTATAGCAGCAGTAGGAACGACAGGAAGATCAACAGGACCGCATTTGCATTTTGGAGTCCGTTTAAACGGAAGTTATGTAAATCCGCGTAACTATGTGGGCTAATAATAATCAGGCAAAGGAAGGTCATCGTGGAAGATAATAAAAAATTTATAAAAGGTTTTTTAGGCGGATTATTTACCGCTACATGCGTGTTAGCAATCGTAGTATTCATATATAAATATACTGATTTAGATGTTAACCTAAGTAGGGCTAGTCTGGTAAGCAATACATCAAATGATGCTGACACGAAAGAAGTGGGAAGTAAGGCTGTTGATAGTAAGATTAGCGTTATAAAACAAATCATTGACAAGTATTATCTAGAAGAAGTACATGAAACAGATTTGGTAGAAGGAATGTATAAAGGATTGGTTGATGGATTAGGAGACCCTTATTCTGTATACTACACCAAGGATGAGTTTCAAAGCTTGATGGAAAGTACAAACGGTGTATATTGTGGTATTGGTGTAACGGTTTCACAAGATGCAAATACAGGTATTATTACCTTGGTAAAGCCATTTGAAAATAGCCCTGGATTAAAGGCAGGCATATTACCGGGAGATATTCTTTATATGGTAGATGACACAGAAGTAACAGGTATGGAGCTTTCCAGTGTAGTTGCCATGATTAAAGGAGAAGAAGGAACCACTGTCAATTTAACCATCATTCGTGAAGGAGAACGTGATAACATTGAACTAACAGTGGAAAGGCAGCAGATTGAAATTCCCACAATTAGCTATGAGGTGCTGAAAAATAATATAGGCTATATTAATATCAGTGAATTTGATACGGTGACGCAGCCACAGTTCATCAATGCGTTAGAAGATTTGAAAAATCAAGGAATTGCGGGACTTATTGTTGATTTAAGAAATAACCCAGGTGGCAATTTGGATGTTGTTAATAATATACTCGATCAGATTCTACCAGAAGGTATGATTGTGTATACAGAAGATAAGTATGGAAACAAAGAAGAGTATAAATCCGATGAAGAGCACCAGTTTACGAAACCGTTAGCGGTATTGATTAACGGAAATAGCGCAAGTGCTTCGGAGATATTTGCTGGCGCGGTCAAAGATTATGGCATTGGTACATTAGTTGGAACAAAGACTTTTGGAAAAGGAATTGTACAACGCTTAATTGAACTTGGTGATGGTACTGCGATGAAATTGACCATTTCGAAATATTATACGCCAAATGGGTATAATATTCATAAGATAGGTATTGAACCAGATGTCTTGATTGAATTAGATGAAGCATTAAAAATGCAAGCAATCATTACTCATGACGAAGATAATCAACTTCAAAAAGCGATTGAGATTATTGAAGAAAAATTACATTAAAGTATGGTTATCGTATCACCGTGCAGTAGAATACAAAGCAGTCTATGCAAGTTTTTGCTTGTTTAGGTGCTTTGTATTTGTATTTGCTGTATATGACGCTTTGACTTAACAGGAAGTAAAGTAAGTTTAGTATGCATGGATGAGGGAAAAAGAAAAACAGTTAGATAGAAAGGTAACTACTATGTGGATAGCAGATGGATGGAAAGATTATGAAGTGATAGATACCGCTAGCGGTGAAAAATTAGAACGATGGGGAAAGTATATTTTAGTGCGTCCAGATCCACAAGTGATTTGGGATACTCCAAAGAACAATAAAGGATGGAAGAAAATGAACGGGCACTATCACAGAAGTGTGAAAGGTGGCGGTGAGTGGGAATTTTTTGATTTACCACAACAATGGACGATTGGATACAAAGGATTAACTTTCAATCTAAAGCCGTTTAGCTTTAAACATACAGGTCTATTTCCTGAACAAGCAACCAATTGGGACTGGTTTGGTAATAAAATAAAAGAAGCAAAAAGACCAATTAAAGTGTTGAATTTATTTGCTTATACAGGAGGGGCAACGCTTGCCGCGGCAAAAGCAGGCGCACAAGTGACTCATGTAGATGCTTCAAAGGGTATGGTAGGATGGGCGAAAGAAAATGCAGCGTCTTCAGGATTGGAGGATGCACCGATTCGCTGGATTGTAGATGATTGTGTGAAATTTGTTGAACGTGAAATAAGAAGAGGGAATCGTTACGATGCTATAATTATGGATCCACCATCCTATGGAAGAGGACCTAAAGGCGAAATATGGAAGATTGAAGAGGCGATACATCCTCTTATTAAGTTATGTTCACAGCTTCTCTCTGATAAACCACTGTTCTTTTTGATTAATTCTTATACAACTGGGCTTGCTCCAGCTGTACTCAGCTATATGCTTTCGGTTGAATTAAAAAGATTTCATGGTAGCGTAGAAGCTTCAGAAGTGGGATTACCAGTTACGCAGACGGGTCTGGTTCTTCCTTGCGGTGCATCTGGGCGTTGGGAAGCCAGATAAATAATTTGTGCAATTTTTACATCTCATTCGAAAAAGAGAAGGAATCACCCCTTCTCTTTTTGCTTGACATAGGTAATGTTCTTGTGTAAATTATAAGTGCGGTAAAAGGAGAACACTTATGGAAAAAATAAAAAAAATAGTAAAGAAACAACAATATATAGTAGTATTTGTACTTATTTTAATAGGAAGTCTGGCTAGATTACTCTTTTTATCATCCTATCCAGGGGGTGTGTCTCAGGATGAAGCATTTAGTGCTTACGATGCATTTTCTTTAGCTAATTATGGAGTCGATTGTTTTGGGTATCGTTTTCCAGTTTACAATACGAGCTGGGGAAGTGGAATGAGTGCACTATATAGCTGGTTAAGTATTCCTTTTATTAAGCTTTTTGGATTAAATATGTGGTCGGTGCGATTGGCACAGTCACTTTTAGGTATCATATCGCTCGTAGTTTTATATCTTCTAATGAAGAAAGTAACAAATGATAAGATTGCCTTCATCACACTTTTTTTATTTGCAATCAGTCCATGGCACATTGTTATGGTAAGGTGGGGGCTAGATTCTGCAACCACACCCGCATTCTTATTGCTTGCTATGTATTTTTTTGTACTTGGACTTGAACGAGAAAACTATTTACTTTTATCCGCTGTCTTTTATGGATTGTCACTTTATTGTTATGCTTTCTTATGGACGTTGTTGCCTTTTATCTTACTTTTTCAGATAGGGTATGCGTATGTTCATAAAAAAATAAAGTTTTCCTATATAAGTATAGGGGCGGCTATTATCATATTATTATTTGCACTACCCCTAATGCTTTTTTTACTTGTCAATTATGATATAGTAGGAGAGATAAAGACATCTTTTATTTCCATTCCTAAGATTGCGTATTTTCGCAGTGGTGAAGTTGGTTCTGGTGGGTTTATGGGAAAACTTTATTCCTATTATAGAGTATTATTTTTGCAAGATGACGGAAACATTTGGAACAGCGTCCCAGAATATGGTATTCATTATAAATTTGGACTTGTTTTTGTATTTGTAGGGTTGTTCTATTCACTTTGGAATTGTTTGATAAACTTAAAGAATAAAAGTTATAACCCATTTATCTATGTGATATTTCAATTTTTAATAGGAAGTTTTGCGGCCTTGGTTGTTGATAAATGCGATATTAATAAGCTTAACCTACTTCATATCCCTACAATTGCCTTTGCGGGTATTGGTATTTATAAACTGTGTAAAGTAATTGGAAAATACACCATTTATTTGGTTCTTGTCATATACTTAGTTGGCTTTGGCTTTTTTGAATATTCTTACTTTACAAGTTACAATGAATTAATTTCAAAAGAATTTAATGCAGGTCTCATGGAAGCGGTTGAATTTGCTATGGATATTACACGAGGTACAATATGCGTTACGGACAAGGCGTATCATTCACAGGTAATGCTTGCATCCCAAATTCCTACACCAGAATATTTAGATACCGTTGTTTATACAAACTATCCTTCGATTTGGTTGGAGGTGGCATCGTTTGGTAGATTTGAATTCCAAGAAAAAGAAATCCTTCCTAAGTTATCAGAAGATAAAGTATATATTTGGGAAAGCAGCCAGGTCGATTACTTTAAAAGGCTGGAGTACCAGGTAAAAGAATTTGATAATTTTATAGTTGCATATAAATAGAAAGTAGGTTGCAAATGAAAAAAATAATAAATTTTATTCTATTTCAGTTAATTGCATTTATATTGGGATGGCTGCTATACATTGCAATGATTCAGATAGGAATATTTGATTTTATTGGAGTATATTTTTATAAAACTATATTAATATTAATTATTACTGGAACAATACTTCTCATAGCCGAATTGTTATGCAAACATTTTTGGAGATGTGCGCCGTTTGATTACAAAGATGTTATAATTTCATTTGTGTTATTTATGAGTATTAATATGGTATGGCTTTCTACTGTTGTGGTTTCTTTGGATCGTTCCTTATCGGTGTTTGTACTTTCGTATTTGGAACAAGAAGATCGTAGTTACAGTGAAACAGAGTTAAATGAAGTGTTTCAAGAGGTGTTTATTGAAAAATATGAGATGCTTGATCGAAGGTTTTGGGAACAGTTGGAATCGGGAAACATTAAAGAGGATGAAAATGGCTATCAGTTGACCAAACGAGGTAAGCTACTAGTTGATTTGTTTAAAGTGGTAGGGAACACCTATAAAGTTGACACACGATTTATTGAGCCAGAATAACAGTTAGAGTTTAGCCATTTCTAGATAAATTTTAAGGGAATGGCTAAACATAATATAAAATATAAAAAAATTAAAAAAATCCTTGCAAATAGTAAAAGATTCATGTATACTATCTAATGTTGTGACATTGATAGCGTAGAAGCGTGAGGTTGCTACCATATGGTAGGTTTTCCGTGGAGCGAATGTCAAGTTAAGAAACTGGCGACAAGTCACTGTATAATCTAAAATGTCCATGAAATAGTGGAAACAACGTGCTGGTATCATGTGATACACACGGGAGAGTGTACAGTCACCGCTTGTCGTACTTCGAATTAATAAAGTGCGAAAAGGAGGCGACTTTTTTTATGGCAAGTCAAGTAATGAGAATCACATTGAAAGCTTACGATCATCAGTTAATCGATCAGTCAGCTAAAAAGATCATCGAAACTGTAAAGAAGAACGGATCTCAGGTGAGTGGACCTGTACCATTACCTACTAAGAAGGAAGTAGTAACTATTCTTAGAGCGGTTCACAAATACAAAGATTCTAGAGAACAGTTCGAACAAAGAACTCATAAGAGACTTATCGATATTGTAACACCAACTCAGAAAACAGTTGATGCATTATCAAGATTAGAAATGCCAGCTGGTGTTTATATCGATATCAAAATGAAACAAAAATAACACGAAGTATCCTGAAGGGTTAATATAGAAGTAACGAAAGTTCCACTTATATAACTGTTCTAGGATGATTGCCAAAAAGGCAATCCGCTGTAGAGAAAACAGGAGGTAAGAAAATGAAGAAAGCTATTTTAGCTACTAAAGTAGGAATGACTCAAATCTTTAATGAAGATGGTGTGTTAATTCCTGTAACTGTATTACAAGCTGGACCATGTGTTGTAACACAGATTAAGACTGTTGAAAACGATGGATATAATGCAGTGCAGGTTGGTTTTGCTGACAAGAAAGAAAAAGTTAAAGTTGTTGACAAAGCTGGTAAAAAAGAAATTAGAAACAGACATGGTGTAAATAAGGCAGAAAAAGGTCACTTTGACAAAGCTGGCGTAACAGGTAAGAGATTCGTAAGAGAATTCAAACTTGAAAACGCAGCAGAATTTAAAGTTGCAGATGAAATCAAAGCAGACATTTTCGCAGCTGGAGATAAAGTTGATGCTAGTGCAATTGCAAAAGGAAAAGGATTCCAAGGCGCAATTAAGAGACATGGACAGTCTAGAGGACCTATGGCTCATGGTTCTAAATTCCATCGTCATGCAGGTTCCAATGGTGCTGCTTCTAACCCAAGTAAAGTGTTCAAAGGTAAGAAAATGCCAGGACATATGGGTGCGAAAAAGATTACAATCCAGAACCTTGAAATTGTAAGAGTTGATGCAGAAAACAATTTACTTTTAGTGAAAGGTGCTGTACCTGGACCTAAAAAATCTTTAGTAACAATTAAAGAGACCGTAAAAGCAAACTAGTGCTTGGTGAGAAAGGAGGAAAACACAGATGGCAAATGTATCTGTATACAATATGGAAGGCAAAGAAGTTGGAACAATCGAACTAAATGATGCTGTGTTTGGTGTAGAAGTAAATGAACACTTATTACACATGGCAGTTGTTCACCAACTTGCAAATAAACGTCAAGGAACTCAAAAAGCGAAAACTCGTTCAGAAGTTTCTGGTGGCGGAAGAAAGCCATGGAGACAGAAGGGAACTGGACATGCAAGACAGGGTTCTACAAGATCTCCACAATGGACTGGCGGTGGTGTTGTATTTGCACCAACTCCAAGAGATTACTCATTTAAGATGAATAAGAAAGAAAAGAGAATTGCTCTTCAATCTGCTTTATCTTCAAAGGTAAATGAAAATAAATTAATCGTTGTTGATGAAATCAAATTTGATGAAATCAAAACAAAGAAATTCCAAGCTGTATTAGATAACTTAAAAGTATCTAAAGCTTTGGTTGTTCTTAATGAAAATGACAAGAATGTTGTTCTTTCCGCTAAGAATATTCCTACAGTACAAACAGCTTTAACAAACACAATCAATGTGTATGATATTTTAAAATATAACACAGTTATCGTAACGAAGGCTGCTGTTGCTACTATCGAGGAGGTGTATGCATAATGGCAAATATTCAATATTATGATGTAATCCTCAAACCAGTAATCACAGAAAAGAGTATGCAAGGAATGGAAGCTAAAAAATATACTTTTTTAGTTCATCCAGAAGCGAATAAGACTCAGATCAAAGAAGCTGTTGAAAAAATGTTTGCAGGAACAAAAGTTAAGAGCGTAAACACAATGAACCAAGATGGAAAAACCAAAAGAAGAGGAAGAACATCTGGAAAGACTGCTAAAACGAAAAAAGCAATTGTTCAATTAACAGCAGAAAGTAAAGAAATAGAGATTTTTGAAGGATTATAAGAAAATCAAATATGAAACTATACGCAAGTAAAGCGTGACAACAAATAATCGGAAATTGAAAGGAGTGACTAAAATGGGTATTAGAAAATACAACCCATATACACCTTCCAGAAGACATATGACAGGTTCAGACTTCTCTGAAATCACAAAAACAACTCCAGAGAAATCATTACTTGCTTCAAAAAGCAAAACAGCAGGTCGTAATAGTCAGGGTAAAATAACAGTAAGACATCGTGGCGGCGGTGTAAAAAGAAAATATAGAATTATAGATTTTAGAAGAAGAAAAGATGGTATTATCGGAACTGTTGCAGGTATCGAATACGATCCAAACAGAACAGCTAATATCGCATTAATCCACTATGCAGATGGTGAAAAAGCTTACATCTTAGCACCAGAAGGATTAACAGATGGAATGAAAGTTGTAAGTGGAACTGGAGCAGAAATTAGAGTGGGTAACTGTTTACCGTTATCAGAAATTCCTGTAGGTACACAGATTCATAACATCGAAATGTATCCAGGTAAAGGTGGACAGTTAGTTCGTTCCGCTGGAACAAGCGCTCAGTTAATGGCAAAAGAAGGAAAATATGCCACTCTTAGATTACCATCAGGTGAAATGAGAATGGTACCAATCATTTGTAAAGCTACTATCGGTGTTATTGGAAACGGTGATCATAGTCTTATCAACATCGGTAAAGCAGGACGTAAGCGTCACATGGGTATTAGACCTACTGTTCGTGGTTCTGTAATGAACCCTAATGACCATCCACATGGTGGTGGTGAAGGTAAAACTGGTATTGGTCGTCCAGGCCCAGTTACTCCTTGGGGTAAACCAGCTCTTGGCTTAAAGACAAGAAAGAAAAAGAAAGCATCTAATAAGTTAATCGTAAGAAGAAGAGACGGTAAAACTTTAAATACAAAATAGTAACCAAAAGTAGAAATCGTAAGGAGGTTAGAACCTATGGCTCGCTCACTTAAAAAAGGACCATTTGCAGATGCAAGTTTACTTAAGAAAGTAGACTCTATGAACGAAAAAGGCGACAAATCAGTTATTAAAACTTGGTCACGTCGTTCTACTATTTTCCCACAGATGGTTGGACATACAATTGCAGTTCATGACGGAAGAAAACATGTTCCTGTATATGTTACAGAGGATATGGTTGGACACAAGCTTGGAGAGTTTGTTGCAACCAGAACTTACAGAGGACATGGAAAAGACGAAAAACGTTCAGGTGTTCGTTAAATAAATGTAGTTTGAAAGGAGGTTTCATCATGGCAAAAGGACATAGATCCCAAATTAAAAGAGAAAGAAATGCGAATAATAAAGAAACGAGACCAAAAGCAAAGTTATCATATGCTAGAGTGTCTGTTCAAAAAGCATGTTTCGTTTTAGATGCCATTAGAGGCAAAGATGTGAAGACAGCTCTTGGTATTTTAGCTTATAACCCAAGATATGCTTCAAGTATTATAGAAAAATTATTAAAATCAGCAATTGCAAATGCTGAAAATAACAACGGAATGAATGTAGATAACCTTTTTATTGAAGAATGTTACGCAGAAAAAGGACCTACAATGAAGAGAATTAGACCAAGAGCACAGGGTAGAGCTTATAGAATCGAGAAGAGAATTAGCCATATCACAATCGTGCTTAATGAAAGATAAGGAGGGAAAGAATGGGACAGAAAGTTAATCCTCATGGCTTAAGAGTCGGTGTTATTAAGGATTGGGACTCAAAATGGTATGCTGAAGCTGATTTTGCAGATTACTTAGTAGAAGACTACAAGATCAGAAAATACCTTAAGAATAAATTATACAGCTCTGGTGTTTCTAAGATTGAAATCGAAAGAGCATCAGACAGAGTAAAAGTTATCATTTTCACTGCTAAACCAGGTGTTGTAATTGGTAAAGGCGGAGTTGAAATTGATAAGATTAAAGCAGAAGTTCAAAAATTCACTTCTAAGAAATTAGTAGTAGATATCAAAGAAGTAAAAAGACCAGACAAAGATGCTCAGTTAGTAGCTGAAAATATCGCATTACAGTTGGAAAACCGTGTTTCTTTTAGAAGAGCAATGAAATCTTCTATGACAAGAACCATGAAAGCAGGAGTAAAAGGTATTAAAACAGCTGTTTCAGGACGTCTTGGCGGTGCTGATATGGCTCGTACAGAGTTCTACAGTGAAGGAACAATTCCTTTGCAGACATTAAGAGCAGATATTGAATATGGTTTCGCAGAAGCAGATACAACTTACGGTAAATTAGGCGTAAAAGTATGGATCTACAAAGGCGAAGTACTTCCAACTAAAGGAAATAAGGAAGGGAGCGATAAATAATGTTAATGCCAAAAAGAGTAAAGCGTCGTAAACAATTTCGTGGAAGCATGAAAGGTAAAGCATTAAGAGGTAATATGATTACCAATGGTGAATACGGTATTGTCGCTTTAGAACCATGTTGGATTAGATCTAATCAGATTGAAGCAGCGCGTATTGCTATGACTCGTTATATCAAACGTGGTGGTAAAGTTTGGATTAAGATTTTCCCAGATAAACCAGTAACTACAAAACCAGCTGAAACACGTATGGGTTCTGGTAAGGGCTCATTAGAATACTGGGTAGCAGTTGTTAAGCCAGGTCGTGTAATGTTTGAAATCTCAGGTGTAGCAGAAGAAGTTGCTAGAGAAGCATTACGTCTTGCAGTTCACAAGTTACCATGTAGATGTAAAGTAGTTTCTCGCGCAGACTTAGAAGGCGGTGATAACAGTGAAAATTAATAAGTATGTAGAAGATTTAAAAGCAAAATCAGCTGCAGAATTAAATGATGAATTAGTAGCTGCTAAAAAGGAACTTTTCAATTTAAGATTCCAGAACGCAACCAATCAGTTAGATAATACAAGCAGAATCAAAGAAGTTAGAAAGAATATTGCAAGAATTCAGACTATTATTACTGAAATGTCTAAATAAATCACTGATTGATGAATCTTAACGAAAGGAGATTATTGTTGTGGAAAGAAATTTAAGAAAAACGCGCATCGGAAAAGTTGTTAGCGATAAAATGGATAAAACAATTGTTGTAGCTGTTGAAGATCATGTTAAGCATCCTTTATATAAGAAGATTATTAAAAGAACATATAAATTAAAAGCTCATGACGAAGAAAATGCATGCAACATTGGTGATACAGTTAAAGTTATGGAGACAAGACCATTGTCAAAAGATAAGAGATGGAGACTTGTAGAGATCGTTGAAAAAGCAAAATAATTTTTGCAATATATTTTGAAGGAGGTAACCTAGATGATACAACAAGAGAGTAGACTTAGAGTCGCTGATAATACAGGTGCAAAAGAATTGCTTTGTATTAGAGTGTTAGGTGGTTCTACTAGAAGATATGCTGCTATCGGCGATGTCATCGTTGCCAGCGTTAAAGATGCAACACCAGGAGGTGTTGTAAAAAAAGGTGACGTTGTGAAAGCTGTAGTTGTACGTTCAGTAAAAGGCGCTCGTCGTAAGGACGGTTCTTATATAAAATTCGATGAAAATGCTGCTGTAATTATTAAAGATGACAAAAACCCAAGAGGAACCCGTATTTTTGGACCAGTAGCAAGAGAGTTAAGAGAAAAACAATTTATGAAAATTGTTTCATTAGCTCCTGAAGTATTATAAGGAGGTGCCAAGATGTCAACTATGAAAATCAAAAAAGGTGATACGGTTAAAGTAATCACTGGTAAAGATAAAGATAAAGAAGGTAAAGTACTTTCTGTTGATTTAAAAAACAACAAAGCGATTGTTGAAGGAATCAACAAAGTTACAAAACATTCAAAACCAAGCGCTGCAAATCAGGCTGGCGGAATTATTGAAAAAGAAGCTCCTATTGATCTTTCTAATGTGATGTACGTTCATAAAGGAAAGGCTACAAGAATCGGTTTTAAAGTGGAAGGCGATAAAAAAGTTCGTGTAGCAAAATCAACTGGCGAAGCTATCGACTAATAGTAAGAGAGGAGGTTGCAAACGTTGAGTAGACTTAAAGAAGAATATAAAAATGAAATAGTAGAAGCTATGACTAAAAAGTTTGGTTATAAGAATGTAATGCAGGTACCTAAGATTGAAAAAATTGTTATTAACATGGGTGTTGGCGAAGCAAAAGATAACGCAAAGCTTTTAGACGCAGCAGTAAAAGATCTAGAAATTATTACTGGACAGAAGGTAGTTCTTACAAGAGCAAAGAAGTCAGTGGCTAACTTCAAAATCAGAGAAGGTATGCCTATCGGATGTAAGGTAACATTAAGAGGCGAGAAAATGTATGAATTCCTTGATCGTCTTGTGAATTTAGCACTACCTCGTGTACGTGACTTTAGAGGTGTTAATCCAAACGCATTTGATGGCAGAGGTAACTACTCACTAGGAATTAAAGAACAGCTAATTTTCCCTGAAATTGAATATGACAAAGTTGACAAAGTTAGAGGTATGGACGTAATTTTCGTTACTACAGCTAACACAGATGAAGAAGCTCGTGAATTATTGACATTATTCAATATGCCGTTTACAAAATAGATAGGAGGGAAACTTCATGGCTAAGACTTCAATGAAGGTGAAACAGCAACGTAAGCAAAAATTCTCAACTAGAGAATATAGCCGTTGTAGAATATGTGGTCGTCCACATGCATATTTAAGAAAATACGGAATCTGCAGAATTTGCTTCCGTGAATTAGCATATAAAGGACAAATACCAGGCGTTAAAAAAGCAAGCTGGTAAAAAACGGAAGGAGGCAACCTTAAAATGACTATGAGTGATCCAATCGCAGATATGCTTACGAGAATCCGTAATGCAAATACTGCTAAACATGATACAGTAGATATTCCTGCTTCAAAAATGAAATTAGCTATTGCTGAAATTCTTTTTAATGAAGGATATATCAAAAAGTTTGAAATCGTTGAAGATGGAAACTTTAAAACAATCCGTGTTACATTAAAATACGGTAAAGATAAAAACGAAAAAATTATCACAGGACTTAAAAGAATCTCAAAACCAGGTCTTCGTGTATACGCAAATAAGGAAGAACTTCCAAAAGTTCTTGGCGGTCTTGGAATTGCAATTATCTCTACAAACCAAGGTGTTGTAACAGATAAAGCAGCAAGACAGTTAAACGTTGGTGGAGAAGTATTAGCGTTTGTTTGGTAGGCATTGAGCACTTAGCGAGCTCAAGTCTTTAGACGTAGAGCGAGGTTAGTGCGAAAGCCGTTCCCGAGACTTAGGCTGTGGCGAGCTAAAAGCGAAGCCAGAGCATTAGCCGAGCGGAACTGTGAATACAGCCACAGTCAAGAGAACCCAACTGTGAATTATTTTCACAACATGGAGTTCACATCTAAGCAAAATTGTACTCCTCTCAATCTAGAGCGGTATACATTAAGCATTGACAATAATATTAAACAATTAAAACCCATTAATTCAATTCAGAATACAGGAGGTACGGGCATGTCACGTATAGGAAGAATGCCAATCGCGGTACCAGCAGGCGTTACTGTTGATATTGCAGAAAATAATAAAGTGACTGTAAAAGGTCCAAAGGGAACACTTGAAAGAGTATTACCAGTAGAAATGGATATCAAATTAGAAGGTAGTGAAGTAATTGTTACCAGACCAAGTGATTTAAAGAAAATGAAATCCTTACATGGTTTAACAAGAACACTTATCTCTAATATGGTTATCGGTGTAACAGATGGTTACGCAAAAGTTCTTGAAATCAATGGTGTTGGTTATAAAGTTGCGAAAGCAGGTAAAAAATTAACTTTATCTTTAGGATATTCACATCCAGTAGAGATGGAAGATCCAGAAGGATTAGAGTCAGTTGTTGAAGGAAATAAGATTACAATTAAAGGTATCGACAAAGAAAAAGTTGGCCAATACGCAGCTGAAATCAGAGATAAGAGAAGACCTGAGCCTTACAAAGGAAAAGGTATTAAATATGCTGATGAAGTTATTAGACGTAAAGTTGGTAAGACTGGTAAGAAATAATTAAGGAGTGTGAAAAAATGGTTAACAAAAAATCAAAAACGGAAATCCGTGAGAAAAAGCATAGAAGATTGCGTAATCGTTTCAGTGGAACCACCGAAAGACCACGTTTAGCTGTGTTTAGAAGTAATAATCATATGTATGCTCAAATTATTGACGATACAGTTGGCAATACTCTTGTTTCAGCATCTACAGTTCAAAAAGATGTAAAGGCTGAATTAGAGAAGACTAATAACGTTGATGCAGCAGCATACTTAGGTACGGTTATTGCAAAAAAGGCATTAGATAAAGGTATTACAACTGTTGTCTTTGATAGAGGCGGCTTCATATACCACGGAAAAGTTAAAGCATTAGCAGAAGCAGCTAGAGAAGCTGGACTAAAATTCTAAGAAGGAGGAGAACACATGAAACGTACAATCATTGATGCTAGTCAATTAGAATTAGAAGAAAAAGTAGTATCAATCAAACGTGTTACTAAAGTTGTAAAAGGTGGACGTAACTTTCGTTTTACAGCATTAGTAGTAGTTGGTGACGGTAAAGGACACGTTGGTGCTGGACTTGGAAAAGCAACAGAAATTCCTGAAGCGATTCGTAAAGGAAAAGAAGATGCAGCGAAAAAGTTGATCAACGTAACTTTAGATGATAACAACAGTATTTCACATGATTTTATCGGAAAATTTGGTAGTGCTGAGGTACTATTAAAGAGAGCACCAGAAGGTACAGGTGTTATCGCTGGTGGTCCAGCGCGTAGCGTTCTTGAATTAGCAGGAATCAAAAATATCCGTACAAAATCATTAGGATCCAATAATAAGCAAAACGTTGTTCTTGCTACAATTGAAGGATTAAGCAAATTAAAAACTCCAGAAGAGGTAGCTAAACTTCGCGGAAAAACTGTTGAAGAGATTCTAGGCTAAGGAGGGTATTTAAAATGGCTGATAAATTAAAAATAACTTTAGTAAAGTCTACAATCGGTGCAATTCCTAAGCAGAGAGCTACTGTTGAAGCATTGGGTCTTAAAAAACTTAACAAGACTGTTGAGTTACCAGACAATGGTGCAACAAGAGGTATGATACAACGCGTTAGACATTTAGTTAAAGTTGAAGAGATATAATTATTAGAGAAGGAGGTGTCAGGATGGATTTATCAAATTTAAAACCAGCAGATGGTTCAAAACATAATGATAATTTCAGAAGAGGTCGTGGACACGGTTCAGGAAATGGAAAGACCGCTGGTAAGGGTCATAAAGGACAAAAGGCTCGTTCAGGCGGTACAAGACCAGGTTTTGAAGGTGGCCAGATGCCTTTATACAGAAGAATTCCTAAAAGAGGATTTACTAACCGCAATACCAAAGAAATTATTGGTATCAACATTAGTGCTCTTGAAGTATTCGACAATGATACAGTAGTTTCAGTTGAAACTTTACTTGAACAAGGAATCGTTAAGAATCCTAGAGATGGTGTTAAGATTCTTGGAAACGGAGAATTAACTAAGAAGCTTACTGTTCAGGCTAATGCATTTAGTGCAAGTGCTGTAGAAAAAATTGAAGCTCTTGGTGGAAAAACTGAGGTGATCTAATAATGCTTGCAACACTCCAAAACGCATTTAAAATTAAAGATATAAGAAATAGAATTATATATACGTTTTTAATGTTAGTTGTAGTAAGAATAGGTTCACAGCTTCCTATTCCTGGAGTAGACAGGACTTATTTTGCAAACTGGTTTGCAAGTCAATCCGGTGACGCATTCAATTTCTTTGATGCCGTTACCGGAGGATCATTTTTGCAAATGTCAGTATTTGCATTAAATATTACACCTTACATTACGTCCTCTATTATTGTGCAGTTATTGACAATTGCAATTCCAAAGTTAGAGGAAATGCAAAAAGATGGAGAAGACGGAAGAAAGAAAATACAAAAAATCACTCGTTTTGTAACTGTCGGATTGGCATTACTGGAATCAGCTGCAATGGCAATTGGATTTGGTAGACAAGGTTTGTTAGAAACATTTGATTTTATCAATGTTGTTATGGTTATCGTAACTTTGACAGCTGGATCTGCTTTCCTTATGTGGGTAGGTGAGAGAATCACTGAAAAGGGTGTAGGAAATGGTATTTCCATAGTACTTTTAATCAATATCATTTCACGTATTCCTACTGATTTCATTTCTTTATATGAACAATTCGTGGCTTCTAAGAGTGTTGCGAAAGGTGCTTTGGCAATGTTAATCATTGTCGCTATTATATTAGCTACTGTAGTTTTTGTTATTTTCTTACAGGGTGGACAAAGAAAGATTCCTGTTCAATATGCAAAGAAAATGCAAGGAAGAAAAATGGTTGGTGGACAATCTACCCATATTCCTTTAAAGGTGAATACGGCTGGTGTTATTCCAATTATTTTTGCGTCTTCATTGATGCAGTTTCCAGTAGTAATTGCTTCATTAATTGGAAAAAGTCAAGGTACTGGAGTTGGCGCTGAGATTTTAAAAGGATTGACTACTTCAAATTGGTGCAATCCAAAGCAACCAGTTTATAGTATCGGACTGTTAGTATATATCGTTTTAGTAATATTTTTTGCATATTTTTATACATCGATTACATTTAATCCGATGGAAGTAGCAAATAATATGAAAAAGCAGGGTGGTTTTATCCCAGGTATTCGTCCTGGTAAGCCGACCACTGATTACTTAAATAAGATTTTAAATTATGTCATATTTATTGGAGCGGTAGGACTTATTATCGTTGCCGTTATACCGATTTTCTTTTCAGGTGTATTCGGAGCTTCAGTTTCATTTGGTGGGACATCACTTATCATTATGGTTGGTGTTATCCTAGAAACCTTGAAACAAATAGAATCTAAAATGATTGTGCGCAATTATAAAGGGTTTTTAAATGACTAATTTCTAGAAATAATCTTTCTGGATAACTTAAATAGTGTTCTGCAGTTTATACTGTAGTGCACTATTGTAATATATATAAAGTAATAATATAATTATATTATCAATATATTAGAACATATCCATTTAAGCAATTTTCTATAGTATAAATTATCCATTTAATGGTAATAATTTAAGTGATTGGAGGAAATGTCAGTGAAAATAATTATGCTTGGTGCTCCGGGGGCAGGCAAAGGTACACAAGCCAAAAAGATAGCAGATAAATATCATATACCACACATCTCAACGGGAGATATTTTTCGAGCAAACATTAAAAATGAAACAGAGTTAGGTAAAAAGGCAAAAACGTACATGGATCAGGGGCTTTTAGTTCCGGATGAATTAACAGTAAATTTAGTAATTGACAGATTTAAGAATCCAGACTGTGCAGATGGATATGTATTGGATGGTTTTCCAAGAACAATTCCTCAGGCTGAAAGTTTAGATGCTGCATTAGCAGAACTTGGTGAAAAAATTGATTATGCTATAAATGTGGATGTTCCAGACGATAATATTATTAATAGAATGTCGGGGCGTAGAGCATGTTTATCATGTGGAGCCACATATCATATTGTACATATACCGACGAAAGAGGAAGGAATATGTGATCGATGTGGCCATGAGCTAATACTAAGAGATGACGATAAGCCAGAAACAGTGAATAAGAGGCTTAGTGTTTATCATGAGCAAACACAACCGTTGATTAATTATTATACTGCTAAAAAAATACTAGTTGATGTAGATGGTACGAAAGATATGGCGGATGTATTTGACGCTATAGTAAAAATTTTAGGAGCATAAATTTATGGCTGTAACAATAAAGTCTGATAGAGAAATTGAGCTTATGAGAGAAGCAGGTAAAATTCTTGCTATTGTTCATAAGGAATTAGAAAAAGCAATTAAGCCAGGCATATCAACAAAGGATATTGATAATCTGGGAGAAGAAATTATAAGAAGTTATAACTGTATTCCTTCTTTCTTAAATTATAACGGATATCCAGCGTCAATATGTGTGTCAATTAATGATGAGGTGGTTCACGGAATACCTTCTAAGGAACGTTTTCTTATGGAAGGCGATATCGTAAGCCTAGATGCAGGAGTAATTTATAAAGGGTATCATTCCGATGCCGCAAGAACACATGGTGTTGGTGAAATAAGTACTCAGGCAAAGAAATTAATTGAAGTAACTAGGCAGAGCTTTTTTGAAGGAATTAAATATGCAAAAGAAGGAAACCATCTATTTGAAATTTCAGAAGCGATTGGAAGATATGCTGAAAGCTTTGGCTACGGTGTAGTCAGAGACCTTGTAGGTCATGGCATCGGTTCTAATTTACACGAGGATCCTCAGATACCAAATTTCAAGCAGAGAAGAAGAGGCTTAAAGCTCCAAGCAGGAATGACACTTGCCATAGAACCTATGATAAATATAGGTCGTTACGATGTTGAATGGCTAGATGATGACTGGACTGTTGTGTCAGAAGACGGATCCTTATCAGCTCATTATGAAAATACGGTACTTATTACAAAGGGTGAACCTGAGTTGTTAACCATGTATGAAGAGTGAGCCTATAAAGTCTAGTGCAGATACAGGAGTAAAGGTATGGAACGATTTGAAGTTGGTATGTTAGCTCTTTCAAAAGCTGGACACGATAAAGGTGATTTATATGTAATAGCTAGGGTCAATCGTGATTATGTATATTTGGTAAACGGAGAGAACCATTCATTTGAAAAGCCCAAAAAGAAAAATGTAAAACACATACAAATCATAAAACATATCGACGAAAGCTTGCAAAAAAAGCTAAAAGAAAATAGCAAGATTCAAAATGAAGAAGTAAAACGAGTGATTAAGCTTTATTGTTTGAAAAATAAAAATGAGGAATAATCAAGTAGATATGCGTGTAAGCGCAATAAGAATTGCCATGGAAGGAGAATAAGATTAATGTCAAAGTCAGATGTAATCGAAATTGAAGGAACTGTTATAGAAAAGCTACCGAATGCAATGTTTCAAGTAGAACTTGAAAATGGCCATAAGGTTTTAGCTCATATAAGCGGTAAATTAAGAATGAATTTTATTCGTATTTTACCAGGAGATAAAGTTACCATAGAACTCTCACCATATGATTTATCTAAGGGTAGAATTATTTGGAGAGATAAATAGAAAACACTTGCTATTTATAAAATATAGTGTTATAATACAAAGCGAACTTTTTTTAAAATGCCCGTGTGTAAGTGCGCCTTTAAGGGGGTACGATGGGCTGCGCTGTGGAAAGGAGGATTTTACCATGAAGGTTAGATCATCAGTAAAACCTATTTGCGAAAAATGCAAAATCATTAAAAGAAAAGGTAGCATTAGAGTAATTTGCGAAAATCCTAAACACAAACAAAGACAAGGTTAATAAAAACCTATTTTGTTTTGTTTATGCTAAATTACAAAATGTGATTTTGCGTAACTAGAAGTAATACTTACTTCGAGTAACTTATTTTTTTAGTGCGGCTGCAGTGTGAACCACCTGGGTGTGTTGTTCATGCTGATATCATAGATTACAGACATACATGCCTGCCTGTAATTTTTGGAATGCAATGCGTTCCAAATGTGCAATTAAAATGTGAGATTACTCACGGTTATTGCTTTTAATACCGATATATTTATATCGGAAAGACTACGATCCATCTAATCGTAGTTGGATACTATATAGTATCTCAATTAGGGACAATATTAATACAGTAATAAAAACGAACGTACACATTTCAGACACTGTAAACAGTGGGCTACGAAACGCTTATTACTCAGAAGAAAATGGAGGAATATTCACATGGCTCGTATATCTGGTGTAGATTTACCAAGAGAAAAACGTGTTGAAATCGGTTTAACTTACATTTATGGAATTGGTAGAGTAAGTTCTAACAGAATCTTAGCAGAGGCAAAGGTTAATCCAGACACTCGCGTAAGAGATTTAACAGATGAAGAAGTAAAAAGAATCGCTGCTGTTATCGACGAAAGTCAGACAGTAGAAGGTGATTTAAGAAGAGAAATTGCTTTAAATATTAAGAGATTACAAGAAATTGGATGTTACAGAGGAATCCGTCATAGAAAAGGACTTCCAGTTCGTGGTCAAAAGACTAAGACCAATGCAAGAACAAGAAAAGGTCCTAAGAGAACTGTTGCAAACAAGAAAAAATAAAAAAGTGAGCACTTAACGAATGCAAGCTGCAAGCGTAGCATCAGTTTAGTACGAACTTGTTATGGATTTCTTAGTGAAGTGAAGCAAAGCAAATGGAACATAGAAATTGCATAACTACCTTTCAACAAAATAAATTATAGAGAAAAGAGAAAGTAGGTTAGTTTAAATGGCTAAAAAAGTTACCAAAAAAGTGACAAAAAAGCGTGTAAAGAAAAACGTTGAACGCGGACAGGCACATATTCAGTCATCTTTTAACAATACAATTGTTACTTTAACAGATGCTGAAGGAAATGCTTTATCATGGGCAAGTGCTGGTGGTCTAGGATTTAGAGGTTCAAGGAAATCTACTCCATATGCAGCTCAGATGGCAGCTGAAACAGCTACAAAGGCAGCATTAGTACACGGACTTAAGACAGTTGATGTAATGGTTAAAGGACCAGGATCAGGAAGAGAAGCTGCTATTCGTGCACTTCAAGCTTGCGGTCTTGAAGTTACCAGTATTAAGGATGTAACTCCAGTTCCACATAACGGATGTCGTCCACCAAAACGCAGAAGAGTCTAATAGGAGGTGTAATGAAATGGCAGTAAATAGAGTTCCTGTTCTTAAAAGATGTAGATCACTTGGCTTAGAGCCAATTTATTTGGGAATAGATAAAAAATCAAATAGAGAACTTAGAAGAGCTAACAAGAAGATGAGTGAATACGGTCTTCAACTTAGAGAAAAACAAAAAGCTAAATTTATTTATGGTGTACTTGAGAAACCTTTCCGTAACTACTACGAAAAAGCTGATAAAATGCGTGGTATGACAGGTGAAAACCTTATGGTTTTACTTGAAAGCAGATTAGATAACGTAGTATTTAGAATGGGATTAGCTAGAACTAGAAAAGAAGCTAGACAGATTGTTGGCCATAAGCATGTATTAGTAAATGGCAAAAGAGTGAACATTCCTTCTTATTTAGTAAAAGCAGGAGATACAATTGAAATTAGAGAAAAGTCAAAAGGCTCTCAAAGATATAAAGATATCTTAGAAGTGACTGGATCAAGATTAGTTCCTGAGTGGATTGATGTAGATCAAGAAAACTTAAAAGGTACTATCAAAGAACTTCCAAATAGAGAAGTAATAGATGTACCTGTAAATGAGATGCTTATTGTCGAATTATATTCAAAATAATATCTTGTTTTACATTCATGGCAAGTGGATCTTTTACAGATTCAGCTTGTATATTTACAAGGGTTAAAATACATCTTAGCCTTAAAGTGCAAAGCGCTTTAAGGTTAATGATTTTATTGAATAATAGGGGAAATTATGTGTTTTCCTATTTTCAATAAGCACTCCATGCAGGAAGGCTTTTTCTTAAGTATTTTTCACCCTCAATACTATATAACCCAAAAAGGAGGGGCTTTGTAGTGTTCGATTTTGAAAAACCAAAAATTGAGATTGCTGAAATCTCAGAAGACAAAAAATATGGAAGATTTGTTGTAGAACCACTTGAGAGAGGCTATGGTACTACTCTTGGTAATTCTTTAAGAAGAATTATGCTTTCTTCATTACCAGGAGCGGCTGTAACTCAGGTTAAGATTGAAGGCGTTTTACACGAATTTAGCTCAATTCCTGGCGTTAAGGAAGATGTTACAGAGATTATCATGAACATTAAGAGCTTGGCTATTAGAAATAACAGTGACACTAACGAATCAAAAGTCGCTTACATTGAGTTTGAAGGCGAGGGAGTAGTGACAGCTGCAGATATTCAGGCTGATTCAGACATCGAGATTCTTAATCCAGATTTAGTAATTGCAACCTTAAACGGTGGAGCAGACAGCAAATTATTTATGGAACTTACTATTAATAAGGGTAGAGGCTATGTTAGTGCTGACAAGAATAAAAATGATGATTTACCAATTGGCGTGATTGCCATTGATTCCATTTATACTCCTGTTGAGCGCGTGAATTTGACTGTCCAAAACACACGTGTAGGTCAGATAACAGATTACGATAAGCTTACATTAGATGTATTTACGAATGGAACGTTAGTTCCAGATGAAGCGGTAAGTTTAGCTGCAAAAGTATTAAGCGAGCACTTAAACCTTTTCATTGACTTATCAGAAAATGCAAAAACAGCAGAAGTAATGATAGAAAAAGAAGATAATGAAAAAGAAAAAGTACTTGAGATGAATATTGACGAATTGGAACTTTCCGTTCGTTCTTATAACTGCTTAAAGAGAGCTGGAATAAATACGGTTGAAGAATTAACCAACAGAACTTCAGAAGATATGATGAAAGTTCGTAATTTAGGACGTAAGTCACTAGAAGAAGTTCTTGCAAAACTGAAAGAACTTGGATTACAGTTAAATCCAAGCGACGAATAAGTTGAAGTGACTTTGGTCACAGATGATACAATTTATGGATTTATAGCATTTAGTTAGTAAGACCGATGAAGCATAATTAAATGTTCCACAAATGGAGGTAAAATTAAAATGGCAAAATATAGAAAGCTTGGAAGAACTTCAAGTCAGAGAAAAGCATTAATCAGAAATCAGGTTACTAACCTTTTAAACAATGGTAAAATCGTTACAACTGAAGCAAAAGCAAAAGAAATTCGCAAAGTAGCTGAGAGCTTAATCGCATTAGCAATTAAGGAAAAAGATAACTTTGAAGAAGTAACTGTGAAAGCTAAAGTTGCTCGTAAAGATGCCGAAGGCAAAAGAGTAAAAGAAGTTGTAGACGGAAAGAAAGTAACTGTTTATGATGAAGTTGAAAAAATGATTAAAAAAGATAAGCCTTCTCGTTTACATGCAAGAAGACAAATGCTTAAAGTTCTTTATAGCGTAACAGAAGTAGTAGACGGAAAGAGAAAGAACGCAAAAGAAGTTGATTTAGTAGCTAAGTTATTTGATGAAGTAGCTCCTAAATGTGCAGCTCGTACCTCACAAGGTGGATACACCAGAATCGTTAAGATTGGACAACGTAAAGGTGATGCTGCTATGGAAGTATTGTTAGAGATTATCTAATAAATTAAGCGAAAGCTTTTAGAAAAACCACAGTATGATTCATACTGTGGTTTTTTAGCTTGAACTATACTGTGAGTATTTCTTTGGTGAAATTCCAACAGCCTTTGTAAAAGCTTTGAGAAAATTACTATAATCATGAAAGCCACTTTTTTCACATACTTCCGTCACGCTTAAGCCAACATCTAGAAGAGACTTTGCAATACTAATTCTTCTCGCGGTCAAATATTTATTAATAGTAGTTCCTGTCTCCGCCTTGAAAATCCTGCAAATATAAGATTCACTCAAATAAAAATTATCTGCAAGAGATTTTATTGTAATCTCGTTGTTAATGTTCTTATTGATATATTCAAGAATCTCCGCAACTTGACTATTGTATTGATAATTGTCGTTAAACCCCTCCAAATCACATTGCGCCCGAAACTGGCTGTTAATCATAACAAGCAACTCGCTAAAGGTAGTTTGTTCTAATACATCACTTCCAAAACCAGATACACTAGACATTTTGTGAATATAATAAATGAATCGTTGCTGTTGTTCTTTGGTTAATTCAACTCGATGAGAAAAATCACAAGTACGGTGTGTAAAACAGTAGTCTAAATTCGTCTCTGGTGTGGATAAGTGCTTAATATAATCTGGATAGATAGAGATTATAATTCGCTCATGCACCATAGAATCAATTTGATCTAAATAGTGACTCTCGTATTGATTGATAACAAATATATCACCAGGTTTAATATCATAATATTTGTTATCGATAAGAAATCTCTTCCCGCCTGTTACGGAATAATAAATCTCATAACAATCATGAATATGCATCGCCATAGGTTTTTCTTCATTATATAAATGTGCAATGGCAAAACGTTTTGTTTGCAAGCACTCTGCAATGGATTTTCTACAAGACGTAAATTCTATCATAATAACACCCCTTTCCATAACGATTATTTTGTGCTAAGGTTAAACCTAAGCTAATTATATTACATTAGTTCAAGATTTTCAAGTTTTTGGCCAATAAGTGCAAAGAATTTGCTAATTTTGTATGTTATACTGTTTATATGAAAAATATATTAAAAGAAAGGAAGTAGAGAAATGGAACTTAGAACAGCATCATCACCTAAAGATGTAAAACACTACACCACAGATCGATTAAGAGAAGAGTTTTTAATTCAAAATTTATTTGTGGCTGGAGAGATAAAGACAGTGTACAGCCATATCGACCGTATTATCACAGGAGCTGCTGTACCAGTAAAACCATTGGTGTTAACAGCAGGGGATGAAATTAGGGCAGAATACTTCTTACAAAGAAGAGAGCTTGGTGTTATTAACATAGGTGGTAAAGGTACAATCATGGTAGATGGAACTACTTATGAGCTTGAATATAAGGATGGAATGTATATTGGTATGGGAGCAAAAGACATTACTTTTGCAAGTGTGGATGAAGCAAATCCTGCTAAATTCTACTTTAACAGTGCTCCAGCACACAAAACCTATCCAACTGTACTTATTAAACCAGAGGATTGCGTTAAGGTTGAATTAGGAAGTATGGAAGAAGCAAACCACAGAGTAATCACAAAATACATCCTACCTGGACAGGTTGAAAGTTGTCAGTTAGTTATGGGAATGACATCTTTAAAACCAGGAAGTGTTTGGAATACTATGCCATGCCATACACATGATAGAAGAATGGAAGTATATTTGTATTTTGAATTACCAGAAGATGCAGTCATATTCCATTACATGGGTGAGCCAACAGAAACAAGACACATTGTAATGAGAAATGAAGAAGCGGTTATTTCTCCAAGTTGGTCAATACACTCTGCATCAGCAACAAGAGCATATACATTCATTTGGGGAATGGTTGGAGAAAACCAAGACTTTGATGATATGGATGCCGTAGCGATGAAGGATATTAGATAGTTAAAAAGCTTACGCTTTATGTACCATAATAATTGAAAACGCACATTGTGCTTTCAATAAAAAAAGTAAGAAAAACACATTGTTTTTTCTTTGACAATTGTAACTACAGATTCAAATGATTATAGGAGGATTAAAAATGTCAATATTAAATAACTTTTCATTAGAAGGTAAAATTGCACTTGTAACAGGTGCTTCATACGGAATTGGTTTTTCAATTGCAAGTTCGTATGCAAAAGCAGGCGCAACAGTTGTATTTAACGATATAAAACAAGAATTAGTAGACAAAGGTATTGCTGCATATAAAGAAGCTGGAATTACAGCTCATGGATATGTATGTGACGTAACAAACGAAGAACAAGTAAATGCAATGGTCGCACAGATTGAAAAAGAAGTTGGTGTAATAGACATTTTAGTAAACAATGCTGGAATTATCAAACGTATTCCAATGGTTGAAATGTCAGCAGCAGATTTTAGACAAGTAATTGATGTAGACTTAAATGCTCCATTTATCGTATCAAAAGCAGTAATTCCATCTATGATTAAAAAAGGACACGGTAAAATTATAAACATTTGCTCTATGATGAGTGAATTAGGACGTGAGACAGTTTCTGCTTATGCTGCAGCAAAAGGTGGACTTAAAATGCTTACAAAGAATATTTGTTCCGAATATGGTGAATTTAATATCCAATGTAATGGTATCGGACCTGGATATATTGCAACACCTCAGACAGCACCATTAAGAGAAGTACAAGCAGACGGTTCTAAACATCCATTTGATCAGTTTATCTTAGCAAAAACGCCTGCAAATCGTTGGGGAGAAGCAGAAGATTTAGCTGGTCCAGCAGTATTCTTAGCTTCTGATGCATCTAACTTTGTAAATGGACACATTCTTTACGTAGATGGTGGTATTCTAGCTTACATCGGAAAACAACCTAAATAATATAAATAATATAAATAACAATTCAGCCATGCATAGCCATTTAAGCTTGCATGGCTGAACTTTTTCATAAAGACATGCATAATGCCCTTGACATAAATAATTTACTTTGATATCATATTCACACAAAAGGGAGTAGCTAGTATCCTAACGTGGTATGTGCGATGTCGTCAGTACGATTACCTAGAGTAATCCGTATCGTAACTAAGTAGCAAGACTTTTGTTGTAACGTAACAACGTGCAACAAAAGTATTGCTACTTTTTGTTGCAAGGAAAAATAAGGAGGTCACCCATGAGTGAGTTTTACTTGAAGGACAAAGAAGAGGTATTAAAGGAACTGGGAAGGGGAGAACAAGGATTAACCTCCAAAGAGGCTGAAACCTTACAAAAGCAAAAAGGTTACAATGAGTTGGTAGAAAAGGAGAAAAAATCTGTTATACAAATTTTTTTAGAGCAGTTTGCTGATTTTTTAGTCCTTATTCTAATTGCCGCATCTGTTATTTCAGCATTTTTGGGGGACGTAGAAAGTGCTTTGGTAATAGGGATTGTAATTACAATTAACGCAATACTTGGAACGGTTCAACATCAGAAAGCGGAAAAGTCTTTAAACAGTTTAAAACAGTTATCCGCACCAAATGCTAAAGTATTAAGAAACGGCGATACGGTTATTCTACCATCCAGAGAGGTAGTAGTTGGAGACGTGGTTTTATTAGAAGCAGGGGATTATATATGTGCAGATGGTAGAATCATAGAGAATGCGAGCCTAAAAGTAAATGAAAGTGCATTAACAGGAGAAAGTCTTGCCGTTGATAAACAAGACATTACAATTACAAAAGAGGTTCCACTTGGAGACCGAATAAATATGGTGTATTCTGGGAGTTTTGTCACCTATGGTAGAGCAAAATTTGTTGTAACAGATATTGGAATGGATACGGAGGTTGGAAAGATTGCAACCCTCCTAAAGAATACGGCAGATCGTAAAACACCATTACAGATTAACTTAGATCAGTTTGGTAAAAAGCTATCGATTGTAATTTTAATTGTATGTGCTTTGCTATTTGTGATGAGTGTCATCAAGGGGGATTCTGTTATTCATGCATTTATGTTTGCAGTAGCACTTGCGGTAGCAGCAATACCAGAAGCGCTAAGTTCTATTGTTACCATTGTACTTGCATTTGGTACACAAAAAATGGCAAAAGAGCACGCAATTATAAGACAATTACAGGCAGTTGAAGGACTTGGAAGTGTATCAGTGGTATGTTCTGATAAAACAGGTACTTTGACACAAAACAAAATGACAGTCATTGATATTTTTGTTAACGAAACAAACAAGGATGTTAAGAATGTATTGTTTGATTTAGAACTAGAAAGAAAACTTCTTGTATATAGTGTTCTTTGTAATGATGCAAGTAACGTAGACGGGGTAAAAATTGGTGATCCTACGGAAATTGCTTTGGTAGACTTAATGGAAAGAGGAAATAGCCAAGGAGAAAATGACTTTGGATCAGTAACACAGGTAAGAGAAAAATATCCTAGAATATGTGAGATTCCTTTTGACTCAGACCGAAAGCTTATGACGACGGTTCATCAGATTGATGGAAAAACCATAAGCATAACAAAAGGTGCCGTTGATGTTATTTTAGAAAAAGCAATAAGCATTGAAATGAAGGATGGAATCCGAGAAATCACTAGTGAGGATAAGGAAAATATCTTAGAAATGAATCATACCTATTCTTCTGAGGGGCTAAGAGTTCTCGCCTTTGCTTACCAGGAAGTTGAGGAATCAAAGGCTTGTAAGGTGGAGGAAGAAAATTTAATTTTCCTTGGACTTGTATCCATGATGGATCCGCCTAGAGAAGAATCAAAGGCTGCAGTGGAAGAATGTAAAATGGCAGGAATACGTCCAATTATGATAACAGGAGATCATAAGATTACAGCGTCAGCAATTGCAAAACAGATTGGAATATTAAACGATGGTGATAGAGCCGTAGAAGGTGCAGAAATTGATAAGCTATCAGATCAAGAGTTAATTAATTTTGTCGATGATGTATCGGTATATGCCAGAGTATCACCAGAGCATAAAATTAGAATTGTAAAGGCTTGGCAAGAGAAAGGAAATATCGTTGCTATGACAGGTGATGGTGTAAATGATGCTCCCGCATTAAAGCAGGCAGATATTGGCGTAGCAATGGGTATTACAGGCACAGAAGTTGCAAAAGATGCGGCTAGTATGGTATTAACCGATGATAATTTTGCTACAATCGTAAAAGCGGTTGAGAATGGTAGAAATGTATATTCCAATATAAAGAAATCAATCAAATTTCTTCTATCAGGTAATACCGCTGCCATTATAGCTGTAATATACGCTTCCTTAGCAGGCTTAGCAGTACCATTTGCACCAGTTCATTTACTGTTCATTAACTTGCTAACAGATAGCTTACCTGCCATTGCATTAGGACTAGATCCTCATTCTGTGGATGTAATGAAAGAAAAACCTAGACCAAAAAATGAATCGATTTTAACAAAAGATTTCTTACTTGGCATTTTATCTGAAGGACTTATTATTTCTATCATGACAATGGCAGCATATTATGTTGGATTAAAAAATGGTACGACCGAAACAGCTAGAACAATGGCATTTGCTACCTTGTGTCTGTCAAGATTGGTACATGGTTTTAATAGTAAATCCAAAAAGGCAATTTTATTTAAAAAGGAAATCATCAACAACAAAGAGTTATTTGGAGCGTTTTTTATTGGATTTATATTATTAAATGCCGTGTTATTAATACCAAGTTTAAGTGGTGTATTTGAAGTAGCACCATTGACAACACAAATGCTATTTACAATTTATGGACTGTCAATCGCGAATTTGTTTGCCATTCAGGCAATGAAATGGGTAAAAGTGAACATTTTAAAAGTTGACCAATAAGTAACTAAAATTTATAACGCCAGCCTTGAATAGCTGGCAACAATGAAACGTAAGCCGAAAGTATTTCCTTTCGGCTTATTTCATTCATAGATTGTAGAAATTTCATAGAAATTCACTTTTTTGTTTATTTTTGAAGATATATGTTGTATGATAAAGAAAAAAATGGGGGAAATACTATGAGATTTACACTTAAGAAAAAAAAAGAGTAATTATTATTTTGGTAGTATTAGCTTGTAGTTTGGCCTATATTGCATTGGCATTCTTTGTAATTCAAAAAGCTGTAAGTGTACAGATGAAAAATGACGGCCAGACGTTGGTAACAACAATCAAAAGAGAGTTAATTCAAAATAATGTTACACAGTTGAAAGATATACAGCAAATATTTAAGGAAATTAAGCAAATGAGTAATGGAAATATAAGTGATATTTCTCTTTCAGATGCAACCTCCAAAGTATTTCTTACAGATGAAGAAATACTAAAGGGGACAGACGAACAAGTAGATGCAGTATCCTCTGCAACACTTGGCAGTGAAGTCATAGATCTTGTTCAAACGAAAGAGACTTCAGGTGATTTCCTTACCATGCCTGATGGTACCAAGGTATATAACATTTCAACAAATTATGAATACAATCAAGAAGCTTGCTCCTTAAATATTGGAATTTCGCTAATTAGCATGAATCAAGAAATACAATATGCTATTTTAGAAATGGGTATAATAGGAATCATCATTATGGTAGTTGCCATCTTATTAGCCATTATTCCAACTACGAAAATAATACGGCCAATACTTGCTATGTCAGAAGATCTTAGAAACAGTGAATAAAACGACGTTGGCCTCTAAGGAAGCGGAAGAATCCTTTGGTAACATTGAGAATGCAATTCAAGACATTTCGGGGCAACTAGATACCATGGTTTTGGATATCAAAGAATTGCATAATGGAAAAGAAGAGGCTGTTCATGTAATGAGGGACATCTCCTCTGTAGCACAGCAATCCAATGCTTCTACGGAAGAAATAGCAGCTTCTATGGAATGTCAAAATGAAGGATTAGCAAGCATTGCTGAATCGACAAAGCAACTACAAAATATTTCAAGCGAATTAGATAAATTAATATCTACATTTGAAGTGTAAGAGTATAAATTATTTGATACAGAAGTTTATTAATAAATAAAGCAGTGACAAACGAAACAGACTTCGATTGTCACTGTTTTTTAATTGATTTGTAGGGTTAGATAATCATGCTTTGCTGTTATTTGAATACGATAGATTTCATGCTTCCATGTACCTTGCAATCTTTTGTCTGTAATTGGAATTTCCTCCACAGTAATTTCTTTGGCACCTGATACATGAACACTCGCCAAATCCCCGACAAAAAATAATTCATTCGAAGTAATGCTTGGTTTTTCATAAGTCATCAAATTACTAACGACATGTTTACAGCCAGCCCAAGAGTCTTCAATAAGGATATATTTATTCCGAATAAGAGATACGCTTCGGTTATAGTATTCTACGTTATTAAGCGGATAAGCAGGGCTAATATCCATAGAAATTAAAGCGATTTCCTTTTCAATCTTTGTGTTGACGTGAATTGCTTTATACTGCTTCCCATCTTTTTGCATAGTAGAGTCAATTTCGGGAAGATTGTGATAGGAAGACTGCATCGTCCATATCTCATATCGCTTCGCTGAAAATGTTTTTTTGCTATAACTTTCTACTCCTACATCAATAAAAAGTGGCCTTTTATTCTTGTAAATCGTAAAACTTCCCGTATCATTATGGTTATGACTGTCATTGTTATCCCCAGACTTTACTGCAAGACATGTAGTATTATCGTGCGCTTTGAAAAGTCCAACACTTTCATAATAAATATCTTTGTGTATAATCTCACCACTCGTATCATAAGAACGCATTTCGTCCTGTGTTAATGCAGATTGTATGCGGTAAAAAAGATTGATTTCCATAGGTAAAAGCGGATTTGGATCAGATTTAAAATCCTGTGCTGCAAACTTCATAAGTTGTCTGTCTAAAATTCGCTTTCCAAACAAAAATTCTCTAGCCCCAGCACGTCCCGCAATTGGGGAACAATCTGCAAAATTAATATAGTATTCATCATCCACATGAACATTCAGAATGTAGAGAGCCATGTTTTTGATTTTGTCACAAGAATATAACGTATAAAAGTGATTGTTTGTTACCGAGTTTAATACCTCCATTGCATTAAAAAGACATAAACCGGCATGCCTATAATATTGAGCGCCTTCGTCACAGCAACCATCCTCCCCATAGTCCTTTAAAAAAAAGTCAATGCTTTGACAAGCCTTTAGGAAAATCTTTTGTTTATTCTGAGAGGATAGAGGGGATAAAAAAGCAGTAATCAATATATTTTGTGTACACCAAATTGTCCAGTTACACATAGGCTCATCACCGTTACCCATCCACCAAAAATGCGTAGTAAGATATGGTGTTAGTATTCTTTTTTGTAACTCACTCTCGATTCGTTTGGTTATGGTAGCACTGATTTGATTTAGTTTTTTCCCAAGAAGATAACTTATGGTGGCAAGTAAGGCTCCTGTTTCACAAGCAAATAAATCAAGAACTGGAAAATCAGAATCTGGTAAGATAAGTTGAGGGGTATCTCGTATGTAACTGTTATGGGCAGGAAGCTGCCAGGCACTTTCCTCACACAGAGAGAAAATTCCATTTATAATAGAATCCATAAAACGTCCGCTTTTTTCAATGCATTCAGCCATTACAAGCGCATTTAAGGCTCTTCTTTTGTTAAAGTAAAGTTCTTCATAGTCAACACGATTTCCTGTTCGTGTAAAGGCCATAAATGAAGTGGCAGATAAACCATGAAAGGCAAAGGTAAGGTGTTTTTCCCCAAGAGAAATGATTTCTCTTTGTAAAGCAGAAGATAGATTCGTACAGTCTAATTCTCCTTTTTTTAAAGAAAAGGGTTGATAGGTAAGTAGAGTATCTTGATAGGTTAATGCAAGTTCATAAAACATGATATGTCTCCTTTTTATATTTGCTGAATATATTCTCTTGGGGAAACGCCCTCAATCTTTTTAAATACCTTACTAAAATAAAATGCGCTTTCAAAGCTTAATTGGTCAGCAACTTCATAAACCTTAAGATTTGAATCTTTTAACAATTCCTTTGCACGCTTAATTTTGGCTGTATTAACGTAATCGGTAAAACCAATTTCTGAATTCTTCTTAAACAAGGCACTCAAATAATTTGGACTAATACCAAATACAAAAGCAATGTCATTTAAGGTTAATTTCTCCTCAATATGAGAATTGATATACTTTTGAACATTTATAATTATATGATTTTTATAAGAGGATTTTCGTTCTTTCATTTTTTGACAAAGTCCATCTCGAAGAACTAAAAGCCAATCTATGACTTGTGAAATATTGGTTTGTCGGTAAATAGAGCGATACCCATCAGGTGCATCTTCAAAAATTTCTGATATCATAACTTCTCCTTGCGGTAACAAAGAAATTGCAAGATATAATATATTGCAAGCAGCATCAATTGCTTGTAAGTATGCAGTTGGATAAGATTCAAACAAGCTACATAATTGTGTGAAAATATCATATAAAATCTCTGTGTCCATTTCTTCGAAGGCAGTAATGATATCCTTCTTAAACAACGATATATTAAATGCATTCTTAACAGGGGCATTATTTTGTAGTTGGTCAAAGAAATTAATCGGTTGCTTTTGGGTTGAAAAAGAAGCAATCTGTCTGGCATCTTGATAAGAATCGGCAATCATAAAGGCAGAGTCATATATTCTTCCAACGCTTGATAGGACGGAAACATTAAAATACTTATAAACCATTTCAGAAGAATTATGAAGTGTCTCATATATGGTATCAAGAGCCTTATTATCATTATGATCGAGTAAAAATATAAAGCAAAAGTGTTTTAAGTCTAACGAAAGAAGAAAACATTCCATATGTTTATCTGCAATCTCTTTCATCATTTGGATGGTACTGTCATATAGACTTGCCTGTTGATTGGAAGACATAGTATCAGTATCAAAACCATGAATGCAGCAGTATCCAACGGCATAATAGGGTGCATCAAAATCAATATGCAAATCATTTACAAGCAAATCAAATTCCTGACGGCTTTCAAACAGGTTATGGAGTAATCGCATGAAGAATTTATCACGTAGTACCTTAAAGCTAGGCAATTCTACATTTGATTCTTCCATATCGGATAACCTTTGTAGGTGACGCAACTTATCGAGTGCCTTTTGTATGACATCAAGCAAGGTGGAGGCATCAAGCTCAAGCTTAATTAAGTAATCAAGTACTTGGTATTTCATAGCCTCTTTAATCAAGGCAAATTCCTCATAACTGGTTAATATAATGAACAAAGGAAGTTCACTATGTTTTTCTTTGCATTTAGCAATTAGCTCCAATCCATTCATAACAGGCATCTTAATATCCGTTAGAACAATCTCAGGAGCAAATTCTTCTATTGCAAGAAGGGCTTCTTGTCCATTAGAAGCCGTAGCGCAGATATTAATTCCTAATTCCTGCCAGTTAAGCATGGATTTTATTCCAATTTGAACGAGTGGTTCATCATCTACAATTAATAAATTAATCATATCGTTATACTCCTTTAAACAACGTAAGGAAGTGTAATATGCATCTTCGTATACTCCCCTAGTGTACTTGTTATTGTAATTCCATACTGTTCTCCAAATTCATATTTTAGACGGCGATTCACATTACTGATGCCAATTTTTTTAAAGAAATCAGAAGTGTCATGATTTTCTTTTGAAAAAAGGCTTTTTGCTATTTGCTCTTTTGTCATACCAATCCCATTGTCCATAATTTCAACCGAAATTTCACTCAAGTGATTGGTCGTGATTGTAATTATAATTTTACCAGTTCCTCCCTTTGGCTCAATACCATGAAACAATGCATTTTCTACCAAAGGCTGTAGTGTGAAGCGAAGAATTTTACAATCATAAACCGATTCATCAATTCTATATTCTATAGATACAGCTCCACCATAACGATACTGTTGTATGATAAAATAGTCTTTTAGTAAAGTTAATTCTTCATCTATTGTAATAAGTTGTGTTGTACTCTTTGATATATTTTTCATCAAACGTGCAAGTGAAGTGATCATTTCTGCAATGCCTTCGGCTTGTTGTATGGTTGCCATCCATTTGATGGAGTTTAATGTATTGTAGAGAAAATGTGGATTAATTTGACTTAGTAATATTTGATATTCTAAATCTTTTTGTTGTTTTTCATCCTCAATTCTTTTGTCCATTAAAAGTGTAATCTCTCTGGAAAGATGATTGATGCCCCTACCGATTTCGCCAAGTTCATGTTCCCATTCAATGGAGGCATCATAGGAAAAATCACCAGCTGCGATATCGCCAAGTTTTTTTCTTATTTTTGTAATAGGACTATTTACCGTCTTATTAAAAAACATAATTAATCCAATTCCAAGTCCAACAAGTAGCAATAAAATTAAATAAATAAAAAAATGATAGTATTGTCTTTGTTGGAACAATTCTTTTTTGGATAGACTCGAAGATAAGTACCAACCTTTTAACGAGGCAGGACAAGAAACCATAATACGATTTTGCGAGGTAGGAGTGTCTGCCAAATACACTAGAGTGTCACGATTGTTCGCTACATTTTCAAGTGCATTTTTTTTAACAAAGGAATCAACTAAAGTAATGGTATCCTTTTGGATTTCATAGACCTTATCCCAAATCGTTAAATACAAGGAACTATCGCTGGGCAAATTATATTCAGCGAAATAACTGGTTATGATATCAGCTGATATACCAATGTAAACAAAGCCAACTACCTCAGTACCATGACTATCCAAAATGGGTCGTATGATAGGAATAATTTTTGCATTTCCTTTTGTATACGGTTGAAAAGGGTTATCAACAATGCCAATCCACTTAAATCCGTCATATTCAATAAGAGTATCAAAAAAGCTACTTTCTTCTACAAGATCAGAAGCATTCATTTTACTACTTGCAACGGTAGAGACAAGCTGTAAGAACTTACCATTGTTTTTTGCAATTACAACTCTTTCAATGAACTTTTTGGATTTATTATTATTATATTCTTCATTTAATCGCTTAAAAGCGTTAAGAGATATCAATTTATCATCTTCTTCCTCAAAGGTCAGATAGGAATTGATGATATTATTCGAACAACACCATCTTGTAAAATAAATTAGTTGATTCATGTCATTTGATATGGTATCAGAAACCAACTGAAGATTGAATTCTGTTGAACGAATAAGATTTTTTTGTAAAAAGGTTTGAAAAATATAAAAAAAGATCGAGACTATTACAATGGAAATTACTAGCGCATAGAGAAGGGTTAGCGTAATAATTCTTGCTTTTATTGATGTTATATATTTTTTTATCATTATTAAAATCAAGTCCTTCCATCTATAATCTTACAAGTTTGAGCCTAAGCCTATATCTAGATTATACTATAAAATTGCACGAACAAGGTAGGAACGTAAAATATTACGTAAAATAGTAATATTTTATAGGTTTGCATGAAAACAGATAAACTTATACTTGAAATACAATGGAATAGTGAATAAATTATTAGAAGATTACATGTATTTATGAAAGTATCTTCGGTATACTCATAGTACAGTAGATAAATACTACAAAATGTTTTAAAACAAGGAGGAAGAATATGAGAAATAAGAAGTTTTATGCTTTGGTACTTGCTACTACTATGGTAGTTGCATCTTTGGCAGGATGTGGGTCATCCAAAGAAAGTACAGCAACAACAGATACAAAAGAAAGTACAACCAATGAATCAAGTGAAACTACGGATCAAGCAAGTACTTCAACGGACGAAGAAGTTACACTTACTTGGGCATTATGGGATCTAGAGCAGACAACTTATTATCAGCCACTCATTGATGCATATGAAACGGCTAATCCAAATGTAAAGATTAAAACCCTTGATCTTGGATCAACGGATTATATGACAGTATTAGCAACACAGCTAACAGGTGGTGATAGCACCATAGACGTGGCTACAATCAAAGACATCCCAGGTTACGCTACTTTGGTAAATAAGAATCAACTTGAGCCATTAAATGACTTTATTACGCAAAATGGTATTGATACAAAGGCTTATAGCGGTATTACCGATCAGATAACAATTGATAATAATCTTTATGCATTGCCATTTAGAAGTGATTTCTGGGTTGTTTATTACAATAAAGCATTGTTTGATGCAGCAGGTGTTGATTATCCAACCAATGATATGACATTTGCACAATACGATGAATTAGCAAGAAAAGTATCCAATGATAAAGCTGGAACAGAAAAAGTATATGGTGCTCATTATCATACATGGAGAAGTGCAGTACAGTTATTTGGTATCCTAGATGGTAAGAATACAATTGTAGATGGAGCTTATGATTTCTTAAAACCATACTATGAAATGGTATTAAACGAACAAAAAGATGGAATCTGTCAGGATTATGCAGCTTTAAAAACAGCAAGCTTACATTATTCCGCAGCATTTTATCAAAATCAAGTGGCTATGATGAACATGGGAACATGGTTTATTCCAACTTTAATTAAAGCAATCGAGTCAGGGGAATCACAGGCAACGGAGTGGGGCATTGTAAAGTATCCTCATGCTGATGGTGTGGAACCAGGTTCTACGTTAGCAACCATTACTTCTTTAGCAGTAAGCAAAGCATCTGAAAATAAAGAAGCGGCACTTGATTTTGTTAAATTTGTTACTGGAGAAGAAGGTGCTGCAATTATTGCTAATACAGGTACATTCCCAGCAATCATGACAGATCAAGTAATTAATACGATATCTTCAATTGAAGGATATCCAGCAGATGATACTTCAAAGGTTGCGCTTCATACTGCAAACACATACTTAGAAATGCCAGTACATGAAAAGAGTTCTGAGATTGAAACAATATTAAATGATGCACACGATAATATTATGACAGGAAACATTACGATTGAAGATGGTATTAAAGAAATGAATGAACAGGTAAGTGCTGTTCTTGGTAAATAAGTATTTATACTCAATTGAGTAAAATTTATAACTGAAGTGATATGTCACTGAAACATTGTTTGGACGGACAAATTGTCCGTCCAAATTTTAAGAAATAGAAATGAAAAACAAGTATATACTAAAAAGTTATCTTGTTTGTAGTAGCACATGAATTAGAAAACAAGCGATATTGCTTTTATATATATCAAAAAAAGGAGGATAAGCCAATATTGGCTTCACACGAATATGAATGAAAAGAAAAACAGTGGAAAAATGATGTCTCGGCAAATGAAAAAAAATCTAGTTGCCTACTCCTTTATCCTTCCAAACTTTTTAGGTTTTGCAGTATTTACTCTTGGACCAGTTATTTTTGCTTTAATATTGGGGTTTTTAGAATGGGATGGAAATAATCCGATGGTTTTTGTCGGGCTTTCTAACTTTAAAGAGCTATTTGCAGATAGTCGTTTTAAAATAGCCTTATGGAATACAATTACATATGTAATAGGTACCGTTCCGCTTACATTAGTAAGTGCACTTGCCTTGGCGGTGGTATTAAACCAGAAGGTGAAAGGAAGAAATTTCTTCCGAACCGTCAGCTTCTTTCCTTATGTAGCCTCTTTGGTTGCGGTTGCAGCAGTATGGAATATGATCTTTAATCCAGCAAATGGACCAATTAACATGCTTTTATACAAGTTAGGAGTATCAGCCGATCATTTACCAGGCTGGGCAGCTGATAAACACTGGGCAATGATTACGGTAATTTTATTTAGTGTGTGGAAGAATATGGGCTATTATATGGTGATTTATCTAGCAGGTCTTCAAGGGATTTCAGGAGAGCTATATGAAGCAGCAGGTTTAGATGGTGCCAATGCGTGGCAAAAATTTAAAAACATTACTTGGCCTATGCTTTCACCAACGACCTTCTTTGTTATTATTATGTTAACTATTAATAGCTTTAAAGTGTATGATCAGATGTACATGATTACGCAAGGAGGACCTGGTACTTCCACATTAGTTTTAGTCTACCATATTTACAATGTAGCCTTTAAAAATTGGGATTTAGGTTATGCAAGCGCAATTTCAATGGTTCTTTTCTTATTAGTATTGATAGTTACCATCGTTCAATTTAAGGGCGAAAAGAAATTTGTAAATTATTAAATTGGATAGGAGGAAAGAAGCCGTGGGAAGTCAAAAAAGAAACACAATCAAACAGATTTTATTATATAGCGTACTTATCATCATAGCACTCATTATGCTATTGCCATTTGCATGGATGCTATCTGCTTCCATTAAATTTAACAAAGATGTATTTACATTTCCAATTCAATGGATACCAGATCAGCCACAGTGGAGTAACTATATCAAGATATGGACTAAAATACCGCTGTTTACGTTTATTAAGAATACAGCCAAATTAACCATAATTGTAACGATATTGCAGCTATTAACAAGTAGCTTTGCGGCATATGCTTTTGCAAAGTTAGATTTTAAAGGAAAAAATGCATTATTCTTAGGATACATTGGAACCATTGCAGTTCCTTGGCAAGCATATATGGTACCTCAGTTTATGATGATGCGTTCCTTCAATTTGAATAATACACATTTAGCAATTATTTGTTTACAAGCATTTTCTGCATTTGGAGTATTTTTAATGAGACAGTTTTATCAAAGTATACCAGATGAACTATGTGAAGCAGCAAGAATTGATGGAATGAATGAATATCAAATCTATGGTAAATTAATGCTTCCTTTGTCAAAGCCAGCTTTGTCTACTTTAACGATATTTACATTTGTAGGAACATGGAATGACTTTTTAGGACCAATGCTTTATTTAACAAGAGATGAATTAAAAACCATTCAAATAGGGCTTCGTATGTTTATTACGCAGTATTCAGCGGAATATGGCCTTATTATGGCAGCATCGGTAGTTATTTTAATTCCTGTGTTAATTGTATTCTTATCACTACAAAAATACTTTGTAGAAGGTATTGCATCAACTGGTATCAAGGGATAATATGAGATAGGAGGGTGTTGATATGTTTGAACAAAACTTAAAAATTACAGATCAAGAAGTGGTAGAAGCACTTGCTTTTTGTACAAAGCAAATCCTACATAATCTAAAAGACTTTACCTATCAATTTCAAAATGCTTACAGTGAGAATGGTTTTTACAAACCGATTGAAAATAACTACTGGACAACAGGATTTTGGACAGGTGAAATATGGCTTGCTTATGAATTTAGTGAGGATGAAAGGTTAAAGGAAGCAGGAAAGATTCAAATTGAAAGCTTTTTACACCGCATTGATGAAAAGATAGAAGTGGATCATCATGATATGGGATTCTTGTATTCTCCTTCTTGTGTTGCTGGCTATAAGCTAATTGGAAGTGAGAAAGGAAAAGAGGCAGCAATCAAAGCCGCCGACCAACTGATTACGAGATTCCACCCAGTAGGTGAATTTATTCAGGCATGGGGAGCAATGAATGAACCAGATAATTATAGACTTATTATTGATTGCTTATTAAACCTTCCCTTGCTATATTGGGCATCGGAAGAAACAGGAGAGACAAAATACAAAGAGATTGCAGAAAAGCACATTCATACAGCAATTGCCAATGTCATTCGTGAGGATTTTTCCACATGGCATACGTTCTTCTTTGATATGCAGACAGGAAAGCCGCTACGTGGTGCTACTTGCCAAGGCTATCGTGATGGGTCTGCTTGGGCGAGAGGTCAGGCATGGGGAGTGTATGGAAGCGCGCTTGCCTATAAATATACTGGCAGAAAAGAATACATTACGATTTTTAAAAATGTAACAAGATATTATTTGGAACATCTGCCAAAGGATATGGTTCCTTATTGGGACTTGGAGTTTACGGATGGTTCGAGTGAACCGAGAGATTCTTCTTCTACCTCCATCGTTATCTGTGGCATGCTTGAGATGGCGAAGTATTTGGAGCAAGAAGAAGCAAGTTATTATATCGATTTGGCAAAAAAAATGATGAAATCTTTAAAAGATAATTATGCGGTAAAATCAATGGAGGAATCGAATGGATTGGTTCTTCATAGTACGTATTCAAATCATTCTCCTTATAATACCTGTAATCATTATGGAGTTGATGAGTGTAACTCTTGGGGAGATTATTTTTACATGGAAGCATTGACTCGTTTGCATAAAGATTGGGATTTGTATTGGTAAAAAGAACCAGGTTGGAGGAAGTTATGAGGTTAGATAGCAAAAAGGATTTTCAAGACTTACTTTTAAGCATTGTAAACCCATTAAAGCCGTATTATAGTGAAGGAAAAACGGAACTTGATTTAGGAAATACTGCTACTAGCTATGATCAAAAAGCGATTAAAATGGAAGCTTTTTCAAGGCCACTGTGGGGCTTGGTACCTCTATGGGCAGGGGGTGGCATTGATAAGGAATTTGAAGAGATTTATCGATTGGGATTAGCAAATGGAACCGACCCAAATCACAAAGAATACTGGGGTGGCTTTCGTAAGTTTGACCAAAAGTTTGTAGAAATGGCTGCAATATCGTATGGATTGATTCTTACCCCTGAAAAATTATGGGACCCACTAAGTGAAGAAGAAAAAAACAATTTGGCGAAGTGGCTTTATGGAATCAATGAAAACCAGTTGCCGATTTGCAATTGGATTTTGTTTGCTGTCTTAGTAAATGTTGCATTAAAAAAATTAGGAATGCCTTATGATAAGGAAAAATTAGAATATTATTTAACAGGCGTAGAAGATTTTTATCTTGGAGATGGTTGGTATCAAGATGGTGACTCTGGACAAAAGGATTATTATGTGTCATTTGCAATACACTTTTATTGCCTTTTCTATGCCAAAGTGATGGAAAAGGAAGATGCCACACGTGCAAAGCTTTATAAAGAAAGAGCAGAAATCTTTGGCAAAAGCTTTCTTTATTGGTTTGATGAAGAAGGGGCGGCTCTTCCGTTTGGGCGTTCTCTCACATACCGTTTTTCTCAGGTAAGCTTTTGGTGTGCTTGTATGATTGCGGATGTGTATCCATTTCCAATTGAAGTATTAAAAGGACTGATTGTAAGACATCTAAAGTATTGGATGTCAAAACCAATCTTTGACAGAGATCATATCCTGACGATAGGTTATGGTTATCCAAACTTAATAATGGGTGAGCGCTACAACGGACCAGGTTCTCCTTATTGGAGCTTAAAGACCTTTGCGATGCTAATGTTACCAGAGGAACATCCTTTTTGGAGCGCAAAAGAAGCCGCCCTACCAAAACGAAATGAGCAGGTTTTACTAAAATATGCAGATATGTTGATACGTGATTACAAAGGACATACCACTGCTTTTACCCCTGGAAAGTACAGTCCAAATGGTCATGGACAAACGCAAGCAAAGTATGGGAAGTTTGCCTATGATACAAGATTTGGTTTTAGCATTGCAAAGTCCTCTTTTGAATTACATGAAGCGGCACCCGATAGTATGCTTGCCTTTGTAATCAATGGGTATGTATACGTAAGAAGAATCAGTGAGACCTTTGTGGTAGAAGAAGATAAGGTAATTGCAACTTGGTCACCATATCAAGGGATTCAAGTAGAAACCACTCTAATACCAACAGCCAACGGCCACATCAGACAACATGTAATAAATAGTGAAGTCGATTGTATTGCATATGATTGTGGATTTTCGATTCCAGCAGAGCCTATGAACGACTTGGTTCAACAAAAGGATAAAAATGTAGTAAGGGCTTACTCTTTTATTGGAGGTTGTAAGATGATTGGAAGATGTAAAATGAATGAAGAGATGAAAGAGGGAATGGGAGAAATCATCATAGCCGATCCAAATACGAATCTTTTATATGCAAAAACAATCATACCTGCAATGAAGTATCAAATAAGAAAGGGAAATAGTTGGCTGGAGACAAAGTTAGAATTAATAGATCATAAGAAAGAATAAGCAAAGCAGCTCATCTGATTGTAATAAAAGTAAAACAGTAGAATAATTCTTGACAAAAGTCATTATACCATCGTATAATGACTTTATTAATTATACGGCTGTATAATGAAGGGAGAAAATGATGAAAAGTCTAGGAGAAGCTGAATTTGAAATCATGCAAGTGATATGGGATGCAAAGAGATCGGTTACATCAAGCTATGTATTAGAAAAATTAAAGGAAAGACGTAAATGGCAGTTGTCTACTGTTATGACTTCTTTATCTCGGTTATCAGATAAGGGTTTTGTAATGTGTGATCGAAGTGATGGCGCTAACAAGTATTTTGCTATGATATCTGAAAATGATTATAAAGCCCATGAAAGTAAGAATTTTTTAGAAAGAATTTATGATAATTCCATACAAAATCTAATCACCACACTTTATAGTAATAAGGTAATCAAAGAAGCAGATGTTAAAGAGCTAAGAAGATTTCTAGATGAGTTGGAGGAGAAGCAATGATAACAGATGTATTTCTTTCTCTATTAGAGGTTTCTATTTCAACAGGATTTATAATCCTAAGTGTGTTCTTGTTTTCTTCGCGTATTAACAAGAAATATACAATGAAATGGAAATATTTGATATGGTTGATATTAGCAACTCGTCTGATGATACCATTTAATCTAAACGCTTTTACATGGCAGTATCGTTTTAATATACCTGATATTAGTATACCAAACACTACAAGTAACTCCTTGTTTAAGGATGGAATTTCTTTTACCCTTTCTTTACCAGTTCAAAAAGAGCAATTTAATTTGCTTGAGATGGTATCCTATATTTGGTTTGCAGGGGTTATAATTATTATATTAATTCATGTTATTGGATATTGGTATTACAAAATTACTTTGTTAAAAGAATGTACTCTTGTAGTAAATAAAAAATATTTGGAGCAAGTAGATTTAATTGCAGCTCAATTAAAAGTAAATAAAAACTTTAAAGTGATGAGTAATTGTAACATTTCAAGTCCAATGATAATTGGTTTATTTCATCCTGTAATGGTTTTACCAAAGAGATCTTATTCTGAGAAAGAAAGTTACTTTATCTTAAAGCACGAGTTGATTCATTTGAAAAGAAATGACATATTCTATAAACTAATTATGGTTCTAGTTCAAGCGTTGCACTGGTATAATCCTGCTGTCTATTTGCTAAAAAAAGAAGCATTTCTTGATTTAGAATTGTTTTGCGACGAAGAAGTGGTTAAGGAAGCAGACATGGCGTCTAAAAAATTGTATACAGAAGTTCTTATGTCTACTTTACAAAAGCAACTAAATAGAGGAAGTGCCATTTCAACACAATTTAATGAAGGGACAGTTATTATGAAAAAACGTTTTATTCAAATATTAAATCGTAGAGAGAAAAAGAATGGTGGAGTAATGTGCCTTGGAATTCTTTTATTGACATTATTACTTGGAACTTTGGTCTCATGTACTACTAAGGAGTCATCTACCTCATCTGTAAATAACAATGACATACAAAATGCAGAGCAAGAGTCTGAGTCTAACATTATTAACGAACAAGATACACAAGCCGAAAATAAGATAAATAATAACGATAGCAGTACTTCTAAAGATGATACTTTAAACGATGCCCAGGAAATTGAAGAAATTGTAAAAGGATTTTCGAGTGCCTATTTTGGGAAAAATGCAGAGGTATTACCTACCTATTTATCGGAAGCGTTTGGTGAAGAAATGGAAGTATATCAAGGAGATACAGAGGCAGTATCCGATATTACCATAAAAGGACTTACTGACATACAAAATAAAAATATTGGTGATAGTTGTGTGGTATGGATTGAGTTCAAACAGGATTCTCAAGCAGATTCTTATCAATATCTAACAATTGAATTGCAAAAAGAATCAACAGAATGGAAAATATATTTTTACGGGATAGAAATGTAATCTTGAATGTTAAAAGCCGCTGATTTATGATAAATCAACGGCTTTTTTATAGGAAAAATCTTTTGCTACTATCCCTGATATTCCACTACGTTTAACCACTTTTCTAAGAGTTCTTTCTCCTCAGGATTTCCTTTTCCAAGTTGTGTTGCGGCTACGATTGGTAGCCACTGCTGTACGTATTGAAGGGCAGTGTTACTTTTTTTGCAAAATAGTGTTAGATACTTTTTCGCTAATTCTTCATTTTGAAGAGAAAATAAAAGATAGCTTCTAGCTGCATCTGCGCTGGCATTTCCTTGTGTTGCATGCGACCAGTCAATCACATAGGCTTTTTCATCTGATAATATGATATTGCTTGGATTAAAATCACCATGACATACCTTAGTATGCTTTGGCATACCATCAAGTCTTGATAGTAACTCATATTTTGTAGAGGCATCAATTAAGTTGAGTGCCTGAATTTTTCGTGAAAATTTATCTTTTTGTTTATTTAAAAGAGGAGATTTTTTTGAATGAATTTCAAGTTGCAAATCAACAAATTGCTCCAAATACTTATCTTCCTTGTCTGGATTTTCTTTCATGGCATCTGCTAGAGTCTTACCTTTGATATATTCCATGGTAATGGCCCATTTGCCATCAATTTTTGAAACTTCAAGTACTTTTGGTATGTTTAAACCTGTTTCTTCAATTCTGGACTGGTTTAGTGCTTCATTTAAAACATCTGATTTTGGAAAATTCTCATCGAATATCTTGACTACGGTATCACCAGATTGGTAAACTGTTTTGTTCTTTCTTGTAGCGATTACTTGTTCAAGCGCCATAATTAAGTCCTCCTTTAATAAAATTGGTTACAGTCTTGCTGTTTCATATTGTTTTGTTACTTTTGAATTTATTATACTACAACCGAATTGAATTGTATATATTAAACAAAAAAATACAAGTTTATCATAAGATATGATGTAAAATACACAAAGTTATATTCTTCGACCATCTTTAAACCCTACACTATAACACCAGACTTCATCTAGATGTTATTCTTTTTAATAAAAGGAGGGCCATTTGATATGGAAAAAACAATTGAAGTAAATAAATTGTGCAAATCTTATGCAAATGTAAGGGTGCTTGATGAAGTCAGTTTTCAAATATCTAGAGGTGAAGTATTTGGTTTGCTTGGAGCAAATGGAGCGGGCAAAAGTACTACAATAGAATGTATATTAGGCACGAAAAAACAAGATAGCGGCTTTGTAGCAGTCCTTGGGATGAATCCGCAAAAAGAGCGAAAAAAACTTTTCGAAAGAGTTGGTGTACAATTCCAAGAAGGCAATTATCAAGAACGAATTAGTGTGGATGAACTATGCAAAGTTAGTAACTCCCTTTATAAAAACCCACTAGACTATCTGGAGTTATTAAAACAGTTTGGGCTTATGGAAAAGCAAAAGAGTCTGGTGAGTGAACTTTCAGGAGGTCAAAGACAGCGTCTTTTTATTGTACTTTCATTGATACCGAATCCAGAAGTTGTATTCTTAGATGAGCTTACGACTGGATTGGACCCAAGGGCTAGAAGAGAGGTATGGAAAATACTTTTAAAACTGAAAGAGCAGGGGCTTACCATCTTTTTAACTTCTCATTATATGGATGAAGTGGAAGCGCTTTGTGACAAAATTATGATTCTAAAAAAAGGCAAAACAATATTTTATGGATCGGTGAAAGAAGCAATTTCATCTAGTCCCTTTAATCAATTAGAAGATGCCTACCTTTGGTATACAAAAGAGGAGGAAGAATATGAAAGCGTTTAAAGCATTGTTTATTTCAGAATTAAAATTATCCCTTCGTGGCTTAGACATGTTTATTTTTGCTATTTGCATGCCTATTATTGTGGTAGTGATTCTAGGAGCCGTCTTTGGCAATCACCCAGCCTTTGAGGGAGCCAATTATAGCTTTTTAGAGCAATCCTTTGGAGCAGTAGCGACTATAGCAATTTGTGCGGGAGGAGTTATGGGGCTACCTCTAGTTGTATCGGATTATCGTAGTAAAAAGATACTAAAACGTTTTCAAGTGACACCAGTTCGCCCAAGTCTTATTTTAGCGGTGCAGGTTGTAATTTATACACTTTATTCGATTGTGTCACTGATTCTTGTCTATTTGACAGCAGCAATCTTGTTTGACTTTCAATTTCATGGTTCGTGGGTTGTTTTTCTAGGAGCTTACTTTATGGTAATGCTTTCTATGTTTAGCATCGGCCTTTTGGTAGGAGGAATTGCACCAAATGTGAAGATAGCAGGAGCGGTTGCAAGCTTATTGTATTTTCCGATGTTAATCTTTTCAGGTGCAACTCTTCCTTATGAAGTAATGCCTGCTTCGCTTCAAAAATTTGCAAATGTGATGCCTTTGACACAAGGAATTAAGTTGTTAAAGGCAGCAGTATTAGATTTACCAATAGAGAGTGTCTTTTTTAGTGTTATTTTAATAAGCTTAATTGGGATAGTATGTAGCGTTGTTGCAGTTAAATTTTTTAAGTGGGAATAAAATTGATAGCTACAAAGTGGTATATAATCGCATAATAACACAAATCAAAATGAATTAAGAAAAAAGGGAAATCTACATTTTGCAGATTTCCCTTTATCTTATTATTTACCGTAATAAGTTTTTAAATAAATGTCTTTTAATTCGCCCATTAATGGATATCTAGGATTAGCACCAGTACACTGATCATTGAATGCTTGTTCTACCATTTCATCTAAGGTAGCTAAGAAGTCTTTCTCATCAATTCCGTAATCCTTGATTGTCTTTTTGATGCCGATTTTTTCCTTTAAATCTTCTAATGCTTGAATAAATTTTTCTAAGGTTTCATCATCGTTCTTTCCTACGATACCAACGAAGCGAGCGATTTCACAATATCTTTCCTTAGCATGTGGATACTGATACTGTGAGAAAGTACCCATCTTAGTAGGAGTATCAACTGCATTGTAACGAATTACTTCAGTAAGAACCAATGCGTTTGCAACACCATGTGGTAAGTGGTGGAAAGCACCTAATTTATGTGCAAGTGAATGGTTAATTCCAAGGAATGCATTTGCAAAAGCCATACCAGCCATACAAGCTGCATCCGCCATCTTTTCTCTTGCGATTGGATCATTTGCGCCATTTTCGTAAGCAGATGGAAGGTACTGGAATACATTCTTAATTGCTTTTAATGCTAGGCCATCTGTATAATCGGAAGCCAAGATTGATACGTAAGCTTCAATTGCATGTGTCATAACGTCGATACCAGAAGCGCTAGTTAATCCTTTTGGCTGACTCATTACGTTATCGGTATCAATGATTGCCATATTAGGCATTAATTCGTAATCAGCAAGTGGATATTTTACACCTGTTTTTTCATCTGTAATAACAGCAAATGGTGTTACTTCAGAACCAGTTCCAGAAGAAGTAGGAATTGCTACAAAATAAGCTTTTTCTCCCATCTTAGGGAAGGTATATACTCTCTTACGAATATCCATGAAAGTCATAGCCATTTTCATGAAGTCTGCTTCTGGGTGTTCATAAAGAACCCACATGATTTTGGCAGCATCCATTGCAGAACCACCACCTAAAGCGATGATTACGTCAGGCTGGAAGGAAGTCATAGCGTTTGCACCTTCTTTTGCACAAGCAAGAGTTGGATCTGGAGCTACTTCATAAAAGCAAGTATGTGTAATGCCCATTGAATCTAATTTATCTGTAATTGCTTTTGTATAACCGTTTTTGAAAAGGAATTCATCTGTTACGATGAAAGCTCTCTTTTTACCCATTACTGTTCCAAGTTCATCTAATGCAACTGGCATACAACCTTTCTTAAAGTATACCTTTTGCGGTGCTCTAAACCAAAGCATATTTTCTCTCCTCTCTGCAACTGTTTTGATATTGATTAAGTGTTTTACACCAACATTTTCAGAAACAGAGTTTCCGCCCCATGAACCACAACCAAGAGTTAAAGAAGGAGCCAATGCAAAGTTATATAAATCACCAATACCACCGTGAGCAGCAGGAGTATTTACTAAGATACGACAAGTTTTCATTGCAGCAGCATGGATTGCCATTTTTTCTTTCTGTGATGGATGAATGTATAAAGATGCGGTATGACCATAGCCACCATCAGCTACAAGTTGTTCTGCTTTTTTAATTGCTTCATCATAAGTTTTTGCTTTGTACATAGCTAAAACTGGTGATAATTTTTCGTGTGCAAATTCTTCTTCAATGTCAACGGATTCTACTTCACCGATAATAATTTTTGTAGTAACTGGTACGTCTACACCTGCAAGTTTTGCAATTGTATGAGCGCTTTGACCTACGATTTTTGCATTTAATGCACCATTAATGATAATGGTCTTTCTTACTTTTTCTATTTCATCAGGCTTTAAGAAATAACAGCCTCTCACTTCAAATTCTTTCTTAACTTCTTTATAAATACTCTCAAGTACGGTTACAGATTGTTCTGAAGCACAAATCATACCATTATCAAAGGTTTTAGAATGGATGATAGAGCTAACAGCAAGTTTTATATCAGCTGTCTCATCAATGATAACAGGAGTATTACCAGCACCAACACCAAGAGCTGGTTTGCCAGATGAATAAGCAGCTTTTACCATTCCTGGACCACCAGTTGCTAAGATGATATCTGCATTTTTCATAACTTCGTTTGTTAATTCAAGTGATGGCACATCAATCCATCCAATGATACCTTCTGGAGCACCTGCTTTTACAGCAGCTTCTAATACAACTCTTGCAGCTTCAATCGTACAGTTCTTTGCACGTGGATGTGGAGAAATGATAATTGCATTTCTAGTCTTTAAAGCTAATAATGTTTTGAAAATTGCAGTAGAAGTTGGGTTTGTGGTCGGAATAACAGCGGCAATTAAACCAATTGGTTCTGCAACTTTTTTAATTCCAAACGCAAGATCTTCTTCAATCACACCGCATGTCTTTGTGTCTTTATATGCGTTATAAATATATTCAGCAGCATAGTGGTTTTTGATTACTTTATCTTCTACAATACCCATGCCAGTTTCTTCTACAGCCATTTTTGCCAAAGGAATTCTTTGCATGTTTGCAGCTACTGAAGCAGCGAAGAAGATTTTATCAACTTGTTCTTGTGTGTAAGTAGCAAATATTTCTTGTGCCTCTTTCATTTGAGTCATTTTTGCTATTAATTTGTCAACACTATCTACTAATGTTGAAACTGTTTCGTTAGCTACCTGGTCTTTTTTTGCCATAACTGATATCCTCCATTACTCATTACAAGTTTAATTTATAAAAAATATAATTGATAACTTTTTAACAATCTCATTATACAATATTGTTAAAAAAGTGTCAATAATATTGCCTGAAAAAAATTATACAAAAAAATATCCATATACGAAAAAAATATGTCGGAAAGTAACATATTATTAATAGAATAGCTAGCACAGAAAGTTATTTCGACTCATACAGATTCCACCAAGTAAAATGGACATATCTTGAAGCTTTGAAGGTACAATCGGACATGATTTATGAATGGTGCTTGTAAGAGAGGATTGAATCAAATCAATAATATAAGGAAAGTTCATTGTAAATGAGCTGTTGATTACAATTAACTCAGGGTTTAGGGTATTGATAATGTTTCGAATTCCTATAGACATATATTTAACAAATAGATCCATGATGTGAATTGTATCCTTATCCTTTATTGTGTAAAGTTTAACAAAGTCGTCGATTGAAACTTGACTCAAATTCTTTATTTTAGCAAGTTCTGACAAAATAGCACGTTCTGATGCATATTGTTCAAAACACCCATGATTGCCACATGGACACATTCGGCCATCGAGTTCAATAATAGAGTGACCAAATTCTCCAGCATATCCATTTAAGCCATGATATAATTGTCCATCAATTATAATTCCAAGACCAATTCCCGTGTGAACGCTGATTCCTATCATGTTCTTGATTGGATAGTGAAAGGTATATTCACCCAAGACAGAAAGATTAGCCTCATTTTCTACAAGCACAGGTATATTAAAATAAGTTTGCAATGCAGATGCAAAATCAATTCCTGTATAGGGAGAATAAGGGGTAAAGAGAACTTGATTGTGATTGGTGATGCCATGAATTCCTAATGTAATACCAATGACTCCATATGAAGAGGCTTTGATTTGTTTCATTTGCTTGTCAATACAGGCAATAAGTTCTTCTATAATATGTTCTTTGCTATTTAAAGTAGGGTATTGTACCAGATTACAATTGCCTCCAGCAAGATTAGCTGACAATACGCTGATATGGGACGCCGATACATCGACAGAAATAGCATAGGCACAATCGTAGCAAAAGTTAAGGAGCACAGGCTTTCTACCAGAGGGAGCGTGAGCGGTTCCGATTTCTTCTACTAATTTACGGTCTAAGAGATTTTGTACAATAGCTGATATGGTAGCTTTTGTAAGACCTAGCTCTTTTGCAATAGCAGCACGCGAAATAGGCCCTTTTTCTATAATTAAGTCTGTTACTAACGAGGTATTGATATCGCGAATCAGTTCTTTACTTCCAGTCAACATAATTTAGTTTCTCCTTTTGTTAAATTAGTTTCTATTATAAACGAAAAATATCCTAATTTATAACTTTATTTTACGATAAAAAAAAGAATATATTGACCTTAATATTCTTTCCGATTATAATTATATCATAATTAGTTTAGTGAGTAAACTAATTAAGTAAAAGTGCCACGAATCACTTTAAAAGAGCGACTGATAAAAAGGTTTTGTGTGATTCAGTCACGCTTTTTAACGGTAAAGGAGAAGAAAAATGAAAAATATGCCAGAATTAAAATTGGGGATTGTAGCAGTAAGTCGTGATTGTTTTCCAATGTCATTGTCAGAGGGAAGACGAAAGGCAGTAGTAGCAGAATATAGTAAAAAAGGTACCATATATGAATGTCCAGTCGTAGTAGAAAGCGAAGTAGACATGAAAAAAGCACTTGCAGATGTAAATGAGGCAGGATGTAATGCTCTTGTTGTTTATCTTGGCAACTTTGGACCAGAGACACCAGAAACTCTTTTGGCAAAATATTTTGATGGACCAGTAATGTATGTTGCCGCAGCAGAGGAAACAGGCGACAACTTGATACAAGGACGTGGCGATGCTTATTGCGGTATGCTAAATGCTAGCTATAACTTAAAGCTTCGTAATATCAAAGCCTACATACCAGAATATCCAGTGGGAGATGCCAAGGATATTGCTAACATGATTGAAGAATTTGCACCAATTGCAAGAGCAATCATTGGTCTAAACAATTTAAAGATTATAAGCTTTGGTCCTCGTCCACAAGATTTTCTTGCCTGTAACGCACCAATCAAACAGTTATATAACCTTGGTGTTGAGATAGAAGAAAACTCAGAACTTGATTTATTTGAAGCATTTAACAAACATGCTGGGGATGAAAGAATTCCAGCAGTCATAAAGAGCATGGAAGAAGAGCTTGGAAAAGGCAACATGAAGCCTGAGATTTTACCAAAGCTTGCACAATATGAGCTTACCTTGTTGGATTGGGTAGAAGCACACAAAGGCTCTAGAGAGTATGTAGCGATAGCAGGAAAATGCTGGCCAGCTTTCCAAACACAGTTTGGTTTTGTACCTTGCTATGTGAATAGTCGTCTTACCGCTATGGGAATACCAGTTTCTTGTGAAGTTGATATCTATGGTGCATTAAGTGAATTCATTGGAACAGTGGTATCAAAAGATACCGTTACATTACTAGATATTAACAATACCGTACCAAAGGATATGTTTGAGTCAGAGATTAAAGATAAATATGACTATACCTTAAATGATACCTTTATGGGATTTCATTGTGGTAATACAGCGGCTGGCAAGCTATCTTTTTGCTCCATGAAATATCAGTTAATTATGGCTAGAAATCTACCAGAAGAAGTAACCCAAGGAACATTAGAAGGCGATATTGTTCCAGGAGATATTACATTCTTTCGTTTACAAAGTACAGCAGATGCAAAGCTTCGTGGCTACATTGCTCATGGAGAGGTGTTACCAGTAGCGACTCGTTCTTTTGGAGGAATTGGTGTGTTTGCGATTCCAGAAATGGGAAGATTTTATCGTCATGTACTAGTAGAAGGAAATTATCCACATCATGGAGCGGTTGCTTTTGGACACTTTGGAAAGGCGTTGTACGAAGTATTTAAATATGTAGGTGTTGAAGTTTCGGAAATTGGTTTTAATCAACCAAAATCAATGCTTTATAAAACAGAAAATCCATTCAAATAGGAGGAACATATGCTATATATTGGAGTCGATTTAGGAACATCAGCCGTAAAGCTGATCTTAATGGAAGCAGATGGAACGATTAAAAATGTTGTGTCAAAGGAATATCCGCTTTACTTTCCTAAGCCAGGCTGGTCAGAACAAAAGCCAGAAGACTGGTGGGAAGGTGTAACAGAAGGAATCAAAGAGTTAACAAAGGATTTTGATAAAAATAAGGTGGCTGGAATTAGTTTTGGCGGTCAGATGCATGGGCTTGTTATTTTAGATCAAGACGATCAAGTCATTCGTCCTGCAATTCTTTGGAATGACGGAAGAACAGGTAAAGAGACTAATTATCTAAATGAGGTAATTGGCAAGGATAAGCTATCTGCATATACAGCAAATATTGCGTTTGCAGGATTTACTGCACCAAAGTTATTATGGGTAAAGGCAAACGAGCCTGAGCTTTTTGAAAAGATTAACAAGATTATGCTTCCAAAAGATTACATTGCATATAAGCTTTCAGGCGTCCATTGCACTGATTACTCCGATGCGTCAGGCATGCTTTTAATGGATGTAAAGAATAAATGCTGGTCAAAAGAAATGCTTGCTATTTGTGGTGTGACACAAGAACAGATGCCAAAATTGTATGAAAGCTATGATGTGGTTGGAACCTTAAAGCCAGAGGTAGCAAATGAACTTGGATTAAGTACACAGTGTAAGGTTGTAGCAGGTGCAGGTGATAATGCAGCAGCAGCAGTTGGAACAGGAACAGTAGGGGATGGAAGATGCAATATCTCCCTTGGAACTTCTGGTACCATTTTTATCTCTAGCAAAGAATTTGGAGTGGATGAAAACAATGCGTTACATGCGTTTGCACATGCTGATGGTTCTTATCACTTAATGGGTTGTATGCTAAGTGCAGCTTCTTGTAATAAGTGGTGGATGGATGGTATCATTGGTACAAAGGATTATCAGAATGAGCAAGCACAGATTACAAAGCTTGGAGGAAGTCAGGTTTATTTTCTTCCTTACTTAATGGGAGAGCGCTCTCCACATAATAATCCAGATGCCAGAGGTACTTTTATCGGAATGACGATGGACACAACAAGAGCAGATATGACGCAAGCTGTATTAGAAGGCGTTGCGTTTGCAATACGTGACTCTTTAGAAGTGGCCAAATCCTTAGGAATTAAGATAGAGAGAACGAAGATATGCGGTGGTGGTGCAAAGAGTCCTTTGTGGAAGAAAATCATTGCCAATGTATTAAATCTAAAGGTTGATGTAATTGAAAGTGAAGAAGGTCCTGCGCTTGGAAGTGCAATGCTTGCAGCTGTAGCAAACAAAGAGTATACTAGCGTAGAAGAAGCAGCAGAAAAAATAGTAAAAGTTGTAGATACAATTGAACCAACGAATGAATTGGTACAAAAATATGAAGAAAAATATAACAAATTCAAACAGATTTATCCAACGGTAAAAGGCTTATTTGATATTATAAAGGAATAAGCTAGAATAGAAAAAAGCTTTTGCAGGACAGACGATGTCATTTGCAAAAGCTTTTTTAGAACTATTTACCAAAAATGACAAGTTCAATATAGAGATAACATACAAAATATTCAAAAGTATATTGCAATATAGGTTAGGGTATGTTAGTATAAATGTAAGATTACTGAAAACGTTACCGATAACGCTACCGATACCGTTATCGAAAAATGTAAAAACAGTGATTGTAATAGAATTCTACATAGTAATACGCAACAATCAATATCAGAGAGAGAGGGTAAAAGAATATGAAAAAGTTCAAAAAGTTGGCAGCACTTGCCATGTCAGCAGCGATGATTGCAACTCTATTAACTGGTTGTGGTGAAGGTAAAGTAGAAGAATCCAGCAATAAAGGGGATACGAACACCGCAGAATCAGGGACTGAAGAAGCGAAGGATACTTCCGATACATCAGGATCAGGAGAAATTTATTTCCTAAACTTCAAACCAGAGATTGCAGACATATATGATGAAATCGCAACCAGATACGAGGCAGAGACTGGAGTTAAAGTAAAGGTGGTAACGGCAGCGAGTGGAACTTATGAAACAACATTAAAGTCTGAAATAGCTAAGACGGATGCACCAACTATTTTCCAAATTAATGGCCCTGTAGGCTATCAGTCTTGGAAGGATTATTGTCTTGATATAAGTGATACAGATTTATATAAAAGTTTATCTGATAAAAGCTTAGCCGTAACCGAGGGTGAAGGAGTATATGGTGTTCCTTACGCAGTAGAAGGCTATGGAATCATATACAATGATGAGATTATGCAAAAGTATTTTGCTTTAGCTGATAAAGCGGTAAGTATTTCATCGACGACTGAGATTAAGAGTTTTGATACCCTTAAATCAGTAGTTGAAGATATGCAAAAACATGCAGCTGATTTAGGTATTGATGGAGTATTTGCAAACACTTCTTTAGCAGAAGGAAATCAATGGAGATGGCAGACGCATCTTGCTAATTTACCATTATATTATGAATTTGCTGATAACAAGAGCTTTGATAATACTATTTTAGCAGGTCTTGCGGCAGATGAAATTGAATTTAAGTATGCAGATAACTATAAGAATATTTTTGACTTATATACCAACAATTCAACTGTAGCACCTACATTATTAGGAGGAAAGACAGTTGATGATTCTATGGCAGAATTTGCATTAGGTAAATGTGCTATGGTTCAAAATGGTAACTGGGCTTGGTCACAGATCAATGGCGTAGACGGTAATGTTGTAAAGGCTGAAAATATTAAATATTTACCAATCTATACAGGCGTAACAGGCGAAGAAAATCAGGGACTTTGCGTTGGAACTGAAAATTATTTTGCAATCAACAGTCAGGTATCTACTGAGAAACAACAAGCATCTATTGACTTTTTAAATTGGCTATTCTCTAGTTCAGTAGGTAAGGATTTTGTATCCAACAAGTTAGGATTTATTGCACCATTTACAACCTTTTCAGATTATGCAGGAACGAACGAAATTTAATCCTACTTCGAAGTAATTTTAGTATTATGGGTACAATCTAAAGTATATGATAATTAAGTTTTTTTAGCAGGACAAAAGGATTGTTATCATAAAAAGTATTGCAGTTGACAATGAATTAGATTACAATTAAACTTATCGTAACTAGACAATTGGCTCAAACAAGCTGATTTAGCATTGAGGTAGTAAAATGGGAATTATTAAATCAAAGAATTTAGTATTTGAATATATCAGACGTGATGAAGAAGGCAATGTAGAAGCAATCAATCGCGCTGTCAATGAAGTAAATATAGAGATTAAACAAGGAGATTTTGTGGCAATACTAGGTCATAATGGTTCTGGCAAATCCACTCTTGCAAAGCATATGAATGCAATCTTGCAACCAACAGAAGGCGATATCTGGATTGATGGTAAGGATACAAAAGACATCGATCAGCTATGGGAGATACGAAAAACAGCAGGAATGGTGTTTCAAAATCCAGACAACCAGATTATTGGAACGGTAGTGGAAGAGGATGTTGGATTTGGGCCTGAAAATATTGGAATTCCAACGCCACAGATTTGGGAAAGAGTAGAAAAAGGGTTAAAAGCTGTTAATATGCTATCCTTTCGAAAGCATTCTCCCAACAAGCTATCGGGCGGACAAAAACAACGTGTGGCGATTGCAGGAATTGTAGCCATGCAACCAAAATGCATTGTATTAGATGAACCGACTGCAATGCTTGATCCAAATGGTAGAAAAGAAGTCATTGATACCATTACAAGACTCAATAAGGAAGAAGGAGTCACAGTGATCTTGATAACGCACTACATGGAAGAGGTAATAGGCGCAGATAAAGTCTATGTCATGGATCAGGGAAGTGTTGTTATGGAAGGCACACCAAAGGAAATATTTTCAAGAGTTGATGAACTAAAACAATACCGTCTGGATGTACCACAGGTAACCCTACTTGCAGAAGAATTAAAAGAATCTGGGGTTTCTTTATCAGATGGGATTCTAACAATAGATGAGTTGGTGAATGAGATATGTCAATTATATTAGATAAAGTAAATTATATATATGGAAGTGAAACTGCGTATGAGCTTCATGCCTTAAAGGATATTAACTTGGTCATTGAAGATGGACAGTTTATTGGAATCATTGGACATACGGGATCTGGCAAATCAACATTGATTCAGCATTTTAATGGATTGATAAAGCCTACATCTGGCAGTATATATTATAATGGAGAAGATATCAGTGATTCTGACTTTAATAAGAAGAAACTAAGAAGTAAAGTAGGACTAGTCTTTCAGTATCCAGAACATCAACTGTTTGAAGTAAATGTATTTGAAGATGTTTGCTTTGGACCAAGAAACTTAGGCTTGTCAGAAAAGGAAGCGCAACTTCGTGCTTATGAAGCTCTAAAAATGGTAGGATTTGAAGAGGATTTGTTTTATCAATCCCCATTTGAGCTATCGGGTGGACAAAAAAGACGAGTAGCAATTGCAGGAGTGCTTGCTATGAAACCCGATATCTTAATATTGGATGAACCAACTGCAGGGCTTGACCCAAAGGGAAGAGATGAGATCTTAGAACAGATTAAAACCCTTCATGAAACGACAAATATGACCGTTATATTAGTATCCCATAGCATGGAAGATGTAGCAAAGTACGTAGATAGACTGATTGTAATGAATCAGGGAGAAGTCAAATATGATGATACACCAAAGGAAGTCTTTGGGCATTATTTAGAACTAGAAGAAATGGGACTTGCTGCACCACAGGTGACTTATATTATGAATCGTCTAAGGGAAAAGAATATTCCAGTAAATGTAAATGTAACAACAATTGAAGAAGCAAAAGAGGAAATACTTCGTGTATTTAAAAATCGATAGAATGAGAAGAAAGCTTCTATACTTAATGAATAACAGGTGAAGAAATGATAAGAGACATAACAATAGGACAATACTATCCAAAGGATTCTGTGATACACAAGCTTGATCCTAGAACCAAGTTGGTGGGGACCTTGGCTTATATCATATCCTTATTTTTATTTAATAACTTTTTAGGATATATCGTCGTGACCTTATTTTTAGTAGGAGTGATTAAGGCTTCTCAGGTTCCGTTTCGTTTTATCATAAAAGGGCTAAAAGCAATCATTATGTTATTAATGATTACCGTATTGTTTAATTTATTTTTAACAAAGGGCACACCTTTGGTAGAATTCTGGATTTTTACCATAACGAAAGAGGGACTTAGAATCTCTTTGTTCATGGCAATACGCTTGATTTATTTAATTATTGGTTCTTCCATGATGACGCTAACAACAACACCAAATCAATTGACGGATGGACTAGAAAGTCTGCTTGGACCATTAAAAAAGATTAAGGTTCCCGTACATGAGATTGCTATGATGATGTCGATTGCACTTCGATTTATACCTATTTTATTAGAGGAAACCGATAAAATAATGAAGGCGCAAATTGCAAGAGGAGCAGACTTTGAAAGCGGAAACTTAGTTAAAAAAGCGAAAAGCCTTGTACCACTTCTCGTACCTCTTTTTATATCAGCATTTCGAAGAGCCAATGACTTAGCAATGGCAATGGAAGCAAGATGCTATAGCGGAGGAGAAGGCAGAACGAAGATGAAACCGCTTTTATATCAGGTAAACGATTATCGTGCGTATGCAATCTTTGTCCTTTATTTTGCTGCAATTATAGCAATGGAGATTGTGCTTTAAAATAAATCGCATAACATTTAGAAATTCAATGTGTTATAGAGGTAAAAATGAAACGTGTAAAAATGATTGTGGCTTATGAAGGAACTAACTATTGTGGGTTTCAGATTCAGCCAAATGCAATAACAATAGAAGAAGTATTAAATAAGAAGCTTTTTGAGCTTTTAAATGAACCCATAAAGGTAATTGGAGCAAGCAGAACGGATTCGGGAGTCCATGCTATGGGCAATGTAGCAGTATTTGATACCAATACACGAATTCCAGGGGAAAAGATCGCGTTTGCACTAAATCGTATCCTTCCAGAAGATATTAGAATTCAAGGATCTTGCGAGGTGGCACCTGATTTCCATCCTCGTTTTTGCAACACGAGAAAAACTTATGAATATAAAATCGTAAACAGAACCTTTCCCATTCCTACCCTTCGAAACATCGCGCACTTTGAACATTATCCATTGGATATTAAGCGAATGCAAGAAGCTGCATCATATTTAGTTGGGGAGCATGACTTTAGAAGCTTTGCCACAGCAAAGTTACAAGTAGAAAGTACCGTTCGAGAGATTTATTCACTTACGGTAGAGGAAGTTGGAGATATGATAGTAATTCGGGTTATTGGAAATGGATTTCTCTATAATATGGTAAGAATCATAGCAGGAACATTAATGGAAATTGGAATGAAAAGGCTAGATCCAGATATCTTACCTGCTATGATAAAAGGGTGTGATCGAAGTTTAGCAGGACCTACGGCGCCAGCGAAGGGACTTACATTGGTGAGTATTGAATACGTCTAAGAAAAAATATATAAAAAGGGGAGAAAATACATGAAGAGGGATTTTGATAAGAGGGTATTTCATTTTTTTAATGTTTATCACACAGATGAGATAGAAGCTTACTTAACTAAAATGGCAAACAAAGGATACCAATTGCTTGAGACGAATAATCATCAAATGTTTTTTAAGAAATGCAAAGAATGTAATGTAAGATATCGGGTTATATTAGGGGTAAATCATTTTCAAAGGTGGGAAGAACAAAAGTATAGAGAACAGTTGGGATGGAACTTTGTTTGTGAAGGACAAAATTACCAAATCTATATGACAGAGGATTTACAGTTAGAGGAAATGGATTTAGATAGTTATCGTTATCATCAAGTAAAGAGCTTAAGAGATAAGGCACTTTATCTTCATAGTGCAATCATAGCTTTGATTATAGGAGCGATATATGGAATGGCAAAGATGGAAGGTGGATTCTTTCTTTTGATGGATTCTTCTATTATGCTAGGTCTAATGGCAGTGGGATTATTCACTTGCCTGTTACTAGGTACGGATATTATAGATACGATTGTTTGGAAGTGGAAAAGTGAACGCGTAATTTTGAAATTAAGTCAAACACCTTTATTCTTTGGACAGTCGCAAGTTGCCAAATGGATAAATAGAGTATTTTTTAGTTTGATTTCAGTAGCTTTTGTAATCCTACTTTGCCTATCGACTAGTACATACATTCAATTGATTGTATCAAAAGGATGGTCTCGTAATATCAGTTTTTTGATTTATATTCTTATTTTTGGTAGCTCAAATCTATTTTTTTCGATTAGAAGAGGAGAAAACGCAAAAAGAGGTTTTGGGGAACGAAAGGTTATTGAATTATGTTTTTCATTAAGCATACTTATAATAGCAAGTGCGGCTGTGAGTGAAATAGGAAAACAAAATGATATTAACATCACAGCGAAGGATTATTTTCAAGAAGTAAAGTATGATGATGAAATATGTGGGTTTTATAAAGGAATTTGACTTAGGAAAAAAGAATAATTTGTGAAAAAAACGTTGACATACTATATTTGCTATAGTAAAATAACTAAATGTGACATAGCGTAAAAATGTCTACCAATGCCCCGGAAGACTTTTTTATATATATAAATATAATAAAAATGTTTATGGACAAAAACATTTTTTGAAACCAATATTGTTTAATATTTAAGGAGGTTTACCGATGAAAAGTTTTATGGCAAGTCCAGAGACGATTGAAAGAAAATGGTATGTAGTTGATGCTGAAGGTTGTACGTTAGGACGTTTATCATCAGAAATAGCGAAAGTTTTAAGAGGAAAGAACAAACCAGTTTTTACTCCTCATGTTGATACAGGTGATTATGTAATCGTAATTAATGCAGAGAAGATTAAAGTTAGTGGAAAGAAATTAGATCAAAAGATCTACTATCACCATTCCGATTATGTTGGTGGAATGAAAGAAACTACTTTAAAAGAAATGTTAGCAAAGAAACCTGAAAGAGTAGTTGAGCTTGCTGTTAAGGGAATGCTTCCAAAAGGACCTTTAGGAAGAACAATGTACAAGAAACTTCACGTTTACGCAGGTGCTGAGCATGGACATGAAGCTCAAAAACCAGAAGTATTAACATTTTAATTGTAGGTTGAAAGGAGGAAACAAAATTGGCTAAGTTATATGGAACAGGAAGAAGAAAGAAAAGTATTGCTAGAGTATATTTAGTACCAGGAACTGGTAAGATTACTATAAATAAAAGAGATATCAACGAATATTTCGGACTTGAAACTTTAAAAGTTATCGTTCGTCAGCCATTAGTAGCTACTGAAACAGTAGACAAATATGATGTACTTGTAAATGTTCACGGAGGTGGATATACAGGTCAGGCTGGTGCTGTAAGACATGGTATCGCTAGAGCGTTATTACATGTAGATGGAGAATTCCGTCCAGTGCTTAAGAAAGCAGGATACTTAACAAGAGATCCAAGAATGAAAGAAAGAAAGAAATACGGTCTTAAAGCTGCGAGACGTGCACCACAGTTCTCAAAGAGATAATATGTGGGACTTTTGGAAACTTGGAAGAATGGCAATGCGATTGGTACAATCGCATAGTTACTGGGTTTCAAGAGTTGTGGGTTGCTCTGAAATGTGCTTGATTTCGCTGGATAAGTAACACATAAGCGACAAACAAGTAACAAGAAAGCAACTTAAAAGACACAAATATTAGAAATTTTATAGGATGTTTTTCAGATGGATTTATCTGTCTGAGAGACATCCTTTCTTTTTGCTATAAATAAACATTTGATAATTACCTCTTTGGAAAAATAAGTAACGCATAAGTGACAAAGGCTTCTTAAATCATGTTAATTGCTTTGATCAATTCGTTCACATCCATATGGGTATATACTTTTTCTGTCAGCGTCATGGCTCCTGAATGACCAACGATCTTTTTAATGGTAGTCTGGTCAATGCGAGCATCTGCTAACATAGAGATGCAGGTGTGCCTGCAACAATGTGGAGTCTTTTCAATTCCCAAGTTAGTCATTAAGGGCTTGAAGTAACTGTCATAGTAATTGCGATAAGAGAACTTCTTACCATCATCCGTATGAAGCAAGTATTTGGAATCGGTATAATCGTTGTACCAGTTCTTATAAAATGGTAATACCTTGTCGGCAATAGGAACTTTACGGATTCCATTTTCTGTTTTACTGTCAATAACGTCGAAATACTGTTCTTCAAGATGGACATTTTCTTTCTTTAAATCCAATAATTCTGAAATACGTACCCCGTTATAAAGTAACATAAGCACAATCTGATAATACTTGTCATCCTTCATCGTCCAGACCCTTTGAACTTCATCAGGAGTAAAGCGATCTCTGTCATATTTGTTCGGATTTCTGTCTTTATACTTTAAAATATCTACAAATTCTGAATAGTCTTTTACCGTCAACTCATGCTTTAATGCATATTCATAAATCTGATTAAATAATACCTTTAATTTGCGAAGTGTTGGATAATTCTTGCCGCAGGTATCAACGACTCTTTGTAAATCGTCTAATTTCACATCTTTAAATGGTTTCTCAGCAATAGCATCACATAAAGCAAAAGCAGCTTTATATCCATTAACGTTAGATGCAGAAACAGTTGGATATTTTTCTTCCGACCATCTTTCGTAAATATCTGCAAAGGTCAACTTCATTACGGATAAATCAATTGGGTTATCATTATACTTTGCTAATATTTGTAATGCTTCTGTCTTTGTTGTTCCATATCCTAGAATCTGATATTCTTGCACCACCTTTCCTGTTTTTTCATTTAAATGCCATCCAGCAGTTACCCTTGCTGCATATGGCTTTCGTCGCTTTCCAGAGAGTTTTACAACACCTCCATAGCCATTTGGTAATCTCATACCATTCATTCCTTTCTGAAAAATATTTATTATGAAAGAGTTAGAAACTCTATTCATCAAGATAACGTGTAGTCTCGGAAGTAAGTGATTTCCCTTTTTTTTATCTGTTGTTTTGCATCTGCTAATGCTCGAACGATTCCTAGTAAATAAGCATCTTCAATATCTGGAACAGATAAGTAGGAAGTGCCAATATGAATGCCTGGTAGTGGCAATGGCTCATCGTTCTCATATATCAATTTCTCATTCGAATCAATGAACAAATAATTTTGAATACGCTCCATTAAGAAATTCATTTCTATTAGGGTACTTAAGGTATCCAAATATTTTTTAGAATTAGCGTTGGTATCATATTGATTTGCATAGCGTTGCAGAATAGCGATTGCATTATCGTGTAGTCGTGTTATTTCCTTTGCTTCATGCAATTCTGGTTTGGGAGTTTTACTTTTACCAAGAAGAAAGTCGTAGGAGCAATCGAGGGCTTCTGCCATTAGTTCCAACGTATCAATGGAATAAAAGACCTTACCAGACATGTACTTTTTCAAGCTTGAAAGTCCAATTCCTGTTTTTAAAGCGAATTCCTCCTGTGTCATTCCCATTTCTTTAATTCTATCCTTTAAAATAGTTCCAATATTATCTATATCCATTATATAACACCTCCTAAGTGGAAATATTGGTTCTAAAATTACATCGAACATATGTTTATAATAATTCATAGAATGTGATACGTCAATAAGAAATTAAAAGCTAGAGATAGCGAAAATATAAATCTAAAAATGGAATTTGATAGAGGTCTCAGAAAGGGAAGGAGGAATTGAATGGGAGAAGTAAAATATGAAGTAGAACTACCACCATTTACTGGTAGGAATGTTCCAATCAGTGAGATTGCAAGAGCCACTGGAAAAGAAGCTCAGTATATCCGAGTTGGATTACAAAGAGGAATCTTAAAATTTGGATATGCAATCAAGATGAAAGACTCATCTGAATACAGTTACTTTTGTCCAGACAAAAAGGTTTGGGAAGAAACTGGATACTTCAGATACGAGCCGAACACAGCAGCAGGGTGATGAATATCACCCTATAATTCTTCTAGTGTGGATCAAAGAATTGTTGTAAAAAGTTGAGCCAGTCCACGGCAAGATACGCAATAGAGACGTCGCCGTCCTATTGCATCTTGTCAGGGGTTAAAATCCCCTGAAACCCCTAAAATATTTCATATGGCTACACTTTCTGTAGCCAATGCCACGAGTTGGCAGTACTTTTTATAGCCAAATCGGTAAAATGGCTGTATCAGTTGTAGTCAGAAGAATTGTTGATGGAATGAAATATTCGAGGATTAGAGCTGTTGGCTACACTTTCTATAGCCAAAATACTTTATTGGCTGTACTAATTGAAGCCAATGGCTGTAAAAAGTGCAGCCATATTTCGAGAAGCAAAATAAAATGTACAAAGGTTTTTCATGATCTGCCTTTTTATGTATGGTTATTTCTGAATATGTCGCTTGAGATATGTGTGGCAATTTTTTTTGGCCATTTCTAAGTAAAAATGATTGAAAACGAAAATAGCGTCAAAAATACATATAAATACTAAAAATAATAAAAATAGTGATTGATAAAAGTGAAGAAATCACATATAATAAATTATATAGAATTAGGAGGTGCTTAAAATGCTTATTAGATTTAATGTTAAAAATTTTCTATCATTTTCAACTAGAGATAATGGAAAATCCGAAGAGTTTTCAATGTTAGCAGGAAAAGTACGGAGTAAAAAAGAACATATTTACGATGATGACAATATAAAATTATTGAAGTTTGCAGCAGTATATGGAGCTAATGCAGCAGGAAAATCAAACTTGGTTAAAGCAATGGACTTTATGAAAAAGACGGTTATTAACGGTCTACCAGAAGGACATACAGATAAATATTGCAAAGTAGATCCAGAAAACAAGTTTAAAGATAGTTATTTCGAGTTTGAAATTAAGTTAGGGAATAGCTATTATTCTTATGGATTTGAAGTGGTATTGAATGAAAGTAAGTTTCTTTCTGAGTGGTTATTAGAACTTACACCAGATAATAAAGAAAAATTATTATTTAGTCGTGACATAAAGAACGGAACTTTTGAGCTGGGAGGTCCTCTAAATACAAAAGGGTTAGTAAATAAAATGAGAGTTTATGCAGAGGATATCAAAGATGATAGCTCTGTATTGCTTTTGTCTATTATGAATCAAAATAAAAGAAATCTTTATCAAGAATATAAAAGAGCATCCATATTAAAAGAAATCTATTCTTGGATAAAAGACGGGTTAGATATTAATTATCCAGATAGGCCTATATCTGATTATTCTTACATGGCAAATACAGAAAATGTAGAAGAGATATGTAGAATTATTTCTGCCTTTGGTACTGGAATAACTAATTTTGAAATGGTAGATGTACCAATTGAAAAAATAGCAAGTCAATTACCAAAACAAATACGAAATGATCTATTGTCTAATTTGGAAAAAAGAACAATAGAAATGAAAAGTAATGATAACCTAAAAGGAATAGGTATCATTATGAGAAGCGATAAAGATTTCTTTATTCTGAATGTTGATAAGAGTGAGGAAGTAACTTGTAAAACAATACAATTTTCTCATGGAGAAAGAAATGTTTTATTTAATCTTGCAGAGGAATCTGATGGAACAGTAAGAGTATTAGATTTATTAGAAATTTTGCTATCGGGAGAAAATAAAACATATGTTGTGGATGAATTAGATCGATGTTTACATCCAAGTTTAACGTATAAATTTATTGAAACATTTCTACAAAAAGCAGCAAAGAGTAATATTCAACTTATAGTTACTACTCACGAATCAAGATTAATGGATTTTGATTTGCTAAGACGTGACGAAATATGGTTTGTTAACAAAAAGAAATCGGGAGAATCAGATATATATTCCTTAGAAGAGTACAATGAGAGATTTGATAAAAAGATTGATAAAGCATACTTAGAAGGTCGTTATGGTGGAGTGCCAGTTTTCAGCACAGTATTTCCAATTAAGGAGGACTAGTGCATGAGAGAAAGCAGGACATTTGCAGAACGAACAAAAATATCAGAATCGGATAGAACCGTTAAAAAATATTTCTTGATTTACGAAGGTTCGGATACGGAGCAGATATATTTCAATGCAGTAAATAATGCAAGGATAAAAATAGGAATTAATCCATTAATTGAACTAATTCCTATAGTTCGAAGTCATAGTGAGGAAGGATGGAGTAATCCTAAAAAAATACTGGATCGAATAATTAAAGACATTGAAGAAAGCAAAACAGGATTGATTTCATATGAGACAATGCTGAATAGAATTATGGATTATTTTAATGAGGAAAAAGTCTTTGGTACTGATAAGTCATTTAAAACAATATGGGATTTATTGATATTTATATGTAGAAATAAATTATGTAAGTTATTGAATGAAACCGTTGAAGATGTAGAAAAAGAATGTATAAAGATCATATCTTTACTTAATGATGAACTGAAGACAGAAAATATAATTTCTGATATATCTGAAGTGATAAAAAATGGTGGGATTACTTATGCAGAAGATATTGATAAAATATGCTTGATTGTTGATAGAGATAGAAAAAGCTTTATCTCTGCACCTGGAAATAATCAATATGCATATGTCATGAATAAATGTGAAGAAAAGAATTTCGGTTTTTATGTTACAAATCCATGCTTTGAATTTTGGCTTATGCTACATTTTGATGAGGTGCTTACAATTGATGAAAGCAAAATGTTGATTAATCCAAAAGTAACGGCTAAACGTAATTATGCAGAGGATGAATTAAGAAAAATGATTCCGAACTATAAAAAGACTCGTTATGATGCGGAAACTCTTGTAAACAATATTGATAATGCAATTGAAAATGAAAAGAAATTTTGCGAAGATATTGAGGAATTGGAAAGTAGCCTTGGGAGTAATGTGGGTAAACTCATTGTTGAAATGAGAATGAATCAATAAGAAATCTGACTTGTTTTCAATGGATAAAATGAAGGGAGAGATTAGATGGCGCTGATAAAGAATGAAATACCAATACTCGAATATGATACAGATAGCCAAGCGGTTATCATGCCAGGGCATCATTGGGATTATAAATTTTGTGAAAAAGCAGTTATGCTTTTCATGGAATCAGAAATAGAAGACTTTGTAAAAACTCACGAGTGCGAAGTTGTAGGCAAATTTGAATCAGTTACAAAAATCTTTTATGTATACAAAACAGTACATAGTGGAATGGAAATTGTATTTGTACAAGCACCGCTTGGAGGTGCAAGTTCAGTTCAGATTATGGATCAATTGATAGCAGGTGGGGTGAAACAAATTATTGCCACGGGGTGTTGCGGCGCATTAGTAGAAGGGGCAGAGGGGGAATTTTTTGTTCCAACTGTAGCGCTTCGACATGAAGGAACATCCTATCACTATTTGCCACCTTCTAGAGAGATTGAGCTTGATGAAAAGCCTATTCAGGCAATTGAAACGGTGTTGAATAGAGCAGGATTTTATTATGCAAAATGTAAAACATGGACAACGGATGGATTTTACCGAGAAACCAAAGAAATGGTTTTGTATCGAAAAGAAGAAGGGTATTCAGTTGTAGAAATGGAATGTGCATCTTTAGCAGCATGCGCACGTAAAAGAGGTGTAACTTTTGGACAGTTACTTTTTACTGCAGATTCTTTGGCAAATATTAATGAGCATGACATCAGAAATTGGGGTAATGATACTTTTGCAGTAGCATTACAACTAGCGATGGATGCTGTTGTGGAGGTGTAATATTGAGGTCAGAACAGGAAATGTATCAATTGATTTTAGAAACTGCAGAGAAAGACAAACGGATTTTGGCAGTATATATGAATGGATCCAGAACAAATGAAAATGTTCCTAAAGATATCTTTCAAGACTATGATATCGTTTTTGTGGTCAGTGAAACAGCTGAGTTTATCAAAGATAAAGAGTGGATTCAGCAATTTGGTGAGATATTATATATGCAATATCCAGATGAGTCACCAGATTATCCAAGTGATAAAGAGAATTTTTATGGATGGCTGATTCAGTTTGCAGATGGGAATCGACTTGACTTGCATGTTGAGACCGTAAAGCATGTGAGGGAACATATAGGAGATGATAAACTTTGTAAAATTCTTCTCGATAAAAATGCAATTCTTCCGGATGTGTATGAGTCTACGGATAAAGATTATTGGGTAAAAAAACCGACCAAAGAGCAATATTTATGCGTTTGTAATGAGTTTTGGTGGTGCTTGAATAATGTTGCAAAGGGATTGTGGAGAGAAGAGATGCTCTATGTGCAGGATATGGTGAATTATCATGTGCGAAAGCAATTGGAAAAAATGTTATCTTGGAAAGTTGGAACACTTACGAACTTTTCGGTCAGCATTGGAAAATCGGGAAAGTATATGCACCGATGGATTAATAAACAAGAGTGGGAAATCTATTTATCTACCTATTTTACAGGCAGAATATCGGAAGCATGGGAAGCTGTAATGACTATGTGTGATTTGTTTGAGCAGGTGGCACTTTATGTAGGTGATAAATTAGAATACCAATATAATGAACTAGAGGGTAAAAATGCACGAAGTTTCTTAGAACATGTGAGACAGCTTCCGAAAGATGCAAAGGAAGTTTATTAGATGTAATAGAAGTATACATGGGGGACATATGACAGAAGCATTTGTTGGATTAGGTAAATTAATTTTACTGTTAATTGGATCGGGGATTCTATTAGCATTTGCAGTAGGACTACTGATTATTTTGTTGATATCAATTATATATTTTACTGGGTATTTATACGATTCTATTGTTGGGAACCTCGGGATGAAATTCGGAACGTTGGTTTTAAGAAAAATACCTAGAGCCAAGAATATTAAAATTGTTAGTAAAGTGTTTAGCATGTTACAACCAAAGGAAATTTATCTTAGATATGAAACTCCTTTATGTACATATTGTTTTTCTTATTCAGCCATTTCTATTCTATGTGGATTAGTACCATATAAGTATGGAATAAGTATCCAGTATGTAATATCCTCTTTTATTTATCTTGCTTGTTATTTTATTGGAATGGGTAGAAAATGTGGAAGTGATTCAGAATATTATAAAAAAATATTAAAGAATAATCTGGATTTTTTAAAACTATCTTTTTTACCAATGACATTTTTAATAACTATTTTTGGTTTTGCATTTACAGTTACGGGATTTAAAATACAAGATTTACACATTGATACGAATTATATCCAGAATACAATTTCTGGCATGGTGGAATTCAATGACAATACAGATGTCGTCATAATGGTTATTAAACTAATTTTAATATCGATAATTTTGTTAGCGTTGCTATATATTATTAGTTTGCCAATTCAGCTTATTTCATATTTTGTTATATTAGTTATCCAATACTTTAGAGAACATGGAAATTCTTATTTTATTCTTTTGAAAAAGTATGCGAGCATTGTTAAATATTTATTAAAGCAGACATAGGATATAGAGAGCCATCAGAAGTCCTGAGTAATACACCCACAAGTAACACGACCACATAAAAACCAAGTCTTTAAGGCACTTTCAGCCCCACATTCTCTTTTCAAAGAGATAATAATCAAGACAACGTATTGCAATTTAGTGCCTCTCAAGACATATGTCTTGGGAGGTTTTTTATATATTTTCCATTTGAATTATGCTAAAATCATAATTGTATCTGACCTATTATTAGACGGTCAGATAGATAATACTAGTTTGGAGAAGCGGAAAATGGAACCATATTATTATAGTCAAATGAACAAACAACAGCAAAGAATTTATCATGTCATCAAAAGCGGTCTTGAATCACTCACGCAAAGTTTCGACGTTCCAAGAATTGATGGGACAGAGCTAAGTGACATTTTTTACAAGTTAAGATTGGATTGTCCAGAGATATTTTATGCTTCGACATTTCGTTATTCTTTCTATGATAATTCCACGTTGGTAAAGATAAAGCCAGTATATTTGTTTGAAAAGAATAAAATCAAAGACCATCAGTTGGCGATGAAAGCTAGGGTAGAGAAGCTTACTCGCGTGATAAAGGATAAAAGTGATTGGGAAAAAGAGTTATATATTCATGACTTTATCTGCGAAAATGTGACTTATGATAAGCTAAAGAAACAATATTCACATGAAATTATAGGCCCATTAGGGCAGGGAGTCGGTGTATGCGAAGGGATTGCAAAGTCTGTGAAGGTTCTTTGCGACCAGTTGTCTATTCCCTGTATTGTCGCTATTTCTGATAATAACCCAGATAAGAATATCAAATATCGCCATGCTTGGAATGTGATTAAAATCAACGGCTCATGGTATCATTTGGATGCTACTTTTGATAATACATTAGGAAAAAAAGAAGTAAGATACGATTATTTTAATTTGGATGATAAAAATATTTTCAAAGACCATGAGCCTGTAATATACAAAGTTCCTGCATGCAACGAGAGTGATCATTTTTACTACAAAGAAAAGAAGCTTTCTTTTACAAAAAAAGAAGATGTAGCAAAGCGCTGCCAGCAAGCAGTCAAAAAAGGAAAGATTCTAACCTTTCATTGGAGAGGTGGTTATCTTACAAAAGCTGTCACAGAGGAATTATTATATATCATAGCTGAGGTGGCCAAGGAAAAAGGTAAGCACAGTCAGGTGTCTATTAATTGGAAACAGGCAGTCATTCGTGTAAAGTTCATTCAGGAGAAGCTGGAGAATTCGGTAAAGATAGAGGATGCATACGAAGAGGAGAATGATATAGCACCAATACAGTAGATGTTAAGAGACAAATATGATATCCCTGTTGACAAAACAATGTTCTGTAACTATAATAATTACAGAACATTGTTTTGTTATAATAAAAGGAGGACATTATGGCACGAATAGTAAAGGCACCCGATGTAAGAAAGCAGGAACTAATAGAAATCGCGTTGAAACAATTTTTAGAAAACGGATATGAAAAAACATCCATCCGTTCCATTTTAAAAGAAGCAGGTGGGGAGATTGGTATGTTTTATCACTACTTCAAATCCAAGAACGAGATATACGAAGCGGCTTTAGAAAATTATAACGAGAAATACATTGTGAGATTCACTGAAATTGTTAACACTGTCGATTTGAGTTTCGAAGAAAAGATGAATCAAATATTTATTTATTTACCAGATTCCATTTCTGAATACAGCCAGATGTGTACTGATAAAGGAAATCCAGAAATTATGACAATACTGCATGCAAGAACATTGCTAAAAATAGTTCCTTTGTTTGAGCAATTAATTCTTGATGGGATAGAAAAGAAAAGTATAGCTGCACCAGTACCAAGCATTCATTTACTAAGTCAATTTATACTTTTTGGCATGAGTGCTATTATACACGACAGAGAAGTAGACTCTATGCAAGAAAAAATCAGGCATATTAACGCACTTCTTTCAAAAGTGTTAGATACAAATATGCGAGAGGTGCAAAATGAGGCTAACAAAAAATAGATGTGTTTTCGTATGAATTCCTAGAGCAAATAGTCGATTACAATCATCATTACTAAAATGCATACATAGACGTTTTGTGGTAATGATAAGTGGGAGGTAATATAATGAATTTTCAAGTAGGGTTTCACAATTTTCATAAGGATACAGCTTTTAATTTTCAACTGAACAGATTTTATTCATTTGGTTGTTTGGATTATGACGTAGTGGAAGAAATAGGCAAGGAGTTAACAGATTTTGAAAGCTGGTCCAAGGCATTTCTTAGTAGAGCTCAGTCATTTCATAATAATGGGGATTTGGTCGCCTCGGCTACCTGCCTGCGCGCAGCCATGTTTTTCATGTTGGATGAGGAAGGTGATGTTGATAAGCAATTGCGAAAGTCTAAGATTTATGAGCAATGTATGAACGAATACCAAGCTGCGTATCAAAATGCAGGGCTGGCTTATTGCCATGTTCCTTTTGAAGCAGGTTATTTTCCAGTTCTATATATGTGCCATGCCAATGAGAGCAAAGATAATATCGTTATACATGGAGGATATGATTCCTTTATTCAGGAATTCATTCCACTTATGCAATACATATATTCCAATGGATATAATGTTTACATGTTTGAAGGGTTTGGTCAAGGTGAGGTTTTAAATAGATGCGAGATGAAAATGAAACCAGAATGGGAAATCTGTACGAAAACAATATTGGATTATTTTCAGTTAGAAGAAGTAACTTTAATTGGTATTTCTTTAGGAGGCTATCTGGCAGCGAGAGCAGCTGCTTATGAGAAACGCATTAAAAGGGTTGTGTTATATGATTTAATTTATGATTTCTATGGAGCTGTTTTAGATAAAGTCCCAGAGGAATTTAAGAATCTGATTAACAATTTGATGGAAGTTCCAGATAGTCCGAAGTGGAAAAGCATAGAGGAGTTAATGAAAGCAAATCAGTTTTCACTTTGGTTGTTTCAACAAGGCCGTCATGTTTTTGGCAATATTACAACACTTTATGATTATTACAAATGTATTATGCAATACAACACCATTGCACTTTCACCATTGATTTGGCAAGATGTGTTGATTCTTGCGGGTGAGGAGGATATCTATACTGTTTTTTATGAAAAGCAAAAGAAGGCTTTATCAAACGCGAAATCAGTTAGTGGACGAATCTTTACAAAAGAAGAAAATGCATCGCATCATTGTCAAGTTGGAAATGTGCAATTGGCTTTAGATTATATTCTTGCCTGGATAGAATTAAAACTATAATCACTTGACAAACATAGACTCTTATAGTTATACTGAATAAGTAGAGAAAACTTCAATTTGCTTTATTTACGAAAGGAGTTGATTAAATTATGAGAAAAGTAAAAATGGTGATGAATCAATAATTTAATAATGAAGTATGCAAAAGGAAATGCTTTTGTATACTAGGAAACCCTTTGTAAATACTGTATAAACAGGCTTGCCAATGGGCAAGTTTTTTTGTACCCAAAATTGGAGGAAAATTTTGAAAATGAAAGAAAATAAATCACTTATAAAAGCGATTGTAAGTGGAGTTCAAAGAGAGTCATTTGTATTATTATGTGAACAGCAAGAGATTCAAGCAAAATTAAGAGGAGTGTTCTATAAGGAAAATAGAGTATTCCCAGTTGTAGGTGATAAGGTATTAATAAGTCTCAATGAAAGTGGCGCTTCTATGATAGAAAGAGTTTTGGACAGAAAAAGTGAGTTTTCTAGAACAGATTTTTCAGGTCATGAAGCAAAATACGTAAAATCAATCAAGGAGCAAGTACTAGCAGCAAATTTTGACTATGTTTTTATCGTCGATTCACTAAATAAGAACTTTAATCTAAACCGAATCACAAGATACGTAAGTATAACATTAAAAAGTGGAGCAAAGCCAGTAGTTGTTTTAACAAAAGCAGATTTGTGTGATGATGTACAATGTTATATTAACCAAGTCAAAAGCATAACAGAAAGTCTTGAAGTCTGTGCGATTAGTGCAATAACGGGAATGGGCATGGATCAACTTGAGCCGTATTTGAAATATGGTATTACAATTGTACTTCTAGGTTCATCGGGAGTGGGGAAATCTACTCTTGTCAACGCAATTGTAGGAGAAGATAAAATGAAAGTCAGTGAGATACGTGAAAATGATGCAAAGGGCCGTCATACGACAACACACAGACAGTTAATCACGCTTCCTTCAGGTGCTTCAATCATTGACACGCCAGGAATTCGCGAATTGGGTTTATGGGATGCAAGCGAAGGAATAGATGATACATTTTCAGATATAACACAAGTTATCAAGAAATGTAAATTCAGAAATTGTACACATGTAACAGAACCTGGTTGCGCTGTAAAAAAGGCGATTGAAAATATGGATATTTCAGAAGAGCGCTGGAAGTTATATTGCCAATTAAAAGAAGAGAATAAATGGGGGAAGAATAAAGCAGTAGTATCAAAGAACAGTAAAAGAGGGGAAGGAAAAACATCATGCTAAAATTAAAATATTTGTTTGAAAACTTTGAATTAGCAAAGGAAGCCTTAAAAAATTGGAACCATGATGCGGATACCTTAGACGAAATGTTATCCTATTATCGTATTTCATCGAATGCAATATATCCATTTCGCTATAATGGGCAAATCTGTTTTCTTCGCCTTTCCCCAACGGATGAAAAGTTAAAGAAAAATATTCTAGGTGAAATGGAGTTTATTGAATACCTTGGACAACACAGTTATCCTGTTTTAAGGCCAATACGAACTCGTTGTGGAGAAAATGTAATTATAATAGATACAAAGTGGGGAAAATATTACGCGTGTGCTTTTTATAGAGTAGCAGGAAATCAGATTAACACTACAGATATGTCACACGAGATTATGTATGCCTATGGAAAGGCTTTGGGGAAATTGCATGCCTTGTCAACAAATTATAAACCAAGTACTAAAAAATGGACACACAACGAAGTTTTGGAATGGATCGAGGAAGTAATAATAGAATACAATGCTCCCTCTTACGTTTTACATGAATTGAAAGAGGTAAAAAGACAGCTTGCAAATCTTTTGCAACAAGCAGATAATTATGGTCTCGTTCATTATGATTTTGAAATGGATAATGTATTTTATGATGAGAAAACAAAGTCATGTTCGGTAATTGATTTTGATGATGGCATGTATCACTGGTTTGCACTTGATGTAGAACAAGTTCTTTTCTCACTTAGGGACGAACTTGATGGCACAATTCTTAAATGTGCAGAGGAAGCGTTCATTGACGGTTATAAAAGCGAGTATGATTATTCAGAGGAAAGCCAAAATTCTCGTCCACTCATACGCAGATTTACCAATCTTTTTAGCTATGCAAGATTGATTCGATGTGTGGCAGAGACGTTTGATGACGAGCCAGAGTGGATGTCGGAGCTGAGAAAAAAACTAGATGACTGTATTAAAGAATTGGAAAGTGCTATGAACTGACTTTTTTAATATAAGAAATATCCGCTTAAATGTTAGTGCCTTATGGTACTACAAGCCGAGAAATAGAAAAAAATTCTTATGAACTTAGAAATAGTAAAATATATAAAATTAGTAAGTATTAAGAACAAATTATTGAGCAAAAAAGCCCATATTTTGCTATACATTTTATTTGACAAATCATTTCAATTTGATATAATCAACTGTAATAACATAAGAAAAGCAAAGACGGAAAAAGTAATTTATTGGAACCATGCAGAGAGAAAAACATTTGGTGAAAGTTTTTCATGAGGGAAAATAAATGAAAACCATTCCAGAGCTGTAATGCTGAATTAAGTAAGTGTTACCGTATGACTGCGTTAAAGTATAGGATTTGTTAGAATCTGAAGTGAAAAGTTAAGGTGGAACCGTGCATTAGAATTTATGCACCCTTAAATTAATGGTAATATGCCATTGATTTTTGGGTGCTTTTCTTATGTTGAAATTTATTAAATGTCGTAAAGGCATATTTTGAAAGGAGAACATAAGAGTGAAAGTTAGTATGAAAGATGGAACGGTAAAAGAGTTTAAATTTGAAGATACGTTGGGGAAAGAGGCATTTTGGCACACAGCTTCACATGTTCTAGCACAGGCGGTTAAGCGTATTTATCCTACAGCAAAATGTGCAATTGGACCAGCAATTAGAGATGGATTTTATTATGATTTTGAATTTGACTTTATTTTTTCGAATGAACATCTGAAAAAAATAGAAGATGAAATGAAGAAAGTGGTAAAGGAGAACTTGGTATTGCGAAGATTTGAATTGTGCAGGGATGAAGCAATATCACTGATGTCAGAGAAAAATGAACCGTATAAAATCATATTAATAAATGATTTACCAATTGGAGAAAAAATCAGTTTCTATGAGCAAGGTGAATATGTTGATTTGTGTGCAGGACCTCATATTACTAATACAAACCTGATAAAGTCATTTAAATTAACGACAATAGCAGGTGCTTATTGGAGGGGGAATGAACAAAACAAAATGCTCACAAGAATCTATGGTGTCGCATTTCCTAAAAGTAATCTACTAGAAGAATATCTTGAGTTGCAGGAAGAAATAAAAAGAAGAGATCATAGAAGACTGGGGAAGGATTTGGGTCTATTTACACTATTTGAGGAAGGTCCTGGATTCCCGTTTTTTCTTCCAAAGGGAATGATACTAAAGAACTTATTGATAAATTATTGGCGAGGGATTCACGAACGTGAAGGATATCATGAAATATCTACTCCGATTATACTCAATCGAGATTTGTGGCAAACATCCGGACATTGGGACCACTATCGCGAAAACATGTATACTACAGTTATTGATGATATGGATTATGCTATTAAGCCCATGAACTGCCCAGGGGGGATGCTTGTATATAAGCAAAAGCCACATTCATACCGTGAGTTACCATTAAGAGTAGGGGAACTAGGTTTAGTTCATCGAAATGAAAAATCAGGTACGCTACATGGATTAATGAGAGTACGATGTTTTACGCAGGATGACGCACATATTTTTATGACACAGGAGCAAGTCACTGAAGAAACAGTGGGGGTAATTAGTTTGATTGATGAGGTGTATACAAAATTTGGATTTAAATATTCTATGGAATTATCTACTAGACCAGAAAATAGTATTGGCAGTGATGAAGATTGGGAATTAGCAACGGAGAGTCTAAAAACAGCATTGGAAGTAACAGAGAAAAAGTATGTAATAAATGAGGGTGATGGAGCATTCTATGGTCCAAAAATTGATTTTCATTTAGAGGATTCAATGGGAAGAACATGGCAGTGCGGAACCATTCAATTGGATTTTCAATTACCATTTAGGTTCAAAGCAGAGTATATAGGCGCTGATGGTGAAAGTCATAGACCTATTATGATTCATAGAACAGTTTTTGGATCGATAGAAAGATTTATTGGAATTTTAATAGAGCATTACGTAGGAAAGTTTCCTCTGTGGCTAGCTCCAGTTCAAGTGAAAATTTTACCGATTTCCGACCGCTTTATTTCATATGGCAAAGAGGTAATAAATGTACTAGAAGAATTGGGAATTCGTTGTGAAATGGATTCTAGAACCGAGAAAATAGGCTATAAGATCCGTGAAGCACAATTAGATCAAGTTCCATATATGATTGTTGTTGGACAAAAAGAAATAGAAAATAGGGTATTGTCAGTCAGAAAAAGAGATATAGGAGATATGGGAAGCATTGAAATGAGTGAATTTATCACTAGATTGAAAAGGGAAATGGAGGAGTGAAATGAAGGCTACAAGTTCTTCGAAGAAAAAGCATTTCATCACTGTCAAGTTGGAAATTTGCAATTGGCTTTAGACTATATTCTTGCCAGAATTGATTCAAAAAGAAAGCTTAATACCGAAAGGAAAGCGACTAATGTATAATAATAGTCAAAACAAGCACATGATTACTGATTATTATGCATTATAAGTATAATTTGATTGAGAATTGTAGAATTTTGTGTTAAAATGATGGTGAAGTTGGAACATGGAGAGGATTAACGCAATATATAATGTTAAGGAGGAAAACAATATGAGAAGTATTGCTACATTTGATCTTCAGTATGCACACAGATTCTATGGGTTTCAGGGAGAGGCACAGTATTTACATGGCCATACAGGTATTTTGACAATTGAGGTTGAAGACACGGTGAACCCAGGGGTAAATATGGTTTATCCTTGCAATGAAATCCAGAAAGTAGCTTGGAGTATTTTGCAGAACTTTGACCATGCTCTAGTTTTGAGAGAGGATGATCCTTTACTTCCAGCTATCTTAGAGGTTTATGAAAAGCAGGGGATTAAGGATGGAGCGCCTCAAAATAAAATGAAAGGTGAAGCTTTTAAGACAGAACTTGCAACTGCCTATCCAGATTGTCGACTAGTCGTTACAAAAGAGACAATGACAGTTGAAGGCATGATTAAGATTGTTTATAGTCTTCTAAAGGACAAACTTAACATTGCCAAGCTTACATTTACTAGTGGTGTAAATGCAGCGACACAAGAATTTGAGACACAGGGAACAAAGGAACGTTGCCCATTATGCGGTGTTGAGATAGGCGAAAGTGGCACATGTCCTAAGTGTGGATATAAGAAATAACCTTTAATACAGATAGCCTTACTGTACTAAATTTAATAAAATATACTTAAGGGGCTGTCGCACTAAGGAATTAGTGCGCGGCTCCTCTTCTGTGAAAAAACTAACTGTGATAAATATATATTTAAAAAGCAGCAATAAAATACAATTTGATTCTCTATTAATTTTTAAAACTTTTTATTGACCATCACGCCCCGTGATAGTGTATGATGAAAGAAAGATAAGTTTATAAATGAGCCGGCAACATTACAAACTTTCTTTCAACAAAGGGGGTAAATTGTCATGAAAACAGTAAAGCAGGTAGCACAGTTAACTGGGATAAGTGTTCGAACCCTGCAATATTACGATGAAATTGGTGTATTTAAACCTACAAAAACCAGTGAATCAGGCTATCGATTATATGATGATGAGGCACTAAAAGTACTACAACAAATTTTGTTTTTTAAAGAGTTGGATTTTAAGTTATGTGACATTAAAAAAATAATGGAAGATCCTAATTTTGATAAAATCAATGCGTTTAAGAAACAAAAAGAATTGTTAAAGGCAAAATGCGATCATATCAATGGATTGATTCATCTGTTAGAAAAGTTGGAAAAAGGAGAAAATTGTATGAGCTTTAAAGAATTTGATATGAGTGATTATATTGAAGCATTAGAAAACTTTAAAAATATGAATGAAGAAGAAGTGATTAAAAATTGGGGAAGCGTAGATGCCTTTGAAGAATTTGTTAGTATTATTAAGGATAAAGAATCCGCTATTGCTAAAATGGCAATTAAGCAATATGGAAGTATTGGAAAATATACAGAGGCCATGAAAGACAATCTAGCACATTTCTCTGAAACGGTAGAACAAATTGAGCATGCCAAAGAAAAAGGTGTTGCATACCTAGAAAAAAGCAAAGAATTGACAGAGAAATTGGTAGAAGATCTTACTGTTTCAGTGGAATCACCAAACATACAAAACATCGTTCATGAACTAGTGAAAATGGGGGAAGACATTATGCAAGGAATGAATATAGGTGAAAATTACTGGGGGTTGGTTATCGAAGGTTTTTTAAGTGAACCAAGTTTAGTCGAAGCAAATGATCGACTGTATGGGAAAGGAGCCTCAAATTTCATAGGTAGAGCGTACCAATACTATTTTAGCCATTTGAATGCCTTAGAATCATAAGGAATAGAAAAAGAATAAATACATTGGCTAAGCATTTTACAAGAAGGATGTTACAAAATCACCAAGGTGATAAAGTAGCATCTTTTTTGATTGATAGATTGCAATAAATATATATTTTAAAAGCAACAGTGAAATAGTATAATGGAATAAAAAGGAAGATACATAATTATGAAAAGAGGGTATTATGAAACAAGCTTTTGAACAAGAAAGAGTACTAGTTGGTCAGGGGAAGATGGCTAAGGTTTATTATTGGAATGGTTTTGCATATAAGTGTTTTGACAATGATTATCCCAAGGACTGGATTACATATGAAATAAAAATTCAAAATGTCATAAATCAACTAAAACTGCCAACCGTCAAATATTATACATCCGATATACCCCAAAGCATCAAGATGGATTACATCAATGGTATCACAATTGCAGACCGAGTTATGAAAGAAAAATATAAAAATGGTCTGGAAGATTTATTGTCGATTCAATTAATGATTCATGAAAACGTGGGAGTGGAATTGCCAAGGCTTAAACCCTATTTACTAGAAAAAATCAATCAAATTGATGTGGGACAGGCTAATAAGGAGTTAGCCATCCAATGTGTAATGGAAATAGAGGAGAAAGAAGTTCTTTGTCATCTAGATTATCATTACTTAAACCTTATGTATGCAGAAAACGAATATGTTATTATAGACTGGATTAATGCAAAGTTAGGAAATCCCATTTTTGATTTTGCAAGAACCTATGTGATTTTGTATCAACATGCAAATAGAGCTTCTAAAAAATATTTGACACTTGTGAAGAAATTAAAAATGTTTGATCCTTTGGAGTTACAAAAGGCTATTTATGTCATGGCACTACATCGGTTATCAGAAGATTGTAGTGATAAAGTAAAGCAGCTTATTGATGTTACCTATGAATCATTATTGGAAATGTAACTTAAAGCATTGACGTAAATCTTTTACAACAAAGCTATTGACTTGAACACAGTGTCGTCCTTTACAATCGTGTTGGAAGGAGATGAGTGAATGGAATCCATGACAATTTCAGAAGTATCAAAGGCATTTCAGATATCGACGCGTATGTTAAGATATTACGAAAAAATTGGTCTAATCAAAAGTATCAGTAAAGACGATTATGCATATAGAATCTATGATGAGACAGCAATTAGACGATTGCAGTATATCATTATATTTCGAAAGTTGCATATTCCCTTAAAGCAGATTGGAGTCATTCTTGACGATAAAAAGCAGCAGGACACGTTGCGAATTCTACAGGAGAAGATAGTAGAATTAAACGATGAGATTGAGGCATGCACAATGATTCGTGATATTCTTAATGTGTTAACGGTTAGCCTACGTAAAAGCGTGGAGAATGAAATTTATTTAGAGCTAATTAAGAATCAAGACTTGTTAGAAGTTACCAATGCACTCCTTCTTCCTAAATCAAATTTAAAGGAGGAGTACAAAATGAATGTACTAAATAACGCAAACGAAAAGTTAGAAAGTAAAGGGGACATTAGAATTCTATACCTTCCGCCAGCGACGGTAGCATGCAGTCATTATATGGGGGAAAATCCAGAGGAAAATGCAGAAAAAGCATTGGCAACATTTATCAAAGAAAGTAATTTAACAGTTTTGAAACCAGATTTTCGCATATATGGATTTAATAATCCATCACCAACAAAGGATATGGAACAATATGGATATGAATTTTATGTAACCATCCCACAGGATCTAATTGTGGAGTCACCTCTGATTAAGAAAGAATTCCCAGGAGGTCTCTACGCAGCTCATTGTATTAAGATGGGAGATTTTCATGAGTGGATGTCATTTTCAGAGCAAATAAAAGCTTCTAAGGAATATGAAATGGAATGGCGTGAGCCTCATGGTATGGGAGGATGTATGGAGGAACATATCAATGCGTATTCGTTGTATCATGGTGACATGAGTGAGTTTACTCAGCTAGATTTATTGATTCCGATTAAAAGAAAATAGAATGTCAGGACAGCTTAAAATCGAAAGCTGTCCTATTTAGTTAGCAGTACTATTTGCTTCAACATGATATAATAAGGAAAAAATAAACTTAAATTTTTTTTGGGGGGAGATTAAAAATGATTCGAGAAATGCAAGAACGAGACTTAGATGGTTTGTTAGAATTGTATATGCAGTTGCATGACAATGAGAAACCAAAGCCATCAAAGAATTTGAATAAACTTTGGAAGCAGATGATAGAGGATAAGAATTATCATATTGTTGTTGCAATCGAAGATGAAAAAATAGTCTCAACCTGTGTTTTGGTCATAATACCAAACCTAACGCACCAGCAACGACCTTACGCACTCATTGAAAATGTAGTTACAGATATAAACTATAGAAAGAAAGGGCTTGCCACAGCATGCTTAGAGTATGCAAAAGAAGTTGCGATAACAAAAAATTGCTATAAAATTATGTTACTCACTGGAGCCAAAGACGAGTCTACGTTACGTTTTTATGAAACAGCAGGATTCAATCAAAATGACAAAACAGCTTTTATTCAATGGCTGTAAACAAGTATTGATACATAAATTGAGAAAACAAAAATAGTAAAAAGAAAGAACGAGGGGAAAAGAATGTGTATCGTATGTGACAGAATAAAACTTATTAAGGACAATCAGAACCCATATTTTGTAAAGGAACTAGAGACAGGGTATGTTGTAATTGGTGACTACCAAATGTTTCGAGGATATACGTTATTTTTGTGTAAGCAGCATGAGATAGAATTATATGATTTAGAAAAAGATTTCATGATGAAATATCTAGAAGAAATGGCCTTGGTAGCGAAAGCTGTAGCAAAAGCATTTCATGCAGAAAAAATGAATTATGAGTTGTTGGGAAATAAAGATACGCATCTTCATTGGCACTTATTCCCAAGAGTGAAGGGGGATATAGGAGAATATGGAAGGAATGGAGTAGGACCAGTATGGTGGGTACCGTCGAAGATGATGTATGATGATCAGAATAAACCAACACAAGAGGAACTAAGACAACTGAAGGAAATCTTATTAAAGGAACTTAATTAACATTATATTGTTATGAATAGGAATCGATTGCAAGAGAGAACTAAATAATTTGATTTTTGCATAGAAACAAGATAGGAGGAATAAAATGTTTTTGTTATGTTATCCAAAATGCTCCACTTGTCAAGCGACCAAAAGGACATTGGATGAAAATAAAATTGAGTATCAGGAAAGGAACGTGAAAGAAGAAAATCCGACTTACGAGGAAATAAAAAAATGGTGGGAACAAAGTAAATTACCGCTCAAGAGATTTTTTAATACCTCTGGGCAACAATACAAATCCATGCAATTAAAGGATAAACTAATCAATATGAGTGAAGAGGAACAAATTCGACTTTTGGCAACGGATGGAATGCTTGTGAAACGCCCAATCGCAGTAGACAAAGAACATGTATTGATAGGAAAAAAAGATATTTTATCTTATTATATTCCGTAGAATAATTGATGCTTTCTTTTTGGAAAGTATTGAACTAAAAAGTACGTACTTTTGAAATAAATGGTAATAGTATATGATAAGTAATAAAAAGGAGGATTGAAGAATGAAAAGAGAAATAGATGTATTTGAGTATGCAAAAGAGATCATGCAAGCTGTAAGTTCAGGTGTACTACTCACAACAAAAACAAAAGAAAAAGTGAATTCTATGACCGTTTCTTGGGGAACGCTTGGAATCGAATGGTCGAAGCCTATTTTTACAGTATTTGTTAGAGAAAATCGATTTACACGCAGTCAATTAGATCAAAACGGCGAATTTACGATTAATATACCATATGGTTCATTTGATAAAAAAATACTAGGAGTGTGCGGAACAAAATCAGGGCACACGACCGATAAAATACAAGAATTAAATGTAACCTTAGAGCCTGCCAATGCTATATCCGTACCTGCAATCAAGGAGTTACCATTAACGCTTGAATGTAAGGTGGTATACAAACAAAAGCAAGATGCGAATGCTTTAACCAAAGAAAACAGAGAAAAGTTTTACCCACAAGATGTTGATAGTTCTTTCCATGGTGCAAATAAAGATTATCACATCGCTTATTACGGTGAAATTGTGAGTGCTTATATTATAGAATAATTAAAAGAAATAATCCTAGAAAAGAATATAAAATGTTGAATAAAACAGAGGAAATCCTGCAAATATTAAAGTTGCAGGATTTTTTATATGATAGTTCTTTAAAAAGTATTGACAATTAGAGGAAAATAGTATATAAATATACTATAATTAAATTGCATACAATTAAATAAAGAAAAACCAATAAAACGAGAAGGAGAATTAATAATGGGATTTTATGATCTAAAAGTAAAAAATGCCAAGGAAGAACTTGTTTCAATGGAGGCTTATAAAGGAAAGGTACTTTTAATTGTAAATACGGCGACAGGATGTGGTTTCACTCCTCAGTATGAAGGATTACAAAAGCTTTATGACAAATACAAAGATAAAGGATTTGAAGTCCTTGATTTTCCTTGCAATCAATTTGGAAAGCAAGCACCTGGAAGCAATGAAGAAATCCATGAATTTTGTACTTTAAAATACAATACTACATTTCCCCTGTTTTCTAAAATTGATGTAAATGGAAAAAATGCAGATCCACTGTTTCAATATTTAAAAGAAAATAGCAAATCTATATTAGGAAAACAAATCAAATGGAATTTTACAAAGTTTCTTGTAGACAAAAATGGTAATGTAATTGAGCGGTTTGCACCAACGGTGGAACCAGAGAAAATAGAAGAAAAAATTGCAGCGTTACTGTAAACGTATAGATAAAAAATTAATACATATAATGGAGGTAAAGAACATGAAAGCATTAGAAATAACAAAGGCAAATTTTGAAGAAGAGGTATTAAAGGCAGATAAACCAGTACTAATTGATTTTTGGGCATCTTGGTGTGGACCATGTAAAATGCTCTCACCTGTTATAGAAGAACTGGCAGAAGAATTAGAGGATGTAAAAGTGGGAAAAGTAAACGTAGATGAACAAAGCGAACTAGGACAAAAATATAATATTATGTCTATCCCAACATTATTGGTCTTTAAAGATGGAAAAGTAAGTGCTACATCAGTTGGCGTAAAATCAAAAGCAGAAATTATAGAACTATTTAAATAATGGAAAGATTATAGAGGTGAGTCAATGTACGATATTATTATTATTGGAGCTGGTACAGCAGGGTTATCAGCGGCGATTTATGGAGTGCGAGCAGGTAAAAAGGTTCTTGTTTTGGAGGCCGCTGTATATGGAGGACAGATTATCAATACCCCTGAAATTGAAAATTATCCTGGCATTAAGCATATTTCAGGCTATGAATTTGCAACGAATCTTTATGAGCAAGCAAGAGACCTTGGTGCAGATGTAAAGTATGAAAAAGCACTCTCTATTGAGACACAAGAAGAGAATAAGTTGGTAAAGACTGATAGTAATGAGTATGTTGCAAAGGCAGTTATACTTGCAACAGGTGCAAAGAACCGTCCTCTTGGACTAGAAAAAGAACAGGAATTAATCGGAAGAGGCATATCCTATTGCGCAACTTGTGATGGAGGTTTTTACCGTGGAAAAGTGGTTGCGGTTAACGGTGGAGGCAACACAGCCTTGGAAGATGCTATCTTTTTAACGTCGTATTGCAGTAAAGTCTATGTGATTCATAGAAGGGACTCATTTCGAGGAGAAGAAAAATTACTAGAGACATTAAAAAGAAAAGATAATGTAGAATTTGTTTTAAGCTCTGTAATCACCAAATTAAATGGAACCGATAAGCTAGAATCCATTATAGTAGAAAACAAAGATACGAAGGAAACGAGAGAAATTGAAATCAGTGGTCTATTTATTGCAATCGGACAAATGCCTGAAAATAAAGACTTTGCCGATGTTGTAAATCTAGATGAAAAAGGATATATTGTGGGAGAAGAAGATTGTAAGACAAACGAGTTAGGTGTATTTGTTGCTGGTGATACAAGAACAAAGGCAATTCGTCAGCTTGCTACTGCAGCGTCAGATGGGGCAATTGCAGCACTTGCGGCTTGTGAATACATTGGTTAGGTAAAAAGCTTTTGTAACAGGAATGATGTTCGTGTTACAAAAGCTTTTTGTATTAAGTAAAATTAAATTTTATAAAATTATATTGACAAAAGAATAACTAAGTGATATTATCTTGATATCAAGATAAATACAAAAGGAGGCATTACGATGGGAGATGATTCAGGAAAATTAGTAATTGCTTTATCAAGAAGTCATAATGCTTTATTTACTTTAATTGAAAAGAATATTAGAGGTTTTGGACTAACAGTGAGTGAATTTGGCGTGCTGGAGGCGTTATTACACAAAGGCGAATTACCAGTACAACAGCTTCGTAAGAAGGTTCTTGTAACAAGCGGTTCCATGACCTATATCGTAGATAAACTACAAGAGAAAGGATATGTAAAGCGATACAAATGTAAAGAAGATGCTCGTATATGGTTTGTTCGATTGACTGATATCGGGCAAGAATTCATAGCAAAAATCTATCAAGAACACGAAATATTTTTAAAAGAAATATTAAGTGATATTGCAGCAGAGGACAAAGAGGGATTGATTCAAGCACTTTTTCAGTTGAAGGATTCATTGGACAAAAAGTCGATAGAATAAAAGGATGTGAAATACATGATTAAAAGAATCGATCATAAAAGAATGGGGAAAAGTAACAAAGGATGGTTAAATAGCATATTTCATTTTTCCTTTGCAGAGTATTATAACCCTAAGAATTTAAGTTTTGGTGTACTTCGAGTAATCAATGATGACTTAGTGGAAGTAGGAGAAGGATTTGGAACCCATCCACATCAGAATATGGAGATTATATCTTATGTGGTAGAGGGGGAATTAACCCACCAAGATTCCATGAAGAATAAAAACACATTAAAACGCGGTGAAGTGCAGTATATGAGTGCAGGCACAGGTGTATACCATAGTGAGTATAATCAAGGGAATCAGACACTAAGATTTTTACAGATTTGGATTATGCCTGACAAGACAGGTTATACACCTAATTATGGAGACTATAAGTTTGCTTGGGAAGATAGAAAGAACAAATGGCTCCAGATAGTAAAGGGATCAAAAGGCGATGCGCCCATTCAGATACACCAGGATGCGAATATTTATGTAGTTGAGCTAGAGAAAGATAAAGAGATTTCGTTTCAAGTTGATGCTAGGCGACAAGCTTATCTGGTTCAAATAGAAGGAAAGTCAATCATAAATCAGGAAGCTATGAATCCAAAAGATGGGCTAGAAGCAATAGAAGAGGATATTCAAATAAAAGCCTGTGAGAAATCTCATATTTTAGTAATTGAAATGAAAAGTAAAATGCAAAAATAAGGAGGAAGAAATTATGACATTCATTAACAATTTAGAAAAGAGAAGAACGTATTACAATATTAACCGTCAGTTACCTGTATCCGAAAGCGAAGTGATAGAACTAATTCAAAAAGTAACCGAAGCTACACCAGATGCTTTCAATATGAAGAGTGCAAGAGTTGTGATTGCTTTAGGAGAAAAGCAAGAGCAGTTATGGGATGCTGCTTATGATGCATTTGGTGGTGAAGTGGAGCGTGAGAAATTTGATAGCTTTAAGAAGGGATATGGAACGGTTTTATATTTTACCGATGAAGCAGTAGTAACAGGATTGCAAGAACAATATGCACTTTATGCATCAAACTTCCCTGTTTGGGCAAATCAATCCAATGGAATGCTACAGTCAAATGTTTGGACCGCACTAAGAGAGGTAGAAATCGGAGCTTCCTTGCAACATTACAATCCAGTGATTGACGAAGCAGTAACAAAATTGTTTGATTTACCTTCAAGTTGGAAACTGGTAGCACAGATGCCATTTGGTGGAATTGCAGCAGAGCCAGATGAAAAGGAAAAAGAAGATATCTCAAAAAGAGTCGTGGTTAAGAAATAAATAATAGATTTAGCACTAGCATGAGGATTCCCACAGTCTAGTGCTATTTTTGTGTGGAGTTCTAATAGTAGGTTACGTTTGACAATGTAGGCGAAGAAGATTATCATAAGAAATATAGCATGTATTACTTGTAGGCAAAACGATATGAAAAAAGAGGTAATTATGACTCAAGTAAAATTTTATGATTATGTAGAGGATAGTAAATTAAAATTTGCTGTTATTATAGCAAAAACACGAGACGGTTGGGTATTTTGCAAACACAAAGATAGAAAAACATTGGAAGTACCAGGTGGGCGAAGAGAAGAAGGAGAAGATATTCTTACGACTGCTAAGCGGGAATTATATGAAGAGACAGGAGCCATTCAATATGAGATAACTCCAATCGGCATTTATTCTGTCACAAGCTCTTTTGAAGATGATAGATTGAAAGAGGAATCCTTTGGAATGTTATATTTTGCTTCCATAGAGGGATTTGAAAAGGAATTGCATAGCGAAATTGAAAAAATATATATTATGGATACATTACCTAATAATTGGACCTATCCATTGATTCAACCAAAGCTAATGGAATATGCCAAGAAAAAAGGTTTTATTTAAAGTGATGAAAGAGTGAGGAGAATAGTGTGAAAGAAAGTAGAGGGCAGCCAGAAAATGGCGCACTTAAACAAGCTATCAGGTGTTAGCTTAAAAATAGGGACTATTTATTTTTAAAAAGCTCAAGAAAGTAATTGTGATTCAGTAATAACCCCTTCACGTAATAAAAGTTTCTTGGCTTGCTTGATGGCCTTTTCCTTTTGTTTTTCAACTAAGGTAACCGGCATATCAATTTTATAAATATCGCTTGGATTCCATACTTCACCATTAGACAGCATTTGATAAATGGCGGTGAGGATCATTCGAGCAATTGCAATAATGGCTCTTTTTTTGCCACGGCGTTTTAAAAGAGATTCATATTTCTTTTTATAGTAAGGGGATTTGTCGGATTTTACGGCTGCATGGGCACATTGCACCAATGCAGGTTTGAGGTATACTCCAGCACGTGTAATCCTAACAGATTTCTTCTTACCAGCAGATTCGTTATTACCTGGAGTTAATCCAGCCCAACTGCAAAGACGCTTGTTACTTGAAAACTGAGACATATCAATACCTATTTCGGAGATGATAGTAATTGCACTATCACGTTTAACACCCGGAATGGTACAGAGAAACTGGATAGCATTTTCAAAATCAGCATGGGAAGAAATCAAAAATTCTATCTGAGAATCTATATCTTGGATTTCAGCTGTGATATAATCCATATGTGCGCGGACGAGGCGCATACGATATTTTTGGGTATCAGTCATCTGATATCCTTCAATGGATTCAATAACAGCAGGTTCTTTCTCCTTGAGCTTTTTAAGGAGTTTAGATGCGATTTCTTCGTGGTTGATTGAATTGCCAGACTGTTCAAGTAGGTAATCTATAATGGATGTGGATGACTTCCCAAAGATATCAGATACAACAGAGTCTAATGCGACATTGCATACAGTGAGCGCATTCTGATACCGATTCTTTTCACCGGAACGGCAACAAACCATTTTGTAACGATAGCGTGTGTATTCTCTTAGAATACGTATCGGTTTACAAGGAATGTAACTGCCGGGAACAAGTCCAAGCCGAAACAGATTTCCAATCCATTTGGAGTCTTTCGTATCATCCTTATTACCTTTTACCGCTTTTACCCATTTGGGGTTGGCAATCGTGACATTGATATCTTCTTCAAGAAGATTAAAGACAGGAACCCAGTACTTGCCGGTAGATTCCATACAAATGTCGCGGCATTCATTTTCAATCAGCCACTGTTTGAATTCAAGAATAGAATTGTTAAAAGTAGAAAAACGTTTCTTCTGATAGGTAGGTTCAACACCAGAAGTTGTTTTAATGATTGTGGCAACGAGAAAAGATTTATGTACATCGACACCACAACAGGTTTGGTAGATAACTTTCATAGTCATGCTCCTTTCGAAATTAAGTAAAGAAGCCATTGACTGTTCTGCCACACAATTTAACCTAGGCGTTAAAACAATTCTTAGTGTACGGTCTTATAGAGCCACTTATTTGTGCTTGAACAGGCAGAACTTACACTGATTACAATGCTGTCTAAAACGAGAAAGAATTTACAACTCCTCCTCCCGTGCTTTGTAGTGTAGCTTCTTGAAGTTATTATTTCACGGAAGTAAAGGTTTGTGAATACTTTCATTACTATTTGTGCCGCCGCTTGGCGGCGGAATGGAGATTACAATGAATCAAAAAGAAAGAATGTTAGCTGGATTACCATATAAAGCATGGTTAGATGGACTAAGTGAGGAAAGAACAAGCAATAAAATAAAACTATTAGAGTATAATTCATGCATCCAAGTGACAATGAAAAACGAGATAAGTTAATTCGAAGTATATTAGGAAAGGCAGGTCCAAATGTTTATCTAGAAGCACCCTTTTATTGTGATTATGGATACAACATTGAGGTAGGAGACTGGTTTTTTTCGAATTATAACTGTATTATTTTAGATGTAGGAAAGGTTACAATTGGTAATAATGTAATGTTTGCACCGAATGTTTCCATCTATACAGCAGGCCATCCAATCCATCCAGACTCCAGAAATTCTGGCTATGAATATGGGATTCCTGTAACCATTGGAGATAATGTTTGGGTAGGAGGAAATGTTGTAATCAATCCAGGTATTACGATAGGAAACAATGTTGTAATTGGCTCAGGTAGTGTGGTGACAAAGAATATACCAGATAACATGATAGCAGCAGGAAATCCTTGCAAAGTCATTCGAGAAATCACAGAAGATGACCGTAAATATTACTTTAAAGACAAGGAATTTGATGTAGATGATTATATCTAATTAAAAGGACAAAGATGTGTTCATAATAGGTAGTTTGATAGATTGGAATAGGACAACACTTATGCTATACTGTAGGAGAAAGACAGAAGGAAAAAGAGGTAAGTTTACATGAATTACGAAGGAAAGAACTACAAATACTTTTTATTAGATTTTGATGGTACGGTAGCAAATACTGGAATTGGTATTACAAAGGGTGTTGCCTATGCTTTAAAACATTATGGAATTGAAGTAGAAGACCTTAATACATTAACCGATTTTATTGGTCCGCCACTTAATGAATCATTTCAGAAGTTCTTTGGATTTTCAGCAGAACAAGCCGATGAAGCAGTGACAATATACAGAGAATATTATGCTCCTTACGGCTTATATGAAAGTGAACTTTATGAAGGTATCATTGATTTGTTACAACAAGTAACAAAAGCAGGTGGAAAACTTGTGTTAGCAACATCAAAACCAGAAGAAAGTGCAAGAAAGCTTTTAGAACATTTTAAAGCAGATGCTTATTTTGAATTCATTGCAGGCGCTAGTTTTGATTTAAAAATGCATCGAAAAGGAGATGTCATTCGATATGCGATGAATACAGCTAACATACCAAAAGAGCAAGCAATTATGATAGGAGACCGTTCACAAGATGTCATAGGTGCAAAGGAAAACGATTTACCATGCATAGGTGTATTATATGGATTTGGTGACCAAGAAGAACTAGAACATGCTGGGGCTGATTATATTGTTGAGAATATGAAGGAACTTACTAATCTTTTGCTAGCGATGTGTGATACTAAGAAAGCATAAATGATGTGAGTAGCAAAGGTCTGTAACCAAAGAGGTTATATTAAGGAGAACAGGTATGTCTAGAAGTGAAAAAGTAATTTTAACGGTACTTTGTATGGTTTATGAAGATGATCAGATATTGTTGCAAGATCGTGTGAAAGGGGATTGGCAAGGGCTCACATTCCCAGGTGGCCATGTGGAGAAAAAAGAATCCTTTGTAAAGGCAGTAATAAGAGAAGTTTATGAGGAAACTGGTCTTACCATATATCATCCTAGAATTTGCGGAATCAAACAGTTTCAAACCAAAGAAGAAGAACGTTTTGTGATTGTTTTATTTAAAGCAAATCAATTTTCAGGTGTGCTAACGTCCTCAGAAGAAGGTGAAATGCAATGGGTAAATAGGAAGGACTTATCACAGCTTCATCTTGCAGAGGATTTTATGGAGTTACTACAGATATTTGACTCAGAGGATTTAAATGAATTTTATTACAAAGAGGAGACAATGGACTGCGAGATTTGCATCTATTAATGAAATGAAATAAGGGGTAGAAACATGCATGAAGTGTTAGCAAAAGGAATTTTGTCAACAAGCAATGGAATGAATATATATAGAGGATGCACTCATGGCTGTATTTATTGTGACTCCAGAAGTCTTTGTTATCAGATGAAGCATGACTTTGAAGACATTGAAGTGAAAAGCAATGCAACTATATTATTGGAAGAAGCGTTAAAAAGAAAACGTAACAAATGCATGATTGCTACAGGTGCTATGACAGATCCATATATACCATTGGAGAATAGGCTACAACATACGAGAAGATGCCTTGAAATTATAAATGCATACGAGTTTGGTGTTGCCATACATACCAAATCGGCAAATATCCTAAGAGATATTGATGTGCTTAAAAGCATTAATGAGAAGTCAAAATGTATCGTTGAGATGACGCTAACTACCTTTGATGAGGAGCTTTGTAAAGTGCTTGAGCCAAGAGTATCTACAACAAAAGAACGATTCAAAGCTTTAAACGTTTTGCGAGATTGTGGAATACAAACCGTTGTATGGTTATCTCCTATTTTGCCATTTATTAATGACACAAAAGAAAACTTATTAGGGATTTTGGAATATTGCAAAGAAGCAAAGGTATATGGAATTATCTGTTTTAATATGGGGGTAACGTTAAGAGAAGGAAATCGAGAGTATTTTTATCAGATGCTAGATAAGTATTTTCCTGGATTAAAAAAACGCTATATGGACGTCTACGGCAATTCTTATGAAATCGTAAGTCAAAATAATAATCAATTAATGAATATATTTTATAAATTCTGTAAAGAAAATCACATCGTTTCAGATGTTAATACTATTTTTTCCTATATGAGAGCATATGAAGATAAGCAATACAAACAGATTGAATTTAGGTTTGATTAGAAATGAATAATATAATTGTGCAATGTGATGAATATTAGTTCGCAAATAGCAAAAAAATTTACTTGCAACGAAAAATGAAAGTAGTATAATTCAATCATGGATATCAGATATCTATAATGGATACAAGATATCTACAAAACCGTATTTATATTGATAGGTAGGAGGTGAAAAACGTTGAAGCTTACAAAGGGATTTGAACAGGCGGCATGTATTATTGTTTTATTGGCGACACAAGACCCAAATATTCCACTGACTTCTTTGGAGATTAACAAACGATTAAAATGCTCCCCAACATATTTACGAAAAATAATACGTAAACTAGTCGTATCCAAATTAGTTAATTCTGTTTCAGGCAATAACGGTGGATTCACATTGGCAACCAGTGCCGAAAACATTAATTTACTCCAAGTAGTAGAAGCCTTAGAAGGACCAATAGAAACGTTTTCCGATACAGAACTTATCAGTGAGGTATTCAAAGAATTTCCTTTCATTACAGACCATGGTACTGCAATACTCAAGAATGCATTTGCACAAGCCGATCAATTATGGAGAGATTCGCTAAAGAAAAAAACGGTTCATCAGCTGATTAAGGAAGCTGTAGGAGACGAAAAGGTTTCTCTATACAACTGGAATCATTCAGCCGAAAAAAGAGATTTGTTAATTAGAAAGGTGATGAATTCGATTCATGGAAATGATTAAAAAAGAATGGCAAGCAATTTTTAAGAACAAGATATTATTAATTTCTTTTATTGTTATTTCTTTTATCCCCATTTTGTATGCTTCTTTCTTCCTAAAATCTGTTTGGGATCCATATGGAAAGACTGGGGAATTACCAGTAGCAGTAGTAAATGAAGATAAAGAAGTAAAATACAATGGCAAAACACTAAGTGTAGGTCAAGAACTTGTTGACCAACTCAAAGAAGATAAGAATTTAAACTGGCAGTTTGTCTCGTCGAGCGAAGCACAAAAAGGATTAGAAAATCAGGACTACTACATGATTGTAACAATTCCAGAAAATTTTTCTGAAAATGCGGCTACCGTTATGGATGATAATCCACAGAAAATGAATATTGAATATGAAACAAATGGAGCACTCAATTATCTTGGTGAAGTAATTGGAGAAACTGCAATGAAGCAATTAAAAAGCGAAGTTTCTAAGAAGGTGACTGAGGTTTATGCAAAAGCTATTTTTGAACAATTGTCTGAGATAGGTGATGGTTTTGCAAAAGCGGCAGATGGTGCATCACAACTAGATGATGGTGCGAATGAATTAGCAGATGGTGGTAAGACTTTAAATGATGGTTTAAAGACATTGGCAGAAAGTACAATCACATTTAGCGATGGGGAAAACACATTCAGTTTGGCACTTGATAAGTACTTGGCAGGAGCGGTTAAATTAGATAATGGCCTAGGTGAACTAAAAACAGGTGTGGATACTTTAGGTGAAAAAGTACCTGAATTAGCAGATGGTGTTGATCAGCTTGATTCTGGTTCTACCAAACTATCACAAGGAATCAAGGATTATACAAATGGCGTTTCTAAAATAGCAGATGGAACAGATACATTAGCAAGTAATGGAGCGACATTAAAAACTGGAGTAAATACTCTTGTCACAAGCCTAAGCGATGGAACAGAGCAGTTAAAAAGTGGCGCAGAACAAATCTTGGCAGGTTTGACACAAATGTCTGACCAGCTTGGAACGCAGATAGATGGAAGTAAGGCACAGTTAGATGCTCTAAATCAGGGATTAACTAGCATTAATCAAGGGTTACAAGACCTAAACGACGCTTTAAATGCTGGAGGCTCCTCCGCAGCCGATTTATCGCAGGTTGCTGGAGCAATTTCGCAAATTGAACAACAAGCAGAAGCAATTGAAGCGAAGGTATCAGCTAGTACACAGATACAGGATGCAGTAAAAGCAACATCACAGTGGGATAGTATTTCAGCTGATGAACAGCAAGAGATACTAGATGCTCTTGATAGTATATCTGCTTCAAATAACACAGAGATTTTGCAAGCGACTGGTACAATTAAAGGATATGTGGGAGCTTTAAATACCGCAATGTCTACTCTTTCTAGCACATTAACAGAGGCAGGAAACTCTGCAAATACGTTATCAGCTACAATTCAACAGCTTGCAACAGGTTCAGCAACTGCCCTACCAGGTGCAAAGCAAGCTATTACACAACTTTCGGAGGGACTTACAAGTGTCAAGACTGCATTAGATGGACAATTGATACCAGGTATGTCGCAACTTGAAGGTGGAATAAATAGTCTGCAAAGTGGTTTAAGTACTGGTTCAGCAAAATTAAGTGAAGGTATGAATTCCTATATTGCTGGAGTAGAAAAAGTAAATGAGGGAGTTCAAAAATTAAATGATAATTCGGGTCAATTAAATAATGGAGCTTCACAATTAAGCAAAGGGCTTGGTACGTTAAATGAGAATGTACCGACTTTAAAAGATGGGGTAGAGCGATTAGTAAGCGGTACCGCAACAATGAAAGCTGGAAGTTCTGAATTAGTAGGAAATAATGCAGCATTAATGAGTGGTCAGTTAAAGCTTGAAGATGCATCCAAACAGTTAAACGACGGTTCAGAAAAATTAGCAGATGGAAGCAGTACTTTACTAAATGGGTTAAATACATTAAAAGACGGAAGTGGAGAATTATCTTCGGCTCTAAGTGAAGGGTCAGAAAAAGTAAACGATGTGCATACCTCTGATAAAACAGCCGAAATGATAGCACAACCAAATGATATTTCACAAGAAAAATACAGTGAAGTGCCTAACTATGGTCATGCACTTGCACCTTATGTATTATCATTGGCTTTGTATGTAGGATGCTTGGTATTTAACTTTATTTACCCAATAAGAAAGATTGCAGTAAAGAACAAATCAGCCTTTGAATGGTGGATGAGTAAAATATCAGTTGGACTTGTTGCAGCCACTGCAATGGCATTCGTCGAAGGAAGCATTATGCTTGCTCTTGGACTGAAAGCGAATCATATGGTAGAGTATTTTATTGTATCATTGGTATCTGCGTATGCTTATATGTTCCTTATTATGTTCCTTGCAATGGCATTTGATAACCCAGGAAGATTTATCGCAATGGTATTATTAATTTTACAACTTGCAGGTTCTGGCGGAACATTTCCAATGCCACTTACAGGCAAATTCTTCCGCTTTATTCATCCATATTTGCCAATGACACATTCGATTTACGGATTTAGAGAGGCAATTAGTTCGGGGCTTGGGAGAAGCACATTTATTGATAATTCGTTTATCTTATTAACAATAGCAATTGTTGCTCAAATTCTATTATTTGTTGCAATGAAGTTACTAAAGAAATATCACAAAGATGGTTCCTCTCAATTAGACGATAATCAAAAATTATTAGACGATCATTACGATTATAGTTTTCAGTAAGAGCCAACAATAAGGGAGAAAACGTTAAGTTTCCTCCCTTATTACATGCTCGCTTTCACAAGTGTAGTTAGATATATTTTTTCGTACAAACTCAATGAAACTTTTAACCGTAGCGGAAAGAGCCTTGTTCTTATTATAAATTAGGCTGTAAGGATAATCGATATTAGAAACAGTAAAATCAAGTTTTTTAAGAACACCAAATTGCAATTCATGCTTAACTGCTACGTAAGGAAGTAGTGATACACCAAGGTTAACGCTTACTGCTTTTTTGATAGCATCGACATTTCCTAGATACATATTAATATTTTCAGGTATATTTAAATTCTCTACAAGGCTATTATAATAAGTATATAGTTGCGAATCAGTATTGTGAACAACAAATCTTAAATCTTTTAATTCTTTGCTGGTAAGCTGATTCATTTCACAATACGGGTTTTGTGGTGATGCAACGATAACTAAATAGTCAGAATATAACTTCTCGACAAAGATTTGTTCGTGATAGCTGCAATTTCCACCATTGATAGCAATATCTAAAGTTCCATTATTAATTAGTTGTGAGATTTCAGAAGTATTACCAATGTGAAGATTAAATTTTGTGCTCGGATATAGTTTCTGGAATTCACCAATCAATTCGGGAAGAATATAAGAACCAGGCGTATTACTTCCACCGATGTTAAGGGTTCCACCTATATAGGTTTGAGCATCCAAGATAGCTTCTTCTAATTCCTCCACGATATTAAATATCTTGTTTGTATACTCTCTTAGTAACATCCCATTCTCACTTAAATAAATTTTATTTCCTATCTTATCAAAAAGCTTAAGACCAATCTGAGCTTCTAACCTTTTGATTTGCACAGAAAGAGCAGGCTGACTGATGTGTAATATTTCAGACGCCTTCTTATAGCTTTCATATTTGGCAACCGTATTAAATATTTCTAAGTAATGTAAGTCCATAATAAAAAACTCCATTCTTGTTATTTTTAAAGCATAACTTCTGTAAATGATAAGCATACATATTATGTATTTGATAATCGTGGAGTAAATTGTTAGTATGAAGTTAAGAAGAATACTACAACACGATATAATAAAGGAGGATTTGTATGTTAGCTAGTTTAAGTGTACCATTTGAAGTAATGGGAATTGGTATTGTTGTGTCTTATGGAATTGCATTTTTAATAAGAGTATTGTTATCATGCATTCGTGTCTTTACAAAAAATCAAGAAGGAAAGAATCAATAAGTAGCACTAGATTAAGGCAACATGGCAACATCTAGGTTTATTATACTACAAACGCTTATAAAAAGTTAGGGGATTTGTATGAAAGTTTTAGACTTGTTTCAAGGTATTAGTACAATGTTTGTGCAAGAACCAGAAATTGTAATATTTCGTTTTGTTTTGATTTTTCTGGGTTTTTTGTTAGTCTATTTAGGCAGAAAAGGTACATTAGAACCTCTTATTATGATTCCAATGGGATTTGGAATGTCTGCGATAAACACGGGAGTTTTATTCATGGAAGATAATCAAATTGGCAATTTGATTATTAATCCATTACTAACGAGCACAGATGATTTGATGAAATATATGCAAATTAATTTTTTACAGCCAATCTATACGCTAACCTTTAGCAATGGTTTGATTGCATGTCTGGTTTTTATGGGAATTGGTATATTATGTGACATAGGGTATGTTTTGGCGCATCCATTTATCAGCATGACAATTGCTTTGTTTGCAGAGCTTGGGACGATAGTAACGTATCCAATTGCTAAATTAATGGGACTTTCCGATGGAGCAGCAGCAGCGGTATCTATCATCGGCGGTGCGGATGGACCAATGGTATTGTTTGCCTCATTAAAGCTTGCACCAGAATACTTTGTCCCAATTTCTATTGTGGCATATTTATATCTAAGCCTAACATATGGCGGTTATCCTTATCTGATTAAACTATTTATTCCAAAGGAATTAAGAGGAATCGTAATCATTGATAAAAAGCCAAAGCATAACATTACATCGAGTGAAAAGTTAATTTTTGCGGTAATTGCTAATGCAATTCTTTGTTTATTATTTCCTGTTGCAGCTCCGTTATTTCTAAGCTTTTTTATTGGAATAGCAATTAGAGAATCGGGAATCAGTAAGTATATCAGACTCATTGAAGATGGTTTCTTGTATTTTGCAACATTTTTTCTTGGACTTATGCTTGGAGTATTATGTGATGCCAGTACGTTATTAAATCCAGTTGTATTAAAACTTTTAGTTCTTGGGATGCTCGCATTGGCATTATCAGGAATTGGAGGAATAATAGGTGGATATGTAATCTATGTCATTCGAGGTAAAAACTTTAATCCTGTTGTTGGTATTGCAGGCGTATCTTGTGTTCCTTCTACAGCAAAGGTGGCACAAAAGGAAGTACAAAAGGTAAATCAAGCCTCCTTCATTTTAGATTATGCGCTTGGAGCAAATATATGCGGAGTTATTACAACTGCAATTATAACAGCGATTTATATTACTTTATTACAATAAAATAATCTAATCTAATCAAGTAGAAAACCTGTGCAAATCTGTGCAGGTTTTTTTCTGCTGTACCACGGCAGGAACCGTAATCACCTAGCAAATAGCACTAAATGATTCAATTATAACAACAGTCGGATTCTGTCAAAATACAACAAACTAAATAAGTAGACTAGTATTACAGGAGAATATGGATATTTTGCTAATTCTTCCCAGATTGTAGAAAGATAGTATATAATAAGAGAAGAGTGTTAAGAGTGATAGAACATTCTTCTCTTATTTTCGTAATTTTAATAAGGAGTGTGCTTATGAATACATATAAAGTGACAGATATTTTCTCCTATTTGCCGGATCAAGTTATAAATTTAGAACAAATTGAACAAGCTTTTTTCGATAGTTTAGTGGAACAAAATAATATAAGAATTGATGGATATGATATATCTGTGTATTTTACAAAAGAATCACTACTTACAGAAGATATGCTTGAAGTGGAAGAAATGTTGATAGACGAAAAAAAAATGGTGGCCTATATTGGATATAATAATAATATTTTTGCTATATTGGGTTATGTAATACAAAAAAAAGTTTGAGTAGAGGGGGAGAACAATGATTTTAAGTGTAAGTAGAAGAACAGATATTCCATGTTTTTATTCCGAATGGTTTTTCAATCGCATGAAAGAAGGGATAGTGTATGTAAAGAATCCAATGAATCCTAAGCAGGTAAGTGAAATACTTCTTACACCAAAGTTGATAGACTGTATTATCTTTTGGTCTAAGAACCCAGCCCCTATGCTAAGTCGACTGGATGAAATAAAGGATTATACATATTGTTTTCAATTTACCCTAACAGGATATGGCAAGGATTTAGAGCCAAATCTTCCAAATAAAAAAGAAATCATAATACCTCTCTTTCAACAACTAGCTACGCAGATAGGAAAAGAAAGAATGATTTGGAGGTATGATCCTATTATAGTGACAAATCAATATAGCGTTTCCTATCATATGAAAGCATTTGAGCAAATCGCACAAAGTCTAAGAGGATATACCAATAAGGTAATCATAAGCTTTTTAGATTGGTACGTGAAGATGAAAAGGAATATGCAAGAGATTCAAGTGCATGAAATAACGCAACAAGATATAGAATGTTTAGCAAGTCATTTTGCCGCAGTTGCAAGAGCCAATCATATGAGAATAGAAACCTGTGCCGAAGAAATAGATTTAACTTCATATGGAATAGAGCATGGTAGTTGCATTGATAAACAGTGGCTTGAGCAGGTACTAAATGGTAAGTTAAAGGGACAAAAAGATAAAAATCAAAGAAAAGAATGCGGATGCATGGAAAGCATTGAGATTGGAAGCTATCACACTTGTATCAACGGGTGTAAATATTGTTACGCAAATGATAGCTTTCAAAAGGCTGTCACTAATTATAAAAACTACAATCCCAACTCACCTATCCTATGCCAAGAAGTAAACCCAGAGGATAAGATTACACAAAGAAAAATAAAATCCCTAAAAGAAAGTCAGCTTTCCTTTAGTGGAATTGAAACCATTTAAAATCAAAATTACTTCCAGGTAAAAAGACAAACGTCACTGTTTGCACGCCGTAGATTGGTGATACGTTAAAACTTTGTTCTTCATAGTCTTTTGTATAAGCAAACTCTGCAATATCATAAGCATCACCGTCTTTGCCATGAAAGCGAATGTGAATGGTATTTTTATCAATGGGACTATGTCCACAGATTGTAAGGGAATGAACCCCACACTCTTTAAAGTCCATGTTTTGAAATTCGAAAGAAACATTATTGCCAATACCCTCTACGCAGGTTTCTTTTCGAATAAAGGTATCACCATAGATGTAATTGGCCTCTGTAGCATATAATTTCTCAAATGCTTTTTCTATTTTGGTGAAAGAAAAGCCTTTGATATGAATCTTATGTTCTACCTCGATAGAAAGTGATGTTACCCCAGTTAAACGTTTGTTTAGATGGAATGTCTCCTCTTGATAAACATTCCATATCGATTGTTTGTGATAACAAAAAGAACCAAGAAACCTTCCTTTTTGCTCTAACGTATGCCCTTCATAAAAATTGATGATTGTACTTGCACTTTCCAGTTCAAATATTGGAATGGTCAGGCAATCAGAGCCATAATCACCAAAATCTAGGTTTTCATATGTAAGTATCGTTTTTTGTTCTCTAGCTGTTGCAACGCCACGTTCATTTCCGTTACTCACTTCTCCTTCAAAAGAATCAAATAAAGAACCAGAAATAAATTCATATGGATTTTGCGTCAGAGATCCGATTCCATCAATGTGAAACTCCAAAGAAGAAATAATGTCTGCATGTTTTTTATCGTTTTTACAGCTTGCACGAAGACGAAAATCACCATCTCCATGAGCAGTTAATAAAAGCTGTGTACCTGAACTGTTTATTTTTTCAAAAGAGGCAAGCTTGATTGGAACTCCAGCATCATTGGTTATTTGCCAGGTGATGTCTTTGAAGGTTGCATAATTAGGATATAGCTTTGCTTCTACTTGTAAAGAGGTTTGCTCCTTGGTAAACTGTTGCCCTTGTTTTGCCAATATCTCTATTTTTCTTACTGGAACTTCGCTTGTCACTTTGCTTTCCTTGCAAGAAAGAAGAGAGGATACAACAGGAGTAGAGGGACTTAAAACTGAGGTTAATTCTAACTGGGCAGCCATTAAACATGGTGAGGTTACGTTCACCATAATTTTACCAGATGTAAGTGTGGGTGCAACAATCGCTAAGAGTTTTCCGTTAAACAAGCGTCTAGATGTTCCTTTATAGGAATCGGTGTCGGTGCTGTCTCCATTGTCAAGCCCAACGAGCCTACCTTCTCCTTCTACCTTTACAAAGACACGATTATTTGCATTTTCTACGAATCTATCATCCAAATCTTTTGCTTGTATGGTTATAAAAATCAAATCCTCACCGTTTGCAGTCGTTTCAATCTTATCAGGTGTAAGCAAAAGAGAGGTCGCATCTTGAAAGGAGTACTTGTCATCTCTAGCTATCATCTCATTTTCTTCATCATAGGCAATGGCATAAAGGTGTCCCTTTTGATAGGGAATTTGATAATCGGCAATTAGTTTGCTTCCCGTTTGGTGCTCTAAGCATTGCACTCCTTTTGAGATTCCGTTAAGGAATAATTCGACTTTGGGGGCATTGGACATAACTCTTACATCGATGAGTTGATTCTCATTAAAATCCCAATAAGGAGCAATGTGTATCATTGGATTTTCTTTGTAATGAGTCCATGCGGATTGATAAAAATAAAAGGAATCCTTTGGAAAACCAGCCGTATCAATTTGCCCAAAGTATGAATTTCTAGTATGATATGGAGTCGGTTCCCCAATGTAATCAAATCCAGTCCATATGAATTGGCCCATAGAAAAAGGCGTATCACGTTCTGCTATAATACATGCCTCCATGCTTTTAGCACCCCAACTAGTCGCACTATTTCCCAATGCGGAACATTGCTTGTCATCATCGGATAAAATAGGTTCTTTCAATGGAAAGTGATAGATACCACGGCTTTGAACAAGGGAGGAGGTTTCGCTTCCATATATCATCCAGTCCGGATGCTCGTTATGATCGTTGTGATAAAGTTTTTCAGCATAATTATATCCGATTAACTTGATGATATCAGCACATTTTCTTGCATTTTCCCAAGGCATATAATTCGAACCCATAGTTATATGAGCATTTTTTCGTGGGTCATGCTTTTGCGTCTCTTCTATTAAATATCTGGTTAGTTCTGCGCCATGTAAGTCCACATGTGTATCATAGATTTCATTTCCAATGGACCACATAATAACAGAGGGGTGATTTCGATCCCTTCGAATCCAGCTTTTTACATCCTTTGCGCTTTCTGATTTAAAAAAGCGTGCATAATCATAGGGTGTCTTTGCACGTTCCCACATATCAAAAGCTTCATTGATGACCAAGATACCCATTTCATCCGTAAGGTCCAATAATTCTTGGGCAGGCATATTATGAGAAAATCGAATGGCATTTACGCCCATTTCCTTTAATAAGTTAAGTTGTCGTTTAGCTGCACTAAGATTAAATGCGCTGCCAAGAGCGCCAAGATCGTGATGCTGACACACTCCATTTAGTTTTATGTGTTTACCATTCAGGAAAAAGCCGTTCTTACAATCAAAGAGCAATGTTCGTACCCCGAAGCGATTTTGAATGCTATCTATCAAGCAATCTTTACTTATAAGTTCCGATTGTAATGTATAAAGATATGGGTTTTCTAATGTCCAAAGAATGGGAGAGGGTATGTCAATCCATTGATTCGAGACAAGATGGGTCATAAGCACAGTTCCAGACTGGTCTATTAATGTGTGAAGTACGTTACCAAAGGTAGGCTCACTAAGTTCATGGGTTACAATAAATTGAAACCCATTTTTTGTCTTTCTAGTTGAGATATAGATTCCGTTTGAAAGGAAGTGGTGATTAGGATAGTGCTTAAGCCATACATTTCGATAGATTCCTGCACCAGAATACCAGCGACTATTTGGACTTTCATGCTTAACTCTTAGCATAATTTTATTTTCGCCAGGAATTAAAAAATCTGTAATTTCATACTCAAAAGAAGTATAGCCATATTGCCAAGTACCAACTTCTTTTTGGTTGATAAACAACGTGCTGTTCATATAGACACCGTCAAAGCAAAGAGATAAATTGCTATCTTTTTGTGGGTGATAGGTAAAAAATTTTTGATACCAACCTTCTGAATTCTCATATAAGTCATCTTGGTAAATAAGCCAATCGTGAGGAATATCTACGGATTGCCATTGAATATCATCTTTGTCCATCTCGGATAAAGTGCGTCCAAGATTTTGCTTTGAGAATTTCCAATTGGTATTAAAGGGGTGTTTTGTGCTCATAATTCTCCTTTCTTTTACTATCTCATAATAGTTGACATTTATGTGATGCTAGATTCATTGTTCACGTTGTAAATTACGATATTGCGTTGGAGTACATTTGTTAATCGATTTAAATAGTCGATTAAAAGTTGCCAAGCTACCAAAGCCTGACTGGAGTGAGATGTCGACAATGGAGGAGTTTGGCATAGTAGTAAGTAATTTTTTTGCATGGGTAATGCGAGAACGGTTTAAGTAATCATAGTAGGAATAGTTTGTAAATTGCTTAAACAAGCGAATAAAGTGCGATTCACTAAATCCGCTCAGAGCAGCCAATTCCTTAATTCCGATATTTTCTGTACAATGCTCATCGATATAGTTACAGATATCAAGAAATTTACTTACGTATTTATGGGATCTGGTGTTTTTAATATTTACAATATCAATCGGAAGATTTGTTTTGTTGCGCCCTGCAATTACAAGTAACTCCAAGATGGATGCATAAAGTGAAGCATATTTTAAATCTGAATTACCAGAGTATTCGGTATAGATATTGTCCATTAGCTGATTCATCCGTTCTTTATTTTTTCTGGAATCATCAGTGTAAAGGGCATAAGGATAGAACATAGAAGCCAAAGCTTCTAATCCTTTTATATTTGAAAAAAGAGGTGGCTCTATCAAAAGGATATATCGTTCTCCTGTTTCAGGAGCAAACAACTGATGCAATACACCAGGTGATATAAATAAGATATCGCCTGGATTAAGAATAATAGTGTTCTCCTCGATTTTAACTGTATAAATATTTTCAATTGGCATAATAATTTCAATCGCAGGCTGCCAATGGATAGGATAATCCTCAAAAGAGTTATTATAGTAAAAACGAATTGACATGTTTTCATCATATATTATAGTTTCTCGAATGCCATTTAAGACTTCAATCATTGTTACATCTCCTAATTTACATTTTAGTTAAATATCAAATAATATCAATGTAATCAAATATAATCAATTACAAAAAAATAATAAATGTGGACAAGATATACAAAATGCACAAAAAAAAATAATAAAAGAATTTTTTATGCAACTTTAGTATATTTTAAAGGAATATTATGGATAAAGTATAAATCCAAATATGTAAAATGTAAATACAAAATGATAATAATTAATTAATTATTATAAGAAATGATAATATATGATTATAAAATGCTAGGGATTGAGGGGAATCTAAAGACGTAGTGCACTATAATACAAATTATAAGAAAACAAAATTATACAACTTGACGAAAGCGTTGAGTCATATCGCGATAGTAATATGAAAGTAGAAGAGGTGTTTAAATGGGAAAAGACAAAATAGAACTGACACAAACGCAACATAGTATCAAAAAATCACACTCATTACTAAAACATATTAAAAAGGAATGGAAGTTATATACGTTTCTCATCATACCAATTGCGTATTACATTATTTTTAAATACATACCAATGGCTGGAAACATAATTGCGTTTCGAAAGTATAAAGGTGGTTCCAACATATTTGGTACAACTTGGGTAGGATTTCGTTATTTTAATCAATTTCTAAAGGATGAATCGTTTTGGAAAGCATTTGCCAATACGCTGCGATTAAGTATTTCTTATATTGCAATCAGATTTCCTGCAACTTTAATTTTTGCTTTACTATTAAATGAGATGAAAAATCTAAAAGCAAAAAAATTTGTGCAAACTGTAAGTTACCTACCACATTTTATATCGCTTGTTGTTGTTTGCGGTATGATTAAAGAAATTGTTGGACTAACTGGACCAATTAATAGTTTTATTTCTTTATTAGGTGGAGAAAAAATTGCATTTATATCATTGCCAAACTGGTTTTCAACTATTTACATTACATCAGGTGTGTGGCAAGCATTAGGATGGGGAACCATACTGTATTTAACTGCAATGACAAGCATAAATATGGAACTATACGAAGCTGCTGCAATAGATGGGGCAGGAAAGTTGAAACAAGCACTGCATATTACAATACCAGGAATAATGCCTACTATTATGACTTTATTGATTCTTGATATTGGCGGAATCATGACTTCCACCAATATGCAAAAAGTTTTGCTTTTATATAATCCGTTAACACAAGAAAAAGCAGATATCATTGGTACTTATGTATATCGAATGGGTATTGCAGGAGGTAATTTCTCTTATGCTACAGCTGTTGGATTATTCGAAGGAATTATTGGTTTGATTTTAGTTACAACTGCAAACACGTTATCGAAAAAATTCACAGAAAGCAGCTTGTGGTAGAAGGGGGTTAGGAAGATGAAAGTAAAAGTTTCAAAAAGTAGAAAAGTATTTTTAGTAATTAATTTTATCGTAATGGCGTTAGTTGTATTTGTAACCCTTTATCCATTTATCTATTTAATTGCACAATCCTTTAGCTCTGATAGAGCAGTTGCGGCGGGAAAAGTTAGTTTTTATCCGATTGAATTTACTACTGCAACCTATAAATATGTATTAAAGAAGATTGAATTCTATCAGTTTTATGCCAATACAATTTTATATGGAATTTTTGGAACCATCATTTCAGTAGCTGCGACTGCGATTTTAGCGTATCCGCTATCAAAGAATCGATTGCGATTGAATAAATTTTTTATTCCATTTTGTATTTTTACCATGTATTTTTCGGGAGGTATGATTCCCAATTACATATTAGTAGCACAGTGGTTACATTTAAGAGATACAGTATGGGCAATTTTATTACCAGGGGCAATCAGTACGTTTAACTTATTATTAATGAAGTCCTTCTTTGCAGGCTTGCCTGAAGAGTTGGAAGAGGCGGCAGCAATTGATGGAATGGGAACATATTCTATTTTTACTAAGATTGTAGTTCCTTTATCAAAACCAATTATAGCAACCATGTGTCTGTTTTATCTTGTAGGACTTTGGAATGAATGGTTTGGACCCTTTATTTATTTGGACACAAAGAGTAAATGGCCAGTTGCTCTATGGGTAAGACAGTTAGTGGAAGGTGCGAATAATGTAGAACTTGGATCAGGGGCAGAAGAAAGTCAGATTACTACCACCATTAAATCCGCTTCTATGGTATTGACTTCATTGCCAATTATATGTGTGTATCCATTTGTACAAAAGTATTTTGTAAAGGGAATGACGATGGGAGCAGTAAAAGGTTAATGTGATTAAAAGCATAAGCTTTTGATAAATAATAGTAAGAAAGGGAGAAAATAATATGATGAAGAAAATGGCAGCAGCATTATTGACGGCGTCAATGTTGACTGGATTGGTTGGATGTGGGGCATCCTCAGAACCGACTACAGGAGTGCAAAACACAGATACTAAGAAAGAAGAAGCATCATCAACAACAGGAGGTGAGGATTACACCTATGGAGTAGACAAAACATTTTACTCACAAGAGCCTGTAAAATATTCGATGTTATTTAGTGATCACGAAAATTATCCTTATAAAGAAGATTGGCTTTTATGGAAGGCAATTGAAGAAAAAAGTAATGTTACGTTTGATTTGACTCTAGTGGCAAGAACGGATTATGAAGATAAAAAATCAGCACTTGTTAATTCAGGATCAGCACCTTACATCATTCCTAAGACATATGATGAAAGAGCTTACGTATCAAGTGGACAGATTGTTCCAATCAGTGATTGGGTACAATATATGCCAAATTATCAAAAATGCGTAGAAGATTGGAACATGGAAGGTGACTTAACACAAAAGTTAAGAGAAGACGGTAAATATTATGTGCTTCCAGGTATGTGGGAAGAACAAGGAGCTGGCTACTCTATCATGATACGTAAGGATATATTTGACGCTGCTGGTGTAGACATACAAGCGTTAGAAAAGGATTGGACTTGGGAAGGATTTTATGATGCATTAAAGCAAGTAAAAGAGTACACAGGTGCGCCATATGTATTCTCTGACCAATACCAAGGTGCTTGTACTCTTAACTTAGCAGGAATAGAATATGGAGTAAAAGCAGGACGTCAGGCAAATGGTAGTGACTGGGGACTTCAAGATGGAACTAAATTTAACTGGGATAAAAAGCAGTATGAATTTGTGGACACAAGTGATAATTTCAAAGAATTGTTAAAGTTTTTCAATAAAATGTATAAAGATGGTATTTTAGATCCAGAAAGCTTTACGCAAGAAGATGATATGGCAAAAGAAAAATTCTATAGAGGTGAGTCTTATGCGTATGCAGCAAATTTTCAGCAGTTAGCAGACAATCTTAAAAATGAAAAAGTGCAGGATAAAAACGCAGAACTTTATCTTGTAACGGTACCTGGAGGACCAGCAGGTAACTTAAGACCAGAATTATCAAGACTAGAAAATGGAATTATGATTTCTCAGAATGCTCTTGATGATCTTGGAGAAGAAGGCTTTATAAAAATGCTTCGTTTTATTGACTGGTTATGGTATTCAAATGAAGGTCAGACTCTTTCACTTTGGGGAGTAGAAGGAACTACATATACGGTAGAAGCAGGAAAAATTGTATTAAATCCTGACATTTATTTTAACGGCATTAATCCTGATGGAACCAAAAAGTTAAATATTGATTATGGATTTGGTGGTGGTGTATTTGCTTATGGCGGAACACAAGATCTTAGAACTTCTAAAATGACAGAGGAGGAAGTAAGCTATCTAGAACGCACCAATAGTTCGAGAGAACCACAAAAGATTGATCCTCCTATCCTTTCAAATGAAGATGAAGCAGAAGAGTTAGAATTAATCAGAGTTCCACTGACTGATTATATAAATACAATGACCATGAGCTTTATCACAGGAACTGCTAATCTTGATACGGATTGGGATGAGTATGTAAAGACTTGTGAAGCAAAGGGATCGACAAAATACATTGAGTTAGCAAATAAGATCTTTGAAAATAAAAAGAGCCTTCTTGGTTACTAATTGGTAGCATCTGGCTATAAAGCAATAATAAGGGTTCAAGCAAATGCTTTGAACCCTTACTTATATAAATAAAAATGAAAAATATGAGTAAGGATGGGTGATAACATGAGTGGTACACCATTTAACAAAAAGAGAGAACAATTTCTAGAACAGGCAAAAAAATTAGTAGAACAAATGACATTAGAAGAAAAAGTTTTTCAAACGCTACATAGTGCCCCAGCCATTGAAAGATTGGGAATTAAGTCTTATAACTGGTGGAATGAAGCACTACATGGCGTAGCAAGGGCAGGTGTAGCAACTTTATTTCCACAGGCAATTGGATTGGCAGCATCATTTGATGAAGATTTGCTAGAAGAAGTTGCGGATGTAATTTCAACAGAAGGCAGAGCCAAATTTAATATGCAGCAAAAATATAATGACACAGATATATATAAAGGTTTAACCTTTTGGGCTCCAAATGTTAATATTTTCCGCGATCCAAGATGGGGAAGAGGGCATGAAACCTATGGAGAAGATCCATTCTTAACTTCTAGACTTGCAGTAAAATTTATCAAAGCGATGCAAGGTGATGGAGAATTTATGAAAACAGCAGCTTGTGCAAAGCATTTTGCAGTTCATTCTGGCCCAGAAGATATCAGACATAGCTTTGATGCGATTGCTTCTATTCAAGATATGCATGAAACGTATCTTCCAGCTTTTAGAGCCTGTGTTGAGGAAGCGCAAGTAGAAGCAGTCATGGGAGCGTACAATAGAACCAATGGAGAACCTTGCTGTGGCAGTAAGACTTTGTTGCAAGATATTCTTCGAACGGAATGGAATTTTAAAGGGCATGTAGTAAGTGATTGCTGGGCCATTAAAGATTTCCATGAGCATCACAAAGTAACAAACAGTCCAGTTGAATCAGTTGCTTTGGCAATGAATAATGGTTGTGATTTAAATTGCGGAAACATTTTTATCTATTTGAAAAAAGCAGTGGAAGATGGTTTAGTAGAAGAATCAAGACTAGATGAAGCCGTTGTAAACTTATTTGTAACAAGAATGAAGTTAGGACTATTTGAAAAAGAAACAGAATTTGATCATATTGACTTTGAAGTAGTGGATAATAAAGATTATTGTAATTTTAACAAAGAAGTTTCCAAAAAAACAATTGTGCTATTAAAAAATGAAAATCATTTATTGCCGCTTCAAAAGGATAAGTTAAAAACAATTGGCGTAATTGGACCAAATGCAAATAATAGAAGAGCATTGGTTGGTAACTATGAAGGAACTGCTTCTGAATATGTTACAGTACTAGAAGGAATCAAAGAGTACGTTGGTGAGGATATCAGAGTGTTTTATTCAGAAGGCTGTCATATGCATAAAGAGCGTGTAGGCGGACTTGGATTAAGGAATGATAGATTAGCGGAAATAAAGGCGGTATGTGAAAAAAGTGACGTTGTAATTGCTTGCATGGGGCTTGACTCAGGATTAGAAGGAGAAGAAGGAGATCAGGGAAATGAATTTGCAAGTGGTGATAAGGCATCTCTTAAGCTTCCAGGCATACAAGAAGAAGTGTTAAAAGCAATTTATGAAAGTGGAAAGCCTACCGTATTAATATTATTATCGGGAAGTGCTTTAGCAATAAATTTTGCGGATGAACATATTCCAGCAATTATTCAAGGCTGGTATCCAGGAGCACAAGGTGGAAATGCAATTGCCGAGGTGTTATTTGGCGAGGCTTCACCAGAAGGTAAGCTTCCTGTTACTTTCTACAAATCAACAGAGGAATTACCAGAGTTTACAGATTACTCAATGAGCAATCGAACCTATCGTTATATGAAAGAGGAGGCTTTATATCCATTTGGTTATGGACTATCATATACAGATATCAATGTAACAAAAGTAATGGTAGATCAACAAGAAATCAGTAAAGACAATACGTTGGTATTTACTGCAACGATTAAGAATGAAGGACAAATGGCAGGTGCAGAAGCAATACAGTTATATATTAAATGTGAGAAAGAGGACGCACCAAACTTCTCTTTAAAAGGATTGAAAAAGGTACATTTACAACCAAATGAAGAAACACAAGTTGTCTTTACCTTGGATGCAACTGCATTTGGCTTATATGATGAAGAAGCGTACTTAAAGTTATATAAAGGAAATTATCAGGTTTATATAGGTACATCACAACCTGATCAAAGAAGTATGAAATTAACAGGGAAAAAACCGATTTCCACAATCGTGAAATGTTTAAATGATGAGGTGTTATATCATCCGTCTATCTACGAATAGGAGAGTTTTGTTATGAGTTGGGAACAAGCATGGTTAAAGTATCAAGCTGTAAAGGGCTACTTGGATGAAGCGTATTTTAAGGAAGTGTATACGTTAGAAGAGGGAAAAATAATTGAAAATGCTTTGGCAGAGCTGCGACTTGCCACCAATAAGATGTTTGGTGCTGCGATAGAAAGAGTCAATCACCTTCCAACCAAGGGAATTCATTTGAGCCTGGTATCAAAGGAATGTTTAGCAAAAGAAGGATTTCAATTAGAAGAAAAAAATGGGTTGATTGCTATTATGGCAAATACGCAGATAGGGCTTTTGTATGGAGTATATGAATTACTTCGTAGAGTTGCTTGCAAAAATAAAATGGCTTTGCTTTCCCTCACACGAGTTCCTGACAAAGAACTACGTATGCTAAACCATTGGGATAATATAGATGGCAGTATTGAAAGAGGTTATTCGGGGGATTCGTTCTTTTTTGAAAACAAACAAATTGTTGTCAACGAAAGAACGCGTGATTATGCTCGCTTGTTAGCTAGCGTTGGTATTAATGCCACTGTTATTAACAATGTAAACGTAAAACAAGAGGCAACAGAGTTTATAACAAATACCTATTTTGAAAGTTTAAAGAAATTAGTTGAGTTATTTGATTCCTACGGAATAAAGTTATTCTTAAGCCTTAATTATGCAGCGTGTATGGAACTTGGTGGACTAAAAAGTGCAGATCCGCTTGATGAAACCGTTATCGCATGGTGGCATGAACGAATGAAACTTGTCTATCAGGAATTACCGACTCTTGGTGGTTTTTTGGTTAAGGCAGATTCAGAAGGTAGACCTGGGCCGTTTACCTATGGAAGAAATCAAGCAGATGGTGCCAATATGCTCGCAAAAGCGATAGCGCCATACAATGGAATTATCATTTGGAGATGTTTTGTATATAATTGTCAACAAGATTGGAGAGATAGGACGATTGATCGTGCGAGAGCTGCGTATGACTATTTTTATGAACTAGATGGAGCCTTTCTTGATAATGTGATATTGCAGATTAAAAATGGTCCGCTGGATTTCCAAGTAAGAGAGCCTTTTATGCCGCTTTTTGGAAAATTAAAAAAGACCAATCATATTATGGAGGTTCAGATTGCGCAAGAATATACGGGACAGCAAATCGATTTGTGTTATTTGATTCCTTGGTTTAAAGAACTACTTGATTCAAGAACTTATTGTGGTGAAGAAAATGACACCATAAAGGACTTGTTAAAAGGAAAATGCTGCAATCATTTTGGAAGAGGAATTGCTGCCGTTGCCAATACTGGAAATAGTGAGAATTGGACAGGAAATGATTTGGCAGCAGCAAACTTTTATGGATTTGGTAGATTGGCTTGGGATAGTGAACTTACTTCAGAGGAAATAGCCAAAGAATGGATTTGTCAGACATTTCCAGATGAAGAAGAAGTACTAGATACAGTTTCAAGATTGCTTCTTATGTCTTGGAACACGTATGAAAAATACACAGCACCCCTTGGAATAGGCTTTATGGTGACCCCTCATTATCATTATGGCCCTAATATAGACGGATATGAGTATTCGAGATGGGGAACATATCATAGAGCAGATCACTTTGGAATTGGAGTTGACAGGACAAAAAAAGGAACGGGATATGCCTCTTTGTATTATCCACCATTATCACAGATGTATGAAAACGTGGATACTTGTCCAGATGAGTTGTTGCTGTTTTTTCATCATGTTTCCTATAATCATATACTACAGAATAAAAATACAGTAATTCAACATATCTATGATACCCATTTTGAAGGGGTAAAAGATGTGGAAAGGATGATTCAAATGTGGAAGGGATTAGAGCATAAGTTACCTTCCAAAGAATTTCATCGCGTAGAAGCATGTTTTCACAAGCAGCTTGATAATGCAAAAGAATGGTGCGATCAAATTAATTCCTATTTCTATAGAAAAAGTGCAATCAACGATAAGCGTGGAAGGAAAATCTATTAGCAAAGTTTAAGGGGGAATTAACATGCAGTTATCAAGCATCTTTAGCAATGGAATGGTTATTCAGCGAAATAAGCCAATTATGATAAAGGGCTATGCATATGGAAATCTAGTGACAGTTACATTTGCAGGAAAAACATATCAAACGCAGATATTAAAAGAGTCTTACTTTGAGCTAGAGCTGCCGCCAATGGAAGCAGGTGGCCCATATGAGATGGTGCTCTATGACGGGGATAGAACTGTAATTTCAGACATAATGATAGGGGATGTTTATGTACTTGGAGGACAGTCGAATATGGAACTGCCTATCATACGTACGATGGATGTTTCTGCGAATGACGTAGCTAATGTAAAGGAACCCAACATTCGTATGTTTGAGGTAGCAAAGGAATACAACTTTCAAGGACCAGAAAAAGTCCTTGAAAGTGGAAGCTGGATAAAGGTAGACGAAAAAAGTGTACTTAATTTTAGTGCAGTGGGATATTTTTTAGCAGTGAATCTTTATGAGGCTTACAAAGTTCCAGTTGGGCTTATCCAAACAGCAGTTGGGGGAACGCCGATTGAGGCATGGTTAAGTGAAGAGTCACTAATGGAAATGGGGTTATGTAAAGAGCAATTACAAAGAAATAAGGACATTGAATGGGTAAATAACACAATTGAGTCGGATAATAAGAGGATTGCAAAGTGGCATAAAACAATGAGAGAGAAGGATCTTGGCATCAAAAAGGGATGGCATAAAAAAGACCAAGTGCAAGCATTCACAAAACATTGTATCATACCAGGAATGTGGGAGAATACAGATCTGGAAGACTATAAAGGGAGTGTCTGGTTTACAAAGGAATTTGAAGTGCCAAATACTTGGAGAGAAAAAGAGGTATTGCTAAGGCTTGGAGCAATTATCGATGGCGATGAAACATATGTAAACGGAGTATTGGTAGGACATACGGATTATCGCTATCCACCACGAAAATATTTATTACCGCCAGGTTTGCTTTGTGAAGGTAAAAATAGAGTCACAATTCGTATGTTTAGCGATGCGCAACCTGGAGGTTTTATGCCAGGGAAAAAATATGGTTTGGAGTACCAAGATGAATTTATTTCTTTAGAGGGAGAATGGAAGTATGAAATAGGTGCACCAATGCAACGTCTTGAGCCACAGACATTTTTTCAATATGAGCCAGCGGGCGTATACAATAAGATGATTGCTCCGCTTAAAGATTTAGGCATTCGTGCAATATTATATTATCAAGGAGAATCTAATACCAAAGATCCTGTGGGCTATGCAGATAAAATGGAGAAAATGATACAAGTTTGGCGAAAGAACTTTCGAAAAGAAGAAACGCCATTTATCTATGTAGCACTTCCTCTCTTTACAGATGGAAAAGAGGGTGAGCCTGATGTAAATTGGCAAGAACTGCGTCTAGAACAAAAAAAGGCACTTCGTGTTTCGAATACGGCCATGGTCGATGCATATGATCTAGGAGAATATAACGATTTACATCCGCAAAATAAAAAGGAACTTGGTAAAAGATTAGCGTTTGCTGTAAGAAAGTTAATATTTGGGGAGAATATCAACTAAATGAATGAATGAAAAAGAACAAGAGATAGTGCAATGCATGATCTCTTGTTCTTTTATTTGTATTAAGAAAGAGCTGGTGATGTAGAATCACGGATTACAAATTCAGGACGAAGTTCAATTCTGCTAATATGAATGTTGTGAATTAAGCTATCCAAAAGTACAAAAGCACTATTGCCAAGTTCCGTTCGATTTTGACGGATGGTAGTTAAAGACGGGGTAAGATACTTGGCTAGAGGGATATCATCGTATCCAATGACACTGATATCTTTTGGAACTTGCAGGTTTTTTAAGCTTAATTCTTTCATTACTCCAGAGGCGATTAAGTCGCTTGCACATAAAATTGCAGTTGCACCGTGTTTTAGAAATGATTCTACATGGTCTTTTGCGCAATCTTCGTTAAAATTTCCATAAGCAATTAGACTTTCAAAAGGAGTAAGCTGTGCATGCTCCATAGCTTGCAAAAAGGCATCTTGCCGTTTTTGGGTAATCATTGAATTCTTGGTACCATTTAAAAAAGCAATTTTTCTATGGTTTAAAGATTTTAGATGTAAAATTGCGTTTTTGATACCTTCATAATTATCCGTACCGACATAACCTACATGCTTGTTATCCGCAATAAAATTATCGAGTAATACAGTCGGAACTTTCGTATGGTCTAATTGTTTTACATAATCATCATGAAGTTCAAATCCTAACAAAAAGGCTCCAAGGTAGCCGTTTTTTAACATAAAGGTATCATATTGTTCCTTTGTCTGAAGGGTAAGATTGGTTGGAATTATTGTTACTTCATAATTTTTCCTAGCAGCCGCACGTTCAAACCCAGAAATGATTTCATAGCCAAATTGATCAATGGATTCATAGTTCATGTTTTCGACCATAATACAGATTTTTTTATCAAACTGCATTGTTTTTGGTTTGTAGCCCAATTCAACTGCGGTGTCTAGTACTGCTTGACGCATTGATTCACTAATATCACTTGCACCATTTAATCCCTTTGATACAGTTCCTGGTGAAATTCCTAATTTATTTGCAATATCTCTAATTGTAGCCATTGTGCCTCCTAAAATTAAATTTTACAGTTTAGTTAAACACAAAACTGTAAACAATGGTGGGTATAAGATGTATAAAACGATACATAAATATAAATAAAGAACAAAAGGTTTTGCTAGTTGACAATATATCATAAAAGTGATAATATTTCAATATATGTTTCGAAAAGTTTCGAAAAAGTTACTATAAAGCTGATGAAAAAGTTATAGGGAGGTTTCAATGGAAGAAAAGATATTACAAGAGATTGTAGCAAAAAGATATGGAAAAAGTATAGCATCGTGTAGCAATGAAGAATTATACTTTGCATTGTTAGAGCTGACGAAGAAAGTAATACAGACAAAGAAAAGAAATACGGGAGAGAAAAAGCTTTATTACATATCGGCTGAATTCCTGATTGGAAAGCTTTTGTCAAACAACTTAATCAATCTTCAAATATTTGATGATGTAGGGGATATTTTGAAAAAGAATGGGAAAAGTCTAGAAGAAATTGAAGAGATTGAACCAGAACCATCACTTGGTAATGGTGGACTTGGAAGATTAGCTGCATGCTTTTTAGATTCTATAGCGACGCTAGGATTAAATGGAGATGGGATTGGTTTGAATTACCATTTTGGGTTATTTAAGCAAGAGTTTGAGAATCATATGCAAAAAGAGACCATCAATCCTTGGATACAAAAAGAAAGCTGGCTAAATAAAACGAATATTACTTATGAAGTCCCATTTAAGGATTTTACGGCAGTATCTAGGCTGTACGAAATAGACGTAACGGGCTATCAAAATGGATGTAATAAATTAAGATTATTTGATATTGAGACAATTGATGAATCGCTTGTATCAAAAGGTATTTCCTTTGCTAAAGAAGAGATAGCAAAGAATTTAACTCTATTTTTATATCCAGATGATAGTGATACAAATGGGTTATTGCTACGAATTTATCAGCAGTATTTTATGGTAAGTAATGCAGCACAACTTATTTTGGAAGAATGTATACAGGCAGGTTATAACCTTGACAAATTACAAGAACATGTAGTCATTCAAATAAATGATACACATCCATCTCTTGTCATTCCAGAGTTGATACGTTTATTAATGGAAAAAGGAATAACAATGGACCGCGCTATTTCGATTGTGTCTAAAACTTGTGCCTATACAAATCATACGATATTAGCAGAAGCTTTGGAAAAATGGCCACTTGACTATCTAAAGAAAGTAGTACCACACTTATTACCAATTATCATAGAATTGGATAGACGAGTAAAGGAAAAGTATCAGGATCCTAAGGTTGCCATTATAGATAAGGAAAATAGAGCCCATATGGCCCATATGGACATTCATTATGGATTTAGTGTAAATGGAGTTGCAGCTCTTCATACGAACATTTTAGTAGAAGAGGAACTCAATGCATTTTATCAAATATATCCAGAGAAATTTAATAATAAAACAAACGGAATTACATTTAGAAGATGGCTCATGCATTGCAATCAACCTCTGACAAGATTCATTGAAGAATTAATTGGAGATGAATTTAAAAAGGATGCTACCAGACTTCAGGAGCTTTTGGATTTTACTGAGGATAAACAAGTACTAAATAGACTTGATGCAATCAAGTACGAAAATAAAGTAGCACTTAAGAAATATTTAATGGAGACACAAGGAATTGAAATAAATGAGAATTCAATATTTGATATTCAAATAAAACGTCTGCATGAATATAAACGTCAGCAAATGAATGTACTTTATATTATTTATAAATATTTAGAGATTAAAAAAGGTAAACTTCCAAAACAGCCAATTACCATGATTTTTGGTGCAAAAGCAGCACCAGCATATGTGATTGCAAAGGATATCATACATGTGATATTATGTTTACAAGAGTTAATCAATCAGGATTTGGATGTAAGCCCTTATTTAAAAGTGGTTATGGTTGAGAATTATAACGTAACCAAAGCGGCTAAGTTGATACCTGCGTGTGATATATCCGAACAAATTTCTCTTGCCTCAAAAGAAGCCTCTGGTACAGGCAATATGAAATTTATGCTAAATGGAGCAATTACACTTGGTACAGAAGATGGAGCAAATGTAGAAATTCATCAGCTGGTTGGTGATGAAAATATTTATATATTTGGTGCCAAAAGTGAAGATGTAATAAACCATTATAGAAATAAGGATTATGTAGCCAGAGACTATTATGAAAACGATCCACTTATTCACGAACTGGTTGAATTTATATTAAGTAGAGATATGCTTTTAATCGGAGAAAAGAAGAATTTAATTCGGTTATATCAGGAGCTAATTAACAAAGATTGGTTTATGACCTTACTTGATATCAAAGATTATATTAAGACAAAAGATCAAATGATAGAGGATTATTCGGATAGAGAGAAATGGAATAAAAAAGCGCTCATTAATATTGCAAATGCGGGATTTTTCTCATCGGATCGAACCATTGAACAATACAACGAAGAGATTTGGAAACTTTAGAAGATAGTTAGCAGGAGGAAGGAGAAAAGATGCGAATTAAATCAAAGGATATAGCAAAAGAATTAAATCTTTCTCCTGCTACAGTATCGTTAGTGTTAAACGGGCGACCTGGGGTAAATGAAAAGACCAGGAAGAAGGTTCTTGATTATATGGAGAACGTAGCCATGAAAGAATATAGGACGCATCACAACGGTGTAAAAGAAGGCATGGTTGTGATGATAAACTATATGAAACATGGTATTGTCCTAAAAAGAGGGAAAGGATCAACGATTTTACCCATACATATGCAAATGGAAGAGGCAGTAAGAAAAGCAGGATATGAGTTTAAAATCATTGATTACTGGGAAGAAAAGACTGAGATAGAAACTTTGATAGAAGAATTAACGATACAAAAAGTGAAGGGAATTTATATCCTGGCAGCAGAAATGCACCAAGCAGATATTTATCCCTTTTTAAAATTAAAAATTCCGATTGTTGTAGGTGACAACCTTTTTAATGAGCAAGGAATTGACAGTTTTTTAGTGGATAATGAAGAGGGAATTGCAAGGGGAGTAAATTATCTTGTGGAAAAAGGTCACAGTAATATTGTATACCTTGCAGAAAACTTAAATATCTTTAATTTTATGGAAAGGCGAGAAGCATTTATACGAGAAATGGCAAAGCGTGGGGTTAACACGAGTAAAAGGATAAGGAATTTAGGAAATAATGTAGATGAAGTTTATGAATCTATGAAAAAATATCTGGATGAAGGAGTAAAAAAGACAAGTGCCTTCATACTAGAAAGCTCTGTTGTATCACTAGGAGTAAGTCGAGCAATCTTAGAAAGACAAATCAAGATTCCCAAAGATATCTCTCTTATTGGCTTTGATGCATTGCCTCCAATCAGTTTACTTAAAATAGAATTAACACTTGTTAAGGGGACGCATACTAGAAGACATCTAGCAGCAATCAAGCATCTTTTACGTAGAATTGAAGACAATGAAACGGAAATTGTACGTACCTATTATAAAACCAGATTATTAGAAGGAAATAGCGTATTTGACAAAACAAAATATATTTACCATGCCTGACGTGTTTTTAAAGAAAATTTAAAAACACGTCATTTTATACAAAAAAATATCCGATGTTTTGGGGTTAGAATGACAAATCTGATAAAAAAGTAGAAAAGTGGCGAGGGGATTGTCCAGTTTTTAAAAAAATGTTAAGGTAACATTATCAAGGATAGGCGCGCACCCTTTGATAAAAACGCAAACAAGTGATATCGGAGGAGGTATAGTTATGGCAAAGAAAAACTATGATGATTTGTCAACAAATATTGTAGCAAATGTAGGTGGAGAAGGTAACGTAAGCTCCCTCTTTCATTGTGCAACACGTCTTCGTTTTAAGGTTAAGGACAAAGACAAAGTAGACAAAGAGGCGTTGATGAGAATTAGCGGTGTGATTACTGTGATAGAGGCAGGCGGTCAAATCCAAGTAGTCATTGGGAATCAAGTTGGAGAAGTCTATGATACAATCATTAAAAATACAGGAATTAAAGCAGATGAAAATAACGAAGAGGTAAAAACAGAAGAAAAAAAGAATCTAGTGAGTAGTTTTATGGAGACGATATCTGGAATTTTTGCACCAATTCTTGGAGCAATGTGCGGAGCGGGTATGTTAAAAGGTATTTTGATTCTTTGTACAACCATGAATTGGTTAAATGCAGAAAGCGGAACGTATATGATATTATATGCGGCGGCTGATGGTGTATTTAATTTTCTTCCAGTCTTTTTAGCATATACAGCGGCAAAGAAATTTAAAGCAGATCAATTTGTATCGGTTGGTATTGCAGCAGCGCTTGTTTACCCAGCCATGACAGCGGCTTTTTCAGCAGGAACTGCTCTTAGCTTTATGGGGATACCAGTTACACTAGTAAGCTATACCTCATCGGTAATTCCTATCATTATATCAGTTTATGTACTTTCAAAATTAGAAATCGTTTTAAAAAAGATTCTTCCAGATGTAATCAAAAACTTTATGAAACCTTTACTAAGCTTTGCAATTATGGTACCTGCTACTTATCTTTTAATTGGACCAGTTGCAGATACAGCTGGTAAAGTGTTAGCGTCTGGTTATACAGGTTTAGTAGCCTTTAATCCAGCTGTTTCAGGATTTGTGATTGGTCTTATTTGGCCAGCAGTTGTTATGTTTGGACTACATTGGGGATTCGCACCAATTGTATTTAACAACATAGCACAATACGGAAGAGATACGATGTTTACGATAACAGGGCCAAACAATATGGCACAGGCTGGCGCTACGTTAGGTGTATTCTTAAAGACAAAAAACAAGGAACTAAAATCTCTTTCGGGATCGGCGGCAATATCTGCGGTACTAGCAGGTATTACAGAGCCAGCTATTTATGGTATTACACTTAAGTATAAAAGACCGTTTTATATTGGGGCGTTTTTCTCGGGTGTAGCAGGGGCTATTGTAGCCGTAAGTGGTGCAAGTGCACCAACACTTTTATCTACAAGCATTTTAACCCTTCCAGGGTATATCGGAAAAGGTTTTGTAGGTTTCTTGATTGCTTGTGCAATTGCATACTTTGGATCTGCCATTGTAACATACTTCTTTGGCTACAAAGACTCTAAGTTAGAAGATAAATAGCAAAATCCGAAAGAAGTAAGATGGAGGATATCAATTGAGTAATATAAGAATAAGCAACAATAAAAGTAACTTTTTAAAAGACGATAAACCGTTTTTTTATCTGGCAGATACCATTTGGAGTGCATTTACTAATGTTACCATACAAGAGTGGGCGTACTACTTAAAGAGAAGAAAAATGCAAGGCTTTAATGTCCTTCAGATAAATACGTTACCACAATGGGATCGTTGCTGGTCTGATGTCGGTGTGTATCCTTTTCCTACAAAGGACGGTCAACAATTTGACTTTACGACTTTTGAGGAAGAGTATTTTCAAAGAGCGAGAAAAATGTGTGAAATGGCGGTTGAACAAGGTTTTCAATTAGCCTTAGTGGTTCTTTGGCTTAACTATGTACCTGGAACGTGGGGGAGTCGTATGACAGATAAAAATATTATGCCAAAAGATTTTGTTCCAACGTATGTAGAAAAAGTCATTGAAGAATTTGATGAGTATCATCCAATCTACATGGTGAGTGGAGATACGGACTTTGATACACAAGAGTCAATTGAGTATTATAAGATAGCTTTGGATATTTTATGTGAAAAAAGTCCAGACAGCTTAAAAACACTTCACATCAAACGAGGTTATGATTTAATACCAGATGAATTATTGAATCAAATAGATTTTTATATGTTTCAGTCAGGGCATAATAAAACGCAACAGGATATGGCATATCGATTACCAGAAATATTTGCAAAGAAATATCCGAAAAAGCCAATGATTAATGCAGAACCTTGCTATGAACAAATGGGATTTAGCCGCGAAGAGTATGGAAGATTTGAAAAAGAAGACACTCGCAAAGCAGCATGGACGTCTATTTTATCTGGTGCATGTGCAGGCGTTACCTATGGAGCTCATGGTATCTGGAATTGGAATAAAATTAATTGTCCATCAAATCCGATTCTTGGAGAAGGATTTGATAAGCCATTTACTTGGCAAGAAGCCATTGAGTTTCAAGGGGCATGGGATTATGGATATATCAAATATCTATTGCATCAATACCGTGTTGATTATTTGGAGCCAGTGAACCACTTATTAGGAAACGATACACAAGAAATACGTGTGGCAAAAGCAAAGGATAAGTATTTCATATACGCAAAGCATAATACTAGCATAAAGATTCTAGAAGACTTAAGCAATTATCAGGCACTAGCGATTGATTTAGATAAAAAAAGAATTTCAGATATAGAGATTAATTGTACAAAAAAAGAATCTACTATTGAAATGCATCCATTTTATAAAGATGTATTAATCATTCTTGAAAAAAGAAGTGAGAATTAACAAGTAAAAGGACAGGGGATTAACCTTGTCCTTTGCTTCTTAAAACCATCCTCCATCAAGTGAAATAATCTGACCCGTCAAATAAGAATGTCCCTTAGCTAAATCATAAGTTAAATCTGCAACTTCCTCTGTCTTCGCAAAACGATTTGCGGGGATTTCTTCTATTAAAGAAGCTCGTTCCTCCTCGTCAAGAAACTGATTCATTTTAGTATCGATTACTCCACAGGCGATGGCATTTACCTGTATATTGCTTGGGGCAAGTTCCTTTGCTAAAGCTTTTGTAAATGCATTCATACCACCTTTTGAGGCAGAATAAGCTACTTCACAAGAGGCACCATAAATTCCCCATACAGAAGAGATGTTAATAATTTTTCCACATTTTTGGTGGTTCATATGAGGAATCGCTAGTTTTGAACAGTAAAAAGTAGAAGAAAGATTAGTGTGAATTACCTGATTCCATTCATCGACACTCAAATCTGTCAAAAGTCCAATGTGAGAAATACCTACATTGTTTATCAGTATATCAACCCCGTCATAACGTTCTTTGATTTCCTGAAATAAACGTTTTACATTTTCATAGACACTAAGGTCTGCAGCAAACGAATGACAAGTACATGCATAGTCTTGCTTCAATAAACGTTTGAGATCATTGAGCTGATTCACAGATTTATTCCCAGTTATTATTATATTTTGAAATCCTTCCTTTGCAAATTTTATTGCAATAGAAGCACCAATACCTTTTGACGCACCTGTAATTAGTACAGTTTTCGCATTCATGTTACAAGAGTCCTTTCTATATTATATGTATATCATAGTATTATCATAATACGTTATCAATAGTTGTGCAAATACTTGTTTCGTTTGTATTGAAAAACATTGTCAAAATTAGTTGAATCTCAGATAGCAAAACGATATAATGTGGAGAAAGAACTATTATATAGAAGAAAAGCAAAAAAACAGGAGATGATAACATGTACGATTTGATTATTATTGGTTCAGGACCGGCAGGACTTTCAGCGGCAATTTATGCTCAACGTGCTGTACTTAACACCTTAGTAATAGAAAAAAATGTAATGAGTGGAGGTCAGATTTTAAATACTTATGAGGTAGATAACTATCCTGGTTATAAAGGGATTAATGGATTTGATCTGGGTATGAAATTAAGGGAGCATGCCGATGAACTTGGTGCTAAATTTGTGGAAGCAGATGTTACATCAATTCAAGTAGAAGGTGTGATAAAAAAAGTTATTACCAATCAAGGCACTTATGAAACCAAAGCTATTATTATTGCCACTGGTGCTAGATATCGAAAGCTAGATGTACCTGGGGAAGCACAATATGCAGGAATGGGTGTATCCTATTGTGCTACTTGTGATGGTGCTTTTTTTCGAAACAAAACAACTTGTGTTGTAGGTGGAGGAGATGTAGCAGTAGAAGATGCAATCTTTTTAGCAAGAATGTGTGAGAAAGTATATGTCATTCATAGAAGAGATGAATTTCGAGCGGCTAAAAGTTTACAGGATAAGTTATTTTCTTTGGATAATGTGGAAATTATCTGGGACAGCACTGTGAAACAGATTAATGGAGAAGACGGGAAAGTAAGTGCAATCGAAATTAAGAATGTAAAAACACAAGAAGAGACGACCATATCTTGTGATGGTGTGTTTATTGCAGTTGGTATCATACCAAATTCAGACGAATTTAAGGACTTGGTTGCAATGGATGAACAAAGATATCTAGTTGCAGAAGAGGATTGTGTTACTAATATAGAAGGAATATTTGCGGCAGGTGACATAAGAACGAAAATGTTAAGACAAATTATTACAGCTGCTAGTGATGGAGCAAATGCAGTTACATCTGTGCAAAATTATCTAAACTCTGTAAAATAAGGTAAATTATTACAATTATCATTCTATCATTGACATTAAAATGTTAATTTGTTATACTTATCTTCGTAATATATTTAACAATTATGTAACAAATGGAGAATACGATGGATAAGAATATAATAAAAATTATGACAGGATGTTTAGTAGGAACAATTGTAATTTCAAGCAGTGCATTTACAACAAAGGCAGCAACCATTGACTTGGATTTACCCAAAGCAGGAATCACATTTGCGTTAAATGAAAAATACGCAAGTAATCCAGAGACAGCAGACAGTGAAATTAAAAAAATACTGGAACCTTCGGAATACGATAATATTGCTATAGCAAGAGTTACATACTATGTTAATATGAGAAGTGAGCCTAATGAGGAAAGTGAAATACTAGGTAAGATTTACAATAATTCAGCAGCTACGATTTTAGAAGAAGAGGGAGACTGGTATTTGGTTAAGTCAGGTACTGTAACTGGATACATAAAAGCAGAATACTTTGTTACTGGTGAGGAAGCAGAAGCATTAGCCAATGAAGTAGGAACTAGAATAGCTAAAGTGAATACGACTACGTTAAAAGTTCGTAATGATGCAAGTTTAGATGCAACCGTACAAACATTAGTTCCAATTGAGGAAGAGATGGAAGTAGTGGAAGAATTAGAAGAGTGGGTAAAGGTTAAGATTGACAGTGATGTTCTTGGATTTGTATCGGCCGAATATGTTGATTTAAGAACCGATTTTGTTCAGGCAGAATCCATTGAAGAAGAAAAGGCAAGATTAGCAAAAGAAGAAGCAGAAAGAAAAGCAGCCGAAGAAGCGGCTAGAGCGGCCGATGAAGCAGCTAAGAAAAAGGCAAGTAAGTCTTCTAAAAGTAAATCGTCCACAGCAAGTTCTTCTAGCAGTGCTACATCAGGTTCTAGACAAGCAATCGTAAGTTATGCATTACAATTTGTAGGTAATCCATATGTATGGGGTGGCACAAGTCTTACAAATGGAGCAGATTGTTCTGGATTTACACAGTCTGTATTTGGTGATAATGGTATTTCTATTTCAAGAACTTCAAGAGCCCAAGGTTCTGGTGGACGTGAAGTATCATTGGATAGTATCCAGCCAGGTGATTTATTATTCTACTCCAACGGAAGTTCAATTAACCACGTTGCAATTTACATAGGAAACGGACAAGTAGTACACGCAAGTACTGAAAAAACAGGAATTAAAATATCAAATGCATATTATAGAACACCGTGCAAAGCGGTAAGTTATATAGATTAACAAAAAGAAGCAGCCAAAGCGGCTGCTTTTTTCAGGCTATCGACAAAGTCGACAGCCTTTAAAATTCATGGCTACCGCCATAAATTTTAGTTGCCGATTGTAAAAATGCTGATTTTCTCGCACAAGGGCTTTGCCCCTAAAAATCAGCATTTAACACTACAGCGAAAGTGAATTCCGCTTGCGTGATTGAAATGAGAACGCTTCGTCCTCAAACTCCCGCTTTCATAAAGCGTTTGTTTACACTCAAAGAAGCAGCCAAAGCGGCTGCTTCTTCTTGTATCGAAAAACACATCAGTTTTGAATAAATTCATTGATTATTTTTTGTATTCTTTTAGTAGAATCTTTATCATTTTAAGTATAGAGTTCTTGTAACGTACAAATAATAAATTGGACAAATCAATCTAATAAGTTATAAGTAACGTGTATATTTTTATATTTCGACCTAATACGAATGGCAGGCAGAATAGAAACAAAAATGTAGAAAAAGAAAGAAAAAATGATTGACAAAAAACGAAATATACAAGATGCACAAAGTGCGAAAAAAATGCAAAATGAAAGCTAAAAATGCGGGTATTTGTCGATAAAAGTTTTCCACATCCAAATTTATGGAAAATATGAAAAAATGGAGTTATACACTAAGTTATCCACATTATCCACATGGATGGTGTGTGGAAATAGTAAAATTTTGAAGTAAAATAAAAACAAATGTTTTGTGAAAGTATAATAAATCGTATTTTTAAATCAAAAAAAGAAGAAAAAGTATTGACAATTCTATCGTCAAAATATGGAGGAATGATAGTGAAAAATGTGAGAGAGTTGTCAAAAAAAACAAACAATATTTCAAAAAAATGTGAAATGGTGGGGGAAACTATTGTAAAATAACTGAAATGTGGTATAATTACATTACGATATTAAACAAAATGAAATATTGTAATACAAACAGTAAAGGAGTGGGACATCATGCGTTATAACATTGTTGGCAGGAATATTGATGTAACAGAAGGATTAAGAAGTGCGATTCATGAAAAGTTAGGTAAATTAGAAAAGTATTTTACTCCTGATACTGAAGTTCAAGTAACTTTAAGTGTTGAGAAAGACAGACAAAAAATCGAGGTAACCATTCCAGTAAAGGGAAGTATTATCCGTTCAGAGCAAGTAAGCAATGATATGTATGTTTCCATTGATTTGGTAGAAGAAATTATTGAAAGACAATTAAAAAAATACAAGAACAAAATTATTGACAAAAAACATGGCGATGCTAATTTTAAACAAGAATTTATTGATAAAGAATATGAAGATAATGATGAAGTAAAAATTATTAGAACAAAGAAATTTGGCATTAAGCCGATGTATCCAGAAGATGCATGTGTACAGATGGAATTATTAGGACATAATTTCTATGTATTTCGAAATGCAGAGACAGATGAAGTAAGTGTTGTTTATAAAAGAAAGAATAATACTTATGGCTTAATTGAACCAGAATGCTAAATGATTATAGAAGTGAGTAAAAGTGAAAGCACCTTGCCCCAGAATGGGACAAGGTGCTTTCATGCATAGAAAAAGTAATTGACATAGGTTCGTTAAAATGCTAAACTGAACATGTTCAGATTGTGTTCTAAAGGAGAAAGATATGAATCAACAAGAAAAAGATACGCGTCAGTTAATTATAGATACCGCGAAAGATTTGATAAATGAAACTGGTAACATTGAAGAGATAACAGTTCGACAGATTGCAAAAAGAGCAGAAGTAGGGATTGGCTTAATTAATTATCATTTCAAAAGTAAAGACAATTTATTAAGTGAAGCGGTTGGTGATGTCATGAGTGAAATGATTTGCAAATTTACGAAAGAAGATAGCAATAGCATGATATCCCCTGTAGTTAAGCTTAAAGCACTGTTAAAAGAGCTATATTCCTTTGCAGGAAGAAATGAAAAGTTAATTCACTTTATCCTAAATAGAGAAGTTGTAGGAGGGGATTTTAAAACTGCACTATACTTAATTTCTTTTCTAAAAGAGATATTTGGCGAGAATGAAGACGAAATGAAATTAAGAATTATAGCTTTGCAGATTTTGTTACCAATTCAAGTTACAGGGCTTAATGAGGAGTCTTTTCTTATGTATAGTGGAATTGATTTGTCTAATGTAGAACAAAGAGAGAGATTTATTGATGCATTAATTAATAATTTAATGAAAGAAAAGGGGTAGAACATGAAAACTGTAACGTTAATTAGTTCAATTATTACAACATTACTAATTATGAGCACAATGATATGCGGAATGTGGCTCAAAGCAAAGAATATTAGTGACCCTTCATCACTTGCTTTTCACATGAATTTTGGAATTGCATCTGTAGTATTTTGTTTCATTACAATGATACTTCTTATCATCTTTTTATTAGGGATAAAGAAAAAAGGTGAGGAATGAAAACCATTATTTTATATGCAATGCTTATTCAAACAATACCGCGAAAGTCATTCATACTAATATACCGCAGAAGTTACTCAATCATACATCTTATATTGAATCCTTTGGTGGCATCTTGCCCTTTACAACACCAAAAAACAAAGAGTGGATAAAAGAAGAAAATATTTCGAATATGTTGAATGAGATGTCTAAATAATAGTTAAAGTTTTACGGATTGGACTTATATCCTATAGCAGATATAAGTCCATTTTGTATAGAGAAAATCGGGTAAAAATATTCTAAAAGATACAAAAAAAGCATAAGTAAACAAAATATGTACATATTGTGTACATAACAGAAATTTGTTGAATTAAACAATACTTAGTGTTACAATAACCATTAAGAGTATTTTTTAGAGAACAATAAAAAGAAAATTGTAGCATATAGGAGTATGAGAATGGGATTTTTTCAAAAAGTATTTGGGACGCATAGTGAAAGAGAATTAAAGTTGGTTTATCCAATTGTAAACAAGATTGAGGCACTTCAATCTACAATGGGTGCTCTTACAGATGAACAGCTAAGAGAAAAGACCAAAGAATATAAAAAGCGAGTTGCAGACGGGGAATCATTAGACAGTATCTTACCAGAGGCATATGCTACGGTAAGAGAAGCAGCAAAAAGAGTTCTTAAAATGGAACATTATAGAGTTCAGCTCATTGGTGGTGTAATTCTTCATCAAGGTAGAATAGCTGAAATGAAAACTGGTGAAGGAAAAACCTTAGTTTCTACTTTACCGGCTTATTTGAATGCGTTAACTGGCAAAGGTGTGCATGTTGTAACCGTTAATGATTACCTTGCTCATCGTGATGCTGAGTGGATGGGGCAAGTACATGAATTCTTGGGATTAACAGTAGGTACGGTGTTAAATTCCATGGATAATAATGAAAGAAGAGAGGCATATGCATGTGATATCACTTATGTAACCAACAATGAATTAGGTTTTGATTACTTAAGAGATAACATGGTTATTTATAAAGAACAATTGGTAATGAGAGAGTTAAACTATGCAATCATCGATGAAGTTGACTCTGTTTTAATCGACGAGGCAAGAACTCCTCTTATTATTTCAGGCCAAAGTGGAAAATCAACTAAGTTGTATGAAGCCTGTGATATCTTAGCAAGACAGTTAAAACGCGGTGAAGCAAGCGGAGAGTTCACTAAGATGGCAGCCATTATGGGTGAAGAAATCACAGAAACTGGTGATTTTATTGTAAATGAAAAGGACAAAGTAGTTAACCTGACTGAAGAAGGTGTTGCAAAAGTAGAAAAATTCTTTGGTTTAGAAAACTTAGCAGATGCGGAAAACTTAGAAGTTCAGCATAATATCATATTAGCTCTTCGTGCGCATAATTTAATGTTTCGAGATCAAGACTATGTAGTAAAGGATGACCAGGTTTTAATTGTAGATGAATTTACAGGACGTATTATGCCTGGTAGAAGATATTCTGACGGATTACATCAAGCAATTGAAGCTAAGGAACACGTTAAGGTTAAAAGAGAAAGTAAAACATTAGCAAATATTACATTCCAAAATTTCTTCAATAAATATACCAAAAAATGTGGTATGACAGGTACAGCACTAACAGAAGAAAAGGAATTTAGAGATATTTACGGCATGGATGTTATTGAAATTCCGACTAATAAACCTGTTGTTCGTATAGACAAACAAGATGCTGTTTATAAGACAAAAAAAGAAAAACTACATGCAGTTATTAATGAAATTGAAGAATCCTATAAAAAAGGGCAGCCTGTGTTAGTAGGTACAATTACCATTGAGTCCTCCGAAGAAGTAAGTGCATTACTAAAGAAAAGAGGAATACCTCATAAAGTATTAAATGCCAAATTCCACGAATTAGAAGCAGAAATTGTAGCGGAAGCAGGTATTCATAAAGCAGTAACCATTGCAACCAACATGGCAGGTCGTGGTACGGATATTAAACTTGATGAAGAGGCAAAAGCAGCTGGTGGACTTAAGATAATTGGAACAGAGCGCCATGAGTCCAGACGTATTGATAATCAGTTAAGAGGTCGTTCCGGACGTCAAGGTGATCTTGGTGAGTCAAGATTCTTTATTTCACTAGAAGATGATTTAATGAGATTGTTTGGTTCAGAACGTCTTATGAATATGTTTACTGCATTAGGTGTGCCAGAAAATGAGCAGATTGAACACAAAATGCTCTCAAATGCAATTGAAAAGGCACAGATGAAGATTGAGAATAATAACTTTGGTATCCGTAAGAATCTTCTTGAATACGATCAGGTTATGAATGAACAACGTGAAATAATCTATGCAGAGAGAAGAAGAGTATTAGACGGAGAAAGCATGAGAGATGTTATCTATAAAATGATAACAGATACTGTAGAAAATGCCGTTGATTTAGTAGTTGGAGAAGAAAATATTCCAGAAGACTGGAACTTAACTGAACTAAATTCTTTACTGATTCCTATTATACCTTTGAAAGAGATTACAAAGGACAAGGTAACAGGGCTTAAGAAGAATGAATTAAAGCATATGTTAAAGGAAATGGCTGTCAAACTTTACGAAGAAAAAGAAGCAGAGTTTCCAGAATCAGAAGCACTACGCGAATTAGAACGTGTGATACTACTTAAGGTAATTGATAAAAAATGGATGGATCATATTGATGATATGGACCAGCTACGTCAAGGAATTGGATTACAAGCGTATGGTCAAAAAGATCCATTGGTAGAATACAAACTAAGCGGTTATGAAATGTTTGATGCAATGACTGCAAATATACGAGAAGATACCATTCGACTTCTTATGCATGTAAGAATCGAACAAAAGGTAGAGCGAGAGCAGGTTGCTAAAGTAACTGGTACAAATAAAGATGATACTGTTGCCAAAGGTCCAGTTCGTCGAGAAAACAATAAGGTTTATCCAAACGATTCTTGCCCATGTGGAAGTGGAAAGAAATACAAACAGTGCTGTGGTAAAGCTTAATCAATAATTAGAATTTAATATAGAAAGAAGGTACAAGGTTGATAGAACTCGATCAATTTAAAGCGACGCTAAATACCTATACAGAAGGACTAATGGAAGTCAGGGATTCACTTTGAATTAGATAGGAAAGAAAAGCGAATCGAAGAATTAGAGAGAAATATGGAGGCTCCTGATTATTGGGATAATCCAGAAAAATCTCAAAATGGTATGAAAGAGCTAAAGTCTCTTAAAGATGATATTGAAGATTATGAAGAATTAAAGAACACTTATGAGGAAATCGAAACCTTAATTGAAATGGGTTACGAGGAAAACGATGAAACGCTCATTCCTGAAATAGATGAACTTTTGACTAGGTTTATCGAAAAGATTGACAGTGTAAGAATTCGAACTCTTTTATCAGGTGAATACGACAAAGACGGGGCTATTGTAACGCTGCACGCAGGTGCAGGCGGTACAGAAGCCTGTGACTGGGTTAGTATGTTATACCGTATGTACAGTAAGTGGGTAGATTCAAAAGGATTTACACAGGAAGTACTCGATTATTTAGATGGAGAAGAAGCAGGAATAAAGTCTATTACCTTTCAGGTAAATGGAGAAAATGCATACGGCTATCTAAAAAGCGAAAAAGGAGTTCATCGTTTGGTTCGAATTTCACCGTTTAATGCAGCAGGGAAGAGACAGACCTCCTTTGCATCTTGTGATGTAATGCCAGACATAGAAGAGGATACAGGAATTGATATCAATGAAGACGATTTACGAATTGATACCTATCGTTCCAGTGGAGCAGGGGGACAGCATATCAATAAAACTTCCTCAGCGATACGAATCACACATATACCAACAGGCATTGTAGTACAATGTCAAAATGAACGTTCTCAACATAGTAACAAAGATAAAGCAATGCAGATGTTGAAAGCAAAGTTGTATTTATTAAAAGAACAAGAAAATGCTGAAAAAATATCAGACATTCGTGGAGAAGTAAAAGAGATTGGATGGGGTAATCAGATACGTTCTTATGTAATGCAGCCGTATACTATGGTGAAAGACCACAGAACGAATGTTGAATCAGGAAATGTGGATAGTGTGATGAATGGTAACATTGATTCCTTTATTAATGGATACTTAAAGTGGAATAGCATGAATTCAAACAAGGAGGATTAGAATGGAAGACATAAAACCAATCATATTCAAGCTGGACAACGAATCTTATGGAATTGATATTTCATTAGTGAATGCGATAGAGCCATCTTTGCAAACTGTGAAAATTCCAAATGCCCCAAGTCATATCAAAGGAATTATTAATCTTAGAGGCGACATCATTCCAGTATTTAGTTTGAGAAGCAAATTCAATATGAAAGAACAAACTGAAAATAGTGCAGAACAAAAGATTATTGTAACCAATATCAAAGGAATGCCAATTGCTCTTGAAGTAGATATGGTAAGTGAAATTCAAACAATTGATAAAACTAATATAACGGATGTTCCTGAAATTGTAAAATCATATGATACTTTATATATTAAATCAATTGCAAAGATTGATCAAAATATTGTAATCATATTAAATACAGAGAAACTTATGTCGGATGAAGAACAAGAAAATATAGCACAATTTATGATTAATCAATAGTTTATTAAAAAAGAAGGACAGGAAGATAAACCTGTCCTTTTATAGATAACAAATGAAACTTTATGAAAAGATATATTTTATCATTTAGGTCAAAAAATTACATATTTATTGCATTAAATATATGAATAAACAAAAAACGGTTGCACAGAATACTTTATTGTGTTAATATCTTTGTTGGAAATACAAATGTTTTTCGTGTGCAAACAAAGAGGAAGGATTGTATGATAGAAAGAGAAAAATATTATGTAGTAAAGCAAAAGGCAGTGCCAGAAGTTTTGCTAAAAGTAGTAGAAGCGAAAAGGCTATTAGACGCAGAGAAGGTTATGACCGTTCAAGAAGCTACAGAGAAGGTTGGAATCAGTAGAAGCTCTTTTTATAAGTATAAAGACGATATTTTTCCGTATCATGAAAATGCAAAAGGAAAAACAATGACATTTGTGATTCAGTTAGATGATGTTCCAGGACTTTTATCAGAAGTATTGGCAACCATTGCTGAATATAATGGTAATGTATTAACCATTCATCAGACGATTCCGATTAATGGAATTGCTACATTAACTTTAAGTGTAGACATATTACCAGATTCGGGAGATGTTGGTAAAATGATAGAAAACATTGAAATAATCAACGGAATTCATTATTTGAAAATTCTTGCTAAGGAGTGAAAAAAATGATAAGTATTGGTGTATTAGGATATGGCACGGTTGGTTCTGGAGTCGTAGAGGTATTAAATACCAACCAGGACAGTATTAATAAACGAGCAAATGAAGAGATTAATATAAAATATGTTTTGGATTTAAGAGATTTTCCAGGAGATCCAATTCAGGAGAAAATAGTTCATGACTTCGACACAATTTTAAACGATGATGACGTTAAAATTATTGTTGAAGTAATGGGTGGGGTAGAACCAGCCTATACCTTTGTAAAAAGTGCGCTATTAGCAGGTAAAAGTGTTTGTACATCAAACAAAGAATTAGTTGCTAAGCATGGTAGTGAATTACTTCAAATTGCAAGGGAGCAAAATATTAATTTCCTATTCGAAGCCAGTGTTGGCGGAGGAATACCAATTATCAGACCATTAAATTCTTCTTTAACAGCAGACGAAATTGATGAAATTACGGGCATATTAAATGGAACGACGAATTATATATTAAGTAAAATGACCTTTGAGGGTCTAGATTTTGATACTGTACTAAAAGATGCGCAAGACAAAGGATTCGCAGAAAGAAATCCTGAAGCTGACGTAGAAGGATACGATGCTTGTAGAAAGATAGCAATCTTATCCTCATTAGCCTTTGGAAATCAAGTAGATTATGAAGATATCTATACAGAAGGTATTACAAAGATTACTGCTTGTGACATCAAATATGCGAAGAGCATGGGAAAGGCGATTAAATTATTAGCATCCAGCAAACGCGTAGGAGATAGTTTCTATGCTATGGTAGCTCCTTTTTTAATTTCATCAGAACACCCACTTTATAGTGTTAACAATGTATTCAATGGTATTTTTGCACATGGTAATGTACTTGGAGATGTTATGTTCTATGGTAGTGGAGCAGGAAAGCTTCCAACCGCAAGTGCTGTAGTCGCGGATGTGGTAGATGCAGCAAAACATATGAATCGTAATATTATGCAGCTTTGGAGCAATAAAAAGCTTGAGCTTGCTGATATAAAGACAGCAAAAAGAAAGTTTTTTGTTCGAATGAGTGGAGATGCAAAAACAAGATTAGAAGAAATACATAAAGTTTTTGGAGACGTTCAACTGGTTACCGTGCCTGAATTAGAAAATGAATTTGGATTTATAACAAGTATTTTGACAGAAGCACAGTATCAGGAAAAGGCAGAAAAGTGTCAAGGAATCATTAACAGAATCCGTATAGAAGACTAATTGAGGTGAGCCACATGAAATATGTTATAGTACTTGGAGATGGAATGTCAGATGAGCCAATAAAAGAACTTGGGAATCAAACCCCAATTTCCTTTGCCAATACTCCAAAGTTAGATGAATTATCCAAAAAATCAGAAATAGGTCTTGTTAGTACCATACCACAAGGAATGAAACCAGGAAGTGATACTGCTAATCTATCGGTACTAGGTTATGATCCAAAAAGTTATTATACGGGACGCTCTCCACTTGAAGCCCTAAGTATTGGTGTGGATATGAAAGATACTGATATAGCAATACGCTGTAATATTGTAACACTATCAGAGGATGATAGACCATATGAAGAAAAGAGTATCATTGACCATAGCGCAAGTGAAATAAGCACAGAAGAAGCAGCTGTTTTATTAGAGGCAGTAAAAAAAGAATTATCAAACGAAATCTTTTCCTACTATCTTGGAATCAGCTACCGCCATCTGCTTATTTGGGATAAAGGGCAGGTAGTCGAGCTGACACCACCTCATGATATATTGGGCAAAGTGATTGGACAGTATCTTCCACAAGAAGAATTGTTAAAGGAAATGATGATAAAAAGTTATGATATATTAGTCAATCATCCAATCAATTTAGCACGAAAAGAAAAGGGGTTACATCCAGCCAATTCGATTTGGTTTTGGGGTGCAGGAACCAAACCAGCACTATCCTCCTTTGAAGAAAAAACCCACAAAAAAGGTGCTATGATTTCTGCAGTTGATTTGCTAAAAGGCATCGCAGTAGGTGCTGGTATGCTAAATATCGAGGTAGAGGGTGCTGATGGTACCCTTGAAACGAACTATGAAGGAAAAGCGAAGGCAGCAGTAGAGGTATTAACAAAACAAGATTATGATTTTGTATATATACATGTAGAAGCACCAGATGAAATGGGGCATCAAGGAAGTGTGGAAAAAAAGATTAAAGCAATCGAATATTTGGACCAAAGAGTGATTAAGATTGTAGCAGAAAATCTTGATGCTTTAAAGGTAGATTATAGAATGCTTGTACTCCCAGATCACCCGACACCTATTTGTGTTAGAACGCATACAAGTGATCCTGTTCCATACATGCTCTATGACAGTACCAATCCTCAATCACGTAATTGGAATTACAACGAAAAAGAAGCAAAAGAAAGTGGAAACTATATCGCACAAGGCCATACCATCATAGATTATTTGTTTTCTAAATAATAAAAGAAAGCTATTGCACGTTATGAAAGTACGAATGCAATAGCTTTTTGTTTTATAGAAAAGTTTTTAAAACGAGGTTAAATCGATATCAAAAACAAGAAGTAAAAAATTTCGAAGCAGGCAAAATAAGATAAGTATAGCAAGACCAATCCAAAGATAGGTATCATGATATTTCATACCAACTTTTATCTTATGCTTGGATACATATTCAATGGTATTGCTAATCATATACCACAGATAAATGAAAACACCATATAAGACAATGGGATTGTACCGAATAGATGAAAACAAATGACCATCCATTAACGCATGAACAGACCGAGTTCCACCACATCCAGGACAATATAATCCAGTTATTTTATAAAACAAACAAGGTAATAAAAAAAGTTGATAGTTTATTTGAAACATATGTATGATTGAAAGAAAAAGGATTGCAACAAACAAAAGGATTGCACCTAATTTATATAAAAAATCATTCGTATCCGTATTCATATAAGCTCTCCCTTAAGTAAGAAACGTTATTTGTATCATACATTATCTTAACAAATTAAATATTTAGTTGCAATATTGAGTTTTTATAAATAGATATGATATACTTAATGAGATTAGGAAGAATCAGAATGGAGTGTAAATACATATGAATTATAAGTCATCTTCGCAATTAAAGGCATTATCCAGAGAGCAGCTCACAGGAAGATACGCAGTAGCAGTAGGTGCTACATTTTTAACAACATTGATTTCAATGGCAGTTTCCCTTTTGGTAACCGTGTTTGCTAGAACGGACTCAATGGCATCTATCATTATATATTACCTCATTTCATTTATAATATCTTTGTTATCAGCTGTACTTGGAATAGGATTGCTTAAGTTATTTTTTAAATTAGTAAAAAACGAAGCCTATCAAATAAGCGATATTTTTTGGGGATTTCAAAATCACCCAGATAAAGTTATTTTAATTATGATTATATTAACACTCATCTTTATGGTATGTCTCATTCCAGGTATGGGATTGTTATTTGTTTATGGTGTTACTTTTAACCGACTTGTATTTGTATTAGCAATGTTTTCGTTAATAGCAGGAATCGTGGCTATGATTATAATTGGTATTACTTACAGTCAAGTCGGATATATTATAGCGGATGATAGTCAGCTTTCTGTACTTGAAATTATGAGAATGAGCAAAGAGATGATGATGGGACAAAAGGGCAGGTATTTTTATTTGCAAATATCTTTTATTGGTTGGTATATGTTATCTATTCTCTCTTGTGGAATTGCATTGTTATGGATACAACCTTATCATATGTGTACCAATATATATTTTTATATAGACTTAAAGAAAGAATCAAACCCAACTGTAATTGATGAATATGTTTGATGAAGGAACCTATTTAGTAAGATAACTTGTAAAGTTTTGGAGGTGAATAATGCTTCTTGCTTTACTAAAAGAGTAATAAAAAAAGTCAGTTGTGAAAACAGCTGACTTTTTAGATGTAGATTTAATCAAATGAGATGCTTAACGTATCAGGCACAGTAGGCTGTACTGGTGCGGTATCATATTCATCAAAGTACTCCTTAAAATAGTTATAGTAATCATATGTATTGGAATTATCATCTTTGTAATCCTTTTCACTATTACCATTAAAGGTATCTGAACCATATGGAAATTCTTCTCCATAAATTTCTTCATAAAGAGACTCATAATAATTCATAAAGTCAGAATATCTATCAGAAGTAAAAATGCTAATAAGCAATATAGCAATAATTACAGTCGAGATTAACATTCCAATGATGGAAAGAATAGTTCCAATTAAAGCGTTTGTGCTAAGTTTGTTATTTCTTCCCCGAGAAAGCAAAGCTAAAGTAATTGCAATGCCACCAAATAAATAAGAACCATAAACACAACAAATTGATATAATGGCCAATATTCCGAGTACCAAAGCTGCTGTAGCCATACTGTTTGGCTGGTTATGATTGTAGTAATTGTTATTTACAACTGGTGAATTACCAGTAAATGAATCATGGTTGTTATTATCCATAAAGACCTCCCACTCTTTTTATCCTATATCAAATTTCTAAACTTGATTTTATCATGCTTAACAAGGAATTACAACTTGAATAGAGATGAAAATTGATTTATAATTCTATCAGAGAGGTAAAGAAAGGAAACGGGACAGCAAAAATATGGATATAATTTCAAAGTTAACAGCGGAATTGGACGTGAAAAAGTGGCAAGTAGAAGCCGCAGTCAAATTAATAGATGAGGGAAATACGATACCTTTTATCTCCAGATATCGAAAGGAAGCTACTGGATCATTAAATGACGAGGTTCTTAGAAATCTGAATGATAGACTAACCTATCTTCGTAATCTAGAGGAGAAAAAGGAACAGGTTCTTTCAACCATACAAGAACAAGGAAAATTAACAGATGAATTAAAGTCACAGATTCTAAATGCTGAGACATTAGTTGTAGTAGAGGATTTGTATCGACCTTATCGCCCAAAGAGAAGAACAAGAGCGACGATTGCAAAGGAAAAGGGACTTGAGCCATTTGCCAATTTAATATTGCTTCAGATGACAAAGAATTCGCTTGATAAAGAAGCAGAAGCCTTTATCAATCCTGAAAAAGAGGTACATTCGGTTACAGATGCAATTGATGGAGCAAAAGACATTATTGCTGAGTATATTTCGGATGAAGCAGATTATCGAATGTATATAAGAGATATAACCATGAAGAAGGGGATTATATCTTCTACCGCAAAAGATGAAAAGGCACAAAGTGTATTTGAGATGTATTATGATTTTCAAGAACCCATTCATAAACTGGCAGGTCATAGAATCTTGGCACTTAATAGAGGAGAAAATGAAAAGATATTAACAGTTAAGATTGAGGCACCAGAAGAAGATATAATACGATATTTAAAGAAGCAAGTAATAAAAAATGACAACGAAAATACCAATCAGATTTTAAGTGAAATAATTGAGGATAGCTATAAGAGGCTAATTGCGCCAGCTGTTGAGCGAGAAATAAGAAGTGACTTGACGGAAAAAGCAGAGGATGGTGCAATAAAAGTGTTTGGTAAAAACCTAGAGCAATTACTGATGCAGCCACCAATTGTAGGACAAGTAGTACTTGGGTGGGACCCTGCATTTCGAACAGGTTGTAAATTAGCAGTTGTCGATGAGACTGGTAAGGTCCTAGATACAACTGTTATTTATCCAACAGCACCTCAAAATAAAGTAGAAGAAGCAAAAGAAGTTGTTAAAAAATTAATTGACAAATACAATATTTCTTTGATTTCTGTAGGAAATGGAACGGCATCTAGAGAATCAGAAATGGTAATTGTAGAGCTACTAAAAGAAATAAAAGCAAATGTTTCATATATTATTGTAAATGAAGCAGGGGCATCGGTATATTCAGCAAGTAAACTTGCAACGGAGGAATTTCCAAACTTTGATGTTGGACAAAGAAGTTCGGCCTCAATCGCGAGAAGGTTACAAGATCCTTTGGCAGAATTAGTTAAAATTGATCCCAAATCAATTGGTGTAGGACAATACCAACATGATATGAATCAAAAGAAACTAAGCGAAGCTTTAGGTGGCGTAGTAGAAGATTGCGTGAATCGAGTTGGCGTTGATTTGAATACAGCTTCCACATCACTTCTTGAATATATTTCAGGCATTAGCAAAGCGATAGCTAAGAATATAGTAGCATATCGAGAAGAACATGGTCGTTTCACAGACCGAAAGGAACTTCTTAAGGTAGCAAAATTAGGGCCTAAAGCTTATGAACAATGTGCAGGATTTATGAGAATACAAGGTGGAAAAAATCCATTAGATGTAACAAGTGTTCACCCTGAAAGTTATGAAGCTGCAAAAGCGTTACTCTCTAGCTTAGGCTACACGATACAGGATATCATAAAAGGAAATCTAAGCGGACTTTCTAAGAAGATTACGGATTACGAAAAAACTGCCAAGGAACTTTCAATTGGCGAGATTACATTAAAAGATATTGTAAAAGAATTGGAAAAACCAGCAAGAGATCCAAGAGATGAGATGCCAAAACCAATTCTTCGGACTGATGTGTTAGAGATGAAGGATTTGGAATCTGGAATGACATTAAAAGGTACGGTAAGAAATGTAATTGATTTTGGTGCTTTTGTAGATATTGGAGTGCACCAAGATGGTCTGGTTCATATCTCTCAAATGACAGACAAATACATCAAACATCCACTGGAAGTAGTAAGTGTTGGAGATATTGTTGATGTGAAAGTTATGAGTGTTGATTTGCAGAAAAAACGAATTCAACTAACAATGAAGTTATAGTATAACGATAAAGCGAACAAAGTTTATAGCGATGATAAGAAACAGCTGTTTGAAGTAACATTTAAACAGCTGTTTTTATGTAGTATGCATTTTTTTGAATTTTTTCGAATCCTTTTTTCGAACGTATGTTTGCAAGTTGTCCATTTGTGCTTTTAAAATGTCTATTTATGATAATTGTATTCAAAAATTGAGGGAAGTTGTTATATTTTAGGAATAGAGTAAAATAATTTTCATTTATTCTAATGCCTTAGAGAATAAATAGAAATTATGATAAAGGAGGGAGGACAACTAGTAATTATGTATAATAAACTGGTCAAAACGGCTTTCGCTGGAGTTATTGAACAGGCAGAAAGCGAAGATGAAAAGGAGGTTGTTATATACGGATTAGAAGCCATTGTGTCAACGCTTGTTGATATATTAGTAATTCTGATCATTGGAATTATTAGTGATAATTTGTTAGGCACTATTGTATATTTATTATGTTTTTGTAGTATCCGTGTTCTGGCAGGAGGGTATCATGCAAATTCATATTTGTCCTGTCTTTTGTGTTCAATTATTAGTTATTCTTTTATTGTAGCTGTTAATAGTTTTGTGATTCAAGAATATAATCTTATTTTGGTTGTTATGGCTGTAATATCTTATATGGCTACTCTGATGATAGCACCAGTTTTAAATGGGAAGAGAGAGTTTTTGGAAAAAGAAGTAGCAATCATAAAAAAGAAAGTAAGAATTATATTAGCAATTGAATTATTGGTAACTATAGGCCTATATCTTATTAATTTTGAGATATACAAATTTGCAATATATGCAATAATAACAGAAGGAGTGTTTGGAATAATGGGAAAAATTAAGTATTGGAATTTAAACAAAAAAGCTTTGTTAAAAAATGTAATGAATTTATCGTTAGGAGTGGCGTTGATAACAGGTGGGCTACCTTGTGTTTTGGTATTTCACGAAGCAAAAGTTCCCAATGCTTTAAAAGCTAAAATCGAGGAAAGAAATAAATAATACATAACCTATTCTAAAGTAGAATAAAACAAAAAGTTTCTTCGTTGTTGAATCTCTGAAGTTTGATTTAAACAAAGAAGAAACTTTTTTTGGTAAATTATAGTAGAAACTTGTAGACTTATGTAATATAATAATTGATATTAATCGGGTTATATTTAATGTTTTGGAGGGGGATAAATGGATTTTATCATGTATTCATTAAAAGGAAGTTTATCAGTAATATGTGAAGTAATGATTTACTGGATTCTTTTTAATGGTGTTTTTATGCGTAAAAAGAAAAGATGGATAAATGTTATTGCTTTATTCATATATGGATTTAGTATTTTGGTCATTAGCTATGTGGGAAGAGCAGGTTTGCCTTCGACAGTAAAGTTAATTATGGTTGTTTTTATCGGAGCAGTGATTGCGAGGATTTTATTTCTTTATAGGAAAGTTCTCCTTCGGAGAACTCTTGATATGAAAAGGGCCCGCATGGAGGCGGGCACAACAAGTAAACGATAGGTTTTAGAAGATATAGAAACCTTCAGCTCCCGGGAAGTCTTCGTCA